>NZ_NBBI01000016.1:0-2500 GCF_002197685.1 Sphingomonas dokdonensis | reverse complement strand
GTAGCGCCGTAGCGGGTGACAGCCCCGTATGCGAAAGTGATGATGAAGGACTCGAGTAGGGCGGGACACGTGTAATCCTGTCTGAACATGGGGGGACCACCCTCCAAGCCTAAATACTCGTACATGACCGATAGCGAACTAGTACCGTGAGGGAAAGGTGAAAAGCACCCCGATGAGGGGAGTGAAACAGTACCTGAAACGGATTGCCTACAAGCAGTTGGAGGGTTCTTGAGACCTGACAGCGTACCTCTTGCATAATGGGTCTGTGACTTAATGTTTCAAGCAAGCTTAAGCCGTTAGGTGTAGGCGCAGCGAAAGCGAGTCTGAATAGGGCGACATAGTTTGAAGTATTAGACCCGAAACCCGGCGATCTAGGCATGACCAGGATGAAGGTGCGGTAACACGCACTGGAGGTCCGAACCGATTAACGTTGAAAAGTTACCGGATGAGTTGTGTTTAGGGGTGAAAGGCCAATCAAGCCGGGAAATAGCTGGTTCTCCGCGAAAACTATTGAGGTAGTGCCTCGGATGGACACCCTAGGGGGTAGAGCACTGGATGGATGCGGGGGTCGCGAGATCTACCAACTCTAACCAAACTCCGAATACCTAGGAGTGATATCCGGGAGACAGACGGCGGGTGCTAAGGTCCGTCGTCAAAAGGGAAACAGCCCTGACCTACAGCTAAGGTCCCCAAGTCACGTCTAAGTGGGAAAGCATGTGGGAATCCCAAAACAACCAGGAGGTTGGCTTAGAAGCAGCCATCCTTTAAAGAAAGCGTAACAGCTCACTGGTCTAAACAAGGGTTCCTGCGGCGAAGATGTAACGGGGCTCAAGACGTGCACCGAAGCTTAGGGTGTGTAGTTTACTACACGCGGTAGCGGAGCGTTCCGTAAGCCTGCGAAGCCATCTGGTAATGGGTGGTGGAGGTATCGGAAGTGCGAATGCAGACATGAGTAGCGATAAAAAGGGTGAGATGCCCTTTCGCCGAAAGACCAAGGGTTCCTGCGCAAGGCTAATCCGCGCAGGGTGAGCCGGCCCCTAAGACGAGCCCGAAGGGGGTAGTCGATGGGAATGCGGTTAATATTCCGCAGCCTGGTGGTGTGTGACGGATGGTGTGTGTTGTACGTCCTTATCGGATTGGACGTGCTTCGAAACTGTCCCGGGAAATAGCCCCACCGTATAGACCGTACCCGAAACCGACACAGGTGGTCAGGTAGAGTATACCAAGGCGCTTGAGAGAAGTGTCCTGAAGGAACTCGGCAAATTGCCTCCGTACCTTCGGAAGAAGGAGGCCCCGGCTAAGCGCAAGCTCTGTCGGGGGGCACAGGCCAGGGGGTAGCGACTGTTTAGCAAAAACACAGGGCTCTGCTAAGTCGGCTTCAAGACGACGTATAGGGCCTGACGCCTGCCCGGTGCCTGAAGGTTAAGAGGAGGAGTGCAAGCTCTGAATTGAAGCCCAGGTAAACGGCGGCCGTAACTATAACGGTCCTAAGGTAGCGAAATTCCTTGTCGGGTAAGTTCCGACCTGCACGAATGGCGTAACGACTTCCCCACTGTCTCCAGGACATGCTCAGCGAAATTGAATTCTCCGTGAAGATGCGGAGTACCCGCGGTTAGACGGAAAGACCCCGTGCACCTTTACTGCAGCTTCAGAGTGGCATTAGGAAAGAACTGTGTAGCATAGGTGGGAGGCTTTGAAGCATTGGCGCCAGCCGATGTGGAGCCATAGGTGAAATACCACCCTGTTGTTTTCTGATGTCTAACCTCGTTCCGTAAGCCGGAACAGGGACCCTCTGTGGCGGGTAGTTTGACTGGGGCGGTCGCCTCCTAAAGAGTAACGGAGGCGCGCGATGGTGGGCTCAGGCCGGTTGGAAACCGGCTGTTAGAGTGCAATGGCATAAGCCCGCCTGACTGCGAGACTGACAAGTCGAGCAGAGACGAAAGTCGGTCATAGTGATCCGGTGGTCCCTCGTGGAAGGGCCATCGCTCAACGGATAAAAGGTACGCCGGGGATAACAGGCTGATAACCCCCAAGAGCTCATATCGACGGGGTTGTTTGGCACCTCGATGTCGGCTCATCACATCCTGGGGCTGGAGCAGGTCCCAAGGGTTTGGCTGTTCGCCAATTAAAGTGGTACGTGAGCTGGGTTCAGAACGTCGCGAGACAGTTTGGTCCCTATCTGCCGTGGGCGTCGAAATTTGAGAGGAGTTGACCCTAGTACGAGAGGACCGGGTTGAACGTACCTCTGGTGTACCTGTCGTCGTGCCAACGGCGCAGCAGGGTAGCTATGTACGGACGGGATAACCGCTGAAAGCATCTAAGCGGGAAGCCTCCCTCGAGATAAGATTTCACAGGACGGTCGAAGACCACGACCTTGATAGATCGGATGTGGAAGTGCGGTAACGCATGGAGCTAACCGATACTAATCGTCCTATTCGCGCTTGAGAGTTCCACCATCAACAACAGCGTTGGTGCTGCGATGATCAAGTCAGACGCCAGA
>NZ_NBBI01000015.1 GCF_002197685.1 Sphingomonas dokdonensis | reverse complement strand
CGGGGGGAGGAGCGCCGCACCGCTGGCGTGAGGGCAGGTGGTTCTGGTGTGTGGAGGCTTAGCTTCGCACTCGCGTCATGCCGGGGGCGAACCCGGCATGACGGAGCGGGGCGGGCAGGGCCAGATACGCGGCCCTGTCCTGGTCTAAGCGGCGAGGCTCAGATCTTGCCAACGAGGTCGAGCGACGGGGCAAGCGTGGTTTCGCCCTCTTCCCACTTCGCCGGGCAAACCTCGCCCGGGTGCGCCGCGATGTACTGCGCCGCCTTGATCTTGCGCAGCAGCTCAACCGCGTTGCGGCCGACGCCCTCGCTGGTGATCTCCATCAGCTGGATCACGCCATCGGGATCGACGACGAACGTGCCGCGATCGGCCAGGCCCTGGCCGGCGCGCAGGATGTCGAAGTTGTTCGAGATGTTGTGGTTCTGGTCGCCCAGCATGGTGAACTTGATCTTGCCGATCGCCGGCGAGGTATCGTGCCATGCCTTGTGGCTGAAATGCGTGTCGGTCGACACCGAATAGATCTCGACGCCCATCTTCTGGAACGTCTCGTAATGATCGGCGAGATCCTCGAGCTCGGTCGGGCACACGAAGGTGAAATCGGCCGGATAGAAGAAGAACACCGCCCACTTGCCGCGCGTGTCCGCGTCGGTGACGGTGATGAACTTGCCATCCTTATAGGCCTGGGTCTCGAACGGCTTGATGGTCGTGCCGATGAGCGACATGCGGGTCTCCTTGAATGATTGCAGCGGCGAGATAGTGCGGCGCAGCAAGTGATGTAACCGCTTATAACCACTTTTAACGATCGATTTTATCGATCACGGCGGAGTGGCGGCTAACCGGACATCGTGTGGAACGACGAATGTGCTGCGGCGCCGAGCCGCTTCTGCAACATGAACGGACGGTGGACGCGCGTGATCGACGCCGCGGCGTGGCCGCAGCGTGGGTCGGATGCGGCGATGCCGACCCGCCAGCCGTCAGTACATGTGCTGGCCGCCGTTGATCGACATCGTCGATCCGGTCACGAAGCCACCGTCCTCGGAGCAGAGAAACGCGACGCCGCGGGCGATTTCGTTGGCCTGGCCCAGGCGGCCGACCGGGATCTTGGCGACGATCTTGTCGAGCACGTCCTCGGGCACGGCGGCGACCATGTCCGTGTCGACATAGCCCGGCGCGATCGCGTTGACGGTGACGCCGGCACGCGCGCCCTCCTGCGCCAATGCCTTGGTGAAGCCGTGGATGCCGCTTTTCGCCGCGGCATAGTTCACCTGGCCGTATTGCCCCGCCTGGCCGTTGATCGAGCCGATGTTGACGATCCGGCCCCAGCCGCGTGTCCGCATGCCGGGGAACACCGCCTTGGCCATGTTGAAACAGCCGCCAAGGTTCGTATCGATGACCTCTTTCCACATCTGATAGGTCATCTTCAGGATGGTGCCGTCGCGGGTGATGCCGGCGTTGTTGACCAGCACGTCGACCGGGCCGAGCGCCTCGGCGACCTGCGCGACCCCGGCCTGGCACGCCTCGTAATCGCTCACGTCCCATTTGAACGTCCGGATGCCGGTGCGTTCGGAGAAAGCGGCGGCGCGCTTGTCGTCACCAGCGTAATTGGCCGCAACGGTGATGCCCATGTCTTCAAGCGCGAGGCTGACTGCTTCACCGATGCCACGTGTGCCGCCGGTGACGATCGCTACCCGATTCATGCTTCCGCTCTCCCTCGCTCCAGAACGCAAGGCTAGGGGAGGGCCACCCAGCCTTCAAGCTCCCGCCCGATGAGGGTGCGTAACAAATCAATGCCGACCGGACTGTCGTTCAGGCACGGCAGATAGGCGAAGTGGGTGCCGCCCGCCGCGATGAAGCTTTCGCGGCCGCGGATCGCCAGTTCCTCTAGCGTTTCGAGGCAGTCGGCGGAGAAACCGGGGGCAACAATCGCCACCTTGCGGATGCCCTTCGCCGGCAGGCTCTCGAGCACGACGTCGGTCGCGGGTTCGAGCCACTTGGCGCGGCCGAAGCGCGACTGGAAGGTGAGGATCACCTCGCGGCCGAGCGCCTCCTGCACGAGCCGCGCGGTCTTGTGGCAATGGCAATGGTAGGGATCGCCGAGGCGCAAGGTGCGCTCGGGCATGCCGTGAAAGCTGGTGAGCAGCGCGTCGGGCGTGAAGTCCAGCGCGGCGAGGCCCCCCTCGATCGATTGCTTGAGCGCGTCGATATAGGCCGGATCGTCGTGATAGGGCGGGAGCGTGCGCACTGCAGGCTGCCAGCGCATGCTGGCGAGCGTGGCGAACGCCTTGTCATTGGCGGTGGCGGTCGTGGCGCCGCAATATTGCGGGTAGAGCGGGGCGAGGAGGATCCGTTCGCACCCGGCGTCCTTCAGCGCCTGGACGCGGTCGCCGATCGCGGGACGACCGTAGCGCATGGCATAATCAACCATCACGTCGGGCCCGAAGGCGCCGTTCAGCGCGGTGGCCTGCGCGCGGGTGATGGCGGCGAGCGGCGAGCCATCGTCGCGCCAGACCTGTTGATAGGCATGCGCCGACTTCTTGGGCCGGGTGGTGAGCACCGCGCCGCGCAGGATCGGCTGCCACAATAATTTGGGCAGCTCGACGACGCGCGGATCGGACAGGAACTCGGCCAGATAGCGGCGGACGGAGGGTGCGTCCGGCGCGTCGGGCGTGCCAAGATTGGTGAGAAGCACGCCGACGCGGCGTGGCGGGATCGGCGGGTGATCGGCTGGCTTGTTCATGCTGACCCAAACGGAAGGTGGCGCGGACGGTTGCCGGTGGCGGCAGCGAGCGCATTGGCGATGGCGGGGGCGACGGCGGGCACGCCCAGATCGCTGACGCCGCCGGCATCGGCGGCGCTGGGGATCAGCTCCACGGTGATTTCGGGCATATCCGCCAGCCGCGGCAGGCGCAGATCGCCCAATGTATGCGTATCGGGGATGCCGGCGGCGAACGCGGGTGTGTGGCCGGTGGCGAGCGCCAGCGCGAACACGATGCCGCCTTCCACCTGCTGGCGCACGATGTCCGGGTTGATCGCGCGGCCGCAATCGACGGCGGCGACGATGCGGCTGACGGCGGGGCGCCCGCCAGCGCCATATTGCGCCTCGGCGAGAACGGCGATCATGCTGCCGGCCATGGCGTGACAGGCAAGCCCCTGACCGCTGCCGGCGATGCCGCCGTCCCAGCCGCCGAGCGAGGCGGCGGTGGTGAGGCAGCGCGCGAGGCGGGCGTCATGGCCGAGCATGCCGATGCGGAACGACATGGGTTCCGCGCCGGCGCGGTGCGCCAGCTCGTCGATGAAGCATTCGGTGAAAAAGGCGTTGGCGCGATCGGCCCCGCCGCGCAGGTGGCCGACCGGCAGCGCGATGTCGGCACGGTGATGATCGATCGCGAGGGCGGGAAACCGATAGGCGGGCACCGCGCCCGACATGGCATAGCCATCCGCCCCGGCCGGCAGCGCGGCGGCAAGCCGGGCGAGCGGATCGGTGGGCAACAGCCGCGCGGCGAGCGCCGCGCCGGTCGCAGGCGTGGCGATCTGCGCCTGCCAGCCGAGGATACGCCCGTCGCCGGACAGCCGCGCCGCCATCCGCGCCTTGGCCGGCGCGCCGAAGCAATCGTGCAGGATCGCCTCGCGGCGCGCCCAGGTGAGCTGGACCGGACGGCGCACGGTGAGCGCGAGCACGGCGGCCTGCACCACCGCCTGATGATCGAGCGCCTGGCCGAAGGAGCCGCCGATCAGCATCGGATGCACCGTGACGGCGCTTTCGGCGACGCCGATGGCGCGCGCGGCGGCGGCGCGGGCGAGGCCGGGGGCCTGCGTCGGGATCCACAATTCCAGCTGGTCGGCGTGCCACCAGGCGGTGGCGGTGGGCGTCTCCAGCGCGGCGTGCGGGGCGATGCCGACCGAATAGTCCGCACGGGCGACATTGCCGCGCAGCACATCGGCGATGTCACCGACGCTGGCGGTACGTTGCCCCTCTGTGGCGAGCGCGGCATCGAGCGTGGCGGCGAGGCCGGCGCTGTCAGCGAGCGCACCGTGCGTTTCGAACCGCGGGCGCAGCGCCGCCACGCCCTGGATCGCGGCCCAGCTGTTGTTGGCGATGGCGGCGACCCAATGGGCATTCTCGACCACGGCGATGACCCCGCGAACACGCTCGGCCGCCGCCTTGTCGACGCGGACCAGGCGGCTTTCCCCACCGGCCGGCCCCTGGGTGATGCTGGCGAACACCAAATCGGGCAGGCGCACATCGGCGGTGAAGTTCGCCGAGCCATCCACCTTGGCCGGCGCATCGAGCCGGGGGAGCGATTGCCCGGTCAGTCGGCCCTCGTCGCCGATGCGCAGCGGCAGTTCGTCGGGCAGGTCGAAGCCGGCGGCGGCGGCGGCCAGATCGCCGAAGCGCAAACGCCGATCGCCGTTGATGACGAAGCCTTCGCTGGTCTCGCACTGTTGCCAGTCGACGCCCCAGCGCGCCGCCGCCGCCTTGGCCAGCAGCACGCGGGCGGCGGCGCCGGCCTGCCGCAGCGGTTCCTCGAACATTCGCACCGACGTGGAGCCGGCGGTCAGCAGGAGGGCAGAGCGGATCCAGTGTTCGCGCTGCACGGTTTCAGGCACCTGCGTCAGGCCGCCGTCGAACAGGCTCCGGGCGGCGAGCGGATTGGCGTAGAGCGGGTTGAGGACGGCAGCCTCGACACCGATCGTCCGCCAGTCCGCGCCCAGTTCATCGGCCAGGATCTGCGGCAGCGTCGTATAGACACCCTGGCCATGCTCTGCTTGCGGCACGGCGATGGTGATGCGGCCGGTTTCGGCGATCTTCAGCCAGGCGCCAAAAGCGTCTTCCCCCGGCTCCGGCGCCAGATCCACGGTGTAATCGCGCGGCCATGCGGCCCAGGCAACGGCAAGGCCCAGCCCGGCCCCGCCGGCGACCAGCAAAGAGCGTCGCGATATCATCAGCGCCGCTTAGCGAATGCCGCCGGCCGCGTCATGAGCAATACGCCGGCTGTCATTAACTAACTAGGAATAGAGGAAATAATGCGGGGGAACTTGACCGTGGGAACCGTTATCGTCTCCAAGCGTAGGCAATAGCTGACCGGCACAGACACCCGGCAGCAAGAGGGGTGCGGAAAGATGAGCGTTGGCTCAGACGAAAAGCCGATTCTTGAGCGGATCGAAAAGGTGCTTGCCGAACTGTCTCGAACGATGGGGGCGAGCGAGCGGAGCGTCGACGCCGCGACTATCCCGCCTGAGGCAACAAACAGGTCGGGGCGCAGCGAGAGCCAACCTACCGAAAAGATGACGCGGCTGAATACCGCGCTGGCGTGGATCCGCGCACGCAAGCACCGTGACGAAGCCTTTGGCGATGACCTGTTCTTCGATCCGGCGTGGAGTATCCTGCTGGAGCTTTACGTGCATCATCGCCAGCAGGTTGCGACATCGATCACGTCGCTCTGCCAATCGGTGAAGATCCCGCCCAGCACCGGTCTGCGCTGGATCGCGTTGCTGGAAAAGCGCGGGTTGGTCACGCGCGAAGCGGATCCGTTCGACAAGCGGCGCAGTTACGCGCGGCTCACACCCGAGGCGGTGGAGCGGGTGGAACGGGCGCTGGACAATGCGGTGACCAGCGACCGGCAGCTAGGAATCGAGATCGCGCGCGTGATCAATTAGGTCGATCGCCTGCTGTACGTGCAGCGCTGCAATCGACAGCGCCTGCGCGTCCGGCCCGTGGCGTTCGGGTGCCGTTCGATCGAGGCAATCGAGCACCAGGCGAAGCATCGCCGCGCACTCACTTGCCGTCGCAGACTTCAACTCAGCGCCCATGCGCCGAAAAGCGGCTGGATCGGCCCTTTGTTCCGCCGCACGGCACGGTAAGTGCCGCATAGGCGCTTACGCTGTTGGCAAGGCATAATCTGTCAGGCGCTGGCGGATCAGTTTCTTGTCGATCTTCCCCGTTGCGCCGAGCGGGACCTCGTCGACGAACAGAATGTCGTCGGGCATCCACCATTTGGCGATCTTGCCCTCCAGAAAGCCGAGCAGGTCATCGCCGGTCGCGGTTTCGCCGGGTTTCAGCTGGCATAACAGGATCGGCCGTTCGTCCCATTTGGGATGCGCGACGCCGATCACCGCCGCCACCGCGACCGCGGGATGGCCAACGGCGATGTTTTCGATCTCGATCGAACTGATCCATTCGCCGCCAGACTTCACCACGTCCTTGGCACGATCGGTGATCTGCATGTAGCCGCGCTGGTCGATCGTCGCGACGTCGCCGGTATCAAAATAGCCGTCCGAGTCGAGGATCTCGCCGCCTTCGCCGCCGAAATATTCGGCAACGATCGTCGGCCCCTTGATCTTCAGATGCCCGAAGGTCTCGCCGTCGTGCGGCAGCGGCTTGCCCGCGTCATCAGTAAGCTTGAAGCGGAGCCCGCACATCAGGCGCCCTTGCTTGATCTTGTGCGCGACCTGCGCGTCGTCATCCATCGCCGCGACCTCGGCTGATGGGGTGGAGAGCGTGGCGAGCGGCGAGGTTTCGGTCATGCCCCAACCCTGCGTGACCTCCACGCCATATTCATCGCGGAAGGCGCGCACGAGCATTTCGGGCACGGCCGAGCCGCCGATGGTGACGCGTTGCAGCGTGTCCATCTTGCGGCCCGAACTGCGCAGATACTGGAGCAAACCCTGCCACACGGTGGGCACGGCGGCCGAATAGGTGACGCCCTCGGCCTCGATCAGGTCGCAGATCGACTCGCCGTCCATGCGCGGCCCCGGTAGTACCAGCTTCGCGCCGACGGCGGGGGCGGAATAGACCACGCCCCAGGCATTGGCGTGGTACATCGGCACGACCAGCAGCACCGTGTCACGCGCTGACAGTGCCAGCGCGTCGGCCTGCAGCGTCAGCATGGTGTGGAGGTAATTGGAGCGGTGCGAATAGAGCACGCCCTTGGGATTACCCGTCGTGCCGCTGGTGTAGCACAGGCCACAGGCGAGATTCTCGTCGAACCCGCCCCAGGCGTATTCCGCCGGCTCGCCAGCGATCCAATCGTCGAACGCGGTGGCCGCATAGTCGGTCTGCGGCATGGAGGCGGCGTCGCACAGGAAGATGACGCGCTCGATGCCCGGCGCCTGCGGGAGCAATTGCGCGACGACGTCGGCGCAGGACGGGTCGGCGAGCAGGATGCGATCGCCGGCGTGATTGGCGATATAGGCGATCTGTTCGAGGAACAGGCGCGGATTGAGCGTGTGGAGCACCGCGCCCATGTTGGTCGCGCCATACCAGGCGGCGAGATGGCGGTGGCTGTTCCACCCCATGGTGGCGACGCGGTCACCCTGCTTGATGCCGGCGCGGGCGAGCGCTGCGGAAACCTGCTTAGCCAGATTGCGGATGCCGGCGTAGTCGGAGCGGGTCACATGGCCGGCGGCATCGCGCGAGACGACCTCCCGACCCGGCTGCCAGGTCGCGGCGTGATCGAGGAAGGTATCGACGGTCAATTGCCCCGATTGCATCAGGCCCAGCATTCATCTCTCCATCTTCCGTCCTGCCGGATCATGCCCGGCAGTCACGCTAGCTGTGTTTTGCGGCACGGTAGATGCCGGCACAAGGCCGGCATGACGGCTGGGCTTATGCCCCCTGTGCCGCCTTCCAGTCGCGCTTTACCTTCTTCGCGAGGCTCCATTTGTGAACCTCGGTGGGACCATCGTAGATGCGGAAGGCGCGGACTTCGCGGAACACCTGCTCCACGATCGTATCGCCGCTGACGCCGGTGGCGCCCATCACCTGGACGCAGCGATCGGCGATGCGCATCAGCGCCTCCGACACCGCGACCTTCGCCATCGAGCTTTCCACCGTGCCCAGCACGCCGGTGTCGAGCACGTCGGCGCACCAGTCGATCATCAACTCGGCCTGCTTCAGGTCGATGAGGTTCTCCGCCAGCATGAAGCCGACGCCTTCGTGGTCGACCAACGGCTTGCCGAAGGCGTGGCGGCGGTTGGCGTAATCGGTGGCGATCTCGTGTGCGCGCGCGCAGGCGCCGTGCCAGCGCATGCAATGAGTGAGCCGTGCGGGTGCCAGGCGGACCTGCGCCAGCTTGAACCCGTCGCCGGGGTCGCCCAGCATCTGGTCGGCGGGCACGCGAAGGTTGTCGATCGTGACCACGGAGTGGCCGCCCGGCATCGAGCTGTCGATCGTGTCGAGCACGCGCTCGATGCGGATCGCGGGATCGGGCAGATCGACGAGGAACATCGACGCGCCCTCATCGGCCTTGGCCATGACGATGCCGACCTTTGCGCCATCGGCGCCGGTGATGAACGTCTTGCGGCCGTTGATGACCCAGTGGTTGCCGTCGCGCACCGCGGTGGTCAGCATCATCGACGGGTCGGAACCGGCGCCGCCATCTGTCGCGGGCTCGGTCATGAAGAAGGCGCTACGTGCCTCGCCGCTGACCAGCGGCTTGAGGAAGCGGTCTTTGAGCTCGGGGCTCGCCTTCTGACCGAGGAGGTACATGTTGCCCTCGTCCGGGGCCATCACGTTCACCGCGAGGGGCCCGAGCGGCGACAGGCCGGAGGCGCGCAGCACGTCCGCCGTCTCGCGATGCGTCAGATGGCCGCCGTCGGACAGGATATGCGGCGTCAGCACACCCGCGGCGCGCGCCAGCCCGCGCATTTCCTGCACCAGTTCGTCGGACGGCCCGTGCGTGCCGCAGCGCGGATCGCGCTCGTACGGCACGATCTGCTCGCGCACAAACGCCTCGACCTTGGCGGCGATCTTCTGGCCTCTCGTCATCCCCATTCCCGCATGATTATTATCGGACAGGGCCGCTCATGTCGTGTTTCGTTTCGTGTCGCCAGTTTTAATCGCCGTCCGGATGCAGCGCGGCAAGCGTCTCTTAACGAGCGGGCCGCTAACGCTGACGGCATGTCGATGCTTATCCATGCGGCCACCGCATCTGATCAGCGCGCCGATCGCGTCCCTGCGGCTTGGTCCCGCTGGCAAGCGGCCGGCATGGTCGATCCGATGCTTGATCGGGCGATGGCTCTGGCGGGTCTGGGCGCCTGGAGCTGTAATCTGGCCGATGAGCGACTGAGCTGGACGTCTGGCGTGTACGAGCTGTTCGGCCTGCCACTCGAGACGGCGATCGATCGGCGTGAGACGCTCGCGATGTACACTGAGGAATCGCGCGCCACGCTGGAGAGATTGCGCGCGCTGGCGATTAAGAGGCGGGGTAGCTTTACGCTCGATGCGCAGATCAGGCGCGCGGACGGCGCGCCGCGCTGGATGCGGATCAACGGCGAGGTGGTCTGCCAGGCCGACGGCACGCGGCTGCTGCACGGCATGAAACAGGATGTGACCGAAGAAAAGGCGCGGTTCGAGGCCCTGCGGCGGCTGGCGGAAAACGACGCGCTGACCGGCCTTGCCAATCGCGCCATCTTTGAAGCGCGATTCCTGAACCACGACCGGGCAGCGCCGGATTTGCCGGTCGGGGCGCTGATCCTGTTCGACCTCGACGGGTTCAAGGCGATCAACGATCGCTACGGCCATCTTGCCGGCGATGCCTGTCTGCAAGCCTTTGCCGAGCGGCTGGCGGCAAGCTTTCCCGAGGCGGTGGTCTCCGCCCGTATCGGCGGCGACGAATTCGCCGTCATTCTTGGCGACGAGCCGGCGCCCGCAACGGTTGAGGCAAAGATCGCCGCCTTTGCCCAGCGGCTGCGGGCGCCGGTGGCGTGGCAGGGTCATCTGTTCACGATCGGCGCGACCAGCGGCAGTGCCGTGCCGGAGAACCGGATGTGCTACGACGCAGAAGCGCTGTTTGCGCGTGCCGATGCCGCATTATACGTCGCCAAGCGGACGCGGCGCCGGCGGCGAACCGACCGGCGTTAACGCGGGTAACGGCCGGCGCTTAATCCACCAGCGCCAGCAGCCGGCGCGCGCTCTTCAGGTGCGGCGCGTCGATCATCTTGCCGTCGAGTTGCAGCGCACCGGCGCCGGGGTTCGCTTCAAATGCGGCGACCACGGCGCGGGCGTGGGCGAGTTCGGCCTCGCTGGGGGTGAAGGCCTGGTTGATCACCGCTACCTGCGTCGGGTGGATCGCGAGCATGCCGGTGAAGCCATCGCGGCGGCCGCGCGCCGCATAGCCGGCGAGGCCGTCGAGGTTGCGGAAATCGGGAAACACCGTCTCGATCGCGGGGACGCCGGCGGCATGCGCGCCGAACAGGGTGAGCGCGCGGACGACGCGGTAGGGATCGGTGTAGCTGCCGTCGTCTTCGCGCGCAGTCATCGCACCGATCGCGGCGGGCAAGTCCTCTGCGCCCCACGTCACGCCAGCGAGACGGCCGGCGACGCTGCCAAAGGTGCCGAGCTGGAACACCGCCGCCGCGGTCTCGCTGGCGACGGGGAGGATGGCGTAGTCACCGGGCAGTCGGCTAGTGAGCGTGGCGACTGATGACGCCCCTTCCGCTTTGGGCAGAACGATGCCGTCTAGTGAGAGCCCGGCGAGTGCCTCCAGGTCGGCGGCGACCTCGTCGCTGTCGACCGGGTTGATGCGAACGAAGATGGCGGGGCCATCGTCCCGCGGCGCCTCGATCCAGGCGCGGACGGCGGCGCGCGCCTCGGGCTTGCGGGTGGGGACGACCGAATCCTCAAGGTCGAGGATCAGCGCGTCGGCGCCGGTCGCGACCGCCTTGGGGAAGCGTTCCGGCCGGTCGCCGGGGACGAACAGGAGCGAGCGCAGCTTCACTTGCCCATCTCCGCCAGCTTGCGTTCCCAGCCGAGCGCATCGCGCACGATGCCGTCGAGGTCGGCGCGCTTCGGCTGCCAATCGAGCGCGGCGAGGATCGCGCTGTTATCCGCCACCAGTTCCGCCGGGTCGCCCGCACGACGGCCCTCGATGCGGCGCTCGATCGTCATGTTGGTGACGCGATCGACCGCGTCGAGCACTTCGAGCACCGAGAAGCCGCGGCCGTAGCCGCAATTGAAGGTGAAGCTGTCGGTCGGCGCGGCGATCAACTGCTTCAAGGCTGCGACATGCGCGTCGGCAAGATCGGAGACGTGGATGTAATCGCGCACACCGGTGCCGTCGCGCGTCGGGAAATCGGTGCCGAACACGCCGACGGCGGCGCGCTTGCCGGTCGCAGCTTCGACCGCGATCTTGATGAGGTGGGTGGCGCCGACGGTCGACTGGCCGCTGCGCCCGTCCGGATCGGCGCCGGCGACGTTGAAGTAACGCAGCGCGCCATAGTTCATCGGGTGCGCCGCCGATACGTCGCGCAGCATCGCCTCGGTCATCAGCTTCGACATGCCGTAGGGGTTGATCGGCAGTTGCGGGTCGGCTTCCGTGATCGGCGACTTTGTCGGGTTGCCGTAGGTCGCGGCGGTGGAGGAGAAGATGAAGTGCGGCACGCCTTCGGCCACCGCGCTCTCGATCAGGCTGCGCGTCGCGGCGGTGTTGTTGCGGTAATATTTGAGCGGATCGCTGACCGATTCCGGCACCACGACCGAGCCGGCGAAATGCATGATTGCGCGCACGTTGTGCTCGCGGATCACGTCGCGCACGCCGGCATCCTCGACCGCGATGTTGACGAAGGCGGCGCGCGGATCGACTGCCCAGTCGAAGCCGGTGACGAGATTGTCGATCACGACCACCTCGTATCCCGCATCGAGCAGCGTCAGCACGGCATGGCTGCCGATATAGCCGGCCCCACCTGTCACCATCACCTTGCCGTCGAACTGCGCCATGCCGATCTCCCTCTTTGCGCGCGCCCTAGCGGCTTCCTACATTGGCCGCAAAGGAGACCTTCCCCATGACCGAATATGCGACGCTGGCCGGTGGCTGCTTCTGGTGCACCGAGGCCGTGTTCAAGGACGTGATCGGCGTCGAGAGCGTGGAAAGCATCTATATCGGCGGCACCGTGCCGAACCCGACGTACAAGCAGGTTTGCGGCGGCGATACCGGCCATGCCGAGGCGATCCGCGTCGGCTTCGATCCCGAACAAGTGAGCTATGGCGACCTGCTCGACATCTTCTTCGCGACGCATGACCCGACGCAGCTGAACCGCCAGGGCAATGACGTGGGCACGCAATATCGCTCCGCCATTTTTCCCGAGACGGTGATGCAGGAAGAGCAGGCGAACCAGGCGATCAAGCGCGCGCAGGCCGATTGGGACAAGCCGATCGTGACCACGATCGAGCAGGCCGACGAATATTTCCCGGCCGAGGATTACCATCAGGATTATTGGGACGGCGAGGGGCAGCGCAATCCCTATTGCCTCGCGGTGATCCCGCCCAAGCTGCAGAAGTTGCGCAAGAGCTTCGCGGCGCGGTCCAAAGCAGCGACGGTCAGCGCCTAACGGTGTGCGGCACGGCGCAGGCGGTCGTTGATCGCCGCGCCGATGCCGTCCAGTGGAATCGGCGCGATGGCGATGCGTGGTGCCGGTGCCGCGTCGGCGCGATGGAGCGCGTCGAACAGGCGGGCGGCGGCCTCGATCGGATCGCCGGTGGCGGATAGCGTATCGTCGCCGGTGACCGCGCCATAGCCGATCAGCCATTCGTCACCGCGTCGCTCCGTGGCGTCGAGGCGCAGCGGCTTGGCGGGTGCATAGTGGGTGGCGAGCTGGCCGGGGGCGGTGACTTTAGTGCTGGGGACGGCGGCTGACAGGCCGAGCTGCTCCGCGGTGATCGGGCCGGGGCGCAGGATGGTGCCGTTGCCGACGCCAAAACCCACGATGGTGGACTCGAGCCCGGCGGGGGTCGGGCCATCGTCGAGGATCAGCGGGACGCGGGTGCCGAGGCTGGCGGCGACATGCGCGGCGCGGGTCGGGCTGATCGCGTTGCTGGCATTAGCGGAGGGCGCGGCGAGCGGGCGGCCCGAGGCGCGTAGCAGCGCCTGCATCGCGCGGTGGGCGGGCACGCGCAGCGCGATCGTGTCGAGCCCGGCGGTGACGAGGCCGGCGATCCCGGCGTCGGCGCGGAGCGGGAGGACAAGGGTGAGCGGGCCGGGCCACCAAAGATCCGCCAGCGCCAGCGCGGCGTGGTCAAACACCGCGATCCGCTCCGCAGCGGCGCGATCGGGCAGGTGGACGATCAGCGGGTTGAAGCTCGGACGGCCCTTGGCGGCATAGATGCGCGCCACGGCGTCAGCGTCCGTCGCATCGGCGGCGAGGCCATAGACCGTCTCGGTCGGCACGGCGACGATGCCACGCGCGCGGATCAGCGCCGCCGCCTCGGCGATCGCGGCTTCACCATAAGGCAGGATACGAGGGATTTGAGCCGTCATCGCGGGACGGTATAGCGGCGCGACACTGGAGAAGAACATGCCTTACACCGCCCCGGTCAACGAACAGCGTTTCGTGCTTGAGCATATCGTGCGCATCGGCGAGCTTGCCGCTACGGAACGCTACGGTGCTGCCAGCCCCGACGTGATCGACGCGGTGCTGGAGGGAATCGGGCAATTGGCGGTGGGCGAATGGGCGCCGCTGGCGCGTGCCGGCGATACGGTGGGCGCAAAGTGGACGCCCGACGGCGTGGTGATGCCCGATGGCTACAAGGCGGCGTACCAGGCCTATGTCGAGGGCGGCTGGGGCACGATCGGCGTGCCGGAGGAATTCGGCGGGCAGGGGCTGCCGTTCGCGGTGCAATGCGCCGTGCTGGAGACGCTGGGCAGCGCCAACATGGGCTTTGCGCTGGCGCCGATCCTTTCGGTGGGCGCGATCGAGGCGTTGCAGCATCACGGCACGCCCGAGCAGCAGGCAACGTGGCTGCCCAAGCTCGCGACCGGCGAATGGACCGGCACGATGAACCTGACCGAGCCGCAGGCGGGCAGCGACGTCGGCGCGCTGCGCGCCACCGCCACGCCGCGCGGCGACGGCACGTTTTCGATCAAGGGCACCAAGATCTACATCTCGTTCGGCGATCACGATCTGGTCGACAACATCGTTCACCTGGTGCTCGCCCGCACGCCCGACGCACCCGCGGGGACGCGGGGCATATCGCTGTTCCTGGTGCCCAAGGTGCGCGAGGACGGCACGCCCAACGACGTTCGCGTCGTCTCGATCGAGCACAAGATGGGGCTGCATGCGTCGCCCACCTGCGTGCTCTCGTTCGGCGACCATGACGATTGCGTCGGCGAGCTGATCGGGCCGGAGTTCGGCGGCATGCGCGCGATGTTCACGATGATGAACAATGCCCGCCTCAACGTCGGGCTGCAGGGCGTGCAGGTGGCGGAAGCCGCGACGCAGAAGGCGGTGGAATACGCCCGCGAGCGCGTCCAGGGCGCGCGGGCGGGGCAGGCCGCGGCGATCATCGAGCATCCCGACGTGCGGCGCATGCTGATGCGGATGAAGGCGCAGACGCAGGCGGCGCGCGCCTTGGTCTATTATGCTGCGGGGCAGGTTGACCGCGCGAACCTCGGCGATGCCGCGGCGCGCGACCGGCTGGAAATCGCAACGCCGCTCGCCAAGGCGCATGGCACCGACCTGGGCAACGAGGTCGCCAGCCTTGGCGTGCAGGTGCATGGCGGCATGGGCTATGTCGAGGAAACGGGCGCAGCGCAGTTCTTCCGTGATGCGCGCATCACCCCGATTTACGAGGGGACAAACGGCATCCAGGCGGCCGATCTGGTGGGGCGCAAGCTGTCGCTCTCCAACGGCGCGGCGTTTGCGACGCTGATCGAGGATCTGCGCGGCGCAAAGCATGAGGCGCTGGGCGAACTGGTGGCGGCGTGCGACGCAGTCGGGCGGCGGTTGCAGACGGCGGATGCCGACGATCGGCTGGCGGCGAGCTATCCGTTCCTGACGATGCTGTCGGTCGCGACGTGCGGCTGGCTGCTGGAGCGTGAGGCGATCGAGGCGGGCGACGATTCGTTCGGCAAGGCGAAGAAGGCGGTCGTCGCTTTCTATCTCGACCAGATCGTGCCCGAGGCGATGGGGCTGCGCGCCGCGGCGGAGGCACCGGCAACCGCGCTCTACGCGCTTGAGGCGGAGGCCTTTGCCGCGTGAGTGAGCCCTTCAACCTGCCGGCGTACATGGAGCGCATTCGCCTGCCGGCGCGCGCGACGGTCGATCATCATGGGCTGGCAGCGGTGCAGCGCGCGCATCGGCTGGCGATCCCGTTCGAAAATCTCGACATCCCGCTGGGGCGGGGGATCGGCATCTCGTCGGACGCGGTGTTCGGCAAGCTCGTCGTGGGCAAGCGCGGCGGCTATTGCTTCGAGCATAACCGGCTGTTCCTCGATGCGCTGGCGGCGCTGGGATTCGAGGCGCGGCCGCTGCTGGCGCGCGTGTGGCTGAACGGCGGCGGGGTGCCGCCCAGGACGCACACGCTGAGCCTCGTCA
The DNA here is from genome assembly GCF_002197685.1 of Sphingomonas dokdonensis. Classification (GTDB taxonomy): domain Bacteria; phylum Pseudomonadota; class Alphaproteobacteria; order Sphingomonadales; family Sphingomonadaceae; genus Sphingomonas; species Sphingomonas dokdonensis. The sequence goes on along the minus strand of NZ_NBBI01000015.1, from coordinate 4,550 downwards.
CGGTCGACGGGCAGGAGTGGATCGCCGATCCGGGCTTCGGCGGCAGTTACACGCCGCCGATGCCGCTGGTCGACGGGGCAGAGGCGACCGCACCCGATGGTGCGACCTTCCGCCTGACGCGCGATGCGGCGCATGGCTGGATGCTGCTGCGCGACGGGCACCACGCCAACACCGATGGGCGCGGCGGCGGCGAGGGGTTCCAGCCGCAATACAGCTTCACCACCGACGCGGTGTGGCCGGTCGATCTGGAGCTTTCCAACCTGTGGACGTCGACGGCGCCCGACACGCGTTTCACCACGCTGAAGGTGGTGAGCATCGTGCTGCCGCATGGCTTCGCCACGCTGACCGACCGGGCTTATCGCCGGCGCGCGGGCGAGGAGGAGACCGCGGCGGAGATCGACGATCCGCGGGTCTATCGCATGCGGCTGAGCATGATGTTCGGGATCGATCTGTCGAAGGACGAGGTGGCGGCGCTCGGGCTGTTCTGAGCGGGAGGGGCCTGTCCCCCCGGTTACCACCGTCATCCCCGCGGAGGCGGGGATCCATAGACGCTGTCGGCTCGATGGAGCCGCGACCTCACCGTTTACGGATTCCCGCCTACGCGGGAATGACGGTCGCTGAATTTGTGAGGGGGGCAGTCCTCCCCGTGCGTGCTGAGCCTCTCGACGCGCGAGCGTGTGGCACGCCCTTCGACAGGCTCAGGGCGAATGCGGGCTCTTTACGCCTCCACCTCGATCACGCCGTCGCCGGGTTCGTCGGCGAACAGCGCTTTCACTACATCGTCGCGTGCGGTGAGGGTCGCACGCTGGTTCACATAGCCCTTGTCGGTGATTTCACCGCCGTCGATCGACGGCGGGGTGCGCAGGATGGCGAAGCGGCGGACGCGGCGCGAGGAGCCGCCGGCGGTGGCGTTGAATGCTTCGAGCTTCTCTTTCACCAGCCCTTCGAGCGCGGGGATCGGGTCGGCGCCGGGCGATGCCTCGGCGAGCGTCTGCAACGCCGCCTGCGACGGCCAGGCGAGGATGGCGATGAACGGCTTGTCCTGCCCGGCGATCACCACGTCCTGCACATAGGGCGAGCAGGCGGCGCAGATATCGGGCCGCAGCGTGCCGACCGAGACCCAGGTGCCGGTGGACAGCTTGAAATCCTCGGTCACGCGGCCGTCGAAGACGAGGCCGAGCTCGGGCCGCTCGGGATCGATGAACTTCGCCGCGTCGCCGAGCATGTAATAGCCCTCCTCGTCGAAGGCGGCGGCGGTTTTCTCGGGATCGTTGTGATAGCCGCGCGTGACGGTAGGGCCTTTGACGCGGACCTCCAGCTTGGTGCCGTTGGGCACCAGCTTGAGCGTCGAGCCGGGGAGCGGCAGCCCGATCAGGCCGACGCGTTCGGAGGCCCAGTGGACGACGGTGACGCCCAGTGTCTCTGTCGCACCGTACATGGTGGTGAAGGGCATGCGCTCGCCTGTTTCGGCGATCGCGAGCGCCTGCATGCGATCGTAGAGATCGTCAGATAGAGTCGCGCCGCCATAACCCATGCCGCGCAAATTCTTGAAGAACGCCTTTCGCAAGCTGGGATCGCGCTCCATTGCGTCGGCCAGCATGGCGAAGGCGACGGGCGCCGAACCGAAGCTCATCGGTGAGACGTCGCGCAGGTTTGCGATGGTGGTCTCGAACATGCCGGGCACGGGCTTGCCCTCGTCGATGTAGAGCGTGCCGCCGCCGGCGATGTTGGCGTTGAAGTGGATCGTGCCGGCGGAAATGTGGTTCCACGGCATCCAGTCGAGCGAGATCGGGTGATCGACGGGGTCGGGATCGTCGCGCAGCCCCTCGGACGCCGCGATCAGGTTCACGAACATGCCCTGATGCTGCGGCACGCCCTTGGGCATGCCGGTGGAGCCCGAGGTGAAGAGATACTTGCCGACCGTCTCGTGGCTGAGCGCGTCGCGTGCCTCGTCAACGGCGTTGGTGGGCACGGTGCTGGTCAGGTCGCTGAAGGGAATGGTGCCTGCGCCGCCATCCATCGTCACGAAGGTGAGCGAGGGATCGAGGTCGCGCAGCGTGGCGAAGGCGCGCTCGAACTGTTCGGCATTTTCCGCGAACACGATACGCGGACGCACGGTGTTGAAGCAATGTTTCAGCTTGGCATGGTCGGTGGAGACCAGGCTGTAGGCGGGACTCAGCGGGGCGATCGGCACGCCGGCGGTGAAGCAGCCGAGCATGAGGATGCCGTGCGCGACCGAATTGCCGCTGATGCACATCACCGCGTCGTCCGCGCCGAGACCGCGATCGAGCAGCCATTGCGCGACGCTATCCGCAGCCTTCTTCCCCTCGGCGTACGTCACACCCTGCCACGGGCCATGGCCGGGCGCGCGCTGCATCAGCCAGGGGCGATCCGGATGGAGCGCCGCTTTTTCGGCCATGACATGCGGGATCGAGCGCGCCGCCTCGGCCATCGGATGGTTCGAGCTGATCAGGATCGAGCCGTCTGCGCGGTGCTCGACCGAAATGTCCGGCCCCTTCTGCGGCAGGCGGCGAAAAGGGGGCGGGTTGGTCACGGCGGGGGCGGTCGCCATCAGGGTCTCTCCTATATTTTGCCCCGATATAAGCCAGGTGTATTAGCTTCGCCTAGCGCTGATTGCGCGCCTTGCCGCCGTCACGCACCGCTACATGGACCAGAACGGCGGTGGACAGGAGGATCGAGGAGACGAGCGCGCCGATCGCGAGCAGCCCGTCGCTCGTCACCGACAGCCGCGCGTCGAACCGGCTGTGCCTGCCGAGCCGGATGCGCGCGCGGGCCTCCTGGCGCGCGGGTGCGGGGGCGGCGACGGGGCGAAGCGAGGTGCCGGACATGCCGGATCAACGCGGCGTTCCGGCTAGAGGTTCAACCGGCGGTGCGGGGTGACGAGGCGGCGCGGCGCGGTTACGGCATGCGCGGTAATTAGCGGGAGGAGAGGGGCGTGGAGCAGTTCGAAGGCTGGTCGCCGATCGTGACGGAGCAGCAGGACGATCTGGTCGCGGCGCCGATCGGGCGGCTGGCGGCGCTGTTCGATCACGACGGGGCGCACTGGCCCAAGGGCGAGCTGCCGCCGCTGGCGCATTGGCTGTTCTTTTTGCCCGACGCACCGCAATCGACCATCGGGGTGGACGGGCACCCGGCGCGCGGCGCGGCGCTGCCGCCGGTCGATGCGCCGCGCCGGATGTGGGCGGGCGGGCGGCTGAGCTTTCACGCGCCGCTGCCGATCGGGGCGAAGGCCACGCGGCGAAGCGTGGTGACCGACGCCAAGGTGAAGGACGGGCGTTCGGGGCGGCTCACCTTCGTGACGGTGCGGCACGAGATCGTGGTGGATGGTGCGACCGCGGTGGTCGAGGAGCAGGATCTGGTGTTTCGCGGCGCGGGCAATGGCACGCCGCCGCCCGCGCCGGCCGATCCGCGGCAGGCGGAGGCGCGGGAGGCGGTGCGGTTCGACGCGACGGCGCTGTTCCGCTTCTCGGCGCTGACCTTCAACGCGCATCGCATCCACTACGATCGGCCCTATGCGCAAGGGGAGGAGCACTATCCCGATCTGGTGGTGCACGGACCGTATCAGGCGATGCTGCTGGCGGATCACCTGCTGCGCCACCGGGCGGGCGCGCGCCTGAAACAGTTTTCCTTCCGTGGGGCGCGGCCGTTGTTCGTCGATCGCGACGCGGCGCTCAACATGGCCGGGGAGCGCGAGATGGCGTTGTGGACGACCGATCAGGACGGCTGCGCGTGCATGGAGGCGCAGGCGCTGCTGGCCTGATCAGTCGGGCATCGGCCCGGCGATGAGCAGCGGGTCGATGCGCGCGTCCTTCCACTTCATCGCCCAGTGGAGGTGGGGGCCGGATGCGCGGCCGGTGGCGCCGATTGCGCCGACGGGCTGGCCCTGTTTGACGCGCGTGCCTGGCGCCACGTCGATGCGCGATAGGTGGAGGAAGGCGCTGTTCAGCCCCATGCCGTGATCGATGATCAGGAGATTTCCCTCCAAGGTGAAGGGGTTGTCGGCCGCCAAGACGACGACGCCGTCGGCGGGGGCGACGACGGGGGTGCCGGTGGGGCGGGCGATGTCGACGCCGGAATGGTAGGAGCCGGGCTCGCCGCGATAGATGCGCTGGGCGCCGAACAGCCCGGAAATCCGGCCTGTGACCGGCCATATCAGCCGCTGCTGCCAGCCATCGGCGGCCGCCTTCCGGGATCTTGCGGCCTCGATCTGTGCAAGCTCGGCCGGACGGCGGCGCTGGAAGTCGGCGCTGGGCACGGGGTATTTGGCGACGCGATTCAGCCGCTCGATCCGCCACGCGCGCGGCGCGACGGCGATGCTGTGGGTGGCGGTGCGGCCGTCGCTGAGGCGGGCGGTGAGGAGCGATGACGGGCCGGCGTCGCGATCGAAGGCGACAAGGAAGCGGCGATCGGGGGCGAGCGCGATTGGCTCGCCGTCCTTGAGCAATTCGACCGTACCGACGGGCGCGGTGCCGAGCAACAGTCCGCCCTGGCTGGCGGTGGCGGCGACCTGAAAGCGGGGTGGCGGTAGC
>NZ_NBBI01000014.1 GCF_002197685.1 Sphingomonas dokdonensis | reverse complement strand
CCATTTCCGCGACCGAGGCAAGGATATGGAACAGCAGCCGCCCCGATGGCGTGGACGTGTCGAACCCATCCGTCAGCGACCGGAAATCGACCTTGCGCGCCGAGAGGTCGGCCGCCAGTTCGATCAGTCCTTGGATCGAGCGGCCCAACCGATCGAGCTTCCAGATGACCAGCGTGTCGCCGGCCCGCACGAAAGTGAGGGCCTCGATCAGGCCGGGCCGGTTCAGCTTCGCGCCGCTCACCTTGTCGGTGAACAGCTTTTCGCACCCAGCTCTGGTCAGCGCATCGGTTTGCAGCGTCAGGTCCTGATCGGACGTCGAGACACGCGCATAACCAACCAACATGAGTCCCGTTATCCCAACTCGAACAGCGAATTTCGGGACTCATATTTCGGGAACATATTTTGGGAAAGCTCCGGCGTTCATCGGGCGCATTTTTATGCTGGTCCGATCCATCCCGTTGGAGGTTCCCAATCGGGAATGACCGGAAACGCCCAATTGCGGACAAGGACGTGATCTGCGACCTTCCACTTATGCGTCAAGGCGTTCTGATCTCCTGCTGTGGTTTGATGGTTGTGTCTTCGCCGGCCGTTGGGACGCTGCCTGCGTCTACCGAGCAACTGATTTGTGGCGCATCCTCAATGGTTATGGGCGAAGTGATGACGGTGCAAAGTCGGGATTGCCGGCTGACTGCCGGACCAGCTGTTACAGATTGTGAGCCTAAAGCCCTTGCGTCCATCACTATACAACGTGTGGGGAGCGCTCTTGAGGGTAGCCAACTGCCGGAGGTGGGAGATCGGTTCGAAGTCGATACTAGCGGCTTTATCGAAGACGGGAACTTAAACACTCGCTTGGGCCGAACAGTCATGACAAACGCCGATCTTGAGATGCGGCTTAGGGGTAAGCGCTTTTACATTGGTGTTTGGACCAGCCCAACTTGGCGTAGGCCATGGGCGAAACTTTGGAACCCGGACGGAACGGCAGCGGAAATTTGGCGAAAGACCTGTCCCCATAGTCTCTGGAGAGTGAGGCCGCAGGGCCGCCCACAGGTTCAGCACTGATTTTCCGCTTTCCACCCATCAGCGGACATTCCCGTTTCACCATCGTGAAGTGGGAAACCCCGTGACGGGCGTTTGTGCGCGTGCAAACCCAGTGGTCGTTTTGATTGCAGGTCGCCGTTAGCAATCCGCCGCAAACTCCTTCATCGGTCAACATTCCTAGTGAAATCAAACGAGGAAAGCGGTGGGATGAAGGGATCGAGCCCGGCTCGGTCGAGGTCAGTGGGAAGCCTTGTCTCTCCGGCAGCGTCGCTCAGCCATGGCAGCCGGCGATTGATCGTGCGTGTGACCGGCGCGTCAACGATCTCGAACGTCACACGTCGAATGGCCACTGCAAATGGAGCGATACGGCCGGGCGGCAGGGGGCCGATCCAGCGGATCGTCTCTGGACGTGAGCGGTCGGCGAAACGGACCAGGTCGGGCCAGTTCTGTAGCTGACTGCTGCCGGACGCGAAGGTTGGCGGCACCTCGCGAACGCCGCGCATCGCCTTGATTGCCGCGATCTCGGCGCCTCTGACATCGTAAGTGTCACCTTTCACAGACGGGATCAGCGATCGCGCGACGCTGCCGGGCCAATCCATGAAGTTGCCGGCCCGCATCAGGGCGAACACGAGTCCTTGCCGCCCCAGGTCGATGACGATTGCCTCGCCATCCTCTCGCGTCCTGATCGCTCCTGGGCTCGGGATGGTCTGTGGCCCCGCTTGCCACGTGTGCACCTCGATCACGCCTGAACCGCTCCTGACTCCTTGGGGCGTCGCTAACTCGACGGTCAGGCGGTAGCGGTATGTGGGCAGTTCCTCGTACCCAGGTGTGCAACCGGCAAGCACGAGCAATCCCAGCAGCGATAGGTAGGCACCTGCCTCGCGAAACGTACTGCGGGCCATCAATACCCCCTGCGCACGAAGGCCACTTCGGTAAGCGACTCGAGTTGACGGTCAGCCAGCGGCGCATCCATGCTGCTGGGCTTCAGACTGCCCCGCTGGCTCGCCAGCCAAGGCAGTCGATCACCGATGGTGTGGGTGATCGCATCGTCGGTGACCTGCAGCGTGATACGACGAAGCTTCATACCGCCGCCTATATCGTCCGGATCGATGAAGCGGATCGTTTTCGGGCGGCGCTCGTCACCGAAGGCGACGAAACTTGGCCGGGCATCCATGCCGATCAGCGGATAGCCGGCTCCGGCGGGGAGACGACGGGGCAGCACCAGCGGGATACGCGTGGCGGCAACCGCCCGGACCACGTCGGCGATCGGCGCATTGCCCATTGCCGGGGGGCGCACGAGCCACAGGACGATCCATCCCGCCCAATCCGCTGCCAGACGCGACCATAGCAGCGCGTAAATTGTACGCCCATCCGGCAGATCGACTGGCACGGCTTCGCCAACGATCGCCATATCGGCGGCGAACTCGCCCGTAAGGCGCGGGCGGACCTCGATCACGCTCGATCCGGTGCGCAGGCCCGTCGGCGTGTCGACCTCAACCGTCATGCGATACCTATAAGGTGCGACTTGCGTGCGCGGAACGCAGCCATTGAGGACTGGGATCGTCGCCGCCAGCATCATTGCCGCGACACCTGTTATGAAACCCTTCATCGCTCGATGCGTCCGACGCGAGCAGACGAGGTGAAAGGGCTATTGAGGGGGCCAAGATTACCACGTTCAGGCCGTATCAAGGGCAGGTTCGGATCGGTTTGGCCATCTTCAAACAACAGATTTCTTCCGCCTTTCACGCCGCAACGACTGCCGTTCTAAGATCCTAATGAAGCCGAGAGCGGCAACAGCATCACGGTCGCAAGCGGAAGCGAGACGATCCACCCTTTCCCATCAGGATGGTGAAATGGGAAAGCGCATGGCTTGCTTAACCTGACTTCCGGCCGAAGCGGGAAACCGCCGCCGACATCAGATATCCCGTCCGTTCGGTGTGAACACCGACTAAGCGCTTAATCGGACCACGTTGCTGACGTAGCCCCCAGCTCCGTTGCTGGACTGTCCCAAGCGATCGTCGTGCCTTGCATGTCGAACGGTGGGCGCAGCCGCCGTCCATCGCCCCAAGGCGTTCTTTCAGTGATCGGCGACAGGTCGGCTTGTTCGGGTCGCAGACCAAGCGTGCCGGTAATGGTCGCGGGATGCCTGGCTAGCAGATAGCCTGTGCGCGCGAGCGAAAGGCGGGCGGAGCCGATCCCGTTCCCCCGCGCGCCTTTGCACAAAGCGGCAAGCGTGGCGGCCGCCATGAGATAGCCGGTCGCATGATCGAGCGCTTGCACCGGGAGCGGGGTAGGCTCGGTCCGACTGGACCAGGTCATCCCGGCTTCAGCTATACCACAACTCATTTGAACGAGGCTGTCGAACCCGCGCCGACCGGCCCAAGGTCCTGTCCAGCCATAGGCGTCCAAGGTCGCCTCGATCAGGTGAGGGTTCAACCGCTGCCGCGCTTCCGCGCCCAGTCCGAGCCCATCGAGAGCGCCCGGGCGATAGCCGTGCACGAGCACATCCGCGTCCGCCAACAGGCGTTCCAGCGATGCTTTTCCTTCGGAAGTGTCGAGCTGCAAATGTGCGCAGCGCTTGCCCAACGTCACGTCCGGAACGACGTTCGCCTCCTCCCAATCAGGCGGGTCAATCCTGAGCACAGTCGCGCCGAGTCCAGCCAAAGTGCGTGTGGCGACCGGGCCGGCGATGACACGGGTGAGGTCAAGCACCCGCAGACCGGCGAGCGGGCGGTCGCGCGTTCCGCCCCAGGACCGGAGGGACCCTGGCCGCCCGGCATCCCAAGCGATCAGCGGCTCGGTCGCGACTGCGACACCTTGCGGATGCCGTAGCCATTCGTCGCGGGAACGCATCGCGGCGGCAACGCCGTTGGCGTCCACTATGGCTGTTTCCAGAGCCTCCGCGTCCCAGTCGGCCACGGCCCTCGCGACCAAGCCGCGGTCGGGTTCGACGCCTAGGACCGACAGCGCGGCACGACGATGATGCGCCAGATTGGTGTGCAGCTTGATCCAGCCATCCCGCGTCCGGTAGTCGCCGGCTACTGCATCCCAGACGGGCGGCATCTCCCAGCCGACTGGATGGATCGAGCGCCCCGCCCATAGCGATACCAGCCGCTGGTGAACGCAAACGGGAGGCGGCGACGATGCAAGCCCCACCGCCTCGACCAGTGAGCTGGCGGCGCTTGCCACAGCCGCCACCGATGCGCTGAGTAGCTCGCTCACCTCGAAGCATGACGGGAGTCGTTCGTCGCCGGTCACCTCGGCAAAAAGATCGACACCTAGGGCTGACTCGATTTCACCTCGCACCGACGCTGCCCTCCGCACTCTCAGCTTCTCGGGATTTGCATAGTAGCTTTATCGACGTCGGTGAATGCAGATGCGGCGGCGGCGAATGTGACCTAACCAGCATTCTCGATTGGGATGGTGAAGCGGGAAAGCGTTCGCCAGCCCACTAACGGGCTGGCGGCTGCATAAGCTCTATCGTGATATGATCGGGGCCTGAAACGTAGGAAACCAGTGTTCCCTTCCGTGGACCACCCGCGACCGGCAGCGGACTACCCTTCGCCTTCCATCCCGCCGCCTCGACGCGGGCAATCGCGGCCTGAATATCGTTCACGGTCAGAGCCAAATGGGCCGCACCGATTGCCCCCGCGCTGTTGGGCACCGCCCCGTTCTGGCGCCCTTTTGAATATTGCAATAGTTCGACCACATAGCCGTCTGGTGCCCTGACGATCGCGGTTTTCACGCTGGGATCATCGACACCAGTCACCTGATGCAGGAAGTCGCCCCCCATCTCCGACTGTCGCTCAAGTTTGAAGCCGAGCGCTCCCGTCCAGAATCGAATGGCTTCGTCCAAAGACGATACAGCGAAGCCTGTGTGATCCACGGCAATTACGTTTGCGGCGTCCGGCATTGCTGTACTCTCACTGGGTCAGGCTTGCGGTATCAGGGATTGCTTCCCGGCGGTTCTCTACAGGCTAGACATTCGGGAAGGCCGCAACGATCCTTCTCACGTTCTCTTAAAGGTGTTTACCGCTTCGCCACACCGATCAGCGCGGTTGAAGGGATAGCAAGGTGTGCCTGGTCGCCCGCCAGCGATCGCAGCTCCGTGACGATCCAGCCTTTCTGCATGTCATCCAGGCTGGTCCAGTCGGGTGATGGTCCGAACAGCGCATCGAGATCGTCCAGCGCCGCCATGTCGAGGTCAAAGTTGCGGGTGACATGCTCGATCTGCGGCTCACGATAGCCCGCCCGCACCAGTTCCGCAGCAAAGCCCTCCGCCTTGCTGAGGATCGTCATCGCCTCCGGCATGGCCGTGAGTTCACGTTCGGGAAACAATCGGCGGATCAACTGCCCAAGCAACATGAACGCACCGGCGCCGCGGCCCTGCCACACCGCCACGACGCCGTACCCACCAGGCCTGGTAACCCGCACCATCTCGGCCAGCCCCGTGCGCCAGTCGGGGAACATGAACACGCCGAAGATCGAGAACACCGCGTCAAAGTAGCCATCGGGCAGATCGAGTGCCTGACCGTCCATCACCCGCGCCTCGACATTCGGCAGCCCCTTTGCGGCGATGCGCGCGACCATGCCCGGTGAGAAGTCGGTCGCGAGAACTTGCGCTCCGGACACCGCGGCGGCGAGTGTCAGCGCGCCGGTTCCGGCTGCCACGTCCAACACGCGGGACGAGGCCGTTAGCGGTACATGGGCAAGGGCAGCATCGACATAGCGTGCCGTGTAGGGATGCGCGGTCGTCTCATACCGCTCGGCCGCGCTATCCCAATGATCTGCCTTGTTGAACTCACGCATCGGCCATGCTCCACGAATCATGCAACCTCTCAGGTATCGTGACCGTCAAAGCTTGCCAAGATGATGTCGGCGACGGAAGCGTGTGCCATGCGGAATGACGGTCGCCTCTCGCGAATGCTTCACGTGCTGATCCACATGGCACAGCATGACGGGCCGATGACCTCCGAAGCGATCGCCCGTATGCTCGGCACCAACCCGGTCCTGATCCGCCGCACGATGGCCGGATTGCGGAACGCGGGCTACGTCCGTTCGGAGAAGGGGCATGGCGGCGGTTGGGCTATCGCCACCGATTTGGAGACGGTGACGCTGCTGGACGTGCATCACGCCGTTGGCGGCCCTCACCTGTTCGCGATCGGGATCGAACATCCCGAACCCGGCTGCCAAGTCGCGGCTGTCGTCAACGAAGCCGTGAGCGACGCACTACAGGAAGCCGAACGTCTGCTGGTCGAACGGCTGGCATCGATCAGCCTGGCGACCCTCGTTCAGACGTTCGATGAACGGCGCGGCTCTGTCAGTGTCTGATTAAATCAGCATCCTTCCCGATAACGATCCCAATCGGGACGGTGTCGGAGCCGTCCGGTTGTGACACCACCAGCTGGCCCGCGCATTTCCGCGGGTTTACAGGTGTCAGAATCCCGTGTCAGAACACGCGGATGCAAATTGGCTATGCGCGGGTGTCCCGCGGCGATCACCAAGACCTCGATGTCCAAGTCGCTGCGCTCGCTGCGGCGGGGTGCGATCCGATCCTTCGCGAGGAAGCCTCGGGGGGGCAGGCCGATCGGCCCGAGCTGGCGCGCGCGATCCGAAGCCTGCAGTCGGGCGATGTACTGGTAGTGTGGAAGCTCGATCGCCTGTCCCGCTCGCTACGCGACCTCCTGTTCACGCTGGAAGAGGTTGCGATGGCCGGTGCGGGCTTCCGGTCGCTGACCGAGGCCGTAGACACCACCACGGCGGCTGGACGATTGATGGCCCAGACGTTGGGTGCCTTTGCCGAGTTCGAGCGCGCCATGATCCGCGAGCGCACCATGAGCGGCCTGGCACACGCGCGCCAGGCTGGACGTCTTTTGGGTCGCCGGCCAAGCCTCACCCGGCAGCAGCGCGCCGAGATCGTCGCTAAGGCGGAATCCGGCCAGGGATCACCGGCGCAGCTCGCCAGCTTGTTCCGCGTCTCGCGATCAACCGTGCAGCGCGTGCTTCGCGATCATCGCAACCGATCGGCCGTAGCATGAGCCTTGCCCCTGCCCTGCTCCGCGATCTGCCAGCAGACCTCGATGCGCAACGCTACGAACTTGCCCGCGCCCGCCAGCTCGCGCGGGCCTGGGCGGAGACGTTGCCCGAACCACGACGCCGGGACATGGCAGCGCTGTTTACGCGCGCTGCGATCGACACCTATCGCGTCGAAGCCCGACCCCATGCGATCCTTAGTCCACCGTTCGCCGCGCCCTATGGCCGGCTTGATCGCGCGGTCGACGAGCTGGCTGCAGTGGTCGGGCGTGAGGCCGCGCCGTTGCCGATCGCCGAGGCGATCTATTTCCTGACCGGCCTCTACACGACCCTGCTCGCGGCACGGGAACGCGGAGCGATGGGGGCGTTCTACACCCCGCCGGCGCTGGCGAACCGGTTGCTCGACATGGCCGAGGAACAGGGGATCGACTGGACCCGTGCGCGCGTGCTCGATCCGGCGAGCGGCGGGGGCGCGTTCCTGTTGCCTGCAGCCGAACGGATGATCGCTGCGCTTCCTGCGGCCGAGCCGGCGATCGTACTGCGGCAGATCGGCACCCGCCTGACCGGGCTAGAGCTGGACCCCTACGCCGCGGGCTTCGGGCAGAATGCGATCGAGCTGCTGCTGGCGGACGTGACCGCCGCTGCTGGCCGTCCCGCCCCGATCGTCGTGCGCGTCGCCGATACGCTGGAGGAGGCGCCCAGTGCCCGCTTCGACCTGGTGATCGGCAATCCCCCATATGGGCGCATCACCCTCACCCCCGAGCAGCGCCAGCGGTTCGCACGCGGCCTCTACGGTCACGCCAATCTCTACGGCGTGTTCACGGACATTGCCGTGCGCTGGACGAAGAAGGGCGGGACGATCGCCTATCTGACACCGACAAGCTTCCTGTCGGGTCATTACTATTCCGCGCTCCGCGAGCTGATCGCCAGGGAGGCGCCGCCCGTCGCGATCGATTTCGTCCATGCCCGGCGCGGCGTGTTCGAGGATGTGCTGCAGGAGACGTTGCTGGCGGCCTACAAGCGCGGCGCCAAGCCCGGCCGCGCCCAGGTTCATTATGTCGAGGTGGCGAACGAGCGCGAGGCGCGTGTCATCCGCAACGGCACGATCGGCCTGCCCTCCCCCGCCTCGCAACCGTGGCTCGCGCCGCGCGAGCCGCGGCATAGCGCGCTGATCGCAAAGGCCGAGACGATGCCGGCGCGGCTTGCCGACTGGGGTTATCGCGTCTCGACGGGGCCACTGGTGTGGAATCGCTACAAGGACCAGATGCGGCTTCGCCCCGCGCGCGGGGCACATCCGCTGATATGGGCGGAAGCGGTGTCGGCGAATGGGCACTTCGCGTTTCGGGCCGAGAAGCGCAACCATGCGCCCTATTTCAAGATCGAGCGCGGTGATGCCTGGCTGCTGGTCGAGGAAGCGTGCGTCCTCGTCCAGCGCACCACCGCGAAGGAGCAGGCGCGTCGCCTGATCGCGGCCGAGCTGCCAGCGGACTTCATCGCGCAACATGGCGGTGTGGTGGTCGAGAACCACCTGAACATGGTCAGGCCATGTGCACGACCGGCGGTATCGCCAGCGACGGTCGCGGCGGTGCTGAATAGCGCGATCGTCGACCAGCTCTTCCGCTGCATCAACGGTAGCGTCGCGGTATCGGCGTTCGAGATGGAGGCGCTGCCCCTGCCCGCACCTGCCGCGATGAAAAAGGTGGAGGCACTGGTCCGCCGCGGTGCCGCCATCGAGGATGAACTGGCGCGCCTATATGGGCAAGTTGCACCATGACGCCGCTGCTGACCCGTGAGGAGGTTCATGCCCGGCTACAGGAGATCTTCCCCGATGGGGCGCCCAATCGCGCCTATCTGACCCGGATGCTGGCGGCGAGCACGGTGTTCGTCGCCCTCTATATCGACGCGGTTGAAGGCAGCGGGACGTATCTCGGTCCCAAGCACGTCTATCGCATGACCGATGAACAGGCGGCGCGGACCGACGATGCGGACCGGGCCGTCTATGCGACCGGCGTGCTGCGCACCGGGAGCCAGGTCGAAGGGCGACGTTGGTATCAGGACAACACCCGCGAGCCGATCCGCGACGAGACGTTGCGCGAGGGACTGGTGGCGATCGGCGCGGTGACCGAGCGTACCGACCTTGCCACCACGTCGAGCAAGCCGCGCTACGCGCTGAAGGCTGGATTTGGCGCTTTATTCGACCCGGACCTTACAGGCGAAGCGCTGCAGGTCCGGATAACGGCGTGGCAGGCTGAGGCGTTAAACAAGGGTGCGCTCGCCCGGCTGGCGATCGTTCGTCGCGGTGCCGGGGTTAGCGCCGATCAGGTGTTGGTCACCTTCCCGAACGGTGAGACGCGCCGGATGAAGCCTGGCCCCAGTTCGGAGATTACCAAAGCGGTGGTCGAGGTGTTCGCCCCCACCTTCCTCGCCGATCCTACCGTCCTGTTCCTCAGCGAAAGCGGCAACAAGGTGGTCGCGCGCGACGACGAGCTGGCGCGGTCGATCGGTCTTGCCATCCAGGCAGACCGAAACTTGCCCGACACGATCCTCGTCGACCTCGGGCCAACGCATCCGTTGCTGGTGTTCGTGGAGGTGGTTGCGACCGATGGCCCGATCAGCGAACGTCGTAAGGAGGCGTTAGAGGCGTTGGTCGCCGAGACGGGTTTTCCTGCCGAGCATGTCGCGTTCGTGACAGCGTTCCTCGATCGCAGCGCCGGGCCGTTCAAGAAGACGGTCGATAGCTTGGCATGGGGTAGCTACGCATGGTTCGCAGCCGAGCCGGAGAGGCTGGTGGTGTTCAGTCAGGCCCCTGGAGGGCTGCAGGGGCGGCCTTGAAAGGAAGCCTGACGAAGCAAAAAACTTCAGATTTTGGGTCGAGCATGAGGTCGAACAGTTTTCACCCAGGTTTTGCGAGGCCCGACCCACGTTGAGATCGCCAATCAGCGTCTCCTGAACTTTTGGAGCGTGATGGGAGGTGTGCGGCTGTTGCCGATCAGCGGATAGCGTTTCCAACCGCTACGATGATCGGCCCGACCAAGGATGAGGACGCCGGTCCGGGAAAGCAATCACTTCGGCATCGTCATAGTGCACGCCCGGCCTGTCCGCAGGATGTCTCTTGAGCGAAACCACCTCCGCAGCATCCCGGTCAAACCAGCCCGGCGGCAGACCGCACAGCTCTTCGACGTCAGTGCTGGAGATCGTAAATTCGGTAGCAAGCAGGTCCGCCTTGCTGCGGACGTTGTTTTCAACAATCAGGTTCAGGCTGTCCCGCAGCGCCCGCGGGGGCTGTATCGGCCAATGCTGGTCGAGCGGTTCGCCCTTTGACCATCCCTTCGCCGAATAGAGCTTGTAGAGCTGTCGGGAGAACTCCTCAGGGATGATTTCCAGATCGGACAGCCGCTTTATCTGGGCCTTGACCGAAACCCGCCACCGCTCTTTCAGGCTGACTAGCATCGCCAGCGACGCATGACGCACATCCTTGGGATAGGTTGTCGAAGGCATCAGCAATGCGCTGCCCAGACGGAATGCCTGCTGCTCTATAGATCGCAGATTGGCCTGAAATTCCTCTGCCGGCACGGCCTGATGAAGGACAGCGTGGGCAAGTTCATGCGCCGCATCCATCTGACGCCGTGGGAATGACATCTTGTCCGTTGCGAGCAGGACATGCGGACGGCCATCGATCGGGGACCAGCTGCATAGTCCATCAAGCTTGGTCGTGTTCATGGGGATGGCTGCAACCACGATGCCGATCCGTTCCATGATCGCGACAACGTCGCCGCATGGCCCTTCACCCAGCTGCCAGTGGCGCCGAAGCCGAAGCGCGATTTCCTCGATATCCTCGTCACGCAACTGGGTATAGCTTGCGCCATCAAGCACGTCGGGAATGTCCACCTCGGGCAGATCAACGTAATGCCCGATGACAAAACTGATTTCCTGCAACCAGTGCATCTGCGCCTTCTGGAAATCCAGATCGCGCACCAGCGTGCTCGCCAACGATCGAAGGAAGGTAGGCCGATCGCTGTGGAAGGGCGGACGCAGAAAATATTCGGGGCGTACACCCAGTTCACCGGCAAGACGGACCAGCGTCGCATTATCGGGAGTCTGGCCCGACGTTTCATCTTCCCATCGGGAGGTGGTGGTGGCGCTCATACCCAAACGACGCGCAAGCGCGGCCTTTGACGGAATGCGCCGCGCCTCGCGTGCTTCGGTAAGCCTTGCAGGAATGAACCCGGGGGTGCCGATACGCATATGTTCGAGTCCCTATGGCTCCGCACCCAAGAAGGATGCGGAGCAAACGCTGTACTTGTTACTAAAAACGCTAGTCTGACCGGTTATGCTTCGCCCACCTCGGTATCGGGCTGTTGCTCGGGCGGCATGAATCGCTTGCGGGTCGGTCGCAGTTTCACCTTGGCACCACCATCGGTTCCGTCCGGTCCACCCGGCCGGGCCGGCTCGCTCTCGTAGCCCTGAATGAAATCGTCCAGCGATGCGTAGAAGATGAAATCCTTGTAGTCCGCTCCGATCACCCCGATCGCGATTTCCTCGATCATGCCTGCCTGCCGGCGGTCACGAGCAGTGAGGAACAGCACAAAAATGTCGGTCGCCTTCGGGCAATCGTCACCATCAAACAGACTGGCTTGCAGCGAGACGTTCAGCGTGACGCCTGCCGCGCGAGACTGGTTCTTGGGTGGAATCTTGCGGGGTTCGGACATTGAGGCGAACCCGAGGATGATAGCCGTCTCCGGTCCGGGGAAGCGGGCAAAAGGCTGGAACACCTTCAGGTCTGTGCCCCACATGACTCCATCAGGAAGCAGGTGTCCGCCGTGCTGCTGGACCACCTCCTCATAGCGCTCTTCCTGAAGGCGAAAGCGGATTTGCCCCTCAGCTTCACGACGCCGTTTCGCGTTCATCGGCAAAGCTGCGCCTGCCCTGGACGCTTCCAGTGCGGCAGCGCGAAGCTGATCTTCAAGATCGAGCAGCAGTTCCTTTTTCAGGGCTGCAAGGATGGCCTTCCGGATGTCGATCAATCTGACGTTCCTCATCGCTATGCGGGAAACAATACCGATAAATTCGCGTTATGCAATGAGGGTGGCGAAAAACATCGCGCCCGTGAGGAGTATTGGTCATGGCCAAGAACGAACACACCAGCGCCAAGGCGGGCAAAGCCGCATCGAACGTCCTGCGCGATGGTCGCACGGGCAAGGATTCAAAAACGGCCGCGGGGTCGGCGTTGTCCCAGCGCCCGGACAAGAAGAAAAAGTGACGGATGGGGGCCGGTTGGTAATCGGTCCCCATGTCATGGGATCGAAAGCGGCCGTCAGCGCGATCGTCGCGGCCGAACTCCCGGCACAGGTTGCTAATCGGGAAAGCCGTCAGGATTGCGGCGAGGTCGCGATGCTGGACAGGTCCGTGGTGGCGTCGAGCGGCACCCCGGCTTCCTTTCGCTCGGAGTATCGATCGACCAGTTGCGAGGTATGCGGGCGCAACAGGACGGTGAAGCGCACCAGTTCCTCCATCACGTCCACGATCCGATCGTAATAGCTCGACGGCTTCATGCGGCCGGCGTCGTCAAATTCCTCAAACGCCTTGGCTACCGATGACTGATTGGGGATCGTCACCATCCGCATCCAGCGCCCCAGCACGCGCAGCGCGTTGACGCTGTTGAATGACTGCGATCCGGCCGACACCTGCATGACCGCGAGCGTACGGCCCTGCGTTGGACGCATCCCGCCCATCGAGAGCGGCAGGTGATCGACTTGCAGCTTCATGATGCCGGTAATCTGGCCATGACGTTCGGGGCTGCACCACACTTGCCCCTCTGACCACATCGACAGCTCGCGCAGTTCGTGGACGGCCGGATGATCGTCACCGGCGTGCTGGTCGGGCAGCGGCAGGGTGGACGGATCAAAGATGCGGGTTTCGCATCCGAAGAACCGGAGCAGGCGCGCCGCTTCCTCGACACACAGGCGTGAGTAGGATCGCTCGCGCAGCGATCCGTAGAGTAGAAGGATACGCGGCGCATGATCGAGCGGGCCAAGCCCCAAGGCTGGCCGCTGAATCGCATAAGCGGGATTGAGCGCTGGCAGTGTATCGGGATCAGCAACGGTGCGGAGCGGCATCAGATGGCTTTCGCAAGATAGGGGGCCGAGGCGGGGCACAGCGACGTAAACTCGCGTGAGGCGGCTACAGCCAGGGGCGCGGCGTCGCGATCGGCGTCGATATAGCCGAGCGCCCGAAAGAACGGTGCGGCCGTCGTCGTCAGCAGATGAGGGCGGCGGACACCGAGATCGTGGGCCTGTTGTTCGAGAGTGGCGACCAGCGCTCGCCCCAGGCCATGCCCCCGGTGATCGCCCAGGATGACGATCGAGCGAAGCAGGCGATCGGTCCCCTGCCCCTCAAGGCCACCGTAACCGACGAGGCTATCGGCATCGAACCGAAAGAACATACGATCCGGCTCAGCGAGATCGGAGTTGGGCAGATCAGCGGTATTTAGAAACTGCGCCAACCCGGCCAGCTCGCTAGATTCCAGTGGCGTGATGGTCAGTTTCGTCACGCGATGCTGATCCTGATCGCGAGGGCCGCGAGCGTGATGAGCAGTACCGGCACGGTTAGCGTCACCCCGACGCGGAAATAATAGCCCCATCCAATCCGCACGCCCTTCTGTCCCAGGACGTGCAGCCACAGCAGCGTGGCGAGTGAGCCGATCGGCGTCAGCTTGGGGCCGAGGTCGCAACCGATCACGTTGGCGTAGATCATCGCTTCTTTGACCGCCCCTGTCGCGTGCGCGGCGTCGATCGACAGCGCGCCCACCAGCACGGTCGGCATGTTGTTCATTACCGACGACAGGACGGCCGCGATCACACCGGTTCCCAGCGCCGCGCCCCACACCCCGCCTTGTGCGGTGCGGTCGAGCAGCGCCGCCAGATGATCGGTCAGGCCGGCGTTCCGCAGGCCATAAACGACCAGGTACATGCCGAGCGAGAATATGACGACCTGCCACGGCGCGCCGCGCAGCACTTTGCCGGTCTGGATGACATGGCCTCGCCCCGCGATCACCAGCAGCAGGATCGCGCCGGCAGCGGCGACGGCGCTGACCGGCACACCCAGCGGTTCAAGCAGGAAGAAGCCGGCGAGCAGCAGGGCAAGGACGATCCATCCGGCGCGGAAGGTCGCGGCGTCACGGATTGCAGCACCGGGCGCGCGCAGCGCGGTCACATCGTAATCTCGCGGTATATCACGTCGGAAGAAGATCAGGAGCGCGCCCAGCGTGGCGGCGATCGACACCAGATCGACCGGCACCATCACGGCCGCATAGTCGCCGAACCCGATCCGGAAGAAGTCGGCCGACACGATGTTGACGAGGTTCGACACGACCAGCGGCAGGCTGGCGGTGTCGGCGATGAACCCCGCCGCCATGACGAACGCCAGCGTCGCCTTGTCCTTGAACCCCAGCGCCCGTAGCATGGCGATGACGATCGGCGTCAGGATCAGCGCCGCACCATCATTGGCGAATAGCGCGGACACTGCCGCGCCGAGCAGCACGATAAGGACGAACAGCCGGCGACCATGCCCCCCGCCCCAGCGCGCGACGTGCAGCGCTGCCCATTCGAAGAACCCGGCTTCATCCAGCAGCAGGCTGATGACGATGATCGCAACGAACGCGGCCGTCGCGTTCCAGACGATGCCCCATACCACCGGCACGTCGGAGAGGGTGACGACGCCCGCGAGCAGCGCCACGACGGCCCCGCCCATCGCGCTCCACCCGATGCCGAGGCCTTTGGGTTGCCAGATGACGAGCGCGATCGTCGCGACGAAGATCAGGACGGCAAGAAGCATCAGGCGACGCGCTGGCCCGAAGCATCAACCACCTGTTCGCGGTCTTCCTTGGCAAACGCGGCAAGCTGGCCGCTCGGCAGTAGATCGAGAACGGCTTCCGAAGGTCGGCACAGCTTCACGCCGAGCGGCGAGACGACCAGCGGTCGGTTGATGAGGATGGGATGCGCCATCATCGCACTTATCAGCGCTTCGTCGGACAGCGACGTGTCGCCCAGGCCCAGCTCCGCATAGGGCGTCCCCTTCTCGCGCAGCAGCTCGCGGGGCGTCATGCCGGCGCGGTCGATCAGCTCGACCAGCAGTGCGCGTGAGGGCGGCGTTTTCAGATACTCGACCACATGCGGTTCGATGCCGGCATTGCGGATCATGGCGAGGGTGTTGCGCGACGTGCCGCACGCGGGGTTGTGATAGATGACGATATCGACGGCCGAGCCATTCGGTTTCATGGGCGTCCTTTCAGCAGCAGGGAGCGAGTTCGGCGACGAGCGGCGCGCACAGCTCCGCATTGCCGGCGCAGCAATCCTTAACGAGGAACAGCGTCAGCGCGCGCAGGCCGTCCAGATCGGCGCGATAGATGATCGATCGGCTGTGGCGCTCGGATTGGACCAGCCCCGCGCGGGCGAGAATGCCGAGATGCGCCGACATGGTGTTTTGCGGCACATCGAGCTGGCGGGCGATATCACCCGCAGCCATGCCGTCCGGCTCCTGCCGCACCAACAAGCGGAACACATCGAGGCGTGTTCCTTGTGCGAGCGCACCCAAAGCGGCGATAGCCGAATCGTTTTCCATATATCCAGCATAACAGATATGTTTCAGTTGACTACTCTGTCGGACGGCCTGTGCCTGCCAAAAGGTGGCGACCTGTCCCCTACCCTAGCCAGTCACCACTATAGCGGTTGTGCGATCCTGCCATTCTGCATAATATCAATAAAGCATTATTGAAGGTGTGCACACTTGCATATTATCACGCTTGCAGCGCAAAAGGGTGGCGTTGGAAAAACGACGCTAGCGGTAAATCTGGCGGTTGCCGCTGAAGCAACCGGCATCAAGACGGCTCTCTTCGACCTTGACCCGCAGGAGAGCGCAACTGCTTGGAGTGAGCGACGGACGGCTGAGCTGCCCCACGTTGAACCGATCAGTGCAAGGCGCCTCGACCAAGCGATTGATGCGGCTGAGGCCAACGGCTTCGCGCTTACGATTATCGACACACCGCCAGCCGCGGGTGCGGAGGCCGCTGCAGCGGCGCAGCGTGCTGATCTGGTAATTATCCCCTGTCGTCCATCGTTGATCGATCTTGATGCGATCAAACGCACAGCGCAGCTTATCACAAGTACCGGGCGAACGGGCATAGTGGTGCTCAATGCCGCTCCCCCGACCGCAACCACATTGCTGGACGATGCCAGAACGCTTGCTGAGGCGACCGGCTTGCGGGTGGCCCGTGCCGTATTGCGTGAGCGGAGCGCCTACCGAGCAGCATGGCCTTACGGCTTGGGTGTCATCGAGCATGAGCCGAAGGGCAAAGCAGCTTTAGAAATTGCAGCCTTGCAGAAACACATATTTGATGATGTGATGAATTGCACACCTGCAAATGTGAAGGCTTGATTATGGCGAAGCGGACTTCTTTGTTGGGGCCGGCGGTAGCGTCCCCCTCCCCTCGCGAACCCGAGCCGGATCATCAGCCGGCTCCGTCGAGTGCTGCACGGTCGAGTGGCAAGCGGCCAGGTAAGTATCACCTTGGGGCATATTTCGATCCGGCCGATCCTACGGCGGAGGCGTTTCGCGTTTTGGCAGCGCGAACCCGGCGAAGTCACCAAGACCTCCTTGCCGAGGCAATCAGCGAGCTGGTGGCAAAGTATGATGCCGATAAGCAATTTGGCCGTATGTGATAATGTGCACATCTGCAAATATGCAGGATGCCAGGATTGAAGAGGCATGACCAAGCGTCAGAATCCTAACCCCGAATTTGATCTGTTCATCCCGTTGATGGGCGACCTCCCGCTGAAAGATCAGCGGGAGACAATGGAGCGGCCGTTCTTCTCGCTCCAGAAGCGCAAGCGGGTGAAGCCGATCGAATATAGCAGCCCGGACGGTGAAACGTGGGTGAAGATCGAGGCGATTCCTGCCTACGGAATGGCGACGATCTGGGACGCCGATATCCTGATATGGGCGGCGTCCACGCTCAACCGGATGCGGGAACAGGGGGTCAACGACCTTCCCCGAACGCTCAAAACAACGTCCTATGACCTGTTGCGAGCTATCAAGCGCGACACTAGCGGCCGAGCCTATCAGGAGTTGCAGGCTGCGCTCCAGCGGCTTCAGACGACTTCCATATCGACCTCGATCCGCGCTCCCAAGCGGCGCACGAAGGCTGGTTTCAACTGGCTCGACAAATGGACGCTGGAGGTAGACCCCGAGACAGACCAGCCCCGGGGCATGACCATCACTCTGTCCGATTGGGTCTATGAGGGCATCATGGGGGAGCGGTCGCTGCTCACCATGCACCAGGATTATTTCCTGCTCACCGGCGGACTGGAACGTGCCCTGTACCGGATTGCGCGCAAACACGCCGGCAACCAGAAGGGCGGGTGGACGTGCCGAGTGGAGGTGCTGCGCGACAAGACGGGCAGCGACAGCAAGCCCAAGGAGTTCAACCGAATGCTCCGCAAGGTGGTGGAGGCCGATCAGCTCCCCGACTATGCGATGGAGCTGACGACGACGGCAGACGGTAGCCCTGCTGTGCTGTTCCGTCTCAGGGGGGAAGCAGAAGCGTTGGCGCTGACCGCAAAGTTGGAGGCTGAACAGGAACGCCGGCATCGCTTCGACGCCGATCGTCGCCGCGCAACCGAGGTGGACGACCTCATGGATAGGCTCGCCGGCGGACGCTGACTATCGTGGTTTCACACACCGTCTTGCGCGGGGCACGATGCGAACCGTCTCGAAGGGGAACGGTGGGAGTGCAGAACCGATAGTAATCGCGGTGCCAGTAGCCAATTGATTATCGTGGGATCACACACCCAAGCGTCGTGGGATCACACACCATGCTATCGTGGGATCACACACCGAATCACGTGGGATCACACACTGGGCCTATCTGGAAAGCCGCAGAAGTCCTCACTTTTTTAGCTCATTTTTGAGCCTTAACCTTCTTAACGATTCCTATTTAACAGAATCATTTAACCACGACGGACAGCTGAGCCGGGAGACGAAGGGCATGCGGAATTGGCCTACAGGCCAATACGCCTTCGTTACGTGCCGGCTATCGCCGTCACAGAAGCGGCCTAACGGCCGCAGGCTTTCCGAGAAAAGCCAAGCCGATCCGGCGGTGTGTGACTATCAGCGCGGTGCAAGTTGAGGGGCAGAAAGGGCGCTATCCCGATGCCTATCGTCCGGTTTTCCGGTGTGTGGGATCAGGCCGGATCATAGAGCCCGGCGAACTCCCGTTCCGCATAGTAGCGGATTTTCCCGACGACGAGCGGGTGCTGCCCCTGCCGCATCAGCAGGAGATCCTCCACGTTCATCCGCATGATTTCGTCCGGCGTTGCGAGCCTACGTGCCGCTACATGCCCGCTGGAGCTTTGCGAGTGGTGGCCGTCGCTGAAGATGCTCGCCGGGCCAGACGTGCCGAACGTCTCATATTCGATGGTGGTGTCGCCGATCGTGCGTGACAGCATGTCGGCGGTGGCAAGGTCGTTGACCCCGAAGGTCTGGATCACGCCGGCGTTCGACATGAACGTGCCTGCACGCTCGCCATAGGTCGCCTTGAGCTGATGCATGTCCTGAAGGATCGGCCAAAGCTGCATCCCGTAGCCCGCCATCAGCCCCATCGCGCGTTCCACCGGATCAAGGCGACCGAGCGCAGCGAACTCATCGAGGAAGAACAGGACCGGGCGTTCCGGCCGGGCGGGGGAGCGCGCCATGTCGGTAACGGCCTGGCTCACCAGCAGCCGTAACCAGCGGGCATAAGTATCGAGCCGGTCCGGCGGCAGACATAGGAACACTGTGCCCGGTCGTTCCTTCAGGTCCGCAAACCGGAAGTCGGACGCGGACGTGCTGTCCACGATGCGCGGGCTGTCGAGGAAGTGGGTGTGGCGCTGGGCGGACGACAACACGCCTGCGGCTTCGCGATCAGACTTGCCCAGCTGGCGGTTGGCGGCGCGCGCGATCAGGCCGTGCGCGCCGGTGCTGGCCTGCATGTCGACGAGCAGCGCAGCGAAGCCGACAGGATCGCGGGTGAGCTTGTCGCGCACCGTCGCCAGCGTGGCGAGGGCAGGGGGCTCGTGTATGACGGTGTGCAGGATGATGCCGGCGATCAGCGCCTTGGCTTCCTCGTTCCAGTGCGCCTCGCCACCTTGCCCCGGCGCGTCGTGAACAAGCGCGTCGGCGATCGTCTGTGCGTCTTCCGCGAGGTCCGGGCTGGCGGCGTCGAGCCACGCCAGGGGGTTGTAGCGGGCCGCTGGACGTCCGGAGACGCCGAACGGGTCCAAACACCACACATCGCCCTTCCTGGCCCGCGTGCGGGCCGTGACACGAGCATTCTCGCCCTTGGGGTCGATGCAGATCACCGAACGGTCGAGCAGCAGAAGGTTGGGGATGATCGTGCCGACGCCCTTGCCCGAGCGGGTGGGCGCCATCGTCAGCAGATGCGCCGGGCCGTCATAGCGCAGCAATTTGTTGTTCCGGCCCGATCGGCCGACGACTAGATCGCCCGAGCTTTCCAGCTTCTCCAGATCCTTGCGATTACCGAAGCGGGCCGAGCCCAGCAAGTTGCTGTTCCGACCACCGCCGCGGCGGTTGAACTTCCAGATCGCAAACAGGACCAGGCCAGTCAGCAGGAACGGCACGTCGGTCGCAATTTCGCCGACGCCGAAGATTCCCTTCAGCCAGCTATTGCTCGCCATCAGCACGACAAAGCCGATCAGCAGCGCCCATACCGGTCCGATCCGGGCAGGCATTAGCAGCTCGTGCCGGCCGGCGTGATCGCCAGCGCCGGATCGGCGTCGGGATGGCCGAGCAGCCTTAGAAGGATTTGCGTGGCAAGGGGAGGGGGCACCCGTTCGTCGCGCAGCATATCGAACAGCGAGTCATCTTCCGCGGAGAGCGCCATGCCCTCGATTGCGAGATTGGCGCGGGCGTCCTCGTCGTCCTCTCGCCACATCGCATCCTCGGCCGAGCTGCCGCGAACATAGTCGAGTGCGCGGACTTCGCTCCGCAGCGTGTCGAGGTCGATCGTCGTCATTCGCCCGTCTCCCGTTCCGCTTTTTCCGCGTCGAATGCCCGCTTGCCGCGCCGCTTCCAGAGTGTCAGCGTTTCACCGGCATCGCCTTCCCGCGTACGCCCGACCAGCTCCAGCAGTGCGCCGTAGATCGTCGCGCGATCGTCGTCGGCGAGATCAACAAGCCCAGCCTTCTGAACGAGGCCGCCCAGCTCGATGAGGTGGCGGGTGCGCTCTCGACGTTGCACGACCCAACTCCGGCTATCCGTTCGTCGCCGGGTCGCTTCCGCGCGTAGCGTCGCCGCCCGGTTCAGTCGCAACCCCCGATCCGTCGATCGCAGCAACGCCGCGACTTTTGCGCCCGCGGCTTTGAAAGAAGGCGGCACCCTTCGCCCGCCACGCCTCCTTCGCACCGGAATCCCTAGACGCAACCGCATCAAGTAAAACGCCGGCCAGCGTCTCGGCATCAAGAGCATCGGCACCGGTTGCAGTGACGAGCGCACCGAGCTGTTCGACCCGCTTCACCTTGAGCTGGCGTGCCTTGTCGCCGAGCGCCTTCAGCTCCGCGTCGTAATCCCGCACCTTCCGCATCGGTTAGCCTCCTAGCGTACGGTATCCTAGCCGATGGACCAGCAGGGGCAAGCTCAAGCAATCGCGAAACGCCATCAAGTCAGTCAGAAGGAGCAAAGCGTACGATGAGTGCGCGCTTATACGTCGTTGCCGACGTGCACTAAGAAGTGCATCATGCTGTTCGCAATGGCGATCTATCATTTCAGCGCCAAGGTGATCAGCCGTGCGAACGGCTCCAGCGCGGTCGCGTCCGCTGCGTATCGATCCGCATCTGAGCTGCACGACGAGCGGCTTGGGCGTAACCACGACTTCTCGAACAAGGCCGGCGTTATCCACTCCGAGGTGATGTTACCGCAGGGTGCGCCGGAGCGTCTGAACGATCGCACCATGCTGTGGAACGAGGTTGAGGCAGGCGAGAAGCGCAAGGACGCGCAGCTTGCCCGTGAGGTGGAGTTCTCGATTCCACGCGAGATGAACGAGAAGCAGGGTGTCGCGCTGGCGCGCGATTTCGTCGCCGAGCAGTTCGTAAAGCGCGGGATGGTCGCGGACCTCAACGTGCATTGGGACAAGGCGAAGGATGGAAGCCCGAAGCCGCACGCGCACGTCATGTTGTCGATGCGCGACGTAGGACCGGAGGGGTTCGGGCAGAAAAACCGCGACTGGAACAGCGGGGAGTTGTTGCAGGGCTGGCGGGAGGCATGGGCCGCCCATGTCAACGAGCGCATGGCCGAGCTGGGGCTTGAGGGTCGGATCGATCATCGCAGCCATGCCGACCGGGGCATCGAGCTGGAGCCCCAGCACAAGATCGGCCCGGCGGGAATGCGCCGGCTGGAGCGCGGTGAGGATGCCGAGCGTGCTGACGACCACCGGCGGATCGCGCGCGAGAACGGTGAGAAAATAGCGGCCGATCCGCGCATCGCGCTGGACGGCATCACCCGGCAGCAATCCACCTTCACCACCCGCGATCTGGCGATGTTCGCGTTCCGCCATTCGGACGGCAAGGAGCAGTTCGACAAGGTGATGGCCGCGGTGCGCGGCAGCCCCGAGCTGGTGGCGCTGGGCAACGACGGGCGGGACCAGGAACGGTTCACCTCCCGCGATATGATCGCGACCGAAGCGCGGCTGGAGAAGGCCGGCGACGAGCTTGCGCGCCGCGGCGATCATGGCGTGTCCGACCGGCAGCGGGGCGGCGCACTGGAGGCGGCCGAGGGGCGGGGGCTTGTCCTGTCCAGCGAGCAGCGCGACGCCTTCGACCATATCACCGGGCGCGACGGGATGGCGTCGGTCGTCGGCTATGCCGGCACCGGCAAGTCGGCGATGCTGGGCGTCGCGCGCGAGGCGTGGGAGCGCGAGGGCTACCAGGTGCGCGGGGCGGCGCTGTCCGGGATCGCGGCCGAGAATTTGGAGGGCGGGTCGGGGATCGCGTCGCGTACGATCGCCAGCCTTGAGCATGGCTGGGCGCAGGGTCGCGACCAGCTCGGACCGAAGGACGTGCTGGTGGTGGACGAAGCCGGCATGATCGGCACTCGCCAGATGGAGCGGGTGCTGTCCCATGCCCGCGACGCCGGGGCCAAGGTGGTGCTGGTGGGCGACTCCGAGCAGTTGCAGGCGATCGAGGCCGGGGCGGCGTTCCGGTCGATCGCCGAGCGGCACGGCGCGGCCGAGATCACCGAGGTCCGCCGGCAGCGCGAGGGCTGGCAGAAGGAGGCGACGCGGGCGTTGGCGACCGGCCGGACGGCCGAGGCGCTGGATGCCTATGCCGCGCACGGCATGGTCCACGCGGCCGACACGCGCGAGGCGGCGCGAGAAAGCCTCGTGGACGGGTGGGATCGTCAGCGCCGGGCCGATCCCGATCAGTCGCGCATCATCCTTACCCACACCAACGCCGAGGTCCGCGAGCTGAACGGAGAAGCGCGCGACCGGCTGCGCGCGAATGGCGAACTGGGCGAGGACGTGGCGTTCGCGGCCGACCGGGGTGCCCGCGACTTCGCGACGGGCGACCGGCTGATGTTCCTGCGCAACGAGCGGTCGCTGGGGGTGAAGAACGGGACGCTGGGGACGATCGAGCGCGTCAGCCCCGAAGGCATGACGGTTCGACTCGACGGCGGGCGCGAGGTGACGTTCGCGGCGAAGGACTATGCCGCGGTCGATCACGGGTATGCGGCCACCTTCCACAAGTCGCAGGGCGTGACGGTCGATCGCGCCCATGTCCTCGCCACCCCCGGCATGGACCGGCACAGCGGCTATGTCGGGCTGTCGCGGCACCGCGAGGGCGTGCAGCTCCATTATGGCCGCGACGACTTCGCCGATCAGGGCAAGCTCGCGCGCGTGCTGTCGCGCGACCGCGGCAAGGACATGGCCGGCGACTATGCGCCCGATCGCAGCGACCAGGATCATGCCCGCGCCTTCGCCGATCGGCGCGAGATCCGGTTCCCGGAACTCGCGCGCCAGGTGGTCGAGAAGGTGCGAGACAAGGCGCGCGGCATGTTTGCCGGGTTCAGGCCGAAGCCCGTGGTCGAGAAGACGCCGGTGGCCGAGCGCGGCGAGGCGGCGATCGGCGCCGACCGCCCCGACCAAGCCAAGGCGATCCGCGACTATGCCCGCGTCTCGGCCGACGTGCGGCGGATGAAGGCACAGGGCTTGCCGGTGCTGCCGCATCAGGAGACGGCGGCACGGCACGCGATCGAGGCGCTGGACGCGACCCGGTCCGATGCCGCGCGCGACCTCGCATCCGCGATGCAACGCGATCCGAAGCTGATCGACCAAGCGGCGAGCGGCGACACGAGCGGCGCGGCACGCGCGATGGCGGAGGAGCAGCGGGTGCGGCTCGATCCGGACGCGCGTGCCGATCGGTTCGTGACGGGCTGGCAGGCGATGCAGCGCCTGCGCGCGGGGCTGGAGCGCGCGGGCGATACCGCCGGCGCCGAGAAGATGCGCGGGCGCATGGCGCAGGCCGCGGGCGGGCTCGCGCGCGATCCGCAGCTCGAATCCGCGCTGCGTCGTCGCGCGCCCGAGCTGGAGCTGAAGCTGGAGAAGGACCGGGCGATCGGCGACGCGCTGGCGCGGTCGATCGGGCCGGGGCGCGAACGGGACAGGGGATTGAGCCGCTAGCCGTTCGTGCTTTCGGTGACCGACAGGAGGCGGGATGGACGAAGGCGAGGACGAACGGGATGCGGCGGTCGAGGCGTTCGAGGGCGTGCGCGGCGAGCTGGCGCTGTTGCGGCGCGCGATCGAGGGGATTGCCGCCCGCGACGATCGGCCCGAGCCGCCCGACTATTCCGAGACGCTGGCGCAGATCACCAAGCTGGCGACCGGCACCTACCAGCGCGCCGAAATCCTGCGGAAGGCGGGCGAGGAGGAAGCGGTCGCGCGCCAGGTCGCTGCCCGGATCAGCGGCGCGGTCGCCGAGGACCGGCAGGCGGTGAAGACCGCGGCCGGCGAACTGCGCGACGCGACCCGCACCTTGCAGGGCGTCACCGCGTCGGCGCGGCGTGCCGAGGATCAGAAGCGGTGGGTGATGCTGGCGGCGATCGGCGGGATCGTCGTCGGCATGGTCCTGTGGGCCGTGTTCGCCGGCATCGTTGCGCGTGCCGTACCGGCGAGCTGGCAATGGCCGGAGAAGATGGCGGCGCGCACGCTCGCCATGCCGATGTGGGAGGGCGGGCAGCGCATGATGCGGACCAGCGCGCCCGAGGCGTTTGCCAACATCGCGGCGGGCGACCGGATCGTCACGGCCAATCGTGAGGCGCTGGAGGCGTGCCGGAAGCGGGCGAATCGAGCGCGTGAGGCGGTGCGATGCACCATCACGGTGGAGGCGGGAGAGAGGGCGAAGCGATAAGGGCTTGCCCTCTCTCTACCCCTTCCTCAGCAATCGGGCAGATCGTCGAGGTTGTTCTTGGTCGAGCCATCGCGACGGGTGCGGAGATACTTGCCCGTCGTGCCGTTCACGACCGTGATCGGCGTCTCCTGACCATCGGTCCACGAGACATAATACTGGTGGTCGCCGTTCTCGATATCACGGATCGCATCTGCCTTGAGGCGCGGCGACCAGCCCTGCCCGGCATTGCAAAGCTTGGTGATATCACCGTCCTTGTCCTTGCCGGACTTGTTTACATAGCGCTTCGCCATGATCGTCTTGTCCTTTCGTTAGATGTGATGGGCCGTGCCCGTAGGCACGGCCCGCTAGGTCAGCCCCGCGGCGGGAACGGGTCTCCGCCGTAGCTGTCACGATCCCTGATCTGGCCATTGCGGCCGTGGATCAGGAGTTCGCTGTGCTGGTTCTGGGCGATGCCACGCGCTGCATCGATCGCGTCGCGCTGGGTGCCGTGGATCGATGTCGCGCGGCTGTTTCCAGCCCCACGAACAGCCCAACCATCGGCGTGCGGGACGACATGCTGGTTCTTTCCGGACATAATTCATACCTCCTTTCTCGCGTCTGGTGGGTAAGACGGCTTGCGACCCCGCTCCCGATGGTCTTCATTGACTATCAATGGGGGTAGGCTGGAACGGCAGGTGCTCTCGGACATGCCGACAAAACTTTTTGCAGCATGTCCGAACGGTTCGAGAATCTAGCCTACTCCGCCAGGAAGCCGGCGGAGTTAAGTGAGCGGATCGACACTTGATCTTGTGGAAGCGCGGCAGGCGATCGAGCGCCTGACTTCGGCTGACCTCCTCAGATTGAGGAAGGCAGGGCGTCAGTATGCGTTTGCCGCGGGATGCGAGGCGGACGATCTGCTCAACGAAGCGGTGTGTCAGACGATCGAGGGTGTGCGGAACTGCCCCCGTGAAATGGCGATGGTGCCGTTCCTGATCGGCGTCATGCGTAGCCGTGCCTCTGGCAGACAGCAGAAGGTGGAGCCGGAGCTGGTATCGGCAGATGCGACGGATGCCGAAGGGCGGGTGTTGCATGAGCCGGTGGAAACGAAACCGAATGTCGAGGAACTGGCGCTTACACGTGAGGATGCGTCCGCTCGGCGAAATGCGCTGGAAGCTTTGTTTGCCGATGACGAGGAAGCGACCCTGTTCCTGTGGGCGTATCTGGATGACCTGTCGAAGGAGGAGATCATGGCGATGATCGGCGTCGATTTGACGGCATATGCCACGATCCGACGCCGTGTCCGCCGCAGGATCGGTGCTGCATACCCCAACGGGTGGACATCGTGAGCGGTTCTGATCGTCCTGTCCCTCCGCTCCATCGACTGGCGGATGAATTGGTCGCTGACATCATGAGCATGTCGGATGCCGAGGTTTTGGCGGAAGTCGAGGCGGAGGGATTGAACGCCGAAGATGAGGCCTCCCGTGTGCGCGCGCTGATTTCCGCCGCGACCGGTCAGGCAGCGAAGGGGCGGCTCAAGGCCGCACGAGCCGCGATTGATCTTGCCGCGGGATCGACATGGGGACAGGTCCACCAGCTTCCCCTTAGGGATCGGGCGGCTGTCCTGGCCCGGTTTGCCAATGATGATGCCAAGCTGAAGAGTCGCCTGACGATGGCCGCCCGGAATGGGGAAGGTATCACCGAGAACGAAATGGATGACATTCTGGCGAACCTGCGGGAACTCGGTGCCATAGATGAAGACGGTAATCCGATTTGAGGGGGCTGAGCCAGCCCGAAAGGCTCTTGCAGTCCTTCGGCGTTACCAGCCCGGACGATATCGATATCGAGGCGATCGCCTGGGAAATGGGCGTCAAGGTGCGCGATGGTGCCTTGGAAAGCTGCGAAGCCAGGATCATCGGCTTCCATGATCGGGCGATCATCACCGTCAGAGGTGATGGTGATCCTCGCCGGCGACGTTTCTCGATCGCGCACGAGCTGGGCCATTGGCAGCATCACCGGGGCAAGTCGTCAATCTGTCGTGCAAGCGAGATCGGTAGTTTCGGTCAGGGCGGTGCTGGCATTGAGCGGCAGGCTGATAACTACGCCGCGGACCTTCTCATGCCGGCCTATCTGTTCCGGCCCCTTGCCGCCGGACACCGGCGTCCCTCATTTGAGACCATTGACGCACTCGCGGGCGCATTTGCTACAAGTCGATTGGCGACCGCGCTCCGATTTATCGACCTCAGCCCGTGGCCCTGTCTAATTGTATGTCATGGTCCGGGTGGACGGCGCTGGTTTCGGCGGAACGCCGGCATCCCCGATCATTGGTTTCCGCGCGACGAGCTGGACCCGGAGTCGGCTGCGATGGACGTATTATACGGAAAGACTGATCGGGCACGACCAACGATCATTGGGGCAGACGCTTGGTTCGATCGCTGGAACGCGGATCGGTTCGAGCTGACAGAGGAGTGCGTCAAAGGCTTTGGAAGCGATGTACTGGCGCTGCTGACGCTGAAAGATCAGGCGATGCTTGAGTAGGTCCCAAGCTTGGGCGGCTGATGCCGTTACACTTGTGCCGTGTCAGAACCGTTCGGTTCTGGCACTGAACTTTCGTTCGCTGATGACGTGCGTGGATCCTAAGCCGTCATCCGGTGCATGGTGTCCACCACCCGTTGGTAGTTGAGCGGCTTCGGCAGAAACACGGCATCGTCCGGCATTTCGTCACGTCGGGGTGCCACGCCGGCAGTCGTCAGGATGATGCTGATCGGCGGCCAGCGTCGGCGCACTGCCGCTGCCAGGCGAAGTCCGTTCATCGTTCCCGGCATGTCGATGTCGGCGAGGACCAGCCGAACGTCCGTGCGACGTTCCAGCAACGCAATGGCATGATCGGCGTCCTGGGCTTCCAGCACCTCAAAACCGGCCCGCTCGGCCATGTCGATCATGTCCATGCGCTGCAACGGCTCATCCTCTACGACGAGCACGATGGCGATGCTTCCTCGCTCCCGCGCCATTTCACTACTCACGCCTGCCGTACCTCTTGCAGCCGGGCGGTGAACGATGCGCTCAACCCGGCCTCCTCATATCGAACGTTCGAGCCACCCGTTCCGACCATCCCCATCCGCAAGATTCTGGAACCGAACCCTTTCCGCGTCGGACTATGCACCGGCGGTCCGCCGCTTTCCCGCCAGTCCAGCGCGACTTCACAGTCGTCAGCGTCGCCGCGCACCTCCCACGAAATGATTACGCTGCCATCGGGGTTGGAGAGTGCGCCATACTTGATGGCGTTGGTCGCCAGCTCGTGGATCAGGAGCGAGGTCGAAAGGGCGGCCCGGGCGCCCATCTCGACCATCGGTCCGGACACGGTGCAACGATCGCGTACCCCGGCGTTATCCAGCACACCCGCCAACACGTCGCTCATCGTTGCGGCCTTCCATCGGCCGGCGGTCAGGGCATCGTGAGCCGCGCCCAGCGCCTGAAGTCGTCGGGTGAACGCTTCCAGCCCCTCCGGCGAGGCGTCATCGCGCAGCGTTTGGCTGGCGACCGCCTGCACCATCGCCAGAGAGTTCTTCAGGCGGTGCGCGATCTCGCCGTTGACGATATCCTGCCGCTCCACGTCGCGGCGACGCGCCGCGGCGATCTCCAGCCGATCGGCCGCGTTGCGGAGGAACGTAATTTCGCCATGCGTCCAGAGGTGCGGCTGGTCCTTGTGAACAATGAGAACGCCCGTGGTGCGGCCGTTGTCACGGACGGGCACGTTGACCACCGCGAGAGCGTGCAGTGCTTCCCAGCGAGCGGCATGTTCGGCCAGCCGGTCATCTTCGCGCACGTCGGAAACGACGAACAGATCACCTTTGATGAGGTACTCGCGGACCCGGCCGTAATCATCGAAGCGGTGATCGCCTTCGATCGGGGGCAGGCCGTCGATCGCCCATCCGGCCGCCACCAGCACCCGCTCGCGAGTATGATCCATCTCACCGAAGGTCGCCCGCGTTGCGCCCACCGCCTCGCCGATGATGCGCGACGCCTTCGCGGTCATCTCGGCAATGCTGCCCGCGTCGCGCAGCACGTCGCCTAGCGCCAGAAGGGCATCGCGCCGGCGTTCTTCCTCGATCCGCCCCGTGACTTCGTTGAACATGACGGTGAAATCGTCGCCGCCCACTGCCTGTGCCATGCCGTCATACCAGCGGCTCAAGGCACCGACCTGTCGCGTGAAGTGGACCGGCTCGCCCGTCTCCACAACGCTCGCGAACTCCATCACCCATTCATCCTCGACAGCGGGGATCAGCTCGCGAATGGTCCTGCCCCGTGCCATGTCGGGATCGATCCCGACCAGCTTGCCCCAGGCGTCGTTGACCTCTTCGTATCGCCAGTCGGTGATGCGACCGGAGTCATCGCGCAGCGCGCGAGCGTAGATGAAGCCCTGATCCATGTTGCGGTACAGGTCGCGCCAGCGCCGCTCGGTAAGCTTGCGGGTTGCCTCCGCTGTATCTCTCGCGACCGCCGTTTCGATCAGATCGGCGGACTCACGGCGTGCTTCGAGCAAGGCCACGGTTTGGCGCGCCAGGCGTTCGAGCGATGCCACCTGATGGGGCAGCAGCCCGGAAGGCCGCGGCTGCGTGTCGATCACGCAGAGCGCGCCCACCACCCCGAAGCGGGTAGCGAGCGGCGCACCTGCGTAGAACCGGATGCCCGGCTCGCCCGTCACCAACGGATTGTTGCGGGTGCGCTCGTCCTTGGTCAGGTCTGGGATGACGATGGTGCGGGCATCGGCAACGACATGTCGGCAGACGGAGCGGTCCAAGCCCGTCTCCTGCGGATCGAACCCGACGCGAGCCTTGAACCATTGCCGATCCGTATCGAGCAGCGACACGAGGGCGGTAGGCGTTCCGCAAAGTTCGGCGGCGAGGGCTGCGATATCGTCAAAATGCTGCTCGGGATCGGTGTCGAGTATCTGGTACTGGTTAACCGCGCTCACGCCCACACTGCCTTTCTGCGCCCTGTAGGGACCGGTGTGAAGCTTTTCTGTCCGATCGGTCCGCCAAGCGCAACCGAGTGCTGATCTGACGCTTCTATCATCGCTAGCTGGAAGTATTCCGGTGTCACAACCGTCCGGTTATGACACCGGCTATCGTTCGCCGGCTGGGAAGTGACGGTAGAAGGTCGAGCGGCCGACTTGCAGCAGTTTGGCGACCTTGGCGGGGCTGTCGCCCGCCGCAAGCAGCTTGCGCGC
>NZ_NBBI01000013.1 GCF_002197685.1 Sphingomonas dokdonensis | reverse complement strand
CCCCTATCTCGATCCCGATGCCCGCCCCGCCGCCCCCTCCCGACGACGACGCGCCGACCTGCGATGGGATCGCCCATGCTTGGCGGATCCTGCCGGCCGACGGCGATGTCCATCACGCGGTGGCGCGCTGCTGCGGCATCCGCGCAGTCTCACGCTTTGGCGGGCCTTGGGTGCTGGTGGCCGAGGATCAGCCGCCTGCGTC
Source organism: Sphingomonas dokdonensis (assembly GCF_002197685.1). Taxonomy (GTDB): domain Bacteria; phylum Pseudomonadota; class Alphaproteobacteria; order Sphingomonadales; family Sphingomonadaceae; genus Sphingomonas; species Sphingomonas dokdonensis. The sequence continues at coordinate 36,154 of NZ_NBBI01000013.1, read as the reverse complement.
AGCCGACTAGCAGCGCGCCCCAGGCGTCGAAGATCGCGCGCCGGCGGCCAAGCTGCTGCGATCGATTGTAGGCGCCCTCGACCTTCGCCGCCGAACCATCCTCAGCCTTCAGCGTGTGGCCGAGCGCCTGGTCAATGGCGCCGCGCTCGAGCGGCATCGTCTCGTTCATGATCGTCGAGAAGGTGGCGCGCCAGCCGTGCGGCACGTGGCGGCCGGCGAACGAAGTCCGCGCGTAGAGGGCGCCAATCGCCGCCTCGCCGAGCGGGACAGCGTTACCGACGCCGGGGAAGATATGCACGATCGGGACGCCGGCATGCATATTCTCGCGCATGCATGCATGCAGCACCGCCACGGCCGCCGGCGACAGCGGCACGACATGGTCGTGCGCGGCATCGTTCTTCTTCGCTGCGGCCAGCTTCATCCGCGCCGCCGGCACGCGCCAGATCGGCGCCGGCCCATCGAGATTCTCGATCTCACTCCACTGCGCGCCGCGCACGGCCGCCCAGCGCATCGCGGTGAGCGCCAGGAAGCGGGATGCTAGCTTCGCTGCAGACGATGCCTCGAGCTGGTCGACCTCGGCCAGCAACGCGCGCGCATCGGCCGTCGTCGTCAGCGCAGCGTGGTGGCGGACGGCCGCCGGCTTCTTCAGCCCGCGGCCGACCTTCTCCGCCGGATCGTTCATGCACCAGCCTTCGCCGATCGCCAGCTCGAACACGGCCGAGATCCGCTGGCGCAACCGGCGTGCGGTCTCGCGGGCGCCGCGGCGCTCCACCGCGCGCAGCAGCTCGAGCACGTCGGCCGGCTCGATCGTGTCGAGCGCCTCAGCGCCGATCGCCGGGAAGACGTCGCGCTCGAGGCTGCCCAGGACGTCGCCCGCGTGGACCGGCGTCCACCCCTCCGCCTGGACCGCGTGCCAGGCGCGCGCCGCTGCCTCGAACGATTCGACGCGGCTTGATCGCGCGCGAGGATCCTCGTTGCGGGCGAGCTGCGCGCGCGCCGCCTCGGCGCGAGCCCGAGCGGTGACCAGGTCGACTTGCGGATAGCTGCCGATCGTCAGCAGCTGCTCCTTGCCAGCCAACCGGAAGCGGAGACGGAAGCTCTTGAGCCCGGTCGGTGCGACATAGAGGTGGAGGCCCGCGCCATCGGCGAGCTTGTAGGCGGCCGCGCGCGGCCGCGCGGCTTTCACCGCGGCGTTCGTCAGCATAGGGTGGTCTCGGATCAAGAGGAGCCGGCCGTGGACAACCAGCACAAGAAGATCAGCGGATATCGGGACCTGTCGCAGGCCGAGATCGACGCGATGAACGACGTCAAAGCGCTCGAGGCGAACTTCAACGGGATGATCGATCGGCTGAAGCAGATCCCCTCGATCGATCTGCGCAACGTAGCGCTGGCTCAGACGGAGGGAGAAAACGCCTTCATGCGCGCCGTGCGCGCGATAGCGCAGCCGGCGCGGCTGACCGCCTGAACACCATTGGTGCAGATCGACGGTGAGGACGTCTCGCCGGCGGTTCACTTCGTCGCGTTCCGAGGCGACGAGTATTGGTCGGCTGTGAAGCTATGGGGCCGCCCGGCTTTCATCCACCGGCGCTGGGATCAGCGCGCCAGGCGCGAGCTGCACCCGGCCGACACGGTGGTGTTCGCGAAGGGCACCAGCCAGGATACTCCTAGTCAGTTCAACGGTGCCGACATTGAGGAGGGCTTATGACGTCCAACGATGAGGAGCAGGAGCACGTGCTCTCGTTGGAACCTCAGCCGATTGCGGATCAGTGGATGGGGCGATGCACCTGCGGTTGGCGGATGATCGCCTCACTCCATGATTTCGAGACTGGCATAGCCGCCCGCTCCGCCCTGCAGGCTGGCTTCAACGTCCATATAGCCGACTAGCGCGGCGGAGGATGCCTCCGCCGCGGTCAACAGGATGCTAGGTTTTCTGCGGCTTCAAGAGGTGCAATTTGGGTGCGATACCCGTTCTGCCGGGCTCGATACCCGCAGCGATCAGGCGCAATTGCGGATGATCAGCTCGGTGACCTTCGTTGCGCGGCCTGCTGCTGCGCTCGATACCGACCAGGTGGTTTCCACCTCGCTAATATCGAATGCCGCGAACGTCTCGCGGATGAAGGCTGTGTCGTTGATCGACATGACGAACTGACCGGCAATGCCGGCGAGCTGCTCGGCCATTGCGACATAGTCGTCGCGGCAGAAGCCGGTGCCATAGCCCGACGTCTCGTCGTAAGGCGGGTCCAGGTAGAAGAGCGCGCCCTTGCCGTCGTAACGGCGGATCACGTCCTGGTAGCCCAGCTGCTCGATCGTCACGGCTTCGAGGCGTCGGTGGAGCTTGCGCAGCTCGGCGCGAAGAAGGCTCTTTTGAATTCGCGATGACTGATCCTTGCGGACACCAAACGTGCGGCCTTCGATCCTTCCGCCGAACGCCAGGCGTTGCAGGTAGAGGAAGCGGACGGCGCGCTCGATGTCGGTGAGCGTCGACGGATCCACGCGCTTCTGTCGCTCGAACTCGTCCCGGCCGGCCAGCAGCCAGGTAAATTCATCGACGAACGGCTCATAGTGCCGGCGCACGACGCGGAATAGGTTGGCGACGTCGCCCGAGAGGTCGTTGATGACTTCGACCGGCGGCGCCTTACCGCGGCGCAGGAACACGCCGCCCATGCCGACGAACGGCTCGATATAGGCGCGATGCGGGATCTCCTCGATCAGCGCGCAGAGCCGCTTGGCGAGATTGCGCTTGCCGCCGAGGTAAGCGGCCGGCGGATTGGCCGCGATCACCGCGGCGTGAACTTCGTGCTTTCGGGTAGAAATTGCCTGCGATGTGGTCGCTTGCATGGTGGCTCAGCTCTCGGTGAGGAGCACGTCGGCTACGCGCGCTGAGTTGCCGCCGATCGCGTCGATCGGCGTGCCCGGGTGATGATGGTGATGGTGGCTTCGGGGAAACGCGAGGGAGAGCCCAGCTGGCGCCACCTGGTACCGGGTGGTTAGCCGCGCAGTCCAGGCGGCTGCGCCCCGCGTATTCCCCGAAGGTCTTCTATTTCGCAGGCCACCCGGCATTACCGGTCGGCCTGGATCCGCGCGCGCGGGCCCAACGTAACGGCTAAGTTCCGAGGGGCATCCGCGTCATGGCACAGCGGCGCGGGCCGCGTCTATCAGTTCGCGGCCGACTTCTGCGCCGGCTTGGGCGCCAGCTTCTTCGCGGCGAAGCCGGCGGCTGCGGTGAGCGCCCAAGGCAGGATCACGTCCAGCGCGACCTTCTTCAGCAATTCCCTCATGGTCTTCTCCTCGTGGTGGATCAGGCGGCGGCGCGACACTTCGTCCGATCGACGTTGCCGATCCGGTGCGTGGTCCAGCCGCGGTGGAAGCGCTTCAGCGCTGGCCTGGCGCGAACCAGGCGATCATATTCGGCGCGCTGCAGGCCATCGAGGCGGTCCAGCGTGGCCATGCAGAGCGGCCCGGCGCCGAGATGGCGCTGGCAGGTGCTGTAGGCGGCGATCGTTGCGGGACCGACGCGGCCGTCCACGACCAGGCGCGCGCCGCACTGCGCGTTGATCGACTGCTGAAACCAGCGACCAGGACGCGCCGGACCCATGTTCACCGTGGTGTCGAACAGCTCCTCGGTCACGGCAGCGTCGATAGCGATTAGCGGCTCGTAACCAGGCGCGGCCAGATAGTCGTCGTAGTAGATGCTGACGACCACATCGTGCGGGATCGTGCGCATCGGCCCGGTGTAGCCCTTGGCGACGGCGACCCGCTTGGTGATGCCCTTGTTGGTCTCGCCTCCCGGATCGAGCGGGTCGTTCACGTAGCCGCCCTCCAGGGCGATGACGCCGGTGATCAGCGCCAGCGCGATGCCGGCGATCGTGCGCTTATTCGCCACCGATCTTCTCCTCATGGGTGGCGATCGGGGCGGTCGGCGCGCGCCGGGACCGCACAAGCGACCGCACCGTGTCCGTCTCGAGGATCCGGATCAGCGTCCAAATGATGGTGAGCAGGGCGGCCAGGTGGGGCAGCAGCTGCGTGACGGTGCCGACAGCGACGCCGAACGACAGAACGTCGACCGACGCCTTTGCGGCGCCGGGCACATGGTCCAGCGTCATAATAGTTCTCCGGAATTGCTTGGATCGGCGCACTGCGAGCCGGCGTGAGGGGCTATTCGACGAAGCGCAGCGCGGCGACGCGGATGGCGTAGGAACCCGCCGGCAGTACGCTGGCGCTGTTGTTGCGGCGGGTGATCACGATCGTGTTCTCACCCACCAGTGAAGCGCTCACCGTCGCGCCGGCATGGCCGGCGATATGAACAATCAGCACAAAGTCGGTGGCGTTCACGCCCAGGCCGAGCGCGGCGCTGTTGTAGGTGAACGTGTCCGACCCGCCTGCGGGAAGCGCCACCAAGTCGCGGACGTAGCCGGCACTGTATGCCTTCTTGATCGGCGTGCCGTCTCCGACCATGAGTTTTGAGACGCGGAAGCCGCTGCGCTTCGAATAATCCTTCACCGGACCGTACACATTGCCGCCGTGGCTGGCATGCGCCGCAGCCCCGCTGCCATCGCCGGTGATCGTCACCACGATCGGCGTGCCCGGCAATTCGGAGAGACTGCCTGTCGTGCCTGAGGCAGGTGCGGCGATGCGGCCGGCATAACCGGAGCCGCTGTTGGTGATCGTGATGCCGGTCACCTTGCCGTCGGTGATAATCGCCGTTGCCGTCGCGCCGGAGCCCGCCCCGGTGATCGCCACATTGGCCCAGGTGTAGCCGGAGCCGGTTGCGGTCACCCGAATGTAGCGGATCCGGCCATCGCGGACTGACGAAGGCATGTCATAGTCGACCTGGGCCTCGATCGCGCCGGCAGGCAGCTCACCGTCCATGCCGACGACAAGGCCATAGGTTTGCGGGGAGTGGCCCGCATCAGCCCCGTCGGTGTTGTTGCCGGTGATCAGGTTGCGCGCCGAGCAGCCCTGCGGCCGCCCGATGAACGCGACGCCCGCTTTCTGATCGGTCGTGTAACCGATCAGGTTCAGGTCCAGCCCATTGCGCCAGGCATGGGTGCCGTCGAGGTTCACGCCGACGCGGTCGCCGTTGACGTACACGCCGCAGCGATTGTTGTCGTAGGTTGCCCCGACAACCCGCATCCAGTCGCCGGCGATGTAGACGCCGTCGCCGCCGTTGTTCCAGGCAAGGTAGCCGATCAGCTGGGCAACCGCCGAAATGTTGAAGCCCGATGCCTCGTTTGCGCCCGCGATCAACCCGAAGGCCGTCGTGTCCGGGCAGGCCAGGACGAAGCCGTTGGTGCGGCAGTACAGCGCCACCAGGTTGCGCAGCCGGGTGTTCGATTGCGTCGCGCCTTGCGAACCGCCGGTGAGCGCCCGGAAGCCCGCGCTGGCCGCGTTGATGAACAGGCAGTCGTCGGCCTGGGCGTAGCGTGCGCCATGAAAGATCAGGCAATCGCCGCGAACGTTGTTCGCTTTGTTGCCGTCGAACATGAAGCCGCTGATCCGTGCCGCCAGCCGGCTGTCGCGCTGCTCGCCCTTGTAGAGCACGCGGATCATGCATCCGCCGATGTCCAGCGTCGAATTGTTGGCGAGCTGGAAATAGGTGCCGCGCTTGAACGCGCCGTAATTCTCGAAATAGCCGCCCGGCCCGATCATGTGGATCGGGGTCTCGATCCGGACCTCCTTCGACAGGATGATCGGTCCGGCTTCGCTGAAGTCGATGACGCCGGTGTGAAGTTTCGCGATCGCCGCGCGGAGGTTGTCCGTTTGATCCGAGCCGGTGCGGATGCCCAGCTTCTTGGCCGTCGCCCGCTCGTTAAGCAGGATGTCCATGTCGGTCTGGATGTCGAACACCACCGGCCGCGCGTTCGCCGCCTGGATATTCGCCAGCACCTGCTTTTGCTGCGCGGGAGTGAAGTTCTGCGGGGCATCCACCCGAGGTCGCAGCTCTAGGGCGTCGTTCACCTGCGCCAGCGCCGTCACCTGCGCGGCGGGCGACTGAACGAACCGGGTGAAGCCGGTGCTGTCGGTCAGCGGATAATAGCCATCTCCGTTTGGCCCGCCGTCAGCGCTTCCACCAAGCCAGTTCGAAAACTCGACCTGCGTTAGGTCGCGGCGCCCCAAGAGCGCAGAGACGCGCTCCAGGAGTTCTGCCTGAGAGGCCATGGCTAAACCTCCACCGTGACAATGGTGATAGTCTGTCGGATGCTGGTATCTGTGATCGATTGGCCAAGCAGCGTCGGGAACGAACGGCTGACCAGCTTGCCGACCAGCTGGGCAAAGTCGGTGATGCCAGCGGTCCACTTGATGGTGACGGAGCCACCCATCGCCCAGCGAACCTGATCCGGAACCCCAGGTTCGCCATCGACAATGACCTCCCGGATCGTCTCGCCAACGGTGAGCGTGGTGAGGAGCGGTCCAGCCGCGTCCCCGACGTGGAGCGCCACCGCAGCAGCGCCGTCGCCCGTGATTCCGCCGGTTCCGGACGCGCACCGGTAGGAGCGCTGATACGAATAGCTCAGCACCACCGAGATCTCGCCACCATCGCTGTGGAAAGGCCCGACTGTCAGCGCCGCATCTCCGTCAAGCAAGCTTGTGGAGCGCGAATTCTGCAGTGCACCGGCCGAGAGCGAGCCACCGAAGTACGCATCGCCGTCCGTCGCCTCGTAGCTGATGGCGTTCGCACGCGAACAGTCGGCCAAGGCCATTGTCGGGCCGAACCAGGAGATCAGATCACCACTGGCGCCAAACCCGACGCCCTGAACGCGCATGACGGTACCGTTGTTGAAGATCACGCGGCCGGTGCCCATGCGCAGATCCGCATTGACCAGGTTCAGGCTGCCCGGACCAGCATCGGACCCGACGAGCTGCCAGCCGACGACGTTGCCGTTGATGTCGATCGCCAGCGTGCGCGTCGCCTCGACCTTTCCGAGCCGCGGGCTGATCACCTTGTCGTATTCGGTGATCTTGGCGGTGATGTCGCTTTCGGAAAGGCCAACCTCCTCCAGCCGCTCGGCAAGCGTCTTGTCGTCGTCGACGCGGACGGACTCGAGGTTGAGCACGTATGCGGTGCCGTCCGGTGTCTCCGCCCCGATCAGCGCGAACTTGGAGGCGAAGGCCTCGTTTTTCCCGGTCTGCTCGTTCCTGAAGTCTAGGAAGCGCGTGGCTACAGGCTGTCCCTCAACAAAGGTTCGGGCATCCAGTACCTGCACCAGATCGTCCTGCCGAAGCGCCTCCTCCAGGATCGCATCGGTGTTGATGTCGATATCGTCGATCACCTCTTCGACGGCTCGATCGCCGACTTTGGTGCCGATCGGCGCGCCAACCGTCGCACCATTCTCCGGGCGATTGCCGTTGTCATCGACGACGGCGCTCCACAGCGCAGTCTCGGCCGCCTCTCCGATCGCGAGGATCAGCGGGTTATTGCCGCGATCGTAGACGATCGGGTCGGCCGCCAGCACGGGCGCCGCGTCGTTGGCGTCCCAGGCATAAAGCGCCGGATGCTCGACGGTGAGCGTCATCTGGCAGACGCCGCCCTGGCCTTGCTCCTGGTCGGCAACGCGGAACAACGCGCGGTTGAACCCGAGCGGGGCGAAGGTGAACGGCACGACGTCGCCGACGCCGTACTTCCAGGCGCGGATATCGAACGGTGCGCTGAAGCTCCGCTGATACTGTTTGCGCTGCAGCACCTGGCTGGCGACGCGCTGCGCCTGGCTCGGGCTTTCCACAAAGCCGAGGTCGAGCGGTGCGATCCGGTCCTGCCCGTCGGGGCTGGCGATCCGCACCTCGGGAAAGTCGATCAGCTGATACAGCGAGGCGGCGGTCGCATCGACGTAGCGGCCGCGAATGACGTTCGGCGTCGTCTCGAGCGACGGATCGGGATCCCAGGTGAAGGGACCGACCACGTCATCGTCGTTCAGCCCGTCATCGGCCGCGGCCGCGGCGAGATCGTTATGCGCGATCGCCAGCTCGAGCTTGCCGCCCGTGTCGCGGAAACGGCCGCAGCAGGCGGCGCACAGCGCGTCGAGCACCGTGCCTGGGTCGTCACCCTCCGAAACGACGCCGGCGCCATGGTAGCGTGGCTCCTGGCCGCCGGCGGAACGGTTCACGAGCTCGTCGCACAGGTTTGCGGCGGTCTGGAACGACGCCATGCCGATCCGGCGGCCGGGCACGCCCGAACCGGTCGCCAGCCGCCATTCACCGGTCACCGGATTGCGGATCCGCCAGCCGAGCACGACGCGCAGGATCTGCAGCGCCAAATTCTCCCCGATCACGGCGCCGTCATCGGCCGTGTAGCGCCAAGTCGATTGATCGTTCCAGCGCATCGGTCCCGAGCCGCCCGGGACGGTCGAGTCGCGGCGCGGATCGTACAGCTTGGCGCCGCGGCCAATGATCGTCAGGCGCGTGGAGATGCCGCTTGAGAACGGACTGGTCGCCTTCTTGCCGTTGCCGGTCGTCTTGAAGCGGAGTCGCAGATAGGCGCAGCCGGTCAGCCGCGTGAATCCGTTCCACTGGCCGGACCCGAAGGTGAAGGCGTTGGACGGCGAGCCTTCCAGGATGATGTTCGGAACCGAGAAATAGCCCGCGAATTTGCCGGTGACGCCCGTGGACGCGGACCAGGCCAACTCTTGGTCGATCCAGATCTCCTCCACGCCATCGATCGCGTGGCTGGCGAGGCAGATGATCCAGTCGCAATATTCCTGATCGGCGCCCGACCATTCCTCGTATCGGATGTCGGTCGCCATCGCCGTCTGGCCGAGCACAGACTTGCGGAACGCGCGCGGATCGACTGAGGCAATTAGCCGCTGCGTCTGAGAGGTGGGAACAGCCGGCGATTTGGTCAGCGCGGCCGAAGCCAATTGCAGGCCGGCAGAAACAGCCAGGAGGGCACCCGCAGAGACGCCAAATGCGGTAGTAGCCAGGGAGACGCCAAGGCCGAGCGCTGCACCGCCAGTCACAACGGCCAGCGCGGCAACGCCGACCACAGTGGCGGCGATCTTGAGTGCTTTAGCCAAGCGTCAGAACCCGTAGGCCACGCGCCAGGCGCGCGGCTCCATCCACTTGGCGCGCTCGATGCGGATCAGGCCTTCGCGATCGCCTTCGGAGCCGACCGCGAACAGGAACGGCCCCCAGCAGATACCCAGCAGGCCGCTCGACATGACGATATCGCCGCGCTGGGCGAGCGCGGCCGGCACCGCTTCGAACTTTCCGTCGAGGGTCGACGCGAGGTCACCGCGTCCCAGCCGGCGCAGCGCACGTGCCGAGCCGATCGCGGTCGAATAGCGGCCGCGGAACTCGGGCATAGGGTCAACGCCCGTCATCGCTTCGACCGCACCGGCGGCAAAGGTGCAGCAATCGTGCTTGCCCCAGGCGAACGGGCGCAGGCGAAGGGGTTCGAGATACGCGGCGAGCCGCGCATCCCAATCGGGACAACGATGCATGGCGTTCCTCGATTAGGTGCGGCGGCTTGCGCCGTTGGCGATGGCGATGGCGAGCTCGGCCGAGCGGTCGCCCGGGTCGAAACTGGATTGGTCCAGGAGCGTGCGGTTCGACGCCTTGCCGAAAAAGGCGAGATAGCTTTCGACGTTCAGCTGGATCGTCTGCGACGTGCGGTCGCCCACGACGCGCGGCACCGACATATAGCCGGTGTAGTAGCACCACAGCGCGCCGAGCTGGGTGAGGTCGTCGGGGGCCAGCATGGCGCGCCACAACCGGCAGTCACGGCCGATGAAGTTCGCGCGATCGCCCAACTGCGTCATCAGCTCGTCGTCGACGCCGGCGAGGCCCGATAGCGTCAGCACCAGCGTGTCGCTGCCGCCTTCAGCCGCGCGTACCGATCCGACCGACACAACGCGTGGATCCACGGCATTGAACGTGAAGCCGTCCAGATCTTCGTCTCCGGTGCCCGCGAACGTGAAGTTGTAGGGCGCATTGGTGACGCGCACCGGCCCGTCCGCGAGATCCAGGAAGCAGAAGGTAACCGACCGGCGCACATCGGCAGCAAGTGCCTCCTGCGCGGCCTGGTCGGGACGGTTCAGCATCAAAACGCCTCCTCGCACTGAAATGAAATCGCGTAATTCTGCCCAATCCCGACCGACCAGCCGTTGCGGGTGTCGGACATCGCCATCACCGCATAAGGGCGGCGCACCTCGATCGGCGCGCCGTCTGCCGGCGTCAGGCGGATGTACGGTTTGAGCGACAGAATAGCCTTGCCGGCCGCGTCGGCGATCACCGGCGCGCGCAGCATCAGCAGCTGGTCGCCAACCGTCACGAACTGGCCACGCTTCAGCTTCAGCCCGGGCGCGCCCCAGCCCTTTGTCGCAAGCTGCAGCCCACCTTGGCCTGCACCGTCGACGCTGACGGCAACGCCGGCCGGCAGCTGATCGCGCTCTACGGCCACGAGCCGGAACGAATTGGCCACGCCGTCCAGGTCGACCACGAACGCCCGCCAGTCGAGCACGCGATCCTCGCCCAGGATCGGCGGAAGCGTAACGGTCGCGAACCAGCGGGGAGCGGCTGCAAGGATCGTCGCGCGGCGCCGCCCGGTGAACTCACCCCGGTTCACTTGCGCCGGCTGATCGATGGCCCATTCGATCGTAGCGGGTACCGGCGCGGCCGGAAAAGTGATCAGCATCAGCCCCAGCCTCCCGGCAGGCTTGGTCGACGCAGTCGCGTGATCGTGCGTGATTGCGCGCCGGCCATGATCGGCTCGGCCGCAGCGCCAACGGTGCGGACGGCGAGGGTCTCCATGCGGGCGTCAAACTCCTTGGTCGGGCTGACCCGGATGTTGCCGACAACCTCGAGCTGCTCGCGGCGGCTTTCTCCCAGTGCCTTCTGCGCGGCCTTGATGCTGGGGTAGCGGGGCAGCGTCGGAACGCTGGGCAGGCCGCCATCGGCGAAGCGCGGGAACGTGCCCTTGTTCATCGCATCGATGAGCGGCCAGTATTGCTGCACCGCGCGCTCGTTGACGATGCCCTCGCCATTCGAGACGAGGATTGGCATTTGACCGCCCACCAGCGCAAGAATGCTGTCCGAACGCCCGGTGCCCGGTCCGCGGATGAGGCCGCGATCGACGGAAGGCCGACCACCGAACGCAAACCCTGGCAGTCCGCCGTCTGCGAACCCGGGCACCAGACCACCGTCCTTCAGCCCGAAAAAGCTCGTGCCTACTGCCGATACGATCGCCTTCTGAACGGCCAGGCGGACAAGGTCCTGGATGATCCCGTTGACCACGTCGCCGGCGACGCCCCGGATCTTCAGCAGATCGGTCACGGCGCGCGCGGCCGCCCGACTGCTGGCATCCTCGAGCGCACCGAAGCCGTTCGCCGCAACGCCCTTCAGCGCTTCGTCCATATCCGTTGTCGCATCGACCAGCTGCTGGCCATAGGCCTGCAGCGGATCCGCGTTCTGGCGATCGAGCGCCTGTTCGCGAAGCTGATATTCGGCTGGGGTCTGTGCGAGGCGGCGTTCGAGCGAGGCGCGGCGCGCCGGATCACGCTCGCTCGCGATTTGCGCTTTAAGCGCCAGCTCGACCTGATCCTGTTCGATCTTGAGAAGCTTGCGGGCGATTGCGCGGCGATCGGCAGCGGTGGTGGCCAGTTCGCCTTGCAGCCGCAGCAACGATGCCTGATCGTCAAGAGCATCACGCTCGAGCTCGGCGCGCTCGGTGATCGTAGCTGCCGTCTCGCGAAGGCGAATGGCAGCGATCTCGCCCGCGGCGTTCTGCGCCGTGATCAGCTTGACGGCGTCGGCTTCCGCCTGCGTCCAGCGCTCCAGCTCCACGCCCTTCTGCAAGGCGCGATCAAAGTCCGCGCGCTGGCGCTCGACGGCGGCCACGTCCAGATCCGCCGCTTCGGCGATCGTGACGGCGCGTGATCGTTCGATCCGGTATCGGGCCTCCTGTGCCTGCGACAGCAGTGAGGCGTAGGCGTCGGCGTTCTGAACCCGCCGATTTTCCTCAGCTTCCTGTCGGCGCGCCTCCGCCTGCTGGCGGCGCGCGGCGCTGTCACCGACCCCACCGGAGTCGGTCGGGAACTTGCCGGTGCGCGGATCCACCGCTTTGCCACCGCGCCGCACCTCATAATGCAAGTGCGCGCCCGTCGACCGCCCCGCACCGGGCGTCCCGGGCTCGCCGCCGGAATAGCCGATGATGTCGCCGGCCTCCACGCGATCGCCGGGCTTCACGTTGAACTTGCTCAGGTGACCAAACCGAGCTGTCGTGCCACCGCCAAAGTTGATGTAGATCGCGTTGCCGTAGCCTTGGCGCTGACCGGCGACGTCGATCGTGCCGGCCGCCGGCGCGCGCACGGCAGTGCCGACGGGCACGGCATAGTCGATGCCGGCATGCTGGTGTCCGACGCGCTGTTCCTTGAAGCGGCCGGACACGGTCCCGTTTACGGGCGCGATAAAGGTGGTGAGCGGGCCGTCCTTGGCGCTGCTCTTTGCCGCCTGCTCCCGCTTTTGAGCGGTATCAACCTCTGCCTTCTGCTGATCACGCAGCGTCTTCAGCTGCCGCGTCAGCACGGCATCAACCGTGCCTTCCGCGATCGCGCGCTTCTTTGCCTGCTCAATCAGGCCGTTCGCGCCTTCGTACCGGTAGTTGATGGCGGCGACCTCATCGGTCGCTCGTTGTGCGGCTTCGCCGGCGAGATCCGCGCGTGTCCGTAGCCGGGCCGCGTCTGCCTTCGCTATGGCGCCATCGATCCGCTTGAGGGTGGCCTCCAACTCCTGAATGCGCTTGCGCGCCTCGTTGGCAGCAACTGACGCGGTACCGGCGACACCACCCGACGCGGGGACCTGTGCCGCAGCCGCGTTGGCATCGTCGAGCTGCGACTGCACATCGGCGCGACGTTCCTGCAGCGTCTCGAGCCGCTGCTTGGCGCGGATGTTCAATCGCTCCGCGTTCGTCTTCAGCGTCTCGTTTTGCTTTTCGAGCTCCTCAGTGAGCGCGCGCACGTCATCGATCGCCCCCGCCTCAGTAGCCGCGAAGATCTTCTTCGCATCAGCCGCGCTCATCGCCTTCTCAGCATTCTCTCTAAGCTGATCGGCTTCCTTCTTTGCCGCGTCTCCACCTTCGAGCAGCTTGGCGACGAATGGTGTGGCAACGACCAGCGCGCTGCTGAGCGCAATGCCCCAGGGTCCGCCGAGGATGCTGAGGACTTTGTTGCCCTCGCCGCCGATCAGTTGGAGCGCCTGGATCACCTGGCCGGATTGCTGCGCGAAGATGATGCTGGCGCTGGTCCCGAGCGAATATTGCATCGAGATATCGCCAAGCTGGTAGCTCAGCTGCTGATAGCCGGCGCGGGCCTGGCCGCTCATCACACGGCTACGCTGCTGCGCGCCGGTCAAGCCGACGAGCTGCTGCTCGACCGTGCCGATGATGCCGGCCTGCTCGCGCAGCGCAGCCGCTTCCTTGTCCGCCTCCACGGCAGCGGTCGCGGCGGCGACGGCATAGGCCCGGGTGGCGGCCGAGTTGCCGCCGGTCGCCTGATCGGCCTTTGCCGCAGCCTCCGCAACGATCCGCAGGGCAGCGGCTTTGTTGGTTGCCGCGTCTGCGGCCGCGCGCGACGCATTGGCGTCCAGGATCTGGATCGCTGCCTGGCCGGTCGGCGCGTTCGCCGCTTCGCGCGCGGCGGCGCCAATGCGGCGGAACGTCTCGGTATAGGCGCGCTCGGTTTCCTTCAGGCCAGCTGGCAGGCCGCCGGCCCCGATCTTCTGGAACTGGCGCTCGACCTCCTCGAGCACGTTGCCGGCCGTGCTGCCGAACTCGTTGAGGACGGTGCGACCGACCTTGACGGTGTTTTGCAGGCCGCGAACGTCGCCGTTGACGGCGAGGTACAGGTCCTGGCGATTACCTCGTGCCATTGCCCCTCCTCGCCGTCACCGCTTGTTCGCCGCGACCCGCGCGTCGATCATCGCCCAGAATTCGTGCGGCGTTGCCTGCCAGAACTGGTCCGCCGACCAGCTGAAGGTATCGAGCGCCAGCCCCATCAGGCTGCGCCAGCGATCTCCATCGTCGCCGCTGGCGCTTTCGCTTCCCCCGAGGCCTTCCTCCCGCCGCTCACCGCATCGGCGAGCACGGCCGTCAGGCGAAACGTCACGCCGGCGACGCCCTGTTCGTAGATCAGCTCGCCAATGCGCTCGGCATCGACAGCGCGGGTCAGGTCATCCTCGGCGCCGGCGCGGATCAGCTCGGCCGCGATCGTGCCGAGCTGGTCCAGGCCAAGCGCGCCGACATTCCCCATACGTACCAGCTCAAGCGACGACCGCTCGGTTTTCGCTTCGATGGCGCGCATCGCCTGGTGGCTGGGCCGCAGGCGATAGCTGGTGCTGGCGAGGACGAGCGTATGCTCGCCCCGCTCGGCGATCGCTGCCGCGCTCATGCGGCCGCGGCAAAGTTGTCGACGGTCGGCGCGCCCTTGTTCGCCATGTCGAACGTGTAGGTGACCGGACCATCCTTGGGATGGGTCGACGAGAAGTTGCCGACTGCGACAGGTCCCTCATACTTCACGATCGCGCCTTTGGTGACGCGGATGATCGTCTCCGGGGGCGAGGCCTTGGAGACGCTTGCGATCGCGGACAGGCCGGGGTCCGGCAGCTTGACGTTACCGTTCACCCGGAAGGTGATCTTCTGCTGCCCAAAGGATGTGCTGCCATACTGGCCGTCATCCTTGGTGCTTTCATCGATCTCGTTCGACGATCGCGACCAGTCGAAGCTGATCTCGCCGCCGATCGGGTCGTAGTCGTCACCCGTGCCCTTTACCTCGATGCGCCAGTCGGCGCCGCGTTCCGTTGCCATGATATGCTCCTGTCTCCCGGCTCAGGCCGGCTCTGCGAAAAGTTCGAAAGTCTGAAGGCCGGCGTAGGTCAGCCCATCGGGTCCAGCGCCGCTGGCGGATCCGCCGACGAGGCTCACGCCGGTGATCGCGACGTCGTCGGCGACGATCGGCGCGTCCACGAGCGCGCGCTCGTTGGCATGCATGATGCCGAGCAGCTCGGCGCGGTCCTGGCCACGGTAGATCGTCACGACGTCGATCGTGATGCGAAGCTCGGGATCCTGCTTGCCGCCCTCGTTGGACCAGTCGAGGTCGTCCAGCTGGACGAAGTTGCCCGGCTGGTCCTGCGGCACGTGGTCGAGCGCGACGGCATTCAAACCTTCGAGGCCCGCCGCGATCGCGACGAAAACGGCGCCGCGCGCGGCCTCGACGAGGTCGGCCAGGATCATGATGCTGCTCCAGCTGCGGGAAGCACGCGCGACCAGAAGGTGGCAAGGCGCTGCGCGGCGATCTCCTGCGCTGCTGGCAGGTGAACGAACTCGCGCGCCTCTTTGGCCTGGACGCGCATCTTGTACGGACTGCCGATTGGCGTGCCCTTGTTGGGTCCGCGGCGACGCAGCCGCCTGGATGCGCCTTCGTAGATTACGCGGCGCTTGGTGCCGTTCCGCCCATTACCTTTCACGCGCCGTTTCAACCGGCGGGTGACGACCACGGTCTGGGCCGCGCGGCCGAAGTTGACGAAGCGGCCGTAATAGCGGTCGCCAAGAGCTGTTTTCGACCGCCTGCCGCCAGATATGCCGAGCAAGCCAACACGCGCCTGAAGCCGCTCGGTGAGCAGCTGGACGACCAGGCCGCCGCGCAGGTGCCCGGTCTGTTTGGCGACGACGTCCTGCTGCAGAGCGGACACGTCGCGCGCGATCCGTGCGATCTCGTCCGTCAGCTCGTGGGCGGCTGCGGGCGGCAAGCCGTTGAACAGCGCGTGAGCCTCCGCCAGGCCACGCACGCGATCGCGACTCAAACTGTGGCCTTCACGCTTCAGTGTCCGCGTGGATCACCAGCCAACGCCGGCGACCATCAAGGTCGACCGCCGATCGGATGTTCAGCGGTTCGGGATCACCCGAATAGCTGATCCGGTCGCTGGTGAGGATGCCGGGGCGCCAGCGGATCGTGAGGCGATAGACGCGCACGCCGCGCAGCACCTTCTCCTTCACCGCCTCGGTACCGGTAAGCCCCTCGACCTTCGCCGCCACGTTGCCGGCGATCGTCGCCACGGTTTCGGTGAAGCCGCCGCGTCCGGTCGGTGTCTTTGCCGACCGGACGATATCGATGCGGTGACGGAGCTCGCCTGCGCTGACGGTCATGCGTCGCAGCCGTCGTCCCAGCGCTTCAATGAAGCGATGATCCAGCCGACGCCGAGCGGCATCTCGCCGCGCCCGTCGACGCTGATGCCCTCCGGGTTCGCGTACCAGGTGCCGACGATCATGCTGATCGCCTGCTTCGCCGTCTCGAGATCGTCGCCGGCAACGTCGGCTGCGTCACCAACGATGACGCGTCCGGTCTTCAGCTCCACCATGCGGCGCGCCGCGGTGATGTTGCGCGTCAGCGTCCCGTCATCGGCCGATGGCCCGAGATCGAGGCGAAGGTCCGCCTTGATCTCGGCGAGCGTGACGGGCTCTGCCATCAGGCGTCCAGCAGGCTCTTGGCAAAGGCAATTGCGTCGGGGTGCGGGTCGACGCGGCCGGCGATCGCCAGCTGCTCGATCACTTCAACGGGCGCCGTGACGATATCGTCAACGTCATGTTCGTCGAACGCAACGAGGACGCGAGCTTCGGTTATCTCGTGCTCGGAGGCTTGCTCCTGCTCGGACGAAGGCTTCTCGTCGGCTGCAGGCAAGGGCGGCTCCGCCGGCGGAGCGGTAGGCTCAGCTGCTGCGGTGGCGGTGGGCGCCGTGCCTTCAGCGGCGAGCGACGGATCGGCCTCCGCGGTTTCCGGGGCCGATTGCGCATCGGGTGCGGCAATCGCGGCGGCTGGAGCGGACGGGCCACCGGCAGGCGCCGGCGTACGCTTGGTCTTGGTGGTCATAAGCGACCCTCCTGACGGTATAGGAAATGGATGGGGGCGAGCGCATGCTCGCCCCACGCCGCAGCTCAGCTGGCCGAGTTGCGGAACGCCTTCACCGGCGCGCCGGCGGTCACCAGCTTGCCGTCATGGCGCGACCAGGCGAGGAAGCCGATCTGGCCCTTCTTGGTGTAGGCGCTGTCGTCGAAGCGGAAGAGCGTCACCTGCATGATGTCGCGGATCATGTAGGCCGACAGATCGCCGAACAGGATCGACTTCGCATTCGCCGCCATCTGCGGCATGTGCTGGTTGATCGTGTAGCGATAGCCCATGAGCACGTCCGGCTCCTTGGTGCTGAAGCCCGGCAGCCACAGCGGGCGACCGTCCGCATCCTTCAGCTTCTTCAGCTCGCGCAGCGTGGTGTCATGGAACATCCAGCCGACACCCGGCAGCGAGCGATAGGCCGGATCGACCGAATGCTCGAGGTCGGTGAGATCGTCGGTGATCACCGACGTCGCGCGACCAGTGGCGGCGGTCTTGCCGATGCCCGCCGCGGTAACGATGCCTTCCGGCTCGCCGGCACCGCTGCCCACCGTGAAGTGCCGATTGGTGATGCGCGCAATGCGCATCGCAAGCGCGCGGCGGATGAATGCCTCGATGTCGATGCCCGGGCCCTGGTCCTGCAGCAGCTCGAACGGCACCGCGACGACCTTCGAGCTGTACTTGCGCGCGCCGATCTGCGTGGTGCCGAACGACATATCGCCGTCGGCCGCCGAGACGTTCTCCGGCACGATTTCGCCTTCGGAGGCGGTCTCGTCCACCGTCGGCCACGGCAGAGGGTTGCCGCCGGCCGTGGCAAACACGGTCGCGACGTCGCGCATCCCGCCGAACGCCGCCAGCGCCTCGAGCAGCTGGCCACCCCAGCCGGCCGGCACTAGATAGCCGCCGGTCGCCGGCGTCTGCGTGGTCTGTGCACCTTGCACCGGACCATTGCGGAGCAGCATCATCTCCTCGGCGGTCATGCCGCGTTCGCCGCGAACCAGGAAGTTGCGGAACGCGGCGTTGTAGCCGTCGTGCTGCTGGCGCTGATCCGGCGACAGGTCGGCGCGAAGGCGATCGTTCGCTTCCCGGCCGGCGTCATCCTGCGCGGCATCGCCATCGATGCGCGCCTGGCGCTCGGCAGCGGCGATGTTCGCATCGATCCGGTCGATATCGGCATAGATACCGTCAACCTGCGCGCTGATCTCGGCCGTGTAGGCCGCGCCGGTGTTGTTCTCGACGAGGTTGCGGGCTTCCTTCGCCTTTGCGGCGCGCTCGTCCCGGAGCGCCTTGATGTTGATCATGGGATACCTTCTTTCCAAAAGAAAAGGCCCCGCGGATGAGGCGGGGCCACAGGGGTGCCGGGGACGGCGCCAGGGGTGATCGGCTTAGGCCGCCGTTCGTTCGTAAAGGCCGAGGCGACCCATCGCGCGCAGCCGCGGCGCTTCATCGATCTCAGCCGGCTGCTCGGTCAGCGCCTGCGGCGCCTTGTCGTAGACGGCGAGATTGAAGGCGCGGGCATTCGCCTGGCCAGCCGCGGTGGTCGGCATGATCTGGTCGCAGAAGCCGGCGTCGACCGCTTCCTGCGCGCTGAACCAGGTCTCTGCCTTCATCCACGCGCCGATCTCTTCGGCCGACTTGCCCGACTTGCCGGCATAGGCCTCGATGATCGCGGCATCGATCTTGTCGAGCAGGGTGCAGGCGTCGCGGAAGTCGTCCGCGTTGCCCATCATCCACGTCCAGCCCTTGTGAATCATATAGAACCCGCCTTCGGCGATCTCGACGGTGCTGGCGGCAAGCGCGAGCACCGAGGCGGCCGAGGCGGCGAGGCCGTCGATCTTGGCCGTGATCGTTGCGCCATGCCCGACGAGCTGCGCCATCATGGCGCGGCCTTCAAACACGTCGCCACCCGGCGAGTTGATCCGAAGAACGATGTTCTTTGCCGTGATACCGGCGAGCGCCTTGGCGAGATCTGCAGCCGACACGCCCCAGTATGGGTCGATGATGTCGTAGACGTAGATCGTCGCGGTGTCGTCGGTGACCTCGGAGCGGATGCCAGTGCCCTTGCCGGTGTTCGCCTGTGCCAGGTTGAAGAGCTTACGCTGCATCGGGATTGTCCTTGTCGTCGGCCGGCAGCGCGTCGTCGAGTGCGTCGTCGCCGGTGGAGGTGGGCTCGGGCGCCGGTGCTTCGCCGGTCGGCGAGTAGATCGCATCGCCATCCGGAACGGGCGGCAGGTTCACCTTGCGGCGCGCCTCGTTCTTGCTGATCCAGCCGGGCAGCTGGTTGCCGCCGAGCGCGGCGCGCAGGTAGGCGGCGATCGCCTTGCTGTCGCCCGACAGCAGGAAGTCGTCGTTCCACCATACGAAATATTGCGGCGCACGGGCGCCGACGACCGGGAACAGCTTGCGCGTCCACTCGCCGGCGATGCGCACCTTGTGCGGCAGGATCGTCCAGCGATCGAAGCCGATCGACTGCTGCTCGACGCCGGTGCCCCAATTGGAGGTGCCCGACGTCTCGCCTGCCATGTTGGGCGGCACGCCGTAGATCCGGCACACGTCGACGACCGAATATTGCAGCAGCTCGAGCAGCTGCGCGTCCTTGGCGGTCACCGCGACCCGCTTCCACTCCGCGCCGCCTTCAAGCAGCAGCGGATTGTGGGCGTTCGTGATGCCCATCGCCTTCTTGCGAAGGTATTCCTTGAACGCAGCCCGCTGCTCTCGGCTGACCTCGCCGGCAAACTGGAAATAGTCGTTGGTCATCAGCCCGCGCTCGAACTGGCCAGCCTCATAGTCGCGGGTTGCGAGATTGATGCCGACCGATTGGGCGTGGTTTGAAATCGGCGACAGCGCTCGAATGCCGTCGACGCTTAGCCCAGGCCCCTTGAAGTGCAGCACGTAGGAGGCGTGGTGATCCTCGGTGGTGCCGTCCTCGTTGGTGAAGCGGTACCAGATCGACCGATCGGCCGACCGATACGGCAGAACGCGCGCCGGAAAGTAGAAGTCGATCGAGGTGATCGTGCCGTTGCGCGCCTGGCGGATCAGGCCGTAGCCGTTGCCGCGCAGCAGCAGCTGTATCGCGATGTTCTCCACGAACACCGCCGACGTCATCTCCTGG
Organism: Sphingomonas dokdonensis; assembly: GCF_002197685.1. GTDB lineage: Bacteria > Pseudomonadota > Alphaproteobacteria > Sphingomonadales > Sphingomonadaceae > Sphingomonas > Sphingomonas dokdonensis. The sequence continues at coordinate 16,174 of NZ_NBBI01000013.1, read as the reverse complement.
TTCGGCTCGCAGTTCAGGAACCGATCGTACGGATGGCCATGCTCGCGGATGAATTCACCCTTGGGCGAGAGGCGATACACGCCCAGCTCCTGCGTCATCAGCGCGCCCGAAATCAGCGTCACGCACCGCCACACCGCGGTCGACCGCATCGCCGTTTCCGGCGTGATCGTCATGCCGGCAGCCTGCTGGCCACCGCCGAACCATTCGAACACGTCGCCGGGATCTGCCGTGGCGATCGCCGCGCTCGAGACGGCGTTTTCGATCGCCGGCCCGGTATCCTGACCACCGCGGCCGCGCGCTGCCTCGGCCGCGCGGCTCGACAGGCGATAGCCGTTCACAATGTCACTCATGCGTCGTCGCCGCTGTCGTCGTCATCATCATCGTCAAGGTCGACGACGTAGGATCCGCCATAGGTCCGTCCCTTCATCTCGACATTGTCGGCCGCGCCGGCGCCCATGGCGCAGGTAACGATGCCGTCGATGCGGCCACGTGACCGCTTCTTGTCGAAGCACCGATTGCCCTGCGCGTCGTCATCCAGCGCGGCATTAGCCGCGCAGCTGTAGGTCACCGGCGAATTGTCGATCACGATCCGGTTGGTGAGGATCCGATCTTCGAACCGCTGGATCGATCGCGGCATGCAATATTGCCGATCCTCGAACACGACGCGCTTGCCCTGCGCGTGGCTCACCATCTTCAGCCCCTTGCCGGTCGGCTCGTCCGCGTTCTTGAAACGCCAGGCGGGGAAGCCGATCGTCTCACAGGCGGTTTCGAAGTCCGCCATCTTGGCCGGATCGAAAACCAGCTCGACGACGTCGTGCTCGGCGCAGATCCGCTTCACCTGCTCGGCGACGAACGTGTAGTCGATCGTCGCCCCGCCGACCGCATTGAGGTGGCCCGCCTCGATCCAGTCGAGGTACGGCGCGCCGTCCTGCTTGGCTCGGTCCTCGACGCCGTCCTTGGCGGTCCAATACCAGGTCTTCTGCCAGAGGATCCCGTCTCCATCGATCCAGGTGGCGGTGAGCGCCGTGAGGTCGTTCTTCTTGGACAGATCGAGGCTCAGCCAGCAGCGGCACCCGCGCAGCAGCTGCATCGTCTCGTCATCGATGACGTCGAGGACCGCGCCCCAGCTCTCCTCGTTGATCCAGAAGTTCGCGGCGCCGGCGGGAATGCCGAAGTAGAGCCGCTTTACCGATGCCGCCTTGGACAGGCGGGTTTGCGCTTCCGCGACGGCCTCGCGGATGTTGGTGATCGGATAAGTGACGCCGAGCGCCGGCAACGACTTGTACCAAGCTTCCTCGTTCTCGAAGATCGTCTCGCGATCGCCCTTGTCGGTCCTGGCGACGAAGCCGAAAGCCGTGTCGCTTTTGACATCGCCCTTCGCTACCGCCTGCGCGGTGTCGGAGATCTCGGTGCCGACATGCTGCGACACCGGTGGGGTATTGCTGCCCAGCACCATCATCGCGCTGCCGGCGATCTTGTCGATCGCCGCCTGCCAGATCTCGATCTGGTCGATCGAGCTGAACTCGTGGATCTCGTCGGCCAGCACCATGCGCGGCCGAGGCCCTGACTGCTGCTTGCCGTCCGCCAGCGGCAGAAAGAACGACTGCGATCCCGGGTGCTCGATCTTGCCGGCATTGTCGCCTTCACCGCGGATCACGACGTGACCCATCGATTCCAGCGTCTCGTGTTCGTCGTACCCCGGCACCTGCGCACGGCACATTGCCGTGGCATCCTTGAACAGCACCATCGAGGTCTGCTTGTTCGCCGCGATCGAGTAGATCTGCGAGCGTCGGAAGCCGCACCAGCCCATCGCATAGAGGCCGAGGCCCGCCATCATCGGCGACTTGGCCTGGCCCTTGCCCGTCTCGACATAGGCGGTGCGAAATCGCCAGCGCCCCGCAGCATTCACCCAGCCCATCAGCGAGCCGACGATGAAGGTCTGATACGGTATCAGGTGGAACGGCTTTCCCTCCGCCGGGCCGTCCGTGATCGTGAACAACGACGGGAAGAAATCGAGCGCGCGCTGCGCGAGCTCGGGACGCCAGAAGTAGCCGCGCTTCTCCGCGTCGCGCAGATCGCGCAGGTGCCGCTCCGCCGCGTACCGGACCAACTCGCCGACGACGAAGTCGCCGCGAACCGCCGCCGCCGCCCAGGCGGTGGTGGGATCGAGCGGCTCGGCGCTAACCCGGCGCGCCAAGGAAGGCGTCGGCGCCGGCTCGGCGCTCACGCTTCGCTACGACCTTCGCGACCTTGCCGCGCCGCCCGGGTGAAAGCCCCAGCTGCGCCTCGAGGCGCTCGGCGGTGTTCTCCGCTTCGCGCATCGCCTTGTAGTGGATCGACAGGCGGGCGATCGCCTTGGGGTTCTTCTCGTTGTCGGGCTCGTCGACGATCCCGCCCGATGCGACTTCGGTCGAGCAGCGGTTGTAGACCAGGTAGGCGAGCACCAGGCGCTGCACGGCATGGCCGTTCGACGATGACAGGATCTCGCGCTCGTGCATCTCGCGCGCGATCCGCTGCCAGTGTCCCGACGCGATCTCGCGCTCTGCCTCGTTTGTCAGCAGCGCCGTCCAGTCCGGTTCCAGCACGTTCCCGATCTCTAGCCGCTCGATCGCGGGCGCGGGCGACGTCTTCTTGGCCGGCGCCTTCCGCGGCTTGCGCTTCGGCTTGGGAGCGGGATCGGTCATCGCATCACCCTTCCGTCAGCCCGAACTTTTTACTCTGGAACACCTCGCATTGCGCACGGCCCCACTGCGCGGTGTCCGACCCTCGGTCGCCCTCACTTTCGACCCCCCGGGGGGCCTGCTGGCCGTCGGCGGGGTCGAGGCGGGTCGGCGGGGTCGGTCGGGCGTCGATCGAGGTTCCAGGCATGGTCGGCGCCGATCGGCCGACCCGAGGTGGTGACGCCGCGGCCGCCGTGCGCGACCTGGTGGCCGAACTGCTCGATCGTCACCTGCTTGTGGTGCGGCTCGCACAGGTTGCGGGTGTTGTCGTCAACGTCGAGGCCGCCGAGCGCCAGCGGCCGGATATGGTCGACCACGTCGGCCGGCCTGGTTAGCCCCTTGGCGAGGCAGTGCTCGCACAGCCCATTGGTCCGCTTCAGCCGCCGAAGCCGCTGAGCTACGCCGGCGCGGCCGCGAAGCCGCTTGCCGGGCGCGACGGTCACTGCTGGGCGGAAACCTTGGCGTCGGCGCTGTCGATGCGCTTGACGAAGAAGGCGTCCTCACCGCCGGCGATGCGGAAACCCAGCGATCGCAGGCCCTCGGCCGCGGCGCTCTTGCCCTTCAGCGTGACTAGGAGACCGGCCTTATCCAGGACGCGCTTCAGCGAGGTTGCCTTGCTCTTCCACGGGCTGTCCAGCACGGCAGCGAGCGCGGCCTTGTCGTCACCCTTTGTGAAGTCGACCTTCTCGCCTGCGAGGCGGGTACCGATGCTGCAGCCGCCAAAGTCGATCGACTTGCGCTTGCCCTTCAGCAGCGCCGGTGATGCCTTCTTCCACCAAGGCTCGAGCGCCGCGCGGATCGCCTCGGCTTCTTCCACCAGCGGGGCAACCTTCATATCGATGTCGGCGCCGATCGCGGCGACCCGTTCCTGCCGATCGGCTTCATGCATGGCGACGTCGGCGCCGATCGCGGCGTATCGCTTCGCCAGCTCGAGCGCCTGGTCGGTGGTGCGGGGGGTGGCGATTTTCACTTGGCGATCCCTTCGCAGAATAGGCGAACCTTGGTGCTCGCGCGCAGCTGTGCTGCCGCGGCTTCTCCCTCACGAAGCCGAGTGGCGATCGTGCGGATCATTGAAACAGGAACCCCGACAAGGTCGGTATCGGCATGGCCGGCCTGCGCCTGCGCCTCGAGCTGCTCGACGATGCTCATCAGAACAGCGCCGAATGGCCATCGGCGCTGACGCGCAACGGGGCGGCGCTCGGCCGACGCGCGTTGCGCCCGCGAAAGGCGGCGACCAGGTCATCGGCAAACGCCTGGGCGTCTTCCTCGAGCTGGTGCGTCTCGCGCATCGATCGGGTGGCCAGCGCCGCCCGGCGGACGATGTCGTCCCAACGGGGGGTGAGACGATCCAATTCGTCCAGTTGCGCCGGGCGGCGCTGGCTCGTCGCCGGCATGGGGCTCAGAAGCTCCCGGCGCGGCCGAGCTCGTTGCGCCGGCGCAGCCGGCGGGCGAGCTTGGAAGGGCCGCGGGCACGGCGACGAAGGGCGTAGGCAGCACGGCGAAGCGGCAGCTGTTCGAGCGTCAGGCGCTCGATCGTCTTGCGACGGTAAAGGCTCAGTCGCCGCGCCGTTGCGGTGAATTCGTCATCCTCGGCTGCGGCGACATCCGCACCCAGGATCGATTGAATGAGTTGCATGCCGGATCCCCGAAACGACAGCGCCCGCTCACCCCGTGGCGGGGCGGCGGGCGCAGTTGTGGCGGGGTCGGATTTGACCGTTGCGTGACCGATTTACGCCCTGCTCATTCGCGCAGTGCGCGAAAGCGCAGGGGTCAGTGCCGGCGCCAGCGATCGAGCGACAGCGTCAGGAGCGAGCGGGTGCGACGGTTGGACATGCGCCAGCGCCGCGCCGCCGCGGTCAGCCCCACGTCGTCGACGATGATCGCCAGCAGCATGTCGGCATGTGGGGCCACGTCGGCGCGCCATTGCGTGTAAGCGCGCTCCAGGAGCACGCGGGCGATCCGCTCGGCCGAGGCGGCGTTCGGCCCGCCGCCGGTGCTGCGCTCGAGCTTGGCCGTGCGCACCGCCACATCGGCGGTGATCAGGGTGTAGGCGGTCGCGATGTCCTGCGCGGCCGCGAGCTGATGCGCGTCGAGCGCACCGGTCTGCACCAGGCGCGCCAGCGCGCCCTCGCGACTGGCGACAACCACGGCATGCTCGTTGGTCTCTGGCGTGCCGGCGATACCGCGCCAGGCTTCGCGGAGCGCCACCCGCTCCTCGATCCCCGGCGCAAGCCGCGTCGCTTCCTGCCGCAACCGCTCCCGCGTCGCCCGCCATTCCAGCTTGGACATGCCTTTGGGCTTTTTCGGCGGATCCGGCGTTGGGCGCGGGGAGCCGAGCACCAGATGCGCGACGCGCTGCTGCTCGTACGCGGTGGAGCTGAACCGACCGGGATCGCTCGCGGTGCTAGGCTGTTCCCGATAGGTCGTCGTCATGCTCGGCTATATGCTCCAGCACTGCGACGATCGGCAGCTGCGCTTGCGCGCAGTGCCCGACCAGCTCGCCCAGCGGCGCGGCCGCCATGCCCCCGATGCGGCGGAACACCTCCACCACGATCTCACGGGCATGCGTGACGTCGCGTACGACCAGGTTGCGCTGCAGCCCGGCCGTACGACCGATGATCTTCGCCTTGACGAGCTGCTCTACCAGCTGGCGCGCCCGCGTTTCGCTGACGCCGACCGCCTCGCCGATCTCCTTGATGCTGGGGCACCCTTGCCCGCGCGCCAGGCGCTCGACGATGAACGCCAGTACCTCCTCACGCCGGCGCGGCTTTAGCGCTGCGCTTCGGCTCCTTCCCGCCCGCGTTGGCGGCAACATTGCGGTGGTAGCGGCCATGTCTTCCCCCGTTCTGGAACATAGGGGGAAACCGCTTGTCGCGCTAGCGTAACGGCTCACCGGAACTCGGCAGGCACGGCAAAGCCGCGCTTCATCAGCCCGCGCACGAGGTCGTTGAAGCAGCTGCCGGGGCCGCCCCAGGGATGTGGGCTCGGGTTGGCGTAGGCCATCCAGAACCGCTCAAGCATTCCGCGATCTTGCAAGAACGGGTGCAACGCGCGCAGCGCCAGGCGTACTGCCTCAACCGGGATCGTGGCGCGCGATCCGGAATATGCCGCCTGTCGTAGAATAAACAGCGCAAGCTCGATCGTGATCATTGCCGCGCGGCGCCGGCGTAGCGCAGGCAGCCCGTCAGCAAATGCCTCGATCTCCACCTTCACGTTTTCGCCCAAGCAGTGGCCGCACCGCATGCCATGCACCACGGCCGCCCAGTCGCACGATTGCAGGCCCGCCGACCGCAGCTGGATCATCTCCTCGCGATCGTGAAACGTCACCCGCTTGCAGGCGCGGCAGGTGACCCGCACCGCACCTTCGACCTTCCTGAGATCCTGCAACGTCTTGGGCGGCCCGACCATCGAGCCGCCATAAACCGGAACGTATCAAGAACGCTAGTTAGCTTGCGTTGAGGTGCGTGATCGACGCGGACCTTAGCTGTCCTTCTGTCGTCGTTCGAAGAGCACGCGTCGCTGCTCACCGACTACGCTCACAAGGCGCCATGAGCGGGCTCCGATGAGCTTTCCCGCATCCACATGCTCGCCCCACATCGGGATGCGCTTCCCCTCATCTGGCCAGCCGTTCGGCTCCCTGGCGACGATTGCCGGCGTTGCCGTGAGGATCAGATCGCCGACGGCCTCTGCCTCTCGGTCCAAACTGTAGAGGGATCTGGGATCGACTTCGACCTTAGGCTTTGGCCAGAGCGCACCTATCACGGATCGACCGTCACCAGTCGGGAGCGGGATGGCGAGCGCTCCTTTTGGGTCGTCCAAATACACGACAAATCGTGCGTCCTCGCCGGTGGTGACCAGTATGTTGCCAAAGGGCTCAACCTGAAGCGCGGATTGAAAGAGTCCGTCATTGCAGGTGGAAAGATCGGCAGGCTCAAACTCCTCGAGCGGGACGAAGGTCGCGTTTGTCATTCCATCCTCCTGTTACGATCCACATCATACAACGGCGGAGATACCCTCCGCCGCGGTGCGTCGGAACGCCCCGTTTTGCGCCCATCGTGAGCTTATGCTCAGCTGCGGTACCCACGCGGTACCCGCTATTCCAAGCCGTCGTGTAGCTCATCGCCGTAACCGCCATCGGCTAACAAACAATCTGCCTCCGCGAAGAGCTTTGCGTCGCCATATCCCTTCCTGTCGTTTGCCTGCAGGTAAGCTGCAGCCACAGCTTTGGAGGCTCGGCAAACATCGCGGCGTGTAGAAGACCGATCAGCTTTTACGATCTCGAGCTGACGCTCAGCGTCTGCAACCGGATCACTGCAACCGCCGACAGCGATGGACAGCAGCCAAACTGCAGCAAATGTTGAAGAACGCTCTCTTAGCCTTGCGGCCCCAAGTAGCCGTGGGAGCGGGATAATGAATGACGTCATGTACCGAGCAACGCCTGGATGCCGGAAAGCATGCATACCTTGCGAAGTCCGGTGCGCCGCCGTCATTGCGGTGCAGGAACAGGAGTGGGCCGCGATCGACGAGGCTTGGTATCAGCAGGAACCGATCCAGCGGGCAGCAGATCTACGAGCTGCGACAAACCGATGGGCAATCGCCGCGCAAGCAGCGCGCCTTGTTCGGCCAGAGGAAGCTGACGATCCATTGCCATCAGCAGGCCCTCGAACATTTGCGCCAGCGCGCGTTCCGGAGGAAGCACCTCCGTCCAGCTCTTAGCGAGAGCCGCGCTCCGATCGGCCCTCGGCAAGGATCTCGCGAGATGCAGCAAGGCTTCCCGATCCGGTGCCTCAATCTCCCGAATGCATCGAACTAGTGTCAGTTCATCGTGAGATAGTTCTGGCTCGGGAGGCGCACTCTGATCGGGATCGTCGGTCTCGCCCGTTAAAAACGCGGGCGTAGTATTCAGCTCTCTTGCGATCCGATGAAGGTGCGATGAGCTACGAGAGGCGCCCGTGATGAGCTTGTAGATCGTCTGCTGAGCCACGCCGACGCGGCGCGCCAGTTCGGACTGAGATAAACCCAGAGACTGCATTCGGGAGGAGAGTCGCTGACCATCGACCATCAGCGGCAACCTACAGCCAAAGTTTTTGCGCTGTAGGGGCGAGTGTCTGTTGACGGAATTACAGCCATGGTTGTAGGTGGTGTGCATGTCGAGCCTCACGACTCCGAATCAAGCTTTGTCCGATGCTGTTGATGCAGCCGGCGGCCAATCTGCGCTTGGTCGGCTTTTGGGCACATCTCAGGCAGCTGTTTGGAAGTGGGTTCGACGCGGTAAACCGCTTCCGGCGGAGCACGTCTTGAAGGTGGAGGAGGCAACCGGCATCAGCCGTCACCGCCTCCGCCCCGACGTGTACGGCCCTGAGCCGACTGAGGGAGCGGTGGTATGACCGCGCGCACTCTCTCAACCCCTTTCGGCCGTGGACAGACCGGCCGGAACCCGCGTTGGGCGACGCAGGACGTGTGTCTGTCGCATCTGAGTAAGCTCCCTGGAAAAGGCGGCGTCGGCGGCGTGTTGCCGGCGTCGTCTTTTCTCACCGGTTCGCATCCGTGTCGGCCGCGATCCGCACGGCGCTTCGCGGTGACGGCATGACCAAGCCCCGCGCCCCGCTGACTTACGACAATGCGCTGACGCGAATTGCAGCGCAGATCGGCTGGGCCGCGATGGCCGAGGCGGTGGGCCAGCGCGAGCGTACCGTGCGCGATTGGAGTGATCCGGATCTGGAGCGCGGCTGCCCGATCGAAGCGGCCGAGCTGCTCGACCTCGCCTTCCAGGCTGGCGGTGGCGAGGGCGCGCCGATGCACGAAACCTATTCGCTGCGGCTGGAGGCGGCGCACACGCGCCGCTTTGCCGCCGGCATCGATCTTGCCCGCGCCGTGTGCGCGATGATCCGCGAGGGCGCGCAGGCGAAGGAGAAGATGATCGTCGCCTCGTTCCCGGGTGCGTCCGATCAGGATCGTCGCGACGCGCTGCGCGAGCTGGAAGAGTTCATTGCCGCCGCCCGCGTCGGCATCCGTCTCCTCACCGACCCGCAATCTCCCCAGCCGCCCTGATCTGACCGGGCCGGCTCGGCCGCAGCGCCCGACACTGCCGAGACTTCCCCTTTTCCGCACCTGCCGCCCGCGTCGCCTCTCGCGCTTCGCGGAGCGGCTTTGTGCTGCCTGGACGCCGCCCATGCCGACGATCGCCAAAGCCCGCACCAGCTGGACCGCCACCGTCAAGTTCACGCCTGGCTCGTACATCAAGACGCGCCGCACCGCGCAGCAGCTGAGCCTGCAGTACGTGGCGGCTCGAATCGCAACCCATCCGCACGTGCCTGAGCATGATCGCATGGCGTGGCTCGAGGCGATCGAGGCGGACCAGGTGCCGGCGTCCATTCACACGATCGACGCGCTGCGCAGCGTCTTCCGCTTCGACCGGTCGGTGCTCGACAGCCTGGCCGCGATCGCGCGTGGCGAGCGCGATCCGATCCACACGCCGCGCATCTGCCGCGTCTGCGCCTGCAGCTGGCGGTGCCCGTGCACTCAGGCTCGAGAAGAATGCGCGTGGGTCGAGGGACAGGATCTCTGCACGGCCTGCCAGGAATCGGCCGCGCCTCAGTCAGAGACCGAGCCAATGCGAGGCGCCGTCGCGTGACGAAGAACCGCCTCCGGATCCGCGTCGCGCTGGTGACGATCGCCTTCGCGATCGGCGTCGCGATCGCCGCCCGGGACGGGCGCAACGACGGCGACTTCGCCGCCCTCATCCTGGTCGCTGTGATGTTCGCAGCCGCTGCGGCCGACTTCATCATCCACAAACGGGAGCGCCGCTCATGAGCCTGCATCGCCCGCTGGATCTCGCCCAGCCATTCCTGCCCGACCTTCACCCGATCGCTTGCGACTGTGCCGCCTGCGAGGCCGAGCGCGACGAACCGAGCCTGCTTCGCTCGCTCGGCGAGTGCGTCGTCATGGCCGCCGGCGCCGTCATCCTGGGCCAGGTCGTTGGCCACGTGCTCAACACGGCCGGGATCCTCGCGCTGCTGGGGATCGGCTAATGGCTGGCAACGAGCTCGAGCTGGCGATCGCCGAAGCAGAACGCTGGGCCGCACACGTAGAGCGCTTCGGTTACGAGCGCATGGGTGTCGGGCCGGACGCCTCGCCACACATGCTGGCCGCTGCCGCGAAGAAGTTGGCCGCCCTCTCGAAAGGGGAGGCGGCGCATGGCTGAAGAACGCGGCGAGGGCATGGGCGGCGGCCAGGTCGCGGCCGAGGAGCTGCGCCTCCTGATCGAACGCGCCGAGCGGCTCGAGGAGGAGAGAAAGGGAATCACCGACGACATCAAAGACGTGTTCGCCGAGGCCAAGAGCCGCGGATACGACCCGAAGGCGATCAAGAAGATCATGTCGATCCGGAAAATGAAAAAGGAGGAGTTCCAGGAGTTAGAGTTGATCCTGGAAACCTACATGCAAGCGCTGGGCATGCTGTGATGGGCCCGGAGTTCACCCCCGAGCGCGTCGCGGAACTCACCGGACTGTCTGCCTCGTCCCGCACGGCTGGTCCCCTGCCGCCAATCAGCACGCCGATCGTCGTCAATGAGCGCGGCTTTGCTTGGCTGCCGAACCCGGACCCGTTCGTCGGCATCTTTGGCAATCCGATCGTCTGCTACGTGCATGCCGGCATTCGGCTCGGCTGGGCACCCATGCCGCTGCCAGCACCCGGCGGCGTGCTGCTGACGCTGTTCGGCGGCCTGCGCGCTGAGCCCGGGTTCGAAGAGGAAGGCGTCGCCACCTTCATCACCCGCGAAGGGCTGAATGGGTTGATTGCCGACCTGCAGGCGATCGCCGCCAGCATCGCGCCTCCCGCATCGGACGATCAGGAAGGGGAGGGCTAATGGCCGACACCACCAAGATCGAGTGGACCGACGCCACCTGGAACATCATCAACGGTTGCTCGATCCACACGCCTGGCTGCACGAACTGCTATGCCATGCTGCTCGCCGGCACGCGCCTGGCGAACCACCCCAGCCGGGTCGGGCTGACCACCCCCACGAAGGCAGGGCCGGTGTGGAACGGCACGGTGAGGCTCTACGAGCCCTGGCTGACGTTGCCGCTGGAGTGGGCGCGGCCGCGCGATATCTTCGTCTGCGCGCACGGCGACCTTTTCCACGACGCGGTGACCGAGTTCATGCTCGATCAGGTGTTCGCCGTGATGGCGCTCTGCGCCGTCACCGGGCGCCGGCACCGTTTCCAGGTTCTGACGAAGCGATCGGGCAACATGCGCCGCTACGTCAGCGCATTGGCTGAGCGTGCGCAGCATATCGCCGTTCGCGCCTCCCAGCTCAACGCCGACGCCTATCGCTCGATGCCGGCGATCGTCGAGCTGCTCGAGCGAGGCCCGCTTCCGAACGTTATGCTCGGAGTCTCAACCGAGGATCAGCGCCGCGCCGACGAGCGGATCCCGGATCTGCTGGCGACGCCAGCGGCCATGCGCTGGATCAGCGCCGAGCCGCTGCTCGGGCCGATCGACCTCGAGCACGTGGCCGCACCTGTCGGTGACGGCGAGGATGAGTTCGAAGACAACGATTGGAAGCTGAACGCGCTGCTCGCGGGCAGCTGTTACGAGTTCAAGAGCGAAGACGGCTACTGGTACAGCGGCGACGGCCCGGAGCATCGCGCGCTCGATTGGGTGGTGGTCGGGGGAGAGAGCGGCCGCGGCGCCCGGCCGATGCATCCGGCCTGGGCCCGCTCCCTACGGGATCAGTGCGCCAGCGCCGGCGTACCCTTCCTCTTCAAGCAATGGGGCGAGTGGGCGCCGGTCTGCGCGATCGACGAGACCGTCATCACCGACGAGCAGCTCTATCATCCCCGGCTGGCGCACAATCAGCCCGAGGGGCCGCGCAAGTGCAAGGTGGCGCAATGCGTCCTCCACGCGAGCGGCGACGGCTTTGACATGGACGAATGGTCCCGGCTGCAGGTGCCGCCCGGGACGCTCGTCTATGCGGCCGGCGCCGGCGCCATGCAGATGATGGCGATCGGCAAGCGCCGCGCCGGCCGGCTGCTCGACGGCGTGCAGCACGACGGTGCGCCATCATGAGCCTCAAGCCGCTCAGCGAGGAAGCCGGCGCGGCGTTCTCGCGCGCCCAGGTGCCGGATCCTGCGAACCGCGAGACACACGATTTCTATCCGACTTGGCCGGCCGCCACGCGCGCGCTGCTGAGGGTGGAGCGGTTCGAGGGCAGCATATGGGAGCCGGCATGCGGTGACGGCGCCATGTCGCGCGAGCTGGAAGCTGCCGGCTATCGCGTCGTCTCAACCGACCTGATCGACCGCGGATTCGGCGAAGGCGGCCGAGACTTCCTCGCCGAGTGGTCGCCGCAGGCGCCGAACGTCGTCACCAACCCGCCATTCCGTTGGGCGGTCGAGTTCGTCGACCGCGCGCTGGTGCTTACCTCGCCCGATCGGCCGGGCAACCTGATGCGCGGCAAGGTCGCGCTGTTCCTACGTCTGGCCTTCCTGGAAGGGCAGGACCGCGGCGCCTGGTTCCCGACCACGCCGCTCGCGCGCGTGTGGGTCATGTCGCGCCGCGTGCCGATGGGGCGCGGCCGCGTCGCCGACGAGAAGACAGACAAGGGCGTAATCGCCTTCGCCTGGTTCGTGTGGGAGCACGGCCACGAGGGGCGGCCGGTGCTCGGCTGGCTCGATTGGAAGTCCGCATGATGGGCGCGGCTCCCCGTACCGGAAAAGCGGTACAGGCTCCGACGATCGTCAGCGTGATCCGCATGACGGGGCTGGCAACCGCGGCCGAAATGCTGGGCCAGGAGCAGCTCGCCGAGGGGCTCGGCATAAAGGATCGGAGCCTCCGCACCAAGCTCACCGCCACCCGGGGCGTGTCCGACCAGGATCTGATCGCGGCCGCGCTCGCGCTCGAGGCGACGGCCGCGCGCATGCTCGAGCACGCTGGCAAGCTGCGCACCGAGGCCGGGCTATGAGCGATCCGAAGATCGAGCCCGGCTATCCGCTCGCCTGGCCGCAGGGCCGGCCGCGCACCCGCAAGCCGGCGCCGGCGCTGTTCCGGAAGGATGGCCGCCGGCTGACGCTCACGACGGCGCGCGCGCGCCTTGTCGAGCAGGTGAACATGATCACGCAGCGCGGGCAGCCCTGGCGTGTGCGCAACATGGTGCTGTCCACCAACATCCGCTTCACGCTCGCGGGTACCCGCGATCAGAACGTTAGCCGTCGCGATCCCGAGGACGCCGGCGTCGCCTTCTATTTCGAACTCGACGGCCGCCCCCACGTGCTCGCCTGCGATCGATGGGACACGGTCTACGACAACATCGCCGCGATCGCCGCGCACATCGAGGCGCTGCGCGGGCAGGAGCGCTGGGGCGTCGCGGATCTCCGCCAAGCATTCGCCGGTCATGTGGCGCTGCCTCCCCCTGGGGCCCCGCCCGAGCGGTCCTGGTGGAAGGTGCTCGGCCTGCCAGGTGCGGACGTCTCTCGGAACGACATCGACGCTATGTACCGGCGGCTTGCCGCCCGGCGTCACCCCGACGCCGGCGGCACCCGCGAGCAATGGGACGAGCTGGCCGCGGCCTATGAAGCGGCGAAGGCGGCCGTCGCGTGACGTGCGACTTCGTCCAGATCCCCGGCGGCGGTACCGCGATCGTCTGCTCGACGCGCCGGCGCCAACGCTGCGCCTGCGGTCGGCCGGCGACCAGACTCTGCGATTGGAAGGTGGCGTCCAAGAAGAGCGGCACCTGCGATGTCCCGCTTTGCTCCCAATGCACGACATCACCTGCGCGCGACAAGGATCTCTGCGCCACACACGTTGCCGCCTACGCCGATTGGCAGGCCGAGCACGGCATCCCGCAACAGCAGCTCGAGCTGCCCGCATGAGCTTGCGCGGCCAGATGGACCTATTCGCGAGTGGATTCTCGCAGCTCGCCATCGATGAGCGCGTCAGCGCCGCGATTGCCGCGGGAGCACCGGTGGCGTTCAGCCTGTCGGGCGGGAAAGACAGCGTCTCCATTGCCCACGCTACTGCCAAGCGGCTCGACGCGCTGGGGCACCCGCGCGATCGGCGTGTCTCGATCCATTCAGACCTTGGGCGGATCGAGTGGCGCTCTACTCCGGCGACCGTTGAGCAAGCTGCCGCGGCGATCGGAACGCCGCTGGTCATCGTGCGACGCAAGGCCGGCGACCTGGTTGATCGATGGGAGCGGCGGTTCGAGCTTGGGCTCGAGCGGTACGAGCAGCTGCTCACCTATCACCTCACTAGCCCGTGGAGTTCGGCGAACAACAGGTTCTGCACCGCGGAGCTGAAGACGCAGGTGATCTTGCCGCACCTGCTGCGGATGTTCCCGGGTCAGCAGATCGTGTCGGTGGTAGGCATACGGCGGGAGGAAAGTCTCAAGCGCCGGCTCGCCCCGGTCTCCAAGATTGAGGGCAAGCCCTACGTTCGCGCGAACGGCGGCGGCATTCTGACATGGCATCCGGGCGTCGAGATCCGCGAGGACGAAGTCTACACCTACATCGCGCGGGAGGGGCTGCCGCTCGCCGAGGCGTATCCTCTCGGCAGCACGAGGTTTGGCTGCGCTTTCTGCGTGCTGGCATCCGAAAACGATCTCACGGTCGCGGCTCATGCTCCCGGCAACCTGGGCGTTCTCCACCACCTGGTCGGAATGGAGGCGCGGTCCAGCTTCTCTTTCCAGCCGCAGCGATGGCTTGGTGACGTCGCGCCCCAGCTGCTCCCGAAGACGCTGCTGAACGCACTGCATCACGGCAAAGCGGCCGCGGCTGAGCGTCGCGCGCTCGAAGCGCGGCTGCCGTCGAACCTCAAGTACGTGAAGGGCTGGCCGCAGCGGGTTCCCAGCCTGGCCGAGGCGAGCGTGATCCTGTCCACCCGGACGGCGCTGCTAACAGCGCACGGGCGGCGATCGCCCTACGACACACCAGCCCGCGTGCGCGACCGCATCGCCGAGCTGCATACCGTCGAGCGCGCGAGGGAAGCTGCGTGATCGCCTCCTTCGCCTGTCCCTGCGGCCAGCGCGACGAGGTGCGCGAGCCCGCACCTGAGACGCTGCCCTGCATCGCCGACCGCTGCGACGGCACCATGATCCGCTTCACCCCTCGATGGGCGCCCCCGGCCGGCGCCGGGAGATCCCTCACGTGAACATGATCCACGTCGGCAACTCGGAGCCGAGTGCCCGCCACACCTATCACCGCCTGCGCGAGCGCCGGCTGTGCGAGCTGCTCGGGCAATGGGTGTCCGGCATCGAGCCACTGATCTTCGAACGCCTCGACGTCTCGCCCCACGTGCTCGCCGAGGTTGGCATCGGCGCGCCCGGCGCCGACGTCCCGATGCTCACCGCGCAGATCACCGTCGACGCGATGTTGGCCGAGCTGGGCTGGCCGGCACCGGCCGAGGTGGCGCTGTGATGGCGCACGTCAGCAGCCCGGGCCGGCGTCCGCTCATTAAAGTCGCCGAGGCGAAGCGGGAAGGGAGCCCGGCGCGTGCCGGCCGCTTCCTGCGCCTGCCCGACGTCATCGCAACGACCGGGCTGAGCCGTCCGACGATCTACCGGCTGATCGCGAAGCGCGACTTCCCCGAGCAGCACCAGCTCACCCGGCGCAGCGTCGGCTGGTGGGAGTCGGACATCGAAAACTGGCTCCGGAATCGCACCCACGCTGATGCTCACCCGAGCTGAGGTCGTGACATAGCGGGGGTACTCCAGGGGGTACCCCAGACACCGACAATGGAAATATCGCACGAAAGTAGCACGTTATGGCCCAAACTCTGCAGTCACCCTCTCCGCCACTTACTCCATATATCTATCGCGACTTTGCTCGATCGCATTGGGCGGCGCCCCTTTGCGTCGTCCGCTCTCCCGTGCGTGTGCGGTCGGGCCGTGAAAAGGTGCTGTCGGCGGCGTGTGATGCGCGCTCGCGGGTATTTGAATGCGAATGGCGGGTGGGTGGCTGCTGCTTCAGCCCTGTCCTTTTTGACGTCGCGCTAACGGTGCCTCGGAAGATGCTCACGGCGGCGACGCCCTTCACTGTGGATGCGTCATGGCCCGGTGTGCCCATAACCGGTGTGCCCGCCATGCGTCCGGATATGCGCTGAGTGAGGGGGGGGCGTTCGCTCGGTCGATCTCCCCTGCGCCGATGGCGTTACCCAACCTCGTATCCTTGCCTTGGGCGCTGCGATGTTTGTCTGGTGGGTGTGACGCCGTTCGGGGCGGTTGACCATGCGCGCCGTTCGGTGCGTCTGATGCAGAGGCGCAAAGGAGAGAGCGGGTGCGTCCCGCATCACGAATCATCGGACAGGCCGATTCGAGGCGGCCGGCCGCTGTTTCGCTACATTTGTATGACTTGCGTTCAAGTTAAGGGTGGCGGTTTTCCTGGGGTTTTGGGGGTGAGTGTAAGAAAGTTGCAAAAAGTGTTTGACGGTTTGGGAGGTGGGGCCTAGATGGGTGTCAC
>NZ_NBBI01000012.1 GCF_002197685.1 Sphingomonas dokdonensis | reverse complement strand
TTTCTCCACCGCCATGCTCAATCCTCCCGATACAGTTTCACCGCGAACTCGCCCGTCGCGGTCCAGCGGTCGCGTGTGGTGAAAAGCGGGGGCGGCGACCGCTGGACCGCGACGGGCGAGTTCGCGGTGAAACTGTATCGGGAGGATTGAGCATGGCGGTGGAGAAAGGATCGGCGTTTCTGCTGAAGGTCGGCGATGGCGCGGCGGTGCCGGCGTTCGCGACGGTGGCGGGGATGCGCACCACGCAGCTGAGCATCAACGGCGAGGCGGTGGTGGTGACGCACAAGGGGTCGGGCGGATGGCGCGACCTGCTGTCGGGCGCGGGCGTGCGCAGCGTCAGCGTGTCGGCGGCCGGGGTGTTCACCGGGTCGGCGGCGGAAACGCGGGTGAAGAACAATGCGCTCGCCGGCGTGATCGACGATTACCGGCTGAGTTTCGAGAGCGGCGAGACGCTGACCGGGCGCTTTCTGGTGACGCGGCTGGACTATGCCGGCGATTTCAACGGCGAGCGCAGCTACACCGTGAACCTGGAAAGCTCCGGCCCGGTGGTGGCGGCATGAGCGGGGCGGCTAATCCGGTGAGGGGCGAAGCCACGGTGCGCGTCGCGGGCGAGACGCTGGTGCTGCGCCCGAGCTTTGCCGCGCTGGTGGCGGCGGAGGCGGAGATCGGGCCGCTGTTCGCGATGGTGGAGCGGGCCGCCGAGGGGCGGCTGGCGCTGGGCGAGATGGTGGCGCTGTTCTGGCATTGCCGGCGCGATTGGCCGGCGGGGCTGACGCGCGAGGCGCTGGGCGAGGCGGTGGCGGCGGGCGGGCTGACCGCGGCGCTGCCGGCGCTGAAGGTGCTGATCGGGCAGATCGTGGCGGGGCGGTGAGCCTGGCCAGGGCCGGGACCTTCGCGGAAGGCGCAGGGCGGCTGGCCGGCCTCGCGGGGGTGGCGTTCGGCTGGTCGCCCGACGCCTTTTGGCGGGCGACGCCGGCGGAGCTTGGCGCGCTGGTGCGGGCGCTGGCGGGGGACGGCCCTGCCGCGCCGCCCGATGCGGCGACGATCGCCGCGCTGAAAAGGGCATTTCCGGATGGATGAGGATTGGGATCGGATGGTCGTCGGCGTGCGCGCCGACGCCGCCGGCTTTGCGCGCGACGTGGGCGAGATGCGCGCGGCGCTGGAGGGGCCGCTGACGGCGGGGGCGGATCGCGCCGGGCGGGCGATCGAGACGACGCTGGCGCGTGCGGTGCGCAGCGGCAAGCTGGGGTTCGAGGATCTGAAAGGCGTGGCGCTGGCGGCGATGGGGGAGATCGCCGCGAGTGCGCTCCATGTCGGCATCGGCAGCCTGGTTGGTGGCGGCGATCGCGGCAGTGGTGGCGTTGGCGGGGGGCTGGCGAGCGTGCTGCTGGCGGCGCTTGGCGCACCGGGGCGAGCGACGGGCGGGCCAGTGTCGCCGGGGCGGCCCTTCTGGGTCGGCGAGCGGGGCCCCGAGCTGTTCGTGCCGACCGCCGCGGGATCGGTGCTGCCGACGCCGGGAAGCGGCGGGGGTGGGCGCGAGGTGCGGGTGAGCATCGCGATCAATGCCGCGGCGGACGCGGCGCCGGCCGCGCTCGCGCGATCGAGCCGGCAGGTGGCGCGCGCGGTGAAGGCGGCGCTGGCCGACCTGGAGGACTGACATGGCCTATTGCCTGGTGCCCGAGCGGCAGCCGCATCACGTGGCGGACGTGATCTCGCGGTTCGATCCGCGGTTCTGGACGATCAACTTTCCCCGGCCGATGATGGCGGCGGTGACGACGATCGCGCCCGACGCGCTGCGGGTGGATGCCGCGTTCTATTGCCGCGACGATCTGGCGGGGCTGATCTGGGAGGCGGAGGATCGCCACGACCATCCGCTGCTGGCGTATGAGACGGCGCGCGACTTCCGTGGGTGTCGCCTGTCGTTCCGCTGGCGATCGAGCGGCGTGCGCGCGCTGGATGCGCGGCACGGGCCGACGCTGACGATCGAGGGGCGCGACGAAGGCGGCACGCCCAGATCCTGGTACGTGCGGCTGTGGAATTATGCGGTCGGCACGCCCGAGGACGCGGCGGTGACGATCGACTTCGCGCAATTGGTCGGCGGCTTCCTGCTGCCGGACGAGGGCGATCCGGTGTGGGCGGGCGATGTCGACCGGATGTTCATCTCGCTGGTCGCGCCCGATTACGATGCGGGCGATGCGATGCTCGATGTGCCGGCGGAAGGCTGGGCGGAGCTGCGCGACATTCGCTGCGAGGGCGCGGGATCGGTGATCGGGATCGGCGATGCGGTGCTGCCCGAGCATGGCTTGCGGATCGCGAGCGGCTATGACGACAGCTATCACCTGACGCCCGCGCGGCTGCTGCGCAACGCGCTGCACCTCGGCTATCGCGGGGCGATCGTCCATTATGTGGGCATGAGCCATTATTTTCGGCTCGACGGCGATCTGACCGTGGTCGCCGGGCTGAACGTGGCGTGCGCGGCGTGGCATCGATCGTTTGCGGCAGAGGCGCGGGCGCTGGGGCAGGATGTGATCTGGTCGCTGTCGTACGAATTGTTCGACGCGCATTGCCCGGAAGGGTGGAAGCAGCGGCGGGCGGATGGCGCGCCGGCGCTGACCGGATGGGAGCCGCCGTCGACGCTGCTGTCGCCGGCCAACGATGCGGCGATGGCGTATCTTCACGGCATCGCGCGCGCGTTCCTGGCGATCGGCGCGGCGGTGGGGCTGGCGCCCAAGTTTCAGGTTGGCGAGCCGTGGTGGTGGGTGACGGCGGACGGGCAGCCGTGCCTGTACGATGCCGCAGCGGTGGCGGCGTTCGATCCGGTGGCGGTGCCCACGGTGCAGGCGCCGCTTTCCGCCGCGCAGCGCGCGACGCTGGACGCGGCGGGGGCGGTACTTGCGGCGTCCACCGCGGCGCTATGCGCGGCCGTGCGAGCGGAGCAGCCGGCGTGCGAGACGCATCTGCTGACTTATCTGCCGACGGTGCTCGAGGCCCGCGCGCCAGAGGCGAAGCGGATGAACATGCCGCTCGGCTGGGCGCGTCCGGCGTTCGATGTGCTGCAGCTGGAAGATTACGACTGGGTCACGGCCGGCGATGTGGCCTCGACGCGCGACGGCGTGGCGCTGGCGGAGACGCGGCTGGGGTACCCGCCTGAGCGGCAGGATTACCTGTCGGGCTTCGTGCTGCGGCCGAGCGAGGCGGCGCAATGGGCGGCGATCGATGCCGCGGCGCTGGCGGCGGCCAGCCGCGGGGTGCGCGGCGTTCACATCTGGGCGCTGCCGCAGGTGATGCGCGACGGCTTCGTGCACTGGGGATCGGCAGAGGGGGAGGATGCGGTGGAGGCGTTCGACGACGTGGTGTTTCCGCTGGCGCTGGGCGCCGAGGCGGAGGTGACGCCCGAATTCTCGACGGCGGTGATGACCAGCGCGGGCGGGCGTGAGAGCCGCAACGCGAGCTGGGCGGAGGCGCGCACCCGTTACGACGTGGGGCCGGGGGTGCGCAGCGAAGCGGATATCGCGGCGCTGATCGCGTTCTTTCGGGCGCAGCGTGGGCCGGCGCGCGCGTTTCGCTTGCGCGATCCGTTCGATGCGGCGGCTAGCGACGCCCTGCTTGGGACGGGCGACGGTATCAACCGCACCTTCCCGCTGGTGAAGCAGTACGGAACGGCGGTGCGGCGCATCACACGGCCGGTGGCGGGAAAGCTGACGGTGGCGGTGGATGGGGTGGCGACCGGCGGCTTTACATTGGAGGCGCTTGGCGTGGTGGTGCTGGATAGCGCGCCGGCGGCGGGTGCAATCGTGACCGCCAGCTTCGCCTTCGACGTGCCGGTGCGCTTTGCGGAGGACCGCCTGAGCGTGTCGCGCGCCACGTTCCTCGCGGGCGCGGCGCCGTCCGTGCCGCTGGTCGAGGTGCGCGAGGCATGAGCGACCGGCTGACGACGCTGGCGCTGCTCTGGACGCTGGAGCGGTGCGACGGGGTGACGATCGGGCTGACCGATCACGATCGCGACCTGATGATCGCGGGGCGGCTGTACCGCGCGGCGCCGGGCATGACGCCGGCCGCGATCGAGCGCAGCGACGGGCTCGATCCGGCGGTGACCGAGGCGAGCGGTGCGCTGAGCCACGCGGCGGTGACGGAGGCGGATCTGCTCGCCGGACGGTGGGATGGCGCGCGCATCACCGTGGCGGTGGTCGATTGGGCGGCAGGCGGGCCGCCGACGCTGCTGAGCAGCGGCACGATCGGCGAGATCGAGATCGAGGACGGCGGCTTTACCGCGCAGCTGCGCGGACCGGCGGCCGCGCTCGAGCGGGCGGTGACGGAGGAAACCAGCGCGGCCTGTCGCGCGATGCTGGGCGACCGGCGCTGCCGCGTGGCGATGGCCGGGCGCCGGCGGCTGGCGCATGTGCTGGCGGTGAGTGGCGCACTGGTGACGGTGGACGAGATCGAGCCGGTGGCGGATGCCTATGGCGGCGGGCGGCTGCGCTGGATGGGCGGCCCCGGCTGCGGCCAGGCGCATGGAGTGCGGGCGTCAGACGGTGCGACGCTGACGCTCGACCTGCCGCCGGGCTTTGCCGTGGCGCCGGGCACGTTGATCGAGATCAGCGAGGGATGCGACAAGACGGTGGCGACCTGTGCCGCGCGGTTCGGCAATGCGGTGAACTTTCGCGGTGAGCCGTACCTGCCGGGCATGGACCTGCTCACCCGCTATCCCGGCGCATGACGCGGGGCGAGCGGGCCGCGGCGGCGGCGCGCGGCACCGTCGGTGCTGCCTTTCGATTGCACGGGCGCGATGCCGGTCACGGGCTGGATTGTGTCGGCGTGGTGGCGGTTTCGCTGCAGGCGGCCGGCTACGATGGGCCGATCCCCACGGGCTATGATCTGCGGTGCGGCGATGCGAGCCGGTACCACGCATCGTGGGCGGGGCTCGTGCCCGCCGATGGCGAGCGGCCGGGCGACGTGCTGCTGTGCCGGGCGGGGCCGGGCCAGCTTCATGTGGCGGTGCGGACTGCGGCGGGCTTCGTGCACGCCGATGCCGGGCTGCGGCGGGTGGTGGAACGCCCCGGCCCGCTGCCCTGGCCATTGCTGCGGGCATGGCGATTGGAGGAAAGCTGATGGCGACATTGGTGCTGACGACGGTCGGCGGGCTGGTTGGCGGGCCCGTTGGCGCGGCGCTGGGCGGGCTGATCGGCCAGGCGGCGGACCGCGCAATGCTGTTCAAGCCGAAGGGTCGGCAGGGCCCACGCCTCACCGAACTGGCGGTGCAGACGTCGAGCTATGGCCGGCCGATCCCCCGATTGTTCGGGCGGATGCGCGTCGCTGGCCAGGTGATCTGGGCGACGGACCTGAGGGAACATCGCGAGCGGCAGGGCGGCGGCAAGGGACAGCCGAGCCTGACCAGCTATTCCTATTCCGCGAGCTTCGCCGTGGCGCTGTCGGCGCGGCCGATCCTGGCGATCGGGCGGATCTGGGCGGATGGCAATCTGCTGCGCGGCGCAGCGGGCGACTGGAAGGTCGCCACCGGCTTCCGGCTTCACCTTGGCGGCGAGGATCAATTGCCTGACCCGCTGATCGCGAGCGCCGAAGGGCTGGAGCAGGCACCGGCGCATCGGGGCATCGCTTATGCGGTGTTCGAGAATCTGCCGCTGGAGCAGTTCGGCAATCGCATACCGTTGCTTACCTTTGAGGTGATTGCCGATGCCGCGCCGGTGTCGGTCGGCTCGATTGCGCGCGAGCTGGCGGCGGGCGCACTGGTCGGCGACGGGCCGGCGCAGCCGATCCACGGGTTCTCCGCTTACGGCGACAGCTCGCGCGGCGTAATCGAGACGCTGGCGGAGATGACCGGCGCGTGGTTCACGCCGGATGGCCATGCACTGGCGATGCGCGACGACGTGATCGCGACCCGCACGGTGGCCAATGACGGACGCCAGCGGCGCGTGGCGCCGCTCACGCGCGTGCCGCAATCGGTGCTGCTGTCGCATTATGACCCGGCACGCGACTGGCAGACGGGCGCGCAGCGGGCGGTGCGCCACGGACCGGGCTCGGTGTCGGTCAGCGTCGAAGTGCCGGCGGCGATCGCCGCCTCCACCGCCAAGACGATCGCGGCGGCGATGCTGACGCGCGCCGAGGTGCAGCGGACCCGGCGCGACCTGACCCTCGACGCTGCCGCGATCGACGTGGCGCCGGGATCGGTCGTGACGATCGAAGGAGAAGAACAAGGCGGTGCGTGGCGCGTGGTCGCCGCGCGGGTGGAACGGTTCCGCGTCACGCTGACGCTGGTTGCGCTGGCGCCGCCGTCGATCCCCATGCGGGCGAGTGCGGGCAGGGTGCTGCGCGCGCCCGATGCCCCGGCGGGGCGGACGATCGTTCGGGCGCTGGAGCTGCCCGACATCACCGGCGCGGCAGCGATCCGGCCGCAGGTGACGATCGTGGCGGCCGGTACCGGCACCGGGTGGCGCCGTGCCGCGCTGCACACCAGCCTTGATGACGGAGCGTGCTGGGTTCCGGCAGGTGCGACCCGTGCGCCGGGTATCATGGGCATCGTGACGAACGCGCCTGGCGCGGCGGCCGGCACGCTGGTCGATCGCCGTCACACGATCGAGGTTTCGCTGCTTCACACGGACATGGCCCTCACCGACGCCGATCCTGCCGCGCTGGACCGCGGCGCCAATCTGGCGGCGATCGGGAACGAAGTGCTGCAGTTCGGGCGGGCAGCGCAGACCGGCGCCGCGCGATGGCGCCTTTCGGCGCTGCGCCGGGCGCTTTTCGGCACAACGGCCGAGCCGATCGGGAACGGCAGCGCGTTCGTGTTGCTCGACGGTAACACTGTTGTTTCCGTTCCGATCGATGCGGCGCCGGGCGAGGTGCTGCGGGTCATGGCGAACGGGGTGGGCGACGACGTGCCGGCGGAAACGACGCAGGTGCTGACCGGTCGTTCGATCCTGCCCCCCGCTCCGGTGCGGCTGACCGCGCGGGTCGCCGAGGAGACGCTGTATTGCGCGTGGCGGCGGCGCAGCCGGAGCGACTGGCGATGGCGCGATGGCGTCGATGCCGCGCTGATCGAGGAGCGCGAGCGATACCGGCTCGTCATCACCGGTTCCGGCGCGCCGACCATCCTTGAAGCCGACGCGCCCTTTGCCGCCGTGCCGCTTGCCGCGATCGCCGGCTCGCCGCGCACCGTGGAGGTGCAGCAGATGGGCACGCACGGCCTGTCTCCCGCCGCTATCCTGAACTGCTGACCGGAGAAAAACGATGACCGAGTTGATGAGCGGGGATGCGACACCCCGGCTGCACCTTCCGTTGCTGCATGCCGGGCAGGCGCAGAAGGAGGTGGATCATAACGAGGCGCTGGCGCTGCTCGACCTGGCCGTGCAGCCGGTGGTGCTGGCGATCGGCCTCGATGTGCCGCCCTCGCAGCCAGCGGCCGGGGACTGCTGGATCGTCGGCGGTGACCCGGTGGGCGATTGGGCGGGACAGGCGCATGCGCTTGCCGGGTGGACGGTCGGCGGGTGGCGCTTCGTCGCGCCGCGGCCGGGCATGACGGTGT
Source organism: Sphingomonas dokdonensis (assembly GCF_002197685.1). Lineage (GTDB taxonomy): Bacteria > Pseudomonadota > Alphaproteobacteria > Sphingomonadales > Sphingomonadaceae > Sphingomonas > Sphingomonas dokdonensis. The sequence continues at coordinate 32,222 of NZ_NBBI01000012.1, read as the reverse complement.
GGCGGAGCACCGACGGGCTGACGGCGCGCTACGCGGACGGCGCATGGCACATCGGCGAGGTGCGGGCCGCCACGCTGGTGCTCAACGGCCAGGAACTGCTGGGAGCCCCGCAGGCGCCGATCGGCACCCCCAGCGGCGGCGAAATGATCGACCATCAGGCCCGCGAAGCACTTGAAGCTGTGCTGGAAACCCTGCGGGTTCATCATTTGATCCGACGATGAAATATGTGCTTTGTGTGCAACACTCCCCGCTTTTTGTCGCCTTGCACGGAAACCAACGCTTCTATAGTGAGTTTGCGCTGTCCGTAGTGACACCATGGAAAGGGGATTAATATGCGGAAGCTTGCCGTAGTACTGGCGCTCGCTTCTACCGCTCTCGCCTCGCCTGCACTTGCCCGCGATAACGCGTGGTACGTAGGCGCCGAGTTCGGTGGAATGATCGTTGAGGACATCAATTACGACATCACGGCCACCAATGGCGCCACTGGCACCAGCACGGTTGACCATGATTATGGCTACGACACCGATGGTGTGGTCGGCTACGACTTCGGCGGTTTCCGCCTCGAGGCCGAGGTTGGCTACAAGCAGGCCAGCGTTGACTCGTACACCTCGACCGTGACGATCCCGGTTGGCACCGCCGCCGGTCTCGTGAACGCCGGTCCGGGCACCTATGACTATGCTGGCGGCCGTTCTTCGGCACTGAGCTTCATGGTCAACGGCATGCTCGACTTCGGTGACGATGACGGCATCCAGGGCTTCATCGGCGGTGGTGCCGGTGTGGCGCGCATCAAGAGCCGTGTTGCGCTGAACCAGCGCGGCAGCTTCCTGAACGATTCGGACACCGTGTTCGCATGGCAGGGCATCGCCGGCGTCCGCGCCGCGCTGACCGATCGCATCGATGCGACGCTGAAGTATCGCTTCTTCAACGCGAGCAACGTCGAGCTGGTCGACTTCCAGAACCGCGCCTACGAGGGCCGGTTCCGGTCGCACAGCATCCTGGGCGGTCTGACCTACAACTTCGGCGACGTGGCTGCACCGCCGCCGCCGCCTGAGGTGGTCTGCTCGCCGGGTCCGTTCATTGTCTTCTTCGAGTGGGACAAGTCGGACATCACGCCGGAAGCAGCGTCGATCCTCGACAACGCGGTTACGCAGTACCAGTCGTGCGGCAACGCGCAGGTCATGCTGGCCGGCCACGCCGACCGTTCGGGTTCGGCCTCGTACAACGTCGGTCTGTCGCAGCGTCGCGCCGACGCGGTGAAGGCCTATCTGACGTCGCGTTCGATCCCCGACAGCGTGATCTCGACCGAAGCGTTCGGCGAAAGCCGCCCGCGCGTCGACACCGCCGACGGCGTGCGCGAGGTTCAGAACCGTCGCGTGGAGGTCACCTACGGTCCGGGTTCGGGCATGTAAGACCTTCGTTCAGACGAACGAAACGGGGAGGGGTCGGATCATTCCGGCCCCTCTTTGTTTGTGAGCGGCTGTTTGGCGTCGGCGACCGGCGGATGTGGTCTGGGTGTGAGCCTGCAAGACGGTAGAGGCCGGTGACCAGGTCTTTGGCAATGTGCTGGCCGCAACGACGCGCTGCCGTTCCGCCTCCTTGTTGAAGGCGGTTAGCGGCCAGTCATTAGAGATGGCAGAAAGAGCTGATCCTCCCGTGCATCGACCGAGGGGTAGGCGCTCGGTGACTTTCCGCTTCAGGTTCGCCCATTACCTGCCGCGTGCATGGCCCAACAAAGATGGGAGTGTCGCGCGGACCACTTACGTCGGCTGCGTGCGATGTAGCTGGAAAATCGGCGATAGCAGCTGCGGAAAGCAGCCGAGTGCTGAATGCGCATTCCTGTCATGATGTGTGGCAGGTAAGCGACCGACGGGCCGCGTAGGGCGCGGTTCCGTCTGATCGGGGGGCGTTTACGTTTCCGTCGCTCTCTGAACCACTGAGCCGCTAACGGCAGCATAGTTAGCCGCCGACGCTACCTCGTGCGCAGCGCGGCGCGATCTTTCCCTGCGGCCACTATGCTGGAGCTTTCGGCTCTAGCCGCCGTCGCGCAAGCTCACGCGCGTGACATGGCCCATCTTGCGCCCGTCGCGGACCTCGCGCTTGCCGTAGAGGTGCACATGCGCACCGGGCTCCGCCACCAGCGCCGGCCAGCGATCGACGTCGTGGCCGATCAGGTTTTCCATGGATACGCCCGTGCCCACCAGCCCGGTATCGCCGAGTGGCAGGCCGCAGATCGCGCGGACGTGGTTCTCGAACTGCGAGGTGACTGCGCCTTCGATCGTCCAATGCCCCGAGTTATGAACCCGCGGCGCCATTTCGTTGAACACCGGGCCATTCGGCGTGGCGAAGAACTCGCAGGTGAGGACGCCGACATGATCGAGCGCGTCGGCAATCCGGCCGGTCAGCGCTGCCGCTTCGGTCCAATGAGCCGCGATTTCCGGCGGCGCAGGCACGGTGGAACGGGCGAGGATGCCATCGGCGTGCTCGTTCCACGGCGGTGGGTAGCTGACCATTGAGCCGTCCTGCCCGCGCACCAGCACGATCGAGAATTCGTGGCTGAAGGTGACGAACGCCTCGAGCACGGCGGCGCCGCCGACGACCGCCCACGCCGCGTCGGCATCGGCAGGTGAGGCGAGCCGCGCCTGGCCCTTGCCGTCATAGCCCATGCGCGTCGTCTTCAGTACGGCGGGCGTGCCGATGGTGGCGATCGCGTCGTCGAGTGCTGCCCGGCTATCTACCGCCGCCCAGCGTGCCGGCGTGCCGCCGAGATCGGCGACGAACGCCTTTTCCGCCAATCGATCCTGCGCGACGCGCAGGCTGGCGGGCGAGGGGTACACCGGCACGCGCTCCGCCAGCCATTCGACCGGCTCAGCGGCGACATTTTCGAATTCGTAGGTGACGACGTCGCATTGCGCCGCAAAGTCGGCCAGCACGATGCGGTTGTGGTAATCGGCGCGGGTCAGCGACGAGGCGGTCTGCGCCGCGACGCTTTCCCGATCGGGCGCAAGCACATGCGTACGATAGCCGAGCTGCGCCGCGGCGCTCGCGATCATGCGGCCGAGCTGTCCGCCCCCGAGGATGCCGATGGTGGATCCTGGCGGCAGCGGCGTCATGCGGGCAGCTCCGCGACGCTGTCGGTCTGCGCGGCGCGCCACGCCTTCAGCCGATCGGCAAGTGCCTCGTCGCCAATGGCGAGGATCGCGGCGGCGAGCAGGCCGGCGTTGATCGCGCCGGCCTTGCCGATCGCCAACGTGCCGACCGGGATGCCGCCGGGCATTTGCGCGATCGAAAGCAGGCTATCCATGCCCTTCAGCGCCTTGGACTCGACCGGCACGCCGAGCACCGGCAGGTGCGTCATCGCCGCGGCCATGCCGGGAAGATGCGCTGCGCCGCCGGCGCCCGCGACGATCACCTTCAGCCCGCGGTCCGCGGCGCCCGTGGCGTAATCGTACAGCCGCTGGGGGGTGCGATGCGCGGAGACGACGCGCGCCTCATGTGCGATGCCGAGCGCGTCCAGCGTCTCGGCCGCGTGCCGCATCGTCTCCCAATCGGAGGTCGAGCCCATGATGATGCCGACAAGGGTCATGCCTTGGCGGTTAGCGAGGCGTTATGGGCAGGGCAACAGGCAAGGCGCCTCTGCCGCTCGCAAGCGCGCGATCAGGGGCGGGCGTTCGGATTGAGCGCGAGGATACGCGCGACGTCGCGCTCCACCACCTTGTTCGTCAGGCGGCCGATCAGCCGCTGCGCGTTTTGCCAGGCGCGTGGCTCGCCATGCCGCTGGCGGCGACCGTCGATCAGCCGGCTGCCCCAGCTTGCGATGGTGGCGGCGGCCAGCTGTGGCGCATGCTCGGCAAGGACGATGGACGGGAAGGGCAGCGTGATCGAGGGAGAGGCATAAGCCCCGTCGTCCTGTTCATCGACCGTTGGCGGATCGAACAGCAGCGCGCCCGCAACGCGCGACACATAGCTCGCCGGCGACAGCCGCGCCCACCACGAGGCGGCGTGGCAGCCGACCCCCTCCGCCACCAGCACGACGGCACGATCGGCGCGCATCACCGCCGCGTCGAGCTGCGCGGCCCAGATGCCGCGACGCGCGCTGCTATCCAGCACGACATGCGCGTCCCCCTGCGGAGGCCAGCGCAGCCGAGTGTTCCAGGCGGGCGCGGCGTGCCCCGGCGTGCCGATGGTGATGATCGAGAAACCCGTCGGTATCATGGCCGTGGCGATCGACATGCGTCTGCTCCCGGAACCGTAAGCGGGCATGATGACATCGATTGGGGCGACGCGGCAATGGGCCGTCCCCTGCGCTCGATCAGCGCCCCGGCCAGGCGACGTCGAGGCGTGTCTCGCCGGCCGCCATGCCGCCCGCGTCGAAGCGGCGCTCGATCATCGTGCCGCTGCCATCGTGGGCGATCGCGATCACCGTGCTGCATCGCGTGCCGTACACCGCATCGCGGATAAAGACGGGTCGCTCGCCCTCGACCACGCTTGTTTCGTCTGCGAGTGTCGCGAGCAGCGCGTCAGGTGCAGTGTCCGCGTCCAGCCAGTCTCCCAGTGCGGCGGTCAACGTGCGGGTGCGCGGCCAGGGCGGATCGAGCGGGCCGTTCGAGATGCCATGCAGCCCGGCGGCGAGGGGCTGGTGGATGAGCGTCGGGCGGTTGGATCGGAAATCCGCCGCCTCGCCGACCGTCATCAGGCTGAAGCCACCGAATGCCGGCAAGGCGGCATCGTCGGGCAACGTGCCGTCGCGCAGGTAATCCGCCACCAATGCGCCGCGCGAAGGTGCGTCCTTGCCGCGGGGATAGCCGGCCACGTTGGTGACGACCGCAAACCGCCCCGTTTCGGATACGCCGATCCAGCCGCCGCCGGACACCAGATCGCGCCCGCCGATGACGTGCGGCGCTTCGTCCCAGCGGGCGAGCGGGGCCGAGGCGCGGACATGAAACTCGTCGCGATTGCCGGCAACGACGAGACGCCAGTGTGGGTGAGCGTCGAGGGCGAGGGCGACGACGCACATCAGCGTTGCGTCCCGTTTTCGCGATCTTCACCGCTGCGGGAGCGACGCTGCATGGCGGTGCGCCGCATGCTCATCCCACGAACGCCCGGTCGCGCAGCCCGCGCCAGACGCGTAGCGCCTGCACCGTTTCCGCAACATCATGAACGCGCAGGAGCTGCACGCCAGCTTCCGCGCCCTTCAGCGCCAGCGCCACCGAACCGCCGAGCCGCTCACTCACTGGCGCTTCGTTGGAGAGCGCGCCGATCAGCCGCTTGCGGCTGGCGCCGAGCATGATCGGGCAGCCGAGACCGTGGAAGATCGCAAGCCCGTTGATCAGCGCCAGATTGTCCTGGAGCGACTTGCCGAAGCCGATGCCCGGATCGACGATGATCCGGGTGCGATCGATCCCGGCGGCGACCAGCGCGTCGATCCGGCGCTCCAGCCAGTCGAACACGTCCACCAGCACGTCGCGATAGCCGCCGCTGCCGTGCCCGCCCTTTTCCGGATCGGGCGAGTGCATGATGATCACCGGGCAGCCGGCGTCGGCGACGATCCCGAGTGCGCGTTTGTCCCACAGCAGGGCGGACACGTCGTTGACGATTGCGGCGCCCGCGGCGAGCGCGCGCTCCATCACCAGCGCCTTGCGCGTGTCGATCGAGACGAGCGCGCCCGCCGCGGCCAGCCGCTCGATCACCGGCACCACGCGGGTTGCCTCGTCCTGCTCCCACACCGTTGTCGCGCCTGGCCGGGTCGATTCGCCGCCCACGTCGATCAGCCCCGCGCCCGCGCCGGCCATCACCATGCCGGCCGATGTCGCCGCCACCGGATCGTCGCGGTGCACGCCGCCGTCCGAGAAGCTGTCGGGCGTCATGTTGAGGATACCCGCAACCACCGGCTGGTCGAAGCGCAGCGTCCGCGCGCCCAGCGTCAGCGCCGGGCGTGGCGCCACGATGCGCGCGTGCCGCTGCGCGGCGCGTTCGCCCAGCGACGCGACCTCGGCGACCGGCACGATGCGCTTGGCCCCACTCTCGCGCACCTCATAAGCGGCAAACCATTGCATTCCGCCCGCCAGCCGGCTGACCGCGCCATCGGGATAGGCGAACGGCGCATCGACGAATTGGGTGGGCAGGAGATGCATCGGGAACCCTCAAACGAGCGGCGGCAGAAGCGAGCCGCTGCCGCGGGTGGCGTAGCCGATCAGACCTGCGTTGCCAGCAGATAGGTCTGCCGCAGCGCATCGATCGGCTTCAGCGACCCTTCCGCCTCATAATGCCAGAAGCTCCAGCCGTTGCATGCCGGTGCGCCCTGAAGGGTTGCGCCCAGCTTGTGGATCGAGCCCACCGTGCCGCAGTCGCTGGCGAGGCTGCCGTCGGCGCGCACGATCGCGCGGTAGCGGCGCTTGGCATCCACCACCACGCTGCCGGCGGGCAGATAGGCGTTTTCAACCAGCACGCCGAACGCCACCTTGGGCTGCTGGCGCGGGCTCTGCATCGTGGTCAGTGCCGATTCGTCGAGCGGCAGCGCATCGGCGATGCGCGTCTTCGCCGCCTCGATATAGACGTGCTCGCGCTCGATGCCGATCCAGTGCCGCCCCAGGCGCTTCGCCACCGCGCCGGTAGTGCCGGTGCCGAAGAACGGATCGAGCACCACGTCGCCCGGCTTGGTGCAGGCGAGCAGCACGCGATACAGCAGCGCCTCGGGCTTTTGCGTCGGGTGCACCTTGTGACCGTCCGCGCCCTTCAGCCGCTCCTGCCCGCCACAGATCGGGAATTCCCAGTCCGAGCGCATCTGGATCTCGTCGTTCAGCGTCTTCATCGAGCGATAGTTGAAGGTGTATTTCGCCTTTTCGCCCTTTGACGCCCAGATCAGCGTCTCGTGCGCGTTGGTGAAGCGCGTGCCGCGGAAATTGGGCATCGGGTTGTTCTTGCGCCACACGATGTCGTTGAGGATCCAGAAGCCGAGATCCTGCACCGCCACGCCGACGCGGAAAATGTTGTGATAGCTACCGATCACCCAGATCGTGCCATTGTCCTTCAGGATGCGGTTCGCCTCCGCCAGCCAGGCGCGGGTGAACGCGTCATAAGCGGCGAACGTGTCGAACTTGTCCCAATCGTCCGTCACCGCATCGACATGGCTGCCGTCCGGCCGGAACAACTCGCCGCCCAGCTGCAGATTGTACGGCGGATCAGCAAAGATCATGTCGACTGACTTCGCCGGCAGCTTGCGCATCTGCGCGATGCAGTCCCCGATCAGGATCTGGTCCAGCGGCAACGCCGCCGGCTCTTCCGACACCACTGGCCGGGCGCGACGCACGCGCGTTTTCTCAATAACAGCCATGCGGTCCCCCTGTTCGCACGCGATGGTCGCCGCGTGGTGGACTCGTCGTCAAGCGCTCAGTGATCGAGGGCCGAAGTGGCCATTTCGTTAACCAGGCGGAACATTGTGCGCACCTTCCCAGATATTGAGTCTGTCGCGGCGATCGGACTCAAGGGGTGGGGTGTGGCGCAAAAGACTCAGAGCGGAAGAACCGTCTGCGCGACCGGTGCGAAGCTGCGGCGATGGAGCGGCGAGGGGCCGTGTTCGATCAGCGCGCGGCGATGCGCGGGGCAGCCATAGCCCTTGTTCGAGGCCCAGCCGTAGTGCGGATATGATTCGTGATGCGCGAGCATGATCGTGTCGCGCGTGTGCTTCGCCACGATGGAGGCGGCGGCGATCGAGCGGCTCTGCGAATCGCCCCCGACGATCGGCGTGGCGGCATAGCCCCAGCGCGGCAGGCGATTGCCATCGACCAGCACATGGCCGGGCGCGCAGCCCAGCGTCGCCGCGATCTGGTCCACCGCCAGCGTCATCGCCTTCATCGTCGCCCAATAAATGTTGAGCGTGTCGATCTCGTCCGCCTCGACGATGCCGACACCCACGATCGCGCAATCGGTGATTCGCGCGCACAGCCGCGCGCGCTCCGCCGCGGGCACTTTCTTCGAATCGTCGATGCCGCGCGGCACGCCGCGTGTCGGCAGAATCACCGCCGCCGCCACCACCGGCCCGGCAAGCGGCCCGCGCCCGGCCTCGTCCACCCCGACGACGGGGGCGAGATACAGGCGTTCGTGCTTCAAACCGGGCATGGGGCAGGCGCTCTCGAGACAGTGATGGCCCGCTGTAGCAAGTTGCGGCGGCGGGCAGAATGGCGCCGGTCGCGCCGGCGAGGCGGGTGGCGGCGCGGGCGTGCCCTTGCCGTCACACTTGCCGGCGAACGATGGCCCGATCAGGCCCGCCGCTTGACGGCGGACTCGCCGGGGCGGATTATCACGCCACTGATTTTTACCACATTCTCGGGGGCGTTGAAGGCATGGCGAGCAGGGCGCAACCGTCCTTGTGGCGCGAAACGGTGAAGGCGGGGGCGGTGCGCAGCGGCGCGCTGGCCACCGCCATCATCCTGTTCGTCGGCACCGTGCTGATGGCGCTGGCGCTGGCGAGCTATCGCCCGGGCGACAGCGCGCTGAACACCGCGGCTGCTGCCGGGGTGACCGGCAACCTGCTGGGTGCGCCGGGCGCGTGGTTCGCCGATCTCGCGCTCACCACCTTTGGTCCCGCCGTCGCGCTGTTGCTGCCGATCGGCCCGGTGATCGGCCTGCGGTTGTGGCGCGATCAGCCGGCGGGCGCGTGGAAGCGGATGCTGCGCCAGGCGCTGCTTGGCGTGTCGCTGATGGCGGTGGCGCTCGCCTGCGTGTCGGACGAGGCGGTGCTGGCGCTGCCGTTCGGCTGGGGCGGGGCAATCGGCCTCGGCGGCGTCGCGGCCGCGCGCTGGGCACTGGCCTTCGCGCAGAACCCGCTGGTCACCTGGTGGAGCATCGTCGCGCTCGGCATGGTGACCGGGCTTGCCGGCGCGGTGGTCTGGGGCCGCAGCCTTGAGGTGGATCTGCCGCGTGGCTGGATTCCGCGCCGTCGCCCGCGGCTCGCGCTGCCCGGCGCCGAAGAAGCGTGGGACGAGGATGCGGATGACGCGCCGGTCGAACAGCCGCGCCGCATCGAGCCGCGCGCCACCGCGCAGCCCGACAATCGCCCCGCACCGGTCATCAACGATCGCACCGCGCCGCCCGCGACGGCCGGCGCGGGCAAGGAGCCGCGCCAGACGAAGCTGGCGCTACGCGACGATTACGAGCTGCCGACGCTCGACATGCTCACCCCGGCACCGCCCTCCAAGAATGCGCAGATCGACAAGACCGCGTTGGAGCGCAACGCGCGCCTGCTCGAGACGGTGCTCGACGATTTCAACGTCAAGGGTTCGATCGTCGAGGTGCGCCCAGGCCCCGTGGTGACGATGTACGAGCTGGAGCCCGCGCCCGGCATCAAGGCGACGCGCGTCATCAGCCTGGCCGACGATATCGCCCGGAACATGAGCGCGATCTCGGCGCGCGTCGCAACCATTCCGGGCCGCACCGTGATCGGCATCGAACTGCCCAATCCGAAGCGCGAGACGGTGTCGCTGCACGAGCTGATCGGCAGCCAGGCGTTTGAGGATCAGAACGCGCAACTGCCGGTGATCCTGGGCAAGAACATTGCGGGCGATCCCGTCATCGCCGATCTCGCGCCGATGCCGCACCTACTGGTCGCGGGTACCACCGGCTCGGGCAAGTCGGTCGGTCTCAACGCGATGATCCTGTCGCTGCTGTATCGGCTCACCCCAGATCAGTGCCGCATGATCATGATCGATCCGAAGATGCTCGAACTGTCGATGTACGACGACATTCCGCATCTCCTCTCCCCCGTCGTCACCGATCCGGCGAAGGCCGTGCGCGCGCTGAAATGGGCCGTGGAGCAGATGGAGGACCGCTACCGCCAGATGTCCTCGCTCGGCGTGCGCAGCCTGGCCGGCTTCAACGACAAGGTCCGCGCCGCCAAGGCCAAGGGCGCGCCGCTGGGGCGCAAGGTGCAGTCGGGTTGGGACGAGAACGGCCGCCCAGTCTATGAAGAGGAGCAGCTCGATTATCAGGTGCTGCCGCAGATCGTCGTGATCGTCGACGAGCTTGCCGACCTGATGATGACCGCCGGCAAGGAAGTCGAATTCCTCATCCAGCGTCTTGCGCAAAAGGCGCGCGCCGCCGGCATCCACCTCATTATGGCGACGCAGCGCCCGTCGGTCGACGTCATCACCGGCGTGATCAAGGCGAACCTGCCGACCCGCATCAGCTTCCACGTCACCTCCAAGATCGATTCGCGCACCATCCTGGGCGAGCAGGGCGCCGAGCAACTGCTGGGCAAGGGCGACATGCTCTACATGCCCGGTGGCAAGGGCATCGTGCGCGTCCACGGCCCGTTCGTCAGCGACGAGGAAGTGCAGACCGTCACCGACCATTGGCGCGCGCAGGGCACGCCCGATTACATTTCCTCCGTCACCGAGGAGCCCGAGCAGAGCTTCGAAATCGAAGGCGCGCCGACCGGTGAGGATTCGGCCGAGGACCAGCAATATCGCGCCGCGATCCAGCTGGTCTGTGAGAGCCAGAAGGCGTCGACTTCCTGGCTCCAGCGCCAATTGCGCATCGGCTACAATTCCGCCGCGCGGCTGATCGAACGAATGGAAAAGGACGGTATCGTCAGCCGCCCCGACCATGTCGGCCGCCGCGAAGTGCTGCGCGATACCGAGGGCCATCCGGTTTGACGCACTAGCGCGTCGTTATACTCCCTCCGCCTTGTTTATCCGATCGCCTCCGCACGCGCACGCGCACGTCATCCCAGCCCTGCGCCGGGATCCAGCCATCCGCGTGAGCTGTCGCTCGTTCTTCCAGCCTCAGCATGCGCGGGCCCATGGATCCCGGCGCAAGGCCGGGATGACGATCGTTCGTCCCGTTGGAATCACTACTTCTACTTGACTACGCCTGTAATCAATGTGACTACATCTGTAGTTGCAGGAGGATCGAGACGTGGCCGAACGGATCAGCGATGCCGAACATGCGGTGATGGAGGTGCTGTGGGACGATAGCCCGCTCACCGCGCAGGACGTGGCCGAGCGGGTCGATCCCGATCGCGGCTGGAGCACCAACACCGTCAAGACGCTGCTCGGCCGCCTGCTCGCCAAGAACGCCATCACGCATGAAGCGGATGGCCGGCGCTACCTTTACCGCCCCGCGGTCGAACGCGGCGATTACGTTACCGGCGAATCGCGTCGGCTGATGGACCGTCTGTTCGGCGGCAAGCTCACGCCGCTCGTCGCGCATCTCGCCGAACGCGACGAGCTTTCCGCGCAAGACATTGCGGAAATCGAGTCGCTCCTGAAGGCGCTGAAACAATGAGCGGCGCGGGCGTCTCCTGGATGGTCGAAGCGCTCGCCGCCTCCGCACTCCTCATCGCATTGGTGCTGCTGGTGCGCGGCCCCGTGCGGCGCAGCTTCGGCGCGCCGGTGGCCTATGCGCTCTGGTCCCTCCCGCTGCTGCGGCTCGTTCTGCCACCGCTCCCCGAAAGCGTGCGCGAGCAGGTCGCCGCTCCCATCGCCGGCGCGCTCGCCGCTCCGATTGCCCAGGTCGGCGAGCAGGTGACGGTGTTCATCGCGCCTGCCGCCGGCGACGTCGCCGTGCCCGAGTTCCTGTCGCTCGGTTCTTCCCTTGCCGTGCTGTGGGGGTTGGGCGCGGCGGCGTTCATCGGCTGGCACGTGCTCGCCTATCGTCGCTTCCGCCGCCGGCTGCTGGCGCACGCCAGCGTGGTTGAGCAGGCGCACGGCGTCACGGTGATCGAAAGCGCTGCCGCCACCGGCCCGCTGGCGTTCGGCGTGCTGCGCCGCTTCGTCGCCTTCCCGCGCGATTTTGCCGCGCGCTACGATGCCGACGAGCAGCGGCTGGCGCTGGCGCACGAGCTTGGCCACCATGCGCGCGGCGATCTGATCGCGAACTGGTTCGCGCTGAGCGTGCTGGCGCTGCACTGGTTCAATCCGCTTGCCTGGTATGCCTTTCGCGCCTTTCGCGCCGATCAGGAGATGGCCAATGATGCGCGCGTGCTGGGGCAGCTCGGCGCCGGTGCACGCCATGCTTATGCCTGCGCGATCGTGAAGGCCGCGCATGGCGGCGCGATCGCGGCGGCGTGTCACCTCCATACCGTTGACGATCTGAAGGGCCGGCTGCGGATGCTCGGCAAGGGGCGTCCCTCGCGCCAGCGAACCCTCGTGGGGCTGGCTGCCGTGATCGCCACCGGCACCGGCGCGCTTGGCCTCACCGCTTCGGGCACCCAGGCCGCCGAGCGGGTGCGCGATACCGTGGAGACGGTCGCGCAGGCCGCGCTCCCGGTCGTCGCGCCGGACACCGCCCCGGCGACCAAGGACATGCGCGTCGTCGTGGTGCGCGATGGCAAGCGCACCGAGTTCAGCGGCGAGGCCGCCCGCGCCTTCGTTGCCGCCAATCCGCTGCCGCCGACGCCCCCGGTCCCGGCCGAGCCCGTGACGGCGCCGGACGCACCCGCAGTGCCCGCCATGCCTGCCACGGTTCCCACGCCGCCGACCCCGCCCGCCCCGCCACGCTGGGCGCACGATGGTCATGTCACCGTGTCGGTGCCTACGATCCGCTCGGCCACCTGCGCGGGTGACGGCGTGGAGCCCACCGTCGAACATGACACCATCGATGGCGAGCGCCGCATCACCATCTGCACCGACCGGATTGAGCGCCGCGCCGCGCGCGCGCAGGCCGAGGCGCAGCATCATGCCGATGCCGCCATGCGCCGCGCCGAGGTGGCCCGCCGGACCGCCATGGCGAGTGCACGCGAAAGCATGGCGGCGGCGCGTGCGGCGATCCGCGCCAACGCCTATCTGTCGGCGCGGGAGCGCGGCGAGGCGCTGCGCGAGCTCGATGAAGGCATGGCCGAACTGGACGCCGACGCGCACCATTGATCGGTGACGGCACTGGCCGCGCCCTTGCCTTCACCGGCGGGAGCGGCCATCTGCCATGGCATGGAGGCACCGCCCACCGGCATTCCGATCGCGCTCGAGCCGCTCGTCACCCGCGTGCTGGCGCCCAACGCCTCGGCCTATACCTACACCGGCACGCAGACGCACATCGTCGGCACGAGCGATCTCGCGATCATCGATCCTGGCCCAGCCGATGATGCGCATCACGCCGCGCTGCTCGCCGCCGTCGCTGGCCGCCCGGTGCGCGCGATCGTCATCACCCACCACCATCGCGATCACAGTCCGGGCGCGCCGCGCCTCGCGCAGGAGCTCGGCGCACCGATCGTCGGCGCCGCGCCCTTTGCGCTGCAGGATGACGGCCCGCGCTCTGACGCGTCGTTCGATCACGATTACGCGCCTGATCGCGTGTTGGCGGAGGGCGAGACGATCGCCGGGGACGGCTGGACGCTGGAGGCGATCGCCACCCCTGGTCATACTTCCAACCACCTCGCCTTTGCGCTGCCGGAGACAAAGGCGCTGTTTTCCGGCGATCACGTAATGGGCTGGGCGACCAGCGTCGTTTCGCCGCCCGATGGCGACATGACCGCGTACATGGCCAGCCTCGAAAAGCTGATCGGCCGCGACGACCGCATCTATTATCCCGGCCATGGCGAGGCGATCGAGCGGCCGCAGCGGCTGGTGCGTGGGCTGCTTGGCCACCGCAAGCAGCGCGAGGGGCAGATCCGCCGGCTTCTTACGGCCGGCACCGGCGCGATCCCCGCCATGGTCGAGAAAATGTACGTCGGCGTCGATCCGCGGCTCTATCCGGCGGCCGAACGCTCCGTTCTCGCGCACCTCATTGACATGGAGCGCCGCGGGCTCGCCCATCGCGATGGCGACGGCTGGGCGTGAATGACGGCGCGAACGGCGGCGTGAACCGCGGGCGCACGCTCAGGGATGCTGCGCTGCTCGTCGCGGTCATCGTCGGCCTGGCACTGACGGTCGCAATTGGCGTCGCCACCTATCTCGGCTATCGCTATGTCACCGAGGAGAAGCTCGTCTCCACCGACAAGGACGGTGTCGCGACGGCGCAGGTAGTGGCAGCGACGCTTTACGGCCGTAGCGACCTGCGCGTCAGCCGCCTGTCGGGGGTGGTGCAGGGCACCGCGCGATCGTCGCGGCTGTGGGGCTGGCTCAACGCGAGCCAGGTCGTGAAGGCACCGTTCGAGGTGAATTACTTCGTCAACATGGCGCGCCTCGACGCGTCCGACTTCCGCATGAGCGAAGACGGCCGCCGGATCGAGATCACCGTGCCCGACGTGACGGTCGAGCGCCCCAATGTCGATCTGGCGCGCACCAGCCTCAACAACGTTACCGGCGTGTTCGTCACCCGCAACGCGATGATGGAAATGGGCACCAAAGTCGCCGCCAGCGCGCAGCGCACCGCGGCCGAGCGTGCCAACAGCGCCGAAAACCGCACCAAGGCGCGCGAATACGGCCGCGAGGCAATCGCCCGCCTGTTCACCGGCGCCCTGCGCGCCGCCCGCGTCGACGCCGAGGTAAGCGTCCGCTTCGAAGGCGAGCCGCGCGCCGCTGATGGCGAACGATGGGACATGAGCCGCAGCCTAGAGGAAGTGCTGGGTCAGGCGAAATAGGCTGTGGTAAACTGGTAACCGGTTCGCATGCGGGCGAGTGCGGCATCCAGACGGCCAAGCACAAGACGGCCTTCAGATTAGCTTGCAGTACGGCCTCGCCCTCAGTTTGCCGAGGCTGATGATCGCGTCAGGATATGGGCTCGCAGGCTATCCCGTCGCGATCCCCGTCCATTCCCTCGCGATATCCTGGTTCTCCGCGATAGATTGGCGCCGTTCCGGCATCGCGCGCGCTGTCGCAGCCTGGCCAATAATCACCGAGTTGCGGCTCGCGGGCGCGCTTTGCTCCGCTTGCAACAAGAAGATCGTTTGCTGTGGCTGCGACGGCGGCTCGACCATGCGGAGTTGCTGCAAGCGAGCCAACTCCGATGAGCAAGCCTATCGCGCCAGCGCCAAGCAATATTGCCGAGGTTGATGGATTGCCGCCCATCTCTGGATCGTGAAGCCGATATGATGAAGAAAAGGTTCAATCGATCAAGATGGGCGAAAGCCTTGCTTCGGATGAACAGACAGCGATTCCTCTTTAATCAACTAGCCATATGGACCGGCGCTGCGCCCAATGCCGCACATGACGTTCGTAAGGCAGCCAGCGAGGTCGCCTTCACGCCATTTCCGCCCCCTGTTGCACCGATGCCTTGATCGCGCGGGCTGCGCAGGCCATTTGCATGCGCATGGAACAGCCGCAGAACCTCAAGGGCGTCGACATCCGCGCCGAGATCGACCGCCTCCGCAAGGAGCGCAACGCGGTGATCCTCGCGCATTATTATCAAAAGCCCGAGATCCAGGACATTGCGGACTTCGTCGGCGACAGCCTCGATCTGTCGCGCAAGGCGCAGGCGACCGATGCCGACGTGATCGCCTTCTGTGGCGTGCGTTTCATGGCCGAAACGGCGAAGATCCTCTCGCCGCAGAAGACGGTGATCCTGCCCGATATGGATGCGGGCTGCAGCCTCGAAGACAGCTGCCCGCCCGAACAGTTCGCCGCCTTCCGTGCCCAGCACCCCGATGCGATCGCGCTCACCTACATCAATTGCTCGGCGGCGGTGAAGGCGCTGTCGGACGTCATCGTCACTTCGTCGTCGGCGGAGAAGATCCTGTCGCAGATCCCCAAGGATCAGCCGATCATCTTCGGCCCGGATCGCAATCTCGGCGGCTATCTCGCGCGCAAGACCGGGCGCGATCTCATCCTGTGGCCGGGCGTGTGCATCGTGCACGAGGCGTTCAGCGAGACCGAGCTGCTGAAGCTGAAGGCGCAGCATCCAACCGCGCCGATCGTCGCGCATCCCGAATGCCCGGCGGTGATCCTCGACCATGCCGATTATGTCGGCTCGACGCGCGGCATCCTTGAATATGCGATGGCGATGCCGGGCGACACGCTGATCGTCGCGACCGAGCCGCACATCATCCACCAGATGGAAAAGGCGCTGCCGAACAAGACGTTCATCGGCGCGCCGGGTGCGGACGGCAACTGCAACTGCAACATTTGCCCGTACATGGCGCTCAACACCATGGAGAAGCTCTACGTCGCGCTGCGCGATCTCTCCCCGCGCATCGAGATGGAGGAGGACCTGCGTTTGAAGGCCAAGAAGAGCCTCGACGCGATGCTCGCCATGGCCAGCGGCACGGTGGGGCAGGGCGATCTCGGCCCTGCCAGGGTGACGGGCGACTAAGCACCACCCAAGCTCCGAGCAACCTCGTCATCCCGGACTTGATCCGGGGGCCAAGGTGCCGCGTGCGCTTGGGTCTGCATTCTGTCGCAGCGCGCCCGGATGAATAGATCTTGGATCAGGTCCGGGATGATCTTAATGGGGCGCGGCCCTCAAGCCGCCGCGCGCACCGCGTCGCAGATACGGTCGACCACCGCTTCGACCTGCGCGGCGTCGTCGCCCTCCGCCATCACGCGGATCACCGGCTCGGTGCCCGACGGGCGGATCACCAGCCGGCCATTGCCCTCAAGCTCCGCCTCGGCCGCCGCGATCGTGTGCTTGACGCTTGCCGCCTCCAGCGGCTTGCCACCACGCGCATATTTCACGTTCTTGAGCAGTTGGGGCAGCGGCTCGAACCGGTGCAGCACCTCGCTCGCCGGTGCGCCCGCGCGCTGAACCTCCGCCAGGATCTGCAGCGCGGCGACCAGTCCGTCGCCGGTGGTGCCATAGTCCGACAGGATGATATGCCCCGATTGCTCGCCGCCGACGTTGAAGCCGCGCGCGCGCATCGCCTCCAGCACGTAGCGGTCGCCCACGCCGGTCCGTACCAGTCCCAGCCCCTGCGCGGCGAGATGCCGCTCCAGCCCCAGGTTCGACATCACGGTCGCGACCAGTCCGCCGCCCGCCAGCGCGCCGCGCCGCGCAAAGCCGGTGGCGATCGTCGCCATCAGCTGGTCGCCGTCGACCACGCGCCCCGTTTCGTCGACCACGATCAGCCGGTCCGCGTCGCCATCGAGCGCGATGCCGATCGCCGCGCCGCTCGCCGCCACCGTTTCCGAAAGCGTCTGCGGCGCGGTGGAGCCGACTCGGTCGTTGATGTTCTTGCCGTTGGGCTGCACGCCGATCGCCACCACGTCCGCGCCAAGCTCCCACAAGGCCGATGGCGCCACCTGATAGGCCGCGCCATGGGCGCAATCGATCACCACCTTCAGCCCGTCGAGCCTGAGATCCGCCGGAAACGTGGACTTGGCGAAGTGGATGTAGCGCCCGCGCGCATCCTCCACGCGGCGCGCGCGTCCGATGTCGCCCGCCGCCGCCAGCGTGACCTCGCCGTCGATCATCCGCTCGATCGCCAGTTCCGCCTCGTCCGACAATTTGTAGCCGTCGGGGCCGAACAGCTTGATGCCATTGTCGGCGAACTGGTTGTGGCTGGCCGAGATCATCACGCCGAGGTCGGCGCGCATCGATTGCGTCAGCATCGCGACCGCCGGTGTCGGCATCGGCCCGAGCAGCACCACGTCCATACCAACCGCGGTGAAGCCCGCCACCAGCGCGTTTTCCAGCATGTAGCCCGACAGGCGCGTGTCCTTGCCGATGACGACCCGGTGGCGATGATCGCCGCGCACGAAATAGGCACCGGCTGCCATGCCGACCTTCATTGCCATCTCGGCCGTCATCGGCGACAGATTGGTCAGCCCGCGAATACCATCGGTGCCGAAATACTTACGCGCCACGGATAATCTCCTGCCCTGCTACTCGGACCTGCGCCTTCTTCCGGATTCACCCGGCACAGGCGGCTTGCCCCGGCACGCCTGGTGCCGCACAACCGTTACTGCCTTAGCTCTTGCCGATTGGCGGACGTAGGAACAAGTCCGTGATGCAGCGTGCGAAAGGTGTGATGTCCCAATCTACCCGTATTCTTCTGGCGCTGGTGGTGGGCATGGTGGCCGGCATCCTGCTGGCCAGCTATGCGCCCGCATCGGTCGATCCCACTGTGGCGATCGCGCAGCCGATCGGCCAGGCGTGGCTCAATGCGCTGCAGATGACGATCGTGCCGCTGGTCTTCTCGCTGCTGGTAACCGGCGTTGCGGCGACCGCGGCGGCGGCGCAGGCGGGGCGCCTCGCGGGGCGCGCCGTAGGGCTCTACGTCAGCGTCATGGTGGCCTCGGCGCTGTCGGCGGCGTTCCTGACGCCGCTGTTCCTTGAGCTGGCGCCGCTGCCGGCCGAATCCGCCGCCGCGCTGCGCGCCGCCCTGACCGGGGTCGGGCCGAACCCCGCCGTCCCGCCGATCGGCGAGTTTCTCGCGGGCATCATCCCCAGCAACATCGTGCGCGCGACGGCCGAGAGCAATTTCCTGTCGATGATCATCTTCGCGCTGATCTTCGCGTTTGCCCTGATGCGCATCGAAGAAAGGCTGCGCGATCTGCTGGTGCGGCTCTTCACCGCGGTGCGCGATACCATGCTGGTGGTGATCGGCTGGGTCCTGTGGGTGGGGCCGATCGGCGTGTTCGCACTAGCGCTGGTGGTCGGTGCACGCGCCGGCGGCGGGGCGTTCCACGCACTGGTGCATTACATCCTCACCGTCGCCGGCGTCGGCCTGGTCGTCACCTTGTGCGCCTATCCGATGGCGATGATCGGTGGCCGCGTGTCGCTGCCGCGCTTTTCGAAAGCGGCGCTGCCCAGCCAGGCGGTCGCCGTGTCGACGCAATCCTCGCTCGCCTCGCTGCCCGCGATGCTGGCCGGCGCGCGTTCGCTCGGCACACCGGTCGCCACTGCCGGCGTCACGCTGCCGCTCGCCGTGGCGCTGCTCCGCGCGACCGGCCCGGCGATGAACTTCGCCGTCGCCATCTACATCGCGCATTGGTTCGGCGTGCCGCTGTCGTTCGGGACGCTGGCGGTCGGCACGATCGTGGCGGCGCTCACCTCGCTTGGCGCGGTCAGCCTGCCGGGTACGGTCAGCTACGTCAGCTCGATCGCGCCGGTCTGCGCGACGATCGGCGCACCGGCCGCGCCGCTCGGGCTGCTGGTCGCGGTGGAGACGATCCCCGACATCATGCGCACGCTGGGTAATGTGATGTGGGATCTCGCCACCACCCTGACGCTGTCACGCCGTCAGCGCGAGGAGCCGGCCGACATCGACGATCTGACAGATCCGCTGATCGAGCCGGCGGCCTAGCGGCGCAGTGCCCAGCGCAGCACGTTGCTCATCCCGCGTGCGCCCAGCCGGATCGCCGGTCGGCTGATCGCCGCCGGTGACCGGCCGTGCATCGCCGCAGCCCAGGGCGGCAGCAGGTCGATCGCGGCGGGGGTGACGATCGCCAACGCGCTGTTGGTGACCGCGTCGGGGCCGCGGGCGAGCAAGGCGGCGGCGACTTCCTTCGTGCGCGCGTCGAACCGCAGCTCGGGACGAACCGAGCGGTAGTATTGCTCCACATCGCGCCGCGTACGCGGCACATCGCGCGCACCCAGCCGCTCGGCAGCAACGGCGTTCTCGTCGAGGTAGCGATCCTGCTCGGCACCCGACAGGCCGGGCTCGCGATAGCGGATATAGGCGCGAAGGAAGCTGTCGACTTCCGCCACATGCACCCAAGTGAGCAAGGCCGGATCGCTGGCCTCATAGGAGGTGCCGTCGGGCAGGCTGCCCGTCACCTGTTCGTGAATCGCCCGCACGCGATCGATCGCGCGGGTCGCCGAAGCGGTGCTGCCGAAGGTGGTGAGCGCGATGAACTGCGCCGTGCGGCGCAAGCGGCCCAGCCGGTTCTGACGGAAATCGCTGTGGTCCCACACGCCGGCCAGCGCCAGCGGGTGAAGCATCTGGAGCAGCAGCGCGGAAACCCCACCGATCATCATGGCGGAAAAATCGGCGTGGACCCGCCACGCCACCGACTGAGGACCGAACAGCCCCGCGTCCCCCGGCGGCCGCGACAGATCGACCGTACCGGACCCGACGAGCGCACGAATGCGCCCGCCGATCGCATCGCGCATGCCGGGCAGCGAAGGGGCCGCCCGCGCCATGCGGCTTATTCCTCGTTTGCCGCCGCTGCTGCCTTCCGGCCGCGCTTCGCCGGTGCTGCTTCGTCGCCCTTGCGCGACATGCCCGGCTTGCGGCCCAGGCCAATCTTCTTTGCCATGGCGCGGCGTGCTTCCGAGTAATTCTCGGCGACCATCGGATAATCGGGCTTCAGGCCATAGCGCTGGCGGTATTCCGTTGGCGTCAGGCCATGCCCGGCGAGATGGCGGCGCAGCGTCTTGTACGGCTTGCCGTCGATCATCGAGATAATATGATCCTTTGAAGCAAGCGACTTACGCACCGACACCGCCGGTGTGTATTCGCCGCTCGGCTCATCCTCAGACATCGGCTGCGTGTTCGACGACAGCTGATTTACCGCCTCATGCATCTTTTGCAGAAATCCCGGTACTTCCTCGCTCGACGCGCGGGTGTTGGGATTTGACAGCCATGCGATGGTCAGCTCGGTCGCCAACTCAACGGCATTGGTGTCGGCGGTATCTTCAATCATGCGACGCTCCTTACTTTTGCCGTTGCTTTAACGTGGCGTGGGTGTGGGTCAACCAGTGCGCCAAACATCATAGCTGTTTATTTGATCGATATCACGTTACAATATTTGCGTTCTATGCAATTGCTTTATTGATGTAGAGCAGATCGCTGTTCATCTGGCGTTAACCCTTTGGGCCTGCTTTGCTGATCTCGCCAGCACCGCCGGGTCATCGTAAGGCGCAGGCATGGACGCTGCTTCTCGCCCGGTCGTGCCGGTCGGCATCGCTTTTCTGATCGCCGCGCTCGGCATCGGCCTGTTTTCCGTCATGGACGCGGTAATGAAGGGGTTGGTGCTTGCGATCGGCGTGTACAACACCATGCTGTGGCGCTCGATGGGCAATGTCGCGCTGGGTGGCGCGGCTTGGGTCGCGGTGGGTGTCCGCCGCCCGTCGCGTCGGGCGCTGACGCTGCATGTCGCGCGCGGGGTCGTCACCTGCGCCATGGCGCTGTTGTTCTTCTGGGGATTGGCACGCGTGCCGATGGCGCAGGCGATCGCCTTGTCCTACATCGCGCCGATCCTTGCGCTGATCCTGGCCGCGTGGTGGCTGAAGGAGCGCATTTCGCTGCGCACGATCGTGGCCGTGGCGGCGGCCAGCCTCGGCATCGCCACCATTTTCGTCGGTCAGGCGCGTACCGCGCTTGGGCCTGATGCATTCAACGGCGCGCTCGCCATCCTTGCCTCGGCTGTTCTGTATGCCGGCAATCTCATCCTGACCCGGCTTCAGTCGCTTGCCGCGCGGCCGGCGGAAACCGCGTGTCTCCAGTCGCTTGTCATCCTGTGCCTGCTGGCGCTTGCCGCGCCGTGGCTGGCGCACGTGCCGCCGGTGGGCGCACTCCCGCCGCTGGCCGGCGCGGCATTGCTTGCCTTTGCCTCGATGATGCTGCTCTCCTGGGCCTATGCGCATGGCGAGGCGGGCTATCTGGCGATGACCGAATATACGTCGTTCGTTTACGCTGCCGTGCTTGGCTTTCTGATCTTCGGCGAGCGGGTGTCGGGCTATACGCTGGCAGGGGCAGTCGTCATTGTCGCCGCCTGCGTCTATGCCGCGCGTCGCCGCGACATTGCGGCGCAAACGCTGGAGCAAGCCGCATGACCATCGCCATCCGCCCTGCCACCGCTGCGGACGTGCCGACGATCCTGCGCTTCATCCGCGAGCTTGCCGCTTATGAGCGGGAGCCTGATGCGGTGGAGGCGACCGAGCCGATGCTCCACGAGGCGCTGTTCGGCGCAACCCCGGCTGCCGAGGTGCTGATCGCCGAGCGCGATGGTGACAGCATCGGCTTTGCACTCTTCTTTCACACCTTTTCCACCTGGACCGGGCGGCGCGGCCTGTGGCTGGAGGATCTCTATGTGACGCCGGAGGCACGCGGCTCGGGCGCGGGTGCTGCGTTGCTGCAGGCGCTCGCGGCGCTGGCGATCGACCGCGATTGCCCACGCCTCGAATGGACGGTGCTCGACTGGAACACGCCCGCGATCGACTTCTATCGCGCAAAGGGTGCGCTGCCGCAGGACGAATGGACCACACAGCGCGTCACCGGGCCGGCGCTCCACGCGCTCGCCGGCCGAAACAGATGATGACTGGCAGGCTGGCGCCAGTGCCGAACAGACCGGCGCCCGTCCTTGCGCCCATTTCCGATCGGCACGGCTGATGGCGTGGCTGTGGCTTGTCGTCGGCGGCATGTTCGAGGTCGGCTTCACCACCTGTCTGCGCCACGTCGACGGCTTTCGGCACCTGGGGTGGACGGCAGGCTTCCTTGCCTCGGTGACCATGTCGATGGGGCTGCTCGAATTCGCCTCGCGGTCGATCCCGATGGGGACGGCTTATGCGGTCTGGGGCGGGATCGGCGCGCTCGGCACTGTGCTGGTCGGCATCGCTTTTTATGGCGAACCCGCGACCCCGGTGCGCGTGCTGCTGATCTTCGGCGTCGTCCTGTGCATTGCGGGGCTGAAACTCACCGCGCACTAAAAAGGGCGCCGCTTCCATCGGGAAGGGCGCCGCTTCCATCGGGAAGGGCGCCCTTGATCGCTGGATCGGCGGGGCTCAGTCGCGGCCTGCCACGTCGTGGTCGTGCGGCTCTTCGCCCTGCTTCTTGGCTTCGTTGTAGCGCTCGATCGCCTCAACGGTGATCTGCCGCGCTTCCTCGGCGCCGCCCCACTTGCCGATGCGGACCCACTTCTTCTTTTCGAGGTCCTTATAGTGGGTGAAGAAATGCTCGATCTGCTCGAACACGATTTCGGGCAGATCGTCCTTCTCGCCGACCTTGGAATAATAAGGGAAGGTCTGATCGACCGGCACGCACACCAGCTTCTCGTCGCCGCCGGCCTCGTCTTCCAGGTTCAGCACTGCGATCGGTCGTGCACGCACGACGCAGCCCGGGATGAACGGGGAGCGCGCCACCACCAGCGCGTCGAGCGGATCGCCGTCCGGCGACAGCGTGTGCGGCACGAAGCCGTAGTTCGCCGGATAGCGCATCGGCGTGTGCAGGATGCGATCGACGAACAGCGCGCCGCTGGCCTTGTCGAACTCATACTTCACCGGCTCGCCACCGGTCGGCACTTCGATGATGACGTTCAGGCTGTGCGGCGGGTTATCCCCCGTCGGCACCATGTCGATGCGCATGTTCGATCCCTTTGCTTTGATTATTTAACGTGAAGACTCGTGCCGCAGGTCAGCGCGGCGCAAGCAACCGATCAAGACCGGTCTCTCCCCCGCCGATCTTTTCGAGGCGCGGGTAGCGCAGCCCGCCCTGCCAGTCGAGCGAGACTTGTTGGTAACGCTCGCCCTTCTTGACCCACATCTGGATTGGCGTCTTGCTGTCCTTTGCCGCGGCGATCGCCGCCTTCAATCGATCGTCCGAATAGCTCATGCCGCCGACCGACACGATCGTCGTGCCGAGCGTCAGTCCGGCATCGAACGCCGGCGAGCCCCAGGTGACCGACGTGATCTCCGCCCCCGATCCGACGACAAAGCCGCCCGAATAGGTCAGGTCGGTGATCTTGCGGGTCTTCTCATTGTGCCGGAACGACGGCGTCGGCTCTGCCGCATAGACCAGGCGATAGCCGTTCCGCTCGAAGCCGGAGAGCGGCGCGCCCTTGCCATGCTCGGTCAACCGCTGGGTGAGAAGCGCCCGCCAGTCGTACGGCTGCACCGCGTTCAGCGTCGCGACGATATCGTCGAAGGTGTAGGTCAGGTCGCCCCAGTCGCCGTTGCGCACGCCGAAGAACGCTCTGGCGAAATCGTCGATCGACTTGCTGCCGCCCGACAGCTCGCGCAGTCGAGAGTCGACCTCCAGCCAGACGAGCAGCCCCTCGTTGTAATAATCCTCGCTGCGTTGCCAGCTTGCCCAGCCTTTCGGCCGGCGCGCGGAGATGATCGGATCGTTGGTGGTGTCGATGAGGTCGCGCCACTGCCGCGCGGGCTGGCTGTCGTACACCGCGCCGATCGCCGCGAGCTGATCCAGCGTGTCCTGCTTCGACACCAGCCCCGACCGCGCCTGAAGCACATAGCCCCAGAATTGCGTCTGCCCTTCGTACACCCACAAAAGCGAGTTGCGCATCGGCGTGCGATAGTCCGGCGTCCACGAATCCGCGCCGCGGCGGAATTTGCCGTTCCAGCTATGGGTGAATTCGTGCGGCAGCAGGTTGCGGCGGCCCGGGCCTTCTTCCCACTTGGTAAAATAGCCCGGCGTCACGCCGTTCTCGCTGGAGCGGTGATGCTCCAGCCCGATCCCGCCGAGATTGTCGGTGATCGACAGGAGAAAGGTGTATTTGTCGTAATGCTGGCTGCCGAACGTCTTGGCCGCTTGCTCCACGAGCCGGCGGTGCGCGTCGATTTGCGCCGGGGTGGCGGCAAGCTCGGCCGGCGTGTCGGCGTAGGCGGCCAGCGACACGCGCGGCGTTAGCTGCCACGTCTTGTTGTAGCGGCCGGCGAGGATCGGCGAATCGACCAGGATCTCGTAATTGGTGCGATCATAGGTGTAGGTCGCGCCGCTCACCTTTGCGGGGATCGCGCCCGACGCCGTCCAGCCCTGCGGGTATGTCACCGTCATCTGCACGGGGATTTGGCGGGTGAAATAGCCGGCCGGGTACAGGCTCACCGAGTTCGGCTGCAGGCTCAGCATCTCGGGCGTCATGGTGATCCGGCCCTGATCGGACTTGGTAGCTGAGATGAACTGAAAGCGCGCCTCGATCGTGCGCGCGCCGGCGGGCACGTCGATGTGGAAGGCGAAGACGTCAACGGGATCGCGCACCCACGGGACCGGGCGACCGTTCGCCGTAATGACCAGCCCGGCGAGCTTTTCGATCTGCCCCCGCGGGGCGTGATTGCCCGGCAACCACGCCGGGTACAGCAACGTCAGCGGCCCGGCCTTGGCGACCGGGATCGTCTCACTGACCTGGAAGATGCCGCGCGCCACGTCGGTCGCGTCCACCTTGAGCGCGATCGTGCCGGGGTAGGGCTGATCGACCGGATCGGGGATCGTATGCGCGAAGGGCAGCGGCTGCGGCGCGGAATTGCCGGCGGGAACCTGGGCCGAAACAACGGCGGCGGACGCGAGCAGCACGCTCGCAAGGGCAAGACGGATCATGGAAAGCCTCGCTAACGGCCGCAGCCGCGAAGCTCAATGACCTGTCCCCGATCACCCCGGATTGCCGCTTCCGCATGCGACGCCTAGATGCGCCCGCAATGGCCCGTATTCAGACCCCCAATCGCGTGCGCGGCACGCAGGACATCTTCGGCAGCGAACAGCGCCGCTTTGCGCATGTGCTCGACACCTTTGATCGCGTGCGCAAGCTGTATTGCTTCGGCCGGGTCGAGATCCCGATGTTCGAGGCGACCGAGGTATTCGCCCGCTCGATCGGCGAGACGACCGATGTGGTGTCCAAGGAAATGTACACCTTTCCCGATCGCGGCGGCGATTCGCTGACGCTGCGCCCGGAGTTCACCGCCGGCATCGCGCGCGCTTACCTGACCGAGGGTTGGCAGCAGTTCGCGCCGCTGAAGATCGCCACCTCAGGCGCGGTGTTCCGCTACGAGCGCCCGCAAAAGGGCCGCTATCGCCAGTTTCACCAGATCGACGCCGAGATCCTCGGCGCGCCCGAGCCGGCGGCGGACGTCGAGCTGCTGACGCTCGCCGACCAGCTGCTGCACGAACTCGGCATCGCTGACGGCGTGACGCTGCAGCTCAACACGCTGGGCGACGCGGCAACGCGCGACGCCTGGCGCGACGCGTTGGTGGCGCATTTCGAGCAGCATCGCGGCGAGCTGTCGGAGGACAGCCTGAAGCGGCTCGACAAGAATCCAATGCGCATCCTCGATTCCAAGGACCCGAAGGATCGCCCGATTGCCGACGCCGCGCCGGGGATCGACGACTATCTGACGACGGAGGCGCGCGCCTTCTTCGAGGCCGTGACGAGCGGGCTCGATGCGGCGGGCGTGAAATGGACCCGCAACGACCGGCTCGTTCGCGGCCTTGATTATTATCGCCACACCGCGTTCGAGTTCGTCACCGATCGTCTCGGCGCGCAGGGCACGGTGCTTGCCGGCGGCCGTTATGACGGCCTTATCGAGAGCCTCGGCGGTCAGCCGACCGCCGGCGTCGGCTGGGCGGCCGGCGTCGAGCGGCTGGCGATGTTGCTTGAGGCAGAATTAGCGGACTTTATGGTCGCAGTCATACCTGACGATCCATCGTGCATGCTAAAGGCGCAGGCGCTTACGAACCACCTCCGCAAGCAGAACATCGCGGCGAACATCGGTTTTCGGGGGAATGCGAAGAAGCGCACAGACGCGGCCCGGAAGATGGGCGCTCAAGGCGCAATCTTTGTACGCAGTGAAAATGATACTCGCGGTGAGTTTTATCTCTCGCAATTCAAGCCTGATCCCGGCCTAAAGTTCTATAGCATGATCGATGATGCCATGCCGAGCTGGGCCACTGGTTTATTCAACCAGTCTCCATCGGCATGACCGCCATCTCGCTGGACCGTATCCGCCAGATCGAGGCGCGCCGTGACGAACTCGCCGCGCAGATGGCGACCGGCGACCTGCCGGGCGATCGCTTCGTCGCGGTGTCGAAGGAATATGCCGAGCTGGAGCCGGTGGCGATCGCCGCCGCCGAGGTTCGTCGCCTGCGGCAGGAGGCGGAAAGCCTCGCCTACATGACCAACGACGCCGACGCCGAGCTGCGCGCGATGGCGGAGGAGGAGCTGCGTGATAATCGTGCTGCGCTCGAAGCGGCCGATCGCAAGCTCGCGCTCGCGCTTCTGCCCCGCGATGCCGCGGACGAACGCTCCGCCATGCTGGAGGTCCGCGCCGGCACCGGCGGCGACGAGGCCGCGCTGTTCGCGGGCGACCTGTTCCGCATGTATCAGCGCTATGCCGAGGGGCAGGGGTGGCGCGTCGAGCTGATCTCCGGCTCCGACAGCGATGCTGGCGGCTACAAGGAAGTGGTCGCCTCCGTCACCGGACAGGGCGTGTTCGCCAAGCTGAAGTTCGAAAGCGGCGTCCACCGCGTGCAGCGCGTGCCCGTCACCGAGAGTGGTGGGCGCATCCACACCTCCGCCGCCACCGTCGCGGTGCTGCCCGAGGCGGAGGAGGTCGACGTGCAGATCGACGACAAGGACCTGCGGATCGACATCTACCGCTCGTCTGGCCCCGGCGGCCAGTCGGTCAACACCACCGATTCGGCGGTGCGTATCGTCCATATCCCGACAGGCCTCACCGTCATCCAGCAGGACGAAAAGTCGCAGCACAAGAACAAGGCCAAGGCGCTCAAGGTTCTGCGCACGCGTCTTTACGAAATGGAACGCGAGCGCCTCCATGCCGAGCGCGCTGGCGCGCGCAAGTCGATGGTAGGCAGCGGCGACCGGTCCGAGCGCATTCGCACCTACAACTTTCCGCAAGGCCGCGTGACCGACCACCGCATCAACCTGACGCTGCACCGCCTGCCGGAAATCCTGGCCGGCGACATGGGGGAACTGATCGGCGCGCTGATCGCAGAGGACGAGGCCGAGCGTCTGGCCACCCTCGATGCCGTGTAGGCCGGCGTGCCGCGCACCGCGGCAAAACGCGGCCAAGCGCGGCCGGTGGGCTCGATGAGCCCGTCCGACGACGCGGCTTTGCCGCGGCCGCACGCCGTTGCTCCCGACGCCCGCACCGCGCTTACCGCCGCCGCCGCGCGCCTCACCACCTCCGACACCCCCCGGCTAGATGCGGAGCTGCTCCTCGCGCATGCCCTCGGCATCTCGCGCGAACGCCTGCTCCTCAGCCTCGCGGACCAGCCCGTTCCCGCTACCTTCGACGCACTGGTCGAGCGCCGCGCCCGCTACGAACCCGTCGCCTATATCACCGGCACGCGCGCCTTCTGGACGATCGACCTTCACGTCGCGCCCGGCGTCCTCATCCCGCGCCCGGACAGCGAAACGCTGATCGAGGCGGCAGTCGACCATTTCGCCGGCACGCCGGGGCCGCGCACGATCCTTGATCTGGGCACCGGATCGGGCGCGCTGCTGCTCGCCGCGCTCGACCAATGGCCGGCGGCGACCGGCGTCGGCATCGATGCCTCGCCCGACGCGCTCGCCATCGCACGGGCCAATGCGGAGCGGGTCGCGCCCGGTCGTGCCAGGATCGTTGCGGGCGGCTGGGAGGGTACCGGCGCGGCGTTCGACCTGATCCTCTGCAACCCGCCGTATATTCCCGCGAACACCCAATTGATGGCCGATGTTTCCCAGCACGAGCCCGCCTCCGCGCTCTTCGCCGGCGCCGACGGGCTCGACGATTACCGCCGCATCGCCCCGTTGCTCGCTGCGCAGATCGCACCGGGCGGCGTGGCGTGCGTCGAGATCGGGGCGGAGCAGCGCGAGGCGGCGGGCGCGCTCTTCGCGGCGCAGGGATTGTCGGTCACCTGCCGCGCGGACCTGGCCGGGCGCGATCGCTGCCTCGTTGTTACGCCTTGAACGGGCACGACTTCGACACAATATTTCTCTTTGAGAAAGCCCCTTCAGCAGCTATGGCATGCGCAGGGGCACGCAAAATCAACATTTTCTGTTGAGTTTTGGGCGGCTTGCCCACCCTTCGTCATCAGCCGCTGCAGTCCGGCGGTCATGGCAGGCTTTTGGTGGCGACGCGCATCTGCGCCGATCCGCCCGACGCCGGGGATTGTTGCACCGATTGTTCCGGGAGCAAGGCCGTTTTTGGTTTGAGGACGAGGACAGTATTTTGATCAACAATCGTCAGAACGGTCGCCGTCGCGGCCGTGGTGGTGGACAGCGTTCGCAGGGCGGGGGCGGTCAGGGCCAACGCGACAACGGTAATCGGATCGACAGCCGCGCGCGCGGCAACGCCAGCCAGTTGTACGAAAAGTACAAGAACATGGCATCGGACGCGCAGCGCCAGGGCGATCGCGTCAACACCGAATATTACCTTCAGTTCGCCGATCACTATTTCCGCGTGCTCGCCGATCAGCGTGGCCGCTACGAGGATCAGAACCGCGATCGCCGCCCGCAGAACGATTTCGACAGCGATGACGATTACGGCGACGAAGGCGAGCCGATCCGCGCCGAGGAGCAGGGCCGCGGCGGTGACGAGCGCGGCGAGCGCGAGGGTGGCCGGCAGCATGACGGCAATCGGCAGTACGACGGTCACCGTTCGGCCGAAGCGCGCCAGCAGGATGGCGGCCGCTACCGCTCCGATCGCGACGAGGGCAGCCGCGCCGACAATGCGCGCGCCGATGGTGGCGACGGGCGCCAGCGCGACGGGCAGCAGCGTCGCCAGCGCACGAGCGCGCCGCGCGCCGATCAGCGTCGTGACGACCGCATGAATGCTGAGGCTGGCAGCGACGCGCCTTTGACGGTCGAATCGCCGCCCGCAGACGTGCCCCAGTCGGCACCGCCCGCGCTTGCCGATGCGGAGGCCGCCGCACCTAAGCGCCGCGGCCGTCCGCGCAAGACGCCGGTTGAAGGCGACGAGCAGTTGGGTCTTGATGCGAGCGCGCTGCCGCCCTCGATCGGCAGCGACACCGCTGCAACCGAAGAGGCTGCACCCAAGCCACGCCGCCGCCGGACGATCGCAGCGCCGGCCGAGGCGGACGCTTAAGCTATCCACTCGTCGGATCCTTCGATCCGCCGATATGAAGAAAATGGGCCGGTCTTGCCGCAGGGCAGGGCCGGCCCGTTTCGTTGGCGGCGCGTGCCCGCGCTCGAGGCTCAGCGATCGTCGTCGTCGAAGTCGCGCGTATCCACCGCTTCGTCATGGCCGGTGCCCGATGACAGAAACGTCAGTCCCATCAGCGCGCCCGCCATCAGCACCGATCCGGTGACCCCGCCGATCATCGCGAGCGTCGCCACCCAGCCGAGCGCACCATAAGCGCGGCCCACCAACCAGATCGCCAGCACCGACGCGACAAGGCCGACCACACCGCTCCAGCCCAGCAATCGCCGGAACCTTCCCCAGGCGAAACGTGCATATTCAGGATCATCAAGCCGGCTCATGCTTCCCATCTGGCGTGGAATGGCGCATTCTTCCAGCCGCAACGCCGATGAAGGCGGCCAAGACCGTCCGCCAAGCGGCGTGCACGAAAGAAGGAGAGGGCCGATGACGATCACGGCAATCCTGCACGGCAAGGGGCATCACATCGTGGTGGCCGCCCCCGATGATCCCGTCCGCCAAGCGGTGGCGTTGCTCGCTGAGCATCGCATCGGCGCCGTCCCGGTGGTTGATGGCGACACGGTAGTGGGCGTCTTTTCCGAGCGCGATCTCGTGTACTGCCTGCGCGCCGGCGACACGGCGGTGCTCGACCGCCCGTTGCGAGAGGTAATGACCGCGCCGGCCGTCACGGTTACGCCCGCGGACGGCGTGATGGGCGCCCTGTCGCTGATGACACGGCGGCGTATCCGCCATCTGCCGGTGGTGGAGAGCGGACGCATGATCGGCCTCGTCTCGATCGGCGATCTCGTGAAATATCGGATCGAGCGGGTGGAGGCGGATGCGGCCGCAATGCGTGATTATATCCAGCAGGCGTGAGCCGCTATGCGCGGTTCCTGACCAGCGCCATCGTGTCGCGTACGATCGGCCGCGCAAACACGATCAGCCACCCGGCATAGGTGGCACCGCCCGCAACCACGAGGACGCTCAGCCGGGCCAGCGGCGGCAGCGCGATCGCGTGATCCACGCCGGTTACGACCGCTGCCATGGCGAGGCTGGCGACGAGCGGCGGCGCGATCGCCGTCGCCACGGCCCGCCACGATGCGCCGATCACCGGCAGCGATCGCCAGCAGCTGATCGCGAGATAGAGCGGGTAACAAACGATCCACGCAGTCGCGATGCCGATCAGCCCCCAGCGGACTCCTACCAGAAAGCCGATCGCCAGGATGACGGCGCCGGTCGCACCGTTACGCACGCCGATTCCCGGCCGACCCAGCGCATCGCAAGCCGGCGAAAACAGCACCTGTAGCGTCATGAACGGCATGGCGAGCGCCAGCAGGCGCCCAATCGGCGCTGCATCGGTCCAATGATCACCCAGCATCACGCGCACCAGCGGCTCGGCGGTGACGGCCATACCGGCGTAGAAAGGCAGCGCCACCAGCATGACGATCCGCACACCCTTGACGAAAGCCGCCGCAGTAGCCGTCCGATCGTGCTGGATCCGGGCGTAAGCGGAAAAGGCCACTTCGTTGAGCGGCGGCAAGAACTTGGACACGAAGATCTGCGCGAGGAACAGGCTGGTCGTGTAGATACCCAGGTCGTGCAGATCGAGGTGCCGACCGGCGATGAACACGTCCGCCTGGCTTTGCAGAAACCAGAACAGCTGGCTCGCCGCCATGACCCCGCCGAAGCGCGCCAGCGCACCGGCGCCGCGAAAATCGA
Organism: Sphingomonas dokdonensis; assembly: GCF_002197685.1. Classification (GTDB taxonomy): domain Bacteria; phylum Pseudomonadota; class Alphaproteobacteria; order Sphingomonadales; family Sphingomonadaceae; genus Sphingomonas; species Sphingomonas dokdonensis. The sequence continues at coordinate 872 of NZ_NBBI01000012.1, read as the reverse complement.
AGCAAGGCATGATCAGGGAACGCGCCGCGATCGTCATGCCGGCGCCGCGCACGGCAAAGAGCACCATCGGCGCTAGCACCAGCGTCCACACGCCCCACCCGGCGAAGGCGCCAACCAGCGCCGTGCCTGCGCCCGCAAAGGAGGCGAGGATATTGACCCGACCCTGCTGGCGGTAATCCATGCGCCGGCTCAGCAGCGCCTGAGGCAGCGCAATGAATGGCGTGCACAGATAAATCAGCGATTGCACCCGCAGCAGGTCTGCAACTGCAGGCTGCCGGTAATAGGCCGCGGCCAGTGGTGCGAGGGCGAACTGGACCAGTCCCAGCCCGACATTGACTGCGATCAGCATGCCGAACGCTTGGCGAATCTGCCGCTCTGAAAGCGTAGCCTCGCGCACCAGCCCGCTCGCCAGGCCATAGCCGTTCAGCATGTTGAGAAATGCCATCACGACACCGGTCAGCGCGAACAGGCCATAGTCGCTCGGCGACAGGATGCGGATGACCAGAAAGGTCGAAGCCCATTGAACCAGCTGCGAGGCGATCTGGGTGCCCGATCGCCAGATCACGGCGTTGCGCACCTGACTCGCGAACGATTCGCTCTGATTCGTGGGGCTTACGGGCGCATCCATCGTGTCTTCGCTACATTTGTATGACTTGCGTTCAAGTTAAGGGTGGCGGTTTTCCTGGGGTTTTGGGGGTGAGTGTAAGAAAGTTGCAAAAAGTGTTTGACGGTTTGGGAGGTGGGGCCTAGATGGGTGTCACCGCAGCGGTGGCCCGGACGGGTCGCCGCGGTGGTTTAGCGAAAGCTTAGGCGCCGAGATCGCCCCACGAAAGAGGGGTTGGTTGTGGCGTCGGTTTTTGTCGCTCTTTGAC
>NZ_NBBI01000011.1 GCF_002197685.1 Sphingomonas dokdonensis | reverse complement strand
CCATTTCCGCGACCGAGGCAAGGATATGGAACAGCAGCCGCCCCGATGGCGTGGACGTGTCGAACCCATCCGTCAGCGACCGGAAATCGACCTTGCGCGCCGAGAGGTCGGCCGCCAGTTCGATCAGGCCTTGGATCGAGCGGCCCAACCGATCGAGCTTCCAGATGACCAGCGTGTCGCCGGCCCGCACGAAATTGAGGGCCTCGATCAGGCCGGGCCGGTTCAGCTTCGCGCCGCTAACCTTGTCGGTGAACAGCTTTTCGCACCCGGCTCTGGTCAGCGCATCGGTTTGCAGCGTCAGGTCCTGATCGGACGTCGAGACACGCGCATAACCAACCAGCATGAGTCCCGTTATCCCAACTCGAACAGCGAATTTCGGGACTCATATTTCGGGAACATATTTTGGGAAAGCTCCGGCGTTCATCGGGCGCATTTTTATGCTGGTCCGATCCGTCCCGTTGGAGGTTCCCAATCGGGAAGGCTGATAACCGGCTCACCCATGGAATAAACCCGGACGAGCGTCGTCTATGCTTTCAGGACTGATGCGCCGGAGGCTTATGCGTAGACGATATTGGATGCTCGGTCTGACTGCTTCGGCCCTGCTCACAGGCGCAGTCGCGGCCGCCCCTGCCGGTGGTTACGCCAGCATGGTGGCTGCCGCGATGGACCGGATGATGGCGGGCATGATGGTCAAGCCGTCCGGCGACGTCGACCGCGACTTCGTCACGATGATGCTTCCGCATCATCAGGGTGCCATCGATATGGCGGTGGCGGAGCTTCGCTACGGCCACAACGAGCAGCTCAAGCGCATCGCGCAGGAGATCATCATTGATCAGCAGCAGGAGATCGCCGCCATGAAGCTGGCGATCGGTCAGCCGCTACCCCCTTCGACGCCAGCCCCGACGCAGGGCGGCGACCACCACAGCCATATGGAGCACTGACATGATCCGGACCATCCTTCGATCGGCCGCCTTGCTGATGAGCGCCGCACCGGGGATCGCCATGGCCCAGCAGGCGCCATGGAACGCCAGGGACGTACCCGTCAGCCACCGCGACCGCGTCTATGCGTCCGAACAATTCTCCAACACGGTGTCGGTGACGGACCCGGCCGACAACCGGCTGCTCGGCGTCATCAAGCTGGGCGATCCCCAGCCGATGAACTTTTCGCCGCTCTACAAGGGACAGGTGCTGGTCCACGGCCTCGGCTTCTCGCCGGACGGGAAGACCTTGGCGGTCGTGTCGATCGGATCGAACGCCGTGTCGTGGATCGACACCGCCACCAACACCGTCAAGCACACGACCTATGTCGGGCGCAGTCCGCACGAGGCGTTCTTCACGCCAAACGGCAAGGAGGTGTGGGTTACGGTACGCGGCGAGGACTATATCGCCGTGCTCGACCCTACGACGTACAAGGAGACGGGGCGCATCAAGACGCCCGGTGGTCCGGGCATGACGATCTTCTCTCCCGATGGCCGGTACGGCTATGTCTGTTCGTCGTTCAATCCGGTGCTGGCCGTGTTCGATGTCGCGACCCACGCGCAGGTCGGACAGGTGGCACAGCCAAGCCCGTTCTGTCCCAATATTGCCGCGACGCCGGACGGCAAGCAGGTGTGGTTCACGCTGAAGGACATCGGCAAGACGGTCGCATTCGATGCGAGACCACCCTTCGCGATCCTGAAGGTGCTGGATACCGGGCCGATCACCAACCATGTCAACTTCGCCCGCACGGCCAAGGGGCAGTTCGCCTATGTGACGGTCGGCGGAGAGAATGCGGTGAAGGTGTTCCGCACATCCGACTTCGCGCCCGTCGCCACCATCCCGGTCGGCAAGATGCCGCACGGTGTCTGGCCATCGGGCGACGGCCGGCGCATCTACGTCGGGCTGGAGAATGCCGATGAGCTCGCCGCGATCGACACCGCTGGCAACACGGTCGTTGCCACCGTGCCGGTCGGACAGGCACCGCAGGCGATCGCCTATGTGTCGAACGCAGTTCCGACAGGCCCCGGCACCGACAATCTCCAGCCGCTCGGCACGGCCGGCAAGGCGTTGCATCTGACCATGGGGCCGATCGGCGGCAAAGGTACAGCAAGCAGCATCACCCTCTTCGACCAGGGCATAATTCAGGTCGTGCAAAGTGCCGTTACCGGTTTGCAGCCCAAAAAGCCTTACATGCTCGTGCTGACCGCCAATGCGGACGGCAGTGGTGCGGTAGAGCCGCTTGCGAACTTCATGAGCAACCCGGCAGGTGCGGCGATCGTCAACGCATCGGGTCCGATCCGGCAGATCGTTCAGGGCAGCACCGCGACGCCCCGCCGCTTTCTGGCGGTGGCGGAGGTGGTGAACGGCGCGCCTGGACGCATCGTGCAGGTGCAGCGCGACTGAAATGGACCCTCTTGCCGCCGCGATCGAACCCCTGATCCCCGGCCTGCGCCGCTATGCCCGGTCGTGGCTGCGCGATCGGGCGATGGCGGACGACGTGGTGCAGGATTGCCTCGAGCGCGCGGTCGGGCGATGGCGACAGCGGCGCGGGGTGGAGGTTCGCCCATGGGTCTACGCGATCCTGCACAATCTGTTGGTCGACCATCAGCGGCAGCGTAGCCGGCGAGGCACGGCGGTTCCGCTCCACCTCGTGGATGACGCCGCGCTCGGCCGTCCGGCCGATCAGGACACAGGCCTGCACCACCGCGACCTGCTGCGCGCGCTTGATGCGTTGCCTGAAGAGCAGCGAACGGTGCTGCTCCTCGTATCGGTCGAGGGTCTGCCCTATGCGGAGGTCGCTGCCGTCGTCGGCGTGCCGCTGGGCACGGTGATGTCGCGCATATCGCGGGGGCGCGACCGTCTGGCGACACTCCTCCGGGAGGGTGAACGGCCGCGATTGAGGAGCGTGCAATGACCAGCCCGATCGGCGAGGACGATCTGGCCGCATGGATCGATGGCAGGTTGTCGCCCGAGCGGCAGCGCCTGGTTGACGCCTACCTTAAAGGCCAGCCGGATCTGCATGCCCGTTTGCGGGAGCAGGCGGAGCAGGCGCGAGCCCTTGCATCCCTGTTCACCACGATCGCGGACGAACCCATTCCGGCGACGATGCGCGTGGCAGCGATCAGGGGACGGCAAAGGCAACCGCGTTGGCAACTCGCCATTGCCGCGTCACTTCTGCTGGCGTTGGGGTTTGGCGGGGGCTGGTCGAGCGCGCGGTGGAGCGGTGAACCCCGCGCGGGCATCGCGGCGCTGGCCAACGAGGCGAGTGACAATTTCCGTGTCTATGCCGCCGACCGGATACGACCGGCGGAAATCGGCCCCGACCAGCGCGCCATGCTGATCCGGTGGACCTCCGCCCGACTGGGTGAGCGCGTCACCATCCCGGACCTCAGCACAGCCGGCTATCGCTATGGCGGGGGGCGATTGGTCGCGACGCCTCACGGCCCTGCGGCACTGCTCCTCTACGACGGACCGCAAGCGTCGAAACTCGCGGTGCTGACGAGGCCTATGCAGATCGACAAGACCGCGAGCATGACCAGCACGTCCAGCGGGACCATGGGCCGGGTCACATGGGCGGTTGATGGGATCGGCTATAGTGTGGTGGGCGAGCGACCCGCGGCCGAGTTGCATCCGATCGCCGACGAGGTCCGGCGCCAGGCCGATGCGGCGTTGGTGTCCTGATTGCACCTTGCCGCTTCCCGACGCTGACAGGCACCGGGCGGTCCAGCGGGATCACGGCTTGCGCTCGACATCCTTCCTGTCGGCCTCAGCCGGCGTCAGGCGAGCCCGCTCGCGGATGCGGCGTTCCAGCGGCGCACCGACGAACAGGACGAGCATTGCAAGGCTCACCCCGCCGATGATGAGCGGCCACACTGCCAACCCCGCTGCCGCGCCGATCGTGGCGGTGACCCAGATGCACGCGGCGGTCGCGAGGCCATGCACCTCCTGACCCTGGCCGACCCGCAGCACCGCACCGGCACCGATGAAGCCGACGCCGGACAGAATGCCCTGCATCGCCCGTCCTGCGGCATCGGCGTTCACGTTCGGCAAGCCACTATGCACGATCGCCTGCACGGCGATGCAACTCGCCAGACCGACCAGACCCAGCGTCCGCAGGCCCATGATCTGCCGGTTCTCACGCGAGCGTTCCCAGCCGAGCACCATCCCGGCCGCGGTCGCCACCACCAGCCGGCCAATCGCATCGATCCAGAAAGCGACGTCCGGTGCCGCTGATGCTTCGATCATTCGACCAGCACGTGAACGTGATGCCAGGCGGTGCACAGATAGCCGGCGAAATTCCACATCGTATCCGGCCGCTCGGGCTGTCCCTGCCCGGTCTCGTCGAAGGCACGGGCGACAAGGTGCTGGCGTCCCTTGGCAAGTGTGGCGTCAAGGATCCAGCGCCGCCAGCCCCAGCGCGTCTCCGGATCATCGGCGAAGGTCGCCTGTTGCCAGTCGCGACCGCCGTTCACCGACACTTCGATCCGAGAAATACGGCGGTCATAGGCAATGGCATATCCCTCAATCCGCACCTCTCCGGCGGCCAAACTCTCGCCCGCACCGGGCGAGCAGATCGCGGCGTTGAGCGGCATGGCGTTGATCGTCAGACCCTGGCTCCAGTCGACGGTGTCGCTCGTCACATCGGCGGGAAACAGCTTGTAGTCGTGCGCCTGGATCGGTGCGTCGGAAGGCGTGTCTCGCACCTCGATCCGTGTCAGCCATTTGGCGCTGCGCACGCCTGCATAGCCCGGCACCACCATGCGGAGCGGGGCGCCATGTTCGGGCGTCAGCGGCTCGCCGTTCATCGCCCAGGCAATGAGGACGTCGGGTTGCCGCGCCTTGTCCATGGCGATCGAGACCCCGAACAAGGCTTCTTCGCCCTCCACGTCCACCTCGTCGGCGCCGGTGAACGCCACGAACAGGTTGGACGCATCAGGCGCGCCAACTGCATCGAGCACATCGGCCAGGCGTACGCCGGTCCACTCCGCATTGCCAATCGCGCCGACATCCCAAGGATCGCCCGACGTCTTGCCGACCTGCTGGAGGTCCGTGCGCCGGTTACCCGCGCATTGGAGCACGGCTGTCACCGAGTGCGTGGAAAACGTAGCTTTCAGTTCTTCCACCGAGAAGAAGCGGCTCGCTATGCCCGTCCCGCTCACCTCGATCCGATGATTGGCGGGCAGATCCGGCACTGGCCCGTGGCTGCGCACGTAGAACAGCGCCTGCGGCGTCAGGAACCGCTCGATCAACGCACCGGGCGTCGGCTCGGCGTTGTAGGGATCGGAACTGCGCTCGATCATATCGGTCATGGACGATCAAACGTCGCGGGCCCGCGTAACGCTTCAAGTCTTCGAGACCTTCGCAGACGAAAGGCTGCCGATCATTCCGATATCCAGATTGGAATGACCATATCAAACGGTTGGTCGTATCGATCAAGACGCGCGATATATGCTGCATGACCCTGGAGCAGCTCAGAATATTCGTCGGCGTCGCGGAGCGCGAACACGTCACCAAGGCAGCGGAGGCGCTGAACGTCACGCAGTCTGCTGCCTCCGGCGCGGTTGCGGCCCTCGAAGCGCGCTACGGGGTTCCTCTGTTTCACCGCGTCGGGCGTGGCATCCAGCTGACCGAGGCGGGCCGCGGCTTTCTGGAGGAAGCGCGCGCGGTGCTGGGGCGGGCAGCGCATGCCGAGACGATGCTAGCGGACTATGCCGGGCTTGCGCGTGGTTCGTTGCGGATCGTCGCCAGCCAAACGATCGCGAGCTATTGGTTGCCGGCAAAGCTCGCCGCCTTCCACGAACGCCACCCGCAGATTGCGGTCGAGCTGGCGATCGACAACACCGAGGGCGCGGCAGCGCAGGTGCTGAGCGGCGCGGCGGAACTCGGCTTTGTCGAGGGCGAGGTGGATGAACCGGCGCTCGCCCACTGGAAGGTCGGGCGTGACCCGATGGTGCTGGTCGGCCGCGAGGAAGCCGAACGCATCGACGAGGCCTGGCTGCGCACTGCACGCTGGATCGTCCGTGAGCAGGGATCGGGTACACGCTCGACCTTCGAGGACGTGCTGCGAACGCGCGGGTTTGATCCGGCCCAGCTGACGATAGCGATGACGCTGCCGTCCAACGAGGCGGTGCGCACCGCCGTTGAGGCCGGTGCCGGCGTTGCCGTCTTGTCGCGATTGGTCGTCGCGCGCGCGCTCAAGGCCGGCGATCTGGTCGAGCTGCCGCTCGGGCTGCCCGACCGCGCCTTTCACGCGCTGCGCCACAAGGAACGCTATCGCACCCGCGCGGCCGACGCGCTGACGGATCTTATCAAGGAGCAGGTCGCATGACTGCCGACACGCACTCCGTTCTCAGCGGCCTCAAGCCGCTCAGCCGGCTCGATCACCCCCGCGAGATGATCCGCCAGTTCACCCCCAACTGGTTCGCCGCGACGATGGGCACGGGCATCCTTGCCCTCGCGCTGCCGCAGGTACCCGGCATTGGACCCTTGCTGAAGCCAATTGGCGAGGTGTTGTGGTTCTTCAACATCGCGCTCTTCGCGCTGTTCGCCGGCCTCTATGGCGCTCGCTGGGCGATGTTCGGGCACGAGGCGCGGCGCATCTTCGGGCACAACACCGTGTCGATGTTCATCGGGACCATTCCGATGGGGCTGGCGACGATCATCAACGGCTGTCTCGCCTTCGGCATCGCGCGGTTCGGAAATGGCATCGTGCCGGTCGCGCATATCCTGTGGTGGATCGACGTCGCCATGTCGCTCGCCTGCGGCGTGCTGATCCCCTACCTGATGTTTACCCGCCACGAGCACAGCCTGGACGGCATGACCGCCGTATGGCTGCTGCCGGTCGTCGCTGCCGAAGTGGCGGGCGCCAGCGGCGGGCTGCTCGCGCCGCATCTAACCGATCCTCATGCGCAGCTAGTCACGCTTGCGACCTCCTATGTGCTGTGGGCCTATTCGGTGCCGGTCGCGTTCGGGATCCTCGCCATCCTCATCCTGCGCATGGCGCTCCACAGGCTGCCGCATGAGAGCATGGCGGCGTCCTCCTGGCTGGCGCTGGGACCGATCGGCACGGGTGCTCTGGGCATGCTGGTGCTCGGGGCGGACGCGCCGGCGATCCTCGCGGCGCACGGGCTGGCCGGTGTCGGTACCGTCGCGGAAGGGATCGGCGTTGTGGCCGGACTCTGCCTGTGGGGCTTCGGCCTGTGGTGGCTGGCGCTCGCGACGCTCATCACCATCCGCTACTGGCGCGCCGGCGTCCCGTTCAACCTGGGCTGGTGGGGCTATACCTTTCCGCTCGGCGTCTACACCGTCGCCACCTTCCGCCTAGGCACGACGCTGAACCTCGGTTTCTTCGGTTTCGTCGGCACGGTGCTGACAGTCGCGCTTGCGGCGATGTGGCTGCTCGTCGGCGCCAAGACGCTGGCCGGCGCATGGCGCGGCAACCTGTTCGTCTCACCCTGCATCGCCACCCCGAACTGATCCGCCATGATGATCGGATCAGTCGGTCCGATCACTTGCAGAACGCCCCTTCGATCCGCCAGCGTGACTGGCCACAGGAGAGCCTTGTCATGGACAATTTCGACGCCGGGCTGGCGAGTGAGACCAGCCGTCGCCGCTTTCTCAGGCATGCCGCGCTCGGTACCGTCGGCCTTGCCGCCGCGCCTGCGCTGGCGCAGCAGCTCGTCGACCTGAAGCTGCCCGGCGGCAATGCCGAACGGCCGATGACCAGCGCCTTTCCCGGCAAAGGCAGCATGATCCTTCAGCGCGTCCATCCGCCTTTGCTGGAGACGCCGATGGAGGTGTTCGACAAGTCGGTGTTCACCCCCAACGACCAGTTCTTCGTCCGCTGGCACTGGGCCGATATCCCGACCTCGATCGATGTCGAGACTTTCCGCCTCAACGTCTTCGGCCACGTCAATCGGCCGCTGTCGATCAGCCTCGCTCAGCTGCTGCGCCTGCCGCGGGTCGAGATGGCGGCGGTGAACCAGTGCTCGGGCAACAGCCGAGGGCTGTTCCAGCCGCGCGTCGCCGGCGCGCAATGGGGCAATGGCGCGATGGGCAACGCCAAGTGGCTCGGTGTGCGCCTGCGCGACGTGCTCGACCTCGCCGGGGTCAAGGCAGGCGCGGTGCAGGTGCGCTTCGGCGCTCTCGATCAGCCGGTCGTGGCGGGCGCCCCTGACTTTGAGAAGGCGCTCGACATCGACCATGCCCGCGACGGCGAAGTGATGATCGCCTTCGGCATGAACGGCGAGCAGCTGCCGCTCCTCAATGGCTTTCCCTGCCGGCTGATCGTGCCGGGCTGGTACTCGACCTATTGGGTCAAGATGCTGAACTCGATCGAGGTACTGCCCGGCCCCGACGACCAGTATTGGATGGCCAAGGCCTACAAGATCCCCGCGACGCCGGGCGCGAATGTCGCGCCCGGCGCCAGAGACTTCCCGACTGTCCCCATCAACCGCATGATCCCGCGTAGCTGGATGACCAGCCTGCCCGATGGTCAGGCGATCGCCTATGAAGCGTCGATCCCGGTCGGCGGCATCGCAATGGGCGGCGACTGCGGCGTCGCCAAGGTCGATGTGTCGTCGGACGGTGGCCGCACCTGGTACAGGACGACGCTCGGAGCGGACGAAGGAAGGTACAGCTTCCGGCGCTGGGACGGGCGGGTGCCGCTGAGACGCGGGCCTAACCCCATCATGGTGCGCTGCTGGAACACCAACGGTGTCGCTCAGCCGATGAAGCCGATCTGGAATCCCGGCGGGTTCATGCGCGGCAATATCGAGACCACCACCATCATCGCGGCCTGAGGAGCGAGTAGCATGAAGACCCCGTCTCCCGGCATCATGGCCGCTGGCCTGATCGGCCTGACCGGCATTATCCTCGTCTCGATCGGGGCGCCGAGCAGCCGCAAGGCGCCTGCCCCGATCTCCGAGACATCCGAGCCGGCACCGCCCACCAGCGTCTCAGCCCGCGGCTTTTCGCTCGCCTCGACCAGCGTCGACCTGCCGGTCGATGACGCTACCTACCCCGATGGTCCGCACGCCGACGTCATCAACGCCAACTGCACTTCGTGCCACTCGGCCAGCATGGCGCTAACTCAGCCTGCGCTATCGGCGGACCAGTGGAAGGCGACCGTCACCAAGATGCGTGAGGTGTACAAGGCGCCGGTGGCCGAGAAGGACGTTGACGCGATCGTTGCTTATCTCACCGCTATGCCGAGCCAGAAAGCGGCACCCGCAACCGGCAAGGCACAGGATCCCGACCCCAAGGTGGCTCCTGATGTCTCAGGTGGAACCGGATAACCGATCTACTTCCATAATCCCGAAATACCATCCCAATCGGGACGGTGTCGGAGCCGTCCGGTTTTGACGCTGCAGACCCGACCACCGTTTTCCAAGGGTTTGCGCGTGTCAGAATCCCGTGTCAGAACACCGACATGCAAATCGGCTATGCGCGGGTGTCCCGCGGCGATCATCAGGACCTCGATGCACAGGTCGCCGCGCTCGCTGCGGCGGGGTGCGATCCGATCCTCCGCGAGGAAGCCTCAGGCGGCCAGACTAATCGGCCTGAATTGGCGCGCGCGATCCGGAGCCTGCAGCCGGGTGACGTGCTGGTGGTGTGGAAGCTCGATCGCTTGTCGCGCTCACTTCGTGACCTCCTGTTCACGCTGGAGGAAGTCGCGGCGGCCGGTGCCGGATTCCGATCGCTGACCGAGGCCGTTGACACGACGACACCGGCGGGACGATTGATGACGCAAACGCTTGGCGCCTTCGCCGAGTTTGAGCGCGCCATGATCCGCGAGCGCACCATGAGCGGGCTGGCACACGCGCGCCAGGCTGGACGTTTGCTGGGTCGCCGGCCGAGCCTCACCCGGCAGCAGCGCGCCGAGATCGTCGCCAAGGCAGAATCCGGGCAAGGATCGCCGGCGCAGCTCGCCAGCCTGTTCCGTGTTTCGCGATCAACCGTGCAGCGCGTGCTTCGCGACCACCGCAACCGATCGGCCGTAGCATGAGCCTTGCCCCTGCCCTGCTCCGCGACCTGGCTGCAGACCTCGATGCGCAACGCTACGAGCTGGCCCGCGCTCGCCAGCTTGCGCGGGCCTGGGCGGAAACGCTGCCCGAACCCCGACGTCGGGACATGGCCGCGCTGTTCACACGCGCTGCGATCGACACCTATCGCGTCGAGGCCCGACCCCATGCGATCCTCAGTCCACCGTTCGCGGTGCCCTATGGCCGGCTCGATCGCGCGGTCGCCGAGCTGGCTGCTGTGGTGGGGCGTGAGGCCGCGCCGTTGCCGATCGCCGAGGCGGTCTATTTCCTGACTGGCCTCTACACAACCCTGCTCGCGGCACGGGAGCGCGGAGCGATGGGGGCATTCTACACCCCGCCTGCGCTGGCGAACCGGTTGCTCGACATGGCCGAGGAACAAGGGATCGACTGGACCCGTGCGCGCGTGCTCGATCCGGCGAGCGGTGGGGCTGCGTTTCTGTTGCCTGCAGCCGAACGGATGATCGCTGCGCTTCCCGCGGCCGAGCCGGCGATCGTACTGCGGCAGATCGCCACCCGCCTGACCGGGCTGGAGCTGGACCCCTATGCCGCGGGCTTTGGGCAGAATGCGATCGAGCTGCTGCTGGCGGACGTGACCACCGCTGCAGGGCGCCCCGCCCCGATCGTCGTGCGCGTCGCCGACACGCTTGAGGAGGCGCCCAGCGCCCGCTTTGACCTAGTGATCGGCAATCCCCCATATGGGCGCATCACCCTCACCCCCGAGCAGCGCCAGCGGTTCGCACGCGGCCTCTACGGTCACGCCAATCTCTACGGCGTGTTCACGGACATCGCCGTGCGCTGGACGAAGAAGGGCGGGACGATCGCCTATCTGACGCCGACCAGCTTCCTGTCGGGGCATTACTATTCCGCACTTCGCGAGCTGATCGCCAAGGAGGCGCCGCCCGTCGCGATTGATTTCGTCCATGCCCGGCGCGGCGTGTTCGAAGACGTGCTGCAGGAGACGTTGCTGGCGGCCTACAAGCGCGGCGGGAAACCGGGCCGCGCCCAGGTCCATTATGTCGAGGTGGCGAACGAGCGCGAGGCCCGCGTCATCCGGAATGGTACGATCGGTCTGCCTTCCCCCGCCTCGCAACCGTGGCTCGCGCCGCGCGAGCCACGGCATAGCGCCCTGATCGCCAAGGCCGAGATGATGCCGTCTCGGTTGGCTGATTGGGGCTACCGTGTCTCGACGGGGCCGCTGGTATGGAACCGCTACAAGGACCAGATGCGGCTCCGTCCCGCGCGTGGGGCGCATCCGCTGATCTGGGCGGAGGCCGTATCTGCGGATGGTCGCTTCGCCTTCCGGGCCGAGAAGCGCAATCATGCGCCCTATTTCAAGATCGAGCGCGGCGACGCCTGGCTGCTGGTCGAGGAGGCGTGTGTCCTCGTCCAGCGCACCACCGCAAAGGAGCAGGCGCGTCGCCTGATCGCGGCGGAGCTGCCGGCGGACTTCATCGCCCAGCATGGCGGCGTGGTGGTTGAGAACCACCTGAACATGGTCAGGCCATGCGCGCGTCCGGCGGTGTCACCGGCGACGGTCGCGGCAGTGCTGAACAGCGCGATCGTCGACCAGCTCTTCCGCTGCATCAACGGCAGCGTCGCGGTGTCGGCGTTCGAGATGGAGGCGTTGCCCCTGCCCTCACCCGCCGCGATGAAAAAGGTGGAGACGCTGGTCCGCCGCGGTGTCGCCATCGAGGACGAACTGGCGCGCCTCTATGGGCAGGTTGCCCTATGACGCCGCTGCTGACCCGTGAGGAGGTCCATACCCGGCTGCAGGAGATTTTCCCTGATGGGGCGCCCAATCGCGCCTATCTAACCCGGATGCTGGCGGCGAGCACGGTGTTTGTCGCCCTCTATATCGACGCGGTTGAAGGCAGCGGGACGTATCTCGGTCCCAAGCACGTCTATCGCATGACCGACGAACAGGCGGCGCGTACCGATGCTGCAGACCGGGCCAGCTATGCGACCGGCGTTCTGCGCACCGGTAGTCAGGTCGAGGGGCGACGCTGGTATCAGGACAATACTCGCGAGCCGATCCGCGACGAGACGTTGCGCGAGGGGCTGGTGGCGATCGGCGCGGTGACCGAGCGCACCGATCTTGCCACCACGTCGAGCAAGCCGCGCTATGCGCTAAAGGCAGGCTTTGCCGCTTTGTTCGACCCGGGCCTCGCCGGCGAAGTGCTGCAGGCCCGGATCGCGGCGTGGCAAGCCGAGGCGTTAAACAAGGGTGCGCTCGCCCGGCTAGCGATCGTTCGACGTGGTGCCGGCGTCAGTGCCGACCAAGTGCTGGTCACCTTCCCGAACGGCGAGACGCGCCGGATGAAGCCCGGCCCCAGCTCGGAGATCACCAAGGCGGTGGTCGAGGTGTTCGCTCCTGCCTTCCTCGCCGATCCCGCCGTTCTTTTCCTTAGCGAGAGCGGCAACAAGGTAGTCGCGCGCGACGACGAACTGGCGCGGTCGATCGGTCTTGCCATCCAGGCCGATCGGAACCTGCCCGACACGATCCTCGTCGACCTCGGGCCGACACATCCGTTGCTGGTTTTCGTCGAGGTGGTCGCGACCGATGGCCCGATCAGCGAACGCCGAAAGGAGGCGCTTGAGGCGTTGGTCGCCGAGACGGGTTTCCCTGCCGAACACGTCGCGTTCGTTACCGCCTATCTCGATCGCAGCGCCGGGCCATTCAAGAAGACGGTCGATAGCCTCGCATGGGGCAGCTACGCCTGGTTCGCGGCCGAGCCGGAGCGGCTGCTAATATTCAGCGATGCCCCACGCTCGCTTGGCGGCTAGGCAGCCGCGGGGATGTAAGCCTTCCGCAACGCCTCGTCGATTTGCAACCAGCTAGGCTCCCCAAAGGATACACCGGCGAGCTGTTCGCGCGCGACCTCTTTGGCGAGATTATCCATCTCGACCGAAATTGTGCTCAACCCGGCAAACTTCGCGTCAGTATCAAGGATGCACCGCGACCCGTCGGGCGTCCGGAGCTGCTTCGCAGCGTCTTTGTTGTGATAACACCAGTCTAAAAACCGTTGCGTCTCGCGCAGGATTGCCAGTTCGTAAGTATACCCCGAGCGTAATGCATTCTGATCGGCGTGGTAGAGCAAGCCGGCGATATCGAAGCTGGGTAGCTTGGCTGCACTCGTCTCATTTTCGGCATCGTTTTTAACGTTTTTCGTGAGCCGAATGGCCTTTTTGAGTCCGCCGAGCACCGATGTGTCGCGATCGTGAACCCGCTTGATGTGAAGGAACGGGAGATTTCCGAGTGTTTCGGGCACTGTCTTGTTCAAGATCGTGACACCCCGGTCATGTTCTTGAAGGGACGACTGATAGGCGGCGTTATCCTCCCAATGCGACGGCACCACATCGACCGGTCGCGCGAGCGAGCCACCTGACAGCGCAATGCATTTACCCCCTGAGCAATCTACCTTTGCAGCGGGATAGGCCGCTTTAAGCACTCGCTCCGCCTCCCGTCGCAATTCCAGCAAAACGCCTAATGAGGTCAGAGTTGACGAACCGTAGGTGCTAGCCCGGCTGCCATACGGATTGTAGGTCAGAAAGCGCCCGTCCAAGGTCAGGAGATCCACGTCGCTGACGCCGCGAATGTGGACGTCTAGCGGAACGGAACCTTGGAGACGGAACGACACCGACATGGGCAAGTTGGTAACGAGCTGCTTGCCGACCCGCTCGGCCGTCTCGATCGAAATCTGCGTGTAGCGGTCGCTGACCGCCTGCATCGCCCCGAGCGCATAGCGGGTGTAAGGCTGCGACGTTGCGCGCTTCTCCCACGACTCGGTCATGAGGCTCTTGGTGAGGACTTCATTGATCGAAGCGGTAGCGACGCGATCGAGCCGATCGGTTCCCTTGCGACGGCTGTTCAGTTGCGTCAGACGATCGTTGATATTCCGCGCCATTACGCGACCTTTCTTGTCAGCTTGAGCTTGCCCCAGGTGTTCCGGCCGCGGCCGTTGAAATACTCACCGGTCGCGCTGTTCTCGCCGGTTGCGAATGTAAGCTCGGCAAAACCGTGGTGAGCCGCTAACGACGTCTCGCCAATCCTGGGGCGGTTTTCGTAATGATAGAGCAGTCGGTAGCCGACAGCTTCGTCATGCAGCAGGGCGGCGGCGATGCTGTCGGAAACAGATTGTTCGGTTTCGAGGTGAACTCGGAGTTTATCCCAGGACTGAACGATCTTGACCGTGCCGGACCAGGTGATGTTCGGCTCTTTCTCAAGCGTCACGCCTTCGCACGACCAGGTTCCCGCTAGGTTGGGCACCTTCAACATGCGGGCTACTGCCGACAGCTTCCAAATGTGACGACTGAACAGCCAGTAGAGAGCGCCATAAACCGTACCCGCGCCAACCAGCGACATGACCACCGGAGGCACATTGACGTCTAGGGCGTAACGCTTCGCCAGATCGACAGCGGATAGCAGGACGAAGACGATCACTGCGGAGATCGCCGCGGCGCCGACTTGCAGCCAACGACCTACGCTTGCCCGGTTAAACCCTTCGAGGAGAGCATATTCGTGCTCTAGCTTCATAGCCCCCTGCCTTCACCCGTGCCCCCACGGATTAGCCTAAGTCTGGAATGTGGGGGCACACCGAACATCGGACAAGTGTTCCCGTAAAGTTCTTTCCCAACGCGTCCGTCCCGGACCGCGCTCTATCTACGCTGCGCTCCGACCGAGCCGCCTGTGGCGTCTGGTCCCTGCGGGTGACGATCGCTCGCGGGGGGCGGCAAGCCACCCTGATGCCGCCGGCGGTGCCGGCGACGTTCGTTCGACAGGAGGGAAAGGGAAGCGCTGCCCCCCTCTCCCAGCAACGGCAATCAGCCGGGCCGTGGCTCCTCCGCTTCGCTTCGTGCGCCCGCACCACCCCGGCAGATTCCCGCTGCCCCCTCACCCCCCGCTGTTCGCCACGAGGCAGGGCCGATGGCTGAGGGCCATCGCCCAGGGGCGATGTGAGGAAGGAAGACGGGACATGGACCAGGACAATCGCGAGAGTTGGCTGAACCGGGTGGCGATCGGCATGCACCGTTGTTTGCGGCGCTGGACGTCCCCCTGCCCTCCCGAGTGCGTGTCGCGATCGGCTTCACCAGCCGGGGCGCGCGGGGCCGTGCGATCGGCGAGTGCTGGGACAACCGTTGCAGCGGCGACGGCCATTTTGAAATCTTTATCCGGCCGGACCTGGCGCACGCTCCCGATGCGATGCCGGCGCAGATCGCAGCGATCCTCGCGCACGAGTTGGTTCACGCCGCAGTGGGTATTCCCGCCGGGCACGGGAAGGCGTTTAAACGGGTTGCGGTGGGCTTGGGGTTGATCGGTCGGATGACGGCCACGACGCCGGGCGACGCCTTCCTCTCCGCGGTTGCGCCCATCCTCGCGGCTGCAGGCCCCCTTCCCCATGCCCGGCTCGATACCGGCGGCGAGACGACGCGCCCGAAGAAGCAGGCGACGCGGTTGCTTAAATGCGAGTGCGGGACGTGCGGCTATACCGTCAGGACGGCGCGTAAGTGGCTCGAGACGGCCGGCGCGCCGCTATGCCCAGTCGAGGGGCATGGACCGATGCACCATGATCCGCTCGACACTGACGGCGATGATCCAAAGCCGTAACGCTTCCCTTTCCCATCCCCGTCGTATATAAGTATACAAGTATAGTTCTATACCGCAGGAGTGCAGCATGAAGGTTCTAGCCATCCTGTCCCAAAAAGGCGGCGTCGGAAAAACGACGCTAGCGACATGCCTTGCCGTAGCGGCCGAGCAGGCGGGCAAGGAAGCGGCGATCATCGACCTGGACCCGCAGGCGACAGCATCGTTCTGGAAAGACGTGCGCCAGCTCGATACGCCGGCCGTCGCTTCGATCCAGCCGGTGCGGCTCGCGGCAATGCTCAAGGCGTGTGCCGACGCCGGTACAGACCTTGTGGTGATCGACGGCGCGGCCGTTGCGCGTGATGTTGCCTATGAGGCTGCGCGGCACGCCGACTTTATCCTCGTACCGACGAAGACGGCGGTGTTCGACACCATGAGCATGACGCACACGCTCGACGTGGTGCGGCAGCTCGATCGCGACTTCGCCGTCGTGCTGACATTCGTCCCGCCGCAAGGACAGGAAACGGGTGACGCGATGAAGGCGGTTGAGGAGCTGGGCGCGGCGGTCTGTCCGGTGACGATCGGCAACCGCAAGGCGTTCTTCCGCGCTCAGGCTGCGGGCCAGGCAGTGCAGGAGTTCGAGCCTAACGGCCCCGCCGCAGCAGAAATCAAACGTCTATACGAGTATACTGCTATACGTCTATACGATGAGGTGGAGGCGGCGTAATGGCGAAGGGCAATACACTTCAGGCGATGCTTGATCGGGCCAAGGCCGGCGGCGACGCGCCGGCAACGCCCGCCCCGTCCGTCGTGCCAACGGCAACCCCCGCCAAACCCGCGCAGGCGGGACGGCAAGGGACCAAGCTGATCGGTGGACATTTCGCCCCAGAGGTCAGCACGCAGCTCCGCATCCTCGCCGCCGAGGAGGGGACGACTGTGCAGAGTCTGTTGGGCGAGGCGCTGGACGACCTGTTTGTGAAGAAGGGACGCAGCCGGGCAAGCCGGCGGGTATAAGCGTATACAGCTATACTAGTAGCAAGGTTGTATGATCGAGACGCTGAACACGGTCGCGCTGTTTGTGGGATATGGCGCGATAGGATGTGGCGTTCTGTGGTTGCTCGATCAACGGCGGAAGGAAAGGTGGAGCGGGACGCTTCGGGACATTGATCGCGATAATGCCGAACGCTGGCAACGCTTCAAGGAAAGCGACCCCCAAGGCTGGGCTGATGCGGAACGGATGTGGGAGGGACGGAAGGCGCGTAACGAAAGCCGCCGAGCCCAGATCGCACGCCTTCAAAACGAGATGGAGGATGAGCGGTAGCGTAGTGTCGATACCGAGTGGCGACCGTATCAGTATAGATGTATACACCTATACTGATACGGTCGTGGCTTAAAAGTGAGTTTTGGGGTAGCGCCTCACCTTTGCGCGGCTGGCGTACTGAAATCCACCAGAACGGGCAGCTCGGGTATCCCGCCACGCAGCTTGGCGCGCCGCACGATGCTGTGCTGATCGATCAGGTTCTGTGCGTCGCGCTTGCCGCTGGACGTTTTCGGGAACCAGTGGAGTGCCACCCGCTCGACCTTGCGCCCGTTCTTGATCGGCGTGAAATCGACATAGAAGGGGCAGAGCTTGTTGATTTCCTCAACGGCGACCTTGAGGCAGTATTTGTTCAGATCGGCAAAGCGTTCGAGTTTGCCCTCGGGGACGTTGAGCAGACCGCGCAGCTCCTCAATCGTGAACTCCTCTTTCTGCTTGTATTCGAGGCCGATACGCCGCTCGATCATCTCATAGAGGCAGAGGGCGTACTTCGACTCGAAGCAATACATCACCTGCGTCTTGAGACGGGCATAGACCTGACTGTTCCGCAGTATCTCGATCAGCTCTTCCGGAATGCGGTAGTGAAGGAAGCCGTCCTTTTCGAGGCTTTCATCGCTGGGTCCGAGGAGCTGAACACGGCGCTTATAGCTCTTGCCGTCCTTGCGGATCGTGACGATCGCGATGGTGCCCATGAGGCGCAGCAGCGAGCTTTCCACGCGCTCATTGCCCTGGTGCGTCCCTTTCAGTCCCGATTTCGCGATGCGATGGATGATCGGCTCGCCAATGCGCTCCCAGGCGTTGGCGATGAGCAGGTTATAGATACGGCGATCGGCGAGGGTGAGGGGGCTCAGCTCGACAATATCGACCAGCTCGCCGGGCTTGACGATTTCCCCATAGTTGGCGGGATCAAAGGGGTTGCCGCGCCCCTTCTGGGCCAGTGTACGGAACGACATATCGACCACGGCAGGTTGCGACATAGGCTTGACCAACGGTGAGCAAGAGGGGCTTATCGCCTCACCTTAACCGCGAAAAGTGAGCCAGGCAAATGATCTGGCTCCCCGATGGAACGGTGAGGGGCTACCCCAAAACTCACCGTCACTCCCGACACTGCCGGCCGGCTACCCCAACGCTCACCGCAACCCGCCCGAACACTCACCTTTACCGGCCCCAAAGCTCACCGCAAACTACCCCGAAACTCACGCGAATCGACCCCAAGGCTCACCGCTAGGCCTGATTTTCCGCAGAAATACGGGCCTTTCAGCACCCTGAATCTTGAATCAGAAGAATTAGAGAATCTGAACGCCGAAAGGTGAGCTTTGGGGTAGCCATCCTGTGGATAACCAGCGTCAGGACACAACGACGGAATCGGCCTACCGGCCGATGCGCTATTTGCTGCGTGCCGGCTACGCCGTCACCAGAGCGGCGCAAGCGCCGCAGGCTAAGCGGGAAGAAAAAGGCGGGTGGCGGTCGAATCATGCCCCAGCGCCGCCCAGGAGCGCTGTCAGGGCAGGAAAGGGCCTTTCGACGTCACCGAGGTGCCTAACGCGCCGAACATGCCAAGCATCCCTTATATCGGCTACCGTGGCGGCTTCATCTGCGCGACGGGTGAGGCGCTACCCCAAAACTCACCTTTCGCTGCTTTCACCGTCGTTCGTGTTTTTGCGGATCACGTCATGCCGGATCGGCGAGGCCGGTGAACTCGCGTTCGGCATAGTAGCGGATTTTCCCCACCACGAGCGGGTCTTGCCCCTGCCGCAGCAGCAGGAGGCTGTCCTGGTCCATCCGCATGATTTCGTCGGGCGTCGCCAGCCGTCGTGCGGCGACATGGCCGCTTGAACTCTCCGAACGGTTGGCCGGCTGAGTCCAGCTCGTCGCGTGTGATGACCCGAAAGTGGTATATTCGATGGTGGTGTCGCCGATCGTTTTCGAGAGCATGTCAGCGGTGGCATGATCGTTGACGCCGAACGCCTGAACCACCCCCGCGTTCGATATGAAGGTGCCGGCCCGTTCGCCGTAGGTGGCGCGGAGCTGGTGCATGTCCTGGAGGATCGGCCAGAGCTGGAGGCCATAGCCGGCCATCAGCCCCATCGCGCGCTCGACGGGCTCCAGTCGGCCGAGCGCGGCGAACTCGTCCAGCAGGAACAGCACCGGCCGGGCGGGGCCGGCAGGGGAGCGCGCCATGTCAGTGACGGCCTGCGCGATCAGCAGGCGCAACCAGCGCGCATAGGTATCGAGCCGATCGGGCGGCAGGATCAGGAACACCGTCGCCGGCGTCTCTTTCAAATCGGCAAACCGGAAATCGGACGCGGCCGTGCTGGCGACGATGCGCGGGCTATCGATGAAATGGGTGTGACGTTGCGCCGATGACAGCACGCCGGCAGCTTCCCGATCGGATTTGCCGAGGTGGCGGTTGGCGGCGCGCGCCACCAGACCGCCGGCGGACGGACTGTCCGACATGGCATCGAGCAGGGCCGCGAAGCGGGCAGGGGGAAGCGTCAGCAGCTCGCGCAGCGTCGCCAGCGTGCGGCGATCGGTGGGCTCGGTCGTGACGACGTGGAGGATCAGCCCGGCGATCAGCGCCTTGGCTTCCTCGTTCCAATGCGCTTCCCCGGCTTGGCCGGGCGCGTCATGGACCAGTGCGTCGGCAAGCGTGCCGGCATCCTCGGCGAGGTCGATCGAGGCGGGATCGAGCCGGTCGAGCGGGTTGTAGCGCGCGACCGGCTGACCCGAGACGCCGAACGGATCGAGGCACCACACCTTACCCTTGGTGGCGCGCGCGCGGGCGGTGACGCGCGCGTTCTCGCCCTTGGGGTCGATGCAGATCACGGCGCGATCGAGCAGCAGCAGGTTGGGGATGATGGTGCCGACGCCCTTGCCGCTGCGCGTCGGCGCCATCGTGAGAAGGTGCGCCGCGCCGCCATAGTGCAGCAGCTTATTGGTTTTGCCCGAACGGCCGATGATGAGATCGCCCGCGCCTTCGAGCTTCGCCAGGTCGCGCCGATCGCCGAACCGGGCCGAGCCGAACAGGGTGTTACCGCGGTTGCCGCCGCGGCGATTGAACTTCCAGATCGCGAACAGCGTCAGGCCCGTCAGCAGGAACGGCACATCGGTCGCGATTTCACCGACGCCGAAGATCCCCTTGAGCCAGGAATTGCTCGCCATCAGCACCACGAAGGCGATGAACAGCGCCAATAGCGGACTGATGCGCGCCGGCATCAGCAGCTCGCACCGGCAGGCGTGATCGCCAGCGCCGGATCGGCGTCGGGATGGTCGAGCAGTTTGAGGAGTATTTGCGTGGCGAGGGGAGGGGGCACGCGTTCGTCGCGCAGCATGTCGAACAGCGCGTCATCCTCAGCGGACAGCGCCATGCCTTCGATCGCGAGGTTGGCCCGGGAATCCTCGTCGTCCTCGCGCCACATCGCGGCGTCGGTCAGGGTGCCCCGCACATAGTCGAGCGCGCGAACTTCGGCGCGGATTGCTTCAATGTTCAGCCCGGTCATTCAACCTTCTCCGCTTCCGCGTCGAACGCCCGTCTGCCGCGGCGCTTCCACAACGCCAGTGTATCGCCGGCATCATCGCCGCGCGCGCGTCCTGCGATATCGAGCAGCGCGCCGTAGAGGGTGGCGCGATCATCGTCCGTCAGTTCGACCAGCCCGGCTTTCTGGACCAGCCCGCCCAGCTCGATCAGGTGGCGAGTCCGTTCGCGACGTTGCACGACCCAGCCCCGGCTATCCGTTCGACGCCCGGTCGCTTCCGCGCGCAGCGTCGCCGCCCGGTTGAGCGCCAGCATCCGCGCCGTCGATCGCAGCAGCGCCGCCACCTTTACGCCCGCGTCGCTGAAAGAAGGCGGCCCCCTTCGCCCGCCACGCCTCCTTCGCACCGGCATCCTTGGACGCGACCGCATCGAGCAAAACGCCCGCGAGAGTTTCCGCATCGAGAGCATCGGCCCCGGTCGCGGTGACGAGCGCGCCGAGCTGTTCGACCCGCTTCGCCTTGAGCTGGCGCGCCTTGTCTCCGAGCGCCTTCAGCTCCGCGTCGTAATCCCGAACCTTCCGCATCGGCCAGCCTCCTAACGACAGCATCCTAGCGCACAGCATGGCAGGAGCAAGCTTAACCGAACAGGGAGCGGCATCAAGTCAGTCAGGAGATGCGCAGCAGATCATGAGTGCGCGCTTATACGTCGTTGCCGACGTGCGCTCCAAAGTGCATGGTACTGGACGCAATGGCGATCTATCATTTCAGCGCCAAAATTATCAGTCGTGCAAACGGCTCCAGCGCCGTCGCATCCGCCGCCTATCGCTCTGCCTCCGAGTTGCATGACGAGCGGCTTGGGCGGAATCACAACTTCTCGAACAAGGCCGGCGTCATCCACTCCGAGGTGATGTTGCCGCAGGGTGCACCGGAGCGTTTAAACGACCGCACCGTGCTCTGGAACGAAGTGGAGGCAGGGGAGAAGCGCAAGGATGCTCAGCTCGCCCGCGAGGTGGAGTTCTCGATCCCGCGTGAGATGAATGAAAAGCAGGGCGTCGCGCTCACCCGCGATTTCGTCGCCGAGCAGTTCGTGAAGCGCGGGATGGTCGCGGACCTCAACGTGCATTGGGACAAGGCGAGGGACGGCAGTCCGAAGCCGCACGCGCATGTCATGCTGTCGATGCGCGACGTGGGGCCGGACGGCTTTGGTCAGAAGAACCGCGACTGGAACAGCGGAGAGCTATTGCAAGGCTGGCGCGAGGCATGGGCGGCCCACGTCAACGAGCGCATGGCCGAGCTGGGGCTTGAGGCGCGGATCGATCATCGCAGCCATGCCGACCGCGGCATCGAGCTGGAGCCGCAGCATAAGATCGGCCCGGCCGGCATGCGCCGGCTCGACCGCGGCGAGGATGCCGAGCGTGCTGACGATCACCGGCGGATCGCGCGCGAGAACGGCGAGAAGATCGCGGCCGATCCGCGCATCGCGCTCGACGGCATCACCCGGCAGCAGGCGACGTTCACTACCCGCGACCTGGCCGCATTCGCGTTCCGGCATTCGGACGGCAAGGAGCAGTTCGACCAAGTGATGGCGGCGGTTCGCGCCAGCCCCGAGCTGGTGGCGCTGGGCAGGGACGGGCGTGACCAGGAGCGGTTCACCTCCCGTGACATGATCGCGACCGAGGCGCGGCTGGAGAAGGCCAGCGACGAGCTGGCGCGGCGCCAAGATCATGGCGTGTCCCACCGGCAGCGAGCCGGGGCGCTGGAGGCGGCCGAGGCGCGGGGTCTCACGCTGTCCGACGAGCAGCGCGACGCCTTCGATCATATCACCGGCCGTGACGGTCTGGCGTCGGTCGTGGGCTATGCCGGGACCGGCAAGTCCGCGATGCTGGGCGTCGCGCGCGAGGCGTGGGAGCGCGAGGGCTACCAGGTGCGCGGCGCGGCGCTGTCGGGAATCGCGGCCGAGAACCTGGAGGGCGGCTCCGGCATCACCTCCCGCACCATCGCCAGCCTTGAGCATGGCTGGGCGCAGGGACGCGACCAGCTCGGGCCCAAGGACGTGCTGGTGGTCGACGAGGCGGGCATGATCGGCACGCGCCAAATGGAGCGGGTGATGTCCCATGCCCGTGACGCCGGGGCCAAGGTGGTGCTGGTGGGCGACCCCGAGCAGCTTCAGGCGATCGAGGCGGGCGCAGCGTTCCGGTCGATCACCGAGCGGCACGGCGCGGCCGAGATTACCGAGATTCGCCGGCAGCGGGAGGACTGGCAGAAGGAAGCAACGCGGGCGCTCGCCACGGGACGGACGGCCGAGGCGCTGAATGCCTATGCCGCGCATGGCATGGTCCATGCCGCCGACACGCGCGAGGCGGCGCGGGCCGAGCTGGTGGAGGGGTGGGATCGTCAACGCCAGGCCGATCCCGACCGTTCACGGATCATCCTTACCCATACCAATGCCGAGGTGCGCGAGCTGAACGAGGAAGCGCGCGGCCGGCTTCGAGCTGGTGGCGAACTTGGCGAGGACGTGGCGTTCACGACAGACCGGGGCACCCGCG
Source organism: Sphingomonas dokdonensis (assembly GCF_002197685.1). Taxonomy (GTDB): domain Bacteria; phylum Pseudomonadota; class Alphaproteobacteria; order Sphingomonadales; family Sphingomonadaceae; genus Sphingomonas; species Sphingomonas dokdonensis. The sequence continues at coordinate 25,558 of NZ_NBBI01000011.1, read as the reverse complement.
ACTTCGCGGCGGGCGACCGCTTGATGTTCCTTCGGAACGAGCGGTCGCTGGGGGTCAAGAACGGCACGCTAGGCACTATCGAGCGAGCCGATCCTGGGAGCATGACGGTGCGTCTGGACGGTGGGCGTCAGGTTCAATTCGACGCGAAGGCTTATGCGGCATTCGATCACGGCTATGCAGCTACGTTCGGCAAGTCGCAGGGCGTGTCGGTAGATGACGCCCATGCGCTCGCAACACCGGGCATGGATCGTCACAGCAGCTATGTCGGCATGACGCGTCACCGCGACCGCGTGCACCTCCATTATGGTCGGGATGACTTCGCCGATCAAGGCCGTCTCGCCCTCTTGCTATCTCGCGATCGGGCAAAGGATATGGCCGGCGACTATGGTCCCGAGCGTAGTCACCAGGATCATGCCCGGGCCTTTGCCGACCGGCGCGAGATCCGGTTGCCGGAACTCGCGCGTCCGATGGTCGACAAGACGCGTGGTGGGGCAGGGGAGCGGTATCAAAGGTCGACGGCAAGTCCGCAGGGCGACCAGCGCCCGACCCGCGAAGGAGTGGTGCGGAGCTGGGCGGCCGAACACGGACGCGAGCTGGCGGACGTACAGGCACGCGCGCAACGCGCGCAGGTGCGGGCGGATGGAATGTACCGGCGACATGAGGCGGTGAGAGGTGATCATGCTCGTAAGCAGCCGCTGCCGCCCAAAGGACTGATGGCAACCTTGCGGCGTCCGTCCTACGAGGCAGCACGCGCGAGTTGGGAGAAGGCCGCGCGCGGGTTGCAGCAGCGATCCACGCAGCTCGCGAAGCGACTAGGTCAGATCAAGGAGTATCTCGGTCCCGTGACCGGGCAGCGGCGTCACCGCGGCGATGAGCTGGCGCGTGCCAGGGTTGAGCGCGCGCATCCTCACCTCAACAAGCTCTACGAAGCAGTCATGCGCGAGCGCCGCGCCGAGCGTGTCCGCCAGCAAGAGCAGGAACGCGAGCGGATCAAACAGCGAGACAAGGATCGGAGTGGTGATGGTCGGGGCCGTGGGCGATAGTCCATCTTGCGTGCCTACTAGCCACGACCGTTGCGAGGGGTGCCAGCTTCAGGTTGGCTATCTCACTGTTAGCAACCGGGCCTAAGAACTTGCGCGGCGATCGGCCGGGTGAGGTCCAAACCATCCCTGAGCATCAATCGGCCGCGTAGCGCACCAGCACCTCGAACGACCACCGATCGACCCGTTACGGGATTTCGGACGCTGATCGGAATCGTTGGCGGCATCATCGGGTAGCAAGCCTTCATGATTTGAGCCCACCAAGTAGCAGCTTGGTGGGCTCTGGTCGTGATCGGCTTTCGCTTCTCGATGATACAAGGTCCGGGCTGTTGCGCAAGGACACGAAATCAGGCGCGGCACCTTTGCTCAGGTCCTCAAAAGCACGAATTACATCGGGCCGCTCAGGAGGTAGCGCCTTGCCGCCTATGGCGTCTCGCGAGGCGTTCGTGCTTTTGAGGACCGAAGCTGGAAACGGTCATCGAAAGCACGAAGATTGACGATTTTCAGGCTGAGTTAGCGTGCGTTGAGAGCGCCCATCTCACGATTTTCGTGCTTTCGATGACCGTTGGTGTGCCACGTGGCGCATTCGGCCCTTTGAGGAGCCTTGTCCCAACAGAGAGCGACCCCTATCAAATCGGTACATGCGGCATCCAACGGATTGTCCGTTTCCCGATCAGGGAACTAGCACCGGGACCGCCTTTCAAGGCGGTCCTCGGTTTTGTAAGCGAACTGTTTCTTCAAAAGCCGCAGAAGACGCGCTATGTTGAAGGCAACATGGCCGTCCCCGCTGTTGCCTTCGGCATCAAGGGACGGCCTTCTTAGACCAGCGCTCCTGCACAGGAGGTGTGCCACGTGGCACACTAAGTCGGGTCGACACGCACCCTGATTTAGACCGGCGCGCCTCGATCGGCGCATGAGCCCAGCGTCGCCCGTTAGAAACGCTCAGTGTGAGCGGGCCTCCGCGCTCGGACCCAAGGCTTCGATGATCCTGCACTCGGCCACAGTGTTGCGGCTACAGGAGTCGATCAGCGCATCCAGCTCGCTCGCGAGCGCCGTCAGGTCAGCGATCTTTCGCGTGATGGCATCACGATGTTGGTTGGCGATCACGTCCACGGCCATACAGGATTGTTCGCGTCGATCGGCGAGCCCCATCAACTCCCGGACCTGGTCGATCGAGAAGCCGAGATCGCGCGCTCTACGGATGAAGGACAGGCGCCGCAGATGCTCGCCCTCGTAGGTCCGGTAATTTCCGGCCGACCGCGCTGGCGCCGCCAGCAAGCCGATCTGCTCGTAATAGCGGATCGTCTCGACCTTTGTGCCCGTCGCCGAAGCCAGCTTCCCGATCGTCAGTTTATCAGACACAGCGCTTGACCCTCTAGCGACTAGAGGGTGCATATAGGCTGCCAGATCGATTCTATCGAGGTGGCGAAATGGCCTGCACGAGCTGCGCGTCCGACAAGGCGGGCACCCTCAATGACCCGAAGTGGCGGCGCGCGTTGTGGATCGCGCTCGCGATCAATGGCGGCATGTTCGCGATCGAGATCGTCGCGGGGATCACGGGCGGGTCGAAGGCGCTCCAGGCCGACGCGCTCGACTTCTTCGGTGACGCTGCCAATTACGCGATCAGCCTGGGTGTCGCTGGGATGGCGATAGCCTGGCGCGCGCGTGCGGCGATGCTGAAGGGAGCGACGCTTGCCCTGCTTGGGCTCTATGTCCTGCTCGCGGCGGGGTGGGGCGCGCTCCACGGCGCTGTGCCCCATGCCGAGGTCATGGGCGTTGTGGGGATTGCGGCGCTGATCGCGAATGTCGTGGTCGCGGTGATGTTGTACCGCTTCCGGAGCGGTGACGCGAACATGCGTTCGGTGTGGATCTGCTCGCGCAACGATGCGATCGGCAATATCGCCGTGGTGCTGGCTGCAGGCGGCGTCTTCGGTCTGAACAGCGCGTGGCCCGATCTAGTGGTGGCCGCGTTGATGGCCGTGCTCGGTCTGTCGGGCGGATTCCAGATCATGCGACAGGCGCGGGCCGAACTGCGATACGCTTCCACGCCTGCCCCTTCCACTTACAGGCAGCCGTTACATGGCGTTCGCTAAGCTGCTAAGGCGAAGGCCGATGCATCGGCTTTCCGCCTTGTTCCTCTGTCTCATGCTCGTGCTGTCGCTTGGGCTGGGATCGGTCGCGCATGCGACCGAGGCGGTGGGCTGCGTCGATACCACCGCTGCCAGCTCGCTCGAACATAGTGACGGCGACGCCGACCAGGTGCCGGCTGATGCCGATAAGGCCTATCCGCACCATCATGGCGGTTGCCATGGCCATCATATCGGGGTTCCGTTCGAGGCCAAGCTCGTTGCCTCAGTGACCGGGCTCTCTGTCGCTCCTCCAGCGTGGAACCACGCCCCGATGGCACCGGTGCCTTCGGACCCAGCTCTGCGACCTCCCCAAGCCTGACAAGCGCCTAATCCGCCGGGAGCTTCCCGCGCGGCAATCCAAGTTCGTCAGGAGTTCGTCACCATGTCCCGTTTCATCGCGGCCTTATTGGCCGTGGCGTCGTGCGCGTCGATCGCGCACGCGCAATCATCCGAGCCGGCATCGCCCAGTCCCCCGCTCACGCTTGAGCGGGCGCTGGCGCTCGCCGGCGCAACCGCGCCCAGTCTCGAAGCCGCCACAGCAGGGGTCAGGGCGGCCGAGGCCGGCCGGACCGTCGCCGGCTATCGCCCCAACCCCTCGATCGTTGCCGAGACCGAAAACATCGCCGGCAGCGGCCAGTATCGGGGCCTGCGCAGTGCGGAGACGACCGCTGGCCTGGCACTTCCGATCGAGTTGGGCGGCAAAAGGTCGGCGCGGATCGCGGTCGCCGAGGCGATCGGCAACCGGGCACGGATCGGCACGGCGCTGGCCGAGGCCGATCTCCGGCTCGCCGTCACGCAGCTCTACATTCAGGCAGCAGCGGCCGAACGCCGCCTCGTCACAGCCCGCGAACAGGCCGGCATCGCCCGGGAGGCGCTCCGCGCAGCCGGTGTCCGCGTGCAGGCGGGGCGTGCATCACCGCTCGAACAGCAGCGTGCCGATGTGCTGCGTATCAATGCAGAGACGGCCGTGGAACGTGCCCAGCGGCTTGCCGAGGTGGCGCGGGACAATCTCGCTCGTCGGATCGGCCAGCCCGTGACCGGGCCGCTCGACCTCGCATGGTATGATCGTGTTGAGGGCTTTGGACCGGCACGGCCGATCGAACCCGGTGGTACGCTGGCACTGGCGGCCGCCCGTGCCGACGCGACGACGGCCGAGGCACAGGTCCGGCTCGCCCGATCGCAGCGCATTCCCGATGTGACGTTGAGCGCCAGCGCACGACGGCTCGAGGCTACCAACGACGTCGCCGCGGTGTTCGGGGTCTCCATCCCATTTCCCGTCTTCAACAACGGCAAAGCCGCCATCGCCCAGGCGCGCGCGCAGAGCGACCAGGCGCAGGCCCTGCGGCGTGCCGCCGAGCTGGACGCGGCGCAGGACATCGCGAACGCCCAGGCGGAGGTGGCCAACGCCGCCACGTCCGCACGCAATGCGAGCGGTCCGGTGCTGGCGTCGGCTGCCGAGGCTGCGCGCATTGCCCGGATCGGCTACCGCGAGGGCAAGTTCGGCCAGCTCGACTTGCTCGATGCCGAGCGGACCCTGTCCGAGACGCGCACCGCCGCGATCGACGCGCTCGCCACTTATCATGACGCAAAGGCACGCCTGGAACGGCTCGTTGCCGCCGCGCCCTCTCCTGAGGAAAACAATCAATGACGAAGAACATCATGCGGGCGCTGGCGCCCGTGACGCTGGCCCTCATCCTTGCGGGATGCGGCGGGACCGGCAGCGGCGGTGAAGCCGGGGAGAAGGCCGGAGCCGAGAAGGCCGAAGGTGCCGAGGCCAGCGAGGCCAAGGAAGGTCCAAAGGATGCCGTCATCCTCTCCGCGCAGCAGATCGCGGACGCCGGGATCGAGGTCACGCGGCCAACGGTCGGCGGGGAAGCTGGTGCGATCGAGCTTTCGGCAACGATCGAAGGCGATCCGCAAGGCGTGCAGGTGGTATCGGCATCGGTGGGCGGGCGGCTCGTCTCGCTGACCCGCAATCTCGGCCAGCCTGTCGGTCGCGGCGATCCGCTCGCCGTTATCGAGAGCCGCGAAGCGGCGTCGCTCAAAGCAGAGGTGGAGGCCGCTCGCGCGCGTGCCGCCCTCGCGCAAACGAACCTTCGTCGTGAGCAGCGCCTGTTCGCCGAGCGCGTCTCGCCGGAACAGGATCTTGTCGCGGCGCGGACCGCCGCGACCGAAGCCAGCATCGCGCTTCGCCTGGCGCAGCAGCAATTGTCCGCGACCGGCAGCGGGGGCGGTGCGCTCAACCGCATCGCAGTGCGCTCACCAATCGCCGGTCAGGTCATCGCGCGCTCGGCTACGCTCGGGCAGACCGTTGCAGCCGACGCCGAGCTTTTCCGGGTCGCCAACCTTTCCAAGGTCACGGTTGCGACCTCGCTGGTGCCCACTGATGCGGGCCGGGTGAAGCCTGGTGCCCGCGTCGAGGTAACAGCGGCGGGGCGCCGTCAGGAAGGACGCGTCACGTTCGTCTCGCCCATACTGGACGAGACGACGCGCTTGGTGCCGGTGATCGTCACCCTCGACAATGGCGGCAGCACCTGGCGCGTTGGCGAGACGGTCAATGTTTCCATCCTGGTGCCGGCAACCGGCGACCGTACAGTCGCCGTGCCGTCGGCCGCGGTCCAGATGATCGAGGACAAGTCGTTCGTCTTTGTGCGGACCCCGACGGGGTTCCGGGCGACCCCGGTGACATTGGGCCGCACCAACGGCGGCCAGGTCGTCGTGACGTCCGGGCTAACCGGTTCGGAGCGGATCGCCTCCACCAACAGCTTCACGCTCAAAGCCGAACTCGGCAAGGGCGACGGCGGGGACGAGGACTGAACCATGATCGGTCGCATCGTCACCCTCTCCGTCGAGAAGCGTTGGCTAGTCCTGCTTCTCACCGTCGCCGCTGCGCTGCTCGGGATAGGCGCGTTGCGCCAACTCCCGATCGACGCCGTTCCCGACATCACCAATAACCAGGTGCAAATCAACGTCGTCGCCCCTGCCCTTTCCCCCGACCAGATCGAGAAACAGGTCGCGTTCACGGTCGAAACCGCGCTCGCCGGCATCCCTGGCCTCGAATATACCCGTTCACTCAGCCGCAACGGCTTCGCCCAGGTCACGGCCGTCTTCACCGAGAAGACCGATATCTACTTCGCCCGTCAGCAGGTGGCGGAGCGGCTGCGGACTGCGGAGGAAGACCTTCCCGAGGGCGTAAACCCTGAAATGGGGCCGATCGCGACCGGGCTCGGCGACATCTTCATGTGGACGGTCGAGTACCGTGAACTGGATCAGGTCCATCACCGCAACGGTGAGCCCGGTCTGCAACGCGACGGCAGCTACATCACGCCGGAAGGCGATCACCTCGTCAGCGAGGCCGACAAGGCCACCTACCTGCGCACTGTCCAGGACTGGATCGTCACGCCGCAGCTCAAGAGCACGGAGGGACTGGCGGGGGTCGACTCCCTTGGCGGGTACACCAAGGAATATCTCGTCGTCCCCGACGTGCAGCGCATGGCCGCAATGCGGCTGACGCTGCAGGATCTCACCACGGCGCTGGAGCGGAACAACACCAGCGCCGGCGCCGGTGTCGTCAACCGTAACGGCGAAGGGCTCTCTGTCCGCTCCGACGGGCGCGTGCGCAACGCCGACGAGCTTGCCCGAACCGTCGTCGCCACCCGCGAGGGTGTGCCGATCCTGCTCAACCAGATCGCAACCGTTCGGACCGGCCAGGCTCTGCGCATGGGCTCCGCGTCCGAAAACGGCCATGAGGTGGTCGTCGGGACCGCCGTCATGCGGATCGGCGAGAACAGCCGTACCGTCTCGACCGGGGTCGCCGAACGGCTGACCCAGATCGGCCGCTCGCTGCCGGTCGACGTTGTCGTGAAACCGGTGATGAACCGCACCGAGCTGGTGAACTCCACCATATCGACGGTCGCCCGCAATCTCGCCGAAGGCGCGCTGTTGGTCATCGTCGTCCTGTTCGCCTTGCTCGGCAACTTCCGGGCGGCGCTGATCGCGGCTCTCGTCATCCCGATCACGATGCTGCTCACCAGCATCGGCATGTTGGAGGCGGGCGTTTCGGCCAATCTGATGAGCCTCGGCGCGCTCGACTTCGGCCTGATCGTGGACGGTGCCGTCATCATCGTCGAGAACGCATTGCGGCGCCTTGCCGAAGCCCAGCATGGCCGGGACGGCGAGCTGACGATGGAACAGCGGCTCGGGCTGGTCGCCGCGTCCGCCCGCGAGATGATCCGTCCGTCCGTTTACGGGCAGGCGATCATCATCCTGGTCTATGCGCCCTTGCTGACCTTCACCGGTGTCGAGGGGAAGATGTTCGAGCCAATGGCGCTCACCGTCATCATCGCACTCGTGTTCGCCTTCATCCTGTCGCTGACCTTTGTACCCGCGGCGATCGCCATTTGGCTCAGCAAGCGGGTGGAGGAGAAGGAAAGCCGGGCCGTGACGTTCCTTCGACAGCGCTACGAGCCGGGGCTCGATGGGGCGATGCGTCGCCCGACGCTCACCATCGGCATTGCGATCGGCGCTTTGGCGCTCGCCGGTGTCGCCTTCACCACCTTGGGGCAGGAGTTCCTGCCGCAGCTCGACGAGGGCAATATCCTCGTCCAGGCCGTGCGGATTCCGGGCACGTCGGTCGACCAAAGCCAGGCGATGCAGTTCCAGGTCGAGAAGGCATTGGCCAAGGTGCCGGAGGTCCGCTTCGCCTTCTCGCGCACGGGCACCTCCGAGATCGCATCGGACCCGATGCCAGCGAACGCCACGGACACCTTCGTTATCCTGAAGCCGAAGGCGCAGTGGCCCGATCCAGGTCTCTCCAAGGAAGAGCTTGTGGAGCGTCTGGAGAAGCGTCTCTCCACCCTCCCCGGCAACGCCTACGAGATCACCCAGCCGATCCAGATGCGGTTCAACGAGCTGATCGCGGGCGTGCGCGGCGACATCGCCATCAAGGTGTTCGGCGACGATTTTGGCGAGATGAATGCGACCGCGGACCGGATCGCCGGTATCCTTCGCCGGACCCGGGGTGCCGCAGACGTGCGGGTCGAACAGACCGAGGGCCTGCCGATGCTCGACATCCGGCCGAACCGCACCGCCATGTCGCGCGTCGGCGTAACCGCCGGCGACGTGCAAGACACGGTTGCCGCAGCCATCGGTGGCCGGCAGGCCGGCATGATCTTTGAGGGGGATCGCCGCTTCCCCGTCATGATCCGAATGGCCGAAAGCTCGCGCTCGGACCTCACGGCGGTCGCTCAGGTGCCGGTACCGACTGCCGGTGGTGGCTTCGTACCGCTGTCGACCGTCGCCGATATCGCTGTCGTCGATGGTCCCAACCAGATCAGCCGGGAGAACGGAAAGCGGCGCGTGGTGGTGCAGGCGAACGTCCGTGACCGCGACGTGGCGGGCGTCGTTGCCGATGCCCGGGCGGCAATCGACGCTCAGGTGAAGCTGCCGGCAGGGACGTACCTCGAATGGGGAGGCCAGTTCGAGAACCTTGCGTCCGCTCGGGACCGGCTCGCTATCGTGGTGCCGATCTGTTTCGTGGTCATCATGCTGCTGCTCTACGGGGCGCTCGGCTCCGTTCGGGATGCGCTGATTGTGTTCACCGGCGTCCCTCTGGCGCTGGTGGGAGGGGTGCTCGCGCTTGTGCTGCGCGGGATGCCCTTCTCCATTTCCGCGGCCGTCGGCTTCATTGCGCTATCCGGCATCGCAGTTCTCAACGGGTTGGTCATGGTGACGTCCATCCATGACCTGATGCGCGACGGCATGGATCGCGCGGCTGCGGCGCATCGAGGCGCGCTGGCCCGGCTCAGGCCTGTCGCGATGACTGCGCTTGTGGCTTCACTCGGTTTCGTACCGATGGCGCTGGGACATGGAGCGGGCGCCGAGGTGCAAAAACCGCTCGCAACCGTGGTTATTGGCGGCCTCATATCCGCGACGCTGCTCACATTGTTCGTGCTGCCGACGCTCTATGCCCGTTTCGGTAGCCGAGAGCTGCCGGTCCCGGAAAGCGATCGGCAAACTGCCGCTCCTGACGAGAAGGTGCCGGCATGAGCGAAGAGAGCTTCGACCTCGACACGGCCGAGAAGCGCCGGACGCTTTGGATAGTCCTGTTGCTCAATCTGGGCCTGGCGGCAGGCTTCGGGGTGTCCGGCGTCATGGCGGATTCCAGCGCCCTGATCGCAAACGGCTTGGACAACGCCTCCGATGGCATCGTCTACATCATCAGCTTGCTTGCCCTCTCGCGCTCACAGGCGTGGAAGCGGGGGGCCGCGGTGACATCGGGCATCCTGCTGCTGCTCTTTGCCGCGGGTGTGCTGCTCGATGCCGGGCGGCGCTATTTCTCGGGAAGCGAGCCGCTCGGCCCCACTATGATCGGGATGGCGATCATCGCGGCGGTCGTTAACGGGCTTTGCTTGTGGCTGTTGAAGCGATTGCGCGAGCCCGATGTAAATATGCGCGCTGCGACAACCTTCAGCCTCAACGACTTCGTGTCCAATGGGGGCATCATTCTAGCCGGCGCGATCGTCGTTTGGACGGGCCAGAACTGGCCTGACCTTATCGTCGGCGTCGCTGTTGCCGCTATCGCGGTGAAAGGCGGCCTCGAAATCCTGCGAGACGCTCGCTCGGACGCGGGCACGAAAGGAGCCAATCAATGAGCGCAGGCCATGACCATGGGGGGCATGCCCACGACCACACCGCTGGCGCGAATGCCCAGATGCTGAGCTGGGCGCTGGCGCTCACGACCGCCTATCTGGTTGCCGAGGTTGTTGGTGCGTTCGTCTTCAACAGCCTCGCGCTTCTATCTGACGCAGCGCATATGCTGACAGACGTGGCAGCACTGGTGATTGCGCTGCTCGCGATCCGGTTCGGACAGAAGCCGGCCGACGACAAGCGGACGTTCGGCTATAAGCGGTTCGAGATCCTGGCCGCTGCTTTCAACGCCCTGCTGCTCTTCGGTGTGGCGATCTACGTGCTGGTGGAGGCGGTGCAGCGCTTCCGCCAGCCCGAGGCGGTCCAGTCGACCGGGATGATGATCGTCGCCGCGATCGGCCTGGTGGTGAACCTCATATCGATGAAGCTGCTCACGTCGGGCAAGGACGCGAGTATGAACGTCAAGGGCGCCTACCTCGAGGTATGGGCCGACATGATCGGCTCGGTGGGCGTGATCGCCGGGGCGCTGGCCATCCGGTTTACCGGATGGACGTGGGTCGATCCAATCGTGGCGGTCGGGATCGGCTTATGGGTGCTGCCCCGAACATGGGTGCTGCTCCGGGACACGACCAACGTGTTGCTCGAGGGCGTTCCTGGAGGGATCAAGCTGCCCGAGTTGCGTGCCGGCATCGCCGGCCTGTCCGGCGTGGCTGGCGTCCACGACCTCCATGTCTGGTCGATGGCCTCGGACGACATCAACTGCACCGCACACGTCACGCTTGCCGAAGGTGCCGATGCCGATGCGGTCAGGAAGAGGGTCGCGGACATGCTCGATAGCCGGTTTGGGATCGAGCATTGTACGATCCAGACCGAGGCAGCGGCCGAGCCGTGCGAGGACACCGGACACCTGCACCCGTGAACGCGCGGTGGCCATGAGAAAGCCGCGGCGCTGGACGGAAGAAGCCGACGCAGAGCTTCGCCAGCGGATCGCCGCGAAACAGCCATTGGCGACGATCGCGAGGGAGATGGATAGAACGATGGATGGCGTTCGGGGGAGGGCGGCTGCGCTGCGGGTCGCCCTTCCGTCTCCTACGCGGCCCTGGCGTGAAACAGTGAAGCGGGGGCCTGCGCCGAAGCCGATGAAGGATCAGGCTAAAGGTGACGAATGAAGGCATCCGGCTGAGGGACGAGCCGGCGCCGCACGTACTCCTCCATGAGTGGGGGCTCACGTGGAGATCACCGATGCACGATCATATGAGCGCCGAGATGCAGGCTTGCATGGACGCCTGTCACCACTGTCACGTCACCTGCCTTTCGATGACCACGCAGCATTGCCTTCAGGTGGGCGGCGCACATGCCGCGCCCGACCACATCAAGATCATGCTCGACTGCGCGCAGATTTGCGGCACCTCACTCGACTTCATGGCCCGCGGGTCCGACCAGCATAAGCTCGTATGCGGCATCTGCGCTCAGATCTGCCGGGCTTGCGCGGAGAGCTGCCGGGGGCTCGACGGCATGGAAGAGTGCGTCGCCGCGTGCGAGCGTTGTGCCGACGCATGCGAGAAGATGGCCGCCTGATCGGTGACGGGCGGGTGGCGATCGGCCGCCCGCTCCTCACATCGCCGTTGCGGGGGGCTCGAGCATCCCCAGCCAGGCGACCAGCGCCAGGATCGTGACGGCACAGCTCGCCTCGATCGCAAGGCTGCGCCGCAGAGCACCAAGCGCGGCCCGATGATCGCCCGCGGCAATCGAGCGCTCGAAAGCCGGCGTCAGCCGGAAACGATTGAGGGAGGCCAGCCCGAGCATCGCGCCAAACAGTACCAGCTTGGCGAGGAGGAGCTGGCCGTAAAGGGTGGTCAGAAGTCTCGGTAAATTGCCGGCACCGACCAGCAGCCAGCCATTAACCAGGCCCGTCACAACGATCGTGCCGACCACGAGCGTGCCGACCAGACCGAAGCCGTGCAGCGCCCGGTGGGTCAGTCTGAGATGGGCGACGTCGACGCGAACTGCCGGCCGCACCACGAGCAGCGTCAACCCGAGCAGTGCACCGACCCAGGCTCCGGCCGCCAACAGGTGCAGAATATCGGCCAGCAGATGGATCCAGCCCGTCGCGCCCTCATCCATCGCGCCATGGCCTGTCCAGGCGAGCGTCGCGAGCGCAATGCCCGCCGCGAGCGCCACCATGCCGAGCGGCGCGGTACGTCCTGCCGCGATCAGCGCGGCGATCACGGCCACAATCAGCGCGACCATGCGCGCTTTCCACGCCGTGCCCGTCGCGGAGCCGGTGATCAGCATTCCGATCGCTTCCCGATCGATCGGCCACGGCGGCGCTCCAGCTATTGCCGCGGCGAGCAGGACGAGCGCAATGCCTGAAAACAGAAGGCCGAGCAGCCCGGTCCCCACCAGCCAGGGGCGCAAGGCGAGTGCGTCTGCGCGCTCCCCGGCCTTGAGCCCGTAGAGGCTGAACGCCGACAGGCCGAACAGCCCGCTCAACGTCGCATAAAGCGCGAAGCGGACCCCGATCAGCGGCCAGTCGGCATCCACCTTACTTCACCGCGAAGGCGAAGTTGCCCGACACCCGATGCGTGTCGGCCGAGACGACGTGCCATGCGACGCTGTAGCGGCCCGCGCCGAGCGGCGACTTGGGCACCACGACCAGCGTTCGGCCATCGGGTGCAACCTGGGTGGTGGTTGCAACCTTCATCGGTGGGTGCGTGGTGCCGCCATGGCCCGTCATCATCAAGTCCGCACCGGAGAATTTCGGCATCAGCTTCTCGCTGAACTGCAAAGCGACACGCGCGGGCTTGGCAACGGTCGCGTTGGGCGCGGGTGAGGCCACAACGAGCTTCGGGTGAGCCTGCGCCGCACTGGCGAGGCTCAGGAGAGTGAGGGCGGCAGGAAGGGCGAGACTACGCATGGGGTACTCCGACGAGGTTCGTGCACCCTTCTACGCGGCGCGCTGCCCGACCCCTCACCGGCGGTTGAGGGATGATGGGCAGCGATGCGTATCCGATGATAGAGGGGCGGAGTGGAAAGCATGGACGATCTAGACAGAGCATTGGCGCGACTAGCGGGCGCACCCGCCCCGGCCGCTTTGGAGGGTATCGAGGACCAAGTCCTCAGACGAATCGGCAGCCGCCCCGCCGTGCGCGGAGCCGGGCTCGGGATCGGTGTGATAACCGCCGCGGCGCTCGGTATCGGGATCGTCGGTGCCGAGCTGCCCGCGACGGCAAGCCCTGTTGTCTCGCTCGCGCCGCTCGGCGGAGCCTCCCCCCTTGCCCCTTCCGCGTTGCTGATCGGCGAGCCATGACCTCGACCAAGCGGGTTGTCCTGTGCGCCTTGCTCGCCTTCCTGGCAGCGATCGGCGGTGTCTTTATCGGGCGCGCACTGCTGCCGCAGCCCAAGCAACCCGGTGCGGCGCTTCACGAGGTGCTGCATCATAAGCTCGCGCTTGATGGCGACCAGCAGGCCCGATTGAAGGTGCTCGAAGACCGGTTCGCGGTGCAACGCCGCGCCCTCGAGCTGGAGATGCGTGCCGCCAATGCCCGCCTTGCCGAGGCGATCGAGGCCGAGCATGGCAATGGTCCGCGGGTGGCCGCTGCGGTCGACCAAAGCCATGCCGCGATGGGCGAGCTGCAGAAGGCGACGCTGGCGCACATCTTCGCCATGCGTCAGCTCCTCCGGCCCGATCAGACCTCTCAATTCGATGACGCGGTGGTGAAGGCGCTCACCGACGGCCAGGGGTGAGCCTCGATTGGACCGCGTTGTCGGATGGCGAACTGGCGACGCTCAGCATCGCCGGCCGACAAGCCGCTTTCGCCGAGATCGTGCGACGCTATCGGCAGCCGATGTTCCGGCTTTCGCGCGCATTCCTCGGCGATGCCGACGACGCGCTGGACGTGACCCAGGAAGCGTTCGTGGCCGCACATCAGGCCTTGTCGCGCTACGATCCCAACCGCTCGATGCAGGCGTGGCTCACGACCATCGCCGTCAACAAATGCCGCGATTGGGCGCGCAAGCGTGCCGTGCGCCGGTTTCTGTCGTTCGCGCTGCCGAACGACGAACAGGTCCAGAGCATCGTCGACGAACAGGTGCCGATCGACGACGCAGCCGGCGATCGGCAGGAACTCGATCGTGTGACCCGCGCCATCTCGACCTTGCCCGCGAACCTGAAGGAGCCTTTGGTACTTCGGACGATCGAAGGCCTGAGCCAGGCCGAGACGGCCGAGGTGCTGGGGATCAGCCAGAAGGCGGTCGAAACCCGCCTGTATCGCGCGCGGGCGCGGCTGCTCGAAAAACTCGGGAACCGCTGAGGGCTGGACGGATCGGCCGCGTAGAAGAAGCGACGGCCCTTTCACGGCCCCATTCTTAGGAGCTTGCATGTCGCGCGTTCTCGACCGCCGCCAGGTGCTGCGCGGTGCCAGTCTGGCAGGAGGCGGCCTCGCCTTGTCGGCCTATATGCCGGCATGGGCACAGCCCGTCTCCGCCGGCATCGCCAAGCCGTTGCCCACGGTGTCGGGCGAGGACATCACGCTCAAGGTCGCGCATCAGATGATGATGATCGACGGGCGGCAGAGCCACGCCATCGGCATCAACGGCACCGTGCCCGCGCCGCTCATCCGCTTGCGCGAGGGACAGAACGTCCGCCTCCACGTCGTCAACGAGCTCGACGAGGAAACCTCGATCCACTGGCATGGGCTGCTGCTGCCCTTTCAGATGGACGGGGTGCCGGGGATCGCCTTCCCCGGCATTCCGGCGCGCTCGACCTTCACCTACGAGTTCCCGATCATCCAAAGCGGGACCTACTGGTATCACAGCCATTCCGGGCTTCAGGAGCAGGAGGGACACTACGGCCCGATCCTGATCGATCCGAAGAATCCCGATCCCGTGCAGTTCGATCGCGAGCATGTGATCGTGCTGTCCGACCACAGCTTCCATCACCCGCACTACCTCTTTGATCGGCTGAAGAAGGAGTCGGGCTACTTCAACCGCCAGCGCCAGACCCTGGCCGGGCTTCTCGCCGGCAAGGATCAGTCGCTGAAAGAGCGGTTGGAGTGGGGCAAGATGCGGATGGATCCCGCCGACGTCGCCGACGTCACGGGGTCGGTCTACACTTACCTGGTCAACGGCTACGGCCCCAAGGACAATTGGACCGCGCTGTTCCGGCCCGGCGAGCGGGTACGGCTGCGCTTCATCAACGCCTCGTCGATGACCACCTTCAACGTCCGCATTCCGGGCCTGCCGATGACGATCGTCGCGGCCGACGGCTTGAACGTGCGCCCGGTTGAGATCGACGAGTTCCAGTTCGGCCCGGCCGAGACCTACGACGCGATCGTCACCCCGCCCGACCTGCGCGCCTATACGCTGGTCGGTGAGAGCGTCGATCGCTCCGGCATGGCCCGCGCGACGCTCGCCCCGCGTGAGGGGATGGCGGCCGAGGTGCCCCCGCTCCGCAAGCGCCCGCTCGCGACCATGAAGGACATGGGCATGGGCGGCATGGATCATGGCACGATGGACCACGGCGCTATGAATCATGGTGCTATGGGCGGCGCCGCGGGATCGATGTCCGGCATGGACCATGCTGCGATGGGGCATGGCGCGGGCACCGGCGCGATGCCGGGTATGGATCATTCCCAAATGAACCACGGCGCGGCCGGCACCGCGGCAGGCGGCATGGCAGGCATGGACCACGGCCAGGCTCAGGGCGGCGCCATGGCCGGTATGGACCATGGCTCCGGCACGATGCCGGCGATGAACGGCGATCAGATGGGCGGGATGGACATGGGCGGCATGAGCCATTCCATGCGCGATTTCAGCAATGCCCCTGAGGTGAAGAAGGGACCGGGCGTGCAGACCATCTCGCCGATGCCGGTCGATCGCACCGGAGATCCCGGGCAGGGGCTGGAGAATGTCGGGCACCGCGTTCTCACCTATCGCGACCTGATGGCGCTCGACCGCAACCCGGACACACGCGCACCGGAGCGGGAGATCAAGCTCCACCTCACCGGCAACATGGAGCGCTACATGTGGGGCTTCGACGGCGAAAAGCTGTCGGAGAACCCCGATCCGATCACGCTGCTTCACGGCGAGCGCGTACGGGTGACGCTCATCAACGACACGATGATGGGACATCCGATCCACATCCATGGCCACTTCTTCGACCTGGTGACCGGCAAGGGCGCCTACGCGCCCCGAAAGCATACGGTGCTGGTGCAGCCGGGAGGCACGGTGAGCTGGGACGTGACCGGCGAGGAAGGCGACTGGGCCTTCCACTGCCACATGCTCTACCACATGCACGCGGGCATGATGCGTGTCGTCCAGGTCCGCAAGGCCGGGGAGGCCACGGCGTGATCCGGGCGCTCCTCCTCGCCGGTATGGCGCCGCTCGCCCTTGCGACACCCGCATTGGCGCAGACCATGGACCATTCCATGCACAACATGCCGGGCATGACGATGCCGGCAAAGCCGGCCGCCAAGCCGAAGGCGAAAGCCGCGGCCAAGTCCGCGACTAAGCGTAAGGCCCCCGTCCGACGCACCGCGCCGCGGCGCGCGCAACCGGCGAAGACGCAGGCTGCCGACCCTCATGCCGGGCATGACATGAGCGGAATGCAGCGAATGGATATGAGCGGTCAGCAGCCCACCCAGAACCCGCACGCCGGGCACGATATGTCCGCTATGCCGGGCATGGCAGCATCGACAGATGCGGGCCAGGACCCACATGCCGGCCACGACATGAGCACGATGCCGGGCATGGCGATGCCCGGCGATCAGCCCGCTGCCAAGGTCGGAACCGACCTTCCCCCCGGCAACAAGCCCGCTCCCGCTCCGGCCGGGGACCACCTCGCCGATCGTTTCTGGGGCGCGGACGCCATGGCCAGCTCGCGCGAGAACGATCTACGCCGCGAGCATGGCGGAATGACCGTCTATCAGATCCTCTTCAATCTCGCCGAATATCAGGCTCGCAAGGGTGGCGACGGCTATCGCTGGGATGGCGAGGCCTGGATCGGGGGCGACATCAATCGCTTTACGCTAAAGAGCGAGGGCGAAGGCACGTTCGGCAAGCCGCTCGAACAGGCCGAGGTGCAGGCGCTCTACAGCCGCGCGCTCGATCCATACTGGAACCTTCAGGCGGGCGTTCGCTACGACTTCAAGCCCAACCCCTCGCGCACCTACGCGACGGTAGGGATCGAGGGGCTGGCCCCCGGTTGGTTCGAGGTGGAGGGCGCATTGTTCCTCTCCGACAAGGGCGACGTGCTTGGCCGTGCGGAGGGCTATTACGACCAGCGCATCACCAACTGGTTCGTGCTCCAGCCTAGGGTGGAGGCCAATTTCTCCGCGCAGGACGTGCCCGAAACCGGCACCGGCTCCGGGCTCACGGACCTCGAGGCCGGGCTTCGGCTTCGCTACGAGGGCCGGCGCGAGTTCGCGCCCTACATCGGCGTGTCCTGGGAGCGGCAGTTCGGGGACACCGCGCGCTTCACTCGCGCACGCGGTGACAAAACGGGCGGCTTTAGCTTCGTCGCGGGCGTGAGGACCTGGTTCTGAGCCCGCGGCTCCGCCTCCATGTTGGGGCAAGCAAGGTTCACCGCTGGCTTGCGCTCCTGATCGGAGCGCAGGCGATCGTCTGGTTCACAAGCGGGCTAGTCATGAGCTTGCTGCCGATCGACACGGTGCATGGCGATCACCGGATCGATCGGAACGTCGAACCGGCCCTGATTGCCACCCAGGACTTCGCGCCCGTCCCTGCCCTTCTCGCATCGGCAGGGGCGCCGGTGCGTCAGCTTCAGCACCGGATGCTGCTGGGTCGGCCAATCGTCGAAGCCCAACTCGGCGACGGCAAGGTGCGCTTGCTGGACGCCCGGACCGCGAAGCCTCTGGCCCCGGTCGATGGCGCCGCTGCAGCGCTGATCGCGAGGCAGGCGTATCGCGGCGATGCCGGTTCGGCGCCGGTCGTTGAACGGATCGAGCGCCCGAGCACCGAGTACCGCGGCGCCCTCCCCGCCTGGCGTGCTTCTTTCCCCGATGCCGACGGGACCCGCATTTACGTCGCGGCTGAAACGGGGCGGCTGACATCGGTGCGAACCGGCACGTGGCGGCTCTATGACTTCTTCTGGGGTCTCCACATCATGGATTGGACCGAGCACGAACGGTTCAACACGCCATGGCTCAACGCCTTTGCAGCGGGCGGGCTCGTGTTCGCCGTTGCCGGCGCGATCCTGCTCTTCATGCGTTGGCCCCGCCGACGGCGCAGAAAAGCTCAAGGGGTCCGCTAGAGAGCCGCGTATCCTCGTGTGGGTGGGGCCGCACAGGAGAGCGCATGATGAACCACGACGACCCCAGCTCCAAACAGGGCGGCAATATGGGGATGAGCTACGGGCGCTTCGCCGCGATGATCGCGACGTCGACGGTCGTGATGTTCGGGCTCATGTACCTTAACACCTACGCACTGAGCCATGTCGAATACAGCCAGACCCGGACGTGGATGGCGATCGTCATGGGCGCCACCATGGCGCTCATCATGATCGGCTTCATGTGGGGCATGTACCCCGACCGGCGGGCCAATCTCGGCATCGTGGCAGCCTCGATCGCGGTATTCGCCGGCGCCTTGTGGCTCGTCCGTAGCCAGGAGACGGTCGGCGACGTCGCTTATATGAAGGCCATGATCCCGCATCACTCGATCGCGATCATGACCAGCGAGCGCGCGCACATCAAAGACCCCGAGGTACGCAAGCTGGCGGACGGGATCATTGATGCTCAGGTCCGCGAGATCGCGCAGATGAAGCGCTACATCGCCCGGCTCGAGGCGCACCCCACGCCCGACAATGCGCCCGACCTCCCCTCCTATCGCGACAAGCAGGTGCCTCCCCCGCCCCCCGAAACCGACGAGAGCGTCGGCGTCAACACGCTTCAGCCGATCCGCTGAGCAACATCGCTTGAGGGCTAATCGGTTTGAGCCCGTATCCCTGTTGAGCGGGGGTTTTGACGCAGGAGCGACACGATGAAGAAAATGATGATTATGGCCGTCGCGACCGCCCTCGGCGCGGCTCCCGCGGTCGCCCAGATGCAGGGCATGGACCATTCCGGCATGAACCATGGGCAGATGATGCGGCCGACGCCGGCGAACCCGTACCCGCAGGCCGAGATGGACATGCATCAGAAGATGATGTCGGCGATGGGTGCCGATGCCACCGAGACGTGGGTCCGCAAGATGGTCGAGCACCACCGTGGCGGCATCGCCATGTCGCGTATCGTGCTTCGCGAGACCAAGGACCCCAAGGTTCGCCAGATGGCCACCAAGACGATCGCAGAGCAGACCCGCGAGATCGGCGAGTTGAACGCCTGGCTGCGGGCGCATGGCAAGAGCGCCCAGTAATCGACTATCGTCCCTCCCCCCGTCACCGTGCGGGGGATGGCCACCCGGGAACTCAGATATGGATCGCTTTCGCCTTCTCGCCGCCGCGCTGGCGTGCGCTACCCCTGCGGGGGCTCTCGCCGCGGGTCCCGTCCTGATGCATCGCGACCCGGGTTGCCCCTGTTGCGAGAAATGGGCGCAGCAGGTGAAGGAGCAGTTCGGCCGCGCCGTCCGCGTCGTCGACGATGCGAACCGGCCGGCGTTCATGAAGGCACGCGGCGTGCCTCAAGACCTCGCCTCCTGTCACACTGCCATTATCGACGGCATGACCTTCGAAGGGCACGTTCCGATTGCCGACATGAAGCGCGCCTTGGCCACGCATCCGAAGGGCGTCACCGGCCTCGCGGTCGCCGGGATGCCGATGGGCTCACCGGGCATGGAAATGCCGGGCATGAAGGCCCAGGCCTATGACGTGATCGCGTTCGGGCCGAGCGGCCGCAGGGTGTTCGCCCGCCATTGAAAAGGGGAGGCGCGAACGCCTCCCCTCCCAGCTTACTTCTTCTGCATGCCCGACATGTCGTGACCGGCGTGCTCGCCGTGCTTCATGTCCTTCATGTCGGCGCAGCAATCCTTCTTCGCGCCGTCCTTGTCCTTGCAGCAGTCGGCGCCATCCTTGCAGCACTCCTTCCCCGCGCAGCAGTCAGCGGCGGCAAAGGCCGTGGCGGGAACGAGCGTGAGCGCGATAGCCGCGCCGATGAACTTGATGGTCTTCATGTGTAATTTTCCTCAAATGCACTGATTGATCGGAATCCACGTCGATCAGGCGGTTCGAGGAGGTGGCGGTGCAGGACCGCCCGAGCGACCAACAAGGGCATGAGGCTCGGGTGCGGGCGGATCCGTCCGCACGGCGAGCTGCGGCGCGGGAGACGTGTGAACGTCGAGGGCCGTTGCGATGCAGGCTCCTACGCAGTCCACCGGAGGGGTCTTTTTTACGGGCGTGAGCGGCGCGCGATCGCAATCGGCCATTCCGGCATGCGCCTGCGAAGGCGGCGCAGCCTGCGCCATGGCCTCGCACATCGGGCCCATCCGCACGAGCAGCATCGCGCCCAGCAGGAGCAGCGCAAATGTGCGGACGAGGCGGCCGAAGCTCATGCAGCCCTTCTAGCTTGCGCCGGGCCGCCGCACCAGATCAGTGCGCGACGCCCAGCACCATCCAGATCGCCATGGCGACCATCATCACGTTCTCGGTGAGCGACAGGAAGCCCAACGGCACATTGCTGTCACCGCCCACGCACGCGCATTTCAGCTCGCGCTTGTCGACATACACGGCCTTGATGACCGAGACCGCTCCGATCGTCCCGATCACCAGCGCGATCGGCACCGACAGCCAGGTCAGCACGCCGGCCGCCATCAGCACGCCCGCTGCGCCTTCCGCGTAGGGGTAGGTGTAGGAATAGGGCACCCAGCGCTTCGCAAGCAGATCGTAGTTGAGGAACATGCTCGAAAAGCTCTCCACGTTCTGGAGCTTGAGCATGGCCAGCACGCACATGGAGAAGGCGATGAACCACTCACCCGCGCGTACCGTGAACGGTGTGCCGAGCACGGCATAGCTGGCCGCCAGCGCCATCAATGCCGTCATCGCGAACACAACCGCGACCGGCCGGTAGGTCACCGCCGTGGGGTCGGCCACGGTCTTACCGAAAAACCGGCGCAGATCGTCGTAGCCTCCTACCCGCTCGCCACCGATGAAGGTCTGGGGTGTCGTTTTGACCCCATGCTCGGCTTTGAACGCGTCGGTTTCCTCGCGCGTGCGTAGCCAATGGTCCTCGACCTCATAACCCTGCCGGCGCAGCAGATCCTTCGCCTTGATCCCGTAGGGACAGGTGTGGGTCGGCATCACCATCCGATAGATCGTCGCCTTCTTGGGCGCGAACGTCGCCATTCGTCTTCTCCGGCCTCTGTGCCCGACCTATATGGCATCCGTACTATAGTACGGAGTCAAGGCATGACCGGCATGACGATCGCAGGGCTCGCTCGAGAAGGCGATGTGGGCGTGGAAACGATCCGCTACTACCAGCGCCGAGGTCTTCTCGACACGCCCGACAGGCCGATAAACTCCGGGTCCGGGGGCGGTATCCGCCGCTATGGCCCGGAGGATGTTCGCCGGCTGCGCTTCATCCGATCGGCCCAGGGCGCCGGCTTCACGCTGGAGCAGATCGGCGAGCTGCTGGCGCTCGACGCGACCGACGATCGCGCACGCGCACGCGAGCTTGCCAGCGAGCGGATTACGGTGCTGGACGCCAAGATCGAGGAGCTTGAGCGGGTACGCGCGTCACTGCGGCATCTCGCACACGAGTGCGGAAACGGATCAGCGGGACCGTGCCCTATTCTGGCGGCTTTCGATCACGCTTGAGCGTCAGCTCGGGCGATGGCGATGCTCGACAGATCGGTTCTGACGTCGACTGGCACGCCGGCGTGCCTGCGCTCGGAATAGCGGTCGACGAGCTGGGTTGCATATGGGCGCAGCAGGACGGTGAAGCGCACCAGCTCCTCCATTACATCGACGATACGGTCGTAATAGCTCGACGGCTTCATGCGCCCAGCTTCGTCGAACTCCTTGTAGGCCATCGCCACCGATGATTGATTGGGGATCGTGAACATCCGCATCCAGCGGCCAAGCAGGCGTAGTGTGTTGACTGCGTTGAACGATTGCGATCCGCCCGACACCTGCATCACCGCGAGCGTGCGTCCCTGCGTCGGCCGCATCCCCTTCATCTCGAGCGGCAGATGATCGATCTGCGCCTTCATGATGCCCGTGATCTGGCCGTGCCGCTCAGGGCTGCACCAGACCTGCCCCTCCGACCACATTGATAGCTCGCGTAACTCGTGAACGGCCGGGTGATCGTCTCCCGCCACTTGGTCGGGCAGCGGCAGCGTGGAAGGATCGAAGATGCGCGTGTCTGCGCCAAACAGGTGCAGCAAGCGCGCCGCTTCTTCCGCGGCTAGGCGCGAGAAGGAGCGCTCACGCAGGCTGCCGTAGAGCAGCAGGATGCGGGGAGCGGGTTCGGTCGGCCCAAGATCCGCGGCGAGGCGATGACGGATAAACGCCGGATCGAGTGCCGGCAGAACATCCAAATCGGCAAGGGTACGAAGCGGCATCAGAGGGCTTTCACGAGGTAGGTCGCGGAGGCGGGGCAGAGCGAGGTGAACTCGCGCGTGGCGGCAATAGCGGACGGTGCCGAATGGCGATCGGCGGCCGCATAGCCGAGCATGCGGAAGAACGGGGCCGCGGTCGTGGTCAGTAGATGGAGTCGCTGTACGCCCAGTGTGCAAGCTTCTTGTTCGAGCGCGGCGACCAGCGCGCGGCCGATGCCGGCGCCCCGACGATCGGGAAGGATGAGGACGGAGCGGAGCAGACGGTCGGCTCCTTCGCCTTCCAGACCACCATAGCCAATTAGGCTATCCGCATCGAACCGGAAGAACACGCGGTCAGGCTCCGCGAGATCGGTGCTGGGCAAGCCCATGGCGTCGAGGTGCCGCGACAGCTCAGCAAGGTCGCTGGCTTGGAGAAGCCTGGCGATCGGCGTCATCATGCGCCGCGAGGCCCGAGCAGGATCAAACAGGTTCCGACAAGGCAGAGGGCGGCCCCGCCGACATCCCAGCGATCGGGACGGACGCCCTCGACACTCCACAGCCAGAGCAGGGAGGCGCAGATGTAGATGCCGCCATAAGCGGCATAGGCCCGCCCCGCGGCATCACTGTCGACGCGGGTCAGAAGCCAGGCGAAAAGGATTAGGGAGGCAACGCCGGGGACCAGCCAGAGGGGCGCCCTGCCCATTCGGAGCCACGCCCAGAATGCGAAGCATCCGGCAATCTCAGCAAGCGCCGCGCCGATGTAGATCAGGGCAGTCATTCGATGGTAATCCTCAACGCCAAGGCACCGAGCGTGACCAGCAGCACCGGCACGGTCAGCGTGACACCGATCCGGAAATAATAGCCCCATCCGATCCGCACGCCTTTCTGGCCGAGAACGTGAAGCCACAGGAGCGTCGCGAGCGATCCGATCGGCGTGAGCTTGGGACCGAGGTCGCAGCCGATCACGTTGGCGTAGATCATCGCCTCCTTGACCGTGCCCGTGGCATGGGCCGCATCGATCGACAGCGCGCCCACCAGCACGGTCGGCATGTTGTTCATCACCGAGGAGAAAACGGCTGCGATCACGCCTGTTCCCAAGGCGGCACTCCAGACACCGCCTTGTGCCGTCCGATCGAGGAGCGCAGCCAGATGATCGGTCAGGCCGGCGTTCCGCAGGCCATAGACCACCAGGTACATGCCGAGCGAGAAGATCACGACCTGCCACGGTGCGCCGCGCAGCACCTTCCGCGTCTCTATCACGTGCCCACGTCCGGCGATTACCAGCAGAAGGATCGCGCCGGCAGCGGCAACGGCGCTGACGGGCACGCCAAGCGGTTCGAGCAGGAAGAAGCCGGCAAGCAGCAAAGCGAGAACGATCCATCCGGCGCGGAAGGTCGCGGCGTCATGGATCGCTTCTCGGGGCGTACGTAGCGCCCCCACATCGTAAGCTCTTGGTATGTCACCTCGAAAGAACAGTAGCAGCGCGCCCAACGTGGCGGCGATCGACACTAGATCGACCGGCACCATCACGGACGCATAATCGCCGAAGCCGATGCCGAAGAAGTCGGCCGACACGATGTTGACGAGGTTCGACACGACCAACGGCAGACTGGCCGTGTCGGCGATGAACCCCGCCGCCATGACGAACGCCAGTGTCGCCCTGTCCTTGAAGCCTAGCGCCCGCAGCATCGCGATGACGATCGGCGTCAGGATCAGCGCCGCGCCATCATTGGCGAACAGCGCAGACACCGCCGCGCCGAGCAGCACGATCAGGACAAATAGTCGGTGACCATGCCCCCTGCCCCAGCGTGCGATATGCAGCGCCGCCCATTCGAAGAACCCGGCTTCATCGAGCAACAGGCTGATGACGATGATGGCAACGAACGCGGCGGTCGCGTTCCACACGATGTTCCACACCACCGGCACGTCGGACAGCGTGACGACGCCCGCTAGCAGCGCCACGACCGCCCCTCCCATGGCGCTCCACCCAATGCCGAGGCCCTTGGGTTGCCAAATGACGAGCGCGATTGTGGCGACGAAGATCAGGACGGCCAGGAGCATCAGACGACGCGCTGGCCCGAAGCGTCCACCACTTGCTCACCGTCTTCCTTGGCAAACGCGCCGAGCTGATCGCTTGGCAGCAGATCGAGGACGGCTTCAGAGGGGCGGCACAGCTTCACGCCGAGTGGCGAGACGACCAGAGGCCGGTTGATGAGGATCGGATGCGCCATCATCGCGTCCACCAGCGCGTCGTCGGACTTCGACGTGTCACCCAGGCCCAGCTCCGCATAGGGTGTGCCCTTCTCTCGCAGGAGCTCGCGGGGCGCTATGCCGGCGCGATCGATCAGCTCGACCAGCAGGGCACGCGAGGGCGGCGTCTTCAAATACTCGACCACATGCGGTTCGATGCCGGCATTGCGGATCATGGCGAGTGCGTTGCGGGACGTGCCGCACTCGGGATTGTGGTAAATGACGATATCGACAGGCACGAAGCGTCCTTTCAGCAGCAGGGGGCGAGTTCCGCGACGAGCGGCGCGCACAGCTCGGCATTGCCGGCGCAGCAGTCCTTGACGAGGAAGAGGGTGAGCGCACGTAGGCCGTCCAGGTCAGCGCAGTAGATGATGGATCGACTGCGACGTTCGGACCGCACGAGGCCCGCGCGCGCAAGGATGCCCAGATGTGCGGACATGGTATTCTGCGGCACATCAAGCTGACGGGCTATGTCGCCGGCTGCCATACCGTTCGGTTCATGCCGCACCAGCAGGCGGAAGACATCGAGGCGTGTCGCTTGCGCGAGCGCGCTCAAAGCGGAAATGGCCGAATCGTTTTCCATATATCCAGCATAGTGGATATGACGAGAGCGAGGCAACGGGTCCGGAAAAACCAGGTCCGCAACACCTTCCGGCTCGGAACAGGATTATAGGCGCGGCTCGCGCGCCTCGCCTTTCCGAGGACCAGCAGCATGATTGATTTGGACGACCCCCAAGCGGTCAAGGAAGCGTCGCGCGCTAATCGCCGCCGGCGCTTTCGCAGCTCCGCAAAGCGGGCGCGGCCTATTCCACCACCTGACAGTTAATCCGCCTTGGAGGGCGCGCGGATCAGTGCGCCCACCGCGAGAAACGTGTCAAAACCGTCCGGTTATGACACCGGCTATCGTTCGCCGGCTGGGAAGTGACGGTAGAAGGTCGAGCGGCCGACTTGCAGCAGTTTGGCGACCTTGGCGGGGCTGTCGCCCGCCGCCAGCAGCTTGCGCGC
>NZ_NBBI01000010.1 GCF_002197685.1 Sphingomonas dokdonensis | reverse complement strand
CGTCGATCCCCGCCCCGCCCCAGCGCGCCAGCACCGCATCCTCCACCACCGCATGCGGCAGCGCCGCGCGCACCGGCGGCGCATCGAACGCCGTCACGACAGCGCCGACCGCCGCGACCAGCGCCGCCTGCAACGCCGTGCCCGGATCCACGCCACTCACCGTCGCGCCTCCGCCATCAGCCGCATGCGCCGATACGGCCGCCACAGCGCCGCCACCGCCGCCGGCGGCGCGCGGCCCCCATCGCGATCGTTGAACAAATGCGCGACAAGCATCGCGACGCCCTGCGCCAGCGGCGGCGGCAGCGCCGCCCAGTCCGCCGCCAGTCCGGCGGTGTAGCTCACCGCCACGCGCCCCGCCGCACCCGGCGCGATCACCCGCACCCAGCCGCGCGCATCACCGTCGACGTCGACCGCATAAGCGTCCGGCGGCAGCACGAACGGCGCCCCCTCCGCCGGGAGGCCGGTCACCCCGTTGATCGCCGCCACCGGCATCGCCGCCAGCAATTGCCACGCGCTGGTCCCGGCCGGCAGCACATCCTCCACCGTCCGCGTCACCAGCAGCGTGCCGGTGAACGCCTCCGCCAGCGCGATCGCGCTCGCCGCCAGCCGCGCCAGCAACGCCTCTTCCGCCGCCCCCTCCAGCCGCAGAAAGCCGCGCGCCTCCGCCACCGCCGCGGCGATCGCGGCGGGCGACACCCCCGAAACCGTCATGATCCTCTCCCCTCAACATCGACACGCCCCTCCCGCGCGCACGGGAGGGGGGCAAGGATCACGACGCGGCGAACTTCATCACCTTGATCGCCTCGCTGTTCGACACGCAGCCACCGACGCGCTTCGTGGCGTAGAAGCTGACGAACGGCTTCCTGGTGTAGGGATCGCGCAGGATCGCGGTCTCGGCGCGCTCGGCGATCAGATAGCCTGCCTTGAAGTTGCCGAACGCGATCGACAGCGTGTTCGCCGCCATGTCGGGCATGTCCTCCGCCTCAACCACCGGATAGCCGAGCAGCGTCGCCGGCTGCCCCGCCGCCAGGCTCGGCTGCCACACGAACGCGCCGTCGCTCGTCTTGAACTTGCGGATGCGTGCCAGCGTCGCCGCGTTCATCACGAACACCGCGCCCTGCCGATACGGCGCGCGCAGCGACTGGACCAGGTCGATCAGCCGCTCCTGCGGATTGCTGCCGAAATCGCCCGCTGCGCCCGACAGGATATGCTGCAGCGTGCCGAACGGCCGCACCGCATCGCCCGACGCGGCGGTCGGCTGCTGAACGAAGCCCTTGGGCCGGTTGATCCCGTTGCCGTTCACGAACGCCGCGCCTTCCGCCTTGGCGAACTCCGCCGCGATCTCGCTCGCCAGCCAATCCTCGACGTCGAAATGCGCGTCATCCAGCATCGCCTGCGTCGCCGACGGGTTGGCGAACAACTCGCCCATCGGCGGCGCGATCTCGACGAAGCTGGGCGTCGCCGTTTCGCTCCGGTCGCCCGTCTCGGCCGCCCAACCCGACGGCGTGCCGCCCGTCGTCACCAGCTTGCGATAGCCCGCGCTGCCGACCTGCACGACATTGGCGATGGCGCGGATCGGCGAGGCCGCCTTCAGCGTCGCGTCGATCACCGCGTCCAGTTCCTTTGGCACGGCATAGCCGCCGCTGTCGCCCGTCAGGCCGGAAAACGCCTTCATCTCCAGCACGGCGCCGCTGCGCACGAACGCCCCGAACGCCGCATCCCGGCCCGCGCCGGGCATCGCCGACGCGCCATCCAGCACCGGCCGTGCCACCATCATCTCACCCATGTTCTTCTCCCACGCGAAAACCCTCCCCGGCCGCTCGGGCCGGAGAGCTGCACCCACCACGGGCGCGCACCCTTCAGATTTCGATGATCGTCTCCACCCGCGCCGCCGCCTGCATCGGCACGGCCACCAGGCTCACTTCGGCAAGGCTGGCGCGCAGCACCTCGCGCCAAACCCCCTGCCGCAAAATCGTCGCGCGATAGCCGACCGACAGCCCGCGCAGCCCCCCGGCGCGCACCATCCGCGCCACCTCGTCATCATGCACGCACGCCTCGATCCACAGCCCGCGCGCATCCTCCCCGATCGCCCAGATCTCCCCCACCGGCGCCCCGCCGTGCTGCATGAGCAGCGGCACCGGCATCGCATCGGCGAACACACCGCTGCGAAACACATCGCCCGCCCGGTCGACCCGGTCGAACACCGCGGCATAGCCCTGAATACGCAGGCTCATTTCACCCACTCCCCAAACCCCAGCTTCACCGCCAAGACGGCAAGCAGCAGCGCCGCCACCCAGCCGGCGAACGCCTTCCACGCGCTGCGCTTGGCATCGCGCCACGCGGTCAGCAGCTCGCGCAATTCGGCGAGGTCACGCGAGGCCGCATCGTCCGCCAGCCCCAGCCGCGTCATCGCCCGCGTCGCACCCAGCTCGCCCGCCTCCTCGGCGATCGCGCGCAGCGTCGCCATGTCCGCCCCGCCCGCGCTCCCCTGCGCGAGCAGCTGCGCTAAAACTGACCCTGTCATTGCGCCCACCCCACCATCTGCCGCTTCTCGTCGGCGGAAATGAAATCGGCTGCGGACACCATCGCCCACAGCCGCTCGCGATCCTCCACCAGCGCCGGCACGCGATCGGGATCGATCTCGATCCGCCCCTCTGGGAACCACTCGCGCAGCCCCGCCGCCAGCGCCCCGAACACCGCATCCGCCAGCGGCAGCACGGTCAGCCGCCACAGCGCCCGGTTCGCCTCGCGATAATTGGCGTAGGTCGCGTCGCCCGGCAGTCCGAGCAGCATCGGCGGCACGCCGAACGCCAGCGCGATCTCGCGCGCCGCCGCCGATTTCAGCCCCACGAAATCCATGTCGGCCGGCGACAGGCTCAGCGCCTGCCACTTGAGGCCCCCCTCCAGCAGCATCGGCCGCCCGGCATTGCCCGCGCCGGCGAACCCCGCCTCCATCTCCTCGCGCAGCCGCCCGAACTGCTCGGCCGACAGCGCCGATCCGTCGCCCGGATCATAGACCAACGCCCCCGACGGCCGCGCCGCATTGTCCAGCAGCGCCTTGTTCCACCGTCCCGCGGCATTGTGCACCGCGATCGCCCCCGACGCCGCGCCCAGGCACCCCAGCCCGTAATGATCGTCGAGCGGATGAAAGCCGCGCACATGGATCACCGCATCGGGCGCGATCTCGCTCACCCGCCCGCCCACCGTGTAGCGATAGCCCGCCGCCCAGCCGCTGGCGTCCAGCACCACGCCGACCCGCTCGGGCCGGAGCGGATACAGCTCCGCCACCTTGCCCGTCTCGTCGCGCAGCAGCTGGATAAAGGCGTTGCCGTGCAGCAGCACCTGCGCCGCCACCACCTCCGCCAGCCGCCCGCCGCCGGCGCGCGCCGTCACCAGCGCCAGCAGCGCCGGATCGCTCGCGTCGAGCGGCGCCGATCCCACCGCCTCCGCCACCAGCCGCACCGCCCGCTGCGCCACCGCATTGCCGAGATACCCCGCGCGCACCTGCGCATCGTAACCAGACGGCCATTCCCCCTGCGCCACCGTCGCCATCCCGCCACGCGAAAGCGCCGGACGCGCCCCCTCGCGCCCGGCCTTCAAGCCGAACCATCTCATGATCACCTCTCCCGAATTTTCCGGCGTCCCGAGCGGACCCGCCAACCCCCCACCGACGCCGGCAAGCACGCGGCGCCCCTGAAACCCCGAACGAGCCCGGCCCAATGAGGAGGCACGCCGGCCGCCCCACCCACCATCGTCACCCCGGCCTCGTGCCGGGGTCCACCGCGCCGCAAACGCTCAAGCCAGCGAGCGCGCGGCACCGTGGAAGCCGGGACAAGCCCGGCATGACCAAGGCAGCACGCCAGCCGCCCCACCCGCATCGTCACCCCGGCCCCGTGCCGGGGTCCACCGTGCCTCACACGCTCAAGCCAGCGAACACGCGGCCCCGTGGATGCCGGGACCAGCCCGGCATGACGAAAGGCACGAACCAGCCACACCACTCCCGTCATCCCGGCCTTGAGCCGGGATCCAACCCTCCGCGAACACCGCCGCTCGCCAATCAGACGCAGCGCACCTCAGCGCAGCGCAGCCCCAACTCACCGTCACCCCGGCCCGCGCCGGGATCCAACGCTCCCGCGCACCGCCGTCAGCCGATCGCTCGCAACGCCCGTCGCCCGCCCATCACAACGCCCGCACCGCCGCCGCCCCACGCCGCCCCAGCATCAGCTCGCTCAGCGCCCAAACCAGCGCATCCGCGCGATCCGGCGACCGCCCCGGCCCCTCATAACCGCCGCCGACCACCAGCCCGCACAGCTCGTCCTCCAGCATCGGGAACACGCCCGCATGCCGCACCCGCCCCGCTTCGTAGAGCGCCGCCACCGGCTCCGCGCGCGCCACCTTCCCGCGGCTGGCATGGACCAGCGCCACCGGCAGCCCGGTGTCGGCGGCATGGAGCACCGATCGCACCATCTCGCCGCCCTGATTGGCCTCCGCCACCACCCGGTCGGCGCCATGCCGCGCGGCACAGCCCGCGACGGCGCGCGCCCAGCCCTCGGGCGTCGCGCCGGTCACGCTCGCATCCTCGATCACATGCCCGCTCCCCGCCGCGTCCAGCCCCGCCGCGACGATCCCGCAAGCGTCGCCGCCCACGCCCGCCGGCGGATCGACCCCCACCACCACGCGCACCAGCACCGGCGCCGCCGCGATCCGGCACGCCTCGATTGTCGCGCGCGTCCACAGCGCGCCCGCGACCGTCTCGATCATCTCGCCGTCCAGCTCCTGCCGGCCCAGCGCCGTCCCGCCATACGTCTCCGTCATTGCCTCGACGAACGCCGCTGGCAGATGGACGTTATCCCCCGTCTGCCCAGTCGTCTGGTACAGTCCCGGCAACGCCATCACGCGCCGCATCAGCACGGTCGATCGCGGCGTCGTCGTCACCATCACCTGCGGCTGCTTCCCGAGCCGCATCGTCATCATCAGATTGTCCCACGCCGCCTCGCCGCGCCGCCACTTGCCCAGTTCGTCGCACCAGGCGGCATGATGTTCCGGCCCGCGCAGCCCCTCGGGCGAATCCGCCGAATAGACGGTGGCGATCGCCCCGCCCGGCCAGCGCACCTCGCCCTTGCTCGCCGCCCAGGCCGGCCGCATGTCGAGCCGCGCGGTGGCGAGCACACCGCTCGGCCCCTCCACCATCACGCGCCGCGCCTCCTCCGCCGTCGCCCCGACCAGCGCGATCCGCGCCTCGGGACGGGTGCGCGCCACACCATTGACCCATTCCGCCCCCGCACGCGTCTTGCCAAACCCGCGCCCCGCGCGGACCAGCCACACGCGCCACGCATGCTCCGGCTCATATTGTCCCCCATGCGCGAAGGTGTGCCAGCGCCCCGCCAGCTCCACCTTCATCGGCATCGACAGCGTGGCGATCACCCGGTCGCGCTCGTCCGGCGGCAGCAGCGCGAGCCGCATCAGCGGATCGTCGCTCATGACGGCGCCCCCCGCCGCGCCAGCCCGTCCAGCGCGCGCTTCAGCGCGGCGTCGCTCTCCGCCTCGGTCGGCATCCTCACTGGCAGCGTCTGGCCGCGCCGCCCGCTTGTCGCAGCGCGATGCCGCTGCAACATGCCGACCGCCAGTTGCAGGTCGCCGTTGCTGATGCTCGCCCCCGCCGCCCCAGCGGCGACGCCATCGACCTTGCCGATCGCATAGACCAGCAGCGCATTTTCCAGCCGGTCGTATCCGATCGCCAGCGCCTCGTCCCACGCCGCGGCAAAGGCCGCATCGACGCTGCGCCAGCGATGCACCGTCGCCAGCGTCCGCCCCGCCGCCGCGGCTGCCGCCGCCACGTTGCACGTTTCCGCCAGCACCTTGGCAAAGCGCAGCTGCCGCAGCCGGGTGGTATGCCCCGCGATCCGCTCGGTGCCGCGCAGTGGCTCGTCGCGCCCCACCACACCGCCCAGCGCCGCGCCGGCCTCATCCCCCAGCGCCGCCGCGCCGGCCCCGTCGATCGATCCGAACGCGACGCGCGTCTGACGCGGCCGCTTCGCCCCGCCAGCGATGCGGCGGCCGCGCGGCGCACCGTCCTCACGCCGCGCCCTTGCATCCTCCATCGCGCCAGACGCGCACGCGTCCCCCACCGCAGGATCGCGGGCCGCGCGAGGGCGGCCAGCCGCTGACCGCCCCCGCGGCGCCGCCGTCACCGTCTCTCCCGATCCGCCCGCATCCCCCCGCCTGGCTCCTTTGCCGACCCCGTCGCCGCCGCAAGCCCGGCGCTGCGCCGCTGCACCCGTCACGCTGCCCCGCGCGCCCGTCCCGCCCAGGCGCACGATCCCCTCCGCCATGCCAATAGCCATCGCGCCTCTCCGCCCGCTTTCTCGTGAAGGACCCGCCATCCGCCAGGCCCCCAAACGCCGACGGGCCGGGAGCGGCAGGGGTCCGTCCCCCCGCGCTCACCGGCCCGTCGGCTCATCGAGGCTGGCGGCGCTGCCCAACCGCGCCTGCACTTTCTCGATGTTCCTGTTTTGTACACAAGCAGCGTCGCGCTGTCAAGCGCGTTTCGCTTGCCCTTGCGCGCCCGCCGACGCAGGAACCGGCACGAACATATCGCGGGGAGGACGAATGAGCAGCTACGATGTGGTGATCGTCGGCGCGGGCCACGGCGGCGCACAGGCCGCCATCGCGCTGCGCCAGGCGAAGGTCGACGGGACGATCGCAGTGATCGGCGCCGAGCCCGAGCTCCCCTACGAGCGTCCGCCCCTGTCCAAGGAATATCTCGCCGGCGACAAGACGTTCGATCGCCTCCTGATCCGCCCCGAAAGCTTCTGGCAGGAACGGGGCGTCGCCATGCTCCTCGGCCGCGAAGTCACCGCCGTCGACCCCGCCGCGCACACCGTCACTACCGCTGACGGCCAAACGATCGGCTACCGCCACCTGATCTGGGCCACCGGCGGCAGCCCGCGCCGCCTCTCGTGCGCCGGCAACGATCTCGCCGGCGTCCACACCGTGCGTACCCGCGCCGACGCCGATCGCATGATGGCCGAGCTGCCCGGCGTCACCCAGGCGGTGGTCATCGGCGGCGGCTATATCGGGCTGGAGGCCGCCGCCGTCCTCGCCAAGTTCGGCAAGCACGTCGTGCTGCTCGAGGCGCTCGACCGCGTCCTCGCGCGCGTCGCCGGCCCTGACCTGTCGCGCTTCTACGAGGCGGAGCATCGCGCGCACGGCGTCGACGTGCGCCTCAGCGCGGCGGTCGACTGCATCGTCGGCGAAGACGGCAAGGCCAGCGGCGTGCGCCTCGCCGACGGCAGCGTCATTCCTGCCCAACTCGTCATCGTCGGCATCGGCATCGTCCCCGCGGTAGAGCCGCTGCTCGCCGCCGGCGCGACCGGCGGCAACGGCGTCGCCGTCGACGCGCAATGCCGCACCAGCCTCGCGGACGTCTTCGCGATCGGCGACTGCGCGCTCCACGCCAATGGGTTCGCCGACGGTGCCGAGATCCGGCTCGAATCGGTGCAGAACGCCAACGATCAGGCCAATGTCGTGGCAAAAACGATCGCCGGCCAGGACGCCGCCTATCACGCCGTCCCGTGGTTCTGGTCCAACCAGTACGACCTGAAGCTCCAGACCGTCGGCCTCTCGATCGGCCACGACGCCACCGTGCTGCGCGGCGACCCCGCCACGCGCAGCTTTTCGATCATCTACCTCAAGGCCGGCCGCGTGATCGCGCTCGACTGCGTCAACGCCGTCAAGGATTACGTCCAGGGCCGAAAGCTCGTCGAAACCGCCGCCACCCCCGACCCGGCGCGGCTGGCGGACGCCGCGACCCCGCTAAAGGAACTCGCCGCCTGAGCGCGGGGTATCACCCGGCCACTGCCTAAGCGGGGTAAAAGGACACCGCCACCGCCGCCACGATGAGCGCAAGCGGGATCGCGATCATCACCCGCGTGCGCTCCGTCCGCGCCTGCACCGCATAAAAGGCGCGAAGATCATACCAGCAGCGCCCATCGGTCGTCCATTTGACCAACCCCAACCGCCGCGCGCGTTCCAAGTCCCGCTGCGCATCGGCGCCGTCCGGCGCGTAAGCAACGGCCCGCGCCGGAACGATCGCCCCGCAATCAAGCAGCGCCCGCGCAACCGGCCCCCGCACCCGATGCGGCCGCATCGCAAGCTCTGCGTCGCTCAATTCCTCGACCCTCAACGATGCGCTCCTTCCATCGAACCGCCCGAGGTTACGCGCCCGCGTTCGCCCGCTGCTAGAGCGATCGTGAATGGCTGTTATTGGGAGGAAAGCGCGACGGCGGCCTTCGGGAACCCCGACCTGCATAGCCGCCCCTGAACCTAGCTGCGCTTCCCAAAAACCATGGTACTTAGGGAAGATGGGACGTTCCTCGCACTCACGATCAGCGATCCAGCTTGTGCCCCCGCCGATCGGTTGCTAGCTGTATTACATAGGTAATACAGGTTGGAACACCGCGATGAAGGTTTTTCACTCGATCGTAGGTATCGCGGCACTGACGCTGACGTCCCCGTTGCCGGCGAAGCAGCGAAGTGAAGCGCCGCCCCCCACGCAGGTCATGATCGTCGGCACGATGCACTTCGCCAATCCAGGGCTGGACTATCGGAATCTCGCCGTGGACGATGTTCTCGCACCGAAGCGCCAGCGCGAAATCACCGCGATTGTTCGAGCGCTGTCGCGCTTCTCGCCGACCGCTGTCGGGGTGGAATGGCGCGAGGACGCGGCATCGACTGCTTATGCGAAATACAAGGAAGGAGCACTGCCCGCGAGCCGCGACGAAACGGTGCAACTCGGCTTCGCGCTTGCAAAATCCGCAAAGTTGGACGCGGTGCACGGCCTCGACATACCGGCAAGCCTCCCGTTCGAACCGGCAGTTGCCTTTGCACAGTCGCACGGAAAGCAACCCATTATCGATCGTATCACAACCGTCAGTGACCAGAATGTCGCGGCTCAGGAACGCGCGCTGAGGACCGAGGGAATTGCTGCGACCCTGCAACTACTGAACGATCCGGTTTCAGCAGATGGCACGCACGGTCTCTATCGCGAGCTGTTGAAACTAGGCTCCGGCGACGAGCAGCCGGGTTTGGAGGTGACGGCAACCTGGTATCGCCGCAATCTGGGCATTTGTGCAAAGCTGTTGCAAGCCACCAAGCCGGGAGACCGCATGGTCGTGTTCATCGGAGCGGGCCACTTGACGTTGTTGCAGCAGTGCGTGCGCGAAACACCCGGATACAGCCTTGTGGATGCGCGTGCTTACATTCCGCGCTGAGCGATTCCGCGAAACGAAGATCATTCAACCTCAACGGCTGAAGCCGGCCGCTCCCGTTTACAGACTTTCCCGGTTGGGAACCCGTAGCGGGACGATCGGTGCCGATGAACGCAGATGGCCGGACAGCAGGTTGAGCTTTCCCGAAACCTGTTCCCGATTGCTCTTCCCCAAAACGGGCATTCGGAGACGGAGAAGCGGGAAAGCTCGCGCTGAACGAACGGCCGGTTTCGGCAGCTCGTTCTCCTTCCTTCAATGACCGTTATTGCCCCCCCCTCTACGACGGCGAGTCTTTCGAATGCCTCGAGAGGTAGAATAAAACGCGACCAAGCAGCAGCGCGCACCGGTCCTTTGCCCTCACGCTGTCACCTGGCGCCTGACGATCGAGAAGTGAGAAGCCTCGGATCGTTGAACCGCTCGGGAATTGGCGCCAACTGAGGTCGAGGAACTCGTCTTCCCCGTGCACCCGGCGGACGTTCCAGTAATGCTCCTCAAGGCTGGCCCCGGTCCAAATCTCTCCTTTGGCTATCTCATATTCAGGGTAGAACCACTGGACGACACGCGATGTCGGATAGCATTGGCCAAAGGCGGGATTGCCCGCACGGGTGTCGCCGCGAAAAGCGGTAAGATGATCCCAAGAGGCTTCCAGCGCACGAACGAGCGTTGACACCTCGATCGGCTTAGTCGTTGACTGATCGCCGGTTCCGGATGCGCCTTGCTGCTCCATCACGCACGCATAGCCCGCAGCGCGCCCGTCCGCCATTGGGCGCATCCATCGTCATCCCCGACAGGCGGAGATCCAGACATCCTGCTTCTCACGAGAGAAGCGGACGCGGCCTTTATGGATTCCCGCCTTCGCGGAGATGACGGCGATCGGGGCTGGCACCGCCGCGCCAGTTGACGGCCGCAGGTCGATGAACCGCTCCCGCTGACCAAGCCAAATAGCCGTCCCCCTCCGACAACAATCGGACGGCCAGGCAACCGGCAGGCAACGCCCGCACCCAAGGCTGGCGAGGGGCCACCACCCCTCGCCGCCCGCGATCAGATGTGGATCGGCTTGCCCTGCACCGCCATCGCGGCTTCCTTCACCGCTTCCGAATGCGTCGGGTGCGCGTGGCAGGTGTAGGCGATGTCCTCGCTGGTCGCGCCGAACTCCATCGCCTGCGCCGCCTGCGCGATCATCGTGCCCGCGACGCTCGCGATGCACCACACGCCCAACACGCGGTCGGTCTTGGCATCCGCGATCACCTTCACGAAGCCGTCGGGCTCGTGGTTGGTCTTGGCGCGGCTGTTCGCCATCATCGGGAACTTGCCGACCTTGATCTCGCCCTTCTCCTTGGCGGCTTCCTCGGTCAGCCCGACGCCCGCGACCTCCGGCCAAGTGTAGACCACCGACGGGATCACATCATGGTTCACGATGCCGTGCTGGCCCGCGATATTCTCCGCGACGGCAATGCCCTCGTCCTCGGCCTTGTGCGCCAGCATCGGGCCCGGAATGACGTCGCCGATCGCCCAGACGCCCGAAACCGAGGTGCGGAAATCGTGATCGGTTTCGATCTGGCCGCGGTTGTTCGGGGAAAGGCCGATCTTCTCCAGACCCAGGCCGTCGGTGTTCGGCTTGCGGCCGATCGACACCAGCACGCAATCCGCCTCGATCGTCGACGCCTCGCCACCGGCGGCCGGCTCGACCGTCAGCGTCGCCTTGTCACCGTTCACGGCAACATTGGTCACCTTGGTGCCCAGCTTGAACTCGATCCCCTGCTTCTTGAAGATCTTGTTAGACTCCTTGCGGATATCCCCGTCGAAGCCCGGCAGGATCTGGTCGAGGAACTCGACGCACGTCACCTTCGCCCCCAGCCGCCGCCAGACCGAGCCAAGCTCCAGCCCGATCACGCCGCCACCGATCACCACCATGTGCTCGGGCACCTTGGGCAGCTCCAGCGCGCCGGTCGAATCGACCACCACCTTCTGGTCGATTTCCACGCCCGGCAGCGGCGTCACGCTCGAACCCGTTGCGATCACGACGTTTTTTGCCGTCACCTTCTGGTCGCCGACCGTCAGGGTATGCGCGTCCTCGAACGACGCGCGGCCCTTCAGCCACGTCACCTTGTTCTTCTTGAACAGGAATTCGATGCCCCCGGTAAGCCCCTTCACCGAGTCGCGCCGCTGCGCGTGCATCGCCTCGAGGTCGAGCTCCGGCGTCACCTTGATGCCCATCTTGGCCATGGTGCCGTTCGCCGCCGCGTCGAAATATTCGCTGGCGTGCAGCATCGCCTTGGACGGGATGCAGCCGACGTTGAGGCAGGTGCCGCCCAGTGTCTCGCGGCTTTCTGCGCACGCCACCTTCAGCCCCAGCTGCGCCGCCCGGATCGCCGCGACATAGCCGCCCGGACCGGCGCCGATCACGAGAACGTCATAGTCGAATTCGTCAGCCATCAGGTGCACTCGCCTTGCGGATCTATCAAACGGCTGCGACATAGACCTTGATGACGGGGGTGCAACCCCGCGACGCAAAGAGGAGAGCGGGAATGGACCTGAACTGGAGCCCGGAGGAACAGGCGTTTGAGGCCGAAGTCCGCGATTTTCTCTCCACCAGCCTGACCCCCGACCTGCAACGCGCCGGCCGCCTCTCCACCAGCGTCTATGCCGATCACCATGCCAGCATGAAATGGCAGGAGATCCTCGTGAAGAAGGGCTGGGCCGCACCGCATTGGGCGCCCGAGCATGGCGGCACTGACTGGACGGTGGCGCAGCATTACATCTGGAACCGCGAGCGCATCGCCGCCGGCGCCCCCGGCCTCTCGCCGATGGGTATCTCGATGGTGGCATACGTCATCATGAAATACGGCACGGTCGAGCAGCAGCGCTTCTTCCTGCCGCGCATCCTTTCGGGCGAAATCTTCTTCTGTCAGGGCTATTCCGAGCCCGGCTCGGGCAGCGATCTCGCCAGTCTGCAGACCAGCGCGGTCGAGGATGGCGACGATCTCATCATCAACGGCCAAAAGGTGTGGACCACCCACGCCAACGAGGCGAATTGGATCTTCGCGCTGGTGCGCACGTCCAAGGAAGGCCGCCCGCAGCAGGGCATCACCTTCCTCCTCATCGATATGACGACGCCCGGCGTCGAGGTCCGGCCCTTCACCATGTCGTCGGGCGAGCAGATCCAGAACGCCGTCTTCTTCACCGACGTGCGCGTGCCCAAGGCGAACGTCATGGGCGAGATCAACCGCGGCTGGAGCGTCGCGAAGTACCTTCTCGAGTTCGAACGCGGCGGCAACGCCTATGCCCCCGCGCTGAAGGCGCGCGCCGACGCGATCGCCCGCCACGCCGCCGAAACCACCGGCAGCGACGGCGCGCCGCTCATCGACGACCCCGTCTTCGCCGCCAAGCTCGCCCGCGCCCGCATCCGCGCCGACGTGCTGGAGATCATGGAGCTTCGCCTGCTCTCCGCCGCCGACGGCGACGGCAGCGTCGGCGCTTTATCCTCCATGATGAAGATCATGGGCACCGAACTCGCCGGTACGCTGACCGAACTGACCATGGAAGCCGCCGGCGACCGCGGCCTCGTCTATCAACCGCACGCCACCATGCCTGGCGGCCCGGTGCCCCGCCACCATCCGCCCGAAGACGGCTATGTCTCCGGCGAGGAATGGCACGCGCTCGCCCCCTTGCGCTACATGAACGAGCGCGCCGGCCCGATCTACGCCGGCTCCAACGAGATCCAGCGCAACATCATCGCGAAACAGGTGCTGGGGCTTTAGCCCTGAATCAGCGGGGCAAATCGTGTGGCGCGAAGGGCATCGTCGAAGCTATGCTCTGGCCACGCCCCTTGCTTCCGTAAGGGCCAAGCCAAACAGGACGGCACAGAGGATGAGCGCTACCACCAGCGCCAGGATCATCATTTGCCTGTTCGCCCGCTGACGATCGTCCCGGACTTCACAGGTCACGATCTCCACACCAAGAACGACGATGGCGTCCGGCAGCATGAACAGCATTAGCTCGCCACGGGATGCTGGCCGATCCACGAGGGGCGTGAAGAAAAGCCCGATGTTCAGGACTAGAGCGAGATAGAGACTAAGCCCAAAACGGCCGGGAAACTGCCTCTCGAAATCACGTATGAACCACAGACATACTATAGCGCACCCAATACGGTACGTTGTGTCGAAGGGCACGCCTGCGCGGTCTTCAAGAACGATGGCAATTGCTAGAAAAGTGACCAGGCCCAACAAAACTAAGCCAAGAAGCCTCAATCGGGACTTCGATGCTGCGGCCTCCCCATCCACTCCTAAAACAACCGCCCCCCATCCGGCACGCCCAGCACCGGCGCTGCCAGCACGACCTTGCCCTGCGCGTCCGGAAACCCCAGCGTCAGCACCTCGCTCATCACCGGCCCGATCTGCCGCGGTGGAAAGTTCACCACCGCCATCACCTGCCGTCCGATCAATTCCTCGGCCGCATGGTTCTCGGTGATCTGCGCCGAGCTCTTCTTGCGCCCGATCACCGGCCCGAAATCGATCACCAGCTTCAGCGCCGGCTTGCGCGCCTCGGGAAAGGATTCGGCCGACACGATCGTGCCCACCCGAATGTCGACCTTTAGGAAATCGTCAAAGCCGATCGTATCCGCGGCGGACGCCGCCTCATCATGGTTTGCGTGCATCAGAAATCCGGATTCTCGTAATAGCTGGGCGGCTCGATCCCGCTCATCCGCTCGGCGAGCAGCGGGCGAAAGCTGCGGCGGCTCTTGAAGGCCGAATACCACGCCTTGGCATGGGTATGCCCCGACCAGTCGATCCCGCCCAGATAGTCCGCGACCGAGATATGCGCCGCCGCCGCCAGATCGGCGAGGCTGATCGTCGCCCCCCCCATCCATTTGCGATGATCGAGCAGGTAATCGATGTAATCGAGGTGCCCGATGGCGGATTTCATCGCCTCGCGCAGCCGCGCGGCATTGGGCGACTGGCGCAGTACCAGCCGCTTCACCATTCGCTCCTCGATCAGCGGCTGGCTGACGTCGCGAAAGAATTGCGCGTCGAACCAGGTGACGAGCCGGCGGATCTCCGCCCGGTTCGCCGCCGATCCGTTGATCATCGCGGCACGATCCACCGTTTCCTCGAAATATTCGCAGATCGCACCCGAATCGATCAACACGGTCCCGCGCTCGCCATCCACCATCACCGGCGTCTGGCCGGCGGGGTTCATGTCGAGGAACTCGTCGCGCCGCGCCCAGGGGATCTCGCGCACCAGCTCATAGCCGACGTCCTTCTCGCCCAGCAGGATGCGCACCTTGCGGGTGAACGGACATAGGGGGAATTGATAGAGCTGCCACATGCCCCTTCGTTAGGCCGCGCGGCGCCCATGGGAAAGCCGCTTTGGCGATCCGCAGCCACTGCATGGCGCAAGGCGGCGCAACAGGTTATGCCCTCGCCCAAGCGGACAGATGATCCGCAAAAAAGGAGAGGGTGATGACCTTTGAACAGATCCGCTACACGATCGACGGGCCGATCGCGACGATCATGCTCGCCCGTCCCGACAAGCTGAACGCCTATACCGCCGTGATGGGCGCCGAGCTTGCGGAGGCTGTTCGCAAGGCCGGCGCCGAGGAGCAGGTGCGCGTCATCATCCTCACCGGCGAAGGCCGCGGCTTCTGCGCCGGGGCGGACATTTCGGGCGGCGCCGACAGCTTCGGCAGCGGCGGGCCGAATTTCGCCGCCGAGGGCAAGCCGCGGCAGGACGGCGGTGGCTTCGTCGGTGCCTTGTTCGACAGCCCCAAGCCGGTGATCGCCGCGATCAACGGCGCGGCGGTCGGCGTCGGCGCCACGCTGACCCTGCCGTGCGACATCCGCATCGCGGCGGACGGCGCGCGCTTCGGCTTCGTCTTCGCGCGCCGCGGCCTGGTGCCGGAGGCGGGCAGCGCCTGGTTCCTGCCGCAGATCGTCGGCCTGCCGCAGGCACTGCGCTGGTGCCTGTCGGGTAAGGTCTTCAACGCGGCCGAGGCGCAGATGGGCGGCCTCGTCAGCGAGGTGGTGCCCGCCGAGGAATTGATGGCGCGCGCGCGTGAGATCGCGCTGGAGATCGCCGAAAACACCGCGCCCGTCTCGATCGCGCTCACCCGGCAGATGTTATGGCGCTTCGCCAGCGAGGCGTCGCCCGCCAGCGCACTCCAGGTCGACGGCAGGTTCGCCATGACGCTCGGCGCCGGCCCGGACGTACGCGAGGGCGTCGCGGCATTCCTGGAGAAGCGCGCGCCCGCCTTTCCCGGCCGCGTGCCGCAGGACATGCCGCCCGGCTACCCTTGGTGGGAATGATCTCGGCCGACCGCCAGCGGCGCAGGCAGCGGCTCGACGGGGCGGACTTTGCGTTCTAGAGGCGCAAGCGGTGGGTGGGGCCACTATCGCAGCAAGGGTCTGTTCTGCCGCTCGATCGCTTTCCGTTTGCCGCTCGGCCGCTGATGGCCTGGATCGCCACGATCGCGGCTGTCGGCCTCGCGTTGTGGCTCCGGCATGCCGCCGACGCAACGCTGCCATCCGGCTTTCCCTTCCTCACCTTCTTTCCCGCGGTCATCCTGGTGTCGGTGCTGCTGGGCGCCCGCTACGGCGCCGTCGCGGCGGCGCTCGGCGGCGTGCTTTCCTGGTATTACTTCATCCCGCCCGCCTATACGTTCAAGCTGGATGCCGGCTCGCTCGCCGCGATGGGCTTCTACGCCCTGGTGGTGGTCACCGACGTCCTGATCATCCACTGGCTCCAGCGCGCCAACGGCTATCTCGCGGCGGAGCGCGAACGCAACGCCGCCCTTGCCCATACCCGCGCCT
Source organism: Sphingomonas dokdonensis (assembly GCF_002197685.1). Taxonomy (GTDB): domain Bacteria; phylum Pseudomonadota; class Alphaproteobacteria; order Sphingomonadales; family Sphingomonadaceae; genus Sphingomonas; species Sphingomonas dokdonensis. The sequence goes on along the minus strand of NZ_NBBI01000010.1, from coordinate 34,244 downwards.
TGCTGTTCGACGAGCTGCAACACCGCGTCTCGAACAATCTTCAGGCGGTCGCCGGCCTGCTCGCACTGCAACGTCGGCGCGTTACCGATCCGCAGGCCGCCGCCACGCTTGCCGAGGCATCGCAGCGCGTCGCGCTGATCGGCCGGATCAGCCGCCGCCTCTACGACAGTGACGAGAATGGCCGCGATCTCGCCGCCTTCCTCACCGCGCTGCTCGACGACGTGGTGGAGGCGAACGGCCGCAGCGACATCGCCCGGCGCGTAGATTGTCCCCCCGACCTCAAGCTCTCGACCGAACAGGCGCTCCCCGTCGCGCTCGTCGTCGCCGAATCGATCGCCAATGCCATCGAACACGGCCTACCCGATCACCGCGCCCCCGCCATCGCGATCGAGGTGCTGGCGGATGGCCGCGAGATCCAGATCAGCGTCGTCGATAACGGCGGCACGCTACCGCCCGACTTCACCGTGGAGGCGACGGACAGCCTTGGGCTGTCGATCGCCACCATGCTCGCGCGCCAGACCGGCGGCAGCTACGCGGTAACCGGCGGCATCGAAACGCGCGCCTGTCTCGTGCTGCCACAGGCCAGCGGCGGCCATCCCGCCCCCCCGCCGATCGGGAAGGGGTCGGACGACCGCTGATCCGTCAGTTGCGGAAGCTGGGATCAATCCGGTCGAGCTTGCGCAGCAGCGCCGGCCAGGCGAGCTTCTCGGCCAACTTGCCCATGCCCACCGGTGCGCTTTGCCCGGCGACCTTGTCCTCGACGCCCTGCGGCGGGTTGTTCAAATTCTCGCGCCCCGCCGACAGCATCAGCACCTGCGCCTCGCATGCGCGCTCCAGGAAGTAGAGCCGCAGGAAGCATGACGCGACGCTGTCGCCCACCGCCAGCGTGCCGTGATTACGCAGGATCATCGCGTGCTTGTCGCCAATGTCCTGCACCAGCCGCTCGCGCTCATCGAGGTCGGTCGCGATGCCCTCATAATCGTGATAGGCAACATTGTGCTGCGCGATCATCGCCGTCTGGGTGTGCGGCAACAGCCCGAATTCCATCGCGCTCACCGCCTGCCCATGCGGCGTATGGAGATGCATCACCGCCGCGGCATCCTCGCGGGCCATGTGGATCGCCGAGTGGATGGTGAAGCCCGCCGGATTTACCGGATGATCGCTGTGGCCGACCGGCTTGCCCTCGACATCGATCTTCACGAGGCTCGACGCGGTGATCTCCTCGAACATCATGTCGTAAGGATTGATGAGGAAATGATGCTCCGGCCCGGGCACGCGCGCCGACAAATGCGTGAAGATCAGGTCGTCCCAGCCATATAGCGCCACCAGCCGATAGGCCGCCGCGAGATCGACCCGCGCCTCCCACTCACCGGGAGCATATTGGTTGCTGTTGTCGACCGATGCCAGCGTGGCCATGACTCTCTCTCCATTGTCGTGCTTTGACGGCGCTTATACCGCTATTCCGGCGTCATCACCACCTTCAGCGCCTCGCGTCGGTCGAGGATCGCGTATGCCTCCGCGCCCTGCGACAGCGGCAGGCGGTGTGAGATGTAGCGTTCGGGCTTCAGCTGCCCCTTTTGCACCATCGGGATCAGTTCCTGCCACCAATGCGGCACGGAGCAGGTGCCGGTGCGGAACGTCAGCCCGCTGGCGAAGGCGCGCTCCATCGGAAAGGGGAAGCGCCGCGTCTGGTTGACGCCAAGGCAGGAGACGGTGCCCCATTTCCCCACCAGCCGAAGCGACAGGTCGATCGTCGCGTCAGCGCCCACCGCCTCGACGACGCTGCTGCACATCCGGCCCTTGGTGTCTTCGCGGATGAACGCCACCGCCTCGCCCGGATCGACGCCGACCGCGCCAAGCCCCTCAGCAATCGCGCGCCGCTCGGGCACCAGATCGATCGCATAGACCCGCCCCGCCCCCATCGCGAAGCAACCCTCCACCGCCATCAGCCCGATCGGGCCGAGCCCCACCACCGCGACGCTCGCGCCCGGCTTGATGTCGGCATTGCGCACCGCCATCCAGCTCGTCGGCAGCGCATCGGTCAGCATCAGCGCCTGTTCGTCGCTGATCCCTTCCGGGATGCGCCGCGCGTTCACGTCGCCCGCCGGCACGCGCACCGCTTCCGCCTGGCTGCCCTGCAGCGCGGCTGACAGCCCGTAGCAGCCCGAACCGTTGTTCTCGCATTCATGCACCCGCCCCATCAGGCAGCCGGGGCAGGCGCCACAGCCGACCGCGGCGGAGATCATCACCCGGTCGCCCGACTTCAGCGTGCGCACCGCGCGCCCGGTCTCGACTACCTCACCGACCGCCTCGTGCCCGACGCAAAAGCCCCTGTCCTCGGAAAAGCCATGGCCGTGGTAGATGTGCAGATCACTGCCGCAGATCGCGCAATGCTTCACGCGGACCAGCACGTCGCGGTCGTCCTGCAACACGGCATCGTCAGTCGTTCCGTACTGGATGTCGCGCGCGCCGAAATACCGCAAAGCCTTCATGATCCGCTCCCGTCCTCTTTCCAGTCAACGGAGCCGATCGCCCGATCCGCGTCAACCACTGGACGCGCGCCCACCGGCTCTCCATCTTTCTAACAGACCCACCCTTGTGTTGCATATCAGCAACACCACATGATGCTCGAAGGAAACAGGGACACCCATGAACCTCGAGAAATTCACCGATCGCGCCAAGGGCTTCCTCCAATCGGCGCAAACCGTTGCGATCCGCATGAGCCATCAGCAGATCGCGCCCGAGCATCTATTGAAGGCGCTGCTTGAGGACGAGCAGGGGATGGCCGCCGGCCTCATCCAGGCCGCGGGCGGTGACGCGCGCCGCGCCGTGACCGAAACCGACGCCGCGCTCGCCCGCATCCCCGCCGTCAGCGGCTCGGGCGCGCAGTCGACGCCGGGGCTCAACAACGATGCCGTGCGCGTGCTCGACCAGGCCGAGCAGATCGCGCAGAAGGCCGGCGACAGCTACGTCACCGTCGAGCGCCTGCTGGTCGCGCTCGCACTGTCGCTCAACACGCCGGCAGGCAAGGCGCTGCAGGCCGCCGGCGTCCGTGCCGACGCGCTCAACAGCGCGATCAACGACCTGCGCGGCGGCCGCACCGCCGACACCGCGACCGCCGAGGATCGCTATGATGCGCTCAAGAAGTTCGCGCGCGACCTCACCGAGGCGGCGCGCGCCGGCAAGCTCGATCCGGTGATCGGCCGCGACGAGGAAATCCGCCGCACCATCCAGGTCCTCGCCCGCCGCACCAAGAACAACCCCGTGCTGATCGGCGAACCCGGCGTCGGCAAGACCGCCATCGCTGAGGGCCTGGCGCTGCGCATCGCCAATGGCGACGTGCCCGATACGCTCAAGAACAAGACGCTCATGGCGCTCGACATGGGCGCGCTGATCGCGGGCGCGAAATATCGCGGCGAGTTCGAGGAGCGGCTGAAGGGCGTGATCGACGAGGTGAAGGCCGCCGAGGGCGACATCATCCTTTTCATCGACGAGATGCACCAGCTGATCGGCGCCGGCAAATCCGAAGGCGCGATGGACGCCGGCAATCTGCTGAAGCCGGCGCTCGCGCGCGGTGAGCTGCACTGCGTCGGCGCGACCACGCTCGACGAATATCGCAAGTACGTCGAGAAGGATCCCGCGCTCCAGCGGCGCTTCCAGCCCGTCTTCGTCGGCGAGCCGACGGTGGAGGACACGATCTCGATCCTGCGCGGGCTGAAGGAGAAGTACGAGCTTCACCACGGCGTGCGCATCACCGACGGCGCGCTCGTCTCCGCCGCGACGCTGTCGAACCGCTACATCACCGATCGATTTCTGCCCGACAAGGCGATCGATCTGATGGACGAGGCCGCGAGCCGCATCCGCATGGAGGTGGAATCCAAGCCCGAGGAGATCGAGACGCTCGACCGCCGCATCCTGCGCTTGAAGATCGAGCGCGAGGGCCTGCGCCGCGAGACTGACGAGGCCTCGCAGGACCGGCTGGAGAAGATCGAGGACGAGCTCGCCAACCTCGAGCAGCAGTCCGCCGAGCTGACGCAGCGCTGGCAGTCCGAGAAGGACAAGCTGGCGGGTGAGGCGAAGCTCAAGGAACAGCTCGACGCCGCGCGGTTGGAGCTTGAGCAGGCGCAGCGCCAGGGCGACCTCGCCAAGGCGGGCGAGCTTTCCTACGGCCGCATCCCCGCGCTCGAAAAGCAGCTTGCCGAGGCGGAAGGCGCCGCGGCCAACGCCATGCTGCGCGAGGAAGTGACCGCCGAGGACATCGCCGGCGTGGTCGCCCGCTGGACCGGCATCCCGGTCGAGCGGATGATGGAGGGCGAGCGCGACAAGCTCCTCAAGATGGAGGAAGTGATCGGCAAGCGCGTGATCGGCCAGGCCGATGCGGTGCGCGCCGTCTCCACCGCCGTTCGCCGCGCGCGCGCCGGGCTGCAGGATCCGAACCGGCCTTTGGGCTCGTTCCTGTTCCTCGGCCCGACGGGCGTCGGCAAGACCGAGCTGACCAAGGCGCTCGCCGAATTCCTGTTCGACGATCCCAACGCGATGGTCCGCATCGACATGAGCGAGTTCATGGAGAAGCACGCCGTCGCGCGGCTGATCGGCGCACCGCCGGGCTACGTCGGCTATGAGGAAGGCGGCGTGCTGACCGAAGCGGTGCGGCGCCGGCCGTACCAGGTCGTGCTGTTCGACGAGGTGGAGAAGGCGCATGGCGACGTGTTCAACGTCCTCCTCCAGGTGCTCGACGATGGCCGCCTCACCGATGGCCAGGGCCGCACGGTCGACTTCTCGAACACGCTGATCATCCTGACGTCGAACCTCGGCAGCCAGTATCTCGCCAATCTCGGCGAGGGCGAGGATGTCGAGACGGTCGAGCCGCAGGTGATGGAGATCGTCCGCGCGCACTTCCGCCCGGAATTCCTCAACCGGCTCGACGAGATCATCCTCTTCCACCGTCTGGGTCAGGCGCACATGGGGCCGATCGTCGACATCCAGGTGGCGCGCGTCGGCAAGCTGCTCGCCGATCGCAAGGTCACGCTCGACCTCACCGATGCGGCGCGCGCGTGGCTCGGCCGTGTCGGCTACGATCCCGTGTACGGCGCCCGCCCGCTGAAACGCGCCGTGCAGCGCTACCTTCAGGATCCGCTCGCCGATCTCATCCTGCGCGGCGACGTGAAGGACGGCAGCACGATCAACGTCGACGAGGGCGACGGGAAGCTGGCGCTGACAGTCGCCTGACCCTCATCCAGCGACGGGGAGGGCGCGCCCGCGTCCTCTCCGTATCCGGCTCAATGATCGTGGTGCCCGTGCCCATGGTCATGCCCACCCGAGGCCGCGTGCAGCGCCTCCAGCACCTCGTCCATCCGCGCCGGATCGCCGATCGCCAGCACCTGCCCCGTGCTCGCCGCGGTCAGCGGGTCGCCGTTCCAGTCGCACATCCGCCCGCCCGCGCCTTCGACGATCGGTGCAAGCGCGGCGAAATCGTACAGCGCCAGCCCGCCCTCGCACACGATGTCGAGGTGCCCGCTCGCCAGCAGCCCGTAATTGTAGCAGTCGCCGCCATAGACCGGCCCCTGCCGCGCATGCCCGCCTGACACCGCCGCGACCAGCGCCAGGAAATGCGGCACCTCGTCGTCGTTGAAGGCATGCGGGCTGGTCGTCGCCAGGATCGCCCCCTCCACTTCGCGGCAGGTGCGCGTTTTCGCCGGCGCGCCGTTGAACAGGGTCGGCCGCCCCGCCGCGCCGATCCAGCGTTCGCGCTGCACCGGCTGGTCGATCACCCCCATCACCGGCCAGCCATCCTCGACCAGCGCCACCAAAGTCCCGAAGATCGCGCGCCCAACGGTGAAGCTGCGCGTGCCGTCGATCGGATCGAGCACCCAGGTGCGCCCAGTCACACCCTCCTTGATGCCATATTCCTCGCCATGGATCGCGTCGCCGGGTGCCTCGGCGTCGAGGATCCGCCGCATCGCCGCCTCCGCCGCGCGATCGGCCAGCGTGACCGGCGAATGATCCGCCTTGATCTCGGTGCCGAGCTCGCCGCGAAAATAGGGGCGGATCGCGTCGCCCGCAGCATCGGCGAGGCGGTGGGCGAGGTCGAGGTCGGCTTGGCGGATCGGCATGCGACATGCCCTATCGCGCCGCGCCGCGCAGCGCTAGAACAGCGGCAGTTTTCGGGAGACTCCCATGCGCCACTATCTTGCCGCCGCTGCCGCCACGATCTCGCTTGCCATCGCCGCACCTGCTGCTGCCGTTCTGCCGGTCGGTGCCAAGGCGCCCGATTTCACCACCCGCGGCGCGGTCGCCGGCAAGGTGGTGAACATCAATCTCGCGCGCCAGCTCAAGAAGGGCCCGGTGGTGCTGTACTTCTTCCCCGCCGCCTTCACGTCGGGCTGCAATGCCGAGGCACGCGCCTTTGCCGAGAACATCGCCGCCTTTCGCGCCGCCGGCGCCACCGTCATCGGCATGTCGGCGGACACGGTGGAGGATCTCACCAAGTTTTCCGCTGCTGAATGCGCCGGCAAGTTCCCCGTGGCAAGCGCCGGCCCGCGCGTCGTCGCCGGCTATGACGTGGCGCTTGGCCGCCAGATCAAGGGCCGCGATGCCACCCGCCGCACCAGCTACGTCATCGATCGCACCGGCCGTATCGCATATGTGCACGACGATCTCTCGGCCGATCGCCACGTCGCGCTGACGCTGGAAGCAGTGAAGCGACTTCCCCGCTCCTGACCGGAGCCGTAACCTCTGCAACTTTATTTTAGTTTATCGGGTGCATAAGGAGAATCACGGGGCGCGATGCCCACACGGCGGCCAGGGCGAGATGGGGCGGGCACATGGCGGAGTTCCTCACGCAACAAGAGGCTGAGCTGTATCGCGCGATCGGCCGTTTTCTGTGCGAGCAGAAGCTGAGCGTCGACCCGGCCAATTACGCCTTCGCGTTCCGGGTCGTAAGCGATCCTGCAGGCGCGCTGGCGCGCTCGGTGGCGGCGCTCACCGACGGCGGGGTGCGGCTCACGTCGCAGGATATCGCTGCGCTCGGCGGCACCCCGACAGCCGGCACGGCCGCGCTGGTGTCGCTGCACGACGGCATGCCCACCGCCGCGCCGCGGCCATCCCAGTCAAACGGTAAAAACGAGGCGGAAGCAATCGTCGCCCGTGCCGAGATGCAGGTGGCCGATTTCTCGCGCGCGGTTCGCTCGATCCATGCCGAAACCAGCGGCTTCGGGCGAGAGCTTGCCGCCAGCGCCGCTGCCATGCGCGATTCGCGCGCCACGACCGATTTCGACGAAGTGTTCCGCCTCACCGCGGCGATGATCGATCGCGCCAACGTCGCCGAGCACCGCATGGCGGCAGCGGAGCAGGAGGCGGAGGCGCTGCGCAGCGCCTTGGACAAGGCGAACGGCACCGCCCGCCTTGACCCGCTCACCGAATTGGCAAACCGCCGCGCTTTTGACGAAGCCTATGCCGCCTTATCCCCTGGCACCCCCGTCGCCCTCGCGGTGTGCGATATCGATCACTTCAAGCGCGTGAACGACGATTTCGGCCATGCGGTGGGCGATCGCGTGCTGCGCGCCGTTGGCTCGTCGATCGCCGGCGAGTGCGGCAATGCGATGGTGGCACGCTACGGCGGCGAAGAGTTCGCGCTGATGTTCGTCGGCGTCGACCTGGACGCGGCCGTGGCCATGGTCGATCGCGCGCGCAGCGCCGTGGCCGCGCGCCGCTTTCGCTCGCGGGCCACTGATGCGCCGATCGGGGCCATCACCATTTCCGCCGGCGTCTCCGCCGGCACCAGCGACGAGCCGCGCGAGGCCGTTTTCGCCCGTGCGGACGCTGCAATGTATCGGGCCAAGGCGTCAGGTCGCAATCGCGCACTAGCCGCCGCTTGATGGCGTAATCCGCCAATCCGATCTGGCGAAAGGCGCCAACGCCAGGATCTCCTGTCGCTAAGTGGTTGATTTATCGCTGCTGAACAAATTGGCACGCCCCCTGCAATATCATTGGCATCGGTACCGAATGGTTCGGTGCCGCCATCAGGGAGTTACCATCATGACCTATCGTCACCAGCTTCGCCTTCAGGTCGCCAGCCTCGCCAGCGCCTTTGTTTTCGCCGCCCTGATGATCAGCGCTGCTGTTCCGGTCGTTCCGGTCGCCTGACCGGAACGCCAGCTTAGCAAAGGAGGGACCGTCTCATGATCCGCTCATTCTCGATCGCGCTCGTGTCCATGCTGAGCACCTGCGCCGTGCTCGCCTATATGGATGTCGCGGCAAGCGTCGTCTGAGTGCCGCCCACCGCCGCGTCTTCGCCACGCGAATAGGTGCCGATCAGCAGCCCCGCTGCCAGCACATGCCCCGCCATCGCCCGGATCAGCGCGCTTCGGCCGGGCGACTCGCCAGGGTCCTCGACCCCCGCATCCAGCGCGAACAGCTGAAACACATAGCGATGCTCGCCATGCCCGGTCGGCGGATCGGGCGGCAGCCACCCTTCGCTCAGATACGAATTGCGGCCGACATCGCCGGTTTCGGCATCGCCGGCACCGTCCGCCACGATCGCACCTTCGGCCAGCCGGCCCGCGTCTGCCGCCATGCCCCACACGATGGCATGGACCAGCGGCTGTGGCGCGGGCGCATCGGCATCCTCGACCAGCAGCGCGAGCGACGCCGTGCCGTCGGGCAGCGGCCCCCACACCAGCGGCGGCGACACGCCCTCGCCGTCCGCGGTGAAACGCGGCGGCAATCGCGCGTCCTGCGCGAATGCCGGGCTGCTCAGGTCGATCGCATCGAACCGCCCGCCAAGCTCCGGCTGAACGATCGCCAATTTGCTGGCGCCGGCGCGCACATTGCCCAGCGTACGCCCTAGCCAGGCAGGAATATGTTCAAGCATCGCAACTCCTCTCCCCGGCGTAACGCACCAGCGGCATCCGCGATGCGTCCCGCGCGTTTTGTGCGCCATGACCAGCCCCGCCTCCGACCCGTTCGATCTCGCCCGCTTCGTCAGCGCACAGGAGAACAGCCACGCAGATGCGGTGGCGGAGCTGCGCCGCGGTCGAAAGACCAGCCACTGGATGTGGTTCGTCTTTCCGCAACTGCGCGCGCTCGGCCGCAGCGCCACCGCCCAGCATTACGGCATCGCCTCGCTGGCCGAGGCCGAGGCCTATCTGCGCCACCCCCTGCTCGCCGCACGGCTGGCCGACGCGTGCGACGCCCTGCTCGCCGCCACTGGATCGGCCGAAACGATCCTCGGCCCGGTCGACGCCATGAAGCTGCGCTCGTCCATGACGCTGTTCGCCGCCGCCACGAAAGAGCGTGACCGCTTCGATGCGGTGCTCGCACGCTTCTACGGTGGGCAACCCGACGCCGCGACGCTGGCGCTGCTCGGCTGAGTCTTCCGTGCGGCAGGCGCTGGCAAGATGGCCGCAAGCTGCTAAGTACCTGTCCTGAAAAGGTTGTGGGGAGCGTATCATGCGTCGATTGGCCGCTGCGATCAGCATGGCGAGTGTGTTGGCGGGCTGCGGCGGCGATGGCGGCGGCAGCAGCAGCGGGACGCCGGTTGCGACCGCCCCCGCGCCCACGCCGTCACCCACCGCCAGCGCCTGTTCGCTGCAAAGCCGCCAGCAATGGGCCGACGCCGAGCTGCGCGAATGGTATCTGTTCCCCGACACGCTGCCCGCCAGCCTCGACGCAAGCCGCTATGGCGACGTGCAAAGCTATGTCGATGCGCTCACCGCCACCGCGCGCGAGCAGAACAAGGATCGCTATTTCACCTATGTCACCTCGATCGCGGAGGAGAACGCCTATTTCGCCTCCGGGTCGAGCGCCGGCTTCGGGTTCCGCATCGCGATCGACCCTGCCTCCGCGCGCCTGTTCGTCACCGAAGCGTTCGAGGGCACGGCGGCGCTGGAGGCGGGTATCGATCGCGGCACCGAAATCGTCGCCATCGGCCAGCCCGGCAGCCCGCTGCGCACCGTCAGCGCACTTTATGCCAGCGGCGGCGCGCGGGCGGTCAGCGATGCATTGGGCGGCTCGCGAGCCGGCGACACCCGCGTGCTCGACCTTCGCGCACCCAATGGCGCCGGCCGGCAAGTCACCGTCACACCGCGCGACTACACGCTCGATGCCGTCTCCCCGCGCTATGGTGTCACGATCATCGAGGATGAGGGCCGCCGCGTCGGCTACGTCAACCTGCGCACCTTTATCTCCACCGCCGAACAGCCGCTGCGCGACGGTTTCGCCCGGCTGCGCGCCGCTGGCATTACCGATTTCATCGTCGACTTCCGCTACAATGGCGGCGGGCTGGTCTCCACCGCGCAGGTGCTCGGCGACCTTCTCGGCGGCAATCGCCAGCGCAGCGAGGTGTTCAGCTACACCACCTTCCGGCGCGAGAAATCGTCAGAGAACAGCACCGAATATTTCACCCCGCAGCCACAATCGGTCTCCCCCACCCGGATCGCCTTTATCGGCACCGGCGCCACGGCGTCTGCCAGCGAAAAGGTGATCAACGCGATGATCCCCTATCTCCGCGCCAATGTCGCGCTGATCGGCACGGACACTTATGGCAAGCCCGTCGGCCAGATCGCGCGCGATCGCGCCGCCTGCGACGATCGCCTGCGCGTCGTCGCCTTCGCCAGCCAGAATGCCGATCGCCAGGGCGATTACTACAACGGGCTGGCGCGCTTCATGCCCGTGACCTGCCAGGCGAGCGACGACCTCACCTACCCGCTCGGCGACCCGCGCGAGGCATCGGTGCGTCAGGCGCTGGGCTTCCTCGCCGGGCGCAGCTGCACCCCGATCGGCGGCGCCGCCCCCAGCGCCAGCGCGGCGCGGGTGCGCGACGTCGGCGTGCAGCGCACCTTGCTGACGCCCGAGCGCCCCGCCACCTTCCAGCGCGAGACGCCCGGCGCGTTCTAACCCGCCAGGCTCTTTGACGCCTGTTCGAACAGGTCCTTGGACAGCCCCGGTGTCGCCACGATCCGCTCCAGCTCGGCGCGCATGAGCGCTGCGCGCGCGGGGTCGAAACGGCGGAAGCGGCCGAGCGGCGGCAGCAATTTCGCCGCGGTCTGCGGATTGAGCCGGTCGAGCGCGATCAGCTGGTCCGCCAGGAAGCGATAGCCCGCGCCATCCGCCCGGTTGAACGCGCGCTGGTTCACCGCAAAGGCGCCGATCAGGCTGCGCGCGCGGTTCGGGTTGGCCAGCGTGAAGCTCGGATGCTCGGCCAGCGCCGCTACGGCTTCCAGCGTATCGTCGCGTGTCGACAGCGCCTGCGTCTGAAACCATTTGTCGAGCACCAGCGCATTGCCCGAATAGCGGTTGTAGAAAATGTCGAGTGCCGCCTCGCGCAGATCGCTGTCGCCGTTCACCAGCGTGCTGAGCGCGCCCTGCCGGTCGGTCATGTTATCGGCCCGCTCGAACTGGCGGAACGCCATCTCTGCCGCGTCGCTCGCGCCCGATGCGGCGATATAGCCAAGTGCCACGTTGCGGATCCGCCGCGCGCCCTTCGCCGCCGGCGTATAGGCGTATGGCGCATCGCTGCTGTTCGCCTCGTAGATCGTGCGCCAGCGATCGGCGAGCGTGCGCCCCAGATCGCCGCGCAGTGCTTCGCGCGCGCGATAGATCGCCTCGGGATCGACAATGCTTAGCTGATCGCCGACGAAGCTCTCCGACGGCAGCAGCACCGCCTCCGCGACGAACGCCGGATCAAGCGCCGGATCGTCAAGCGTGTCGGCCACCGCATCGATTACCGCGCGGTGATCGGCCTCGCCCTCGACCGCGCCGGCGATCAGCGTGTCGAGCATCAACTGCTGCATCGCCTCGTAGCGCGCGAAGGGATCGTCGTCGTGCCGCGCGAGAAACGCGAGGTCCGCCGCCGTCCGGTCGCTCTCGATCGTCACCGGCGCGGAAAAACCGCGGTTGATCGACAGCACCGGGCGCTCGGCGATCCCGTCGAACACGATCGTCTCGATCGTTTCGTTCAGCAGCACTAGCTGCTCCGGCCCCAGCGGCTGGCCGGTTTCCGCCCCAAACAGGCGGATGCGCAGCGGCAGCACCATCGGCTCCTTGGCGGATTGCCCCGGCGTCGGCGGCACCTGCTGCGCCAGCCGCAGTGTCGCACGCCCGCCGTCATGGTCGAGGCTCGCCGACACGCGCGGCGTCCCCGCCTGGCTGTACCACAGGCGGAATTGCGCAAGGTCGACGCCGCCGCCTTCTTCCATGCAGGCGACGAAATTCTCGCACGTCGCCGCCGTCCCGTCGAAGCGATCGAAATAAAGGTCGCACGCGGTACGGAACCGCTCCGGCCCCAGGATGGTCGCCATCATGCGGATCAGCTCGGCGCCCTTGTTGTAGATCGTCGAGGTGTAGAAATTCGAGATCTCGAGATAGCTTTCCGGGCGCACCGGATGCGCCAGCGGCCCGGCATCCTCTGGAAACTGACTGGCGCGAAGCCCGCGCACGTCCTCGATCCGCTTCACCGCCGCCGAACCCTGATCGGCCGAGAAGCCCTGATCGCGAAAGACGGTGAACCCCTCCTTCAGCGACAGTTGAAACCAGTCGCGGCAGGTGATGCGATTGCCCGACCAGTTGTGGAAATATTCGTGCGCGACCACCGCAGCGATCGCATCGTAATCGTAATCGGTCGCGGTGTCGGGATCGGCCAGGATGTAGCGGCTGTTGAAGATGTTCAGCCCCTTGTTCTCCATCGCGCCGAAGTTGAAATCGTCCACCGCAACGATGTTGAATACGTCGAGATCGTACTCGCGGCCATAGACGCGCTCGTCCCACGCCATCGATGTTTTCAGCGCGTGGAGCGCGTGATCGGTCTTGGGCAGATCGCCTTCGCGCACCCAGATGCCAAGCTGCACCTCGCGCCCCGATCGCGTCGTGAACGTGCCGGCGTTGCAGGCCAGATCCCCCGCCACCAGCGCGAACAGATAGGAGGGCTTGGGAAACGGGTCATGCCACTCGGCCCAGTGCGTGCCATCGTCATTGTCGCCGCGCGCCACAGGATCGCCATTCGCCAGCAGCACCGGATAGCGCGCCTTGTCCGCCGTCATGCGGACGCGATAGGTCGCCAGCACATCGGGCCGGTCGGGGAAGAAGGTGATGCGGCGAAAGCCTTCCGCCTCGCATTGCGTGCACAGGTTCCCGCCCGAGGAATACAGCCCCATCAGCTGCGTATTCTGGTCAGGCGCGATTGCCACCTCGGTTTCGATCACATGCGCGTCGCCCGTCAGCGGCACGACGAGCTGACCGTCCTCGATCCGCCAGTCGTTCACCGCCAGGCCGTCCACGCTCACCGACAACGGCGTCAGCCCGTCGCCATCAAGCCGCAGCGGCGCGTCTCCTTCGCCGTTGCGCGTCACCTCCAGCCGGGCGCGCACCCGCGTCGCCGCCGGGTCCAGCGCGAAATCGAGCGCCACGTTGGGCACCAGCCACGCAGGCGGGCGGTAATCCTGGCGGTGCTTGATCGCAGGGGCGGCGGGGGCGGTGAGAACGTCGAGCATAAAAGAAGATATAAACAGGGCGGCTTACGGTTCCATCGCTAATGCTTGCGGAGACGCCCACGGCTGCTAGGTCTGGCGGCAGGTCCACTCCCCTTCGTTCCTGTGGCGTGCGGTGGAGGGGCGGTGCAAGCCCTTGGCAAGCGCCGCTTCTTTGGGTGATCCGCGCCGCATTTTCCGGCCGCAATTCACCTGCGCATGGCCAGCGAACGCATGGCTTTCTGGAAGCGTCTATGCGTCGTTTGTTTCTCGCCCTCTGCCTGTCGTCCGCCGCCCTCCCCGTCGTTGCACAAACCGCTGCCCCACAAGGTACCGCCGCAGCCGCGCCGGCAAACGCCGCACCGCTCTCGCGCGAAGCAACCGCGATCAAATCGCACGTCATGTTCCTCGCGTCGGATGCGATGCGCGGGCGCGAGGCGGGCAGCCCGGAATATGACATCGCCGCGCAATATGTCGCCGCGCAATTCTACGCCGCCGGGCTGAAGCCGGGCGGCGACAAGCAGGGCGAGGACGTCGGCTATCTGCAGAACGTGCCGCTCGTCGCGTACAAGCCCGATGGCGAGGGCACGCTCACCCTCACCGCCGCCGCCGGCCAGACCGCGCTCGCCTTTGGCACCGATTACATCCCCTCGGCCAATTCGCGCGCGAAGGAAACCAGTGTCGCCGCACCCGTCGTCTTCGTCGGCTACGGCATCGTCGCCCCGCAATATGGCCGCGACGATTACGCCGGGGTCGACGTGAAGGGTAAGATCGTCGCCTTTGTCAGCGGCTCGCCATCGAAGATGACCGGCGAGGAGCGCGCCTGGCTCGGCTCGGCCTCCACCAAGGCGCAGGTCGCGGCCGACCACGGCGCGGTAGGCGCGATCGCGCTCGTCACTTCGCGATCGGACAAGCTGCGCCCGTTCGCGCGGCTGGTCGACGCCAACGACCATGTCCGCATGGCCTGGGCCGAGGCGGACGGCACCGGCCACGTCGACGAAGGCGGCGCCCCCACGCTTGCAACGCTCAGCCTCACCGGCGCGGCAAAGCTGTTCGCCGGCGCGCGCACGCCCTGGGCCAAGGTCTCGCGCGAGGCGGACAAGGCAGACGCGGCCTTCAAGCCGGAGGCGCTGCCCGTCACGCTGGCCGTCGCCACCAAGACCAAATTCGACAAGGCGCGCTCGTCCAACGTCGTCGGCCTGCTTCCGGGCAGCGATCCGGCGCTCGCACGCGAGGTGGTCGTCCTCTCGGCCCACCTCGATCACATCGGCATCAGCGGCAAGGGCGAGGACAAGATCAACAATGGCGCGCTCGACAACGCCATCGGCATCGCCAGCCTGATCGAGGAGGCGAAGCGGTTCGGGAAGGAAGGGCCGGCCAAGCGCACCATCATGTTCCTCGCCGTCACGGCGGAGGAAAAGGGCCTCGTCGGCAGCGATTATTTCGCCAACCACCCGACGGTAACAGCGGAGTCGATCGTCGCCGACGTCAATCTCGACATGCCGATCCTCACCTATCCGTTCGAGGACATGGTCGCATTCGGCGGCGACCGCTCCACCCTCGGCCCGATCATCCGCAGCGCGGTGGAGGGCGCCGGCGTCGCGCTGTCGCCCGATCCGATCCCCGACGAGGGCATTTTCGTGCGCTCAGACCATTTCCGCTTCGTGCAAAAGGGCGTGCCCTCGGTCTTCCTGTGGCCGGGTCAGAAAGGGCCGGGCAAGGCCGCGGTCGAGCATTTCCTCTCCACCAACTATCACAAGCCCTCCGACGATCTGTCGCAGCCGATCCTGTGGGAACAGGGCGTGCGCTTCGTCGACGTGAACTATCGCATCGCGCGCGAGATCGGCGATGCGCCCTCACGTCCGGTCTGGAACAAGGGCGATTATTTCGGCACGTTGTTCAAGGGGCCGACTGCCCCGTAACCGGGGGAACAGGGATGAGGAAGGTCTTGGGCGCAGCGCTGCTGGCGGCAGCGCTGGTGCCGACGATGGCGGCGGCGCAGGGGCTGAACCCCGGCTTCGATATCAATGCTGCGACCCGCGCCTACCTCGATCTGCTGCAAGGGCCGGCGCGCGCCAAATCGGACGCCTATTTCGAGGGCGGCTATTGGCTGATCCTGTGGAATGCGGTGGTCGCCGTGCTGGTCTATGGCGCGCTGCTCGCCAGCGGCGTGTCGGCGCGGCTGCGCGATCTGGCCGCGCGACGCGTGAAGCGTACCTGGCTCGTCCCCGGCCTCTACGGCGTGCTGTTCAGCCTCGTCACCTTTCTGCTGTTCCTGCCGTGGAGCATCTACACCGGCTTTGTGCGCGAAGCGCAATACGACCTGATGAGCCAGACGTTTGGCGCCTGGCTCGTCGACCAGCTCAAGCTGCTGGGCGTCTCGCTGGTGGTGAACGCGCTGTTGTTCACCGCGATCTACGCCGTCATCCGCCGCTTTCCCTGCCGCTGGTGGGCAGTGGGAACAGCGGTGGTGATCGGCTTTCTCACACTCGGGCTCCTGCTCGGCCCGGTGTTCATCGAGCCGATGTTCAACCGCTACACCGAAATGCCCGCCGGCCCGCTGCGCGACCGGATCGTGGCGATGGCCGCGGCGCACGACATCCCGGCCGAGCACATCTACGTCAGTGACGCCTCGCGCCAGACGAAGCGGATCTCCGCCAATGTCGCCGGGCTCGGCCCGACGATCCGCATCGCGCTCAACGACAATCTCCTGAACCGCACCTCGCCCGACGAGGTCGCCGCGGTGATGGGGCACGAAATGGGGCATTACGTCCTGAACCACATCTGGTGGCTGCTGTTCTGGTTCGGCCTCGGCGTGCTGATCGTCTTTGCCGTGATCGCCGCTCTCGCGCCGCGCTTGATCGCGCGCCACCCGCGCTGGGGCGTGCGGGACGTGGCCGACCCCGCCGGCGCGCCGCTGCTGCTCGCGATCGCCAGCGTGCTGGGGGCGCTCGCCACCCCCTATATCAGCAGCGTGACGCGCTGGGAGGAAAGCCAGGCCGATCGCTTCGGCCTGGACGCCGCCCGCGCGCCCGACGGCTTCGCCTCCGTCGCGATCCGCCTGTCCGAATATCGCAAGCTAGAGCCCGGCCCCGTCGAGGAATTGCTGTTCTTCGATCACCCTTCGGGCAGAACGCGCGTTCGGATGGCCATGCAGTGGAAGAAAGACAACGTGCCCGGCGCCACGATGGTCAGGCCGACGCTCGCGCGATGAGCCGCCTGTTCATCTTCGGCCTGGGCTATGCCGCCAGCGCAATCGCCGACGAAAGCGGCTGGCCGCTTCTCGCCACCACGCGTGACGGCCGCGCCGGCACGATCCGCTTCGACGACGATGCGGCGGTGCGCGCCGGCCTTGCCGCGTCGACCCACGTCCTGTCCTCCGTCCCGCCCGACGGCGACGACGATCCGGTGCTTGCCCGCTACGCCGACGCGCTGGACGGCCGGTGGCTCGGCTACCTCTCCTCCACCGGCGTCTATGGCGATGCTGGCGGCGCCTGGGTCGACGAGAGCGCGCCGATCCGCGGCCGCCGCGCGAACCGCAACGCCGCCGACGCCGCCTGGCTGGCGCTGGGCGCGCGCGTGTTCCGCCTGCCGGGCATCTACGGCCCCGGCCGCTCGCCGCTCGATCGCGTCGCGTCGGGCAAGGCGCACCGCACCGGGCTCGCCGATCAGGTGTTCAGCCGCGTCCATGTCGCCGACATCGCCAGCGGCGTCGTCGCCGGCTTCACCGCGCCGGCGGGTGCGTACAACCTGTCCGACGACCTGCCGTGCAGCCAGGACCGGGTGATCGAGCGCGCCGCCGCCATGCTCGGCCTGCCGCTACCGCCGATCGTGCCGCTCGATACTCTCTCCCCCGCCGCGCGCGCCTTTTATGCCGAGAACCGCCGCGTCGCGAACGGCAAGGCGAAGCGGGTGCTCGGCTGGCAGCCGCATTATCCCGACTATCGGTTGGGCCTGCGCGCGGTGAGCGCGATGACCAGCCCCACCGCCGCCAGCGCCGCGCCCCCCGCCGCGAGCGGCGACCAGCGGTAGCCCTCGAACGCGGTCGACAGCGCCATCGCGATCACCGGCACGATGACGCTGGAATAGGCCGACTTCGCAGGCCCAATGATGCGGATGACGCCGAAATACAGCGGAAAGGCGAGCGCCGACGCTGCCAGCCCGAGGTACAGGATCCCCGCGACATAGCCGATCCGCCACTCCATCACCGGCGGTCCCACGGTGAACCACGCCCAGGCGGCATCGAAGGCCGCCCCCATCAGCATGGCGATCGCGGTGGTGCGCAGCATCGGATAGCGCCGCGCCGTCTGCGTCCCCTGCATCACGTTCGCGCTCGACGCCGACAGGATCGCGCAGAGCGTCAGGCCGATGCCGGTCAGCGCGGTTGCCGGCCCGTGCGGGTCGCTGCGCACCTCATGCAGGAACAAGAGCGCCACGCCGGCCATCGCTACTGCCGAGCCAAGCACCAACTGCCGCCCCAGCCGCTGCCCCAGAAAGATGCGCGCGAACAGCGAATTGGGGATCAGCAGCAGCGCAAAGGTCACCGCCACCAGTCCCGATGTGATGAATTGCTCCGCGCGATAAACGAAGTTGAAGTTCATCACGAACTGCGCCAGCCCCAGCGCCGCTGCAAAGCCGAACCCGCGCGCGTCGATCCGCCCCGGCTCGCGCCGCACCGCCGCCCAGAGAAACAGCGCGACCCCGGCGACGAGGAAGCGATAGCTGACCGACCACGATGGCGGCACCACGCCCAACTGATCGCGGATCACCAGCCACGTCGATCCCCAAATCAGCGTGACGATCGCGAACGGGATCAGCACATGGGCGCGGGTGGATTGCGGCGGCGGCGCATCGGTCATGCTGCGCGCCTAGTGCGGATTTCGAGCGGTTGCTACTGCAACACCTTCAACGTTCCGCCGTTCGGGCCGAGCCTGTCAACGCACGGGCGCCAAGCACACGCCCTCCGACAAGCTCAGGACAAACCGATCGGCTCGTTCAGCGCCGCCAACGCCTTCCACAAACGCGCCGTCATGCCGGGCTCGTCCCGGCATCCACTCGTCCGCATACGCATTGGCTGCGGATCAAGCCCAACCCTCAATGCCGGAACGAGCTCCGCATGACGTCAGGTGATAGGCAAGCATCACCTTAACGCCGCAATCGCCGCCGCCAGCGGCTCGATATCCTCGGCCCGCTGGTTCCACGACACTACCAGCCGCGCCTCGCCCGGCCCCCAATCGTAGAAATCGAAACCCTTGTCCCTGAGCGCCGCCGCTTCCTCCGCGGACACGCGCAGGAACACCTCGTTCGCCTCGACCGGATGCACCAGCCGCTCGCCCGCCGCCGCCGCGATCAGCGCCGCACCCGCATTGGCATTGCGCGCATTCGCCAGCCAGCGGTCCTCCTCCAGCAGCGCCAAAATCTGCGCCGCCAGATACCGCCCCTTGGAAAACAGCAGCCCGGCGCGCTTCCTGCGATAACGGCTCGCCTCCACCAGCCCGCGCTTGAAGAACACCAGGGCCTCCGCGCCCATCCCGCCGTTCTTGACGAATCCGAAGCTCAGCGCCGTCACGCCCGCGCGCCACGTCATGTCGGCGGGCGAACAATCGGCATGGACCAGCGCATTGGCGAAGCGCGCGCCATCCATGTGCAGCGCCAGCCCGCGCTCGGCCGCCAGCGCCCCGATCGCCGCCACTTCGTCGGGCCGATAGGTCAGCCCATATTCGGTCGCATTGGTGATCGAGATGGCGTGCGGCTGCACCTGATGCACCGCGACCCGGATGGTCGACAGCAACGCGCGCAGCGTGTCGGGCGTCAGCTTCGCGCCCTCGCCGTCCGCCAGCAGCAGCTTCGCGCCATGGGTATAGAATTCGGGCGCGCCGCCTTCGTCATTCTGGATGTGCGCATCGTGGTGGCACAGCACCGCGCCATGCGGCGGGCACAGCGCGGCAAGCGCCAGGCAGTTCGCGGCGGTGCCGGTGGGCACCCACAGCACCTCCACCTCCGTCTCAAACAGCGCCGACAGCCGCGCGTCGAGCATCCCCGACCAGCGATCGCCATCGTAAGCGGTGTCGAGCACGTCGGCCTCCGCCATCGCGGCCAGCACGGCGGGGTGTACGGGGGCGGCGTTATCGGAAAAGAAGCGCATGGCCAGCGCCTTGCGAGCCGCGCGCCATCGCGTCAACCGATCGGGATCAGCTTTCGGGCGCCTCGTCCTCGACCGCGGCGATCGTCGGCCCGCGATAGCCGGTAACGGTCGCCGCCACCGCTTGGATAAGCTGCTGGCGCTCGCGCATCGGCCGCTCGGTATCGCCGATCATCACCGCCACGGCATAGCGGCGCCCGTCGGGCGAGGTCAGCAGGCCGACGTCGTTGAACCCCGCATTGCGCCGGCCCAGCTCCTGCCCCGTCCCGGTCTTGTGCGCCAGCGTCCAGCCCGGCGAGATCCCCGCCTTCAGTCGCGCGCGCCCGGTGCGGCTCGATTCCATCGTGGAGATCAACAGCCGCGTCGAAGTTTCGGACAATAGCTCGCCGCGCGCCAGACGCGACAGCGCGTCCGCAATCGCCAGCGGTGCGGCGCCATCGGGCGGATTGTCGATATAGCGCTGCAGCGCCGCCGCGCGCACGCCCGGATCGAGCCGCGCGCGCATCACCGCAAAGGTGTTGCCGACGCTCATTGACTGATCCCACGTCAGCCCGGCCGTCCCGGCCTGCAACAATCGCTCGCCTGGGCCGAAGCGGATGTCGCCCAGCTGCTTGCGCTCGATGAACGATCGCACCGCCTGCGGCCCGCCCACCAAGGTCAGCAGCCGGTCGTTGGCGGTATTGTCGCTTTGCGTCAGCGCGCGGAACAGCAGATCGCTGACCGTCGTGTTCCACACGCCATTCTTCACCAGCACCGCGCTCGGCTGGTGGAACAGCGTCAGGTCCGCAGGCGTCAGGCTCACCGCATCGTCCAGCCGCAACCGTCCCGAATCGCGCTGGTCGAGCACGGTCATCGCGACCCAAAGCTTACTGACGCTCTGCTGCGGCAACGGGCGGCGCCCGCCGGCCTCCACCGTCCATCCCTCGTCCACCGCGCGCACCGCCACGCCGGCAATGCCCGGGAATTCGCGCACCAACTGGGTGATCGAGGCCGTCATCGCGCGCGGCGCGCGATTAACCGGCAGCGGCTTGGGCTTGGGCACCGGGATCGCCACCACATAGGCGGGGGCGGCCTGCGGCGTCCGGGTCGCCACGTGCGAGGGGCGCTCGTCGATCCCGCATCCGCTCAGCGAAAGCAGCGCCGCGCCAGCAATGAACCGTCCGATCATCGTTACGCTGTGCCCCCGAGCGTTCGTCGCGAAACAGGCTATCCCAAAATCCCTCATTGAAAACGGGGACTTACCAGCGCTGCGATGAACTGCGCCTGAAGCGCGACTAGTGGAGCAGCCTCAAGGAACCAGTACGGTATCCAGCGGTGTTTCAAGCGTCTCGGGCCAGTCGAGCGTATAATGCAGCCCGCGGCTTTCATGCCGATGCAGCGCCGATCGCACGATCAGGTCCGCGGTCTGCAGCAGGTTTCGCAGCTCGATCAGGTCCGGCGTCACGCGAAAATGGCCGTAATAATCCTCCACCTCCGCGGTCAGCATCTTGATGCGGTGCTGCGCGCGCTCCAGCCGCTTGGTCGTGCGCACGATGCCGACGTAATTCCACATGAAGCGGCGGATCTCGGTCCAGTTCTGCTTGATCACCACCTCCTCGTCGGAGTCGGTGACTCGGCTTTCGTCCCATGGCCGGATCGGCGGCACTGGCGGCAGTGCCTCCCAATGCGCCGCGATATGCTGCGCCGCCGCCTCGCCGAACACGAAACATTCCAGCAGCGAGTTCGACGCGAGGCGATTGGCGCCGTGCAGCCCGCTTTCGGTGCACTCACCCGCCGCATACAGCCCCGGCAGGTCGGTGCGCCCGTCGCGATCGACGATGATCCCGCCGCAGGTGTAATGCTGCGCCGGCACCACCGGGATCGGCTGGGTCGTCATGTCGATGCCCAGCCCGATCAGCTTGTCGTAGATGTTGGGAAAATGCCCGCGCACGAAATCGGCCGGCTGGTGGCTGATGTCGAGATGCACGTAATCGAGGCCGTAGCGCTTGATCTCCGCGTCGATCGCGCGCGCCACCACGTCGCGCGGCGCCAGCTCCAGCCGCTCCGAATCGTAATAGGTCATGAAACGCTTGCCGGTCTGCGGGTTGACCAGCCGCCCGCCCTCGCCGCGCACCGCCTCGGTGATCAGGAAATTCTTGACCTCGAGATTGTAGAGGCAGGTCGGGTGGAACTGCATCATCTCCATGTTGGAGACGCGCGCCCCCGCGCGCCACGCCATGGCGATGCCGTCGCCCGTCGCCCCGCGCGGCGCAGTGGAGAACAGGTACGTTCGCCCCGCGCCCCCCGTGGCGAGGATCGTCGCGCGCGCGGTGTAGAGATGCACCTTCTCGCTCTTGCGATCGACGGCATAGACGCCCCACACGTTGCCCGCGCCCGAATAGCGTTCCTCGTGCCGGCTGGTGGCAAGGTCGATCGCGACCTGATCGGGCACCAAGGTGATGTTGGGGTGCGCCTCCGCCGCGCGCTGCAGCGCCTCCTGCACCGCCCAGCCGGTCGCGTCGTCGACATGCACGATCCGCCGGTGCGAATGCCCGCCCTCGCGCGTCAGGTGCAGCGCATTTCCTTCCTGCGCAAACGGCACGCCCAGCTTCTGCAATCGCTCGATTGCGGCGGGCGCATTCTCCACCACGAACTCCACGATCTCGCGATCGTTGAGCCCCGCGCCCGCGACCATCGTGTCCTCGACATGGTTGTCGAACGTATCGCCCGGCTCCAGCACCGCGGCGATCCCGCCCTGCGCCCAGGCGGTCGACCCCTCGTTCAGCGCCCCCTTGGCGAGCACCGTCACCTTGAAGCGATCAGCAAGGTTCAGCGCCGCGGTCAGCCCGGCGGCGCCGGACCCGACAATAAGAACGTCCGCGCTCGTCATGCGCGGCTCTGGGGAAAAAGGACCATCGCGGCTGCATGGCACGAAGCGCGCGCATCTGCCATATCCCACCGCGACCCGTTCACCCTGAGCCTGTCGAAGGGCGTGTCACACGCGCTGCTGTGCGACACACGCGCTGCGACAGGCTCGGCACGAACGAATGCAGGTTTCGATAGGAGTCCCATGTCCACCCACACCGCCCGCCTCGCCGCGCTTCGCGATCAGCTCGCGTCGCAACAGCTCGATGGCTTCGTCGTGCCGCTCACCGACGAGCATATGAGCGAGTACGTCGGCGCCTATGCGCAGCGGCTCGCCTGGCTCACCGGCTTTCAGGGCTCGGCCGGCACCGCGGCGGTGCTGCCGGCGGAGGCCGCGATCTTCACCGACGGGCGCTACACGCTCCAGGTGCGCGAGCAGGTGTCGGGCGACGACTGGCAATTCGTCGGCGTGCCCGAGACGAGCGTGTCGGGCTGGCTCGCCGGCCATGCCAAGCAGGGCGCGCGGATCGGCTACGATCCCTGGCTGCACACCCGCGCCTGGGTGGACGAGGCGGCCAAGGCGCTCGCCGCGATCGACGCGACGCTGATCCCGGTCGATACCAACCCCGTCGACGCCGTCTGGCCCGATCAGCCGCAACCTTCCGATGCGAAGCTCGCCGTCCATGACGATGCGCACGCCGGTCGCTCCAGCGCCGACAAGCGCGCCGCCGTCGCCGACTGGCTGACCGAGCAGAAGGCCGATGCCGTCGTCCTCGCCGCGCTCGAATCGATCGCCTGGCTGCTCAACGTGCGCGGCGGCGACGTCTCGCGCACCCCCGTCGCACTCTCCTACGCGGTGGTGAACGCAGACGGCACCGCCGACCTCTATGTCGCCCCCGACAAGATGACCGACGCCGTCGCGCAGCATCTCGGCAATGCCGTGCGCATCCACGACCGCCGCGATTTCGCCCCGGCGCTCGGCCGCTTCGCCGGCAAGCGCGTCGCGGTCGACCCGACGCTCTCGGTCGCCGCCATTCCACTCGCGATCGAGGCCGGCGGCGGCGCGGTGGTGTCGCTGCGCGATCCCACCGTAATCCCGCGCGCCACCAAGAACCCGGTCGAGCAGGCCGGTCACCGCGCCGCCAGCATCCGTGACGGCGCCGCGCTCACCCGCTTCCTGCGCTGGATATCGATCGAGGCGCCCAAAGGCGGCCAGACCGAGCTGTCCGCCGCAGCCAAGCTGGAGGAGTTCCGCCGCGCGACTGGCGTCCTCAAGGACCTCTCCTTCGACGCGATCAGCGCCACCGGCCCGCATGGCGCGATCCCGCACTACCACGTCACCGAAGAATCGAGCCTGCCGATCGAGCCCGGTCAGCTCTACCTGATCGATTCGGGCGGCCAGTATGACGACGGCACCACCGACGTGACCCGCGTCGTGCCGATCGGCCAGCCCACCGCCGAAATGCGCGATCGCTTCACCCGCGTGCTGAAGGGGCATATCGCGCTCGCCACCGCCGCCTTCCCGCGTGGCACGACCGGCGCGCAGCTCGATGCGCTCGCCCGGCTTCCGCTGTGGCAGGCCGGCCTCGATTTCGCCCACGGCACCGGTCACGGCGTCGGCAGCTACCTGTCGGTCCATGAAGGCCCGGCGCGCATCGCCAAGCCGAGCTATCCCGGCAGCGGCCCGTCCGAGCCGCTGCTGCCGGGCATGATCCTCTCCAACGAGCCCGGCTATTACAAGGCCGGCGAATACGGCATCCGCATCGAGAACCTGCTGCTCGTCGTCGAGCACAGCTTCGAGGGCGGGGAGGACGTGATGCTCACCTTTGAAACGCTGACGCTGGTACCGATCGACCGCGACCTGATCGAACCCGCGCTGCTGACCCCGGCCGAGCTCGACTGGCTCAATAACTACCACGCGCAGGTCGCCGGCACACTGGCAGCCGAAATGGAGGGCGAGGATCGCGCCTGGCTGATCGAGCGCTGCGCCCCGATCGCCTGACTCTTGCTTCGTCACCCCGGCCTGGTGCCGGGGTCCACGGCGCCGCCGAATTGAACATCTCGGATCGGCGGACCGCCCGGCGGGCTACGTCACGTCGGTGGCGTCCCCCTCTTCTGCCGCCGCATCCTTCACCTCGCGCGCCTGCGCCTTGCGCCGCCGCAGATTTTCCCTGAGCGCCGCCGCCAGCCGCGCGTCGCGTTCGTCCTTGGTCTCCATCAAACCACCTATCGCCGGCCCGATAGCGCTTGACAATCCGCCGCGCCTCGTCTCTAGCGCCCCCTCGCCCGCCACAAGCGGGCCGAGTGCTGCCGTAGCTCAGTGGTAGAGCGCATCCTTGGTAAGGCTGAGGTCGTGAGTTCAATCCTCACCGGCAGCACCATTTTCCCCCGCCGTCAGCCAGGCTGATCGCCCGCGGGGCGCCGCGTGATCTTCTTGATCACGCCCGAAAAGCTCATCACCGCCTCTCCCGCATCGTCGATGGTGCCGCGCACGAAGATCAGGCTGCGGCCCGCCTTCACCACCTCGCCACGCGCGGTGAGCAGCTGACCCGGCCGCGCTGCGCCGACGAACTCGGCGTTCAGCGTCGCCGTGACGCCGTGAAATTCCGGCAGCGCGGCCGAGGCGATCATGAACAGCGAGAAATCGGCAAAGGTCAGCAGCGCGCCGCCATGCACGTTGCCGCCGCCGTTGCGGTTCTTCGCCTCGGGGCGAAAGCCGCACTCGATCGCGCCGTTCGCATCATAGCGCGCGTAGAACGGCCCCGTATGGTCCTCGAACGGATCGGTGCCGGGCCAGCGCAGCCAGCCCTCCCAATCGCCTTCCGTCACCGGCGCCAATGCCACGCCAGGCGTTGTGGTGGTGTCCAGATGATCCTCCTCTTGCCGCCGCCGGTTCGATCCGGCCTGATGATTGGCGGCAGAAGAGCGAAGCGGCGCGCGCGGTCAACCCTGCCGCTTGCGCCATCACGCTCAGCGCGCGGGCGCGCCGACGTTGGGCAGCGTCGCGTCCTCCGCCGATGGCATCTTGCCGAACAGCGCGCGGTCCGCCGGCCCGAACGCCCAGCGCCACAGGATGAACAGGTAAACGCCCGCAATCGCCGGGATGCCGATCACGATCTCCACCCACTCGAATCGTGGCGGGAGCGACGTGAACGCCGCCCCCACGATCAGCGCGGCGAGCGTCGCCCAGACGAGCGGCCAGCGCAGCGGCGATACCGGCGCCGACAGGATGCGCGACAGCAGCCAGCCCTTGATCACCGAAGTCAGCGCTAGGCTCACCATCAGCGCGATCGCCGGCCCCGCCGCCTGATAGGCGACCGGCAGGCCAAGGCCGCGCATCCAGAAGATCAGCGCAAAGCTCAGCCCGATCTGGAACGTCAGCATGATCGCGGAGATCAGCAGGTTGCGGTGCCGCGCGGTATAGACCAGCGCCGTCTCGCACACCGCGCCGGGCGAGGCGAGCACCTCGGCGGTCAGCAGGAACACGAGCGCCGCGGTGCCGGCGACGAATTGCGGCCCCACGATTCCCATCACCGCTTCGCCGGGGATCGACCCCATCAGCGTCAGGCAACCCTGCGCCGCGATGATCCAGAACGCCACCTGCCGCACCTGGTTGGCAATCGCGGGCAGGTCGTTCGCCGCCAGGCTTTGCGTGATCACCGGCCCCAGGATCGGGTCGAACGAGGTCTTCAGCTTCTGCGGCAGGCTCGCGACCTGCTGCGCCATGTAATAGATGCCGACGATCTTGGGTTCGAACATCACCCCCAGGATGAACCGGTCGACGTTGCGCGATCCCCATTCGAACGCGTCGGCGCCCGCCAGCGGAATGTTGTCGCGGATCATCGCGAAGAGGTCGGCAAAATGCGGCGTCCAGCCGCGCGGCAGGCCATAGCTGCGGACCAGCGGCACGATCGAGGCGATCAGCGCCGCCGTCATCGATGCGACATAGCTCAGCACCAGCCCGTCGCGGGTGGTGAAGAAGGAGAACACCCACGCCGCGATCGAGATCGTCCACGGCTCCACCACCGCGCGCGCTGTCACCGCCGCCTTCACGTTCAGCCGATAGGCGAGCGCGGCGAGGCTCACGTCCGACCAGGCGATGGCGAGCACGATCAGCCCCAGCCACCGATCCAGCCCGACGATCGGCGTATTGGGGTACATGATCTCGGGCAGCGACCACAGCACCGCGCTCGCGGCGAGCGACATGATCGCCGCGACGACCAGCGCATCGGCGACCACATGCACATGCGGCCGATCGGTACGGCTCAGCGCCTGCGCCAGCCCGCGCTTCAGCCCCAGCGTCGCGACCAGCGCCGCCAGCTCCACCACCACTACCGCAATGGCAAAGCGCCCGACGAGGTCCGGCCCGTACAATCGCCCCGCGATGAACAGGAACGGGATGCGCGCCGCCAGCCGCAGGATGAATCCCGCGACGTTGGTGCGCCCACCCTTGGCCAGCTGCGCAATGTCCTTGGAGGTTTCAGCCACGCAGCGTCACCAAGCCACCACCGTCATGCCGGCCCTGTGCCGGCATCCAGCCCTCCGCGAACCCCACAATCGTTGAATACGCGGCACCGTGGATGCCGGGACAAGCCCGGCATGACGAGGACGGTTCGTCCCAAAACCTACCGTCACCCCGGCCTTGCACCGGGGTCCAACGTGCAGCGAACGCCGGCGTACAGGATCAGAGCGCAGCGCCTGCGGAGCCTTGGCCCCCGGCGCACGGCCGGGGGGACGTACCAAGAAAGGCGAAACCTCACCCACTAGTGCGCCGCCCCCCAGCTCGCACCCGTGCCGATCTCCACCGCGAGCGGTACGTCCAGCACCACCGCCGGCTCCGCGGCGGTCGCCATCACGCGCTCGATCACGGGCTTCGCCGCCTCGACCTCGCCCTCGGGCACCTCGAACACCAGTTCGTCGTGCACCTGCAGCAGCATGCGCGTGCCGGTCAGCCCGGCTTCGGCCAGCGCCGGCTCCATGCGCACCATCGCGCGCTTGATGATGTCCGCGCTGGTCCCCTGGATCGGCGCGTTGATCGCCGCGCGCTCGGCGCCCTGCCGCTCGTGCTGCACCTTGCTCTTTATCCGCGAGAAATGCGTCTTGCGGCCGAACAGCGTCTCGGTGAAGCCCTGTTCGCGCACCGCCTGCAATGTCTCGGCGATATAGCGGTTGATGCCCGGAAACCGCTCGAAATAGCGATCGATCATCGCCTGCGCCTCGTCCGCCGTCACGTCGAGCCGCCCGGCCAGTCCCCAGCGGCTGATGCCGTAAAGGATCGCGAAGTTGATCGTCTTGGCCCGCCCGCGCGTGTCGCGATCGACCGCGCCGAACAGCTCCTGCGCCGTCAGCGAGTGGATGTCGTCGCCGCGCGCGAACGCTTCCTTCAGCGCCGGCACATCGGCCATGTGCGCCGCCAGCCGCAGCTCGATCTGCGAATAGTCTGCCGCCAGGATGACATTGCCCGGCTCTGCCACGAAGGCGTCGCGGATCTGCCGCCCCGTCTCAGTGCGGATCGGGATGTTCTGCAAGTTCGGGTCGGTCGAGGACAAACGCCCGGTCTGCGCGCCGGTCAGCGAATAGCTGGTGTGGACGCGACCGGTCGCCGGGTTGATCTGCTCCTGCAAGCTGTCGGTGTAAGTCGACTTCAGCTTCGACAGCTGGCGCCAGTCGAGCACGCGCGCGGCAATCTCCTTGCCCGGCGAGTCCTTGTCGGCGGCAATTCGCTCCAGCTCGTTGACGTCGGTGGAATAGACGCCGCTCTTGCCCTTGCGCCCGCCCTTGATCCCCATCTTCTCGAACAGCACGTCGCCCAGCTGCTTGGGGCTGCCGATCGTGAATGGCGCGCCGGCGATCCCGTGAATCACACCCTCCAGCTCGGCCATTTGAGTCGCGAACTCGCTCGACAGGCCGGCGAGCCGCGCGCGATCCACCTTGATCCCGTGGCGTTCCATCCGCGCGATCACGGCGACGAGCGGCCGGTCGACCATCTCGTACACCCGCGTCGCGCGCTCCACCGGCAGCCGCGCGCGAAACCGCCGCCACAGCCTGAGCGTCACGTCGGCATCCTCGGCGGCGTAGCGGGTGGCGGCCTTCAGATCGACCTGGTGGAAGCCGATCGCCTTCTTGCCCGTCCCCGTCACGTCCTTGTACGCAATACAGCTGTGCGACAGATGCGTCGCCGCCAGCTCGTCCATGCCATGCCCGTGCAAGCCGGCATCAAGGTCGAAACTCATCACGATCGTGTCGTCATACGGCGCGACACCCACGCCCAGCCGCCCCAGCACGATCATGTCGTATTTCAGATTGTGCCCGATCTTCAGCACCGCCGGGTCCTCCAGCAGCGGCTTCAGCTTGGCGAGCGCCACGTCGCGGTCGAGCTGCGCCGGCCGGTCGGCGAACATGTCGCCCCCGCCCGCCTCGCCCTCATGTCCCAGCGGCACGTACGCCGCGAGGTTGGGCGCCAGCGCCATCGACACGCCGACCAGCTCGGCGAGCATCGGGTCCTTGGCGGTCGTCTCGGTATCGATCGCGACCCAGCCCTGGTGCCGCGCCACCGTGATCCAGCGGTCGAGCGCGCCCTCGTCCACCACCGTCTCATAGCCGTCGTAGTCGCACGGCGGATCTTCCTCCTGCGGGACGCCAGTGGGCTCCGCCGGGGTCGGCTCGACGCCTTCGTTCTGGTCCGCGGTCAGCTTGGCGAGCAGCGACTTGAACCCGTGATGCTCCAGAAACGCCCGCAGCGGCGCCTCGGGGATCCCGTCGAGCGCCATTTCATCGAGCGGCTGCGGCAAGGGCACGTCGCACGCCAGCTCCACCAGCTTACGACTCAAACGCGCCTGCTCGGCATGCTCGATCAGATTCTCGCGCAGCTTGCCCTTCTTCATGTCGGGCGCGGCGGCCAGCACGCCCTCCACGCTGCCATGTTCCAGGATCAGCTTCGCCGCGGTCTTCGGCCCCACCCCCGGCACGCCCGGCACATTGTCGACGCTGTCGCCCATCAGCGCCAGCACCTCGCCCAGCTTGTCGGGCAGCACGCCGAACTTCTCCTCCACCTCGGCCGGGCCGAAGCGCTTGTCCTTCATCGTGTCGAGCATGTCGATGCCCGGCTCGGTCAAGAGCTGCATCAGGTCCTTGTCGGAGGAGACGATCGTCACCTGCCAGCCCTGCGCCAGCGCCGCCTTGCTGTACGACGCGATCAGGTCGTCCGCCTCCCAGCCCAGCTCCTCGATGCACGGCAGCGAAAAAGCGCGCGTCGCGTCCCGGATCATGGGGAACTGCGGCTTCAGGTCCTCGGGCGCGGGCGGCCGCTGCGCCTTGTACTGGTCGTACAATTCGTTGCGGAACGTGTGCTCGGACTTGTCGAGGATCACCGCCAGATGCGTCGGCCCATCCGCCTTGTGCAGGTCGTTGGCGAGCTTCCACAGCATGGTGGTGTAGCCGTACACCGCGCCCGCCGGCTCGCCGTGTTTGTTGGTGAGCTTGGGCAGCACGTGATAGGCGCGAAAGATGAAGCTCGAGCCATCGACAAGGTAGAGATGCGGCATGATCCGCCGCTTAGCGGATCGCGGCGCGCGGAACAAACCGTGCGCGATACGACGGCGCTAAATGCCGGCGATCACAGCTTGCCGAACTTCGCCTCGAAACCCTTGATGTCGCCGGCGGCGAGCAATTGCGCCTGCTCCAGCCAGCGATCGCGCCCCATGCGGCCGGTGAAGGCGCCGAGCCGCGCGTCGAGATCCTCGGCCGCGCGCTGGTCCAGCGCCGCCAGGTCGCCAACGGTGATGATGCCCTGCTCGGCCAGCATCGCCGCCACCTTGGGCCCAAGCCCCTTGATCTGCGTCACCGGCGCCTCGCCCGGCGGCGGACCGGCCGGCGCGCTCGGCGCCGGCGCCACGGCGGGCGCCGGCGCAGGCGCAGGCTCGGCCGTGACCTCCGCCGGCGCCGATGCCGGCTGCGCCTCGGCCGCTGGCGAGGCGTCCTGCGGCGCGGCGGCAGCGATCGGTTCGTCGGCGAGCGGGGGGGCGGCCTCGTCGGCCGGCGCTGGCTCCGCCACCTCCGGCATCTCGGTCAGCGGCGGCGGTGGCGGCGCGACGGGCACGGGAGTCACCGGCACCGCCGGCTGAGCAGCCGGCGCCGATCCGGCCGGCGCACGCGCGGGCGTCGGTGCCGGCGTCAGTGTTGGGGTCGGCGCTGCCGTGGCCACCGGTGAGGGCACATCGGTCGCGTCGCTGTCGCGCAACGGACGGTTGGTCGACGAACGCTCCGCCAGCCGCGCATCTTCCGCACGCTCGGCCGCACGCCGTGCATTCCGCCGGCGCGCCCCCGCAATGATGCCGATGATCGTCACCACCGCCAGGATCGCGATGATCGCCAGCACGATGCCGGTCATTGTGTTGTCCACCGTGGTGGGCTGCATGAAACACTCCGCTACGCCAGGCGCCAAGCCTTAGGCGGCCTGCATGGTTCCCGCAACGGGCGCGCAACGATGCCGTTTCTTATGCGATCTGCGACAATCGAGGCCGAAACGCCGTCGGAACATAGCTCAAGGCCAGCATAACGGGCACCAGCTGCAAACCCGTCAAAGCCGTCATGCCGGCCTTGTGCCGGCATCCAGTCTTCCGCGAAACCCAACGGCCGTGGCGCACGCCGAACCGTGGATGCCGGGACGAGCCCGGCATGACGTAGAAAGCGCACCGGCCGACCGACAGCGCGACGATATAAGAAGCGGATCAAACGGGCGAGGTCAGCGCCTAGATCGCCCGCCAGCCGATATCGCGCCGGCAGAACCCGCTCGGGAAATCGATTGCATCCACCGCCGCATAGGCCGCGCGCTGCGCCGCCGCGACATCGCCGCCGGTCGCCGTCACCGCCAGCACGCGGCCACCCGATGCGACGAGCTGCTCGCCCGCCATGCGCGTACCCGCCTGAAACACCAGCGCCCCGTCCGCTTCCGCCGCGTCGATCCCGCCGATCGGCCCGCCGGTCTCCGGCGTGCCCGGATAGCCCTTCGCCGCCATCACCACCGTCAGCGCCACATCGTCGGAGAACGCCGGCGCCGGCAGGTCCGCCAGCCGCCCCTGCGCCACCGCCAGCAGCGTGTCGACCAGATCGCCGTCGAACCGTGCCATCAGCACCTGGCATTCGGGATCGCCGAAGCGGACGTTATATTCGATCAGCTTGGGGCCATCGGCGGTCAGCATCAGCCCGGCATAGAGCACGCCGACATAGGGCGTCCCCGCCGCCGCCAGCGCATCGATCGTCGGGCGCACGATCTCGCCCAGCGCGCGCTCCTCCAGCTCTGCCGTCAGCACATGCGCGGGCGAATAGGCACCCATCCCGCCGGTGTTTGGCCCGGTGTCGCCATCGCCGACGCGCTTGTGATCCTGCGCGCTGCCGAAGCTCGCGATGCTGGTCCCGTCGGACAGGACGAACAGGCTCGCCTCCTCGCCTTCCAGAAACTCCTCGATCACCGCTTCCGCCGGCCCGCCGGTGAACAATGCCGCTACGGCACCCTCCGCCTCCGCCCGCGTCATCGCCACGACGACACCCTTGCCGGCCGCCAGCCCATCCGCCTTGATGACGCAACGCAGTTGATCGCCATCCGCGAAATCTTCGAGGCACGCCAGCGCGCCATCCTTTGACGTCACGCGGAAATAGCGGGCTGTCGGAATGCCGACGCGCGCGCACAGATCCTTGGTGAAGCCCTTGGAGCCTTCCAGCTTCGCCGCCTCGCGCCCCGGCCCGAACACCGGCACGCCGATCGCGCGAATATTGTCGGCCAGCCCCTCGACCAGCGGCTGCTCCGGCCCGACCACCACCAGACCGATCTGGTTGCGGCGGATGAAGTCGATCACCGCACGGTGATCCGACACGTTCAGATCAGGGATCGTCGCATGCTGCGCGATGCCGGGGTTGCCGGGCGCGGCATAGAGCGTATCTATGCGCTGAGATTGCGCGAGTTTCCATGCCAGAGCGTGCTCGCGCCCGCCCGATCCGATCAGCAGGACGTTCATGCCCGACCCCTTTTTCGACGTTCCCGCGCGGCTGGTAGCGGACCCGACCCCCGGGGACAACGCCGCCGCCATGTCGGTGGGCGAACTCTCCTCCCGGCTGAAGCGCGTGGTGGAGGGCGAGTTCGGCCACGTCCGCCTGCGCGGCGAGATTTCGGGCTACAAGCGCGTCGCCTCGGGCCATTGCTATCTCTGCCTCAAGGACGACGCGGCGGTGATCGACGGCGTCATCTGGAAGGGGCAGGCGTCCGCGCTCGCCTTCCGCCCGGAGGACGGCATTGAGGTGATCGCGACGGGCCGCCTCACCACTTACCCCGGCCGCTCGAAATACCAGGTCATCATCGAGCGGATGGAGCTTGCCGGCGCGGGCGCGCTGATGGCGCTGCTCGAGCGCAACAAGGCGCGCTTCGACGCCGAAGGGCTGTTCGCCAAGTCCAAGGCGCGCGCGCCGCTCCCCTTCCTGCCGCGCCGCATCGGTGTTGTCACCTCGCCCACCGGCGCGGTGATCCGCGACATCCTCCACCGACTGGAAGATCGCTGCCCCAGCCACGTCCTCGTCTGGCCGGTGAAGGTGCAGGGCGATGGCGCTGCCAACGAAGTCGCCGCCGCGGTGCGCGGCTTCGACGCGCTGCCAGCGGACCTGCGCCCCGATCTCGTCATCGTCGCGCGCGGCGGCGGCTCGATCGAGGATCTGTGGGCCTTCAACGAAGAAGCCGTGGTGCGCGCCGTCGCCGCCTGCACCATCCCGATCATCTCCGCGGTCGGCCACGAAACCGATACCACGCTCTGCGACCATGCCGCAGACCTGCGCGCGCCGACCCCGACTGCTGCGGCGGAACTGGCGGTGCCGGTCCTCGCCGACCTGCGCCTGACGGTCGCCGCGCACGGCCAGCGCACCGAACGCTGCGCGCGCCGCTATGTCGAGCGCGGGCGCGAGCGACTCGACGCGATGGCGCGGCTGCTCCCCACCCGCGACCGGCTGCTCGGCCCGCAGCGCCAGCGCATCGACGATCTCGGCGCCCGGCTCGATCGCGGCCTCGAACGCCGCGTGGTGCGCGCGCGCGGCGAGCTCGACCGCACCGGCGCGGTGCTGCGCCCCGCCTTGCTCGATCGCCGGCTGGATGGCGCACGTCAGCGGCTCGCCGATCTTGGCCGCCTGCTCGCCTCGGTCGATCCCGATGCGCCGCTCGCGCGCGGCTATGCCCGCATCACCGATCGCACGGGCGCGACGCTCACCACCGCCAAGGCCGCCAAGGCAGCCGGCGCGCTGACGCTCCGCTTTGCCGACGGCGCGGTGGACGCCGGGGTTGAGGGCAGCGCCGCCGCCTCTTATCCCCCCGCCAAATCCGCAAAGCCGGCAAAGGCCGCAAAGCCAGACCAGCCGACGCTGCTCTAGGAAGGTTAGAGAATGTTGATGTCCAAGTCCGATCGCGCCGCGCGCATCCACTATATGGCCAATGGCTTTCGCGTGCTGACGCCGGGCGATCACGTCGTCTGCGGCGTCAGCGGCGCGCGGATTGCGATCGAGGATCTGCGCTATTGGGACGTCGCCTCGCAGCGCGCCTTTGCCAGCGCCGCGCTCGCCACGGAGGCGATGGCGCCGCAATGAGGCGTCTTGCGCCGGCCGCCCTCGTCCTGCTGGCAAGCTGCGTCGCCCCGCCGCAGGAGGTCAGCACCCGGCGTACGCCGCGCCGTCGGCAAAGCGGAGCGTCAGCGCGCCGGCTGCCTTGGCGGCCTTGGCGGTGGTGAGCGTCGCGCCCGTGCGATCGGTGATGCGGGCATAGC
>NZ_NBBI01000009.1 GCF_002197685.1 Sphingomonas dokdonensis | reverse complement strand
TCCCGCGCACGCCTGCTGGACGTTTCGCGGTGCGATGTCGTGGGGCAGCTTCGGCCGCTATCTGCTTGGCTCGCTGTCGGGCGTCGTGATCGCGAGCCTGATGGTGGCGCTGTTGTGCGGGCCGCTGGGGCTGGCAATGCCGATCGCCGCGCCGACCGCCACGGCGGCGATGCTGGTCTATAATTTCCTGATGACGCGCTGGGCAGTGCGCCGGCGGGTCGCCGCGGTTTAAAGTCTGATCCAGCAACGCTGGATCAGAGGCGGGCCGGCGCAGCTTCCACGTACGTGGATCAAACTAACGCGCCGGCGCACGCAGGCACGCGCGCCCGGCGATCGGGGCGGTGCGGCGGGCGAAGAGCGTCGCGTCGGCCGGCGTGCCGGGGGCAAAGCCGACATGTGGGAAATGCGCGCGGCCGAGCAGCGTCACCGTGCTGCGCGCGCATAGTGCCGCGACCTGTTCGGGCGACAGATGCACGCTGGAGACCACCAGCGGGCGGTTCGAAAGATCCG
Source organism: Sphingomonas dokdonensis (assembly GCF_002197685.1). GTDB lineage: Bacteria > Pseudomonadota > Alphaproteobacteria > Sphingomonadales > Sphingomonadaceae > Sphingomonas > Sphingomonas dokdonensis. The sequence continues at coordinate 51,886 of NZ_NBBI01000009.1, read as the reverse complement.
CGCGGTTGCGCACCTGGTCGATCGCGCTGAACGGCGCCTCGGTATCGAGGATCACCACGTCGCTGCGCTGCCGCTCGATCAGCTGGGTGAGCTGCGCATAGGGCATGACGAAACGGTGCGCGGTGACGACCTGCCAGACAAGGATCGGCAGCGTACCGAGCGCGAGCAGCAGGGCGAGCCCCTCCGCTTCGCGCGGCGCGCGGCGCGCGATCTCGCGATAGCCATAGCCCGCGAGCAGGATCGCATTGCCGAGCAGCCCGTGGAGGTAGCGATAGCCCCAGCCATGCCCCTGATACGGCAGCAGCACCGTCATCGCGAGCAGGGTCAGCAGCACGCCCGCCACCAATGGCCGCGCCAGCCCCTCGCCGCGCCGGATCGCGGGCAGCGCGAGGATCGCGAAGGGCACCACGAAGGCGGCGTTCCAGGTGGTGGCGCGCAGCAGATTGTAGAGCATCAGCGGGATCGTGCGCGGATCGCGATTGCGCAGCAGCGGCAGCACGCGATCGTGGAGGAAGCTCGCCCCGCCTGCGGTTCCGGCGCCGGCCGCAGGGTCGATCGCGATGCCGCTCGTCGCCACCACGATCTGCGGCCAGCCGATCCAGAACAGCAGCACCGCGGCATAGGCCAGCGCATAGACGCCGAACAGGCGCCAGCGGCGCTGAGGCAGCAGCGTCAGGATGAACGGCCCGGCGAACAGGGGATGGAACACCACCTGGTGCAGCCCGATCGCAGCCACGCCGACCAGCAGCGCCGCGCCATGCGACCACCAGCGATCGCGCAGGAACAGCGACAGCCAGAGGAGATTGAACGCGAGATGCGCGGTCATCGCGTAAGGCGTCATCGCGGTGACGAGGATCTGCGCCGACAGCAGATAGCCCGCCAGCACGACCCAGCGTGCGCCGGTACAATCGCGAAACAGCCGGCGCGCCTGGCCATGCAGCAGGACCAGCCCGCCCGCTGCGAGCAGCGGATTCAGCAGCGCCGGATCGGCCACCTGCGCGACGCCCGCGCGCAGTGCTGCGTTCACCGGCATATAGTTCGACACGAGCAAGGCGTGGCCCGGCACGTCGAGCAGGAAATCGGGCACCAGCGCCAGCGCATAGCCGCTCCACAGCGCCGGCAGCGGCAGTGCCAGCGCGCCGGCAGCGAAGATCGCGCCGTCGAACCCGACCATCAGCTCGTCGCGCGTGAGCGGATAATCGCGCATGACCGCATAGGTGCCCCACCACAGGGCGAGCGCGAGCAGCAGCGCGATCGCCAGCACGAGGCGCATGGAAGGTGCTGCGGTCGGCAAGCGCCACCCCGGTGTCCAGCGCATCGCCAGCACGAACAGGCCGATCATCGCGATGGCGGCCGGCGCGTCCTGATGGAGGAAATACCAGCGCGTGACGATCATCGCCTTGGGCACCGCCAGCGCCACCAGCGCGGCCGCCAGGTACAGCACCATCCGACCCAGCGTGCCGGACGGCGAGATCATGCGGGCATCATCCATGCCGGCGTTCTAGAAGCGCGATACGGAAAACTGGTTAATGGCGCGGGCGTGCAGGCAACGCCGCAGATGCGATTAACAGAGATTGATAAAGGACATTATCATAGATGTGATAGTTTGTTGACGGCCTGATTGGAACAGCTTCTACACTAGCTTTGCGTCAGCGCTGCGGGCGGCCCAAGGTGCGAGTTTCCTCATCGGCAACAGCGAATGGCGACAACGTGGTGGCACGCGGATTTTGGTTTCGATCAATCCGGCTTTGAATACGGGTCTGAATGCGATTTTGCAGACGGTTGGAGATGCGGCGCATCGGTTCAATGCTGGGCGCGGCCTGATCGCGTGTTTGCCGCTGCCCGATTTGGCCAACGGACGATTGCGCGGTCTGCCCGACAGGCGCCTCTTGCGCCATTGCAGCGCTGCTTGGGAGGTACAGTGGCACCACAAGCAACGTCACATATACTGCCGGGCCAAAAAGAAATGCCAGCTTGTTCATCTTATTGCCCAGCCTGCTTGCTGGATCGAGCGACTGGACGCAATTCAACCCGCTCAATCCGGCCGCTAACTCCAGATACGGCATCCGACGGCCGAACGATCAATTCAAGCATCTGCACAGGGCAATCGCGCGGAACTGCAAGGATGCCTGAAAAGGCACCTCTCTTCTGCGACGAAGGCGGCAGCGTCACGCGGCCGAGTTCGCGCCCGTCACTGCAACTAAGAGCCCAATAAGGGCGACTATTTTCTGGCTGGTCGATGTCGCTGCTATGCCCGGCTAGCGAATAGGATCCCGATGGCAGTAACTGCTGCTGGCGCAGCACCGTACCGCCGACGCTTGATGGTGCCGCGAACTCAAAAACGCCGCCCCTTTCGCCTCGCTGCATCGACGCGCTGACACCATTGTCATTGATCGGCATCCAATCAAAGGGTGTGGCCTCGGCAAACATCGCGCGGAACGCCGGATCGCGCGATGAACGGCGATCCGCACCTTGGCGAACCGAAGCATAATAGCGCCAAGCGTCCTCGAACGCGCCGTCTCGGATCAACTTCGTCGTTACCGCCGCCGTTGCCTCGTCGGACAATTGATGTCCGCGCTGATGCAGCATCTGAAAAAGCAGCGCGGTTGCCCGGGGAATGGGGCCATTTACCGAGACATAGCTGATGAAACTGTCCTGCCACGCCGGCTTACGCGCTAGTGTCCGCACCAATGCGGTTCGCACCACGGGATCGCTGATTGCGGTGCCCAACACGGGGTACAGAAGATCGGTCGCTCGCCGCGTGGTTCGAAGTGCGATATCATAATGCCGCAGCGCTCCCGCAACGTCATCGCGACTAACCGCATCTTCAATAGCCCATAATTGCGTCTGTATGTCCCGTCGCGACAGGCGCTCAGCATAAGCGAAGATGGTACGCGCCGCAGCGGAATCGCCGTTTACCTGCGCAACAAGGCCCAGTGTCGCCGCAGCGGCAACGCTGGTCGGATCCTGTCGCAATGCCGCCTGCGCCATCCGGCGCGCTTTTAGCCGTTCCGATGGCGTGGTTGCCGTACTAAGCAGCTTTCGCCCCAACAGGGCCGACGCCCGACCATCGTAGGGCGCAAGTCGATGCGCGCGTTCGGGATGGCTCGCTCTCAGCGATGCCGCCAGGGTTTGGCACACCCCTAAATAGCCGGCCACCAGCACCATCAACGCCAGCAATCCACGAATTGCCCATTCGCGTCGTGACCAGCGCGCACCGGCACGCTCGCCCATCAGCTACGCGCCGCCTTGTCGTCTCGGCCATAGCCATAGCCATATTCATAGCCATAGCCGTGATGCGCCTTGCCAGTCTCGAATTTGGTCAGGACGCCGCCGATAACCCGTGCATTGGCGCTGGCGAGCCGGCTTAGAGCGGTTTTAACCATGGTCGAACGAATGCCGTGCGATTCCACAGCATAAATTACCCCTTCCACACGGCTGGCAATAAGCGGCGCATCGGCCAGGCCCATGACCGGCGGGGAGTCGATCACAACATGATCATAGCTCTGCAACAAACGTTCGATCAATGTTTGCAAGCGCGTGCCCGTCAGCAGTTCCGCGGCATTTGGCGGGATCGGGCCCGCCGACATGGCGGTGAAGCCAAGATCGCTCATTGGGAAGGTCAGCGACGTGATGTCATCCTGGCCGGCCAGGAAATTGCTCAAGCCGCGATCGTGGTCGACCCCGCCGAGATGATGCACTGATGGTGAGCGCATGTCGCCATCCACGAGAATGACCTTCCGCTGCGCTCGGGCAAGCATCGTCGCGAGTGCAAGCGCTGTGGTCGATTTGCCTTCAGCCGGACGGGTCGACGTGACGGCAAAGGAACGCGGCACACCGTGCTCGGTGGAAAAGGTGAGGTTCGTCTGCACTGCCAAATAGGCATCCACAAGAGTCGACTTGCGGTCGAGCAACGCCTCCTTGGGCGTTCCTTCCGTGAGCTTGGGCACCGAACCGAGGAGCGGCAGACCAAGCCGCCGTTCCACCTCTTCAGGATCAGCAAAGGATTCGTCGATCTGCTCGAGCGCGAAAGCCGCCAGCACACCAAGACCAAGACCGGCGATCACCGCCAGGGCCAAGTTGAGCAAAAGCCGGGGGCTGGAGGGACGTTGCGGGATATCGGCCGGATCAACAACTGTCACATTGTTAACGCCCACGCCGCCAGCAACGCCGATTTCCTTGAAGCGCTGAAGCAGACCATCATACAGCGCACGGTTAGTATCTACTTCCTGCTGATATATGTTGTACTGGATGCTCCTGCGCCGCAGATCGAGGTAGCTCGCCTTGAGCTGCTCCACCTTGCTATTCAAGGCGCGCTCACGCTCCACTGCTTCGCGATAATCAGCCTGCAGCGAGCCAGACACTCGCCCTTCCTCACGACCGATCGAGCGATCGAGCTGATCGATCTGGGATTGAATCGCTTTTGCCGCAGGATATTCCGGTTCGAACTGCGTCATCAGCTTTTGATAATCCGCTGCCAGTTCGGCGCGGCGCTGACGCAGCGAGTTGATCGCCTGGTTCCGCAAAGCCTCTGTTGATGCCCCGGCCCGACCAGCCTGTTCGTAGCGTGCCTCCGCCTGAATACGGTCTGCCGTCGCCTGCGCCAGCGAAGCATTAAGCGCGGCAAGATCATCAGCAATAATTGAGCGTTCGCTGGTCAGTCTTCCGTCGCCGCCCGATTGCGCCGGAAGGTTTATGATTCGCTGTGCGGAGGCATAAGCCACCAATTGCCGCTGGGACTCGTTCAAACGCTCCTTCAGTTGACCCAGTTGCCGCTGCAGTAGGTTGCGCCCGTAGGATGTTGCCTGAATTTTACGCTCCAGATTGGTCTGGATGAAGTTCTCAGCCCACGCGTTGGCGACTTTCGCTGAGAACGCTGGGTCGGGACTGGTGAATGATACATCAACAAGGCGGGACAGACGTACTGGCGTAACATTCAGATTATCTAGCAGCACTTCACCTGCGATCCGCTGACGAACCGCCCGGCCGGATGCTGGATAACGCCCATTGACCTCTTGAAAAGCCGGATCGCTATCCGACACCCCGAAACGCTCAAAGAACTTGCTGTCATCCACAAGCCGTAGCTGTGTTGCCACGCGTTCTGCCAACGATCGTGACTGCAGAAGCCCGTACTGTGTTTGATAGAATTCCTGATCGGCAACGCTGGCTTCGCGCTCCACGCCTTGGAAATCGGTTACTCTGTTTGACTCACGCGAAATTTCTACCGTCACCTCGGCAGTATATTTCGGCGTCATGAGTAGCGTTGCGACTAGCCCAAGTAAGATACAGGCCACAGTGATGCCGATGATGACATAGCGCCAGCGCAACGCGATATGCATGTACTGGCGAATAATCGGCAAGCGCTCTGGTTCGAGCCCACGCGCATTGGTGAGCAGGGGAGCCCCGGCGGCGCTCCGCGTATTAAAGGTAGACGGGTTCATAATCGACGCGCTTACCTCTGCAGGATCGCCAGTAATGGCGCCGCAAGCAGCGGCGACAGCGAAATAAAGTCACGGAACAGACGACGCTGCGGAGAATCCCCCACAACAATTACATCATTGGCATAGATCGGAGGATCATCATACATTCCACGCCGAATAGCGGAAACATTGTAGAGCCCGGCCATTTTCTGACCATTCACCGTTCTTAGAATAACGATATCGTCTTCACGGGCATATTCCGCCAATCCCTTGGCGGAGGCAACGGCGCGCAACAACGTCATCTGATTTGTGACAGGATATAGCCCAGGTTCAACCACCTGGCCATCGATCGTCACGACCTGACTTACCGAGCTCTTGATGTTGACCGTGACTTCCGGATTGCGGACGTAGCGTCCTCGCAATGCGGCCTCAACTGCATTAGCTAACTCGGCGGAAGTCTTGCCGCGAGCGTCAATCGTTCCGGCCAGCGGCATTGAAATACGGCCGCTGGCATCGACCTGCAGTTCGCGGCTGAGGTCCGGCACATTGAATACATCGACCTGGATCGTATCGAGCGGTCCGATCAGCGAGGGACGATCTGCGGCGGTCAGATCGTTTCGATCCGGCGCCGGTAGACCACGACTATCCTCGACAACCGTTAGCCGCGATGTCGATTCCAGCCGCGGCGTTCCACCACAGGCCGTCAAGGCGATCGCCAATAATACAGGACAAATCTTACGCATGCGCTTGGCATAATCCAGACGGGATGGAAGCTGGCAGGCTATAGATGCCGCCTTGACGCGGGTAAAGCAGCGCCGCGCGCACTTCCCCACGCTAGCCAAGCCGCCGCGAGAATGATCGTTGACATCATCATCGGCGTGCGGGCGGGATAGTCGAACAGGCTTGCGATCATCACCAACAGCAGCATGGCCGATCCAAGCCGACCAAGTGTCGTGCCATCATGCCGCCACGCACGAACGCTGGCCCATGCCCACCAGCCCACGGCTACCAGCAACAGCAATACCCCGGCCACACCGGTATCCAGCACTATTTCAAGCCAATCATTATGGGCATGGTTGAAGTAGGTCACCTTCAGCAGGGAGAACGGTTCGTGCAGCCGAAACAGCGGATCAAATCCGCCCAAGCCCGCACCAGCCGGAAAATAGGTTCCAATCATGCCAAACACCGTCGGCAAGGCGCGGCTGCGCATGTCCTGACCTGCATCTACCGCCAATACACGATTGATGGATACGGCTCGGTCAGCGGCGACACTTGCCAAGACGAGAATAACAACGATCGCCACGACCCCGGCGACGATCGCCGGAAGCACCCAGCGCGGATAACGACGCAGCGCCCGCGCAATCTGACTACGCACCATGGCAGGCCCGATCACCAGCGCCACGGCACCCAGCACCAGCCCGGCGCGTGATCCGGTGGCAAGAATGGTAAGCGCAAACAGCAGCACGAGGGACAGCGCAACAGGCGCGCGCCACCCCGGCTTATGCCCTTCGCGAAATGCCCACACTGGCGCCACCAAACAACCTAGAGACAGGAAAAGCGCCAGATGATTGCGGTTGGCAAATGTCCCACTTACCTGCCCGACACTATCGTTGATCAAAGGGTTGTTTGATCCCATTCCGGAAAATTGCAGCAGGCCGGCGATGGTAGATCCGGTAATCACCGCCAGCAGGACCGCGGGCAGCCAAGCGCGCTCGTCCTCTCTCAGCTGCGCGATCAACAGCAAGGCAGCGGTGGGCACTAGCAGCGATGCGGCGGAGTTGATCGCCCCACCCGGCACAATCGCCAGCGGGCGCCATGGCTGCGGCTCGCCACTGATCTTTGCCGCTTCAATAAAAATCTCACGGCCCGGCAATGCCTGCCACAATCCCGGCGGCAACGGGATTAGTTGAACCAGAGCCAGCATAGCCGTGGCGGCCAGCAGACCAGCCACCGGCATTAGCGCATCACGTTGGGGGCGCTGCCCAAGTAAGAGCGCCGCAGCGATCACCAGCGTTGCCACAATCCTGACAATCACCTGCCCCGACACGTCGCCGCGCGACGCACCGCCAGCAATCCACAGGGTGCCTAGTAGCCCCAGCAGGAGGATGGAAGAAATGCTGGGCAGGGCAATCCGGCGTGATCGGAGCGATATGGACATTGGCGGTTTCTCTATATTCCGAAAACGATCACAACAAGGATCGTGATCGTCGCCGCGCTCAGAAGCGGTCGAGCAAGGGAATGTCCCATTGCATAATTTCTTCGCGATCGAACCGGCCCGGCCGCCACATAGCGATAGCCGTCTCCCGCATTGCCACACCGACACCTGCGGCCTGCAATTGGTCGATGGCAGGAACATGCCGCGGTAGGTTCAGCACCGCGCGCGCAACCTTCAAAGCGGCAAGCTCTCTCGCCACCGCTTCACCGCACAGCCCCATCTCCAATACAATGGGCGCTTTGTCTCCCGGCGAAAGAACAAGAAACTCGGCAGGATCATCGATCAACGACCATCGCTCGACACTGGTCACAAAAGTGGGCACGCCGCGCTGCCCCCCAAAGCAAGGGGACACACGATCCCGCGCCGTCCAATCGTAGCGCTGCCAGCATGTGCCATGACGGTCTACGGCTATCTCTGGTGGGAAGACACAGGCTGCCACAAGCGTCGGATCAATGAGTTCAAAGCCAAGCCGCGCATAGAAAGCGTGCTGCGATGTCCAGAGGAGAACAGGCGCGTCCTCGCCGATTGCGTCCAGCGCCGTTTTGAGCAAGCGGGTCGCAAAGCCCCGACGCTCGAAATCCGGTGCGGTACATACCAGGCCGATTGCGCTGAAATGAACATCGGCGACTATGCCACGACGCACACACAACATCGCGGCCGGGCGCCCATCGACTTCCATCAGCCAGCTGCGATCGTCACGCCCGCCACCCCCGATCCATGGAAAATGCGCGTCCAGTGACACGCCCCGCCCGCGGCTTGCGAAAAAGACTTGCCAGGCAAGATCGCGAAACGGGCCGGGCGTGTCCTCGACCCGACAAGTACGGACAACGGTTGACACGATGTGTGTTCAGGTTTCGATTGGCTCGTGCCGTCCTTCTGCGGCAGCGCGCATGAACGACAGCTTCATCAGCAGTTTCTTGGTGCCCTCAACATCGAGCCGAGTGGTATTGTGGGAGTGATACTCCTCGTCCCGCTCGATCACCGCGCCTTCCTCGAAGTATTTACGATAGTTTAGATCGCGCATGTCGGCCGGAATGCGGTAATAACGATCCATGTCCTGCGCAACGCGCATTTCCTCGCGCGTCAGGAGCGATTCATAGAGCTTCTCGCCATGGCGGGCACCGATGGTACGGATCGGATGGTCGGGAACACCCATCATTTCACTGATCGCCCGCGCAAGGTCGGTCAGCGTGGCAGCCGGCGCCTTTTGCACGAAGATGTCGCCAGGGCGACCATGGGAAAAGGCGTGGATCACCAGATCCACCGCATCTTCCAGAGTCATCATGAACCGTGTCATGTTGCCGTCAGTGACAGTGATCGGATTGCCGTTTCTGATTTGCTCCACAAACAGCGGAATAACAGAGCCACGCGACGCCATCACATTGCCGTAGCGCGTGCCGCAGATCATTGTTTTGTCACCAGACACAATGCGCGACTTCGCAACCATGGTCTTTTCCATCAATGCCTTGGACATGCCCATGGCATTGATCGGGTACACGGCCTTGTCCGTGCTGAGACAGATCGCCTTGCTGACCCCGTATTCGATTGCCGCATCCAGCAGGTTGCCAGTACCGATGACATTGGTCTGCGTGGCTTCCAGCGGGTGGAATTCACAACTAGGCACCTGCTTCAGCGCCGCGGCATGAAAGATGAAATCAGCACCGCGCACAGCAGCATTCACGCTTTTCTGATCGCGCACGTCGCCGATGAAGAATTTCAGTTTGTCACTATTGTAACGCTGCCGCATGTCGTCTTGCTTCTTCTCGTCGCGGCTGAAGATGCGAATTTCGCGAAGGTCAGAATCGAGAAAGCGACGTAGCACGGCATTACCGAAGGAGCCCGTACCCCCAGTAATCAGCAAAACCCGGTCTTCAAACATAAACGCTTTATTCCTCGCTACGCACGCGGCAGGTGCGCCGCCTCCCTAAAGGGCGGCCATCCGCGAAGCAAATGGCGGCCTTACGTCACGCCACCCAAGCGCCCCTCCGCCGTCGCGGTAGGGCGACTGTCCATCCGATGCACGGCAACAAGAATCGCGAAATAGGCAAGTCCCTGTAACGTCAACTTCAAGGCCGGGATCACACCATCGCGGAAGTGCGGGATGAAAACGGAAACGCTGATCAGATAAAGCCCGAAGCGCGCGGGAAAGCAGCCGGTCGCAACCGCCTCGTCCCATCCTTCCTGAAAACGCTCAACGCGCTCAAAGAACAGGCCCAGCAGCGTGTAGAATATCGCAACCGCAACGACGCCGCCCTGAAGAACAATTTCAGTGAGCATCGTAGTTGCGCCAAGTGGTGAGATACCTTCAAAGATAAGGTCGGGACCATAGACCACTTCCGTTTTTCCCGGCCAAAGAAAGCTGGGAACAAAGGCAAGGACAGAATTGAGAAACCGCATGCCGTATTCGTAACCGGTCATGTTGATATCGAGACGGTTGACGATCCCGGGAAGCGAGTGCCCCGCGTACAATCCCTCGGAAAGAAAGTAGAAAATGATGGTCTGCAGGTCGAGCCGCTCGGACACCCGTGTTGCCGACACAACCGCTAGCGCTAGCAGCAGCCCAGCACCAAGCAGCACACGCCAAACTGTTGCCTTGACCCGTGAGCGGCTGGCGAAGAGGATAATAGCGAGCGGCACCAACGCCGACACAACCTCAAGACGCTTTACACGAATAACAAATATCACTGCAATGCTGGCGAGAGACAATAAGAATAGCGGTTTTATTGGCAGACGACCCAAAGATAGGCGCATGATCATGATAAATGCCAACGTGATACCTAGCGCTTCGATCGCCGAATAGATCAGCGCTGTGCCAGTATCCCCTCCCGCCGCTAAGGACTCTGTAGCATACCCCTGAAGAAAGGATTGGACACCAAACAATGCGACTCCAGCTGGGAATAGCAACAGCACTGCACATGTTAGCACTGCAGTGCGATATGCTGACGCTTCGTTGACGGAAAACACGTAGGTAAATCGTGCTGCTCCCATCATACGGCCAAGGTAGCGGCCTAATTCGATCCCAACCATTGCAACGCAAACATAGCGAAGAGATATGATTGCCAACTCAGCATTGGCAGCAATCTCGTTCAGAAATGCCATTTGTCGCAGATTTATCGACAAAAAAGCCAAGATTGATAGCGGCACAGAATAATAAAAGGTCGACAACTGCGCGAGGTCTGCACCGCTAGGAAACTTGCTAGTCACAAGTCGTATCACCGCCAAGACCACCAGCCCTCCAGTGATGCCAAGCAATACCAGAAATTCGAACACCTGATGATCGTCCTTACTGAAGGCGGCCGCCCTGAGGCGGCCGATAACTCCTCTATCGAGGCCGGGCGATCAGCTGCAACGCCTTGAAAGGATAACGGGCATAGAGTGCCAGCGCCGTCAGTGACAGCCCCTTGGCCCGCAAAGAGTGCAGGATTTCGCGATTCATACGCACCTTGGCCGACAGATTGCGCGTGCTGGCTCCGCCATTTCGGAACGCCACCAACGTATGGGGGACGCGGCGCCATCGGGTCGCGCGACGCTGCAACAACAAGCGCACGGTGAAATCAAAGTCGCCTGCGATCCGGTAACTGGCGTCAAATCCGCCAAGCTCGTCGAAAACCTCGCGTCGTACATACAAGGTGGGATGGGGTGGCATGTGCCCCATTCTCAGCATCCAGGGGCGGAAACCGCGCGAGGAATAGAAACGTCGCACGCGCTTGGTATTATCGGTGTCCACAATCACCAGATCGCCCACCACCGCCTCGGCATCGGCCAGATGCGTCGCCACAAGTTGCAAAGCATCGTCACGGCAGAACCAGTCATCGGCGTTGAGGAAGCCGATAACATCGCCCGTGGCACGCGCCAGCCCCTTGTTCATCGCATCGTAGATGCCCTTGTCAGGCTCGCTGACCACGGTTGCGACATGAGGAAAACGGGAAACGATCGCGAGGGTGTCGTCAGTCGACCCGCCGTCGATCACGACATGCTCCACCTCCACCCCGCGTTGCGCCGCAACAGACTGCAGCGTATCGGCGATCGTCTGCGCGGCATTATAGCAGACCGTAACAACGGTGATCTTCATCGAAAAACGCCTAGGCGCAAAGCAGTCTGAACGGCAAGCGCACCCTGCTTGCCATCGATCTTGCCTTGTTGACCAACGGCAGGGGGATTCGTACAGCGCCGCAGCTTGCATCGCGGCGGAGCGGCAAAATTCTGTTATTTTCCCATGATATTTTTTCCGCCCAGGCAACGGGCGGAATTTCGCGATGCATGATCGAACTGATGCACGCCCTTGATTCGACGCGATCCGCACCGTGGCAATTGTATGTAGGCCACAACAACAATGCATTGCTAGCCGAAGCGAGCGGATCAACATGGTATGCGAAACACGCGATCGGCGCATCGTCGGCTACCGGGCGCCGGTCGCCATTGTCAGCACTTCGCAACGAACGCGGTTTGCGGTCATTGGTCGGTCCGGGCACCATTGTTCACCGCACCTATCATCCCGTGGTTGACCTGCTGCCGCGTTCCGCCCTGGTGATCGAAACCGTACACGACATGTGGGATTTCGTCGCGGCGGACGAGCGCGGCCCACGCGCAATGCTTCGTCGCCACCTGAAACGACGCGCGCTTGAACGAGCGGATCGGATTGTCTGCGTATCGCAATCGACGCGCGATTACCTCGGCAATTTGTCACCGCGTCTCGCCGATCGAGCGATCGTTATCCCACATGGCACAAGCCGCCTTTCCGACCGACCGGCCCCGGTTGATCGCGAACGCCCCTTTTTCCTCTTTGTTGGGCGGCGCGACCGTTACAAGAATTTCGCGGTCCTGCTCCATGCCTTGGCGCTGTTGCATCGCGACGCCGAACTCGTCTGTTTCGGTGGTGGCCCGCTCACAACCAATGAAAAGGAGATCATCGCCCAGTTCGATCTGACAGAACGCATTCACCAGACGGGCGGCGACGATCATCTGCTTGCGGGGCATTACCGCGCGGCTTGCGCACTCCTCTACCCGTCCCGGCACGAAGGATTTGGCCTGCCGCTGCTGGAAGCCATGTCGCTCGGCTGCCCAGTGATTGCCGCCCCGCTCACGTCGCTGCCGGAAGTGGGTGGAGATGCAGCTTTATATGCCGATGCCGACGATCCGCAGGCATGGCGAGATACCATGGCCCTGTTGATCGACAGCGAAGACGTACGAAACAAAGCCGTGAACGCCGGCCACGCTCGCGCAGGCACCTTTTCCTGGCAAGCGACCGCACAACGTCATGCCGCGCTTTACAAGGAAATGGAGGCTTGATGATTGATCGGCGCGCCTTGCTTGGTACCGTTGGCCTAAGTGGCGCCGGCGTCGTTGCGGCAAGCGCGATCCAGAAAACCGCAAACGGCCCTGGCACACCCGTACGCACCGTGAACGTGCGTGATTTCGGCGCGGTTGGTGACGGACGTACCGACGATACAGCTGCGTTCAATCGCGCATGTCAGGCCGAAGCCGAATGGTCCGAGGGCTTATGCCATGCGATCCACGTACCAACGGGACGCTATCGGCTGGACGGCACGGTGTTCGTGCGCAAGGGCCAGACGTTGTTCGGCGATGGCCATGCCACCTATATAGACGCACGAAAGGCCCGTGCATCCACGTTCATCCTGGGCCGGCGCGGCCCTGGCGGACGCGGTACGCCCGATCCCGGCGGAGCGCCTGTCCGCCTGTGCGGCCTTCATGCCATGGGCGGTTCGCCGTCGCATGGCTTTGTCACCACGGACGCGCAAGGCTTCTCCATTGCCGATCTGTTTTTAACCGCAGTTGGTATCGGGATCGAGCTTGCCGGCAGCACGGATACCATCGCCTCCGACGGCATCGTAAGCGACATCTTCATTGATCAATGCCTTCAAGGCATCTTGATTGGCAAGGCGCAGAACATCACGGTCAACGCTGTCAACATCTACCGTCCAAGATTTGCCATCACGATCGGCGACGGCGCACATGACGTAATCCTGTCATCGCTGTCGATTGCCTATACTGAGAAGGCTGCATTGACCTTGTCAGGCAGCATCGCCAACGTTCTGATTACTAATTCAACATTTGTGTCGAACGGGCAACACGAAGATTTCATTGCCAACGTCCTATTGCGGGTGCCGACGGGCGATGTGCTGTTCAGTGGCTGCACCTTTCGCAACTGGCCAGGCACCGCCATCGTGCAGGATTCACCCGGCAATCTGGCCGCAGACTTTCACGGCTGCGTGTTTGACGGCAGCCAATCATCCAAGGATTATGACTGGAGCAAGGCGTCGGAGGTGCTCTCGACATCGTCCGCGGGCCGTTTTTCCTTTCAGGGTTGCGCCTTCCGCAACATTCGTGGCGCCATCGCTCGCCTGCCAGCCGGTCGCGCGCGACTGACCCTAACCGGGGGCACGATGGAGGAAAGCGATGAGCGCCGATTGGCAGTTGATCCGCGCTTTACTGGAACAATCGCCATTGGCGATGTGGCGGGGTTTGCACCGCTACGGGTTGGATCGGGACAAGTCAGCACCCTTCTTCCCGTATGGCCGGGTACAGGGCCATGGAGGATCACGGTACGGCTGCCGCGTGACGACGTGGCAGAAGAGGCGATCGTTCACGTGAGCGATACCACGGCAACGCGGGTGAGTGGCTGGCGTACCACGCCCGACCGCGGGCTGCGCTTTGCCGTCGTGAACACTCCGTTTGGACCGCACCTGCAGGCAATGATCGCAACCAGCCGTCCCGAAGGCGCCGTGTTCACCGCGGAAACCCTCGGCTGATCGCGATACGGCTTCCGGTTCGCCGGACGATCCCCTACTAGGCCGTGCCTTCGCCGGAAACGGCATTGTCGACAGGAACTATCGCGTCGCCATGAACCAGCGCACTATCCCCCTCGTCAAGGTCGGCATGCCGCCATCCGACGTGCTGATGCCAGCGCTGAAAGCCACGCTTTATGGTGGCATGATCGCCGAGGGCGAGCAGGTTTATGAGTTTGAACGGCGCTGCGCCGTCGCATTTGGCTTACCGCATGTGCTCGCCATGAGCAGCGGCACTGGCGCCCTGCATGCATCGCTGCATTTCGCCGGCGTATGCCCCGGTGACGAGGTGATCAGCACGCCGATCACGGCAGAACCCACCAACGTGGCAGTGCTTCAGGTGGGTGGCACCGTCGTATGGAGCGACGTCGACCCGCGTTCCGGCAATGCCGATCCGTCCGCTATCGAACGGGCCATCACACCGCGCACCAAGGCGATCCTGATCGTTCATTATGCGGGTTATCCGGTTGATATGGTGGGCGTGATGGAGGTCGCACGTCGCCACAACATCCCAGTAATCGAGGATTGCGCGCATGCCGTGGGCGCACGCAGCGCCAGCAAGCCAGTCGGATCCTACGGGGATTTCGCCATTTTTTCATTTCAGGCGATCAAGCACATGACCACCGTCGATGGCGGTCTGCTGGCCTTTCGCGATGAAGCGCTGGAGGGCGAAATCAAGCGTTTCCGCTGGTTCGGGATGGACAAGGGCGTGGCGCGCACCAGCCTCGACGTGTCCAGCGTCGGTTGGAAATACAACATGAGCAACGTCGCAGCGACGATCGGCCTGTGCCAGCTGGACGAGATCGAAAGCCGCATCGCCGCGCATGTCGATAACGGCCGCTATTTCGACCATGCCTTTGCTGGCATGCGCCATGTCGCACCGGCCCATTTCCTTGCCGATGACCAGCCGAGCTACTGGCTTTACACTTTGCTGTGCGACAACAGCGATGCTGTAGAAAAGGCGTTGCAAGAACAAGGGATTGCCGCCTCCAAGCTGCACCGCCGCAACGACCTGCATTCGCTGTTCGCCCGCTCCCAGCGTCCGCTACCCGGCGCAGACGAATTTGCCCGCCGCTATCTCCATATTCCGGCGGGATGGTGGGTAACGGCGGAAGATCGCGATCGCATTATCTCCATTGTGGAGCGAGCCGTATGAGCGCCGCTCAAGCCGCAATCCCGCTGTACTCAACCGGACCAATGCCCGAAGCGGACGAGGCTGCAATCGTTACGTTGCGGTCGGGCCAGATCGCTTCGGGTGCCAATGTAGAAGCGTTTCGGTCCGCGCTGGCCGACACAATCGATAACCCTGCGGTGGTCACAACAAGCGACATGAGCATGGCAATCACCATTGCGCTTCGTCTAGCGGGTGTCGGGCCGGGCCATGAAGTGATCGCATCTCCCTTTGCCTGCCTGTCGACGAATGCCCCGATTGCCCTTTCAGGCGCGCGCCTTCGCTGGGCAGATGTTGACCCCGCAACAGGCGCAATCGACGTGGGAGATGTTCGTCGCCTGATCGGTCCGGCAACCAAGGCTGTGGTAGTCTATCATCTTGCAGGCTACCCCGGTCCGGCTCGCGAGTTGGCCGCCCTGTGCCAAGAGGCAGGCATTGCGCTGATTGAAGATTGCGACAACGCGTTGGGCGCCACCCGTGACGGGCGACCAGTTGGTTCTGACGGCGATCACGCGATCTATTCCTTTTACCCCAATCGCCAGGTCAACGGGATAGAAGGTGGCGCGATCGCCTCGCGCAATCCCGCCGACACGGCGCGAGCGGCACGTCTGCGGCGCTTCGGGATCGATCCCGTCCGTTTCCGCGCAGCAAACGGTGAGATCGCTGATGATGCGGACGTGACGGAGATCGGCTGGTCGGGCTCGATGAGCAACCTCAATGCGGCGGTTGCAAAGGCTCAGATTGCGGCGCTTCCCAATCGTCTCGCGGGTACGCGCGCCAATGCCCGTCAGCTGGAGCAAAGGCTGGCCGACATTCCAGGGATCACGCCGTTTGCCGCACTTCCCGGCGCGGATCCGGTCTACTGGGGATTGATGGTGCGCGCCGCACAGCGCGACACTTTGCTGATGCGCTTGAAAGAAGCCGGGGTGCTCGCCTCGCTGCTTCATCAGCGTAACGATCGTTATTCGGGCATGCCGGCCGAGCGGCGGACATTACCCGGCGTGGACGAGATCGAGCGCGATGTTCTGGCCATCCCGTGCGGGTGGTGGCTGAAGCCAGCCGACCTCGACCGTATCGAAGAGGCCGTGGCAACCGCGCTACGATGATGCCGCATCTAGCTGGACGGTTTGGAGCGGCATTCGACATGGCGTCGGTGTTCGCCAGCCGAATGGGTGGCATCCTTGTCAGCTTGATCTTTATTCCAATCTACACGCGGCTGCTGTCCCCTGCTGAATTTGGCGCAGTGGCGCTGCTCCTGTCGCTACAGGCGTTTTTCCTCGTGTCCGACCTTGGGTTGGCAACAATCCTCGCACGCGACACGGCAATCGCGCGCGGCGATCAGGTGGCGCTTGCCGCGGCCACACAAGATCGGCGTCGCGGCGAAATGATGGTGGCCGTGCTGGTGATGCTGGTCGCGCTGGTTGCGCTGGTCGTGATCGCGCTAGGCGGTGGGCCGGATATCTTGCGCGACGGTATTAGAACCATCGTCAGCACCGCGCTGGTCGCCTTGCTGGTGTTGCTCAACATCTCGCAACTGTGCCTCAATGCTTTGGGTCATTATCGCCTGACCGGATTGCTGACAACATCAGGGACACTCGCGCGAGCGGCAGTTTCCGCGATCGTTCTTGCACGCGTCGAGGCAAGTGTAGATGCGTTTTTGTGGTCGCAGTTTTTTGTCGCTGCGCTTCATTACGCAACAACGCGGGCCGCGCTCGACCAACGGTCCGGCGCCGTTCCGCACAACCTCGCCCAATTATTGGATCGCGCCGCGCTGATACGACTTCTGGTGCGCTGCAAACCTGTGATGGTCTACACGCTAGGCGGTGCTGCGGCGTTGAATCTGGACAAAACCATCCTCGCCACACTATTGCCGATCCGGCTAACTGGCTGGTACTTCCTTGCTGCCACGTACGCGATGGTACCGATCGGTATTCTATCCGGTCCCCTTAACCAATATTTTGCACCGCGCGTTGCGCATGCCGAGGCAAGTGGCGACACGGCGGCACGCTGGCGGCTAGCAGCGGCGTTTCAACTGTTGTTACTGCCTGCGGTTGTGCTGCCGGCCTTTATCCTCATCCGCGAGGCACCGCTGCTGATCCCATTGTGGCTTCATGGCACACCAAACGCACCGCAAATCGCGTCGCTTGCCACCATTCTGCTTGCCGGCACCGCTGTTGGGGCAACAGGCTATTATCCGACCACGTTCCTGATCGCGGTTGCTGACAACCGCTTTTTAGCACGACTTTCAGCCATATCCGCAGTGATTGTGCTGGGTGTGGCGGCAGCATGGGCTGCAGCAGGGTCGCTGATCGGCGTTGCGGCATCCTATGCCATATTCCATGCGTGCGGCTGCATCGTTCAATGGTGGCGGCTGCGACAACACTGGAGCCGCATCCAATATCGCACCTTTTTGCTGACCTGCTACCTGATGCCCGCCGCTGCGATGCTGTTGGTGTGTCTGATTGGCTGGGCATTGGCGGGGATGTTTGCAACGGGCTGGGCTCGCGCTGCGATTGAAGCAACGGTGCAGCTGCTGCTGGGCGGTGGTGCGATGGCAATCCTGTCACGTTGGTGTTACCGGCGCAGCGCATCGCTGCATCGTCCAATCCTTGCGTAGAGTAAGCACCCCGTGCCTTTGTTGTCGATCGTCATTCCCACTCATAATCGCCAGCATTATGCGGCCATTACTGCCCGCAAAATCGTAGCGGAGTGCCCCAACGCCGAAGTGATTGTCAGTGATACAAGCGACGAGGAAACGCTTCCTGGGCTGTTAGGTGACCTCATGACGCACCCCCGGCTGACCTATGTGCGCCAGCCGTTAGGAATTGACGTAGTAAGCCACTTCGAGGCTGCCCTGCATAAAACGCAAGGCGATTATGTCTTCTTTATTGGCGATGATGATTGCGTCGGCCCGCATATCGAGGCGGTCGCTCAATGGGCCCGCGAACAATCGATCGACGCAGTTATCAGCTATCGCAACAGTTTCATTGCCAACTATTATTGGCCGGGCATTCGATCAAAATATTATGGTGACCAATATGCCGGAAAGCTGTTCTTAAATCGGTTTTCGTCACGTGCCTGGCGCCTTGATGCCGGAAAGACTGTCAATGCAGCTTTGCGTGATCTCGGCCGCGGCTTGGGATCAATGCCGCGCGCCTATCACGGTCTTGTTGCGCGAGCATTGATTAACCAAGTAGTTTCCAAATATGGCACATTGTTCGGAGGCGTAAGCCCGGATATCTATAGTGCCATTCTGATTTCAAGCGAAGCCAAGAATCCTTGGTGCGTTGACTTTCCTTTTTGCCTGCCCGGCGGGTCGGCTCCCAGCACGTCAGGTAGTGGTGCTGCGCGATCTGATACGCCGCGCTTACGCGAACACCCTCATATTCGACCGTTCCGGAACTTAACTTGGGATCCGCTGATCCCGGAGTTTTACTCGCCTTACAATGTTTGGGCTTATTCGGCGAAGAAGGCTGTAGATCGCTTGGGCGACACACGTTTACGACCTAATTTTCCTCGGCTTTATGCGTGCTGCCTTCTGTATGGGCGCAACTACGGAGATGCGGTCGCAAAGGCGATTTCCAACCATGCCGAGATGTTCGGGGGTTTGCGTACCTATCCGGCGATAGCGCACGAGATTGCTAGGGAAGTGGCATTTCAGGCGCAACGGCTAGGCCGCAGGGTCTTGAATCCAAAGGCTGGGGGATCAGCGAAAAGTACCGCCGAACTGGAGACGATCGCTGACGCTTATGATGCGCTGCGCGATCAGTGCCTTGCCGTTAAGGCCGCTCCTATCCTCCACCAACCATGATGACATTAACTGACATGGTTGCAATCAACTACTTCTCTCGCTGGCTCATCAACGGTTAATCGCGGTATTCGCCGGCACTTTACTGGAAACAGGATATCATGGCTCAAAAAGTTGCGCTGATTACGGGTATTACAGGTCAGGACGGCGCCTATCTCGCCGAACTCCTGCTTGCCAAGGGCTATGAGGTTCATGGCGTGAAGCGGCGCTCGTCGTCATTCAACACGGGGCGCATCGAGCATATCTATCAAGATCCGCATGAGCAGAATGCACGCTTCCACCTGCATTACGGCGATCTGACAGACTCGACCAACCTCATCCGACTGGTGCAGCAGACCAAGCCTGACGAGGTCTACAATCTTGCCGCGCAGAGCCATGTCGCAGTGAGCTTCGAAACGCCCGAGTATACCGCCAACGCCGACGGGATCGGCACGCTTCGCCTCCTGGAGGCGATCCGTATCTTGGGCATGGAGAAAACCTGCCGCTTCTACCAGGCGTCGACCTCGGAGTTGTATGGCCTGGTGCAGGAAGTGCCGCAGCGAGAGACCACGCCCTTCTACCCGCGCTCACCTTATGCCGCGGCGAAACTCTACGCTTACTGGATCGTCGTGAACTACCGCGAAGCGTACGGTATGCATGCGTCGAACGGCATCCTGTTCAACCATGAAAGCCCGCTGCGCGGTGAGACTTTTGTCACACGCAAGATCACGCGGGCGGCCGCGGCGATCAAGCTGGAGCGGCAGGAAAAGCTGTTCCTTGGCAACCTCGATGCCAAGCGCGACTGGGGCCATGCGCGCGAATATGTCCGTGGCATGTGGCTGATGCTGCAGCAGGACGAGGCGGACGATTACGTGCTGGCGACGGGCGAGACGACGCCGGTTCGCACCTTCGTCGAATGGGCCTTTGCCGATGTCGGTATCACCCTGCGCTGGGAAGGCGAAGGTGTGGACGAGAAGGGCTATTGCACCGAGACGGGCAAGTGCCTGGTCGAGGTCGATCCGCGCTATTTCCGCCCCACGGAGGTTGATCTGCTGATCGGCGATCCGACCAAGGCCAAGGAAAAGCTCGGCTGGGTGCACGAAACAAGCCCGCGGGATCTAGCACGCGAAATGGTGATGGCCGACCTTGACGTGATGAAGACCGCACCGATCGGCAAGGGCGCCTGAGATGATCGGCCAGCCCTATGATCTTGCCGGCAAACGCGTGTTCGTTGCCGGGCATCGCGGCATGGTGGGCTCGGCCATCGTGCGCCGGCTAGCCAGCGAGGGGTGCACGATCCTCACTGCCGGCCGCGCCGAGCTCGACCTCAAGGACCAGGCCGCGGTGCGCGCCTGGTTTGCGGCGAACAAGCCCGACGCGGTGTTCCTGGCCGCGGCAAAGGTGGGCGGCATTCTGGCAAACGACAGCTACCCGGCGGACTTCCTTTACGACAACCTCATGATCGAGGCGAATATCATCGAGGCGGCGCACGTTCATGGCGTGGAGAAGCTGCTGTTTCTCGGCTCGTCGTGCATCTACCCCAAGTTCGCGCCCCAGCCGATCACCGAGGATGCGCTGCTCACGGGCCAGCTGGAGTCGACCAACGAATGGTATGCGATCGCGAAGATCGCCGGGATCAAGCTGGCGCAGGCCTATCGCCGCCAGCACGGGCGCGACTTCATCTCCGCCATGCCGACCAACCTGTACGGGCCGGGCGACAATTTCGACCTGCAGTCGAGCCACGTCCTACCTGCGTTGATGCGAAAGGCGCATGAGGCCAAGCTTGCGGGCGCAGCGACAATGGAAATCTGGGGTTCGGGCAGCCCACGCCGCGAGTTCCTCCACGTCGACGATCTTGCCGACGCCTGCGTTTTCCTGATGCGTACCTACTCGGGCGAGAGCCACGTCAACGTCGGGTTTGGCGACGACGTCACAATTCTGGAGCTGGTGCAGATGGTGACTGAGGCAGTAGGATTCACTGGAGAGATCGTGCGCGATCTTAGCAAACCAGATGGAACCCCGCGAAAGCTGATGAGCGCGGACAAATTGCGCGCAATGGGCTGGTCTCCTGCCAAAAGTCTCAGAGACGGAGTGGCAGAAACATATCAGTGGTTTTTGAAACAAGAAGGTCGAGAACGTCGACTGGAGCTGTAGTGAGCAATACGAGGGAATCACTGATTATTGTCAGAATAAGATGCGAGTGCCGCATATTTTTAGATTTCACTAACGCCATCCGACAATAAGAACGCACATCCCTCGGGTTTGCTGATAGAGATTAAAGAGTATTATGTAGCATGGTCACGCAAAAGTTTGGCTCTCGGGAGTTGCAGTCTGCTATCCTGTACATTGTTGGGTATGCCGTTCTGTTTTCGGCATCCTACATTATGCTCTTTAACTTTTCTGAAGGCGCACAGCAGAGTGGTGATCTTTTACGTTTTACGGCGCTTTGCGGGCTAATTGCCACAATCGCGGGAAAAGCCCTACTAGGGAGCATTACCCGCTATCCAGGCGTCGAAACTAACTCCTACGTACTTCCGACTTTTTCCGCAACATTTGGCATATTGTTGCTGTTCCTTATTTTGGGACGAATGGAATATAGTCGCGCGCTTCTCCTCAGCAGCTACGCATGCGCGATTATCTGGTCGTACATTTGGAACATTTTGCCAGGACGCCGCAGAACCCTACGCATTGGAATTGTGCCACATGGCAACTACCCTCTCCTTCAGCAGTTAGATGGCGTAACTTGGGTTTTGCTGGAGCATCCCGACCAAGATGTCACCACGTTGAATGCTGTTGCATTGGATTTGCGCAGCGATCCTGGTGACATCTGGGAACGCCGACTGGCAGACTACGCCCTTTCGGGACTTCCAGTTTATCATAGCAAGCACCTAATAGAGTCTATGACTGGCCGTGTTGAGCTGGAAACTCTTTCTGAGAACAGTTTTGGCACTCTGAGTCCTATGTCTGCCTATATGACTATCAAGTATGCGATAGATTGGGTCATGGCGCTTTTTTCCATATTCATACTAGCGCCTCTTCTAGTTCTGATTGCCGTGTTAATCCGCTTAGATTCAGCTGGACCATCGATCTTTCGCCAAACTCGTATTGGTTATCGCGGTGTACCATTCACCGTTTATAAATTTCGAACGATGACGACCAAACCACTGGCCGGCACCGACGACAGATCACAGGCCATGACACAGACGGGCGATAAGCGGATTACACGACTTGGCGCTGTGTTGCGCAAGTCCCGCCTGGATGAACTGCCCCAGCTGTTCAACGTGCTGAAGGGCGAGATGAGCTGGATTGGCCCTCGACCTGAAGCTGACGTCCTTTCGCGATGGTATGAAACGGAAATCGCATTCTATCGCTATAGGCATACTGTTCGGCCGGGAATCACTGGGTGGGCACAAGTAAATCAGGGGCATGTTTCCGAAATAGAAGACGTTCTTAGCAAGCTTCATTACGATTTTTATTATATCAAAAACTACTCGCCATGGCTAGACATTCTAATTGTAGTAAGAACTGTTGGGACAATGATAAGCGGATTCGGCTCTAAGTAGCCATTATTATCACTATATAATCTATTGCGTTGTTTTGGAGATAAAAAAGACATCTTTGTGCCTCGTGATGTATGTTCACTTTATGAACCCCGTCCAACTCATCCGCCCCCGCCGTTTCGGCGACAGCCGTGGCTGGTTCACCGAGGTGTATTCGGAGCCTGCCTTCGCCGCGCTCGGCATCACCTGCCAGTTCGTGCAGGACAATCACTCGCTGTCCGTCCCCCCGTTCACCTTGCGCGGGCTGCACTTCCAGACCCCGCCGCGCGGGCAGGACAAGCTGGTGCGCTGCATCCGTGGGCGTATCTGGGACGTGGCGGTCGATGTACGCAAAGGCTCGCCGACCTACGGCCAGTGGGTCGGCGCGGAGCTTTCCGCCGAGAACGGGCATCAGCTTTTCATCCCGATCGGCTTTGCGCATGCCTTCGTCACGCTCGAGCCCGATTGCGAAGTGACCTACAAATGCTCGGATACCTATGCGCCCGAGACCGATGGCGGGATCCGCTGGGACAGCGTCGGGATCGACTGGCCGATCCCCGCCGGCACCATGCCCGAATTGTCGGAAAAGGATCGGAAACTGCCGGGCCTCGCTGATTTCGACAGCCCCTTCCCCTACGACGGCAATCCGCTCGCCCCGCTCGCCTGAAGGACCAAATACCCCATGCGTATCTTCGTCACCGGCGGGGCCGGCTTCATCGGCTCGGCGCTCGTCCGGCACCTGATCGAGAACACCGAGTACGAGGTGCTCAATTTCGACAAGCTGACCTATGCCGGCGCCCTGTCGACGGTCGAGCGCGTCGCGCAGTCGAACCGCTACCGCTTCGTCCAGGGCGACATCTGCGATGCCGATGCCGTCCGCGCCGCGATCGCAGAGTTCCAGCCCGACGTGATCACGCACCTCGCCGCGGAAAGCCATGTCGACCGTTCGATCGACGGCCCGGGCGCGTTCATCCAGACCAATGTGGTCGGCACCTACACGATGCTCGCCGAGGCGCGCGGCTATTGGCAGGGCCTCGAGGGCGAGGCGAAGGCGCAGTTCCGCTTCCACCATATCTCGACCGACGAAGTGTATGGCTCGCTGGGTGAGGATGGCCTGTTCACCGAGGACACGCCCTACGATCCGCGCTCGCCCTATTCGGCGTCCAAGGCGGGTAGCGACCATCTCGTCAGCGCCTGGGGCCACACCTTCGGGCTGCCGGTGCTGATCACCAATTGCTCGAACAATTACGGGCCGTATCACTTCCCCGAAAAGCTGGTGCCGCTGATGATCGCCAAGGCTTTGGACGGCGAGCCGCTGCCGGTCTACGGCAAGGGCGATCAGGTGCGCGACTGGCTGTTCGTCGAGGATCACGTCCGCGCGCTGCAGGCGGTGTTCGAGCGCGGTGAGCTCGGCCGGACGTACAATGTCGGCGGGTTCAACGAGAAGCAGAACATCGAGGTCGTCCACACGATCTGCGGCATCCTCGACCGGCTGCGCCCGCGCGCCGACGGCAAGCCCTATGCGACACAGATCACCTCGGTCGCCGACCGGCCGGGACACGACAAGCGCTATGCGATCGACGCCACCCGCATCGAGCAGGAGCTCGGCTGGCGGCCTGAGGAGACGTTCGAGACCGGGATCGAGAAGACGGTGCGCTGGTATCTCGACAACGAGGCCTGGTGGCGCCCGATCGTCAAGCGCGGCGCGGCGCAGCGCCGGGGTGTCGCGGCGTGATGGCCTCGCTCCCCCCGTCATGCCGGCCCTGTGCCGGCATCCAGGGTGCCGCAAACCCAGCGGCCGGTGATTGTGCGGCCCGCTGGATGCCGGGACCAGCCCGGCATGACGAAGGATCTTCCGCATGACCCGCGCCATCCTCGTCACCGGCGGGAACGGCCAGCTCGGCACCGAGCTTCAGCGTTGCGCCTGGCCTGACGGCTATGAGGTCGTCGCGATCGACGTCGCCGATCTCGACCTCACCGATACCGGCGCGATCGCCGCCAAGGTCGCGGAGCGCGAGTGGGCCGCGGTGATCAACGGGGCGGCGTACACGGCGGTCGACAAGGCGGAAAGCGACGTCGTCACCGCCTGGGCGGTCAACGCCATGGCCCCGGCCGCCTTCGGCGAGGCCTGCGCCAAGGCCGGCATCCCGATGGTCCAGGTCTCGACCGACTATGTCTTTGCCGGCGACAAGGCTGGCGCGTGGGAGGTCGACGATCCCGTCGCGCCGCTCGGCGTATACGGCGCGTCGAAGCTGGGTGGCGAGCTGGCGGTACGCACCTCGGGCGCGCGGCATGTCATTGTGCGGACAGCGTGGGTCGTCTCGGCGCACGGCAACAATTTCGTGAAGACGATGCTGCGCGTCGGTGCGGAGCGCGACACGCTGATGGTGGTCGAGGACCAGCATGGCACGCCGACCAGCGCGGCGGATCTGGCAAGCGCACTGATGGCGATCACGCTGCGGCTGGTCGAGGACGACAGCGCGCCGACCGGCACGTTCCACTTCTCCAATGCCGGCCCGACCACCTGGGCAGGCTTCGCGCGCGAGATCTTTGCGCAGAGCGCCAGCCGCGGCGGGGCATCGGCCGCGGTGAAGGGCATCCCCACCAGCGACTATCCGACGCCGGCCAAGCGCCCGGCCAATTCGCTGCTCAGCCACGACGCGATCGGCGCGGCGTACGGCATCGCGCCGCGTTCCTGGCAGGACGCGCTCAGTGACATTCTCGACGAACTGATCGGAGCCAACAAGTGAAGGGCATCATTCTCGCGGGCGGCTCGGGCACGCGGCTTCACCCGGCGACGCTGGCGGTGAACAAGCAGCTGCTGCCGGTCTATGACAAGCCGATGATCTATTACCCGCTGTCGGTGCTGATGCTTGCCGGCATTCGCGAGGTGCTGATCATCTCCAGCCCGGAATATCTGGACAATTACAAGCGCTTGTTCGGCGACGGCAGCGCACTGGGTCTCCAGATCAGCTATGCCGAGCAGCCCAAGCCCGAGGGGCTGGCGCAGGCGTTCACGATCGGCGCGGACTTCATCGGCGATGACAATGTCGCGCTGGTGCTGGGCGACAATATCTTCTTCGGCGCGCATCTGACCGACCTGCTCGCGAGCGCGGTGAACCGCACCGAGGGCGCGACGGTGTTCAGCTACCGCGTCGAGGATCCCGAGCGCTATGGCGTGGTCGAGCTCGCCGAGGATGGCCGCGCCGTCAGCCTGGAGGAAAAGCCGAAGAACCCCAAGTCGAACCATGCGGTTACGGGCTTGTATTTCTACGACAATCGCGTCGTGGAGTTCGCCCGCAACCTCAAGCCGAGCGCGCGCGGCGAGCTGGAAATCACCGACCTCAATCGCCTCTACATGGAGGCTGGCGACCTCTTCGTCGAGCAGATGGGGCGCGGCTATGCCTGGCTCGATACCGGCACGCACGACAGCCTGCTCGAGGCGTCGGAGTTCGTTCGCACGCTGCAGCATCGCCAAGGCATCCAGATCGCGTGCCTGGAGGAAATCGCCTATCTGCAAGGCTTTATCGGCAAGGACGAGGCGATCGCGGCCGGCGAGCGGTTCAAGAAGACCGCTTATGGTCGCGCGATCCTGAATGCGGTGAACGACGGGTAAGCAACGCAACTACGTTGTAGTACGGGCGTTGAATAAACCGGCCCTTAAGCAGCGCGGTGACAGTGTTGCGAAGGGCGGTGTTGGCGTCGCACGTCAGGTGAGGAGACACGGCCCGGAGGTCAGCAGGAGTTCGACCAATGGACGATGTTGCACGCACCCCGCCGCTAACCGGACTTGTTGTCGCCACGCCGCTGTCGCTGGCATTATGGGCGATGATCGTTTTGCCGTTGCTTGGCTGAACCGGCCGGGAATCAATGATGCGCGCCCGGTGGCTGATCCGGGCGCCCGCTTGCCGCGATCAATGACCGTAGCGTTTGATCCCCTGCCGGCGCAGCTTCATGCGGCGGCGCTTTTCCCATGACCAGCCGGCGAGCGGCAGGCCGATGATCGCCAGCAATGCAATAAGCCCGTAGGCAATGAATTCACGTTCCATCCGTTAACTGTACCTTTTAATCTATCCGCGCGGCCATTGCATTGGTCCGTCGTGGATCACTCTCCAATCGGGCTTTC
Source organism: Sphingomonas dokdonensis (assembly GCF_002197685.1). Classification (GTDB taxonomy): domain Bacteria; phylum Pseudomonadota; class Alphaproteobacteria; order Sphingomonadales; family Sphingomonadaceae; genus Sphingomonas; species Sphingomonas dokdonensis. Next base: position 24,822 of record NZ_NBBI01000009.1, on the reverse strand, counting down.
GCCATACTTACGTAGCACATCGTTGAATGCTTCGGCCATTAACGCCTGCAGGCTTTTATCCTGCCGGCGTGCGAGCATATGCATGGCAAAGCTCATCTCCGGCGTAAAGAAGCCGGCGATCTGCTTGCGCCCGATCCGGCTTTCGGGGCGGCCTTCCGAGCGCTCGGCCCGGCCCTCTTTCGGGGTTATCTCGGCCGCCTTCCGGATATGTTCGGCCTCGGATGCGGGGGCTGCGGCCTCCGCCGTTTTGGCGGTGCGCAGATTGGCGAAACTGGGCTTGCGGCTCATGAGCGGCCTTTCGGAAAACGCGGTGTCGGCAAGTCTAGCTGTCGACATGTCCACTTGTACAGCGCGCGCATCTCGTCCGCGGCGCGGCCCGCGGGCTCGGCCTCGGTGACGGTGCGCCCCTCGGCCGAGGCGTGGCGATAGGCCGCGCGATCGGGCAGGATCACCGGCGCTGGCGGCGTGCCGTAGCTGTCGACCAGCTCGCCCGCCTCGGCATAGACGCGCGGGGCGTTGGGCGGCCCGGCGGTGAAGACGACGAAGGCGGGCTTGCGCAAGAGCTGCACCAGCTTTGCGGTCGTCTGGATCGCGGCGAGATCGAACGCGCTCGGGCGGCACGGGATGAGCACGAGATCGGCGACCTCCACCGCGGCGCGCGCGGCGCTGTCGGCGTGGGGCGGCGTGTCGATCACAATCAGCTCGGCCCCCTGCCCCGTCGCCGCGGCGACCTTCGCGGCGAGCCGCGGCGGGGGGCTGTCGATCACCTCGGGCGGCTGATCCTGGCGCCACGCGGCCCATTGGCTCGCCGTCGCCTGCGGATCGGTATCGATGATGAGCGACACCCGCCCCGCCTCCTGCGCGACGGCGGCAAGGTGGAGCGCGAGCGTCGTCTTCCCCGCCCCGCCCTTCTGGCTGATGATCGCGATTGTCGGCATGGCGACGGCGGTACATGTCGACATGTTGGCTTGTCGAGATGTTTTGGCGGGAAGTGCTGGGCATCAGCGCATCATGCTATAGTGCACCGATAGTATGATTTGAGAGGCGCGCCATGGCCGTCGTTCGCAAGACCATCACGCTGACCGAACAGCAGAATGCCTGGATCGCGGCGCAGATCGATGCCGGTCGTTATACCAACGACAGTGAGGCGATCCGCGACCTGATCCGACGCGCGCAGGAGCGCAGCGCCGCCATCGAGCAACTGCGCGACGCGCTGATCGAGGGCGAGGAAAGCGGCGAGCCGGCGCCGTTCGATGTTGCTGCATTCAAACGCGCAAAAATCGCGCAGCATGGCTGAATACCGGCTGTCCCCACCCGCGCAGCGCGATCTGCACGCGCGCAGCGCGATCTGGACGCCTTGTTCGATCACACCGTCATCCGCTGGGGGCTGGCCCAGGCGCTGGATTATGCCGATCTGATCGCGGCGGCTTGCGCGGCGCTTGCCGCGGCACCGCTGCGCGCGCCGGGCTGCGACCATATCCGGCCGGGCTATCGACGCCGCAGCGCCGGGCAGCATGTTATTTACTTTCGGCCAACCGATTACGGGATCGCGGTGATCCGGATCCTGCACCAGCGCATGGACGCCGGGCGGCATCTATGAGGCGAGCGCGGGTATAAGGTGAGCGCGGGCGGCCGGATTACACCCTATCGACTGCCAACCGCGACTGCCGGCAAGCTAACGCTCCGCCGGGTTTGATCCCGGCGTCCAGCAGCCCCCCGCCCCCGACCCGCACAGGGCGGCGTCCGGGGTAGGCGAGCGCGGGCGGCAAACGGCGAGTGTGCCAAGGGCGTTTCGCGACTGGGCTCCGCCGCGCCGGAGCGGTTGGGTGGGCGGGATGTCTCACGCGGCGCGGCGATCTGTCGACCTGTCGACACGTCGGCCTGTCGATCAATCTGGCTCCATCAGTTCGAGGCGATTGCCAAAGGGGTCGGTGACGTAGCGGCGGGTGTAGCCCTCGAGCGGGGCGTCCTGGGTCACGCGAAAGCCCGCGGCTTCGATCCGGGCGAGGAGCATGGGGAGGTCGGTGACGAGAAACGCCGGGTGTGCCTTGGTCGCGGCGCGGAAATCCTGCTCGACCCCGAGGTGCACCCGGAGCGGCCCGCGCTCGAACCAGCATCCGCCGCGCGCGGCGAGATGCGGGGGCTTGGCGACCTCTGGGATGCCGAGGACGTCGGCATAGAAACGCCGCGCCGCCCCCTCCCCGCCGGCCGGCATGGCCAGTTGAACGTGATGAAGCGCCTCGATCCGCATGGTGGTTCTCGCCCGTGCTTGCTGCCGTTGGTGGCTTTACCCCCGTTCGTCAGCCTTTGCCGAAGAAAGAGCGCAGCGCGGCGCTAATTGGCGTGAAAGAAGGGGCCGGTGCAGGCGGGCGGCAGCGGGGTGGCGAGTCGGTCTGGCGGGGTGTCGCTGCCCCCTCCCCCCAGCGTCACGCGCGATCCCGGCGCGTAGCGGCGACCGTCGGGGGTGACGACGACCTGGCGGCGCCCCTCGCTGACCAGGCGGGTGCCGCGCGGCCAGACGACCAGGGCATCGCCGAGGCGGATGCAGCCGTCGCGCCGCGTCAGCGTGCCCGTGGCCAGCGCGGTGAGCAGGATTGTCGGATCGAACGCGCGGGTCGCCAGATATGGGGCAGCGGGCGCGCCGGCGTGAGGGGCGGCGCAGCCGGTCTGAAGGGCGGCGCAGGCGAGCAGCGCGGCGAGTGGGCGAAGCGCGGTCATGGTGGTTCCTGACTATCGCACCGCCAACCCTGGCGCGACTGTTCGCGCCATAGCGCGAGCCACCCGGCGACGAACACGCCAAATCCCATCGCCACAAATGCCAGCCGCTCCGGTGCGGTGCTGAGAAAGCGTTCGATCGGGCAAAGCACTCGGTCGGATCGCCCGCCTTCTCGCCCTTCCCCGTCGCGCTGCTTGACGAGGCCGGCCGCGATCCGCACCCTCGCGCTGTCGACGCATGGTCTTGATCCGGCGGTATAAAGGGGGATGCAGATGCGGGCGGTGATGACGATCGTGGCGCTTACCCTGGCAACGCCGCTGGCGGCGCGCGATCTGGCGGTGCCCGCCGACAAGGGCTGGCAACATGCCGCAACCGGGCTGATCCTGACGGCGCGGCTCAACGGCATGCCGCGCACGGCGCTGCATGACACGACGCAAAGCGAGCATGATGTGACGGCGCAGTTCGAAACGCCCGATCAGGGCATCATCGCGACGCTGTACCTCTTCAAGCCGGCGATCGCCGACACGGCGCTGTGGTTCGACCGGGCGCGCACCACGCTTGAGGCGAACGGCGCCTTTGGCCGGCTGACGCCGGCCAGCGCGACGCCGATCGGTTTCGCCGCGGGCGGCGCGGCGGGCAGCGCGCCGGTCGCCGCGTCGCTGCGCCAGACCTACGCCGCGACGGACGGCCCGTTTCGCAGCACCACGCTTGCCGTGATGCCGCTTGGCGACTGGATCGTGGCGGTCCGCATGAGCGCGAAGAGCCTGGACGCCGACCAGCTCGATGCGCAGCTCCTGCAGCTGATCGCCGGCATCCGCTGGCCCAAGGCGCGCCATGAAACACCCGAGACCTACCCCGGGGGCGGCACCGCTGCGATCACGGCGGTGCCGATCGCAGCCTGCCCCCGCCCCCTCACCTTTCGCAAGGCAAAGCAGGTGAAACCGGACGGCGCAGCGGTGCTGATGGAACTGGTCGGCAACATGGCTGCGCAGCAGCAGGTGGCCGAGGGCAAGAAAAAGCCCGAACCGCCGCGCCGCTGGTGCCGCGAAGGGGACGCCAGCGTCGCTTATGGCGTGTACCGCGCCGATGGGAATGAGGCACGCTATGTCATGGCGCTGGGCGATTCCGGGCGTGTGATCTCGGTTCACCCGTCGCTCATGGGCCAGGTCAACAACAGTGGCACCTATGCGGTGACGCTGACCGATGTGGACGGGCGGGTTCAATCCTTTCCTTCGTTCTCCGCGCTCCCAGCGCCCGCGCAGGTGTGGGCGATGCTGAACCGGGGCGCGCCCAGCATGTCGGCCAAGGGCAACAAGGTGCTGGTCGATCCGAAAGCGCTGTAAGCGGGCGAGGAAAGACTGTTGATCGACAACGCGACATGTATGGGTGTAGCGGTGTCGATGTGTAGACACAGCGCGCCGCCTGCTCACTTGCCCACCCACCTTGTCTCCTGGTCCTCGGAGCAGGTGCCGGCAAGCACAGGGGATGTAGTGCGCGTGGAACGGACCGGCCGGCGCATTGTTCGGCGGGGATGATCTTCTTTCCCTCCGCTTTCCGCTCTTGAGCAAGGTCGCCCCGGCGGAGCGCCACGCCGTTCTCGTCGCGCAGCGCGATCGCAAGATGGCGCGCTCGGCGCACGCCTATGTGCGGGGCAATACCGCGCAATTCTACGACTGGCTGGCCGCGGCGCCGGTGGCCATTCCCGACGGGCCCCCGGTGTGGATCTGCGGCGATTGCCACCTCGGCAACCTCGGCGCGATTTCCGACGGGGGCGATGGGCTGGCGGTGCAGATCCGCGATCTCGACCAGGCGGTGATCGGCAATCCGGCGTTTGATCTCATCCGGCTGGGGCTGTCGCTGGCGACCGCGGCGCGCGGCGCGGACCTGCCGGGGATCGCGACGGTGCAGATCCTCGATGCGATGCTGGAGGGCTATGCCGCAGGGATCGCCGATCCGGTGCATGGCGATCCGGGCGCCACGCCCGATGCGGTGAAAAGCGTGCGGCGCCGCGCGGCGGGGCGGCGCTGGAAGCACCTGGCCAAGGAACGGCTCGACGGCGACGAGCCCGAGCTGCCGCGCGGCAAGAAGTTCTGGGACCTGGAGGCGGCCGAGCGCGACGCGCTGGGCGAATTGTTCACCCGCCCCGACGTGTGCGACATGGTGCTCTCGCTCAATCCCGCCAATCGCAAGCGGCGCGTGCGGCTGGTCGATGCAGCCTATTGGATGAAGGGGTGCAGCTCGCTGGGGCTGCGGCGCTATGCCGTGCTGCTGGCGCTCGATCGCACCGACCGGCGCGCCGATTACGCGCTGGTCGACATCAAGGAAGCGGTCGCCTCGGTCGCGCCGGCGGACGATCCCGCGGCGATGCCCAACCAGCCGGCCGAGCGGGTGCGGCAGGCGGCGTGCGCGCTGTCGCCGTTCCTCGGTGGGCGATTGCTGCCGGTCGAGATGCTGGGCGGATCCTTCTTCATCCGCGAGCTGGCGCCGCAGGATCTGAAGATCGAGGTGGAGCAATTCTCGCGCGGCGAGGCGGTAAAGGCGGCGCGCTACCTCGCCTTCGTGGTGGGCGTGGCGCACAGCCGGCAGATGGACGCATCGACGCGTGAAGGCTGGGCGGCGCGGCTGGCGGCGGACACCCAGGCCGCGCGCGGCGACACGCCGACCTGGCTGTGGCGCAGCGTGGTGGTGCTCGCCGGGCAGCACGAGAGCGGCTACCTCGACCATTGCCGCAGGGTGGCGCTGGCGGGGTGAGGGGACGTGTGTCGGGGTGTCGGGGTGTCGGGGTGTCGACACGTAGATTTGTCTAACTGCCGACAGCTTGAGCGCTGATGACAAGGGAGTGCTGGCGGAGGTTGGAGGCATGTCGGGGTGTCGACATGTCTGAAAGCATGAGCCCCGAATGAGCGCGCTTGGGTGGAAGCAGAATGTCCGTTTTTCGGAAAGCCGCTAAGCACCGTCTGAACGACCGGTTCTGGCAAGGAAAGCAGAACGGCGGCCAGAACGAGGGTCCGATAGTGGATTAGCTATAGCCTTGCCGGTTCGCCCGCCGCTGGAACAGTTTATCAAGTTGCAGCAACGTTCTCCCGAACGGAAACCAGCTTTGCCCACTCGACAGATCGCGGAGCGTCGCACAAGAAGATGCTGATCTAGGGGGAATTTCATGGCTGGAATTATTGCGCCGCGTGGACGCCGGATGGGCCGCTATGGCCTGGGCGCGAGTGCCTTCACGCTGGCAGTCGTTCTGGCCGGCCCGGCGACTGCGGAATGCACCCCCGATCCGACCATCCCCGGCGGGACCATCAACTGCACCGGCACGGATGCCGACGGGCTGACCGTCGCGACCGGCGATACCACCGTCGTCGTCGCGCGCGGCGCGAGCGTGCAGCCGGGCGCGACCGCGGCGGCGATCACCATGCTGGGCCAGGGCAATGCGCTGCGCATCGCGGGGCTGGTCGATGGCGGTGCCGCCAAGCCCGGCGTGTTCGTGACGACGGGCGATCCGCGCACCGAAGTCTGCACCGATCCCTATGCCGGCGCGTCGGTCAATTATTGCGTCCCCGGAACGACGTACACGATTTACCCCTCGTCGAGTGCGGCGATCAACGTCACGGCGGGCGGCACCGTCTCGGGCGCGCAAGGCATCCTCGTGCGCCGCAGCCCCGCCAACACCACCGGCCTCGTCGGCGCGACGATCAACAACGCCGGGACGATCGCGGGCACCGCGGGCGAAGCGATCATCGCCGATCAGACCGGTTCCGGGAGTGTGTCGGTGAACAATCGCGCGGCCGGGCGGATCACCGGCGGGATCGCGGGAACCGTCTCCTACGTCGACAATGCCGGGACGATCGACGGCACGAGCCGGGCGGCGATCGCCTCGACCCAGGCGGGGCTCAACATCGTCAACACCGGATCGATCGTGTCGAGCGGCACGCCCGCGACGGTCAGCGGCGGCGGCTTCGTGACGATCAGCAACGCGGCGGGCGCGACGATCGGCGGCAGCGCGACCGCGATCCGCATCACCGGCACGCTCAACTTGACCAACGCCGGCACGATCAATGGATCGGTCGTGTCGACCGCGCCGTCGGGGCAGAGCAGCACGATCGACACGCGCACCGGCACGATCAACGGCAGCCTCACACTCGGCGCAGGCAACGACACGCTGCGCGCGCGCTTCGACGCGGCGAGCGGGCGCGTCTCATCGATCACCGGCACGATCGACGGCGGCGCAGGCACCGACACGCTGGCGATCGGGATCGACGCCGACACGACGATCACGCGCACCGTGCTGCCGACCAATTTCGAGCTGCTCGGGCTCGACCTGTCGAACAACGCGACCGCGACGCTCGCCACCGGCTTCACCACGGGCAACGGCGTCGCGCTGTCGGGCAGCGGCACCGTGGTCAACGAAACGGCGCTGGTGACGGGCGGCGCGGCGGTGATGACCAGCTTCGGTTCTGGCGGCTTCGGGCTCACCTTCGACAATCGCGGCACGATCACCGCGACCTTCGCCAACGCCGGCTCCGCGACGATCGGCGAATATGCGGTCGGATCGCCCGATACGGTGACGAACAGCGGCACGATCACGTCGCTCGGCGGCGCGGGTGTGCGCGCGTCGCGCCAGCTGACCAACAGCGGCAGCATCACCGCGAGCGGCACCGCCGCTTCGGTCAACGGCTTCGGCGCGCTCGTCAACAGCGGCACGATCCGCTCGACCGGCGGGATCGGCGCCAGCTTCTACGCCGGCGGCGCGACCGCCTCGACCAACAGCGGGACGATCGCGGGCGCGACCACCGGCGTCGCGCTGCTCGGCGGGCGGCTGACCAACAGCGGGACGATCACCGGCGGCACCACCGGCGTGACGCTGAACGGCGCGACGCTCAACAATGCGGCAGGCGGGCGGATCAGCGGCGGCACGCTGGCGATCGCCAGCAGCGGCAGCTCGGGCCGCATCGTCAACGCCGGCACGATCACCGGCACCGTCGATCTCACCTCGCCCTTCCTCTACGATTACGGCAGCGACCTGTTCGTCGACGATGGCGGCAGTGTTGCGGGTGCGATCCTGCTGGGCGGCGGCAACGACGAACTGGTGGTGACGCTGGGCGGCGATCCCGCGCGCCCGCTCGCCGGGGCGACCGGCGGGGTCGATGCGGGTGACGGCTACGACACGCTGCGCACGCGCGTCACGGCCGATGGCAGCGCGACGCTCGCGCTCACCAGCGGGTTCGAGGCGCTCGCCTTTGAACTGTCGAACAATGCCGCGGTGACGCTGACCGCGCCGCAGCCGATCGCGACCTCGATCGGCCTTGTCGGCAACGGCAGCGTGACGTTGAACGGCGCGATCTCGACCGCCGATCGCACGCTCCTCGACGCGACGATCCTGACCGTCGCGCAGCTGACCGAGGGGCTCGCCGGGCCGGCGCGCGACCTTGCGATCGTCAACAACGGCGATCTTGCGCTGACCGTCGGATCGCAGAGCTTCGCCTACGGCGTCGCCGCGATCCTTGGCGGCACCGCCGATCTCACCAACAACGGCACGATCAGCGTCATCAATGCGCCGGGCACCTATTACGCTGGCCGAGCGGTGTTCACCGGCGACAGTTTCGCCAACACCGGCACGATCACGCTGACGGGCGGCGGCACTGCGGTGGACAGCGTGCGCGAGATGACCAACAGCGGCACGATCACGGCATTTGGCGCCCGTGCGTCAACAGCGCTGGGCATCGCCAACGTCACCACGCTGACCAACAGCGGCACGATCCGCAGCGACGGCACCGCGGTGCAGGGCGGGTTCGGCACCAGCACGATCACCAACAGCGGCACGATCGAGAGCACGCGCGGCACCGCGATCGTCGGCGGCTATACCGGCACGATCGTCAACGAGGCGGGCGGCACGATCCGCGGCGCCACCGCGGTCGAGCTGGGTGGCGGCGCGCTGATCAACCGCGGCACGATCGCCGGCGACGTCACCGCGTCCAGCTATCTCTACGCCCCGGCGGTCTACATCGCCGATGGCGGCACGATCACCGGCAATCTCACCTTCGGAAGCGGCGAGGACACGTTCGTCGCGTTCGGCGAGACGACCGGCGTCAGCGGCACGATCGACGGCGGGGCGGGGATCGACACGCTGATCCAGGCGCGCCGGACGAGCGGCACCGTCACGCTCGGCGCGCTTTCCGCCACCAATTTCGAGCGCGAGGGCGTGCGCGCGCTCGGCAGCGACACGGTGGTGACGATCGCCGCGCCGGCGCCGTTCGCGCGCGACGTCGCGCTGTCGGGCGACGGCACGATCATCAACACCGCGGCGATCACCGGCGCGGTGCTCGCCTATCCGACCTATGGCAGCGACCCGACCGTCGTCGGCCTCACCATGCCGATCGCGTTCGAGAACCAAGGTACGATCGACGGCGGCGTCGGGGGCCGGGTGAGGAGCTTCACCAACACGGGCACGATCGGCAGCGCGAATCTCGCCGGCCGGGCGGTCCGCCTCGACACGATCGATACGCTCGCGTTCGACAATGGCGGCACGATCGCCAACGATCGCGAGGAGACCGCCGTCGTCCTGTCGGGAATTAACGCCAGTGCGATCATCGCCGGCAACAGCGGTGCGATCGACGGCGGCATTTCGATCGGGCTCGAGGAATATCAGAGCTTCCCGCCGGCCGAAACGTCGGCCTTGCTCACCGCCGCGCTCACCAACAGCGGCACGATCACCGACGGCGACAGAGCGGTGGCGATCACCATCGGCGCGTCGAACGGCGGCACGGGCAATATAACGCTCGCCAACAGCGGCACGATCATCGCGACCGACGAAGCGGCGCTCGCCGCCTTTATCGCTATCTCCGACTATTCGGGCTCAGCCGGCAGCGGCACGATCAGTGTCGCCAACACGGGCACGATCAGCGCCAACGGCGGCGGGACGGTCGACAGCTTCACCTTCCCCGACGGCGAGACGATCAGCTTCAGCGATCCCGCCTCGGCGCTGTGGCTGAGCGGGCGCAACGCCGTGGGCGTCACCGCGGGCGTCACCAACGACGGCACGATCGAGGCGACGGGCACGCGCTCGGTCGCGCTGATCGCGCTCGACGCCCCGCTCGACCTCGTCAACACGGGCACGATCCGCGGCGGCGCGGGCACTGCCCTGACGGCGGGCGATCAGATCGGCGCGATCGCCGGCGCGCCGTATCTCGCCGGTGCGGTCCAGACGACCGGAACGGGCAGCGATCGCATCGTCAACACCGGCACGATCATCGGCTCGATCGCGCTCGGCGCAGGCGACGACCGGATCGAGAACAGCGGCCGGATCGAAGGCGACGTGTTCCTCGGGCTGGGCGACGATACCTTTGTGCAGCGCGCCAGCGCAGGCCTGGTCGGCACGGTCGACGCCGGGCTCGGCACCGACAGCCTCGTCATCGACGCGACCGGCGGCGGCGCGGTCAACGGCGACCAGTTCGTCAATTTCGAACGCTTCGCGCAGATCGGTGAGGGCAACGTCGCCTATTCGGGCACTTTCCGCTTCGACACGATCGGCGTGATGGGCGGGACGATCAGCGTCGCCGCGGGGCAGACGCTGAGCAGCGCGGGGGCGATCACCGTCACCGGCAGCGACGCGGACGAGACGCTCGACAATCGCGGCACGATCACCGGCGGGGTCGATCTTGCGGGCGGCAACGACCGCGTCGACAATCGCGGGACGATCGGCGGCGCGGTGCTGCTGGGCAGCGGCAACGACGTATTCGTCGATTATGCCGGCAGCAGCGCAGGCGTCGTCGATGGCGGCACGGGGAGCGATCTCTACCGCGTGGTGCTGGCGGGCGACCGCAGCGGGATCGGCCAGCGCAGCGGATTCGAGCAGCTGGCGGTGGAGGGCAGCGGCACGCTGTCGCTCACGCTCGACCAGTCGTTCGAACAGATCGCGCTCGCCGGCAGCGGGCTCAGCCTCGCGCTCGGCGGGTTCACCGTCGGCGAGGTGACCGGCAGCGATGCGAACGAGACGCTGGCGGTCGACGGCGATCTCGCCGCGGTTTCGCTCGGCGGCGGTGACGACACGCTGGCGCTGGGCGTAACGCGTGCGGCCGGCAGCTACACCGGCGGCGCGGGCAGCGACACGCTGGCCTTCACCGCGAGCGGCCCGGTGCTGCTCGCCGGCACCGCGACCGGGTTCGAGCAGGTGGCGCTCGCGGGCGGCGCGCTGACGATCGCGGGCACGCTCGGCAGCAATGGCGCCGGCCTCGCCTTTGCTGACGGCGCGCAGGCGCTCGTTGTCGCGCCGGGCGGCACGCTTGCCGGTGCGATCGATCTCGGCGCGGGCGACGACAGCCTGCGGCTTGCGGCGGGCGGCATCCTTGCCGGCACCGTCGCGGGCGGCGCGGGTAATGACAGCGCGACGCTCGAACTCGCCGGCGATCGCACGCTCGCTGGCGGCACGCTGACCGGCTTCGAGCTGCTCACGACCGAGGGCAGCGGCACGCTGACGCTCGCCGGCACGCAGGGCTATCAGCGCATCGACGCGGGCACTGACCTTACCATCGGCACCGGCGCGTCGCTCACCGCGGGGCAGGTCCAGTTCGGTGCGCGCGACGATCGCTTTACGATCGCGGGCAACTTCGCCGGCAATGCCGATGGCGGCGCGGGCAGCGACACGATCGCCTTTGCCGATACCGCCCTCGTCACGATCGGCGGCGCGATCACCGGGTTCGAGCGGATCGCGCTCGCCGGCAACGCGCTGACGGTAACGGGCACGCTCGGCACCCCCGGCGCCACGCTCGCCTTTAGTGACGGCGAGCAGGCGCTGACGGTCGCATCGGGCGGCACGCTTGCCGGCACGATCGATCTCGGCACCGGCGACGACGCGCTGCGGCTCGCCGCGGGCAGCATCCTCAACGGCACCGTGCTTGGCGGCGCGGGCACCGACAGCGCGACGCTCGCGCTCGCCGGCAATCGGACGCTCGCGGGCGACCAGCTCGCCGGCTTCGAACTGCTGACGACCGAGGGTAGCGGCAGGCTGACGCTGACGGGGACGCAGACCTATCAGCGCGTCGTCGCGGGCACCGATCTCGCGATCGATACCGGCGCGTCGCTCACTGCAGGCCAGGTCCAGTTCGGTGCGCGCGACGATCGCTTCACCGTGGCGGGCCGCTTCACCGGGAATGTCGATGGTGGCGCGGGCAGCGACACGCTGGCGTTCACCGGCACCGATCCCGTCACACTCGCCGGCATCGTTACCGGGTTCGAGCAGGTGGCGCTCGCGGGCGGCGCGCTGACGATTACCGGCACGCTCGGCACGCCGGGCACCGCGCTCGGCTTCGGCGACGGCGCGCAGGCGCTGACGGTCGCCAATGGCGGCACGCTCGCCGGCGCGGTCGATCTCGGCGCGGGCGACGACAGCTTGCGGCTCGCGGCGGGCAGCACGCTCGCCGGCACCGTCGCTGGCGGCGCGGGCACCGACGCCGCGACGCTCGAACTCGCCGGCAACCGCACGCTCACGAGCGGCACGCTCACTGGCTTCGAGTTGCTTACGACCGAGGGCAGCGGCACGCTGACGCTCGCCGGCACGCAAGGCTATCAGCGCATCACTGCGGGCACCGACCTCGCGGTCGATACCGGCGCCGCGCTCACCGTGAAGCAGGTCCAGTTCGGCGCGCGCGACGATCGCTTCACGATCGCCGGCGGCTTCGCCGGCAGTGTCGACGGCGGCGCAGGGACCGACACGATCGCGGTGTCGGGCGGCAGCGCCACGGCGCCGGTTGCCTTCGCCGGCATCGCCAACGTCGAACGCTACGTGCAGAGCGGCGGGTTCGCGACGCTGTCGGGCACGGCAGCGCTCGGTGTGGTCGACATATCGGGCGGTCGCCTCGTCGGGCTTACGGGCTCGACGCTCACCGCCAGCCAGATCACCGTCGCCCAGGGTGCGACCTTCGGCTCGGCGGGCAGCGTCACCGGCAATCTCGCGGTCGCCGGCACGCTCAGTCCGGGTGCGACTGGCGTCGGTACGATGAGCGTCACCGGCAACGTCGCGCTCGGTGCGAGCTCGTTGTCGCTGTTCGAGGTCGCTTCGACGGGCGCGGACCGGCTGCAAGTGACGGGTGCGGTGACGATCGCGTCAGGTGCGACACTGCAGCTCGCCCCGCTCGGCACGATCCGCCCCGGCACGTCGTACGATCTGGTCGTGGCGAGCGGCGGGATCACCGGCAGCTATACGACGGTGGTGAAGCCCGACAGCCTGTTCGGCTTCGTCGTCCAGCGCGCCGATCGCATCCAGCTGCTCGGCCAGTTCCTCGGCGGTGCGGGCTTCACCCCGCAGGTCGCGCGCTCGATCGCCTATGCCAATACGACGCTGCAGGCGCAGCCGGCGACGAGCACCTTGTTCGCCGCGCTTCCCGCGCTGCTCAATGCCGACGGCACGTCGAACGCGCGCGCCTTCGCGCAGCTGACGCCCGAACCCTATGCCTCGGCGACGCAGGCGGGGGTCGACAATGCGCTGACGCTCGCCGGCGCGGCACGCGGCCCGGCCTTCGCCACGCTGCGCGAGGATCCGGGGCTGTTCACCTTCGGCCAGGGCGTCGGCCAGTGGCACACGCTCGGCGCCGACCAGGCGGAGGGCACGGCCAAGGCACGCACGCGCGGCTACGGCTTCCTCGGCGGGATCGGCTACGGCGACGCGAGCTTCGCGGTCGGCGCGTTCGGCGGCTATCTCGACACGCGCCAGACGATCGGCGCGCTGGGCGCGGAGACGAAGAGCGACGGCTTCGTCGCGGGCGTGCACGCACGCTACGCTGCGAACGGCGTCGGGCTCACCGCCTCGGTGCTGTACGACGGCGGCGAGGCCCGCACCACGCGCGCGCTGCCGGGCACCGCGCGCGCGACCGGCAGCTACGATCTCCACAGCTGGGTCGCCGATCTCTCGATCAGCTACGCGCTCGAAATGGGCACCGAATGGTCGCTGCGGCCGCGCGCCGGGGTCACCTATCTGCGCACCACGCGCGATGGCGTGACCGAGACCGGCGGGGCGTTCGCGCTCAATGTCGCGCGCGACCGCCACGTCGCGGGCTTCGTCGACGGCGGGGTGATGCTGGCGCGCAGCGACGTCTCGACCGCGCCGCTGCGGCCGTTCGTCGCGCTCGGCGCGCGCTACCAGATCGAGGGACGCCGGACCGATGCGCTGGCGAGCTACGCCGGCGGGCCGCTCGGGCTCGAAGCGATTGGGGCGGCGCGTGCGCGGCTTGTCGGCACCGCCTCGGCCGGGGTCAGCTATCGCCTGACCGGCGGGCTCGACCTGTTCAGCACCGCCTCCGCGCAGACCGGCCGCGACGACCACCAGGAGACGATCTCCACCGGCCTGCGACTGCGCTTTTGATCGGCCACCGTCACGCGCGATCAGACCGATCGCGCGTGACGGTCGTTCCATGTAGCGACACCAGCGCCTCGGCACTGCGCGCCGTCGGAAACTGCTCCGCGGAATGGTTAGACGCGCGCGAGAAACGACTTAGTTGCTGATCTGACCCAAGCCGATGATCGATCGCCCAAGGCGAACTGCGTCGGGTGATCGGAGCATCCGATCGCGGTGGACGAGAGGCTGTTATTGGCAAGCTCAGCTGGCTCTCTAGATGACCGCAACTGGGCCTTAGCCGTCGTGCGTCGTCCCCTTCATTTGCGCGCGCCCGCGGCCTTGTGCGACACCATGGGCACAAGGTCTGGGACAGGGGACAAGAAGGGGCAGGGGGTGGCGCTGTCGCTGGGGCAATATGTGCGGCGCCGGAACGGTGTGCCGATGGGGGCCAGCGGGTCGTTTCGCGGCATGATGGTGCGCGCGTTCGGGGCGGCCTCGTTTGCCGGATTCTGGCGCTACTGGAACCCGATCTTCGGCTATTATCTGGGCCGCTACATCTACACGCCGGCGCGCCGCGTCGTGCCGCGCCCGCTGGCGCTGGTCGTCACGTTTCTGGCGTGCGGCGCGATCCATGACGGGGTGACGGTGCTGGCGCGCGGCACGACGCAGTTCCTGTTCACCTGGTGGTTCCTGTTCTTTGCGCTGGGCGTCGTGCTGGGCGAGGCGGCGGGGCTGAACCTGGCGCGCCGCCCGTTCGCGGTGCGCGCAGGCGTGCATCTGGCCTATCTGTGCGCGTGCCTCGGCCTTGCCATGGCCGCGCAGCGGCTGGTGGCGGGGTGGTAGGCGGGCGGGCGGCGCCTGGCCGCTGTACCGACACCGTTTGTGCGCGACCGATGACCGGTAAGAGTTTTTAACCATATCCCGGTAGCCACCAGCGAGAGACCGAATGTGGAGCTGGCCGTGGCGGATCGTCGTAGCATTGCGGATCAAATCGTCAGCCGGCTAGAGACATGCCTGCCGGACATCACCGCTGCTTATCGCAACGAGCGGGACATTCCGTCCTGCCAGGTCTTCGATCTTCTCGACCCGGATCTCGCGCGACGGATTTACGATCGCTTTCCGCCGTCCGATCGCATGGTGCTCAAGCGATCGATCAAGGAAAACAAGCACGTTGCGGCGCAAATGGACGCTTATGACCCGATCCTGGAGGAAGCGGTTTACGCGTTTCAGGATCCGCGGGTGGTCGCGCTGGTCGCCGCTATCACGGGTCTGAGCGGCCTGGAACCCGATGTCGATCTTTACGCGGGTGGGATCAGCGCCATGGCGAAGGGCGCCTATTTGCGTCCTCACCTCGACAATTCGCACGACAAGAAGCGCGCGCGCTATCGTGTCCTCAACCTCCTTTATTATGTGACGCCGGGGTGGGAGGAGGATTTCGGGGGCTCGCTGCAGCTATGGGATGGCGGCCCACGTTCCAGCCCCAGAACGTTTCCGAGCCGGTTCAACAGCCTCGTCATCATGCTGACCAACAAGCGCTCGTGGCATTCGGTGAACGAAGTGCGGCACGATGGCCGGCGCTGCTGCGTTTCCAACTATTATTTCTCGCCGACCTCGCCAGACGAGAGCGATTATTTCCACGCCACGTCCTTTCGCAGCGAGCCGGGACAGCAACGGTCGGCCGATCTGGTGATGCGGGCCGACAATGCCTTGCGGACCGCGGCGCTCAAGCTGACGGGCGACAGGATCTGGACGAACCCACATGTCTACAAACGCGATCGCTAGGTCCGACATGGCGCGCCACACGACGCCCACCTATGTCACGCTCGAGCGCCTGCGCGTTCCCCGGCCGGTCGACCGCGTTTCGTTCATTGCCGGGCTTTGCGCCAACAAGCGCGTGCTCGATATCGGCTGCTTGGACGAGACGACCATTGCCAAATGATGCGCGGCGGCAGTGGGCGTGACGCTGGCGCTCATGGACGTGAACATCGGGATCGCCTGCCTCGTGATCGGCGGGACGACCAGCTTTGTCGCGACGGGCGGGGTGATGCTGGGCAAGCGCGTGGGCGCGTATATGGGCAATTACGCCACGGTGATCGGTGGCATGGTGCTGATCGTGGTCGGCAGCTCGATCCTGTTCCAGCACCTCAGCGCGTAGCACCCGCAGCCGGTTTCACGGCGCGGTGCAGCGGCTACCAGTCGCGCCGACATGTCGACAAGCCGACGCCTCGACATCGCCGCTGGGCGTCGGCGGGTGTGAGGCCACCTTCGGCAACCGCTTGATCCCACTAGGGAGCATGGCGACGGTGTAGCCGGCGCTTCCCGGTGTGTCTGCTTGGGCTGTGGATTGTGGGACGAGAGCGGGATCAGCAAATTTGGCCGTCAGGCCGGATTTGTCGGCCGACTAGGCCGACGCCGTTTTCCCTAGAATACATGGAATCGAATAGCGGTTGCGGCGCTTTTTGAGACTCGCACTTGGTGTCGTTGTCGCGCCGGTCGAGCTGCGCACCGAGGCGGGCGAGGATGCGGCCGAGCGAGCCGCCTACCAAGGTCTCGGCGAGCTCGCGGCAGGAGAGACTGTCGTGCATCGCGGCCACATCGGCAACACGCTCGGCTTCGTGCTGCTCGGTGTCGACCGGGAGCGGGGCGGGGGAGAGCCAGCGCGGGAGGTGGGGAAGGAGCCGCGCGGGGAGCAGCGGGCGATAGGCGTTGGACGTCTGGGCGTAGCGCGGGGTGTCGGCGCCCTCTTCACGCGCGACGCGCTTGAAGCGGCGCTGGCGGATGAGGAAGCCGGCGATCTCGAGCGCGCGCAGCCCACGCGCGACGGTGGCGCGGGCAAGGCCGGTGACCGCGGCGAGCCGATCGTAGCTGGGATAGACGCGGCCCTGGTTGAGGCGCGCGAGCGTGCATAGCTCCTCGTAGACGCGCACCGCGCCGGCGGTGAGACCGGCGAGCGCGGTTTCGGCCGGCGAGAGCACGCGCCCCTCGGCGCGGACCGCGCGCTTCAGGCGGCGCCCCGTGTCGAGCGCGGCGCGCGCCAGGCGCAGCAGGCGATCGGGCTCGCCCTTTGCGGGCACGGCGAAGAAATGCTCCTCGAACGTCCCCGCCTCCACGCTGTCGCGGCGGATCGGCGCGCCGGTCGGGTGGGGCGCGCCGCTGCGCGCGGGCGGGCGCCGGCGCACCGCCGCCATGCCGGGCACGCTGGCGCGCGGGCTCACGCGACCGCCAACACGGGCATCTTCGTTGGAACGGCCGCGAACGCGGCCAAGCGCCAGCGCCGTCGCTTCCCCCAGGGTAAACGCCGTCATCTTCCTTCCCCTTCGCGGGGCCGGGACACAGACAAAAAGAGGGCGTGGCGCGAAACGCGCATCCTTGAACCGAAGGGGGTTCGGGGGTATTTGGAAGGGGCAGCGGGTTTCAAATCACTGCCGGTTCGACGTTTGCCGACGTCGCTCCATCAAACTCCCTGGGATGCCCGGCCTCGTGCCGGGCTTTCCTTTATGTGGTCACGGGCACCTGCCTGGCTTCGCGCCGGCCCCATGCCGACGTTGCGCGATATTGTTGCAGGTTAATTCCAACATCGGAAGACGTTACGGTTCGTGCTTTCGAGTATGAAATGCCGAAAAAGTTCGTGCTTTCGAGTATGTATTAGCCCTTCCATTCGTGCTTTCGAGTAGGAATTGCCGCAATACTTCGTGCTTTCGAGTATTAATTAGGCCGCGCCGTCAGCTAGCCGGCGAATCGATAGCGGCGGGTGATTCGTGTGATTCGGGCCGGTCGTCGCTGCTGTTCGTGTCGGCATCCGGATCCGCCTCGGAAAGGCGCAGCGCGCGGCGGGTGATGACCACGCTGACCGGCGCCGCCTTGCGCCCGCGGCCGCGCGCCTCGCCGGCGTCGGCCGGTGCCTCGCCCTCGATCAGCGCGAGATCGTAATCGGGGATGATGTCGGTGCCGGCGATCTGCTTCAGCGCGGCGCGGAAATTGGCCAGCGGGTTCTGATAGCCGATCTGCAGCCGGAAGGTGGCAAGGTCGACCTCCAGCGGCTCGGCATCGGGGGTGTCAGGGCCGGTCGCGCGCGCGACCTCGTAGATGCGCCGCTCGATCGGGCCGAGCTGAAAGTACGCCGCGGCATAATCGAGCACCTGGCGATCGCGCAGGATCGCGCGGTAGAGCCAGTCGCACAGCCGGACCTTGACGGCCTTCAGCCGCTTTTCGCCGGTGCGCGTCTTGGAATAATGCAGCCTGGCCTCGGACAGCCACGAGAAGAAGCCCTCCTCGCCCTCGCCGCCCGCCTCGATATTGGTCTTGATCTGCGTGCCCTGCAGCCGCTCGAGCGCCTCCGACAGGCGCTGGTAGGAGCGCGCCGAATGGTTGGAGCCGGTGACCGAGAACAGATCGTGCGCGGTGAAGACGAAATCCTGCTCGACCTGCTCGCCCGCCTCGAGCTTCGCGGCCATGAGGCTGGCGATATAGAGCACGATTTCCTTGTCGTAGATCGTGGCGACGCCATTGGCGCTAGGGCGCACCTCGATCGAGATCGGCCCCTGGTGATAGGCGAGCGGCTTCATCCACGCGCTTTTGGCGAGCGCGAAGAAGGGAAAGGCCATCAGCGAGCGTTCGCCGCGGATCTCGCCGGTCAGCGGGCTGTCGAGCTGGAACAGGTCGCGCTGCCCGGGCTCGCGGCGACGGGCAGGGGACTTGGAGGCGGGGGATTTGGCGACGGGGCTCTTGGGCGTTGCCGCCTTGGCGCCGGCTGGCTTCGCTGCGGGCGCCTTGGCGGGTTTTTCGGGGGCTTTTTCCGGTGAACCGGCGGGCTTGGTGGGCATGTTGGATTTCCTACTCGAAAGCACGAACTTTGGGGAGAAAAAGCCGCCCGCCCGAGGGAAGGCGGCGACGGAGCGGTGTTGGATTCGTGCTTTCGAGTAGGAAATGGATGGGCGGGGAATGGCCGCGCGGTGCTTGCCTGGCCGGCGGGGGCGATCCTTCGTTTGGCGACGTGACCCGTTTCGAACGCTTCGTCGCGGCTGCGGCTCGGCTGGCGGATTGTCCTGCCGAACGGCAGGAACGCTTCACCCGATCGATCGTTGCCCCGCGCTGTGGCGGGAGGTGTTATGCGTATCGAACCCCAATTCGACCCGATTTTCGACCGCGGCGAGCAGCGTAGCGACGACCGCGCACGCCCCGAGCATGCGGCCTTTGCCTTTGATGGTTGGTCGATGTCGCCGCTGGAGCCATTGGTGCACGGCCGCAACAGTCGTTCAGCAGCAACCGTTCGCCATCACGCTGCTCTGGAACAATTGTTGGTTCGTCGTTAACATACGCAGGATGCGAACCGAGCGGCAGGAACTGGCCGATCGTGCGCTTCGGCTGCGATCACAAGGACTGACATTGAAACAGATCGGCACGCGTCTGGGGCGAAGCGAGAGCGAGATTTCGCGTCTTGTTCGCGCACCGGCGCCGGCACTGGCAGATGTCGAGGCCTGATATACGCAACGGCGCGGGAGCGCCGTGACGGGAGGTATAGATGAGCAACGATCCGGTCTTTGACCCGGTCTTCAACCTGACCCCGGCCGCGGGCGAGGGTGGCACAATGCGCGAGCGTGCCGGCTATCTGTTTGACGGCTGGTCGTATGAGCCCCTTACGATTGACCGGTCGCGCGCCGCGCGGGCGGGCGAGCCGCAGCGCAAGGTGCACGCGCGGCGATAGCGAAAAGCTTTAAATCAACAATCAGACACGTCGACAGCTCGACGTGTGCACATTGCGACAGGTCAAATCATGACGCGCTCGACCTCGTCGAGCGTCACCTCGTCCGAGCGGCGGTCATAGAGCTGGGTGGTGCGCGTCGAGGCGTGGTTGGCCATCGCTGCGGCGCGTTCCAGCGTGCCGCCATTCTTGAGATAGGCGGTGATCCCGGTCGCGCGGAACGAATGGTTGCCGATCGCGGTGGCGATGCCTGCCGCGGCCGCGCGCCGGCGCACCATCTGATACGCGCTGGCCTGGGGCAGGGGGGTCTGGCTGAGGCGCCCGGTGCCGCGCGCGATGGTGCGGAACAGGGGTGACTTGCGCTCCCCCGCGAGATCGCACCCGTCGATATAAGCGTGGAGATAGTCGTCGAGATTGTGGTGGCAGGGCATTTCGTGCCGCTTGCCGCCCTTTTCGTGCAGCCGCACCCACAAGCGCCGGTTCTGCACGAACACGTCGTCGACGCGCATCGCCAGCGCCGCCCCGACCCGCGCAAAGGAATAGACCATCAGCCCGATCAGCGCGCGATCGCGCAGCCCGATCGGCGTCGAGATGTCGATCGCGTCGATGAGCTGACGCGCCTCGGCCGGATCGAGCACCGGCGTCTTGCCGCGCCGCACGCTATAGGCGGGGCCGCGCACCGAGACGGCAGGGTTCTGCGCCACCACCTGCGCGCGCACCAGCCAGTCGAACAGGTGGCGGATCCCGGCGAGCCGCTGCTTCACCGTGGGCACCGAGACGGTGCGGCCGAGTTCCTCGATCCAGGCGGCGACGTGGAGCGGCTGGATCTGGGGCAGGGCGTGGACCCCGCGCGCGGCGCACCAGTGGAGAAAGTCCGCGACGCCGCGGGCATAGGCGCGCCGGGTGTGCGGATTGCGGATCGTCGCGGCGAAGAATTCGAGGAAGTGCCGCTGAGCGTCTTGCCCTGTTGCGACCACGATCGCGGGCAGCGCCAGGCCGGCGCCGCGCGGGGCGAGCGGATCACCGGCGCTGGCGGGCGGGGAGGGCAGAAGCGCGGACATGGCGGCGATCCTAGCAGCGAGCGGCGCGGTGTGAATCCCTTTCAAGGCCGTGTTGTCATGTTTTCCTGTCGATTTGTCGGCGTGTCGACATGGTCGATATCGTTGCGGGTCTAGACGTGATTTGGTTGTGCGCAAGATCACCAAAGGCGTGACAAAAAAGCAACGCTTCGAGCGCTGTGGCTCGCCCGAAGACGAATTGACATGGAGCCTGCAACCAAGTCAGGGGATAAGAGGTTTGGGCCGTGCGCGTTTCGCTTGGTGGCGAAGGATGTCGTGCGTCTAAGAGGAGAACCCATATGATCACCAAGTTCCTGACCGCCGCTGCCGCGACCGCCATGGTTGCCGCTCCCGTCGCCGCTTCGGCCGCTCCGGCTGCCAGCCTCTCGGTCGCCAAGTCGGCCCGCGCTTCGGCTCCGACCACCGGCGCCAACAAGGCCGTCCCGGGCGGCTCGGCCATCGCGATCGTGCTCGGCGCGCTGGTTGCCGGCGGCATCATCTATGCCGTCGTGGACGCAGCCGACGACAACGATTCCGACAGCAACTAAGCTGTTCGCCGGCGCCCCCCATCAGGGGCGCCGGTATTCGCGGCCATGATGGCCGCCACGTTACCCCGCAGAGCGCCCGCCGGCCGCCCCTTGGCCGCGCCCCCGCGTGCGCTGCGCCGCGCCGGCAACGTGCCGCGCCTTCCTCATCAGATGCCCTGCCCGCCAGCCCGCCTCCGTACGTCGTGGCGGCTGAACATTTGCGTTGCCCGCACCACGTCTGCTTGACCGGTTCTTAACCGTCTTTCGGCACAGCGATCCCGCGGTACACGCGAGGGGATCCGGCTTTGGACGTGCAGCATCGGCAATTCGTACGGGCAGACGCGGGCGCGTGGCACGATGCCGCGGCGTCGGCGATCGACGTGACCATCGTCATGCCGTGCCTCAACGAGATCCAGTCGCTGCCGCATTGCATCGGCAATGCGCTCGATGCGCTTGCGCGGCTGCGCGCCGACCATGGCCTCCATGGCGAGATCGTGGTGGCCGACAATGGCTCGACCGACGGCAGCCAGGCGCTGGCAACCGCGCTGGGCGCGCGCGTCGTGCCGATCGCGCAGCGCGGCTATGGCGCGGCGCTGATCGGCGGGTGCCATGCCGCGGCCGGGCGCCACATCCTGATGGGCGATTGCGACGGCAGCTATGATTTCACGCAGGGCGTGGCGATGGTCGCGCGGCTCGAACAGGGGTTCGACCTGTGCATGGGCAGCCGCTTCAAGGGCGGCATCGCCAAGGGCGCGATGCCGTGGAAGAACCGCCATATCGGCAATCCCGCGCTGACGGGCCTGCTCAACCTGTTCTTCCGATCGGGGATCAGCGACGCGCATTGCGGGCTGCGCGCGATCCGCCGCGATGCGTTCGTGCGGCTGGGGCTGACCGGCAGCGGCATGGAATTCGCCAGCGAGATGGTGATCAAGGCGGCGCTCCTGAAACTGCGCATCACCGAGCTGCCCGCGACGCTCTCCCCCGACCTGCGCCAGCGCGCGCCGCACCTGCGCCCGTGGCGCGACGGCTGGCGGCACCTGCGCTATCTGTTCATGCTGTCCCCGACCTGGGTGTTCGGCGTGCCGGGCGTGCTGGCGGTGGTGCTGGCGGCGATCCTGCTGGGCGCCGCGGCACTGGAAACCGCGCTGCCGGGCACGGCGCCCGCGATCGGCACCTATTGGACCGTGCTGGGCGGCGGGCTGCTGACGATCGGGCATCTGGCGCTGCTGATGGTGTGCGCGGGACATCTGTTCGCGATGCACCGCGGCTATCGCCTGGCGGGGCGCGGATCGGCGATCATCGCGCGCTTCGCCAATCTCGAAACGCTGCTGGCGGCGGGCGCCGTGGCGCTGCTCGCCGGCGCCGGATTGCTCGGGCTGGTGGCGTGGGAATGGGTGGCGCGTGACTTCGGCAAGGCGGCGTCGATCTTCCTGCCGGTCGCCGGCACCTCCTTGGTCATCGTCGGCTTGCAGACGATCATGAGCGCGTTCCTGATGGCGATGATCAGCGGCAACGAGGCGCAGTTCATTCCCGCCCGCCCCGTGCCCGCCCCGCAGCCGGCGATCGCCATCGTGCCCGAGCGGCTCGCGGCATGAGCGAGGCGCCGTGGCTGTCGGTGCTGATGCCGATCCACGAGGGCGAGGCGCATTTGCCCGCCACGCTGGACAGCATCGTCGCCGAACGCCCGGCGGGGATCGAGCTCATCGCGCTCGACAGCAGCCCGCACCAACGCTGCGCGGCGATCGTCGACCGTTATGCCGACCGGCTCCCCATCCGCTATCACCACATGCCAGAGTGCGGGCCGTGGACCGCGAAGACCAACCGCGCCGCGGCGATGGCACGCGCGCCGCATCTCAGCATGCTGCACCAGGACGATCTGTGGCGCCCCGGGCGGGTGGCGGATCTGCGCCAGGCGATTGCGGCCAATCCGGACGCGGCGCTGCTGCTCAACGCCTCGCACATCGTCGACGATCGCGGGCAGAGCCTGGGCCTGTGGCGCTGCCCGCTCGCGCCCGGGCGCGCGCTGGGTTGGGGCGAGGTGGCCGACCGGCTGCTGGTGCAGAATTTCATCGCCATCCCCGCGCCGGTGATCCGCCGGGCGGACTGGCTGGCGGTGGGCGGGATGGACGAGGCCCTGTGGTACACCGCCGATTGGGACCTATACCTGAAGCTCGCGCGGCGCGGCCCGGTGGCCTATCGCAACGCCGCCACCACCGCCTTTCGCATCCACGGCGGGTCGCAGACCGTGGCGGGCAGCGCGAACGGCGATGATTTCGCCGACCAGATGACGCGCGTGATCGATCGCCACGCCGGCTTCGTGCCCGCGCCGCTGCGCCGGGGCGCACGACGCCGCGCCGCCACCTCGACGCGGATCAACTGCGCGCTCGCCGCGACGCTGGCCGGGCGGCCGGGTGCGCTGCCTGGCGCGATCGCCTCCTTGCTGGCGCTGGGGCCGCGCGGCGCGTGGCGGTACCTGACGGATTCGCGCATCCTTGAACGCTCGCTGCCACGGCTGCGCGCACGCTTTGCCGGGAGTTTCTGAACCATGCCGATCGGCCCCACCGTCCGCGCCCTGTTCGGCCCCTATGAGCGGCAGGTCGCCGATCTGTATCGATCGGTGTTCATCGATCTCGACGATTTCCTGCGCCAGGTGCAGCATTGGGCGCCCGCCGCGACGCGCATCCTGGAGGCGGGCTGCGGCGAGGGCGCGGTGACCGAGCGGCTCGCCGCGGCCTTTCCCGACGCCGAGATCCTCGCGATCGACATCAGCCCGCGCACCGGCCGGCTGTATCGCGGGCGCACCAAGGGCGTGCGCTTTCGCCAGGCAAGCGTGGAGGACGTGGCAAGCCAGCAGCCGGCGCGGTTCGACCTCGTCGTGATGTCGGACGTGCTGCACCATGTGCCCGCGACGATGCGCCGCGACCTCCTGGCCGCGATCGGCCGGGCGATGGCGCCGGGCGGGCGCTTCATCGTCAAGGACTGGGAGCGCAGCGCGACGCCGATCCATTGGGCCTGCCATGCCGCTGACCGCTGGCTGACCGGCGACCATGTCGCGCATGTGACGCCGGCGACGGCCAAGGCGCTGGTGACGGGGGCGGTGCCCGCGATCCATCCGGTCGCCGAAGCGCGGGTGAAGCCGTGGCACAATAATTATGCCGTGATGTTCGCGTGATGCGCCGCGGCACGGGACGTCTGCCGTGGCGCGGCTGATCACCGGCGACACGCCGGCCGATGCCGGCCGCTACCTGCTGGTCGGCGTGACCTGCGCGGGAGCGAACAACCTGCTGCTGATCGGCGGGGCGGCCGCGGGGCTGCACTACACCGTCTGCATTGCGCTGACCGTTCTCATCGTCCTGCCGGCAAGCTATCCCGCGCACGCCTGCTGGACGTTTCGCGGTGCGATGTCGTGGGGCAGCTTCGGCCGCTATCTGCTTGGCTCGCTGTCGGGCGTCGTGATCGCGAGCCTGATGGTGGCGCTGTTGTGCGGGCCGCTG
>NZ_NBBI01000008.1 GCF_002197685.1 Sphingomonas dokdonensis | reverse complement strand
CGTCAGGGCCACCCCCGCCGCCGCCCACGCCGCGTGGCGAGCGAGGCTGATCGGCTTGGCTGGCCCTGACGCGCCGGCCCGGCGCGCGGGCCGGCTGGCATTACCGATCCTGTTGCTTGCGTCGGCGGTGTCCCTCGCCGGGGGCGCCGCCGCGCAAGCAAGTGCTGACAGCGCGACGCCCGGCAATGCGGTAGCGTCTGCGATTCGGCAGCAAGTCGGCGGCAAGCTGAAGGATTTCTACCGCGCACGCGGCTATTGGCCGTTGTGGATCGTCGGTGAGTCGCCCGGCCCGCAGGCGCGCGCGCTTGTCGATGTGATCGAGACGGTCGATGTCGATGGCCTTGACCCTGACCGCTATTCGCCGGATCGGCTTCGCCGCCTGATCGACGACGCCGACGGTGGCAACCTCCGCGCGCTCGCCTACCTCGAAGTGGCGCTGAGCGGTGCGCTGGCCGAACTGGTGCGCGACATGCGCGAGCCGCGTGTCGAGATCCGTCATCTGGAAGAATCGCTCGAGCCGACACGGCCGAAGCCCGACGCGGTGCTGCGCCGTGCCGCGCTGGCGAAGTCTACGCTGGAATATGTCCGCAACTTAGGTTGGATGAGCCCGCTGTACGTGCAGCTTCGCGAGGCGCTGCGTGACGCCGTGCCGGAGCGCGGCAATGCCGCAATCGCGGTGCCGCCGGGCGCGTTGCTGAAGCCAGGGGCAAGTGGCGAGCGCGTGATCCTGCTGCGCGAGCGACTGGGTCTGCCGCCGAGCGACCTGTATGACGAGGCGCTGGTCGAGCGGGTGAAGCGCTTCCAGGCGCAGCGTGGCTTGCCCGCGGATGGCGTCGCCGGTGCCAAGACGCTTGCGGCGCTCAACCACGCGCAGGCCAAGCCGCCGGTCGATCGCCGTGAACTGCTACAGCTCAACCTCGAACGCGCGCGACTGCTGCCGGATGCCTGGACGCGGCACATCGTGGTTGACGCAGCGGCGGCGCGACTGTGGTATTATGATAATGGCGCGGTGCAGGGCACGATGCGTGTCGTCGCGGGCACACCAGAAACGCAGACGCCGATGATGGCCGGCATGGTGCGCTATGCGACGCTTAACCCTTATTGGAACGTGCCGGTCGATCTCGTCCGCAAGCGGATCGCGCCCAAGGTGCTGGCGGGCGTTCCACTGGAGCGGCAAGGGTATGAGGCCTTGTCCGACTGGACGGCGAACGCGCAGGTGATCCCGGCATCGACGATCGACTGGCGCGGCGTCGAGGCAGGATCGGTTGAGCCGCGGGTGCGCGAATTGCCGGGCAAGGGCAATTCCATGGGCTCCGTGAAGTTCATGTTCCCGAACGACCTTGGCATCTATCTGCATGATACGCCGCAGAAAAGCCTGTTCGCGAAGGCGGATCGGCATTTCTCCAACGGGTGCGTGCGGCTGGAGGATGCGAGCCGTCTCGGGCAGTGGCTGTTCAACCAGCCGCTGAAGCCCGACAGCTCGGCGCCGGAGCAGCACGTGCCGGTGCCTGATCCGGTGCCGGTGTATCTCATGTACTTTACCGCCAGCCCGGATGGCGGGAGCGTGAAGTATGTGGCGGACGTGTACAATCGCGACCGCCCGGCCTTGCAGCATCTCGCCAGCCGCTGAGTTTGCATCGTCGGCGTGCCGGCGCGCTATCGTTAACTACAACGCAACCATCCTCCGCCATTGCCAGCCTTGTACTGCTATGGGGCTTGCACACAGATGGCGAAGGTTGAGGGCGCGGTAGACGTGGCGATCATCGGTGCGGGCCCGGCGGGCCTCACTGCCGCGTATCTGCTGGGCAAGGCCGGCTATTCGGTGACGGTGATCGAGAAGGATCCGCGCTATGTCGGCGGGATCAGCCGCACCGTCGAGCATAACGGCTATCGCTTCGACATCGGCGGGCATCGCTTCTTCTCGAAGTCAAAGGAAGTGGTCGATCTCTGGAACGAGATCCTGCCCGACGACTTCATCGAGCGACCGCGGATGAGCCGCATCTATTACGAGGGCAAGTTCTACAGCTATCCGCTGCGCGCGTTCGAGGCGTTGTGGAACCTTGGCATCTTTCGCTCCGCTCTCTGCATGGCGAGTTTCGCCAAGGCGAAGGTGCTGCCGAACAAGAGCGTGAAGAGCTTCGAGGACTGGACGGTCAATGCGTTCGGCTGGAAGCTGTATTCGATCTTCTTCAAGACCTACACCGAGAAGGTGTGGGGCATGCCGTGCGACGAGATGAGCGCAGATTGGGCCGCGCAGCGGATCAAGGGGCTGTCGCTATGGGGTGCGGTGACCGATGGCCTGAAACGCAGCCTGGGCCTCAACAAGCGCCCGAACGACGGCATGGCGGTGAAGACGCTGCTGGAAAGCTTCCGTTATCCGCGGCTTGGGCCGGGCATGATGTGGGAAGCGGCGCGCGACCTGGTGATCGGCCAAGGTAACCGTGTACTGATGGGCCACAAGCTGAAGCAACTGGCGTTCAACGACGTGACGGAGCAATGGACGGTCAATGCCGTCGACGCGGCCGGCGATGCGGTGGCGATCCGCGCCGCGCACGTCATTTCGTCGGCGCCGATGCGGGAGCTGGCGAGCCGGCTGCATCCGCTGCCGCGAACGCTGCCGGAGGCGGCGAATCTCAAGTATCGTGACTTCCTGACGGTGGCGCTGATGATCCGCTCGCCTGATCTTTTTCCGGACAATTGGATCTACATCCATGATTCCAAAGTAAAGGTCGGCCGCGTGCAGAACTTCCGGTCGTGGTCGCCAGAGATGGTGCCTGATCCTGACCTCGCCTGTGTCGGGCTGGAGTATTTCTGCTTCGAGGGTGACGGCTTGTGGTCGTCGAGCGATGATGAATTGGTGGCGCTGGCGACCAAGGAGATGGAGCAGCTTGGACTTTGTCGGGCCGACCAGGTTGTCGGCGGGACGGTGGTGCGGCAGGAGAAGGCATATCCGGTCTATGACGAGGATTATGCTGCCAATGTCGAAGTGCTGCGGCAGGAGATCGAGGCGCGGTATCCGACGCTGCATTGTGTCGGCCGCAACGGCATGCACCGCTATAACAATCAGGACCATGCGATGATGACCGCGATGTTGACCGTGCGCAACATCGAAGCGGGGGCGCGGGTGTACGACATCTGGGCGGTGAACGAGGATGCCGAATATCACGAGAGCGGCAACGAGGGCGAACAGGCGGCGCTGGGCAGCCTGCGCGCGGTACCGGAGCGGCTAAAAGCGGCCTGATTCCGGGTCTTGATTGGCCGCGCTGAGCTGGGAGCCGGCCAGCAGCTTCGTTAGCAGAGTAGACCGGTCCACAATGCGTGACGCTGGGGTGATGACGGCCGACATGCGTGCAGAACAATCGCCGCCGCAGGACGCGGCAACAGGCGGCATCGTTCGCCCGGTGCTGATCGCCTGGGCGGTCGCATCGCTGATCTTCGTCATGATCGGCGCAAAGGACATCGTTGCGCTTCGGCTGAGTGACACCGACGATT
Organism: Sphingomonas dokdonensis; assembly: GCF_002197685.1. Lineage (GTDB taxonomy): Bacteria > Pseudomonadota > Alphaproteobacteria > Sphingomonadales > Sphingomonadaceae > Sphingomonas > Sphingomonas dokdonensis. The sequence goes on along the minus strand of NZ_NBBI01000008.1, from coordinate 61,086 downwards.
CGATGCGCCTGCTTGAGGTGCGGGACTGGCTGGCCGGGCAAAGCTGGTGGGACGTCGCGCAGCATCGCCTTAACGGCGGTGACTATCCGATGCACTGGTCGCGACTGGTCGACCTGCCGCTCGCAGCCGTCATGGTGATGACCACGCCGCTGCTGGGCGCCGCCGGCGCGACCCGGCTGGCGCTGGTGCTGGTGCCGCTGCTGACGCTGCTTTGCGCCATGCTGCTGATCGCGCGGATCACGCAGCGCACGGCCGGAATTGCGGCGGCGCGCTATGCGGCGCTGCTGACCCCGCTGAACCTGCCGCTGATGGCGCAGATGAAGCCGCTGCGGATCGACCATCACGGTTGGCAGGTGGTTTTCGCCCTGGCGGCGGTGGCGTGCCTGCTGGGCAAGCCGACGGCGCGCGGCGGTGTGCTGACCGGTCTGGCGCTGGCGGCGCTGCTGACGGTGTCGATCGAGGGGCTGCCGATCGCGGCCGGCATCGCCGGTGTCGCCGCCGGCGCCTGGGCCTGGCAGCCGGAGCGACGCCTTTGCCTGCTCGGGCTGATCTGGAGCCTGTTCGGCGGTGCGCTGGCACTTCATCTCGCCACGCGTGGGCCGGGGTTCTTCCTGCCCGCCTGCGATGCCATGTCGCCGGCCTGGCTCCTGACGCTGGGTGTTGCCGCGCCGGCGACAACGGCGGCGGTGCTGCTGGCGCCGCAAACCGTGACGATGCGGCTGCTCGCGCTTGCGGCTGCCGGTGCGGTGACCGGCGCGGCCTTGCTTCTCTATGCGCCGCAATGCCTGGCAGGGCCGTTCGCGACGCTGCCGCCGCTCGCTTATCAGGTCTGGTATCTTCACGTGCAGGAAGGGCGGCCGCTCTGGGAACAGCAATTCCCCCAGGTGTTTGCGACAATGGGCGTGCCCGTCGTGGGGCTGGTCGCCACCGCCATCGGGTGGCGCGTGGCGGACCCGGCGTACAAGCCGCGTTGGGCGATGCTGCTGGCGTTGTTGGTCGCGGCGAGCGCGGTGACGCTGTTCGTTGCGCGGGCCGGCGCGACCGCCAACGCGCTGGCGATCCCCGGGGCGTCGGCGTTGCTGCTCGCCTTGCTGATCCGCGCGCGGCAGATCAGAAATCTCGCCGGGCAGATCGTCGCCACCGCGGCGGCGCTGACCATCGCGTCACCCGGCTTTCTTGCCGTGGCCGGTCTGGCGATCACGGAGCGTCTGGATCCCGCCGAAGGCCAGGGGCAGGCGGCGCACGCGACGGCGGTCTGTAAACAGGCGAGCGATATGCGAGCGCTGGCGCAGCTGCCGCCGTCCCGTATCTTCGCGCCGCTGGACGTGACGCCGGAACTGATCTCCACCACCGCACACCAGGCGATCGGCGGACCGTATCATCGCGCGCCCGAGCCGATGACGCAGGTGATCGCGGGGTTCACGGGGCCGCCGGCGCGGGCGCGGGCGATCGTCTATGCCACGGGCGCCGACTATGTCGCCGTGTGCCCGGGGCTGAACGAGATGGACATCTACCGCGAGCAATTCCCCGCCGGATTGTGGGCGCGGCTGGCGCGGGGCGAGCGGTTCGCGTGGCTTCGGCCGGTGCCGATCGCTGGACCGGTGCGCGTGTGGCGCGTCATTCGCCCCTTGCCCTCGCCGACGCCGCGCCCGTAAGGCGGCGTGATGGACCAATCGGGGGCACCCCTTCGTTGGTGGCAGACGCGCACGTTTGTCGCACTTGCCACGCTGATCGCGATCGTTCCGCTGCTGTGGCCGGAGATCCCGCCGCTGGTCGACCTGCCGGGTCACATGGGACGGTATCGCGTCCAGCTGACCGCGCTGGATCAGGCGCCGTGGCTGGCGGAATGGTATAATTTCGAATGGTCGCTGATCGGCAACCTGGGCATCGATCTGCTGGTGGTGCCGTTCGCGAAGCTGTTCGGGCTGGAGCTTGGCGTCAAGCTGATCGTGATGACGATTCCGGCGCTGACCGTCGCCGGGCTGCTGTGGATCGCGCGCGAGGTGCATGGGCGGATCCCGCCGACCGCGATGTTCGCGCTGCCGCTGGCGTATAGCTATCCGTTTCAGTTCGGTTTCGTGAATTTCGCGCTCTCGATGGCGCTGGCGCTATGCCTGTTTGCGCTCTGGCTGCGGATGGCTCGGCTCGGGCGCATCGGGCTGCGCGCGATCGTTTTCGTGCCGCTCTCCTGCCTGTTGTGGCTGTGCCATACATTCGGCTGGGGCGTGCTGGGCGTGCTGGCGTTTTCCGCTGAAATGATTCGCCAGCATGATGCGCGCAAGGACGCGGGCTCGGGCCATTGGGTGCAAAGCTGGATCCGCGCCGGGCTCGGCTGCGTGCCACTGGCGCTGCCGATGATCCTGATGATCTTCTGGCGATCGGGCGACCACGTGACCGGCCAGACCGCGGACTGGTTCAACTGGCAGGCCAAGGTTGCCTGGGTGATGATGGTCCTGCGCGATCGCTGGGAGTTCTGGGACATCGCCTCGACTGCGGTGTTCCTGCTGGTGCTGTTCAAGGCGGTGCGTGATCCGGCGATCGAATATTCGCGCAACCTGGTGCTGTCCGCGCTGTTCCTTGCCGCAGTGTTCCTGCTGTTGCCGCGCATCGTGTTCGGCTCGGCCTATGCCGACATGCGGCTGGCGCCGTTCGTCGTGGCGGTCGCGCTGATCGCGATTCGGCCGAAGCTCGGCATGACCGTGCGACACGCCGGCGTCGTCGCGATGCTGGGCATGAGCTTCTTTCTGGCGCGGACGGCGGGGACGACCGCAAGCTATTGGCTGTTCGACCGCGACTACGACACCGAGCTTGCCGCGCTGGATAAGCTGCCGAAGGGCGCGCGGCTGGTGTCGTTCGTGGGAACGAACTGCCGCAACGAGTGGAAGATGACGCGGCTGGAGCATCTGCCCGCGATCGCGCTGGTGCGGAAGCTCGCCTATACCAACGATCAATGGTCGATGCCCGGCGCGCAGCTGCTCACCGCGCGCTACAGCAAGGCCGGCCTGTTCGCGCATGACCCGTCGGAGATTGTGACGCCGGGCTGGTGTCCGCGCGAATGGTGGAAGCCGATCGATTTTTCGATCGCGCGGTTTCCGCGTGAGGCGTTCGACTATGTCTGGCTGATCCGCACGCCGCCGTTTGAAGCGCGCTATGCCAGCGACCTCGATCGCGTGTGGCGATCGCCGACGGGGGCAAGCGCGCTGCTGACGGTGAACCGTGCGCGGCCGACGCCGCAGATCAGTGACGAAGAGCTGTATCCGCGCTGGTTCCTGGAACTGCGCGCACGTCGATTGCGGCAGCAGCAGATGGAACTACCGCCGCCCCCGCGCTCTTAGATCCGGCACTTCCTTTGCTTCTACCGCAGCGCCGCATGTCATTATGTTGCGGCGCGGCACTTCACGGTCGTTCAGGTGTTCACGCGACCGGGCCGGGGGAGCGTGCATTGTGAAGCGAATTTTGTCGATCGGCGTCACGGCGGCGTCGTGTCTCGCGGTGCCGGCAACGGCGGATACCAATCACGGCGGGCAGATCTGGGGCAGTATCCAGGTCATCGCGCCGATCGCCGAAGACATTTTCCTCACGGGTGAGATCCAGCCGCGGTTTTCGACGCCGAACGCCGCGACGGCGCCGATCACCTTCATTCCGCCGATCATCTCATGGCGCAAAAGCGAGACGCTGATCCTTTCGGCGGGGTATCTCTACGCCTTCATCGATGGCGCGCGGCTGCCGCAGGATCTTCACGAGAACCGCTTCCTTCAGCAGGCATCCTATCGCATCGCGGCGATCGGCCGGGTCGGCGTTCGGGCGCAGACCCGCTTCGAGCAGCGGCAGCGGTCGACGGGCAAGGACTGGAACCTGCGGGTGGCGCAGCAGATCCTGCTCGCGACCCCGCTGACCAAGAAGGAGAGCGGCGGACCGGTGGGCGTGTTCTCGGTCGAGCTGTATTGGAACCTGACGGATGCCGATTGGGGCGCGCGCAAGGGCTATGACGACCTTTGGACCTTTCTGGGCGTCCAACTGCCCGTGTCGAACAGCACTGCGTTCGAGCTTGGGTATCTGAACCAGCGCCAGCGGCGGGTGAATGGGGTGGCAAACATGAACCATGCCGCGGTGGTCGGCGTGTCGTTTCAGCTGTCGCCCAAGATCAGAGCGCCCAAGGTGGTGCCGACGACCGGACCGGGATTGCAGGCCGTGTCAGGACGCGAGCCGGTTCGGTAATGTCAGCCCTTTTTGAAGGGCGTCATCCGCTCGAGGAATTGTTGATCCATCTCTACGGCGGCGCGCTCGCGCACCAGGAAGTCCGCGACGGCGCGGCGGAAGCCGGGGTTCGGGATGTAATGCGCCGACCAGGTGGGGACGGGGGCGTAGCCGCGGGTGAGCTTGTGCTCGCCCTGTGCGCCAGCCTCCACCGTCGTCAGCCCGCGCGCGATCGCGGCGTCGATCGCCTGGTAATAGCACAGCTCGAAGTGGAGGAACGGCACCTCCTCGGTCGCGCCCCAGTAGCGACCGTAGAGCGCGTCGCTGCCGATAAGATTGAGTGCGCCGGCGATCGGCTGACCGTCGCGTTCGGCGAGGATCAGGAGCAGGCGATCGCCCATCCGCTCGCCCAGCAGCGGGAAGAAGGAGCGGGTGAGATAAGGCCGGCCCCATTTGCGCGCGCCAGTGTCCTGGTAGAAGGTCCAGAAGGCGTCCCATTCGCGCGCGCCAATCTCGGCGCCGGTGAGGTGACGGATGTGCAGCCCCTCGACCGCGCCGGCGCGCTCCTTGCGGATCGCCTTGCGCTTGCGGCTGGCGAGGGTGGCGAGGAAATCGTCAAACGTGGCGTAGCCGTGGTTGCGCCAGTGGAATTGCGTGCCCTCGCGGATCAGCCAGCCGGCGGCTTCGAACGCGGGCACCTCATCGGGCGAGACGAAGGTGGCGTGGGCGGAGGAGAGCTCGTGCTGGTCGGTCACCGCCTCGATCGCGGCGATCAGCGCCGGGGCGGCGCTGGGGTCGCGCAGCAGCAGACGCGGGCCGGGGACGGGCGTGAAGGGGGCGGCGATCTGGAGCTTGGGGTAATAATTGCCGCCGGCGCGCTCCCAGGCGTCCGCCCAGGCGTGATCGAAGACATACTCGCCCTGGCTGTGCGACTTGGCATAGGCGGGGGCGACCGCGATCGGTGCGCCATCGTCGCCGTCGATGATGATGGGCACCGGCTGCCAGCCGCTGCGACCGCCGACGCTGCCGGATTCCTCAAGCGCGGTGAGGAAGGCGTGGCTGACAAAGGGGTTGTCGTGACCGGCGCAGGCGTCCCAGGCGTCGGCCGGGATCTCTGCAACGCCGGGAGCGATGCGCGCCGAGACATTCATCGGCGTGCGCTCATGATCTTGTGAGAAAACGGGTAACCGTCGGGCCGGGTGCCAGGGGATCGCCACATGCCATCGCTTGCTGGAAGCGGCGGCGGTGAGAAGTGGCGATCGGAATAGTGCACGCCCAGCCCGAACGGAGAGACAGCGATTAAGTTCAGTTGGTCACCGCGATGATGGCGTCGACCTCGACAGCGGCGTTGCGCGGCAGGGCAGCGACACCGACGGCGGCGCGGGCGTGCTTGCCCTTGTCGTCGAACAGCGCGACCATCAGGTCCGACGCGCCGTTCGCCACTTCGGGCTGATCGCCGAAGCCGGCGGCCGAGTTCACGAACACGCCGAGCTTCACGATGCGCGCGACGCGCGACAGGTCGCCGCCGAGTGCGGCCTTCGCCTGCGCCACGACCATCAGCGCGCACAGCTTGGCAGCGTCCTGACCGGCGGCGACGTCGACATCGGTGCCGAGCTGGCCGGTCACGACCTTGCCGTCGCGGAACGGCAGCTGGCCGGAGACATGGAGAAGACCACCGGCCTCGACGGCCGGAACATAGGTGGCAACGGGGGCAGCGGCGGTCGGCAGCGTGAGGCCGAGCTCCGCGAGCTTTTGATCGATACGGTCAGTCATGCGACCGGGTTCAACACCAGCGATGGGCGCGGGTCAATGCTCTGCCGGCTGGCCCGCGGCGAAGCGATCGGTGATCCACGCCAGCGCCTCCGGCCAGGTATCGATGCGGGCATGCGCGGCGGGCGCAGGGGGCACGCCGGGAGCGAGCGTCGGCTCGGCCACCATGTGTAGCCGGTGGACGCCCGGCGCATGCTCCGCAACCGATTGGTGGTGCATCGGCAGATCGTCGATGAAGACGGTGACGGGGTTTCCGTGCTCGGCAACCAGCGCGGCGACGGGACCGCCCTTCGGCCCCTGATTGCATTCCACGCGATGTTCGATGCCGAAGGCGGCGAGCTGGTCCATGCGGTGCGTGCGGCATTGGTCCTGCAGGTTCGTCAGGATCACGATGTCGGCGACCTCGGCGATCTTCGCCAGCGCCTCGCCGGCGTGCGGCACCAGCGTCTGGCGGTGCATCTCGCCCGGGAAGAAGCCGTCGAGGAAGCCCATCATCTCCTCACGCGTGGGCACGCTGCCATCGGCGCGGCGGCGCATGTTGCGGCCCAATTCCCAACTCTTCGGCTCGAAATCCACGGCGTGCGCTTCGCCCAGCCAGGTGCCGAAGTGGCGCACCATGTGCAGCAGCACCTCGTCGCAATCGGAAATGAGCAGGGGGCGCGCGGCGGTATCGGTCATAGCGACTCCAAACGGTGGCGGGCGCGGACCAGCGCCTCTGGCGAAATATCGAGCGCCTCGGAACAGGCGATAAGGTCTGGCTCGTGCGCCTCGAGAAACTGGAGGCAGGCGGCCAGCACCGACGGATCAGCAAGGCGCGAGCGCAGATCGTCCGGGTCAAGACCGGTCAGCGAGAGGAGGCGCGCGGCGCGATCGGGATCGGAGAGCGTCCAGGCAAGCGCCTGAAGCGCGATCGCGTCAGCCGGTTCTTCGTTTGAAACGCCTTGTTTCATTGCCTATCTTCGCCTGCGAACCGGGGGAAAGACGCGCGTGGCAAAGAAGGTGCTCGTTGTCGAGGACAACGAACTGAACCTGAAGCTGTTCTGCGACCTGCTGCGCGCGCATGAATTTGTCGCCGAGCCGGTGCGCGACGGGCGCGAAGCGGTGGCGCGCACGCGGGAATTCGCGCCGGACCTGATCATCATGGACGTCCAGATGCCGCATGTGACGGGCTATGAGCTGATCCTGGAGCTGAAGGCGGACGAGGACCTGCGGGCGATCCCCGTAATGGCGGTGACGGCCTATGCCGGACGCGATGACGAGGAGCGGATCCGCGGCGCGGGAGCGGAAGCCTATGTGTCAAAGCCGATCAGCCTTGCGCGGTTCATGGAAGTGGTCGGCACGCTGACCTAAACGAGCCCGAGCTCGGCCAGTTTCCCGAGCAGGGCCGGTGGCAGTTCCGCCATGCCGGTGCCGTCGCCGCCAAGATCGGTGGGCGCGTCGGCATGTTCCAGATAGCGCCAGCCCTGATGCGCGCGCTTGGGCCGGGCGGCGACCAGCCGGACCTTGGGATCGATAAAGATCGCGACGCGGCCGCCCTCCGCCTCACCAAACGACAGGATCGGCGAGCGGGCGACCAGCTGATGCTTGATGATCCAAAACAAGGAGCCGCGGCCGACGATCTCCTCATGTCGCTTCGGCAGGTAGCGCGTCGTCAGGAACAGTGGCCCTTCCTCGCCGCGCTCGCGCAGACGCTGCGCGAGATGTTCGACGTTGGTGTGCCCAAAGGCGACCTTGGTGATGTGGAGGGGATCGGTTTCAGGCGGCATGTACGCCGCCATGTGGGGAGCCTCAGCCGACGAGGCCAGAGGCGGTCGCAAGACCGAGGAAGGCGAGAAAGCCGATCGAATCGGTCGTCATCGTGACGAACACCGATGACGATACGGCCGGATCCGCCTTCAATCGTTCCAGCACCACTGGCACGAGCACGCCGGCGAGACCCGCGACCAGGATGTTGGTCATCATCGCCGCCGCGATCACACCGCCGAGCATGGGATTGGCGAAGATGAAACCGACGCCGGTGCCGATGACCAGCGCAATCGTCATGCCGTTCAACAAGGCGACGTGGATCTCACGCCGGATCGCACGCGCCGTGTTCGACTGCGTCAGCTGGTTCGTCGCCATGGCGCGCACGGTGACGGCGAGCGTCTGCGTGCCGGCATTGCCGCCGACCCCGGCGACGATCGGCATCAGCGTGGCGAGCGCGACCATGCGCTGGATCGTGCCTTCGAATCGCGAGATGATGAAGGAGGCGAGGAGCGCGGTGAAGAGGTTCGCGATCAGCCAGCGCACGCGCGCCTTGTAGCTGTCCAGCACCGGCTCGTTGATATCGCCTTCGCCGGCGCCGGAGAGCAACAGCGCGTCCTCTCCGGCTTCTTCCTGAATGATGTGCACGATGTCGTCGACGGTGATCATGCCGACCAGCCGGCCCGATCCGTCGATCACCGCGGCAGAGATGAGCGCGTATTTCTGGAAGCGCAGCGACACTTCCTCCTGATCCATGTCGACCGGGATCAGCGTCTGCTCGCGCTGCATGACGTCCGACATCGACACGGCGCGCGGCGTGCGCAGCAGCCAGGAAAGGGCGCAGGTGCCGACCGGGCGGTGCGCGGGATCGACCACGAACACTTCCCAGAAATCGGTGGTCAGTTCCTCATGACCGCGCAGGTAATCGATCGTGTCGCCGACAGTCCAATGTTCGGGCACCGCGATCAGCTCGCGCTGCATCAGGCGGCCGGCGGATTCCTCGGGGTAGCTCAGCGCCTCCTCGATCGCGGCGCGATCGTCGGGCTCCATCGCGCGGAGCACCTCGCGCTGGTCCTCGGCGTCCATGTCCTCGATGATCGCGACGGCGTCGTCGGTATCGAGTTCGGAGGCGATGTCCGCGACCTGCCGCGCGTCGAGCGCGTCGATCAGCTGTTCGCGGACGTAATCGTTCATTTCGGCGAACACGTCGCCGTCGAGCAGGCCGGCGACGGCAGCGGCGAGCGGCGCGCGTCGGTCCTCCGGCGTCAGTTCGAACAGGTCGGCAATGTCGGCGGGATGGAGCGGCTCGACGAGGCGCTTGGCCTCGTCGGTGTCGCCAGCGTCAACCGCCTCCAGCACCGCATCGACGAACTCGGGCTTCAGCCGGTCGTCCTCGTCGAGCTGGCGCTCGCCATCCTCGATGCGATCGTCGCCGCGGAGTTCGGTATCGCTCATCGCCCGCCTCCCGGTCGGCTGCCTGTTCGTGTCGCGCCTCTAGCGGCACCGGGGGGCGGTGCCAACCGCGGCGATTTGCGTTCATGCGGTGGCGCGCGTAGGGCGCCGCATTCCCGATGACCCCGGAAGGAGCCTGGTATGGCCGATACTTATAGCACGCTGGTGATGACGCTGGATGGCGGCGACGTCACGATCAAGCTGCGCCCCGATCTGGCGCCCGAGCACGTGAAGCGCATTGCCGAGCTGGCCAACGACGGCTTCTACGACGGCGTTGTGTTCCACCGTGTTATCCCGGGCTTCATGGCGCAGGGCGGCGATCCGACCGGCACCGGCATGCACGGCTCCGACAAGCCGAACCTGAAGCAGGAGTTCTCCAAGGAGCCGCACGTGCGCGGCGTCTGCTCGATGGCGCGGACCAACGATCCGAACAGCGCTAATTCGCAGTTCTTCATCTGCTTCGACGACGCACGCTTCCTCGACGGCCAGTATACCGTGTGGGGCGAAGTGACCGACGGCATGGACCTGATCGACGCGCTGCCCAAGGGCGAGCCGCCGCGCGAGCCGGGCAAGATCACCAAGATGCGCGCTTCCTGAGCCGCGACGACGGAATTGCCCAATCTGGCAGCGGCGATCCGGCATCGTGCCGATCGCCGCTGCCGGCTTGGCTGCCGCTGTCAGGCTGGTTCGGTGCCCAGCGTCCTGATCAGCCAGTCCTTGAAAATGCGGACCTGCCGCATCTGAAGCGCGCGGGGACGGCAGACGAACCAGTAGCTGTACGGGCTGACCACCTCGATATCGAACAGCCGCACCAGCCGCGGGTCGGCCGCGTCCTGAAAATGGCTTTCGTGCATGAACGCGACGCCGAGGCCCTGCGCCGCCGCCTCGAGCATCAACGCGCCCGAATCGAAATGGTCGATGGCCAGCGGCTCGATGTCGTGAAGGCCCGCCGCGGTACGCCACGCGCTGAACGTATCGGGCATTTCGCGGTGCACCAGTGCGGTGAGGGTCGCCAGCTGTTCCGGGCGGACGATCGGATCGGCGCGCTCCACCAGGGACCGCGCGCCGATGACGTAGACGCGATTGCGATCGAGCCGGTGCGCGTAGAGGCTCGGATCAATGTCGCGGGCGAGCGCGATCACGGCATCCAGCCCTTCGCCGAGACGTGCAACGCCATGTGCGCCGGTATCGATATCGAGGTGCAGTTCAGGATGCGCGCCGCGCAATTGCGCCAGCCGCGGAAACAGTCGCTGAGAGGCGAACAGCGGCAGGACGCCCAAGCGCAGGCGCAGTACCTCCGCCGCGCTCGTCATCGATTCCACCACATCGGACAGTTGATCGAGCAGTGGCGCGATCTGCGTCAGGAGACGGTCGCCGTCGCCATTCAGCACCATGGCCTGGTGGCGGCGGTCGAACAATGATCGCCCGAGGAAACGCTCCAGCGTTTGCAGGCGCCGGCTGAGCGCCGGTGCGGACAGGGCGAGCTCCTCTGCCGCCAGCTTCACCGACCCCATGCGCGCGACGGCGACAAACGCCTCGATCGCGGTAAGCGGGGGGAGCCTGCGCATCGTCAATCCATCGTTCGAGATCAAACGCCATCATGCGGGCAGCGGCACTTTCCGGCAAGCACGCATGCAAGTTTTGCACTCACTACGTATTTCTTCGCACTTGCACAATAAGCGCGAGCGAGACACATAGAGCGGGCCTTTCAGGCATCCTCTCCTAAAAACTTTCATGGGCTGGCCTTCGGGCCGGCCCTTTTTTTATGCGTTCAGCCTGGCCGGTGCCGAGGGCGCCAGCGTCAACGCAACATGGTCTGGGCTCATCATCGGGCCGCGGGAATGCCAGACGGTGCCGGCAGATTGCCAGCCGGCGTCTGCAAAGACCGACCGGCATGGATTGTTCCGCGGTGTCTCCTCCAGCCGTGCGCTGAGAGAGTTTTTGCCCGCATGCGGCACGCTGGGTTCCAGCCGGTTGCGATCAACGCCGAAATCGTAATCACCGACGAGCGAGCCATGGGTGGTGATCGCGAACGGATCGTCCTGGATCAGGCGGCGGCCGATCGTGGCGGACAGGTGATCGATGTCGAGCAGATGAACGTTGTCGTGCTGCGCGATCATGCCGGCAAGCGCCCGGTTGAGTTCCTCGATAAAGAAGGTGGGATTGCGCAGATCGTACCGCGGCAGAAGGCGCCCCAGCGTGGACTGCATCGGCGCCATGTAGTTCAGGACAAAGACCGGTCGGCCGGCAAGCTGCTCCAACTGCAACGTTAGCGCGGTCTGCATCCGGTCGACGCACCGAGCGAACGCTTCGTCATAGCTTGCGAGGTCCGCATAGCTGCACGCGAACAGCTCGCGATCGTGGAGCACCATTCGCAAGGGCACCTGGAGGATCGCGCAATCGTAGCGGTCGAGCGGCAGCGGTGCCTGACGGGCGATCTCGCCACCGTGCGAGATAAGAACGAAATCGACCTGGGCGAGCCCGTCGTCCAGCGCGATCTCGTCGGGCCAGGCTTGCAGCAGGCAGGCGCCGACGATCAGGCAGCGACGGATCGGATCGGGGCTTCGCGAAAGGGCGGTGGGGACGGTGAATGCATGTATCGCCTCTCCCCGCGCGGTGACGCGATCGAAGCCGACAACCGCATCGAGCAGGGACGTATACCCCAACGACACGCGCTTCTGGAACTCGTCCGACCGGCTGAGCCGCGCGACGAGCTGCGCGCGGTTTTCGCATTGCATGTGCCCGTGGAGCATCTCGTCATTGGGAAGGCGGCCGAGGAACGCCTGCCAGCCGGCCCGGACCTCCTGTGCGGACAGCATTGCACCCTTTCCTTTCCCGTGCCGAAATACTGCTGAGCCGTCGGCCACTCAAATCGCCGTCGTGCGTATCTATCTTAGCGGATGCGAATACCGAAGGAGAAGCGTGTTGGCCGATAGCGATACACCGGCGACCAAATTACAGGTTGCCAACGCAAGGCCCGAGGATAGCGGGCGCGGCATTGCGCATTTGCCGCGGGCGTTCATGGCATCGCTGGGCGTGACCGAAGGCGACGTGATCGAAATCGTGGGGAAGAAGTCGACGCCGGCGCGCGCGGTCGGCCCGTATTCCGAGGACGAGGGGCTCGCGCTGGTGCGCATCGATGGCCTGCAGCGCGCCAATGCCGGGGTCGGCTCGGGCGACTTCGTCGAGGTGCGGCGGGCGGAATCGAAGCCGGCGACGCGCGTGGTCTTCGCCCCGGCCGCGCAGAACCTGCGCTTGCAAGGATCGACGGTTGCGCTGAAGCGCACCTTTATCGGCCGGCCGCTGGCGCAAGGCGACGTGGTAGCGACCGCGGGGCATCAGCGGGTGGCGAACATGCCGCCGGGGATGCAGCAGTTCGTCAATGCACCGGCCTATGCGCTGCAGGAGATCCGTCTGGTCGTCGTGTCCGCGGCGCCCAAGGGCATCGTCCACATCGACGAGAATACCGAGGTTGAGCTGCGGCCCGAATATGAGGAGCCGAGCGAGGCGCGGCGGGCCGACGTCACCTATGACGATATCGGCGGTATGGCGACGACGATCGACCAGCTGCGTGAGATGGTGGAGCTGCCGCTGCGCTACCCCGAATTGTTCCAGCGGCTGGGCGTCGATCCGCCCAAGGGCGTGCTGCTCCACGGCCCGCCCGGCACTGGCAAGACCCGGCTGGCGCGCGCCGTCGCCAACGAGAGCGACGCGCAATTCTTCCTCATTAACGGCCCCGAGATCATGGGGTCGGCCTATGGCGAGAGTGAAGGCCGGCTGCGGCAGGTGTTCGAGGAAGCGTCCAAATCCGCGCCCTCCATCGTCTTCATCGACGAGATCGACTCCATCGCGCCAAAGCGCGGACAAGTTTCGGGCGAGGCGGAGAAGCGTGTCGTCGCGCAGCTCTTGACGCTGATGGACGGGCTGGAGGCGCGGGCGAACCTGGTCGTCATCGCCGCCACCAACCGACCGGAAGCGATCGACGAAGCGCTGCGGCGGCCGGGCCGGTTCGACCGCGAGATCGTGGTCGGCGTGCCGGACGAGCGCGGGCGGCGCGAAATCCTGGGCATTCACACGCGCGGCATGCCGCTGGGCGACAAGGTCGACCTGAACGAGCTGGCGCGCACCACCTTCGGCTTCGTCGGTGCGGACCTTGCGGCGCTGACCCGCGAAGCGGCGATCGAGGCGGTGCGGCGGATCATGCCGCGGCTGAACCTGGAGGAGCGGACGATTCCGCCCGAGGTGCTCGACACGCTGGCGGTGACGCGCGAGGACTTCATGGAGGCGCTGAAGCGCGTCCAGCCGAGCGCGATGCGCGAAGTGATGGTGCAGGCGCCGACCGTCCGCTGGGAGGATGTCGGCGGGTTGGACGATGCGCAGATGCGCCTGAAGGAAGGCGTCGAGCTGCCGCTGAAGGACCCGGATGCCTTTCGCCGCATAGGGATCCGGCCGGCCAAGGGCTTCCTGCTCTATGGTCCGCCGGGCACCGGCAAGACGCTGCTGGCGAAGGCCGTGGCACGCGAGGCGGAGGCGAATTTCATCGCCACCAAGTCAAGCGATCTGCTCAGCAAATGGTATGGTGAAAGCGAGCAGCAGATTACCCGGCTGTTCGCCCGCGCGCGGCAAGTCGCGCCGACGGTGATCTTCATCGACGAGCTCGATTCGCTGGTGCCGGCGCGTGGCGGCGGTCTGGGCGAGCCGCAGGTGACCGAGCGTGTGGTGAACACCATTCTCGCCGAGATGGACGGGTTGGAGGAATTGCAATCCGTCGTCGTGATCGGGGCGACCAACCGGCCGAACCTGATCGATCCGGCGCTGCTGCGGCCGGGGCGGTTCGACGAGCTGATCTATGTCGGCGTGCCGGATGAGCCGGGACGACGGCGGATCCTTGGCATTCAGACGGCGAAGATGCCGCTGGCCGACGATGTCGATCTGGATCTGGTGGCGCGGCGGACCGAGCGGTTCACCGGCGCCGATCTGGGCGATGTGGTGCGGCGGGCCGGCCTGATCGCGCTGCGCAAGTCGCTGGGTGCGCAGGAGGTGACGATGGCGCATTTCGAGGCGGCGCTGGAGGAATCGCGCGCGAGCGTGACCGACGAGATGGAGCGTGATTACAAGCAGATCGCGGCCAAGCTGAAGCAGGATGCAGCCTCGATCCAGCCGATCGGCTTCATCTCGCCGGGTCAGCTGACACCGCGTGACGCGCAGAAGGGTGGATGAACAACAAAAAGGGGAGAGCGTCGGCTCTCCCCTGTCATCACGTCCGAACTGAGGTGCCCGGGCGCCGGCTAGCTGTTAGCCGAGCGCTGCCATCTTGGCCTCGGCCTCGCGGTCCATCTCGGCGCGGCTCTTGCGCTCGGCGGCGGTTTTCAGCTGGCCGCAGGCCGCGTCAATGTCACGGCCGCGCGGGGTGCGGACCGGGGCCGAGATGCCGCCTTCAAAGATGATGTTCGAAAAGGAGCGGATGCGTTCCGGCGTCGAGCATTCGTAGGCGGCGCCCGGCCAGGGATTGAAGGGAATGAGGTTCACCTTGGCCGGCAGCTTGTAGTGCCGGAGGAGCCGGACGAGCTCGCGCGCGTCCTCGTCCGAATCGTTCTTGTCCTTGAGCATCACATATTCGAACGTGATGCGGCGGGCGTTGTTGGCGCCGGGATAATCGGCGCACGCCTGGAGCAGTTCCTCGATGCCGTATTTGCGGTTGAGCGGGACGATTTCGTCGCGCACTTCCTTGGTTACGGCGTGCAGCGATACGGCGAGATTGACGCCGATTTCAGCACCGGCGCGCTCCATCATCGGCACCACGCCGGAGGTGGAGAGGGTGATGCGACGCTTCGACAGTGCGAGGCCGTCGCCGTCCATCACAACCGAGAGTGCGTCGCGGACGTTGTCGAAATTGTACAACGGCTCGCCCATGCCCATCATCACGATGTTGGTGAGCATGCGGCCTTCGGGCTGGCTTGGCCATTCGCCGAGGCCATCGCGTGCCAGCATGACCTGGCCGACGATTTCGCCCGCCGTCAGGTTGCGCACCAGCCGCATCGTGCCGGTGTGGCAGAAGGTGCAGTTGAGCGTGCAGCCGACCTGGCTCGACACGCACAGGGTGCCGCGGTCAGCGTCCGGAATGAACACCATTTCAAAGTCTTGGCCGTCATCCGAGCGGAGCAGCCATTTGCGCGTGCCGTCCGCGGAGACCTGCGCCTCGACCACCTGCGGGCGGCCGATGACGAAGCGTTCGGTGAGCCAGGGGTGCTGTGCCTTGGCGATGTCGGTCATCACCGAAAACTCGGTGGCGCCGCGATTGTAGATCCAGTGCCAGATCTGCTTGGCGCGCAATTTGGCCTGCTTTGGCTCCAGGCCGGCGGTGGCGAGCGCCTCGCGCAGCTCGGCCTTCGACAGGCCGACGAGGTCGACGCGGCCGTCCGCGCGCGGGGTGATGGCGCGGGTTACGGGCACGGGATCGATGTGCCCCGGGATGGGCATGGGCGCGGCCGACACTGTTTGCATGGACCCTATATAGCGAAAAATCGCGGCCTTTTCCAGCGGGGGCGTGGCCTGCCTCCGGAGAAGATCGGCCTGGTTCCGGCCGCGCTTCGGCCGTTATCGCGGCGCGGCCGGCCGGCAGGCGAGAATGGCGGCGTCGATGGCGGTGGCGGCGCCGGTGAGCGCGTAGCTGTCGGCGAACGGACGGCCGCGCGCGCTGACGGCGGAGACGCTCATGCTGCGGCCGCCGCGCATGGCGGCGACGATCGCGCGGTCGGTGGCAGCGTCGGGGGACCAGGCGGCGCGGCCGTTGCCCGAGAGGGTGAAGCGGCGCTCGCCGATCGCCAGCGTCACGGGCGCGGCCTCGTTCGCCGATTGCGACAGGCGGATGTAAAGCGCCGTGCGGGCCGAGCGTCCGAAGCGCGCGGCGACGCTGGCGAAGCCGGGCGACCGGATGCGCACCGGCGCGCTGATCGCATAGCAGCGCGGTGGATCGCCCTCGCGAAAGGCGCCCCAGGCGTCAAAGATCCCGACCGAGGCGCGCTCGCCGGCGAGCAGCGCCGTAAATGCCAGCACGAGCGACAAGGATCAGGCCGGTGCGTAGCCGGTGCCGAGGTGCACCACCGTTTCGCGTCCGCGCTCGATCATCGTCACCGTGCCCTGCGGATGGCCGGGCAGCACGGGTGCGCCGCACGGATCGACCGGCGCGCCGGTCATGACGCCGCGCATCACGCGGCTTGAGATGCCGTGCATGATGACCAGCCGATCGCCGTCGTCCTGGGCGGTGTCGTCGAGCCAGCTGGATACGCGCGCCGCGATCGCCTCGTACCGCTCGCCGTCGGGGGCGCAGCGCAGGAGGCCGCGTTCGTCCACCACGGGGCCGAACTCGCCGACCACATCGGCGTAATAGCGACCGCCCCAGGCACCCATGCCGATCTCGGTCAGGCGATTGTCGTGGTGCGCGTCGTGCCAGTCGAGCTCCAGATGCTCGGCGATGATCGCCAGCGTCTGAAGCGCGCGGCCGGTGGCGGAGGCGTACATGGTGAGTTTCGGTCGGGGACCAAGGAAGTCGCGCAGCGCGCGACCCATCTCCTCCGCCTGCGCGAAGCCGGCGCGGGTGAGTGGGGTGTGGGGCGCATCGCCCTGCAGCCGGCGCGCGGCGTTGAAGACGGTTTCGCCATGCCGGGCGATGAAATCGCGGCCGCGACGTTCGTGAGGATCGGTCGTCATGCCCCCGTCATCAAGCGCGGCGATGGCGAACGCAACGGCTTTTGCACCTGCGATCCGTATCGCGTGGCGCCGGTCGGTTGCAAGCAAACGGAAACACAGCCTTTCAGCAGGCGCAGCTTGCGACAATTTCGACATCGATATCGGGCGTGCGAGGGCGCCCGCGCGAGAGGAATTGGCAGAGCAAAGTTCAAGCCCTGTGGCGCAAAAACAACGGAAAACCTTGTTTATCTGAGGTTCATGCAACGAGCCGGCGGATCACCCATTTGGCCTCTACCCGCTGACTTGGGTCGGCGGAAATATGTAGATGGAGTGTTTTATGCGTAAGCTCATCCTTGCGTCGCTTGCCGCCACCACCGCCGCCGTTGCCGTTCCGGCCGCCGCGCAGGACGCCGGTCCGTTCACCGGCCCGCGCGCCGGCGTGATCCTTGGTTACGATGCGCTGCGCCCCGGCGACACGCAGGATTCGATGATCCGCGGCGATCAGGGCAGCGACGGTTTCCTGTACGGTGGCGACATCGGCTATGACGTGGCGTTCAACAACCTGGTTGTCGGTGCCGAGGCCGAGATCACCGGCTCGACCGGCAAGGTGACCAACGATCCGCGCGACCCCAACGACTTCGGCTTTGGCCGCGTGAAGGCGGGCCGCGATCTGTATGTCGGCGGCCGCATCGGCTTCATCGCCGCACCGACCACGCTGATCTACGGCAAGGTGGGCTACACCAACGCCCGCCTCGACCTGACGCGTGACGACACGACGACTGTGACCGGCCGCAACTTCAACCTCGACGGCTTCCGCGTCGGCGCGGGTGTCGAGCAGTCGCTGACGCCGAACACCTACGCGAAGCTCGAGTACCGCTATTCCAACTATAGCGATGCCAAGCTGAAGTACCCGAACGGCGCCAGCACCGGCACCTTCGGTGTCGATACCGACCGTCACCAAGTGGCGGCAGGCGTCGGTTTCCGCTTCTGATGCGAGCGGGCGCGGCATTTGCCGCGCCCGACAGATGGTGGATGCGAACAATCCACCGAAAAGAGGGCCGGGGCGCTTGCTCCGGCCCTTTCTGTTTGGCTAGGAAACGGGCGAGTTGCCCCTGGTCGAATCCGGCGGGCCGGGGGAAGACTTGATGAAGGCGACGATCGAACGTGCAACGCTCCTGAAGGGGCTGAGCCATGTGCAGTCCGTGGTGGAACGCCGGAACACCATTCCGATCCTGTCGAACGTGCTGATCGAGGCGACGGCGGAAGGATCGCTGCGGCTGATGGCGACCGACCTTGATCTGCAGATCAACGAGAACGTCGCGGCGGCAGTGGACCAGCCGGGCGCGACCACCGTGTCGGCGCACACGTTGTTCGACATTGCGCGCAAGCTGCCCGAGGGGGCGCAGGTCTCGCTGAGCGCCGCCGAGGGGCGGATGACGATCGTGGCGGGGCGCGCGCGCTTCTCGCTCGGCACGCTGCCGCGCGATGATTTTCCGGTGATCGCCGAGGGCGAGCTGCCGACGCAGTTCGAGATGCCGGCCGAGGCGCTGAAGCAGATCATCGACAAGACGCGCTTCGCGATCTCGACCGAGGAAACGCGCTATTATCTCAACGGCATCTTCCTGCACGTGTCGGACGAGGGCGGATCGCAGCCGGTGCTGAAGGCCGCGGCGACCGACGGCCATCGGCTGGCGCGCGTGACGCTGCCGCGGCCCGACGGCGCGGAGAACATGCCCGACGTGATCGTGCCGCGGAAGTGCGTGGCGGAATTGCGCAAGCTGCTCGACGAGGTGGACGGTTCGGTGGGCGTATCGCTGAGCGGCACCAAGATCCGCTTCGACCTGGGCAAGGCGATCCTCACCTCCAAGCTGATCGACGGCACCTTTCCCGATTACAGCCGCGTCATTCCGACCGGCAACGACAAGATCCTGAAGCTCGACCCGTCGGCGTTCATGGAAGGCGTCGATCGCGTGTCGACCATTGCGACGGAGAAGACCCGTGCGGTGAAGATGGCGCTCGACCGCGACAAGATCATCCTGTCGGTGACGAGCCCGGAGAATGGCACGGCGGCCGAGGAAGTCCCCGGCGAATATGTCGCGGCGCCATTCGAGATCGGCTTCAACAGCCGCTATCTGATGGACATTCTTGGCCAGATCGACGGCGATGTGGTGGAAGTGCATCTCGCCGATGCAGCGGCGCCGACGCTGATCCGCGAGAACGACAAGGCGCCCGCGCTGTACGTGCTGATGCCGATGCGGGTGTGACGCTCGCTATTCTGTAGGCGGATGCAAGAAAGGACCGGGCGATCGCGTCGCCCGGTCCTTTTTTCTTGTGGAGGCTGCGTCGATCAGACCTTGGCTTCCGACGAGCCACCCGCCGCATAGAGCGAGGCGTATTTGCGGGTGACGGCCGCGAGATTGTCGTCGATCCACTGCGCCATGCTTTCTTCCTCGCCGAGCGATTGCTTCAGCGCGGCGGTGGCGTTCGAAAAGCCGCCGTCGTCCGCGATGACGAGCAGCGACTTGTACGACGCGATCTCGAAATGCTCGAAGGCGTAATTCGCGAAGCTGTTCTTGATGATCTCGTCGCCGGCAACGCTATGGGCGAGCGCCGCCATGCTGCCCGACATGCTGAGCCCCATGTCCTTCAGCGCCGAGCCGCTGGTCTCGAAGCTGGCGAGCAGTTCGTCGAGGCGGGCAATCTGGCCGTTGGTCTCGTCGATATGCAGGCGCAGACGATCGGCGACCTCCGGATAGTTTTCGATCCGGCTGACCTGCGGGGTCATGATCGACAGCGCCTGCTTCTCCACGGCATGGGCATTTTTGAGCCCGACGACGAACAATTCGCGCATCACGTCTTTATTGGTCACGGCTGCCGGCTCCTTTGCGTTGGGATGGTCACAAGAACCAGCGAGGCAGCGGTTAGTTTTCCGGCAGGTTGCTGTTTTTCTAACAATTGCAGTAACCTACATCAAGTTCTTGCCGGAGGGTGGCGCTAGGTCGGGCTCTTTCGCTCATCCGTAACGGTCGCGAGATGCATGTGCGGCGTGCGGCTGGATCGCGTGCGCCGAACCGGCTAAGCGCGAGCTTATGTCCACGACCTTTACCATCGACAGCTCCACCAGTCGGGCGACGCCGGTCGCGGCGCCGATGAAGCGGGTGACCGTGCCGGCCGTGCGCCAGCGCAAGGGCAAGGAGCCGCTGGTGATGCTGACCGCCTATACGGTGCGGACGGCGCAGATCCTCGATCCGCATTGCGACATGCTGCTGGTCGGCGACAGTTTGGGGCAGGTGATCTACGGGCTGCCATCGACGGTGCCGGTGACGCTGGAAATGATGGCGGCGCATGGCGCGGCGGTGGTGCGCGGCAGCTATCACGCGATGGTGGTCGTCGACATGCCGTTCGGCAGCTATGAGGCGAGCCCCAAAAAGGCGTTCGAAAGCGCGGCGTGGCTGCTGAAGCAGACTGGCGCGGCGGCGGTGAAGCTGGAAGGCGGGACGGCGATGGCGCCGACCGTCGCGTTCCTTTCCGAGCGCGGCATTCCGGTGATGGGGCATGTCGGCCTTACCCCGCAGGCGGTGAATGCGCTGGGCGGCTATGGCGCGCGCGGGCGATCGGAGGCGGAAGCGCAGAAGATCGTCGGCGATGCAAAGGCGGTGGCGGAGGCTGGCGCGTTCTCGGTGGTGATCGAGGGCGTGGTGGAGCCGATCGCGGTGGAGATCACGCGCGCGATCGACGTGCCGACGATCGGCATCGGTGCCTCCGCGAAATGCGATGGCCAGGTGCTGGTGACCGAAGATATGCTGGGCATGTTCGAGCGCGTGCCGCGCTTCGTGAAGCGCTATGGCGACATGGCCGGCTTCATCGGCGAGCATGCCGCCAGCTATGCCGAGGAGGTGCGCAGTCGCGCGTTCCCGACCGACGCGCAGACCTACGCCCCCAAGGGCTGAGCCGCTTTTGTTTTCCGGCGGGCGCGACTAAGGTCCGCCGCCTTCCCGTCAAATCTGGAGTAAGCCGTGGCGCTCACGCCGCAAAATAACGAAGCGTTCCTGCGCGAAGTCGACGAGGAACTGCGCAAGGAGCAGGCGGCGGCCATCTGGCGGCGCTGGGGCCTGGCGATCGCGGCTGCGGTGGTGCTGGGGCTGCTGATCTTTGCCGGCTATCTGTTCTGGCAGCATCGCGAGCGCGAGGCGGCGGGGCGCGAGGGCGAGCAATTGCAGCTTGCGTGGGACAATCTGTCCGCCGACCAGAACGCCAAGGCCGCGCCGCAGCTGGCCGAGCTGAGCAAATCGGATTCGGACGGCTATCGCGCGGTGGCGCTGTTCGCCGAGGCGGATGTGCTGCTCCAGAAGGACGATCTGAAGGGCGCAGCGGCCAAGTTCGGCGCGATCGCGGCGGATGACACGCTGGCCGAGCCGTTCCGTCAGCTGGCGCTGGTGCGGCAGACGATGGCGGAGTTCGACACGATCAAGCCCGATGCGGTCGTCAGCCGGCTGCGCGGCGTGGCGGTGCCCGAAAACGCCTATTTCGGCAGCGCGGGCGAGCTCGTCGCGCTGGCCTATCTGAAGCAGGGGCGGCGCGATCTGGCGGGGCGCTTGTTCGGGCAGATCGCACAGTCGGAGCAGGTGCCGCCCTCGATCCGTCAACGCGCGGTTCAGATGGCAGGCGTACTGGGCGTCGATGCCGTGCCGGCGGACGCAGGCACGAAAGAGGACGTGACCAAGCAATGAAGAAGTCGATTGCCACGCCCGTCGCGCTCGCGGCTCTTATCGGGCTGAGCGCCTGCGGGGTGTTCAAATCCGATCCAAAGAAGACGCCGACGGTCGGCAATCGCGTGCCCATCCTGACGGCGGAGAATGCGGCCGAGGTCGATCCGTCGCTGTCCGGCGTGCAGGTGCTGCTGCCGCCGGCAACGGTGAACGCTGAATGGTCGCAGCCGGGCGGCAATGCCGCGAAGTCGATGGGGCATCTGGCGCTTGGCGGATCGCCCGCGCGCATCTGGACCGCCAGCATCGATGGCGGATCGAACCGCCAGCGGCTGGGCGCGGCGCCGGTGGTGGCCGAGGGCAAGGTCTTCGTGGTCGACGTCAATGCGCAGCTCCACGCCTTTTCGGCGGATACGGGCGCGTCGCAGTGGACGGCGGACCTGTCTACCACCAAGGAGAATCAGGCCGCGTTGTTCGGCGGCGGCGTGAGCTATGACGGCGGGCGCGTCTATGCGACCGACGGGCTGGGCGACGTGGTGGCGCTGAGCGCGGCGGACGGCACGGTGGCGTGGCGGGTGAAGCCGGGCGGTCCGCTGCGCGGCGCACCGACGATCGCCAACGGCCAGGTCTATGTGCTGAGCCAGGACAATCAGCTGTTCGCGCTCAACCAGACCGACGGCAAGGTGGTGTGGACCGGAACCGCCAGCGTCGAGACGCAGGGCGTGTTCGGTGTCGCCGCACCGGCCGCCGCGGCGGGCACGATCGTGGCGGGCTTCTCGTCGGGCGAGCTGAACGCCTACCGCTACGAGAACGGGCGGACCTTGTGGCAGGACGCGCTGTCGCGCACGAGCATCTCGACCTCCGTTTCGAGCCTGGCGGACATCGATGCCGATCCGGTGATCGAGGACGGGCGCGTCTATGCCGTGGGGCAGGGCGGGCGCATGGTGGCGATCGAGATCGCGACCGGCCAGCGTCTGTGGGAGCAGAATTTCGCCAGCATCTCCGAACCGTGGCTCGCGGGCGAGTGGCTGTTCATCATCACCGACGATGCGCGGCTGGTCTGCCTGTCGCGCGCCAACGGCAAGGTTCGGTGGATCGGGCAGCTTCAGGCGTATCGCAACGTCGAGAAGCGCAAGAACCCCTACACCTGGTATGGCCCGGTGCTGGCGGGTGACCGGCTGTGGCTGACCAATTCGCGCGGCGAGATCGTCGGCGCGTCGCCGGCGGATGGCAGCGTGCAGGTGACGATCGATGCGGCGAAATCGTTCACGCAGCCGCCGGTGATCGCCAACCAGACGATGTTCGTGCTCGATCAGGACGGCAAGCTTTCGGCCTATCGCTGAGACAAGGGAGGCGCTGCGGTGACGCGGCGCCTCTCGTCGCGGCGCCGCGTAAGGCGATCCTGCTTTCGCTCCCGCGGCGGGAGTTGTAGGGGCGGGCGATGAAACGTCTCCCTTCCGTCGCAATCGTGGGCCGACCCAATGTCGGCAAGTCGACGCTGTTCAATCGCCTCGTCGGCAAGAAACTCGCCTTGGTCGACGATCGGCCGGGCGTGACGCGCGATCGCCGCGAGGGCGACGCGAGCCTGCTTGGGCTCGATTTCCGCATCGTCGATACGGCCGGCTACGAGGATCACGACGCGCAGTCGCTGCCGGGACGGATGCGTTTGCAGACCGAGGCGGCGGTGGCTGGCGCCGACGTGGCGCTGTTCATGGTCGATGCGCGCGCGGGCATCGTGCCGCTGGACGAAGAGATCGCGCGCTGGCTGCGCGGATCGACCACGCCGATCGTGCTGGTGGCGAACAAGGCCGAAGGGCGCGCGGGCGAGCAGGGGATCCTTGAGGCGCTGGCGCTTGGCTTTGGCGATCCGGTGCAGCTTTCGGCCGAGCATGGCGAGGGCATGGGCGACCTGTTCGAGGCGCTGCTGCCGCATCTGGAGCGCGACGAGGACGAGGACCTGTCGGCGGAGGACGAGGAAGATCCCGCCGCACCGCTGAAGCTCGCGATCGTCGGCCGGCCGAATGCGGGCAAGTCGACGCTGGTGAACCGGATGCTCGGCGAAGATCGCATGATCACCGGGCCGGAAGCCGGCATCACGCGCGATTCGATCGCGATCGATTGGGAGTGGCTGGGCCGCCCCGTACGACTGATCGACACCGCGGGCATGCGCAAGCGCGCCAAGGTGCAGGACAAGCTGGAAAAGCTGTCGGTCGCCGATGCGCTGCATGCGGTGGATTTCGCCGAAGTGGTCGTATTGCTGCTCGACGCGACGCTTGGCCTCGAATCACAGGATTTGCGTATTGCCGATCGCGTTCTGGAAGAAGGCCGCGCGCTGATCATCGCGCTGAACAAATGGGATGTGGCGCAGGACCCGTCGTCTTTGTTCAACGGCGTGAAGGCGGCGCTGGGCGATGGCCTCAGCCAGGTGAAGGGCGTGCCGCTGATTACGGTGTCCGCGATGACCGGGCGCGGTATCGACCAGCTTATCTCGGCTGCGTTCGAGACGCGCGAGGCGTGGTCGCGGCGCGTGCCGACGGGCGAGCTGAACCGCTGGTTCGAGCGGGCGATCGAGGCCAATCCGCCGCCGGCGCCGGGCGGCAAGCGGATCAAGATGCGCTACGTGACGCAGGTGAAGTCGCGCCCGCCGAGCTTCGTGATTTTCGGCACGCGCGTCGATCAGCTGCCCGCCAGTTACGAGCGATATCTGGTTAATTCGGCGCGCAAGGACCTGGGCTTCGGCGCCGTTCCGATCCGCCTGACGCTACGTGCTCCAAAGAACCCGTTCGGCAATTGAAGATCACCTTCTCTTTACCTCTGCGGTAGTAGTTTGCGGTCGAGAAGCGCGTCGACGTTTCAGGCCAGGGCAAAGGGACGGCATCGGTGTCATTCGAAGGTAGCACGCTTGTGGATTGGCCATCGTTCGCGAAGGCGAAGGGTGAGCTTGGTGCCGACATGCCGCGCATTCTTGGCTATTTCCGCGAGGACGGGGTCAAATCCGTCACCGCGATCGAGGAAGCGCAGCGCGCGCTGAACACCGCTGGCCTGGTGATCCCGGCGCATACGCTGAAGGGCGAGGCGCGTCAGTTCGGTGCGCTGCCGCTCGCCGATCTGGCGGAAAAGATCGAGTTCATGGCGCGTGACCTGATGGAAAGCCGCGACACGCCGGAGACGATATTGGAAGACGTGGTCGCACTGCGGCCGTTGTTCACGCAATCACTGGCGCTGCTGGAGCGCGAAGCGAACCCAGCGCGCGAGGGCGCGGGGTTGCGTGACCGCCGCCCGGTGCTTGGCTTCGGGCGGCGGGCGACGCCGGGTGGCGGCTTCGGCCGCGCCTGAGCCGCCGCGGCGCTAGGCCGTCGCGCGACGAGGCACGCGACGGCAGGCGGGATCAGCCGTGCGGCTTGTCCGCCTCTGCGTTGAGCTGAATGTAATTGGGCAGGCCCATCCGCTCGATCATCTCGAACTGACGCTCGAGCGTGTCGACATGCTCTTCCTCGCTGATGAGGATGCGCGTGAAAAGATCGCGGCTGACGAAATCCTTCACTTCCTCGCAATAGGTGATCGCCGCCTTGAGCTGCGCCACTGCCTCGATCTCCATCGCGAGATCGGCCTTCAGCACTTCCTCGACGGTTTCGCCGATGCGCAGACGGCCGAGCAGCTGGAAATTGGGCAGGCCATCGAGGAACAGGATGCGCTCCGCCAGCCAATCGGCGTGCTTCATCTCGTCGATGGATTCGTGCCGCTCGTATTCGGCAAGCTTCTTGACGCCCCAATGCTCAAGCAGCCGATAGTGCAACCAATATTGATTGATCGCGGTGAGTTCGTTCTTCAGCGTCTCGTTGAGAAACTCGATGACGCGTGCGTCGCCCTTCATGTGATATGCCTCCGTGTTGGCCAGCCTCTACCGTGCCGAAGCCAAGGGCGGCAATCGAAAAATGGCGGATTTCTGCGGTTTTCAGAAGCTGCGACTGTTACGCAGCAGCACGCTCGTCATCGATAATCGCTCGCGCGAACGGGGTGCACTGCCCGCATTTGGGCTGGCGTCCGAGCGAGCGATACGCCTGGCACGCGGTGGTGGATCCAGCGCGCGCGGCTTCGCGGACCTGACATTCACGAATGGCGTTGCACACGCACACGACCATGAACCACTCCTCTTTGTCGCACCACGGTTAGCGCTAGTGAGAGGAGTTCGCAAGTAGATTTGCGTGTCGTTCGCAACAGCAGGACGGCTCAGGATGGCGCGCGACGGATCCGTTGCCGGTGGCCGCGCGACAGCGAGCGCCAGAGCCATTCCAGCGGGCCGTAGGCGAATCGCCGCAGCCACCAGGGCGACCAGAGCAGCATCACGGCCCAGAGCGCGAGCACGACCGGGTATAGCTGCCACCGTGACAGATGGCCGAACCAGCCGAGGCCGTAGCCGTAGAACAGGAACGTGCCGACGAGGCTGGCGCCGAGATAGTTGCTGAAGGCCACGCGGCCGACCGCGGCGAGGCGGGCGGGCCACCGAGCGCCCGGCGCGCGCGCGACCAGCGTGATGATGAGCGCTGCGTGTGCCAGCGTGACGAATGGGCGAAGCAGCGCGAGGTGCAGGCGATCGGTCAGCAACAGCGTGATCGGATCGAAGTGGCTGCGGTCGATCCACAGGACGAGGGGAATGTAGAGCGGCAGGCAGATGCCGTAGCCGACGATCATCGCGGTGCGGTAATGGCGTGGTGCCCATGCGCCGCTGAAGAAGCCGCTGCGGTATAGCGCCATGCCGAGCAGCATGAGCGCGATCGTGTCGGGCATGTTCTGGGGAATGCCGAACCGCTGCGTCTCGGCGGTGATCGCGATGCGTGCCGGCAGAATTTCTGCCCAACCGCCGCGAAACGTCTGCACCTCCGTCGCCGCATCTCGGCGCAGCTGGTCCAGGCTGTGGCGGTAGTCGGCCCATTGCTCGCGGAGTGCTGGCGGGGCGGCGGTGGCGGTAGCGCGCGCCTCGAACGCGCGGGCGGCGGCATGGTCCAGCGCGCCGGTGACGAGCTGCGTGGCCAGCAGCAGCACGGCCACCGCGAGAAGCCGCGGCGGCTCCCAGCGCCACGCCAGGAAGACGATCATGCCTGCCAGCGCGTAGAGCACCAAGATGTCGCCCGACCAGATCAGATAAGCGTGCACCATGCCGATCGCGAGCAGGCTGGCCATTCGGGCGTAGTGGCGGCGCGCAGGCGATTGCCGCTGCACCAGCGCGCGATCGGCGATGAGGATGGTCGAGGCGCCGAACAACATGGTGAAGAGGCCGCGCATTTTGCCGTCGGCCACGACGAAGGTGATGGCCCAGGCCCACCAGTTCGCGCCAGTCGCGCCGCCATAGACGGTGGGGTCGCCGTACGCCGCGCGGGGCAGGGCGAAGGAGACGATGTTGAGCAGCAGGATGCCCATGACGGCAACGCCGCGCACCGCATCGATCTGCACGAGGCGGCGGGCGTCGCTGGTCGGCGTGCCGCTCTCGTCAGGCGCGCGCGGCGGAGCGGCGATGGTGGGCGTGCTCAGTCGATCAGCTCGCCGCTCTGGTCGCCATGGCCGCGCCGAACGTGGCGGCGCCCGCGCTTGCGCTGCGGCGAGGCACGGTCGAGCGCGATGATCGCGATGATCGCCAGCACCAGCACGGTGGCGAAGAAGATGACGTAATCGGACGACGGATCGAAACGAATGAGGCCCATGATCAACTCGTCGGCGCGGGCTCCGGTGCGGCTCGCGGGTTAGCGATACCGCCGCGCGTCGCGGCAGGGAAGGGCTCAGGCGGCGGGCTGCACCGTCTGGCGAAAGGCGCGCCAGTCCTCACGCACGGACAGCAGCTTCAGTCTGACCAGCTCGTACAGCGCCGAGTCGCGCTGGTTGGTGGCGGCGATCATCTCGCGCAGCGCGGGTGTTTCCTCCACCGCGTTGTCGGCCGTATCCTCGGTCTTGCGCTTGTGCTCGGACGGCATGCGGTCGTGGCCGAGCAGCAAGGAGAGAATGTTGAAGGACAACGGATACATTTCGAGCAGGCCGATGAAGGCGTAGTTTGTGCTGATGAACGCGTCGATCTGATCGGGCGTGCGGACGCCGTTGGGGAGCATGAAGCGCGCCATCTTGTCCTGCGTTTCGTTCGCCTCGATGTAGCTCTCGACCGTCGGAAAGCGCTCGATCGTTTCCTTGTAGGTCGGGTGGGTCGGCGTGCGCGAGTAGCGATAGTCGGAGATGACGCGCTTCACCGGGTCGCGCAGAAAGGTGAAGGCGCGGGCGTCTGGCCGGGCGGCGCGTAGCGGGGCGGCCTGGTCCCAGGAGAAATGGCCCGAGCAGGAGCGGGCGTCGCCCAGCGCGCCGCTGTCGATCACCGCTGCGATCTCGTCCTCGATGCGCGAGAAGGTGACGGTCTCGCCGTGGAAATAGCGGCGATGGATGTTGTGATAGGGCGGGCGCATCCGGTTGAGCTCGGCCGAAAGCGAGGAGCCGGCGGTCTTCGGGATGTGGATGAAGATGCACAATTCGTCGGCGAAGCGATTGGCGTCGAGGAAACGCTCCAGATTGCCTTGCGCGATATCGCCGAACGCCACGTTTGATGCTCTCCCTTGCTCCGTGACCCAATGGCAGCTTGCTAGCCGGCGTTCAACGCGGCGCCGTCCATCGCGATGTTCTTGCGCCCGGCGGCATATCGCGCACCGAGGAAGAGGGCGCCGGCGCCGGTGAGCGCCAGGAAGCCGACCACGAGAGCGTCGACCGCCATCATGATCCAGACGAGCCATTCGGGCCGACCGATCGCGCCGTAGCCGAGGGCGTAATGTACGATCATCAGCGGCAGGGTGCCGGCTGCGACGTAGAAGAAGGCTCGGGCGAAGCTGCCGGCCATGATCGCGACCGAGCGGAACGGGCCGATCCGCGCATTGCCGAGCGGCCAGGCGACGAACCAGGCGGTGAGATAGATCGAGACGACGCTGGCCGCGATCATCGCGACCAGCCCGGCGTAGGACGAGGCGCGCGGCGCGAGGCCGAGCATGACGCCGAGCGGCGGGCCGAAGAGGGCGAACCACTGCCACCCGGCCTTGAACGCGAACTGGATGCCGAAGAGCGTCGCTGCCGGGCGCTCGATCCGCTTGGCGCGGTTTGCATCGCGGTTCCAGGCCATGTAGCGGGTGAACCAATAGCCGGGCAGCAGAAGCGACAGCACCTTGGCGAAGCCGAGGATCAGGCGGCGCTGATCAAAGGCAGCGGCGGCGGCGAGGCCGTGCCGGTAGAGGCCAAGGTCGATCTCCACCACATGCTGCGCGAATTCGAGCAGGACGGGGATGGAGAAGAGGACCGGCAGCGCCAGCGCGAAGGCCGCGCTATCGGCATAGAGCTGCTTCACGTCGCGCCACATCGGCCGACTGTAGAACGCGCGCAGTGACGATGCGAGCAAGATCGCCGTGGAAGCCGGTGCGCCTGAAGACGCACCGGCTCCATCCGATCAGGCGGTGAGCAGGCGCTTTTCGCCGGCGATCTTCATCATCGCCTTTTGCAGCTTTTCGAACGCGCGCACCTCGATCTGGCGGACGCGTTCGCGGCTGACGCCATAGACCTGGCTCAGCTCCTCCAGCGTCTTGGGATCGTCGGTGAGGCGACGCTCGGTGAGGATGTGCTTCTCGCGATCGTTCAGGCTGTCCATCGCGTTGACGAGCATGCCGTGGCGCACGTCGGCTTCCTGCGCCTCGGCGACGACATGATCCTGCAGCGGCGCATCGTCCTGCAGCCAATCCTGCCACTGGCCCTCGCCATCCTCGCGCATCGAGACGTTGAGCGAGGTGTCGCCGCCCATCGCCATGCGGCGGTTCATGCTGACCACGTCGGCCTCGGTCACGCCGAGATCGGTCGCAATCTTCTGCACGTTTTCGGGCGTGAGATCGCCATCCTCGAAGGCGTCGAGGCGCGCCTTCATCCGGCGCAGGTTGAAGAACAGCTTCTTCTGCGCGGCGGTGGTGCCCATCTTCACGAGGCTCCACGAGCGCAGGATAAATTCCTGGATCGAGGCGCGGATCCACCACATCGCATAAGTGGCGAGTCGGAAGCCGCGATCGGGCTCGAACTTCTTCACGCCCTGCATCAGGCCGATATTGCCCTCGCTGATCAGCTCGGACACGGGCAGGCCATATCCGCGATAGCCCATCGCGATCTTCGCGACGAGACGCAGGTGGCTGGTGACGAGCTGGGCTGCCGCCTCAGGATCGCCATGCTCCTGAAAACGCTTGGCGAGCATATATTCCTGCTCGGGCGCCAGGATGGGGAATTTCTTGATCTCGGCGAGATAGCGGTTGAGGCTCTGCTCGCCGCCGAGTGCGGGGATCGTCGCAGGGACGTTGCCGCTGGCCATGATTACCTTGTCTCCCTTTCCGGAGAAACGCGCGCCGCAAGGCGGCGACGCGCTTTCACCTTATACGTCGAGTTGACTGAACAGTTCCTGCATGTCTGCAGGCATCACGCTTTCAAACGACAAAGCGACACTTGTTATCGGATGAATGAACCCCAGCCGGGCGGCGTGCAGCGCCTGGCGACGGAACGAAAGTTCATCAAGTTGACGCTTATGAGCTTGTTTTGTTCTACCATAAACGGGGTCGCCCAGCAAGGCGTGGCCGATCGAGGCCATGTGGACGCGGACCTGGTGGGTGCGGCCGGTTTCGAGGCGGCATTCCACCAGCGACGCCTCGCGCAGCGGGTGCACGGTGCGATAGTGCGTCACCGCGCGTTTGCCATTGGCGACGATCGCGACCTTTTTGCGGTTCTGCGGCGAGCGGGCGAGCGGCGCGTCCACCTTGCCCTCCGGCGGCATGGGGCGGCCGTTGACGATCGCCTTGTAGCGCCGGTCGATCGTGTGCGCGGCGAATTGCTTGGCGAGCCCCTCGTGCGCACGATCGGTCTTGGCCGCCACCATCAGCCCGGACGTGTCCTTGTCGATCCTGTGGACGATCCCCGGCCGCGCCACGCCGCCGATGCCCGACAGCGAGCCGCCGCAATGGTGCAGCAGCGCGTTGACCAATGTGCCGTCGAGATTGCCGGCGGCCGGGTGAACGACGAGCCCGGCGGGCTTGTCGATCACGATCAGGTGATCGTCCTCGAACGCGACGACGAGCGGGATATCCTGGGCCTCATTATGCGCGGGGGTCGGGGCAGGAACGGCGACCGCGAAGACGTCGCCAGCGGCGGCGCGCTTCGCCGGATCGCGGACGAGCACGCCGTCACGCTCGACATGCCCGGCGTTGATCAGCACCTTCAGCCGCTCGCGCGACAGGGTGGGCACCGCGTCGGCCAGCGCGCGATCCAGGCGCCAGCCGTCGGCGGCTGGAGCGATGGTCGCTTGAATGATGGAAACCCCCCGGTCCATTAGGTGTACTAGATGGATATGACGCTCCACATTTCAAGATTGCTGGCGGCCCAAATCGTTTCGGAAACGATGCGTTTTTCCGACGAG
This sequence comes from Sphingomonas dokdonensis, assembly GCF_002197685.1. Classification (GTDB taxonomy): domain Bacteria; phylum Pseudomonadota; class Alphaproteobacteria; order Sphingomonadales; family Sphingomonadaceae; genus Sphingomonas; species Sphingomonas dokdonensis. Next base: position 30,069 of record NZ_NBBI01000008.1, on the reverse strand, counting down.
ATCTGCGGGCTTCTGCTGGGGCGCGATAACGTGGTGGAAGCGATCGAGCCATGCGCCAATGTGCACGCCACCCCGGCCACCCACTTCGAGCTTGATCCGGCGCCCTTGTTCCGTGCGTTGCGCGCGTCGCGAGCGGGTGGGCCGCAGGTGATTGGTTATTACCATTCGCACCCGTCCGGCCTCGCCGCGCCGTCGCCGACCGATGCAGTGCAGGCGGCGCCCGATGGCGCCTATTGGCTGATCGCTGCGGGCGACGATCTCACCGCGTGGCGGGCAATGCGCGATGGAGCGGTTCATGGCCGCTTTGATCCGGTATCGCTCGCCATTGCACCCTAGACTCGGGTGCGTCATGGAGCGGCTATGACCATCGATCCCGTTGAGTTCGCTAGCCTCCTGTGCTCGCGCCTGTGCCACGATCTGCTGTCGCCGATCGGGGCGCTGAACAACGGGCTGGAGCTGCTCGCCGACGAGACCGATCCGGCGATGCGCGAGCGGTGCATGGAACTGATGGCGGAGAGCGCGCGGACCTCGGCGGCGAAGCTGAAGTTCTTCCGGCTCGCCTTTGGCGCGGCAGGTGGCTTTGGCGAGGCAGTCGACACGCGCGAGGCGCAGCAGGCGATCGAGGGGCTGTTCGGCGAGACCAAGCGGCTGACGATCAACTGGCTGGTCGAGGAGCCGCAGCTGCCCAAGACGGCGATCAAGGTGCTGCTGAACCTGGCGATGATCGCGGGCGATTCGCTGGTGCGCGGCGGCACGCTGGATATCGGCAGCGAGACGAACGAGGCGGGGATCGAAATCGTGCTGAAGGCCGAGGGGCCGCGCACGCTGCTCGACGAGGAATTGCGCGGGACGCTGGTGGACGGCCGAGCGGCGGAGGCGATCACGCCACGCGCAGCGGCGGCATTCCTGGTGCACCAGATGGTGAAATCGGCAAACGGGCGCGTGATGGTGAGCGCGCCGGCGGATAACGTGCTGCTGTTCGGCGCAACGATGCGTCCACGCTAAGTAAGGGCGTCCACGGTAAATCAGGGCGTCCACGGTAAACCAGGAATTTACCTGCGCTGCGCCATGGCAGGGGCGCAATGGACGATCTGCTGCAGGAATTCATCGCGGAAACCCGCGAGACGCTGGCCGCTTTGTCGGGCGAAATCGTCGCCTGGGAAGCCGATCCGGCCGATCGCGGTCGGCTGGATGCGATCTTTCGCTTCGTCCACACCGTCAAGGGTAGCTGCGGCTTTCTGGATCTGCCGCGGCTCGCGCGGCTGAGCCATGCGGCGGAGGACGTGCTGCAGGCGGTGCGTGCCGGCGAGCGCGCGCCCGATGCGCGGCTGGTGACCGCGGTGCTGGCGATCATCGACCGGATCGGCGAGATCGTCGAAGCGATCGATGCGGGCGCACCGCTGGACGACAGCGGCGAGGACCTGTTGCTCGCCGCGCTGACCGAGAAGGTGGAGGCCGCGCCGCTGATGCTGGTCGCGGCGGAGCATGCGCCGGGCGTGGCCGCCCCGCGTGCCCCGGCGCGCAGCATCCGCCTGTCGGTGGACCTGCTCGACCGGATGATGAACGGCGTGTCGGAAATGGTGCTGGCGCGCAACGAGCTGGCGCGGCGCCTGCGCGACAGCGCCGATCCGACGCTGGAAAACGCGATCGACCGGCTGTCGCTGACCGTATCCGAGCTGCGCGACACGGTGACGCGCACGCGCATGCAGGCGATCGATTCGCTGTTCTCGGCCTTGCCGCGCCTTGTGCGCGACACGGCGGGCGTGCTGGACAAGAAGGTATCGCTGGCGATCGACGGCGCGGACGTGGAGCTCGATCGCGAGATGATCGAGCTGCTGCGCGATCCGATGGTGCATATCGTGCGCAACGCGATCGATCATGGCATCGAGACGCCCGAGGAGCGCCGGCGCGCGGGCAAGCCCGAGGCGGGGCGGCTGGCGATCGCGGCGCGGCAATCGGGCAACCGCATCATCGTGGAAATCGCCGACGACGGGCGCGGCATCGACACCGCGCGGCTGGTGAGCAAGCGGATCGAGCAGGAGCCGGCGCGGGCCGCCGAACTGAACGCGCTTTCCGAGCGCGCGCGGCTTGACCTTGTGTTCGAGCCCGGGTTGTCGACGCGCGACACGGTGACGGCGACGTCGGGGCGCGGTGTCGGCATGGACGTGGTGCGTACCAACGTCGAGCAGATCGGCGGCACGATCAAGCTGCGCAACGTGCCCGGCAAGGGCCTGACAACGACCATCGAAGTGCCGCTGACGCTGGCGATCCTGTCGGCGGTGATCATCAGCGCGGGTGACGATCGCTATGCCGTGCCGCGCCAGGCGGTGGAGGAGATCGTGGCGGCGCGGTCCAGCGCGGTACGGATCGACACGGTGGGCGATGCGCTGCTCGCCACGGTGCGCGGGCGGCGGCTGCCGGTGGTGCAGCTGGGCGCGGTGCTGGGCACCAGCGATGCCTTGGGCGACATGCTGATGATCGTGAACCTGCCGGGCGGCAGCTTCGCATTGGGTGTCGAGAGCGTCGAGGATACGCAGGAACTGGTGGTGAAGCCGGTGGCGCCCGCCGTGATGGCGGCGGGGCTGTATGCCGGGCAGATGCTGCCCGACACGGGCGTGCCGCTGCTGCTGCTCGATTGCGCCGGGGTGGCGGCGGCGGCGGGCGTCTCGTTCGAGCGCGTGGTGGTCGCCGAGCCAGAGGTGGAGGAGCCGGTGGCGGAAGGCACGCCGGCGCTGATGTTCGAGGCGCTCGACGGGCAGCGGCGGATGATTCCGCTGGCGGCGGTCGAGCGGATCGAGGCGGTGGTGGCGGCGTCGATCCGGCAGGCGGGCGGGCGCTGGTGGGGCACGGCACGCGAGGGCGTGCTGGCCTTGATCGTGCGCGACGGCGTGCCGCCGCGCGAGGGCGAGGCGGCGGCGCTGATGTTGCCGGGCGCGGACACGCCGACCGGCTATCTGGTGCGCCGCGCGCTCGACATCGTGACGTACCATGACGAGTTGCTGCCGTCGCAGGATCCGGCGGTGCGCGGCATCCTGGTGCTCGAGGGCGAGCCGATCGAGGTGATCGATCCGGCGCGGCTGGGCGATGAACGCGCAGGCGAGGCGGCGGCGCCGATCTGCCTGTTGCAGGGTGAGGACACCGCGTGGATGGAGGCAATGCTGACGCCGCTGATCACGGCCGCCGGCTATCGCGTCGCCCGCACGCTTGGCGCAGGCGAGCAGGCGGCGGTGACACTGGCGGTGGGGGACGATGCCGCCGCCGACGGGCAGGTGGTGCGCCTGCCGCGCGATCCGGACACGGGCCGCCCGCTGCTCGACACCGATGCGCTTGCCAGCGTGCTGAACATGAAGGCGGGGCGATGAGCGCGGTGTTGCACCTCCTGGCGCATGTCGGCGGGCGTGCGATTGCGGTGCCGGCCGATGCGGTGGAATCGGTGGTGGACATCACCAAAGTGGTGCGCGCGCCGCGCGCGCATCCGGCGGTGCGCGGGCTTGCCACGCTGCGCAGCCGGGTGGTGACGGTGGTGGATACCTGGCGGCTGCTCGACCTGCCGGCGCCCGACGACGAATCCTGCCGCGCGATCATCACGGTGGTCGACGGGCATCATCATGCGGTGCTGGTCGATACGCTGGAGGATGTCGCGCCGCTCGACGTGCAACCGCTGCCGCCGGGGCTGTCGCTCGGCTGGCGCTGGGCGGCGGTGGCGACGGGATCGGCCGATCGCGATGGCGAGCCGGTGCTGGTGATCGACATCGCGCGGCTGGTCGAAACAATCGTCGCTGCGGGTTAAGTTATTCGAACAACGGCCGTTCTACACATTAGAGCGTACCATAAGTGGGGTTGTAGTTGATGAAATCGTGTCTCGTCGTCGACGATTCCAAGGTGATCCGGAAGGTCGCCCGGCATATTCTGGAAGGGCTCGATTTTACCGTGTCCGAGGCGGGTGACGGGCAGGAGGCACTGGACGCCTGCCGCTCGAAGATGCCCGACGTGATCCTGCTCGACTGGAACATGCCGGTGATGAGCGGCATGGATTTCCTGCGCGCGCTGCGCACCACCGATGCCGCGCCGCGGCCCAAAGTGGTGTTCTGCACCACGGAAAACGGCGTGGCGCATATCCGCGCGGCGATCGACGCGGGTGCCGACGAATATGTCATGAAGCCGTTCGACCGCGAAACGCTGGCCAGCAAGCTCCAGATCGTCGGCGTCGCCTGACCTTCATGGCGCCGGCCTCCGCCTCCATCGCGGCGCCCGTGGGCGCGCGCCCTCGCGTGCTGATCGTCGACGATTCGGCGGTCGCGCGCGCGGTGCTGACGCGCATGGCGGAGGGGGCGGCGTGCACGGTCGCGCATGCCGCGACGAACATCGCAGGCGCGCTGCAGTTTCTCGCCTGCGAAAGCGTGGACGTGATCCTGCTCGACCTGGAGATGCCGGGGATCCACGGGCTGGCGGGGCTGCCCGATATCCTGGCGGCGGGCGCCGGCGCACGGGTGCTGGTGGTCTCCTCCGCGGCGGCTGATGGCGCGGCGGCGACGGTGGAGGCGCTGGCGCTGGGCGCGGCGGATACGCTGGTGAAGCCGGGCAATTGCCTGTCGAGCGGCAGCTTTGCGGCGGCGCTGGCGGAAAAGCTGGTACGGCTTGGCGAGCGATCCGAGCCGGCGATTCGTACCTTGGCGGCGCCCTCAGATACGCTGCACGAGGTGGACGCGGTGGCGATCGGCGCCTCGACGGGCGGCATCCACGCGATCAACACCTTGCTGACCGCGCTGCCGCCGGCGTTTCGCCGCCCGATCGTGATCACGCAGCATCTGCCGGCAGCATTCGTGCCCTTTTTCGCCGAGCAGCTAGGCGCCGCAACGGGGCGATCTTGCGTTCTGGCGACCGACGGCATGCTGCTGCGCGACGACATGATCGCGGTGGCGCCGGGTGACGCGCATCTCATGGCAACCCGAATGGCGGGGGGTGTGATCGGCATCCGGCTTAGCCGCGCGCCGGTGGCGAACGGCAACATGCCATCGGTCGATCCGATGTTCGAAAGCTTTGCCGCGTGTTTCGGCAAGCGCCTGCTGGCGGTGGTGCTGAGCGGGATGGGACGCGACGGGCTGGCGGGCGCGCGGCGGGTGCGCGCGGCCGGCGGGACGGTGGTGGTGCAGGACCAGGCGAGCAGCGTGGTGTGGGGCATGCCGGGCGCGGTGGCGGCCGAGGGGCTGGCGCAGGCGGTGCTGCCGCCCGAGGCGATCGGCAGCTTCATCATCGACGGCGCGCGGGTGTTCGCATGATCGCTCAGCGGCAGATGCACGCGGGCGAGGCGAGCGCGCTCACCATGTCGGCGCTCGCCGCGCTGCTGGAACAGCGCACCGGGCAGCGGATCGCGGCAAACCGGGCGTGGCGGATCGACACGGCACTGAAGCCGATCGCCACCGAGCGGGGCATGGCCTCGATCGACGCGCTGGTGGCCGAGGTGCGCGGCGGCGGCAATGCGGCGCTGGCCGACCAGATCGTCGACGCGCTGCTGAACCAGGAAACCTCGTTCTTCCGCGATGCCGGTGCGATCGAGACGGCGGCGGAGGCGATTGCCACCGTTGCCACGGGTCGGCCGCGGATCTGGTGCGCGGGCTGCTCGACGGGGCAGGAGCCGCTGTCGCTCAGCATGGCGCTGACCGAGCGGGAGGTGGAGCACGAGCTGATCGCCACCGACGTGTCGGGCCACGCGATCAATCGCGCACGCGCCGGGCGCTATTCGCAGTTCGAGATCCAGCGCGGGCTTGCGACCATGCGGATGCTGCGCTGGTTCGACCAGGACGGATCGGACTGGATCGCGCGGCCGGCGCTGGTGCGCGGCATCAACTTCCGGCGCAGCAACGTGGTGCTCGATACGCCGCCAGGGCGCATTTTCGATGGCGTGCTGTGCCGCAACGTCCTGTTCTATCTCGCGCCGGACCTGAGGCCGCGCGTGCTGGATGCGATCGCGGACAGCCTGCGGCCGGGCGGGCTGCTGATGCTGGGTGCGGGGGAGACGGTGATCGGCCAGTCCGACCGGTTCGCGCCGAGCAAGCGGTTTCGCGGGCTGTACGAACTGGTCGCGCCCAAGCCTGCCGCATAGCCATAGCGGGGCGTCGCCCTGCAATGCTAAGGCCCGCGAACCGACCGCGGGGCTGCAGGAGTGTTCATGACGCCAATCGAGGCGCCATCGCCGAATTTCGACGAGCGTAAACTGCCGATCACGATGATCGTGCTTCATTATACCGGCATGCAGGATGCGGCATCGGCGCTGGCGCGGTTGCGTGATCCCGAGGCGCAGGTCTCGGCGCATTATCTGGTGGAGGAAGACGGCGCGATCACCCGTCTGGTGCCCGAGGAGAAGCGCGCCTGGCACGCCGGCAAATCGCATTGGCGCGAGATCGAGGACGTCAATTCCGCCTCGATCGGCATCGAGATCGTCAATCCGGGGCATGAATTCGGCTATCGTCCATTTACGGACGCGCAGGTCGATGCGGTGATCCGCTTGGTCCACCAGATCAAGGACCGGTACGAGATCACGCGCGGCAATATCGTCGCGCATTCGGACATCGCGCCGGCGCGCAAGCGCGATCCGGGCGAGCTGTTTCCGTGGCACAAACTGGCGCGGCTGCGGCTGGCGCTGCCCCGTCCGACGAAGAACCTGATGGATCCGATGTGGGGCGAGGCCGCCTTCCTGCTGGCGCTGGAACGCTTCGGCTATGACGTGACCGACAAGATGGCGGCGATCGTCGCGTTCCAGCGCCGCTTCCGCCCCGAGCTGATCGACGGCGAGATCGATGCGGAGTGCCGCATGATCCTGCTCGCGTTGCTGCTGCCGCGGCCGCAGGGAGACGATTAGCCACCGGCTGCTCGCCGATGTGAGACAATCCGTCCAATCGTTGCTCAATAGGCTGAGCACTATGTCGGCGCGTGGATGCTGCCGTTTGGCAGGTGCATCGCGATGGAGCCGGCAATGTCTGACAAGAAGATCCACAAGTCGGCGACGCTGGCCGAGGGCGAAGCATTCGGCTGGATCATGAGGAGTGGCTGGAAAGGTCTGTGCCCGCGCTGCGGTGAGGGGCGGATGTTTCAATCGTGGCTGAAGATCACCGACCGGTGCGAATGCTGCGGGCTGGATTATCGCTTCGCATCGCCGGATGACGGGCCGGCGTTTTTCTCGCTCTGCATCGCCGCGCTTCCGCTGATCGCGATCGTCGTGTGGGTGGAGGTGGCCTTTTCGCCGCCATGGTGGGTTCACCTGCTGACGTCGACGCCGATCATGGTGCTCGGCACGCTGCTGCCGCTGCGACCGATCAAGGGATGGTTGGTGGCGTCGCAGTTCATCAACCGCGCGCAGGAAGCCGGCACGCAGCGGTTGTGGGCGCAATTGCATGGCACGGATCGGGGCGACTTCGATCAGTGATGTGATGGCGCATGGGCGTGTGATTACGCTCGGTTGCGGCCATACCGAAGAAGTGGCAGGCTTTGCGAATGCTTGCAGGACTCGCCGTTATCTTAGCGTCTGCGATCGTCTCGGGCGGGGCTGCAACGTCGACAGAGGGAATACGAAACACAGTCTGCAGACAGAAGCTTGCCGCGGTGGCGGGAGACAAGTTCAGCCTGTTGGCGCTACCTGCCAAGAACAAGAACAACGAAAGCGGCGTTGTTTTGCTCGTCAATTGTTCCCGTCGCGTGATCGTTAGTGTCCGCGACCCGAAAACTTCTCCTCGACGTTTGACGGAGTTCGTCTATGATCGCCGTGTCAAGAAAACAATCGGCCGGGACGGTAATAATTATGAGTTCATGAACTTCAATGAGAGAGCGAATAACTCTTTCACCGAAGCCAACTTTTATTCCAAGAACACCTATTGGCGAGGGAAGTGCCGGTTTGACGGTCTTGAGCTGACAACCGTTGAGCCTGACACGGAAGGAGGCCCTAGGAAGATCACGTTTAGCTTGAACGTATGCGAGAACATCGTTCTCGCCTTGGTGGAGGCTCCTTAACCGCAGCTCCCGTTCGACGCGAACATGTCGTTGACTGCGAGAGTCTTCAACGTCGGCTCCCCTCTTCAACAACAACCGCTCGACCGGAGACGGTTTGCATTCCGCCGGCGCCGCGCTACAGCCGCCGGCACATCAGAGGGCTGGGCGGCCGCGTCGTGGATCATCCACGCCGAGGAAAGTCCGGGCTCCATGGAACAACGGTGGCGGGTAACGCCCGCCGGGGGTGACCCCAGGGAAAGTGCCACAGAGAGCAGACCGCCCAATCCGCAAGGATGAAGGCTTCGGCCGGGCAAGGGTGAAAGGGTGCGGTAAAAGCGCACCGCGCGGCCGGTAACGGCGGCGGCATGGCAAACCCCACCGGGAGCAAGACCGAATAGGGGCGGCATGGGGCCTTGAGCCTCGGGGTGTGTTCCCACCTGCTGCCCGGGTTGGTTGCTGGAGCGCGTCGGCAACGGCGCGCCAAGAGGAATGGTCGCCTATCCCGTAAAGGGTGGACAGAACCCGGCTTACAGGCCCTCTGGTGTTTGCCTTTAACCTTGGCCGCTCAATCGCTAAATGGCAGGCGATGGCGCGTTCTTCCCGATCAAACGACTGGGGCTTCCCCCGCTGGCGCGAATATGGCGCGTCGCGCGAGGCGACACAGGTGCGGCTGTGCGACCGGCATGGCTGCGAGGAGCCGGGGAACTGCCCGGCGCCCAAGTCTCCCAACAGCCCCGAACGCTGGTATTTCTGCCAGACGCATGCCGCCGAATATAATCGCGGCTGGAATTACTTCGAAGGGCTGGACGCCGAAGAGGCGGCGGCGCGCGAGCAGGCGGAGCGGCGCGATGCGTCGGGGTATGAGCAATCGCGCTACCAGAGCTGGGCGGGATCGGGCGATGGCAGCCGCTCGCGCGACGAGATGCGCGCGCTGGAGGTGCTGGAGCTGGAGACGGACGCGACGTTCGACGACATAAGGCTGGCGTGGCGGCGCATGGCCAAGAGCAACCACCCCGATGTGCGGCCGGGCGACAAGGATGCGGCCAAGCGATTTCAGGCGATCCAGGCGGCGTATGAGGTGCTTCGCACCGCCGAGGAGCGGCGAACCTGGAAGCCGGCGTGAAGGCGGCCAAGGCGCAGTGGCGCGGCGCGGTGCTGGTGTGCGCGAAATGCTCCAAGAAGGTGGACGGCGGGTTCGGGCCGAAGGGCGGCGAGCGGCTGGCCAAGGTGCTGCGGCGCGCGCCGGGCTTCGGCAAGGGGCGCAAGGCGGCAGTGGGCGTGGTGGAGGTGAAATGCCTCGGCCTGTGCCCGAAGAATGCGGTGACGGTGGTGGATACGCGCCGGCCGGCGGAGTGGCTGGTGGTGCCGGCGGGCGCGGATGTGGAGGCGCTGGCGACGCGCCTCTCTTAGGCGTGGAGGCTTAAGCGGCGGCCTCGGCCAGCAGCCATGTGCGGAAGGCCTGCATGGCCGGGTCCGGCTTGCGTGACAGGAGGTGCGTCAGCCAGTAGCGGCCGGCGTGGACGGTGATCGGGAAGGGCTGAACGAGGCGCTCGGTCGCAAGCTCGTGCGTGAACATGGCGGGTGGCGCGAGCGCCACGCCGAGCCCGGCAGCAGCCGCGGCGACCATGACGGCCGAGCTGTCGAACATGGCACCGCGCGCCGGGAGCGCTGGCGTGTCGGCGGCGGCGAACCAGCCACCCCATTCGTTGGCGCGGTAGGAGCGCAGCAGGGTCTCGCGGGCGAGATCGGCAGGGTCGTGCAGGCGGCGGGCAATTGCGGGTGTGCAAAGCGGCGCGAGCGGGGCGGGGAGCAGCGGCTCGGCATGGGTGCCGTGCCACGCGCCATCGCCGAAGCGGATCGCGAAGTGCAGCGCCTCGCCGGCGAGATCGACGCGGTTGTTGTTGATCGAGACGCGCAGGTCGATGTGCGGATGCACCGCGGCGAACCGATCGAGCCGCGGGAGCAGCCAGCCGGTGGCAAAGGTGCCGACCACCCCGATGTTCAGCGCCTGGCGAAAGCGGCCGTCGGCGAACCGATCGAGCGTTGCGGCGACCGTGTCGAATGCCTCGGCGACTACTGGGACGAGCGCCAGGCCGTCGTCGGTGAGGGCGAGGCCGCGGGGCAGGCGATCGAACAGGCGGGTGCCGAGGCGGCGTTCGAGCTGGCTGACCTGATGGCTGACCGCGCTTGGCGTAACGCACAGCTCGATCGCGGCGCGGGTAAAGGCGAGGTGGCGCGCGGCGGCATCGAAGGCGCGCAGGGCGTTGAGCGGCAGTTGGGCGCGGTCCATGCGCGACCCATCAGATTTTCTCATGGCTGTGTCGAGGTAAGACCGTTTGTCCGCGCCCGCGCTGCGACCCATAATCGCGGCGAAGGAGATCGGGGCATGGTATCGGGACGCGCAGTGATAATGGCGGTGGCACTCGCCGGCACGGCGGCGGCGGCGCCGAAGGACGATCCGCTGCTGCGGCCGATCGCAAGCGAGCGCGCGGCGAGCTGGCTGGCACCGCGCGCGCCGGAGCAGGTATTTGGCAATACTTATCTTGTGGGCTTCGGCGGGCTGAGCGTGGCGCTCATCGACACGGGCGCGGGGCTGATTCTGATCGACGGCGCCATGCCGCAGGGCGTGCCGGCGATCCTTGCGAACGTGCGCACGCTCGGCTTCGACCCGAAGGACATCCGCTATATCCTGAGCACCGAGCCGCATTTCGACCATGCCGGCGGGATTGCGGCGCTGGCGCGTGATACGGGCGCGACGGTGGTGGCGAGTGCGCGCGGGGCCGAGGGTCTGCGCAGCGGGCGGCTGGCCGCCGACGATCCGCAGCGTGCCTATGACCACAGCTTTCCCGCGGTCGCGCCGGGGCTGGCGAAGATGCGGGCGATGCGCGACGGCGAGGTGCTGCGGCTGGGGCGCACGGCGATCACCGCGCGGGCGACGCCGGGGCATACCGCAGGTAGCATGAGCTGGAGCTGGCAGTCGTGCGAGGGCGCGGCGTGCAAGACTCTGGTGTTCGCCTCCAGCCTCAATCCGGTGTCGGCGGAGGGGTATCGCTTCACCTCGCCGGCCGGGCAGAAAGTGGTGGCGGCCTTTCGGCGCAGCCATGCGGCGATGCGGGCGATGCCATGCGATATTCTGATTACCGCGCACGCCGATCAGGATGGCGCGACCGAGCGGTTTCTGACGCGCCCAAGCGCGTGCCGGGCCTATGCGGCGTCGTCAGAGCGCGCGCTGGCGCGGCGGTTGCAGAAGGAGGCGGGGCAGTAGCGCACCGGCGCCGGCCTGCGCCGGGGAAGCGTGCCCAAACGCCTCAATCAAACTCTAAAGGTAACGGGCGGCGGTTTCGCGGATCAGGGCGATCATGTTGGGGATGCCCTGCGTCCGGTTCGAGCTGAGCTGGTTCTTGAGGTCGAACGGGGCGAGCGCGTTTTCGATGTCGGCGGCGGCAATTTCCGCGGGCGCGCGGTCCTGCACCGTCTTTAGCACCAGCGCGATGATCCCCTTGGTGATCGCGGCATTGCTGTCGGCTAGGAAGTGGAGCGTGCCGTCGTCGCTGCGCGTCGGATAGACCCAGACGGAGGCGGAGCAGCCGCGCACCAGCGTGGCATCGGTCTTCAGCGCGTCGGGCATCGGCTCCAGCGCGCGGCCGAGATCGATCAGGAGGCGATAGCGATCGTCGGGGTCGAGAAACTCATATTCGTCGCGAAGATCGGCGAGGTCTGGTGCGGTCTCTGACATCGCGTTTGCGCCTAGCCCCTTGCCCGCGGCGCGGCAACCAGAGGGTGGATCAGAGGTCCACCCCGGCGGCGATCGCCTCCAGCTTGCGGATCCGTTCGCGCAGATCCGCGATCTCGATCCGGGCGCTGGTGCTGGCCGGCACCGGCGTGCGGGCGTCGACGTCCTGGCGCAATTCCTGCTCCTTCAGCCGGAGCCAGCCGCGCCAGCCGGCAAGCCCGGCGGAGATCAGCATCGCCAGCCCGGCAAGGGCGGCGCTGGCCATGATGAGGTAGAAGCTCGGGTCGGACATGATGCCTGCTCCCTTGTTCAAAGGCGGTTAGCGGTCGCGCAGCTCTTCGATCTGACGGCTCAGATCGGCGCTGCCGTGATTGTCGGTGATGACGCGTTCGAGCACCGCGATCCGCTCGCGCAGCTGGCGGACTTCCTCGCGGGCGGCGACCACATCGTGCGGCAGTGCCTCGCCCTCGCCGACGCGCCCCATGGCGCGGTACTTTTCCTTGGACACGCGCGCCAGCGAGGTGATCAGCACGATCCCGAGCACCATGAAGACGATAGACCAGGGCATTTCGGATCCTCTTTTTTCTCGTGGGTTCGGGTCAGTTCGCGCGGTTGCGCAATTGCTCGATTTCCTGCGCGACCATGTGGCCGCTGTCGGTGACGATGCGCTCGACGTTCTGGAGCCGGTCCTTGATCGCGCCGAGTTCGGCGCGCAGCTGGCCGTTTTCCGTCGTCAGCAGCTTTACTCGCTCGATCGTCTCGTCGTCGCGCTTGGGATAGAGTGCCTGGCCCCACTGACCATCCAGCGGATAGCCGTTGCGGATGCGCATCCAGGTGGTGGCGACCCATCCCAGCATTCCGGCGATGCCGACGGTGGCAATCACCGGGGCAAAAGCGGAGAACAACTGGATCTTTTCGGCGGCAGTCATAGCGGTCCTCCCTTTGGTCAGCGGGTGCGCAGCTGATCGATCTCATGCGCGGTGCGGGTGGCGGGATCGGTGGCGATGCGTTCGAGAACGGCGATGCGCTCCTCCAGCCGGGTGACCATGCCGGTAAGGCGTTCGTTCTCACCCGTCAGCAGTTCGACCTTGCGGGTTGCCTCCGGCGTGTCCTTGCCGATGTTGCGGCCCCAATCGTCACTGATTGAATAGCCGTGCTTGGCGCGGATCCAGTTGTTGATCAGCCAGGCCCCGGTGGCGATCATCACGATCGCCAGCACGAAGAACGGTCCACCGAACATCATCGCGTGTCTCCTCTCCCGCACCTGGCGCTCAGCGCAGGCGCTCGATCTCGTCAGCCAGTTGCGTGTTGCGGCTGGTGTAATGGGTTTCGATGTCGGCAAGGCGCCGGTCCAGCTCGCGGAACTTGGAGCGGACTTCGGCCGTGGTGCGCTTGGGATTGGTGCGCACGCCCTGCCAGAATTTGGCGTCTTCGGGCGAGCCGTAGAGGTTCGCGGGCTTATCCTCGGCCATCCAGCCGATCAGCAGATAGGCAACCAGCGTCCACGGAAAGCCGCCGGCGAGGGTGAGAAGGATCATGCCGATCCGAACCCAGAGCACCTCGATCCCGGTGTAATCCGCGATGCCGGCGCACACGCCCTTCCACTTGCGATCCTGGCGGTTGAGGTAGAATTTGGTGCGGCGATTGTCGGCCATCAGTTCCTCCCCTGGATACGGTCTTCGAGGCGGTAGTCGGGTGCCGAACGGTAATCGGCGAGGCCCGGGCGGAAATCGGGGTTGTCGGCGGCGACGATGCGCTCAACCGTGTTCACCCGATCCTCCAGCCGCTTGGCGAGCAAGTGCAACTCGTCGAGCAGCGCCTCATCCTCGGTCGTCATCGACCCGGGTGCCTGCTTCCACTTGGTGACATAGTGCATGATCAGCCACGGCAGCCCGATGAAGATCGAGGTGATGGCGATTAGCGGGACGAAGATGTCCTCCATCTCAGTTATCCTTCTTCAGGCGCGCCTTCAGCGCGGCCAGTTCGGCATCCACTCGGTCGGCGGCCTTGAGCTCGGCGATTTCCTCGTCGAGGCTCTTGGGCAGCGCGCCCAGGCCCATGGCGTCGGCGCGGCCTTCGGCTTCGTCCACCTTGCGTTCCAGCATCTCGAAGCGGCTGAAGGCATCGTGGGTGCGCGGGCCATTCCACATCTCGCGTAGGCGGGAGCGGTTGTTGGCGCTCTCCAGCCGCGTGGCGATGTTGTTCTGCCGGGTGCGCGCCTCGCGCAGCTTGTTCTGCAGCTTGGCGATGTCTTCCTCGGACGAATGCAGCGTATCATCCAGGACGGCGACTTCGGCGCGCAGCTGCTCGACCATGTCGGTCGCCTTCTGCCGCTCCATCAGTGCTGCCTTGGCGAGATCCTCGCGATCCTTGGAAAGAGCGAGCTCGGCCTTTTCGGTCCAGTTCGCCTCGATCTCGGAAAGCTTGGCCATGTGGCGCCGCATCTCCTTGATGTCGGCGATCGTCCGTGCAGCGGAGGCGCGCACCTCGACCAGCGTCTCTTCCATCTCCAGGATGATCATGCGGATCATCTTGGCAGGATCTTCGGCCTTCTCGATCAGCTCCGCCATGTTGGCGGCGACAATGTCGCGGGTGCGGGAAAAGATGCCCATCAACGAAACTCCTGGTGATGCCCTTTTATAGGCTTGCCGCCGGGGCGAAGCGAGGGAAGACCCGCCCCGGCGGCGCCGTTCACGCGACCGCGTGAACGATGGGGGCGGCGCCCCCCGCCGGGCCGACCGCGCCGAGCACCATGGTGGCGCTGAAGACGACGGCGAAGGCGATGGCGGCGAGGTTGCGGCCGATGGTGGCGAACTGGGTCATGGCGGGTCTCCTTTGTCTGAACCTGGTAGATTTCACCGCGTTTTGCGGTTGTGCCCGATGCTTTGCAGGGGGCGTGCCAATTTTGATTTTTCCGGCCCGTGGCAGCGGCGTCGACCCGTAGAAAAACAAGGAATGCCGCGTTTTCAAACGTCTATCCGGCGTCACGCGTGCAGGGTGGCGGCCACGATGTGATTTGCCAGACTCAGACACGTCTTGCCAAGCATTGGTAAGATGCGCCAAGGCTTGGGCGAACGGGGTTGGAAGGCGATGGCGGAGCGCACGAGCCAGGTAATCGGTCAGTCGGGGGCGTTCCTCGATGCGCTGGAACGCGCGAGCCGCGCGGCCGCGCTCGACCGGCCCGTGCTGGTGATCGGTGAGCGCGGAACGGGCAAGGAACTGGTCGCCGAGCGGCTCCATCGTCTGAGCCCGCGCTGGGACCAGCCGCTGGTGGTGATGAACTGCGCCGCGCTGCCCGAGACGCTGATCGAGGCCGAGCTGTTCGGGCACGAGGCGGGTGCGTTCACCGGCGCGACCAAGGCGCGGGCCGGGCGGTTCGAGGAAGCCGACCGGGGCACGTTGTTTCTCGACGAGCTGGGCACGCTATCGATGGGCGCGCAGGAGCGGCTCTTGCGCGCGGTGGAATATGGCGAGGTGACGCGGATCGGTGCCTCGCGCCCGATCCGCGTCGACGTGCGCATCGTGGCGGCGACCAACGAGCATCTGCCGGACAAGGTGGACCGGCACGAGTTTCGCGCCGACTTGCTCGACCGACTGTCGTTCGAAGTGGTGACGCTGCCGCCGCTGCGCGCGCGCAAGAGCGACATCCTGATCCTGGCGGACCATTTCGGGCGGCGCATGGCAGCGGAGATGGGCTGGGATCGCTGGCACGGCTTTTCGCCGCCGATGCAGGAGGCGCTGCGCGATTATCGCTGGCCGGGCAATGTGCGCGAGCTGCGCAACGTGGTGGAGCGATCGGTGTATCGCTGGGAGCGCGATGGGGCGATCGAGCAGATCGAGTTCGACCCGTTCCAATCGCCCTATCGCCCCGGCAGCAACAGCGCGCCGGTGCAGCCTGCGCCCGCGCCCTCTGCCGCAGCCCCGCAGCCGAGCCAGCCTGCGGCGACCAGTGAGGGTGACGAAGTGGCGGCGTGCGACGTTGGCCCGTCCGATTTCAAGAGCCGGGTGGCATTGTTCGAAAAGGAGCTGCTGACCCGTGCGCTTGCGGACAATCGCTACAATCAGCGTGCAACCGCCGATGCCTTGGGTCTCAGCTATGATCAGTTGCGCCATGCCTTGCGTCGCCACGATCTGATCGGAGCGGTTGCGTAACGAGTGCGGTGGAGCCATTTGGACGGCGTCGCGTTCCCTTGCGCAAACCCCCAACACAGGAGGAAACCACCATGGCTTTCGAACTTCCGCCGCTGCCGTACGATTACGACGCGCTGGAGCCGGTCATCTCCAAGGAGACGATGACCTTTCACCATGACAAGCATCATGCGGCGTACACCAACAAGCTGAACGAAGGCGTCGAGGCCGATTCGAAGCTCGCGGGCAAGTCGATCGAAGAGATCATGGGTATGATGTCCTCGCTACCGCCGCTGATCCGCAACAATGGCGGTGGCTATTGGAACCATGACTTCTTCTGGAAGATCATGACCAGCCCGTCGAAGAGCGGCCAGCCGACCGGCGCGCTGAAGGACGCGATCGACGCCTACGGTGGCCTCGACAAGCTGAAGGAAGATTTTAACGGCAAGGGCGCGGGCCAGTTCGGCTCGGGCTGGGCGTGGGTAATCAAGGATTCGTCGGGCGCGCTGAAGGTGACGTCGACGCCGAACCAGGACAATCCGCTGATGGACGATGCCAAGGACAAGGGCACGCCGATCCTGGGCAACGACGTGTGGGAGCACGCCTATTACCTCACCTACAAGAACGATCGCCCCGGCTATCTGAAGGCATGGTGGGATCTGGTGAATTGGGAAGAGGCCGGTCGGCGCTTCGACGCTGCCTAAGCCTTCCTGACGCTTATGCACGCAAGAGGGGTGGGCCTGACGGCCTGCCCCTTTTTCGTTGGTGTTAGCGATCGGTGGCGTACGCCATGCTGCGCCTGGTTCAGCAGCCATCGGGCCGCCAGCAGCGTCGTCGCGTGCGGGGACGTGGACCCTGAAACGAGTTCAGGGTGACGGCCTGAAGGGTAACCGTTGCGTGGGGAAGTGGATCGTCGCTGGCGTAATGCGCGCGGGGATCAGGCCCCGCTGGCTCCCTGAGTAGGATCGCGCGCATCTGATACATCCTGCTGATAGCAGGGGGAATTTGAGAATTGTCGGTTGAGCGATACCCCCTGAAATACCCCCAACCTTCATCGGGTTGAGGTCAGTGCAACTCGACGCCGAGCCGCTCCTCTTTCCACCTGTCGATATCGACCGACCACCAGCCCATCGCGTTGGTGCTCAGGCGCACGCGCTTCGGGAAGTTGCCCTCGCGCTCGCGCCGGTAGATCGTGGTGCGGCTCAATCCGGTTTCTCGGATGACGTCATTTGCCCGCAAGAAGCGGCCGCGATCGGCGTTCATGGGATGATCCTCTTGGCGCCGGTCGGCGACGAGCTGGCGATGAAGGGGTAGGGGACGGCGCCAGCGCCGCGCTGTCCCAGGGAGCGTGCGACGCCCTGCTTCGAGTAGATGCACGATCGGGCGCGACCGCGCGTCGGTCTGATCGGCACGCCGTCTATCGCTTCGCGGAAACCCAGCTCCGTGGCCGCGACCAGGTCGTCGGGGGCAAGATAGATCGCGCGAGGCGCCATAAAGTCGGCGCGCATAGAGGCCAATGTGGTACGGACGCGCTCCTCGATGGACGGCGGCACTGGCCGTGGTCGGCGACCTATACGCGGTCGCCGTTTCGCCGGTGCCGACGCGTTCTGACGGTTGAGCAGGCGCTCCAGCCGCAGCGACTCGTCGTGGGTGAGCGCACGCGTACGGCTCAGCGCGTCCAACGTGGCAATCGCATCTGCGACAGACGCAGCGGCGTTCACACTTGTGCAGCGTTCCTCGGCCATCAGCCGATCCCCATCAGCGCGAGGATGCCGGCGGCGTCGAGCAGGTGGCCGACGACCTGGCCGAGGATGACGGCGCCGGCACCGAGCACGACGCTCTCGCCGAGCGAGCGGAGCAAGGTCGGTTCGTCGCGCTCCGCCTCGCAGCTGGCGCAGTCGCACGCGATCGAGTGAAGGTCGGGAAGAAATGGCTGGGCGAGATCCAGCTGGCGGTGCAGGCTCATGAGCGGCGCTCCCGTTTGTGGATGATGAAGTCGGCCGTCGCGGCGGCGAGCATCGCGACGATCAGAAAGAGGGCAGGCACGTCGCCGCGGTCGCGTCCGGCTCGCGCGGCGATTGCGACGCCGAGCGCAAAGGCGATCATCACCAGCGCGACCCGGACCCGGAGGCGGACCTTCGTCACTCCGCTGCTGCCCCCGTCGAGGGCACGGCGCGCTGCTCGCACGCGGTGCAGAGATCCTGCCCAGCGACCCAGCCACATTCCTCGCCGTCGCGCCTGCACGAGCAGCGCCAGCTGCAGGCGCAGATGCGGCAGATCCGCGGCGTGTGGATCGGATCGCGCTCGCCGCGCGCGATCGCGGCCAGGCTGTCGAGCACCGAGCGATCGAAGCGGTAGACGCTGCGCAGCGCGTCAATCGTGTGGATGGACGCCGGCACCACATCCGCCTCGATCCGCTCAAGCCACGCCACCAGGTCGTGCTCGGGCAGGTGCGGGTGCGTCGCGATGCGCGCCGCCACGTCATGCACGCTGAGCAGCTGCGCCGTGCGGCGCGTCTTCAGGTACGAACCCGGCGTGAACCTGACCGTTGCGGTCCAGGTGGTGCGGGCTTCAGCGATCGTCGGCATCGGCAGCGTCCAGGCAGCACAAAGCCGCTCCGCGAAGCGCGAGAAGGCGACGCGGGCGGCAGGTGCGGAAAGGGGAAAAACTCGGCAGTGACGGGCGCTGCGGCCGAGCCGGCCCGGTTAGATCAGGGCGGGCCGCGGGAGCGCGAACGGCGCAGCCGGCGATAGATGCTCAGCAGGCCCTGACCGTGCGCTACCGCGTGGCTGGTTTCCTGCACTGCCTTGTCGATGTCGGCCACGGTCGCCTCGGGCAGCGCCGCCAGCATCGCCCATTCCTCGGCCTCGCCATTTTCACGGGCGAAGACCGCGGCGGCGCGCAGCAGCTCCATCTGACAGCCGAACTCGGCTTCGCGCAGCTGATCGGCGAGGCCGTTGTACGCGTCTCGGATCGGGGCACCGACCAGGCCGGCCTTCTGCCAGGCGAGGTCGAGGCGCAGCGCCAGATCGAGCGGGATCGACTCGGGCGTGGTCGGATTGGCCCAGTTGCGCACCGTGCTTTCGCCGCGCTCGACGATCGTCGCCATTGCAGCCCAGCCGCCGACGAGCGGGTCGCCGGCGATCCGGTCGAGTGCCTGTTCGATCGAGCCGGGAGCGCGGGCGTGCGTCACCGGTGCGGCACGATGAGAAACGGATGTCTCGTTTCCGAGGGACATTTGCAAGCACTCGCGGGAAAAGACGGCGCCGGCGCGGCTAAAGCACCGGCGCCGCCCTCCCTGGGGAGCACTATGCAATGCGACAGACACACGTCCCGCGTCGCCCAACGCGGGTTCCGGCCGGTCTGCCAACGGCCGAAAGAGGATGAGGGGTGCGCGCCTTCCGGGGCCGGGCTGGACGCCCGACCCCTTCCGGCTATCGTGCGGTTATCGACTCCAGCACGAAGGGCAATTCCATGCACAAGGTTCAGGGCGATGCAGCCGCGATTGTGGCCGCGACGTTGACGCAGGCGGAAGTGGCGCTTCGCGCGGCGGCGAACGGGGGCGCGGACACAAAGCTGCAGAAGCTGATCGCTCGAATGAACAACCCTCGTCTGGCGGTGCAAGCGACGTACGAGCATTATCTCGCCTTCGTCACGACCGGTGTGGGCACCGAGGCGGCCGACGCCGGCGAAAGCTGACGCGCCACTCATACAACCTGACCTTCCAGCACGAACCGCGCCATCCGCTCGGCCGTCGCGATCGCGGCATCACCGCGCGCGTGCTCAGTCGCGAAGCGGAGGCATGCAATTCGAACGCTGCGTGCATCGAGATCGCCCGAAGTATCTTCCGCTTCGTTTCCGCTTCGCGCCGACGCTTCTCGCGCCTCGTTCAGGCTCAGATGAGAACGGGTCGGCGCCTCATGCGGGTCGATTGCCTCTTCGGCTGTGTGCCTCTCGGTCGCACGAAGCTGCGCCTCAGCAAATTCGATTTGGGCCTTTACGAGCCGTTCAAGGGCGTAGTCGGCACGGTCGAAGTCCAGGCTGGCGCCTGTGGCGATGCCGCGAACCGCAGTTGCATCAAGCCCAGCCTGCAACGCCCGATAGCGATCAAGCCGCCGCTGCGCCGTAGTGGGGTGAAATGCTTGCTGATCGGGGGTGAGTATGTTCATCACACCGCGTCTCCGATGCAAGCGCCCGGCTCGGCAGCGGGGTCGAGCTCGCCGGCCTTGAGGCCAAGGCGGATGGCGATGTTGTGGCTGATGCCGAAGTGGCCCTGCAGACGACCCGAGAGCACGTGATAGACGGTGCGGCGGGAGTAGCCGTGTTCGTCCGCCCAGCTCGCGATCGTCTGCCCGCGGCTGCGCATGTCGGCGTGCACCGCCGCACGGCGAACCTGCGCAGGCGCGGCGCTGCCGCTGCTTTCCGGCGATTGCGAATCGTGCGGCATCTGTCATGCCTCGTTGTGGATACTGATGAGGCATTTGTGCATCGCGAACGAGGCAGAGTCAATGCGGATGTATCGTGGACGGTGAATTAGCTGCTCGTCTGCGACGCACGCGCGAGCTGCGCGGTCTTAACCAGGCCGAATTTGCAGCTTTGGGCGGCGTGTCTCGCAACACCCAATATACCTATGAGCAAGCGACGCGCTCGCCTGACTCTGCCTACCTGCAGCGTCTAGCGGTCAACGGCGTCGATGCCGCTTATATCCTCACCGGGGTCCGCCAGGAACTCGCCGTGGAAGGCTGGGCGGCAGAGCTGCTCGACCTCGCCACTCGCCTCGACCAACCCGCTCGTGACGCACTTCTCTTGCTTGTTCGGCGCATGGCCGGTGACACGCACAAGCCCTCGCATCCTGCCGTCGATCAGCCGGCGGTGCAGCGTTGAAAGCCTGCAGTTACGTCGTTTTACCGTAGCCAGAGCGATGGCGCCAATTTCAGCCGAAGCGACGTCACCTAGTTATCGTTTTAAGCGGGCGCTCCAGGCTTCTCGAAAGCCCCGTAGCCAAGCGTGGCGTGTCATCGGTTGATCGTTACTGAGGTAGGGGCAAGCATCTTCGTCGGCGGATGGCTCCTGGGCGGCATTGCGACCTTCTTCTGCAGCTGCGTCGAGGTGCGATCGGCCAATCCGAGGCAAGATGCTCATGATTTGGGTTCCTCAGCACGTTTTGCTTGTTGCTGAACGACTGACCCGACATGCGTCGTCGGCTTGGGTCTGACGCTGCCGCCTTCGCTTTCCCAATCATCAATTCGGTCTTGGTTCTCCGCCGCAGATGATTGCGGAGCTACTGGGTCACGTTGAGCGCTGTTGTTCCGGTGGGGAAAGCCACTGTCCGCAATTATCACCCCATAAGCTTTCGCAAACGCCCGATGCGCCATACGAGCGCTCGACGAAAGTGACGTGGCCGCCATGTACAAAGCTTGCTGTTCGCGGCCGAGCAAATAGTTGAGATCCACGACTCGCCTCCCTATCAGAGCGGGAGCAGCGGGCTCTCAGCCGCACATCGCTCAGGACGTGCCGTGCGGTGCCAGCTAGATAGCACATGCCTCGGGTAATTGCACCGAAATCGCGCCCATGAGCGGACGTCGACCCGGTTCTGGCGCTCCTTTGGTGACCGGGGCGGAGGGCACCTCCGCCAATCTATTGTCCAAAGGCATCTTGTTGATGACCGTCGTGCTACGTTTCTAAGCTGCCGACTAGGTGATAGGGCAGCACCTCAGTTGAATGGGACCGTGGCGTGCAATTTAGGCAATTTCAGATAGAAGCGCCGGAGCACTTGGCCGCCGCAATGGGGTGGTCAGGCGACCAGCTGATTAGTCGCGAGATCACCGGGGCGTCGGGCCGCCCGATCTCGATCCAGAACGCGCACCTCGACGGCGAAAGTGCGATCGTCTTTTCCCATTTCGAAGGACAAGCCACCCGAGAGGAGCTCGACGCCGTATCTTTGTACGGCTACCATGCCTCTTCTCATTGGGGGATGGTAGCGGACAGCGCTGGCATCCATGTTCTTAGCGCTCGCTGGCTTCGGGACGAGCGTTGGTACCGCCTACCGCCAATCAACGGCTCGACATTCGCTCGAGAAGGCAGGCTGCTTGATGCCTTCTTCCCAGAAGCCGTACGCCAAGGCGAGCCAGCTCGGCGTCTACTCGACTACGAGCGGCCGACCGCGTTCCTCAAACCCGTGGACGAGGCGCTAGTCGAGCGGCTGGACGCGTGGCGTGAAAAAGCCGTGCGCTACTCTCGAGGAACTGTCTCTCGGATAGATGCGCAACTGCAGACGCTCTATGCGCAGTTGTTTGTGCTACGAACTGTCGAAGACCGTGGGCTCGACCGGTCAATGCCTAGCGTCCTCGACACGGCAACCTCTCCTGACTCGTTTGATCGAGATTTATGGACACAAATTTTCTGTCGCGCTCAACGACACATCGGCAGTGACTTATTTGCTGACGACGCCGCCGAAGCGATCGAGCCTTTCATTCTAAGCGGCGTCATACGCGACCTCTATTTTCCGGCGCGCGTACCCGGCCGTGACGTTCGCTACGATTTTTCGTGGATCAGTGCTGATGTGCTTGGGTCGGCATACGAGAAGTACTTGTCGACAGTCATGCAGCCCGCTCCACTGCCAGCGCAAAGCGAGCTTTTTGCTCAGCCACAACGCGGTGTCGAGCGGCTTAGCATCCGAAAATCAGCAGGCGCGTATTACACCCCACGCTTCCTCACGACATATTTGGCGACGACTTGCCTGAACAGGGCCTTCGAGCATCAACAGGAAGGGACGATACCACGCGTCATCGATTTCGCTTGTGGCTCAGGATCGTTCCTTGTCGCAGCCGTCGATCAGCTGCTCATCCATCTGAAACGACAGAACCCGAATAGAGCTTGGGGACGTGAAATCGTCGAAGGTGGTCACATAGTTGGGATCGATGTCGACGCAAAGGCAGTTACCGCAGCTCGTCTCCACCTGTGGCAGAGGCTCATTGAGGAACCTGACGCCCTGCCGTTGCCGAACCTGTCTCAGTTCGTCCGACAGGCTGATGGCCTGAACTCCGAAACATGGGGCGATCTCCAGGGCGAGTACGATGTAGTGCTCGGTAACCCGCCTTTTCTCGCGACCACTCTTGTGACCAACCGAGAGCAGCTCGAAGCTACGTACGCGACAGCACGAGGTCGGTACGACTTTTCCTCACTCTTCGTTGAACGAGCGATCCAGATCCTCAACCCGGAGGGCGTGCTTGGCCTTGTGATCCCGAACCGGCTTTTCATCAACAAAAGTGCAGAACCGCTCAGGCACGTTTTGACGTCTCAGTGTCACATGGACGTTATTGTCGATTTCGGGTCCACAAAGCTCTTCGATGCCGACGCATACGTTGGGTGCATCGTAGCTCGAAAGACCGAAGACCAAAGGAGTCATCTGCCGGTCCGGGCTATTACCGTTCGCTCGCTAGATGCCGACTTTATGACTTCGGAGCTCCTCGAAGCCGAGGCCGGTGACGTCGGAAACCACGAGAGTCAGCTAGTTTCGTATGATGCTCGGCATCCAGGGGCTAGACCTTGGCAGCTGCTATCGGTGCGTGAACAGCGGGTCCGTGTCCTCCTTGACGACGCCTCAATCCGCCTCGGAGACATTGCAACGGTCAAGCAAGGCATCCGAACAGGAGCTAACGACATCTTCGTTCTGGAAGTGCTGGAAGATGATGGGTCGTCATTAGCGCGAGTGACAAACGGCCTGGGTGAACAGTGGTTCATCGAAACAGATCTGCTTGAGCCGGTGGTGTTCGGCTCTGAGCTTGCCCGCTTCACGGAGGTCAACCCTGTACGCAGGCTGCTGTACCCGTATCGGGGCAACCGAGCTATTTCCGAGCTTGAACTTCGAGAGCGGTACCCACGCACCCAAGAGTACCTGTGGGCATATCGCGACATTCTCGCCGCGCGCTCCAGCCTTAGTGGGACTGGTGCCGAGCACTACCAGCTCATTCGCCCACGTGACGAAAAATGGTTGCGGCGCCCGAAGCTTCTAATACGCGACTTGGCGCCTGCAACTGCTTTTGCAGCCGATGTGGCAGGAACAACCTTTCTCGTCGGCGGAACCGCGGTCGTGCCGGCGGATCCAGATCTCACGTTGCCGCTGCTAGCTTACTTGAACAGCCCCGTAATCAGCCGCTTTGCTGAACAACAGGCTCCAACCTTTCGTGGCGATTTCTTCAAGTTTGAGCCAGGAGTGCTTAGCAGTCTGCCGGTTTTAACGGCGGTGCTCGACAATCCGGATGTCATACAGGAGCTTGCAGATCTCGCGCGGCAGAGACTAGATTTGGGGGATACAGGAGAGATCGCGGAGCCAGTCGGGATGGAAATCGACGCACTTATCATAAGTACGGCGCAGGCCGCAGGCATAGATCTGATCATCTGAAATGCCCTTGTTTGTGCTCGACGGTGCGGAGCTAGACCTCCCACGTAACCTCGCGCTTGTCGACACAAACATACTTGTAGCTTTCGCTGACCCAAACGACGACCTGCACGATTACGCTCAGTATTTCCTTGAGGAGCAGGAGGACTTCCATCTGGCCGTCGCGCCGCCAGTGATCGCTGAGGCCTGTAGCCTTCTCATCGGCAAACAAAAGCGTCACGACCGTGCAGAATGGCTGCTCCGTTGGTTGCTCACCCCCGGTACTGGGGTCCGCCTTCTTCCAGCGCCTCACGGCTCACCTGAGGCGGCGGTACACCGCTATTTAGGAGCGGACGTCGCATGGATGTCAAAGCACAAGATAGACTATGTCGATGCATACCTTATGCAAATGGCCGACCAGATTACCGCACACTGCACTTTTAGACCAGACTTGGTGATCGTCACGAATGACCTGACCGACTTTCTAAAATGCTTCGGCGCAGGATATAGCTTTCGCATCCATAACATTACGACAGGCGAAACCATCGGCTAAAAGTGGCGCTTGGGCGCATGCGGGTATAAGTTGGGCATTATAATGCCTATTCTAATACCTTACCTCAAGCGTTTGGACGGCCGTAGCGGAGGATGTCTCCGCCGTGCACGCTGGACATCAAACCGCTTACGCCTTCTCACACGGGTTCGATGTGGCAGGTCCGCGGCCCTGATCCTTTTACGTTATCGGCGGTGTCTATTCGTTGAACGAATGAGCTCTTGAATAGTTAACGCTTCGAAGGAGCATTGCATGTCCGACAAGGCGGTGGCGCGAGCCCAACAGGTTCTTTCTGTGCGTGACCGTCGGTCAGAATACTTTCCTGCTCAACTTTTTGATGAGCACGCCTGGGACTTGCTACTTTACCTGTTTCTCGCTGCCCGGAACGGGGGCGAGACCGATCCGGCCTCCGTGGGCAAGACGTTGCGCGTCCGAACAGAGGTACTGGAGCGTTGGATCAAGGTCCTTGAGCAAGACGCAGTCGTCGTGGTTAAGGGCGATTTCCTTCGCCTCACGGATGACGCCGATGCAAAGATGGAAGCTTTGCTGTCCGGCTGATCCCGTTCGTATCTACCGCTTTCATTGAATGAGCTGGGATGATATCGCCACGGCGCTATCGTTGCATGATGCGAGGCTCCGCAGCGAAGGAAGCCTTGGGGCGCTTCACTACTTAAGGTGAAACGCTCATGAACGAAGCAACCGGACTAAGCAGTTTCGATCTTCTAAGATTGGTGCTGAAAAAGCTAGATCTTGAAGACGAAATCCTGTCCGCCGCTTATGTCCAGCAAGCGATTGATGTCCTAGGCCGTTCGGACAGGCCTAGTAGGCCTCATTGACCAAAAGTGCCTCGCGCTCGGCATAGCTAGGCCGACGGAGGGTCGCGGGTACTGCTTTGATCAGGCTGGGTACAATAGCGATTTATATCGGCCAGAAATGCGTGGCCAACGGGGAGGGTATCTCCGTCGTGTTCGCCGCGGGAGCGGACTGGCCGCTTACGCCCAATAGCGGACGTTCAGAACCACTCGGGGCGCTGCCCAATCTCGGACATTTACCATGGGTATTGGCTCGGTCATTGGTGGGAAAACGGCATCAGAATGCCGCGAAAACATGGCCGGTGAGGACTAGTATCTTCATCGTCATCACCACCACACCCTCCGGCAAGTCCGGTTCGCAGCGGCGGGTGACAAGCCGCTGGTTCGCTGACACATAAGCCGATCCTAGAACTATCAAGGATCGAGATTGATGCGGTTTGTGGCTGTGTGTCTTTTGCTGCTGTCAGGCTTGGTTTCCCAAGTTGCGCATGCTGAACAAGCTCCACGAACACGTGTGATAATTCTTGGGGTAGATCATGGGGCGCAACTCGTCTCTCAATCGGACCAGCCCGGTTTTCTCGCCGCTTACCTGCAGCAGACCCGGCCCGATGCGATCTGTATCGAGCGACCGCCAGAGCAAGCGGCGCGTGGTAGCTACTACGAGTATACCTACGAGGTTCAGGGGATTATTCTTCCCTATGCCGAGACATCTCACACGGCGCTGTGTCCCATCGACTGGATGCCATCGGTCGAGGATCAGATACTCGGCTTCGGCCTCGATCTGGATACACCTTTGGAGGTGCGCCGAGCATCCGGATTTCAGGGTTTCCTTAGCTTCCCAGATCCGAGTGCGTTGAAACGCGACTTCTTCGCGGCCGAAGACGCCACGGAGACATCAAAGGTCACCGCCTGGGCCGCCAAACCGTCGCCTCGCGCAGATCAGGATCTGCCGCGCAGGCTATACCTCTATCGCACTTTCATGCAGGCACAGCGGATCCGTGCCGCTGCTGCGGCTAGGCCGGGCAAGACCGTGCTGGTCGTGATCGGCTATTTCCATAAGCCCGATCTTGAGGCGATCCTTTCGCTGGATCCGACGATCGAGCTGGTGCGCGCTTCGGAAAACCCTCGACCGACAGTAGCTGAAGTGAATGCGGCAACGACGTTAACGCATCTGGCGGCGATCGCGGCTTTCAACATCTTGGGAGTTCAGGCTGAAACCGGCAACATCAATGTGGCATGGCTCGGCTCGGTTCTCGATCGCCTTGAAGCCGGCGCGCCTGGGCCGGCAAGCTCGTTGTTACGCACCCGCTTCGAACTGCTCGCAGGAAGGATCACCCTTGCCGAGGCAACGCAGCGCTACCGCAAGTTGGCGGCACAGACGCCAGCAGAAGTCCGCTTTGGCTGGACAGGTGTGGAGGATGGCTCGCGAGTAGACTCGTTCTTCGATCCTTACGGTAACTTGCCTGTTCGCGAACGCGCTCTGGTTGAACAGGCTCGGTGTCTTTTCTTGCAAGGCCGATTGAAAGAGGGCCACGCGATAATCGCGACTGTAGGACGGTCGCTGTCTCCGCGTAAGGCACTTCAACTAAAGGGCTATTCTGAGCGGCTTCGGCAAGCACCGCTATCACCTTAAGCGGCTGTCTCTACGCCAATCTAGCCTTCCACGCTCGTGTCGGCGGCCGCCGAAAGCGGACCGGCAGCAAACGCCCAATAGCGGACAGCAAAACCATGTGCGAAGGTCGCGCCGTGGAACGCATAAACGACGACACGCCTACGGATCGGCTCTACCTGAAGGGCTTGGCGATCCGATATGAGCGTCACCTTGGTAAGTGGCTGCCGATTATGTGGCACCTCGCTCTACGTGGGCACGCAGGGGCAATGATCGAGCTTGCCGATTGGTTCTCCAACGATAGAGGCGCTGCTCCGTTTGGAAAGCCCGCGGACGCCTTTAGCGCGGCTGGACTATATCGGCGGGCACACAAAAGAGGCGACATTCGCGCAGCCCAGCACATGGCGTTGAGCTGCTTTAATCAAGACGACATGACCGGCTACCGGCACTGGCTTGGCCTAGGAGCCAAAGCGGGTGACGGCGAAGCAATGCAAGAACGCAAGCGGTTCGAAACTCGGCTTTGGCACGCCGCCGCCGGAAGAGTGCGGCGGCTACGGCCGAAGCAGAAGCGGGATGAATTCGCTTAAGTTTATGTCCGCTTACCTCCCAATAGCGGACATTCGCGGGTGGGTATCGCCTCGATGGATGCGGGTACGACAGCTACGACAAAAGGCAGAAAAGCGTGACCGCGGCGGAGGGGTTCTCCGCCGTGGCTCTCAATCAACTTTAAGAAAATCAGCAGATGCCAGCATGAGGGTCGCCGCAACGCCAATAAACAAGTCAGCATCCATTGCCGCCGCTTCAACTCGCCTCACCCATACCTTACAGGCGCGGCGGTAGGTCCAAGATCCTGCCAAACCCCATCCCTTTTCGTCATTATCCCTCGCTAGCATTCCTGCGATGGTAAGTGCTGAGATATCGGGATCGTCAAAGGCAGCCTCGTGATGCACACGGTTGCGCGCCGCGATTTCGTTGGAGAACCGGTCTGCCAACGCCTCAATAAAATGCTCCTCTTGCAGCGCTTTCATTCTTCCGCTGCGCTTCATCACCTTCAGAAATGCTCTCCAACGCTCCCGAAAGTGATGGATACGGTTGAAATAGAGCTCGCAGCACATGCGGAGGTGTGACGCCTTGGTGACCGGCAGGCCGCTGAATGGGAATCGTCGGAAGTAGTAACCAGAGTCCCGTATGTCGTTCTGAGCCGCCCACAAGGCATAGTACGAGCTTACGATGCGGTGCTGCCGCTCCGTTTCGGCATCGAAGTAAAAGTCGCCGTGAGGGACTGAACTTTCCACTCCGATATCTAGTCGATCTAAAGACGCGCCAAGCGCCTCGCGTTTCCATGCGCCAAAGCCAGGATATTCGTTCAGCCTGCCAATCCAGGTGTTCAGCAGAGGCTGCAGATCGCGCCGCGCTCTTTCTGCCGCTTCCCGGCTGACCTCAAGCGACTCCATTCTCACCCCCGGGGACATATCGATGCTCAAAAACGCCGCGGTCAAGGCCGCGCGGCCGCGAGCGGCCGCCTATAAGCTCGCCGACGGCGCCGGGCTGCACCTCTACGTCGCTCCGACCGGCCTTAAGAGCTTTCGTTGGCGCTTCCGCTACGTCGGCAAGGAGCAGCTGCTGACGCTTGGCAGCTATCCTGAGGTCGACTTGATCGCGGCCCGGGCTCGTGCCGACGCGGCGCGCGAGCAACTCGCCCGCGGCGAGGATCCGCGCACCCGGTCGGCGCGCGTCGAGACCTTCGAGGCGGCCGCGCGTGCCTGGCACGCCGTCCAGCTCGAGGGCTGGACGCCGGTTCATGCGGCCGACGTCCTAGTCAGCCTCGAGCGCGACGTGTTCCCGGCGATTGGCGCGCAACCGCTCAGCGCGATCGCGCCGGCCGGCGTGCTCGAACTGCTGCGCGCGGTAGAGCGTCGTGGCGCCCGAGAGACGGCGCGGCGACTGCGGCAGCGTATCTCGGCCGTGTTCGAGCTGGCGATCGGTGAAGGCTGGTGCGAGAATGATCCAGCCGAGAAGGTTGCGCAGGGGCTGAAGAAGCCGGCCGCCGTCCGTCACCATGCCGCGCTGATGACGACGGGCGACGCCCGCGCGCTGATGGCCGAAGTCGACCAGCTCGAGGCATCGCCGGCAGCGAAGCTTGCGTCACGGTTCCTGGCGCTCACCGCCATGCGATGGGCGGCGGCGCGCGGCGCGCGGTGGAGCGAGATCAAGGATCTGGACGGGGCGACGCCGATCTGGCGCGTGCCGGCCGCGCGGATGAAGCTCGCTGCGGCGAAGAAGAACGACGCCGCGCACGACCATGTCGTGCCGTTGTCGCCGGCTGCCGTGGCGGTGCTGCGCGGCGCCTCATCTCGTGGCACAGAATGTAACGACCTGATCTTTCCGGGTGCCAGCGGGGCCATACCACTCGGTGAGGCGGCGATCGGCGCGCTCTACGCGCGGACATCGTTCGCCGGCCGCCACGTCCCGCACGGCTGGCGGGCCACTTTCTCGACGATCATGAACGAGACCATGCCGCTCGAGCGCGGCGGCATCGACCAGGCGCTCGGCCACACGCTGAAGGCCGAGGACGGTTCAGCGGCCAAGGTTGAGGGCGCGTACAACCGATCGCAGCAGCTCGGCCGCCGGCGCGAGATCTTCGACGCCTGGGGCGCGATGCTAACCGGCTGACGCGGGCGGATCGTCTTCCTCGACCAGCGCCCAGGGTCCGTTGAAGCGCGAAATGGCGCGGATGCCGCAGCAGCGCGCCACGGCGTACTGCTCTTGCCAGTTGCCCGGTAGGATCCGCCAAGCGTGTGCGATCCCGTCGCAGATCGGCGCGTCGTCGTCGGGAGGGGGCGGTTGGGCGGGCATCGGGGCTTAGATAGGGGG
>NZ_NBBI01000007.1 GCF_002197685.1 Sphingomonas dokdonensis | reverse complement strand
ATGAAACGAAACGCGCCACGTCGCTGCGTTGCAACAGCGTCCGTACCAAACCAACAGGTCGCCGCTGCGATGGTTCCGCCCGATCGCTAACTGATGCGCCGCCGGAACAATCGCGCGGCTCTCGCGCTCTTGCCGGTGACGCGAAGCGGCCGGATCGGCCGTGCGCCGCCGATCGACCGAAAAGGGGAAAAGCCATGAAGACCGTATCGCCCGCCGCCGTGATCGCCGCTCTGGCGCTTGCCGCCGTGCCGCTGTCGGCGTGCAGCAAGAGCCCGTCCGACCAGCTCGCCGATCGCGTCGAGAATGCCGCGGACGCGCGCGCCGACAACCTGGAGATGCAGGCCGACATGCTCGAAAACCGCGCGGCTGCCGTGCGCGAGGCGGGCGAGGAGCGCAGCGACGCGATCGAGGCGGCGGATCGCAACGTGGCGGGGATGAGCCAGGCGCAGCGCGACGCGATCGTCGCCAACGAGGCAGCGGCCGTCCGCTAAGATGCGACTGTGCGACGCGCGCGCCGGCTCGCCCGCTGACCGGCGCGTGGGGGCGCGTGCGTGAAGGGGCGGCTGCTCCAGTTCGGCGAGAATCTGCGGCAGAGCTACTGGTTTCTGCCGTCGATCATGGCGTTTGCCGCGGTGCTGCTGGCGGGCGGGATGATCTGGGTCGACACCTATGTGGGGTCGACATGGATGGACGGGCTGTTGTGGCTCTACGCCTCGCGGCCGAGCGGCGCGCGACAGGTGCTGTCGTCGATCGGCGGATCGATGATCACGGTGGCGGGCACGGTGTTTTCCGTGACCATCGCCGCGGTCGTCTATGCGTCGGGCCAATACGGGCCGCGGCTGCTGACGAACTTCATGTCCGATCGCGGCAACCAGGTGACGCTGGGCACCTTTATCGCGACGTTCCTGTATTGCCTGATCGTGCTGCGCACGGTGCGCTCGCCCGAGGAATCGAGCAGCGCTGGGTTCGTGCCCAATCTGGCGCTGCTGGTCGCGGTGCTGCTGGCGATCTGCTCGATCGCGGTGCTGATCTTCTTCATCCACCACGTACCGAGCAAGATTCACATCAACAGCGTGATCGAGGATATCGGCGATCGCCTGCTGCGCGAGATCGACGAGCGGTTCCCGTCGTTCATCGGCGAAGGCCGGCCGGAGGGCGACGATCCCGCCGACGAGGCGCTGGTGCCCGCCACCTTTCGCGCGGATTGCACCTTTGCCGACGGCAGCGATCGCCAGCTGATCCGCGCCAAGCGCACCGGCTATATTCAGGTGGTGGATAGCGACGCGCTGATGGCGCGCGCGCGCGACGACGATCTGGTGCTGCGGCTGCAATATCAGCCGGGCGATTTCGTGCACGCCGGCCGGACGCTGGCCGAGGCCTGGCCGGCGGGACGCGGCGGCGAGGAGACGGCGGAAGCCATTCGCGACGCTTATTCGGTCGGCGATCGGCGATCGGCGTTGCAGGACCTGCGCTTCCTGCTCGACGAGCTGGTGGAGATTGCGGCGCGCGCGCTGTCGCCCGGGGTCAACGACCCGTTCACCGCGATCACCTGCCTCGATTGGCTCAGCGCCGCGCTAGCCGACGTGGCGCATCGCCGTTTGCCCTCGCGGCTGCGGCTCGACGACGAGGGCGCGCTGCGCGTGATCGCGCATCCGGTGACGTTCGACGCGATCGTCGATCGCTCGTTCGGCGCGCTGGTGCAATATTGCGGCACCGACATGCTGGCCGCGCTGCACTTCATCCGCGGACTGGGCGAGGTGTCGCTCGATTGCGACGATCTCGAGCGGGTGAAGACGCTGGGGCGCTATCTCGACCGGCTGCAATTGCGCGCCGAGGGATCGCTCGACGGCTATAATTTGGCGCGGGTGCGCGAGCGGGCGGACGAATTGCGCCGCGCGCTGGCCGAGCCCGATTACAAGCGCCGCCTGCGCGACAGCACCGCCTGGCTCGCCGGCACCGCCTGACCGCGCGGCCCGTCGGGAGCGGGCAGGATCGGGCCGAGCCGGGCTTATTTTTGTCCGGAACGCAACCTAAGCGGCCAGCGCCCGTTCCTTTTCGTGACGCAGGATGCGCGCAGGCACTGCCCGGCAGGCGGCGCTTCGTTGCAGTTTTCCGGGCCTGGCCGCGCCTGAACGGTGCCGCCGCCGCACGCCCGGCGCTGTTTTTGTCACGACCCAACAGGGAATTCATCATGACCACCGCCAACGATCACGAGATCCGCCCGCTCGACGCGCTCGACCATTGGAAACTGTCCGACGCCGACCAGGATCTGCGCGGCACGTTGCTGATCGATCGGCACGGCGCGCGCGTCGGCGTGGTCACCGACATGCTCGCCGATGTGGCGCAGGAGCGGATCGTCGCGCTGCGGCTGGAGGACGAGCGGATCGTCAATGTCGATGCGGTCGTGATCCGCGACGGGGTGCCGGTGCTGACCACCGACCTCCACACGCTGCCGCCCGCGCCGACCGAATGGGCGCCGGTCACGCGGCGCTAGGCGCGCCTTTCTGGCGGCAGGACCGCCGTTTTCATCAACACGACAGCATCAGCACGACCAGGAGAACAGGCATGGCGGAAATCCCGATCGAGAAGAAGCGGAGCGGCATTCCGGCGTGGCTATGGCTGCTGCTTGCCGTGGTGGTCGCGGGCATCCTGCTGTGGCTGTTGCTCGGGCGCGAGGACAATCGCCTGCCCGAGACGCCGGTCGCCAGCGCGCCTTATGCGTCGGCCGCGGGCGGCGTAGCTGGGGCCGGGGCCGGGACCGGGGCGGGCGCGGAGACGGGCGCCGCCAATGGCCCGATCACCGATCTCGCCACGCTGCTTACCGCGCCGGACGAGGCGGTGGTCGGCCGCGAGGTGCGGCTGAGCAACGTGCCGGCGGGTGAAGTGCCGGCCGATGCGGGCTTCTGGATCACCGGCGAGAATGGCGCGCGCGAATATGTCGTGCTGCACGAGGTGCGCACCCCGAACACCCCGATCGAGGGCCGCGTCGACGTCGACCAGGGCGACCGCGTCGACATCGTCGGCACCGTGCGTCCGGCCAGCGCGGGCGCTCCAGAAGGCGCCGCGATTCCCGGCCCGACCGCGCCACTGCCCGACGGGATCAACCATTACATCGACGCCACCCGCGTGACCAAGGCGTCGTAGGCAACCGCATCCAGGTGACGCCAGCGGGCGTGTCGTTGACCGGCACGCCCGCTTGGTGGTGGCTTCATGCTGCGAGAGTGACGACATAGTACGGTGATGATTGCCGACGGGGCCGAGGTTTTACATAACCACTATTATCGACTTATCAGCACTAAGTTCGATGGATCGGAGTGGGCGAGAAGCCGCAAGACCGAACGGCGATCCGGCGCGCTTCTGGAAGGCGCGGCAGTGGCAAGCGACCACTGCCGCGTCCTCCCGCTCAGGCGTCCTGAACGGCAGACAGGCGCCAGTCGGTGCCCGGCTCGCGCTTGAAGGTCCACAGCTCGGTCGTGTCGGTGGCACGGTCGGGATCGCCGTCCACCACTGCGCCGCTCTGGCGATCGAGCATCACGTCGACGCTTTCGTAGCGCATCGCGATGGTCGCGTAATCGGTGCCGGCTTCCTGCCACGCCTCGGCCACTGCGGCATCGAGGAGGCGCGTGTCGGACACGCGGTTGCGGCGGCCGGCGGTCGCGTTCTGGCTCAGCTCCTCGGCGAAATAGGACATTACCTCGGGCGTGGTGCGCGCACGCAGGCGGGCGAAATCCTCGGCGGAGAACGCATCCTGCACATCCATCAGCAGCCGCTCGAAATCGGCGCGATCGGCATCGGTGATGGCGATGTCCTGCTCGGCCACCCGCTGCGGGGCGGCATAGGCGGGCGTGCTGCCTTGCGGCGCCAGGGCGCTTGGCCGGTCAGGCGCATTGTTCTGCTGGCCGGTGAAGCTGCTGCCCGTGAACGGGTGCACGTTGCCGCCCGCCCCGGCTGCCGCATGGGCCTGCGGATGCGTCGGCGCGCCCCCCGCGCGACGACGCAGGAAGCTGAACAGGAAATAGGCGAGACCGCCGATCAGCACGATCTGCAGCAGCGCCATGATCGCGCCGGCGCCGCCCAGCGCACCCAGCCCGCCGCCGAGCAGCGCGCCGATCAGACCGCCGGCGAGGAGGCCGCCGAGCAGCCCGCGGCCCATGCCGCCGCGGCGCGCGGTTCCGGCCGCCGCTGCCGTGCCCGCGCTCGCCTGCGTTCCCGCGGCAGGGCGATCGGTCATCGAGCGTTGCACGGGCGCGGTCTGGCGCGGCGCCACATTGGTGGTGGCGGGCGCGCGATAGGTGCGCGCGCCGCGGCTGCCGAAGCTGCCGCCGCGCCGCGCATCGGCCTCGATCGGCGCGGTCAGCATCACGGCTGCCGCAAGCCCGAAGGTGACGGCGCCGACGGTGCCCTTCTTGAAGCGGATCATGGTCTCTCCTTGAAATTGGCGGTGCGCGGGTGCGCGAAACGTCGAACGGGCATGTCACCCGCGGCAATCACGGCGCACTCCATCAGGGGGCCGGCCGGTGAAGATCGATGGAAAGCCGGGCCCGATATGATCGCGGTCCGACATCACACCCACTTCGTGGGGTGTCAGAGGGGCCCGGCCCGCGCGATCAATCTGGGGCATCGGGCGCGCCGGATCAAGGGGTCGCGCACGGGTTGGCGGCGCGGGCGCGGCAGGCGCAGCGGGCGTGCGAGCCCCCTCTCCCGCCATCCCGTGCCCGCTTTGCTTTGCACCGCGGCGCTGCCGTCCCCATGTTGGGCGGCATGAATGCTCCCCTTCTGCCCCTGCCCGACGACGATCTTACCCGGCTCGGCCTGGTGGAGGACGGCGACCTCGTGCTGGACGAGGCCGCGCTGGCGCTGGCGCAACTCGATCATCAGGCGGTGGATCTGACGCCCTATCACGACCTGTTGTCCGAGATCGCCGAGCAACTGGAGGTCACCGGCATGGCGGCCGAGCGCGCCGCCGATCAGGCAAGCGCGCTTGCCGCGGTGCTGGCCGACCAGTTCGGCTTTCTGGGCGACGATCTGACCTATGACGATCCCGACAATGCCGATCTGATCCGCGTGATCGACCGGCGCCGCGGGCTGCCGGTGAGCCTCGCCATCCTGTATGTCGCCGCCGCGCGGCGGATCGGCTGGCAGGCGCAGGTGCTCGACGTACCGGGGCATGTGCTGGTGCTGATCGGGATGGACGAGGCGCCGGTGATCGTGGACCCGTTTGCGGGCGGCGCGCGGGTCGGCGCGGAGCGGCTCGCGGCGCTGTTGCAGACTCATGCCCCGACGCACGAGCCGGTGACGCAGGTCGCCGCCATGCCCAATCGCGCGGTGCTGATCCGGCTGTTGCAGAATCAGGCGACCCGCGCCGAACAGGCCGGGCACGGCCGTCGCGCGCTGACGCTGTTCGCCCGCATGACCGCGGTGGCGCCCGAATATGCGCATGCGTGGTGGCAGCGCGCGCGGCTGTTGCTGGTCGATGGCGACGTGGCGGGCGCGCGCAGCAGCCTGGGCACGATCCTGGAGGTGACGCGCGATCCCGAGCTGCGCGCGCAGGTATCGGACCTTTTGGAGAAACTCGCCGCCTCGTCCTGAGCGTGCGGCGGCGACCTTACGGCGCGGCCCTAAGGGGCGGCTGCGCGCGCCGGCAGCGCGGACCAGGGCAGCACTGCCCATTCCGGATTGTCGCACACCCGCGCGACACGGGCAAAAGACGCGCCGAGCCACAGACCGTCGGGTGTCAGCCGCCACGCGGGAAAGCTCCACACGTCCGGATCGGTGTAATCGCAGTCGGGCGCATCGTCGGCCGCGTCGGTCGCGCGCTGCGGCCTCATTTGCGCGGGATGATAGCGCCGCAGCATCCGCACCACTGCCGGGCCGAACGTGTCGCTGCGATACCCGTACCAGGCATCGCTTTCGGGCGCGGGCGGTGCGGCGGAGCCGACCGGCAGCACCGCATCCAGCGTCAGTTCGCGGCCGGTGCGCGCGTCGAAGCTGTGGCCTTCGGTCATGAAATCGGGATGCGCGGCGCCGGCGCACGACCAGTCGGCATGCCATGCGTAGCTGACGTAATCGCGCCCGAACCACGGCTGGCCCGCCACTGCGCCCTCGACGCCCGGTTTGCCGTCGCCCCCGGTGCAGCCGAGTGTCGCGTGGACGTTGCGCCATTGCTGTTGATCGAGCGCGGCGTTGATCGTGCGCACGACGCCGGGCGCATAGCCGCCGTTCAGCCGGAACAGCCGCACCCCGCTCCGCCGCTCGCGCAGCCAGCGGATCGGGCGACCGTCGATCACGGCATCGCCGTCGGGCGCCAGGGTCAGCCCGGCGAGTTGCAGCTTTTCGTGCAACGACAGGTCGGCGGGCGACGCGGCGGGCACGGCGCGCGCCTGCGTGATCGGCGACAGGCTGACGGCGAAGCGCCGGTGCGCGGCGGTGGTGAGCGTGCCGACGAGGCGCGGGCCGGCGCGGCGGAGCACCAGGTGATCGTCGGTCGGCATCGCATCGAGCGTGATCGTGTCGCCGCGCCGCTTGCCCTGCAACCGGATGTCGAGCCGGTGCGCGGCGTAGAAATAGCTGCCCCAAACGTCGCGCGCGCCGCGCGCGTCCGGCGCTGAATCCTCGCTTTCGAGCGTCAGCACGATCGGGTTCGCGCCGACCGTGCCGGTGTAGCTGCGCGGCGTATCTTGCGCGGGCGCCTGCGCCATTGCAGGTGCGGCAACGACCAGCGCCGCCATCATCCATCCACCCCGCATCGCGCCGCTCCTTGCCATCTGCCCTGCTTGTTCGGTGTCGCGTGCTGCGCGGTCAAGCGGCGCGTGCACGGTCAGTCTCCTGCCGTGGCCTCGCGCAGCGCCTCGACGCGTAGGCGGGGGAACACGTCTTCGAGCGGCAGGCTGTCGGGCAGCACGTAGACATAGCCGCCTTTCCTGCCGAAGCGCGGTTGCAGCAGCTTTGCATAGAAGGCGCGCGGCACGTTGATGCAGCCGAAGGTGATGCGGTTGTCGTCGGGCGTTGGCGACAGCATCCGCTCGCGCCGCCGCTCCTTGCGCGGGCTGTCGGTGGGGATGGTGTGGATCGCGACGGAGGTGGCGTAATCGACCCACAGGACGCGCTGCCGCCCGACCGCGAGGCCGAACTTCGCCAGATAGCGGCCGGCGGGCGTGGTCTTCTCGGCGGGGCCGATCTCCGATAGTTTCTTGGCGCCGATGCCGGCGCTCGCGGTGTCGCCCGGCGCAATGCCGATCAGCACGGGCACCGTGTCGAGCAGCGTGCCAGCGGCATCGTAGAGCGACAGCGCGGCGTTTTTCTTGTCGATCACGGCAAAGGGCAAATGGTGGTGATCGCCCGACGATTGCACCCAGCGCGCGACGCGCTGCGCCTCGCCGCTTTGCACCAGCGGCGGTTCGGCGGCCGGGGCGGGGGCGGCGTCCTTGGCCACGGCGGGCAGCCCCGGCAGGAGCAGCGACCCCGGCAGGATCAGCGACAGCGCGGCGAGCGACCGCAAGACAGCATGCATTTCACTTCACCACCAAAGGCCGCCCGCCCCACCGGGACGAGCGGCCATATGTCATTCGTCGGGAACGCGGGTGCGCGTCAGTTGCGGGGCCGCTTGCCGCGCGATTCCTGCGCCTGCATGCGCTGCTCCATGCCGTCGACGCGGCCGTTCAGCTGATCGAGCCGCTGGCCGTTGCCTTGCAACTGCGCCGACGCGGCCTGCGCCTCGGCGAGCGCGGTCTTGGCGGTGGTATCGGTTTCCTGCAGGCGCGCCTCGAGCGTGTCGACACGCTGGCTGACGGGGGCGATCTGTTCGCGGACGTAGGATTTGGTGGCGCAGCCGCTGACGGCGACGCCCAGCACAAGAACAACCGGTGCGAGTTTGGACGCGGACAGATACATTAATGATTCTTTCAACTGTTAATCAGCAGGAGAAAAGAAGCTGAGACTTTGCCAATCAACAATCCACTTTCTGTTCACCTGTGCCGTTCCCGCGACGGGACGATAAAGGACTTTGTTCATCTATCATTAAGGCAAGGCTCTACTTCGCGAAAGGATCCAGCGGTATCTTGCCATCGGCCGTGCCGGCAACGCAGCGGCGCAGTTCGGCCACGGCAGCGCCGCTGCCGGCCAGATCGACCTCGGCCACGGTGACGGTGGCGCGTGTGACGGCCAGCGTGCGCGCGGCGGCGAAGCGGGCGGGAAAGGCGCGGTCGAATGCGGCGACGAAGCCGCGTTTGCCATCCGCGCGGATGCCGATCGCCCGATGATCGGCATAGCCGGCGCGCGTCAGCCGATAAGTAAGCGACAATGTGTCGCGCGGCGCGATCGACCAATTGGCGTTGAGCAGCGTGAGCTGGCTGGTGCCGTCCGCGTTCAGCCCAAGCAGCAGCTGCGTGCCGCCATTCATGGCAAAGGTGCGGGTGATGAAGCAGCCCTGCCCGTCACGGCTGGCCGCCACCGTCCAGCCGGCCACCGTGCGACCGGCGTAATCCGCCGCGTGGGCCGGCGTGCTCGCCCCGACGCTGGCCGACACGACCAGCATGGCGGCCAGCGCGGCGTGCGGCGCACAGGTGTTCGGCTTGATCGTCATGCGCGGCGTATCTCCTTGCGTCGCCCACAGCGTTTCCGCCGCGCGGATGAACAGGGGCTGGACCGATCCCGCATCCGGTGAGTTTCACCGGGCGATGCGCATCCGTTCTTTCGCCCCCTCCCCCTGCCCCTCCCGAAAAGCGCGCACGGCGGTGCGATGGCTGCTCGCACTGCCGCTTGCCGCCGCGCTGGCGAGTTGCGGCTCGGGCGGCACACCCGACCCTGACGCTGCGATCGCACCCGAAGATCGCGCAATCGGCGCACAGCAGCATGCCGCGCTCTTGCAGGATTTTGGCGGCGAATATGGCGGGCCGGCGGAAAGCTATGTGCAGGGCGTGGGCGAAAAGATCGCGGCCGCCGCCGGACTGGAGGGGCAATGCACCTTTACCCTGGTCAATACGCCGGTGGTGAACGCCTTTGCGGTGCCGGGCTGCTATATCTACGTCACGCGCGGGCTGGTGGCGGTGGTGACGAGCGAGGCGGAGCTTGCCAGCGTGCTGGGGCACGAGCTGGGGCATATCGTCGGGCGGCATGCGCAGCGGCAGGAGACGAGCTCGATCTGGCGGCAGCTCGGCGTGATCGCGGTGGCGGTGACGGGATCGGAGCGGCTGACGCAGCTGGCGAACCAGGCGGCGCAATATTTCGGCCTGCGCTATTCGCGCAGCCAGGAATATGCCGCCGACGACCTGAGCGTCCGCTATCTCGAGGCGGCCGGTTACGACGTCTATGCCGCTGCCGACATGCTGGAAGCACTCGGGCGGCAGGAGCGGTTCATGCAGGCCGGCGACCGCGAGGACGGCGCGCGCAGCGTGCCCGAATGGGCGCTGAGCCACCCGCTGACCGAGCGGCGCATCCCGCGCGCGCGGGAGGAGGCGGCGGATACCGGGCTGGCCAAGGATGCGTTGCCCGAGAACGAGGCACGCTATTTCGCCGCGGTGGATGGCCTGCTGTTCGGCGACGATCCCGAGCAGGGCTTCGTGATCGGCCGCCGCTTCGCGCATCCCGCCATGCGCATCTCGTTCGAGGCGCCGCCGGGCTTCTCGCTGAGCAACAGCCCGCGCGCGGTGCGGCTGACGGGGCCGGACGGGATCTCGGGCGAGTTCGGCGGCAACCCGCTGCCGCCGGGCGGCCTGCCGCGCTATGCCGAGGCGCTGGTGGCGCATGTCGTCGGCGATGCGCCGGCCGAGATCGTCGATACCGCGCCAATGCAGGTCAACGGCCTGCCCGCGATCGTGGTGCAGGTGCGGCTGGCGGTGCGCGATCGCGGCGGCGGCAACAAGGCGGTGCCGCTCGCCATCGCGGTGTATGACGGGCTGGACGGGCAGGCGTACCATTTCATCATCGCCTCGCCCCCGGCGGACGGCAGCGCGCAAGGTATCGCGCAGCTGTTCGCCTCGTTCCGGCGACTGTCCCCGGCGGAGGCGGCGTCACTGCGCCCGCGCGTGATCCGCACAGTGCGCATCGGCGCGGGCGATACGGTCGCGACGCTGGCCGAGCGGACCGTCGACCCCCGCCCTGCCGCGCTCGTCTCGCTCATCAATGGGCTGGATCAGCGGAAGCTGACGCCAGGCGCACCGGCCAAGATCGTCACGTACGCGCGCAGCTATGTCGATCCGGCGGGTACGCCGCCGGGCGCGGCATTATTGCCTTGAAGGTAAAGCGCGCGGCGGTCTTGGCGCGGCGTCGACCCGAAAAGATGAAAGCATGATGAATGCCGCGCCGCAATCAAACATACATCGCGGCTACGAGTCGCGATGGCCCCAGACCTTAGTCGAGGCCGATCCGGCGCCGCGCTTCTGCATCGCGACGCGCCCGTCGTGCTTCGCGTTCCTTTTGCAATCTCCGTGACTTGGATACCTTCATCAACCCGAACGACCCACCGACCAGCAGAACAGCAATACCCGCAAACGTAGCCATGCCATATTTCCCCCCGGAACATTATGCGGCGGGGTTTTATCCATTTCGGATCAAGATGTGAATGTGTGACGTAACGTAAAGCGTACGGTGTTAACCACGTTTGTGGGAACCGGTATATTACGCGACAATCAAGCGTACCGTCGCGACAATCAACGCGCGCTTGGTTGCGGAGGGTTACTGCGCTGCGGTCGCAAGGTGAGCGCCCCTGTGAAAGGGAGTTCAAAGGCAGGGGCGCTCACAACGCGGTAAATAGATCCGCTGCGGAACTATTAGCCGGTGTGCTCAGCAACACAAGGAAACAATTGGAGGCCGTGCCGGCGTCGTGCAGTCCTGGTACCTGCCGTACGTCCCACCGCGGGACGCCATGCTGTGAGGGCGAGCGCCGGAAGCGGGCGCTAGACCTCCTCCAATGTGGCGATCTCGAACTGGTAGCGGCGCCAGCCGCGTTGGCGGGCGGCGTCCGCGGCGGCGGTGCGCTTCGCCTTGGCCTCGGCAAGGCTGGTGGCGTGGCCCCAGAATACCTCGGTCTTGCCGTTCTCCAGCACGGCGACGATGCGCCAGTAGTGCGTAAACGGCTGACTGGTCGGGCCGATCGTCTTCACATAGCCATCGGGCATCGTCGCCCGCAGCATCCGCTTGCGCTTTGCCATCACCCGCGCCCTTCAGAAATGCGCCAGATAGCCGCCGTCGACCGCCAACACCTGCCCGGTGACATAGGAGGCGGCGGGCGAGGCGAAGAACAGGACGGCGCCGGCAATTTCGGCCGGCTCGCCCCAGCGGCCGAGCGACGTGCGGCGGGCGAGATGCGCGGCGATCTCCGGGTCGGCGACCATGGCGGCATTGGCGTCGGTGGCGAAGAAGCCGGGGGCGACGGCATTGGCGGTGATGCCGCGCGGGCCGAGCTCGGCGGCGAGCGCGCGGGTCAGCGCCTCCAGCCCGCCCTTGCTCATGGTATAGGCCGCGTCGCCGGCGCGTGCGATCGGCCCGGCAATCGAAGTGATGTTGATGATCCGCCCGCCCGCCGGCATGCGCGGTGCCAGTGCCCGCGCGAGATCGAACGGCGCGAGGAGGTTGAGCTCCAGCAGCCGGCGCGCGGCGTCGCGATCGAGCTGGTCGAGCGGGCGGCGATCGCGCCCGCCGGCATTGTTGACGAGGATGTCGATCGGCGTCTCGCGCGCGGCGAACGTCTCGGCGGCGCCGGGCTGCGTCAGGTCCGCGAGCACGATCTCGCTGGTGGCGCCGGCGTGGGCGATCGCATCGGCGAGCGCCTCCAGCGGTGCGGCGTCGCGGCCGTGGAGCAGCAGGTGCGCGCCGGCGCCGGCCAGCGCGCGGGCGATCTCCTGCCCCAGCCCGCCACTCGCGCCGGTGACCAGCGCGGTTCTGCCGGCAAGGGTGCCGCCGCCTTCTGTGATGCCTGCTGCGCTCATGGCGCGTGCTTTGGCGGGCTTCGTGCCTGCCCTCAAGCGCGGCGTGTCGCGAGCGTGCCGCCCGCCCACAACGCCGCCCAGATCAGCACAGGCTGAAGCAGCATGCGCGGGCCGTGGTATGCCCATCCGAGCCCCCCGTCGGGGCGCGCGAGATCGATCAGCAGGTGGTTCACATTCGCCGGCCACACACACAGCGCATAGGCTGCAAGCCCCCACCCCGCCCAGCGGCGCAGCGCGGGCGACCAGGGCTGCGCAAGCCCTGCCGCGCCGGCCAATTCGGCAAGCCCGGTGAGCGCGATCACCAGCGGCGCGGCGGGCACCCAGTGCGGCGTGATCGAGAGAAACGGCGCTGGTGTTGCGAGGTGCAGGACGCCCGCCGCGCCATAAAGCACGGCGAGCAGCCAGCGGGTGATGCGGCGGGCGCGACCGGGCGGGGATGTAGCCATCGGGGATGCTTGCTGCCACACAAAGCGGGCCGCGACGAGGGGTGCGTCGCGGCCCGGGGGGGTGTGAGCCGCTCGGGGTAGGAGCGGCTCGGGGAGAGGCTAGGCGAGTTATCGCGACCCGATCGGTTACTTGGGCTCGCCGTTCACCGTGCGCTCGCGCGAGATCACCGGCTTTTCGCCACGCTGCTTGTAGATGGTCATCGAATTCGACCGCACGTCGCCCTTCGGCGTGACGTTGGTCATCGATCGCGAGCGGGCGCGCTCGTCATCGTCGCGCGCCGTGGCGGTGGAGCGCTGGCGCGCCGTATTGTTGCGCGTGTTGAAACGCGCGCTGCCGTCGGTCGCCACGGTACCGCCGTTGGCCGCGGCGGCATCCGCCGTGCCCGACACGCCGACCGTGCCGTCGCCGCTCATGCCGCCGCTGGTGGTGCCGGCGGACACGTCACCCGTGGTGGGCGATGCGGTGCCGGCGCTGCCGGTGTTGACCTGCGCCGACGCGGTGCCTGCGACCAGCAGGGCCGGCGCCAGAATAAGAAGGCTACGCATGGTGATTACTCCCGTTGATCCCGCTCGTCGATCGTGACGGTGCAGCCGCCTTCGTCGCGGGTGACGCGCACGGTGCGCGTGACGCCGTTGACGGTGGTGCTGCTCGACGACGTGGCGTGGGCGGTGCCCATGCCGGACGTGCTGGACGATGCCGATACCGTGCTGTGCGAGGATGACGTGCCGGCGTGCGCATTCGTGCTCCCGTTCGCGCTGCTGCTGGCGCTGGAGCCGATGCTGCCATCGTCATCGATCATCGTCGTCTCGACCCGGCCATCCGCGAAATGGTGAACCTGCCGGCACTGCGCCTGGGGTGTGGAGGGCGCGGCGGCTGCGGCAAGAAGGAGAAGGGGTGTCATGAGAAAGGAGGGCGGGCCGTGACGACCCGCCCCTTATCCTCAATTGCGCGGCGTGTCGGCCGTGGCCGAGCTGTCGCCATAGACCTCACCGGTCGAGCCGTT
Source organism: Sphingomonas dokdonensis (assembly GCF_002197685.1). Classification (GTDB taxonomy): domain Bacteria; phylum Pseudomonadota; class Alphaproteobacteria; order Sphingomonadales; family Sphingomonadaceae; genus Sphingomonas; species Sphingomonas dokdonensis. The sequence continues at coordinate 81,741 of NZ_NBBI01000007.1, read as the reverse complement.
GCGGTCGGTCGAGCCATAGGCGTCGATCGAGGTGCCGCTGGCGGTGGCGCCGCTGCCCGTTGCCGTGCCGCCGGCTGCGACTGCGCCGGTTGCGCGGTTACGATCGGTGTAGGTCGAACCGGCGCCATAGGTGGAGGAGGAGCTGCCCATCTGGCGCTGATCGCGGCGCGACATGCGATCCGTGCGCTTGTCCTGCCCCTTACGCATCGTGCCGACCGACTCACCGCCGGCAACCGAGCCCTGCGGCGTCGAAGCGGCGGCGCCGCCGCCTGCGGTGCTCTGCGCGCCGGCAGCAGTGGTCAGCAGGCCAGCAGCGGCAACCGTCGCGAACATGGTAGTGATACGCATTGTACTCTCCGATATTTCGGCCCTCGTTCGAAGAGGACGGCGATGAAGCGCTTGGCAGCAGCAAAGGTTCAACGGAGTTTACGAAAAACTTAACCAATGGTCGGGTATCGAGCAATTTACGTCGTCATGGCGCAGCCGCGTAATATTTGATCCTTTTCTTGCCTGGAACCATTGCGGCAGGGAAACGAAGCCCGAAAACTCTACGGTGTCCCATCAGAGCGAAGCGCTCACGGCTTGCGATTGCTGCGCATCGCGAAGCTGGAGGTGATGCGCGAAACGCCCGGCAGGCGCGACAGCACGTCGCGGTGGAAGCGGGCGTAATGATCCATGTCGGTGATCTGCAGCCGCAGCAGATAGTCGCCGTCGCCGGTCAGCAGATACCATTCGCGGATTTCGGCGTGGCGGCGCATCGCCGCCTCGAAGCGGGTGAGATATTCCTCCGTCTGCCGTTCCAGCTCCACCTGCACCAGCGCCACATTGCCCTCGTCAGGATCGCTGCCGGCGATGATCGCGGTATAGCCGCGGATCGTGCCGCTTTTTTCCAGCAGCTTCAGTCGGCGCAGGCAGGCGGATTCGGACAGACCCACCTCGCGCGCGAGCGCACTGTTGGTGATGCGGGCGTTGAGCCGCAGCTGGTTCAGGATGCGGCGGTCCACCGCGTCGATCATGGTGCAATACTCCTGTCGCCTCGCAGAAGCTGCGAAACCAGCGCCGCGATAGCAGCTTCCGTCGCAGATTCGGCGACAAATCCGCATCGTCTTCGGCCATGGTGGCGGGAGGAGACGAGCGGGCGATGACACAGATCGGTCTGATGTGGGCGCGGGATTTGGTGCGATGAGGGTGGTGATCCTTGGCGCCGGAGTGATCGGCATCACTGCCGCGCATTATCTGCGCCGCGCTGGGCATGAGGTGGTCGTGATCGATCGCCAGCCGGGGCCGGCGCTGGAGACAAGCTTCGCCAATGCCGGCGAGATTTCGCCCGGCTATGCCTCCCCCTGGGCGGCGCCGGGCATTCCGGTGAAGGCGATCAAGTGGCTGATGATGCACCATGCGCCGCTGATCCTGCGCCCGCAGGCGAATGCGGCGATGCTGACGTGGCTGGCGGCGATGCTGCGCAACTGCACCGCGCAGCGATATGCGCTAAACAAGAGCCGGATGGTGGGGCTGGCCGAATTCAGCCGCGACGAGCTGGTTGCGCTGCGCCGCGATCTCGGCATCAAGTATGACGAGCGGTCGCAAGGGACGCTGCAGCTGTTCCGTACATCCAAGCAGATGGACGGCGCGGCGAAGGACATGGCGGTGCTCGCCTCCTATGACGTGCCGTACGAGTTGCTCGACCGCGCGGGTTGCGTCGCCGCCGAGCCGGGGCTTGCTGCCGCGCGCGACCGCTTCGTTGGGGGATTGCGCCTGCCCAATGACGAGACGGGCGATTGCCACCTGTTCACCACGCGGCTGGCCGAGCGGCTGGCGGCGGATGGGGTGGAATTCCGTTTCAACACCGCGATCCACGGCATCGAGAGCAATGGCACGGCAATCACCGGCGTGCACACCGATGCCGGGGTGGTGCATGGCGATGCGTACCTAGTCGCGCTGGGGAGCCATTCGCCGCAACTGCTCCGGCCGCTTGGCATCCGCCTGCCGGTCTATCCGGTGAAGGGCTATTCAATCACGGTGCCGATCGCCGATCCCGCGGCAGCGCCCGTCTCGACGCTGCTCGACGAGAGCTACAAGATCGCGATCACGCGGCTGGGCGATCGGATCCGCGTTGGCGGGATGGCGGAAATCTCGGGCTACGACAATTCGCTGCCGCGTCGGCGCGAGGCGACCTTGCTCCATTCGCTTAATGATCTGTTCCCCGGCGCGTCGCAGGCAGGCGAGACGAACTTCTGGAGCGGCCTGCGCCCGATGACGCCCGACGGGCCGCCGATCATCGGCGGCACCGCGCTGCCCAATCTGTTCCTCAACACCGGGCATGGCACGCTGGGCTGGACGATGGCGTGCGGATCGGCCGCGGTGATCGCGGCGCTTCTGTCGGGCGAGACGCCGCCGATCCCCGTCGCCGGGCTGGGGCTCGACCGCTACGGCTGAGCGCGCTGCGACGAAGAGTTTGCGGCAAGCGACGGAGCGTGTGGCCGTGCGGTGCGTTGCAGTACCGTAACGGGAGTATCATGTGCGCTACCATTGGGTGATTACCGCATCGGCCGCCGCTTTGCTGGCAGGCTGCAACGTCCAGACCGCATCGGGTGACAGCAACACGGTGAGTGCCGCCGAGGCGCAGAACGCGCGCTGGAGCAATACGACAAAGGATCAACTGCGCAAGGCGATCGACGGCCGCGCCGCGCACGGCCTCGACGGCAAGGACTTTGCGGTCAGCGGCGATGGCGACCAGGCGATGACTGAGGCGGCGCTCGCCTATGCCGGCGCGTTGGCGCAGGGCGCGACCGACCCGACCAAGCTCTATGACGTGTACACGCTGAAGCGGCCCGAGGTGGACCTGAAGGCCGGGCTGCAACAGGCGCTGGCCAAGAACGACGTGGCCGGCTGGCTCAACAGCCTTGCGCCGCAGGACGATCACTACAAGCGGCTGTCGCAAGCCTATGTCGCGCTGCGCAAGGAGATGGCCCAGGGCAAGGCGCAGACCCAGCCAGTGGTGTCGGACAAGGGCGAGGCGATCAAGCCGAACAGCACCGATCCGCGCATGCCGCAGATCGCGCGTCAGCTCGTCGTGCTCGACTATCTCGATCCCAAGGCCGCGGCGGGCGACCGCTACACCCCGCAGATGGCGGCTGCGGTGAAGAAGATGCAGTCCGATTACGGCATGGAGGCCGATGGCGTGATCGGCGCGGAGGCGCTCGCGATCCTCAACCAGTCCGACGACGTGCGCGCCCGCGCGATCGCGGTGAACATGGAGCGTCTGCGCTGGCTTGATCGCAACCCCGCCGCGACGCGCATCGACGTGAACATCGCCGCGGCGCGGCTCAACTATTTCCGCGACGGCACGCTCGCCAACAGCCGCCGCGTGGTGGTGGGCGAGCCCGACCACGAGACGCCGCAGCTCGCCTCGCCGATGTTCCGCCTTGTCGCCAACCCGACCTGGACGGTGCCGCGCTCGATCCAGAAGAACGAGATCGCCGGCAAGGGTGCGGGCTATCTCAAGGCCAATAACATGCAATGGGAAGACGGCTGGATCGTGCAGCAGCCGGGGCCGAAGAACTCGCTCGGTCTCGTCAAGTTCGACATGCAGAACGAACACGCCATCTACCTGCACGATACGCCGGCCAAGGCGCTGTTCGGCATGACGCAGCGCGCGCGCAGCCACGGCTGCGTCCGCGTGGAGGACGCGCTCGGCTTTGCCAAGATGCTGGCCGAGCAGGAAGGCGTGATCGACGAATGGAACAAGGCGCGCGCAACCGGCGAGCAGACGTTCGTGAAGCTGCCGCGCGAGATCCCGGTCCGGCTGCTGTACCAGACGGTGCTGTTCGACGAGGCGGGCGACCCGATCGTGCGCAACGATCCTTATGGCTGGAACGACCGCGTGTCCGAGGCACTCGGCTTCAAGGGACCAGCCTCCATGCGCGTGAAGACCGGCGCGGCGGACGTCGGCCCGTAATCGGTGACGTCCCGGGCGACCGGCTGACCCGCGCGGATCCGATCGCCTGCCGCCTGGCATGATCGGATCCGCGCCGGCGGCGCATCGGCGCTATTGCCGCGCGGGGCCAGCCACGCCACACCATTGTCATGGACTTCATGAAGTGGCTGAACTCGCTGGGCGAGCTGCTCTACGAAGTGATGAGCTGGCTCGTTTCCTATCCGATCACCTTGTGGCGAGTGATCACCAATCCGCTTGCGATGATGACCTATGCGGACAGCGAGCTGCGCGACACGCAGGACGAGCAATTCTCCGACACGCTCAACCCGCCGCTGTTCCTTGTTCTGTCGCTGCTGCTGACCCGCGCGGCGGATGAGGCGATCGGGGGCGGCACAAATCCCATCGTGGCCAAGCAGACCGGGCTGGCCTCGCTCATTACCGACGACACCAGCTTCCTCGTGCTGCGCCTGCTGCTGTTTTCGATGTTTCCGCTGATGATGGCCACGCGCTTTCTGCGGGCGCAGCGCGTTCCCGTGACGCGCCAGCGGCTCAAGGCGCCGTTCTACGGCCAATGCTATGCCTGCGCGCCATTTGCCCTGTTTCTTGGGCTGGCGACGAGCCTGGGACATGCGGCCATTCCCGGTGGCCACACGATCGGTCCGGTGCTCGCGACGGTGGCGTTGCTGGGGTATCTTTCCGCCGTCACCATGTGGTTTGCCCATCACCTGAAGCAAAGTCTCTGGCGGGGCCTGCTGAATGCGGGTCGCGCCTTTGTGCAGGCGGCCGTGGCGTCGTTCGTTATTGCCGCCCTGTTCGTGCTGCGCTGATCGGCGCGCGGCGATTAACTACGCTTGCTTGACACGGATCACTGCTGCGGGCCTTGTCGGGCAACAACGGCTCAAAGGAAGTATGATGCGCTTTCTTGCAATTGGCGGTTTGATTTTCGCTGGCCTGATCGGGTCGACGCCCGCGGCGCATGCGCAATCGACCGGGCTGGACGATCTGGTCGGTGCGCGCGCTGGCCAGGCCGAGGGCGAGCTGCAACGGCGCGGCTATCGCCTGTCGAGCTCGTCCAAGGGCGACGACCGCTCCTACACCAATTGGTGGAGCGCGGACCGGCGGCAATGCGTGACGATCGCCACCATGGACGGCCGGTATGCCGCGATCATCCCGACCACGCCGCCCGATTGCCGACAAAGCGCCGCACAGCCAGCGTCACGGCCCGAGCCGTACCGTTCGAGCGCGGGCTATGGCCGCTCCGCCCCGCAAACCGGCACGCCCAGCTATGCGCAGGGCGACGACGCGGGTGCGGCCGGCGCCGGCGATCTCGGGCTGGTGTGTTTCGGCGACGGACAGCGCCCGACGGTCGCGAACAACGCCGGCTGGACGTGGAACGATCGCACCAACCGCTATGATTACGGCACCCGGTCCGAGCTGACGCAGGAGCATTTCGATGCGTCGCTGATGCTGCAACTGTGGGATGGCGGCGGTCGCATCCGCCTGCCCAAGAAGCTGATCCCGCCGATCCATTCGCGCGGCCAGGGCGATTGGTGGGATCTCGACGGCGTGGCGACGACGCCCGACACGATCCACGCGAACTATCGCCTGAACGGACTGAACAAGCCCAAGATCACCGTTGATCGGCGCAGCGGCCGGATCACCGTGGTCGGGCTGGGCGACTACGCGTTTCGCGGCACCTGCGACGTGGCCGGCGGGCCACGTCGTTTCTGATCTGCGCTAGTCCGCCGGCGCATCGAGCAGCTTGTCGATGGTGATCGGCAGGCTGCGCACGCGTTTGCCGGTGGCGTGGTAGATCGCGTTGGCGACCGCGGCGGCGGTGCCGACGATGCCGATCTCGCCCAGCCCCTTGACGCCAAGCGGCGTTACCTCGGGATCGGGCTCGTCGACGAAGATCACGTCGATGTCGTGGATGTCGGCGTGCGCGGGGACGTGATATTCGGCGAAATTGTGGTTCATCCAGCGGCCGAGCGTCGTGTCGGCGAACGTTTCCTCGTGCAGCGCCATGCCGATGCCCATCACCACGCCGCCCAGAATCTGGCTGCGCGCGGTCTTGGGGTTGATGATGCGGCCCGCCGCCACAGCGTTGACCACGCGGGTGACGCGCACCTGGTTCAGCTCCTCGTCCACCCGCACCTCGCAGAAGACCGCGCTGTGCGTGTTGCGCGACTTGCGTGCCATGGAGATCATGTCGCCGATGCCCGGCCCGGCGGTTTCCTCCACCTCGATTTTGTCGAGCCCGGCCGCTGCCATCACGTCGGTCAGCGAGGCGCGCACGTCGGGATTGTCGCGGCGGATCATCGCGCCGTCGGCGAACTCCAGCCCCTCGATGCCGTTGACGCCGTGAAAGGGATCGCCGTCGAGCTTGCCCGCGGCGGACAACAGCTTCTTGGCGACCGACTGGCAGGCGAGCTGCACCGCCGCGCCGGTCGACGCCGCACCCCATGAGCCGCCTTCGACCGGCGCCTCGGGCAGGTCGCTGTCGCCCAAAGTGGCGGTGATCCGGTCGGGTGACAGGCCCAATGTGTCGGCGGCGACCTGCACCATCACCGTATAGGTGCCGGTGCCGATGTCGGAGCTGGCGGAGGCGACCTCCAGCTTCCCGTCGGCGGACAATGTCGCGCGCGCGGCCGTCTTGCTGAACATCGCGTCCCACATGCCGGTGGCCATGCCGTAGCCGACCAGCTCGCGCCCTTCCTTCATCGATCGCGGCGCGGCCGAGCGCTTGTCCCAGCCGAACCGGGCCGCACCCTCCTGATACGCCTCGCGCAAAGCCTTGGAGGTGTAGGGCGTGCCGTTCATGGCATCGACCTCCGAATAATTGCGCAGACGGAAATCGAGCGGATCGACGCCGGCGGCATAGGCCATTTCGTCCATCGCGATCTCGAACAAGGTCATGCCCGTCGCCGCGCCGGGCGCGCGCATGTCGGCTGAGGTATAGGTATCACGCGGCGCGATGGCATACTCGCCGCTCGCATTGGGGCAGTCATAGGCCATCATGCCCCAGATGACGATGTCCTCCATGTTGTTCTCGAACCGCGAGGTGGAGGTGGTGGCATCGTGCATCATCGCACTGAGCTTGCCGTCGGGCTCGGCGCCGAGGCGCACCGAATAGGTGCATTCGGGGCGATGCGCGTGGGTGAACATCTGCTGGCGCGTCATCACCACGCGCACGGACTGCTCCAGATGGATCGCGCCCATCACGGCGAGCTGCACCTGCCATTGCGGCCGCAGCCCCGAGCCGAAGCCGCCGCCGACGAAAGCGTTGACGACGCGCACGTTCTTCTTGCCGAGGCCGAACGCGCTGGCGAGATACGCCTGCGGTCCCTGCGAGCCCTGCACCTTGTCATAGACGGTGATCTTGCCGTCGCCGTGCCATTCCACGGTGGAGGCGTGCATCTCCATCGGATTGTGATGCTCGGGCGCGAGGTGATAATCGGCCGCGACCTTCACCGGCGCGTCATCGTACGCCTGCTGCGCATGCCCACGGTTCTTGGGCGGATGGTAATTGTTGCGCCGCTTCAGGTGCGACGGCATGAATTTCTCGTCCAGCGATGCCGCAAAGTCGATGTTGTGCGGCTCTTCCTCATAGCGGATGTCGATGAGGCTGGCGGCGAATCGCGCCGCCTCGAACGTGTCGGCCACCACCAGCGCGACCGGCTGGCCGGCGAACATCACCGTCTCGTCGTGGAACGCCTTGAATGGTTCGCCCGGGATCGACAGCTCGTCCTTCCAGTTGCGGTCGAGCCACGCCTGCTTGGGGCGGTTCAGATGGCTGATGACGTCCACCACGCCGGGCACGGCGCGCGCATCCGCCTCGTCGATCGACAGGATCTTGCCCTTGGCGATCTTCGCGCAGACGGCGACGCCGTAGAGCAGGTCGTCGACCTTGTATTCCGCGGCATATTTCGCGCGGCCGGTCACCTTGTCCGCGCCATCCACGCGCGAGAGCGCCGAGCCGATGCCGATTTTGGTTGCGGTGTTCATGGGCTGCTCCTCAGGCGATGCGCTTGTCGGTTTGCGATTGCGGTGTGCCGGCCGCGGCCTGCGCCAGCGCGCGCACGATCGCGCGGCGGGCAAGGCCGATCTTGAAGTCGTTCTCGCCCTGGCCGACCGCGCCCTTCAGCAGCGCCTCGGCAACCGCGCGGAATGCGTCCTCGCCGGGCCGTTCGCCGCGCAGCAACTGCTCCGCCTCGGGGACGCGCCACGGCTTGTGCGCGACGCCGCCGAGCGCCACGCGCGCCTCGGCGATCTCGCCATCCTCCAGCTTCATCGCGACCGCTACCGAGACCAGCGCAAAGGCATAGGACAGCCGGTCGCGCAGCTTCAGATAGGTGCAGTTGCTGGCGAAGCCCTCGGCCGGCAGGTCGATCGCGGTGACCAGCTCGCCGGGGCGGAGCGTGTTGTCACGCCACGGCTCGTCGCCGGGCAGCCGGTGATAATCGGCGAAGGGAATGGTGCGGTCGCCGTCGGGCCCGGACACCTGCACCTCTGCCTCCAGCGCAGCGAGCGCGACGCACATGTCCGACGGGTGGGTCGCGATACACTGATCGCTCGCACCCAGGATTGCGTGGATCCGGTTCACCCCGCCGATCGCGCCGCAGCCCTCGCCGGGGTTGCGCTTGTTGCACGGCGTGTCGGTGTCGTAGAAGTAATAGCAGCGCGTGCGCTGGTTGAGGTTGCCGCCGTTGGTTGCCGCATTGCGCAGCTGCGGCGAGGCGCCGGCGAGGATCGCGGAGGCAAGCAGCGGATAACGCGCCTGCACTTCCTCATGGTACGCCGTGTCGGCATTGCTGGCGAGCGCACCGAGCCGCAGCCCGCCGTTCTCGCGCGCCTCGATCGCCTTCAGCGGGAGACGATTGATGTCGACCACCTGGAGCGGCCGCGCGACATTCTCCTTCATCAGGTCGACGAGGTTGGTGCCGCCGGCGAGATAGGCGGCATGCTCGCCGCGCCCGGCGGCGACGGCCTCGGCGGTGGCGTCGGGTCGCTGATAGTCGAAGCGGATCATGCCTTTTTCTCCGTGCCCAGCACCTCGAGCACCGCATCGGCGATGTTGGGATAAGCGCCGCAGCGGCACAGATTGCCGCTCATCTGCTCGCGCACCTCGTCGCGCGTCTTGGCATGGCCCTCGTTGATCAGCCCCTGCGCCGAACAGATCTGCCCGGGCGTGCAATAGCCGCACTGGAACGCGTCATGCTCCACGAACGCGGCTTGCAGCGGGTGGAGGTTGTCCGGCTGACCCAGTCCCTCGATCGTCGTCACCTCGCAGCCGTCGAGCGTGACGGCGAGCTTCAGGCAGCTGTTCATCCGCTTGCCGTCGATCAGCACGGTGCACGCGCCACATTGGCCATGATCGCAGCCCTTCTTGGAGCCGGTGAGGTCCAGCTTGTCGCGCAGCAGGTCGAGCAGGCTGGTCCAGGGCGCGACCTCCAGCTGGCGCGGCTCGCCGTTGATCGTGAGCGTAAGCGGCAGCGTGGCGATCGGGTCGGCGGCGACCCGCTGCCCCGCGGCACGATCCAGCGTGACGGCTTCGTTCATGGGCGCGGCTCCTTGCGTCAGCGATGGGCTCCCGCCGGAGCGGGAATGGTTGCCTTGCCGAACGGGCGAAGCGGCGAAAGGCTGCGTGGCGTTTCCGTGGCTTGGCGGTTTCCAAATCGCGCGGGCCGGTTGCCGCACTAGCCGTTATCCCCAGCTTGCCCACGCCTTGCGCATGGCTTTTCCACAGGTTGTCCACAGGGGCCCTAGCATTCGAACCGTGATGCGCTCCCCGGCGCAGCGGACCCGCACCCCGCTGCCGAAGTCATGCCGCCTCTAGACCGGCGAGGGCCGGCAGAGATTGGCGCGCAAGAAAAACGGCTTGATCTGGATGAGAGACAATTGGTTGCGTTCGCGCGCAACTTATCTTGGTGGAAGGATCGTGATGACCAACGAAGACCACCAATCCTATTATCGCCACCGCGCGGTGCAGGAGCGTCAGCGCGCCGCAACGTCAGAGGATAATGCCGTTGCCATGGTCCACCTCGACTTGGCGAATGCCTATGAAAAGCGGGCGAATGACGCGGGGCAGGTAAGGCAGTCCGCTCGAACATCGCGCCAGGCAATCTGATCGATCATGTTGCGAAGCCCGATCGCTCAGTGGAAGCGGTCGCGGTAGCTTTGCAGCGCGACGCCGCCCCAATCGGCGGTGTTGCACATGCGGGCGACCGACGCGGGATCCCAGTGTCGCATGAAATGCGCGACCTTCTCCGCCGCCATCGGCCGGCTGAACAGATACCCCTGCCCGCTGTCGCAGCCCTTGACGATGAGGTGCGCCGCCTGGGTAGCGGTTTCGACCCCCTCCGCCACCGTGGCGATGCCGAGGCTGCGCGCCAGCTCGATTACCGCGCCGACAATCGCGGAATCGTCGCTGTCCACCAGCGACAAGCGCGACACGAAGGAGCGGTCGATCTTCAGCGCATCGACCGGAAACTGCTTGAGGTGGGTTAGCGAAGCATAGCCGGTGCCGAAATCGTCGAGCGCGATGGTGATTCCCGCGTCCGACAACGCCTTCAGCGCGACGCTGACCTGCTCGGCCAGCTGGCCGACGAACACCGTTTCGGTGATTTCCAGTTCCAGCATGGTGGGCGGCAGGCCGGCGCGTGCCAGCCGCTCCAGGATGCGATCGGCCATGTCGCCGCGGCGAAAATCCTCGGGCGAGCCGTTCACCGCGATGCGACCGAAGGCGAGGCCGCGGTCGGCCCAGCGCGCCATGTCGGTCACGGTGCGCTCCAGCATGCGGTCGGTGAGCTGGACGGAAGTGGCGGGATCCTCGAACGCGGCGCTGATCGAGCCCGGCGTGCGCAGCCCATGCTGCGGGTGATGCCAGCGCAACAGCGCCTCGAAGCCGAGCACCGCGCCGGTGCGCAGGCAGATCTTGGGCTGGTAGAAGGGCACGATCCAATCGGCCTGCAATCCGGCGCGCGCATCGGCAAGCATGTGCATTTCGCGCTCGGCGGCATCGCGCATGTCGCGACGGAATGCGCGCAGGCCGCCGCGCGCCTCGCGCTTGGCGGCATAGAGCGCAAGGTCGGCGCTCTTGTGGATCTCGTCCGGGCTGTTGCCGTCCTGAAAGGCGGCGGCGAACCCGGCGCTCAGGCTGACGTCGATGTGACGCCCGGCATGCGTCATCGGGCGGGACACCTGCGCCAGTAGGTCGGCGATCTGTGCCGTGCCCATGCCGCTGTCGGTCAGGCTGGGGATGATGATGGCGAATTCGTCGCCCGCCAGCCGCGCGGCGGTGGCGCCGACCGGTGCGACGCGCTGCAGCCGCTTGGCGACTTCGCACAGCACCGCGTCGCCTGCGTCGTGGCCCATGCTGTCGTTGATGGTCTTGAAGCGATCGACGTCGAACACGATCAGCCCGACGGTGCCGTCGGTGCGCCGCGCCTCGCCAAGCGCGGCATCCAGCCGCTCGGTAAACAGCAGGCGATTGGGCAGGCCGGTGAGCGAATCATGGTGCGCCGCCTGGCGCAGTTCGTCCTCATACCGCTTTTGCGCGGTGATATCCTGCAACGAGCCGACCAGCCGGGTAGCGCGGCCGTCCGCACCGCGTACCACGAAGCCACGCCCGTACATGGTGCGATAATCGCCCCAGCCGGACAGGACGCGGAACTCCTCCGACCAGGTGGTGAAGGTGGGATCCTTGAGGTTGCGGGGCGTAATACCGAGACGGGGCAGATCGTCGGGGTGGATGCGCTCGATCCACCATTGCCGGCTCGTGCCGCCCTCCGCCTCGGGATAACCCAGGGTGGCGCCGACTGCGCTGTTCCAGCCGATCCGGTCGCCATCGAGCGGCACGTCCCAGATCACGTCACTGGTGGCCTGCGCGGCGAGCCGGTAGCGTTCCTCGCTGTCGCGCAGGGCGGCGAGGAGGCCGGTCATCTCCGAACGCGCCTCCATCGCGCTGGCGACCGCCTCGTGCCCGGAGCTCATCGCGCGATACACCACCACCGCCACCATGATGAAGGTGATCGCGATGCCGGTGAAATAGGCATCGCCCGACAATAGCAGCCGCGCGGTGATCGGCATCGCGCCGAACACCAGCACCGCGAGCCCCGCCGCGGGCAGCGCCTGAAGGCAATAGCAGCAGGAGATCGCGCCCACGAAAACGAATAGCGCGATCGCGGTCTCGCGCTCCGGCGGGGCGACGCCGAGCAGCACAAAGCCCCAGATGCCGAAGGCGGTGCTGAGCACGACGGAGGCCACGACCGCCCCCTTGAGGAAGCGCCGAATGCGCGCCGGCTGCGGATCATAAGCACTGCGGGTCAGCCACAAGATCGAACGCCCGACCAGCGCGACGGACAAGGCGGCAGGCATCGCCACGCTGTAAAACCGCGGCACATCGCGATGCGTCGCAAGTGCCAGCGCCGACGCGTTGATGAGCATCATCACGTACATTAGCGGCACTTGGGTGCGCAGCCGGACGAATTGCTGCCGTAGCAGCGCATCGGAACTGTCCGCTATCTGCCTGAAAGGACGAACAAACATGTCGGGCTAACTCACCGGCGTGAACGTCCGTCACTACGACCGATGTGTTAACAAGCTATTCCGCCGGCCGGGTGGCGATTACCCGGCCGGCGGGTCACTTCTTATTTACCGGTCCAGTTCGGCTTGCGCTTTTCGGCAAAGGCGGCGGCGCCTTCGCGCGCGTCGGCGCTGGTGAAGACGGGGCCCATCAGCGCACCCTGCTTTGCCCAGCGCTGATCGATCGGCCAGGTGCGGTATTCGCTGATGATCTGTTTCGACACCTGCACCGCGAGCGGGCCGTTGGCGCTGATCGTAGCAGCAAGCGCAAGCGCGCCATCGAGCGCGTCGCCATCGGCAATGCGGTTGATGAGGCCGAGCTGATAGGCGCGCTCGGCATCGATGAAGTCGCCGGTGACGGCCAGCTCGAGCGCGATCCGCTGCGGGATCTGTTCGGGCAGGCGGATCAGGCCGCCGGCACCTGCGACGAGGCCGCGCTTCGCCTCGGGAATGCCGAACTTCGCGCCCTTGCTCGCCACCACCATGTCGCAGGCGATCATCAGCTCCAGCCCGCCGGCGAGCGCATAGCCGTCGACCGCAGCGATCAGCGGCTTCTTGGGCGGGCTTTCGGTGATACCGCCGAAGCCGCGACCGGGAACCGAAGGTGTCTCGCCGCGCAGAAAGCCCTTCAAGTCCATGCCCGAGCAGAAGGTGCCGCCCGCGCCGGTGATGATCGCGACGCGCAGCCCGTCCTCGCCGTCCAGCCGGTCCATCGCCGCGGCGATCCCCTCGGCCGCGGCCTTGGTCATCGCGTTCTTCGCCTCGGGGCGGTTGATCGTGACGATCAGGATGCCATCCTGATCGCGCACCAGCACTTCGTCGGTCATGGTCCTTCTCCCTCGTTTTTTCGGTAGCCGGCGATTCCGCCGTGCCCCGCTGGCATGCGGCTTTTTCAGCCCGCGTCAATCGACCAAGCTGGCAGGTCGGCCCGCGAAATGCGGCGGAACTGGCGGTCTGGTCGTGCCGTTGATCGGGGAGGCGCCACAACGGCGCACGGCAAGGGAATGCATTTTGATGCCCAAGACACTGATAGCATTGCTCGGTTCGGCAGCGTTGGTGGTCGGCTGCAACAATGCCGAGGAACGCGCGGAGGATCAGCGCGAGGCGGCGGCGGAAGCGAGCGCCACCGCGGCGGGCAAGACGATCGCGGCGCTAGGCATGACGGAGGCGCAGCTGCTCGACGCGGACCTGCTCGACCTGTCGAACCGCGAGATTGGCGAGGTGGAAGGCGTGGTACGCGGCGGGCCGAACAACGCGGTCGATCACCTGCTGGTCGAGCTGGAGGGCAGCAATCCCGAGCGGATCGTGCAGGTGCCGATCGCCGATCTCGCCGCGGTGGAGCGTGGCACCGATATGGACGTGAGCACGACGCTGACGCCTGCGCAGCTCGCCGCCCTGCCCGATGCGCCGCCGGCGGTGCGCTGATGACGATCGATCGTCGCCATTTCGGCGTGACCAGTGCCACAAGCGGCGGCAGTCTGCTATTCGATCCACCAAAGGAGTTTCTGCCATGAAGATCGCCTTCGCCATCGCAGCCCTTGGCCTCACGGCGCCGGCACTAGCCGCCGCGCAATCGATGAACGGGCCGAATTATTCGACCTATGAACCCGGCTTTCGCGCCAATGCGATGATCCCGCCGCGCGACACGCCCACCATGCGGCGCGACAAGCTGAAGCGCGCGCAGGCGCTGCGTGCCGAAGTGGACGCGATGATGGCGGAGAACGGCGGCAGTCTGAGCGACAAGCAGCAGGCCTATGTGCGGCGCGAGGCGAACGATATCCTGAACATCCGCGATCGCCGGCGACTGAGCGCGCCGCAGTAAGGCGCGGCCGTCTACCACACCTGAGCATGGCGTCGTCGGGGCGGTCGCAGCTTGTCGGTGCCATGTGTCTGCCGGGAAGCCGTCCCATCCGGAACGCAGCCGCGTGGGATCCATTACCCTGTGCATGACAAGTAACGAACTCACGGTGCTGGCCGCCGGCATCGGGCTGATCTTCGCATATGGCGTGATTCATCTTGCGGGGCTGGAGCTGATCCGCCGGGCCAAGCCGCAGCAGGACCGGCATCGCTACCTGGGACTGCTGACGACCTTCTGGGGGCTGGTAATCCTGCACCTCCTTGAGATCGCGCTCGCGGCGGGGGTGCTCGCGCTGCTGCTGGGCCAGGCGGGTAACGGCGTGCTGCTGCAGGCTTCGGCCGAGACGACGGCGGATTACCTGTATTTCGCCGGCGTTTCCTTTGCGACGCTGGGATACACGCAGATCGAGGCGCATGGCCCGATCCGGCTGTTCGTGATGGCGCTGTCGCTCGGCGGCTTCATGCTCATCACCTGGTCGGCGACGTTCATCTACACCATCTGGGGTGAGAGCTTCCGCGAGTGAGGCGCGCGGGCAAAACGGACGGGCATGCAAAAAGGGGCGGGAGACCGGCCCCCGCCCCTTCTCAAAACTGCCATGACGAACCGGCGCGATTACTTCTCGCCGTTGTCCTTCACGCCAACCACGGGAACTTCAACCTCGGTCTTCTTGGTGCCGACGACCACCGCCTTGCTGTCGAGATCGACGGCAGGCATCTCGCCACCCTTGGCGCTGACATCCACGTCCGGCAGCGAACCTTCCTTGACGTCCGCGCTCCAGAAGCCGGTCGCGAACAGAACCACCGCGATCAGCGCCAGAATGCCGACCACGATCGCGATCATGCGTCCCGCGCCGCTGCGACGTTCAACCACGTGTCCGTCGGGTGCCCGATACTCTGCCATGTTACTCTCCCTCTGTACCCTGTTTCCAGCGTGTCAAACTGTTGCCCCGACGTTTTGGTTCCGAAACGGAACTTGCTGAGGCTGGCTGGCACTGATTGCGGCAGGCGACACGCCGCTGGTTTTCATGCGGCGGGCTGGAAGGCAGGCCGCTTGCTCACCCGATCGAACCAGGCGGCGACATGCGTATTCTTGGGATCGAACGGCTGACCGACAGCGCGGCCGAAGTCCAGAAAGGCGAACAGCATGATGTCGGCGAGCGTGAAGCGGTCGCCGGCGATATACTGGCGCCCGGCGATCTGCGCGTCGAACCAGGCGATCCCGTCCTGCGCCACCGCCTTCAGCCCGGCCGCCGCTTCGGGCAGGCAGCGCATACGCTGTTCGAACATCGGCAAACCCTCCGCGCCGCGAAACCCGGCGGTGAGCGGCTCGCATACCTTGAGGTCCGCGCGGCGTACCCACATGCGCGTTTCGGCGCGCTCCTCCGCGGTGGTGCCGATCAGCGGCGGGGTGGGGTGCCGCTCCTCGAGATACTCGCAGATGGCGGTGATTTCGGTGAGGATGCTGCCGTTGTCCAGTTCCAGCGCGGGGGTCTGCCCGGCGGGGTTCACCGCCTCGTTGTACGGCGCCCGCCGGTTTTCGCCGCCGCGAATGTCGACGGTGACGTGCGGGAGCGTGATGCCCTTTTCCGCCAGGAACAGCGTCACGACCCGCGGGTTCGGACCGACCGAGTTGAAGAGCCTCATTGTTGCATCCTCTCTACTTTGTTTGGCGGAGTAGCGGTTTGTCGCTGACCCGGTTCATGGGCAACGATGCTGTTGTCGGCCTTGAACCGGGGTGAAGGTCAGCCAGGTCAAGGTCCCAAGTCAAACCGGGCGACGATCGTAGCAGGTCAGTTCGCGGCAGCGGGGGTGGCTGATCCTTCCTCGGTCAAGTCCAGCGTCTCGAAGCCGTTCATCACCTTGCGTCGGGCTATATTGCTGCATTCCGGCGTCACGTAAGCCGACTTCTGCGTCAGTCGCTCGATCTTGTAGAAACCGGGGCTGTCCGGCTCGCCCGCGGTTGGCGAATATTGCCGCCCGGCGATCTGCTTCAGGATCACGTCGGTCCAATCCGCACCCCGGGAGTTGCGAAGAATCTCGGCGTCCGCCGTGGTGCCGTCGGGCCTGATCCAGAAGCCGACATCGGCCCATCGCACGGCATCAACCCCCATCGTGCGGCAGCCGTAGTGCCCATTCCCCAGCCCCTCGGCATTCCCCAACGCGGCGGCGCGGCTGGCCGTCACGGGCGTGATCGCGTCATAGCGTGGCGACTTGATCAGGATCGGCGTGTCGCCCTGGCGGGTCGGCAGCGCGCGGATCAGCCTGGCCAGCTCCTTGCCGTCCGCATCGCGCGCCGAGACGCGGAGGCGAATGATCTGCAGGGCGGTGCGATACCGCGGGCTCTGCGCGATCGGCCGCTGCTCGAGTTCGTCGAGAAGCGCGATCGCCTCCGCGCCGCGATCCTGCACGTTCATGACCATCACGCGCCGTAGCCCGGCGAGCATCGCAACGGCGGGCTGCCCGTCGCGCAGCGCCTCACGCTCGGTCAGTTCAAATGCACGGATCGCCTCGCGCGGATCGTTGACCTTCAGCCACATGTCACCGATCGCCGTTGCGGCGGTCTGCACCGCAGGGTCGTCCGGCGGCAGATTGTCGCGCAATGTGCGGACCTGCGCGTAGACGCCCTTCTGGTAATCGTCCCAATTGCCCTCGTGCAGTGAGACGGTAGCATAAGCCTCGTACAAGGCGGCAACGGGTTTCGGATCGGTGGCGGCCTTGGCGCGATTGCGGCGGATGGCGCGCCCGAGCAAATTCTTGGCCTGGAGATATTTGCCGGTGCGAAAGCGTGCCTCGGCTAGCGCGATGCTTGCCTGCGCATCGCGCAGCGGCGTGCATTCGCCGCGCACGCAGGCGTCGTGCGCCTCCTCCAGCCGCTTGCCGGTGACGATGATGTCGGTGCTGCTCGCTTGCAGCATAAGGAAAAGCATCAGCAACATGGCGTGCTCCCGTTTCAGGCCGCCAGCTTAGGCTCCGGTGACATGATGGCAAGGCTCCACGGCTGGCTGCTGGCATCCCTTGCCGGCAGCCGGCGCGCGGCGTAGCGTGGCGCATGGCCGCGCGATACGATGTGATCGGCAATGATTATGCCGCGCAGCGCCGGCCCGACCCGCGCATCGCGGCGGCTATTCACGATGCGCTGGGCGACGGCGACACGCTGCTGAACGTCGGTGCGGGCGCGGGCTCCTACGAGCCGGCGGATCGGCGGACGATCGCGGTGGAGCCGTCCACGGCCATGATTTGCCAACGACCGGATGGCGCCGCGCCGGTGGTGCAGGGGTGTGCCGAGCGGCTGCCCTTTGCCGACAACAGCTTCGACACGGCGATGGCGATACTGACGGTGCATCACTGGCCCGACCAGGCCGCCGGGCTGCGCGAAATGCGGCGGGTGACGCGCGGGCGCATCGTGCTGGTGACGTTCGACCCCGCGGCGCGGCCATGGCTGACCGATTACCTGCCCGAGCTGGCGGCGCTGGACGAGCGGCAGATGCCGGCCATGGCGAATTACGCGCGCTGGTTGAGCCCGCGGGGTCCGATGGAGGTGCGCCCGCTGCCGGTGCCGCACGATTGCACCGACGGCTTTCTCCATGCCTATTGGCGCCGCCCGGCCGCCTATCTCGACCCGCAGGTGCGATCGGGCAGCTCGTCCTTCTGGGTGATCGACGGGGTGGATGCCGGGCTGGCACGGCTGTCAGCAGATCTCGAAAGCGGCCGGTGGGCGCGGCGTTATCGCGCGCTGACCGACGCGGCCGACTATGACGCGGGCTATCGGCTGGTGATTGCCGACTGAGCCGAAACGCTTTGCGGCGCGTTATGTGCTGGCGGAACAGCACAACGAGGGGACAGGGATTGCCGACACGCAACGGGGTGGAGCGCTACAACAATGTCGCGGTGGCGCTGCACTGGATCATCGCGGCCTTGCTGCTGACGCAGATCTACATCGGCTGGACGTTCGAGGACATGGCGAGCGGCCCGGCCAAGGGCGAGTGGTTCACCTGGCACAAGACGCTGGGCGTGCTGATCCTGCTATTGAGCGTCGCGCGGCTGGCCTGGCGCCTGATGAACCCGCCGCCCCCGCTCCCGGCCGACCTGCCGCAGTGGGAGCGCACCGCGGCGCGGATCAACCATGCGCTGTTCTATGTGGTGATGCTGGGGCTGCCGCTGACCGGCTGGGCGGCGATCTCCACAGGGCGCTCGGCCGCGACGAGCAGCATGACGACGTTGCTCGCGGGTATTCCCTGGCCGTTGATCCCCGGCCTGTCGCCGGCGAGCCATGGCGCGTTCGAGTTCGGCCATGGCGCGCTGATCAAGCTGACCTACGTGCTGATCGTGCTGCATGTCGGCGCGGCGCTGAAGCACCAGTTCGTCGACAAGCGCCGCACCGCCAACCGGATGCCGCCGTTCAGCGTGAACGAGCGGTGATCGCGGCGCTGCTGCTCGCGCTGGTCGCGCCGGCGGCAAGCGCCGATGCCGTACCGTGCATCCCTGCGGCGACGGCGGAGATCGCATCGTCGGCGCTGGCAGACCACCGGGCGCTACGCGCGACGCTGAACGAACCGATGCCCGAGGCGGCGACCATGGTGATGCTGTTCGGGCACGGCGGGCATCTCAGCACGAGCGAATACAGCATCGTGCTGGCGCGCCGCGCCGATGGCCGATGGGACGGGACGGCGGTTGGCCGCAGCCAGATCTGGATCAAGGATGCGCCGTTCAACCCCATGAACCGGCGTGAATGGACGCTCGATCGGGAAGAAAGCGGCCTATTGGATGCGGCGATCGCGCGGCGCTGCCCGGCCAAGCCACCGATCACCGACAACACGCCCGGCGAGCCGCCGCCGCGCAGCTTCGTGTCGGAAAAGATCGACGTGATCCGGCCGGAGCAGCCGCCCCTCGCCTTTTACGTGTCGAGCGGCGACGGTAGCTTCGACGCGCTGCTGCGCCCGCCGGCTTACCGTTAAAGCCGCCGGCCCCACACCTCGATAAGGTTGCGGCGCTCGACGCGGATCGGGCGTGGGGTGTCGAGCAGCGGCGCGAGGCCGACTTCGTCAAGCCAGCCGCGCACGCTTGCCGCCGCGGCGGCATCGAGCGCGTCAAAGGCGTCGGTGACGCGCTGCCACAGGTAAAAGGTGTAGGGCTGAACGCCGCTCTTCACCGGCACGCCGCGAAAGTGCGTGTCGACCGATCCGATGACGCGGCGGTGCGCCTTGTCGGTGACGGGCGCGCCCTCCGCAGGATCGGTGGCGGCGACGTGGCGCGCCAGCATGGCGGCGGCGTCGGCCAGTTCGGGAAACAGCTCGTCGGCCATGTGACGGAACAAGGGCGCGAGCGTAGGTGCGAGGGCATCGTCGGGGAGGAACGCCGGTGCGCGGTCGCCATATTCGGGCATGTCGGCATCGGGCGCGTTCATCCGCTCCACCCAGCGGAAAACCTTGGGCGCGCGCCGCTTCATAATGTCGGCCGGCACCGGATCGCGCCCGAGATGCGCGAACAGCGGGCCGAGCAGGCCATAGTCGCCGAGCGACGGCTGGCCACCGAACAGGTACGGCTGCGCGGCGAAATGCCCCTCCAGCAAATCGAGCAGCGCGAGATACGATTGTTCGATCGCCGGCACGGTATCGGGCGTGACGCCGAGCATCGGCAGATAGGATGCCATGCGCGCCATCACCGCATCGGCATCGCCCGAGCCGCGCGCAAAGGCATCGTGGAGGAAGCGCGCCTGCTCGCCGGCATAGCTCCAGCGGTAGTGCATGGCGTGGCGGGTGAGCGCGACGGCGGCGTGCAGCTCGGCGATGTGCGCCAGGATGCGCTGACGCGGACCGGCGGGATAGGCGCTGACCCGCGCGCCGCGCCGCTCGAAATGGTCGAGGATGTCGACCGTGTCCTGCAGGATCGTGCCGTCGGCCAGCGCGACCACCGGGATGATGACGCGGCCCGTGGTGGGGACGATCACGTCACGGAAATGCGCGTCGGGCGCCCGCTCGACATAGGCGATACCCTGCTTGCGCAGGTAGGACCGCGTTTTGCCGGTGTAGAGCGAGTGCGGCGAACCGTAGAGAATGATCGGATCCATGCCGACGGGTTGTGCCGCCAGCCCAGCCGATCGGCAACCGTGATCTAGGACGGGCGAACCAGCTACCCGTCAGTCGGCGCGACGATGCAGGCGGGAGGCGAGGAGCAAACCCGCGCCGATCTGAAGGAAGCCATACAGGCGTCGGCGGGCGGGATGGCCGACAAAGGGCCTGACCAGACCGTCCACCGCACGCACGTCCGATCGCCATAGCGCGACATGGCGTTCCGGTTGCAGCAGCCCGAGCAAGCCGTCGCCGATCATGAACACCGCGGCCATTTCGGCGGATCGCTTGATCCCGAGCATGGCGGTTGATGGTTGGGCCATATGCTGTCTCCTGCACGCCCAACGCCTGCCGAGGCGATTGCGCCGCACGCGGTTGCGGATTGCGCCCGGGTGCGTCACAGCCGCGCCTCGCCATGGCGGCTGTTCGACAAGAAACGGGAGGCACATCGTGGACACAGGCCAGGATGCCGCGGCGCTCGGCCTCGATTTCGGCACCACCAACACGGTGGTGGCACGCGCCGACGGGGCGGATCAATCGCAGCTGCTCGAGTTCGCCGGTGCCGAGGCGACGGGCGCGGTGTTTCGCTCCGCCTTGTGCTTCTGGGAGGACGAGGCGGGCTGGAACGGCGCGGCGCACGATGCCGGGCCGTGGGCGATCGCGGAATATCTCCAGTCGCCGCTCGACAGCCGCTTCGTGCAATCGTTCAAAACGGTGGCGGCGAGCCCGCTGTTCGAGCGGGCGATGATCTTCAACCGTCCGTTCCGCTTCGAGGATCTGGGTCGGCTGTTTCTGCAGAAGCTGGTCGCACATGCCGGCGGCCAGCTCGACCGGCGACCGGCGCGCGTGGTGGTGGGGCGGCCGGTGGAATTCGCCGGCGCGCGCGCCGATCCGGCGCTTGCCCGGCAACGCTACGACCAGATGTTCGCCGCCTTCGGCAGCGAGATCATCTATGTGCACGAGCCGCTTGGCGCGGCGTTCAGCTATGCCGCGCGCCTTACCGAGCCGGCGACCATCCTGGTGGCGGATTTCGGCGGCGGTACGACCGATTTCTCGTTGGTGCGCGTGGGTGCGCCGGGCGCGGCGCGGCGCTGCGTACCATTGGCTTCTTCGGGCGTCGGCATCGCGGGCGACCGGTTCGACCGGCGCATCGTCGAACGGCTCGTGCTGCCGATGCTTGGCCGCGGCGGGCAGTATCGCTCGATGGGCAAGGTGCTCGACATTCCCGGCGGCTATTTCTCCGAGTTCGCCGACTGGTCGCGCCTCGCCATGATGCGCAACCGCAAGACCCTGGACGAGCTGCGTCGGCTGCAACGCCATGCGCTGGAGCCCGAAGCGGTCGGTCGCATGATCGCGCTGATCGAGCACGAACAGGGCTTTCCGCTGTACGATGCGGTGGGGCAATTGAAGCGCGCGCTGTCGAGCGCGGACGAGGCCGCGTTCCGCTTCCACGGCGAGGGAGTGACGATCGAGGCAACGGTGCGCCGCGCCGAGTTCGAGGCGTGGATCGCGGAGGACCTGCAGCGGATCGAGGCCGCGCTGGACGACGCGCTGGCCCGCGCGGGCGTCGCCGAGCCGGCGATCGACCGCGTGTTCCTGACCGGCGGATCGTCGCTAATCCCGGCGGTGCGCGCGATATTCGAGCGGCGCTTCGGCGATGGCCGCCTTGCGACCGGCGGCGAGCTGACCTCGATCGCGCACGGCCTGGCGCTGATCGGGGCGCAGCCGAATGCGGCGGAATGGGCCGCCTGACCGACGCGGCCGCGATTGGCCTTTGGCCGCACGGTGGGTTAGGCCCGCGCCGGTGAGAATTTTCGCTCCGCTCAGCAAACCCGTCCGGCTGATCCCCCTGCTTTTCCTGGCGGCGATCGCGATTGGCACGCTTTTGCTGCTGCTGCCGATCGCACACGCCGGACCGGGCGGCGCGCCGCTCATCGTGGCGCTGTTCACCGCCACTTCCGCCGTTTCCGTCACCGGGCTGATCACGGTCGACACGGCGACTTTCTGGACGCCGT
Source organism: Sphingomonas dokdonensis (assembly GCF_002197685.1). Classification (GTDB taxonomy): domain Bacteria; phylum Pseudomonadota; class Alphaproteobacteria; order Sphingomonadales; family Sphingomonadaceae; genus Sphingomonas; species Sphingomonas dokdonensis. The sequence goes on along the minus strand of NZ_NBBI01000007.1, from coordinate 59,281 downwards.
TCGGCCAGGCGGTGATCCTGCTCCTGTTCCAGATCGGCGGTTTCGGCATCATGACCGCGGCGGTGGTGCTAGGGCTGGTGGCGGGCCGCGACATCCGGCTGCGCGACCGCATTCTCACCCGCGTGGAGCGTAGCCGCCTCGCCGCCGGCAATGCGCAGGGCGTGTTGTACCTCGCGCTCAAGGTCACCCTTCTGCTGGAGGGTACGAGCGCGGTGGTGCTCGCGCTGCGCCTGCGCGCGGTCTATCACGAAAACTGGGGCGAGGCGCTGTGGCATGGCGTGTTCCATGCCGTCTCCGCGTTCAACAACGCCGGCTTTTCCAGCTATTCGGACAGCGTGATGCGGTTCCAGAACGACGTCTGGATGCTTGGCCCGCTGATGATCGCGGTGATCGTCTCCTCGCTCGGCTTCCCCGTGCTGCAGGAGATCCGCAATCGCCCGCGCGGCTGGCGCGGCTGGACCATTCACAGCAAGATCACGCTGATCGGCACCGCCGTGCTGCTCGTCGGCGGCTTTGTTGCGATGCTGGCGGCGGAATGGAACAATCCCGGCACGCTTGGCCCGATGAGCGTGGGCGACAAGATCCTGAACGCCGGCTTCCTTTCGGTCATGCCGCGCACCGCGGGGTTCAACAGCGTGAACATGGCGGCGCTGCGATCGGAGACGCTGAGCTTCCACTACGTCCTGATGTTCATCGGCGGGGGCAGCGCGGGCACCGCCGGTGGCATCAAGATCACCACCTTCGTGCTGGTGATGCTGGTGGTGTGGAGCGAAATTCGCGGGCGGCGCGATGCGACGATCATGGGGCGCCGGGTGGAAACGCGGCTGGAGCGCCAGGCGCTGACGGTGGTGGTGCTCGCCAGCATGCTGATCGGCACGGGTACGATCATCCTCCTGTCGGTGACGCACCTGCCGCTGCACGACGTGCTGTTCGAATGCATCTCCGCCTTTTCCACGGTTGGCCTGTCGACCGGCATCACCGGCCGCGTGCCCGTGTCGGGGCAGCTGGTGCTGATCGTGCTGATGTATGTCGGCCGGGTCGGTACCATCACCATTGCGACGGCGCTGGCGCTCAGCGATGGCCGCAAACCCTATCGCTATCCCAAGGAGAACCCGATTGTCGGCTGATCGCAGAAAGCCCGTGCTGGTGATCGGCCTGGGCCGCTTCGGCAGCGCAGTGGCCCATTCGCTGATGCGCATGGGCCACGAAGTGCTGGGGGTCGACGCCAATCCGCGCCTCGTCGAGATGATGGCGGCCGAGCTGACGCAGACGGTGGAGGCGGACACCACCGACATCGATGCGCTGCGCGCGCTGGGTGCGGGTGAGTTCACGTCGAGCGTTGTGGGGATCGGCACCGATATCGAGGCCAGCGTGCTGACCGTGCTCGGCCTCTCGGATCTCAAGGTGCCGTCGATCTGGGCCAAGGCGACCAACGACAATCACGGCCGCATCCTGCAGCGCACGGGCGCACACCATATCGTGTTTCCCGAGGCGCGCATGGGTGAGCGCGTGGCGCACCTGCTGAACGGGCGGCTTATCGATTTCATCAAGTTCGACGATCGCTTCGCCATCGCTAAGCTCGCCGCGCCGGGGCCGATCGTCGGCGTGACGCTGGCGCTCAGCGACGTGCGGCGCAAGTACGGGATTACCGTCATCGGCATCAAGCGGCTGGACGAGGATTTCGTCTATGCCACGCCCGACACATGGGTGCTGCCCGACGACATCATGATCGTGTCGGGCACGATCGAGCAGATCGAGCGCTTTGCCGCGATCCGCGCGAAGGGCTGACGCGGGCGGCGGGACGCAACTTTGCGCGAAGGGGAGTGGTTCCAGCAGCATGGCCATTGCATTCGACAACAGCTACGCCCGCCTGCCGGCGCATTTCTTTGCCGCCGTGCGCCCGCTGGAAAGCCCCGCCCCTCGGCTGATCGCCGTCAACGATGCGCTGGCGGGGGAGTTAGGCATCGACGCTGATTGGCTGCGCGGGCCGGCGGGGCTGGACGTGCTGTCGGGCAGGGTGATCGCCGACGGTGCGACGCCGATCGCACAGGCCTATGCCGGGCACCAGTTCGGCAATTTCCAGCCGCAGCTGGGCGATGGGCGTGCGGTGCTGCTGGGCGAGGTGATCGACCGGCAAGGTCGGCGGCGTGACATCCAGCTGAAGGGCGGCGGGCAGACGCCGTTTTCGCGATCGGGCGACGGCCGCGCGGCGCTGGGGCCGGTGCTGCGCGAATATCTGGTTAGCGAATTCATGTCGGCGCTGGGCGTGCCGACCACGCGCGCGCTGGCGGCGGTGACGACAGGCGAGACGATCATGCGCGACACCCCCCTGCCCGGCGCGATCATTACGCGGGTGGCGGCGAGCCACATCCGGGTCGGCACGTTTCAGTTCTTTGCCGCGCGCGAGGATACCGCGGCGCTGCGGCTGCTGGCCGATCACGTCATTGCGCGGCATTATCCTGATGCCGCGCAGGCGGAGAACCCGTATCTCGCGTTGCTCGACGGCGTGATCGCGGCGCAGGCACGGCTGGTGGCGCAGTGGACGAGCGTGGGGTTCATCCATGGCGTGATGAACACCGACAATGTCGCGGTGTCGGGCGAGACGATCGACTATGGGCCGTGCGCGTTCATGGACGATTATGATCCGGCGACGGTGTTCAGCTCGATCGATCGGGCGGGGCGCTATGCCTATGGCAACCAGCCGCGGATCGCCGCGTGGAATCTGGCGCGCTTTGCCGAGACGCTGGTGCCGCTCCTCGATCCGGAGGAAACGGCGGGGGTGGAGCGGGCGCAAACAGCCCTCGGCGGCTTTGCCCCGGCCTTTGCCGAGGCGTATTTCGGCCTGTTTGCGGCGAAGATCGGCCTTGGCGGTGAAGCGGACACGCGGCGCGCGCTGATCGAGGCCTTGCTGAAGGCGATGGCGGAAAATCAGGTCGATTTCACGCTGTTCTTTCGTCACCTCGGCGCAGCGGCGGCAGCCGATGGTGGCAGCGCGGACGAGCCAGTCCGATCTTTGTTCGTCGATCCTACCGCGTTCGATGGCTGGGCGCGCGAGTGGCGCGCGGCGCTAACCGCAGAGGCACGACCAGGACCGGAGCGGCAGGCGGCGATGAACCGCGTCAACCCGGCTTTCATCCCGCGCAATCATCATGTCGAGGCGATGATCGTCGCGGCGGTGGAGCGCGAGGACTTCGCGCCGTTCCACCGCATGCTGGCGGTGCTGACCCGGCCCTTGGACGATCAGCCCGAAGCGGCGGACTTTGCCATGCCGCCCGCGCCGCACGAGCGGATCACCGCGACCTTCTGCGGGACGTGATCGGCTACAGATAGGTTTCGATCACCTCCGACGCGGTGATGCACACGCACAGGCCGATCAGCATGGCGACGTTCCAGCGCCGCGCGCGCACCAGCAGCAGGCCGGCGAACAGCAGGAGGATCACGATCCCGCTTGCCTCGTACAAGGCGTCGGCGATCGGCGTGGGCGCAGGCGCGAGCGCGGGCGGCGGTGCCGGGTGCAGGGTGTCCAGTACGCCCGCTCCGATCCAGCTCGACACATTGGCCAGTAGCAGGCCGCCGATCACCAGGCGTTTTTGCTTGTCGTACCAGACGTCGAAGTCGGGCCATTCTTCCGGCGCGTCGGGGAAGATCAGGGTGGCAGCGAGATAATAGACGCCGACCATCGCCAGCACGCACACGAGTGTCACGTAGGTCGCGTCGATCTGATCGCGCGCATTCCACGCGAGGAGCCAGAAGCTCGACAGATCGAGCATCACCAACGCGCCGAGCAGCGGCGTGAGCCAGCCGATCCGCACCGCCGCGGTGCCGCGCTTCAGCTTCAGCGCACGCGAGAAGCCGCCCAGCACCTCCGAAATGGCGAGGCCGAGCAACAGGCCGTAAACGGCGAAGACCAGTTCGAACGAGCTCATGCCGGCTGTAATCCGCGACAAGCGTGTCAACGGCAAGCGGCGTTGTGCGCCCCTCGCCCGCCCCGTTCCCGCTCCGGGATGCCGCCCGACAGGCGCTGTCCGGTCATGCCGCAAGAACAGCTTGCGGGCGCGGTACCGGTATCGCTAGATCGGGCGGGTGAGCCATGGGGGGAACATGCCGCCGACGGAGGCCGAGCGCCTGCGCGCGTTGAGCGAGCGGGCGATCCTCGACACGCCGCCCGATCCCACCTTTGACGGCATCGTCCAGCTTGCCAGCCACCTGTGCGATACGCCGGTGGCGCTGGTCAGCCTGGTCGACGAGGATCGCCAATGGTTCAAGGCGCGGCTGAACTTTCCCGAATGCCAGACCGATCTCGATCGATCGGTGTGCCGCTTCGTGGTGGCGGCGGCCGACCTGCTGGTGATCCCGGATCTCACCGCCGACCCGCGCACGCGCGGCAACCCGCTGGTGACCCACGATCCACACATCCGCTTCTATGCCGGCGCGCCGCTGATCACCGCGTCGGGCCACGTGCTGGGCGCCCTGTGCGTGATCGACGAGGTGCCCCGGCCAGAGGGGCTTAGCCCGCAACAGGCGGCGGGGCTGTGCGCGCTGGCGCAGCAGACGGTGGAGGCGATCGAGCTGCGCCAGGCGCTGCGCGATCACCAGGTGGCGCTGGCCGAGCGCGACGCCGCGCGCGCCTCGCACCTGCAAAGCGACGAACGCTGGCGATCGCTGTTCCACAACCTGCACGAAGGCTTCATCCTGGCGCGCGTGATGCGCGACGCAGCCGGGCGCATCCACGACTGGCGCTACGAGGACGTGAACGCCGCCTGGAGCGAGCTGGTCGGATTGCCCGCCGATCAGGTGGTCGGGCGCAGCGTGCGCGACGTGCTGCCGGGGTTGGAAGACGAATGGGTTAACGAGTTCGCGCAGGTGGTGGAAAGCGGCGCGGCGCGGCGCTTCACCCGGCAGGTCGGAACGCTAGATCGCTGGTATGACGGCATCTGCCAGCGGATCGACGACGAGACGTTCAGCGTCATCTTTCTGGAAGTAACCGAGCGGATCAAGGCCGTGCAGCGGCGCGAGGCGCTGCTGCAGCTGGGCGACGCGGTGCGCGATTGCGCGGACGAAGCCGAGATGCAGCGGCTGGCGACGCGGATCGTGGGCGAAACGCTGCACGCCTCGCGCACCGCCTATGGCGAGCTCGACGCCGATCGCGAGCGGATCAATGTGGCGGTGGATTGGTCGCCGACCGGATCCGGCGAGCTGCTGGGTCAGCACCCGCTGTCGGATTACGGCGATCTTCGCGACAATTTCCTGCGCGGCGCACCGCTGATCGTCGCGGACGTCCGGACCGATCCGCTGACATTCGGCAAGGCGGCGGCTTGGGCGGCGCTGGGCACGGTCGCTGCGCTCAACCTTGCGGTGCAGGACCGTGGCAAGACGATCGCCATGTTCATCGTCCACCATGCGCAGCCGCATCAATGGACCGCCGACGAAATCGCCTTCGTCCGCAACGCGGCCGAGCGGCTGGAGATCGGCATCGCACGGCTCCGCGCGGAGCAGCAGCAGGCGATCCTGAACAGCGAAATTTCGCACCGGCTGAAGAATTCGCTATCCATGGTCCAGGCGATCGCCTCGCAAACGCTGCGCGGGCAGGTCGGCCCAGCGGTGATCCGCACCCTGACCAGCCGGCTGCAGGCGCTCGGCACCGGGCATGACGTGCTGCTGCAACGCCATATCCAGTCAGCCGATTTTCAGACGCTGATCACGCGGGTGCTGGACGCCGCGGGTGGTACGGATCGCTACGATTGCGTCGGGCCGGCGTTGCAGCTGGGCGCCCGCGCCGCGCTGTCCTCCTCGCTGCTGTTCCACGAACTGGCGACCAACGCGTTGAAATACGGCGCGCTGTCGAGCGAGCACGGGCGCGTCGCGATCACCTGGACAGTGAGCGGCAATGGCGATGACGCGATCGTGACGCTCGACTGGTCCGAAACGGGCGGCCCCCCGACGCAGGCGCCGACGACCACCGGCTTCGGCTCCAAGCTGCTGAATCTGGGGCTGGTGGGAACGGGCGGCGCCAGCCTCCGTTATGGGTCGACCGGTTTCGATGCGACGTTCCAGGCGAAACGCAAGCACCTCGAAGAAGCGTAATGACAAGCAAAAGTAAGTCCCAACGGCCCCCGGCCGTCGTGCTGGTAGTGGAGGATGAGCCGATCCAGCGGCTGGAAATGATCGCGCTGGTCGAGGAAGCCGGGTTCACGGCGGTGGAAGCGTGGGACGCGGACCATGCCGTGTCGATCCTCGAAGCGCGGCTCGACATCCACGTGGTCTTCACCGACATCGAAATGCCCGGATCGATGGACGGATTGAAGCTGGCGGCGGCGATCCGCCATCGCTGGCCGCCGATCGAGATCATCGTCACCTCGGCCGGCACGCGCCCGGACATTGCCAGCCTGCCGGCGCGATCGATGTTCCTGCCCAAGCCGATCGACCCCGACGCGGCCATTCGCGCAATGCAGCAGTTCGCCGCCTAACGATCGATCGCGCGAGAGCGCGACAGCATAAGGGCGCGGTCAGCTGGTCGGGGCGGTGAGCACCAGCGCCAACGCGTCGATCAGTTCCTGGGCGCGGAACGGCTTGGTAAGGCGCGGCAGGTCGGGCGCGACGCCCTCGACATCGGCATAGCCCGAGACGATGAGACACGGCAGGTCGGCGCGCATCTGGCGCGCGCGGCGGGCGAGCTGGGTGCCGTCCATGCCGGGCATCAGGTGATCGGTGACGAGCACGACGACCTCGGGATGCTGGCCGAGCAGCGCCAGCGCCGCCGTGCCCGAAGCGGCCTCGATCACCGAAAAGCCGGCCTCCTCCAGCATGTGCGCGGTGGCGTGGCGCACCGCCTCCTCGTCATCGACCAGCAGCGCGGTGCCGCGGCGATGGGGGCCGATGACGGCCTCCTTCCCATCCGGCGCCAGCGGCTGCGCCGGGGCGGCGGCAGCGGGCAGCCACAGCTCGACATTGGTGCCCAGCCCCGGCTGGCTGAAGATGCGGATGCCGCCGCCGAGCTGGCGCGCCAGCCCGTGCACCATCGACAGGCCAAGCCCGGTCCCCTTGCCGATCCCCTTGGTGGAGAAGAACGGCTCGATCGCGCGTGCCAACGTCTCGGCATCCATGCCAATGCCGGTGTCGGCGACCGAGATCATCACATAATCGCCCGGCTTCAGATCGCCGAGCTCCGGCGTCGGCTGATCGACGTGGCACGCGGCGGCGGTGATGCGCAGCGTGCCGCCCGCCGGCATCGCGTCACGCGCGTTCACTGCCAGGTTGAGCAGCGCCATTTCGACCTGGTTGGTGTCGGCGTGCGCGGGCGGCAGATCGGCCGGCGCCTCGATCGCCACCTGCACCTGCGGGCCGGTGGTGCTGGCGACCAGATCGCCCATGCCGGCGACCAGCGCGCGCACGTCAATCGCCGTGGGCTGCAGGGGCTGGCGGCGGGCAAAGGCGAGCAGCCGCTGCACCAGGGTGCGCGCACGCTCGGCCGATTGCAGCGCCGCGCCGATCAGCTTGCGCTCGCGATCGCTGCCTAGGCCGCGACGGACGAGCAGGTCGAGCGAGCCGATGATGGGGGTGAGCAGATTGTTGAAATCATGCGCGACACCGCCGGTGAGCTGGCCCAACGCCTCGACCTTTTGCGCCTGGCGCAGCTGATCCTCCGCCTCGGCCAGCCGCTGCTGCTCCTCGATCCGCTCGGTCACGTCGTGCGCGATCTGGCAGGCACCGATCAGCCGGCCGTCGGGATCGCGCAGCGTGCTGAAATTGAGGTGAAAGCAGCGTTGCCCCAGTGCGGGATCGCCGAACGCGGCCTGCAGCTCATATTCCTCGCCGTCGAGCGCGCGCGCCCAGGCGGCGCGTACCCGGTCGCGCTCCTCCGGCATGTGATCGAGCAGGTCGAGCATGGAATCGCCGACGCGCGGGGTGATGCCATATACCGCTTGATAGGCGGCAATGGCCGCCTGGTTGATCGCGAGCCAGCGGAAGTTGTGATCGGCGACGAAGATGATCGCCGTGGTATGCTCCACGACATCGGCGAGCAGCTTGCGCTCCGCCAGGCCGGCCGCGACGCGCTGTTCCAGCGTATGGTTCAGCTCCACCAGCGCCTGTTCGGTGCGCTTGCGCGCGGTGATGTCGATCGCGGTGCCGATGACGCGCAGGCAGCGATGATCGTCGAAGACGCCGCGGCCCTTGGCGGCGACCCAGCGGATCACGCCGTCTTCCTTGCCCACCGTGCGATATTCGACATCGTAGATCGCGCGGCGCGCCGGGTCGGCGGCGGCGGCATAAGCGGCGGCGGTGGCCGGCAGGTCGTCCGGATGCACGCCGCCGTAGAAATCGTCCATCGTGACGGGCACGTCGGGCGATACGCCAAACATGGCGCGCACCGCGGGCTGCCAGAACAAGGTGTTGTTCACCTCGTCCACGTCCCACAGGCCGATTTCGGCAGCAAAGAGCGCGAACCGCAACTGCTCCTCGCTGGCGCGCAGATTCGCCTCCGAGGCGACGCGCTCGACATGCGCCCAGGAGCGGTCGGTGACCTGGCGGATCAGCGACAGTTCCGCCTCGCTCCATTCGTGCGGCTGCTGGTGGTGGATCGCCATCAGCGCGCGGAGGCGGCCGTTCTTGATCAGCGGCATGCAGATGGTGGCGCCGATGCCGATCGCCTGGAAGGTCGCGGCTTCGTGGGGCGCGAGCTCGGTCGCGACGTCGTTGACGATCAGCGGCTCGCCCGCGCCGAGCCGTTCCACCGCCAGCGCGCCGAAGTCGGCGAGCCGGTAATGGCCGACGATCGAGGGCATGGCGGGCACGTGCCAGTCGCCGCGGATCGAAAAACCGTCCTCGTCGGCATCCATGTCGGCATAGGCGCAATTGGCGACGCCGAGGTGCCGGCCGACCCGCTCGGTGGTGACGCGCAGCACCGCATCGGCATCGTGCAGGTCGGCGACCGCCTGCCCGAGTTCGTCAAGGAAGCGATATTGTTCGCGGCTGAGCGCCAGGTCGCGCTCGGCGACCACGCGCGCGGTGATGTCGAACACGATCGCGAGGCAGCCGATCGGGGTACCGGCATCATCGCGCAGCGGGAGATATTCGAGGTCCATCCAGACCTGCTCGGCGACCCCGTAGCGCCACAGCTCCAGCGGCTGCGCGTGGAAGCTCAGCGGCTCGCCGGCCAGTCCGGCGGCGATCACCGCGGCGTTGAAATCGCGCGCCTCGGGCCAGATGTCGTTGGCGTTCGCACCCAAAGCCGCTGGGTGGCGCGGGCCGCACACCGCGGCATACAGATCGTTGTAAAGGAGCACGCCGGTCGGTCCCCACAGGATCGCCATGGCGACCGGCGACGACAGCATCGTCTGCACATGTGCGCGCAGCGACGCCGGCCATCGATCGAGCGGGCCGAGCGGCGTTGCCGCCCAATCGTGCGCACGGATCAGATCGCCGGTCTCGCCGCCACCGATCAGCAACGCGCCAGCGGTCGGCGCGTCGGGGGCGCCATGCTCTGATCGTGCGCCGCGCGTGTCCGTCATGGCTGCCGGATGCTCATCCATCAGCAAGGTCTTAGCGGAATGCAGCGGGTTGCGGTAGCGACTTGGATCAAGCGCGCGCCATCTTGCCCGACGCATCGCCCGCGCCTACGATGTAACAATGTATCACGCCCGATCCCGGTCGTCGCAGCAACCGACGCCGCCTAACCCCGCAAACGCGCCGAGCGCCCGCTTTTTTCCTGCCGTCGGGCTAGCGCCGGGGATGCGCGTGCTGGACGTCGGGTGCGGCAACGGCGATCTCAGCCGCATGGTGGCGGCGCTGGTCGGCCCAGACGGCGCGGTCGTCGGGATCGACCGGAGCGAAGATGCGCTGGCCGCGGCGCGGGACATGCCGGCGGCGGCGGGGTCGGCGCCGATCGACTATCGGGTGGCGGACCTTGCCGGCGAGCTGCCCGATCTCGGCCGGTTCGACGCGATCGTCGCGCGGCGCGTGCTGATGTACCTGCCCGATGCCGCCGCCACGCTGGCGCGGCTCGCCCGGTTGGCGAAGCCCGGCGCGATCCTGGCGTTGCAGGAACATGCGCGCGCCGACCTGCCATGCGGCCCCGATCCGCTGCCGGTGCATCGGCAGTATTACACGCTGATGTGGAACACGATCGTCGCCGAGGGCGGCGACGTGACGCTCGGCTATCGGCTCGCGGCGCTCGCGCGGCAGGCGGGCTTCACGATCGAACAGGCGCGCAGCGAAGGCGTGCTGCTGCAGCCGTGGGAGCCGTCATTCCTGCCGACGCTCGCGCGCTTCATGCTGCCGCGCATGATCGACAAGGGCGTGGTGCGCGCGGGCGAGATCGATCACGACGCGCTTGCGCCGCTGATCGAGGAGGAACAGCGCAGCGCGAGCGGCGCGATCTGCTGGGATCTCGCGTTTCTCGTGTCGGCGCGGTTCGACGGCTGATCCGAACGGCACCCTCACATTCGTTCAGCGGCGATCACTCCTGATCGCAGCGCACCGCGGCGGCAAGGTCATCGCGCGCGGCCGCCTCGGCCATGCCGGGCACTTCGGCGAGCTGGCGCAGCGCGGTGAACCGGCCGCGATCCTCGCGATAGCGGACGATCTCGAACCCGTGGCCCTTCAGCGCCGGCACCGCGTCGATCTCGTCGGCGGTGGCGGTGTTGATGTCGAGCGCCATTACAGGTTCGCCTGTTCGTCGACCGGCAGGTCGGCGTCGGGCGGATAATAGAGTTTCGCGCATTCGTCGCGCAGGCAGCCGCCCTCGATCACGATGTCGTCGCGATAGGCGTCGGCGATGAACGACAGCGTGTCGACGTGCTTGGCCTCGAAATACATTGCATGCACGTCGTCGCGGCCGGCGCCGTAGACCACCCGGCCGACCTTGGACCAGATCGAGGCCATGGTGCACATGCCGCACGGTTGCAGCGTGGAATAGAGCGTCGCGCCGCGCAATTCCTCCTCCCCGATCCCCTCGCATGCGCGGCGGATCGCCATCATCTCGGCATGCGCGGTGGCGTCGGGCAATTCGCTGGTCTGGTTGCGCTCGCCGGCGATCTCGCGGCCGTCGCGCACGATCACCGAGCCGAGCGGGGCGGTGGACGGGTGCGAGCCCTTCGACCGGGCGATCTCGATCGCGCGGCGCATCCAGCGTTCGTCTTCCTGTGTCATCCGCGCCCAACGCGCCGCGCGCCAAACGGTGCCCGGACGGAACGGCGGGGGCGGCGGCCCGTTGGTCGGATACACGCAACGCGGGCCGCATGCCTGCGCCGCGGGAGAGGCAAAAAGCGCATGTTCTTCGATAATTGGCACGGCATCCTGCGCGTTCTGGTGGTGGGCACCAGCGCCTATGTCGCGCTGGTCGCGTTTCTGCGGCTGAGCGGCAAGCGGACGCTAGCCAAAATGAACGCGTTCGACCTGGTGGTTACCGTGGCGCTGGGTTCGACGCTCGCCACCGTGCTGCTGACCAAGGATGTGGCGCTGCTGGAGGGGCTGGTCGCCTTTCTGCTGCTGGTGATGCTGCAATTCATCGTCGCTTCGCTGTCGGTACGCTTCGGCTGGGTCGAGGCGGTCGCCAAGTCGGAGCCGAGCGCGCTGCTGGTCGACGGCACGATCGACGACGCCGCGCTGCGCCGTGAACGCGTGACGCGCGACGAGGTGCTGTCGGCGGTGCGGTCCGCAGGGATCGGCGACCTTTCGGCGGTGGCGGCGGTGGTGCTGGAAACCGACGGCTCGTTCAGCGTTGTGGGGTGTAACGCCGCTGGGAATCGATCCGCGCTGCCCGACAGCGCAAGGCGCCGCGCATGAGCGACGAGACGAAGCAAGATCTGGCGCAAGCACGTACAGATTATGCAGAAGATCGTACGCATTTTGCAGAAGACCGGACGATGCTGGCGCATGAGCGCAGCTTTGCCGGCTGGGTGCGGACCGGCATGGCGAGCGTCGGTATCGCGCTGGGCTTCACCGCCTTGTTCAAGGAAATCGAGCCCGTCTGGGTGCCCAAGGCGATCGCCACCGCCTTTCTGCTGATCGCGATCCTCGTCTTTCGCTCGGCCGAGCGGCGCGCGTGCGGCATCCTGTCGCGGCTGGAGGCGCACACGGTGAAGACGCTGAAGCCGGTGCGCATTCGCCTCCTCACCTGGGCGCTGAGCCTTGCCACGCTTGCGCTGATCGGGGCGATCTGGTGGCTGGCGTGACCACGCGATGACGCAACGCGGCGCCGCGGCGGGTTAACGAAAAACATAGGATCGCCGCCATAACCGTACACAATGGAGCGTGAACCTCATCGCAGCGCCGATCCCGCCGAAACGTCATCGGTATGGCTGGCCGCGGCGACGCTATATTTTCTGCTTGCCGCCTCCACCATCCACCTGACCAGCGACGGGCGCGGCATCGCCACCGTCTGGCCGGCCAATGCCGTGCTGGTCGCGCTGCTGCTGATCGGGCCGCGACCGCGCTGGCTTACCGTGCTGAGCGCGGGGCTGGTGGGCAATGTCGCCGCGAACTGGCTGACTCGCGGCGCCATCTCGGGGCCGCTGTTCTACAGCCTGGCGAACGGGCTGGAGGTGGCGATAGCGGTGTTGCTGATACGCGCCGACCAGCGGCGTCTGGAGCTGCTGCGCTCGACCGGCCGGCTGTTGCGCTTCGTGCTGGTTGCCGGGGTGATCGCGCCGACGATCAGCGGCGTTATCGGCGCAGCAACGGCGATGCTGGTGTACGACCAGCCGTTCTGCACCGCCTTTACGACCTGGGTGCTGAGCGACGCGCTGGGTCTGCTGGTGTTCACTCCCTTCTTTTTTTCGACCTTCAACGGCGATTTTCTCGCCTGTTTCGCGAGCAAGAGCCGGCGCCAGCGGCTGGAGGGCGCGGCGCTGATGGCGCTGACCGCGGCGACGGCAGGTATCGTGTTCTTCGTGGCCGAGCAGCCGGCGGTGTTCCTGCTCTATGCGCCGATCATGCTGGTGACATTTCGCGTCGGGCCGCTCGGCACCAAGATGGCCGTCATGCTGGTCGCGGTGATCGGCGCTTGTGCGACCGCGCTCGGCATCGGGCCGGTGACGATGACCAGCGCGGACCCGGGAGTGCAGGCGCATCTCTTCCAGGCGACGCTGGCCGTGATGCTGCTCACCTGCCTGCCGGTGGCGGCAGCGCTTGCGCAGCGCGCGCGGCTGGTCGAGGGATTGGCCGCGCGCGAGCAGGAGGCAGCGCAGGAGGCGGTCACCGATCCGTTGACCGGCGTGCTCAACCGTCGCGGGTTCGAGCGCGCGGTGGCGGAAGCGGCGGCACAGCCAGAAAGTTCGCTGTCATGCGTGATCATCGATCTCGATCGCTTCAAGGAGCTGAACGATCGTTGGGGGCATCAGTTCGGCGATCGCGTGCTGCACCATGTTGCAGCGATGCTGCGCAGCAATACGCGCCCCGGCGACCTGGTAGGGCGGCTGGGCGGCGACGAATTCGCGCTGTTATTGGCTAGCGCGCATGCACCCGCCGATGCGGTGTGCACGCGCATTCAGGCCGCACTGCGCGCCGCGCCTCTGTGCCCCGACGGGCGCACGCAGGTGATGGTGGCCATGAGCTGCGGCGTGGCGACACGGATGGCGGGCGAGGATTTCGAGCGTATGTACCGCCGCGCCGATACCGCGCTCTATCGCGCCAAGCACGCCGGGCGGAACACCGTGCGCGTCGCCTGAGCCACGTCAGCCTTGCGGGGCGAGGCCGGTGGAGCCGCGTACCAACAGGCGGTGCGGCAGGTCGATCGCCCGTTCGTGCGCCTGCCCGTCGATCAGCGCGATCAGCGCGTCGGTGGCGGCATGCGCCATGTCGTAGGTCGGCTGGTGGATGGTGGTGAGCTGCGGCCAGGTGACGCGCGAGATCAGGCTGTCGTCGAACCCCGCGACCGAGACGGCGCCGGGGATGTCGAGGCCATGCTCCTTTGCCGCGACGCACACACCCGCCGCCATGTCGTCGTTGGCGGCAAACACCGCGCTCGGCCGCATCCGCCCGGCGAACAGCCGGCGCCCGGCGGCGAGGCCGGATTCGAACGTGTACATCCCCTGCTCCAGCAGCGCGGGCTCGAACGCCACCCCTGCCTCCGCCAGCGCCGCGCGAAAGCCGCACAGCCGCTGCCCGGTGGAGGCGTGGCCGGGATCGCCCTGCACGAATGCGATGCGGCGATGGCCCAGCGACAGCAGATGCTGCGTCATCGCCTGCGCTGCCGCGACATCGTCGATCCCCACCATCGGCGAGGCATCGAGCGCGGTGGTCGGCGCGATGCGGGTGAACGGCATGCGCCCCTCGCGCAGTTCGGCGACGGTGCGCGGATCGTCGCCGAGCGGCGGGGCGAGCACGATCCCCTCCAGCCCCGAGGTGCGCGCGACCTGCAACAACTTGCCCGACATCGCCCGCGCGCTTTCGCAGGGGAATAGCAGCAAGCGGAACCGCTCGTCGTGCAGCCGGTCGAGCGCGCCGGTCTGCAGGTCGACGACATAGTTCGGGCTCGGGTTTTCGTAGAACAGCCCGATCAGGAACGAGCGGCCACGTACCAGCGAGCGCGCCGCCATGTTGGGATGGTAATCGAGCTCGGCCGCAGCCTTCAGCACGCGCTCGCGCGTTCCGTCACGCACGAACGGTTCGTCGTTGAACACGCGCGACACCGTCTTGATCGAGGTGCCCGACCGTTTCGCCACGTCCGTGATGGTCGCGCGCGCGCGCTGCCTGCCTGCCGCTTCCATCCTGTTCGTTGCCGACCCCCGCTGTGCCCCTGCGTGAAGAGGTGATGCCCTTTTGCACCGCAACAGACAAGCGGCGCTGCCGCGCGGCGTTAAGCGTGTCCGGACAAATTGACAACGTTGCCAATCAGCGCTTAGACAACGTTGTCAAATGAAGCGGTGTAATCGGGGGAGAGGCGCGTGATCGGGGCGAAGGCGTTTGAGTTGAGTGGTTCGCTGGTGCGCGTCAGCCATGCCGTGATGGCACTGGCGATGGTCGCCGCCCTGCCGGCCTGTGCCGCACCGACGCAGGATCGCCCCGCCGCTCCCGGTCAGAACGCTGCCGGTCAGGCCGACGCCGCCTCCACCACCGCGCACCCGCAGGATTGGGCCAAGCCCGCCCTCCCCGCCACGCGCAACGCCACGGTGGAAAAGACCGTGGCCGATCTCCTCGCACGCATGTCGCTGGAGCAAAAGGTCGGCCAGGTGGTGCAGGCGGATATCGCCAGCGTCACGCCCGAGGATGTGTACCGCTACCACCTCGGATCGGTGCTGAACGGCGGCAATTCGAAGCCGGGCGAAGGCCATCACGTCACCGCGCCGGCGTGGGTCGCCGCCGCCGACGCCTTCTACGAAGCCTCCATGCGCCCCAACGGCAAGCTGCCGCGCATTCCGGTCATCTGGGGGTCGGATGCGGTGCATGGCCACAACAATGTCGTCGGGGCCACGCTGTTTCCGCACAACATCGGGCTGGGCGCGGCGCGCAACCCCGAGCTGATGCGGCGGATCGGCGCGGTCACCGCCGCCGAAATGCGCGTGACCGGGCTCGACTGGACCTTTGCGCCGACGCTGGCGGTGGTGCGCGACGATCGCTGGGGCCGCACGTACGAGGGGTTCGGCGAGAACCCGGAGATCGCGACCTCCTATGCGCGGCCGCTGATCGAGGGATTGCAGGGCAAGGTGGGCGCGGCGGACTGGCTGCGCGGCGGGCACATCATCGCGACTGCCAAGCACTTTCTGGGCGACGGCGGCACCGCGGGCGGCAAGGACCAGGGCGACACGCGCACCGACGAGGCGACGCTGCGCCGCCTCTTCGCGGCGCCCTACGTTCCGGCGATCGAGGCGGGCGTGCAGTCGATCATGGTCAGCTTTTCGAGCTGGAACGGCGCCAAGATGCACGGCAACCGATCGCTGCTGCGCGGCGTGATCAAGGATCACTGGGGGTTCGACGGCTTCCTGGTCGGCGACTGGAACGGCCACGGCCAGGTCGACGGGTGCAAGCCCGACAATTGCTACCAGACGTTCGTCGCCGGGCTCGACATGGCAATGGCGCCCGACAGCTGGAAGGGGCTGTGGCAGAACACGCTGGCGCAGGCGAAAGACGGCCGCCTCCCCATGCCGGTGCTCGACGACGCGGTGCGCCGCATCCTGCGCGTGAAGGTGCGCGCGGGGCTGATGGAGGCGGGCAAGCCCTCCTCGCGCCCGCTTGCCGGCCAGTACGATCTCCTCGGCAGCGCCGAGCATCGCGCGGTGGCGCGCGAGGCGGTGCGCCAGTCGCTCGTCCTCCTCAAGAACGCGGGCAGCACGCTGCCGCTGAAGCCGGGCGCGCGCATCCTCCTTGCCGGTGACGGCGCGGACAACATGACCAAGCAGACCGGCGGCTGGACGCTGACGTGGCAGGGCACCGGCACCACCCGCGCCGATTTCCCCAATGGCGAGACGATCGCCGAGGGGATGCGCGCAGTCGCCAAGCAGGTCGGCGCGACCGTCGACGTCGCGGCGAACGGCGCGTTCACGCAAAAGCCCGACGTCGCGGTCGTGGTGTTCGGCGAGGATCCCTATGCCGAATTTCAGGGCGACCGCGCCGATGTCGGCTTCGACGATGCGCAGGGCAGCCTGGCGCTGCTCAAGAAGCTGAAGGCGGCGGGCGTGCCGACGGTGGCGGTGTTCCTGTCGGGCCGCCCGATGTGGGTGAACCCGTACCTCAACACGGCCGACGCCTTTGTCGCGGCGTGGCTGCCGGGCAGCGAGGGCGGCGGCGTTGCCGACGTGCTGTTCGGCAAGAGCGATTTCCGTGGCAAGCTGCCGTACAGCTGGCCGCGCACCAGCGATCAGACCGCGGTGAACGTGGGTGATGCGGATTATAATCCGCTGTTCCCCTATGGCTTCGGGCTGACGCTGAAGGATCGCGGCGAGCTCGCGCCGCTGCCGGAGGATCGCGCAACGCAAGCGAGCGGCGATCGCACGATCCTGTTCGATGCCGGCCGTGCCGGTGCGGGCCGCCGGCTGCTGATCGGCGCACCGGGCGAGCTGTCGCCCAATCCCGGCCCCGACCTCATCACCGCGCGCGGCGCGGACCGGCGCGCGCAGGAAGACAGCGTGCGGCTGGTGTGGACCGGCAAGGCAAAGGCAGAGGCCGCGATCGTCGACAACGCACCCGTCGACCTGATGCGCGAAACCAACGGCGCGCTTGCGGTCGAGATCGACCTCAAGGTGGATGGCGCGCCCAGCCGGCCGGTAACGGCGGGCGTGGCGTGCGGCGACCAATGCGCGGGCTCGGTGCCGATCACCGCGCCGCTGCGCGCCGCGCCCAAGGGCGCATGGACCACGCTCACCATTCCGCTTTCCTGCTTTGCCGCGGCCGGCGCCGACATGCGCCAGATCTCGGCCCCACTTTCACTGACGACCGACGGCACGCTGGACCTCACGATCTCGCGCGCGCGGCTGGTTCAGGCGAACGGCGCGGGCACCGCTTGTCCGAACAACAACCAATAAAAACAAGAAAATACCCAGGGGGTTATCATGACCAAGAGAACGTATCTGCCACTCGCCGCCTTGCTTCTGTCAGGCACCGCCATGCCGGCGTTCGCCCAGGCGATCGAAACGCCGCAACAGGATCAGTCCACCAGCCCCACGACGCCCGAAGCGGCGAACGAGGGCACCAACGACATCGTCGTCACCGCCAACCGCCGCGAACAGAATCTGCAGGACGTCTCGGGCGTGGTGCAGGCGTTCTCCAGCGACGACCTGCGCAAGAGCGGCATCACCGAGCTGCGCAACCTCGCGGTCGCCGTACCGGGGCTGAACATCGCCAACCAGGAAGGCAACGTCGAGATCTTCATCCGCGGCGTCGGCTCGTCGAACAACACCGAGCTGGGCGATCCGGGCGCCGCGCCGCACCTCAACGGCAGCTACATTCCGCGTCCGCGCGGGCTTGGCCTGATGTTCTACGATCTTGAGCGCGTCGAGGTGAACAAGGGGCCGCAGGGCACGCTGTACGGGCGCAACGCGCTTGCCGGCACGCTCAACATCATCACCGCCAAGCCGACGTTCGACCGGATTACCGGCTATGCGCAGGCCGAATACGGCAATCGCGACAGCTATGCCGCCGAGGGCGCGATCAACGTGCCGCTGGGCAGCAACTTCGCCGCGCGCGTCGCCGGCTATTACGTCAACCGCGATTATGGCTTCACCAACGCCTCGCCCGATCCGCAGGCGAGCAAGCTGAAGCCCGCCGGGCTTGAGGAAAATTACGCCGGCCGCGTGTCGCTGCGCTGGGAACCGACCGATCGCCTGTCCGTCTCCGTCGTCGGCGATTACGGCAAGGAAACCGGCACCGGCTATCCGGGCGCGAACATCTATGCCGCGGTGCAGGCGACCGGCCTGCGCCCCGAGCAGCTCGACCTGCGCAAGGTCGTCTATCGCGGCCAGCAGGGCGACATGGAGAACGAGCTCTGGGGCGTGCAGGGCAAGATCGGCTACAGCTTCGACACCTTCTCGGTCGAGGCGACGGGCAGCTACCGCTCGGTCGATTTCATGCAGGCCAATGCCAGTAGCGAAAGCATCGCATGGAACGGCCGTGATTATTCCACGGTGCAGTTCGACAATTTCTCGAACAACTTCTGGCAGACCCGCTCGCAGAGCCAGGTGTACGAGCTGCGCGCCAGCGCGGATTCGACGGAGGCGCTGCGCTGGAACCTCGGCGGCTTCTACTTCAAGGAGAAGCAGCAGGTCGGCTATCTCGCCGTCGCCGATCGCGGCTATTGCTGCTATTCGGGCACCGAATTCACCATGCCCGACGTGGACGGCGAAAGCTTCGCCTTCTTCGCCGACGCGACCTATGACGTGACCGATCGGCTGCGCGTGATCGGCGGCATCCGCTACACCGAGGAAAAGAAGTCGCGCTTCGGTATCGGCGGCAACTGGGCGCTGACGCTGGGCGGCAACAACGGCGATTGCTGCGTCGCGACGCGGCTCGGCACCGAGGGCTTCCGCCCGGCGCTGCTCGATCGGCCGAACTTCAACGTCACCGGCCTCACCTCGCCGCAGCAGCGCGCGCAGTTCCTGATCGAAGGCATCAAGAGCGCCGGCGCCCGCGACACGCTGATCCAGCAGATCGGCTCGATCGCCAACGGCACCAACCCGAACGGCACCTGCTTCACCCGGCCGGATATCGACAACGGCTTCGTCACCTGCCCGGCGAACGGCAGCTTCTCCTACGCCAACCTCACCATCCCGGGGCAGCAGGTCGGCTCGGCCAAGTTCAACTTCGTCGACTATCGCGCCGGGCTCGAGTTCGACGTGACGCCGGACAACATGCTCTATGCCAAGGTATCGACCGGGCATAAGTCGGGCGGATTCAACGACACGTTCCAGACCTCGCCGATCCCCGAAGCGTTCGCGCCGGAAAGCCTGACGGTGTTCGAGGCAGGCTCGCGCAACACCTTCGACGCCTTCGGTCGCCGCGCGTACTTCAACCTGACGGGCTTCTACTACGACTATCAGGACCAGGTGTTTCAGGACCTGACCTGCATCAACCTCGACACGACGCAGACCCCGCCGCAGTGCAACGGCTATTCGCTGGTCAACCGCAACATCGGTGCCTCGCGCATCTATGGCGTGGAGGCCGAGGCGCGTTTCCAGCTGCCGGGCAATTTCTCGCTCGACACCAATGTCGCGTATCTCGACACCAAGATCACGCGCGGCTCGGTGGCCGATGCGCGTGGGCAGAACAACGAGACGGGCGAATCCCCGCTGATCGACCTGACCGGCAACCGCCTGCCGCTCGCGTCCAAGTTCAACGTCAGCGTGAAGCTGGCGCAATGGTTCGAGATCGGCCGCGGCCGGCTCGATTGGCAGGCGCTGCTGAACTATCGCTCGTCGTTCTTCCTGTCGCAGTTCAACGAGGACGACATCGTGTTCCTCGACGGCTCGCGCCAGAATGCGCTGCAGGCGGGCTTCCCCGATCGGCAGCAGGGCTACACGACGCTGAACCTCGGCATCGGCTATACTTTGGGCAATTACCGCCTGGAGGCATGGGCGTCGAACTTCACCGATCAGCAGGCGTCGACCAAGGCGCTGGTCGGCTCGGCGCTCAACATCCGCTTCCTGAACGATGCGCGTACCTATGGCCTGCGCGCGCGGGTGAACTTCTGATCGCTCGCCGGTGGCGCGCCCGTGCGGCGTGTCCACCGGCCGGTCCGCCGCGCCGACGAGCCTCCGGTTATTTGATCTTCCCCGACCGGGGTTCCAGGCAAGCGGCTCTTGCGGGGCGGCACCGTCCAGGCGGTGGCCGCCCCATTTTTTCGTCAGAAGCGCGCGTTACTTCGAGGCGAACTGGCCCGCCTCGGCACCGAACTCGGCCTTGGCAAAGGCGCGCGCGGCGGCGGCGGTCTTGAACGTCTCCTCCTGCAGCGACGAGGTCACGATCGGGTAGCCTTGCGAATTGAACCGCGTATCGCGAACGGTGAGCCGGAAAAGGCCGCTTTCGTCCTTGGCGATCAGGAAGCGGGCAACGGGAATTCTGGACATATCGCCTCACGGATGGCGGAAGGGGAAAAGCGGGTGCGGCGCTCCGCAGCGGCGGCGGGAAGGATGCCCCTCCCCGCGCCACATGTGATCACGCCTCGCGCAGGTTCACCGCGGACGTCTTGCCACGACGATCGGTCTCCAGCTCATAGGTGACGCGCTGGTCCTTATCGAGCGTGCGCATGCCGGCGCGCTCCACGGCCGAAATGTGCACAAAAGCATCGCTGCTGCCGTCCTCGGGCGCGATGAAGCCGAAGCCCTTGTCATTATTGAAGAATTTTACGGTGCCGGTGATCATGAGAATATCCTTGTCCCATGGGTGTCGGGCATGCGCCAACAGCGGCACATCCCGGCGTCGTGAGGCTAGAAAGGGACAAGGGGAGGAGCCGAAGCGGCCCATCATCCGTCGCAGGCGACGTTCAGCCCGCTCGCTATAGGCGAATGGCCGAAAAAAAGGAAGGGTGCGCGCCGCGCTTCATCCCGCCGCTCCTTCGTATACCGTGCCCGCTTCGCCCGCGATGAAGCGATCGGGCGCGATGCCAGCGTCCGCCAGCGCGGCGGCGAGTGCGTCGCGCGGCGCCTCGCGCGGCTCGTCGGTCAGCTGAAACGTGCCCCAATGGATGCCGACCGCCCAGCGAGCGCCGACCGCGTCGAAGATGCGCACCGCCTCCGCCGGGTTCACATGCTGTGCCGCCATGAACCATCGCGGCTCATAGGCGCCGATCGGGATCAGCGCCGCATCGGGGCTGCCCAGCCGCTCGGCCACGGCCGGGAAGATCGCGCCGTCGCCATAACCGGTGTCGCCGACGAACCACACGCTGCCCGCCGGCGTGTGGAGATAATGTCCACCCCACAGCGCCATGCGTACGTCGCTCGGCCAGCGGTTCGCCCAATGGTACGCCGGGGTCAGCGTGGTGGCGATCCCCTCCCCCAGCGCCAGCCGGTCCCACCAGTCGCCCACCACGCAGCGCGCGCCCGGCACGCCCGCCTTCAGGATCGTATCATTGCCGAGCGGCATGGCGAACAGCGGCGCGTCGCGTGCGTGCAGCCGGCGCAGCGTCGCCATGTCGAAATGGTCGTAATGGCAATGGCTGAGGAGCACGGCGTGGATCGGCGGCAGGTCGTCGAACGCGATGCCGGGCCGCGTCACCCGCTTCGGCCCGGCCCAGCGAAACGGGCTGGCGCGCGGCGACCAGACGGGATCGGTGAGGATGTTCACGCCGGCCACCTGGATCAGCACGCTGGCATGGCCCACCATGGTGATGCGCAGCCCGGCAACCGACGCGCCGGGCCGCGCCGGCTTCATCGGCACGTTTGCCGGCCAGCGCGCCGCCGCACCCGCCATCTTCCAGCGCAGCAGTGCGCGCAGGCCGCGATCGGTGGAGGACTGGCCGGGGTTGAAGAAGCGGGTGCCATCGAAATGATCGCTTACCGGGCCGTGGTAATAACGGTTCTGCGCCATGGCGGCGATGCTAGGCGCGTTGCGGGCGGATGTAACGCGCGATCGATGCGACAGCGCTGCTGCCGGGCTTGTCGCAGCGGAAGACGCGTATAGGCTCGGATGAAACCGACACGGGAGATCGGAAATGTCGCTGCTTCTACTGTTGCTCGCACAGGCTGCCTCGAACGACATCGTAATCACCGGCAAGCGGCTGGAGGAGGCGCATGCGATCTGCAAGGAGCGCGGCTGCACGCCGCTGCGCGATGCGCAGGCGAGCATCGCGCTGGCCGAGGCGCGCTTTCGTACCGGCGATTACCTTGCCGCCAAGTCGGTGCTTGCCGGCGCGGTGTCGCGCAACAAGGACAAGGCGGCGAGCGATCCCAAGCCGGTCGCCGCGATCTACGAAGCGTACGCCACCGTCGCGCTGCACGAGGGCAACCAGGGCGATTACCGCAAGGCAGTGGCCAATCAGGTGCGCACCCTGCGTGACAATCTGCCGCCCGACGATCCCAACGTCCTCGCCGCCACCACCGCGCTGGGCGACATGTGGCTGAAGACCGGCACCGCCGCGCGCGCCGAAATGGCCTACCGCAGCAGCGAGGAGGCAGCGCTCGCGGCGGGCAACGATCGCGCGGCAATGCTGGCGGGCATGAAGCGCGCCTGGCTGCTCGCCGCGACCGACAAGCCCAGGCAAGCACGCGCAAAGCTTGACGAGCTCGACGCGCGCGCCATCGCGGCGCAGCCAGGCTATGCCACCGCGCTGCGCGTCCTCCGGCTGCGCCTCGCCGCAAAGGATGCGGAAGGGCCGGAGCTCGACCGGCTGATCCGCTCGCTTGGACAGGGGCAGGACGAAGCGCCCGTGTTGCTCAAGGCGCCGGCCTATGCGCTGGATGCGGCGGCTGAGCGGGCCGCCGCGCGCGACCGTGCCCGCAAGTTCGGCGATGTCGATCCCGATCCGATCCGCAGCAGCGAACTCGATGCCATCCAATGGGCCGACTTCGGCTTCTGGATCCGACCCAACGGGGAGACGGCGGACGCCGAGGTGCTGCGCTCGTCCCGGGGCAATCCGTGGACCGCGCTGGTGCTGGAGCAGATTGCCGGCCGTCGCTACTCCGCCCGCCCCGCCGGCGCCGACGACGATGTGCAAGGCTATTACAAGGTCGAGCGGCTGACGCGCCGCTCGCAATATCGCGTTCCCAGCGGCAGCCTGATCAGCCGTCGCGTCGCGATCGGCGGTTATGAAACGTTGGACCTCACTGAGGAAGCCGACGCCGGCGCCCCGCCGACCCGCTGACGCGCCGCGCGAGTGATCGGGGGCACCGCCCCGGTGATTGCCGGTGTTCGTGCCACCTTGGTGCCGCCACAAAGCCTCGGACGGCACCGGTGCAGGGTCTCACACGCGTCAGGCGCCGGCGGATTGCGCGGGATCACGATCCTGGATCCGGCCGGTGTTGCGTTGCCACACCTGCTCGGCGAGCATCGTGGCGAAGCCGACCCAGGCGACGAACGGCACGCCGAGCAGCGCCGCGGGGCGATCGGCACGCGCGGCGGACGCGACATACCC
The DNA here is from genome assembly GCF_002197685.1 of Sphingomonas dokdonensis. Lineage (GTDB taxonomy): Bacteria > Pseudomonadota > Alphaproteobacteria > Sphingomonadales > Sphingomonadaceae > Sphingomonas > Sphingomonas dokdonensis. Next base: position 35,784 of record NZ_NBBI01000007.1, on the reverse strand, counting down.
TGCCCCGCTCGCCACCATTGCGCCCGACGCGGCCGCACTTGCGCCCAGCTTGTGCTTGCGGAAGAACAATTCGGTCCAGCCGCCGATCATGCCGGTGTTGAGCAGCCACAGCCCCAGCGCCAGATTGCGCGTGGCGCCCGCCGGCTGGCGCAGCAGGCGATAGCCGCCCGCCGCCAGCCCGCTTTCCAGCGCCGGCCACACCGCGCCGAATACGCCGTCGGGCGGGGTGATGCCGGGCTTGTCGAGGCGTTTGTACCAGGCACGGGTGCGCGGATGGGCCTTGTCGGGGGCGTTGCGCCGGCCGAGCAGCGCGCTGGCGCCCAGCACGCCGGCCACGATGGCGGCGGCGGCAGGGCGCGAAAACCCCTTCGAGGGCGTGGTGGTCGCCGCGATCATGCCGCCAGATACCGTTCCAGATCGTCGCTGCCGCCGATCCGCTCGCCATCGATGAACACCTGCGGCGTCGTTTCCACGCCATGCTCGGCCTTGAACGCGTCCGTGTCGGCACGCGATGAGAGGATGCGGTCGTCCACCTCATAGCCCGCCTCCTCCAGGATCGCCTTCGCGCGCACGCCGAAGGGGCAGGTGTGATCGGGCAGGATCATGCGATACAGGATCGCTTTCTTGTCGGCCATGAATACTCCATCTCGCCAGGGCCATGCGCCCGGCCGTTACCGTGGCGCCGCAACTACGCCGCCCGATGCTACAGCGCGGCACCGGCGCGGTCGTTCCACGCATCTAGCATGGCAATGCTGCCGATATGCGTCAGCCCGTCCGCGCTATGGCTCGGCACGGCGCGGCGCCCCTCCCCTGCCGACGTGCGCGCGTGGTGAGGCGCCGTCCGCAAGAGAAGCCGAGGTAAGATAGTTTCGCACACCTGCCGTTCGTGCCAGCCTTCGGCGAGGCACGGTTCGGGACATGGCAGCGCGGCTGGCTTGTCGCTCGCATTTTTCGGGAGCAAACGAGCGGTGCGCGTGGCACGGGCACACCAGCTCCCCCACCGCATCAATCCGCTGTTCCGTTTGTGTTCTTCCACTGCTATACCCCGTGCCCATGGACGCTGGCGGCCAGGACGCGGGATCGATTCGCAAGATCATCCATGTCGACATGGATGCCTTTTTCGCGTCGGTGGAGCAGCGCGACGATCCCGATCTGCAGGGAAAGCCGGTCGCGGTCGGGTCGCCGAACGCGCGCGGCGTGGTCGCGGCGGCGAGCTATGAGGCGCGGGCGTTCGGGGTCCGCTCCGCCCTGCCCTCGGTCACCGCCCTGCGCCGCTGCCCTGACCTCATGTTCGTGCGTCCGCGGTTCGAAGTGTACAAGGCGGTGTCGCAGCAGATCCACGCGATCTTCGCCGAGTTCACCGATCTGATCCAGCCGCTGTCGCTCGACGAGGCATATCTGGACGTCACGGCGAACCGCGCCGGGCTGCCCACCGCCTGGGCAACGGCCAAGGCGATCCGCGCGCGCATCCTGGCCGAAACGGGCCTCACCGCCTCTGCCGGAGTCAGCTACAACAAGTTCCTCGCCAAGCTCGCCTCCGATCACCGCAAGCCCAACGGCCAGTTCGCCGTCACCCCCGACATGGGGGCCGCTTGGGTCGAGACATTGCCCGTCTCGCGCTTCCACGGGGTCGGTCCGGTGACCGCGGCAAAGATGAAGCGTCTAGGTATCGAAACGGGCGCGGACCTGCGCGCGAAATCGCGCGCGTTCCTGGAACAGCACTTCGGCAGCGCAGCCGATTGGTACCATGCCATCGCCCGCGCGCAGGATCACCGACCGGTGAACCCGCATCGCACGCGCAAGTCGTCCGGCTCAGAGACGACGTTCAAGAAAGATCTTACCGAGCCGGCCGAGATCGAGGCCGGCGTGCTGCGCATGGCGGACGATGTGTGGCAATGGTGCGAACGCGCGCAGGCGTTCGGCCGCACCGTGACGGTGAAGATCAAGTTCCAGGATTTTCGCCAGATCACCCGCAGCCGCAGCCACACGGGGGCGATCGTCGATCAGGCGCTGCTGCGTCAGGCGAGCCTCGACCTCGTGCGCTCGATCTACCCGCCCGAAAGCGGCATTCGGCTGGTCGGCGTCACCGTCTCCAACTTCGAGCCCCCCGCAGCGCAGGAGGAGGCCCCTGCCCTACCGCTGTTCGCGACCGGCTAAGGCACAAGCGCAAAACCAGACGCCGCGACAATCAATCGGCCCAGTGATTGGCGAGAAGGTCGCGCAGCGCGGCTTCGGCCTCGGCGCGAGAGCCGCCCCCCTTGTGAAAAAGCGTGACGGTAACGCCGCGTCGGTCCTTGGCGTCCACCCGCAACAGGGGCGCGCCCGCTGCGCTATGGACCACCGTCTCGCCGGAACCTGACCTCTTGGGGGCGTGAGCCGGCTTCGCCTTCTTTCGATTTTCCCCCGCAGCGCCAGCCGCGGCGACCAGGGCGCGGATCATCTCCGGCGCGTTGAGCGGCACAGCGCCCTCCCCCGCCGTGCGCGCCGCATGGATCCTCCGCGCCTCGGCCAGCACCTTGGCACGCATGTCCTCGGGCTTGAGGATCGGCTTCAGGCTGGTGATGTGGGAGATCTTCAAATCGAACGGATCGGGAAATGCCTGCACCAGATCGTCGGGCAGTCGCGCGAGGTCGAGGTATCGGCTGAGCCAGGCCTCCGATTGGTTGAGCCGTTTTGCCATCTGCTTCTGGCTGTTATCGTAATAGAGGCCCAGCGCTTTCAGATAATCGCGTGCGCGCTCCAGATCGCTCAGATCCTCGCGTGCGCGATTTTCCAAGTCGGCGATGCGAAACGCCTGCTCGTCAGTTAAATTACGGATCTCAACGAGATAGCGGATCTCCGGATGATTGTGCGCGCGCAGCCACGACACTGCCCAGTGCCGCCGTGCGCCGCAGATGATCTCGAAGTCATGGTCGTCGCTCTGGATGCGCCGGACGATCGCCGGCACCTCCTGCTTGCCCTGCGCAAGGATGCTCTCGATCAGGTCGCCGCAGCGTTCCTCGTTGAGTGCGGCATAGTCGCGGTTATGACGATCCCAGATGCGGCATCGCGCAGGATCGACCAACTCCTGGGGGTTGTTGACGACGGCGCCCGACGCGAGATCGGCGAGCCGGTTGTTGCGGCCGCCCAGAACGCCCACGCCCAGCCGGGTCGGCCGGTCCGGCTGATCGGCAGCCGGTTCGACCGAGGATACCAGATCGGCCATGAAACTCTTGTTCTTGGAGCTCATCGCCAGTTCCTCCCGCGGCAAATTGCAGGGCTGCAATTCCGGTCGCTCATGCATGCCCCTCCTTGCGCAAACGGCCAAGATGGCTCGGCCACGTCTTGCGGATCTCTAGCTCGACCTCGGCATTGACGCCGTCGAGATACGTCAGGCAGCGATCGCGTACCGATCGGCTCGTCATCGGCCCTTCCAGCTCGTAGACGGTCATCAGCCGTGCCGTCGCATTGTCGATCTCGGCCGAATCCTTCAGCGGCGTGCGGATCATCGCGCTGCCGTACACCTGCCGCATCAGTTCCAGCAGACCTTTTTGCATCGATTTGGCATCATCCACCTTCGACGCGACGAAGCGGAGGAACGCCAGTTGCGGGGCGAGCCCGTGTGCCGACAATTCCTGAATCGTCTCGTCCAGCATGGCGAGGAACGCCGCGGTCGAGGAGAAATCCATAACGGTGGGGGGCACGGGCACGACGAGCGCATTGGCGGCGCGCAGCACCGACAGCGAAATTGCCCCCAACGCGGGCGGCGGATCGAGGATCACGACGTCGTACAGGTCTTCAACCGAGGCGATGCCCTGCGCCATGCGGTCAAGCAGATCCCCCTGCCCGCGCGCCATGCGCGCCGCCAGTTCATACTCGGACTGAAACAGCCGAAGGTTGGCCGGGATGAGGTCCAACCCATCGAAATGCGTCTTCTTGATCGCATAGTCGAGCGACAGGCGCTCGCCCTCGCGCAGAAAAGGATAAAGCGTCTCGTCTTCGTCCAGATCGAGATCCGGAACGTAGCCGAACAGCGTCGTCGCCGAGGCCTGGCTGTCGCAATCGATCAGCAGCACGCGATAACCGCGGATCGCAAGATATTGTGCGAGATGGACCGACACGGTCGATTTGCCCACACCGCCCTTGAAGTTCTGCACGGCAATGATCGAGCAGGGGTCGTTCGGATCACGCCACGGCCGGGTGCCGAACGTGCCGCGCATGTCGTTTAACTGGGCAAGCGTATAGCCGACGCGCCGATTGTTCTCGCCACGCGCGGGCGGTACAAGCCGGCCGTCGCTCTCCGCTTCACGGATCGCTGCGGTCGTCCGCCCGACCAGTTCGGCCGCCTTGCCGATCTGGAAAATGGGCTCGCGACGCTCGTCGGCGCGCGCGCTACGCGCCGAGTTGCGCAGCTTCTCCAGCACAGACGATGATCGGGAAGCGAGCGTTGCAACGTCGAGCGTTTCGCCAATCCGTACGTCGTCGATTGCAGACGCCATAGCTACACCTTTCGAAACTGGAGGACAGCATCCTCTATTTTCGTTTTTTGGTCAATCCAGGCCCATAATGCGCAAATCGGCCCGCTACCGATTGGAGATTGCAATTTGCCTGCGTACCTGTCCTCGTGGGGGCCTCTTAGAGGCTTACCGATGAGAATTGCAGCCCTGCAATTCCGGTGATTGGCCGCCCCGAACTTGTTGACCTGACCACGTGGGGGTTACAGCGCCACGACGAGCAATCGCACCTGAAGGCGTTTGTCGGGGCTGATCGAGTAAAGGGAGAGGGGAGGGGGTCGAACCGAAATTGCAGGGCTGCAATTCCGCCTCAAGGTCGCCCACGTCGGTTGGCGAACGTCTCGCACCAACCCTTCCAGGAACGCTCCAGTTTCTTGCCTGAGAGAACCGCCAAGCGGTCGCCCATGTGCTTGCGATACGCGTCGGCGATCACATCGACGTCCCAACCGCCCCCATGCTGCACCCCGATCGCACGGGCGGCCTGTTCGGTCACGCCGAAGTGCAGCGGCCCATCGGGAAAGCGCGCCCATGCCTCGTTGGCCGTGTCACGCCCCCGGTCGGAAGCAGCGAGTGCGGCCGTGACCTTCTTCAAGACGCTCGCCACCTCGGTGCCAGCGACCGGCTCGCTTGCCTCGACTGGCGAAATCATCGGATCCGTGTTCACCAACGTTTCTACCAGCCCCTCGCGCCGCGCCTGCCGGCCTGTCGAGTGTCGCTCCAGTTCGTCAACCGCCGCGATCTGCGCCGGCGCGCCCTTGGGTACGAAGCGGAACTCGATGTCGGTGACAGCGCGGCCGCGCCGCGTTTCGGTCCATTCGACAGTGAAGTGGGAGAGCTGATCGATCTCGGCCTTTGCGACCGTCAGCACCTTCCGGCGCAGCTGTGCAAAATCCTTGTATTTATCCAGGTCGATGCCCAGCGCTGCGCGGAGGCCCACCACGTCGACCTTCCACACCGGTTGACGGCGATGCAGCCGCAGCGCCCCTTCTTCATAAAGCTTCAGTGCGTAGGCCGAACGGAAGCCGAGTACGGCCTGCCGGTTCATCACCGCATAGGTTTGCGACTCCTGGATCAGGCGCCGCGCATCCGGCGTGAATTGCCACTCGATCCAGCCGGTTTCGCGATCCCCGTCCTCGACCTCCTCCCACGACGCCTGGATCAGATTGAAGCGCTTGGTCGCGCGCTTGCCGCGCCACGAGGTGTCGTCTTCGGCAAACAGCGTACGATGCAGTTCCTCGAGCATATCGACGATCCGCTCGTTGCCCTTGTGGCCGCGCCGGATGTCTGCCTTGCGCATCCGGTGCGTGGTGTCTCGCCACGCATCACCCCCGGCGGTCAGGATCATGAGGGCAAGAAGGCGCGACGCCGTCAGGCTCAGCGACTGTCCCTTGACGAACCGTACCTCGACCAGCTTTCCCGGTTTGACGAATTCGTCGCCACCCTTTCGGGTGAGGGCGGCAGCGACGCGCATCGAGCGCACCTGCGGCTCGTCGGCGCCGTCCTGCTGTTCGAACTCAGCTGGTTCTGCCATGCGATCTACCTACCACGTCGGGCGAAATTTTGCCTGTCCTGCCATTGAACGTCAAGGCAGGACAGGTTGATCGTTGTCATGTTCTCGTGGAGACAGGTTGTGGGTGCAGGCTATATGGCTTTCGACGCAACCTCACTCCACGATCAATACGGTCGGTTTGCCGCCCCCAGTCGGACAGGATAGGGCGCCCGCTGTGCCCTTACGTGCCGGCACCGGCAGGGGTGCCCCCAAGGGGACAGGACGACCCCATGGAGGCAGGATAGCGCCCCCGACTGGTCAGGCTTTCGCCCCCGTCGGGACAGGTTACCTCCCCCAGGCAGACAGGATAATGGCAAAGTTTCGCGCCGGCATCAGTGACTTAGCACCTCTGAATCAAGAATCATAAGAATCAGGAATCCTGCCGCTGCAAGCAGCGGTGTTTTTTATGATGATTCTGGAAGAAGGTCGCAGCAGCGAATGATGTTCGGACGTCGGTCGCCTTTCATACCCCGCCTGATTGAACCCGGACAGCACGTGGTGCATATATGAGGCAAGGAGTGCACTCATGCTTGCCGCTTTCCTCGACGACATCCGCGACGCCGACATGATCGCGCCGCGCCGCATGGCCGAGCGGCTGCGTCTCCCCATGTCGCGCCTTGCCAAGCTGGCGCATCTCAACCGCAACACCATGGCCGCCCGGCCGGAAAGCCCCGCGGTACAGGCGAAGCTCGGCGAGATCGCACGCATCATCGCGCGTGCTGCCGAGCTCGCCGGCGACGAGGGCAGGGCGATCATCTGGTTCAAGCATCAGCCGATCGCGGGATTCGGCAAGACCGCCGAAGAACTGGTCGAGGAAGGCCAAGCCGAAGCAGTGATGGGCACGCTGGAGAGCATGGACCAGGGCAGCTACGCCTGAACGGTCGCTGCGCGCCGCCACAAGGCTTCTCCGCATGTCCGACACGCCGCTACAGCCGCTCACGGGCCGTTTCTGGCGTATGCTGGGGATCCGCTGGCAGCACCGGCCGCTCGACAGCGGCTCGCACCTTGCCGGCGGGCGCTGGAACCCGCCCGGCACGCGCGCGCTCTACCTGTCCGCCGATTACAACACGGCGATCCAGGAAATGTACCAGGACCTCGTCCGCCCCGGTACGCTGGTGGCGTTCGACGTGGCCGCCGACGCGATTGCCGACCTGACGCGCGTCGATCCGGCGATCACGCATTGCCTCTGGCGCGACCTTCACATGATCCGCCGCGAGACGCCGCCCAGCTGGACGCTTGCCACCGCGCTGATCGCACAAGGGGCGCAAGGCGCATTGGTACCGTCGGTGCAGCACCGCGGCGGACGCAACCTGGTGCTATGGCGCTGGCACGCCGCGCGCGCGGCGGATGGGGCAGGGGAGGGCGCCGCCCTGACGCTGCTCGATCCGGAGGCGCTGCTGGGGCAGGGCTGACCGCCCGCGCGCTTCACCACCTCAGCGTACGCCGAGCGCGCGATCGAGAAAGGCGACTACCTTCGGCCAGGAGTCTTGCCGCGCCGCCACTATCCCCGCCGTCGTTCCCCCGCCAAACGCGGCATCCTCCGCCGCTTGCTCCGGTGCCAATGGTCCAAGCGTGAAATGGCCGCCATCCGGGTAGCGCAGCATGGTCACGGGATAGCCGAAGCCGCGACGGGCCAGCCGCGCCTGCAGCGCATCCGCCATCGTACGGGACGGCCAAACGGCATCGCTGCCGCTCGCAATCAGCAGGATCGGGCCATGCGCCCGCTCGATCGGGATAGCCGCGGCCGCCACCGCCTCATCGTCCGCGCGGCTGTTTTCGTATAGCGCGCCAAGCGAGCGGCAGTCGGGACACGGCGCAAACGGCACGAAGGGCAGGGGACGTCCGGCTTGCGTCCAGGACGAGCGCACCGCTGCCGACGTACGGCTGATCCCCTGCCACACCACGTCGCTCGGCGATCCGGCGACCACCGCCTTGATCCGCGGGTCCGCACTGGCAAGCAGCAACGCCGCCTCCGCGCCTTTGGAAAAGCCCAGTACGGCCAGCCGCTCATGGTCGACACGCGGGTCGCTGGCCAGTTCGTCGATCCCAGCCTGTAGCCGCTCCAGCGGGATCTGCTGCAATTCTGCATCGAGTCCGGGACTCTTGAAATAGGCTTTGGCTATCGCTGCATAGCCATGCGCGGAAAGCCGCTTCGCCACCACCGTCGCCCATGCGTCGCCGCCCTCTGCGCCACCCAGCACCAGAACGCCGGGCAGCGGATCGGCGTGATTGGCCGGGTAGTAAGTGACGCTCGGCGCGGCTGGTGCGCGCGCCTGATCCGGCGCTGCACCTGCATTCGCAAGACAGAGCGGCACCGCGAGCAGGATGCCAAGCAATCGCGCGCCGTTCGTTCCCATCAGCAACCCGCCCTCCAGACCTGTGTGCTATAGGACTAACACACAGGTCTGGATGTTCAAGCGCGCGGGAAGGGGGTCCGCTCACGCCGGCTGGCGAGTCGCCCGACGGATCACGTCGGCATAGCCGCGCGAGATCGCGTCATGCCCGTCGTAGAAGCCACGCGCGTTCAGCAGGCGGTGCATCTCGGGCAGGCGATAGGGCGGAACGCCCGCCGCCAGGTGATGCTCGACATGGTAATGCACATGGTTGGGCGCGATAAACAGCCGCTCCCACCAGCGTGCGAGCGTCGTGGAGGTGTTCAGCCGCGGGTCGGGCGAGCCGCGATCGGGCACCACGCCGTGCTCGCCGATCTGCCGCAACCGCACGATCACCGGATAGACGAACAATTGCGCCACCCACCACAGGCCATAGGCCCACCAGCCGCCTACCAGCGCCAGCACGGCAAACAGCCCGAGGTGAAACGCCAGCCAGGGCCAGTCCTTGGCCAGCCCGAACCGCGACAGGCTGCGCGTCAGGTCCCTCAGCCCCGTACGCCCGGTGATGTCGCGCACGAACTTGCGGCGCAAGGACGCGCGCGGGATCGGATAGCTGGCGACGAACCCGAGGTCGGGATCCTGCGGCGTGCCGGCATAGCGGTGATGCGCCAGGTGATAGGTGCGATACCCCGCAAGCGAGAGGTTGATCGGCGTCCCGGCCAGCCATTGCCCCACCGCCTCGTTGGTGCGGCGATCGCGAAACAGCGCATGGTGCGCGCAATCGTGCACCAGAATGCCCAAACCCAGCTGCCGCGCGGCGAGGATCAGCACGGCAAGCACGATGGTCAGCGGGTTGGGCCAGGCGATCGCCAGCGCGAAGGCGCCCGCGATCAGCCCCCAATTTACCGCAAAGGTGAACCAGGCACGCGCATCCGATCGTTTGGTGAGCGCCTGAAGCTCGCTTGACGAGAGATAATCTGACACCTTCACGCCCGTTCTCCTCTCCTGCAGTATATAACGCCGAACCACATGATGAGTCAAAGTACGTTACATGATTGGCGCACGCCCGTGTCGCCGCGCTCGCTGGCCTTGTGGCTGCTGTCCGCCAGCGCGCCCGCGCCGTTCACCGCGAGTGGCCTTATCGAGCGCGCGGCGATCTTCGGCATCGAGGACAGCGCGGTGCGAGTCGCGCTGGGGCGGCTGGTGCGCGAGGGAATGGCGGTGCAGCCCGAGCGCGGCGTGTATGCGCTCGGCCCGGCGGCGTCCGCGCTTCATGCCAAGGCGCGCGGCTGGATGCGCGTGGAGGAAACGGTGCGCCCATGGGCGGGCGGATGGCTGGTGGTGCTCACGCATCCGCTCGGCCGCACCGATCGCGCGGGGCTGCAACGGCGCGAGCGCGCGCTGCGCCTGTCGGGCTTCGCCGCGGCCGGGGCGGGCACCTGGGTGCGGGCGGACAATCTCGCGCAGGACATCGCCACGCTGCGCCGCGCGCTGGCCGGGCTGGGGCTGGAAGGGGAGGCGCCGCTCCTCGCCGGGTGCATGGCCGAGCCGGCGCAGGACGCCGCGTGGCGCGCCTTATGGCCGGCGCGTGCGCTGGAGACGGGCTATGATTATTGGCTGAGCGAGATGGCCGCCAGCAGCGATCGCGTGGCGCGCATGGCCACCACCGATGCCGCGCGCGAAACCTATCTACTCGGCCAATCGGTGCTGCGTGCCATCAATTCCGATCCACTGCTGCCCGCCGAGCTGGTGGACGTGGCGCGGCGACAGGAGATGGTCGCGGCGATGCAGCGCTACAATGCGATGGCGCTGGAGCATTGGGGTCGGATCGGATGATGTAGGGAAGGGGAGGGGCTCACTCTCGAACGTGACAACTCTCCCGCGGCATCCGAACCGACGCGTCAATTGCCAACAGCCACGCATTCTGGAATGAAGCTTGGCATCAACGGATAAAAGATCGGACCATCTCCGTGCTGACAACAAGCCTGCTCATCGCGCTGCTCCAAGTATCTGCGGCGCCGCAAACCGCTCAACCGGCGGTTGCGGCAAAGGCGAACGACTTGGACAAGGTAATCTGCCGCAAGATCCCGCGCACCGGATCGATCGCGCAGAAGGACAAGATCTGCATGACGGGGCGCGAATGGCGCCAGCAAGCTGACACGGCGCGCGGCGTCGCAACGACGATGCAGGACGCCAGCAACCGTTAATTCGGCAATGCCGTGGCCATCGCTCACACGATATTGGCCCGGCAGCGTCATGTCCGTCTAGGTATTTGCTGCCTAGCCTCTAAGCCCCAGCCGGCGCCGCCCGAGCGCCGGCTGCCGTCGCTCTTTATTGTGGCGCGAAAAGCTTCGTGCCGACCACCCCGACGATGATCAGCGCCAGAAAGCCGATCTGCACCGGGCTCAGCCGCTCGCCAAACAGGACGACGCCGAAGATGGTGACGCCCACCGCGCCCAGCCCGGTCCACACCGCATAAGCGGTACCCGCCGCCAATCCGCGCATCGCCAGCGCCAGCAGCCCCATGTTCACGAAGCTCAAGGTGATCGGCACGATCGATGCCTGCCAGCTCGCCTGCACGGCAGCCCACTTGAGGCTCAGCGCCCAGATGATTTCGGTAACAACGGCACAGCCGAGAATGACCCACGCCATCCACCAACTCCTTTGCGCGGGCTCTGAAGGAAAGCAGCGGCCGGAAACCCGAAAGAGGCGGCTGCGGCGGGCGCCATAGCAGCCCGGCCGCAGGATGCCAGCGCCGGCCGATCGCGGCCGATCGCCGCGGGGTAGGGCCGATCCGGTTGCAACGGTTAAACGAATGTTTCCGAATGGCTAGGTAGAAGAACATGGGGGGACAAACACGGCGCGATGCGTTTCGATCTGTTTACATTGTATCTGCTGGCGGTGGGCACGCTCGTGCTCAGCGCGGCGCTGACCTATTGGGAGCTGCGCGCGCGTAGCCAGCGGCGGGCCGAATTGCGGCTGCTGACGGCGAGCTACCTGCTGCTCGCCACGGGCTGCGCGATCGGCGGACTTCGCGGGCTGCTGCCGGGCGTGATCGGCGCCGCCATGGGCAATCTGGTGATCGTCAGCGGCTATCTGCTGCTCCTGAACGCTGTCGCGCTGTTCAGCCGGCGCCGGCACGTCCGTGTGTCGATCGCACTATGGGCGGGGCTTGCGTTCGCCTGGCTGGTCGGCGGCGCGCGGCTGGAGGCGACCTTGTGGAGCTATCTCGGCGGTATCCCGATCGTTGTGGCAAGTGCGCTCACCACCTGGGAGATGATCCGTGCCCGTGCGCTGCGCCCCTTGCGTGCCCGGCGGCTGGTGGTGGCAATCCTCGCCGTCCATAGCCTGTTCTATGCCGCGCGCGTCGTGGTGCTGCCGCTGCTGGTCGCGCGTTATGGTGCACCGGCGCTGGCCTTTGCGGGCATGCTCACCATGTACGAGGGCGTGCTGTATTCGGTCGGTCTGCCGATGGCGCTGCTGTCGATGATCCGCGAGGAGGCGCACCGCCAGCTGCTGGAAAGCTCCAGCACCGATTTCCTCACCGGGCTCGGCAACCGACGCTGGTTCTTCGACCAGGGCGAGCGGCTGTTGCGGGCCCGTGACGGGCAGGGCAGCGCGGCGCCCGCGTCGCTGCTCGCGTTCGATCTCGATCATTTCAAGGCGATCAACGATCAGCACGGCCATGCCGCGGGCGATGCGGTGCTGCAGATATTCGCCGACACCGCCCGCGCGACGCTTGGCCCGGATGCGGCGGTGGCGCGGATCGGGGGCGAGGAGTTCGTCGCGCTGTTGCCCGGCTTCGGCCACGGCGTCGCGCGCGATCTCGGCCGCGTGCTGGCCGCGCGTTTTGCCGCCGCCGTGCCGCAGGACCCGCGCACGCCGGGCATTGCGGCGACGGTCAGCATCGGGGTGGCGGAGCAGGACGCGGGGCAGGGGGTTGGCGGCACCAACCTCGGCGAGCTGCTGTCCGCCGCCGATTGCGCGCTGTATCTCGCCAAGGCACGCGGCCGTAACCGTATCGAGACCGCGGCGCCGACGGCGATCCCGGCTGCCGTACCGACCCACACGGCGCCGACGCTCGTCATCGCCGGCTAGGCGAGGTACAAACCCGTTGGGGCGCCTTGCCTACCCGGGAGCACGAGCATCACCTTAACGATCCGCCCCGCCACCATCGAGGACGAAGCGCCGGTCGTCGCGCTGTGGCGATCCTGCGGGCTGATCGTCAGCCACAATGATCCGGTAGCGGATTTCCGCTTCGCGCAGACCGGCGACACGTCCGCGATCCTATTGGGAGAGCAGGGCGAGGTAATCGTCGGCGCGGTGATGGTGGGGCACGACGGGCACCGCGGCTGGCTCTATTACCTCGCCGCCGCGCCCGACCGGCGGGGCCACGGGGTCGGGCAATCGATAGTCGAAGCCGCCGAGCGCTGGCTTGCCGCCCGCGGCGTGCGCAAGGTGCAGCTAATGATCCGCCCCACCAACATCGCCGTGGCGCGCTTCTACGATCGCCTCGGCTATGCCGAGGAGCCGCGCGTCGTCACGGCCAAGTGGCTGACGCCGCCGGCCTGATCGGCATGCCGGAAAAATAGACCTGGGCCGGGCGGCGAAAGCGACGCTCATGCCGCTGGCGTCCGCTATCCAAAGTGGAAGCCATAACATTTTGCCTGGCGCGCAGCGAGATCGGGCGCGCTGCACCGTGCTGCCGGCAAGCCCGTTGTGAAAAGATCGGCGACCCGTCGCGAAAGCGCCGGGATGCGGCTGCGACTTTGTCTACGTCATGGTGCTGCCGCGCGCCCGTGACCGTCACGTGTGACACTCTGCCTGCGCGCCCGTCGGCAAAGTGTCACGAGTGACAAAAGCGACGCCGGCACCGTGCGCGGCGGCGCGGTGGGCAGAACAGGGATTCACCTTTGGTTCCGCATGTGCTTGATTCGCCGGCATGACCGCTGCCGCCGCCACCCGCCCCGATCTCGGCTCGATCCTTGCCGCGCTTGCCGCCGCCTCCAGCCGCCCGCGCTATGCCTTCATGGTGCTCGGCCTCATTGCCGAGGCGGCGCGCGCCGATGGCGAGGCGGGGCCGTGGGTGCAGGTGCCGGCGCCCGCGCGCGACAGCGGGGCAGGGGTGGAGCGTGTCTCGCTACGCGATTGGCTCGCCCGCCAGCTCGTGCCGCTCGCCGCGCGCGATCGCCGCCGCGCGGACCTGCGCGCGCGGGTCGCGGCGCGCATCGGCAGCAGCGATCCCGATCGGGTGGAGGCGGCGCTGGCCGAGGAAGCGCTGGCGATCGGCAAAGCCAATGTCAGCCGCGCGGTTTCCGATCTGGTGCGCGCCGGGCTGGTGCGGCGGCATTATGCCGGGCGGATCACCGATCATTGCAATCGCGGCGGGCGCCGCCTGGCGGTGTATCGCGTCGACCCCCCGGTGCTGAACGCGATCCGGTCCCGCGCCACGTTGGTGTGATAGTCCGGGGTGCGGGCAGGGCATGATGCGCCCGGCCCGATCCCCCCAAGTCCCGTCCGCCACGGCTACGACACGCCTGCCCATGCGGCTCGGCGCACCGCACAAGGCTTGCGTCACCGCGTCCCCCCCGACTACCTCCATTCGTAACATTGCGTTGCCACCTTTCGGCGGCGTGCCGCGTTTCCCGTCGGCTGCTAATCGCGAAAAGAGGCAAGTCTTGAAGGCCACGATTGTGTCGTTCCAGGAAACCTTGCGCGCGACCGGCGCCTGCGGGGCCCGGATCGCGGCGCTGGATTGGTCCGCGACCCCGCTCGGCGCGCTGGACGCCTGGCCGGTCAGCCTGCGCACCGCCGTGCTCACCATGCTGCGCTCCCCCGTCGCCATGGCGCTGTTGTGGGGCGAGGCGGGGATCATGCTGTACAACGATGCCCAGGCCGGCTTCGCCAGCGGCGGGCAGCGCGCCGGGCTGGTCGATCATATCGGCGTGCCGGTGCGCGAGGCGTGGCCGCAGGTGGCCGAGTTCAACACACATGTGCTGTCGGTGGTGCTCGCCGGCGGGGCGCTGAGCTACCACGACCGGCAGCTGACGCTGGATCGCGACGGCGCGCCGACGCCCGCCTGGGTCAATCTCGATTATTCGCCGGTACCCGACGACGAAGGATGTCCGGCGGGTGTTCTGTGCATCGTCAAGGATACCACCGCGCGCAAGCAGAGCGAGCGGCAGCTGCGCGACAGCGAGACGCGCTTTCGCCTGATGGCCGATGCCGTGCCGCAGATCACCTGGATCACCGACGCGCAGGGCAGGGCCGAGTTCTTCAACAAGCATTGGTTCGATTACACCGGCGCCGATAGCATGCCGGCGGATCCGGCTGCCCTGTCGCAAAACTACGTGCACCCCGATGATGCCGCCGCGACCATGGCGACCTTTGCCGAGGCGTATCGCACCGGCACCAGTTTCGAAACGGAGCATCGCATCCGCTCCGCCACCGGCGACTATCGCTGGTTCCTGGTCCGCGCCGAGCCGTATCGCGATCCGCGCACCGGGCGGCTGCTGCGCTGGTTCGGCGCCTCGGTCGACATCACCGATCGCAAGCGCGCGGAAGAGGCGCTGACCGCGCTCAACGCCGATCTGGAGCATCAGGTGATCGCCCGCTCGCGCGAGCGCGGGCTGGTGTGGCAGCACAGCATGGATCTCCTGTCGGTCGCCGATACGGAGACGGGCGTGTTCGATGCGGTGAACCCGGCGTGGCAAAAGGCGCTGGGCTGGCCCTTGGAAGAAGTCGTCGGCCGGCGCTTCATGGATTTCGTCCACCCGGACGATCGCCGCGATACCCAGGCGGCGGTGCAGGATCTGCGGCGCGGCCATGCCGTGCTGCACTTCGAGAACCGTTATCGCACGCGGGACGGGGGCTGGCGCTGGCTGTCGTGGGTCGCGGTGCCCGAAGGGGGCAAGCTGTATTGCGTCACCCGCGACATCACCGCCGAAAAGGAACGCCAGGCCGAGCTGGCGGCGGCGCAGGACGCGCTTCGCCAGGCGCAGAAGATGGAGGCCATGGGCCAGCTGACCGGCGGTGTCGCACACGATTTCAACAATCTGCTCGCTCCTATCGTCGGCTCGCTCGATCTGTTGCAGCGGCGCGGGCTGGGAACGGTGCGCGAACAGCGGCTGATCGCCGGTGCGATCCAGTCGGCCGAGCGCGCCAAGACGCTGGTGCAGCGTCTCCTCGCCTTTGCCCGTCGCCAGCCGTTGCAGGCGGTCGCGGTAGATATCGGCGAGCTTGTGGCGGGGATGGGCGACTTGGTGGCGAGCACCACCGGCCCCGCGATCAAGGTGGAGGTGGTAACCGCCGACGACCTGCCGGCCGCCGAATGCGATCCCAACCAGCTCGAAATGGCGCTGCTGAACCTCGCGGTAAACGCGCGCGACGCGATGCCCGGCGGCGGCACGTTGCGCATTGCCGCCTCGGCGGAGGCGGTCGGCGCCGGCCACCGCGCACAATTGCCGCCCGGATCTTATGTCCGCTTGTCGGTCGCCGATAACGGCATGGGCATGGACGAAGCGACGCTGGCCCGCGCGATCGAGCCGTTCTTTTCCACCAAGGGGGTGGGGAAGGGCACCGGACTTGGCCTGTCGATGGTGCACGGCCTCGCCTCGCAACTGGGTGGCGCGCTTACCATCCGCAGCCGGCTGGGACTGGGCACCGACGTGGAATTATGGCTGCCGCGCAGCGCCGCGGCGCCCGAGCGCGCGTCCGCGGTGCACCTTGCGGCGCGCGTGCCGTTCCCCGGCGGGCAGGTGCTGTTGGTCGACGACGAGGCGGCGGTGCGCGCCACCACCGCCGACATGCTGCTCGACTTGGGCTACCGGGTGACGGAGGAAGGCTCGGGCGAGGCGGCACTGGCGCGGATCGAGCGCGGCGAGCCGTTCGACTTGCTCATAACCGATCACCTGATGCCCGGCCTCACCGGCGCCGAGCTGGCGCGGCGGGTATGGCGCCGCCACCCGGAGATGCTCGTGCTGCTGGTGTCGGGCTATGCCGAGCATGACGACGTCGGCCCCGAACTGCCGCGACTTACCAAACCGTTTCGCAAGCAGGAACTCGCCACCCGCCTGTCGCAGCTCGCCCGCTAGGGGCGCACCGAGCCGCGGGTTACGCTGCGGCTATTCCGCCGATCCAGGTGCCGCGTGGTTTTAAATCTGCGTCCAACCACACAAGGTCCGCCCGCATCCCCGGATGCAACGCGCCGCGATCGGTGAGTGACAGGAACGCCGCCGGCGCGCCCGCCGCCATGGCCGCAGCCTCGGCGATACTCACCCCCAGCAGCCCCACCGCGTTGCGCACCGCGCTGGCCATGTCGAGTGCAGAGCCGGCCAGGGTGCCGTCTTCCTCCATGCACACGCCATCGACGATGCGGATCGTCTTGCCCTGCAAAGTGAAGCTCGTCGCATCGGTTCCCACCGACGCCATCGCATCGGTGACGAGCATGAAGCGATCCCGCGGCCGCGCCGCCAGCGCAATGCGCAGCGCGGCGGGCGCGACATGCTGGCCGTCGACGATCAGTCCGGCGTAGATCTCCTGGTTCTCGATCGCCGCGCCGACCACGCCGGGCGCGCGATGGTGCAGCGGCGACATGGCGTTGAACAGGTGCGTCACGCCCGTCACGCCCGCGTCGAAGCCCGTGCGCATGGTCGCATAATCGGCATCGCTATGCCCGGCCGACACGATCACGTTCGCGGCCGAAAGTTTCCGGATAGCGGCCGGCGTCGTCATCTCCGGGGCCAAGGTGACCATGGTCCGCCCCGCTTTCAGCCCGCTCAACAGCGCGATCGCGGCATCGTCCAGCGTCAGGAACCGGCTCGCGTCATGTGTCCCCTTCTTCGCCGGATTGAGAAACGGCCCCTCGATATGGATCCCCACCACGCCCGGCACACCGTCCGCGATCGCCTGCTCAACGGCACGCATCGCCTGGTCCACCCGGTCCAGCGTGTCGGAGATCAGCGTCGGCAAAAAAGCGGTTGTGCCGAAGCGCGCATGCGCCGCCCCGATCGTGGCGATCGCCGCGACGCTCGGCTCATCGTTGAATAGCACGCCCCCGCCGCCGTTCACCTGCGTATCGATGAAGCCGGGCAACAACCACCCGCCGCCCAGGTCGATGTATCGCGCACCCGCCGGCGCCTCGACCACGATCCGCCCGTCCACCACATGCAGTTGATCGGCGGTGCGGCCATAGCCGGTCATCACCGTACCGTTCTCGAAAACGAGCGCGCTCATCGCGTCTCCGTCACCTTCTTCAGATGCGGCGGCGCATCCGGGTCGATCCCGCGCGCCAGCGCCAGCTCGTTCGCCATGCGGTAGAAGCTCTGGATCATCAGGATCGGCTCCAGCGGCGCGGCGGTGGTGATCGCGGGCAGGTTACCGCCGCCCGCCGCGTCCGCCAGCATGGTTAGTGCGCCCCGCTGGCTGAACTGCGCCACCGCGCTGCGCACCGCATCACCCGACATGTCGGCCGTGGCAAAGGCGAGCACCGGAAAGCCGCGCCCGATAATCGCCATCGGCCCGTGGCGCACCTCGGCGGCGGAAAACGCCTCGGCATGCAAGCCGCAGGTTTCCTTAAATTTTAACGCCGCCTCCTGTGCAATGCCGAAGCTATGCCCGCGCCCCAGCACGAACAGGTTGGTTGCGCCCAGCAGGCGCGTGCGCGCCGCGCTCCAGTCGAGATCAAATGCGCGCGCCATGGTGCCGGGCAGCACGGCGAGCTGCTGCGACAGGCGATCGTTGCGCGACCACGCCGCCGCGAGGGCGGCCTGAGCCGCAAGCGCGGCGATAAACGACTTCGTCGCCGCCACCGACCGCTCCGGTCCAGCGCACAGCGGCAGCAATTCGTCCGCCAGTTCGGCCAGTGGCGAGCTTTCGTCATTGACCAGCGCCACCACGAACGCGCCCGCCGCCTTGTAGGCGCTGACGCTGGTGAGCAGGTCGGGGCTGCGACCCGATTGTGAGATGGCAAGGCACAAGGCGCCTTTCGCGCGCAGCGGCACGCCGAAGATCGACGCGACCGACAGCGCGGCAGAGGAGACGGGCGTGCCCGTCATCGTCTCGAAGAGATATTTGCCATAGGTCGCGGCGTGATCGGAGGAGCCGCGTGCACAGGTGACGACGAACGGCGGCGGGTTGGTTCGCAGCCGCGCGGCGATGCGATCGAGTGTCGCGGCGTTGCGTTCAACGAGGCGCGCCACGACAGCGGGCGCTTCCGCCGCCTCGGCATGCATCAGCGTGCTATTGGACGCGCGCACCGGCGTGCGGGTCGACGCCGGAGTCACCACCGCTGCCGGACGGCCGAGCGCGGCGCGCATTGCCGCCACTTCACCCGCATCGGTAACGCGCGACAGCTCGGATTCGAGCCCCAGCTCCACCGCACGGGGCGAGGCGTTGGCAACCGGGCGCGAGCACAAGGCGTGTATCGCGCGCACCCCGGTCGCCGCGACCACCGCGGCGACATTGCCGGGGTGGAGCCCGCCGCCGGCCGAGATCGTCACCCGGTCGTCGGCCAGCCAGCGCATCGTCTTGATCGTCTCCAGCCCCTCGATCGCGGTGCGTGCGCCGCCAGAGGTCAGGATCGTGCCGATGCCCAGCTCGGCGGCGATGGGCACTGCCGTCACCGGATCGGCCAGCAGGTCGACCGCACGGTGCAGCGTCACGGCGAGCCCCGCGGCATGCGCGACCAGCGCCTCGAGCATGGCGATGTCCAGCGTGCTCTCGGGTGTCAGCGCACCGATCGCGACGCCCTCCACGCCAGCCGCGCGTGCCGCATCGATATCGCGGAACATGGCGGTGCGCTTGCGCTCGCCATAGATCATGTCGCCTTCGCGCGGTCGGATCAGCGCGCGCATCGGTACCGGGCAATCGCGCGCCAACCCCAGCAGCCCGGCGGAGGGGCTGAGCCCGCCCAGCGACAGGGAGGAGGCCAGCTTGATGCGATCGGCACCGCCCCCGATCGCGGCGGCAAGCCCTTCCGGGCTGTCGACGCACACCTCCATCAGAACGTCCGGCATCGATCGTGTCCTTTGTTCCGTGCGTCGCAGGCGCCAGGCGCCCCGGTCGATCATCCAAGGTTTCATGGGGTGCCGTCGCGCCGGCGCGACCATCCCCGCGCACGATCGCCGTCGCGGCTATAGCGGCAGGCGGGCATCAGCTTCATCGGGAACACGGTCGAAAATGGCGCATGTGCCGCGGCCCCTTTCACAGCGGAAGAGCGAAATACCGCCGCTACGAGCGCTGCCACCAGATCGTCAATCGCTGCGTCGTTGCATCTGGTATAACCAGGCGCCACGTCAACGGACGCGCGATAACATTTATCCATGTCATGATGGTTTTGGCGCTGGGCCGGCGCAACACCGATATCTTGTTTTAGCGGTGGGGCCGCTGCTCGCGTCGCGGCGGGACCGCGTCGATCCGATCGAGCTTGGAAAGAAGATCGTCGAAATCAGACATATCCTGTACCGGAAAGGCACGCGAGAATCCTGTGCCGAGCACTTCCAGATCACGCTGGGTCAACAGGCCAATCGCAACGATCCGGTTGTCAGTCATTAACCTGAAACGCGTGATAACAATTAAGGTCCCGGCGAATGGCTGTTTTACGCCGCCGCGACGTAAATCAGCCACAATGGCCTACCTCTTGCGCGACTTGCGACTTAGGCCAGCTACACCCATATCAGGTTCATCGGCGGCAGTTCCGATCCGTAGGCGCCGCTGACTGAGAGACCATCGTGCTCCCGCTTACGTGAGGAGACGATCCATTGGATTTGAACGAGCTTTTCTATCGCCATCAGGTGTCGCTGGCGCGGGCTGATGATGCCACCTGCGCCGAGGCGCGTCATTCTCATCGCGCGCTTGCCAAAGGTTATGCTCGCCGCATCGCCGAAGTCCAGGTCGATGCTCGCTCGCCGATGATCGCGCAGTGCAGCGCATGACCGACCCCGTTACGCAGAACGTTGCCTCGGCCGTGCCCTCGCCAACCGAGGAGCCGAAGTCGTCGCGGCCGGCGCGCCGCATGTTCCGCCCCGCGCGTGTCGCCTCACGCCTGTCGGGTGATGAGGCCGAGCGAGAGGGACGCATTGTGCGCATCGCCTTTGCGCGGCTCGGCACGGAGGCCGCGCGCGTATTTCTGAACACGCCGCACGAGGCACTGGGCGGTCGCCCGCTCGATCTCGCTACTTCGTCTGCCGAAGGCGCCGCGGCGGTGGAGCAAACCATCGCTGCCATGCCGCAGGCCGATCCGATCGCGCCCTCTCGCGCCTAGCGTATTCTTTGGCGCGTGGGTAACGCCGCTTTGCCCTATTCGCGCGAGGCGCGCTGGTCGATCCGCGCCGCTTCGCCCGTGTTCGCGCTGACGCCAAGGCCCAGAAGGTCGAACAGCGCACCGTCGAGACCCGCCTGTGTCGCGGGGGAGAGTGCGGCGTTCCAGTTTACCTGCGGACGCAGGAACGCCTTGCTGTAATAGCCGAACAGAAGCGCGCGATCCTCGTCGGCGGTGATGTTGGCGCCCGAGGTATGCCACAGCCGGCCGTCCATGGCGACGACCGACCCCGCCTTGGCCTCGAACGGGCGGAGGTGCGCTGCAGCGTCTTCAGGCACCTCCTCATGCGTGCGCCAGCGGTGGCTGCCGGGAATGAATAGGGTGGCACCATTCTCGAATCGCACGTCGGACAGGCACCAGATGACGTTGACCGCCCAGGCTGCGTGCCACGGCGCCGGCACCACGATCGACTGATCCGAATGGAGCGCCATGGAGCGTGCGCCGGGCCGCGCTATGTTGGCGGTGAAGTTCGATATCAGGAAATCGCGCCCCAATAGCGCGCGCACCAGCGCCAGCGCGTCGGGGTGGCGGATCAGGTCGCGGAAAATCGCGTCATGCTCCAGCAGGTAGAAGACGCGCACGTTGCTGGCGTTAGGGTCCAGCACCGGCATGAAGGTGGCGATCCCCTGCTCTTCGCTGCGCGCGGCCGCAGCGAGGAGCCGGTCGAGCGCAGTACGCGTGGTTGCGGCGTCGATCACGTCGGGGATGACGCACCACCCCTCATCGTGCAGTTGCTGCAATGCCGTGTCGGGCACGCGTGTCGGGCTGTCGGGCGTCATTGCCTCGTCGCGCAGGGCTGTCGCCATAATCACTCTCCTGCCGCGCCGCTTGGTGGACTCGATCAGGCGGCAGGTTCCGCCGAAGCTCGGACAGTGTCAACGCTCGATCGGCAACGCCTCTCCGGCACTGACACCCGCATCGCTGCCGCGCAGATCAACGCTGTCGTCTTCTCCACACCCGATCATGCCAACGGTTGAATCGTGTCGCCAGAAACCGGCGACGGCGACCATCAAGGGCGCGCGGGCAGGTCTGTCGCAACACCGAACATGCGGGCCAAGGTGCGCCGCAGGACATGTCGGTGATCGAGGTCGGCTGAAAGTGCCGGATCGGCCAACCGCGGACAAATGCCGGCAGGGGCACCGCCAGCCAGATGTTCTTCGCACATGACCATCCAATCCGCCGACGCCGCCTCGCCCCGGCGATAGAGGTCGGTCGCCTTGCCGCACAGCTGCGGCATCTGATCGGTGCAGCCCATCGCATAAGCGAGATAGCGAATGTATGGGCGCGGCCAGGCAATGTGGTTTGTATCCATCACGTCGGCAGTAGGTAGATCGTCCGCCAGTGCCGCGCAGCCGCGGCCGTCGATATAATGGTCGTCATTGTGGGTGAAGCAGGCGCGCACGAAGCTGAAGGTGCTCTCACGCAATTGTCTGGGACCGCCCAGACCGTCACGCTGCATGATCCCCAGGAAAGTGCACCCATAAGGACCCATGCCGATGTCCGGCGACGCACACACGCGCGCCATCCGCGCCCGGGCCACTTGATAGTCGCGCAATCGCGGATCGGAAAAGGCGATCTTGCCGGCCTCGTAACAGCCGTAGATCGTTAGCCCGGCCGTGCAGGAGCGATCGTACGCCGCCAATGCTGCGGCTTGATCGTCGCGACGTTCCGCAACAACGCCTTCCTTCCAGCAACTGTCCACGTCATCTACCGGAGCACAGACGGCGGTTGCCATGGGCGAGGACACGCTGCCGGCCGGCGCGGGAACAATCGGAACCGCCAGAGCGATCAACAACAGCGAAAGCCAGCGTATTGATGCCATGTCAGGTGCGCCTCATGCCGTAAAAAATGGCGATCATCGCCACCGTCAGTGGCGCCCAGAAATGGCGCAGGCCAACCGAACTGACGAGCTCGAACCGCTCGCGGCAACTGGTCGTGTTCATGGCGCATCCCAGTGGCACCAGATAAAAGAACCAGACAAAGGTTGCGATGGCGAGCAGGATACCGAACAGCAGCGCGAGCCTCTTCATGCCTCCCCCATTTTCTTTGCCTTCATAAGCGTCCAATGCTCGTGGTCACGGGAGCGTTCACGCCAGTACCAGCCGCTTCGACATGCGATAGTTATGAATGGCGACGCCGTTCCGCGCGAAATCGTTGCGCGCATCCAGCGCAAAGCCGCGGCGCTCGAACAGCGGGCGGGCGTTCTCGCTCGCCTCCACATACAGCCGCGCGATCCCGTCGCGCCGTGCTGCCTCTTCTAGCGCGTGGTAAAGCGCGGCGCCGACACCGGTTCCGATCACGTCGGGGTGACAATACAGGTGATCGAGGTGCCCGTCGGGCTCCAGATCGCCATAGCCGACCACGCGCCCGTCCGCGTCCTCCGCCACCAGAAAGATGCGCCCCGCCGCCTGTTGCAGGTAGCGCGCGGGATCGGCGGGAGCGGGGCTCCAGACGGCGAGCTGCGCGGGCGTGTAATACCGCCCGCCCGCGCCGTGCACCGACGCATGGTATAGCGTGGCAAGCAGCGGCGCATCGGCGGGACGGAACGGGCGGATCAGCATGCAGCTATTTCAGGTGTAGCGCTCAGGACGCGGGGTAGGCGATCTTGAGCTGTTCCAGATAGCTGCGGTACTTGGCCGGATCGTAGTACAGCGGCTTCTGCTGCGGCCGCACCCGCTCCATAATCTCGGCATTGAGGTGGATGGCCGGCTTGTCCTCGGCGGTCAGCAGTGGATCGTATTTCTGGTCTTTGAACTGCACGTCGCGCTGGAACGCCTTGGCCTCGGCGATCAGCGCGGGATTGGTCATCAGGTCGATCACCGTGGCGCTCACCGCCTTGGCGCCCTGCACCGCGCCCTTGTGCGCGATCGGTGTTGCCATGGCGATCGCGGAGAGCACATTGTGGCCGATCATGTTGGGGATGTTGGACGGATAACGCACGGTGATCGTCGGTACCGTCCACATCACGTCGCCGATGTCGTCCGATCCGCCGCCGGTCGATTTCTCGCGCGTGTCGGGTGTGGAGAGCGGAGCGATCTCGCTCGCGAGCGGCTTCAGCTCGCGCGCGTTCGCCTGTTGCACAGACTTTGCGAAGCTCTGGTCGCTCGCGCTCCATTGCGGCATGCCGACCGCCTTGATGTTCGCCCAGGCCGCCTCGGCGAGCGGCTTGTTGCCGTAATTTGGTGCGGCATAGCCTAAAGTGCGCTGCGTCACCGTGGTGCCGGTGCCCATCGCCGCGGCTTTGGCGATCTCGTTCCCCGTCTCGAACAGGTGGCGCACGCTGGCAAAGGCGGTGTCGCGGAAATAATACCAGACGGTGGCGGTGTCGGGCACGATATTGGGCTGCTTGCCGCCATCGGTGATGACGTAATGCGAACGCTGGCTGAGCGGCAGATGCTCACGCCGCATGTTCCAGCCGACGTTCATCAGCTCCACGCCATCGAGCGCGCTGCGCCCCTCCCACGGCATGCCCGCAGCATGCGCGGTTTTGCCATGGAAAGTGTATTCCACAGACACCGCGGCATTGTTGCCCGTGTCGCCCCAGGCGGTGCTGAACTCGTTTGACACATGGGTGAAGATGCAGGCGTCGACGTCCTTGAACAGCCCGGCGCGCACGTAATAGGCCTTGGCGCCGATCAGCTCCTCCGCGACGCCCGGCCACAGCAGCAGGCGGCCCGGGATCTTGTTCTTCTGCATCACCTGCTTGGCGGCGATGGCGGCCGCGATCTGCAGCGGCATGCCCGAATTATGCCCCTCGCCATGGCCGGGGGCGCCCGCCACCTGCGGTTTCAGCTCGGGCGAGCCGGGCACCTGGCTGAGGCCGAGCAGGCCGTCGACGTCGCTGCCCAGCGCGATCAACGGCCCGCCGCTGCCCCAGGTCGCCGTCCAGGCGGTGGGCATGCCGGCGACGCCGCGGGTGATGGTGAAGCCGTGTTTCTCGAGAATGCCGGTCAGATATTCCATAGTCTGGAATTCCTGAAAGCCGGGCTCGGCGAAGCTGTAGACCGAATCCACCATCTCCTGCACCAGCTTCGCCTGTTGTTCGACCCCGGCGATTGCTTCGGCCTTCAGACGGGTATTGGCGGGGGTGGAGGCTGGGGCGGGCGCCGGCATGGCGGATTGGCCAAGCGCGGGCGGTGCGGCAAGCGCAGCGATCAGCGCGGCGGCGATGGTTCGGCTCAGGTACACGGTTCGTCTCCCCCCGGGTTCGTTCAGTCAGGCCTTGTCGTAGTGCAGTTTCACCTTGCCCGCCGCCTCGGCCGCGATGCGGCGCGCGTCGTCTGTCGTTTCGGCGCGGGCGAGCGCCACGCCCATGCGGCGATAGGGCCGCGTCGTCGGCTTGGCGAAGATCCGCACGTCCACCGCGCTGCCCGGCGTCGCCAGCGCCTCGGCGAGCCCTTCGTATCGCACCGTTTCCGACACGCGATCGGCCAGGATCACCGCGGATGCCGCCGCACCGTGACTGGTGATTGCAGGGATCGGCAGGCCGAGGATCGCGCGGGCGTGGAGGTCGAACTCGCTCAGATCCTGCGAGATCAGCGTCACCATGCCGGTGTCGTGCGGGCGCGGCGACAACTCGGAGAAGATGACGTCATCGTCCTTCACGAAGAACTCGACGCCGAACAGGCCATAGCCGCCAAGGTCGTCCACCACCTTGCGCGCCATGTCCTGCGCCGCCGCGATCGCGGCCTCGGACATGGCGGCGGGCTGCCAGCTTTCCTGGTAATCGCCGCGTTCCTGGCGGTGCCCGATCGGCGGGCAAAAGAGGACGCCCTCGCGCGTGCGCACCGTCAACAGCGTGATTTCATAGTCGAAATCGACAAATTCCTCGACGATCACGCGCGCCCGGTCGCCGCGCATGTTGGCGACGGCATAATCCCATGCGGCCGCCAGATCCGCCTCGGCGCGGACCGTGCTTTGCCCCTTGCCGGAGGAGGACATGACCGGCTTGATCACGCACGGCAGGCCGGTATGCGCGGCGCCCGCGCGGACTTCCTCCAGCGTTTCGGCGTAGCGGTAACGCGAGGTGCGCAGGCCGAGATCGACCGCCGCGACCTCGCGGATGCCGTCGCGGTTCATGGTCATCATCGTCGCTCGGGCGGAGGGGACGATGGTGGTGCCGGCGGACTCGAGGTCGGCGAGGACTTCGGTGCGGATCGCCTCCACTTCGGGGACGATGAAGTCGGGGCGGTGCTTGTCCACCGCGGCGCGCAGGCGGTCGGCGTCGAGCATCGAGAACACCTCGCGCGCGTCGGCGAGCTGCATCGCGGGGGCGTTGTCGTAGCTGTCGCAGGCGACGACGTAGCAGCCTAAGCGTTTGGCAGATATAACGAATTCGCGGCCGAGCTCGCCCGATCCGAGAAGAAGGATTGTTGCCGTGAACGCCATGACCGCACCCGTTTTCGTGTCGCTGGCAACAGGAGTGGCCGGAACCGCGCGGCTTGTCCACGGGGGGCGGGGCGCCTAGCACCGGGCAGAAGCTGGGAGAGGATCGATGACGCACGGCCGCCTGCCAAGGGTGCTCGCCTTCGATGTGTTCGGGACGGTGGTGGACTGGCGTGGCCCCATCGCCAGCGAGAGCGGCCTGTTTCTGGAGAAGATTGGCCACGGGCAGATCGACGCCGGCCAGTTCACCGACGACTGGCGCAAGAAGTATCTGAGCGGCATGGCGGCCTACGCCAAGTCGGGTCGCGCCTTCACGATCCTCGACGTGCTGCATCGCGAGATGCTGGAGGCGACGCTGCGCGATCACGATGTCGATCCGGCGACGCTCGACCCCGCGCTGCTGGAGGACTGGACCTTTGCGTGGCGGCGGCTGACGCCGTGGCCGGATACGGTCGAGGGGCTGACGCGGCTGAAACGGCGCTTCCCGATCGTGACGCTGTCCAACGGCAATATCGCGCTGATGCTGGAGATGGCGCGGCGCGGCGGGTTGCCGTGGGACGCGATCATGGGGGCGGAGGTGACGCGGGCGTACAAGCCCGATCCGCGCGCGTATCTCGGCACGGCGGAGATCCTGGGGCTAGCGCCAGAAGACGTGTGCCTGGTCGCGGCGCACCACCACGATCTGGCGGCGGCGCGGGAGTGCGGACTCAAGACCGCGTTTGTCGCGCGGCCGATGGAATATGGCGGGCGGGCGGCGCCCGACGCGAAGCTGGCGCAGGATTGGGAATGGTCGGCTGAGAGCCTGACCGACCTGGCGGATCAGCTCGGCTGTTGAGCGGGTGGGACAGATTGTCCCAGTGACATGAGCAACGCCGCCCCGTAGCGCGGGCGCCGTGCAGCCCATCCGGCTCTTTCTGGCGCAACGTCATCTTGCCGTGCTGCTGCTCGGGGCGGCGCTGCTGCTGAAGCTGCTGGTGCCGACCGGCTATATGATCGATGCGAGCGGCGGGCGGCTGGCGGTGATCGTCTGTCCGGGCGTGGTGCCGGCGCCTTCTAGTGTCAGCCAATCGGCGGGCGGGCATCATCAGATGGTCGGACATCAGGCAGTGGCGGATCACGGCGCGCCGATGAAGCATGACGGCTCGGGCGGGCATGGCCAGGTGGAGATGCCGTGCGCCTTTGCCGGGCTGTCGGCGGCGGCGCTCGGCGCAGTCGATCCGATCCAGCTTGCCGCGCTGATCGCCTTTGTGCTGGCGGTGGGTTTCGCCGCAATGGTGCTGCCGGCGGTGGCGCGGCCGGTTTACCTGCGGCCGCCGCTTAGAGGGCCGCCGGCTTTCCTTTGATATTTGAGGTCTGATCCAGCGGGCTGTTGAGGCAAGCGCGGTCTACCCAATCCCCGTCGTCATGTCGGGCTTGTCCCGGCATCCATGGCGCCGCGAGTTCCATTGAGTCGATCTCGCGGAACAGTGGACCCCGGCACAGGGCCGAGGTGACGTAGTGCGCGGGAGGGGCGGCGCGGCCCGTCACCGGAATCGGATCAGGCTTCATCGTTCGCGCGCCGTGTGGCGCGTCCATGAACTGCGGCTTGCGGGCGCCTGGCGCAGCGGGCCGGTTAAAGGTGTTGTTCCATGTTCCGTTTCCATCTGCTGGCGAGCGCCGCGGCGTCGTGCCTGCTGCCTGCCGTTTCGCTTGCCGCCACGCCGGAGGCGGGCGAGCAGGCCGACCCCGCGATCATCGTCAACGGGCAGCGCGATCCGCTGCAGCTCGACGCGCAGCCGCAGGCCGCCAGCCGCCTTGGCCTGTCGGTGCGCGAGACGCCCGCCAGCGTCGAGGTGCTGACGCAGGACGATCTGCAGGTGCAGGGGCTGCGGACCGCGCGCGAGACGTTCAACCAGGTGGTCGGCGCGATCGCCGGCAACGTGCCGGGCAATCCGGCGGTGGTCTCGATGCGCGGCTTTGCCGGCAACACCGTGTCGATCCTGCAGGACGGGGTGCGCGTGTCGACCTCCACGGTGGTGCAGCGCGACAGCAACAATTGGCATTACGACCGGATCGAGGTGCTGAAGGGGCCGGCCTCGGTCCTGTATGGCGAGGGCGCGCTGGCCGGCATCATCAACAAGGTGACGCGCAAGCCGGTGCTGGGCGAGCGGCGGCTCGACACGCTGTTTTCGGTCGGCAGTTTCGACACGGTGATGGCGGCGGGGGGCATGAACCTGCCGGTGACGGGCACGCTCGCGGTGCGCGCCGACGCGAGCTACCAGCGATCCGACAGCCTGTACGACGTGGAGAATAACGACACCTTCTCCGCCGGGCTGACGGCGAGCGCGCTGTGGCGGCCGAGCGATGCGGTGTCGCTGCTGATCGCGGTGGATCATTTCGAGGATCGCTACGACGCGACCTATCAGGGGCTGCCGCTGATCCCCGGCCAGTATGCGCTGAACCCGAGCGATGCGGTGACGAGCGCCGCCGGGCTGGTCGCCGATCGCGCGCTCAGGCGGCGCAACTACAACCCGGACGGCGCCTATTCGAGCGCGGACGAGACGACGATCCGGTCGCGGCTCGACTGGGCGGTCGGCAATGGCTGGTCGCTGGCGCTGGACCTCACCGCTTATACCGCCGATCGCGCGTTCCTGCTGGCGGACAGCCAGAGCTTCGTCGCGCCGAGCGCCGCCTTTCCCCACGGCAGCTTCCGCCAGAGCTATCAGGATTTCCGCCACGATCACCAATTCTGGAACGCGCGCGGGGCGATCGCCAACGACAGCGTGGTCGCGGGAATGCGCAACCGCTTCACGCTGGGCGTCGAGCATAACGACACCGATTTCGTGAGCCTGCGGCAGCAGGCGCCGGCATCGGCGCTGCCGGCGGTGGACGTGCGCGATCCCGCCGTGGTGCCGCGGCCGACCGGCACCGCGATCTTTACCAGCGGCAACGTGTTGTTCGATTCGAAGCTGCGGCAGACGAGCGTGTTCGCGGAGGATGCGCTGAACATCACGCCCAAGTGGCTGCTGGTCGGCGGAGTGCGCTGGGATCACATGGCGCTGACGCGCGCGACGACGCAGAATTTGTCGGGCGCGGTCGATCGCAACAGCCCGACATTCGATCCGGTGTCGTGGCGCGCGGGGACGAGCTGGGAAGCGACGCCGGGCATTACGCTCTATGCGCAATATACCACTGCGGTGTCGCCGGTGTCGTCGATCCTGCTCGCCTCGATCGCCAACAGCCGGTTCCGGCTGACCAAGGGCCGCGCCTATGAGGCGGGGTTCAAGGCGAGCGGATGGGGCGGGCGCGCGAGCGTGACGGGCGCGGCCTATCGCATCGAGCAGCGCGACATCCTGACGCGCGATCCGGCCAATCCGTCGCTGAGCGTGCAGGGCGGGCGGCAATCGTCGCAGGGGCTGGAGCTTTCCGCGGTGGTGAACCCGGTGAAGGCGCTGCGGCTGTCGGCGGGCGCGTCTTATACCGATGCGCAATATGACGAACTGTCCGAGCTGATCGGTGGGGTGCGCGTCGACCGCGCGGGCAACCGGCCGATCAACGTGCCCGAAACGACGCTGACCGCCTCGGCGCTCTATACGATCGGTGGCACGGTGACGCTGGGCGGGTTCCTGCGCCATGCCGGCGCCTTCTACACCGACACCGCGAACACGATCCGCGTGGCGGGGCATGAGGTGGTGGACGCGAGCATCTCGGTGCCGGTGGCAGCGAATGCGACGCTGACGCTGCGCGGGCGCAACCTGACCGATGCGTTCTACGGCGAGTATTCGGGCTATCCGTCGACCAACGTTTATATCGGCGCGCCGCGATCGTTCGAGCTGTCGCTGGCGACGCGGTTCTGATGGCGGGGGCGGTGCTTCTTGCCGAGCCGCCGGGCGTGGCGCCGCGCGCGGCGGGATCGCGGGTGCGGCTGGCGGTGCGGCGGGTGCATCTGTGGCTCGGGCTGACGCTGGGGCTGCTGTTTGCGGTGATCGGCGCCACGGGATCGGCGCTGGTGTTCTACACCGCGATCGACGCCGCGCTGCATCCGGTGGTGCAGGCGGAAGCGGGCGATCCGCCGCGTGATCTTCGCGGGGACGGCGGCGTGGCGGGAGCAGGGGCGGGGCTGGGCGCCACGCTCGATCGCGCCTTTGCGACCGGCAGCGCGCGCTTTCGGCATCCGGGGGGCAAATGGACCTTCGAGGTGACCGGCGAAGCGGGCGCGATCCCGGCGCGTTATTATCCCGCGGCGATGCCGGGGCATCATGCCGACCGGCTGATGGTGTGGTTCTCCTCCGATGGCGGGCGGATCGTGCGCGTCGCGCCGTGGGGCGGCTATCTGATGAGCTGGATCTATCAGCTGCACATGGAGCTGTTGGCGGGGGAGCTGGGGCTTCAGATCGTCGGCTGGTCGGGGGTCGCGATGCTGGCGTTGCTGGTGTCGGGCGTGATCGCGTGGTGGCCGCGGGGCAGCTGGCGCAAGGCGCTGGCGTTCAAGCGTGAGGCGGCGCCGATCCGGCGGCTGCGCGACCTGCACAAATTGTCGGGCGTGTGGAGCATGGCGCTATTGTTCGTGCTGGTCGCGACGGGGGTGCTGCTGGCGCTGCCGAGCGTGACGCAGGCGCTGCTCGCGCCGGGCACGCCGGCCGTGCCGGTGTCGGCGGCGGTGCCGGCGGGCGGGCGACCGGTGGCGATCGGGCAGGCGCTGGCCGCGGCGCAGCGCGCGCTGCCCGACGGGCGGCTGGTGTTCGTCGACGTGCCGATCGGCGGGACGGCGCCAATCCGCGCGCGCTATCAGGTGCCGGGCGATCCGCATGCGCGCTTTCCGGCGAGCTATGTCTATCTCGACCAGGTGTCGGGGCGCGTGCTGGGGGTGCACGATGCGCGGCGCGGCGGCACGGGCGCGCGGGTGAACCTGTGGGTGCGCACCCTGCACGATGGCACCGTCGGCGGGCTGGCGACGCGGGTGCTCGCCGTGGTCGCCGGGCTGGTGCCGGGGGCGCTGTTCGTCACCGGCCTGCTGCACTGGCTGCGGCGGCGGCGTCAGGCGAGGAGGTGCTCCACCTTGTAGAAGCGCGCGGCGGCGCCGGCGAACAGATCGCGCTTCTCGTCGGCGCTGGCGCCCTTCGCCACCAGCTTGAAGGTGTTCCAAAGCGTGCCGTAATCGGCGCCCCAGCGGTCGACCGGAAAGTTGCTTTCGAACATCGCGCGCGCCGGGCCGAAGGCGTGGATGCACGCCTCGACATAGGGGCGGAACAGGTTGGCGAGCGCCTGCGCGGTGGGGCGGGTGTCTGGGCCGAGATCGCCGAGCTTGCAGAAGGGCATGGCGAGGCCGCCGAGCTTCACGGCGACGTTGGGGCAGGTGGCGAGGTCTTCGATGGCCGCCTTCCAGGTGGCGAAGCGGTCGTCCTGCCGGCCGGCGTAGCGACCGAGGCCGAGCGGGGTGCCGACGTGATCGAGCACGATCGGCTGATCGGGAAAGGCGCGGGCGAGCGCGGTCACCTCGGCGATCTGCGGCTCGAGCACCCAGGCGTCGAAGGTGAGGCCGCGGCGCCCGAGTTCGGCAAAGCCTTCGCGGAAGCGCGGGTCGGCGTAAAGGTTCGCGGGCGCGTGGCCGAGCGGGCCGAGCACCTCGGGATCGGGATCGTGCGCGCCGATGTGACGGATGCCGCGATACCGGCCGTTGCCTGCCGCGATCGAGGCATCCAGCACCGCGCCGACGCGCGCGCCCAGCGTCAGGTCGGCCTGGCCGACGATGCCGGCGCAGGCGCGAAACGGGCCGTAGATGCCGCTGGCCGATTGCGCGGCGACGCCGTTGACGAACTCCACTTCTCCGACGGGCTTCAGCTCCTCGGGGCCGTCGGCGCGGTAGAAGGCGCCGCATTGCAGGAACACGGTGCCGACGACGTTGTGCCCGGCGGCGCGGCAATCGGCGAGCAATTCGTCGAACAGGTAGCGCGGGCTCTGGCGCGTGATGCGGCCGAACGGGTGCGCGATCTCGGGCATGCGCGGCAGCGCGGGGGTGAAATCCCACAGGTGATGGTGCGGATCGATGATCGGCAGATCGGGCTCGATTACGTCGTCGGTCATGGCCATCCCCTCGCATCCGGCGCAGGCTGCCTTCCATGGGCGCCGCTGCCGAACCCGCATTGTGTCGCGCCCGGCGCGCGGGTGCAACCGCTTGGGCCGGGAGGGGTACATAACGGCGGGCGCCCTCCTATCTGGGGCGGCATGAGGCGCCGGCCCTCGGCGCCGCGGCTTTCGCACGGAGAATGCATGACCTATCCCGACACGCAGCTTTTCATCGACGGCGCCTGGCAGGATGCGGCGGACGGCCGATCGCTGGCGGTGCAGAACCCGGCGAGCGGCGCGGAGATCGGGCGGGTGGCGCATGCCGGCCTTGCCGACCTCGACAAGGCGCTGGCGGCGGCGGATCGCGGGTTCGAGGTGTGGCGCGACTGCACGCCGGCCGAGCGCAGCAAGATCCTGCGCAAGGCCGCCGGGCTGATGCGCGAGCGCGCGGGCGACATCGCCGCGCTCTTGACGCAGGAACAGGGCAAGCCGCTGGTCGAGGCCAAGGGCGAGGCGATGGCCGCCGCCGACATCATCGAATGGTTCGCCGAGGAAGGCTTCCGCGTGTACGGCCGGCTCGTCCCGCACCGCTCCAACCTCGCCATCCGGCAGATGGTGGTGAAGGACCCGGTCGGGCCGGTGGCGGCGTTCACGCCGTGGAATTTTCCGATCAACCAGATCGTGCGCAAGATCGGCGCCGGCCTCGCGGCGGGCTGCTCGATGATCGTCAAGGCGCCGGAGGAAACGCCCGCCAGCCCCGCCGCGCTGATCCGCGCGTTCCAGGATGCCGGGCTGCCAGACGGCGTGCTGGGCCTCGTCTTCGGCGAGCCGGCGCAGATCTCCGAATATCTCATCGCCAGCCCGATCATCCGCAAGATCACCTTCACCGGCTCGACCCCCGTGGGCAAGCTGCTGGCGGGGTTGGCCGGCAAGCAGATGAAGCGCGTGTCGATGGAGCTGGGCGGGCATGCGCCGGTGATCATCTGCGAGGATGCCGACCTGGACCTCGCGGTGAAGAGCGTCGGGCGCGCCAAGTTCCGCAATGCCGGGCAGGTGTGCATCTCGCCAACGCGCTTTCTGGTGCACAACAGCGTGAAGGCGGATTTCGCCAAGGCGCTGGCGTCGTTGGCCGAGGGGATCAAGGTCGGCAACGGGATGGACGAGGGGACCGAGATGGGCCCGCTCGCCAACCCGCGCCGGCTCGCCGCGATGGCCGAGTTCCAGGAGGACGCGGTGGCAAAGGGCGCGACGGTGCTGACGGGCGGCGCGCGGATCGGCGACACGGGCAATTTCTGGGCGCCGACGATCCTGGCTGACGTGCCGCTGGAGGCCAAGCTGTTCAACGAGGAGCCGTTCGGGCCGGTCGCGGGCATTCGCGGCTATGACGACCTCCACGAGGCGATCGCGGAGGCGAACCGGCTGTCCTACGGGCTGGCGGGTTATGCCTTCACCCGGTCGCTGGCGAACGCGGACCTGCTGGCGCGGCGTGTCGAGGTGGGCATGTTGTGGGTCAACACGCCCGCGGCGGGCAGTGCCGAGCTGCCGTTCGGCGGGATCAAGGATTCGGGCTATGGCACCGAAGGCGGGCCGGAGGCGCTGGACGCCTATCTCAACACGCGCGCGGTGGTGATCAACAACGTGTGAGGCGCGAGCGGGCGGGCGGCTGACGCAGCTGCCCGCCTGCCGCTCAGCGCAGCAGCATCCAGAGCGCCATGCCGACCATGAACAGGTTTTCGGTGAGCGAAACGAAGCCGAGCGGCACCGCGCTCGATCCGCCGACGCAGGCGCATTTCAGCGCGCGCTTCTCGATGTACACCGCCTTGAACACCGACACCGCGCCGATCCCGCCGATCACGAGCGCGACCGGGATCGACAGCCAGTCGAGCACGCCGGCGGTCATCAGCACGCCCGCCAGCGCCTCGCCGAACGGGTAGAGATAGGCATAGGGCACCCAGCGTTTGGCGAGCAGATCGTAGTTCAGGAACATGGTGGAGAAGCGCTCCACGTCCTGCAGCTTCAGGATCGCCAGCACGCACATCGACAGGCTGACGAACCACATCGCCGCACGCTCGGTAAATGGCGTGCCGAAGGCGGCGGTGCTGACGGCGAGCGCCATCAGCGCGGTCATCGCGAACACCGCGATCACCGGGCGGTAGCTGGTCTCGTCTTTGGCCGGCACGTGCCCGCCGAAGAAACGGACGAGATCGTCATAGCCACCGACCCGCCGGCCATCGATAAAGGTTTGCGGCGTGGTTTTTACATCATGCTCCGCCTTGAACGCGTCCGTCTCGGCGCGGGTGCGCAGAAAATGATCTTCGACGCTGTAGCCGTGTCGTTCGAGCTGCCATTTCGATTTCACGCCATAGGGGCAGGTGTGCTCGGGCATCACCATGCGGTACAGCACGGCCGTCTTCTGCCCGGCCGCGGCGCCTTGGGTTTCCTGGGTCATCGGACCTCCTGCGGGCGTCTTGCCCGGTGTGTGACCCGCCCTAGATAGGGTGCGTACCATGGTACGGAGTCAAGAGGCGCCAAGCGATGAGCATGACGATCGGCGGGCTGGCGAAGGCCGGCGGGGTGGGGGTGGAGACGGTGCGCTATTACCAGCGCCGCGGGTTGCTGCCGCTGCCCGAGCGGCCGGGGGCAAGCGGCAGCGCGGGCGGCGTGCGGCGGTACGACGACGAGGACGTGCGACGGCTGCGCTTCATCCGCGCGGCACAGGGCGCGGGCTTCACGCTGGAGCAGATCGCCGCGCTGCTGCGGCTCGATGCGACCGAGGAGCGCGCCGCGGCACGCGCGCTGGCGCGGCAATGCCTCGACGATCTCGACCGGCGGATTGCGGAGCTGGACGCGGCACGCGGCTGGCTCAGCCGGCTGGAGGCGGATTGCGCCGAGGGTGGGGCGGGGCCGTGCCCGATCCTGGCGGCGTTCGAGCGGTGACGGGCGCGGGTGTGCGCCCGAGTCACATTGCTCCGTTAGATGGCCGGGTCGCCATTCTCGTGTCGGGGGTGCAGCCTGGCGTAGCAATAGAGCGCGCCGAGGATCAGCAGGACGCCCAGTATCGCGATTTGAAGGATGAGCGTGGCGTCGAGATCGGCCCTGATCGCTTGCGAGATGGGCCAGCGCTGTTTCCACGCCAAGTCGGCATCAACGACGATCAGTTCGGCGTCGCTGAGCCCCTGCTGGTAAAAGGTCAAGGCGAGGTACAGCACGGCTAAAGGTTGAGTAAGAACTTTGGACAGCGTCTCCGGGCTGCGTGGTACCGTGAGCACGAACCCAATAGCTCCGTAGATCAGTACGACAGCGAATGCGCCGATATGCAGCATGTTCATCACGAGAGCCCTTCGCCAGCAAACAGCGCCCGGGCGCGACAACGACCCGAGATTGCCCGACCATAATTCGCGGTGCACCCGACGCAATCGGCGCAGTGGCGAAAAGGGTGAGCTACCGTGTGGTCTTCGATGCACCTCGCGGTCGCTCGGGCACGCAGATCGTCTACGTGCGGAATGCGTTCTTGTGTTGGTGACGGTCGCATGAGAGCCAAGACGGCATGCATTCCAGCCTCAAGCTCCTTGTCCTGTTCCTTCTTGCCGCGCTGTTCTGGCTGGGCGTGGCGCGGGGGTCGGGGGTGGGCGAGCCGTGGGATGCGGCGGGGTATTGGAC
>NZ_NBBI01000006.1 GCF_002197685.1 Sphingomonas dokdonensis | reverse complement strand
GTGACATCTGCGTTGCCGCGGCTCTTATGATTGAGTCGTCACAGCTTACTGCTCAACCTTAGCAAGACAATCGCGGCACCAGATGGCCGCTGAGAACCATACTTGAATGTCTCATCTCGGGAAGGTTTCACACGCGACTGGGCAACGTGCCTAGAGGGCCATCGTCTGCACCGATCCCGAGTCCACGCGCAGCGCCGCGCCGTTGATGAAGCTGGCGCGCTCCGAGCAGAGAAAGGCGACCGCCGCCGCTACCTCGTCGGCGCGTCCGCGCCGTTTCAGGGTCATGCCGGGGCGTTCCTCCTCCAGGAAGCTGTCGATTGCCGCGTCGACGCTCATGCCTTTCTCCTTCGCTCTCTTTTCCATCATCTTGTCGGTCATCGGCGTTGCGATGAAGGCGGGCATGACGACGTTGACCAGGACATTGTCGCAGCCATACGCCTTGGACAGACCCTTGGTCAGGTTCTGGATGCCGGCCTTGGAGGCGCAATAGGGCAGTTCGTCGACATAGGGCTGCACCGCATCTTCGGACGAGAACAGCACGATCCGGCCCCACTGCCGTTGCCGCATCGCAGGAATGGCGGCGCGGCACATCCGGACGGCGCCCATTAGATTGATGTCGAGCGTTTCCAGCCAACCTGCGTCGTCAACATCGAGGAAGTCGCCAGTCGCACCGGTCACGCCGGCTGCGTTCACCAGGATATCGGGGTCGCCAAGCCTGTCCCGCACTTCGGCGAACAGCGCGTTGACGCTGTCGACCTGGCGCACATCGGCCGCGACGGCGATCACCTCACCCGCCGTGCGCAGATCGTTGAGGCTCTCGCGGAGCGTGTCGCCGGACTTGTCGGTGATCGCAACGCGCACGCCCGCCTCCAGCAGCATGCGCGCGCTCTCACGCCCCATGCCGCTGTCGCCACCGCTGACCAGCGCCACGCGACCTTTGATCCCCAAATCCATCGACACTCTCCTCGGATTGCCGCGCAACAATGGGCGGGGCGTGCCAACGTTCCCGGAACCGAGGGATTGCTGACGCGCTTGCCGCGCCGACGCAGATACGGAGACAAGACCATGAGCATCGCATCCGCCCTCGGATTGGGCGGCAAAAAAGTTCGTTATGCGATCGTCGGCCTTGGCGACATTGCGCAGGAAGCGATGATGCCGGGCGTCTCGCATACCGGCAATTCGGAAATCACCGCGCTCGTCTCCGATGATTCCGAAAAGCTCTCGGCGCTCGGCGCTAAATACGATGTGGAGCATCGCTACGCGTACAAGGACTTCGCGGCGCTGATCGCGTCGGGTGAGATCGACGCGATCTATCTCGCAACGCCGAACTGGCGGCATGCCGAGTTTGCAGTGCCGGCGCTGGAGGCAGGCATCCACGTTCTGTGCGAAAAGCCGTTGGAAGTGTCCGCGGCCAAGTGTCGCGCGATCATTGCCGCGTTCGAGAAAACCGGTGCCAAGCTGATGACGGCGTACCGCTTGCACTTCGAGCCGGCGACGCTCGACGCGATCCGGCGGATCAGGGCGGGCGAGTTAGGCGAGCTCATCGCCTTTACTTCCTGCTTCGCTCAGATGATCGACCCGGCGAACCATCGTGCCACCAATGGTATCGAGGCGGGGCCGGTGTTCGACATGGCACCGTATCCGATCAATGCCATTCGCTACCTGTTCGGTGCGGAGCCACTGGAGGTGGTCTCCGCGGTGGGCACCCGTCATCCGCAGTCGGGCTGCGTCGATTTTGACGACACGGTGGCGGTGACGCTGCGGATGCCGGGCGATCGGCTGGCGCAGTTCACGGTCAGCTATTACGCCAACACGATCAGCAGCTTCGGTATCGTCGGGACCGAAGGCTCGATCCATATGAACCCCGCCTTCGGCTTCGGCGACCCGTTGGAGGAGAACCGCCAGATCGGCGAAAAGAAGACCCACGAGGCATTCAAGGCGACTGACCAGTTCGGCGGCGAGATGAAGTATTTTTCCGACTGCATCCTGCAAGACCGCATCGTCGAGCCGGACGGGGAGGAGGGGCTTGCCGACCTTCTCGTTATCGAGGCGATCGTGGCGGCATCGAAATCCGGCGGGAAGGTGACGGTGGAGCCGTTGTCGCGTACCCGTCGGATCGATCCGGATGCACAGGAGCAGACCCTGCGCGCGGTGTCTCCGCCTGAGCCAATCAACGCGTCCAGCCCGTCCAAGGACTGATCGGATGGCCCCGACACTCGTGCTGCTTCACGCGCTAGGCGCGAGTGGCGGGGCCTGGGCCGACGTGACCGCGCGGCTCGGTCGTCGATATGCTTGCGTCGCGCCCGACCTTCCCGGCTTCGGCGGTGAGCCTGCCCTGTCCGGCGGCGTTGCTGCGACACTCGATTGGCTCGCCGCCGAGATCGCACGGCGGTCGCCCGCCAATTATCTGCTGGTCGGGCACAGCATGGGCGGCAAGTTTGCGACGCTGCTCGCGGCGCGGGCGGAGGCCGGTGACGCTGGGCTTGCGGGCCTGAGCGGCGTGGTATTGCTCGCCGGGTCGCCTCCCGCGCCAGAACCAATGGACGAAAGCCGTCGCGCCGAGATGATCGGCTGGTTCACCGATGGCCCGCCGCGCAACGCTGACGCGCGGCGCTTCGTCGCGGCCAACGTCGCGCATCCGCTATCGCCAGAACGTGAGGCCAAGGCCGTTGCCGACGTGCGGCGGTCAAGCCCGGCGGCGTGGATCGATTGGCTGGAACGCGGCGCGCGCGAGGACTGGCGTGATCGGGTCGGGCGGCTTTCCACGCCCGCGCTGATCGTCGCCGGCGCCGAGGACGGCGATCTTGGCGAGCAGAACCAGCGCCGGCTGAATGTCCCGCATTTCACATCGCCGCGGGTGGCAGTTGTCCCGGACGCCGCGCACCTCTTGCCCTATGAGCAGCCGGACGCGGTTGCCGGGTTGATCGACGAGGCGGCGTGCGCGTGGTTGTCGGTCTCTGCGTCGCAGGAATCAGAGAAAAGCTGAACGCGCGGGATCCTCGATCTGCTGCGGCTGGGCTAGACGACCAAAAGCGAGTTTCAGCAGATTGAGGTCGGCAGCAGTTTTGACCGCTAGCTGACCGTCACACCCTTCCAAAAGGCAATGCGACCGCGGATCTCCTCTGCTGCAGCCTTGGGGTCTGGGTAATACCATGCAGCGTCGGGGTTGTCGGCGCCATTCACGCGCAAATTATAATAATGAGCGGTGCCCTTCCACGGGCAAACCGTTGTCGTGCTGCTTGGCTGGAGGACCGCAGCGTCGACGCTGTCGGCAGGGAAATAGTGATTGCCTTCCACAACGACGGTGTCGTCGCTTTGCGCTATCACTGAGCCGTTCCACCGGGCTTCGACCACGTCCAGTCTCCTTGCACTGATCCGAAAGGTCGGGCCGCGCCTTCCTTCCGTCAAGCTGCTCGTTGATGCAGGATTGCCGCCTCTACTAGCCGACGAGTGTGTGGCCCCGCCGCTTGCGCGCCGACAGCCACATACAACGCGCGTGCCGCGGTGGTTCGAGGCCAGCCGTGACCATCGTCATAGCGCGATGCTCGCCGAAGGTACGCCCTGCAGTCGTTCGATGTCCTGGCGCGGCGGTGCGCCGAACAGGCGGCGGTATTCCCGGCTGAACTGCGACGGGCTTTCATAGCCGACCGCGAACCCGGCGTTTCCTGCGGTGGCGCCGCCGACCAGCATCAGCCGGCGCGCCTCCTGCAAGCGCAATTGCTTCTGATATTCGAGCGGCGTCATGCGGGTGATCGCCTTGAAATGCGCGTGCAGCGAGGAGGCGCTCATGCCCGCTTCAGCGGCGACCTCATCGATGCGGATCGGGGCGTCGAAGCGGCGGCGGATCGCAGCGATCGCGCGGCTGATCTGGTTCAGGTGACTGCCTGCCGTGGCGAGGTGGCGGAGCATCGGGCCATGTGGCCCGGTGAGCAGGCGGTAAAGGATCTCCCGCTCGATCAGCGGCGCCAGGGCGCGAATGGTTTCCGGTCGGTCGAGCAGCCCGACCAGCCGGCATGCAGCGTCGATCAGATCGGGATCGCTGGGGTAGATGGCCAGTACCGGCAGGTCGGTATGGGGCACCGCTTCACCCTCCGCGGCCATCAAATCGGACAGCATCGAAGGGTCGATGTCGATCTTGCAGCAAAGATACGGACGATCGGGGCTGGCGTCGATCACATGGCCGACCAGCGGTAGGTCGACAGAGACCAGGAGATAATGCGCCGCGTCATAAACGACGCTGTGATCGCCGATCGAGACGCGCTTCGATCCTTGGGCAATCAGGCAAAGCGACGCCTCGTAGACGGCCGGTGTCGGCGTGCTGGGCTGATCGGCGCGGATCAGCGACACGTGCGGCATCGCGGTCGTGCATATGCCTGTGCCGGTGACATGGCGGTCGATAACGGCTGCGAGCTCGGTGGTCCGGTCCATGCCGATCGTCATCTCGTGCCCCGTCAGCTTGCGCAAGCGAGCAAGCGAGGTTCTGGCGAATCGTGCAAAGCCTTTGGACGATCGCGCTACCCCTGCC
Organism: Sphingomonas dokdonensis; assembly: GCF_002197685.1. Classification (GTDB taxonomy): domain Bacteria; phylum Pseudomonadota; class Alphaproteobacteria; order Sphingomonadales; family Sphingomonadaceae; genus Sphingomonas; species Sphingomonas dokdonensis. The sequence goes on along the minus strand of NZ_NBBI01000006.1, from coordinate 123,427 downwards.
TGACACAAGTGCACCATCTTGTTGGCTGTCACTTCACGGCAGGGAAAGCATCATGACAGCGAGCATCAACAAGGTCGTTCTCATCACCGGCGCATCGAGCGGTATTGGCGAGGCGACCGCGCGCGAACTGGCGGCGACCGGCGCGCACCTCTTCATCGGCGCGCGTCGCGGGGAACGGTTGCAGGCATTGGCGGCGGAACTCGGCGACACCGTCGCGTGGCGCACGCTCGACGTGACGGACGGCGCTGACTTCGACGCCTTCGTGGAAGCGGCAGAGGCGCGGTTTGGGCACATCGATGTGCTGGTCAACAACGCCGGCGTGATGCCGCTGTCGCCGCTTGCCGCGCTGAAGCGGGACGAGTGGAAGCGGATGATCGACGTCAATATTCACGGCGTCCTCAACGGCATTGCCGCGGTGCTGCCCCGCTTTGTGGCGCAAAAGGGCGGCCACATCGTCAACGTCGCGTCGGTCGCAGCGCACATGGTGATGCCCACTGCAGCCGTCTATTGCGGTACCAAGCATGCGGTGCGCGCCATCACCGAGGGGTTGCGGCAGGAGCATGACGACATCCGATCGACGCTGATCTCGCCGGGCGTCGTCGCAACCGAGCTCGGCCACGACATCACCGATCCCGAGGTCGCAACGGCACTGACAGGATGGCGCAAGAAGTCGCTGACCCCGGATGCGATCGCGCGGGCCGTTCGATACGCGCTGGAGCAGCCAGAAGGCGTCGACATCAACGAGGTGATCGTTCGGCCGACCGCGGCGGACATGTAATCATGTGGCGTGCCGGCTCTTGCGGCCGGCACGCCCGTGCTGTCGCTCAGGCCGTCGTACCGCCATCGATGGTGAGCGTGGTGCCGGTGATGTAGCTCGAATCGGGTCCGGCGAGGAACGACACCGCCCCCGCGATCTCCTCGACCTTGCCATACCGGCCGAGCGGGATCGACTGCAGCACCTGTCCGGCAAACTCGCTGTCGGCGGGGTTCATGTCGGTGTCGACCGGCCCCGGCTGCACGGTGTTGACCAGGATGTTGCGCGCGGCGAGTTCCTTGGCCCAGCCGCGCGCGAGTGCCGCAACCGCCGCCTTGGTGGCGCTGTAGACGGTCGTCGCCGGGAAGGCCATTTCGCCCGAAATGCTGCCGATCAGGATGATCCGGCCGCCGTCGCGGAGATGCGGCAGGGCGGCGCGCGTGCCGACGTGCAGGCCCTTTACGTTGACGCCGAACTGGCGATCAAAGGTTGCGTCGGTATCTTCGGAAACCGTGGAGAATTCTGCGACACCGGCATTGTGAACGAGGATGTCGATCCCGCCCATGGCGGCGGCGGCCTGTTCGACGCCCGCGCGCTGCGAGGCCGGATCGGCGGCGTTTGCCTGGAAGGCGAAGGCCGTGCCGCCCGCGCGCTCGATCGCCGCAACCGTCGCATTGGCCGCGCTCTTGTTGCCGGCATAGGTGATCGCCACCGTTGCGCCATCGGCCGCGAGCCGCTTGGCGATGGCCGAGCCGATGCCGCGCGATCCGCCAGTGACGAGCGCTGTCTTGCCTTGCAGGGACATGTGTATTCTCCAAAATCGGGCCCGCGATCACGGCATCGTGCGCTGTCGGCAGGCGAGGAAATGGGAACACGCTTCGACAGTTCAATATCGCCGAACTATTAAAATCTTCATGGCGGCCTATATTCCTTGCATGCCCCGTTTCACCCATCCCCGGCTGGACGACGTTCCGCTCGATCTCGCGCTGCACGCGCTCGCAGATGAAAATCGGCTGGGCATGGTGGCGCGGCTCGCTGCGGCCGAGCGGCTGAGTTGCACCGATGCCGCGCCGTGCGACACGATCCCGAAGAGCACGTTGTCCAACCACCTGAAGCTGCTGCGCGCGGCCGGGCTGATCCAGACGACGCAGGCCGGACGCGAGATGATCAACACGCTGCGCCGCGCCGAGTTCGATCAGCGCTTTCCGGGGCTGCTTGCGGCCGTTCTTGCAAACCGGCCGGCATGATACCGTGCCGGTCGCGTCGCTCTAGCACGCGGATCGACGGACCGGCTCATTGTGTCATCTGCCGCCGCAGAGTCTGGAGAGTGGGGCTGCTGCTTCAGCGAACCGCGCGCGGTTCAGGCTGCTCGACGATCACGAGCGACACATTGTCGGATCCGTCGCGCACCAGCGCCTGGGCGAGCAATGTATCGGCCAGTTGCGCGATCCCCATGTCGCGCGGCACCGCTTGCTCGTTCAGCGAGCGCGAAAGGCCGTCCGAGCACAGCAGCAGCCGCTCGCCCGCCATCAGCGTAACCGTGCGCGTCTCGATCGCCACCGTGTCCGCCACACCCAGTGCACGCAACACGACATTGGCGTGTGGATGGCGCAGCGCCGCCTCCTTGGTGAGCAGGCCCGCATCGATGAGGTCCTGCACCACGCTGTGATCGCGCGTCAGCTGCTCCGCGTGGCCCCCGGTCAGGCGATAGGCGCGGCTGTCCCCGGCCCAGGCGAGATGGATTCGTGCCCCGTCCAGGAGCGCGAGCACCATGGTCGCGCCGGTCTGCACCCCGGTCGCGCGATTGCGGCGACCGATTGCGTGATTGGCGGCATCGGCGGCAAGGCGCACGTCGTCCAATGTGGGCTGCGGCACCCGCGCCACCAGGTCGCGCAGCGTGTCGACGACGGTCTGCGCCGCGATGTCGCCGCCGGCATGGCCGCCCATGCCGTCCACGATGGCCCACAGGCCCGCCGCGGCACAGTTGAAGACACGATCCTCGTTGACCGGGCGTACCAGGCCGACATGGCTGCGCGCCGCGGCGTGCCAGGTTGCCGCATGCGGCGTGTCGATCTGCTGCGTAGCGATCACGGCCGCTCGCTCCGCTCGGCGTCCGCCTCGCTGGCATCATAGCCCGTGATAAAGGCGCGTTCGAGCGATCCGCCCGTGCCGGCTTCGAGCTGCGCCGAAAGGTCCGCGTAGCGCCGTGCGTATTCCGCCGCATGCAGCGCGGCGCGGCTTTTCAACAGCGAGCCTCGGGTGCTTGCCTCGGCATCGATCGCCGCCGGGTCGAAGGTAGCGACGGCGGCGCGCAGGCTCGCCTGCAATCCGGCGAAGCTGGCGATCAGGTGGCGCTTCATATCGCGGAACGATGCCTGAAGCGCCGCCGGGCCGGACAGGAAACCGCCCGAGCCCGTCAGCAGCAGGTCGATCGCAAGCCGCTGCGTCGGCGCCCATTTGAACGGATTGTTGTCATGCCCCCCAATGGTCGTGCGCGACAGCTTGTACTGCCCGCGCGCGCGATCCCGCTCGGCCATCAGGTCGCCGATCCCGAGCACCATCTGGCGGTAGACCGCGCCTGCGCGGCGCATCACGTCCGCCGGGTCTTCGCTCGACAGCAAGGATGCATCAAGGCCCGCGCCCTCGCAAAAGGCGTCGAGCAGCGAGCCGTGACCATCTCCGAGCGGCAGGTCGGCGTCGCTCCATTGTTCGGGCACGTCGCTCGACAGGCCGAGCGGCGGCGTCATCAGCAGCGTGCCGGCCACGTCGATCGGGGCATCGCCATGCGGCGCGCGGCTGGCGCGCAGGCGGAACCGACCGAACCGCAGCGTGGTGGGTACCGCGATCACCACCCGTTCGGTGGGAAAGCGATCGCCGGTCAGGTCGTCGAACACGCCATTGGTACCGAGCGCGTGCAGCGTGAGCGCGTCGCCATCCAGCGCGAGTTCGCAATGGGTCCGCGACAGCTCGCAATCGGCGTCCGCGATCGGCCAGTCGGCACTGGCGTCGCGCCCGATGCGGATCTGGCCGTCGCGGATCAGCCGCGCGTCGATCGGCTGGACATCGTCGGCGGCGTCGAACAGCTGAAGCATGTACATGGCGTGATCCTCAGGCTGCTGCGCGATGCGCGATCCGGGTGGCGAGTGTAGCGGCTTGGGCCGCCGCGTGCGTGTCGCCGCCGGCCAGTTGCGGCTCGACCGCTGCCGCCGCCGCGTTGAAGGCGTTGAAGACTGCGCCGAACTCGTCGCGCCGGCGGTGTGAAATGCGCAGCGCGAAGCCGACCTTTGGCGCTTCCTCCAGCGCTGCGCGTAGCCGCGCGAGCGGCCGCGAAACAAGCGCGCCGCTGAGATAGCCGACCAGCAGCACGACCAGCATCACGACGCCGGCAAGCGACAGCAGCGAGGCGCGCACGCTGCCGATCGCCGCATCCAGCGCGGTGCGCCGCACCACCAGATCGACCGTGCCGAAATTCACCCCGGCATAGCGGATCGGCTGCACAAAGCGGATGCCGGCACCCGCGCCGCGATCGGCCGCCGCGGTGACGCCCTTGCCGCTCATCGCCGGTTCGCCGGCGGCACCGCGATATCGCTTGCCGATCAGCGTCGGATCGCTCGCGGCGCGCACGATGCCGTGGTCGTCGGCGATCGCGAGATCGCGCACCTCGGGATCGCGCGCGGCCGTCACCGCGAACGCCTGCAGCGCCGACCAATCCTGCTCGATCGGCGGCAGGCCGGCATTGTCGGCCGCCAGCACCGCGGCGTTGCTGGTGACAAAGGACGCGGTCGAGCTGCCGGCCGAGATCGCCAACCGCTCCAGCGTGTCGCGCTCGCGATCGAGCGTGGTGGTGAAGCAGAAGGCGAGCGAGGCGGCGGTCACCAGCGACAAGGCCAGCGGCAGCTTCGTGCGCAAGGAAAGTCCACGCCTGCCGGGCACCATGTCCTGCTGCGCGCCGGCCTCGCGCGACAGGGCGGCGGCGAGCGCATCGCCGTCGGCAAAGCGCTGCTCGGGCTTCTTCGCCAGCAGCTTTTCGATGATGAAGCGCAGCCCCGGCGGGCAGTCGGCGGCGCTGCGGTCGATCGGCTCGACCCGCTCCTGCGCGATCTGGATCGCCAGCGTGGCCAGCGCCGTGCCGGGAAATGCCACCTTGCCGGTGATCATCTCGTACAGGACGACGCCGAGGGAGAAGAGGTCCGAGCGATGGTCGACCGGCATGCCCAGCGCCTGTTCGGGACTCATGTAGCGTGGCGTGCCGACCATCTGGCCGATCTGCGTATGCGCGAGCCGCCGTTCCGCCTCGGCCGACGCGACGCGCGCGACGCCGAAATCAAGCAGCTTCACCGTCTTGCCATCGGCCGAGAGCAGGATGTTGGACGGCTTGATATCGCGGTGGACGACGCCGTGGCGATGCGCATAGCCGAGCGCACTGGCTAGCTGGCGGCCGAGCTCCAGCACGCGCTCGTACGGCATGCGGCCCTGCGCCAATGCGGTGTCGAGCGGCTGACCTTCGACCAGCTCCATCGCGATATAGGCGATCCCCTCCGCCTCGCCGACGTCGTAGATGGTGGCGATATTGGCGTGGCTCAGCGCGCCGGCGGCTCGCGCCTCGCGCATGAAGCGCGCGCCGAGATCCGGGTTGGACGCATAGTCCGGCTTGAGCGTCTTGATGGCGACCGTGCGGTCGATCTCCGGATCGTGTGCGCGATAGACCTCCGCCATCGCGCCCTCGCCGATGCGCGCATGGATGCGATATCGCCCCAATGTCGTCGTCATGTTGGTCCACTCCCACGTGGCGTGACGCGTAGCGCCAATGGTTTAAGCAGGTGTTCTAGCGTTTCGTGCGGACGGTTGCGGCGATCCGCTGGGCGCGGGCGAGATCGCGCGCGATCAGCGGATTACCCGGATCGAGCGCCGCCGCGCGTCGCAACTGCGCCACAGCCTGCGCCACCTTGCCCTGATTGAGCGCGGCAAGGCCGGCGGCACGCGCCTGGCGCGCGGCGGCCGGGTTTGCCGCTGGCGCAGGCCGCGCCGCCGGGGCGGGTTTCGGCTGCGCAACCGGCGCCGGCTGCGCGGGGCGCGGCGGTGCCGGCGATGGCGCTGGCGGCGGGGCGGGCGCGCGCGGCGGCTCCCGGCGTTGTTCGCCGGGAATGCGCAGCACCTGTCCGACGGCAAGCTGCGCAGGGAGGGACAGGTCGTTGTAGCGCAGCAGCTGATACGCCTTCAGCCGGTTGCCCAGCAGCCGCTGCGCGATGCCGTCGATCGTGTCGCCCGCGCGCACGGTATAGGGGTAATTGTGCGGGCCGAGCTGCTCGCGCGCATCGCCCTTCATGCTGGCCAGCACCATCTGCGCCGAGGCGTTGTTGGGATCGCGCTTCAGGATTGCCTTCAGCTGCTTGCGCGCCGCGCCCTCGTCACCCTGCAGCAGCCGGTCGAGCGCCGCGCCGGCATCGCCATTGCCGGACGCGGCGCGCGGCGGCGTGGCATTGGGGCGCGCCCCGCCACCGCAGGCCGACAGTGCCAGCAACATGAGTGACAGGCCCGCAGCCCGGGAGCGACGAAGGATCATGGACATACTCTTTCGTGAACAGGCAGCGGCGCGGTGGCCGGATGCAGAAGATGCCGCAGGCCGTCCGTGTCGCGCACGAACGCCGTGAAGGCGTCGCCGGTCAGCGGCGGCGCGAAATAGAAACCCTGGAAATGGTGGCAGCCGTTGCGCCGCAGCCACGCATATTCGCCGTATCGCTCGACGCCCTCGGCCAGCACGCGGATGCCCAGCCCGGCACCGAGTGCGATGACGCTCTGGCAGATCGCCTGGCTGTCGCGCCGGCGATCGACATCGGTGACGAACTCGCGGTCGATCTTGATCTTGTCGAACGCCAGCCGCCGCAGCGAGCTGAAGCCCGAATAGCCGGTGCCGAAATCGTCCACCGCCAGCTTGATCCCGGTTGCGCGCAAGGCCTCGAATAGCCGGCGGCAATGCTCCGTATCGGTCGTCGCCACGCTTTCGGTCAGTTCCAGCTCGATCGCCTCGGCAGGCACATTGTGGTGATGCAGCGTGCGACGGACCAGCGCCGGCAGGTCGTCTTCCTCCAGCTGATGGCCCGAGACATTGATCGCGATGCGCAGCGGCGGCAGGCCCGATGCGCGCCAGCGCCCCGCCTCGCGCGTTGCGGCGTTGAGCGCCCAATTGCCGATCTCGCGTGCCATGCCTGCCGTTTCCATCACTGGGACGAACAGGGCAGGGGAGATGCGGCCGCGCACCGGATGGTCCCAGCGCAGCAGCGCCTCTGCACCGCACACGATCTGGCGCCCGGCATCGATCAGCGGCTGAAAGGCGAGCGACAGTTCCTGTTGCACGATCGCCTGCCGCAGGTCCTGCTCGATGGCATAATGATCGCGCGCCAGCGCTGCATCGTCGGACGTCGAAGGGGCGCCGGCCGCACCGGCAGGCAGGGTGAACGACGCCACCAGTTGCGACAGAAGCGTGCCGGCCGACCGCGCCTCGGCCGCGTCGAACGGTTCCAGCCGGACCGCGACCTTGGGCGTGAGCTTGCCCGCGCCGCTGTCGATCTCCTGCCCCAAGGCATAGGCGATCGCGGTCAGCTCTGCCTGTGCCGTGGCCGCGTCCCCATCGCCGTACCACATGCCGATATGGCCGCGGTCGATCTGTGCCGCGAGCCGCGTCGGCGGCAGCATCTGCCGCAGGCGGGCGGCGCAGATCGCCAGCATCCGTTCGGCAATGACTGGGTCGATCGCGGTCAGCCGGTCGAAGTCGGTAAAGGCCAGCGCCCCCACCACGCCGTTTTTGTCGGCGCTCATCCGCGCCAGCAGCGCCTCGCGCGTCGGCAGCGCGGTGATCGGGTGCTGCGTGAGCAGGCGCGGCCGAAGCTGCACGACCTGTCGCTCGATCTCGTCCAGCGCGCCCTCGGCGGTACGGGCCGCGCCGTCGCCCGGCAGCGCCACGATGCGCCGGCGGATCGCCGCCAGGTGCAACCACAGCCGGCAGTAAGCGGCCGCCATGACGACCAGCGCCACGATCGCGACGAGCAGAAGAGCGACGATCACCGAAAGCCCTGCGCAGCGCACAAGGGGGTGCCCTCATCGGCAGGATAATGGCTCGTCCGCACGCCATTGGAATAGAAACAACTGAATACGAGTTGGTTAACGGTGGAACGTGCTCGTCGTGGGCCTTTCCCTCGCCATTACACCGACACCGCAAGGCGCGACCACGAACGCAGCAAGGAGCATTCTAAGTCCTTTGACTTAAGTACAGCGTGTTATAAGTTCGCGTCCATAAAGCGGGAGGATGCGATGGCGATTGACTGGGCCACAAAGCGTGCCGCCTTTCAGCACGACGGGGTGGTGCACATTCCCGGCCTGCTCGACCCCACGCAATTGGCCGCCACGCTCGAGGCGTGGGAATGGAGCCTCGCCAATCCCACGCCGCGCAACGCGCCTCTGCTGAAGCGCGACGGCACGCCGCTGTTCTACAACGATTCGTTCCACCCGGACGTGCTCGACGGCTACCAATCGATGCTGGAGAGCTCGCCGATCCCGGCGGCGTGCGCGCAGCTTTGGGGCCGCGATCCCGTCTGGTTCATCTACGAACAGGTGTTCCTGAAGGAAGGCGGCGACACGCGGCGCACGCCCTGGCACCAGGATGGATCTTACCTCCCAATGGATGGCGAGGATAACGCCGTCGCCTGGATCACCTTCGAGCCGCTCGCCCCGGCGGACAGCCTGGAGTTCATTCCCGGCTCGCACCTCGGGCCGATGTACAACACCTCGGCCTTCGATCCGAACGACGACACCCGCCCGATCGACGACCGCCTGTCGCTCCCGCGCCTGCCCGATGTCGAGGCGGCGCGTGAAAGGCACGACATCGTCTCCTGGGCGGTCGAGCCGGGCGACGTCATCTTCTTCCACTTTCGCACCCTGCACGGCGGCGCGCGGACGCGCCCCGGCCAGCGCCGCCGCACGCTGACGCTGCGCTTCTTCGGCGAGCGCACCCATTACGATCCGAAGGGGGCGAAATCGCTGCCCAACTTCCCCGACATGGCGACCAAGCTGAAGCTCGGCGACCCGATGCGCGCACCTGGCTTCCTGCGCCTACACCCCAAAGCGGCGGCGACCGCCGCGTGAACCAGCGCCGCGCCACCACGACAAGGAGAGCATCGCGATGAAGGATTTCGGCGGCAAGCTGGCGGTGGTCACCGGCGGTGGCACCGGCATGGGCCGCGAGCTGGTGCGCCAGCTCGTTGCGCAAGGCGCCAGCGTTGCCATGTGCGATCTCTTCGCCGACAGCATGGCCGAGACGGTGGCGCTGTGCGAGGCAGACGGCGTGCCGCAGGGCGTACGCATCACCAGCCACATCGCCGACGTCGGCGACGAGGAGCAGGTGAAGCGCTTCGCCACGGAGGTCGCGCGCGATCACCACAGCGATCACATCCACCTCCTTTTCAACAATGCCGGGATCGGCGGCGGCGGCAGCTTCGTGCTCGACGACCGCGCCGAATGGGACCGCGTGTTTCAGATATGCTGGTTCGGCGTCTATTATTCCTGCCGCGCCTTCATGCCCATGCTGGAGCGCGCGACCGAGGGGCATATCGTCAACACGTCGAGCGCCAACGGCTTCTGGGCGGCGCTGATGCCCGGCGTCTCGCAAACCGCCTACAGCGCGGCGAAGTTCGCGGTGAAGGGCTTCACCGAGTCCCTCGTGACGGATCTGCGCAATTCCGCGCCGCACATACGCGCCTCGATCGTCATGCCCGGCGGCATCGGCACGCCGATCGGCTTCAATTCGCGCCGCGTGCTCGCCAGCGCGATGACCGACGTCACGCGCCGCAAGCTGCGCCAGCATCTGAAGATGATCAACGTGGAGGGCGCCGACGCGATGGACGATGCCGCGCTGGAGGAAGCGCAGGCGATGCTCGCCAGGCGCTTCGAGGAGCTCGCGCCGACCAGCGCCGGGCGGGCCGCGACGATCATCCTCGATGGCGTGAAGGCGGAGCGCTGGCGCATTCTGGTGGGCGAGGACGCCGAGCGGCTCGACCGCCGCGTCCGCGCCGAGCCTGAGCGCGCCTACGACCCCGATTTCCTCGCCTACGCCGCAGAATAGCGCCGGGGCGACACACATAGAACGGAGAGGTTTGATGAGCACCAGCGAGGGCCAGGGGGCTACGTTCGACGCGGGTTTCGACATCGACGCGCTGCGCGCGCGCTACAAGGCGGAACGCGACAAAAGGCTGCGCACCGATGCCGACCGGCAGTACAAGGAGTTGTCCGGCGATTACGCCCGCTACGCCGAGGAAGACCCCTATGTCGAACCCGGATTCACCCGCGAGCCCTTGAGCGATTTCGTCGAGGTGGCGGTGATCGGCGGCGGGTTCAGCGGCATGCTCGCCGCCGCGCGGCTGAAGGAAAAAGGCGTCACCGACCTGCGCATCATCGAGGCGGGCGGCGACTTCGGCGGTACCTGGTATTGGAACCGCTATCCCGGCGCGCAATGCGACATTGAAAGCTATTGCTACCTGCCGCTGCTCGAGGAGCTCAACTACCTCCCGAAGGAAAAATACTCCTACGTCACCGAGATCTACGAACACTGCCAGCGGATCGGGAAGCATTACGATCTCTACCCGATCACGCTGTTCCAGACGCGCGTTGCCGAACTCGCCTGGGACGATGCGGAAAAGGTCTGGGTGATCCGCACCAACCATGGCGATGCGATCCGCGCCCGCTTCGTCGTCTCCGCGCTCGGCACCGCCAGCCGCGCCAAGCTGCCCGGCATCCCCGGCATCGAGAGCTTCGAGGGACACAGCTTCCACACCAGCCGCTGGGACTATGGCTATACCGGCGGCGACACGACCGGAAACCTCTGGAAGCTGGAGGACAAGACGGTCGCGATCATCGGCACCGGCGCCACCGCGATCCAGTGCATCCCCGCGCTCGGCCGTCACGCGAAGCAGCTCTACGTCTTTCAGCGTACGCCCTCATCGGTCGACACGCGCGGCAACAAGCCCACCGATCCCGAATGGGCCAGGTCGCTCGAACCCGGCTGGCAGCGCGCACGGCGGCACAATTTTGCCGACATCATCGAAGGCCGTCCGTTCGAGCACGATCTCGTCAACGACAATTGGACGTCGATCTTCCGCGAGGTGCAGTCCTTCGTCATCCGCAATGCCAAGACGATGGGGCCGGAGGCCGCGATCCGTCATGCGGAGGTGGCCGACTTCCGCAAGATGAACACCATCCGTCAGCGCGTCGACGAGGTGGTGACCGATCCCGAAACCGCCGAGAAGCTGAAGCCCTGGTACCGTCAGTTCTGCAAGCGGCCGACCTTTAACGACGAATTCCTCCCCACCTTCAACCGCCCGAACGTGACCTTGGTCGACGTCAGCGAAAGCAAGGGGGTGGAGCGGATCACGCCCAAGGGCCTCGTCGCCAATGGCCGCGAGTACGAGGTCGATTGCATCGTCTACGCCTCGGGTTTCGAGATCACGACCTCCTTCAAGCGCCGCGTCGGCTTCGACATCAAGGGGCGCGATGGCGTGCTGCTGCACGATCATTGGGCTAACGGGTACAAGACGCTGCACGGCTTCGCGACGACCGGCTTTCCCAACTGGTTCTACATCGGCGTGTCGCAGAACGGCCTGTCGGTGAACATGACCGCGATGTTCGACGATCAGGCGCAGCACATCGCCTATATCATCGCCGAGGCGAAGAAGCGCGGCGCGACCGAGGTTGAGCCGACGCCCGAAGCGCAGGACGCCTGGGTGAGCACGATCAAGAAGCTGTCGGTGGTCAACCGCGCCTATCTCGAAAGCTGCACACCCGGCTATTACAACAATGAGGGCGATCTGGAGGGCGGCCAGGCAGGGCAGACCTATGCGCCCGGCATCAACGCGTTCAACGCCCTGCTCGCCGACTGGCGCAACAATGGCGAATTGGAAGGGCTCGCGCTGCGGGCCTGAGCGCGGGGCGGTGGTGATCCGATGGTTCGCCGTCGCGAGCACACGGGGCGGGCAGGATTGATCCGCCCCCGCCGCTCGGCCACACATCCTGCCTGCCCTCACCCGATAGGTGGGGAGAGCAGGCGCCACGCCGCCCACCAAGAAAGATGGCTGATCCCATGCTCCACACGCTTGCGCCCATTGCCGCCCGGATCGGCGACATCCTGCTCGAACGGCGTCAGACGATCGCGGTGGCGGACGGCGCCACCGGCGGTTTGATCCTGGCGGGCCTGCTCACCCGATCGGGCGCGACCCGCTTCTGCCGCGGCGGCGGCGTGGTCTATTCGCTGCGTGGCCGCGACATCCTGCTCGGCCTCCCGCGCGAAGAGCTAGCCGGCTTTGAATCGGTGACCGAGGATTATGCCCGCGTGCAGGCCGAGGCGATCCGCGCCAATTTCCACGCCGATTGGGGCATCGCCGAGAGCGGCGCCGCCGGCCCCGAGCCGCACCCGCGCGGCGCCCCCGCCGGCCGCACCTGCATTGCCGTCAGCGGCCCCGACGGCACCGTCTCCACCACCGTCGACACCGGCCTGACCGACCGGATCGACAACATGGGCGCCTTCACCCAAGTGGCGCTAACGTTCTTGCGCGACACGCTCGAGAACGCATCGACCCTGGCGGGCTGACGGCTGGATGATCTGATCGGGTCGACAGCGCCGCATCGAGGAAGGGTTTGATCCGCATCGCTTCTCTGACGTTGGATGGCCTTCATCATTCAGGAAGTCGGCGCAGCAGAACTTCTTGTCGAAGCCGCGCGAGGGATGGGTGACTTGGGGCGTTGCCCACGTTCACGGTCACTTGCGCCTTCGCGAGTGCATTCGGGGAGCCTGCGCCGCTAAGGTTATTCACGCTGCTGCTGGGCGAAGCGGTGACCACCTCATGCCCGCGATCGCTCAGATCGCCGACGAGCAATCAGCCAATTGGTCCCGTTCCGCCGGTCACGACGATCTTCATGCCTCATCTCCCACAATGTCGGCGGGTTTGACGAGCTCGAGCACGACGGCGTGACATCACGACGTATCGAAAGCCCATGACACGCACTCAGCTGTTGCATATTGCACTAATAAATGGTGTCTTTGCATGACCAGCGCGGGGGCATCATGGTTGATCATCGTTCAAACGGCTCTTCGTCGGCCGTCCAGATTTCGGATTATCCATCCCCGGCGTACGGCTGGTACGTCGTGGCGGTTCTCACGATCGCGTATGTTTTCTCCTTTCTCGATCGCCAAATCCTGAGCTTGCTGGTCGAGCCGATGAAGCGCGATCTTGGCCTTAGCGACACGCAGATCAGCTTGTTGCAGGGCTTGGCCTTCGCACTTTGCAACGTTTTGGTAGGTCTGCCGCTCGGCCGCCTCGTCGATGCACGGCGGCGCACCACGCTGGTCGCGTCAGGCATCGCCTTCTGGAGTTTGGCGACCGCCGGATGCGGATTGGTGCGCAGTTATCCGGCGCTGCTGCTGCTGCGCATGGGTGTGGGGGCGGGGGAAGCGGTGCTCACCCCGGCAGCGAACTCGCTGATCGGCGACCAGTTTCCGCCGCACAAAGTGGGGCTGCCACTGGCGGTCTACAGCATCGGCATCTTTATCGGCGGTGGCTTAGCCCTGGTGATCGGCGCAACCATCATTGCCGGGGCGCTGCGATCGGGTCCGCTGCTCTTGCCGCTGATCGGTGCGGTGCGGCCATGGCAGACGGTGTTTCTGATTATCGGCCTGCCCGGCTTGCTGGTTGCGGCGCTTGCCCTGTCGCTGCGCGAGCCACGGCGTACCGGCGCGCTGCACCAGCGGGTTGCGGCGAACGGCGACGTGTCCGTCGGGGCGGTGCCGCTTCGCGAAGTCTTCGACTATCTGCGCACGAATGCACGCGCGTTCCTCGGCATCAATCTGTTCATGGGTTTCTCCGCCGTGGCGGGCTACGGGGTTGCCGCGTGGGTGCCGTCGATGTTCATTCGGCGTCATGGGTGGAGCGCGGTCGAAATCGGGCACACCTACGGGCTGCTCCTGCTGACATTCGGCACCGCTGGCGTGCTGTGCGGCGGGTGGCTTGGCGACGTCATGACAAGGCGTCATGGCGCCGCGGGGCGGTTGAAGGCGGCAGTTGCGATTAAACTGCTGACCATCCCGTTCATCGCGGCCTACACATTGCTCCCGGACGGGCGCCTCGCGATCTTTCCTCTCGCGGCGGCCGTGTTCCTGCCCACCTTCCTCAACGGCCTCAGCCCTGCCATTTTACAGCAGATGGTGCCCAATCAGATGCGCGGTACGGCGATTTCGATTTCGCTGCTGGTCATCAACCTTCTCGGCCTTGGCCTGGGCCCAACCCTGATCGCCCTGCTCAATGATCGCGTCTTTCACGATCCATCGGCGATCCACCTGTCGATCCTGATCGTCAGCGTCGTCATGGTCCTTCTGTCGCTGGCCTGCCTGCTTATCGCCTATCGCCCCTATCGGTCGCTGGCCGACCAGCTCCGCGCACATGCCGTGGTGACATGATTGTTCCCGTGGAGCGGCTGTGCGGCTATGTTCCCGGAATGAGCCGGAGCAAGCCGCGACAGGAACGGGATTGATGGCGGCCACCGGTCTCGCGCGCGGATCGCGCGCAACGCGCGACCAGCGTCAGGCCGATCTTCTCGCCAGAGCCGCTGCCGCGATCCTTGACCAAGGCGGTTTACCGCTCGCATTCGAGCGGCTCGCCCGCCTTGCCGGTGTCAGCAAGGCGCTGGTCTATAACTATTTTCCGACGCAGGGCGCGCTCGGATGTGCATTGTTGCAGCGCGAACTGGACGCGATCGATCGAGCCGCGATCGGGGCAGTGGCGGCCATCGCGGATCCGTTGCAAGCTGCCCGGACGGCATCCGATTTGTATTTCGACCTCATTGCCGCGCGCGGGCCGATGCTCCACCTGCTTCTGGCCGATCCTGTAGTGGCCCAAGGCGAAGGCCGGGCGATGGTGGTTCGCGCAGCATTGCTGCTGCGCCCGCTGGTGCGTCGACTGCGATCGGCGCTGAAGCTGACGCCGCGCGAGGCGAACGCGGTAATGCACCTGTTGATGACCTATCCCGAGGAAGCCGGGCGAAAGGTCAGCCGAGGCGAGGCGAACAGCGGATTGGCACGGCAACTGAGCGGCGATGCCGTTGTGGCGGGCCTGGCGGCGCTGAGCGGGGGGGCGGATCAAGGGGCGGCGCTGGGCGGCGAGCCGCTATGACGAACCCTTGGTGCCATGTCGCTCGATCATCAAGGCATTGCTCGCGCCGATCAGCGGCATGACGAGCCGCTCGGCCAGCGCAAGATCGATCTTTCCGCGCGCCAGCAGCCGGCCGGCCCGCAACGACATCGCGGTCGACAGCGCGCCCACCATGGTGCTGATCCGCGGCGGCACACCATAGGTTTCTTCAAAAACTTCGCCCAACACCGTGCGGTTGGCGTGGCGACGCTCCTCATGCTCGTGACGCAGCGCGACGCGCACCTCGGGCACGCCAAGCAGCTGTTGAAGCAACTCGCCCCTGATCGCCACCTGGCGTAGATACGCGAGCGTCGTCAGCGTGTAGCGCATCTGCGGATCGGTGCAGTGACGGCTGGCCGCGAGCCGCGCTTTGTTCATTTCAGTCAGTTCGGCACGGGTCATGGCGACAAGCAGGTCGGTCGCCGAGCTGTAATAATTGTAGATCTGCGCCTCGCTGATGCCGATGTCGCGCGCAATACGCTTCAGCGACATCGCGTGAACGCCTTCCGTGCGCACCACGCGCTCCGCTTCTGCCAGGATCTGCCGCTCGCGCTCTTGGCGAGACAGACGGCTGCGCGGCCGGCGCGAGGGCGCGCGTGCCGGAGCGATCGCCACTTCGGTGGCAGTGCCGGGCGGGGCGTCGGGCAACGGGAGCTGCGGCTGGTCGCGTCCTGCGTACACCTTCGCCCAATAGCCGCGCGTAGGATAGGGGATCAGCAGCCGGTCGCAGATCTTTGCCAGCCCGTTGCCCGACAAACCCAGCTCCGCTGCCGCGCTCGACATCGGATTCGCCCACACAAGGTCGTAGATCGCGCGCCGCGACAAGGTGATCGTTTCGGCGCCAGCGGCGGCGGGCGTGGTGGCACTGGCCATAAAGGCGATCAACCATGCCCGCGTCAATTTGGCAACCAACGCTTTTGCTTGTTGACGACAACTCTAATTAGAATCTACGAGGTGACAGATGCACCAATAAGAGTGGCAGGGGAGGGATGAGCGCCGGCGATCGTGCATGGGCACGGCGCAGGTGGCGGGCCGTCCTCGTGCAGGCAATCGAAGGGGGACGGACTGATGGGCAGCAAGCAGGTGGTACGACTCTTGGCGGGTCTTTCCGCTTTGTCCTTTTCCACGGCTGTCGCCGCGGAACAGTCAGCCGTCGGTCCTGAAGGCCAGGCGCAAGTGGCAGTTCCGCCGGTGGATCCGGTTACCGCAGTGGCGACCAGCAATGACGATGAGATCGTTGTCACAGCGCAACGCCGCGCCGAGAGCGTCCAGCGCGTGCCACTGGCGATCACCGCCGTGCGGGGCGATGCCTTGCAGCGGTTGAACATCACCAGCCCACAGCAACTGACGCTGATCGACCCGAGCGTGAAATACAAACAATCGACCAGCGCCGGCAATTCGGGCTTCCTGATTCGCGGCATCGGCACCAGCAGCTTTTCCGCCGGGATCGAACAAAGCATCTCCACCGTCGTCGACGGGGTGGTGCTGGGCGATCCGTCCACGATCTCGACCTTGGTAGATATCGAGCGGGTCGAGATCCTTCGTGGGCCGCAAGGCATGCTTTTCGGCAAGAACGCCTCGGCCGGTCTCGTTTCCTTCACGACGGTGCGCCCGAAGATCGGCAGATCGGAGCTGATCGGACGCGGCGAGTTTGGGAGCAACGGCCATCACGTCGTCAATCTCATCGCGAACGTGCCGGTGAGCGACGACCTGGCCGTCCGCTTGGTCGGTTTCGCCAAGGAGCGTGACGGCGTTGTCATCAATCGCAGCCCGTTTCAGCCGCGTGATGTCGATGGCCAGCTGAACTACGGCGGCGGTTTGAAGCTGCTGTGGCGGCCTACCGATACGGCGAGCCTGTTTTTTTCCAGCGACTATTCGGAAGTTGGGCGCTTCTGCTGCTCGATGGTGTGGGCAAAGAACGCGCCTGGCTACGCGCCTGCGGTGACGTTGGCGCAATATGGCATCACTGCCTCGGATCGGAACCGGGAAGTTGCGATTGGCGGACCCTCCTTTGGCTACGCGCACCGTGGCGGCGCATCGATCGAAGCCAATTTCGAGCTCGGTGACTATTCGCTGACGTCACTTGGCGCCTACCGTCAGTCGTATCGCGAGTCCTTCTACGACGGCGACAATACGACGGTGAACTATGTCGATCGCAACGGCGGATCGAACGCGCTGCGCCAACTGAGCCAGGAATTGCGGCTGAGCTCACCGACAGGCGATGCCATCGATTATGTCGCCGGCCTG
Source organism: Sphingomonas dokdonensis (assembly GCF_002197685.1). Classification (GTDB taxonomy): domain Bacteria; phylum Pseudomonadota; class Alphaproteobacteria; order Sphingomonadales; family Sphingomonadaceae; genus Sphingomonas; species Sphingomonas dokdonensis. Next base: position 106,201 of record NZ_NBBI01000006.1, on the reverse strand, counting down.
TTCTTCTTTGATCAGCGTGTGACGGGATACATCGACCAGCGCGGGCGGCTGGAATGGATCTTGCCCGCGTCAAACGGCAACGTCATTCGCGTTGTGCCAAGCCGGCCGGCGGGCACGACTTTCGATGGCAATCTGACCAACCGTGTTCATTCGCGCAGCTATGCCGGCTATGCGCAGGCCAATCTGCACGCCACCGAGGCGCTCAATTTCATCGTAGGCGGGCGGCTGACGCACGACGTGCTCAAGCTGAACTACAGCCGTGGCACCATTCCCGGCGCAGTGCCGATCCCGGGCGGCGTAACGCTGTCGCTGCGGCAGGAAATCGACAACACCAATTTTTCCTTCCGGCTCGGCGCGCAATATACGCCGGTGGAAGACGTGATGGCCTATGCCACCGTGTCGCGCGGCTACAAGGGACCGGGGTTCAGCGGCCTGACGGTTACCAACACGCAGCAGGATCAAAGCGTCGCGCCGGAAATCCCGACCAATTACGAGATCGGCATCCGGGCTTCACTGCTGGACCGCCGCCTGACGCTGAACGCCACGTTGTTCAAGACCGAGGTGCGAGACTTCCAGGCCCAGGTCGCCGACCTCTCCAGCGCCAGCTATGCCAATCGCATTACCAATGCCGGATCACTCAACAGCAAGGGCGTGGAATTCAGCATCGTCGCACGTCCGACGCCCGAGCTGACACTGAGCGGCGGCGGCGCCTACGTCGATGCGCGCTATGGCGAGTTCGAAGGGGTGCAATGCTATTTCGGGCAGCTCAAGGTGGCGCAAGGCGGGCCATGCGTCGCGCCGCCCGCCAACCCCAATTCGATCGACGGATTTTTCAACGCGGCCGGTCTTCGGCTCGCCGGAGCGCCGAAGTTTAGCTACAATTTGGTGGCCGATTACCAGCGAATGGTGGGCGGTGGGCTGCGCGCCTCTGCACAGGTGAATTTCAGCGGCCAGTCAGACGTGAACTATGCCGCCAATGGTGATCCCGGCACGATACAGAAGGCGTTTGGGTTGCTCGGCGCGAACATCGGCATCGGGCCGGACAACAACCGCTGGCGCGTCGGCATATTCGCGATCAACCTGCTCGATACCTTCTGGGCGGCGCAGAAGAACCCAAGCCCCACGACCACGCTTAATCCAGGCGGCTACCTGCAATATCTCAGTCCCGACGCCGTACGCACGATCGGTGCGACGCTCGACTTTCGTTTCTGACACGGCCGTGACCCGCGAAACCGACAAGGGGAAATCGATGAAGCTCTACAGCGCACCCATGCCCGCACCAAATCCCCGGCGCGTGCGCATGTTCGCCGCGGAAAAGCAGATCGCGCTGGAAGAAGTCATGCTGGATCTGCGCCAACGCGATCACAAGTCGGCCGACCATCTCACCCGCAACTCGCTTGGCCAGGTGCCGGTGCTGGAAACGGACGAGGGCGTGATGATCGCGGAGACAATCGCCATCTGTCGGTACCTGGATGCGATCCAGCCCGAGCCCCCGATGTTCGGCAGCACGCCGGTCGAAATCGCGACAGTTGATATGTGGGTACGCCGCATCGAGATCCAGATCGGCGAGCCGGTGAAGATGTTCTGGCGGCACGCGCATCCCGCTACGGCGGCGCTGATCGAGCAGCACAATGCCTTTGGCGAATCGAACCATGGTGTTCTGCAACGATCGATGAACTGGCTGGACCAAGAGATGGTAGACGGCCGCACCTTCCTCATGGGTGACAAGCTTTCGATCGTAGATGTCGCTGCGGTCACGATCATCGATTTCGCCAAGCTGATCGGCATGGAACCACTCACCGGCCATGAGCGCGTTCTCGCATGGCATGGCCGCATGGCTGCACGGCCGAGCTATTCAGCATGAGGCGGCGTCAAACGGTCGCAGCGGCGAGTGAAACACGACCGCCGAATGGCCGACATTCGTTATCCCATCTTCGCTTCTGTGCTGCGTGAACTATCCTCGACAGCCACGGCGAACCTGCCAAACTGTCGGCCAGCGTTGACGTGGGCTGGGAGAAGACGATGCATCGGAACGCCTGGCTGATAGCGGCGGCCGCGGTCCTGTTCTTTCCGGCGGTGGCCCGCTGCGAGGTGGCGCGACAGCAGGAAGCGGATGGATACACGCGCTACGAACTCCTCGCGCCGCGCGATCACAAGTTCAGGATCTATTACGAGGTAACCGCTGCGACCCCGGATGCTGTGGCTTTCTACAATCCGATCAGGGACGGCAGCATCGCGAGCGACGAGGAGGTGTTCGATCGCGCAACGGGCAAACCGCTGCACTTTGCGGAGGTCGACGGCACCGTCGCGGCCGCGGGCGGAGTGGCGGGTGCCAAGCCGGGTAGCCGCTACATCAAGGTGGATCTGGCGCGCCCGGTGCCCCGCGACGGTGGCGGAGGCCGTATCCAGATCAACAAGACGTATGAGGATGCGGCGAGCTACCATGAAGACGCGGACGGTATCGTTTTCGAACGGTCACTCGGGATCAAGCGGAACAGCGTCGTGCTGCCTGCGGGCTATGTTCTGGTCGCGTGCAACTACCCCTCGCAGATCATCCGGCAGCAGGATGGCCGCATCGCCATCAGTTTTTGGAACGTCACGCCGGCCCAGGCGCCGCTGATCCTCAAGGCGCGACGGGCGAGCGTGACGCGATCAGCCAGCAGCGTCGCGGTGGATGAGCGCGCCCATCAGAGCCGCAACATCGTCTATTATCTCGATACGCCCGAGAGCCACAGGTTCGCGCTGACGCATGATTATACCGAAACCAGGGTCGGCGCTGCGACATACGTCAACATCGTGCGTGCGGGCAGTATCGTGTCCGATCCTTCGGCGCGTGACCTGGATACCGGCCTGCCGCTCTCGACCGAAGTGGTTCGGGGCGATGCCGTCAAATCAGTGGAGCCGAATGCGAAGGATGTCGATGCGTCCACCGTTGCCGTGCTGTTCCGCTATCCGCCGGTAAAGGCCGGCGAGAGCCGCCGGCTGCGCATCGCCGAAACCTATACCGATCCCGAGCGATATACCCTGGCAGGCGACGAATTGATCTGGCGCCGGACGCTCGGGCGTGCAGACAACGCCGTTGTCCTTCCATCCGGCTGGACCGTGACCAACAGCTCCGTTCCCGCGACCGTCACCCGAACGGCGGACGATCGTGTGCGGCTCGACTTTCTGAATCCGCGGACCGACGAGCTGGACGTGGTGCTGACGGCAAGACGTATTCTCGCAAGCGTCGATCGTTAACGCGCCGAAACCGATCCAACCGAAACCGGCGACACGGCAGGCGACGCTTCGGAACCAGCGATCGCCCGCTGCGCGGTCACTGTCGCCGGGCCTTCGACATGTCGCGCTTGGTCTGTAGCGCAGGGTCCGTCCAATCCGGCCATGATCGCCCTGCAGCAAGCTCGCGCCCGAGTGCAAAGGCGACGTTTGCTTCCTGTGCCGCGCCCTGCGCCGTCCAGGCAGCGTCGAATGCGTCACAGGGCTGGTGATAGCAGCGGGCATTATAGCGTTCCACGATCCGGTTTCCCGCGGCGGCCCCGCCCGCCGCGAGATCACGACCGATGCGGAACGCGAGCGCCGGCACGCCGGCGCTCGCGAATGGGTAATGATCGGAGCGGAAATACCATCCCGCTTCGGGGCTGGGCTCGGGTACCACCCGCAGGCCCTGCTGAGCCGCCACGCGCGTGAGCTCGTCTTCGAGCGTCGTTCGACCACCACCGATCAATTCGATCGTCGTGGAGGTGGGCAGCGCGACGTGCGGATCGAGATTGATGACGGCGACGGTGGTCTCGAGCGGCGTGAACGGATGCGCGGCATAGAAGCTCGCGCCCAGCAGGCCCTTCTCCTCCGCGGTCCAGGCGGCGAACATGACCGTCCTGCCGAGGCGGGGCGCCTTGGCGAACGCGCGGGCGACCGCGAGGAGCTCGGCCGTGCCGATGCCGTTGTCGACGGCGCCGTTGCGGATCGCATCGCCGGTCGCATCCGGCGCGTTTCGTCCGTTCGCATCCCAATGGGCGCCGTAGAGCACGACCTCGTCAGGGCGTGTAGTACCGGGCAGGCGCGCGATGATATTGCGGCTGGTGAACGGCATCGCCTTCACCTCGCCCGAAGCCGACACCTTGACCGCGTCGAGCGGCATCGCCCGGAAACCCGGCACGCGGGCGCGCGCCTTGAGTGTCGCCAGGTCGAGCTTGAGTGTCTTCAGCAGCGGCGCCCAGGCGGATCGATCCAGCCAGCCCGTCATCTGGAGTGAACTGGTCGTCAGCGGCGCGGGTACCGCGCTCGGAAGTGGCTGGGCGACCTGGCTGAACGGGTAACTGGCGGCGGCGTCTTCATGAATGACGAGCACGCCGATTGCGCCGGCCTTCCGGGCCGCCGCGAACTTCGAGCCGACGCGTCCCCCGATGACGAGCCGCTTGCCCTCGAAGCCGAGGTCCTTGCCAGCTTCGAAATCAGGATCGTTCGCCAGCACCAGCGCAACCTTGCCGGTCATGTCGACACCGGCGAAGTCGTCATGGCCGGTCGCCGGATCGACGATGCCAAAGCCGGCAAAGACCAGGGGAGCATCGGTGATCTGCGTTCGCCCCGCATTCGCAAGCCCGAGCGACGCCTCACGGCCGATCGCGAGAGGCATCGGGCGACCCGCAACGGTCAGCGAAAGCGCGGCGCCCGGCAGTCGGTCGAGCCGGACGAGGGGAACATCCTGATACCAGCTGCCATTCTTTCCCGCTGGCTGCAGCCCAGCGCTGGCGAACTGCCGTTCGAGATAGGCAAGCGTCGCCGCTTCCCCATCCTCGCCGGGCCCGCGGCCGGCGAAGGCGTCGGACGCCAGTTCGCGCACGTCGGCTTTGATCTCGGCGGGCGAGATGGTCGGGGCAGCGCCGGCGAGCAGGAGAGAAAGCAGTAGCATGAACCGCAAGGGAGCGGATCGAGTGCGCGATAGCAAGCGAATAACCTGGCGGTTCTGGCTGCCTCTGCGATGCTGTCAGGCGCGGTTACCCTGAGAATTAATAGGTAAGCCGTGGCCGCGCGGCGGCGTTCATCCTCGCGAGCACTATTAGCTAATGCGCGCCAGCGCCCGCCGTCGGCGGATCGCCGCCACGCCGTATTCCAGCAAGTGGTCGTCGCTCGCGTAAGCCTGACAAAGGTTGGACACTCTCTTGCGGACCTCAACGGTTGCGGCAATGCTGCCGGGATAACCGATCGGTAAGTATCGGTAGTTGGGAGAGATGCCGTGAAAGATTTGCGCGGGAAGACCGCCATTATAACAGGTGGCGCGAGCGGGCTGGGCGCCGCCATGGCTGACGCCTTCGGCAGCGCAGGCATGAATATCATGATCGCCGATATCGAGGCCGAGGTCGCGCGCACCAAGGTGGAGGAGCTGCGCGCTCGCAATGTCACGGCCGAATGGGTGCAGGTTGACGTCACCAGCCGCGAGTCAGTGCGCAAAGGCGCGGCCGAGACGATCGCGAAGTTCGGAAAGGTGCATCTGGTCGCCAACAACGCAGGCATCGGCACCGGCGGTTCGCTGGGCAGCGTGCCCGAGGGGGATTGGGACTGGGTGATCGATGTCAACCTCAAGGGCGTGGTCTATGGCGTAGAGGCCTTTGTTCCCTTGATTGAAAGCCACGGAGAGGGCGGCCATGTCATCAACACCGCCTCGATGGCCGGGCTAATCAGTCCATCGGGAATGGAGCCGTATTGCGCCACCAAATATGCCGTCGTGGCGATGAGCGAAGGTTGGCGCCATCAACTGGCGCCGAGGAATATCGGCGTTTCCGTCCTGTGCCCGGGCTTGGTGAGCACCAACATATACGCCGGGCGGCGCAATCGCCAGAACGCGATCTACGGCGAGAATGACAAGGCCTACGGCCAGGCCGATCTCGATCGGCAGCGCGAGTGGATGGCTGGGGGCATCGACCCGCTGGTCGTGGCACAGCGCGTGGTGGAGGGCGTCAGGGACAACGACCTGTATATCCTGAGCCACGTCGAATACGAAAAGGTCGTTCGCGATCGCTTCGAGGGGATCCTGGCCGCATTCGAGAAATCCAAGCAGAGTTCGGCGCTTGCCGCACTCCCAAAGGACCGCCGGCTGGATGCGGTGAGCATCGACGGCTGACTTTTCGCCCGGTCCGGGAACAGTATCTGCCAGGCTGAACGCGACCAAACGCTCCCTGACGTCTCTTCGTGACTGATCCTCAGGTAAGCATGCCATCTAGGGAGACGAACGGAGGTCCGCTTTCAGGATCTGCGAAACGGCTGCTGCGTAACGGGAGCTTCGCTACAGCCGAGAGGCTGCCGGTCCGCTTTCGCTTAGAGGCAGCCGTCCCGACTGCCTCGACGAGCGCAGAAAGCAAAACGTTTACGCGGCCGACGCGATATCCTTTGCAGTCTTCATAAGTCGCGAACGTAGCCTCGGGCGATCTGGAGCGGAATAACCGCGACTTCTGGTGTTCGCACTAGCTCGCGGAGAGCCACGCGCAAAATGCGCGTCGCTAGGGGCGAATCTCACCGGTTCGAGACAAGAATCAACAACACAACGGGTTTGGCGGAGCGGGAGGGATTCGAACCCTCGATACGGTTTTGCCGTATACTCACTTTCCAGGCGAGCGCCTTCGACCACTCGGCCACCGCTCCGCATACCGGGAAGAAGCGCGCCCTAAGCTGCCGGCGCGCCGCGTGCAAGCGTTTGCGCATTGCGCCGCGCATTATGCCGCGCCACGATGCCGGCATGGCTGCATTGTTTCTCCCGCTCGTCATCGCGCTTGCCCAGGCGGCGGCTGCACAAGCCGCCGGTCGCGCGGCGCCCGATCCGCAGTCGCCGAGCGAGATCGTCGCCGCCGCGTCCGCCGCCGATTGGGTCAGTGTCGCGCCCGAGGATCTCATGGTGATGGATCTGGCGGACAGTGCAGGCGGCGCGCGGCGCCGCGTCGTCATCCAGCTGATGCCCGCACCTTTCGCGCGCCCGTGGGTGGCGAACGTGCGGCGGCTGGCGGCGGCGCATTGGTGGGACGGCACCAGCGTCAATCGAGTGCAGGACAATTATGTCGCACAATGGGGCGACGCGAGCGAGCGCAAGCCGCTGCCGTCCGGCCTCTCCACCGCAACGGAGGCTGATTACACGATGCCGCTCGCGGCGCTGCCCGCGGCCGAGCGTACGCCCGGCCCGGCGGACGTCTATGCGCCCGCCACCCTGTTCTATCGCGGCTGGCCGATCGGCGCGGAGCAAGCGGACGCCGGCGCCGCCTGGCCGGTGCATTGCTACGGCATGGTCGGAGTGGGCCGTGACGTCTCGCCCAACACCGGCACGGGCGCGGAGCTCTACGCGGTGATCGGCCATGCGCCGCGCCACCTCGATCGCAACATCGCGCTGGTCGGCCGCGTAATCGAAGGGATCGAGCATCTCTCCAGCCTGCCGCGCGGCACGGTCGGCCTCGGGTTCTATGAAAAGCCGCAGCAGCGCGTGCCGATCACGCGCATCCGGCTGGCGCAGGAACTGCCGGCGGCCGAGCGGCCCGCCTTTGCCTATCTTTCCACCCGTTCGGACAGCTGGACGCGCTACGCCGCCGCGCGCGCCAATCGGCGCGATGCGTTTTTCATCCGCCCGGCCGGCGCGGCGGATATCTGCAACCTGCCGGTCCCGATACGCGCCACGCGCTGAACTATCGCAAATGGGCGCCGATCTCGCGGACGATGGTGGCGTGGAAGCGCGACCGCGCGCTGCGCCGGATCGCCGCGCCCACCAGCCGATCGAGCCAGTGCAGCCGATGCCGCCGCAGCCACAGCCGCATCTGCCGCACGCGGATGAACAGCAGGATCGACCCGCCTTGCCCGCGCGCGGCGGCACGCAGGCTGCGCGCGGCGCTGGCAGCGTCGCCGGTCAGCTCCTGATGCTCGGCCAAACGGGTGCGCGCATGCACATCGTTCGGCGTGCGCGCGAGCGCGGCGTGGTGCAGCGGCGCGGCTTCTGCCGATCGCCCCAACGTGTCGAGCAGGACGGCGCGCGCGCTCAGCAGGTGCGACTCCGGCTCGATCGCGGCCGCGCGTTCAAGCAGCCGCAGCGCCGTTTCCGGATGGCGCGGCGCGCAATGCCGCGCCAGCACGAAATGATGATGCTGTGACCGCCGGCGCTCGCGGCGCACGTGGCGGCGCATCTCGGCGGGATTGAAGGTGCCCGCCACGATGGCGCGGATCGCGGCCTGCAGCGCGCCGGTTTCCACCAGCAGCGGCCCGACCGGGTGGCCGCCGAAGGGGATCGGAATGGCGGTTGCCCCGCTAGCCGCGACGATCATGGCCGCATGGCGCGCGTCCAGCGCGAGACATGGGTCGAAGACCACATAGCCCTCAGGCGCGCCGGCATAATCACGCTCGGCAAAGCGCGTACGCGCCACATCCGCCTGCCAGCGCGTCTCCCAAGGCACGATGCGCGGATCGACCGAGAATTGCGGCGACAGCCCGATCGCGGCCTGCGCGCCGCAGGCTTGGGCATAGCGCAGCGCGGCATAGCCCCCCATGCTCGATCCGTAGGTGATCACGCGGGCGTAGTCGCGCGCCGCCGCGGCCACCGTGGCGAGCGCCGCGTCGCGCTCGGGGTGCTGATACCAGCGGTTGTGGCGGTTGATCACATGAATGGCGTCGATGCCGATCGAGGCCAGGAATTCCTCGCCGAAGCCCGGCCGGTCCAGCCTGTGCTCGGTGGTATATGAGCCGAAGGTCACGATCACCGCTCCGGCGCGGCGCGCCACGGCGGCGGGCGCGCGGCGCACCAGCAGGTCGGCGGAACGGAACAGCTCCTCGGGCAATCATCCCTCCGGCCGCGCACCGTATCCGATCGCCGCGGCGTGTCCAGCGCGGGCGCCGCCCGATCAGTCGTCCTCGTCCTCGAAGCCGACCAGCGCCAGCGCGCGCGCCTTGATCTGGCGCAGCGCGCACCAGTGGATCAGCGCCTCCTCGCGGCCATGCGTCACCCACACTTCGCGCGGGGCGATCTCCTGGATCGTGTCGGTCAGCTCGTCCCAATCGGCATGGTCGGACATGATGAGCGGCAGCTCGACCAGCTTCTGCCGCGCGCGCTGGCGCACCCGCATCCACCCGCTCGCCATGGCGGTGATCGGATCGGGCAGCCGGCGCGACCAGCGGTCGTTCAGCGCGCCGGGCGGGCACATCACCACATGCCCCGCCATCGCCGCCTTGGGCACGCCCGCCACCGGGATCAGCTCGCCCAGCCGCACGCCATGCTCGGCATACAGATCGCACAAGCGTTGCAGCGCGCCGTGGATGTAGATCGGCGCCTCATGCCCGCGCGAGCGCAATTCGGCGATCACGCGCTGCGCCTTGCCCAGCGCGTAGGCGCCGACCAGTACGCAGCGATCGGGATTGGCATGGAGCCGCGCGATCAGCTTGTCGATCTCGTCGCCGGTGTCGGGGTGGCGAAAGACGGGCAGGCCGAACGTCGCCTCCGTGATGAAGACGTCGCACGCGACCGGCTCGAACGGTGCGCAGGTCGGATCCGGCCGCCGCTTGTAGTCGCCCGAGACCACGATCCGCTCGCCGCGATGCTCCAGCAGGATCTGCGCCGAGCCCAGTACATGCCCCGCGGGCACGAACGTCGCCGTCACCTCGCCCAGTTGCACGCTGTCGCCATAGGCCACCGGGTTGCCCGCCTGCGTGCCATAGCGCGTGTCCATGATCGCCAGCGTCTCGGGCGTTGCCCACACCGCGCCATGCCCGCCGCGCGCGTGATCGGCGTGGCCATGCGTCACCAGCGCGCGCGCCTGCGGCTCCGACGGATCGACCCAGGCATCCGCGGGCCGGACATAGATGCCGTGCGGATGCGGTTCCAGCCAATCGCCAAGCTTCGCCATGCCGGCACTACGCACGAACGGATCGAAACGCCCAACGCCAACGTTCTACCGAACAAGCGTTACGATCACGAACAGGAGAGATCGGCATGGAACATCAGGCAACCGGCGACAGCATGTGGGCCTTTGTGGTCATCGCAGGCTTCGTCATTCTCGGCCTAGCGATCGCCTATGCGAAGTTCCGCAACAAGACGACGCCGGCCGAAGACGCCCGCACCGAACAGGCCACGCGAGAGATGTACAAGGAGCAATCGCGCGACGACGCGCTGCGCGGGTAAGCGGCTCTGCCTCGCCGCGTCCTCACCGTCACCCTGAACTCGTTTCAGGGTCCATCGCGCTGCGCGGGAAGGCGCCGCTTGTCGCACGATGGATGCTGAAACAAGTTCAGCATGACGGCACGACGTGAAGCGCGGATGGCCGTTGTGGCCCGCCATTCTTTCAAGCCGAGGCGATCCTATATCCATCCGCAATGACGCCTGATCTTCCCGCCCCGCTCGCCGCCTGGTTCAGCAAGCGGGGCTGGAGCCCGCGGCGGCACCAGCTCGACATGCTGGCGGAGGGGCGGGCAGGGCGCCACGCGTTGCTCGTCGCCGCCACCGGCGCGGGCAAGACGCTGTCCGGCTTTCTCCCCACGCTCGCCGAGCTGATCGAGCATCCGAGCGACGGCCTCCACACCCTCTACGTCTCGCCGCTGAAGGCGCTCGCGGTCGATATCCAGCGCAACCTCGTCACGCCGGTCGACGAGATGGGCGTCGACATCCGCGTCGAGACGCGCACCGGCGACACCCCGTCCGACCGCAAGGCGCGCCAGCGCGTCAAGCCGCCGCAGATCCTGCTGACCACGCCCGAAAGCCTGTCGCTGCTGCTCAGCTACCCCGACAGCGTCACCATGTTCGCCGGCCTCAAGACGATCGTGATCGACGAGGTGCACGTCTTCGCCACCGGCAAGCGCGGCGACCTCCTGTCGCTGTGCATGGCCCGCCTTCAGGCGATCGCCCCCGCGATGCGCCGCGTCGCGCTGTCCGCCACCGTCGCCGATCCGGACGGCTACCGCGCCTGGCTCGCCCCCGACGGCGATATCGACAGCGTCAGCCTCGTGCTGGGCGAAACCGGCGTCGACCCCAACATCGCCATCCTGCTGCCCGAGGATCGCGTGCCCTGGGCCGGCCATTCCGGCCGCTATGCCGCGGCGCAGGTGATGGCGGAGATCGAGACGCACAAGACCACCATCGTCTTCTGCAATACGCGCAGCCTCGCCGAACTGATCTTCCAGGATCTCTGGAAGGAAAACGCGATGCAGCTCCCCATCGGCATCCATCACGGGAGCCTGGAGAAAGAGGCGCGGCGCAAGGTGGAGGCGGCCATGGCCGGCGGCCGCCTACGCGCATTGGTCGCCACCGCCAGCCTCGACCTGGGCGTCGACTGGGGCGACGTCGATTGCGTGATCCAGATGGGCGCGCCCAAGGGCTCCTCGCGCCTGCTCCAGCGCATCGGCCGCAGCAACCACCGCCTCGACGAGCCATCCGAGGCGATCCTCGTCCCCGGCAACCGCTTCGAATATCTCGAGGCACGCGCCGCGCTCGATGCGGTGGAGGCGGGCGAGCTCGATACCGACGTGTTCCGCATGGGCGCGCTCGACGTGCTGGCGCAGCACCTCATGGCCTGCGCCTGTGCCGCGCCGTTCGATCAGCAGGCGATGCTGGCCGAGATCCGCTCGGCGCTTCCCTATTCGGCGCTGACCGACGAATTGTTCGACAAGGTGCTCGGCTTCATCCGCGACGGCGGCTATTCCTTGCGCGCCTACGATCGCTTCAAGCGCCTGACGCAGGACGCCGACGGCCTGTGGCGCGTCAGCCATCCCAAGTTCGTCGCGCAGCATCGCCTGAACGCCGGCATCATCGTCGAGGCGACGATGCTCAAGGTCCGCTTCCGCAACGGCCGCGCGCTCGGCAAGGTGGAGGAGGCGTTCGCCTCCACGCTCAGCCACGGCGACACCTTCTTCTTCGCCGGCATGAGCCTTGAGGTCGAGAAGATCGACACTGAGGACCTGATCGTCCGCGCCACCGCCCGGCCCGCGCGCATCCCCACCTATGGCGGCAGCCGCATGCCGCTTTCCACCAACCTCGCCGATCGCGTGCGCGGTTTTCTCGACACGCCCGCCGAATGGTCGCGCTTCCCCGACGACGTGCGCGAATGGCTCGAGATCCAGGCGCGCCGCTCCACACTTCCGCATCCCGATCAGCTCTTGGTCGAAACCTTCCCGCGGGAAGGGCGCAACTACATGGTTGCGTACAGTTTCGAGGGGTGGAACGCGCACCAGTCGCTCGGCATGCTCATCACCCGGCGGATGGAAACCGCGGGGCTGAAGCCGCTCGGCTTCGTCGCCAACGATTACGCCCTCGCGACCTATTCGATCGACCCCGTCACCGATCCCGCTGCTTTGTTCTCGCCCGACATCCTGGAGCATGAATTCGTCGACTGGGTGCAGCAATCGCACCTGCTGAAACGCGCCTTCCGCGAGGTGGCGGTGATCGGCGGCCTCGTCGAGCGCCAGCACCCCGGCAAGCGCAAGACGGGCAAGCAGGTCACCTTCTCCACCGACCTCATCTACGACGTGCTGCGCAAATACGAGCCCGGCCACATCCTTTTGGAAGCCGCCTGGGCCGACGCCCGCGCCCGCATGACCGACGTCGGCCGCCTCGCCGACCTGCTCGACCGCGCGGCCGGCACGATGCTCCACGTCGACCTCCCCCGCGTCTCCCCGCTCGCCGTCCCCGTCCTCGTCCTGATCGGCCGCGAACGCGTGTCGACCGGCAGCGCCGACGACGCGCTGCTGATCGAAGCGGAAGCGCTCGCCGGCGAGGCGATGCGGCTGGATTGAGGGGAGGGGCGTTGCAGCGCGGATTATTTGCCGCGAGAATAGCCGTCTTCAAACGCTCGTTTGGTTATTCTGGACAGCGCCAATCCCGCCATGATCCCGCTACAGTGACACGCTACGCCGGGAGAACGAACCGCGCGCAATAATGCAGGTCGGGCAGGCGTGTCATGTTCGCCAGCGGGCTGGGTAGGGATACGGGGGAAGGGCATTGCACGTTCTTGTCTGATTGCCCTCTCGCATATCTCCACCATTTTCAGGCCGTAGGCGGGTTGCTGGTGCTAGCGCATAGTTACAGTGGAAGCCTTTATGTTATTTCTAATCATCAGATGCTTACGCCGCATATAGAAGAATAGAGCTTGAACGGTAAGCTCGCGATGTGGCGTTGGGCCAGCTATGATGCCATCGATACCAACACCAATCACGGGATTGTATTTAGGCGGCTTTACCTTGATGAATGGAACGATCCCATACTTGCCAGCGCGAAAGCTAATGCTGTTATCGTCTTCCTCTAAACCGTCAGACGCAACGACTAGTCGCCATTCCCTTTCGCTTCTCCAATGTGCCGACTTGAACCTTAGAGCGGCGTAGCCAGACATATTCCGGAATGCTTGGACGCAATGAGGTATCAAGTGATCCACTATGGCTGGATTATCGCCGCTCTCATAGACACGATAGAAGTCTAGCACCATGCTCACGATGCTATTCGCTATAGCGTCCTGCTCTTTTCTATCATAAACAACGGAAATAAGGTCGTAGCCTTCAAAAGCTAGGTATAGATGAGAGGAGTCAAAGCCTATACATACTGGACCTTGCCCTGCACCATATCCTCTCCATTGTGTAAGATCGTCAGCCTCTTCACTGAAAGAGGCTATGTAGAATGACAGGCCAGATTTTGATAAATCCGCTGCTGACTTCATGCGACCCAATAGATCGACTTCACGATCATTCTTTGCTTTGGCTGCATCTAGGGCTTCGCAAAAAACCTTAGTCCCCCACACAAGCTCCTGTTCATCATTGAGATACGAAGCGTTTGTAGCCCATATCTCCTTGTTCTCAACCATGCCCATAAGAGCATTAGTGTCAGTGTAATGAAACAGCCTTGGCGGACAGTGGCGCGTCTGCTTGGCAATGCGCTGCCCTTCCTCCACCATCTTAGCTGACAAGGGCCTAAGCTCCCGAAGCAAGCGGCCAACATCATCACCGGAATACGCTTCAGCCAAGTGCCAACCCCCAAACGATCCTATCGGGAACATACGGCCAGCCCCTTGCCCCAGCTAGTACAAAAGCCTAATACAACCGCCCCGACGCTCGTTTAATAAATCGCAGAAATCCGCCGTTTTTTGTGCCGCCCGTAAAATCCTCTTCTGTGCACTTTAAGCTCGCTTGCTCTCGGCATTGAGCGGCTAAAAACCGAAGCTAACAGGCCGCCACCAAACGCCATTGACAAAGGACCGGATCGGGCGCTTCGTGTCGCCATGCGCCGCTGGTTTGCTTTGCCCTGTGTTGCGCTGCTCGCCAATTCGGTGCCGCAGCAGCCAGCCGTGCCGCCGGCGCCCCTGACGCAGGCGGCCGAGGATCCGCTCGCCACCGCGGCGCTGGAGGAGCAGCTCGGCTTCGATCACGACGGGCCGCGCATGACCGTGCCGGTTCAAATCGCCGGGGCCGGGCCGTTTCAGTTCATCATCGATACCGGCGCGCAGCGCACCGTGATCAGCCGCGAGCTTGCCGGAAAGCTCGGGCTGCCCACCGGCCAGACCGTGCGGCTCACCGGCATGACGGGGACGCAGGACGTCGGCACCGTCGTCATTCCCTCCATCTCGGTCAGCACGCTTGGCGGCGAGCGGATCGAGGCGCCGGCGCTGTCGGCGGTGCATCTCGGCGCACCGGGCATGCTCGGCATCGATGCGCTGCAGGGCCACGCGCTATCGATCGATTTCGATGCGCGGGAAATGACGGTGAAGCCGGCGCGCAAGCGCGGCGAGCGGGTGCGCCGCGCGCCCGACGAGATCGTCATCCAGGCGCGCAGCCTGTTCGGCCAGCTGGTCGTCACCGACGCGACGGTCGGCGGCGAGCGGGTGCGCGTCATCCTCGATACCGGCAGCGTCGTCTCGATGGGCAACATGGCGCTGCGCAGGCGGCTGGCGAAGCGCGGCAAGGTGACGCCGATCACCCTCATCAGCGTGACGGGCGGTCAGCTAATCGCCGACTATGGCACGGTCGGCATGGTGAAGATCGGCGGCGCCGAGGTTCACGACATGCCGGTCGCCTTCGCCGACGCGCCGCCGTTCCGCGCGTTCGGGTTGGAGAAGAAGCCCGCGATCATGCTCGGCATGGATGTGCTGAAGCTGTTCACCCGCGTGCAGATCGATTTCGCCAACCGCGAATTGCGCCTGTTATTGCCACGCGGCGGCGCCCGCCGCGGCTGAGGCCGCCACACCGTCGTTCGAGGCTGATTATGTGCCGGGGGCAGGCCGGCTGCATGGCGTTCAAGGCCGTACGGATACGAAAAGAGGCCCGGCACTTTCGTACCGGGCCTTAGTGTGTCCGCAGGAGGAACATCGTGAGGAGGCCGGCCAGCGCCGGCCCCCAATTTCGTCAATAATTGTAGGCGCGCTCGCCATGCTCGCCGAGGTCGAGCCCTTCGCGCTCCACCTCTTCGCTGACGCGCAGCCCGGTCGCCGCCTTGGCGATCGTGAACGCGATGGCCGAGCCGACACCCGCCCAGAGCACCGAAATGAGCACCGCGACGATCTGCGTCACCAACTGCGGCCCCAGCGCGTAATCGGCAGCGCCCGGCCCGCCGAGACCCGGCAGCATGGTGAACGCCGTGCCGATCGAGCCGACGATGCCGCCCAGCCCGTGGATGCCGAAGGCGTCGAGCGAATCGTCGAGGCTCAGCTTCGGCTTCACCGACACCACGAAGAACGCGCAGATAATTGCCGCGATCGCACCAAGCAGGATGGCGCCGAACGGCCCCGAATTGCCCGCCGCCGGCGTCACCGCGACCAGCCCGGCGATGGCACCCGAGCAGGCACCCAGCAGCGAGCCCTTGTGCCCCAGCATCCGCTCGGTCAGCATCCAGAAGAGAACGCCCGCCGCCGTCGCGACAAAGGTGTTGAGCATCGCCAGCGCCGCCGAACCGTTCGCCTCCAAAGCGGAGCCCGCGTTGAAGCCGAACCAGCCCACCCACAGCAGGCCCGTGCCGATCAGCGTCATGACCAGCGAGTGCGGGGCCATGATGTCCTTCTTGTAGCCGAGCCGCGGCCCCAGGATGATCGCGCCGACCAGCGCCGAGACGCCGGCGTTGATGTGCACCACCGTGCCACCTGCGAAGTCGAGCGCCGCCGGGCTCCAGTTGAAGAGCAGGCCATTGCCCGCCCACACCATGTGCGCGATCGGAAAATAGACGATCGTCAGCCAGATGGCCGCGAAGACCATCAGCCCGGCGAATTTCATCCGCTCCACCAGGCCGCCGATGACGAGGCTCACCGTGATCGCGGCAAAGGTCATCTGAAAGGCGATGAAGACATATTCGGGAATGACGACGCCGTCGGTGAAAGTGGCGGCGGTCGAGTCCGCGGTCACGCCCGCCAGGAACAGCTTGCCGAAGCCGGAGATGAAGGCGTTGCCGCCGTCACCGAATGCCATGGTATAGCCGTACATCACCCAGATGATCATCGCGAAGCTGGCGACTGCCAGGATCTGCGTCAGCACCGACAGCATGTTCTTGGTGCGCACCAGGCCGCCGTAGAACAGCGCCAGTCCCGGCACGATCATGGTCATGACGAGCACGGTGGACGTCATCATCCAGGCGGTATCGCCCTTGTTGACGGTCGCTGCGGCCGGCCCCCCGGCGGCCTGCAGCGCCCCGTCCTGCGCCCAGGCGGGCAGCGCCGCGGTGAGCGCGGCGCCGAGCCCGAGGGCGCCGGCAGTCTTCAATGCTTGCTTCATGCTCATCCCCCCTCAGAGCGCCGTGTCGTCGGTTTCGCCGGTACGGATACGCACCGCCTGTCCGACATCGAGGACGAAGATCTTCCCGTCGCCGATCGCGCCGGTGTTGGCGGAGGATTGCACCGCCTCCACGACGCGGTCCGCCAGATTGGCGGCGCAGACGACCTCGATCTTGATCTTGGGCACCATGTTGGTGCTGTATTCGGCCCCGCGGTAGATTTCGGTCTGGCCCTTTTGCCGCCCGAACCCCTTGACCTCGGTGACCGTCATGCCCGCCACCCCGATCGTGGTGAGCGCTTCTCTCACCTCGTCCAGTTTGAACGGCTTGATGATGGCTATGACCAGTTTCATCGCGCCCCCTTCCCGTTGTCCCGGAAAGCGACTTCGCAACGCGCGTGCCAAATGCGTTTCAGGCGCGGGCCGGCGACTTAGGCGGCGTGGTACGCGTTAGTTTTTGTGCAGATGCGAATGGCTGCTCAAAAATCAGGCATCATCGGCAACGATGCGTGCCCGCGCCAGGTCATCTTCGTCCACCATCACGCGTACGGGGATCAGCAGCCACGAGCCATCCGCGATTGACGCGCCGGCATCGAAGGCGAGCGCTGGAATGCCCTCGCTCTCCAATCGTCCAACCAGAATGTTGGCAAGGTTCCGATCGTATCGGCCGAGTTCGACGAGGCTCATGCAGGCACAACGGGCGACGCCGCGCATCGTGCCGCCCGCGTGTTCAGCCGGGCAGGGCGTCCGGCAGCCGGGTCGGCAGGCCATCGATGCTCTTGCCCTCAGCCGCACGCCAATAATCCAGCCGATCCTCGTCGCTATACTTGGCGTTATACTTGTTCAGCGTGTCGCGCGGACGCTCTAGCGCCATCTGCGGCACGGCCCAGCCGCACGATGTCTGTACCTGATCGATCGCGATGACGAAGATCTGCCGCGTGCCGGGCAACGGCGTGAACTGCGCATGGAGCGCCGCCCATTCGGGATCCTGCGGCAGGACCGCGCGTCCGCGACCATAGATGCGGAAGATCAGTGCCGGCTGATCAAAGGCGCAGAACATGATGGTGATGCGCCCGTCGGCCAACAGGTGCGCATTGGTTTCGTTCCCCGAACCGACCACATCGAGATAGCCGACGGTGCGGTCGTCCAGCACGCGAAAGCTGTCCATCCCCTTGGGGCTCAAGTTGATCCGCGTCCCCTCGGCAGCGGTGGCGACGAAGAACACCGGTTGCCGCTCGACAAAGGCGCGATGTGCGTCGGAGAGGGCGGGGAAGAACTCGGCCATGGTAGATGCTCCGCTCGTTGACGCGTATGGCTCATGCGCATAGTTTCAGCGCATGAAGCATGATCCCATCGCCTCCGGCAAGCGGAAGCCGGTCAATCTGTCGATCGATACCGGCATTGTCGCCTTTGCGCGAGAGGCCGGCGTCAACCTGTCGCAGGTGAGCGAGGCGGCGATCCGCGCTGCCGCGCGTGACGTACAGGCGCAGCGCTGGAAGGAAGAGAATAAAGCCGCAATGGAGGATTGGAACCGCTGGCTCGAGCGGAACGGTCTGCCCTATGCGGAACACCGGCTCTGGTGATGGCGCGCTTCGATGTACACCTCATGCCGAGCGGAGACTTAGCGCTCGACTGCCAATCGGATCAGCTCGAATATCTGGCGTCGCGCTTCACCGTGCCACTAGTGCCAGAGGACGAGATCGCCTCGCGCATCGCAGTCTTGCATCCGACCTTTGAGGTGAGTGGCGAGCGGCTTGTCATGGCAACTCATCTGTCCGGCGCTGTTCCCGCGCGGGTGCTTGGAACGGCGATCGCATCCCTCAAAGCGCACGAATACGAGATCCAGCGCGCGCTCGATACACTGACCGGATACTGACGGCGCCCCTCAGGCCGCCGTGCCACCCACCGTCAGCCCGCCGACCAGCAGCGTCGGCTGGCCGACGCCGGCGGGCACGCTCTGCCCGCCCTTGCCGCACATGCCGATGCCCTCGTCGAGCGCGAAGTCGTTGCCGACGCCCAGCACCTTGGTCAGCACGGTCGGGCCGTCGCCGATCAGCGTCGCACCCTTGATCGGCGCGCCGATCTTGCCGTTCTCCACCTTGTAGGCTTCGGTGCAGGAGAAGACGAACTTGCCTGACACGATATCGACCTGACCGCCGCCGAACGACTTGGCGAAGATGCCGTTCTTCACGCGGCTGAGCAGCTCGGCGGGATCATCGTTGCCGCCCTTCATGAAGGTGTTGGTCATGCGCGGCATCGGCGCGTGCGCGAAGCTCTCGCGGCGGCCGTTGCCGGTCGGCTCCACGCCCATCAGTCGCGCGTTTAGCCGATCCTGCATATAGCCCTTGAGGAAGCCGTCTTCGATCAGAATCGTCTCGCGCGTCGGCGTGCCTTCATCGTCGATGGTCAGCGAGCCGCGGCGGTCGCGGATCGAGCCATCGTCCACCACTGTCACGCCGCGCGCCGCCACCTGCTCGCCGATCCGGCCGGAGAAGGCGCTGGTGCCCTTGCGGTTGAAATCGCCCTCAAGCCCGTGGCCGATCGCTTCGTGAAGAAGGATGCCGGGCCAGCCGGGGCCGAATAGGACGGTGAACTCGCCCGCCGGCGCCGCCACCGATTCAAGGTTCACCAGCGCCTGCGCCAGCGCCTCGTCGATCGCGCGGTTCCACGTCTTCTCGTCGAACAGCGACTCGTAGAGGTACCGGCCGCCGATCCCGAAGGTACCTGTCTCGCGCCGCCCGTTCTGTTCCACCACGATCGAGACGTTCAGGCGCACCAACGGGCGCACGTCGGTCGCGACGAAGCCGTCGGGGCGGACGATCTCCACCACGCTCCACGCGCCCGACAGCCCGACCGAGACCTGCGCCACGCGCGGATCACGCGCCCGCGCCGTGGCATCGATCGTCTGGCAGAGGTTCACCTTGTCGGCGAACGGCACCAGATCGAGCGGATCGCCATCGGTGTAGAGCCGCTGATTGGTGCCGGTCGGCGGCGGCGCCTTGGCGCCCGTCGACGGGTCGATCAGCTGCATCGTCTCCGCCGCGCGCTTGATCGCCGCCGCCGACAGCTCGCTGGCATGCGCGAACGCCGTCATCTCGCCCGACACCGCGCGCAGGCCGAAGCCTGAATGCGTGTCGTAGCTCGCGGTCTTCAGTCGCCCGTCGTCGAAGCCGAATGCCTCGGACTTCTTGTACTGGAGGTAAAGCTCACCATCGTCCGCCTTGCCGAGCGCATCGGCGGTCAGCGCCTTTGCTGCCTCCGGATCAAGCGAGTCGCGGTAGAGAAACGAGCGGGGGTCGGTGGGGGTCATGCCGCTGAATGTAGGGCGCTCGGCGCCTAACGCAAACAGTCGCTGCCCGGAGATGCCGCTGGTCGATCAGCGCGCCGCCGCCGGTCGCTCGGCGGCGAGCGCCATCGCCGACGCGGTGCCGCTACCGGGCCGCAGCTCCAGCCAGTTGGTATGCTTCTCGATCGCCAGCAGCGCGACGACCAGCGCCGCGATGGCAAGGATGATCAGCAGCCGCGATCGGTGCTGCACGGATTTCTGCATGTTGGCCATTTGGCATCTCCTGAAAGATGCTCCGGCCAACGCGGTTATCGGGCGCGCGTTTCGAGACCTGTGCAGCGTACACAAATCATTACCCGCGTACTGCGAACGGTTAACGCCCCCGCATATGCGCCGCGTTCAGCGGCCTGCGCCGTCCCCATGATCGGGCAGGGCGGCCTGATCGGCACCGTCGGCCGGTCCGCCGATCAGCACGAAGCGCCGATCGCAATAGCCGCAATCGACATAGCCGGTTTCGTCGATCTCCAGCCACACGCGCGGATGGCCAAGCGCAGCGGGAATACCGTCATGCGCGCCATCACAGGCGACACGGTGGTGCGAAACTCGGCTGATCTGGGGCGGCGGCAACATGGAAGCGGCGTTAGCAAGGCCCAGCCCCGCTAGCAATCGTCCCCGCACGCGCCTAATCCGCGAAGCCATGACAGACGCTGCCATCGCCATCAAAGACCTGTGCAAGACCTACGAGGGCGGCAAGCGCGCGCTCGACGGTGTCAGCTTCGATGTGCCACGCGGCACGATCTTCGGCCTGCTCGGCCCCAACGGCGCGGGCAAATCGACGCTGATCAACATACTCGCCGGGCTGGTGAACAAGACCAGCGGCTCCGCCTCGATCTGGGGGTTCGACATCGACGCCCAGCCGCGCAATTCCAAGGCGTCGATCGGGATCGTCAATCAGGAAATCCTGTTCGATCCCTTCTTCACGCCGATCGAGACGCTGGAGATCCAGGCCGGGCTATATGGCGTACCAAAGGCACAGCGCCGCTCGATGGAGCTGCTGCAGGCAGTGCATCTGGCGGACAAGGCCAATGCCTATGCGCGTACGCTGTCGGGCGGCATGAAGCGCCGGCTGATGGTGGCGAAGGCCATGGTACATTCCCCGCCGGTGCTGGTGCTGGACGAGCCGACCGCGGGCGTCGATATCGAGCTGCGCCAGCAATTATGGGCCTATGTGCGCGAGTTGAACGCCGGTGGCGTCACGGTGGTGCTGACGACGCACTATCTCGAAGAGGCCGAGGAATTGTGTGACCGGATCGCGATCATCAACCATGGCACGGTGGTGGCGAACGAGCCGACCGGCCAGTTGCTCAGCCGCGCGCAGGAAAAGGTGGTCGCCGTGACGGTGGAGCGCGACGTCGTCGATCTGCCCACCGCGCCCTGTTTCCAGAAGATCGCGCTGAAGGGCGAGCGGACGCTTGAGATCACCTATTCCAAGGATCAGGTGAACGCCGGCGAAGTGCTGGCGGCGGTGCAGGGCGCCGGTTTCGCCATCGCGGACGTTACGACGCGCGAGGCGGATCTGGAGGATGTGTTCCTCAGCCTGACGCGCAGCGTCGCCTGACCACTGAAGCCGGGCGGCGACGGTGCGCCGCCCCTTTTTCTAGTGCTTGCCGGGCTTGAGGTGCAGCAGCCCCGCGATCACGCAACCGATGATCAGCCCGACCACCGCCGACAGGCCGGCATTCACCACCCAAGCGGCGATGCCACCTATTCCCGCCATGGCGTGGCGCGCACCCTCGGCGGCATGCTCGATCCATTCGGGCAGCGGCGTCAGGTGAAACTCGTGCAGGCCGTGGACAATGATCTGCCCGCCAACCCACAGCATGGCCGCGGTGCCGATGATGCCCAGCGCCTTCAGCACCTTGGGCATGGCGGCGACCAGCCCGCGGCCGACCGCCTGCGTGGCGGCACCCGGCCGCTTCGCCAGCGCGAGGCCGATATCGTCCATCTTCACGATCAGCGCCACCGCGCCATAGACCCCGGCCGTGATCGCCAGACCGACAAGGGCCAGCGCGATCGCCTGATTGACGATGCTCTGGTCCGACAGTTCGGACAGCGCGATCGCCATGATCTCCGCCGACAGGATCAGGTCGGTGCGGATCGCGCCGGCAACCTGGCGATCCTCCAACTGCTTGGGATCGGTGATCACCGCGGCCTCCTCGCCATGGTGCGTGCCGCTCAGCGCCTCGATGATCTTTTCCGCGCCCTCGAAACACAGAAAGGCGCCGCCGGCCATCAGGATCGGGGTGATCGCCCACGGCGCAAAGGCCGAAAGGATCAGTGCCGCGGGCAGCAGGAACAACAGCTTGTTCCGGGCGCTGCCCAGCGCGATCTTCCAGATGATCGGCAGTTCGCGCGCCGGCGACAGGCCGGTTACGTAGCGCGGCGTTACCGCCGTATCGTCGATCACCACGCCGACCGCCTTGGTGCCGGCCCGCGCCGAGGCGCCCGCCACGTCGTCCAGACTGGCGGCGGCCAATTTGGCCAGCGCCGCAATGTCGTCGAGCAATGCGACCAATCCGCCGGCCATTCTACTTACCCCTCGAACTGACGAACCCGTTCGCCATCGCCCAGGCGTAAACCGGAGGCAAGCGACTCGTTCCATCCGGCGGAAAGCAAAAAAAGGGCCGACCCGCGAGGCGGATCGGCCATGAAAGTTTTTAGGAGAGGATGCCTGAAAGGCCGGATCCTTGTGCACCGCAGCATGTTATGCCGCAAGTGCAAAACGACAAACCGCGATTGCATTTCCTGCAATCGCCGGCAGTCGACAGAATGCGCGCGTGCCGCCACATAGGTGGTATGACGCTCAGCACGCCCCCCATCGCCGACACTCGCCCGCATCAGGTCACCGCCCATGGGGTCACCATCGACGATCCCTGGGCCTGGCTGAAGGATCCGAATTATCCGGACGTCGGCGACAAGCAAGTGCTGGCCTATCTGGAGGCGGAGAACGCCTATTTCGAAGCCGCGATGACGCCGCACCGCCCGTTGGTCGATCGCCTCTACGAAGAGATGAAGGCCCGCATCAAGGAGGACGAATCCTCCGTGCCGCAGAAGGACGGCGACTGGCTGTACTGGACAGCGTTCGAGACCGGCGGGCAATATCGCAAATGGTGGCGGCGTCCCGTCGCCGGCGGCGCGGACGAGTTGCTGCTCGACGAGCCGGCGCTGGCCGAGGGCAAGGAATATTTCCGCCTGGGCGCGTTTGCCGTGTCGAACGACGGCACCAAGCTCGCCTACGCCATCGACGACAATGGTTCGGAGCGCTTCACCATCCATGTGAAGGACCTCGCCACCGGCGCGCTGCTGCCCCACACGATCCCCGGCATGCTATCCGACATCGTATGGACGGCCGATGACAGCGGCTTCCTTTATGGCCTCGCCAACAAGGAATGGCGCACCGACAATGCCCGGCTGCACCGGCTTGGCATCGATCCGGCCGAGGACGTCGAGCTCTTCCACGAGGATGACGAGGGCTATCGTGTCGCCGTCTCCGAAACGAGCGACCGGCGCTGGATCATCATCGCGACCGGCGACCATGTGACCAGCGAGGTTCGGCTCTACCCGGCCGACAATCCGCTCGCCGAGCCGATCCTGGTCGCGCCGCGCCAGCCGGGCCGCGAATACGATGTGGAGACGCATGGCGACACGCTGTTCATCCACACCAATGACGTGAACCCGATGTGGCGCCTCGTCACCGCGCCGATCAGCGCGCCGGGCGAGTGGACCGAACTGATCGGTCCGTCGGCGCATTTCTACATGACCGGCGTCGAATGCTATCGTGACTTCTTCATCGTCGAGGGACGCGAGGACGGGCTCGATCAGGTCGCCGTCCACCGCTACGACGCGCCCACCGTTGCGGAGCGCATCGCCTTTCCCGAGGCGAGCTACGCCGCCGGGCTCGGCGACAATCCCGAATATGACCAAACCGTGCTGCGCATCGGCTACGAATCGATGGTCACGCCCGGCACTGTCTATGATTACGACACCGCCACGCGCACCCTGACGACGCTGAAGGTGCAGGAAATCCCGTCGGGCTACGACGCGGCGAAATATCGCACCGAGCGGCTACACATCATCGCGCGCGACGGGACGCAGGTGCCCGTCTCGATCGTCTATCCGGCCGACTTCCCGAAGGACGGCAGCCGGCCGCTGTTCCTTTATGCCTATGGCGCTTACGGCCATGCCATCCCGCCGGGCTTCTCGACCGGCCGGCTGTCGCTGCTCGACCGCGGCTTTGCCTATGCCATCGCGCACATCCGCGGCGGCGACGATCTCGGCCAGCAATGGTATCACGACGGCAAGCTCGACAAGCGCACCAACACCTTCAACGATTTCGTCGATGTCGCGCGCGGGCTGATCGATGGCGGCTGGACGAGCGCGGGGCGGATCGCAATCGCCGGCCGCTCGGCGGGCGGCGAGCTGATGGGCGCGGTGGTCAATTCCGATCCCGAGCTGTGGGGCGCGGTGATCGCCGACGTGCCGTTCGTCGATGTGCTCAACACGATGATGGACGACAGCCTGCCGCTGACGCCGGGCGAATGGCCCGAATGGGGCAATCCGATCACCGATCCGGCCGCGTTCCAGCTGATCCGCAGCTACAGCCCGTACGACAACGTCCGTGCGCAGGATTATCCGCCCTTGTTCATCTCGGGCGGTCTCAATGACCCGCGCGTCACATATTGGGAGCCAGCGAAATGGGCCGCCAAGCTCCGCGCGACCAAGACGGACAGCAATATCCTCCTCCTCAAGACCAACATGGGCGCCGGCCACGGCGGCAAATCGGGCCGCTTCGAAAGCCTGCGCGAGGCGGCCGAGGAACATGCTTTCGTCCTGTGGCAATTGGGCGTGGAGGCGTGACGCCCGGGCGCATCGACATGGCACGACCCGCCGCATGACGATCGAGGCGATCATCGCCCGCTGGGGCGTGGCCGCGGTGTTTGCCGGGGCGATGCTGGAGGGCGAGACGGCCGTGATCGCCGGCGGGCTGCTGGCGCACCAGGGGCTGATCGCCTGGCCACTGGCGGTGGTCGCCGCCACCCTGGGCTCGTTCCTGGCCGACCAGTTCTTCTTTGCCGCGGGGCGCCGCTATCGTGACCGCCCGTTCGTGCAGCGCTGGATGCAGAAGCGCGCCTTTGCCAAGGCGCTGACCCTGCTGGAGCGATACCCGGTTGGCTTCATCTTCGCCTTCCGGTTCCTGTACGGTTTTCGCACCGTCAGCCCCGTGGCGATCGGCACCAGCCGTGTGCCATCCTCTACCTTCCTCACCATCAACGCGCTGGCAGCCGTGCTCTGGGCCAGCTTGTTCACCGGCCTCGGCTATTGGTTCGGCGAGGCGGTGACCGAATTGGCGGGGCGGCTGCGTCCAAGCCGCCACACCTTGCTGATGGGCGTCGCGGTGCTGAGCGGCGGCTTTGCCATCTTCCAAGCCGTGCGATGGTGGCGAAATCGATGAGCTTCACCAAGGATTTCACCGCCACGCCGGCGGACATCGACGAGCTTGGCCACGTCAATAACGCCATCTGGGTGCGCTGGATCCAGGAACTGGCGGTGGCGCATTGGGAGACGGTGGCGCCGCCGGCGCACCGCGACGCCTTTGTTTGGGTCGTGACGCGACACGAGATCGACTATCGCGGCAACCTGGCCGAAGGCGCCGAGACGACCGGCACGACCTGGGTGCCCGAGCCGCCACGCGGCGCGCGCTTCAACCGCCACTTCCGCTTTACCGATGCCGATGGGCGCGTGCTGGTGGAGGGGGTAACCACCTGGGCGCTGCTCGACCGCGCCACCGGCCGGCTGCTGCGCGTCCGCCCGGAGATCGCGGCGCCCTTCCTCGCACCTTGAGCAGCGCCGGGCAGCAACTCGGTTCATCGCAAGGTTGATCTACATCACCCGCTTGTGGGTTGATCAGGCAACAATGCTGTCCTAACCTTTCACATGCGATGTGATATTGTTATGGCCGATCCGGACGTGTCCTTCCGCTACGGCAATGGCGCTTCTTATGACGAGGCGGACCCGCTGGCGCAAATCCTGCCGCCCCCGGCCGCAATTTACGAGGAGGCCGATCCGCTCCCGCTTACCGCGCCCGAGGCCAGCGACGAGCAGCCTATCTTCTTCACGCGCGTGGATGCCGGCACGCCGGCCGAGCGGCGCCTGCTCCGCAACTGAGCGCCGCCGGTCACACCATGCGTGCGTGAAACAGCTTGCCGCCTTCAACCACCCACACGATGCCGAGCACGCTTACCCCGATCGCGAGATAGCCGATCGCCAGCGGCGTCGTGGTCCCGGTATAGGATTGGCCGATCGCCGACGCCACCGCCACGGCGCCGATGCTGGTGATAAAGCCCTGCAGCGATGACGCCGTGCCCGCGATATGCCCCACCGGCTCCATCGCCATGGCCCCGAAATTCGCGCCGCACAGCCCGATGCAGGTCATGCTGAGTGCCTGGAAAAAGATGTAGCTCCACAAGGTTTCCACGCCGCTCAACGTCACGCCGACGTGCACCAGCGAAAGCGCGATCAGCCCCAGCACGGCGGTTTGCGAGATCAATCGCGTGCCCAGCCGCTCCACCAGCCGCGCGTTGAGGAACGAGGCCGCACCCATCGCGCAGGCGCAGATCGCGAAAAACAAGGTGAAGCGGTCACCCGCGCCGAACCCGTCGACGAAAATCTGCTGCGACAGCGAGACAAAGGCGATGATTCCGCCGAACGTCAGCGATGCTGCGATGGCATAGCCTAGCGAATAGCGATTGGTCAGCGTCAGCCGGTAATTCGCGCGCAGCGTGGTCAGCGAGATCGGCACCCGCCGCTCGGCCGGCAGCGTCTCGGGCACGCGCACCAGCGTCCAGGCGAACACCAGCCCGGCAAAGGTGCCGAGCGCATAGAAGATGAACCGCCATGGCCCGAATTCCAGCAGCAATTGCCCCAGCGTCGGCGCCAGGATCGGCACCAGGAAAAAGATCATCTGCGCCACCGACATGGTGCGCGCCATCTGCCGCCCCGACGATCCGTCGCGCACGATCGCCACCGCCAATACGCGGGTCGAGGCGGACATCAGCCCCTGCAACAGCCGTGCGCCGAGCAGTGCGGGGAACGTCACCGAACTTGCGGCAAAGATGCTTGCCCCGACAAAGCCGGCAAGCGTCAGCAGCAGCACCGGCCGGCGGCCGAACCGATCCGCCAACGGGCCATAAACCAGCTGCCCCGCGCCGAACCCCACCATATAGACGGTGATGATCCACTGGCGGTGGTTGGCCTCGTTCACCCCCAATTCGTGGCCGATATCGGCAAGCGAGGGGAGCATAAGATCGACGCCGAAAGCGTTCACCGCCATGACGGCGGCGATAAAGGCAACAAACTCGCGGGGATGCATGCCCGGTGGGGCGCGGTGAGAATTCATGTGCGTGCCTATCGGGATGCCGACGCCCCGGCACAAGCGCAGCTTTTCTTTTGCGGTGTCGCTTGCCTCAGCCGTCCGTCACCGGCGCGACATCGACCGACACGTCCATCTCCTGCGCACCCGAACCCAGCACCACGCCATCGACGGGCGCAATCTCGGCATAATCGCGGCCGACCGCCACGACGATATGGTCGCTCGCCATCCAGATGCCGTTGGTGGGGTCCAGGCCGATCCAGCCGCGCTGCGGCCCGCACCACAGCAGCACCCAGGCATGCGTCGCATCGGCGCCGACCAGCCGCTCCTGCCCGGGCGGTGGGATGGTGCGGATATAACCCGACGCATAGGCCGCGGGCAGACCCGCCGCGCGCAGGCCGGTGAGCATGATCTGCGCGAAGTCCTGGCACACCCCGCGGCGCTTGGCGAAGGCTTCGTGCGGCGGCGTGTCGACCAGGGTGGCGGCGGTGTCGAACTCGAAATCGCGCTGGATGCGCCGTGCCAACTCGATACCCGCCTCCAGCGCGTTGCGCTGCGGATCGAGGTCGGCGGCGCAATAGGCCGCGATTTCACGATCGAGCGGGATGAGCGGGGAGGGGAACAGATAACTCGCCGGTCCGGCCGCGGTGATGTCCCGGCTGTCGCGCGCCATGGCGGCAATCTCGGCCAGCGTCGGGTCACCCGCCATCGGAGCGGGCACCAGGCGATCGACGCAGATGCGCGCGATGCTCTCGATCGTCAGGCGGCGCACCGGCTCGTCCACGGTCAGCCGCGTGACATTGGCGAGTCCTGCCTCGGCACGTGCCGGGGTGGTGCGACCCGCCGGCGATACGCGCAGCATGTACGATTCTAGCCGCTGCCCCGGCCAGTCGATCGGCTCCAGCCGCAGGTTGCACCGCGCGAACTTGACGTGCGCGCCGTAATCGAACCGCGTGATATGCGCGATGTCGTACAGCATGCGGCTGGGGAAATCGGCCTCGCTCACGCCAGCGTCAGCCCACCGGCGCGCAGCGGCTCAGCGCCTTGCAGGAAATAGCGCCGGGCAATGGCATTGGACAGCGTGCCCAGCCGCCGCTCGGTCGCGCTCAGCAGGTCGGCGTTGATGGTGGCGGCGCGCGCCGTCGCGATCATCGCCTTCAGCTCGGTCGCCTCCGCCTGTTGTTCCTCTGCCATGCCATCGTCCTGCAACACCGGCAGCGCAGCGAGATGCTCGGCGACCCGTTCCACCTGAAATGCCAAGGATCGTGGGTTGCCCGGATCGAGCGCGACAAGGTCGAGCACCGGCACCCGTGCCAGCCCGGTCAGATACCGCTGGCGATAGCTGATCTGGCTATTGGCAAGGTCGAGCAGCGTCGACAGGTCATCCAGCGACGCGCCCGGCAGCCCGAAGGTGCGCGCCCCCCGCACCAGCGCCAGCGCCCGCTCGATTCGCCGGCCCAGATCGTGAAAGCGCCATGCCGCCGTGCGGCTCATATGCTCGGCCGACAACCCGGCGATCGCGGCATAGCGGCGTTGCAGCGATCCCGTGCGGTCCAGCATGCCGCGATGCGTGGGGAAGGGCGCATCGAGCAACCGCACCATGTCGGCCGACAGGCGATCGCGCGAGACGTTGCCGATCCGCCGCGCCTGCTGGTTCATCTCGGCCACCGATTGCCAGCCCGTATCGACAGATTCCATCGCGGTGCGCGCCATCTGCGTCAGGTCCGCACGCTTCAATGCCGCCGGCAGCGGCGCCGCGCCGGCGGCCGCAAGCATGCCGACCAGCCGGCTGACGGTATCCGGCCCCAGCGCCGCGCCGCCATCGGCGTCGATCGAATTGCCCAGCATCACGCGAATGATCGCCAGCAGCGCCTCGCCGCGTTCCAGATAGCGGCCCAGCCAAAAGAAATTGTCGGCAACGCGGCTCGGCAGCGTTCCGGGATTGCGCCGCACTTGATGCGTATCGGGGGCCGGCAGCAGCGACACCGGCGCGACCGGATCGCGCCCGTAGATCACCACGTCGGCGGACCAGTTCCCCTCGCCCATTACCGCCGCGCGCGGATCGGGATGCTCGCCGATCCGGCAGAACCCGCCCGGCAGCACGCTCCAGCGCCCGTCCGGTCCGCGCGCCGCAAAGACGCGAAGCGTAAAGGGCCGCGCAACCAGCGCCTCCTCGCCGACCACCGGCATGGTGGAAAGGCGCACGACCTCCTGCCCGACATAATCCTGCGGGCGACGTTCCAGATCGGCAAGCAGCGTGGCGCGCTGTTCCCCGCTCAGCTCGCTGCCTGCGATCGGCGCATCGCCCGGCAGGCCCAGCGTCCCGCTGCCGAACGCCGGCCCGATCAGCAGGTTGGACAGATCCTCCTCCACCCGCGCCCGCTCGCTCGGCTGGCCGCACCACCAGGTCGAGATATTGGGCAGGCTCAGCCCCGCGCCGGTGAGCCGCGTGCACAGCTGCGGCAGGAAGGCATGCCACGCCGGCGCCTCCAGCACGCCTGCGCCCGGCGCGTTGGCGAGCAGCACGTTGCCTGCGGCGTAAGCATCGATCAGCCCCGGCACGCCGATCTTGGAATGCGTGTCGAATGCCAGCGGATCGAGGAAGCGCGGATCGAGCCGGCGCCAGAGCGCATCGATCCGCTTCAGCCCGCCGATCGTGCGGACGTAAACCTTGTCCTCCAACGCGGCGAGATCGGCGCCCTCGACCAGCAGGAGGCCAAGATAGCGCGCCAGATGCGCCTGCTCGGGATAGCTCGGATTGTACCGCCCCGGCGTCAGCAGCCCGATCCTGGGATCGGTGCGTGCGCAGGCGGCGGCGAGGCCATCACGGAAGCTGGCAAAAAACGGCGCATGCCGCGCGACGTTCAGCCGCGCCTGCAACCCGCCGAGCGTGCGGCTCACCGCCAGCCGGTTTTCCAGGGCATAGCCGGCGCCGGTGGGCGAGCGCAGGTGGTCGGCCAGCACGCGCCACTCGCCGGTTGGCCCGCGCCCAAGATCGACTGCGACAAAATGCAGATGGTGTCCGCCCGCCGGGGTCAGTCCCACCAGCTGGCGCAGGAAAAACGGGCTGCCCGCCACCAGCGCGGCCGGCACGATCCCGCGCGCCACCAGCTTCGCCTCGCCGTAGAGGTCCGTCAGGATCGTCTCGAACAGATCGGCGCGCTGCACCACGCCGCGCTCGATATGGCGCCACTCGTCGCCGTCGATCAGCAGCGGCACCGGGGAGAGCGGCCAGGATCGCTCCTCGCTCTCGCCGATGATGCGAAAGCCGGTTCCGATGTCGGCGGCATGGCGCTGCACCCGCTCGCGCGCATGCGCTAGATCGTCGCCGACCAGCGCCGCAAGCTCCTCGAACATCGCAAGCCACGGCGCGTCCTCGGCTGCGCACAGCACGTCGCCTCCGGCGCCGGCATGCGCCCGGTAGTCGTCGACCCAGCGACGCGCATGCGTCGCGGCTCCGAACAGGGGTGATTGCGTTGCCAAGCCGGGCTCCTAAGCGGCGCGGACCCTAGCGGGGCCGGGCACGGGCGCAACACGAAAGTGCGATCAGGTCGATCGGGTTAGAAATCGGGTAGCACCTGATCCGCCACGCCCCACCCCGTAAGCGCGCGACTGCTTGCGCGCTTGATCAATTCGTCTGCGGCCGACACGTTCCACTGCGCGGCCGTTTCGATCCGGCGCAGCTCCGTCCATGAAACCGGCGCGGCCACCGGTGCACCGGCGCGTGCCCGCGCCGCATAGGGCATGATCGCCGTCGCGCCGCGCTGGTTGCGCAGCCAGTCGATGAAGATCCGCCCCTTGCGCTTCGCCTTGCTCATCGTCGCGACGAAGCGATCCGGCTCGGCCTGCGCCAGCGCGCGGGCGAAGCGATCGGCAAAGCTCTTCACCGCCGGCCACTCGGCCTTCGGCGTCAACGGCACCACCACGTGAACGCCCTTGCCGCCCGACAGCAGTGGAAAACTGGTAAGGCCCAGCTCGGCCAGCTGGTTCTTCAAATGCTCCGCTGCCTTCTTGGTGGCCTCAAAATCGAGCCCTTCGTCAGGATCGAGATCGAAGATTAACCGGTCGGGCTTTTCGAGGTCACCGACCGACGAACCCCAGCCATGGAATTCGATCGTCCCCATCTGCACGCATGCGACCAGCCCGTCGGCATCGTCGACCCATAGATAATTCTCTGTGCTGCCGTCCTTTTCCTTGATCGGCACTTGGTGCACGTGCGCGCCGAACGATCCGGCATCATGCTTCTGGAAAAAGCATTTGCGCGCGCGCCCCTGCGGGCAGCGCACCAGGCTGATCGGTCGCCGCGCCACCCACGGCAGCATGATCGGCGCGACCGCGGCGTAATAGTCGGCAAGATCGCCTTTGGTCACGCTCGACTCGGGAAAGATCAGCCGATCCGCGCTGCTGATCTTCACGCTCGTTGCGAGTGCGGCCGGCGCTGGTGCGGGTGTTTCCACCACCACCTCTGCCGCCTTCTTGTCGTCGCGCAGCCCGAGAAAACTGGGGTGCCTCAGCAGTTTATCGGGCGTCGTCTCGGTAAAGGCGATCTCGGCGACCAGCTTCGGCGTCACCCAATGGGCGCCGCGCACCGCCGCCCGCCCGAGGTTTTTCGGCACGTCCACCGGCGGCGTCTTGCGCTCGATCTTCGCCAGCCGATCGGCAAGATCGATCATCAGATCGTTGGTGAAGCCCGTGCCGACCTTCCCGGCATAGCGCAGCGCGCCGTCCTCATGCACGCCCAGCAGCAGTGAGCGGAAACCGCGCGCCTTGTCGGAGTCGGTCCAGCCGACGATCACGAACTCCTGCCGCCGCGTGCATTTCACCTTGAGCCAGCTTTTTGTCCGCGCCCCGCGATACGGCGCGTCGGCCTTCTTGGAGACGATCCCCTCCAGCTGCTCCTGGCACATCCGCTCGAACAGCTCTTCGCCCGAGCCGATCACATGCTCGCTGAACTTCAGCCGGTCGGTGTCGGAGATGAGCGAGCGTAGCCGTTCCTTGCGTTGCACGTTGGGGAGCGGGCGCAGGTCTTCCCCGTCAAGGCTCAGCAGGTCGAAGGCAAAGAAGGTCATGTCCCCGCCAGCCGAGATCGCGTCCTTCAGCGTCGAAAAGTCCGGCCGACCGTCCTTGAAAGCCACGATCTCCCCGTCGATCAGTGCGTTGTCGACGTCGAGTTCAGCGGCCGCCTCCGCAATGGCGGCGAACTTGTCGGTCCAGTCGAGGCCGCTGCGGGTATAAACCTTTGCCGATCCGCCGCCGACCGCGATCAGCGCGCGGTAGCCGTCGTATTTTACCTCGTGCATCCATGCCGATCCGGTCGGCACCGAATCTACCAGCGTGCACAGTTGCGGCTCGGCAAAGGCTGGCGGCTTGCCATGCGCCTTCTTGCGCCGCGCGGGCTTTTTCTTTGCAGGCGCCAACGCTTCTGGCTTTTCAGACGCCTGCGCCGGCGCGTCTTCCGCAATCTCCTGCATCGTTCGCCCGGTGGAGACGCTGGTCAGCGCACATTCCACCAACAGGTCGGTGCCGCCCGCGAAGCCATCGTCGATCTTGCGCAGCAGCCAGTTCTCGCGCTTCTCCTTGCCGCGCGGTT
Organism: Sphingomonas dokdonensis; assembly: GCF_002197685.1. Classification (GTDB taxonomy): domain Bacteria; phylum Pseudomonadota; class Alphaproteobacteria; order Sphingomonadales; family Sphingomonadaceae; genus Sphingomonas; species Sphingomonas dokdonensis. The sequence continues at coordinate 73,210 of NZ_NBBI01000006.1, read as the reverse complement.
TCAGCCGGATCAGTAGCCACTCGCCCTTCATCCGCTCGCCATCAAGCACGAAATGAAGATGGCCTTTTTCCAGATCCTTGACCGACTTGCCCTTGATGACCGACCAGGTGCCGCGATCCCACAGCATCACCGTTCCGCCGCCATATTCGCCCTTCGGGATCGTCCCCTCGAACGTGGCGTAGCTAAGCGGATGATCCTCCGTGCGAACCGCAAGGCGCTTCTCGTTGGGATCGAGGCTCGGCCCGCGCGTGACCGCCCAGCTTTTCAGGACGCCGTCCACCTCCAGCCGGAAGTCCCAATGCAGCCGCGTCGCATCATGCTTTTGCACGATGAAGCTGTTGCCGTTTCCCGGCGCCAGCGTGCCGGCGGGTTCCGCGGTCTTCGAGAAGTCGCGCTTGGCGTTGTACAGGGCGAGCGGATCGGCGCTCACGAGCGCGCTTCCTGTCGCGGTCTAAGACAAGCGGTCCGGGGAACACTTGAGCGATCAGGCACTTTTGCGCGCCGCCGGCTTTTTTGCGGCAGTCGATTTCGCCGGTGCCTTTTTCGCTGCGGGCTTCTTGGCAGCCGGTTTCGCCGTCGCGGCGCTGCCGCCGCTTTTCTCCATCGACTTCTTCAGCGCCGCCATAAGATCGACCACATTAGACGCCGACCGCCCGTCGCCATCGTCCTTGTCGATGATCTTGCGGTTCGACTTCTGCTTGCGCTTGCGCTCGATCAGATCCTTCAGCGCATCGACGTAGCGATTGTGGAATTCCTCCGGCTCGAACGCGCCGCTCTTTTTCTCGATCAGCGCCTCGGCAAGCTCGAGCAATTCGCCATCCGGCTTTTCGTCGGGGATGTCGCGGAAATAGCTCTGTGCCTTGTTGACCTCGTCGGCATAACGCAGCGTTTCCAGCACAAGGCCGCGCCCGCACGGCTTGAGGCTAACAACATACTCGCGGCCCCGCATGGCGAGCTGACCCAAACCCACCTTCTTGGTCCGTTTCAACGCCTCGCGCAGGACAATGAACGCCTCTTCGGCAAGGTCGTCGGCCGGCACCACGAAATACGGCTTTTCATAATACAGCACGTCGATGTCACCGGCATCGACGAATTGCGTCAGCTCCAGCGTCTTTTTCGATTCGAGCTTCACCGAGTCGATCTCGTCCTGATCCAGCAGGACGAACTCGTTCTTCTCGATCTCGAAGCCCTTCATGATGTCGTCGGGGTCGACCGGCCCGACGCCGTCGGCGACCTTCTCATAATGGATCGGCTTGCCGCTGGGCTCGTGGATCTGACGAAACTTGATCGCCGCACCGGACTTGGTTGCGGAGTAGATTTCGACAGGAATCGACACCAGCGCGAGGCGGATCTGTCCTTGCCAATAAGCACGAGCGGGCATGCGGCGGCCTTTGTCGTTGCGAGGCCGATTCAAATCCCGGGAGCGGGAGTCGTTCCGTGCGATTTCCGGTGCTAAGGGGTGCGGCATGACGACCGACCCATTCTCGCTGTTCGATGCCTGGTTTGCCGAGGCGCAGGCAGGCGAACCGAATGATGCCAATGCCATGGCGCTGGCCACCGCCGATGCCACGGGGCAACCCGCCGTGCGCATGGTGTTGCTGAAGGGGCACGGACCGGACGGATTCGTATTCTACACCAATCGCGGCAGCCGCAAGGCCGACGATCTTGCCGCCAATGCACAGGCCGCGCTGCTGTTTCACTGGAAGTCGCTCCGCCGGCAGGTGCGGATCGAAGGGCCGGTGAGCCGCGTCAGCGATGCGGAAAGCGACGCCTATTTCGCCTCGCGCAGCCGCGATTCGCAGCTTGGCGCCTGGGCGTCCGAGCAATCCCGTCCGCTCGCCGCACGCTCGATCTTCGAGGCGCGGTTTGAGGCGATGCAGTTCCGCTTCGAGGGCGGCGACGTGCCGCGCCCGCCACACTGGGGCGGCTATCGCGTTACGCCGCGCCGCATCGAATTTTGGCAGGATCGCGCGCATCGCTTGCACGAACGTCGCTTGTTCACCCGCGACGGCGGGGAGGGCGATTGGAGCGAAGGGCTGCTCTACCCATGACCCGCGAGGAACGCCGCCGTGTCGTCCCGCTTGCCATGCGCGCCGCGCTGGCGAGCGTGGCCACCGCCGCCTTTCTGCTGGCGCTGAAGGGCTATGCCGCCTGGCATACCGGTTCGGTCGCGATGCTGGGCAGCTTGGCCGATACCGGGCTCGACCTGCTCGCCAGCCTTGTCACGCTGTATGGCGTGAAGCTCGCGGCGGAGCCGGCCGATCACGACCACCGCTTCGGCCACGGCAAGGCGGAGGCGCTCGCCGCGCTGTTTCAGGTCGTCCTGATCACCGCCTCGGCGATCGGCATTGCGGCGCGCGCAATCGATCGTTTCTCCAATCCGCAGGTCAACGAAGACGCCTCGCTCGGCATCGGCGTGTCGCTGGTCGCGATCCTCGCCACCTTTGCCCTGCTTGCCTATCAGCGCAGCATCATCCGGCAGACCGGCTCGGTCGCGATCCTGGCCGATAACGTCCATTACCAGTCCGACGTGCTGCTGAACGTGGCCGTCATTGCCGCATTGGTGCTCGATCAGCTCCTGCAAATCTCCGATGCCGACCCGGTGTTCGGCATCGCCATCGCGCTTTGGCTTGTCTGGGGTGCATTCCAGGCATCCAGCCAGGCGATTGACATGCTGATGGACAAGGAATGGCCCGACGAGCAGCGCGCCGCCTTTATCGAGATCGCCGTGCGCCAGCCCGGCATCCGCGGCATCCACGATTTCCGCACCCGCCGCGCCGGCACGCATGATTTCGCGCAATTCCACATGGAGGTCGATCGCAACCTCACCGTCGCCGCCGCGCACGACATCGTCGAAAGCGTCGAGCGCCGCCTGCGCGACGTGTTTCCTAGGGTGGAGGTGTTGATTCACCTTGATCCGGAAGGTCACGTCGATACCGACAATCCGCTCGTCGAAGCGGACGTTACCCCCCATTGGTTCGGAAAGCGCGTATGAGGATCCCTTTTTCCCAGATCGACGCGTTCGCGGATCAGGCCTTTGTGGGCAATCCGGCGGCGGTGATGCCGCTGTCCTCGTGGTTCGACGATGCGACGCTTCAGAAGATCGCGGCGGAGAACAACCTGTCGGAAACCGCCTTTCTGGTCCCGATGAACGGCGACGCCGATTTCGAGCTCCGCTGGTTCACACCGGCGGCAGAAGTGGCGCTGTGCGGCCATGCCACATTGGCGAGCGGCCATTTCGTTCTGTCGTCCGACACCACGCGCGATCGCGTGCGCTTCGCTACGCGGCAGGCCGGGATCCTCGAGGTGAGCCGACGCGGCACCGGCTACGAAATGGCGCTGCCTGCCTGGGTACCGCATCCCAAGCCGCTGGACGATATCGTCGCGGCCTTGGGCGTCACCGCAAAAGAAACGCTCTGGCATGACAAGGGCTACGCTCTGATCGTGGTGGAAGACGAAGCCGCCGTGCGCGCCGCCCGGCCGGACGGACGCGCGGTGAAGGCGCTTGGGCCATTCGTCCATATCGTTGCGGCGCAGGGCGAAACCGCACAGGTCGTCAGCCGCGTATTTACCGACTATTTCGACATCCCCGAAGATCCGGTTACCGGGTCGGCGCACGCGGTGATGGTGCCCTATTGGGCCGACGTGCTCGGCACCACCAGCTTTTCCGCCTATCAGGCGAGCGCGCGGGGCGGGCGGGTTGGATGCCGGCTGGACGGCGACCGCGTGGTCCTTACCGGCTCCTGCATCACGGTGATCGAGGGCACGTTCCTGCTACCTTGATCGGCCTGCTCATGTGAAATCAGGCCGCGAGGGCGGCGCTTTGCGTCTCGGCAATCCAGCCGCCGCCCAAGACCCGGTCTCCATCGTACAACACAGCCGCCTGGCCCGGCGAGACGCCATATTCCGGCGAATCGAACACCAGTTCGTCGCCGTGCAGGCGCGCGGGCACCGGACGCGCCATGGAGCGCACTTTTGCAGACAGAGGCCCGGTCAACGGGCCAAGGACGTTTAGATCCGTCAGGCGTGCTGCCGACACCGCGAGCGCTGCGCGCGGACCGACCACCACGCGGCGTTGCTCCGGCTCCAGCCGAACGACATACAAGGGCTCGGGCTGGCCGCCGATATCGAGGCCGCGGCGCTGCCCTACCGTATAGTGGATGATGCCCGGGTGTTCGCCCAGCACGCGCCCGCCCAGGTCGACGATCTCGCCGCCATCGACGGCGGTCGGGCGCAATTTGCGCACCAGCCCCGCGTAATCTCCATCCGGCACGAAGCAGATGTCCTGGCTGTCGGGCTTGCCGGCGACTCCCAGCCCCATCTCGGCCGCGATCGCGCGAACCCGGTCCTTGGGCATGCCGCCCAACGGGAAACGCAGGAAATCGAGTTGTTCGCGGGTTGTGGCGAACAGGAAGTAGCTCTGATCGCGCGCCGGATCGATCGCCCGGTGCAATTCCGCACCACCGTCGCCGACCAGACGCCGCACATAATGGCCGGTCGCGAGGCAATCCGCGCCCAGATCGCGCGCCAGCGCGAACAAATCGGTGAATTTCGGGCCCATGTTGCACTGAACACACGGGATCGGCGTACGCCCGGCGAGATATTCGTCGGCGAACCGGTCGACCACCTGCGTGCGAAAGCTGCTTTCGTGATCGAACACGTAATGCGCGATGCCGAGCTTGTCGCACACCGCACGGGCATCGCGGATGTCGCGCCCGGCGCAGCACGCACCTGGGCGTGCCGTTGCCTCGCCATGATCGTACAGTTGCAGGGTCACGCCGATCGTCTCGGCGCCGCTCGCCTTGGCGAGCGCGGCCACGACCGAACTGTCGACCCCGCCCGACATGGCCACCACGATGCGTCGGCCGGCAGCGCCGCCGGCCAGTTGGAAATCAGCAAAATCGGTCACCGCATCACGATAGCATGTTTCACTGGCGGGGTGAACGCACGCACGCCGCATCCGGCTTTACGGACCCTTCACTTCATGGTGCGTAGAAGAGGCTCTCGACGACGACGCATGAAGGATCAGGCCAAGCGTGGATCTGAGTTTTGCCCTTTTCGACCGGCGCGCACCGCTGGTCGAGCTGCCGAGCGATCTGGCGGTGCTGCTGGTGGAGATGACGGCGCGACAGGCCGCGTCGCCGACGGCGACCATCTACGCCCGGTCGGCGCGGGTACGGCTCGACTCGCCCTTGTTCGCTCCCATCGACGGCGCATTCAACGGCCCAGTTGCGAAGGTCATGATGCAATGGAAGGACGAGTGACCATCTGTTTACCGTGCGCCAGTATACCGTTGCCAGGCGGTGATCGCGCCCTTGTTTCACTGTATGGAGAGGGGGCCGCGCCCCGAACCCGAGGTTAAGCCATGATCGAGAATCAGAAGATCCGTCCGGCCCGCGTAATTGGACCGCTCGGCGAGCCATTGACGCTCGACACGCTGCCGCCGCCGAACACGACGCGTTGGGTGGTGCGACGCAAGGCAGAGGTGGTGGCAGCGGTCAACGGGGGGCTGCTGACAGTGGACGAGGTATGCAACCGTTATGGGCTGACGGTGGAGGAATTCGCCGGCTGGCAGCGCGCAATCGATCGCTCGGGAATGCCCGGGCTGCGGGTGACGCGCATCCAGCATTACAAGTCGCTGTACGAGCGCCAGCAAAAATTCTGAAAGGATGCGGGTTACGCGGCCGGAACAAATATCACCTGTCAAGAGTCTTTTCCCCAGCGCCCGGCCTGTCGGGTTGTTCACGCAGGGGAGTGAGTTATGGGTATTATTCTCTGGTTGATCGTCGGCGGCGTGATTGGCTGGCTGGCCAGCATCATCATGCGCACCGATGCGCAGCAAGGTATCTTTTTGAACATCGTCGTCGGCATCATCGGCGCGTTCATCGGCGGCCTGATCATCTCGGGTGGTTCGATCAACAGCGCGCCGCTGACGCTGACGTCGTTCCTGGTCTCGCTGCTTGGTGCAGTAGTCCTGCTGGCGATCGTCAACCTCGTTCGTCGTGGTAGCGTGCGCTAAGATTTAGCCACAGCTTACCGGATCAGAAGCGGCCGCCCGGCGACGGGCGGCCGTTTTCTTTTGTAGCGGTGTTGTGTGAAGTGCGGAGCGGTGACATCGCGGCGCGTACGACGATGCCACCGACGCAGCGGCTTATTTCAGCAAAAACCGTACGTTGACGGTCGCACTGACCGTTGTTTCGCCCGGCAAGACCTGGGTCTGCGCGTCCGACGACATTTCGGCGCGCGCATACATCACGGGCGGACGCGGCATGTTGCCACGGTTCTCGCCCGCCTCCTCGATCTTCACGATACGATCGACGCGCATCCCGGCGGCCTGCGCGTAAAGCGCGGCGCGAGCCTGCGCCTGTTTCACCGCTTCGACGCGCGCCGCATCCAGCGCGGCGCCGGGTTTGTCGATCGACACCTGCGGCCCGTCGATCTGGTTCGCACCGGCCTTCACCAGTGCATCGAGCACCCCGCCGCTCTTGGCGATCTCACGAAATTTTACCGACACCGTGTTGGTCGCCTGGTAACCGGTGATGACCGGCGGCTGGTTCTCGCCATAGCGATATTGCGGCGCCAAGCCGACATTGGCGGTGGTGATGTCACGCGATGCGATGCCGGCGGCGCGCAGCGCGGCAACGATCCGCTCCATGCGCGCGGCATTTTCGGTAAGCGCAGCAGCGGCAGTGGCCGATTGCGTCACCACGCCAGCGCGGATCGCGGCAATGTCGGGCACCCGCGTTACTTCGCCGGTCGCCACCACATCCAGAACCGTGGCATCCGGCAGGAGCGGCACCTCGCCCGCGTTCTGCGCCGCGGCGGGAAAGGCTGCGCTTGCGAGCGCAGCGGCAGCGAGTGTGGCAATCGGGTAACGCATGAGGCAAAATCTCCACATTGGAATACGACAGAGGTAATGGCGCTCGGTCGATCAACCAAGGCTGAACGGCGGGACGGCTTGCTGCCCGATAGCGAATCTGCCAATCGCCATCCGGGCAAAGCCAGCGCTTGAGCCTGGTGACTTATTCATATAACACAGCTACAGACGAATGTAGTGCCGGTCGGCAATTTGCCACCGGAGCGGGGTGAAGGGTGCATGAATTATCAAGCGGGCGGGGTAAGCGGGGATACCGTGTTGATCGAGGGGCCGGACGATGCCGTCGGCCGCCGGCGGCGACGCATCATCATCATCGCCCTGGTTGCGATTGTCGCCCTGATCGCCGTGGCTTTCTTCCTGACTCGCGACGGCGAAAAGCCGGCGGCGGCCGGCTCCGCTGCCGATCAGGCACCGCGCGTGTCGGTGATCGTGCCGGGCAGCACGGAGGTTGGCCGCACGGTCACGGCCAACGGTACGCTGGCAGCACGACGTGAGATGCCGGTCGGCGTCGCGGGCGAGGGCGGCATGGTCACTCGCGTGCTCGTGGAGCCGGGCCAATGGGTCCGCGCCGGTCAGGTGCTGGCAACCGTCGATCGCTCGGTACAGACGCAGACGGCGCAGGGCCTTGCCGCGCAGGTGAACGTCGCGCGGGCGGATCTGACGCTCGCGCAGGCCGAACTGGATCGTGCGCAGCAGCTGGTCGACCGCGGCTTCATCAGCAAGGCGGACGTGCAGCGTCGCATCGCGACCCGCGATGCCGCCGCCGCGCGCCTCAAGGTCGCCGGGGCAACCGCCGCCGAGCAGCGCGCGCGCAATCAGCGGCTCGACATTCGCGCGCCCGCTGCCGGGCTGGTGTTGACCCGCGGCGTGGAGCCGGGTCAGATCATCAGCTCGGCCTCGGGCACGTTGTTCCGCATGGCCAAGGGTGGCGAGATGGAGATGCGCGCGCAGTTGCCGGAGGACGATCTCGCGGCGCTGCCAGTCGGCGCGCGGGCGCAGGTGACGCCGGTCGGGAGCAGCGAGAGCTACGAAGGGCAGGTCTGGCAGGTGTCGCCGGTGATCGATCCGCAGACGCGCCAGGGCATCGTGCGCATCGCGCTGAGCTACGATCCGGCGCTGCGCCCAGGCGGCTTTGCGTCGGCCACGGTGGCAAGCGGCGCGGGCACCATGCCCGGCCTGCCGCAATCTGCGATCCTTAGCGACGAAAAGGGCAATTACGTCTATGTCGTCGACAAGGATAACATTGTGCGGCGCCGCGACGTGCGGCTCGGAACGGTCGGCGACGACATGGTCGCGATCGCCGCCGGGCTCGAGCGCAACGATCGGGTGGTGGCGTCCGCAGGCGCATTCCTGAACCCGGGGCAGAAGGTCGCCCCGGTTCTGCGCAAGCCGGGAGAATGACGGCATGAGTTTCCGCAACATCTCCGCATGGTCGATCCGCAACCCGGTTCCGACGATCGTCCTGTTCGTGATCCTGACGATCGCCGGCATCGTCAGCTTCATCCGCATGGACATCAACCGGGAACCGGACATCGACTTTCCGGCGGTGGCCGTTGAAATCTCCCAGCCGGGCGCTGCACCGAGCGAGCTTGAGACGCAGGTTACGCAACGCGTCGAGGCGGCGGTGCGCACTGTCGAGGGCGTGGACGAGCTCCAGTCCTTCGTCAGCGAAGGCAATTCGACCACCATGGTGCAGCTCGACATCGGCACTCCGGTGGATCGCGCCGTCAACGAAGTGCGCGACGCCGTCACGCAGATCCGCTCCAACCTGCCAGAAGGCATCTTGGAGCCGCAGATCAGCCGCGTGAAGATCAACGACGGCGATCTGGGCAGCTATTCCGCGATCGCCACCGACATGACGGTGGAGCAGCTCAGCTGGTACATCGACAACACGGTCACCAAGGAGCTGCTCTCGGTCGAGGGCATGGGCAGCGTCGAGCGCAACGGCGGCGTTGATCGCGAGATCCGCGTGATTCTCGATCCGGCGAAGCTCGCCGCCTATGGGCTCACCGCGACGCAGATCAACCAGCAGCTACGCCAGGTCAATCTGAACGCAGCGGGTGGCCGCGCGGAAGTCGCCGGCGCGGAACAATCGGTGCGCGTGCTCGGCAACGCACAGAATGCCTTTGACCTGGGCGAACACCAGATCATCGCCGGCAACGGCCGCACCATCAAGCTGAGCGCGCTCGGCACCGTGCGCGACCTGTATGCGGAGCAGCGCAGCGCGGCGGGCGTCAACGGCAAGCCGGTCATCACGTTCGATTTCAAGCGCGCCAAGGGCTATTCGGAAGTCACTGTTTTCCGCGAAGCGCAAAAGAAGCTGGCCGAGCTTGAGAAGCGCAACCCGGCGGTCAAGTTCCAGTTACGCATCAACGGTTCGAAATATGCCGTTGAGCAATACAAGAGCGCCATTCACGCGATGATCGAAGGCGCGGTGCTCGCCGTGTTCATCGTCTTCCTGTTCCTGCGCGACAAGCGGGCGACGTTCATCTCGGCGCTAGCCATTCCGCTGTCGGCGATCCCCGCCTTCTTCTTCATGGACATGATGGGCTTTTCGCTGAACAGCATGACGCTGTTGGCGCTGAGCCTCGTTGCCGGCGTGCTGGTCGACGATGCGATCGTGGAGATCGAGAACATCGTGCGCCATATGCGCATGGGCAAATCGGCGTATCAGGCGTCGATCGACGCGGCGGACGAAATCGGGCTGGCGGTGCTCGCCACTACCATGGCGATCGTTGCGGTCTTCCTGCCGGTTGGCCTGATGCCGGGCGTGTCGGGGCAGTTCTTCAAGAACTTCGGCCTCACCGTCGTTGCCGCGGTGCTGATGAGCCTTGCCGTCGCGCGCATGATCACGCCGATGATCGCCGCCTATTTCCTGAAATCGGCCGGTCCGGAGGCGCATGGCGAGGGCCGTTTGATGGACATCTACATGGTGGTGCTGCGCTGGACGCTCGACCCCGGCAAGTCGCTGGCGGTGCGGGCACGTGGCGGGTTCCGCCGCCTGACCGGCTACATCCACGATCACCGCATCTGGACGATCGGCATCGGCGGCGTCGCCTTTGTGCTGACGGTGCTCGGCTTTGCCAGCCTGCCCATGCAGTTCCAGCCGTCGATCGATCAGGAGCGATCCACCGTTACGATCACCATGGCGCCCGGCGCGACGTTGGCGCAGACGCAGACGGTGGTGGACCAGGTGTATGCCCTGCTCAGCCGCCAGCCGGAGGTTGCGACCACCTACACCCGTACCTTTGTCGGCAACGGCCGTGTCACCGTGGAGTTCAAGGAAAAGCCGTCGCTGAACGATCGCATCGCTGCCATCTTCGGCGGCGATATCGGCGACAAGCGCGAGCAGACGTCCACCGAGTTCGAGCGCTCGCTCGCGCCCGCGCTGGCCAAGATCCCCGACGCGCGCGTCAACTTCCAGTCGCAGTTCGGCTGGGGGGACAACAATCGCGACGTGTCCGTTACGCTGGGCAGCGACGATCCGGTGCTGCTGCGTGAAACGGCGGACAAGATCGTGCGCGACATGGCCGGCTTGCCCGGGCTGCTCGCCCCGCGCATCGCGGGCGATCTCAACCGGCCGGAAATCGTGATCAAGCCGCGGCTGGACCTCGCGGCCGATCTGGGCGTGACCACCAGCGCGCTCTCCAACGCGATCCGCATCGCGACGCTGGGCGACATCGATCAGAACAGCGCGCGCTTTTCGCTCAACGATCGGCAAATCCCGATCCGCGTCGCGCTGGATCAATCGTCGCGCACCGAAATGTCGACCATCCGCAATCTGCCGGTCGCAACGCAGAACGGCGGATCGGTGCCGCTGTCGGTCGTGGCGGAGATCGGCTTCGGCTCCGGTCCGACCAAGATAAACCGGCTGAATCAGCAGCGCCAGCTGACGATCGGCGCGGATCTCGCCCCCGGCCTGATCCTCTCCGACGCGATGCAGAAGGTGAACCAGCTGCCGTCGATGAAGAACCTGCCGCTCGGCGTGCAGAAGATGAGCGTCGGCCAGGCCAAGTGGCAGATGGAGATGCTGGTCAACTTCATCATCGCCGTGATCGCGGGCGTGTTTCTCGTGTTCTCGGTGCTGGTGCTGCTGTATCGCCGCTTGCTGCCGCCGCTGGTCAACATGGGCTCGCTGCTGCTCGCGCCGCTTGGCGGCGTGCTGGCGCTGATCATCACCGGTCACCCGCTGTCGATGCCGGTATTCATCGGCCTGCTGATGTTGCTCGGCATCGTCGCCAAGAACTCGATCCTGCTGATCGATTTCGCGCTGGAGGAAATGCAGGCCGGCGTGCCGATCTATGACGCCGTCGTGGACGCGGGGCACAAGCGTGCGCAGCCGATCGTGATGACCACCGTTGCGATGGTGGCGGGCATGGTGCCAACGGCGTTGGCGCTAACCGGCGATGGCGCGTGGCGCGCGCCGATGGGCATCGTGGTGATCGGCGGCCTGATCGTTTCGACCTTGCTGACGCTGCTGATCGTCCCTGCCTCGTTCAGCCTGTCGGTCGGGATCGAGCGGCGTGTCGGGCCATGGCTGGGCCGCAAGCTGCTCACCTATCAGCCGGGCGACGACGGTACGCCGGCGATCGATCACGTCGGCCCCGGCGGCACCCTGCCGCCGCCGCGCGGGCGGCTCGGATATCGCGACGGGGACTTGCCGGCGGAATGAGGCTTGAACAAACCCCCGTCTGGGGGATTGTTCGGACATGATCTCCGTCGCGCTACGGCGCCCTTCGCCCACCCGCGCACCCCCCGGCCTCGTGCGCATGCGCACGATCGCGACCGGCATGCTGATCGCCATGGCGGCGGCATTCCTGGTCGCGCGGGCACTCGACGACGTGCATCCCGCGTGGGGCTTCGTGCGCGCCTTTGCCGAAGCGGCCATGGTCGGCGGGCTGGCGGATTGGTTCGCGGTCACCGCATTGTTCCGCCACCCGCTCGGTCTGCCGATCCCGCACACCGCCATTATCCCGCGCAACAAGAACCGGATCGGCGACCAGCTCGCGACGTTTCTGCGCGATTATTTCCTGATTCCTTCGGTCGTGGCGCGCCGCATGCGGCGGATGGACGTGGCGAGTGCCGCGGGGCGCTGGCTCGCCAGCCCGTCCGCCGGTGGCCAACGCGTGACCCGCGGCGCCTCGCGGCTCGCCGTGGAAGCGTTGCAGGCGCTCGATCAGGAGCGGCTCGGCGGCATGGTGCGCGGCGCCATGGTGCAGCAGGTGCGCCGCATCGAGCTGTCGCCGCTGCTCGGCCGTGCGCTGGAGGCGGCAATGGCGGAGAACCGCCATCAGCCGATCCTCGACGGCATCGTGCGCTGGGCCGGCCGCGTGCTGGAGGCAAACCAGCAGGTCGTGCGCAACATGGTGCACGAGCGGGCAGGTGCCATCCTGCGCTGGACCGGGCTGGACGAAACCATCGCGACCAAGATCATCGATGGCCTGGACAAGATGCTGGCCGACATGGCCGAACAACCCGACCATCCGCTGCGCGCGAAAGCGGAGGAAGGTCTTGCGACGCTCGCAAGGGATCTCCAGCACAAGCCGCAGATGCAGGAGCGAGTGGAGGCGCTGAAGCTCGCCCTGCTCGAAAATCCGGCGATGCAAAGCTGGATCAACGGGCTTTGGGAACAGGCGCGCCAGGCCATGCTGCGCACGGCGCGCGATCCCGAGCGGCTGCTTGCCGGCGGGGTGGGCGACATGCTGCGCCAGCTGGGTGAAACGCTGGAAAATGACGCGCGCCTGCGCAACACCTTGAACCGCTACGTCCGCCGTGTTGCCGTGGGCACGGCGGCGGATTACGGCGACGTGATCGTCGGCCTGGTGTCTGAAACGGTGCGCGGCTGGGATGCGGACACGATCACGCAGCGCCTCGAACATTCGGTGGGCAAGGATCTGCAGTTCATCAGGATCAACGGGACGCTGGTGGGCGGTGCCGTTGGTCTGGTGATCCATTCGGTGGACGTGCTGATTTAGCGACTCAGGTGCGATCGAAGCGTTAGTCGCGACACGCCATGCAACAAGCGGTCGCACCACACGTTCGTCTTGCCGAGATGCGGAGTTTTCCGCAAAGGGTGGGGAATGGGCGCATTGGCCGAATTCAGCGACGACGGCGGCACGCTTCGCTTCACCGGCGATCTGCTGCTTGCGCGGCTGGGCGATCTTCCCGGCCGGCTGGAGCATTACGCGGGTAACGTCTCGACCATCGATCTGTCCGGTATCGACCGGATGGACACGATCGGCGCATGGGTTATCCACCGGCTCGCCAAGGAAAAGCGCGCTGAGGTCACCGGCGTGTCGGATGCCCACCGCCATCTTCTCGAACAGGTCGGCAAGGCCGATCAGCCGGTTTCCACGCGCCCCGTTCACGTCAGCCCGATCAATCGGGTGCTGGGCGAGGTCGGCGATGCGGTAATGATGACCGGGCGTACGCTGCTCGGCCTGCTCGGCTTCCTGGGCGCAACGGTGATCGCTTTCGGCAGCGTTATCAGGCATCCGCGCCGGTTCCGCTTCAACGCGACGGTGCAGCGTTTCGAGGTGGTCGGAGTCTCGGCGCTCGGCATCATCGGCCTGATGAGCTTCCTCATCGGCATCGTCATCGCGCAGCAGGGCGCCGTGCAGTTGCGGCAGTTCGGCGCCGAGGTGTTCACGATCAACCTCATCGGCCGCATCACGCTGCGCGAACTGGGCGTGCTGATGACCGCGATCATGGTCGCCGGGCGCTCGGGCTCGGCCTTTGCGGCGCAGCTCGGCACGATGAAGCTGACCGAGGAAGTGGACGCGATGCGCACCATCGGCGTGTCGCCGATGGAGGCGCTGGTGCTGCCGCGGACGATCGCTGCGATCGTGCTGATGCCGCTGCTTGGGTTCTACGCCTCGCTGATCGCCATCATCGGCGGCGGGCTGTTGTGCTGGTGGCAGCTGGAGATACCGCCCGTCACCTATATCGCCCGGCTGCGCGAGGTGGTGCCGATTACCGATCTTTACGTCGGGCTGATCAAGGCGCCGGTCTTCGGTGCGGTGATCGCTGTCGCGGGTTGTTTCCAGGGTATGCAGGTAGAAGGCGACGCCGAACAGGTCGGCACCCGCACCACGGCGGCGGTGGTGCAGGCGATCTTTCTGGTGATCGTCATCGACGCCTTCTTCGCTGTCTTCTTTGAACGGATCGGCTGGATCTGATGGCCAATCCGGAAAACATCATCGAAGTGCGCGGGCTGAAGAACGCCTTCGGCTCGCAGGTCATCCATGAGAACCTCGACCTCGACGTGCGCCGTGGGGAGATCCTGGGCGTGGTCGGCGGCTCGGGCACGGGCAAGTCGGTGCTGATGCGCTCGATCATCGGCCTGCAAAGCCCCGCCGCGGGGGACGTGCAGGTATTCGGCGAACCCACGCTGGACCGCGATGAAGTCGATACGGTCGAGATTCGCAAACGTTGGGGCGTGTTGTTCCAGGGCGGCGCGCTGTTCTCGACGTTGACCGTGGCGGAGAACGTCCAAGTCCCGCTGCGCGAATTCTATCCAGCGCTTGATCTTGCCCTCCTCGACGAAATCGCCTCGTTCAAGGTGATGATGACGGGGCTTCCTGCGGAGGCCGGGCCGAAATATCCCGCCGAACTGTCGGGCGGCATGAAGAAGCGCGCCGGGCTGGCCCGCGCCTTGGCGCTCGACCCTGAGCTTCTGTTCCTTGACGAGCCGACCGCCGGGTTGGACCCGATCGGTGCCGCGGCCTTCGACGATCTCACCAAATCGTTGCAAAAGACGTTGGGATTGACCGTTTTTCTGATCACGCACGATCTGGACACCCTATATGCGATCTGCGACCGCGTGGCGGTGCTGGCCGACAAGCGCGTGATCGCCGTGGGAACGATCGACGAGTTGCTCGCGCTCGATCACCCCTGGATTCAGGAATATTTTCGTGGGCCACGTGGCCGGGCCGCCGTCGCGACGCGCGATGCGGCGGCAGGCGCAACGGCAAAGGCAGGAACTGACTGATGGAAACCCGTTCCAACCATGTGCTGGTCGGCGCCGTCGTGCTGATCCTGCTGGCGGTGCTGGCGCTGTTCACCGCGTGGATCGCGCGGCTGGGCGGCGCTACCCAGAACGAATACGACATCTTCTTCAAACAGTCGGTTGATGGGCTCGCGCGCGGTTCGCAAGTCACCTATTCGGGCGTGCCCTCGGGGCAGGTGAAGTCGATCCAGCTGTGGCGCAACGATCCGCAGTTCGTGCGCGTGCGCATCGAGGTGAGCAACGACACGCCGATCCTGAAGGGCACCGCCGCGACGATCCAGGGCAGCTTCACCGGTACCAGCACGGTCAGCCTGGATGGCGCGCGCAAGGGCGCCGCGCCGATCGTCTGCCCAGACAACGACAATGGGCAGCAATGCCCCTATGGCGTGCCGGTGATCCCGACTCGGACGGGCGGTCTGGGCGCGATCCTCAATTCCGCGCCGCAGTTGCTGGAGCGCCTGTCGACGTTGACCGAGCGGCTGACCGGGCTCTTGACCGATCGGAACCAGGCGTCGATCGCCGGCATTCTCGAGAATACCAATCGGCTGACCGATGCGCTGGCCGATCGCGGACCGGAAATCGCTGCCACGCTGGCGCAGACCCGCATCGCCATCCAACAGGCCGGCGACGCTTCGCAGCAGATCGGTGAACTCGCCGCCACGACCAACGGCATCCTCGCCGATGACGTGCGGCCGACGATCAACAATCTCAACGAGACGATCCGCGCGGCACGACAGAGCGCAGAAACGCTGAACGGCGCCGTGCAGGACGCCCGGCCGGGGCTGCAGACCTTCTCCAAGCGCACCGTACCGGAAGTGAACCAGCTGGTGCTCGATCTGCGCCAGATGTCGGCGGCCTTGGCCTCGGTGGCGGAGAAGGTGGATCGGCAAGGCGCCGGATCGCTGATCGGGCAGCAGAAGCTGCCGGACTATAAGGGCAAGTGAGAACGGATATGAAGAAGCTCCTGATCGGTCTTGCCCTGCTGCCGCTTGCCGGCTGCATCAGCTTCGGCGCTGACGCGCCCGACAGCCTGCTGAGCCTGACGTCGACCGAGCAGGTGCCGGTGGGTCAGGCACAATCGTCGGCAGGCGCGCGCACGATCACCATCCAGGTGCCCAACGTGCCGCAGGCGCTGGCCAACAACCGCGTGCCGGTGCAGGCCACCGCCACCGACATCGCCTATGTGAAGGATGCGCAATGGGTGGAGCCGCCCGCGCGGCAATTCGCGCGAGTCCTGTCCGATACGGTGGGCGCGCGCTCCGGCCGCGTGGTCCTGTCCGGCGCTCAGTCGTTTGCCGATCCGGGCGCGCGGCTGGCGGGTGAACTGCGCAATTTCGGGATCGATGCGGCGTCCTCAAGCGCCGTCGTCACCTATGACGCCGCGCTGGTGCGCGATGAAGGCGGCGCGGTGGAAAAGCGCCGCTTCGAGGCGCGCGTCCCGGTATCCGCCATCGAAGCGGGCCCGGTTGGTGTGGCGCTGAACCAGGCGGCAAATCAGGTGGCGGTCGAAGTCGCCGACTGGGTCGGTCGCTGACCTCCGGCTGCTAGGCTGAAGCGACAAGGCTGGTCCGCCCCTTTGGTTAGGGCAGCAGCCTTGGCGCCGAGCGGGGGGTGAGAGGCACATCGGCTTTCACCAGTGATCTTCCGCGCATCCGTAAGCTCTGAAGCGCACCGCTTCAGCAAACGAGCGCGAGCTGCCGTCACCCGTCAGCCCGCGTTCGCCCTCGTGATCGGCGCGCCGTGGCGAGCCGAAGCGCTGCTTAATCGGCCAACGTTTTGGCCAGATCGAACAGATAGTCGCGGCCGGCGTATAGCGACGACACGCGGATGCGCTCGTTGAGGCCGTGGGTGCCGTTCAGGTCCGGCTCCAGGAACAGCCCGGGCACGCCATATACCGGCATGTTGAGAATGCCGAAGAACACACCATCCGTGGCGCCCGTCGACATCATCGGCACCACCGGCACGCCGGGGAAATGCTTTTCCGCCAGCGCCTTTACCGGGCCCATGATCGCCGGGTCGAGCGGCGGTGGAACGGCAATGGGGCGAACCGGCTGGTTGGCGGTGACGCTCACCTTGGATCCGGCGAGCTCCTGCAGCTTGGCCAGCGTCCCGTCCACTGTCTCGCCCGGAAAGATGCGGCAGTTCACATTGGCACTCGCGCGCTGCGGCAGCGCGTTTTCGGCGTGACCTGCATTTACCAGCGTCGCGACGCAGGTCGTGCGCAGCGTGGAGTGCAGCACCTTGTCCTGGCTGACGATCGCATCGGCGGCGGCGTCGCGTGGATTTGCCATCAGCCGTTTGACGGCGGCGGAGGCCGGTGCGGGCAGCGCCTTTGCGCTGGCGGCAAAGAAGGCACGCGTCGTATCGGTGAATTTCACCGGAAATTCATATGCCTGCACCCGCTTCAGCGCATCGGCCAGCTCGTAGATCGCGTTTGCCGGCGTCGGGGCCGAGCTGTGCCCGCCAGGGTTCGTCGCGAGAAACGTGAAGTTCTGCGCCGCCTTTTCGCCCACCTGTATCGCCAATGCCTGTGGCTTGCCGCGCGCATCCAGTCGCCCGCCGCCGCCCTCGTTCAGCACGAAATCGGCACGCACCAGCTCCGGCCGGTTCTTTGCCAGCCACTCGGCACCGTTGAAGGCGAAGGTCGTCTCCTCGCCACACGTCAGCGCCAGCTTGATGGTGCGCTTGGGGCGAAAGCCCTGTTGCCGAAAGCGGATCATCGCATCCGCCCAGATCGACGACATGGCTTTGTCGTCCACCGCACCGCGCGCGTAATAAAAGCCGTTTTCCTCGATCAGCTTGAACGGGTCGCGTTCCCAATCCTCGCGCTTGGCCGCGACCACATCGAGATGGCCGAGCAGCAGCATCGCGCCCTTGTTGGGGTCCGATCCGGGCAGAGTCGCCACCAGCCCGCCATCGTCGGGATGTTCGGGCGTCGAGAACAGCACCAGGTCCTTGTCGGTATAGCCCGCTGCCTTCATGCGCGTGGCAATCTGCTGCGCCGCGCGGGTGCAACTCCCCTGGTTCACGACCGTGTTGGTCTCCACCAGTTCCTTGTACAGGTCGAAAAACGCCTTCTCGTCCGGCCGGGTCTGTGCCGCTGCGGCCGGCGTCAGGCTGAACCCCGCCAACGCCAAAGAAAACGCACGCAAATATCCCGGCATCCGGCTCTCCCTTTTCCTTATCTCTCAATGCTTGCAGGGAAAGGGTCGTGGGCGCAACGGCGAAAGGGACTGGGCAGCGCGATGGCGCGCATTGCCTGTGGCAGGATCAGGGGACGGTCGTGCCTGCGTCGGGAGCGATAGCCGGCTCGCTCGCGGTCGGCGCCGTCGCAGGCGCCACGCGATTGGCCTGCGCCGCCCCGGTCACCGTGCCGACCAGCGCTGCGGTTTCCAGCACGTCCAGCGCCCGATTGGCCGCCACATAGCGCCGTGCGGCGCTGGTCCAGTTCACCGCCTGCGCGCCCCCCGGCAGCCTGCCGACTTCGTCCAGCGCCGCCTCAACCCGGCCGACGTCGACCAGCCGGCGCGCGCGTGCCATCCGCTCGGACGGGATCGCCGACGGTGCATTCGCGTCACGAAGTACGATCAGGTGGCGCAGCTCGTCGACCAGTCCGTCGAACCAATGTTCGGTGCCGGGATTGAGCAGCAACGGCGCATTCGCCTCGAGCGCCTCGCGCAGCCCCTCCAGCGTGATCGGATCGCGCCCGGTTTGGATCACGGTCGCCACCGCCTGGGGCTGCGTCGCACCGAAGCGCAGGTGCAACTGCTGTTCGAGATAGCCGAGCGGCTTGCCGCGCTCGATTGCGCGCCGCGCGGCGAATGCCACCAGGATCGCCTCGGCGCGCCCGGCGCGGTCCGCGGAGGCGGAAACATCGAGCTCCATGCCCGCCGCGCGCGCCTCCAGCGCGGCAAGCTGGGCAGCAAGCGCGCTCTCGCGGGTGGCAAGCGTTACCGGGTCGATCGCGCCGACCGCGCCGGCGCCGGTCGGCGCGCCAGCCGCTTGCCCGGCAGCGCCGACGGTGGAAGCAGGCGCCGAGCCGGCCGATTGCCACCAGCCGGGCCGATCGCGTGCCGAAAACCACATCAAGCCCAGGCCAACAAGCAACGCCAGCACCACCAATACGGTGATCGGGCCAACGCGCGACCGGCGCGGAGCGGGATCGAGCGGCACGGCTTCATCCATGAGGCGCCTTATCCCCGGCCGCTGGCTAAGGGTCAATCGCGAGCGTGCAGGTGGCCGCGATCAGCGCCGCGTCGCTCGGCTGGTCGGCGATGACGACCGTGTTCCACCCGGTACCGGCTGCGGCGGCGACGCCAACGCTGATGGCAGCGATATCGATCGTCTCCACCCGTGCCCGTTCGCGATCGAGCAACTGGCGAAACAAGGCGGCAGCGCGCGCCGAGTGCAGCAGGGCGACGGTGCCCGCGGCCGCCCGGAGCGATTCGGCGGAAGGCGACAGCGCCCGGCTGGCATACACCTCGACATCGATGACGCCGGCGAGTTCGGTCCGTTCCCGCCCCGCCAGCCGCAGCAGATGCCGCCACCCGTGCCGATGCGCGAGCGCGAGCGCCGCCGTCCCATCGCCGTGTCCCACCGCCGCAACGGTCAGGCCCGCCGCGCGCGCCGCCGCAGCGGTGCCCGCACCAACGGCCACGACCGGTAGGTGCGCCAGCGCCGCCAGCTCCGCCCCGGCATGGCGAACGGCATTGGCGCTGGTCAGCAGCAGGGCGTCATAATTGCCGGCCGGCGGCGTCCACGGCAGTGCAACGACTTCGAACAGCGGCAGCCGTATCACGGCAAGCCCCGCCGCCGCGGCCCGTGCCGCCGTTGCGCTGTTCCCAGGCTCGGGACGCAGGATCAGCGCGGCGCGCGTCACCCGCCGAACAGCTGGCGGATCACCGCCGGCGCGCGCTCCAGCAGGTCCGCCGCCAGCGCCGTCGCCAGCGCATCCTCTGCCGGGCCGATCGTGCTCCCGCCGACATGCGCCGTGCCGTCCTCGTCCAGCAGCTCCGCCGCAAGATGGATCTGGTCACCCTGCCAGGTTGCGATCGCGGCGACCGGCGAGTGGCAGGTGGCGCCCAGCGCGGCGAGCAGCGCACGCTCCATGCGGATGCAGCGGTGCGTGTCGGCGCAGTCGATCACGTCGACCAGCGCGCGCGCCGGCCCGTCCGCCAGCGTCTCGACCCCCACCGCGCCCTGTGCCGGTGCCGGCAAGGTCGTTTCTACGGGCAGCGGCACGCCGGTTTCATGCCGCTCCAGCCGCTCCAGCCCGGCCGCCGCCAGCAAGGTCGCGTCGATCTCCCCCGCCGCCAGCTTGCCCAGCCGCGAATCCACGTTGCCGCGCAGCAGCACGACCTTCAGGTCCGGGCGGCGGCGGAGCATCTGCGCGCGGCGGCGCGGCGAGCTGGTCCCCAGCACCGCGCCATGCGGCAGCGCCTCGATCGATTCCGCGCCAATCAGCCGGTCGCGCGCATCGGCCCGCGGCAGGATTGCGGCGATCGCGATCTCGGCCGGGCGGATCGTCTCCACATCCTTCATCGAGTGGACGCAGGCGTCCACCTCGCCCGCGAGCAGCGCCCGGTCGAGCTCCTTGGTCCACAGCGCCTTGCCGCCGATCTCGGCCAGCGCGCGATCCTGCACCCGGTCGCCGGTGGTGCGAACAACAACAATCTCGACATCGTCCCAGCCGTGCGCCGCGATCAGCGCATCGCGCACCATGCCC
Organism: Sphingomonas dokdonensis; assembly: GCF_002197685.1. GTDB lineage: Bacteria > Pseudomonadota > Alphaproteobacteria > Sphingomonadales > Sphingomonadaceae > Sphingomonas > Sphingomonas dokdonensis. The sequence goes on along the minus strand of NZ_NBBI01000006.1, from coordinate 52,600 downwards.
GCTTGCGTGAGAGCCAGCGGAGAGCCGCGCGTGCCAAGCCTGAAGGTAGTCGCCATCGTTCGATCGTACTCATGCCGTTGCCAGGGGGGAGGGGGCATGTATCGGTCCTGCGGCGCCCTTCGACAAGCGCCAGCGGACCGGATAAAGGCCGGCGATGCTTATCCTTGGCCTGGAATCATCCTGCGACGAAACCGCGGCGGCGATCGTCAGCGGCGAGCGTCAAGTTTTGGCGCATCGTCTCGCGGGACAGGAAAGCGAGCATCGCCCTTATGGCGGCGTGGTCCCCGAGATCGCCGCGCGCGCGCATGTCGAGGCGCTGGAGCCGCTGGTGGAGGCGGCGCTCGCCGACGCGGGGCTCCGCCTGGCAGACGTCGATGCGGTTGCGGCGACCGCCGGCCCCGGCCTGATCGGCGGTGTGATGGTCGGCCTCGTCACCGGCAAGGCGCTGGCCCACGCGGTGGGGAAGCCGCTGGTGGCGGTGAACCATCTGGAGGGTCACGCGCTCAGCCCACGCCTCTCCGATCCCGACCTTGCCTTTCCCTATCTGCTGCTGCTCGTCTCGGGCGGGCATTGCCAGTTGCTGCTGGTCGAGGGCGTCGGCCGCTATCGCCGGCTCGCAACGACGATCGACGATGCCGCAGGCGAGGCGTTCGACAAGACGGCAAAGCTCCTCGGCCTGGGCTTTCCCGGCGGCCCGGCGGTCGAGCGCGCCGCACTGGCCGGCAACCCGCGCGCCGTTCCGCTGCCGCGCCCGCTGCTGCGCTCGCCCGAGCCGCATTTCTCCTTTGCCGGGCTGAAGGCGGCGGTCGCGCGCGTCGTCGGCGACTATCCGCCAGAGGACATCGCCGCCTCGTTCCAGGCCGCGGTGGTGGACTGCCTGATCGATCGCACGCGCCGTGCGCTGGCGCGAGCGGAGGGCGCAACCGCGCTGGTGGTGGCGGGCGGCGTCGCCGCGAACAGCGCGGTGCGCGGCGCGCTCTCCACGCTGGCGGCCGATCACGGCCTGCGCTTCGTCGCCCCGCCGCTGTGGCTCTGCACCGACAATGCCGCGATGATCGCCTGGGCCGGCGCCGAGCGCTTCGCGGCCGGGCTGACCGATCCACTCGACACGCCGGCGCGCGCTCGCTGGCCGCTTGATCCCGGCGCGGAGGCGGTGCGCGGCGCGGGGGTAAAGGCATGAGGATCGGCGTCATCGGCGGCGGCGCCTGGGGCACGGCATTGGCGCAGGTCGCGGCGCGCGGCGGCGAGGTGTTGCTCTGGGCGCGCGAGCCGGAGGTCGTGGAGGGCATCAACGCCCGCCACGAGAACATGACCTTTCTGCCCGGCGTGCCGCTGTCGCCCAACATCCGCGCGACCGGTCTGCTCGCCGATCTCGCGGGCCGAGACGCGCTGTTGGTCGTGGCACCCGCGCAGCATGTCGGCGCGGTGCTCCGCGACACGCCGGTCGACCGTACGCCGCTTGTCCTGTGCGCCAAGGGGATCGAGGCCGGCACCCGCCGCTTGGTCGGTGAGGTGGCGCAGGCGGTGCACCCCGACGCCCCGATCGCGGTGCTCTCCGGCCCGACCTTTGCGCATGAAGTCGCCGCCGGTCTCCCTACCGCGGTAACGCTCGCCTGCGCCGACGAGGCGCTGCAGGCCAGCCTCGCCAGCCGCCTCGCCAGTCCAAGCTTCCGCCCTTACGCCTCCACCGACGTGATCGGCGCGGAGATCGGCGGGGCGGTGAAGAACGTGCTGGCGATCGCCTGCGGCGTCGTGGAGGGTGCGGCGCTCGGCCAGAACGCCCGCGCCGCCCTGATTGCGCGCGGCTTTGCCGAGATGACCCGCTTCGGGATGGCGCGCGGTGCACGACCCGAGACGCTCGCCGGATTGTCGGGGCTTGGCGATCTGGTGCTCACCTGTTCGTCCACCAGCAGCCGCAATTTCTCGCTTGGCTTGGGACTGGGTCAGGGCGCGAAGGCAGCCGACCTGCTGGCCGATCGCCGCACCGTGGCAGAGGGCGCCTTTACCGCACCGGTCCTCGCCGAGGCAGCGGCGCAGGCCGATATAGACATGCCGATCACCGACGCGGTCTGCCGCTTGCTGGAAGGCGTCCCGGCCCGCGCCGTTATCGACGACCTGCTCGCCCGCCCGCTCCGCGACGAGGCTTAGGGCGCGCAGGCAACCATCGGCGCGATCGTCAGCGCAGCACCTGCCGCGCCAGCGCGCCGCAATCGGCATCCTGCGCCACCGGCCCCTGCTTGCCGGTTATCGCCCGGCCCAGCGCCTTCAGCAAGTTGCCGACCGATTTCACCTCGCGAGGCACCACGATATCGGGCTCGCTGATCGTGCCCGACATCGTGGCCGACCCCGGCAGCCGCAGTACGGCATCGTGTTTCGGCGCGCCCGTCAGGCGGATCGCCAGCCGCTCGTCGGGAAAGGTGATCGTGCCTTGCCCATCCAGGCGGCTTTGCGAGGTATCCACCACAAACGGCCCCACCTGGCCGCGCCCCCCGCGCAGGTCGGCCCCGACAATCACGCAGCGCAGCACCGCGCGATCGTCGCTGCCGGAAAGCAGCGCACCGCCCGCGTCGAAGCCAAGCGCCTCGGCGATCTCCTTGGGCAGCGCACCGCGGCGCGCGGCAAGCCCGATACGCCCGTTGGCGTTGCCCACCGCCTGACGGATCGTGCCCCCGCGTCCGGCCAACTGCGCGCGCGCATCCACCTGCCCGGTCACCGATCCCCCACCGCCCGCCAGCGCCGGAATATCGCTATCGCTCAGCCGCAGATCCAGCCGCAGCAGCGGCACCGGACCATTGTCCGCCTGGTCCACGACGGCGCGACCGGTAATCCGCCCCTTGGGCAGGCCAATGGTGAGCGGCGATACCGTCAGCACGCGATGATCGAGCGCCACAGTGCCCGACAGGCTGGTGATCGACGACGGCCCATGCCGGCTGACGACGCGCGCAACCTTAAAGCTGATGCGTCCGTCCGTGTTGCCGATCTTGGCAAGGTTGATGCGCGTATCGGGCACGATGCGTGGGCCGATCGCCGCCTTCTTCGCCGCCGCCTTTCGCAGCCCCTCGTTCGACGACAGATCATCGAGATCGAGCTGACGCGACTCGAACGAGCCATCGAGCTTCGTACGCTCGCCTTCCTTGTTCAAGACCAGCTTCCCCGACAGGTCCGAGCGGCCGATGCGACCGGACAGGCGGTCGATCAGCCACTTGTCGGGCTCGCGGCGCACGCTGGCGGACAGGGTTACGGGTTGGGTGCGAAACAGCCCCGCCTCGATGATCGCATCGACGAGCTTCAGGTCGCTGGCCTCCGCCGTCACCTCCAGCGACATATGCCCGGTGTCGAGCGGGGCCGCCATGATGCCTTTGGCATGCATGGTGAGTGCGCGCCCGGTCAGGCGCACGTCGAACGGCCATTTGCCTTCGTTCACGCTGGAGATCGCCGGCGCCTGTGCGGCAACCTGCACCGGCGTGCCGCGGATCGTCCCGTCGCCGCGCAGCCGCAATCCGGCCTTCGGATCGGATGCGACCTGCAAGGTGAACCGGCGATCCTGCTTTTGGTCAACGTAGGTCAGCCGCGACTGGCGCACGACGAGATCCTGCAGCCCGCCGCCACCCTTGCCGCCACGCCCCGTAGTGCCGTGCCAGCTTTCCCGCCCATCCGCAGCGCGGAACAGATAAAGCTGGGCGCCGTCGATCGTGACATCGTGCAGCGCGAGGTGCCCGGTCAGCAATGACAGCGAGTTGAACCCGATCTCCATCCGCGCCACGCGGGCGAGATCCGGATCGCCCGCCCACGCCGGTCCGGGCAGGGTCACGTCACGCAGCCGCACAACCGTGGCAAAGCCGAAATGATCGACCCGCTCCATCGCCCCGATCGTAACCGGCCGGCCGAACCGCGCCGTCATGCGATTTTCGAGCGTTCCCTTCAGGACGCCCCAGGGAAAAGCGGCGAGCGTCAATGCCACCAGAGCCAGCAACGCGGTAATCAGCGCAGCGGCCATTCTGAGACGTGAACCGAAGAGCCAGCGGACCATCGGCGTGAGACGCGCGACAGCTATATTCGTTCCGGCATCGAAAGGAGACGGTGATCGGGCGTCCCGCCCTGATCCAAAATGCCGTCCCTAGCTGCGCCGAGGCGGCAACACGCGCGCCTCAGAAATCGATCGCGATGCCCTTCTTTTCCCAGTCGCCATACCGCACCGGATCGCGTCCCAGCGGGTCTTCGGCCGGGCGCTGAAGCGGGGCAGGCTCGGGCACCGGCTTGTTGGGCGACAGATATTTCGGCGGCTTCACATGGGGTGGACGGTTCGACATCAGCTCTTCCGATTGCAGCCTCGACGGTCCACATGGGGCCGATGTTGCCTCCCGCCAAGACCCCGAATAATCGCCCGCGCCGTCCGGCCGATCCGCCGGGTACCGCCGCCCGCCGCGCCGCGATGCGCCTTCTCGATGCGGTGCTGCGGCGTGGTGATCCGCTTGAGGCGGCGTTGCCCGCGGCGACGCGCGGGCTGGAAGGGCCCGATCGCGGCCTTGCCCATGCCATTGCGGCGGAGGCGCTGCGCCGCTTGCCGGATCTCGATGCGCTGATCGACTCGGCAACGCGCCAGCCTTTGCCTGCGAACGCCAAGGCGCGCACGGCGCTGCGCATCGCCCTGGTGCAGACGCTATCGCTCGGCACGCCGCCGCATGCGGCCATCGCCACTGTCCTGCCGCTCGTCGACGGCGGTCCACGCAAACTGGTTCATGGCGTGTTCGGTGCGTTGACCCGCGGCGGAGCGGCGTTGCCGGAGCTGCCGTCGCTGCCCGCGGAGGTCGCGGCGCGCTGGGGCGCGAACTGGGGCAACGCGGTGGTTGATGCCGCTGCCGCTGCGATCGCCGCACCACCCCCGCTCGATCTGACGCTGGCCGACCCTGATGCCCTCGCGCCGGAGGGAACCAGCCTGGCCCCTGATCACCGGCGGCTGGTCGATCCGGCGCCCGTGACCAATCTCGCCGGATATGCGGAGGGCACATGGTGGGTGCAGGATATCGCGGCCTCGTTGCCTGCGCGCCTCCTTGGTCGAGGCCCGGGCAAGGCGCTCGATCTGTGCGCCGCACCCGGCGGCAAGACGATGCAGCTCGCCGCCGCGGGCTGGGACGTCACCGCACTGGAGATTGCACCTTCACGCGCGGCGCGGCTGCACGAGAATTTGTCGCGCACGCATCTGCCCGCCAAGGTCGTGATCGCCGACGCGCTCGACTGGGAACCGGCCGAGCCGATGGACGCGCTGCTGCTCGACGCGCCATGCAGTGCCACCGGCATCTTCCGCCGCCACCCCGACGTCCTCTACCGCGCGCATCCCGCGATCATCGCCGAAATGGCGGCGCTGCAGGCGCGCTTGCTCGATCGCGCCGCCGGATGGGTCCGCCCCGGCGGACGGCTCGTGTTCGCGACCTGCTCGCTCGAACCGGAGGAGGGCGAGGCGCAGATCGAGCGCTTTCTCGCGACCCGGGCCGACTATGCGCTGGAACCGGCCACGGCAGGTGAATTGCCGGCTAAATTGATCCGGGATGCGGCCGGATTTCTCCGTCTGCTACCCGGCACATTGGCCGATGTCGGGGGCTGCGACGGCTTTTTCATCGCCCGCCTCAAGCGTGCTTCCGCCTGACGTGATCGGGCGTTAAGGCTCTCTGATCGTCCCCACCGTTCGGCATCGCGCGCAGACAAAGGTCGGCAAAGCAAGGCGAGCGGATTTCAAGCGAGTGAAACGTTGAAGCCCGTTCGTATTGCCCCATCAATCCTTTCTGCCGACTTCGCGAAGCTGGGTGAAGAAGTTCGCGCAATTGACGCGGCTGGTGCCGACTGGATTCATATCGATGTGATGGACGGACATTTTGTCCCTAACATCACGATAGGTCCCGCAATCGTTAAGGCACTGCGTCCGCACACGACGAAACCTTTCGATGTCCACCTGATGATTTCACCTGTGGACGCGTATCTCGACGCTTTTGCCGAGGCCGGCGCGGACACGATCACCGTTCACCCGGAGGCGGGGCCGCATATCCACCGCTCGCTCCAGCACATCAAGTCGCTCGGCAAGCGCGCCGGCGTGGTGCTGAACCCGGCGACACCGGCCAAGATGCTCGACTATATTCTCGAAATGGTCGATCTCGTGCTGGTGATGAGCGTCAATCCCGGCTTCGGTGGGCAAAGCTTTATCGACAGCCAATTGCGTAAGATTGCCGCCATTCGCAAGATGATCGATGCCAGCGGGCGTGATATTGATCTTGAGGTGGATGGCGGCATCGATGCGCGTACAGCGAAACTGGCGATCGAAGCCGGCGCCGATGCTTTGGTAGCGGGCACGGCAACTTTCCGCGGCGGGCCCGATGCTTATGCCGATAACATTCGCGCTTTAAGAGGCGCATGAGCGACGGCGCGGGCGATCTTCCCCCGGCCGACGGGATCGACGAGGGCAAGCGGCTGGTGCGCGTCGGCGGCGACAAGGGATTGTCGCTCGCCGAACGCCTGACCGACCGCTTCCATCGCCTGACCTGGCGCACACCGATCCACGGATTCCGGCTGAAGGGCCGCTATCCGCTGAAGCTCATCGCCGTTCCGGACGATCCGATTTTCGGCGATGTAGGGCGCGGGCAGGCGCTGCTGGCAGGGGAGATCCTGTTCCGCGGCGAGCGCCATCCGGTCGCCGGGCTCGACCTGCGCAGCTTTTCGCCCTCGCCGGCCTTTGCCGAATTTCTCCAAAGTTTTGCGTGGCTTCGCGATCTGTCGAGCGTGGCGACACGGGCGCAGGGGGCGCCGGTTGCCGAGGATCTGATGGAGCGGTGGCTCGCCGCGCATGCCGAGAAGGTGACGCCACTGGCATGGCGGCCGGATCTGTGGGGGCGGCGCATTCTGTTCTGGACGGCGCATGCGCCGCTGATCCTGTCCTCCACCGATTTGGTCTATCGTTCCAAGGTGTTGAACGCTTTGGCGCGCGGCGCACGGCATCTGGATAGCAGCGCTGACAAGGCGCCGCCGGGGCATCAAAGGGTAGCGGCGTGGTGCGGGGTGATCGCGGCGGGGCTGCTGATCCCGGGCGGCGATCCGCGTAAAACTTTCGGTGAAGCTGGCCTTTCCCGAGCATTGGACGGCGCACTTTGGCCTGATGGCGGCCTTGTCAGCCGGTCGCCCGGCCGCCTTTTGGAGATAATTGGCCTGATCACCACGCTGCGTGAAAGCTACGCCGCGCGGCGTCAGGATTTGCCCGATTTCGCCCAAGCCGCGCTGGCCAGAATGGTGCCAGCGCTGCTCGGCACCTGCCATGCGGATCGCGGGTTGGCGAGCTGGCAGGGCAGCGGGCCGGTGCCCGCCGACCAGGTGGCGCAGATCATCGAGGCGAGCGGCGTGCGCGCACGCCCACTGCGGCAGGCGCGCGACTGGGGCTATCAGCGGCTGACCGCGGGCACCACCGTGCTGCTGGTCGATGCCGCGCCGCCGCCGATCGCGCGGGTGGTGGAAGGGGGCTGTGCCTCGACACTGGCGTTCGAGCTGTCCGACGGGCCGGCGCGCCTCGTCGTGAATTGTGGCGGCGCGCGTGCGGCGCTGCCGACGCTGCCGCGCGCGCTGGTGGAAGGGCTGCGCACCACGGCGGCGCATTCCACGCTGACGCTGGCCGACACGAACTCCACGGCGGTGCATGCTGACGGCACGCTGGGCCGCGGGGTGGGCGAGGTGGAGCTGAGCCGGCAGGAATCGGAAAACGCCAGCCGGATTGAGGCGAGCCATGACGGCTATGTGCGCCGCCACGGCTTCGTCCATCGCCGCCAGCTGATCCTGACCGGCGACGGCAAGGAGCTGCGCGGCGAGGACGTGCTGCTGCCCAAGGGGCGTGGCAATCGCCGGCCGGGGCCGACCAGCTTCGCGATCCGCTTTCACCTCGGCCGGGGCGTCGAAGCGTCGCCGACCGCGGACGGGCTGGGCGCGGTGCTGCGGGTGCCGGGCGGGGCGATGTGGCAGTTCCGCACCCGCGGCGCCTCGCTGGCGATCGATGACAGTCTGTGGATCGATGGCGAGGGACGGCCGATCGCCACGCAGCAATTGGTGATCAGCGGCGCGACCGAGCCGGGCGGCACCAATGTCGGCTGGGTGCTGAAGCGCGCGCGCTGATTAAGGCTCCCCTCGGCGCGAGCGAGGGGCTAGGGGAGCGGCGTGCCCCGTGACATGCCCGGCCAGCCGATGGTGTGTCACCTGATCTTCACCCACCAGCCCTCGCGTCGCCGCATGCGACGGGCAGCAGGAACGTCATGACCGCCATCACCATCCGCCGCGCCCTTCTGTCCGTTTCCGACAAGACGGGGATCGTCGACCTTGCCACCACGCTGGCCGCGAAGGGCGTGGAGCTGGTTTCCACCGGCGGCACGGCCAAGGCGCTGCGCGAGGCAGGGCTGGAGGTGCGCGACGTGTCGGACCTGACCGGCTTTCCCGAGATGATGGACGGGCGGGTCAAGACGCTGCACCCGATGGTGCACGGCGGGCTGCTCGCGGTGCGCGACGATGCCGCGCATGCCGCCGCAATGGAGGAGCATGGGATCGGCGCGATCGATCTGGTGGTCGTCAACCTTTACCCCTTCGCGCAGACGGTGGCGAAGGGCGCGGACCGACCCGAGGTGATCGAGAATATCGACATCGGCGGCCCGAGCATGGTGCGCTCCGCCGCCAAGAACCATGCCTATGTCGCGATCGTCACCGATCCGGCCGATTACGAAATCGTCGCGCGCGGCGAGACGAACCTCGTTGAGCGCAAGCGGCTGGCCGCCAAGGCGTTTGCCGCGACCGCGACCTATGACGGCATGATCGCCAGCTGGTTCGGGCTTTCGGACCAGGACGAGCAGTTCCCGGCGACGCTCCCCTTCACGCTCGAGGCGCCCACCGTGCTGCGTTATGGCGAGAACCCGCATCAGCAGGCGGCCTTTTATCGCCATGCCGGTCCGTCGACGCCGGGGATCGGCCAGGCGCGGCAGGTGCAGGGCAAGGAACTGAGCTACAACAACCTGAACGATGCCGACGCGGCGCTGGAGCTGGTGAGCGAGTTTCGCGATGCCGAACCGACTTGCGTCATCGTGAAGCATGCCAACCCGTGCGGAGTCGCGACCGGCGCGACGCTGGCCGAGGCGTATGAGGCGGCGTTCGCGTGCGACACGGTGTCGGCGTTCGGCGGGATCATCGCGCTCAATCGCACCCTGGACGCGGCGACGGCCAAGGCGATCACCGGCATCTTCACCGAAGTGGTGGTGGCGCCCGACGCCGACGAGGAGGCGATCGCGCTGTTCGCGGCGAAGAAGAATTTGCGCCTGCTGCTGACCGGCAGCCTGCCCGATGCGGCGCGCGGCGGGCTGACCGCGAAGACGATCGCCGGCGGCTGGCTGGTGCAGTCGCGCGATAACGGCGTGCTGACCGACGACATGCTGAAGGTGGTGACCAAGCGCCAGCCGACGCCGCAGGAACTGGCCGACTGCCGCTTCGCCTGGACGGTGGCGAAGCACGTCAAGTCGAATGCGATCGTTTATGCCAAGGACGGCAGCACGGCGGGCGTCGGTGCGGGGCAGATGAACCGGCTGGAATCGGCGCGCATCGCGGCGTGGAAGGCGAAGGATGCGGCCGACAAGGCGGGCTGGGGTACGCCGCGCACGATCGGTTCGGCAGTGGCGTCGGATGCGTTCTTCCCGTTCGCCGACGGCCTGCTGGCGGCGGTCGAGGCGGGTGCGACGGCGGTGATCCAGCCGGGCGGCTCGATCCGCGATGCCGAAGTGATCGCGGCGGCCGATGAGGCGGGGCTGGCGATGGTGTTCACGGGGATGCGGCACTTCCGGCATTGAGGGGCGCAGCGAGCCGCCGACTGCTTGGGCGGGCGGCGGCTCGCTGCGAAAGCGGTGAAGTGATGCGCCATGCAACCTGCAGCACAGACCTTCGGATAAGAGAACACGGGGCGCAGCTCTATACCGGAGCGGCCACTGGCGATCTGAATGCCGTGCGGAAGGCACTTGCTCACCTTCCCGAAGATCATGCGGGAATACGGATCAGCGGTATCGCGGACCTGCGGCCTTTTCTTTCTGCAGCAGGGTCGGTTGGTTCGATCGCAGCCGATGTTCTCGGTCCTGAATGTCGGCCGGTTCGCGCGATATTATTCGACAAGACCGCCGAGACGAACTGGTCGCTAAACTGGCATCAAGATCGAACGATCTGCGTGCAGCAGCGGATTGATGTAACCGGGTACGGCCCTTGGACGGTGAAGCGTGGAATGCAACACGTCGAGCCGCCCTTTGATCTTCTGACCCGAATGCTCACGCTGCGGGTTCACCTGGACGATGTACCGCCAAACAATTCGCCACTGTTGATCGCCCCCGGATCGCATGACGAAGGGCGCATTCCGGTCACTCGTGTGCAAGAGGTTGTAGAGCGTCGCGGCGTACGAGCATGTCTCGCGAACGAAGGAGATGTGTGGTTATACAAAACCACGATCCTTCATGCGTCTGAGGCGGCGAGCGAACCACGGCACAGGCGGGTGTTGCAAGTGGACTTTGCAGCCGAAAATCTTCCCGGCGAGTTGCGTTGGCTTGGTGTCTGAAGCTTTGGTGTGACGATGAGCCTGCGGAAGAGCAGGCATCTAAGAAATACGTTTGCCAACCCAATACACCTCATTTTCGCGTGGACGGGAGGTGCAGGTTCCATCTGGCAAGTGGATCGAGACGCCGCGGACGGTGGCAGGAACGACATCTCCTATCCTGCAATCCAGTTGATCCACGCGAACAGCTTTCCTGACGGTCAACCCATTGTCCGCTCGCCCGTGGATAGTGACGCGGTCTGCGAGATAAAAGGACACGCTCGGGGTGATGGCGAAGATCTTAACTGAAGTTGATCGAGACGGCGATCTGGAGCAACCCGCAACTACGGCAAGGCAAGCTATTAAGGCGAATGCGGCCTGGACATTAACAAGGCGCATCCGGTCCATCTTCGATCCTGTGTGAGTCCACTAACCCCGCGCGAACCACCAGACGCCGTCCTTTACCTCGCGCGCGGCGCGGCCCTCGACCTCCAGCCGGCGCAGGTGGGCGAGCGATTCGCCCGTCGCCATGCCGATCACGTCGGGGCCGATCGGACGGCGGAAGAGGACCTTGAAGCAATCGACCGCGCGGACGGGACCACTCGCCATCAGGTCGACGATCGCGTCGAGCCGGTCGAGATGCTCGTCGCGCAGCGCGTCGAGGCGGGTGTGGAGGCCGTAGAAGGGATCGCCGTGGCCCGGGAGGACCAGGAGGTCGTCGGGCAATTGGCGGAATTTTTCGATCGAGCGGAGCCAGTCGCCGAGCGGATCGTCGTTGACCTGGCTGACGTGGACCGAGATGTTGGAGCTGATCCGCGGCAGCACCTGATCGCCCGCCACCAGCACGCGGCGGTCGTAGTCGACGAGGCAGGCGTGTTCGGGGCTGTGGCCGCTGCCGGTGACGACATGCCAGTCGCTGCCGCCGATGCGCATCACCTCGCCATCCTGGATGCGGGTGTACATCAGCGGCATGCGCGCGATCGCCTTGCCGAAATTGGACCAGCCCTTGCCCGCGCCGCGCGCGACCTGCTCCTCGTCCCAGCCGGCGCCGCGCCAGAAGGCGAGCTGTTCCTCGGGCACTTCGGGACGCGAATCGGCGGCGAGCATGCGCACCATCAGCCATTCGGTGCGCGTCATCACGATCGCGGCATCGTCGAACTTGCGCGACAGCCAGCCGGCGAGGCCGACGTGGTCGGGATGCATGTGGGTGCACAGGATGCGGCCGATGCGCTGGCCGTCGAGCGGGCCCTCAAGGATCGCGCGCCACGCCTCGGTCGAGCGCGGGCTGGCGGTGCCGGTGTCGATCGCGAGCAGATCCGGCCCGTCGTCGAGGATCAGGCCGTTGACGTGCTTGAGCGGACCCGACATCGGCACGCGCCACCAGCGGATGCCCGGCATGACGGTGAGAAGCTCGCCCGGTTGCGGCCCGCGATCGCCGAAGGGGAAGGTCAGACCGGCGGAGTTGGTGGGCGTCAGCCCCTCATCCCCGATCAGCGTGCGTAGATGTGCCGTCGCCATGGGCCGACGCTATCAGCATAACAATCGTTACGTCGAGCGATAATCGGTACGGTGGTGTTGCGGCGGCGCGTTGGAATCGCTTCGATGTGCGATTTTGCCCGCGCTTGATCGGCAAGGCTTGCGGTCGCGGGGGCGTGCATGCCGACCCCGCGATGCCGACCCCGTGATGCCGACAGGGCGCCGGCATGACGGGGTTATTTTATGGCGTGGCCCGCGCGGGCGTCAGCGGCGGAACGGATCCTCGAAGAACGGCTTGGGGGCGGTGCCTTCGTCGCCGGCCAATTCCGCGTCGCGCGATGCCTGCTCACGCTCGGCGCGCAGCTGCTCGATCAGCGCCGCACGATCGCCATCGAGGCGATTGTCGGTCGGCTGCGGCTCGGCGCCGGCGGACTTGGCTGCCTTGTTCACCGCGGCGTCCAGCTCGCGCTGGGTGGTGAGGCCGAGCGTCACCGGATCCTTGGGCGTGATGTTGCCGATGTTCCAGTGCGTCCGGTCACGGATCGCGGCGATCGTGGTGCGGGTGGTGCCGATCAGGCTGGAGATCGCGCCGTCCGAGATTTCCGGGTGGTTGCGGATGATCCAGGCGATGCCGTCGGGCTTGTCCTGCCGCTTCGACACCGGCGTGTAGCGCGGGCCCTTGGTGCGGCGGACCTGCTCGGGCCCCTTGGTCATCTTCAGGCGGTACTCGGGATCGGCCTGGCCCTTGTCGATCTCGTCCTGCGTCACCTCGTGCGCGCGCACCGGATCGCGGCCGGTCAGCTTGGTCGCGGCGGTATCATCCGCGATCGCCTGCACCTCGAGCACGTGAAGGCCGCAGAATTCGGCGATCTGCTCAAAGGTGAGCGCAGTGTTGTCGACCAGCCAGGAAGCGGTCGCGTGGGGCATGAGCGGCTGGGCCATGCGGGAATGCCTTTCGGTATAAACAAATAGGGCCGCCCCTTACCGGAGCGGCCGCTTAACCTGAGACGACTTAATGTGCCCGGGCGTCTAGGGCAAGCACTGTCCGCCGGACAGGCGAACGGCGGGGGCAAACCCGCCCTTGCGTTAGCGCGCCTGCTCGATCGGTGCGCCGGTGACCGGATCGGTCGCGGGCACCAATGTGAACAGCCCGACCGCACCCAGCAGGAAACCGCCGGTGAACTGCCACAGGAAGCTGGACTTGAGGAGGCGGGTCATAAAAAGCTCTGTATCTCGTTTCTGGTTGAAGCGGGTTTAACCGCCTCGGGCTGAACGACGGCTTGGCCGCCCGTTCATCGACTGTTCGGGATATAGGGTCGGGCGAGCGGGCTTGTATGGCCAAGGTGGAAAGCGATCGTTTCCACCTTGGAACCAATGATGCCGATCGGCGTTCGGCCGCCCGCCGCTGACTATTTCAGCGCAAGGCACGCCTGCTGGATGCGGGTGCATGCCTCCTGCAGGATCTCGTCGCTGGTGGCGTAGCTGATGCGCATCGCGGGCGAGAGGCCGAAGGCGACGCCCTGAACGGCCGCGACGCGGGCGTCCTCCAGCAGATAGCCGACGAAATCGCTGTCGGTGTCGATCCGCTTGCCGCCGGGCGTGGTCTTGCCGATCAGCCCGGAGATTTCTGGATAAACGTAGAACGCGCCCTCGGGCGTCGGGCAGGTGATGCCGGGCGTGTCGTTCAACATGCCGACGACAAGGTCGCGGCGCGTCTTGAAGGCGGCGTTGCGCTCGGCGAGGAAAGACTGGTCGCCGTTCAGCGCCGCGGTCGCCGCCGCCTGCGCGATCGAGCAGGGGTTGCTCGTCGATTGCGACTGGAGCTTGGCCATCGCCTTGATCAGCCATTGGGCGCCGCCGGCAAAGCCGATGCGCCAGCCGGTCATCGCATACGCCTTGGAACAGCCGTTCACCGTCAGCGTCCGCTCGTACAGCGCGGGGCAGACCTCCGCGATGGTGGCAAAGCGGAAGTCGTCGTAGACGATATGCTCGTACATATCGTCGGCGAAGATCCAGACGTGCGGGTGGCGTTCCAGCACCTTGCCTAGCGCCTTCAGCTCGGCCACCGTATAGGCCGCGCCGGTCGGGTTCGACGGCGAATTGAGGATCAGCCACTTGGTGCGCGGCGTGATCGCGGCCTCAAGCATCGCGGGCGTGAGCTTGTAGCCATGCTCCGGCCCGGCGGCGACGACGACCGGGGTGCCGCCGGCGAACTGTACCACGTCCGGGTAGCTCACCCAGTAAGGCGCGGGGACGATCACCTCGTCGCCGGCCTCCACCGTCGCGACCAGCGCGTTGAACAGCGTGTGCTTGCCGCCGACGTTCACGCTGATCTGCGCCGGGGTGTAGTCGAGGCTGTTGTCGCGCTTGAACTTGGCGACGATCGCGTCCTTCAGCTCGGGCGTGCCATCGACGTTGGTATATTTGGTCTGATTGCGGCGGATCGCCTCGATCGCGGCTTCCTTCACGAAATCGGGCGTGTCGAAATCGGGCTCGCCCGCGCCGAGGCCGATGACGTCAATACCGGCGCGCTTCAGCTCCTGCACCTTGGTGGTGATCGCCAGCGTGGGCGACGGGCTGATGCGATCGAGCGCGGCAGAGGTCTTCATGGAGCGGTTCCTTTCGGCGCCGCGGCCTATAGCGGCGCGGCTTCGTCTTTCGCAACCGCAACAACGGCGGGAAACAGGCCGCGCAGGGCATTTCCGAGCAGAAAACCGCCGGTGAGATCGGCCGGCGACAGATCGCGTTCGATCGCGCGCCCGCTGTCGATCAGCTCCGCGCGCAGCACGCCGGGGAGCAGCCCGCGGGCGAGCGGCGGGGTGAGCAGACGGCCGTCCCGTTCCACGAAGACGTTGGTGAAGCTGCCTTCGGTGAGGCAGCCGTCGGCATCGACGAACACGACCTCATCCGCGCCGCCTAACTTTCGCGCGTCATCGTAAAAGGCGCGATCGCTGGTCTTGTGCTGGAGGCGGAAGTCGGACGAAGCCACCGGCAGCGGCGCGAGCGCCACGCGGAACGGCTGGGTAGCCGCGACGGGCGCAGGCGCGCTCTCGATCGCGAGCCGGCCGTTGCGGCTGGCGAGCAGGCGAATGCGCGCTGGCTTGCGCAGGCGAAAGGTCGCCGCCTGCAATTCGTTGCGCGCGCCGTGCCGATCGAAGGAATAGCCAAAGGCGGCGGCGCTGGCCTTCATGCGCGCGAGATGCCGCTCGATCAGCAGGATGCCCGCCTCGGGATCGAAGCGCATCGTTTCGATCAGGTCGGGATCGCGCTGGCCGTGGGTGAGAAACGCACCCTTGGCGAGCGCTTCGTCCCATTCGCTGTCTGCACGGCTGTCCGCGACGATGCCGCCGCCAAGGCCCAGCGTTGCCGTGTCGCTACCCGCCGCAATGTGCAGCGTGCGGATCGCCACGTTGAACTGCGCGTCGCCGCCGGGCGCGAGATGGCCGATCGCGCCGGTGTAGATGCCGCGCGGCGCCTGCTCCACCGTGCCGATCACCTGCATGGCGCGGACCTTTGGCGCGCCGGTGATCGAGCCGCAGGGGAACAGCGCGGCGAGCACGTCGAGCGCCTCCGCGTCGGGGCGCAGCGTCGCCGTGACGGTGGAGGTCATCTGATGCACGGTGGGGTACGCCTCCACCGCGAACAGCTCGGGCACCTTGACGCTGCCGGGCGTGGCGACGCGCGACAGGTCGTTGCGCATCAGATCCACGATCATGAGGTTTTCGGCGCGCTGTTTCTCATCGGTGGCGAGCGCGCCGGCGCTGGCGGCATCGCGCGCCGGATCGGCATCGCGGCGGGCGGTGCCCTTCATCGGGCGGCAGCGCAGCGCGTCGCCCTGGAGGCTGAAGAACAATTCGGGTGAAAAGGACAGAAACGTGTCCGCACCCGTGGCGACGATCGCACCCCAGCCGGCGCCGGCGCGCTGCCGAACCGCGGCGTAGAGCGCCAGCGGATCGCCAAGGAACCGCGCCGTTGCACGAAAGGTCAGATTGGCCTGATAGATGTCTCCGGCCGCGATCAGATCGAGCACCTGGTGCAGCGTCGCGTCGTAATGCTCGCGTGATACGCCAGGCTCCGGCGCGCCGACCCAGGCGCCGGCGGGATCGGGAAGCAGCGCAGGAACGGCGGGCACGTGGTGGCACCTGTCGAACAGGCCGAACCAGAGCAGCGGCGTCGGGGAAGTGTTATGCGCGCGGGCCTGCGGCTCGAAGGCGGCACCCGCCTCATAGGCGAGGAAGCCGGCGGCATGACAGCCATCCGCCACGGCGGCGCGAAGGCGGGCCAGCGCGGGCGGCACCTCTGCCAGGCAGCTTGCCGAAATGATGGCGCTTGGATGCTGGTACAACCGGGCGGGCGCACCATCGGCGCGGGCATCGTCAAGCAGCACGAAAGGCCCGGCAAGCGGCATGCGAACGGCCATGCCTGCCGATCCGCGCCGGGGCAAGCCCGTGCGGCGCCTTGCCGAGCAGGCAGCACGCACGCTAGCGTACCGGGATGAGCCACGGTGATCGCGCCGCGGCGTTGCGCCCGACCGCTGACATCAAGGAAACGCATTGTGACCGACACCGCGACCGAACCCGCCCTGCGCGCGATGATCGTGCCGGTGACGCCGATCGAGCAGAATTGCACGCTGATCTGGTGCACCAAGACCAAAAAGGGCGCGGTGATCGATCCGGGCGGCGATCTGCCGCGGATCAAGGCGGCGATCGCGCAGGCCGGCATCACCGTGGAGAAGATCCTGCTGACCCACGGCCATATCGATCATGCGGGCGAGGCGAAGCCGCTGGCGGACGAGCTGGGCGTTAAGATCGAAGGCCCGCAGGAAGAGGATCGCTTCTGGCTGGCGCGGCTGGGCGACGACGGGCGCAACTGGGGCATTCGCGGCGTGCCGTTCGAGCCTGACCGGTGGCTGGAGGACGGCGACACGGTGACGGTCGGCGAGCTGACGCTGGACGTCTATCACACGCCCGGCCACACCGCGGGGCACGTGATCTTCCACCATGCGCCGTCGAAATTCGCGCAGGTCGGTGACGTGCTGTTCCAGGGCTCGGTCGGGCGCACCGACCTGCCGCAGGGCAATCACCAGACGCTGATCAACTCGATCGTCACCAAGCTATGGCCGCTCGGCAACGAGACGTCGTTCATTCCGGGGCATGGCAAGCCGTCGACCTTTGCGCACGAACGGCAGTGGAACATGTTCGTGAGCGACGACGCGCTGGCGGACTGACGCGGCATTATCCGCAGACAAGACCAGACAAGACAAGGTATGGCGCGACAGACGCCGGTCCGAACAGGGGAGCTGACCGATGAAACTCTACAGCGCGCCGATGCCGGCGCCCAATCCGCGCCGCGTGCGCATGGCGGCGGCCGAAAAGGGGATCGCGCTGGACGAGGTGATGCTCGACCTGCGGCAGCGCGAGCACAAGGCGGCAGAGCATCTGGTGCGCAATCCGCTAGGGCAGGTGCCGGTGCTCGAGCTCGATGACGGGACGATTATTTCCGAGACGGTGTCGATCTGCCGGTATCTCGATGCGATCGCGGGCGAGCCGGTGCTGTTCGGACGAGACGCGCGCGAACAGGCGCTGATCGACATGTGGGTGCGGCGGGTCGAGCTTCAGATCGGCGAGCCGGTGAAGATGTTCTGGCGCCATGCCCATCCCGCCACCGCCGCGCTGCTGATGCAGTTCAAGGATTACGGCGCCTCCAACCGCGCGTTGCTGGATCATGCCATGCGGTGGCTTGATCGCGAGATTGCCGAAGGACGCGGCTTTATCGCGGGTGACGCATTCACCATGGCGGACATTGCGGCGGTGACGATCGTCGACTTCGGGACGCTAATCGGGATGACGCCGCTCGAGGGACGCGAGCATGCGCAGGCGTGGCATGGCCGGGTGGCCGAACGGCCGAGCTACCGTGCGTAGGCGTCGGTTGCCGTCCGCGCCGTCGCCATGCGGTGTGAAGACATCGTGACCGAGGCCGAATTCATCGCTGCCTTGCGCCGCCTGCCGCTGCACCCCGGTGCTTTGGGGTTGGGCGACGATGCCGCGCGGCTGGGCGGCTTCGTGGTGACGACCGACACGTTGGTGGAGGGCGTGCATTTCCTGCCCGACGATCCCGCGGGCGATGTGGCGTGGAAGGCGGTGGCGGTGAACCTGTCCGACCTGGCGGCGAAGGGCGCGGTGCCGGAGGGTATCCTGCTCAACTATCCGCTGTCGGACGACGGGTGGGACCGGGCGTTCGTGGCGGGGCTGGAGGCGTGTCTGGCGGTGCTCGACTGCCCGCTGCTGGGCGGCGACACGGTGTCGCTGCCGGCGGGCGCGTCGCGGGTGGTGACCGTCACGGCGTTCGGGCGCGATGCCACCGCACCGGCACGGTCGGGCGCACAGGCGGGCGATCATCTGTGGGTGACCGGGTGCATCGGCGATGCGGGCGCGGGGCTCGCGTTGGCGCAGGCGGGGGAGGGGCCCGCTGCGCTGCTCGCCGCCTATCGCCGACCGCGGCCGCGCCTCGCCGAAGGGCGGGCGCTGGCGCCGGTCGCGCATGCGATGATGGATGTGTCCGACGGGCTGCTGATCGATGCGTGGCGCATGGCCGCGGCGAGCGGGCTGGCGGTGACGATCGCGCTGGACCGGGTGCCCTTGTCGGCGGCCTATCGCGCCTACGCCGGTGACGATCCGCTGCGCGCGGCGACCGCCGGCGACGATTACCAGTTGCTGTGCGCACTGCCGCCGGAGGAGCGGCCGACGGGGATGGCGACGTGTGTGGGGTCGTTCGCCGAGGGGCGCGGGCTATCGCTGACGCGGCATGGCGCGCCGGTCGCGGTTCCCGAGCGGCTGGGGTTCGAGCACCGGGCCTGAGGGTGTCCCGGTTGTGGCCTCGACAGGCTTCGTCATCCCGGACCTGATCCGGGATCCATGGTGCAGCGAGCGTTGAGACCGGAAGGCGAGCAACGGCGCCTGCGGATCGTTGGATCCCGGATCAAGTCCGGGATGACGTGATGGAGAGGGCCCCGCCTTGCACCATCAACCCAGCTTGCGCTTTCCCTTCATCCGGTTACGCTCGCCCTCCTTAGGAGAACGGCGGCCACCATCCATGAAGGGCGGGGCTGACCGGTGGATGTTTCAGGGAAGGAAAGCGCGATGACCACGGTCACTATCGCCATCCTCTGCGGCCTGCTGGCCGTGGTCTATGGCATCGTCACAAGCCAGCAAGTTCTTCGAGCGTCGCCCGGCAACGAGCGGATGCAGGACATCGCCGCCGCCATCCAGGAGGGCGCCAAGGCGTATCTCGGCCGGCAATATACCACCATCGCCATCGTCGGCGTGATCGTCGCGGTGATCCTGTTCGTGACGCTGGGCACGCTGTCCACCGCCGGTTTCCTGATCGGTGCGATCCTGTCGGGGGTCGCGGGGTATGTCGGCATGAACATCTCGGTGCGCGCCAACGTGCGCACGGCGGAGGCCGCGCGCGGCAGCTTGCAGGGCGGGCTGACCATGGCGTTCCGATCGGGCGCCGTCACGGGCATGCTGGTGGCGGGGCTGGGGCTGCTCGCGATCGCGGGGTTCTTCTGGTACCTGACCGGGCCGGCTGGCTATGCACCCAATGCGCGCGCGATCATCGAGGCGCTGACCGCGCTGGCGTTTGGCGCGTCGCTGATCTCCATCTTCGCGCGGCTCGGCGGCGGCATCTTTACCAAGGCGGCGGACGTGGGCGCGGATCTGGTCGGCAAGGTCGAGGCGGGCATTCCGGAGGACGACCCGCGCAATCCGGCGGTCATCGCGGACAATGTGGGCGACAACGTCGGCGATTGCGCCGGCATGGCGGCCGACCTGTTCGAGACGTACGTGGTGACGCTGGGCGTGACGATGATCTCGATCGCGCTGCTGATCACCGCGTCGCCGGCCGAACTGATGAACCTGATGAGCCTGCCGCTGATCGTCGGGGGCGTGTGCATCATTACCTCGATCATCGGCACCTATATGGTGCGGCTGGGATCGAGCGGGTCGATCATGGGCGCGCTGTACAAGGGGTTCTGGACCTCCGCGATCCTGGCCATTCCGGCGATCTATGTTGCGACGCAGATGACGTTGGGCGACCTCAACGTGCCGATCGGCGCGGCGGGGTTCCTCGATGCACCGACCGACTCCGTGACGAGCGGCGTCGGTGACCTGGCCGCAACGGCGGTCACCGGTGCGCCGGGGGCGGACGCCTTTACCGGCATGGACCTGTTCTGGTGCATGCTGATCGGCCTCGCGGTCACCGGGCTGATCGTGTGGATCACCGAATATTATACCGGCACCAATTATCGCCCGGTGCGATCGATCGCTGCCGCCAGCCAGACCGGGCACGGCACCAACGTGATCCAGGGCCTCGCGATCAGCCTGGAGGCGACGGCGCTGCCGACGCTGGTGATCGTCGTGGCGGTCGTGGCGGCGTACAAGCTGGCCGGGATCATCGGCATTGCCTTTGCCGCGACATCGATGCTGGCGCTCGCCGGCATGGTGGTGGCGCTGGACGCATACGGGCCGGTCACCGACAACGCCGGGGGCATTGCCGAGATGGCGGGGCTGGAAGACGAGGTGCGGCACAAGACCGATGCGCTGGACGCGGTCGGGAACACGACCAAGGCGGTGACCAAGGGCTATGCCATCGGGTCCGCGGGGCTTGCCGCGCTGGTGCTGTTCGGCGCGTACACCACCGACCTCCAGACCTATTTTCCCGACATCCAGGTCGATTTCAGCCTGAGCAATCCGTACGTCATCGTCGGATTGCTGCTCGGCGCGCTGCTGCCGTACCTGTTCGGCGCGTTCGGCATGACCGCGGTGGGCCGCGCGGCGGGCGCCGTGGTGGAGGAAGTGCGCGACCAGTTCCGCAACAATCCCGGCATCATGGAAGGGACGAGCCGGCCCAATTACGGGCGAACCGTCGACCTGGTCACCCGCGCGGCGATCAAGGAGATGATCGTGCCCTCGCTGTTGCCGGTGCTCTCGCCGATCGCGCTCTATTTCATCGTCACGGCGGTGGACGGGCAGGCATCTGGCTTCGCCGCGCTGGGCGCGATGCTGCTGGGCGTCATCGTCTCCGGCCTGTTCGTCGCGTTGTCGATGACGAGCGGCGGCGGCGCGTGGGACAATGCCAAGAAATATATCGAGGACGGCAATTACGGCGGCAAGGGATCGGAGGCGCACAAGGCGGCGGTAACGGGCGACACGGTGGGCGACCCGTACAAGGACACGGCCGGCCCGGCGGTGAACCCGATGATCAAGATAACCAACATCGTCGCGCTGCTGCTGCTTGCCGCGCTGGCGGGGGGCGGGGCAGGGTAAAGCCGCGCTTATATTGCGTCGGGCGGCTGCGCTGCCTATTCCCAAGCCGAACAGGAGCAGTGCAGCAGCCATGACGACCTTTGACGATCGCGAGCGTGCGTTTGAAACCAAATTCGCGCGGGACGAAGAAATGGCGTTCCGCGTTGTCGCTCGGCGCAACCGCCTGCTCGGCCAATGGGCCGCCGAGCTGATGAAGCTGACGCCCGAGGAGGCAGACGCCTACGCCAAGACGGTGGTCCACGCCGATCTGGAAGAAGCGGGCGACGCCGATGTGGTGCGCAAGCTGGTCGGCGATCTGACCGCGGCGGGCGTCGAGATGAACGAAGCGGAAGTCCGCAAGGCGCTGGATGCGCAGACGATCGAGGCGCGTCGCCAGTTGATGGAAGCGCAATAACATGCCGATGGCGGCGGACGAGATTGCGGACCTGATCCGCGCCGGCATTCCCGATGCGGAGGTCGAGATCACCGACCTTGCCGGTGACGGCGACCATTATGCGGCCAAGGTGACGGCGGCATCATTCGCCGGCATGCCGCGCGTAAAGCAGCACCAAGCGGTCTATGCCGCGCTGGGCGGGCGCATGGGCGGCGTGCTGCACGCCTTGCAGTTGACGACAGGCGTGCCGAAATAACCGTCAGCCTGTTTTCAGACGCGTGAAGGACCAAAAATGACCGACGATACCAACGCCCGCATCGACGCGGTGGTGAAGAACAATCCCGTGGTCCTGTTCATGAAGGGCACGCCGCTGTTCCCGCAGTGCGGCTTTTCCAGTCGCGCGGTGGCGATCCTGCAACATCTCGAAACCGAGTTCGAAAGCGTCGACGTGCTTCAGGACCAGGGCATCCGTCAGGGCATCAAGGCCTATTCCGACTGGCCGACCATTCCGCAGCTGTACGTCGGCGGCGAATTCGTCGGCGGGTCGGACATCATGATGGAAATGTACGAGAGCGGCGAACTCGCGACGCTGATCAAGGAAAACGCCGCGGCGGCGTGAAGTCGGGTGCGGGCGGGGCGTCGCGAGATCGAAGAAAGCGACGCACCCGCCCGACTGAAGCGCTAATCTGCGCGATAACCCTTCAGTAGCAGACCTTGTGCCAGTTTGGCTAAGTCGCGCATTTGCTGGGCCTAAAGGGTTAACGAGGCTGCGAGAGCGCGCCGATCTGTAAAGCCGCCCGACACTTATTAGCGAGGTGAGGTCAGGGGACGGGGGCAGCGGCAAGCGCGGCTAGGTCCGCGTGCGTGTCGATGTCGACCAGTGTTGCTGCCGGCGCTTCGACAAGCCGGCCTGCACGGATAAGGTCGCGGGCACCGTGATCGCCGCTGAGCGACAATAGTTCATCGAAACGAGCGCTGCCGAACAGCGCCGGGGGCTTTGGCGCACTGCCGGCGCTTGCCGAGGCGACGACGCTATGCGCGCCGTCAGCGGCTGCCAGCAGCCGCTGGACGTGATGTGCCGAAAGACGCGGCATATCGGCCAGCGCGATCAGCACCGCTGCCGCCCCGTGCCGCTGCGCCGAGCGGATGCCGAGACGGATCGACGAGGCCATGTCGCCGACCGGATCCTCGTTTCTGACCATCTCGAAACCGTGCGCGGCATAATCGATCCGGCACCGCCGCACGATCGCGACCCGTGCCTTGAACGTCAGGCCCGACAAGGTGTGTGCGGCATGGAGGCCCAGCGGCGCGCCATTCACCGACGCATCGAGTTTGCTTTCCGCACCGGCGAAGCGCGCCGACTTGCCGGCGGCGAGAAGGACGAGGATCGTGTCCTCAGCCGCGATCATGGAATGCCTTCACCATCGCCGCGGCGACGGAGAGGGCGATCTCGGCCGGGCCGATCGCGCCGATCGGCAGGCCGACGGGGCCGTCGATCCGGTCGAGGTCGGCCGGCGCGATGCCGGCCGCAGCGAGTCGTTCGAGACGGGCGGCGTGGCTCTTGCGGCTGCCGAGCGCGCCGACATAGGCGGTGTTCGCCGCCAGCGCGGCGATCAGTGCGGGATCGTCGATCTTGGTATCGTGGCTGAGCGTCACCACCGCGGTCGCGGGACCGGGCTTGTAGGTGGCGACCGCTTCGTCCGGCCAGCGATCGTCGAGCGTGGTGTCGGGGAACCGCTCCTCGGTGAGGAAGCGGCCGCGCGGGTCGACCACCACCGTTTCGATGCCGAGCGTGCGGGCGAGGCCGACCAGCGACTGCGCGATCTGCACCGCGCCGACGACGATCAGCCGGCGCGGCGGATCGTAGCGGTTGGCGAAGATCTCGCCCGTTTCCACCGGACGCAGATCTGAGTGGCCGGTTTCGAGATCCGTGGTGACGGTGATCGCCTGTCCATCACCGCGCGCTTCGGCGATGCGGTCGAACAGCTCGGGGTCGAAGCCGTCGGCGCCGACCGGCTGGACCATGACGCTGATCTCGCCGCCGCAGGGCAGGCCGACCTCCCAGGCGCTCGCGTCGGCGACGCCGTATTTCTTCACGGCAAAGGGAGCGCCGGCGATCACCTGCGCCGCGGTGTCGAGGATGTCGCCTTCGACGCAGCCGCCCGAGACCGAGCCTTCGAAGCGGCCGTCCTCGTGCACCAGCATGTGGCTGCCGCGCGGGCGCGGGGCCGAACCCCAGGTGGAGACGACGGTGGCGAGCGCCATGCGGGCACCCTTCCACGACCGGGCCGCGGAAAGGACGGAATCATTGTCGGCCATGGGATTACACCGGGGGAAGCGAGGAGAGCAGTTTGTCGAGTGTAACGGGCATGTCGTAGATGCGCACACCTGTGGCATTGTGGATCGCGTTGACCACCGCCGCGCCCGAGCCGGCGATGCCAAGCTCGCCGACGCCCTTGGCGCCGGCCGGATTGGCGGAATCGTCGATCTCTTCGATGAAATGCGCCTCGATCCGCGGCACGTCGGCGCTCACCGCAACGTGATATTCGCCGAAGTCCGGATTCACGAAGCGGCCATTGCGGGGGTCGACCACGGCATCTTCGGTGAGCGCATAAGCGAGGCCCCAGACCATGCCGCCGACGATCTGGTTGCGGGCGGTCTTCTCGTTCAGCACGCGGCCGATGTCGAACACGCCGAGCATGCGACGCACGCGCACCTCGCCGGTGATCGCGCTGACGGCGACTTCGGCGAATTGCGCGCCGTGGCTCGCCTGGCTGGTGGCCTGCGATTCCTTGCCGGGCGAGGTCTTGCCGCGGGCGGTGATCGGACGATCGCGGACGAGATCGGCAAGCGGGCTGGTGCGGCCGCCGGCGGTGACCGCGCCGTCCTTCAGCCGCAGGTCGTCGGCGGCGGCGTTCATGCGCAGCGCGAGCTCGGTCAGGATATCCTCACAGGCGAGCGCTGCGGCGGCGCAGGCGCTGCCAGCGCCGAACGAGCCGCCCGAGCCGGCACTGGGCGGCAGGTCGGTATCGCCGATCACCACGTCGATGGCGGAGATGGGGAGGCCGAGCATCTCGCCCACGGTCTGCGCCAGAATGGTATAGGTGCCGGTGCCGATATCGGTCATGTCGGTCTTCACCGTGGCGCGGCCGTCGGCGCCGAGGATCACCTCCGCTTCGGCATTCACCGTGAAATTGCCGCGCAAGGCGGCGGCCATGCCCATGCCGATCAGCCACTCACCTTCGCGGCGGCTGCCGGGCGTGGACTCGCGCTTGTCCCAGCCGAAGCGGCGTGCGCCCTCGTCGTAGCAGTCGAGCAGGCGGCGCGTGGTGAAGCGCTTGCCGCTGGTCGGGTCGCGCGTGGGCTCGTTGCGGCGGCGCAGCTCGATGGGATCGAGGCCGAGCTGTTCGGCGAGTTCGTCCATCGCGCATTCGACCGCAAAGGTGCCGATCGCTTCACCCGGCGCACGCACGGCGCCGGTGGCAGGCAGGTCGATGCGGGCGAGATCGGTGCGGAAGCGGCGCGCCTCGCCGGCGTAGAGCGGGAGCGTGCCGAAGGGGACCGGCTCGAGGAAGGCGCTGTCGTCGTTCTGATAAGCGACGCTTTCGTGGCCCATCGCGCCGATCCGACCATCCCGGTCGCAGCCGATGCGCAGCCGCTGCGTCGTGGGGGAGCGGTGGTGGACCATGTACGCGGTCTGGCGACGGGTGAGCGCGACCTTGACCGGCCGGCCGACGCGTTCCGCGGCGATGGCGGCGAACACCGCTTCCTGCCCGACGCCGGTCTTGCCGCCGAAGCCGCCGCCCACATAGGGGGCGAGGACGCGGACGCGATCCTTGTCGATGCCGAGTGCGGTGGCGATCGTGCCCTTGGCGCCGCCGATCACCTGGTTGCTGGAGCGCACCGTCAGCTGCTCGCCCTCCCACCAGGCGAGCGTGGCGTGCGGTTCGAGCGCGGCGGGGAAGTGGATCGGGGTGGTGAAGGTGCGGTCGAGCACGACCTCGGCCTGGGCGAGCGCGGCGTCGAGATCGCCCCTGTTCACCGGGGGCAGGAAGCCGAGCTTGTGATCCTGCTGGACCTCGACTTCGGCGGCGTCGAAGCGACCCGGCTGTTCGTCATAGTGGACGGTGACGCGGCGGGCGGCTTCGCGGGCGACCTCCTGTGTCTCGGCCACGACCAGCGCGATGCCCTGGCCGTAGTGGAATATCTCGTCGCCGCCCATGGTGGGCATGGCGCGCGAATTGCCCTCGCCCGCAGGCATGCGCGGATCGCCGTGAATTACCTTGAGGACGCCGGGCATCGCTTCCGCGGCGGCGGCGTCGATCCCGGTGACGCGGCCGCGGCCGATCGCGGCGGTGACGATCGCCAGATAGGCGGTGCCCTCCGGCGCCTGTTCGAAGGCATAAGGTGCGGCGCCGCTGACCTTCAGCGGGCCCTCGTAGCGGTCGATCGGCTTGCCCAGCAGGCCCTGTTCGGCGCGATCGAGCGCGGCGGGGCGGTAGGGCGCGTCCATCGCGACGTCGCTCATGCGGGCTCTCCGGTCAGATCGCGCAGCACGGTGACGAGCACGCGCCGGGCGAGCGGTATCTTGAAATCGTTGTGGCCGTGGCCGCGCGCGCCGGACAGCAGCGCGTCGGCGGCCGCATCGAAGGCGGCCTGCGTCGGCGCCTGGCCGATCAGCGCGGCCTCGACCGCCGCGTCGCGCCACGGCTGCGGCGCGAGGCCGCCGAAGGCGAGCGCGGCGTGGGTGATCGTGCCCTGTGTCATCGCGACGACGCCGGCGACGGAGACGAGCGCAAAGGCATAGGACGCGCGGTCGCGCACCTTGCGATAGATCTGACGCGCGCCGGTGGGCGGCGCGGGCAGCGCGACATGGGTGACGAGCTCGCCGGGCTCAAGCACCGTTTCGATGTGCGGCGTGTCGCCGGGGAGGCGGTAGAAGTCGGCAAGCGGGATGCGGCGGCGGTCGCCATCCGGCTTCAGCGTCACCACCGCCGCGTCGAGCGCGCGCATCGCGACCGGCATGTCGCCGGGGTGGGTGGCGATGCACTGGTCGCTGCCACCGAGGATCGCGTGGATGCGATTGAAACCGCCCAGCGCGTCGCAGCCGCTGCCGGGCACGCGCTTGTTGCAGCGTGCATGGGTGTCGTAGAAGAAATAGCAGCGGGTGCGTTGGAGCAGATTGCCGCCGGTGGTCGCCTTGTTGCGGAGCTGCCCCGAGGCGCCGGCGAGCAGCGCGCGGCTCAGCACCGGATAATTCGCGATGACACGCGGGTCGGCGGCAAGATCGCTGTTCGGGACGAGCGCGCCGATCAGCAGACCGCCGTCCTTTTCCTCCACCGTGTTCAGATCGAGCCGGCTGATGTCGACCAGCCGTTCGGGCGTCTCCACCTCCAGCTTCATGAGGTCGAGGAGGTTGGTGCCGCCGGCGATGAAGCGGCCGCCCGCCGCAACCGCGGCTTCGGGGCTGTCGGCGCGGCTGTAATCGAATGTCTTCATGCCTCATGCACCTCGCGAATCGCGTCGACGATCGTGGGATAGGCCGAGCAGCGGCACAGATTGCCGCTCATCCGCTCGCTGATCTCGGCATCGTTCAGCACCGGCGCCGACAGGTCATCCGTCACGTGGCTGGGCCAGCCCTTTGCCACTTCGTCAAGCATGCCGACCGCGGAGCAGATCTGCCCCGGGGTGCAATAGCCGCACTGATACCCGTCGTGCCGCACGAACGCCTGTTGCATCGGGTGCAGAGTGTCGGACGATCCGAGCCCTTCGATCGTCAGGATGTCATCATCCTGGTGCATGACCGCCAGAGTGAGACACGCATTGATCCGCCGCCCGTTGACCAGCACCGTACAGGCACCGCACTGGCCATGATCGCAGCCTTTTTTGGTGCCCGTCAGGGCGAACTCCTCACGGAGGACGTCGAGGAGCGAGGCGCGGATATCGGGATCGGCCTCGCGCTTGCTGCCGTTGATGGTGAAGCGCATGGTCGCAGTATGCGTTGCGAACCGAAACGTTCCAAGCCCTATCGCTTAATTTGTCTGGCTGCGCTGGCGAGCGGCTGCTCTTCCCCACAGGTGCCCCGAATGAAGGCCGCTCCCTCGCTTTCCGATCCGATCGTCATTGCGCATCGCGGCGCGTCGGGCGAGCGGCCCGAACATACGATCGCAGCCTATGAACTGGCGATCGCGCAAGGGGCGGACGTGATCGAACCCGATCTGGTGCCGACCAAGGACGGCCATCTGGTGGCGCGGCACGAAAACGAGATCAGCGAGACGACCGACGTTGCCGATCATCCCGAGTTCGCTGCCCGACGCGCGACCAAGACGATCGACGGCAAGACGCTGACGGGGTGGTTCACCGAGGATTTCACGCTGGCCGAGCTGAAGACGCTGCGCGCCAGGGAGCGGCTGCCGCTGATGCGACCTGACAATGCCAAGTTCGACGGGCAGGAGGCGATCCCGACGCTGGAGGAGGTTATCGCACTGGCCAAGCAGCACGAAGTGGCGATCTATCCCGAGACCAAGCACCCGAGCTATTTCGCGTCGATCGGCAAGGGTACGGACGCGCCGCTGCTCGCCGCGCTGCGCAAGGCGGGGTGGGACAGCGCCGAGGCGCCGGTGTTCATCCAGTCGTTCGAGGTGGAGAATCTGCGCCGGCTGAAGCAGGCGACGCGGATCCGGCTGATCCAGCTGGTCGATGGCGAGGGCGCGCCGGCGGACGGTGCCGCGCCGAGCTATGCCGCGATGGTGACGCCGGAGGGCTTGCGCGACGTGGCGACCTACGCCTGGGGGATCGGGCCCAACAAGGCGATGCTGTGGAACGGCAGCCTTGCGACGAGCCTCGTCGCGGACGCGCACGAGGCGGGGCTGCGGGTGCATCCCTGGACCTATCGCGCCGAGAATTATTTTCTGCCGAGTCGCTTTCGCGACGGGATCAACCCGCGGGGGCATGGCGCGCTCGCAGACGAAATTTCGTCGGCGCTTCACCTTGGTATCGACGGATTCTTCACCGATTTTCCTGCAACAGGCGTACAGGCGCGTGATCGGGCGCGGGGAGTGAAGTGATGCGTAAGGGTGCAATGATTGCGGCGGTGGCCGCCATTCCGTTGATGACGGGCGGCTGCGTGCGGACCGCGGCGAGCGTGGTGACGGCGCCGTTCAAGGCCGCCGGCCAGGTGGTCGACTGGACCACGACGAGCCAGGACGAGGCCGATCGCAACTACGGCCGCAAGATGCGCAACAAAGAAGCGCAGGAAGGCCGCGAGCGACGCGAGTGGGAAAAGCGGTGCCGCAAGGATCCGGAAAATTGCGGATCGTATGACGGCTATGTCGCCAGTCACCACAATTGATCGTGGACCGGTGTAGCTGATCCGGCGGGTGCGCCGGATCAGCGGCGGCCGTTCAGGCTGCGCGCCGCTGATTGGTGGCGAGAATGTCGCGCGCCGCGCGCTGTGCCGCCGCAATCTCGCGTGCCGACATGTCGTCAGCGATTTCCGCACGCGCTGCTTGCGCTAATGCGTTGCCGGCGACCGCCGCGAGGTTGAACCACTTGTGCGCCTCGACGAGGTCGTAATCGGCGCCGTCGGTGCCGGTGGAATAGGCGACGCCCAGATCGTAGCAGGCATTTCCGTCGCCGTGCATTGCAGCAGGCAGTCGGCTGTCGAGCAGCAACTGCGCGTTTTTCAGGCTAGTTCCCATGGTGATGGCCCCTGGTTGAAGTTCCCCAGGCGCGTTGTGCGACGAATCGCCTCTCCAAATGGTTAACGGCTAATCCAGCACGATTGCGACGTTGTCGATCAGCCGCGTCTGCCCCATGCGGGCGGCGGCGAGCAGCCGGAGCGGACGATCGGGTGCCGGGGCCTCGGCCAGTGTCTCGGCGTCCACCACGGCGACATAGTCGACCATGAAGCCCGCGGCGGCGAGACTGTTCTGCGCCTCCGTGATCGCATCTTCGGCCGGGACGCCGCGGGCGATCGCACGCGCCGCAACGCCCAAGGCGCGCGGCAGAGCGATCGCCTTCGCGCGCTCTTCTTCGTCGAGGTAGATATTGCGGGAGGAGAGGGCGAGCCCATCGTCGTCCCGCTGGGTCGGCACGCCGACGATCTCGATCGGGAAATCGAGATCGGCGACCAGCCGGCGGATCACCTGCAATTGCTGATAGTCCTTTTCGCCGAAATACGCGGCGTCCGGCCCAACCTGGTTGAACAGCTTGGCAACCACAGTGGCGACCCCATCGAAATGGCCGGGCCGCGCGGCGCCATCCAGCCCCTCCGTCACGCCATTGACGCTGATGTTGGTCGCGAAGCCGTCGGGATACATGACCTCGACCGGCGGCAGCCAGAGCAGGTCGCATCCCGCCTCGACCAGCAGCCGCGAGTCCGCCGCCTCGCGCCGCGGATAGCGCGCGAGATCCTCTTTGGGGCCGAACTGCTTGGGATTGACGAAGATCGACACGACAACCTTCGTGCCGGCGCGCTTTGCGGCATCGACCAGCGCGAGGTGGCCGGCGTGCAGCGCGCCCATGGTGGGCACAAAGGCAACGCGCGCACCCTCCGCACGGAACGCTGCCACAGCCGCGCGCAGATCGCTGAGAGTACGGACGGTTTGCACGCGGGCGAAACTCCACTCGAAACGTAACCGGCGGGCATCTATGGGGATCGTTGCACGCGATCAACAAAGGATGCGATGATTTGCCGACCGGTCCCGACAATACTCATGTGATCGTCTTCGCCAATGAAAAGGGTGGAACGGGCAAGTCGACAACGGCGGTGCACGTCGCGATTGCCCTTGCCGTGCGCGGTGCGCGGGTGGCCTGCCTCGACCTCGACCACCGGCAGCGGACCATGGGGCGCTACCTCGACAATCGTACCGAATCGGTACGCCGATTGGGTTCGGACCTCGCAATCCCGCGCTATCGCACGGCGCATGAGGATTTCGAGCAGGCCTATGAGGAGATGCTGGGCGACGCCGATTTTCTGGTGATCGACACGCCCGGCCGCGACGATCCCTATGCGCGCGCGGCGGCGACGCGGGCGGATACATTGGTCACGCCGATGAACGACAGCTTCGTCGATTTCGACCTGATCGGGCAGGTGCACCCCGAAACGTTCAAGGTCACCCGCCCGAGCTTCTATTCCGAGCTGATCTGGGATGCGCGCAAGGCGCGCGCGAAGGCGGACGGATCGACCATCGACTGGGTGGTGCTGCGCAACCGCCTGCAACATATCGAGGCGCGCAACATGCGCCGCGTGTCCGACGCGCTGGACCAATTGTCGAAGCGCGTGGGCTTTCGCGTGATTCCGGGTTTGGGCGAGCGCGTGATCTATCGCGAGCTGTTTCCCAGCGGCCTGACCATGCTGGACGCCAAGGAATTCGGCGCGATGGGGCTGGGGCATGTCGCGGCGCGGCAGGAATTGCGCGAGATGATGGCCGGGCTGCAACTGCCCGAGCCGGCGATGACGAGCGCGGCATGATCTTCAAGCTGCTGATCGCGCTGTTGGTCGCCTACGCTGGCTGGCGGGTGTGGAAGCACGGGCTTGGCCCGGCAAAGCCCCGGCGGCGCGCGGTGGCGCAAGCTCCGGGCGGCGATGCCGGGGCTGCGCGCCGCCTGCTGGGGGTGGACAGCGCCGCCGACGAGGCGACGATTCGTGCGGCCCACCGGCGCCTGATGGCGGACGCGCATCCCGATCGCGGCGGATCGGCGGAGCAGGCGCGCGCGCTGAATGCGGCGCGCGACACCTTGCTCGGACGCGCAGGGTAGCGCCGGGGGCGACCCGGCGCTTGCAGCAGGATCAGGCGGTGGCGCCCGGCTCCTGCCGCTCGCGATCCTGGTAGAATTTCTGCACCACGGCCCAACCCTCCGCCGCACTCTCGACATAGGTGAAGATGCCGAGGTCGCGTTCGGAGATCACGCCTTCCTCGACCAGCGCCTCGAAATTGACGACGCGCTCCCAGAATTCGCGGCCGAACAGCAGCACCGGGATCGGCGCGACCTTGCCGGTCTGGATCAGCGTCAGCAGTTCGAACAGCTCGTCGAAGGTGCCGAACCCGCCCGGGAAGGCGGCGAGCGCCCGCGCGCGCAGCAGGAAGTGCATCTTGCGCAGCGCGAAATAGTGGAACTGCATCGACAGCGACGGGGTCACATACGGGTTCGGCGCCTGTTCGTGCGGCAGCACGATGTTGAGCCCGATCGATTCGGCATGGACGTCCGCCGCACCGCGGTTCGCCGCTTCCATGATCGACGGGCCGCCGCCCGAGCACACGACGAAATGGCGCATGCCCTGCTCGTCGCGCGGGAAGTTGCTGGCCAAGCGGGCGAGTTCGCGCGCCATGTCGTAATATTTCGACTTGGCGACCAGCCGCTCGGCGATGTGGCGGTGTTCCGGATCGGCAAGCTCCAGCGCGGCCTTCGCCTTTTCCGGCTCCGGGATGCGAGCCGAGCCGTACATCACGAAAGTGGAGCCGATGTGCGCTTCCTCCAGCAGCAGCTCTGGCTTTAGCAGCTCAAGCTGGAAGCGGACGGGGCGCAGGTCCTCGCGAAGCAGGAAGTCCATGTCCTGGAACGCGAGCTTGTAGGCCGGGTTCTCGGTCTGCGGGGTGGAGATGTTGCCCTTCGCCGATTCGGCATCCTGGCGGGCCCGCGGGAAGGTGCGGCTCGGTACGCGTGTTTCTGTCATTTTGGGGGCCATTAGCGGAGTTTCGTGGCCGGATCGATCGGCTTTTTTTCGGCCGGTGACACTGCGCGGTCAGCGGCAGAATTTCGCCTTGTCGTCCTCTAGGTGGAAGTGGTTGCGGTGCGCGCTGTTATAATCGGGGCTCAGCACGGTGCCGAAACGCTTGCAGGCCGAAGCGTGGATCACCCGCATGAAGCGCCGCACGTCCGGATCCGGCGAGTTCCAGTCGTTGAGCACGGATAGGCGGCGGCCGTCCTTCAACTGAAAGCCGCCGATGTCGATGGCGTTGGCGATCGAATGGCCCGAGCGGCGCGCCGTGCCGGCAACGTTGCGGCAATTGTAGCTGCCCATGCTTTCCACCTTGGCAAGCTCGCTGCCCAGGATCTGATAGGCGGCGGGCGCCACAGCGTTGCGCGCCCACTGCGCATAGGTGCGCGCCTGGCCGCAGCGCACGGCGCCGAGGTTCGTCGTCGGCACGCCGATGTCGAGCAGCTTCACCGTCCCGACGATGCCGCAGCCGGGCCCAAAGGTGCGGTCGGGCAGTGGATCAAAGACGACACCAAGCTCGCGCAGGTCGCGGTGGCATTGCGCCGTTTCGCGCGCCGAGGGCCCGTCGATCGTACGGGCAGGCGCCCGCGAGTCGCGACGCGCTGGCGGCTCCGATCGGCCGCATGCCGCCAGCATCATCGCCGTCGCGAGAAAAAGAACCGAACGCACTTCTACCCCCACCCGCGCATCGTCGGATCGCGCCAGCCTGTCTTTTTACAGCTGTTCTCAGAAAGAAAGCGGCTCCCCGCGTGGCGCGGGGCGAACGGAGCATGTGAAGGGGCGAGCCGAAACCCGGGCACCGTTGGGCGGTTGCCACGTTACCCTGCCGAGACTAGAGCCGTCGGCGGGCCACGCGGTCCCAACGCCGCGCGTGCTCTCTGTAAGGAGAGTCTATATGACTGATACGACGCTCGCCGACGCCACCAATGCGCCTGCGAAACCCGCCACCAAACCGGCGCGACCCTATTTCTCCTCCGGCCCCTGCGCCAAGCCGCCGGGCTGGGATGCCGCCAAGCTGTCCGACGCCTCGCTGGGGCGCTCGCACCGATCGAAGATCGGCAAGCAGCGGCTGCAATATTGCATCGATCTGATGCGCGAGCTGCTGAAGCTCCCTGACACACACCGTATCGGCATCGTGCCGGGTTCCGACACGGGCGCCTATGAAATGGCGATGTGGACGATGCTGGGCGCGCGCCCGGTGACGGCGCTCGCGTGGGAAAGCTTCGGCGAAGGCTGGGTGACCGATGCGGTCAAGCAGCTGAAGATCGATCCGACGGTGATCCGCGCCGATTACGGCCAGCTGCCGGATCTGGCGCAAGTCGATTGGTCGAACGACGTGCTGTTCACCTGGAACGGCACCACCAGCGGCGTGCGCGTGCCGGACGGCGACTGGATCGCCAACGATCGCGAGGGGCTGAGCTTCGCTGACGCGACCAGCGGCGTGTTCGCCTACGACCTGCCGTGGGACAAGATCGATGTCGCGACCTTCTCGTGGCAGAAGGTGCTGGGCGGTGAAGGCGCGCACGGCGTGCTGATCCTCGGCCCGCGCGCGGTCGAGCGGCTGGAAAGCTACACGCCGGCCTGGCCGCTGCCCAAGGTGTTCCGCCTCACGTCGAAGGGCAAGCTCGCCGAGGGCGTGTTCAAGGGCGAGACGATCAACACCCCGTCGATGCTGGCGGTCGAGGATGCGATCTTCAGCCTCGAATGGGCCAAGTCGCTGGGCGAGCGCGGGTTGATCGCGCGGTCCGACGCGAATGCGGCGGCGCTGGACGAGATCGTCCAGACGCGCGACTGGCTGGGCCATCTCGCGACCGATCCGGCGTCGCGATCGACCACCAGCGTGTGCCTGACGGTGGATGCCGACGAGGCGGTGATCAAGAAGATGGTCTCGCTGCTGGAGGCTGAGGGCGCCGCCTATGACATTGGCGGGTATCGCGATGCGCCGCCGGGGCTGCGCATCTGGTGCGGTGCGACGGTCGACACGGCGGATATCGTCGCGCTCGGCCCGTGGCTCGACTGGGCCTACGCGACGGCCAAGAACGGCTGACCTTCCTGTGCCTCGGCGAAGGCCGGGGTCGAGTATCGGCGCGTGCATGATGATTCGCAGCGCCCCTTTGCTTCAACTTTCCCAACTGGGCCCCGGCCGTCGCCGGGGAACGGAGTTTCGAACATGGCTAAAGTGCTTATCAGCGACAAAATGGACCCCAAGGCCGCGCAGATCTTTCGCGAGCGCGGCGTGGAGGTGGACGAGATCACCGGCAAGACGCCGGACGAGCTGAAGGCGATCATCGGCCAATATGACGGCCTCGCGATCCGCAGCTCGACCAAGGTGACCAAGGAGATTCTCGAGGCGGCGACCAACCTGAAGGTCGTCGGGCGCGCCGGCATCGGCGTCGACAATGTCGACATCCCCGCGGCCAGCGCGAAGGGCGTGGTCGTGATGAACACGCCGTTCGGCAATTCGATCACGACCGCAGAGCACGCCATTGCCCTCATGTTCGCGCTGGCGCGCGACCTGCCGGAGGCGGACCGGTCGACGCAGGCCGGCAAGTGGGAAAAGAACCGCTTCATGGGCGTCGAGGTCACCGGCAAGACGCTGGGCCTGATCGGCGCCGGCAACATCGGCTCGATCGTCGCCGATCGCGCGCTCGGGCTGAAGATGAAGGTCGTCGCTTACGATCCGTTCCTGACCGAGGAGCGTGCGCTGGAGCTGGGCGTGCAGAAGGTGACGCTGGACGAACTGCTCGCCCGTGCCGACTTCATCACGCTGCACACGCCGCTGACCGACCAGACGCGCAACATCCTGTCGGCCGAAAACCTCGCCAAGACCAAGAAGGGCGTTCGGATCGTCAACTGCGCGCGCGGCGGGCTGATCGATGAGGCGGCGCTGAAGGAAGGGCTGGACAGCGGTCATATCGGCGGTGCGGCGCTCGACGTGTTCGTGACCGAGCCGGCGAAGGAAAGCCCGCTGTTCGGCACGCCGAACTTCATTTCGACGCCGCACCTCGGCGCCTCGACGACCGAGGCTCAGGTCAATGTGGCGATCCAAGTCGCCGAGCAGATGGCAGACTATCTTGTGTCGGGCGGCGTCACCAACGCGCTCAACATGCCGAGCCTGACCGCGGAGGAGGCGCCCAAGCTGAAGCCGTACATGGGCCTGGCCGAAAAGCTCGGCAGCCTGGTGGGGCAGCTTGCGCATGGCGCGATCGACCGCGTGTCGATCCACATGGAGGGCGCCGCGGCGGAGCTGAACCCCAAGCCGCTGACCAGTGCGGTGCTGAAGGGCTTCTTAGGCACGCAGACCGATACGGTGAACATGGTCAACGCGCCGGTGCTGGCGCGCGAGCGCGGCACGGAGGTGCGCGAGATCCGCACCGAGCGTGAAGGCGATTACCAGACGCTGCTGCGCGTGTCGGTGCGTACCGCGGACGGTGAGCGCTCGGTCTCCGGCACGCTGTTCGGTGACCAGGCGCCGCGCCTGGTGGAGCTGTTCGGCATCAAGGTCGAGGCCGATCTGACGGGCTCGATGCTGTATGTCGTGAACGAGGACGCACCGGGTTTCATCGGCCGGCTCGGCACGACGCTGGGCGAGGCGGGGGTCAACATCGGCACCTTCCACCTCGGCCGGCGCCAGGCGGGTGGCGAGGCGGTGCTGCTGCTCTCGGTGGACGAGCCGGTGACGGCGGACCTGCTGGCAAAGGTCAAGACGCTGCCGGGCGTGAAGACCGCG
This sequence comes from Sphingomonas dokdonensis, assembly GCF_002197685.1. Classification (GTDB taxonomy): domain Bacteria; phylum Pseudomonadota; class Alphaproteobacteria; order Sphingomonadales; family Sphingomonadaceae; genus Sphingomonas; species Sphingomonas dokdonensis. Next base: position 16,396 of record NZ_NBBI01000006.1, on the reverse strand, counting down.
ATGGGGCTGCGGTTCTGAGGTAGCGCCGAATAGCCCTCTCCCCTCTGGGGAGAGGGTTGGGAGAGGGGCAGTGCCGAAGACAGACGAGCTGTTGCTTGCCCGTGCCCGAGCCATGCGCAGCGCAATGACCCAGCCCGAACGCGAGCTGTGGACTGCGCTGCGCAGCAAGCGGTTCGCGGGTGTGAAGTTCAGCAGGCAGGTCGTGATCGGCCGCTACATCGTCGACTTTGTCGCTCGGTTCCGTTGCTTGATCATAGAGGTTGACGGCGACACCCACGCCGGCGACGAGGCACGCGATGCTGTGCGAAGCCGATGGCTCGAGCAGCGAGGCTATCGTGTCATCCGCTTCACGAACGCCGATGTGATGACGAACTTGGACGGGGTGCTTCAGATGATTGCCGTCGCGTTGACGACTATCCCTCTCCCAGACCCTCTCCCCGAGGGGGAGAGGGCTTAATGATGACCATGCTGCTTCCTGAGGGATTTCGCGATCGCTTGCCGCCGCATGCCGATGCCGCCGCGGCGGTGGAGTCGCGCGTGCTGGGCGTGGCACATGCCTATGGCTATGAGCGGGTCGATCCGCCGCTGGCCGAATTCGCCGAAGGGCTGGGGTCTCGGCTGAAGGATGGGGCGCTGTCGGACGCGGTGCGCTTCGTCGACCCGGTGAGCCAGCGCACCATGGCGATCCGCCCCGACATCACCGCGCAGGTGGCGCGGATCGCCGCGACGCGCATGGCGCATCACCCGCGCCCCGTGCGGCTGAGCTATGCCGGATCGGTGCTGAAGCTGCGCGGCGGGGCGTTGCAGCCCGAGCGCGAGGCGCGGCAGATCGGCTGCGAGCTGATCGGGCTGGATACGGTGGCCGCCGCGCGCGAGGTGGTGACGGTGGCGGTCGAGGCACTGGGCGCCGCCGGGGCGAGCGGTGTGTCGGTCGATTTCACGTTGCCCGATCTCGTCGATACGCTGGCTGCCGGCGCCTTGCCGGTGGGCGACGTGGAGCGGCTGCGCGATCGGCTGGACGCCAAGGATGCGGGCGCGGTGGCGGCGCTGGCGCCCGATTACCTGCCGCTGATCGAGGCGGCGGGGCCGTTCGATGCGGCGATCGCGCGGCTGCGGTCGTTCGATGCGAGCGGCGTTCTGACTTCGCGCCTCGACGCGCTGGAGGCGATCGCGGCGGCGATCGGTGACCGCGCCACGCTGACGCTCGACCCGACAGAGCGGCATGGCTTCGAATATCAGACGTGGCTCGGCTTTTCGCTGTTTGCCGCAGGCGCGACGCGCGAAGTGGGGCGCGGCGGTACCTATACGCTGATGCATGAGGGCGATGCAGAGGAAGCGGCGACCGGCTTTTCGCTGTTCGCGGCGGCTATCGCGGGCGACGGCGCGGGTGAGCGGCGGCGACTGTTCCTGCCGGTCGGCACCCCGGCGGCAGACGGCGCGCGGATGCGGGCGGCAGGCTGGGTGACGGTGGCGGCGCTGGAGCCGGGCGACACGCCCGAGGCGCAATTGTGCACGCACCTGTACGCCGATGGGGAGGCGCGCGCCCTGTAGCGTGCACCCCCCAAAGGTTGACACCGGGCGCGTCGCCCCGCTACCGGCGCGGCGCATTTCTGGACCCTTCCCATCGCCGAGTCCTGTCGAAGGGCGGTGGGGATCTCCCGGCAGGGGGAGCAGTGTATCCATGGCGAACGTAGCGGTGATCGGCGCCCAATGGGGCGACGAGGGCAAGGGCAAGATCGTCGACTGGCTGGCCGAACGCGCCGACATGGTGGTGCGTTTCCAGGGCGGGCATAACGCGGGCCATACGCTGGTCGTCGGCGAGAATGTGTACAAGCTGTCGCTGCTGCCGTCGGGCATCGTGCGCGGTACGCCGTCGGTGATCGGCAATGGCGTGGTGCTCGATCCCTGGGCGCTGCGCGACGAGGTGAATAAGCTGGCGGGGCAGGGGATCACCATCACCCCTGATACGCTGCGTATCGCCGATACCTGCGCGCTGATCCTGCCGTTCCACCGCGATCTCGACGGGCTGCGCGAGGATGCGAGCGGGGCGGGCAAGATCGGCACCACCCGGCGCGGCATCGGCCCGGCATACGAGGACAAGGTCGGCCGCCGCGCGATCCGCGTGTGCGACCTGGCGCATCTCGACCAGTTGGAGCCGCAGCTCGACCGGCTGACCGCGCATCACGACGCGCTGCGCGCCGGCTTCGGCGAGCCGCCGATCGACCGGGCGCGGCTGATCGCCGACCTGGCGGAGATCGCCGAGTTCGTCCTGTCCTTCGCCAAGCCGGTTTGGCGCGACCTGAACGAGGCGCGCGCCGCCGGCCGCCGCATCCTGTTCGAAGGCGCACAGGGCGTGCTGCTCGATATCGATCACGGCACCTATCCGTTCGTGACCTCGTCCAACACGATCGCGGGCGCCGCGGCGGGTGGATCGGGCATGGGGCCGGGCGCGGTCGGGTTTGTCCTCGGCATCGCCAAGGCGTACACGACGCGCGTCGGATCGGGGCCGTTCCCGACTGAGCTGGAAGATGCCACGGGCGAGCGGCTCGGCACGCGCGGGCGCGAGTTCGGCACGGTGACGGGCCGCAAGCGGCGCTGCGGCTGGTTCGACGCGGTGCTGGTGCGCAAGTCGGCGGCAGTAAGCGGGATCACCGGCATCGCGCTGACCAAACTCGACGTGCTCGACGGGTTCGAGCAGATTGCGATCTGCACCGGCTATCGCCTCCGCGGCGAGACGCTGGACTATTTCCCGTCGCACGCCGCCGATCAGGCGGCGGTGGAGCCGGTGTACGAGACGATGGAAGGCTGGTCCGAATCGACCGCCGGCGCGCGCAGCTGGGCCGACCTGCCGGCACAGGCGATCAAGTACATCCGCCGGATCGAGGAGCTGATCCAGTGCCCGGTGGCATTGGTGTCGACCAGCCCGGAGCGCGAGGACACGATCCTGGTGCGCGACCCGTTCGCGGATTGAGGTGATAGGCGGCTTCTCCTCGCGCTTGGCGGGGAGAAGCTTTGCCTTGCGGTGCCTTTCCGTTACGTCTCCCGGCAAAAGATCGGGAGAGAATGATGGGCAAGGTGGTCCGCATCGGGGGCGCAGGCGGCTTTCTGGGGGATAGCTCGGTCGCGGCGCCGCAGCTGCTGGCAAGCGGCATGCTCGATTACATGATCCTCGATTATCTTGCCGAAGCGACCATGGCGCCGCTCGGCCAGCTGAAGCAGGTGCGCCCCGAGCAGGGCTATGCGCGCGATTTCACCGAATGGGTGTGGAAGGACAATCTCCACGCATTCAAGGAACAGGGCGTGCGCGTCGTCACCAATGCGGGCGGCGTGAACCCGGCGGCGTGCCGCGCGCGCATGGAGGCGCTTGCCGCAGAGGCGGGGCTGTCGTTCAAAATCGCGATCGTGACCGGTGACGACCTGATCGATCGCGTGCCGGATTTTGCCACCGCGGGCGTGACCGAGATGTTCAACGACGCGCCGTTCCCCGAGCCGACAAAGGTGTGGACCGCCAACGCCTATCTCGGCGGCGGGCCAATCGCGGCGGCACTGGCGGCGGGCGCGGATGTCGTGATCACCGGCCGGGTGGTGGACAGCGCGCTGACGCTGGGGCCGCTGATGCATGAGTTCGGCTGGGGGGCGGACGATCACGACCGGCTGTCGGCGGGGTCGCTCGCCGGCCATGTCATCGAATGCGGCGCGCAGGCGACCGGCGGCCTCTTCACCGATTGGGAAAAGGTGCCCGATTGGGCGCACATCGGCTATCCCATCATCGAGTGCCACGCTGACGGCGACTTCATCGTGACCAAGCCGGATGGGACCGGTGGCCTCGTCTCTCCGGCTGCCGTCTCCGAGCAGATCCTCTACGAGGTTGGCGATCCGCAAGCCTATGCGCTGCCCGACGTGGTATGCGACTTTTCGCAGCTCAACGTGACCGCTGAGGGCGAAGGGCGGGTGCGCGTGTCGAACGCGAAGGGATATCCGCCGACCGGCAAGCTCAAGACCTGCGTGACGTTCGAGAACGGGCACCGGTTCATCGGCATCATGCCGGTGGTGGGCCGCGACGCCGCCAAGAAGGCGCAGGCACAGGCGGACGCCGTGCTGACGCGCGTGGGCGAGATGCTGCGCGGGCGCAACCTGCCGCCGCTGCGCGACACCCGCGTCGAGCTGCTCGGCATCGAGGCGAGCTATGGCGCGCAGGCGAACCCGGCGCTCGCCGCCACGCGCGAGGTGATCGCCCGGATCGGCGCCGAGCATGAAGACGCGGACGCGCTGGGCATCATGATGCGCGAGTTCGATTCGCCGACCACCTCGATGAGCGTAGGTTCGACCGGCTGGTTCGGCGCGCGGCCGACGATCTCTCCGGTGTCGCAGGTATTCTCGTTTCTCGTCGATGGCAGCTCGGTGGCGGCAACGGTGTCGCTGGGCGACGAGACGATCGCGGTTGCCAACCCGGCGCCTGCAACGCCGTTCGAGGAGGCGATGATCGTCAGGCCGGACGCCGCCAGCAAGCCTGCTGGTGACGAGGATCTGGTCGAGGTGCCGCTGATCGAGGTTGCCTGGGCGCGATCGGGGGACAAGGGCAACGCCTTCAACGTCGGCGTGATCGCGCGCCGGCCCGACTTCCTGCCTTGGATCCGGGCGGGGCTGACCGAGGATGCGGTGCAGGCGTTCTTCGCGCATGAGTTCGAGGGGGCGAGCCATCCGGAGGTGCGTCGCTACGACCTGCCGGGCATGAACGCGATCAACCTGCACTGCATCCAGTCGCTGGGCGGCGGGCAGTTCGCCAGCCTGCGGCTCGATGCGCTCGCCAAGGGCAAGGGGCAGCAACTGCTGGACATGAAGGTGAAGGTGCCGCGGCGGCTGCTCGGCTGACATCCGATGTGCGCTTCGGCGGGCGGCGATCAGCCCCCGCCGAGCGCGCGTTGACGGCGGCGCTGCACCGAGCTGCCGATCCCCATCGCTTCGCGATATTTCGCCACCGTACGCCGCGCGATGTCGAAGCCCTTGGCATTGAGCAGCTCGACCAAGGTATCGTCGCTCAGGATCTTGGCGCCTTCATTGGCGATCAGCGCCTTGATCGCGCTCTTCACCGCTTCGGCCGACACGGCATCGCCGCCATCGGCCGACTGGATCGCCGAGGTGAAGAAATATTTCAGCTCGAACAGCCCGCGCGCGCAGCTGAGATATTTGTTCGACGTGACGCGGCTGACCGTCGATTCGTGCATCTCGATCGCATCGGCGACCTGCCGCAGCGTGAGCGGGCGGAGGTGCGAGACGCCGTGAACGAAGAACGCCTCCTGCTGGCGCACGATCTCGGTTGCGACCCGGATGATCGTCTTTTGTCGCTGATCGAGCGCCTTCACCAGCCAGTTGGCACTGGCGAGCATGTCGCCCAGCCATGCCTTCGACGCCTTGTCCTGCGACCCGGCGGCGAGCTCGGCATGGTAGCGCCGATCGACCAGCACGCGCGGCAGGGTGGAGCTGTCCAGCTCCACCACCCAGCCAGCGGGGCTGCGCCGGACGTGAAGGTCGGGCGTCACCGCCTGCATCGGCTCCCCGCCGAAGCGAACGCCGGGCTTGGGATCGTAGCTGCGCAGCTCGCGGATCATGTCCGCCATGTCCTCGTCATCGACCTGGCAGATGCGCTTCAACCGGGCGAGATCGCCGCGCGCGACGAGATCGAGATGATCGATCAACCGTGCCATGGCCGGATCGTAGCGGTCTGCTTCCTTGGCCTGGAGCGCGATACATTCCGCCAGATCGCGCGCACCGACGCCGGTGGGATCAAAGGTCTGGATCACGGCAAGGACGCGCTCCACCTGGACCAGCGGCACGCCGAGCCGTGTCGCGACATCGAGCAGCGCGCTGGTCAGATAGCCGGCCTCGTCGATCAGATCGATCAGGTGCTGTGCAACGAACAGGTCCACGCCGGTCAGCACCGCACCGGCCTGCTGGAGGAGGTGATCGGCCAGCGAGGCACCGGCGGCGGCAAAGGCATCGAGGTCTGGCCCGTCCTGGCTGGCGCTGCTCGAGGCGCCATTTAGCCCCAAGCCGTCGCCCGCGGTGCCGAGACTGTCGGACGGGCTGTCGTCGAAGCGCTCACTGGCGACGTCGACATCGAGCGATTCGCCGGCTGCCTCGCCCGCCATGACCAATTCGTCGGCAGGTGCCGGCTCGTCACGCGCCACTTCGCGCTCGCGCTCCGCGACCGGCGCATCGTCGCTCGACGGCACGGCTTCGAGCAGCGGGTTCTTTTCCAGCTCCTCCGCGATCACGCCTTCGATCTCGAGGTTCGACAACGCCAGCAGCTTGATCGCCTGCTGCAGTTGCGGCGTCATCACCAGCGATTGCGATTGGCGCAGATCGAGGCGGGGCGCGAGGCTCATGCCGCGATCACCAGCCCATCTGCCAACGGCGCGCCGATGAGAAGAAGCATGTCCATCCGATCAGAGCGAAAACTCTTCGCCCAGGTACAGCCGTCGCACGTTCGGATCGGCAACGAGATCGGCGGGCGCGCCGGTGAACAGCACGCGGCCGTCGTAGATGATGTAGCCGCGGTCCACGATGTCGAGCGTTTCGCGAACATTGTGATCGGTGATCAACACGCCGATGCCGCGCCGCTTCAGATCCTTCACCAGCCCGCGAATGTCGGCGATCGACAGCGGATCGATGCCGGCGAACGGCTCGTCCAGCAGGATGATCGACGGGTCGGCGGCGAGGGCGCGGGCGATTTCGGCACGGCGCCGTTCGCCGCCCGACAGGGCCATGGCCGGCGCGTCGCGCAGCCGCGTGAGGCCGAATTCCTCCAGCAACGTATCGAGCTTGCGCTGCCGGGCTGCCGCATCGGGCTCGGCCAGTTCCAGCACGGTCAGAATGTTCTTCTCGATCGTCAGACCGCGAAAGATCGAGGTCTCCTGCGGCAGATAGCCGAGCCCCAGGATCGCGCGGCGGTACATCGGCAGGCCGGTGATATCCTCGCCGTCCAGCATGATGCGGCCGGCGTCGGGCTTCACCAGTCCCATTACCGAATAGAAGCACGTCGTCTTGCCGGCGCCGTTCGGCCCCAGCAGCCCCACCACCTCGCCGCGCGCGACCGACACGGACACGTCGCTCAGCACAACGCGCTTGTCATAGGATTTCGCAATGGAAACGACCTGCAGGCCGCTCGCAATCGGGGCTTCCTGGATCGGTTCTGGCGAGGTCAGGGTGGTGGTATCGTCCATGATCGGTTTGCAGCCTTGCGCTCACGCCTGCCAACCCGCCGGGGCGGGTCGGCTTGGCAGGATTCATGCATGAGGTTGCGGCGCGACGGAACCCCTCTTGCGATCAGTTGCGGTTCGGAACGGAGAAGGTGCCTGTGACGCGGCCAGATGGCGCTGTGGTCACATTGCCGGCGCCGCTGCCGCCGCCGCGGACGGAGGAGCCGTCGATCACCGCGCGCCCGGTGTCGAGATTGATCGTCAGCCGCCCGCCGTTCACCGTGTTCGACCCTTGGGTGAGGGTAACGGCGCCAACCATGGTGATGATCCGCTTATTGAGATCGTATACCGCATATTGGCTGCGCGCCGTTTGATCGGGCCGGCGCACCACGACGCCGCCAGCCGCATCGAGCCGCGACACCTGCGGATTACCGCCAACCACCTGGCCGGTGTAGTTCACCGTCATGCGTGCCGAGTTCAGCGACATTTCCGCCTGGCGCACCGCGACATTGCCCGAGAGGACCGCGCGATTGGCGCGATCCTGCAGCTCGATCGTATCCGCACCGAAGTCGATCGGCGCGTTTGTGTTGTGGCGCGTTTGCGCCTGGGCGCTGGAGGCGATCAATAGCGCAAGAAGGGCCGCTCGTTTCATGACGCGCTATCTCGTGCCTCGCGGGTTCACACGCAAGCGGGCATTGCCACGCAATGTCACCGTTCTTGCCTCCAAGTCCGCATCGAGCCGGTCCGCTGCAAACGTGCCCTGCGAAACGGTGCCGGTGACGCCGTTGCGCGACTGCAGCGTGCGCGTCTTGAGGTCGACCGTCGCATCCTGCGTATCGAGCGTGTAATTGTTGGGGCCGCGGAAGGCGATCGGTCCATCGACCTTCACCCGCTCGCTTTCCATGTCGTAGCGGCCGGTCGGGGCCGTCAGCGTCGCCGGCCCGTCCTGCAATCCGATCTCTGCCGCAAGCTTGTTGATCTCCACCACCGGTTCGGCGGAACTGCGCTGCACGGCAGAACCGGCGTTGAGCGCGAAAGGCTGACCCTTGGCGTCCGTGCCGCGATATTGCGCGCGCTGGATCTTGAGGCGCTCCTTGGCGACCTCGACCTTGTTCTTGTCGAGCACGAACGACACGTCGCCCGCGCTGGTCAGTGGCGCCATCACCAGAAAGGCGGCAAGCACGCCAATCAGCACCGGTAGGAGCCAGTGGGTGGTCGCAACGATCTTGTCGTGCCGGCTGCCCGGCGCCGCCCATCGTTGGCGACGCGTGCGTTCCCGGACAGCAATGTCAGACATGCGCGCGCTTCTCCGCCATGGATCGTTCCGCCGGATCGGTGCTTGTCAAACGCAGCCAGCGACGAAAGTTTCGTCCGCGATCCTGCGGATGCCCCACATCTACTGCCGCCGGATCACACATGGGCGAAGATGTCAGCCTCCGGCCAACCGGCAAGATCCAGCTCGGCACGATGCGGGAGGAAGTCGAAGCAGGCTTGCGCCAGTGCGGTCCGCCCTTCGCGGGCCAGCCGGCGATCAAGCTCGTCGCGCAGGCGATGCAGGTAGCGCACGTCGGATGCGGCATATTCGCGCTGCGCCTCGCTCAGCTCCGGGCCGCCCCAATCGGATGATTGCTGCTGCTTGGAAATATCCTGCCCGAGCAGCTCGCGCACCAGCTCCTTCAATCCGTGACGATCGGTGTAGGTGCGCACCAGGCGGGACGCGATCTTGGTGCAATACACCGGCGCGGCAACGATGCCCATATAGTGGCGGATCGCCGCGATATCGAACCGGCCGAAGTGGTACAGCTTCAACCGGGCGGGATCCGCAAGCGCGGCGCGCAAATTGGGCGCCTCGTACGTCGAGCCCGGATTGAAGCGCACGAGATGCTCGTCGCCCATGCCGTCGGAAATCTGCACCAGGCAGAGCCGATCGCGCGGGGTGATGAGGCCCATCGTCTCCGTGTCCACCGCAAGCGGCGCACCGGGGGCGAATACATCGCCAGGAAGATCTTCTTCGTGAAAATAAACGGTCATGGCGCAGCCGTAGCGCGGCGAGGGGCCAGGCTCAACAATCGCTGAAGAACCGGCATGTTTATGAACTTGGACGCGATAAGCTGTGCTTTGGGCGCGACAGTTGCGCAATGATCGGTGAGGGATGCTTGCTTTTGGAGACGAATCTGTTCGCAGCGCGCGCATCGATGCGCTATGGGGAGTCGTGTGGCGCATCAGCTTTCGCGTCACGAAGCCCTGCGTCGGCCGTCCATCGCGTGGGTCTTGAAACTGATTTGCGGGCGGAGCGGGAAGACGAACAGGGTTTATGGGTTACGAAAAAGGTGGCCGCGGCAATCGTGGCGGACGCGGGCGCGACAAGCGTGACGGCTTTGGCGGCGACGATTTCGGCGGCGGCAGCGATTTCGGCGGCGGTGGTGGCTTTAGCGGCGGCGGCTTCGGTGGTGATCGCGGCGGCTTCGGCGGCGGCGGCTTCCGCAGCGGTGGCGGCGGCTTCGGCGGCGGTGGTGGCGGCTTCGGCGGCGGCGGCGGCGGCGGTGGTTTCCGCGGCGGCGGCGGTGGTGGTGGCGGCTTTGGCGGTGGCAACCGCATGCCCCCGCAGGTCGTCGGCGAAGGCACGGGCGTTGTAAAGTTCTTCAACGGCCAGAAGGGCTTCGGCTTCATCGTACGCGATGACGGCGGCGAAGACGTGTTTGTGCACATCTCGGCCGTTGAGCAGGCGGGTCTGTCTGGCCTGGCCGAAGGTCAGCCGCTCGGCTTCACGCTGGTCGATCGCGGCGGCCGCATTTCGGCAACCGAGCTGAAGATCGATGGCGAGCCGATGCCGGTAACTGACCGTGCGCCCCCGCGCGACGGTGGCTTCGGTGGCGGCGATCGCGCGCCGCGCGGTCCCGCAGCCGGTGGCACGCAGCGTCAGCTAACGGGCGAAAAGGCGACCGGCACGGTTAAGTTCTTCAACGCCATGAAGGGCTTCGGCTTCATCCAGCGCGATGATGGCCAGCCTGATGCATTCGTGCACATCTCTGCCGTCGAGCGCGCCGGCATGGTGAGCCTGAACGAGGGCGACCGCCTGTCGTTCGAGATCGAAGTCGATCGTCGCGGCAAGTACGCTGCGGTGAACCTGTCTTCGTCCAGCTGATTACCCCCGCTTCGTAGATAGGAGAGGGAGGGCCGTCCGGGGTAACCGGGCGGCCCATTCTTTTTGAGGTCGTCGCGCCGGCGAGGGGTCGAGGCAAACTGTCTGATTTGTCGCTCGGTATCATCGGCTCTAAAAATCTGAGGCCGCGTCAAATACCGAATATTTTCGAGTCGGTGCGCGGTTTGCGACGCGAAGCATTTAAATGTGCGGCCTGTGCTGGCAAAGATGGGATGGCTCGTTCCTCGGGCACGATCTGATCGAAAGGCCTATTCTTGCGCGTTTTTCTCCCGCTGCTGCTTTCTGTCGCCCTTCCTGCCCTTGCCTCGGCACAGGCCGCGGCTCCTGCGACCGGTGCCGCCGTGCCCGCTGGCGACACGGCGACCGAGGACGCGAAGCTGCGACAGATCTTTCATGAAAGTGACGAAGCGCGCCTGCGGCGTAATCCGGTCGAGGCGATCTTCCGCGGAGATCTGCGCTATGCCGATCGGCTGGGCGAGTATCTGACCCCGGCCTTTGAAGCGGCAGAACGGCAGGCGCTGGTCGACGATCTGAAGGCACTGGGCCGTGTCGATCGCGCGCGGCTCTCGCCGGTCGATCAGATCGCCTATGACGTGTTCAAATCCGATCGGGAGCGCGACCTGAAGGGCTATGCGCCTGGCTTGCTGCGGATCAGCGAGGTTCTGCCGATCAACCACTTCGGCGGGCTGCAGACCTTTTATCCCGAATTCGCTTCCAGCCAGGGCGCGGCGCCGTTCAAGACGGTGGCCGATTACGAGAACAACCTGAAGCGTAACGCGCAATATGCCGCCGTCGTGGATCGCATGATTGCCCGTGCACGCGAGGGCATGGCGCGCGGCATCATGCCGCCCAAGCTCGTCGTCAAGAATGTCATCGGGCAGCTCGACAATCTGTTGGCAGGCGCGCCAGAGGCGTCGCTTTTCTACCAGCCGGTGACGAAGTTCCCCGATTCGATCGGTGCGGCTGATCGTGCGCGGCTGACCAAGGCTTACGCTCGCCAAGTCAGCGAGGTGGTGAACCCCGCGCATCGCCGCCTGCGCGACTTTCTGCAAACCACCTATCTTCCAAAAGCGCGTGACACCGTCGGGTTGTCGGCGCTGCCGGGTGGCGCAGCCTATTACGAGTATCTGATCGAGAACAGCACCACGCTGCCGCTAAAGGCGGACGCAGTGCATCAACTCGGGCTGTCCGAAGTGGCGCGGATCCTCACGGAAATGGAGACGCAGAAGACGCGTGCCGGCTTCTCCGGGACCTTGCCCGAGTTTTTCCAATATCTTCGTACGGACCCGCGCTTTCAGCCCAAGTCTGCCGAGGAAATCGCCGCCGGCTATGCCGCGATTGGGAAGAAGGTGGATGCGCGCGTGCGCGAGCAGTTCAGCCTGATCCCGAAAACGCCGCTTGAGATCCGGCCGGTGCCGGCGTTCCGTGAAAAGACCGACGCGGCGGGATCGTACCAGTCGGGCACGCCCGACGGCTCGCGTCCGGGTGTATTCTATTACAACACCTATGACCTGCCGAACCGCTATCTGTGGGGCATGGAAACGCTGTACCTCCATGAGGCGGTGCCGGGGCACCACTTCCAGATCAGCCTGGCGCAGGAAAACACGGCCTTGCCGGCGTTCATGCGCTTCGGTGGCAACACGGCCTTTGCCGAAGGCTGGGGGCTGTATGCCGAGACGCTGTACCCCGAGCTGGGGCTGGAGACCGACCCGTATCAGCGAATGGGTGGCCTGAACGACGAGATGCTGCGCGCCATGCGCCTGGTGGTCGATACCGGCATCCATGCAAAGGGCTGGACGCGCGATCAGGCGGTCAAATACATGCTCGACAATTCGCCGATGCCGGCCAGCGATGCTGCGGCAGAGGTGGAACGATACATCGCCATCCCCGGTCAGGCGCTTGCCTATAAGATCGGCCAACTGACGATCCTGCGGCTGAAGGCAGATGCGAAAAAGGCGCTGGGCAAACGCTTCGATCCGCGTGCGTTCCACGCGGTGGTGCTGGATACGGGCGCGCTGCCGATGCCAGTCTTGGAAAAGAAGGTGGCGGACTGGATCGCGAGCCAGCGGTAAGCATCAGGGCATGGCACCGCTGTTTCGCGCGATCATGGCGGGCGGGTCCTTACGCGACCGGCTGATCGCGAGTGTCGGCGGGGTGTTTGGGATCGGCGTCACGGCCGCGGTCAGCTTCCTGCTGCTGCGATCCGCGGCGCCGCTGCCGCTCATCGTTGCGCCGATGGGTGCATCGGCCGTGCTCATCTTCGCGGTGCCGGCGAGCCCACTGGCGCAGCCCTGGCCGGTAGTCGGCGGCAACGTCATCTCGGCACTGGTCGGCATCACCGCTGCCAGACTGGTGCCGGATACCGCACTGGCGGCGGGCGTGGCGGTGGGGGCGGCGATCCTCATCATGTCGCTGCTGCGTTGCCTCCACCCGCCGGGTGGTGCCGCGGCGTTGACGGCGGTGATCGGCGGGCAGCATATCGCAGCCGCGGGCTATTGGTTTGCGCTGCTGCCGGTCGGCATCAATGCGGTGCTGCTCGCGGCCACGGGGTGGCTGTTTCACCGCCTCTCTGGCCATTCCTATCCGCATCGCCCGGCTGTTGGGTCGAGCGCGGCCGAGACCAGTCCCGAGCCGCACCTTGATGATGTTGACCGCGCGCTGGAAGATCTTGGCGAAACTTATGACATCAGCAAAGAGGATCTGGCGTTGCTGGTGGGGCGGGTGACGCACCATGCAAGGGCGAGAACCGGCCGGCGCTAGGCCGGGCCGATTGCGCGTCTCGCGCCGCTCGCTTCAGCCTGCCGTCTGCTCGCCGCGGAGCAAGCGGCCGGGCGTGCGGCCGGTCCATTCGCCCTGTTTGAATGTGGGCACGCCCGATTTCACCGTCCAGCGATAGCCGCGTGGTTGCTGTAGCAGGCGGGTGCCGCCGGCGGGCAGATCCTGCACGATCTCGGGCGGGGCGAGGTGTAGATCGTCGATGGCGATGACGTTCAGGTCGGCCTTCAGCCCGGGCGCGAGGACACCGCGATCATGCCAGCCGACGTGCCGTGCGTTGCGCTGCGTATAGCCATGCACCAGTTGCTCCAGCGGCGCGCTGAGGCCGGACTTGCTGCCGCGGGACCACAATGCGATCGTCGTGGTGGGAAAGCTGCCGTCGCAGATGGTGCCGCAATGCGCGCCGCCGTCGGAGAGGCCGTAGAGCACGTGGCTGCCCGTCATCATGCCGTGAACATCGTCCAGGTTGCCGCGGGCGTAGTTGATCAGCGGCATGTAGAGGAGGCGGTGGCCGCCATCCTCCATCAGGGCGTCATAGACGTAAGCGGCTGGATCCATGTTCGCGCGTGCGGCTTCGGCGGCGATCGACTGGCTTTCGTGCGGCTCGTAATCGACTGGATCGGTCATGCGGAACATGCGGGAAAAACCGCGCGTGATCAGGGCGATAAAGCCTTCGCTAGCGTGAAAGGCGGCGTGTTCCGCAAGGATCGCGGCGCGGATCTCCGGGTCGGCGAGCGCCTTGAGCCGATCGGCGACGGTGGCGCTTTGCGACGCGATCCGGCGATAGGTGGGGGCGACGACGAAGGGGTTGGTGGTGGAGGCGAAGGAGAGGATCGCGCCGATCGGACGGGGGGCGACCTGCGCGCTGACGGGGAGGCCGTCGGCGACCATGGATTCGATTTCGCGATAGATGCTTTTCCAACGATCGGGCGCGTCATCGGTCTGCTGCACGGTGAAGGAGACGCGGCGGCCGCTGGTGGTGGCGAGGCGGCGGATCAGCTGGAGCTCGGCGGCGGCGAAATCGTCGTCGGCGGTGAGATAAGCGTCTGAAATCAACTGGATGACGCCCTTGCCGGTCTTGCGCAGCGCCGCGGCGATGCCGAGCAGTTCGGGATCCTCGGCGGTCAGCGTGCCGATGTTGAGGCCGTCGCGGCTGCGGTGCGCGTGGGTGCGGGAGGTGGAAAAGCCGAGCGCGCCGGCCTCCATCGCCTCGGCGGTGAGGGTGGCCATGCGGGCGACCTCCGCCTCGGTGGGGCGCTCCATATGGTCGCCGCCGCGGTCGCCCATGACATAGGCGCGCAATGCCGCGTGGGGCATGTGGGCGCCGAGATCCATGGTATATTCGCGCTGGCTCAAGGCATTGAGATAATCGGGAAAACTTTCCCAATTCCACGTCAGCCCCTCGGCCAGCGCGGTGCCGGGAATGTCCTCGACGCCCTCCAGAAGCTGGATCAGCCAGTCGTGTTTGTCGGCTCTGGCCGGGGCGAACCCTACGCCGCAATTGCCCATGGCGGCGGAGGTGACGCCGTTGATCGAGGAGGGGGCGAGGATCTGGTCCCAGGAGACCTGGCCATCGTAATGGGTGTGGATATCGACGAAGCCAGGGGTGACGATGCATCCGTCTGCGTCGATGGTTTCGCGGGCCGTTCCAGACACTTGGCCGACGGCCACGATCTTGTCGCCTTCAACGGCGAGGTCGCCGCGGTAGCGGGGGGCGCCGGTGCCGTCGACGAGGGTGCCGTTCTTCACCAAGAGATCGAACATGTGGCCTCTCCTTAGGTCGTCATGGGGTCAGTCCGGCCTGGTGCCGGCGAAGATTGGCCTGCTTCCGGAGAAGATCGGCCACGTCTGGCGTACCCGCGGCCTCATCGTGGCAGACCGAGAATTTTTGCTGCTTGCTCGGGTGTCGCAATCGGGCGGCCGGCCTCTTTGGCGAGGGCAACAACCTCGGCGATCAGCTCCAGATTGCCTGGGCGACGCTCGCCGCCGAAATCCTCCAGCCCGACGCGGACGTGGCCGCCGCGTTCGATCGCTAGGCGGGCGAGGCCGGTGTCGACCACGCAATCGCCGATCGCGGCGACCGCCCAGGGGAGCGTGGAGCCTTCGAGCATTTCGAGATAGGCGTCGAGCGCCTTCTCGGTCGGCGGCAGGCCGAAGGTGACGTTGCTGCGCTTGCCGTCGAGGAAATTGTAGCGGCCACCGAAATAGAGCTTCACGAAGGTGCCGGCGGGGAGCCGCCCGGCCTGTTCATAGGCCAGCGCGGTGCGCAGCCAGCCGGGTTCGTAGATCGCGATGGCGGGGCCGAGCTTCTCTGCCTCGTGGAGGTCGGCGAGCCAGGCGATGTCGCGATAGGTGGTGGCGTAGAGGATTGAGGCGCTGGGGAGGCCATCGGGGCCGTGCGTGCCGAGGTTGACCGAGCCGGGATCGAACGCGCCCATGCGGACGCCGGCGCGGGCGAGGCCGCGGTAGTGGCCGAAGCGCGCCTCGACATCGGGGCCGGTGGCGACGGTGCCCCATAGGATCGCGTCGGGCCGCGCGGCGAGCACGGGGGCGTAGGCCGCCATGTAGCGGTCGACCGCGGCGTCGCCGGTCACGTCCATCCGCTCGATATGCGTGTGGACGATCGCGGCGCCGGCCTCCATTGCGGCGAGCGCCTCGCTCGCGAGTTCGGCCGGGGTGATCGGGGTGTTGGGGTTGCGGGACTTGGGGGTGGCGCCGTTCAGCGCGGCTTCGATGATGAGGGGCTGCATGTCAGGTCGCCGCGGACCGACGAGGCGTTGCTGAAGTGGCATCGCGCCGGGACCCGAGGTGCTGGGCGTGTTGTCGCTGCAACAATGGGCGACAGTGCGCGCGGACGGATGGATCCCGGCTCAAGGCCGGGATGACGGGGGAAGTGAGGGGCTGCTTTGCCCCACGCGACGTCCTGATGGGAGGACGCGACTGAAGGTCGGGCGTTATCCCCGCCGTTGTGCCGGGGTGGGTCCGGCACCCAGAGTGCCGCACTTCATCGGCGTGGGGATGTGCGGCACGGTGGACCCCGGCACGGGGCCGGGGTGACGTGGTGGTTTGAGGAAGGGCGCGCTGCCATTCGTGTAGATGGGCAGCGTGGCCCGGTGGCGAGAGACGCGTCCAAAATAGTGCTGTCGCCCACGCCGTCATGCCGGGCGTGTCCCGGCATCCACTGCGCCGCACGCCGTGAGCCTGAGGGTGTGCGGCACGGTGGACCCCGGCACGGGGCCGGGGTGACGGGGTCCACCGT
>NZ_NBBI01000005.1 GCF_002197685.1 Sphingomonas dokdonensis | reverse complement strand
GAGCCAGGCGATGTCGCGATAGGTGGTGGCGTAGAGGATTGAGGCGCTGGGGAGGCCATCGGGGCCGTGCGTGCCGAGGTTGACCGAGCCGGGATCGAACGCGCCCATGCGGACGCCGGCGCGGGCGCGGGTTGGCGGCCGCGGATGAGTTTGCCGGGGAGGGCGTTGGTGGGTTCGCCTCCCTGGTAGATCACCTGGCCCGACTTGATCGTGGCGACATAGCCCTTGGCCTTTTGCATCAGGCGGCGGGCGCCGGTGGGGAGGTCGTAGATCATGTAGGGCTTGCCGAGTTCGAGCTGGTCGAAATCGATGACGTTGACGTCGGCGAGGTAACCGGGGGCGAGCAGGCCGCGGTCCGCGAGCCCGACGGCGAGCGCGGTGTCGCGGGTCTGCTGCTTCACCGTGTCGGCGAGATCGAGCAGGGGGCCACGGGTGCGGTCGCGGCACCAGTGGGTGAGCATGAAGGTCGGCAGGCTGACGTCGCAGATCGCGCCGACATGTGCGCCGCCATCCGACAGGCCGGATAGCGTGTTCGGGTTGGTGATCATCGCATGGACGTTGTCGAGATTGCCCTCGACGTAATTGTGCATCGGGAAGAACAGAAAGGCGCGACCCTCGTCCTCGAGCAGCGCGTCATAGACAAGTTCGTCGGGGTGGATGCCCTGGCGTTCGGCCTCGGCGGCGAGGCTGGTCGAAGGATCGGGCTCGTAATCGACGCGGTCGGTGATGCGGAACATCTTGTGCTGCGCGCCGGCGACCGAGTTGACGAAGGGGTGATCCTTTTCCGGCATTTCGGCGATCAGGCGGGCGCGGAATGCGGGATCGCGCATCCGGGCGACCTTCTGGTCGAGCGGCAGGTCGGCGATCTCGCGATAGCTGGGCCGGCTGATGAAAGGGTGGACCGAGCCTTGCAGTCCGAGCATCAGCCCGACCGGGCGGCCGGCGATCTGCGCCTTCAGTGGATAGCCCTCGGCGACCGAGGCATCGAGCCGATCGGTGAGCTGGCGCCATTGATTGGGCACGACATCGGCCTGGACCATCGAGAAGCTCAGCGGCTGGCCCGAGATCCTGGTCAGGTCGCGCACAAGGCTGAACTCCTCGTCCATGTCCTGGAAATCGGACACCCATTGCAGCACGCCGGTGCCGGCATCGGCGATGCCGCGGGCGATCGCCTCCATCTCCTCGCGCGCGGCGCGCACGGTGGGGGTGAGATCGCCATCGGCGGTGCGGTGGACCATCGTGCGGGTGGTCGAGAAGCCGAGCGCGCCGTCGCGCAGCGCCTCTGCGGTGAGGCGGCGCATTTCCTCATTCTCTTCCGGCGTGGCGGGATCGCGATCGGCGCCGCGCTGTCCCATCACATAGACGCGCAGCGCGCCGTGCGGCACCTGGACGGCGACGTCGATGTCGTGCGGCAGCTTGTCGATCGCGTCCATATATTCGCCGAAGCTTTCCCATTGCCACGACAGCCCTTCGTGCAGCGCGGCGCCGGGGATGTCCTCGACCCCCTCCATCAGGCGAATCAGCGTGTCGTGATCCTGCGGGCGGACGGGCGCGAAGCCGACGCCGCAATTGCCGACGACGACGGTGGTGGCGCCCAGCGTGGAGGACGGGTCCATCCGGGAGGCCCAGGTGATCTGGCCGTCATAATGGGTGTGGATATCGACCCAGCCGGGGGTGACGAGCTTGCCGGTCGCGTCGATTTCGCGTTTGCCGGTGCCGCTGACCGTGCCGATCGCGGCGATCCGATCGCCGTTGATCGCGACATCGCCGCGAAAGGGCGCACCGCCCGAGCCATCGACGATCGTGCCGCCCCTGATCACCAGGTCGTACATCGTGCCTCTCCATTTTTCGTCTTTGGCCGCAATGGTGACTTCCGCGCGGGGCTGAGGCAAGGAGATTCGAACAAGTGACTTAGGAGCGAGCGATGGCGACGGCAGCGGCAGCGGGGGCAGTTGAGCAAGTGAACGAGAGCGACGTGCTGGAGGACCTGCTGCGCGAGCGGCGCTCGGTGCGCGGGTTCAAGAAGGACCCGGTGCCTGCCGACCTGCTAGAGCGCGTGATGGAGATGGCGCAGCTCGCGCCCTCCAACTGCAACGTGCAGCCGTGGACCGCGCATGTCGTGTCGGGCGATTCGGCCGAGCGCATGCGCACGGTGCTGCACGAGGCGGCGAAGAGCGGGACGAAGATGACGCCCGACTTTCCGCTGACCGGCGCCTATCCTGGCCATTATCGCGGGCGGCAGATCGATGCGGCGAAGTCGCTGTTCGCGGCGACCAACGTGGCGCGCGAAGACGTGGCGGCGCGAACCGAATCGTTCCTGCGCAATTTCCGCTTCTTCGACGCGCCGCATGCCATGTTCCTGTTCATCCCGGCCTGGGCGGGGATGCGCGAGGCGGCGGATTGCGGCATGTATGCGCAGTCGTTCATGCTGGCGCTGACGGCGAATGGCCTGGCGTCGTGCGCGCAAGGGGCGCTGAGCCACCATGCCGAGATCGTGCATCGCGAACTGGGCGTGGGGGACGATCACAAGCTGCTGTTCGGCATCGCCTTTGGCTATGAGGATGCGGCGCATCCGGCGAACAGCGCGCGGACGGTGCGTGACCGGGACCATGTGATGCATGGGTGAGGGGTGCAGGGCAGGCTCTAGCCGCTGAGCCCGGCTTTCCTCGTGAGACCTGCGCGTGTTGATCCCCGCCTGAGCAGGGGATGACGTGCGAAGGGGAGGAGTAGGTAGCGAGTCGCGACCGTCATGCCGGCCTTGTGCCGACATCCAGCCCTCCGCGAACGCCGCTGGTGTTGAATGTGCGGGTGATGTTGGATGTGCGGGACGGTGGATGCCGGGACATGCCCGGCATGACGTGTTGGGGTGGCGTTGGGTGGTCCGACCGCATCATCCCGGACTTGATCCGGAATCCATTTTTCCGAGGGCGGTGTCGTCTGCCCCTCTGGCACCATCGCTTGCGGCGCCTTGGATCCCGGCGCTTCGGCCGAGATGACGTGGGCACACGCCGATGGTTCCCCTTTCCCCCGCTATCGCAAGCGACTATGGCCCCCTGTTAACCGATGACACCTGCAACGCCCCTTTTGCCGCCGGCCGACTGGCGGGACTTTCTTGCGCTCACCAAGCCGCGCGTGCTGTCGCTGGTGGTGTTCACGGGGCTGTGCGGGATGCTGGCGGCGCCGGTGGCGATCCATCCGGTGCTGGGGTTCACCGCGATCCTGTGCATCGCGATGGGTGCGGGCGCGGCGGGGACGCTCAACCAATGGTATGAGGCCGATCTCGACGCGATGATGAAGCGCACCGCCGGGCGGCCGCTTCCCGCGGGGCGAATGGAGCGGCAATCCGCGCTGCATTTCGGCGTGGGGCTGGGCGCGTTCTCGGTCATCCTGATGGGGCTGGCGCTGAACCTTGCCGCCGCGGCGATCCTGCTCGTCTCCATCCTGTTCTACGTCCTGATCTATACCGTCTGGCTGAAGCGCCGCACGCCGCAGAACATCGTGATCGGCGGCGCGGCGGGCGCGTTTCCGCCGCTGATCGGCTGGGCCGCGGCGACGGGGCAGGTGGCGCTGCTGCCGCTGCTCATGTTCATGCTCGTCTTCCTGTGGACGCCGCCGCATTTCTGGGCGCTCGCGCTGTTCGTGAAGACCGATTACGCCAATGCCGGCGTGCCGATGCTGCCGGTGGTGGCGGGCGAAAAGGTGACGCGGCGGCAGATCGGGCTTTACACGATCCCGATGGCGTTCGCCGCGGTGCTGCCGTGGCCGCTGGAGCTGACGGGCGCGATCTACGGCCTGTCCTCGCTCGCGCTGACGGGCTGGTTCGCGCTGCTGGCGCTGAAGGTGGCGGCGCGCACGACGGGTGCGGATGATGCGATGCTGCCCGAAAAGGCACTGTTCAAATATTCGATCCTGTATCTTTTCGTGATTTTTGCGGCCCTGGTGGTCGATCGGTGGATGGCATGAGACAGGACGACGAGGATCTGGTGCGCGCACGGCAGAAGAGCCGCTCGATCGTGATGGCGGTGCTGCTGGGCCTGTTCGTGATCCTGGTGTTCGCGATCTCGCTGGTGAAGATCCAGCAGGGGATCGACGCGCGATGATCCGGGTATTTTCCAGCAAGGGGCGCACCGCCGCCTTCGCGGTGTTCAGCATCTGCTTCATGACCGGCCTCGCCTTCGCCAGCGTGCCGCTTTACCGCCTGTTCTGCCAGGTGACGGGCTATGCCGGCACCACGCAGCGCGGCAACGAAGCGCCGGGCGCGACGTCGGCGCAGATGAAGATCGATTTCGACGCCAACACCAACACCCGCCTGCCCTGGCGCTTCACGGCCGAGCAATCGAGCCAGACGGTGGCGGTGGGCGCGCGCAACATGGCGTTCTTCAACGCGACGAATCGCGCCGCGACCGAGGTGACCGGCACCGCGACGTTCAACGTCACGCCGGAGCAGGCGGGCAAATATTTCACCAAGATCGAATGTTTCTGCTTCACCCAGCAGACGCTGAAGGCGGGCGAGAGCATGCGCATGCCGGTGATCTATTTCGTTGATCCGAAAATCCTTGAGGATCCCGACACGCGCGATATCGAGACCATCACGCTCAGCTACACGTTTTACCCGGTAGATTCGGACAAGGCGTCGAGCTAAGCGGTCGAAAATTCGAGTATCTAAGGGGAAGAGCCCGATGGCCGGCGCCAAGAACCACCAATACCATATTCTGCCTCCCGATCCCTGGCCGATGATCAGCTCGTTCTCCGCGCTGGCGATGGCGGCCGGCGGCATCATGTGGATGCACGGTGGGCACGTCGGCAAGCCGAACGGCGGGGGGCTGTTGTTCTTCGCGGGCCTGGCCGCGGTGCTGTTTTCCATGTTCTCCTGGTGGCGCAACGTCATCAAGGAAGCGCATGCGGGCGATCACACGCCGGTGGTGCAGCTGCATTTCCGCTACGGCATGATCCTGTTCATCGCCTCCGAGGTGATGTTCTTCGTGGGCTGGTTCTGGGCCTATTTCGATTTCGCGCTGTTCCCCGACGCGATCGGCTTCATCGACGGCGCGGTGGAGCGGTCGAGCGAGGCGCTGGCGATCGCCGCGCAATGGCCGCCCAAGGGGCTGGAGGTCATCAACGCGTTCGAGCTGCCGCTGCTCAACACGATCATTCTGCTGCTGTCGGGCACCACGGTGACCTGGGCGCACCATGCGCTGATCCACAACCAGCGCGGCGGCGAGAAGACCGGCGTGTGGGGCATGATCGGCGTCGGCGAGAACGACGGCGTGCTCAAGGGCCTGTGGCTGACGATCGTGCTGGGCCTGATCTTCAGCAGCATCCAGGCGTATGAGTACATCCACGCGCCGTTCCCGTTCAAGGGGATCAACTATGGCGCGGCCTTCTACATGGCGACCGGTTTCCACGGTTTCCACGTGATCGTCGGCACGATCTTCCTGATCGTCTGCCTGATCCGCGCGTACAAGGGCGACTTCACGCCCAAGCAGCATTTCGGCTTCGAGGCGGCGGCCTGGTACTGGCACTTCGTCGACGTGGTGTGGCTGTTCCTGTTCGTCTCGATCTACATCTGGGGTGGCTGGGGCGCGCCGGTCCACGGCGGCTGATCCTCCGATGACGGACGACAAGGGCGCGGCTCCCCACGGTGGTGAGCCGCGCCCTTTCGATTGTGGGGTAAAGGGGCTGTGCCCGCGTTGCGGCGCCCCCGACCTGTTCGCCGGATGGATCCGGTTTGCCGATCGCTGCCGTGCCTGCGGACTCGACATTTCGGCGTTCAACGTCGGCGACGGGCCGGCGGCTTTCCTGACACTCATCCTGGGCACGCTGGTGACGGTGGGCGCGATCGCGCTGGAGCTGAGCGTCTCCCCGCCCTGGTGGGTGCATGTGCTGATCTGGATACCGGTGACGCTGGCGGGCGTGCTGGGCAGCCTGCGCATCGCCAAGGGCTGGCTGCTCGCGCTGGAATATCGCAACCGCGCGGCCGAAGGGCGGGTGCGGCGATGAAGCGCATCCCGATCGTGCCGACGATCCTGGTGGTCGTGGCGGTCGCAATCATGATCACTTTGGGCTTGTGGCAGGGACTGGTGCGCCTGCCCGAGAAAGAGGCGCAACTGGCGCAGCTGGCCGACAATCCGTCGCGCCCACCGGTCGCCTTTCCGCATGGACCCGACGACAGCCTGCTGTTTCGCCGCACCGCCGCCGATTGCCGGGAGGTGCTCGGCATCACGCGCGCGGGGGCAGGGAGCGCGGGCTATCGTCTGATCGCCGAATGCCGGACGGCGGCGGGCGTGCCGTCGATCAAGGTGCAGCTGGGCACCACGCGCGAGCCGTTCCGCGAGGTGACCTGGGGTGGCGGGCTGGTGCGCGGCTGGATCAGTCATGCGCCCGATGCCACGCCGATGATCGCGCGGCTGTTCAACCACGTGCCGCAGGAGATGCTGCTGGTGGCCGACACGCCGGCGGCGGGGCTGAACGCGAATACGCGGCCCGACGTGGGGATCGTGCCGAACAATCACCTCGCCTATGCGGGGCAGTGGCTGTTCTTTGCGGCGTTGGCGGCGGTGATCTACGTGCTGGCGCTCAGGCGGCGGATGCGGCGCTGAGGGCGGTTTCACGCCGCTCATGTATCGCCGTGATTCCAAGAGGGGTGAGCCGCGCAAACGCTTTTCGCGTCCGCGCCTGGATCAGCCCAGCGCAAACAGCCCTGCGCAGCGCAAACGCTTTTCTTTCGCCGACGTTCGCGGCCAAGGCGCGACACGTTGCCGCACTCACGACGTCATGCCGGGGCTGTCGCAGCATCCGGGGTGCCGCAGATATTCGGCTGTCACGTTTGCGGATGGGTGGACCCCGGCATCCGGCCGGGGTGACGAGTGGGGGATCGTTCTGGCTGCCGTGATCGGTGGGGGCGGTGTTGGGGCGCGTAGGGGCGCGGTGCCAGGCGCTTCGGTGCGGCGCTTGATGGGACCGAACGGCAGGGTTTTCGATCGAAAGCACGAGTGACAGTGCGTGCGGAGGGTTGGACCCCGGCGCAGGGCCGGGGTGACGCGCTGGATATGGCGCGCGCCCGGAATGTCGGATGAGGCGCGGATGGGCGCTGGCTGGCGTGGCGGACGGCGCTGTTGTTTCCCAATTGAGCCCCGGCGTTCGGCGAGGAGGGGGCTTGGTGCGGGCGGAGTTCGGGCTTTGGTTGCGGATGGTGACGACGCGGGCAAGGCGGGCTTTGCGGGGTGATAGCTCGGCGTAGTTGTCTCGCGCCGCCGGCACGGCTAACCGGCACGTCCATGCGCTACATCAGCACCCGTGGAGCCGCCCCGACCCTCGACTTTCGCGGCGCGACGCTCGCCGGGCTTGCCTCGGACGGCGGGCTTTATGTGCCGGAGGCGTGGCCGACGCTGTCGCGGGACGAGATCGCGGGGCTGGCGAACCTCTCCTATGTCGATACCGCGGTGGCGGTGATGGCGCCGTTCGTCGGCGACACGCTGACCCGCGACGAGCTGCGCGGGCTGTGCGAGCAAGCCTATGGCCGCTTCGCGCATGCGGCCGTCACGCCGCTGAAGCAGCTGGATCATGACCAATGGCTGTTGGAGCTGTTCCATGGGCCAACGCTGGCGTTCAAGGACGTGGCGTTGCAGCTGCTTGGCCTTCTGTTCGAACGGTTCCTGACCGGCGACAATGAGGGATCGCTGACGATCGTCGGGGCGACCAGCGGCGACACCGGATCGGCGGCGATCGACGCGGTGGCGGGACGCGCGGGTATCGACATCTTCATGCTGCATCCGGCGGGCCGCGTCAGCGAGGTGCAGCGGCGGCAGATGACGACGGTGCGCGCGCCCAACGTGCATAACATCGCGATCCGCGGCGATTTCGACACGGCGCAGGCGCTGGTGAAGGCGATGTTCAACGACGCCGGCTTCTCGCGTCGCTTCCGGCTGAGCGCGGTGAATTCGATCAACTGGGCGCGGCTGATGGCGCAGGTGGTCTATTATTTCTACGCCGCCGTGCGGCTGGGTGCGCCCGAGCGTGAGGTTGCGTTCAGCGTGCCGACGGGCAATTTCGGCGACGTGTTCGCCGGCTATGTCGCGGCCAAGATGGGGCTGCCGGTGGCGCGGCTGGTGGTGGCGACCAACGTCAACGACATCCTGCACCGCGCGCTGTCGGCCGGGGATTATTCCTCGGCCACGGTGGTGCCGACCGCGACCCCGTCGATGGACATTCAGGTGTCCTCCAATTTCGAGCGGCTGTTGTTTGACCTCGGCGGACGCGACGGCGTGGCGCTGGCGGGGCAGATGGGCGGCTTCGAGGCGTCAAGGGCAATGCGGCTGACCAATGCGCAGCATGAGGGCGCGGCGACGCACCTGACCAGCGCGAGCGTCGATGCCGACGGCATGGCGATGGCGATGCGCTGGGCGCAGGAACATGCCAATGAGGTGATCGACCCGCATACCGCGATCGCGCTGGCGGCGGCACGGCGGCAGACGCTGAACGTGCCGACCGTGACGCTGGCGACGGCGCACCCGGCCAAGTTCCCCGAGGCGGTGGAGCGGGCGACGGGGATGAGCGCCCGATTGCCCAAGCGCGTCGGCGACCTGTTCGAGCGCGAGGAAGCGTTCGACACATTGGACGCTACCTTTGCCGCGGTAAGTGACTATATCGCGGCGCGCGCAACCCCGCGTTCTTAACGTCCGTTCGCCCTGAGCTTGTCGAAGGGCGTGTCACATGTGGCACCTTTCGGGGCACGTGCTTCGACAAGCTCAGCACGAACGAGCTGAGGTCGGCGCGCGCCTCTGATTCCAGGATTCTGCAATGCCTTCTCCCCGCCGTACCTTCGCGATCATCTCGCACCCCGACGCCGGCAAGACCACGCTGACCGAAAAGCTGCTGTATGTCGGCGGCGCAATCCATCTCGCCGGCGAGGTGAAGGCACGGGGCCAGAATCGGCGCGCGCGATCGGACTGGATGAAGATCGAGCAGCAGCGCGGCATCTCGGTGACGTCGAGCGTCATGACGTTCGAGAAGGATGGCGTGTTCTTCAACCTGCTCGATACGCCGGGGCACGAGGATTTCAGCGAGGACACCTATCGCACGCTGACCGCGGTCGATTCGGCGGTGATGGTGATCGACGCGGCGCGCGGCATCGAGGCGCAGACGCGCAAGCTGTTCGAGGTGTGCCGCCTCCGGAACGTGCCGATCATCACCTTCGTCAACAAGGTGGATCGCGAGGGGCGGCCGGTGTTCGAGCTGCTTGACGAGATCGCCGACGTGCTGGCGCTGGACGTGTGCCCGATGAGCTGGCCGGTCGGCATGGGCGGCACGTTCGAGGGCGTGCTGGACCTCAAGACCAATCGCATCAGCCGGCCCGATGGCGACAGCCGCAATTTCCAGGGGCGCGTTGAGGAGGCGCCCGAACTGCCCGTCGACGTGGCCGAGGAGATCGAGCTGGCGCAGGCCGGCTATGCCGCGTTCGATGCCGAGGCCTATCGCGCGGGCGACCTGACGCCGGTGTATTTCGGATCGGCGCTGAAGGATTTCGGCCCGGCCGAGCTGATCGCCGCGCTCGCCGATTTCGCGCCGCCGCCGCGCCCGCAGCCGGCCGAGCCCGCGCCGGTGCAGCCCGACGAGAAGGACGTCACCGGCTTCGTCTTCAAGGTGCAGGCCAACATGGACCCGCAGCACCGCGACCGGATCGCGTTCATGCGGCTGTGCTCGGGCACGTTCAAGCGCGGCATGAAGCTGACGCCGACGGGGCACGGCAAGCCGATCGCGGTGCATTCGCCGATCCTGTTCTTCGCGCAGGATCGCGAGATCGCGGACGAGGCGTTTCCGGGCGACATCATCGGTATTCCCAACCACGGCACGCTGCGGGTGGGCGATACGCTGAGCGAAAAGCCGGGAGTGCGGATCACTGGGCTGCCGAACTTCGCGCCGGAGATCCTGCGCCGTGTGGCGCTGAAGGACCCGACCAAGACCAAGCAGTTGCGCAAGGCTTTGGACGATCTGTCCGAAGAGGGCGTGATCCAGGTGTTCTATCCCGAGATCGGATCGAACTGGATCATCGGCGTCGTCGGGCAGCTGCAGCTCGACGTGCTGCTGTCGCGGCTGGAGGCGGAGTATAAGGTCGGGGCGAACCTCGAGGCGTCGCCTTACGATACCGCGCGGTGGATCACGGCGGCGGATCCGACGGCGCTGAAGGACTTCATGGATCTGAACCGCGGCGCGCTGGCGAAGGATCGTGATGGCAATCCGGTGTTCCTGGCGAAGAGCGCGTGGGAAGTGGGCTATATCGCCGATCGGTATTCGAAGGTGACGTTCGCGGCGACGCGGGAGCGCTAGCTCACCCTAGCCGAGTCACAAGCGCGCATCCTGAAAGCGCCGTCATCCCGGCCTTGCGCCGGGATCCAACTATCGGCGCGCGCTGTGCTTCACTATGTCACGCAGCGCTCGTTGCGCCATGGATCCCGGCTCAAGGCCGGGATGACGAGGGTGATAAGGCGATAACGGCGCTAGCCTACCTTCGCGTCAGCCAATTTTCCTTTCAGCCGGTCCGCGGCATCACTACATCACCTCCATGGCCGAACGCTTCGAACGACACCGCCAGCCGTGGCGCCCCGACGAGATCCAGAAGCTGCATACACTCGCCAAGAAGGGCATGGCGGTGAAGGCGATCGCCAAGGCGCTGACCCGCAGCGAGGAATCGGTGAAGGATCAGGCGAAGAAGGACGGCCTGTCGATCGCCAAGCTTCACTGACGCGAACCATGACCGAGTATGACGCGATCGTGCTGGGGGCCGGCGCGGCGGGGCTGATGTGCGCCGCCATCGCGGGGCAGCGCGGACGGCGCGTGCTGGTGATCGATCATGCGAAGAAGGCGGGGAAGAAGATCCTGATCTCGGGCGGTGGGCGGTGCAATTTCACCAACATCGGCACCGCGCCCGATCGCTTCCTGTCGGCCAACCCGCATTTCGCGCGATCGGCGCTGGCGCGGTACACGCCGTTGGACTTTCTGGCGCTGGTCGAGCGCTATGGCATCGCGTGGCATGAGAAGACGCTGGGGCAGCTGTTTTGCGACGGATCGGCGCGGCAGATCGTGGCGATGCTGCTCGACGAATGCGACAAGGGGCGGGTCGATATCGCGCTGGGGCAGGCGATCGGCAGCGTCGACCATGGTGATGCGCGCTACCGCGTGCGCTACGGCAGCCGCGAAGCGAGCGCGCCGGCGCTGGTGATCGCGACCGGCGGGCCGTCGATCCCCAAGATGGGCGCGACCGGCCTTGCCTATGATCTGGCGCGGCAATTCGGGCTGAAGGTGGTGGAGCCGCGGCCGGCGCTGGTGCCGCTGACGCTGGGCGGCGAGGATCCCTTCCGCGCGCTGGCGGGGGTCGCGACCGAGGTGGTGGCGCGCAGCGGCAAGGCGGCGTTCCGCGAAGCGATGCTGTTCACGCATCGCGGGCTGTCGGGGCCGGCGGTGCTGCAGGTGTCGTCCTATTGGCGGCACGGCGCGCCGATCACGGTGGATTTGCTGCCGGGGCATGACGAGGGATGGCTACGCGCGGCCAAGCGCGAAACGCCGCGCGCCGGCGTGGCGAAGCTGCTGGCGGCTGCGATGCCGCAGCGGCTCGCCGACGCGCTGGCGCAGCAGCTGGGCATCGCGGGCGAGCTGGCGAACCTCCCCGATGCGAAGCTCGCCGCGGCCGAGCAGCGGCTGGCGGCGTGGCAATTCGATCCCAACGGCAGCGAGGGCTTTGCCAAGGCGGAGGTGACGGTGGGGGGCGTGTCGACGGCGGACCTTTCGTCGCAGACGATGGAGGCGCGGCGCGTGCCGGGGCTGCACGTGATCGGCGAGGCGGTGGACGTGACCGGCTGGCTGGGCGGGTATAATTTCCAATGGGCCTGGGCGAGCGGCTGGGCGGCCGGGCAGGCGGTGTAGGTTTGCTTTCCGGGAGCGAATGCTGATCGCGGAATACCGCAACTGGGAGGTTAGCTGCCGTTTTCGTATGAGCCGAGCGCGCTTCATCGTCCTTTAAGGCCGATGTAATCCGCATAGATATTCAGCGCCGCAAAGCTAAACACTCCGACCCAGAACAAAATTGGCACCGGCATTTGCGTGGCTAAGCTCGCGCCTACCATAGCGGATGCTAAAACAAGCGCCACCATCCGCCAATGAGGCAGGTGATGGTATCTCACCTCGTCCTTGTCACCATACGGGCCGAAGGTGATCTTAACACGCTCGAAAACTGCCCAGTCCAACGCTGCCCCGACCCGGATTGCTCCGACGATGTGCAGAATTGAAGAGTATGGCACCGTCATCCACGGATCATATCGCGAAGACCGACGTCCGAAAGTGGGCGGAAGCAGACCGGCTCCTATTTGGTGCTTACCTTCCGAACGCTTGGCCAATTTCGCATGAGCAGTAGTTGTGCAGCGGCGTTGGCGAGTAGCACCATCCAGCCGTATCGCCGCACAGCCTCCCACCCGGCCCGCATGCCGATTGTAAAGAGGAGCAGGATCACAACGGTCGCGCCGCATGTAAGCCTCTCCGCCCGACTTGGAGAGCGTTGGTGCCAACGGTAGCGTGTTGTCATTCGTCGAGCATAACCAAACACACAACGTCCGCAAATGGGCGAGGTTGGACGCTTCCGTTCAGGGCGGCGCGGCGCGGGCCAGCCGACCGCGCGCCCCGATCAGTTCGCCGCCTGTACCGCCAGCAGGTTTGCCACCCTTGCCTTGAACGCGCGCAGCTTTTCGCCCGAGAGGGTGGCGACGCTGGATAGCGAGATGGAGCGAGGGTTCACATTCTTGCCGTTCTTCCACACTTCCCAATGGAGGTGGGGGCCGGTGGACAGGCCGGTGGAGCCGACATAGCCGATCACCTGGCCGCGCGAAATGCGCTGGCCGGACGAGACGGCGAAGCGGCTCATGTGGCCATAGCCGCTGGAAATGCCGCTGCCGTGATCGAGCTTGATGAAATTGCCGTAGCCGCGATTGCGGCCGGCCATGACAACGCGGCCGTCGATGGGAGCGTAGATCGGCGTGCCCGACGGGGCGGCGAGATCGAGCCCCTTGTGCATGCGCAGGAAGCCGAGCAGCGGGTGGCGGCGCATGCCGAAGGTGGATGATACGCGGCCGGTGACCGGCATGCCCATGAAGCCGCGGCGTTCGGACTGGCCGTTCGCATCCCAGAACTGGCCGCCCTTGCCGTCGCCATCCTCCCAACGGACGAGACGCAGCTTCTTGCGGCCCTGATCGAGCCCGGCATATTGCAGCTGGCCGACCTGCACCTCGCCGGTTGCGGCGCGCGCGTGATCGGCGATGATGTCGAACCGGTCGTCGGCACCGATCGCGCCGATCGAGGTGCGGCTGGCGATGGTGCGGATATACGCCTCGACCAGCTTGGCCGGCGCGCCTGCGGCGCGGGCCGAGCGATAGAGGCTGGAGCCGACCAGGCCCTGGATACGCAGCGGCGTGTTGTCGATCGCGATCGGGCGGCGTTCGAGCGTCAGCCCGTCGCCTTGGCGATGCACGGCGAGGTTCAGATCGAAGCGGGCGCGAAAGGCGATCTTTTGCAGCGGGCGCGCGGTGCGGCGATCGTGGCGGCGGCCGAGCGTGAGATCGAGCACGGTGCCGGGCTTCAGATCATTGAGCGCAACCTCGCCCGCGACCAGATCGGCGACGCGCGCGGCATCGGCGCGCCCGACGCCAGCGCGTTGCAGCGCGGCGCCGAACGTATCGCCGCTGCCCAATGTGGCGCTGAGTTCGATGATCGGGCGCTCGGGCGTTTCGGCGAGCGGGCGAACGAGATCGTTGGCAGCCATGCGGCGGCCGGTCGAGGCGCCAAGGCCGAGCGGCGCGATCGAGAGCGTGCGCGCTTCCTCGCGCTCGGCCGATGTCAGCCCGGTGGTGATGAAGCCGGGGATCGGCTGGACGCCCGGCGCGGTCAGGACGGCGGCGGCGATCAGCCCGGTGCAGGTGGCAAGCCCGCGCCACCAGGTGCCGCTGCCGATGCGCGAGCCGAGGTCGGGGACCCATTCGGTGTCGTGCAGCCGCGCGCGCAGGTGATCGCGCCACGTGAGCTGCGGGACGGGCACCACCGCACGGCCGAAGCCGCGCGCACCGGCGCCGCCGGCCAATTCCAACCCAGGCTGCTCGCGCAAGAACACAGCGAGTAAGAGCGCCCCCAAACGCTAGACATCGCCGATCCACCCCCGGCGCAGGCAGGAGCGTTGTGGGGGCGAGTTCCTAAAGTCAAATTAACCCGGCGGCTTAGCGGGCTCCGTTGCGCCGAACCGTTCGGCTGGTGCGCCGGAAGGGAATGGTTGATTCGTGCGCCCAGTCGCCCGATGTTGGCGGCACCATGGCTCGCCACGACAATGCCCGCGTCACAGCGGTTCTGGGGCCGACCAACACCGGCAAGACCCACCTCGCCGTTGAGCGGATGGTGGCGCATTCGTCGGGCATGATCGGCTTTCCCCTCCGGCTGCTGGCGCGCGAGGTGTATGACCGCGTGGTCGCGATGAAGGGGCGGGAGCGTGTCGCGCTGATCACCGGCGAGGAACGCATCGTTCCCAAGGACGCGCGCTGGTTTCTGTGTACCGCGGAATCGATGCCGGTGGACCGCGATGTCGCCTTTGTCGGGATCGACGAGGCGCAGCTGGGGGCGGATGCCGAGCGCGGGCATGTGTTCACCGACCGGCTGCTCCATGCGCGTGGGCGCGAGGAGACGATGATCCTGGGCTCCGCCGCGCTGAAGCCGGTGGTGCGCGCTTTGGTGCCGGGGGTGGAGATCGTCGAGCGGCCGCGCTTTTCCGACCTGAGCTATGCGGGCGCGAAGAAGATCAGCCGCCTGCCGCGCCGCTCCGCGATCGTCGCGTTCAGCGCGGAGGAAGTCTACGCAGTTGCCGAGATGCTGCGCCGGCTGAGGGGCGGGGCGGCGGTGGTGATGGGGGCGCTATCCCCGCGCACGCGCAACGCGCAGGTCGCGATGTTTCAGGCGGGCGAGGTGGATTATCTGGTCGCCACCGACGCGATCGGCATGGGGCTGAACATGGATGTGGCGCATGTCGCGTTCGCGGGGCTGCACAAGTTCGACGGCAAGCGCCGGCGGCGGCTGACCACGGCGGAAATGGCGCAGATCGCCGGGCGCGCCGGGCGGCACCAGCGCGACGGGACGTTCGGCGGGGTTTCCGAAGAGGGGCCGGATGCGTTCCTGCCCGAGGAAGTGCTGGCGATCGAGGCCCACCGCTTTCCGACGCTCGACTGGCTGTTCTGGCGCGAGGGCCGCCCCGATCTGTCGAGCGTCGACGCGCTGCTCGCGTCGCTCAGCGCGCCGCCGCAGCATGACGCGCTGCGCGCCGCGCCCGAGTCGGTCGATCTTGCCGTGTTGCGGCGACTGGCGGAGGATCCGGCGATCCGGGCGCGGGCACGCGGGCGGGTGGAGCGGCTGTGGGCGGTGTGCGGAATTCCCGATTTCCAGAAATCGGGGGTGGAGCCGCATGCGCGCTTCGTCACGCGGGTCTTCGGCTATCTGTGCGAAGGCTATCTGCCGCACCAATGGTTTGCCGACGAGGTCGCGCGGCTCGACCGGGTGGATGGCGATGTCGAGACGATCGCGGGGCGCGTCGCGGCGATCCGCACCTGGGCGTATATCGCGCAGCGCAAGGACTGGCTGGCGGACCCGGCACATTGGGCGGCGCGCACCGCAGCCGTGGAGGAGCGGCTGTCCGACGCGCTCCATACCAGCCTGACGCAGCGCTTCGTCGACAAGCGGACCAGCGTGCTGATGAAGCAGATCGGCGCGGGGGCCGGCGCGCTGCCAGTGGAGATCGGCGCGGAAGGCGAGGTGACGATCGACACGCATGCAATCGGGCGACTGCAGGGCTTCCGTTTCGAAGTGGCGCCCGATGCGCGCGCGGCGGACAAGCGCCTGCTGCTGGCGACGGCAGAAAAGCAGCTCGGCAAGGAGCGGGCGGCGCGCGGGCAGGCGCTGAGCGAGGCGGCGAACGACGCCTTTGCGCTGACGCCGGGCGGCGTGGTGACGTGGCAGGGCCACCCTGTCGCGCGGCTGGTGCGCGGGCGGTCGCTGGGGCGACCGGGGGTGGAGCTCGACGCGACGCTCGATTGCCTCGACCCGGCGCTGCGCCGCGCGGTGGCGACGCGGGTGCAGGCATGGGTGGACGATGCAATGCGCGCGCAGCTGCCAGTGCTGGCGAAGCTGGCCGAGATGGCGCGCGATCCGGCGGCGACTCCCGCGCTGCGCAGCGTGGCGGCGGCGATCGAGGCGGGCGGCGGGCTGGCGCAGCGGCTCCCGGTGCGTGCGGCGGTGGAGGCGCTGACCCCGCCCGATCGCCAGCGGCTGCGCAAGGCAGGGGTCACGATCGGCGCGATGGACCTGTTCGATGCGCGGCTGCTGAAGGGGCGGGCGCGGCCGTGGCGCGAGGCGGTGCTGGCGGCGTCGGGCGCGCCGGTGCCGGTGGCGCCGCGCGAGGGCGCCACAGTGCTGCCGCGCGGCGCACCGGGCGCGACGCTGGCGGCGGGGTTTCGCCCGATCGGCGCGCAGGCGGTGCGGGTGGATCTGGTGGAGCGGATCGCGCGCGCCGCGCATGATGCGCGGCCGAAAGGTGGTGGGGCGCGCGCGCCGTTCCTGCCCGATCCCGCGCTTGCCACGTCGATCGGGCTGGAGCCCGGCACGATCACGCGGCTGATGGTGGAGCTGGGCTTCCGCCCCGCCGCCGAGGGGCGCTGGGCGTGGCGCGGGCGACCGCCGGCGAAAGCGGCGCGGCCGCGATCGGACAACGCCTTTGCCGCGCTGGCGGGGCTGGCCTTTGACTGAGGCGAGCATGCGGCTGGATCGCTTCTTGTGGTTCACGCGGCTCGCCAAGACACGCGACGTGGCGCAGGCGATGGCGGCGGACGGGCATCTGCGGATCAACGGAAGGCGCGTCGACCGCGCACACACGCCGGTGCGAATCGGCAATGTTCTTACCTTCTTCAAAGCGGGCGCGGTGCATGTCGTGCGGGTGGAGGCGCTGCCGACGCGGCGCGGCCCGGCCCCCGAAGCGCGGCTATGCTATCGCGATCTGGAGGCCGGCGATCCGGCCACAAATGGAACAGACACGAGCGACGGCGATTGACGATGGCGGAAGGCGCGCATAGCAGCGGCGCCCAGTCTGCCGTTCGAAGGAGTTTTGCCGGCCATGACCTATGTCGTCACCGACGCGTGCATCCGTTGCAAGTACATGGATTGCGTCGAGGTGTGCCCGGTTGACTGCTTCTATGAGGGCGAGAACATGCTCGTCATCAATCCAAGCGAGTGCATCGACTGCGGCGTGTGCGAGCCGGAATGCCCGGCCGAAGCGATCCTGCCCGACACGGAAAACGGCCTGGAGCGCTGGCTGGAGCTGAACGCCACCTTCTCGGGCCAGTGGCCCAATGTGACGCGCAAGCTGGACCAGACCCCGCCCGACGCCGACGAGCACAAGGGCGAAGAGGGCAAGTACGACAAGTATTTCTCGCCCGAGCCCGGCACCGGCGACTGAACCGGTCGCGGCGGGCGAACATCGACCCGCCTGTCTGCCTCGCGTTGATCGCCGCCTGACCCGCAGTGGTACGGCGGCTTGTCGCACTTGTGCCAGCAATGCTGACTGATCGGCGCTGGTAATAATCTTGCAATGCTGCTATATAAGCCCGTGACGGACGCATTGCTCTTGCGCGTCCGCTGGAGACGCTAACCTTTCACGCCGCCATGGACAATCGCTCGCGGACCAATGGTTCGCAAGATGTTGCCGGTGACGTGTTCAACCCAGAGGATCGGGTTCCTATGGCTGCCAAGGCGCTGCATTTCGACGTCGGTGATTATGTTGTTTACCCGAAGCACGGCGTAGGCCGTGTGATCGAGCTGCAGAAACAGGAAATCGCCGGCATGCAGCTCGAGCTTTACGTGCTGCGCTTCGAAAAGGAAAAGATGACGCTGCGCGTGCCGACCAACAAGGCCGAGAGCGTGGGCATGCGCAAGCTGTCGTCGGACAAGACGATGCGCGAAGCGATGGAAACGCTGAAGGGCAAGCCCAAGGTGAAGCGCACCATGTGGTCGCGCCGCGCGCAGGAATATGAAGCAAAGATCAACTCGGGCGACCTGGTGTCGATCGCCGAGGTGGTCCGCGACCTGTTCCGTGCCGACGACCAGCCCGAGCAGAGCTATTCCGAGCGGCAGATCTTCGAAGGCGCGACCAGCCGCCTGGCGCGCGAGCTTGCCGCGATGGAGCAGATCGACGAGCCGGCGGCGCAGGAGAAGATCCTGGAGATCCTTCGCGCAGCGGCAGCGATTTACAACAAGGACAAGGTGCCGGCCTGAGGCCGGGGAGGGGCGATCGTGCCCCGCGCTGAACACCTGTAGATGAAGAGGGGCGGCGCCAGCGGGCGACCGCCCCTTTTCTTTGTGCGGCAACAAGGGTGTTTACAGCTGTAATTCCTAGGCGTATTGCTGAAGTAACACACCTGGGAGACGGCCATGCGACAGATCGCTTTTGTATCCGCCATTGCACTTGCCATCGCGCTGCCCGGTGCGGCCGTGGCGGAGGGGCAGGAGGTCGCGGCGCAGCGCGACGGCGAGGCGCTCGTCTATCGCACCGGAGACTTCAGCAGCGTGGCGCTCGGCACGCCGGCGACGGTCGAGGTGCACGTCGGCGACGCGTGGTCGGTACGCGCGACGGGGCCGGCGGCGGCGCTGGCGCGTATCCGGGTCGAGCGTGACGGCAGCGCGCTGCGGATCCGCTCGCGCGAGCGGTGGAATGTGGGTCGCAAGGACGGCGACCAGCAGGTTCGCGTGAGCATCACCATGCCGCGCCTCGAAGGCGCGAGCATCGGTGGATCGGGGCGGATGATCGTTGATCGCGTGAGCGGGGACAGCCTGCGTGCGAGCATCGGCGGATCGGGCAGCCTGACGTTCAGGAGCGTGGCGGTGACCGATCTGTCGCTCTCGATCGGCGGTTCGGGCAGCATCTCGGTGGCGGGTAGCACCGATCGGCTGACGGTGCGTAGCAGCGGGTCGGGCGGGGTGATCGCGCCCGGGCTGCGCGCCGCCTCCGCCAAGGTCTCCACCGCAGGTTCGGGCCGCGTCCGCGCGATGGTGAATGGCCCGGCGACCGTTTCGATGGCCGGCAGCGGCTCGGTCGACCTGGGCGATGGCGCACGTTGTACGGTGAGCCGCGCCGGTAGCGGACGCGCGATCTGCGGCGGGTGACGCTTGCTGCCGACGCATATGTGTATTAGTGTAGCAATACACAGGAGGACATCATGCGCTACATGGCTTTGGCTCTCTTGATCCCGCTGGCGGCATGCGGCGGCTGGTCGAGCGATGACGACGTGCCCGGCGTTGCGGGATCGGGCAGCGGCAACGAACGGCGCTACGCGGTGGCGGACTTCACCGGCGTGGATCAGCGCGGGCCCGACGACGTCGACATTCGGGTGGGCAGCGGCTTTTCGGTGCGCGCGGAGGGGGATGAGAAGGTGCTGGGGCGCCTGAAGATCGCCAAGGATGGCGATCGCCTGCTGATCACGCGCGAAGGCAGCATGATGCGCTGGGGCTCGACCTCGGGTGCGGCGAAGATTTTCGTCACCATGCCGCGCGTCGAGCGGGTGCGGTCGGCGGGATCGGGCGATGTAGCGATCGACCGGATCGAAGGCGCTGGGTTCGACGGCAGCATCGCGGGATCGGGCTCAATGGCGCTGGGCCGCGTCGCGCTCGACAAGCTTGAGCTGTCGATCGCCGGCTCGGGCAGCGTGACCGCCGCGGGCGAGGCGCAGGCGCTGAACGTGAACATCGCCGGATCGGGCGATGTGGACGCCGCCGCGCTGCGGGCCGCGCGCGCCGATGTGAACATCGCGGGCGCCGGCGATATCCGCGCCACGGTGAACGGTCCGGCAAAGGTGGCGATCATGGGCGCGGGGAACGTCGACCTCGGGCCGCAGGCGACATGCGACGTGACCAAGATGGGCGCGGGAAGCGTGCGCTGCGGCGGCTGACCCCTTGCGCGCGGCACGGCGGAGGTGCGACGGCAAGGCCATGACCAAATGGCTTGCTCCGCTCCTTGCCGTGATCGCGGCGTCTCCGGCCTGGGCGGCCGAGCGCACGGTTACGCTGGGCAGTTTCGAAAAGGTGCGCGTCGACGGACCGTTCGAGGTGCGGATCGTGACGGGCGCGTCGCCGGGCGTGAAGCTGTCAGGTGATCGCGAGCTGATCGAGCGGGTGGCGGTGCAGGCCAATGGCGCGTCGCTGACGATTCGTCTGGGGAATGGCGGCTGGGGCGAACGCTTCGCCAGCGCCGACAATGCACCGCCGGTGATCACGATATCGACGCCGCGGCTGACCAATCTGGCGATTGCCGCGGGCGCGCGGGCGACGGCGAATCGCCTGAAGGGGCAGCAAGTGGTGGTGTCGGTGCATGGTGCCGGCAGCCTGGTGATCGACCGGGTCGAGGCGGATCAGTTCAGCGCGTCGCTGCTCGGCGCCGGGGCGTTGACCGTCAGTGGCGAGGCGAACCGCGCGCGACTGGTGAGCGACGGAACGCCGACGATCGACGCGAGCAAGCTGATCGTGAAGGATCTGGACGTGCAGCTAAGCGGGCTGGGCGAAACCAGCGCCTTTGCGCGCCAGACGGCCAGCGTGACCAGCAATGGGCTAGGCAAGGTCACGGTGCGCGGCCCAGCGACCTGCACGGTCCGTGCGGCCGCTGGCGGCCCGGTGGTCTGCGGATCGGGTAAATAGCCGGCCGCGCGTACGCGGCGCCGTTAGCCGTCTCGCCACGCACGACGAAAAGCCCGGCAGCGCCGAAGCCCTGTCGCGCGTCATCGTATCAGGTGTGGCGAACCGCGCAGTCGCGCGTCCGCCGACCACACCGGATTACTTGATCTTGGCTTCCTTGAACTCGACATGCTTGCGCACGACGGGATCGTACTTGCTGAAGCTCAGCTTCTCCGTCTTCGTACGGGGGTTCTTCTTGGTGACGTAGAAGAAGCCGGTATCAGCCGTGCTGACGAGCTTGATCTTGACGGTGGTCGGCTTTGCCATGACCCGCGAATCCTGTTCTTGAAGCGAAACAAAAAAGAGCGGCGAGCGTGAGCGCGCCGCTTTCAATGGTGGGCGCATGAAGGATCGGGGTGGCAAAGTCAAGCGAGACGCGGCTTAACGGCCCCTTCATGCCGCGCCGTCAGAGCGGGGTGACGGACGGGAGGTAACGGCTGACATGGACGCATTGATGGCCGCATTGGTGCTCGGTGCGATCTGCCAGGCGGGCGACAAGACGCCGTGGCTGGCCGCGATCCTTGCTGATCGCTTTCGCGCGCCGCTGGTGGTGATCCTTGCCACCGCAATCGGGCTGGCAGCCAATTACGCGCTGGGCGTGGTGGGCGGGATCATCCTTGCGCCCATGCTGTCCACCGAGGCGCGGCAGTTGTTGTTTGCGCTGGCGCTGGTGCTTGCAGCGCTGAGCACGACGCTTCGATCGCGATCGCCCGACCGGCTGGAGGGGTGGCGGCTGGGCGCGCCGGCGACGAGCACGCTGGGACTGGCGATCATGATCTTCGGCGACCGGATGCAATTCGTGGTGCTGGCGCTGGCCGCGCGAAGCGAGCTGCCGTGGCTGGCGGCGGTGGGCGGCACGATCGGCGCGCTGGCGGTCACCATTCCGGCGACGCTCATGGGGGAGCGGCAATGGCTGGCGCTGCCGCAGCGCGCGATTCGCGGCGGCTCGGCCGCGCTGCTGGCGATCACGGGGCTGTTCATCGGCTTGTCCGCTGTGCGGCTGATCTGAGCTTTTGTTCGGCCCGCGCCCGATCGGCGGGAGCGAATCTTTGGTCGATCCGTTTACGCAACGAACCCCGTTTCGCGGGAAACTCGTATCTGGAGCGACAAACCGTGGCTGACATTGCCCCCGACCTGAAGACCCCGACCGACCTGCCGCGCAACGATACGCGCTCGGTTGCCGATGCGCTGAATTCGGCACTGGCAGACTGCTATGCGCTGTACCTCAAGACCAAGAACTTCCACTGGCACGTGTCGGGCCCGCACTTTCGCGATTACCACCTGCTGCTCGACGATCAGGCCGCGCAGATCCTGGGCGTGACCGATGCGATTGCCGAGCGGGTGCGCAAGACCGGCAACGTCACGTTGCGCTCGATCGGCGACATCTCGCGCCGCCAGACGATCAAGGACAATGATCGCGAGTTCGTCGCCGCAGAGGACATGCTAAGCGAGCTGCGCGACGACAATCTGAAGCTGGTCGAAAGCTTCCGCGTGGTGAAGGACGCGGCCGATGCGGCAAAGGACAATGCCACCAGCGGCATCGTCGACGAATGGACCGATCAGGCGGAGGAGCGCGCCTGGTTCCTTTTCGAGGCGAGCCGCAAGGGCTGATCCGCGCAAGACGGAGTCAGCGGCCGGCGTTCGTCGCCGGCCGCGATGCGCCGCGTAGCGTCAGCAGCCAGATGTCGGGCGGCGCGCCGAGGCGTAGTGGCAGGAGGCTGGTGCCCAGGCCTGCGCCGACGACGATGGTGTGGGTGCCTTCCTTTATGACCCCGCAGCGGTAGCGATCGCCGTAGCGCGACGGGATCCACAAAGCGCCGAGCAGCGGCAGCACGATCTGCCCGCAATGCGTGTGGCCGGCGAGGAGCAATGGTGTGTCGCGCGGCAACGCCGGCGCGATGTCGGGCGCGTGGGTGACGAGCAGCCGCGCGCCAGGCTGTCGGCGCAGCTGCCGCAGCGTGTCGCCGAGCCGATCGTGGCGGCTATAGGCGTCGGCCACGCCGCCGATCGCCAGTGGACCGGCCCGCATTGCCGCATTCTCCAGCACCACCGCACCGGCGTCACGCAGCGCGGCGGCAACGCGCGAGGGGTCGCTATCCTGATCGTGGTTGCCGAGCACCGCGACCGTGCCGAGCGGCGGGCGCAGACGGCGCAGGGCGCGGGTGAGCAGCGGCGCGGCGGCGCGGGCAGTGCTGGCCTCGTGACCATCGATGAAGTCGCCGGCAAAAATCACGAGGTCGGGGCGTTCGGTCGCGATCTGATCGACCAGCCGCGTCAGCCGTGCGGGCGACATGGCACCGCCGCCGACATGCACGTCGCTGGCGAGCGCGAGGGTGATCGGCGGTGCGCCTGCCGGCCAGTCCGCCAGCGTGATAGCGGCACGTCGCACCACCGCGTCGGCATGCGCCTGTCGCCAGGCGAGCGCGACCAACGCGGCGGCGCAAACCGCCAATGCGGCGAGGATCAGGATCATTGTGCGGCGCGCCGGGATCATCGAACTGCGGTAGCCGGAGCGCAACGGCCACGCCAAGCGTTGTGGCGCGCATGCACGCCTTTG
This sequence comes from Sphingomonas dokdonensis, assembly GCF_002197685.1. Classification (GTDB taxonomy): domain Bacteria; phylum Pseudomonadota; class Alphaproteobacteria; order Sphingomonadales; family Sphingomonadaceae; genus Sphingomonas; species Sphingomonas dokdonensis. Next base: position 181,223 of record NZ_NBBI01000005.1, on the reverse strand, counting down.
CGCAGCTTCTCGACTCGCTCATCTACACGCGCTCGCGCAACGCGAAGCTGAAGCTCATCGGGGATTATCTCCGCACCACACCCGATCCCGACCGCGGCTGGGCAATGGCGGCGCTGACCGGGGATCTCGACATTGCGGGGGTGAAGCCGGCGGTGATCCGCGGGCTGATCGAGGAGCGCGTCGATCCGGTGCTTTATCGCATGAGCCGGGACTTCGTGGGCGATTCGGCGGAAACGGTGGCATTGCTCTGGCCCGCGCCCGAACTGCCGGAGGCGCCCGAGCCGCTGTCGGTCGCCACGGTGATCGACCGGCTGATGCACCTGTCGCGCAGCGAGGCGCCCGCCGCGCTGGCGCAGATGCTCGACGTGCTGGACGCCGAGGAGCGCTTTGCGCTGCTGAAGATGGCGACGGGCGCGCTACGCGTCGGCGTGTCGGCGCGGCTTGCCAAGCAGGCGCTGGCGGACGCGTTCGGGATCGACGTGGATGCGGTGGAGGAGGTGTGGCACGGGATCGAGCCGCCCTACGCCAGCCTGTTCGCCTGGGCGGAGGGGCGCGGCGCGCAGCCGACGGCGGAGAATGTGCCGGTGTTCCGCCCCTTCATGTTGGCGCACCCGCTGGAGGACCTGCGCGTCGATCTGGCCGATTACGCGGCCGAGTGGAAGTGGGACGGCATCCGCGTCCAGATCGTCCACATTGCCGGCGAGACCCGCCTCTACAGCCGCACCGGCGATGATGTGACGCGCGCCTTCCCCGATGTCGCCGTCGCCTTTGCCGAACATGGCGCGGTGGATGGCGAGCTGCTGGTGCGCGGCGAGGCGCAGGGCGGCACATTGGAGGAGGGCGGCGGGGCGGCGAGCTTCAACGCGCTGCAACAGCGGCTGGGGCGCAAGGTGGTGTCGGCCAAGATGCTGGAAGAGGCGCCCGCCTTTGTCCGGCTGTATGACATACTTTTCGACGGCGCGGAGGACCTGCGCGCGCTGCCGTGGCATGAACGGCGCGCGCGGCTGGAGCGCTTTGCCGAGCGGCTCGACCCCGATCGCTTCGATGTCAGCGCCCTAATCGAGGCGGCGGACTTTACCGAGCTGGAGGGTATCCGCGCCGGCGCGCGCGATGCCGCGATCGAGGGCGTGATGCTGAAACGGCGCGATGCGCCCTATGTGCCTGGGCGCCGCGCGGGGCTGTGGTACAAATGGAAGCGCGATCCGCTGACCGCCGATTGCGTGATGATGTATGCGCAGCGCGGCAGCGGTCGGCGATCATCCTATTACAGCGATTACACCTTCGGCTGCTGGACCGAGCAGGGCGAGCTGCTGCCGGTGGGCAAAGCCTATTCGGGCATCACCGACGAGGAGCTGCGCCAGCTCGACAAGTTCGTGCGGACGCATACGCTCAACCGCTTCGGCCCGGTGCGCGAGGTGGAAAAGACGCTGGTGCTGGAAGTGGCGTTCGACTCGATCCATGCGTCGAAGCGGCACAAGTCGGGCGTGGCGATGCGCTTTCCGCGGATCGCGCGTATCCGCACCGACAAGCCGGCGGCGGAGGCGGACACGCTGGCGGCGTTGCAGCGGCTGGTGACGTAAGTGTCTAGGCGGCGCGCGGCTTGTCGATGCCGCGGGTCAGTTGCGGTGCGAGGCGGCGCACGTCGAGATTGTCGAGCCCCGCGATCAGCACCGTGCCCAGCCGCCAGTCGCGCGTCGCGACCAGCAGCCCCTCGCGCGTGGCGCGCGTGTCGCTCCAGGTGATGTCGCGCGCGGCGGCCTGACGCGGGCGTGCCTTGACTAGTGCCACCCGCAGGCCCTCGCCGAAGACGAGCGCGGCCTTTCCGTCGAAGCCGATCGCCGCGGACAGCGCGACAAAGCCGGCCAGCGCCTGTTCGGCCGCGAGCATCGCGTCTTCCGGGCTGTCGAGGCGGCTCCCGCCGCTGCGCCGGACCAGCCAAAAGGCTGCGGCGGCGAGCGCGATCACCGTGGCGAGCGCGGCGCCCGCCAGGAGCCAGATCATTGTTGCGGCGCCACCGCATCCATTAGCGGGCGTAGCCCGGAAATGTCGTAGCCGGCGCCGCCTGCCTGCGTCGTCAGCGCGTCGGGATCGGCGCCGAGCCCGGCCTGCGACAGCGCCCACAGGTTGCACGAGCGCGTGCCCGAACGGCAATAGGCCAGCACCGGGCCGCCCGCCGCACCGAGCGCGTCGATCATCGCGGTCACCTGCGGCATGGAGAAGCCGGCGTGCGTCACGGGAATGGCGGTGTAGGCCAGGCCATGGTCCTCCGCCGCGGCGCGGATCGCGTCGCCGCTCGGCTGGCCGTCTTCCTCACCGTCAGGGCGATTGTTGACGATGGCGACGAAGCCCGCCGCCTTGATCGCGGGCAGGTCCGCCGGGTCGATCTGCGGGGCGACGGCGATGCGATCATCAATGCGGCGAATGTCGAGCATGCATTGGCCCTAGCGCAGCTTGAGGCCGGGGAAAACGGGGTGTTGCGCAACTTTGCTTTGCGTGGCGGGCAGGGTGTGGTGACGGGAGCGCGGACCGACGTCGTTCGGCGCTCGCGGCACCTTGGATCCCGGATCAAGTCCGGGATGACGGTGGGGAGCTTGGTGCGCGTGGCTAGTTCTCTCGGATCACCTTGAGAAACGGCTCGCCATAGGCATCGAGCTTGCGCTGGCCCACGCCGGTGAGGCGGCCGAGTGCGTGGAGCGACGTGGGGCGGGTGGCCGCCATCTCGCGCAGCACCGAATCGTGGAAGATCACGTAGGGCGGCACGCCGGCCTCCTGCGCCAGTTCGCGGCGGCGGGTGCGCAGCGCCTCGAACAAGGGATCGTTGACCGGATTGGCGACCTGATCGCCGCGGCGGCGGCGCGCGCGCTTGGGCGGCATGACCAGTTTCAGATTGTCCTCGCCCTTGATGAGCCCGCGCGCCGCCGGGCCGAATTCCAGCCCGCCGTGATGGTTGGTGCGCAGCGCATCGCGCAACAGCAGCGCGCGGCCGACCGGCTTCAGCATCGCCGTCTCGTCGCCAGCCACGATGTTCCAGACAGACAGCGCCTCATGCCCGTTCATTAGGCTGCGCTCGCTCGACTTGCCGGTGAGCACTTCCTCGACATAGGTCGCGCCATAGCTCTGGCCGGTACGGAACACGGCGGACAGATATTTGCGCGCCGTTTCGGTCGCGTCGATCGCGTCGGGGGGCGAGAGGCAATTGTCGCAATTGCCGCACGATTGCGGGGGGTGCTCGCCGAAATGGGCGAGCAGGATGCGGCGGCGGCAGCCGGCGGTCTCGGCCAGCGCGCCGAGCGCGTTCAGCCGCTGGCGCTCGCCGGGCTGGCGGGCGGGCTCGACCTCGCCGATGCGCTGGCGCGCGCGGGCGAAATCCTCCGCGCCCCAGAACAGATGCGCGACCGCCGGATCGCCGTCGCGCCCGGCGCGGCCGGTTTCCTGGTAATAGGCCTCGATCGATTTCGGCAGGCCGGCATGCGCGACGAAGCGCACGTCGGGCTTGTCGATGCCCATGCCGAACGCGACGGTGGCGCAGATCACCATGTCCTCGCTGGCGACGAAATCGGCTTGGTTGCGGCGGCGCACCTCCGGATCGAGCCCGGCATGGTAGGCGCGGACGGGGCGGCCGGTGGCGGTGCGCAAGCTGTCCGCCATCCGCTCCGTGCCGGCGCGCGACTGGACGTAGACGATACCGGCGCCGGGCGTGTCGCGGATCAGGTCGGCGATCTGGCGCGTCGTATTGTCCTTGGGGCTGATCGCATAGCGGATGTTGGGGCGATCGAACCCGGCGACGATCATGCCGTCCTCGGGAATGCCGAGCTGGTCGAGGATGTCGGCGCGGGTGTGCGCATCGGCGGTGGCGGTCAGCGCGAGGCGCGGCACGTCCGGATAGCGATCGAGCAGCGGGCGCAGCAGGCGGTAATCGGGGCGGAAATCATGCCCCCACTCGCTGACGCAATGCGCCTCGTCGATCGCGAAAAGCGCGACGCGGCCGCGCTCCAGCAGGTCGCGGAAATCGGCGGTGGAGGCGCGTTCGGGCGCGATGTAGAGGAGGTCCAGCTCGCCATCGAGGAACCGGCCGCGCGTCTCGGCCTTGTTCTCATCGACGCTGGTGAGTGTGGCGGCGCGGATGCCGACCGCCTCGGCCGCGCGCAGCTGATCGTGCATCAGCGCGATCAGCGGCGACACGACGATCGCGGTGCCGTCCAGCATGGTGGCGGGCAGCTGATAGGTGAGCGACTTGCCCGCGCCCGTCGGCATCACCGCGAGCGTCGACTGTCCGGCAAGGACGCGGTCGACCACCTGGCGCTGCACACCGCGGAAATCGGGAAAGCCCCACAGCTTCTGGAGGACGGAAACGGGATCGGCGGCCATTCGCGCTGGCTCTACGCGTGCTGGGCGGGGGCGGCAACCGGGGCGGGTCCGGTGCATTGTACGGCAGGATCAGATAGGGCGACGCGATGAACAAGGTCCACGACAATCGCGCCGAGCAGGAATTCGAGCTTGATCTGGATGGCCACCGCGCCGTTGCCGCCTATCAGCGCGAGGGCGACCGGATCGTCTTCACGCACACATTGGTGCCGCCCGAGATCGAAGGACGCGGCGTCGGATCGAAGCTGATCCGCGCGGCGCTGGACAGCGCGCGCGACCAGGGGCTGAAGGTGATCGCGCAATGCCGCTTCGTCGCGGCCTATATCGACAAGCACCCGGAATATCGCGACTTGCTGGCGTGAACCGCCGGCAGGCGGCGCGGGCCTAGTCGATCGCTTCCGCCTCCTGCTGCTCGCTCGCCTGCCGCGCCCACAGCTCGGCATAGGTGCCGCCGGCGCGCAGCAGCTCGTCGTGCGTGCCCTGTTCGGCGATCCGGCCGCCCTCCAGCACCACGATCTTGTCCGCATGGACGATGGTGGACAGGCGGTGCGCGATGACGATGGTGGTGCGGCCGCGCTCGATCGCCTCAAGCGTGGCCATGATGTCCGCCTCCGTCCGGCTGTCGAGCGCCGACGTGGCTTCGTCGAGGATCAGGATCGGCGGGTTCTTGAGCAGGGTGCGCGCGATGGCGACGCGCTGCTTCTCGCCGCCCGACAGCTTCAGGCCGCGTTCGCCGACGCGCGTGTCGTAGCCGTCGGTCTGCGCCTCGATGAAGCCGGCGATGGCGGCGCCGCGGGCGGCGGCGCGCACCTCTTCGTCGTCTGCGCCCTCGCGGCCATAGGCGATGTTGTAGCCAATGGTGTCGTTGAACAGCACCGTGTCCTGCGGGACGATGCCGATCGCGCGGCGCAGGCTTGCCTGGGTCACCGCCGCGATATCCTGCCCGTCGATCGTCACGCGGCCGCCGGTCAGGTCGTAGAAACGGTATAGCAGGCGCGCGAGGGTGGATTTGCCCGCGCCAGACGGGCCGACCACCGCCACCGTGCTGCCGGCGGGAATGTCGAGCGTGACGCCCTTCAGGATATCGCGACCGGCGTCATAGCCGAAGCGCACATCGTCGAAGCGGAGGTGCCCCGGGCCGACCTGAAGCGGCGGGGCGCCCACCGGATCGACCACCTCGGACGGCGTGTCGACCAGGTCGAACATCGCGCCCATGTCGATGACGCCCTGGCGGATCGTGCGATACACCATGCCGAGCAGGTCGAGCGGGCGGAACAGCTGCGACAGGAGCGTCGAGACGAGCACCACGTCGCCGGCCGAGAAGCGGCCCTGCGACCAGCCCCAGACGACGAACGCCATGCCGCCGCCGAGCATCAGATTGGTGATCGCGGCCTGGCCGATGTTGAGCCAGGCGAGGCTGTTTTCCGAGCGCACCGCGGCGCCGGCATAGGCCTGCATTGCGGCATCGTAGCGGCGTGCCTCGCGGTCCTCTGCGCCGAAATATTTCACCGTCTCGAAATTGAGCAGCGAATCCACCGCATGCGCGACGGCGCCGGTATCGAGATCGTTCATCCGCTCGCGCAGCGACGCGCGCCAGTCGGTCACCATTCGCGTGAACCAGATGTAGACGACGACCATCGCGACCGTTGCGGCAACCAGCGGCCAGCCGAACTTCACCCAGAAGATGCCGAGCACGAGGGTGAGCTCGAGCACGGTCGGCGCGATGTTGAACAGGAGGAAGTAGAGCATCGTGTCGATGCTTTTGGTGCCGCGCTCCACCACCTTGGTGACCGCGCCGGTGCGCCGCTCGAGATGAAAGCGCAGCGACAGATCGTGCAGGTGGCGGAACACCTGCGATGCAAGGCGACGGGTCGCCTCCTGCCCGACGCTTTCGAACACCGTGTTGCGCAGATTGTCGAACAGGGTGCTGCCGAAGCGCGCGGCGGCATAGCCGACGACCAGCAGGATCACGAGCGTGGCGGGGGAGCGCGGCAGCGACGCCATGCCGTCCACTGCGCCCTGCAGCGCAAACGGCGCGCCATAGACCTGAACGAGCTTCGACAGCACCACCAACGTCATGGCGCCCGCGACGCGCAGCTTCATGCCGGGGGCGTCGGCGGGCCAGAGATAGGGGAGGAAGCGGCGCAGCGTGGGCCCGAGCGGGCGCTCGACGCTACGCCCGGTCGTATCGGACGGTGGCATTGCGTGCTTATGTCGGGGCGATGCGGCGCCGGCGCAATGGGGGCAGCGACGATCGAGGCCGCCGCCGCCCTCCCGATCGGGGATGGCGGCGGCCTACAGCGCGGCGACGCTTACCGCGTGGCGGGTGGTACGGAGAGGCCCTGAACGTTTCCGGCGCCCTCGCGCACGTCGGCGGTGGATGCCGCCAGTGCGTCGCCGATCGGCTCCGCGCGGCCGCCGAGGCAGGGGGCGAGGAAGTTCTCAGTGACCGCGTTGAACGCGATGTTGTTGACCGGGCGGGCGAAGCCATGGCCCTCGTCGGGGAAGACGACATAGGTGACGGGGATGTTCTTCGCCTTCATCGCGTCGACGATCTGATCGCTTTCGCGCACGTTGACGCGCGGATCGCTGGCGCCCTGGCCGATCAGCAGCGGCTTCTTGATCCTGTCCGCGGCGAACAGCGGCGAGCGTTCCTTCAGGATCGCCTGACCCTCCGGCGTGGTGGGATTGCCCATGCGGCGGTACATTTGCTGCTTGCCCGCTTCCCAATAGGCCGGGATGGAGCCGAGCAACGTGTTGAGGTTCGACGGGCCGACGATGTCGACGCCGCAGGCGAAGGTATCGGGCGTGAAGGCAAGGCCGGCGAGCGTCGCATAGCCGCCGTAGGAGCCGCCCATGATCGCGACCTTGTCCCGGGTCGTCACACCCTGCGCCACGGCCCAGTCGACCGCGTCGAGCAGGTCGTCGTGCATCTTGCGGCCCCATTCCATGTTGCCGGCGGTGAGGAACTTCTTGCCGAAGCCGGTGGAGGCGCGGAAGTTAACCGACAGCACGGCATAGCCGCGGTTCGCCATCCACTGGTGATAGCTGTTGTAGCCATACACGTCGCGGCCCCACGGCCCGCCATGGACGAACAGGACCATCGGCACGGGCCTGTCCGCCTTGCCATCGCCGTTCGCATCGGCCTCGCGCGGCAGCGACAGATAGGACACGAGGTCCAGCCCGTCGCGCGACTTGATGACCGCGGGGTGCATCGGCACCAACGGCGCGCCGACCAGCGCCGGGCGCGACACGTAGAGCTGTTTCAGCGCCTTGGCCTTGCGATCATAGACCCAGGTGGAGGCGGGGGCGGACACGGCGTCAAAGGCGACCAGCCATTTGTCGTCGGCATCGGTGCGGCTGGTGACGGTGAACTCGCCCTTGTTCTGCGCCTTCAGAAAGGCGAGGTCGGCGGTGACCGCATCGCCGACGGGGACGTATTCGCCCTTCAGATATTCCTGACGATACGCCTCGATCACGCCGGTCTTCGGATTGAACAGCCCTTCCTCCAGATCGACACGCGGGTCCTGCGCGATTAGCGTCATCTTGCCCGCGGCGTCCTGCGCCTTGATCGCCGAGGTGTCGCCGTCGCGCGAATCCACCCAGTAGAGCGTGGCGCCATCGCTGGTGAAGCCGAGCGGATAGGTGTTCGCCGCATCGTCCAGCCCGTAGGAGACGAACGGCGTCTGCTCGACCGCGCCGTTCGTCACGCGGAACCAGTCCTCGCCGCCATCGGCGCGCGGGCGCGAGGCGAGGCGCAGGTTTAGCTGCTCGTCGGCGAGGAAGCGGCCGTAACCGTCGTTCTGCATGACCAGCGTCAGCTTGCCGGTCTTGAGGTCCAGGCTGTGGACGTCGTGCCAGCGCGGGTCGCGATTGTTCAGGCCGATGAGGATGCGATCCTTGATGATCGCGCTCTGGCCGATCGGCATGACGCGGACCTTGTCGAACGGCGTGTAATCGCGCGCGTCGCCGCCGCTGACGGGAACGCCGTACAGCCGGAAGTTCTCGTCGCCGCCCTTGTCGTTGACGAACAGGATCTGGCTCGAATCGGGTGCCCAGAAGATCTGACGGATCGGGCGCTGTTTCTCCGCCGTGAGCGGGCGGGCGGCGGCGGGATCGGCGGCGGGCGCGACCCAGACGTTCAGCACGCCGTCACGCGGGGCGATGTAGCTGATCCACCGCCCATCGGGTGACAGCTTGCCGCCGGTTTTCTCGGGGTTGCCGAACAGCTTGGCCCGCTCGATCAGCGGCACGCGGTCGCCCCGTGCCGGGGCGGCCGCGACAAGCGCCGGCAGCGCGGCAAGCATCATTCCGGTCGCGGCAAGCACCGCCTTCGTCACCGACAGCATCACTCGATCCTCCCCTTGAGAGCATCGAGTGTGTCATCTCGCTAACACACTGGCAAGAGAGTTTTTCGGAACATTCGGGCGCCGCGAACGGTTGGTGATGCAGAGTGGAGGCGAGTATGCAACCGGTTTTTTTCGTTCTGGCGATCATGGGCTGCGGCGACGACAGCTCCGGCTGCGCCGAGGCGCGGATTGAGCCGGCGCGCTATACCACGGTGCAGCAATGCCAGGCAGCGGCGCCCGCTGCGCTTGCCCGCGCTACCGACCTCATGTTCCCGATGATCAGCGCCGCCTGCAAGGCGAGCGGCCCGCAGTGGGTGGCCAAGGGCGAGGGCTCGCCGAGGGGCTGAGCTTTGGCGCTGAGTTAAGGTACGACGATTCGAGCGCCACCAGATACGGGCGATATATTCGTCATTACGTTCACGCTGGGCGCGCCCCGGCATCTACCCGTTCGCTCGTCCAACAATCGTGAGAGATGCACAGCCCTGGATGCCGGGAAGAGTCTGGCATGAAGGGTTGGGCTGACTGGACTGCATAGTCGCGTTATCCTGAACTTAATCCGGGGCCATAGCGGCGCCGGCATTGTCGGTTATCATGTCACGCAGCGTTCGCTGACGGATGGATCCCGGCTCAAGGCCGGGATGACGGGTGGTCTGGGACCAAGCGCACTGGCTGAAAGGGCGCCGATCTCGCGATCGGCGCCCTTGATCATTATTCCGCCTCGACCTTCGGCTTGCCGCCCTTCTTGCGCGGCTTCTTGGGCGCTGCGCCGACGATCTCGAACGTCAGCGCATTGTCCTTCAGCTTCACCACGACCTCACCGCCATGGACGAGCTTGCCGAAGAGCAGCTCCTCGGCGAGCGGCTGCTTAATCTTCTCCTGGATCAGGCGGCCCATCGGGCGCGCGCCATAGAGCTTGTCATAGCCCTTGGTGGTGAGCCACTGGCGCGCCTCGTCGTCGAGCTTGATGTGGACGTCGCGGTCCGCCAACTGGAGCTCCAGCTGAAGGATGAACTTGTCCACCACCCGCGCGACGACTTCGGTCGGCAGGTAGCTGAACGGCACGATCGCATCGAGACGATTGCGGAATTCCGGCGTGAACAGCTTCTGTACCGCCTGCTCGTCCTCGCCCTCGCGGGAAAGATTGCCGAAGCCCAATGTCTCGCGCGCCATGTCGGATGCGCCCGCATTGGTCGTCATGATCAGGATGACGTTGCGGAAGTCGACCGTCTTGCCGTGCTGGTCGGTCAGGCGCCCGTTGTCCATCACCTGCAGCAGGATGTTGAACAGGTCCGGATGCGCCTTCTCGATCTCGTCGAGCAGCAGCACGCAATGCGGGTTCTGGTCGACCGCGTCGGTCAGCAGCCCGCCCTGGTCGAAGCCGACATAGCCCGGCGGGGCACCGATCAGCCGGCTGACCGAGTGACGCTCCATATATTCGGACATGTCGAACCGCTGGAGCGGAATGCCCATGATGACGCTGAGCTGCTTGGCGACTTCCGTCTTGCCGACGCCCGTGGGGCCGGTGAAGAGGTAATTGCCGATCGGCTTCTCGGGATCGCGAAGGCCCGCGCGTGACAGCTTGATCGCCGACGCGAGGTTCTCGATCGCCTTGTTCTGGCCGAACACGACACGCTTCAGGTCGGTCTCGAGCGTCTCGAGCACCTTCTTGTCGTCGGTCGACACGCTCTTCGGCGGGATGCGCGCCATGGTCGCGATGACCTGCTCGATCTCCTTGGGCGTGATCGTCTTCTTGCGCTTCGACGGCGCCACCAGCATCTGCATCGCGCCGACCTCGTCGATCACGTCGATCGCCTTGTCGGGCAGCTTGCGGTCGTTGATGTAGCGCGCGGAGAGCTCCACGGCCGACTTGATCGCGTCGGGCGTGTACTTCACGTCATGGTGCGTCTCGAACGCCGAGCGCAGGCCGGCGAGGATCTTGATCGTATCCTCGATCGTCGGCTCGTTCACGTCGATCTTCTGGAACCGGCGCAGCAGCGCGCGATCCTTCTCGAAGTGGTTGCGGAACTCCTTGTAGGTGGTCGACCCGATACAACGGATCGTGCCGCCCGACAGCGCCGGCTTCAGCAGGTTCGACGCGTCCATCGCGCCGCCGCTGGTCGCGCCGGCACCGATCACCGTGTGGATCTCGTCGATGAACAGCACCGCGTGCGGCAGCTTTTCCAGTTCGTTGACGACCTGCTTCAGCCGCTCCTCGAAATCGCCGCGGTAGCGCGTGCCGGCAAGCAACGCGCCCATGTCGAGCGAATAGATCACCGCGGGCTTCAGCACGTCGGGCACGTCGCCCTCGACGATCTTGCGCGCGAGGCCTTCCGCAATCGCGGTCTTGCCGACGCCCGGATCGCCCACATAGAGCGGGTTGTTCTTCGACCGGCGGCACAGGATCTGCACCGTGCGATCGACCTCCGGCCCGCGGCCGATCAGCGGATCGACCTTGCCGTTCTTGGCCTTTTCATTGAGGTCGACGGTGAACTGCTTGAGCGCGCTTTCGCCCTTGGCGCCCTTTTCCGCCGGCTTCTTCTCTTCCTTGTCCTCGGCGCCCTTGGGGCCGGACGAGGCTTCGGGTGCGGCCGCGCCCTTGCCGACGCCGTGGCTGATGAAGCTAACGGCATCGAGGCGGCTCATGTCCTGCTGCTGCAGGAAATAGACGGCATAGCTTTCGCGTTCGGAGAACAGGGCGACCAGCACGTTGGCGCCGGTCACTTCGTCGCGGCCCGACGACTGGACGTGCAGGATCGCGCGCTGGACGACGCGCTGGAAGCCGCTGGTGGGCGAGGGATCGGTCTGCTGATCGACCTTGAGCGCGCCAAGCTCGGTATCGAGATAATGCGCAACGGTGGTTTTCAGCTCGCCGAGATCGACGCCGCACGCGGTCATCACCTGGCTGGCGTGTTCGTCGTCGACGAGCGCGAAGAGGAGGTGTTCAAGCGTTGCATATTCGTGGCGCCGCGCGGACGCAGCCTCGAGCGCCTTGTGCAGCGTGGTCTCGAGAGCGCTGGCAAAGGATGGCATTCAGGGTACTCCTAGGGGGCCATGGAGTGACGCCTCGGGGGAAGGCGCCTGGCCCTTTGCTACAATGTCGTGATTGCGACGCCCGGCATCAAGCGGCAGGCCGAATGGCATCGTGGCCCCGCACCGGCAGATGGCGTCGCGGCCAGCCGATGCGCCCCGGGTCATCGCTTGAACAGGGCGTCCGCGCTCGCGCGGTGGTTCACCGCATGATCGATCTTGCGGCGGGATCGGGCGATTTCGCCCTCCAGCGCGGCGATCCGCGCCTCCAGCTCCGCCACCGAGAGGCGATCGAGATCCTCGCGCAGCAGCGCGCTCAAGGGATCGTCGGGCCGGGACCCAAGGATATCATCCAGATCCATGACGCGCATCGTTGACCGCTGCGGGTGCGAAGTCAATAAGGCGCGCCCATGCATTCACGGATGTATGGTTAAGGGGGAACGGCGATGAACGATATTCCGGCGATGATGCAGGCGATCGATCCCGAGGTTCATGGCGGCCCCGAGGTGCTGACGCTGACGGAGCGGCCGGTGCCGGCGCTGCAACCGGGCGAGGTGCTGATCCGCGTTGCCGCTGCGGGCGTGAACCGGCCGGACGTGATGCAGCGCAAGGGTGCCTATCCCCCGCCGCCGGGCGCGCCGACCATCTATGGCCTGGAGGTGTCCGGCGAGGTGGTGGCGATGGCGCCCGATGTCGCGTCGCTGATGATCGGCCAGCCGGTCTGTGCCCTGGTGGCCGGTGGCGGCTATGCCGAATATGTCGCGGCGCCCGCCGGGCAATGTTTGCCGGTGCCCGAGCTCCTGTCGATGGAAGAAGCGGCGGCGATGCCGGAAACGCTCTTCACCGTGTGGACCAACCTGTTCGAGCGCGCTTATGCGACCGAGGGCGATACGGTGCTGGTGCATGGCGGCACCAGCGGCATCGGCACCATGGCGATCGCGCTATGCAACATCTTTGGCGTGACGATCATCGTGACCGCCGGATCGGACGAGAAGGTCGCGGCGGCCAGGGCGCTCGGCGCGGACCACGCGATCAACTACAAGACCGAGGATTTCGTCGAGCGGGTGAAGGAGATCACCGGCGGCAAGGGCGTTGCGGCGGTGCTCGACATGGTGGGCGGCGATTACATCCCGCGCAACCTGAAGTGCCTGGCGGAGGACGGCCGGCACGTCTCGATCGCGGTGCAGGGCGGGGCCAAGGCGACCATCCCGATCTTCGAGGTGATGATGCGCCGCCTGACGCTGACCGGATCGACGCTGCGCGCGCGCGATTTAGGGTTCAAGGCGATGGTGGCGGACGAACTGGCGCGCACCGTGTGGCCGCATGTCGAGGCGGGCAGGCTGAAGCCGGTGATGGATAAGGTGTTTCCGTTCGCCGAGGCGGCGGAGGCGCACCGCCGGATGGAGGCGGGCGACCATGTGGGTAAGATTGTGCTGACGATGGGGTGATTATTTCCACCGTGCGCCCTGAGCTTGTCGAATTGCGTGCCAAGCGGTGTTTGCTTTGGGACATGTGCTTCGACAGGCTCAGCACAAACGGGCCAGTGTTTACCGCCCGATCCGCTGCGCCAGCCAGTCCGCCGCGGCCTCGGGTGTCGCCTTGTCGCTGTCGCGATCGACCATGTAGTTCGCCTCGCGCATGTTCTCGACCGAGATCGCGCCGAGCAGCGGGCGCAACGCACCGGTGAAGCGAGCGTCGTCGGCGCGCTTGGGCGCGACCAGCAGGATGGCATCATAGCCGGGGATCGCCTGCTTCGGATCGGCAAGCACGCGCAGCTTGTCCGCCGCGATGCGCCCGTCGGAGGAAAAGGCGCTGATCACGTCCGCCCGTCCGCTCGCCAGTGCGCGGTACATGAAGGTCGGGCTATAGGGCGTCGCCTCGGCAAAGCGCATCGGATAGGCGCGGCGTACCGCGGCCCATTCGGGTCGCTCCAGAAATTCGAGGTCGGACCCGAGCCTTAGCTGCGGCGAGCGGGCGGCGAGATCGTCCAGGGTGGCGATGCCGAGCCGGTTCGCCTCGCCCTCGCGCATCGCAAAGGCATAGGCGTTTTCGAAGCCGAGGGTGCCGAGCAGCGACACGTCGTGCGTCCGCTTCGTCCAGTCGGCGATCGCGCGCACCTGCGCGGGGCGGGCGGGGACGTCGGTGCGCTCCATCTGGTTGGTCCAGATCGTGCCGGCATAATCGACGTACACGTCGATCGCGCCGCTCGCGACCGCGCCGAACGCGACCGCCGAGCCGAGCCCGTCGCGATACTCGACCTCGTACCCCGCTGCGCGCAGCCGGTCGCCGATCAGCCGGGCGAGGATATATTGCTCCGAAAAGTTCTTGGCGCCGACCACCACTCGGTCGCTGCCCCCGCTGCGCCACAACGGGGCGGAGGCGGCGAACGTGGCGGCCGCGATGATGCCCAGCGCCACCCAGGCCAGCCAGCGGCGGCGGGTGCGCAGGCCATGTTCGGCGAGCCCGAGCAGCGCGTCAACGGCCAGCGCCAGCGCGGCGGCGGCGATGCAGCCGGCGAGCACCAGTGGCCAGGATTGCGTCTGAAGCCCCGCGAAGATCAGATCGCCGAGGCTCGGCTGGCCCACGGTGGTGGACAGCGTCGCCGCGCCGATCGTCCAGACCGCAGCGGTGCGGATGCCGGCCATCACCACCGGCAGCACCAGCGGCGCCTCGACCAGCCGGCGTTTCTGCCAGCGGGTCATGCCGATCCCGTCCGCCGCCTCGATCACTGCGGGGTTGAGCCCCTGCAGCCCGGTGACGACGTTGCGCAGGATCGGCAGCAGCGCATAGAGCGTCAGCGCAAGGAGCGAGGGCAGGAAGCCGAGCGCGGGCACTCCGCCGATCCACAGCAGTACCGGATAGAAGAGTGCGAGCAGCGCGAGGCTGGGGATCGTCTGCACCAGGCTGGCGAACCCGAGCGCCACGCGCGCCGCCGCCGGGCGATGTGCGGACCAGAAGCCGAGCGGAACGGCGATGGCGATGCCGAGTGCGAGCGCGGCCATGGCGAGCAGCAGATGCTGCGCGGCGAGCTCGGGGACGCGGGCGAAGGCGCCGGTCATCGGGCTGCCTTCACTTGGGCCAGCCGCTCGGCCTGCCCGCGGGGAATTGCGACAAGTGCCTGTGCGGCGTCGCCGCCGGCCCCCGCCAGCAGCGCGTCGGGTGTTTCGTCGGCGACGATGCGGCCGGCGCGCATCACCAGCACGCGATCCGCGAGTAGCAGCGCCTCCGCCATGTCGTGCGTCACCATGATTGTGGTGAGACCGAGCCGGGCGTGCAGCGCATGCACCGCGCCGCCCAGCGAATCGCGCGTGACGGGATCGAGCGCGCCGAAGGGTTCGTCCATCAGCATCAGCCGCGGATTGGCGACCAAAGCGCGCGCGACGCCGATCCGCTGGCGCTGCCCGCCGGACAGTGCGGCGGGCAGCCGGCCGGCGATGTCGCGCGGCAATTCGACCAGATCGAGCATCGCGCCGACGCGGTCACCAACGGCGTCGCCGGCGATGCGGAGCGGCAGCGCGATATTCTCTGCGATGGTCAGGTGCGGGAACAAGCCGACGTTCTGGAAGACATAGCCGATGCCGCGGCGAAGCTGGGGCAGCGGGCGAGCGGTCACGTCTTCGCCGTCGATGGAAACATGGCCCGCGGTCGGCTGCACCAGCCGGTTGATCGTCTTGAGCAGCGTGGACTTGCCCGATCCGGACGTGCCGACCAGCGCGACGAAGCAGCCCCCGGCGATCTCAAGCGACACGTCGGCGACGGCGGGCGGCCCCTCGCGGAAGCGTTTGGTAATGCCGTGGAAGGCGACCGAGGGTCCGGGTGTTTCCGCTGGCATCGGGCGCGAGGATGCGGGATGCGTGCGGCAAGGTCAAACGAGAGGCACAAGATGAAGGCAATCCTGATCACCGGCGGCGGTTCGGGCATCGGGCGCGCGACGGCGCAATTGTTTGCGGATCGCGGCTGGCGCGTCGGGCTGGCCGATCGCGACGCGGCGGCGCTGGCGGAGACCGCGGCGCGGCTGCCGGCGGAGCGCACCAGCCGCCACGTCATGGACGTGCGCTCGCCCGAGGATTGGGAGGAGGTGCTGGCCGAATTCACGCAGGCGAGCGGCGGCCGGCTGGACGTGTTGTTCAACAACGCCGGCGTCGCGGTGGGCGGGCCGTTTGGTGCGGCGTCGCTGGACGAGCTCGACCGCGCGGTGGACGTGAACTTCAAGGGCGTGCTGTACGGCGCGCGGCTGGCGTACCCGTATCTCGCCGCGACGCCGGGCGCGTGCCTGCTCAACACCGCGTCGGCATCGGGAATTTACGGCACGGCCGGGGCGGCGGTCTATTCGTCAACCAAGTTCGCGGTGCGTGGGCTGACCGAGGCGCTGGACGGCGAATGGGCGGCGGACGGCATTCGCGTGCGCAGCCTGATGCCCGGCTTCATTGATACGCCCCTGCTGACCGCCGCGGTCGGCGGATCAAACCGCAGCGTGCGCGAGACGGTGGTCGAGGCGGGACTGGAGTTCACGCCGGTTGAGACAGTGGCGGAGGCCGCTTGGGCGGCGGTGCATGGCGACCGGCTGCACACGCTCGTCGGCAAGACGGCACGCCGGCTGGCGTTCGCGTCGCGCTGGATGCCGGGCACGCTGCGCAAGCG
Source organism: Sphingomonas dokdonensis (assembly GCF_002197685.1). Classification (GTDB taxonomy): domain Bacteria; phylum Pseudomonadota; class Alphaproteobacteria; order Sphingomonadales; family Sphingomonadaceae; genus Sphingomonas; species Sphingomonas dokdonensis. The sequence goes on along the minus strand of NZ_NBBI01000005.1, from coordinate 164,841 downwards.
AATGCGGCTTGGGCGGGGGTGAAGAAAAACCCGTCCGGGCGCGCTGTGGGATGTTGAGGCTAGGTTGGGCTGCCGGCCGTACGCTGCGCCGTCTGCGCTTCACGTTCGATACGCTGTGATGTCACCCGCTCGGCACGATCGGCCATGACATCCCAGGCGAGGGCCGCGCGTTCGCAGCGATCACGCACGTTGGCCAACTGCGTGGCTGCGGCATTTGCCCGCTCGTTGTTGGCCCGGGCACGATAGGTGGATACGTCATCCGCCATGGACTTCTCCCTTCAAGCATGAAGCGGGCCGGCGACATGCCGGCCCGTGACGTCGGTCTTTTATTCGGCCGCTTCCAGCGAAACGGCGCTCGTGCGCCCGCGCCGGTCGTTCTCCAGCTCATAGCTGACACGCTGATTCTGTTGCAGCGTGACGAAGCCGGCGCGCTCGACCGCCGAGATATGAACAAACGCGTCCGCGCCGCCATTGTCGGGCGCGATAAAGCCGAAGCCTTTGTCGGCGTTGAAGAATTTGACGGTGCCGATCTGGGCCATGATGGTTCCTTCTATTAGGGCCAGGCGAGCCGACAACCGGAACGCCCGGTGCCGCGGCGGCAGGGAAAGAAGGAACGAAGCGTGAAAGCGCCGAAAAACCATCAATGTGCGACTGTAGCGGCGCCAGTATAGCTTGCTTGCGCCAAATAGCGAATCCGCAGCATTACAGCCGAAAATCGGATCAAGCTGGCCTTGGATTTATCTTCACGGCTGCATTGCTTTTTCGGCGCCGCCACGAAAATCAGCGAACAACTTTTCCGAAACAGAACGACTTTTTGACGGCGGCCCCCATACGGCGCCTCAGCCGATCAGCAGTCCCGCGAGCGCCGCGGACATGAGGTTGGCGAGGCTGCCCGCCAGCAGCGCACGGATGCCGAGCTTGGCGATCATCGGGCGCTGGTTCGGGGCAAGGTTGCCCGTCACCGCCATCTGGATCGCGATGGAGGAGAAATTGGCGAAGCCGCACAAGGCAAAGGTGACGATCGCCACCGTGCGCGCGGACAGGCCGGCGGCGGCCTGCTTGCCGAGATCGATATAGGCGACGAATTCGTTCAGCACGATCTTCTCGCCGAACAGCCCGCCGGCGCGCAGCGCCTCGTCCCAGGGCACGTTGATGAGGAACATCACCGGCGCAAAGACATAGCCGAGCAGCATCTGGAAGCTGAGGTCCGGCCGGCCGAACAGCCCGCCGAACGCGCCGAGCAGCCCGTTGGCGAGCGCCACCAGCGCGACGAATGCCAGCACCATCGCGCCCACCGCGACGGCGAGGCGCACGCCGGTCTGTGCGCCCTGCGCCGCGGCCATGATGAGGTTTGCGGGTTTTTCCTCGTCATGCGTCGCCTGCGGCATCGGCTCGCCGGGGGTCGTCTCGCTCGGCAAAGCGGCGATGCTTGCACCGGCAACTCGCCCTTCCGACACCAGGATCTCGCGATCGGGATCGGGCAGGTCGCCGAGCGGCAGCTCGCCCTCCGGCGGGACCGTGCGGTCGGGCATGATGATCTTCGCCATCAGGATGCCGCCGGGCGCGGCCATGAAGCTGGCGGCGAGCAGATAGTCGATGCGGATGCCCATGGAGGCATAGGCTGCGAGGATCGTGCCCGCGACGCCGGCCATGCCGCTGGTCATCACGGTGAACAGCTGCGGCGGGGTGAGGCCGGCGAGATAGGGGCGGATCACCAGCGGCGATTCGCTCTGCCCGACGAAGACGTTGGCGGCGGCGCACAGGCTTTCCACCTTCGATACGCCGATCACCTTCTCGATCGCGCCGCCCAGCCAGCGGACGATCAGTTGCATGACGCCGAGATAGTAAAGGATCGACACGAGGCTGGCGAAGAAGATGATCACTGGCAGCGCGGCGATCGCGAAGCTGTTGCCGCCGATCTCGGGGGAGGCGAGCGGGCCGAACAGGAAGTCGACGCCCGCCTTGGCATAGCCGAGCAGGCTGGAAACCCCCGCCGACATGCCCGACAGGATGCGCTTGCCCCAGGGCGCGTAGAGCACCAGCACGGCGATGCCGACCTGGAGCGCAAAGGCGCTGGCGACGATGCGGGGGCGAATGGCGCGGCGATCGGTGGACAGGGCCACGGCAAGCCCGAGAATCACGACGATACCGGCGATGCCGATCAGAAAACGGCTCAACTGCGACACTTCCCCGCTGCGGGCGGAGCTGCGCCGCCGGATGCTTTTGTCGTGTGCCTTCATAGGGAAGGGGGGCGGGGTTCGACAAGCATCCAACCACTTGCCTGTGCCGGAAGCGACATGGATGGCGAAGTCCGTGATGACGATGCGTCATCGCGATGCTACCGGCGTGCGGATGGAATCACGCGCCCCAGCGCCCATCGCGCGCTCGCTCTTCGCTTTCTCGATCTTCTACGGCGGCATGGTGTGCATAGCCGGGGTGCTCGGCAACAAGCAGATCGCATTGGGACCACTAGCGGTGGAGGCGGGCATATTCGCCTTTCTGCTGCTGGTCGCGACATCCAGCGCGATTGCGGAGCTGCACGGGCGGCATGTCGCCAACCGGCTGGTGCAGATCGGCTTTATCCCGTTGATCGTCTCGCTGCTGCTGACGTTGGTGGTGCTGGCGGTGCCGGCGTCGCCCGCGATGGAGCCCGAGCGTCTGGCCGCGTTCGACATGATGATGACCGGCACGCCGCGCATCTGGCTGGGTGGGATCGTCGCTTATGGCACCTCGCAGACGCTGAACGTCACCATCTTCGCGGCGCTGAAGGGAGGCGAGGGCAGTCGGCTGCTGTGGCTCCGCTCGGCCGTCGCCAGTGTGCTGTCGCAGATCGTCGATACCCTGCTGTTCGTCACCATCGCCTTTTATGGCGTGTTCCCGATCGGCGAGCTGCTCGTGGGGCAGATGATCGCCAAGGTCACGCTGTCGATCGTGTTGGTGCCGCCGCTGATCTACGGCTTCGTCGCGCTTGGGCGGCGGCTGGATCGCTGACGGCATGGGCGCTTTCGTCGGCGCACGCATCTGGTAAAGGCCCGCGCATGACCGATCATACTCCCGCGCCGGCATTGCTTGCCAAGGCCGAGACACTAGTCGAGGCGCTGCCGTATCTCCAGCGCTACGCCGGTGCGACATTCGTCGTGAAGTACGGCGGGCATGCGATGGGCGATCCGGAGGCGCAGCGCGACTTCGCCGAGGATGTGGTGCTGCTCAAGGCGGTGGGGATCAACCCGGTCGTGGTGCACGGCGGCGGCCCGCAGATCGGATCCATGCTGAAGCGGCTGGGCGTCGAATCGCGCTTCGTCGATGGCCTGCGCGTCACCGACGAGGAAACCGCACACATCGCCGAAATGGTGCTGGCCGGATCGATCAACAAGCAGATCGTCTCCTGGATCGCGGCCGCGGGCGGGCGCGCGGTGGGTATTTCGGGCAAGGACGCAGGGCTGGTGCAGGCCGAAAAGGTCGGCCGGCTGGAGCCCGACCAGTTGCAGGGCATCGAGCGCAAGGTCGACCTGGGCTTTGTCGGCGAGCCGGTGGCGGTGGACCGCCGCATCATCGACACGCTGAGCCGCGACGGGATCATCCCCGTGATCGCGCCGATCGGCATCGGGGCGGACGGCCACACCTATAACATCAACGCCGATACCATGGCGGGCGCGATCGCCGCGGCGCTGGACGCCAAGCGTTTCTTCCTGCTGACCGACGTGGCGGGCGTGCTGGACAAGCAGGGAGACCTGGTGACCGACCTGACGCCGGGGGACGTCGCGGCGCTGCGCGCGGATGGCACGATTTCGGGCGGCATGATCCCCAAGCTGGAGACGTGCGTGGCCGCAGTGCAGGCCGGGGTCGACGCTGCGGTGGTGCTGGACGGGCGGGTGCCGCACGGCATGTTGCTGGAAATCTTCACCCGGCGCGGCGCGGGCACGCTGATCCGGCAAGCGTAATCGCGGGTCGGCAAGGCTTGATCGATCGGTTGGGAAAGCCCAACTGTGCTAATGACATGACACACCCGAACGGAGATTGCTCTTGTTGATGCTCACCATCGTCCAGATCCTTCAGGTCCTGCTGAACGTGGTCTGGTGGGTCATCGTCATCCAGTTCGTGCTGTCGCTTCTGGTGGCGTTCAACGTCGTCAACATGCAGTCGAATTTCGTGCGCTCGCTGTACCAGGGTCTCGATCGGCTGACCGAGCCGCTGTACCGCCCGATCCGCCGCATCCTGCCCAATACCGGCGGCATCGATTTCGCGCCGGCAGTGGTGCTGATCGGCATCGCCATCCTCACCATCATCCTGAACAATGTGCAGGCCAGCGTCGTGATGGGCTCGATCTGAGCGCCTGGCGGCCGGCCGCGGACGGGCTGGCCATCGCGGTTCGGCTGACGCCGCGTGGCGGGCGCAACGCGCTCACCGCCGGCACGCCGGATCACTTCGCCGCGCGGGTCAGCGCGCCGCCCGTCGATGGGGCGGCGAATGCAGCGTTGATCGCTCTGGTTGCCAAGACCTTTGGTGTGTCACGCGGCGCGGTGCGCCTGATCGCGGGCGACACCGCGCGGCTGAAACGATTGTTCGTCACCGGCGATCCCACTGCGCTGGCGCGCATCGCTGCGACCCTCTATGGCCAGCCAGCATGACGGCACGGAACATCGACGGAAAAGCATTTGCCGCCGGCCTGCGCGCGCGGGTGGCGGCGGGCGCAGCTGAAGTGACGGCACAGGCGGGGCGCAAGCCGGGCCTCGCCGTGGTGCTGGTGGGCGAGGATCCCGCCTCTGCGGTCTATGTCCGTTCCAAGGGCAAGGCGACCGTTGCGGCCGGCATGGAAAGCTTCGAGCATCGCCTGCCCGCCGATACGACGCAGGAAACGCTGGAGGCGCTGGTCGATCAGCTGAACGCTGATCCCGCCGTCGATGGCATTCTTGTCCAATTACCGCTGCCCAAGCATCTCGACGAAAGCGCGATCATCACGCGCATCGATCCCGACAAGGACGTGGACGGTTTCCACCCGGTCAACGCCGGCCGGCTGGCGACGGGGCTGGAGGGCTTCGTGCCGTGTACGCCGCTCGGCTGCCTGATGCTGCTGCGCGATGTGCATGGCGATCTTACGGGCCTCGATGTGGTGGTGATCGGCCGCTCCAACATCGTCGGCAAGCCGATGGCGCAGCTGCTGATCGGTGACAGTTGCACCGTGACGGTGGCGCATTCGCGCACCCGCGATCTGCCGGAGGTGGTGAAGCGCGCAGATATCGTCGTTGCCGCGGTGGGCCGCGCCGCGATGGTGAAGCCCGAATGGATCAAGCCGGGGGCAACGCTGGTCGACGTCGGCATCAACCGCACCGAGGGCGGGCTGGTCGGCGACGTCGATCCCGCTTGTGCCGAGGTGGCGGGGGCGATGACGCCGGTGCCTGGCGGCGTCGGCCCGATGACGATTGCGGTGCTGCTGCGCAATACTTTGGTCTCCGCCGCTCGCCGGCAGGGTGTCACCTTATCGCAGGCGATCTGAGCGTGCTCGTCGCCCTGCTGCTGGCGGCTGCCGCGCCGCAGAGCGCGGTGGAGGCGGAGCATGCGTTCGCTGCCGACGCGCAGAAGCTGGGGCAATGGACCGCCTTTCGCAAATGGGCGGCGAAGGACGCGATCTTCCTGCCGCCGCAGCCGGTCTCGGTGGCGCTGAAGGACGCGCCCGATCCGCCCCAGTCCGTGAATTGGTGGCCGACTGCGAGCTTCGTCTCGTGCGACGGCGTGACCGCGGCGAATACCGGCGGCGCGTTCTGGCCGGGCGGGCGGCACAGTTTCTTTTCGACCATCTGGCGGCGGCAGCCGGACGGGGAGTGGCGCTGGCTGCTCGATGGAGGCGGCGATGTGGCGGCGCCACGCCCGCGCGTGGCAAAGCCGCGCCTTCGCCGCGCCGCGTGCAAGGGCACGCCGACGCACAACAAAGAGGCGGAAAACAGCGGCGGCGCATCGCGCGACGCCACGCTGCGCTGGCATTGGCAGGTTGCGCCCGACGGCGGCCACCGCTTTACCGTGCAGATGTGGACCGGCGCAGCCTATGAAACCGTGATCGACGATCGCGTCCCTGCCCCCAAGCCGAGGCGATCATGATCGAACTCTACATCTCCGCGCTCATCACATTTTTCGTGGTGATCGATCCGCCGGGCTGCGCGCCGATCTACGCGGGCCTGACGAACGGCGCGAGCGCGGCGCAGCGGCGCTCCATGGCGATCCGCGCGGTGGGCGTTGCCTCGGCGATCCTGCTGGTGTTCGCGCTGTTTGGCGAAAAGCTGCTGCACGGGCTTGGCATCGAGCTTGCCTCATTCCGTATTGCGGGCGGCATCATGCTGTTCCTCATCGCGCTGGAGATGGTGTTCGAAAAGCGCACGCAGCGGCGCGAGGATCGTGCGGCCAACATTACGCCCGAAGAGGCCGAGGACGTCTCGATCTTTCCCATGGCGATGCCGATGATCGCCGGTCCTGGCTCGATCGCGAGCGTCATGCTGCTGATGGCGCGCAACGACGGGCTGGAGCGATCGTTGATCGTGCTCGCCGCCCTAGCCACCATTTTGCTGCTGACCCTTGTGGCGCTGCTTGCGGCCGGGCCGCTGATGCGACTGCTGGGGCACAAGATCGAGGCGGTGATCACCCGGTTGCTGGGCGTGCTGCTAGCGGCGCTGGCGGTGCAGTTCGTCATCAACGGTATCCTGGAACAGCTGCGCTGATCTGAGCGCCGCGCAAGCAAGACGGTTGCCAAGCCTCCATGCCAGCGGGCAACACGCAGGCAAAGGAGACGATGCATGGCCGACCAGCAGCTTTACCCGGTACCCGCGGACTGGGCCGCCGAGGCAAAGGTGGATCGCGCCGGCTATGAGGCGATGTATGCCGCCGCCGCGCGTGATCCAGATGCCTTCTGGCTGGAGCAGGCGGCGCGGCTCGATTGGGTGAAGGCGCCGACGGTTGCGGGCGACTGGTCGTTCGACGAGGCGGATTTCGGCATCAGCTGGTTCAAGGACGGCGTGCTCAACGTGTCCGCCAACTGCTTGGATCGGCATCTGGCGGAACGCGGCGACACCGTCGCGATCATCTGGGAACCCGACGAGCCGGGCGAGGAGGCGAAGCGCTTCACCTATGCCGAGCTGCATGCCGAGGTCTGCCGCTTCGCCAACGTGCTGAAGGCGCAGGGGGTAGCGAAGGGCGACCGCGTGACGATCTACCTGCCGATGATCCCCGAGGCGGCGTTTGCGCTGCTCGCCTGCGCGCGAATCGGTGCGATCCATTCGGTGGTGTTCGGCGGCTTTTCGCCCGAGGCGCTCGCCGGCCGGATCGAGGATTGCGACTCCAAGCTGGTCGTCACCGCCGACTGCGGGCGGCGCGGCGGCAAGCGCATTCCGCTGAAGGCCAATGTCGACGCCGCCGCGGCGCATGCGCCCAGCCTGGAACGGGTGATCGTCGTCAAGGCGACCGGTGACGATGTGCCGATGCACGATCGTGACGTTTGGTACCACGAGGCCGCTGCCGATGTGGCGGCCGACTGCGCGCCCGAGCCGATGGAGGCGGAGGACCCGCTGTTCATCCTCTACACCTCCGGGTCGACGGGGAAGCCCAAGGGCGTGCTGCATACCACCGGCGGCTATCTGCTGTGGGCCAGCTTCACCCACGATCTCGTGTTCGACTATCGTCCCGGCAACGTCTTCTGGTGTGCCGCCGATATCGGCTGGGTGACCGGGCATACCTATGTGATCTATGGCCCGCTGGCGAACGGCGCGACGACGCTGATGTACGAGGGGTTGCCCAACTGGCCGGACGCCAGCCGCATCTGGCAGGTGGTCGACCGGCACCAGGTGCACACGCTGTTCACCGCACCGACCGCGCTGCGCGCGCTGATGAAGGAGGGCGACGCGCCGGTGAAGGCGACCAACCGGGCGAGCCTGAAGCTGCTCGGTACAGTGGGCGAGCCGATCAATCCGGAGGCGTGGCGCTGGTACCATGATGTGGTGGGCGAGGGGCGTTCGCCAATCGTTGACACCTGGTGGCAGACCGAGACGGGCGGCGCACTGATCGCGCCGCTGCCCGGCGCGACCGACCTGAAGCCGGGCTCCGCCACCCGCCCGCTGCCCGGCGTGCAGCCGCAACTGGTCGACGAGAATGGTTCGGTGCTGGACGGCGAGACGAGCGGCAATCTGTGCATTACGGCGAGTTGGCCGGGGCAGATGCGCACCGTGTGGGGCGATCACGAACGGTTCTTCCAGACCTATTTCACCACCTATCGCGGCAAGTACTTCACCGGCGACGGATGCCGCCGCGACGAGGACGGTTATTACTGGATCACCGGCCGCGTGGACGATGTGCTGAACGTCTCCGGCCACCGCATGGGAACGGCCGAGGTGGAAAGCGCGCTGGTGCTGCATCCCAAGGTGGCGGAGGCCGCGGTGGTCGGCATGCCGCACGACGTGAAGGGACAAGGCATCTACGCCTACGTCACGCTGAATTCGGGCGTGGAGGGGTCGGACGATCTGGCGGGTGAGCTCAGGCAATGGGTGCGCAAGGAGATCGGGCCGATCGCCAGCCCCGATGCGATCCAGTTCGCCCCTGGGCTGCCCAAAACACGGTCGGGGAAGATCATGCGGCGAATCCTGCGCAAGATTGCGGAAGGCGACGTGGGGGGCCTGGGCGATACATCAACACTGGCCGATCCGGCGGTGGTGGACGACCTGGTCGCGCATCGCGTCGGCTAACCGCTTGGCAGGGCGGCGCGCCGGCGACTCGGATAGCGCCGCTACCCTGCGACCCGCGCGCATTTGCGGCTTGCGGCGGCGTTTTCAGCACGTCGGCTCGAGCAGCCAACGGTTCAGCGTCGATTCCGCCCGCTCAGTCACCTTCGGCCGACGAATCGGTTGACCCGGCCAAAGAGAATCTATCCTCCTGCAGGCACACGATAACGCTGCCGTTCAAACCCGTGGGGGGTCGCATTGGGTCAGCAAGACGATGGCGCTTGGCTCACCGCCGAGCTGCTCGAACACATTCTTGGTTCCGCGCGGGCTGCCGGCCCGCATCTGATGATTTCGCGTGGCGACTGCCCGATGACGCTCGACGCGCTGACCCGGCAAGGCTGGGTGCAGGAGAAACGCGGGCACATCGTGCTGACCGCCAAGGCGCGGGCGCGGCGGATGCAGGACATGCGCGCGGCTTGAGGACGAGGGCGGCTTTGGTCGCCCTGGTTACGATCTGTCCGTCGCCCAGGACTTTAGCTGTGATGGAACGTGTCGTCCAAGCAAATGGCGGCAGCGTTCGCTGGGGCTTGGATCCCGGATCAAGTCCGGGATGACGTCCGTTCTAGAAATGCTGGCGATCCAATAACGTCATGCCGGCCCTGCGCCGGCATCCACTTATCCGCGAGTCCCACAGCCGTTGAATGAGCGGCACGGTGGATGCCGGGACAAGCCCGGCATGACGACGTGGGTAGGTCACCGTCGGGTTGGCGCTACGCCGTCAGACGGGACCGGCTGCGCCGGCCCGCTGCCCGTCGCGGCGACTCCCTGGATTGCCTGGGCAATCCAGGGGCGCCCGCATCTTACGCGGCGACCGCGTACGGCTTGATCTCACCCGACAGATACAGGTTGCGCGCCTTGGCGCGGCTTAGCTTGCCCGAACTGGTGCGCGGCAGCGTGCGGGGCGGAATCAGTTCGATGACGCAGTTCATGCCGGTCACCGCGCGGACGCGGTCGCGGATCTCGTCGCGCAGGCGGCTGCGCTCGTCATCGTCGGAGGTGCGGCACTGGACCAGCACCGCGGGGGTTTCCTCACCGCCCGGCGTGGTGATCGCAAAGGCGGCAATGTCGCCCTGCTTGAAGCCGGGGAGTTGCTCGACCGCCCACTCGATGTCCTGCGGCCAATGGTTGCGGCCGTTGACGATGATCATGTCCTTGGCGCGGCCGACGATGTAGATGTAGCCGTCCGACAGATAGCCCATGTCGCCCGTGTCGAGCCAGCCATCGGTGAGGCAGGCCTCGGTCGCGGCGTCGTCGCGGAAATAGCCGACCATCAGGGACGGGCCGCTGCACCACACCTTGCCGATCGCACGCTCGGGCAGCGGAGTGCCGTCCTCCTCGCGGATCTCCACGGTCATGTCGCGCACCGGCTTGCCGCAATTCACGATCGCGCGGTAGCGCTGCGGCCGGTCCTGCCCGGCAGGGACGCCCGACAGCTGCGTTTCCTCGACCAGCTCGACGCGAATGCCCTCGCCCGGCGGCATGATTGATACCGCGAGCGTCGCCTCGGCAAGGCCGTAGGAGGGGAGAAAGGCAGTCGCCTCGAACCCGGCATCGGCAAAGGCGTCGACGAAACCCTGCATCACGTCGGGCCGGATCATGTCCGCGCCATTACCGGCCAGGCGCCAGCGCGATAGGTCGAAGCGGTCGGCGGCCTTCGTCTGGCTCGACATGCGGCGTGAGCAGATGTCGTAGCCGAAAGTCGGCGAATAGCTGATCGAGGTACCGGGATTGCGGCTGATGAGATCGAGCCAGGCCAGCGGGCGGCGCGCGAAATCTTCGGTCTTCAGGTAATCCACCGACACCTGATTGGCGACGGGCGACAGGAAGCAGCCGACCAGCCCCATGTCGTGATACCACGGCAGCCAGGAGATGCAGCGGTCGCTTTCGATCAGCTCCATGCCGTGGGAATGCGCAGCAAGGTTGTTGAGCAACGCGTGGTGGGTGATCGCGACGCCGTGCGGGAAGCGCGTCGAGCCGCTGGAATATTGCAGATAGGCGATGTCCTCGCCGTCGGCGTGCGGCAGGTCCACCGCCGGCGCATCGCGGCCGAGCAGGTCCGCCCAGTCGACTCCCTGCGTATCGACGGCCGCTGCCGCAGCGCCTGCCATCTCCGCCAGTTCGGGCGGATAGATCAGCATCACGGGATCGCAGCTGGTCAGCTGAACGCGCAATTGATCGATGTACGATTCCTTGCCGCCGAACGAGGTCGGCAGCGGCAGCGGCACGGGCCACGCGCCGGCGTAAACGGTGCCAAAGAATAAGGCGGCGAATTCGGCGCTCGTTTCGGCCACCAGCGCCACGCGTTCACCCGGCGCCACACCCGCGGCGATCAGCCGGTAAGCGGCGGCGATCGCATCGCCGCGCAGCTCGCGGAACGGATACGGGCGTACCAATGTACCGCGCGCATCGTGGAAGTTCAGCCCGCGCGTCCCCTGCGCGGCATAGTCCAGCGCGTCGCCCAATGTCGCGAAATCGGCGAATCGGCGCGGCTGTGCATCGCTGCTGGGGGTGGGAGTAAGGGTCGCGCTGGTCATAAATGCTTTGCTCAAAAATCTCGCTCGGGGTGCCGCAAGGGCGCCGACGCATATCAGGATGGCCACAAGCCGAGCCGGCCATCTGATAGAGCGCCACGTTCAAATTCCAACTCCAGTGTGGCAACAAGAAGGCGGATGCCCGATACCAGACGCCAACCACCGCCGCTGGACGCCGCCAAGCTGGAGGCGCTGGCGCTGCGCTATGTCGAGCGCTTCGCCACGACGCGCGGCAAATTGGCCGCCTATCTCGCGCGCAAGGTGCGTGAGCGGGGCTGGTCCGGCGCGATCGTCGACCCCGCCGACCTAGCGGAGCGGATGGCCGCGCTCGGCTATGTCAACGATGGCGTCTTTGCGGAGGCACGCGCCCGATCGCTCACGCGGCGCGGCTATGGCGTGCGCCGCGTGTCGCAGGCGCTGCGCGCGGCGCATGTCGACGAGGACGATGCCGCCCCGGCGCTGGAACAAAGCGCGGAGGATGCCTTTGCCAGCGCGCTGGCGCTCGCCCGGCGGCGCCGCTTCGGCCCCTATGCGCGAACGCCGGCCGACGATCGCACCCGCGAACGGCAGATCGCCGCCATGCTGCGTGCGGGGCACGGCTTTGCTCTGGCGCGACGGATCGTGTCGGCACCGCCAGGCGCCGATCTGACGCCCGATCAATGATGATCGTTTCTGCTCTGTGATGTTGTGCAGCGCGTCAACCATGCTAGCGTCTTTCTCCGGGGGATTGGATTAATATGCGCAGCGACCCGCCTGAGGACCTGAAAGTCGAGGGCACATTGGCGAGCGAAGAGGACGGTGTGCCCGTGGTGGGCATGCTGAAGTGGTTCGATGTCACGCGCGGGTTCGGCTTTCTGGTGCCCGACGAAGGCCAGATCGGCGATGTGCTGATCCATTTTTCGGTGTTGCAGCCGCTTGGCCGTCGCAGCTTGCCCGAGGGCACGCGCATCAACGCCATTGCGGTACGGGGCGAGCGCGGCTTTCAGGCCCGCGAGATCCTGTCGATCGACACGTCCACCGCCGTCGAGCCAGCGTCGCGCCCGGCGAGCCGGGTCGATCCGGCCACTTTGATCGACGAGGCGGGGGATTGGGAGCCGGTCTCGGTAAAGTGGTTCAATCGCCTGAAAGGCTACGGATTTCTGGTGCGCGACGACGTGCCCGGCGATATCTTCGTGCACATGGAAACGCTGCGCCGCGGCGACATTGCCGACGTGCTTCCCGAACAACGCCTGCGCGCGCGCGTTGTGGACGGGAACAAGGGGCCGATGGCGGTCAGCGTCGTACGGGAGAAATAGAATGAAGGTTCACGGGCTTGCGGCGCTGGCGCTGCTGATCGGTGCGTCCGCCTGCACCGGGCGCGATGCTGCCGCGACAGCCGGGAACGAGGCGGCGCGGGCTCCGCTTACCGAACTGACGATCGCCAGCACCAACGGTCGGCACGTCTTTCGCGTGGAGGTGGCTGATACGGTCGAGAAGCAGCAGCGCGGCCTGATGTATCGCACCGACATTCCCAAGGATGGCGGCATGCTGTTCGCGCCCTATCCGCCCGAAGGTGGTGGGCCGCGCGAGGCGAGCTTCTGGATGAAGAACACGCCCTCGCCGCTCGACATCATCTTTATTCGCGCGGACGGCACCATCGCGCGCATCGCGGAGAACACCGTGCCTTTCTCCGAGGCGCAGGTGCCATCGGGTGAGCCGGTTTCGGCAGTGCTGGAGCTGAATGGCGGGCGCGCGGCGGAGCTTGGGATCGCGGAAGGCGACAAGGTCAGCTGGGCGAAGTGAGCGGGTCGGCAGGTGCGGCGGCGACGGGATCGCCGCGCGGCCGCAACCAGTAGAGCGGCAGCGCGGTTAGCATCAGCGCCAGCCCCCAGGCGATCGCATCCCAGCCGGCGCCCCACAGGGTCCACAAGGTGAAGGCGAGGCCGATCGTTGCCAGGAGCCGGCCGATACCGGCGACCAGCGCGGCGATGCAGCCGCCCAGAAAGATCCACAAGGTCGCCGCCGCGGTTAGCCGCAGCATGAAATCGAGCAGCCCGGCGCCGCCGCGCGTCGCGTTGCTGAGGATCAGGATGCTGGCGAGCACGCTGGATACGAGCAGCGCACGCACCGGCACGTCGCGGCGCGACACGCGCGCGAACCAGCGCGGCAACAGCCCGGCGCGTGCCATGCCGAGCGGCAGTTCACCCTGCATCAGCACCCAGCCGTTGAGGCTGCCTACCGCCGCGATCACCGCGAAGGCCGCCACGGTCAGCCCGGCGGTGCGGCCCCAGAAGGTCTCCACGAACAATGCGACGGGGGCGGGCGAGGCGGCAATGGTCGCCTGCGGCATGGCGTAGATCACGCCGGTGCAGATCAGCAGATAGAACAGGCTGGTGACGACGAGGCCGGTCATGGTGGCGCGGCCGACGTTGCGCGCGGGATCGCGCACGCGCTCGGCGGCGACGCTGGCGGTCTCGAACCCGATCAGCGCAAAGAAGACGAGCGCCAGCGCGGGCGCAACCTGACCGATGGCAAAGGGCGCATGCGGATGCGCGCGGAACTGGGCGCCGCCCTGCGCGGCGAGACCGGCGAGGATCAGCACGACGGCGAGCAGCGGCAGCAGCTTCAGCACGGTGGTCACCAGCTGGAACCGCCCGGCGGCGCGCGCCCCGCCCAGGTTGTTCAGCGTCAGCAACCACAACAGCCCCGTCGCGGACAGTGCGCCGGCAAGCGGCGTGGCGGTCAAGGCGGGCAGGAACGTGCCGAGGTAGTTGACGGCGGTGATCGCGATGATCGCATTGGTGGCCCAGACGCCGACCCAATAGCTCCAGCCGAGCAAGACGCCGGCAAGCGGGCCAAGCACGCTGCCGCTGATCGCCACTACGCCGCTCGCATCGGGAAAGGCCGCCGCCAGGCGGGTGAGCACGCCGCCGAGCACCAGCGCGCCGGCGACGGCGATCAGCCAGGCCGCCGCGCCGCTGGCGCCGAACGGGGCGAGCTGCGCCGGCAGCACGAAGATGCCCGATCCGATCATCGAGCCGACCACCAGCGCCGTCGCCATCCAGAACCCGAACGGCCGCGCCGCTGTTTGATCGGTCATTGCACCTGCATTCCTGTTCAAGCGCGGCGCCTGAAGCACGGACGCCGGCGATTGCATAGGGGGCGATCCTGTTCAAACGGCATGCCGGGGCGAGATGACGCGACGCGCGCCATTGAAGCCCCGCGCGGCAGCGGCTAAGCGCGGAGGCGATATGGGCATCAACCTCAATCCCTTCACGTGGTGGAACGGCGCCACCATCGGCACCTGGTTCGGGCTGCGCGGCATGTCGCGCATCGGCGAGGACGGGCTCGGCAACGTCTATTACCAGGGCGGCAAGGATGGCGCGGGCAATCCGCGGCGCTGGGTGATCTACAACGGATCGAACGATGCGAGCCGCGTGCCCCCCGAATGGTTCAGCTGGCTGCACCATCAGGTCGACGCCGCACCCGCCAACGCGCTGCCGGCGCCGCGGCCGTGGCAGAAGCCCGCCAAGCCCAACATGACCGGCACCGCCGAGGCGTATCGCCCGTCGGGCGCGATGGAGATGGGCGGCCGGCGCCAGGCGGCGACCGGAGATTACGAGGCGTGGAGCCCCGACGCGTGAAGCCAGCGGTCGCGGCGGCCGCGATCGGCGGCGCCGCCCTGCTCGCCGTGGGCGTGTGGCAGGGCGCGCGGCTGATCGGCGACGACGCGCGCGAAACGGCGCCCGCGACCAGCCAGCAGGTGCCCGACGCGGCCGAGGAAAAGGCGCCCTCAGACGTCGTGACGGTGGAGGGCGATGCCGGGCCGGTGGATGCCGGCAGCACGCCCATGGCGCAGCGCAGCGCAGAGATCGGTGTGCTCAACAAGCGCAATGGCGTCAGCCGCAATCTTACCATGAAGCCGGGGCAGGCGCTGCGCGTGGGCGACACGATCGTTCGGCTGCGCGCGTGCGAGCGGACCGCGCCGTGGGAGCAGGAGCAGCTGACCGGCGCCTTTCTGCAGGTGGACGTGCGCGGCAGCGACGACAAATGGCGGCGCACCTTTTCCGGCTGGCTCTACAAGGAGCGGCCCGCGCTCAATGTCGTGCAGCACCCGATCTACGACGTCTGGCCCAAGAGCTGCACGATGTCCTTTCCCGACAAGGGGCCGGATACCGACGTGCTTGGCGGCCCATCTACCGCGCGGAAATCGGCGCCGGTCGCGCGCCAGGCAGCGGGCCCGTCCGACGAGACGCCCAGCACGTCCGACAGCGCATCGCCCAGCAACGCCATGTAATCCTGCCGATCGATCTCCACCGCGCCGAGCGAGGCGAGGTGATCGGTCATGAACTGGCAGTCGAGCAAGGAATAGCCGCCGCCGCGCAGCCGGGCGACCAGCGCCGCCAGCGCGGCCTTGGAGGCATCGCGCGTCCGGCTCACCATGCTTTCGCCAAAGAAGGCGCGTCCGATCGACAGGCCATATAGCCCGCCCACTAGCCGCGAGCCCTCCCAGCATTCGATCGAATGGGCAAAGCCGGCCGCGTGCAATTCCAGAAAGACGCGTTCGATTGAGGGGTTGATCCAGGTTTCGGGTCGATCGCTTGCCGCTTCGGCGCACATCGCGATTACCGTGCCGAACGCCGTGTCGGCGGTCAGCCGGAAGCGTTCGGCGCGCAGCGTCTTGCGCAAGGAGCGGGAGAGGTGAAAGCCGTCGAGGGGCATGATCGCGCGGCGGCGCGGCTCGACCCAATAGACGCCGGGCGCGTCGCGCGCATCGGCCATGGGAAATACGCCGACGGCATAGGCGCCCAGCACGGAGGCGGGATCTAGCAGGTCAAAGGCGGGGCGGCGCGTCATCGGCGCCTAGCATAAGAACCCGCCGTCGCTCCTGCCAAGGCGCGACGGCGGGTTTGAACCGTTATTCGTGGCAGGAAAGCGTGCCCTTGCCGGGCACCTCGATCTTCACGTTGGCGGTGTCGCCGGTCATCGACCAACCACCCTCGGCGGTCAGCGGCTCGCCGGCGGTGGCGGCGGTCAGCGTGGTGGGCGTGCCGCCCTGCTCGGTACGCACGACGGCCTGCTTGTCGCCTTCGAAGAAGGTGACGTACACCAGGCTGTTGTCGGCGCAGCGCATCGTCTTGTCCGCCTTGATCGCAGGCGGCATTTCGATCGAGCCGGCGTTGGCGAGCTCGGCCGCCATCGGATCGGGATTGGAGTCGAGAACCTCGGGCTCCGACTTGGAGTTACAGGCAGCAAGCGCGAAAAGCGCCGCGGCGGCAATGGGGAAGGGGCTCTTCATAGCGGATCGCGACTTCGCCGATGCAGCATGGAGCGTCAAGCCGCCCGACGGCCCGGAGAGACACTTTGTTGCAAGATCGCTGACCTATTTTCCGTTTTCCTCGCTTCGCCGGGCCGAATTGCGTTTGCAACGGGCTGCATGGACGTTGGTTGGTAGCTGCATTGCGCCCGCAGCGCCTATCGGGCCGTCGGAAGAAAAGGGTGGGATTGTTCCCTACATGTTCTTACGTTGGGTCATGGCGGTGGCGCAGCCGTCGGCAAGGCTGGCAATAAACAGGGTTTAACGATGGCGAAGCCGCAGAAACGTTTTGTCTGCCAATCCTGCGGCTCGGTTTCGTCGCGCTGGCAGGGGCAATGCGTCGACTGCTCCGAATGGAACACCATTTTGGAGGAAGCGCCGGCGATCGTGACGCCGTTCCAGGCCAAGCACAATCTCCAGGGCGGTGGCCGCGCGCTGGCCATGATGGCGCTCGATGCCGAAGTGCCGCTGCCCGCCCGCATGCCCAGCGGCATCGCCGAGCTCGACCGGGCGCTTGGCGGCGGCTTCGTGGAGGCCAGCGCCACGCTGATCGGGGGTGACCCGGGGATCGGCAAGTCCACCCTGCTGCTGCAGGCCGCGGCGCGCATGGCGCTGGCCGAGGCGGATGTGGCCTATGTCTCGGGCGAGGAGGCCGCGGACCAGGTGCGGCTGCGTGCCCGGCGGCTCGGCCTGGGCGACGCGCCGGTGCGGCTCGCTTCCGCCACGTCGGTGCGCGACATCCTGACCACGCTTGGTGCGGGCAAGCCGCCGACGTTGCTCGTGATCGATTCGATCCAGACCATGCATTCGGATTTGATCGAAGGCGCGCCGGGCACGGTGAGCCAGGTGCGCGCCTCGGCACAGGAGCTGATCCGCTTCGCCAAGGAACGCGGCACCGCGCTGGTGCTCGTCGGCCACGTCACGAAGGACGGAACGATCGCCGGCCCGCGCGTGCTGGAGCACATGGTCGATACCGTGCTGAGCTTCGAGGGCGAGCGCAGCCATCAATATCGCATCCTGCGCGCGATCAAGAACCGCTTCGGCGGCACGGACGAGATCGGCGTCTTCGCGATGCAGCAGGAGGGGCTCACCGAAGTGGCCAACCCCTCGTCGCTGTTTCTCACCCAGCGCGACGAGAGCGTCACGGGCACGGTGGTCTTCCCGGCGCTGGAAGGCACGCGGCCGGTACTGGTCGAGATCCAGGCGCTGGTCGTGCGGCTCGCCAGTGGCGCCACACCGCGGCGGGCAGTGGTGGGATGGGACAATGGTCGGCTGGCGATGATCCTTGCCGTGCTGGAGGCGCGCTGCGGGCTGAGCTTCTCCTCGGCAGAGGTTTATCTCAACGTTGCCGGCGGCTATCGCGTGCAGGATCCGGCCGCCGACCTTGCCGTGGCAGCGGCGCTGGTGTCGGCACTGTCGGAGCGCCCGGTGCCGACCGATGCGATCGCCTTTGGCGAGATCGCGTTGTCGGGCGAGGTGCGCAGCGTCGCGCATGGCAGCTTGCGGCTGAAGGAAGCGGCGAAGCTGGGGTTCGGCCAGGCGCTGGTTCCCTCCGCCATGACCGGCGAAAAGGGCGCGCTGCGGCTTTCCGGTTTTTCGACACTCGGCAGGCTGGTGGATCATCTGCTTGGGCGCGGCTAACCCGGTGCGGTAACGTTGATCGGGCACAGATCGTCGCCATGTAGCGATGCGCCACGCGCGCCCTGTTCTCATCATCACCGTCATGGCCTAGATCGGCGACAATGAACCTCAACGGACTTGATATCGCGGTACTCACCGTCGTCGGCGGCAGCGCGTTGCTTGGCCTCAAGCGCGGCTTTGTGACGGAGGTGCTGGCGCTCTTCGCCTGGGTCGCGATGATCTTCGCCGTGAAGCTGTTTCACCTGCCGCTCTCGAAAGCGTTGACGGGCACGATCGGCACGGCATCGGGCGCGGCGACGCTCGCCTTCGTGCTGCTGTGCGGCGTCACCTATATCGTCGGGCGCATGGTGGCGCGCGCCATGGGAGAGCGGGTCCGCAAATCGGTGCTTGGCCCGGTGGATCGCGCGTTGGGCTTTGGCTTTGGCGCGCTCAAGGGCCTGATCATCGCCAGTCTTGCCTTTTTGCTGGTGGTGCTGGTGCTCGACACGATCGGCGGCGGGCCGGCCAATCGCCCGGCCTGGATCAAGGAGGCGCGGACGTACCCGCTGCTGAACGTCACCACCAATGCGATCGCGGACTTTATCGATCGCCGGCGCCGCGGTGAGCCCGTATTCGGGCCGGCACCAAAGGGAAAGCAGCCGGCATGAGCGACACGCTGTACAATGACGCGATCTTGCGGCTCGCGACCGACAATCCAATCGACGAGCGGCTCGCCGATCCGCAGGGCAGCAGCGAGCGGCGCTCGCCGATCTGCGGCAGCCGCGTGACCGTGGATGTGAACCTCGGATCGGACGGCCGGGTCAGCGAGGCGGGGATGCTGGTACGCGCCTGTGCGCTCGGCCAGGCTTCGTCGTCGCTGCTCGCCGCCAACGTGATCGGCCGTACGCCGACCGAATTGGCCGATGCGCGCGATGCGCTGTCGGCCTGGCTGGCACGTGAGGGTGGTCTGCCGGACTGGCCGGGGCTCGACGTGCTGACGCCGGCGCTCGATTATCACGCCCGCCATGCCTCCATTCGTCTCGCCTTCGAGGCCGCGGCTGAGGCAGCCGAACAGGCGCAGCGCGGCGCAGGGGAACACTGATGGAGCATGCCACAGGATCGCTGCTTCGAGACGGCGTGATCCTGCTCGGCGCCGGCCTTGGCTTCGTGCTGTTGTTCCGCCGGCTGGGCCTCGGTGCCACGCTGGGGTTCCTGGTGGCGGGTGCGGTCGTCGGCCCGCAGGTGCTGGGGCTGATCGGCGATGCCGAAGCGAAGCTTGGCGTCGCCGAACTCGGCATAACCTTGCTGCTCTTTATCGTTGGGCTCGAGCTGAACCCCGGGCGATTGTGGCGGCTGAAGGAGGATATCTTCGGGCTCGGGCTGCTGCAGGTCGTGGCCTGCGGCATCGCGGTGACCGCGATCATCGCGATCTTTGCGCATTTCTCCATCCCCGCCGCACTGGCGCTCGGACTGCCGCTCGCGCTGTCGTCGACGGCCCAGGTGCTGCCGATGCTGCAATCCTCGGGTCGCCTGCGCACCCCCTTCGGAGAACGCGCCTTCTCGATCCTGTTGTTCCAGGATCTGTCGATCATCCCGCTGATCACCATCATCGCCGCGATGAGCCGCAATCCTGCCGACGCCGCCGGCCCGCCGGGATGGGTGCTGGTGTTGTACACGCTGGCGGCGGTGGTCGGCCTGATCGCGGCTGGCCGCTTCGTGTTGCGGCCGCTGTTCCGCGGCATCGGCAACATGGGCGAGCGCGAAATGTTCGTCTTTGCCGCGTTGTTCACCGTGATCGCCAGCGCGGCGCTGATGGAGGCGCTTGGGCTTTCGACCGCGTTGGGTGCGTTCATTGCCGGCGTGATGCTGGCCGACAGCCCCTATCGGCACGAACTGGAGGCCGATGTGGATCCGTTCCGCTCGATCCTGCTCGGTTTGTTCTTTCTCACCATCGGCATGATGCTGAACCTGACGGCGATCGCCGAACGGCCGCTGTTCGTGCTTTCCATGGCGCTGGCGTTGATCGCGACCAAGACGCTGGTGATCTTCCTGATCGGCCTTGCCTTTCGCATGTCGTGGCGCGCGGCGCTCGCGCTGGGCGTACTGCTGAGCCAGGGCGGCGAGTTCGGCTTCGTGCTGTTCGCCCAGGCGACCAACGCTTATCTGATCGCGCCAGAGGCCGCGTCCTTGTTCGGCGCCATTATCACGCTGTCGATGGCGACCACGCCGTTTCTCATGACGCTCACCCGTCGGTTCCGTGAAACGCCGATCGTGCCGGGAGAGCGCGAAGGCCCGAAGGCGGATGGCGCCAATGCGTTGATCGTTGGCTATGGTCGCTTCGGCCAGACCGTGGGGCAGATGCTGCTCGCGCAGGACATCCCCGTGACGCTGATCGACACCGATATCGAGATGATTGATGTCGCCGGAGAGTTTGGCGCCAAGGTTTATTATGGCGACGGCACGCGATTGGACCTGCTGCGTCAGGCGGGCGCGGCGGAGGCCGAAATGATCCTGTTCTGCACCGACGGCGAGCAGGTGACGGCCGATGTGGTCGAGGCGGTGCACGAGGCGTTTCCCCGCGCGGCCATTTACGTCCGGGCGTTTGATCGCCGCGGGCTGATCAAACTGAAGAACGGGCCTGCGCGGCTGGTGGTGCGCGAAGTGCTTGAATCGGCGGTCAAGATGGCGCGTGCCGCGATGGAGGGCCTGGGTATCGACCGTGCCGAGATCGACCGTGCGGAGGACATGTATCGCGCGCGCGACAAGGAGCGGCTGCGCATCCAGCTGGAAGCCAACGATATTCGCGCCGCCCGCGCGATCGTGGCGGCGCAGCAGCCATGGGGGAACGACCGATGAACTGGCTGATGATGCTGGGCGCCTTGTCGGGCGCGCTTGCGGTCGGCGCCGGCGCTTTTGGCGCGCATGGCGCAAGCGGGCAGGCCGCGGAATGGCTGCGCACCGGGGGGCAGTATCAGCTGATCCACGCCGTTGCGGTGCTGGTCGCGCTCCGGCTGGAGGCGCGCGGACCGGCGTGGCTGTTTCTGGCGGGCGGCGCGCTGTTTGCTGGTACCTTGTACCTGATGGCGCTGGGCGCGCCACGCTGGTTTGGCGCAATCACCCCGATCGGCGGCACGCTGCTGATCGGTGGCTGGCTATGGCTCGCCTGGCTGGCCGCCCGCGGCTGACCCTAGCGTTTGCGACGGCAAGCGTCGGAGCAGTAGATCACCTGATCCCAGTCGCGCGCCCATTTCTTGCGCCAGGTGAACGGCCGCTGGCAGGCCGGGCAGACCTTTGTCGGCAGATTTCCTTTGGCGACGCCGCTGGGCATCAGTTCGGCTGGATCGCCAGGAAGCGCTGAACGTCGTCAAGCGACACCTGCTTGTCGAGATACGTTTGGCCGATGCCATGCGCGAGCAGGAACGGAATCTGGCCGCCGCTCGCCTTTTTGTCATGCCGCATATGGTCGACGAGCCGCTCGGCCGGGGCGGAGATGCCGGCCGCCGACAAGCCGTTGGGCAGCCCCGCCGCCTGCCAGTGCGCCGCGACGCGAATCGCGTCTTCCATCGGGCACAGGCCGTGCGCCACCGAATAGCCGAACGCCAGCGCACAGCCGGCGGCGACTGCCTCGCCGTGGAGCAGCCGGTCCGAAAATCCGGCCTCGGCCTCCAGCGCATGGCCGAAGGTGTGCCCGAGGTTCAGCAATGCCCGGCGCCCCGTGGTCTCGAACTCGTCCTCGCCGACGATCCGGGCCTTGGCGCGTACCGAATGCGCGATGGCATATTCGCGTGCCGCCGCGTCGCCCGCGAGCAGCGCCGGGCCATGTTCCTCGCACCAGGCGAAAAAGGTGGCGTCATCGATCAGCCCGTATTTCACCACCTCGGCATAGCCGGCGCGCAGCTGGCGGAGCGGCAGCGTGTCGAGCACGCGGGGATCGATCAAAACGATCTTGGGCTGATGAAAGGCGCCGATCAGGTTCTTGCCGGCGCGCGCGTTGATGCCCGTCTTGCCGCCCACCGAGGAATCGACCTGCGCCAGCAAGGTCGTGGGCACCTGGACGAAGCCGCAGCCCCGCTTCAGAATGGCGGTGGCGAAACCGACCAGATCGCCGATCACCCCGCCCCCGAGCGCGATGACATGGTCACCGCGCTCGACGCCGAGCGCAAGCAGCCGATCGGTCAGCTGCTCAAGCGTCGCCCAGCTTTTCGAGTTCTCACCAGCGGGAATAATGATCGTCTCGGTGGACACGCCGGCCGCATTGAGCGAGCCGCGCAGTGTCTCCAGATGCGGCGCGACATTGGCGTCGGCCACGATCGGCATCGGCCGCCCGCGCGATAGCGGCGCCAGGATATCGCCTGCCGTGGCAAGAAGGCCCGCTTCGATCACCACGTCATAGCTGCGCGCACCAAGCGCCACCGGAACAATCGTCATGAGGCCCCGTACCCGATCGCGTTGAGGATGGCACGAACCGTTGCCTCGTGCGGCGCATTGTTGCTGGGCACGCGGATATGCGCCTGGGCGTAGAGCGGATTACGGACTGCGGCGAGCTCGCGCAGCACCGTCGCGGGATCCTTGCCGCGCAGCAGCGGACGGGTGTCGCGCCGACGGACGCGCTCCACCAGCACCTCGATATCGGCGTCGAGCCAGATCGCTAGCGCGTCGGACAGGATAAGGGCGCGCGTCGCATCGTTGACGAAGGCACCGCCGCCGGTCGCGATCACTTTAGGGCGGCCATCGATCAGCCGCTGGATGACACGCCGCTCGCCGTCCCGGAAATAAGGCTCGCCAAATTGCGCAAAGATGTCCGCGATCGACATGCCAGCGGCTTCTTCGATCTCGTTGTCGGCATCAACAAAGGGTAGCCCGAGCCGGTGTGCGAGCCGCTTGCCGACCGTTGATTTGCCGACGCCCATCAGGCCGACGAGCACGATCGGCTCGCGCTGCCAGCGGCTCTTGCTATCGCGCGTAGAAGTGGTGGGGCTTTGCAACATGAGTTCGAGGGCTATACAGCGCGTCGGCGCCCCGGGCACAAGGCTCGGTAGTTTGTGTTTAGAAGCGCGGGTTTGCTCCCGCGCCGTGCAGGGTTGAAACATGTCGCGTTTGATCGTCACGCTGGTTGTGCTGTTGGTGGTCGTGGTGGGCGCGCTGTTCTTCCTAGCGGGAAGTGCAACGGAGCAGCCTACCACGCAGGTCGAAAAGGCGGTCGAGCTTGGCAACCTCGCGAGCTAGGTTGATCGCGGCGCTCGCCGCCGCCGCTTCCCTGGCCGCTGCTGCGGTCGCCCAAAACGCCCAGGCACCCGAATCGCTGTTGCCACCCGGCTTCGGTGAGCCCGTTGCGCCGCCGCCCGCTGCACGGCCCAGCGGTGCGGTGGTGCAGCCCCTGCCAAGCGCACCACTCGATCTGCCGGCGGTGGAGCCGTCGCCCAGTCCGACGCCAACGCCGACGCCGCCGAGCGACGAAGAGCTGGCGCAATATGAGATGCCGCTGTTCGCGCGGCGATCGCTGGCGCGCGTGGGGCCGATCGGCCTTGGCGAGGGTGGTGTGCCGGCCAATGCCTTCGGCTCGGCCGACGGCGGCTATCTCGAAGGCCTAATGCGCCGGCTTTCCGCGCCGTTGCCGTCGCGCTGGTTATCGATCGCGCTGCGCCGCGCGCTTCTTTCGCGCGTGGACACGCCCGCCGGGCTGGATGGCGCCGACTTTGCGGCAGAGCGCGGCTGGCTGCTGCTGCGCATGGGCGAATCGGTGGCAGCGCGCAGCGTCCTTCAGAGCGTCGACACCGCGGACGCCACGCCCAAGTACCGGCAGGTTGCCATGCAGGCGATGCTGGCGACGGGCGACCCGGCCGGCCTGTGCCCCCTGACGGACGGTGCTGGCGACAGCGAGCGCGCCTGGATCCTGGCGCGTGCGATGTGCGCGGCATTGGTCAACGCCGAGGGAGGCGCCAAGCCGCTGATCGACGCTGCCCGCCGCAAGCGGATCGCCAGCGGCATCGATCTGGCGCTGGCGCAAAAGGTGATCGGTGCGGGGCTGAACAGCCGCCAGGCGGTAACCATTGAGTGGGATCCGGTGGTGCAGCTGACGACGTGGCGGTTCGGCCTCGCGACCGCCACTGGCGTTGCTATTCCCGACGAATTGTATCGCACGGTGGGCCCACAGGTCACCGGATGGCGGGCGCTGGCACCGGCAATCCCGATCGGCGATCGCGCGAATGCGGCGGAGACCGCCGCCGCGATGGGCGTAGTCTCCAATGCCGCCTTGGTGGACCTTTATGCCGCGCTGGATGCAGCGGAGGACACGCCATCCACGCTTGGTGCCATCGCCTCGGATCTGCGCGCTGCTTATGTGGGTGCCGATG
Organism: Sphingomonas dokdonensis; assembly: GCF_002197685.1. GTDB lineage: Bacteria > Pseudomonadota > Alphaproteobacteria > Sphingomonadales > Sphingomonadaceae > Sphingomonas > Sphingomonas dokdonensis. The sequence continues at coordinate 140,285 of NZ_NBBI01000005.1, read as the reverse complement.
TCGCGACGCGGCTGCGCGCGCTGACGCAGCTGTGGGACGGCGTGGAGACGTCACAGGCGCGCTATGCGCGGCTGATCCTGACGGCGCGCGCCGCCGCACGCGTGCGGCCGACCGACGGCAAGCCGCAGGCCGACCGGATCGTGGCGGCGATGCTGTCCGCCGGGCTGGACCGCACGGCGCAGCGCTGGCGCGGTCAGGTTGAGGAAGGCAGCGATGCCTGGGCGTTGCTGGAACTATCCGATCCCGATGCGACGACCCGCGTATCGTACAATGCCGTGGCCTCCTATGCCGGTGCGGGTGAAACGGACGCGAAGCGCAAGCTGCTGTTTGCCGGGCTAGCGGGGCTGGGCCGGCTTTCACCGCAAGAGATCGAAAGCGGCGCAGAGGCGCTCTCAGTCCCGATCGGCGCGGCGAACAGCTGGACCCGGGCGCTCGATCGCGCGGTGAACGAGCGGCAGCCCGCAACGGTGCTTCTGCTCGCCGGCATCGGCATGCAGGCGCCAAGCTGGCGACAGGTGCCACCGGCGACATTGTATCGGATCGTGGCCGCGTTGCGCGCGGTGGGGCTCGGCGGAGAAGCACGTATGATCGCCGCCGAGGCGCTGTCGCGCATCTGATCATGACGGGCGATGCGGCCCTTATCGATCGCTTTCTCGAGATGATGGCGGCGCAGGCCGGCGCCGCGCGCAACACGATCGCGGCGTACCGCAGCGACCTTCTGCTCGCCTCCGCGGCTTTAGAGGGAGGGCTTGCCGAGGCAGATACAGCGGCGATTGCGCGTTTGGGTGACGAATGGGCCGGGCTGGCGCGCGCGACCGTTGCGCGAAAGTCGGCGGCGGTTCGGCGCTTCTTGGTTTTTCTTCACGAAGAAGGGCTGCGTTCCGACGATCCGGGCCAGGCGCTGCCCAAGCCGGGGACGCACCGGCCGCTGCCCAAGACGCTGAGCCATGACGATGTCGGGCGCTTGTTCGCAGTCGTGGCGTCACGATTGGACCGAGCGCAGGTGTTGCCGGCCGATCTACGCAACGCGGCGCTGCTGGAGTTGCTGTACGGATCCGGGCTGCGCGCTACCGAGCTGGTGTCGCTGCCCCGCAATGCCATTCACCCCGATCGCCCTTTTCTGATCCTGAAAGGAAAGGGCGGAAAGGAGCGGCTGGTGCCGCTGTCCGATCGTGCGCGGGCGGCAACTGCCGTGTGGCGCGGGCATGTGCCGTCCGAATCGCCGTGGCTGTTTCCGTCCGGCAAGGCGCATATGTCGCGGGTTCGCCTGTTCCAGATCATTCGCGCGCTGGGAGCGGAAGCCGACATTCCGCCCGACCGGATCAGCCCGCACGTCCTGCGGCATGCCTTTGCCACGCATCTGCTGGAGGGCGGGGCGGATCTGCGCGCATTGCAGGCGATGCTGGGCCATGCGGATATCGCCACCACCGAAATCTACACTCATGTGGATCGCGCCCGACTGGTGACACTGGTGAACGAGCGCCACCCCCTCGTTGACGTGGCCAAGCCGCGCGCCTAGCTGCGCACGATGCCGACATTTCTCGATTTTGAAAAGCCGATTGCGGAACTCAAGGCGCGGATCGACGAACTGCGCGACACCGGCGCCGAAGGCGGGGTGGATATTGCAGCTGAGGTGGCGAAGCTGCAAGCAAAGTCCGATCGCATGTTGCGCGATACCTTTGCCAAGCTGACGCCCTGGCAGAAGACGCAGGTCGCGCGGCATCCCGAGCGGCCGCATTTCAAGCATTATGTCGCGGGCTTGTTCGACGAGTTCGTGCCGTTGGCAGGGGATCGCGCCTTTGGTGACGACCAGGCGATCATCGGCGGCTTTGCCACCTTCCGCGGGCGCCGCGTGCTGGTGATGGGCCACGAAAAGGGCGACGATACCGCCAGCCGTCTCAAGCACAATTTCGGCATGGGCAAGCCCGAGGGCTATCGCAAGGCGGTCCGCTTGATGTCACTGGCGGATCGGTTCGGCCTGCCGATGGTGACGCTGGTGGACACCTCCGGCGCGTTCCCCGGCTTGCAGGCCGAGGAGCGGGGGCAGGCCGAAGCGATTGCTCGTTCGACCGAAGCCTGCCTTGCCGCCGGTGTGCCGCTGGTATCGGCGGTCGTTGGCGAAGGCGGGTCGGGCGGCGCGATCGCGCTGGCCAGCGGCAATCGCGTACTGATGTTCGAGCATGCGGTGTATTCGGTGATCTCGCCGGAGGGTTGCGCCTCCATCTTGTGGCGCACCGCGGACAAGGCGGCGGAAGCGGCCGAGGCGATGAAGGTGACGGCGCAGGATCTGAAGGCGCTGGGGGTGATCGACACGATCGTTCCCGAGCCGCTGGGCGGTGCGCACCGCAGCCCGTCGGCAGCGATCGGCGCACTAGGCGATGCGATCGAAGGTGCGCTGGGCGAGCTTTCATCGATGGATGCCGATGCGCTGCGGCGGCAGCGGCGGGAGAAGTTCCTCGCGATGGGGCGAGCGCTCAGCTGACAAAAGAAAAGGCGGCGAACCGAAGCGCGCCGCCTTGTTCTGGCGGAGCCGGCACGATGTGCCGGCTCACCGACGATTAACGAACGTTGGTGTTCATCTTCGTCGAAACGGTGTTGAACGTGGTCGACAGCTGGTTGCCCAGCGTGCCCATCGCCGTGATGGCTGCCACGGCGATCAGCGCGGCGATCAGGCCGTACTCGATGGCGGTGGCGCCCTTGGAATCCTTGATAAATGCGCGCATCTTCTGCATGTTCGATCTCCGATAATAAAACGCTTCAGTCACCCGACCGGCTTGGGTGATCCCCGCTCCGGTGTTTTCGTCAATCGCAGAGACGGGTTGAAAAACATTTAAGGTCGATCGCTCGCGCTCAGCGCGCGTGGACAACGCGCTCGCTGACATTGTTCCACATAGCGATCGTGATGTCGGCGACGTTGCTGATGCTGGCCATGGTCGCGATCACGATCAGCGCGACGATCAAGCCATATTCGACCGCCGTTGCGCCGCGATCGTCGCGCACAAGCGCGTGCCAAGTGGCAATCACCGATTTGATCGCGGCATAAGCTCGGTCCATGCGCCCGTTGATCGCACAGCAGGCTTAACGAAAGGTCGACATGAGCATCGCGGGGAAACCCGAAACGCTGATTATTCTGGTGGTTGCGGCAGCGTTGGTCGACCGGGACGGACAGGTCCTCGTGCAGCAGCGCCCGGCAGGCAAGCAGCATGGCGGCTTGTGGGAGTTTCCGGGTGGAAAGGTGGAGCGCGGCGAAACACCCGAAGCGGCGCTGGTACGCGAATTGCGTGAAGAACTGCAGATCGGCGTTTCGCCTGTGGCAGTCCGGCCGCTGTCGTTCACGACCGAAGAAGCCGCAGGGCGCCACCTGACCTTGCTGCTGTACATCGTGGAGGCGTGGACGGGAGAACTGAGCCCGACGGCCGCCGATGCGATACGCTGGGTCAGCAGCGAATCGCTTCGCGACCTGCCCATGCCGCCAGCCGACCTGCCCCTTGTGGACGTGCTTGCCCGGGCGCTGCTCGATCAGCAGAGCGGATAATAGGGCATCCGATCGGGCCACCAGCCACAAGCGGGCACCGCCATCGCCGTCACTCAAGGTGGAGGCCCGACCGGGAATCGAACCCGGGTGCAAGGATTTGCAGTCCTCTGCGTCACCACTCCGCCATCGGGCCTCGATGCGAGCGAGGCGGGCAGATGCGGCGACAGAGCGGGCGTGTCAAGTTTCTACGTTGGCGGTGATGGCTCGGCGCGATAAAGCGCCACTCTGGACCACAAGTGTATTGCCACAATAAAACAGTCGTGCGACAGGTGACGAGATGACGATGACGATGGAACGCCAACCCGACTTTGCCGCCATGCGGACCGCCATGGTGGCGAGCCAGCTTCGCACCAATGCCGTGTCGGATGCGCGGGTGGTCGGCGCGATGGCCACGGTGCCGCGCGAGGCGTTCGTGGACGCGGCAAAGGCGCCGTTCGCTTATCGTGACGATCTGGTGGCGCTGGGTGGCGGGCGATCGCTGAACCTGCCGATCGCGACCGGGCGGCTGCTGACCGAGGCTCGGCTGCGATTGAGCGACCGCGTGCTCCTGATCGGTGCGGCCACGGGTTACACGGCTGCGGTGCTGGCCGAACTGGTCGCGTCGGTGGTGGCGGTGGAGGTTGACCCGGCGCTTGTGGCGCAGGCACGAACCATCCTCGGCCGGAACGAGCGGATCGCCATTGTCGAAGCACCGCTCGAACGCGGTCATGCCGAGGGCGGCCCGTATGACGTCATGATCATCGACGGTGCGGTCGAGCATCTGCCCAACGCGCTGGTGGCGCAGGTGCGACCGAACGGGCGCATCGTCGGCGGCATCAACGACAAGGGCGTCACGCGGCTGGCAAGCGGGCGGCGCAGCGACGGCGGCTTCGCCATGATCGATTTCGCCGACATCAATTGCTGTCTGCTGCCAGGCTTCGCCCAGCCGGCTCGCTTCACGTTCTAACAAAAAGAGTCGCAATGAAACGCGTCGCTGCCCTTTCCCTGATCGTCGCCTTGAGTGCATCGCCTGCGCAGGCCGACACACTGCGAGAGGCACTGGCGCGGGCTTATCGCGAGAACCCGACCATCACGGCGAGCCGCGCGCAGCTGCGGGCGGTCGACGAGAATGTGCCGCTCGCCAAGGCGGCGGGGCGGCCGACGCTCAGCACCAACGGCGGCGTAACCGAAAACTACCTGCGCAGCGGCAATTCCTTCACCACGCCGGAGAAGCTCGCGCAGGCGCAGCTCGCGCTCAACGTGCCGTTCTTTTCCGGCGGCGCGGTGCGCAATTCGGTGCGTGCAGCCGAAACGCGGGTCGAGGCGGGCCAGTACAACCTTCGCGGCACGGAAGCTTCGCTCTTTTCCGAAGTGGTGGCCGCGTACAATGACGTGATCCGGGACGAGGCGATCGTCGGGCTGAACCAGCAGAATGTTCGCGTGCTGGAAACGAACCTGCAGGCAAGCCGCGACCGTTTCGAGGTCGGCGATTTGACGCGAACCGACGTTGCGCAGTCCGAGGCGCGGCTAAGCCTTGCGCGGGCGCAGTTGCAACGCGTGCAGGCGACGCTGATCGGCAGTCGTGAAAATTACGTCCGGTTGGTCGGTGACGCGCCGGGCGATCTGGCCACGCCGCCGCCGCTGCCCAATCTGCCGCAAAGCGCGGACGGGGCGGTCGGCGTGGCGCTGCGCGACAATCCGACGCTGCTTGCCGCGCTGAAGCAGCGCGATGCGACTGCATTCGACGTGCGGGTGGCGCAGGCGAGCCGGCTGCCTCGGCTGGGTGTCGGCGCGACCGGCAATTACGTGAATTATCTCGGCTCGCTAGGGAGCGGCACGGGGCTGGGTGTAGGGCAGTCGGGTACCTCCGCGGGCATCGGGCTGAACGTCAGCCTACCGTTGTTCCAGGGGGGGCGACCCGCCGCGCTGGTGCGGCAGACGCGGGCGACGCGCGAGCAGTCGATCGAGAATGCCACGGCGGCCGAGCGTCAGGTGATTGCATCCGCCCGATCGGCATTCGCCATCTATCGTTCCTCGTTGCAGGTGATCGCTTCGTCCGAGCAGGCGGTTGCGGCCAATCGCCTCAGCCTCGAAGGCGTGCGCGCCGAGAACAGCGTCGGCAATCGCACGATCCTCGATATCCTCAATGCCGAGCAGGAGCTGTTGAACAGCCAGGTGACGTTGGTGACCGCGCGCCGCGATGCCTATGTCGCCGGCTTCGCGCTGCTCGCGGCGATGGGGCAGGCGGAGGCCGAAGATCTGGGGCTGGACGGTGGGCCGCTCTACAACGCCGCCGAGAATTACCGCGCGGTGCGCAACCGCTTCTCCGACTTCGGCGATGGCGCCGCTCCTGTGGCGATTGCGCCCTCGACGAGCGCGGTAGCGCCTCAGAATGCCACGGTCGACCGTCCGCTCGACCCGGCGCTCGACAGCAGCAAGGTTGACAGAAGCCCGGCGTTGACCACAGGTGAGAATGCACCAAACCGCTGATCGTCGGCGGCTTTCTGGATAGGGTGAACTGCGCGCATGGGGGATGTCAGCGCCGAGCCGTCGATGGAGGACATTCTTTCCTCCATCAAACGGATCATCGCCGAAGAGGGTGATGATCGACCGACGCGCCCGCGCCGTAGCGCGACGGGGCGCGCCGTTCTCGAATCCGCGCCGGAACAGGAGCGTCGCGTAGACGCCGACGAGCCGGACGAGGTTCTCGAATTGAGCCATCCCATGCCGCCGAGCGCCGGCCGTTCTGCCGCTAACGGCGCAAGCGCCCCGTCCGCGGCGCCTGCGCCCACGCCACCACGTTTCCGGGACGAAGACGAGGACGCCGATGCTGCGGCGGCCTTGCTTTCCGAGCAGACCGCGCAGGCGACCCGTGGCGCGATCGATGCATTGTCCAAGCTGCTGGTGAAACCCGAGCCCAAGAGTGACGGCACGCTTGAAGGTCTGGTCCGCGAAATGCTGCGCCCGATGCTGCGCGAGTGGCTGGACGCGAACCTGCCCAGCATGGTGGAAACGATCGTGGCGCGCGAAATCGCGAAGCTGACCCGCGGGATGTCCTGATCGCTTCATAGCCGTGCATCGGCCGCGGCGTGCCGCATGCCACTGTTGCGGTGACATGGTAACATGCTGATTGTTGCATCGGTGACGATCTGCGTTACCATTGCCGCATGAGGATGCTTCTTTCCGCCAGCCTGATGACCCTGGCCCTTGTCTCGGCACCGGCCTCGGCGCGACCGCTCACCATTGAAGACCTGACGACGCTCAGTCGTGTCGGTTCGCCAACGGTTTCCGCAGATGGGCGCTGGCTGGTCTGGGCGCAGCGTGAGGCAGACATCGATGCAAACCGTGGGCGGTTCGATATATGGCGGCTCGATCTGGCGCGCACCGGAGCGGCGCCGCAGAAGTTGCTCGCCGATCCGCAGATGGATGAAAATGATCCGCAGATCGTCGGCACCACCGTCTACTTCAGTGCTGACGACGCGATCTGGTCCGTGCCGGTGACGGGGGGTACGCCGCGCAAGCTCACCAACTTCGCTGGCGGCTTCAACGGGTTCAAGGTGGCGCCGACGGCCGACAAGCTGGTCGTCTGGGCGGATCGTCGGCCCGGCGCGCCCAGCCTTGAGCCGGCAATGGTGAAGAAGCGGGCAGATGCAGGCTCCGGCCGCACCTACGACCAGTTGTTCGTTCGCCACTGGGATACGTGGGCGGACGGCACACGATCGCAGCTGTTCGTGCTGCCGCTGACGAGTGCCGGTGCGCGGGGTAACGGGCAGGCGATCGTCGGCAGCCTGGTCGGCGACACACCATCAAAGCCGTTCGGCGGTGCGGAGGAGGTGTCGTGGAGTCCGGACGGTAAGACGATCTACTTCGCGATGCGCGAGGCTGGGCGGATCGAGCCGACCTCGACCAATCTCGACATCTTTGCGGTGGCGGCCGACGGCAGTAGCGCGCCGGTCAACCTAACCGCCGAGAACAAGGCGACCGACAATCAGCCGGTCGTGTCACCCGACGGCCGCACGCTGGCCTGGTTTGCGATGCGCCGGCCGGGGTATGAGGCGGACCGCCAGGTGCTGATGCTGCGCGATCTGGCGAGCGGGCGCACGGTGTCGCTGACTGAGCGGTGGGATCGGTCGGTTGGCTCGATCGCCTGGGCGCGCGACTCCAAGTCGCTGTACGTCACCGCGGACGATACGCAGGAGACGCCGTTGTTTCGTGTGGATGCCGGCACCGGTCAGGTGACGCGGCTGACGCAGCAGGGGCACGTCAGCGCGGTGGCGGTGACACCCAATGGCGCGATTGTTGCGCTTGATTCGCTCACCGCCCCGGCGGACTATTATCGCGTGACGCAATCGGGCGTGCGCCAGCGACTGACCGATGTGAACGCCGCCAAGCTCGCCGGGATCGACATGCCGACGGTGGAGCGTTTCAGCTTCACCGGCGCGAACAACGACACCGTCTGGGGCTATGCCGTGAAGCCGGCGAACAGCACCGACAAGGTGCCGGTTGCCTATATGGTGCATGGCGGGCCGCAGGGGTCGAGCAACAACAGCTGGTCGTATCGCTGGAATCCGGCGGTGTTCGCCGGCGCAGGCTATGGCCTGGTGGCAGTCGATTTCCATGGATCGACCGGATACGGCCAAGCCTTTACCGATAGCATCCGCAACAATTGGGGCGGCTGGCCGCTCGAGGACCTGAAGAAGGGACTCGCCGCCGCGACCGGCAAATTCACCTGGCTCGATGGCGACAATGCCTGTGCGCTCGGCGCATCCTACGGCGGGTATATGATGAACTGGTTCGAGGGCCAATGGCCCGATCGCTTCAAGTGCATCGTGCAGCATGACGGCGTCTTCGACGCACGTGCGATGGCGTATGAGACGGAGGAGCTCTGGTTCGACGAATGGGAGCATGGCGGCAAGGCCTATTTCGAGGATCCGCAAGCCTTCGAGAAGTGGAACCCGGTGAACTACGTCGCCAAATGGAAGACGCCGCAACTGGTGATTACCGGTGAGAAGGATTTCCGCATTCCCTACACGCAGGGGCTGGCTGCCTTCACCGCGCTGCAGCGGCGTAACATTCCCTCGCGACTGCTCGTGTTTCCCGACGAGAACCATTGGGTGCTGAAGCCAAAGAATTCGCGGCAATGGTACCGCGAGGTGATCGGCTGGATGAACAAGTGGACGGGGCAGGCGCGCTGAGGCGGCTAGCACAGCCGCCATCGGGCGCTCACTTGGCCTCGCGGCATTGCACGTCGGCCGTCCCGCGGCGTGTCAAGGTGACCGTACGGCCCTTGCCGCGCAGGTCGTAACCGGCACCGGCATAGTGCATGCCCGATGCGACGGGTTGGCCGGCGAGGCGTACGCGCCCGTTAGGTAAGTCGAGAACCACGTCGTTGGCGCGATTGTCGAAGCGCGCACGAAAGGTCGTGTTGTCATCGCAGGCGAAGCGCGTGGTGATCTGATCTGCTGCGCTGCCGGGCGACAGCTTGGGCTGCAGGTCAGATTGGTAAATGCGCCAGCTGCGTTGCTCGGCCGTAGCGCCGTCGATCGGACCGGCGCGGTGCAGCACCATCGAACCGGTTAGTCCAAAGGGATCGCCGCCGCGCAACGTGCCCGTGACCGTTACCGGGATGGTGACATAGCGTTGGCCGGCACCAGCCTCGATCCGCCCCGGCTGGCCTACTGAGGCGGTATAGGTACGGTATTTAGCGAAGCTGGCTGCAAAAGAGTTGCGCGACATGCCCGACGCCTGACCCGATCGATCCCACAGCGCCCAGGCATCGTCGAACCTGCGTTGTGCGATCAGGCGATGATAGGTGCGCAGCACCTGCGCGGCAGCTTCAGCACCTTCGCTCTCTTTAGCTGCCGGCTCGCCAGCCCCGTTTTCGGTTGTAGGCGGCGAACCGGTTGGCGCAATCGGCGTCGAGTCGGCTGAGGGCACGGCCGGCGCAGGCGCTTCTTTCATGGTGGCGGGAAACTGCTCGCCAGTCGCCGCAGCGTTGTCGGCCCCGCTCTGCTCATAATTCCCGATGGTGTCGCGCGCCGTTCGGGCCGCATCGGCGATATTCACTTCGTCTGCCGGTTTGCGCGGCGCACAAGCGGGGCAAAGCAACCCCGCGAGCGCGCCGAGACCCAGCAGCACGTGGCGATCAGCTGCTGATCGCAACGTCATCGGGATCGTTCAGGTCTTCGTCATCGTCGATCGACCCGTCGTCGAGCTCCGCCTGGACGACGTCTTCCTCGATATCATCCTCGTCCTGGACGGCATCGTCGTCCTGCTCGGCGACCTCATCGTCGCGCATGACGAGTTCGTCTTCCTCCACGTCGTCGATGTCGTCGAGATCGATGTCGGGCTCCAGATCGGTGATGATCGTGCCGTCGCCGGGCCCGTCGCGCGTCGCTTCCAAGATCTCGGCACGCTGGCTTTCGTCGTAGCCGTCCTCGTCATAGCCGTGGTCGTCCGCGCCGTGGCTGGTTACCTGATGGCCACCCATGTTTGTTCCTCCTAAGCGTGCAGGGTCGAACGGATGCACCGGGCTGGCGGTTCCGGTTTAGTGCCGTCTGGCCGCATCGCAGGCTACTGGCGATGCGAGCGGCCGTGGCGTATGCAGCGACGATCCCGTTGTTCCACGAAGGCGTTAGTGATGCTTGATACCCCGTTGGCGAAGGTGCCGACGCTGAGCCTGGCCGATCAGGCGGTCGATCCCGATCGATTCGCGGCGGATCTGGGCGGGTCCTTCCGCCGCTTCGGCTTTGCCATCGTCGCCGATCACGGCATTCCTGACGATCTGATCGCGCGTGCCTGGGCGCAGACAGAAGCGTTATTCGCGCAGCCTGACGCGGACAAGCGCGGCTATTACGTCGAGGGCGCCGGTGGCGCGCGCGGCTATACGCCGTTCAAGACGGAGATCGCCAAGGACGCCAAGCACGTCGACCTGAAAGAGTTCTGGCACGTTGGGCGCGAACTGCCGACTGGCCACCGGTATGCGGGCGAGATGGCGCCCAACATCTGGCCAGCTCAGCCGGACGGGTTCAAGGAAACGTTCGTCGAGCTGTTCCGGGCATTTGACACGGCCGGCGACAAGCTGTTGTCCGCCATCGCCCGTGATCTTGGGCTCGCACCCGATTGGTTCGACCTAGCCGTGAAGGATGGCAATTCGGTGCTGCGCCTGTTGCACTATCCGCCGATCCCAATGGACGCCGAAGGCGTGCGCGCGGGCGCGCACGAGGACATCAACCTCATCACGCTGCTGCTCGGCGCTGAAGAGGCGGGCCTTGAACTGCTGGATCGTGACTCCGGCAACTGGCTTGCCATCAAGCCGCCGGAAGGCGCGATGGTGGTGAATGTCGGCGACATGCTGCAGCGTCTGACCAATCATGTGCTGCCATCCACAACGCATCGAGTGGTCAATCCGCCACCCGAGCGGCGTGCGCATTCACGCTATTCGATGCCGTTCTTCCTGCATCCGGCGCCGGATTTCCTGATCAAGACGCTGCCGCAGACGGTCACGTCCAGTAATCCGAATCGGTATCCGACGCCGATCACCGCGCACGATTACCTGCATGAGCGTTTGGTCGAGATCGGCTTGATCAAGAAGTAAGCGGCCGTGGCGGAGCGCGATCGCTCCGCCCTCCCGTTCTTCAACGTGCCGCCACCATCACGCGATCAACGGCTCGCGAGAAACGTATTCAGATCCTTGCGCGTCGTGGCTGCGTTGTTCGCCGCGGCCGTCATTTGCGCGTCGCTGCGCGGCGCGATCATGTCGCCCGAGTAGGAGGCGTCGGTTACCTCCACCGTGGCGCCCAGCTCCGTCGCGGCGAACAGTTTCTTGGCGAAGCTGGTCGGTACGCGAATGCAGCCATGCGATGCAGGAAAGCCGGGGTTCTTGCCCGCGTGGATAGCGATCCCGTCCCAGGTGAGCCGTTGCATGAATGGCATAGGCGCGTCGTTGTAGAGATTAGAGTGGTGCATCTGCTTTTTCTGCAGAATGGGGAAAACGCCGGTGGGCGTGTCCTTGCCTTCCTTGCCGGTCGAAACGGTGGACACCGCGACAAGCGAATCGCCGCGGTAGACGTAGGCTTTCTGATCGGGGATGCTGATCAGAACGCTGACCGGACCGGCAGCAACGTCCTGCTCCCACAGATATTCACCCGGCGTAAGGCTGGCAGCGGCTGTTACCAGCGCGACGCCGCTCGCGTTCTCAACGCCAATCGGCATTGACGTTTCCGCCAAAGCCGGCATGGATGTGATGGCTGCCAGTCCGAGGGCAGCGTGCAGCGTGGCGCGAATCATGCGCATTGTGCGACCCCTTTTCAATGTGGGGGCTCGAAATTATCGAGCCGTCAAGTCCTAAACGCTCTTTTTATCATTTGGTGCCATGCGATGAATCGCATTGTGCGTGCGGTGGACGGGTAGCGGCGCCTCGATCAGCTCGGAAATAGCAGAGATTGTTCACCTTTTTTCTGGTATACGGTTTCTCGTGCCGGGAACGGGGATACTGAAATCGATGGGAAAATTCGCTGAAACGGCGCCGACGCGCCGGGGCTTGTTGAAGACTGCTGGCGCGCTGGCCGGCGCGATGGTGCTGCCGGACGCGGTGTCTGCCGCGATGCGCGCCTCTGAGTCGCAGGCGCAGAAGCTGGCGCCCTCTGCTCTGGCGCCTGTGCGCCCGGCGCCGCGCGTCGTGCCCACTTCACCACGTGTCGTGCGCCCCGAACTGATGCGCCAGGCGCTGGCCGCGATGGAGCGGCATGGCAATGCGATCAAGCTGCGCGACCGGATCGTGATCGCCGATTTTGCGGCATCGTCTTCCGAGCGCCGTTTCCACTTCATCGACCTGGTGAGCGGGGACAGCGTGTCCAAGCTGGTGTCGCACGGCAGCGGGTCGGATCCGGGGCATACCGGGTTTTTGCAGCGCTTCTCGAATCTGAATGGCTCGAATGCGTCGTGCGAGGGGGCGTTTCTGGCCGACAATTATTATGTCGGAAAGCACGGCAAGTCGCAGCGGCTGATCGGGCTGGATCCGACCAACAACAATGCGCTGTCGCGCGCGATCGTCGTGCATGGCGCATGGTATGCCAATGCCGACATGGTGCGCAGCCGTGGACGTCTGGGGCGGAGCCAAGGCTGCTTCGCGGTCGGCGAGAGCGAGCTCGCCGAGGTGTTCGAGCGCCTTGGTCAGGGCCGAATGATCTACGCGGCGAAGGTGTAACGCCGCCGGACGTTGCGGGCGCGGCCGATCAGTCGCGCCCACATCAATTCCTCCAGCCCGTTGTGGCCCAGGCCAAGGTGCGGCGGGCGCACGTGCAGGGCGTCGGCGAGGGTAAGCGTGCCGGCGCGCAGCGCGCAGCGTGACACGTCGGCCCAGCGCCGCGCCGTGACCCAGCGGACCAGCCGGACGTCCGCGGCGCTCCACGTCCGCTCGGTGAGGAAGGCTTGCTGTAGCGTGGTCAGATAGGCACCCAGCGTGGCCAGCGCTGCGCGGTCCGGCACTGGCTGGCGATGCATGAGGTGCTCCACCACGAGCGCGGCGGCGGGTTCCGCTTGCTCGCCCAGCAGCGGCGCATAGGCCGATTCCAGCACCTGGCGTGCGCTCGCCAGCATCTTCTCCTCATAGCGCTGCGAGGCGCCGCCGGCGTGGCGACGATAGGCGAGCAGCGGCGTGTCGATCCGCGCGATCTCGCCCAACGAAGCCATCCGGTGATAAAGATCAAAATCTTCGGCGTAGAGAATGTCGGGACGGGTGAACGGCTCGAGACGCCGCGCCGCATCGGCGCGCAGCATCACGGACGACCAGACGATCGGGTTTTCGATCCTGAGCAGCCAGCGGAGCAGCGCGGGCGTGCTGTGGGCGACGTGCGGGGAGGGAAGGAGGCGTGCGCCCTCCAGGACTTCGGTCGCGCTGGCGACGAGAACTGTATCAGGGTGACCGTTGAGGTAGCTGACCTGCCGCGCGAACCGATCGGGGAGGCACAGATCGTCCTGATCCAGCGCCGCAAGGTAACGACCGCGTGCCTGCGCGACGGCGTGGTTGCGGGCGCGGACGGGACCGCCATTCTGCTCAAGCGCGATCATGCGCACGCGCGGGTCGGGCCACGCTTGCAAGACGGCGCGCGTATCGTCCGTGGAGCAATCGTCGACGACGATTACTTCGAAATCGCTGAACGTCTGCTTCTCCAGCGTGGCAAGGGTCGCCGGCAGCAGGGCGGCGCCATTATAGGCTGCCATGATGACGCTGACGGCGGGCGCCGGGTTCACGCCGCCGCCTTTGCCCGCCCGGCGAGCAGCTGATCGACGATCATCATGCCGACGTCATTCTGCCACAGCCACAGCCCGTTCGCCTGCCCGACGAAGCTCGCCTCCCCGCCCAGCCTGCCTGAAGGAACGAAGCCGGCGGCAAGGCCGATGCCGTAGACGCCCGGCAGCGGCTCGCCCGCGGCATCGCGAACGCGGCAGGCATCGTCCACCATCGGTGCGCCGCCATGCGCCGCGAGTGGCAGCGGCTGTCCGTCCGCATCCTCCAACGCCAAGGCGCGAGGACGGTAGCCGAGCGCGGCCACGACAAGGTCGGCTTGTTCCAGGATGGCGCGTGCCGTCATGTCGTGATCGCAGTCGACCCGATGAAGCGTGAGGCGTGGATCGGGCGCGCGCCCGTCCACGCCAAGCATCCGCAGCACCAACTCGCGCGCCTCCAGCCGAAAGCCGGCGAGACGATAGACAAAGCCGGAGATCGGACAGATGTCATTAGGGCCGAAATCGGTGAACCCTTCGGCATGGGCGGCCTCGACCGAATGGTAGAAGGGACGTAGCGGCCGACGATGCAATAGCGTAATACCGCCAGCGCCGAACGGCAGCGCCGGGCGCTCGCGCAATAGAAGCGCGACGGTGGTGAGCGCACTGGTCGAGCCGCCGATCACCGCGATCCGCGGGGCGCGCTTTCCCGCCAGCAGATCGGCGACCATCTCGAACCCGCCACGGGCAAGCACCGAATCGGATTGCAGCAGCCGGTCGGCCGCGATCTCGACCAGCGATGCGCCGGCGACCCGCTGCGTCACGAGGCGGTCGAGCGGCTGGTGTCCACCGGTGGCAATGACAAGATTGTCCGTGACATAGTCGGCATCGCGATGGGTGGCAGTGTCGCGCAGGCGGACGTGCCAGCGCCCGTCCTTGCGCCGTGCGCCAAGCGCTTCGGTGCCGGTCTTCACCGTGCCGCCACAGGCCGTGATGCTGGCATGAAGGCGATCGCCGATGGCGCGCAACAGCGGGCCGACCTCTGCCAATGGAACGCCGAGCGACGCGCGATGACGCGCAACGGCGAGCGCTGCGGGGTGATCGGCAAGCGCCGCGATCGCGGGGTCGGCGTTGCCCTCAATCGCGCTCAGAAAGGTTTGCGCCGTCGAATCAGACGTGATGGCATAGCGGCCGAGCTGGCCGCCGCCGATCGCACCGTCACGCTCGACGATCATGAGGCCGCGCGACAGCTCGGGCAGCAGGCCGTGGCGGCTCGCGGCGGTGAGCATCGCCGTGCCTGCCGGCCCGCCGCCGATGATCATGGTTTCGACATGTGCCGGAGCGGCCAGCTGGGCAGCGCGCGGCTTGACCGCCACGATCCGGTCCAGCGTGTCCACCGCGCGGGCCACATCATCGGTCGTCATCGTATCGGAAAGCGGCAGCGACAGGAGGCGCGCGCCGACCATGTCGGCGACCGGCGTCGATTCGATGTGCGCGATGCTGCGCACCCACGGCTGCTCGCCGAGGTGCGGGCTGAAATATTTGCCCGCGCCTATTCCTTCCTGATCCAGCCGTGCGATGATTGTATCACGCTCGTGGGTTCGCTCGGAGGGGAGCAGCAAGGGAAAGAAGCCCAGCGCCTGGCGCCCAGCGCGGCGCGGCTGCGCAGTGTAGCGTCCGATGATCGCGTCACGATAGGCGTTGGCCAGCGTGTCACGGTGGCGGGAAACCTTCGCGAAATCGTCAAGGCGCGCTTGGGCGACCAGCGCCATGACCTCGGGCATTTTCGCATTGAGGCCGGGGAGGGTCGACGTGCGCGGCGCGGTGAAGCCAAAGTTCGCCATGGCACGCAGCCGTTCGATGCGGTCAGGGTCGGCGCAATGGATGAGGCCGCCCTCCTGCGTGGCGAACGGCTTTGTCGCGTGCATCGAAAAAACGACGGGGAACGGCGCTCCGGCGCCGAAGCCGATGTTTGACGCGTCAGTGGTGCCGAGCGAGGCGGCCGCATCGACGACGACGGCTACCCCGAACCGTTTCGACAGCCAGCGATAGCGATCAAGGTCGATACCTAAGCCGAAGGTGGCATAGGGCACGATCGCTGCGATCTGCGCACCGTGGCGCTCAAGGAGCCGCTCCTCCTCGTCCGCTGCCATGCTCCAGTCGTCGGCATCGACATCGCAGATGAGCGGCGTCAGACCCGCCCACCACGCCGCCTGAGCGGTGGCGGCAAAGGTGAGCGCCGGCATGAGAGCGAAGCGGCCTGTCGGGCCATCGCTGACGGCATCACGAAGCGCGATCATCAGGCCCAAGGTGGCGTTGGCGACGGCGAGGCAGGCGCCCTGGCCACCAAACAAGCGGCGAGTTGCGTCCGCCTCGAACGCGCGGAGCACCGGTCCATTGTTGCTGTAGATCCCCGAATCCTCGATCGTCCTCAGCCTCTCGGTCAAGGTGCTAAGTCGTGGTGGATGCGGCGTGATCAGCGGCAAGCGGTTCATGAACGGTGTGCCCTCCCGCTCATGCTTCTGGCTGAAGTCGGCCTAAGACTTGGTTACCCGGCGATCATATTCCTCAAGTTCATAGGCGATCGAGGCTTCCACAAGATCATTCCACAACTGCCGGATCGCTCCCTCCGGCAATCCTGAAGCTGCGGCGAGCCTGCACGCGTTCTCTATCACCTGCGCCTTGCGCGCTTCATCGCGCACATGGCCTCTTTCAGGTTTGATGCGGGCGGCCGCATCCATATAATCGAAGCGGCGGCGCAGCAGCGCGATCAACTCGCGATCGACCTGATCGACGCCGGCGCGTACTTCGGCCATGGTGCTGCATTCTGGTCCGGGAAGGATCGTCATGTGCGCGCCTTGAAGGGGCAGCGCGCGGCTGTCCAGCTTGACTTGCGCCGGCCATCCGTCTAGGCGCGCCGCTTCGCGATCGCCCCTGCATCCCGGTGAAGCAGGCGGCCTGCCCGTGCTCAGCACGGACGGTGCGATACCGGGACCAACGTTGTTAGCAAATCGAAGGAAAGACGATGTCGAAGCGCCATAGCGCCAAGCACAAGCTCGACCGCCGTTTGGGCGAGAACATTTGGGGTCGCCCGAAGAGCCCGGTCAACAAGCGTGAGTATGGCCCCGGCCAGCACGGCCAGCGCCGCAAGGGCAAGGTGTCGGACTTCGGCATCCAGCTGCGCGCCAAGCAGAAGCTGAAGGGCTATTACGGCGACGTGACCGAGAAGCAGTTCCGTCACTGCTATGACGAAGCCGCCCGGATGAAGGGCGATACCTCGCAGAACCTGATCGGCCTGCTGGAGCGTCGTCTCGACATGATCGTGTATCGCGCCAAGTTCGCGCCGACGATCTTCGCCGCGCGCCAGCTCGTCAGCCACGGCCACGTTTATGTGAACGGCGTGAAGTGCAACATCGCGTCGCGCCGCTGCGCGGTGAACGACGAGATCACCATCGGCAAGAAGGCGCAGGAAATGGCGCTGGTGCTCGAGGCGCAGAACCTCGCCGAGCGCGACGTGCCCGACTATGTCGTGCAGGACGGCACCACCAAGGTGACCTTCATCCGCGTGCCGACGCTGGACGAAGTGCCGTATCCGGTGAAGATGGAGCCGAACCTGGTGGTCGAGTTCTACAGCCGCTGATCGGATGCTCCGGCGCTGCCCGGAGCATCACCAATCGGTGGGTGGAAGAAAAAGGGCGGTCCTGCGGGGCCGCCCTTTCTTTTTGGTCTACAGCCCCAGCGACTTGCGCAGGAACACATCGGACCGCTCGAGCATGTCGGCGCGGGCGGCGCTGTCGTCCAGCGAATGGGCAAGGCCCTTGTATTCGACAAGCTCCACGCTTTTGCCCGCGCTGCGCAGGGCACGGTCCATCAGCCGGGATTCTTCGATCTCCACGTTGAGATCGAGATCGCCGTGGAACATCAGCACCGGCGCGCGAATGGCGGCGGCGTTCTGCGCGGGCGAGCCTTCGCGGACGTGCGGGCCGTCGCCGACCATCTGCAATACCTGCGGATAATTGGAGCGTTCGAAGAACTCCTGCTTCCAAGCGGCGAGATCGGTGACTGGTGCGACCGCGATCACCGCCTTGTAGAGGTCGGGATCGACCACGCCCGATTGCAGCGCCGCATAGCCACCATAGGACCAGCCGACGATCGCGAGCTTGCCCTGCCGGGCGATGCCGGAGGATTGCAGCCAGCGACCGGCGTCGTTCACATCGCCGATCGCCGTTTTCCAGGACCGGAAGCCATTATCGGCAAACCAGTCCGACCCATAGCCGGCCGAACCCCGGAAATTGGGTTGCAGCACAGCAAAGCCGCGCGCCGCGAAGAACTGCGCCCACCAGTCGAAGCCCCACTCGTCACGCGCGGAAGGGCCGCCGTGCGGCATGACGATCGCCGGCAGGTTCTTGCCATCGCTGTTCACGGGAAGCGTCAAATAGCCGGGGATCTTCGTGCCGTCCGCCGCGGGGAAGGTGATCGCCTTCATCGTCGCAAGCGGCACGTCGGCAAGCTCGGCGCGGACCGGCAGGACCTCGGCCAGCTTTCGGCTCGGCTTGTCAAACAGGTAGAAGGCGCCGGGATGCGTGTCGCCGCCGGCAAACATCAGCAGCTTGCTTTCATCGGTGCTGGCATCGACGAAGCTGACCAGCGGCTGCTTGGGCAGCGCCTTCCCCAGCGCCTTCGAAAGCGCTGACAATTCCGTGTCAAAGAATTCGGGCCGGCGGAAATCGGTGGCGATGCTCGCCCCGACGACGCGCTGATGGCGCCCGATCCGGATCAGATCGTCAACGTCCACCTGATTGCTGGCGAGCACCATGTCGCGCTTCATGGTTCCGTCCAGCGCGACCTTCCACAGCGCCTGGCGGCCGTTATAGTCGTCAAAGCCGAAGACGACGTTCAGCTTCGGGTCGACCGCATAGGGGTTGAAGCCTTTATATCGGCCACCCAGGATTTCCAGCTTGGACAGCGGCTCCCACGTTTTTGAGTCAAGCTTGCGATAGAAATAGTTGATCTCGCTTGCCGAATAGCCGGTTCCGGCAGTCGGCCGAATGCCCATGATCCGCACCGTGCCGACGCCGTCGGTAATATATTCGACGGCGTCGCGCTTCGCCCGTTCGACCGGCCGGCGCTGGACCGATTTCAGATCGACGCGCTCGACACCAAGACCCTCGTCGTTTCTTTGGATTACCCGGTCGATCGAGCTTTCGGGCACATATTGCCGGGCGATGAGGACGTTGCCCTTGCCGTCGCCGGTCAGGTCCAGAATGCGGCCGCCGTCGCCGTGGAAGTACAAGGAGTGATCGTTAACGCGGGCAGTAATCAGCTTGAAATTGCCGCCGTCCGCATCGATCGCGAACAGGCGGGTGTAGGCTTCGATCAGGTTTGAATTGCGCGCCGTAACATAGGCGCGGCAGACGAGCCGGTCGGTGGTCGCCCATTGGCAGCTTATAAGTCGCTCGGGATTGCCGCTGGTCTGCATGACCGACACGGGCATGCCGCCCTTCGCCGGATCGGCGATCATGAGCGCATTGCCGCGGGTGCCGATTGGCACGATCATGGCGACGCGGCTGCCGTCAGGCGACAGGCTGACCTGGCTGATCCCCTCACGCGCGCCGAACGCGCGGGCCAGCGGCGCTGCACTTTGCTGCGCACTCACGACGGCGGGCAGCGCGCTTGCCAACAGCGCGGCGAGCAACGCACGCGACTTTACATTCTTTATTATGATCTTGCTTCCCCCTGTTTGACAACTTTGCCGAGCCTTGCCCGATTTGCAAGCGCGCGCAGCACGTTGCGGGCAAGACGGCAGGCTGTATGAATCAGTTATCTTTCATGAGGTTTTGCGATGCGTCTGATGTTGTGTTCCCTTGCTGCGCTGATCGTGGCCACGCCGGCTCTGGCGCATACCGCGCCGAAGATTTCGGTCGAAACGCTGAAGTCCGTGACGCAGGAACTGTCGTCGGACGCCTATGAGGGGCGGGCGCCGACGACCGGGGGCGAGAAGAAGACGATCGATTATCTGGTGAAGCGCTTTGCCGCGGCGGGGCTTGAGCCGGGCAACAAGGGCAAGTGGACGCAGGACGTGCCGATGGTGGAGATCACCGCCACCAACGTATCGCCGTTCACCGCGACGGGCGGCAAGGCGCCGGTGACGTTCAACTATCGCACGGATATCGTCGCCGGTACCTATCGTGTCGTGCCGCAGGTGGCGTTGAAGAACAGCGAGTTGGTCTTCGTCGGCTATGGCATCAACGCGCCCGAAAAGGGCTGGAACGATTACGCCGGGCTCGACGTGAAGGGGAAGACGGTCGTCATCCTGGTCAACGATCCCGATTGGGAGACCAAGGACGCAGGACCGCAGGCCGGCCCGTTCGAGGGGCGCGCGATGACCTATTACGGTCGCT
Organism: Sphingomonas dokdonensis; assembly: GCF_002197685.1. Lineage (GTDB taxonomy): Bacteria > Pseudomonadota > Alphaproteobacteria > Sphingomonadales > Sphingomonadaceae > Sphingomonas > Sphingomonas dokdonensis. The sequence continues at coordinate 120,143 of NZ_NBBI01000005.1, read as the reverse complement.
GGACCTACAAGTTCGAGGAAGCGGCGCGGCAGGGCGCAGCGGGGGCGATCATCGTCCACGACACCAAGCCGGCGGCCTATGGCTGGTCGGTGGTGCAATCCTCCTGGACCGGCGCGCAGTACGAGCTCGCGGCGCCCAACGACCATATGGACCAGAGCGAGGTGATCGGCTGGATCCAGCTGCCGAAGGCCAAGGAGCTGTTCGCGGCTGCCGGCAAGGACTTCGATCAGCTGTCCGCGGCGGCGAAGCAGAAGGGCTTTCGCGCCGTGCCGCTGGGCATGACGCTGTCGGGCAGCTTCTCCAACGAGATCAAGCGCAGCATGTCGAAGAACGTGATCGGCGTGCTGCCGGGGACGACCGCGCCGGACGAGGTGGTGCTGTATTCCGCGCATTGGGATCACCTGGGCCGCTGTGACGCGGTGGATGGCGACGACATCTGCAATGGCGCGCTGGACAATGCGACCGGCACCGCGGCGCTCGTCGCGCTTGCGGAGGCGTATCGCGCCGCGGGGCCGACGCGCCGTTCGGTCGCGTTCCTGGCGGTGACCGCCGAGGAAAGCGGGCTGCTCGGATCCAAATATTATGCGGAAAATCCGTTGTTTCCGCTCGGCAAGACGGTGGGCGGCGTCAACATGGACGTGCTGAACGTGCTGGGTCCGGTCAAGAATTTCGAGATCACCGGCGCGGGCAAATCGGAGCTGGAAGACATGGTGAAGCCGCTGCTAGCCGCGCAGGGGCGCCGCGTGTCCGAGGAAGCGACGCCGGAGAGCGGCGGCTATTTTCGGTCGGACCATTTCTCCTTCGCAAAGCTGGGCGTGCCGATGCTGTCGGGCGGCAGCGGCGAGGATCTGGTCGATGGCGGCGCGGCGGCGGGCCGCGCGGCGGCGGAGGATTATGTCCGCAACCGCTATCACGGGCCCAAGGACGAATATGATCCCAATTGGAACTGGGCAGGCGCAGTGCAGGATCTGACGATCTATTATCAGCTCGGCCGGCAGCTGGCGGATAGCGATGCGTGGCCGAACTGGTATCCCACCGCCGAGTTCAAGGCGATCCGCGACAAGTCCCGGCAGGAGGCAAAGTGAGCCGCGCGCCGAAGCCCGAATGGGCGCATCACAAGGCGGTATGGATCGGTTTTCCCAGCCATCCTGAGCTTTGGCAGGACGATCTGGAGCAAGCACGCACCGAAGTCGCGGCGTTTGCCGCTGCCGTTCATGCCGATGGCAAGGGCGAGAAGGTGCTGCTGGTCGCCGCCGACGAGGAAGCGGCGGACGAGGCGCGGCGGCTGGCGCCGTTTGCGGAAATTGTCGTCGAGTCATTCGGGGACATCTGGCTGCGCGACACCGCGCCGATCATCGGCGGTGATGGGGCGGCGCATGACTTCCGGTTCAATGGTTGGGGCGGGAAATACGACCTGCCGGGTGACGATGATATCGGTGAGCGGCTCGCAGCATCGCGCGGCAAGCGGTTGAAAAGTCACGACTGGGTGCTGGAAGGCGGCGCGATCGATGGCGATGGCAGCGGGCTGGTGGTGACGACGGAGCAGTGCCTGCTCAATCCAAACCGCAATCCGAGCCTGTCGCGCGAACAGATCGAGGCGCGGCTGCGCGAGGACCTGGGGTTCGAGCGCGTGCTGTGGCTGGGTGACGGGTTGCTCAACGACCATACCGATGGGCATGTCGACAATCTCGCGCGCTTCGTGGGCGAGGGGCGGCTGGCGCTGCCGATGGGGGAGGAGAACGATCCGAACTGGCAGGTCTATCGCCAAGCCAGTGATCGCGCGGTATCTTTTGGCGTCGAGGTGGTGACGGTGCCGTCGCCGGGGCGGGTGCTGCGCGACGAGGAGATCGTGCCGGCGAGCTATATGAACTTCTACATCGGCAATGCCGCGGTGGTGGTGCCGATCTATGGCTCGGCGCAGGATGAAGCGGCGGTGGCGGCCATTCAGGCGATCTTTCCGGACCGGAAGGCGGTGGGGCTGCGCGCCGACGCCATTCTGACGGGCGGCGGCAGCTTCCACTGTATTTCGCAGCAGATTCCCGGCTAAGTTTGGCCACCCGCGGATCACCCCCGGCCTGTCTGTGGGTGATCCGCGGCCTCAAACGCGTGGCGCGTGGCCAGTTAGCCGAAGACGCGCGCGAAGATCGTGTCGACGTGCTTGTAATGGTAGCCAAGGTCGAATTCGGCATCGATCGCTTCGGGTGACAGCGCCGCGGTGACGTCCGCGTCGGCCTTCAGCAGTTCGTTCAACGACAGCGCGCCGTCCGACTCCCACACCTTCATCGCGTTGCGCTGCACGAGGCGATAGGAATCCTCGCGGCTGACGCCGGCCTGGGTCAGCGCCAGCAACACGCGCTGCGAGTGGATCAGGCCGCCCATGCGATCCATGTTCTTCTGCATCCGCTCGGGATAGACGAGCAGCTTGTCGATCACGCCGGTGAGCCGGGCGAGCGCGAAGTCGAGGGTGATGGTGGCGTCGGGCGCGATGTAGCGCTCGACCGACGAGTGGCTGATGTCGCGCTCATGCCACAGCGCCACATTCTCCAGCGCCGGGGTGACATAGCCGCGCACCATGCGGGCCAAGCCGGTGAGGTTTTCGGTCAGCACCGGATTGCGCTTGTGCGGCATGGCCGACGAGCCCTTCTGCCCGGGCGAGAAATATTCCTCGGCTTCGAGCACCTCGGTACGCTGGAGGTGGCGGACCTCGACGGCGAGCCGCTCGATCGAACTCGCGACGACGCCGAGCGTGGCGAAGAACATCGCGTGGCGATCGCGCGGGATGACCTGCGTCGAGACGGGCTCGACCGCTAGGCCGAGCTTGGCGGCGACATGCGCCTCGACGCGGGGGTCGACGTTGGCAAAGGTGCCGACCGCGCCCGAGATGGCGCAGGTGGCGACTTCGGCGCGCGCGGCGACCAGGCGGGTGCGGCAGCGGCTGAACTCGGCATACGCCTCGGCCAGCTTGAGACCGAAGGTGACGGGCTCGGCATGGATGCCGTGGCTGCGGCCGATTGTCGGCGTGAGCTTATGCTCCTCGGCGCGACGGCGCAGCACCGCGAGCAACGCGTCGATGTCGGCTATGAGGATGTCGGAGGCGCGCGCGAGCTGCACCGCGAGGCAGGTGTCGAGCACGTCCGAGCTGGTCATCCCCTGGTGCATGAAGCGCGCCTGATCGCCGACCTGCTCGGCGACCCAGGTGAGGAAGGCGATCACGTCATGCTTGGTGACGGCCTCGATCGCGTCGATCGCATCGACGTCGATCGCGGGGTTGGTGCGCCACCAGGCCCAGAGCGCGTCGGCGGCTTCCTTTGGCACGACGCCGAGATCGGCCAGCGCTTCGGTGGCGTGCGCCTCGATCTCGAACCAGATCTTGAAGCGCGCCTCGGGCGTCCAGATCGCGGTCATGTCGGGTCGGGAATAGCGCGGAACCATGTGAGCATCCTTGGTCGTGCGGGGGCGACGCCTGTCGGTGAGTCGCCAAGGAAAGGTGTGGCGCGCGCGTAGCAGCCATGCGGCTGAGCGCCAAATGTGCACGCCGGAACCCAAGCCGATAGACAAAGGTTGAGGTGCGTAAGACTATCGGACCGAGCAGATAGAATGCAGAGGTGCTGTTCATCTGAGGTAAAGAAAAGAGCAAGGAGAGCAATCATGTTAAAGCACGTGCTGGCGGTGAGTAGTCTCGCCATTGCTGCGCCTGTGTTTGCGCAGAGTGCCGAAACGTCGACACCGACTGCTGCCGCGCCGACGCCTGGAGCCTCCGCGGCCCCGAAACAGGGCGCGGCGACGCCAGCGACCGAGCCGACGCCCGCTGCGCAGACGCCCGATCAGGTCTCGGCGATCGTTGCGGCGGAGTTTGCGGCCTATGACAAAGACCGCAATAACATGCTCGACAAGACCGAGTTCGCCGCGTGGATGGATGCGCTGAAGGCGAAGGCGCCGCCGGGCGGCGACAAGCCGGGCGACGTGGCGTGGAACGAAGCGGCCTTTGCGCAAGCCGACAAGGACAAGTCGCAATGGCTGACCCAGGCGGAACTGACCGCTTTTCTGGGGTCTTCGCTGAAGGCCAGCGGCTGACGGTACGACCGTCGCGCACGTGAAGGCCGCTGGCATCTGCCGGCGGCCTTTTCATTGGCGGCCTTTCGGGGTTTGTTTACGCGGCAACTTTACGGTGCCGCTATGACCCCGGTGTTCCTGACGATCGATACCGAGATTGCCTGGCGGCATCACCGCGCGGGGCTCGACCCCGCCATTGTCGAGGCGCGGTCGATCGAGCCGGCGGGTGTGGGCCTGGGCTGGCAGCTCGGCGTGCTGGCGCAGCATCGGCTGAAAGCGACGTTCTTCGTCGATCCGATGCCGGCGCGGGTCTATGGCCTCGACCTGTTTCGCCGCATCGTCGACGCGATCCTGGCGGCGGGGCAGGAGGTGCAGCTTCACCTCCATCCAAACTGGACCGAGGCTTCGCTGACGAACCGCGAGGCGCACGGCTCGTTCGAGATCATCGACCTTTCGGCCGACGCGCAGCGCGACCTGCTGGGCGAGGCGGCGAGCCTGCTGATGGCGGCGGGGGCGCCGCGGCCGGTGGCGTTTCGCGCCGGCAGCTATTCGGCGAACGACGACACGCTGGCCGGACTGGCCGCGCTGGGCATCACCTATGACAGCAGCCACAATGGCGCGCATCATCCCTGGCCGAGCGCGATCGGCCTACCGCCGACGCAGATCGCGCCGCTGATGCACCGCGGCGTGACCGAAGTGCCGGTCACGACGATCGAGGACAAGCCGGGCAAGTGGCGCAATTTCCAGATTTGCGCGCTGTCGACGCAGGAGATGGCGGCGGCGATCGACCACGCCATCGCCGCACGGCACGCCGCGGTGACGATCGTGGGGCATAGTTTCGAGCTGGCAGACCGATCGGGGACAAAGGCGAACAAGGTGCATGTGCAGCGCTTCGAAAGCCTGTGCCGCATCCTGGCCGAGCGGCGGGCGGCGGCGCCGACGACGCATTTCGCGGACCTGCCGCAGCTGACGCTGGACGCCCACGACAAGCCGTTGCCGGCGAGCCGCTGGCGGCGTGGGCGGCGGCAGGCGGAACAGCTCTGGTCCAACCTGGTGAGCGAGCGCGGCGCGTGAGCGGTGCCGGGCTGCGGCTGCAGATCGGCGCGCGGACGATTGCCACCATCCCGCGACGGATCGTGCGCGTCGGCCTGTCGCTCGACGCGGCGCTGGCGAACGCGCGGCCGGCGCTGCCGGCGCTTGGAACCGGCGACGACGGTTATCTGGTGACGTCCGTACCGGACGCGCTGGCGCTCGACTGGCGCGGCGTGGTGTTCGAGCGGCAACGCTACACGCGTTATTATGTCGATCTGGCGGCTGGCGAGGCGGCGTGGCGCGGTGCGCTGTCGGGCCAGACCCGTTCGACGCTGAAGCGCAAGGCGAAGAAGCTGGCGGCGGCGAGTGGCGGCCGGTTGGACGTGCGGCGGTTTCGGACGGCTGCGAACCTGGCGGACTTTCACCCGATCGCCCGCGCGCTGGCGGAAAAGACCTATCAGGAGCGGCTGATGGGGGCGGGGCTGCCGGGCGATGCGGCGGCGGTGGCGACGATGATCGAGCGCGCGGCGCGCGACGCGGTGCGGGCGTGGCTGCTGTATGTCGGCGAGGCACCGGCGGCGTATCTGTGGTGCGGGGCGGATGGCGACACGTTGCGCTACGATTATGTCGGGCATGACCCGGCGTTCGCTGCGCTGTCGCCGGGCAGCGTGCTGATGGAGGCGGCGCTGGTCGACCTGTTCGACGATCGCTTCGCACGCTTCGACTTTACCGAGGGCGAGGGGCAGCACAAACGGCTGATGTCGACCGGCGGGATCGACTGCCGCGATCTGTTGCTGCTGCGCCCCACGCTGGCGAACCGCGGCGCGGTGGCGCTGGTGCGCGGGTTCGATGCGGCGCTGGCGGTGGCCAAGCGGGCGGCGGCGCTGCCGGCGTTGCAGCAGGTGGCCAAGCGGGTGCGGCGCGCCTGAGCGGCGGCGTGCGCGGGCCGCTTGCGTAGGCTGTAACAATAGCGGCCGGGGCGGTAGTGATAGCCGATGCATCTCGCCGCCCCCGCCATCATTCTGGCCGTTCGCGCGCATGGCGAACATGGCGCGGTGGTGCGCGGGCTGACCCCGGATCATGGCGTGCAGGCGGGCTATGTGCGCGGCGGGCGATCGCGCGCGCTGCGTCCCGTGTTGCAGCCGGCGAACATGGTGCTGGGCGAATGGCGGGCGCGGACGGAGGACCAGCTGCCCGCGCTGACCGTCGAGCTGGTGCATAGTCGCGCGCCGCTGCATGCCGAGCCGCTGCCGGCGGCGGCGCTGGAGTGGTTGACGGCGCTGACCGGCGCGGCCTTGCCCGAGGGGCAGCCCTATCCGCAGATCCATGCCGCGCTCGCCGCCATGCTGGACGCGGTGGAGGCGGCGCCGGCGGCGCGCGGGTGGGCAGGGGCGATGGCGCGTTATGAGCTGCTGCTGCTGGGGCAGCTTGGCTTTGGGCTGGATCTCGACCGCTGCGTGGTGACGGGATCGGGCGCGGACATCGCCTTTGTCAGCCCCAAGAGCGGCGGCGCGGTGAGCCGCGCGGCGGCGGTCGGCTATGAGGACCGGCTGTTGCCGCTGCCCGCTTTTCTGCGCAAAGGGGGCGAGCCGGACTGGGCCGACGTGTTTGCCGGACTGGCGATCACCGGGCGGTTTCTGGCGCGCAACGTGCTGGTCGATCGGCGCGCCGATGCGCTGGCGGCGCGCGAGCGGCTGGTCGATCGGCTGAAGAGAGCGGTTGCGTGACCGGCGGCGCGGCGGCAAGGCTGCACCTCGCAAAGCCGCCGTGCCGGCCCGCGACATGACGGGCAGGTGCGGCTTGTCGGTAAGCTCACAGCCTGATGGTGACCATGGCGCATTCTTCCCTCATCGCGATCCTGCCGGGCGACGGCATCGGGCCTGAAGTGACGGCGGAGGCGCGCCGGGTGCTCGAGGCGCTGGGCCTCGACCTCGCCTTCGAGGAAGCGCCGGTGGGCGGCGCGGCCTATCACCAGACGGGCAATCCGCTGCCCGAGGCGACGCTGGACCTTGCAAAGCGGGCGGATGCGATCCTGTTCGGCTCGGTCGGCGAGCCGTCGTGCGATGCGCTGGCGCGGCATCTTCGGCCCGAGCAGGCGATCCTGGGGCTGCGCAAGGAGCTGGCGCTGTTCGCCAACCTGCGCCCGGCCAAGCTGTTCGCGGGGCTGGAGGATGCCTCCGCGCTGCGGCCCGAAGTGGCGCGGGCGATCGACCTCCTCATCGTGCGCGAGCTGAACGGCGATGTGTATTTCGGTGAAAAGGGGATGCGGACCACGGACGCCGGGCTGCGCCAGGGTTATGACCTGATGAGCTATGACGAGGGCGAGGTGCGGCGCATCGCGATCGCCGGGTTCGCGGCGGCGCAGCGGCGGCGCGGCAAGCTGTGCTCGGTCGACAAGGCCAATGTGCTCGAAACCTCGCAGCTGTGGCGCGACGTGGTGATCGAGGTGGCGGCGGATTACCCGGACGTCGCGCTGAGCCACATGTATGTCGACAATGCCGCGATGCAGCTGGTGCGCGATCCGGGGCAGTTCGACGTGATCGTGACGGGCAATCTGTTCGGTGACATCTTGTCGGATCAGGCGTCGATGTGCGTGGGCTCGATCGGGCTGTTGCCGTCCGCCTCGCTCGATGAGGGCGGCAAGGGGCTGTACGAGCCGATCCATGGCTCGGCGCCCGACATTGCCGGGCAGGGGAAGGCGAACCCGTGCGCCGCGATCCTGTCGGCGGCGCTGATGCTGCGCCATTCGCTGGGACAGCCGGCGGCGGCGGACCGGATTGAGGCGGCGGTGGCGAGCGCGCTGGCGGCGGGGCACCGCACCGCTGATCTGGGCGGCACCTGCTCGACCAAGGCGATGGGGGACGCGGTGCTAGCGGCCTTGTGAGCGCGCCGCTCCAGCTTGCGATCATCATTCCGACGTTCAACGAGCGGGCGCACGTGCCGCTGTTGGTCGCGCGGCTGGCGACGGCGCTGGGCGACACGCGCTGGGAAGCGATCTTCGTCGACGACAACAGCCCGGACGGCACGGCGGAGGCGGTGCGGGCGATCGGGCGGGGTGATCCGCGCATCCGGGTGATCCAGCGGATCGGGCGGCGTGGCCTCGCGACCGCGTGCATCGAGGGGATGTGCGCCACCGCGGCGCCGCTGGTGGCGGTGATCGACGGCGACCTGCAGCATGACGAGACGATCCTGCCGGCGATGCTGGCGGCGCTGGAGGGCGACCCGGCGCTCGACATCGTGGTCGGCTCGCGCTTCGTGGAGGGGGGCGGCACGGGCGAATGGGACCGCGACCGGGTGGCGAAATCGGCGCTCGCGACGCGGCTGTCGCAGCGGGTGCTGCGCGTCGGGCTGAGCGATCCGATGAGCGGGTTCTTCATGATCCGCACCGAGGTGTTCCGCAGCCTGGTGCCGCAGCTGTCGGGGATCGGCTTCAAGATCCTGCTCGACATCATGGCGGCGGCCGAGCGCCCGCTGCGATTCGTGGAGCTGCCCTATGTGTTCCGCACTCGCGAGCTGGGCGAGTCGAAGCTCGATCATGTGGTGGCGCTGGAATATCTGATCGCGCTGTACGATCGGCGGTTCGGCCGGGTGGTGCCGGTGCGTTTCGCGATGTTTTCCGCGATCGGCATCGTCGGGGTGGTGATCCACATGGCGGTCCTGGCACTGATCCACCTGAAGCTGGGCGCGGCGTTTCTCGCGGGCCAAGTTGTCGGCACGCTGGCGGCGATGACGTTCAATTTTTTCCTGAACAATACGCTGACCTATCGCGACCGGCGGCTGCGCGGATGGCGGCAGATGCTGGACGGGTGGGTATCGTTCTGCCTGGTCTGCTCGGTGGGGGCAGTGGCCAATGTCGGGGTGGCGGCGTTCCTCTACGACTTCCGCTATGGCGCCTGGGCGGGATCGGCGCTCGCGGGCGTGCTGATCGGCGCGGTGTGGAATTATGCGCTGTCGTCGCGCTTCACCTGGGGGCGGTATTGAGCGCTGGTCAGACCCAGGTGCTGAACCACGTCCAGTAGCGGAAGGCGCCGCCGTCGGGAAGGGGCGCGGCGGAGAGGACGGGCAGGAAGTAGATCGCCAGCGCCAGGGCGGCGGCAACGAAGGCGAGGTCGATGTGGCGCCAGCGGCTGCGCCAGTGATCGAGCATGAGGGCGAGCGGCACGGCCAGGAAGACGCTCGACGGGAAGTAGTAATAATAAAAGCCAAGCGATTTGGGGATCACCGCCCAGATCGCGAGACTGCCGGTCCACAGCCAGGCGGCGGCGAACAGGCGGGGCGACCCGTTGCGCACCCAGCCGATCCAGCAGGCCGCGACGGCGACGAGCCCGCCCCACATGATCAGCGGATTGCCGATCAGCAGGATGCCGCGCTGCGTGCCGTCGACCGGCTCGTAGAGGTACCAGATCGGGCGGATCAGCAGCGGCCACGTCCACCAGTTCGACTGATAGGCGTGCGCGGGCAGCACCTGAGTCTGGCGTTCAAACATGTCGAACTGGAAGGGGATCAGCCGGGCGAGCGTCAGCGGCTCGACCTGGTAGAAGAAGGCCGGTGCAAAGGTGGCGAAATAGGCCAGCAGCGAGACGATGCCGAGCACCGCCAGCGCCAGCCAGACCGGCAGGCCGGGGAAGCGGCGCGGATCGGCGCGCTTGAACAGAATAAAGGCCGCGGCGGCGAAGGCCACGTAAGGCGCGGCGAGCCATTTGCAGCCGACCGCCAGCCCCAGGAGGACAGCGGCGGCGATCCAGCGCCACCAGCCGCCGCGCCGCAGCGTCCAGGCCATCATCGCGATCGCGCTCGACAGGAACGCGAGCATGAAGCCGTCGAGCATGGCGATGCGCGCCTGCACGTAGAGCGTGAAGCCGAGCAACGTCAGCGCGGCGGCGACGAGGCTCGGCCGGCGCCTGCAGGTGACGAGCCAGGTCGTGGCGAAGATCGCGACGCAGGTGACGCTGCCCGCCAGCGTCGACATGACGCGCCAGCCGAACGGCGTGTCGCCGAACAGGAGCATGCCGAATGCGATCAGCGACTTGCCGAGCAAGGGATGTTCGATGTTGGCCGGGCCGGTGAGCGCGATCAGCGTGCGTGCGGCGGGCACGTAATGCACCTCGTCAAAGACGAAGATCGACGGCACCGATAGGCGGAAGAGAAACAACGCCTCCGCCAGCGCGAACAGGAGAAGGGCGAGCGGCAGCGGGCGGCGCAGCATGGCTGGAGTGCTTAGCGCCGTCACGGCGCGTGGGATAGCCGCTGCGACGAGCGGGCACGCGCCGATCGGGTGGGAGGATTGCCTTGAAAGCTGGCGGGGATTGGCCGAAAGCGGGCGCCATGAAACGGCGTACCGGACAAGACCGCTCGATCACCGACACCTGGCGCCCCGCCACCCGCGCAATCCGCGGCGGCACCGCGCGCACCGAATATGGCGAAACGTCCGAAGCGATCTTCGTCACCTCCGGCTATTCCTATGATTGTGCGGGTGACGCGGCGGCGCGCTTTGCCGGCGAGCAGGAGGGGATGACCTATTCCCGGCTGCAGAACCCGACGGTGGAGATGCTGGAGCATCGCATCGCGATCCTGGAGGGAGCCGAGGCGTGCCGCACCATGGCGACCGGCATGGCGGCGATGACGTCGGTGCTGCTGAGCCAGTTGCAGGCGGGCGACCATGTGGTCGGCGGGCGCGCGGCGTTCGGATCGTGCCGCTGGCTGCTCGACAACCTGCTGCCCAAGTTCGGCATCGCGACCACGGTGGTCGATGCGCGCGACCCGCAGGCGTTTGCCGATGCGGTGCGGCCCGAAACCAAGGTGTTCTTTTTCGAAACCCCGGCCAATCCGACGATGGACGTGGTGGACCTGAAGGCAGTGTGCGGCATCGCGCGCGAGCGCGGCATCACCAGCGTGGTCGACAATGCCTTTGCCACCCCGGCGCTGCAGCGGCCGATGGAGTTCGGCGCGGACGTGACCGCCTATTCCGCGACCAAGATGATGGACGGGCAGGGCCGCGTGCTGGCGGGTGCGGTGTGCGGCACCAAGGATTTCATCGAGAACACGCTGCTGCCGTTCACCCGCAACACCGGGCCGACGCTGTCGCCGTTCAACGCCTGGGTGGTGCTGAAGGGGCTGGAGACGCTGGACCTGCGCATCCGCCGCCAGTCGGAAAACGCCGTGAAGGTCGCGAGCTTTCTCGAAGGGCGCGTGCCGACGGTGCTGTATCCCGGCCTGCCGAGCCACCCGCAGCATGATCTCGCCATGTCGCAGATGGAGGCCGCGGGGCCGATCTTCGCCATCCTGCTGGATGGGGGCCGCAGCCAGGCACACGGGCTGCTCGATGGATTGTCGCTGATCGATATTTCGAACAACATCGGCGACGCCCGGTCGCTGATGACGCATCCTGCGTCGACGACGCACAATTCGGTGGCGCCGGACAAGCGCGCGGAGATGGGCGTAACGGAAGGCATGCTGCGCCTCAACGTCGGGCTGGAAGATCCGCAGGATCTGATCGACGACCTCGATCAGGCGCTGCGCCAGGTCGGCCTGTGAAGGCGTTCTTTCCCTCGTCAGCGACGACGCGGGAGGTGACCGTGCGCGTGTCGGTGAGCTATCTCGCCGAGCAATCGGAGCCGGGGCGTGGGCGCTGGTTCTGGGCCTATCACATCCGCATCGAGAATGACGGGCCGCAGCCGGTGCAGCTGCTGACGCGGCATTGGGTGATCACCGACGGGCGCGGCGCGCGCCATTCGGTCGAGGGCGAGGGCGTGGTGGGCGAGCAGCCGCTGATCGAGCCGGGCGCGAGCTATGACTACGTCTCGGGCTGCCCGCTGGCGACGCCCAGCGGATCGATGCAGGGCAGCTATCGCATGATCGGCGCGGATGGCGCGCAGTTCGACGTCGTCATTCCGACCTTTGCGCTGGTGGCGCCGGCGGTGGCGGGATGAAGCGGACCCACCTGCCGCTCAACGGCCTGCGCGTGCTCGACGCCGCGGCGCGCCACCTGTCCTTTACCCGCGCCGCGGACGAGCTGGCGGTGACGCCGGCGGCGGTCGGCCAGCAGATCCGCGCGCTGGAGGACACGCTGGGCGTGGTGCTGTTCCGCCGCACCACCAAGGGGCTGGAGCTGACGCCGGAGGGTGAGGCTGGCCTGGCTGCGCTACGCAACGGCTTCCTGCAATTCGAGGAAGCGGTGCGCGCGATGCAGGCGGGGCAATCGTCCAAATCGCTGACCATCGCCGCGCCGCGCGACCTGACCGAAAAGTGGCTGCTGCCGCGGCTGGCCGAAATCGCGCAGGCGGACGGTGATCTGCGCTTCGTGCTGGTCGCCGCTGATACGCCGCCCGATTTCACCGAGGCGAACCTCGACCTTGCGATCACCTGGGGCGATGGCCCCGGCGTTCACGAGGGCGAGGCGCTCGAGAGCGACGGCATGGTGACGGTGGAGCGTGTCGGCGGCGGATCGGCGGCGGTGATCGCCTGGCCCGGATGCGGCAGCGAGGATGGTGCGGCGCTGATCCGCGTGGGCGATGCGGGGCTGGCGCTGGATGCCGCCGCGCAGGGGCTGGGTCGCGCGACCGTGCCCGAATTGCTGGCGGCGCGCGATCTGGCCGCCGGGCGCGTGGCGGCGCTGGGTGAGCCGGCGCCGTCCCGGCTCGGCTATTGGCTGATCGCGCCCTTGCCGCAATGGCGGCAGCAAAAGGTGCAGGCGCTGGTCGAGGCGCTGGCGGGTTGAGCCGCGCATGAAGGCTGGTCCGTTCGAGAGCGCGCGGCTGTTGATCCGCGCGCCGACGCCCGACGACGCGCCCGCCCTGTACGAGGCGTATCGCGATCCCGGCGTGATGCGCTTCTGGTCGAGCCCGCCGCATGGCTCGGTGGCGGAAACGGTCGACTATGTGACGCCGCATGCCGGGGACCAGTGGCGCCAGTGGGTGATCGTGGAGAAGGCGAGCAATGCCGCGATCGGCACGCTGGCGGCGGGCGAGCGGCGGCGCGGGGTGATGGAGATCGGCTATCTGCTGTCCGCCGCCGCGTCTGGTCGTGGCTATGCCCGCGAGGCGGTGAGCGCGCTGATCGACCTGTTGTTTGCCGAGGGCGCGCGGCGGATCTTTGCCGATACCGATCCCGACAATGTCCGCTCGATCGCGCTGCTGACCGAGCTGGGCTTTCAGCGCGAGGGGCTGCTGCGTGCCGAGTGGGAGACGCATATCGGGGTGCGCGACAGCATCATCTGGGGGTTGCTGCGCGACGAATGGCCGGCGTGCCCACAAAAAGCTGGCGAAACGGGGTGATGCGCGCGGCGCGTTCGCGGTAGACGGGCGGGGTGACTGACACGCCGACTGCCCCGCGAGCGCCCCGACCCTGGACCCCGAGACGCGTGCGCGCGCTGATGCGATCGCGCGGGCCGACCTCCATTCTGTTTCGCCGGCGCGTGGCGGTGATCACCGGCGCGGTGGTGATCGGCATCGTCGCGGTGCTGTTCGCCAAGGCATCCGACGAGATGGGCGAATTGTTCGCGCATTTCGCCGCGCGCTGGCGCTGGGTGCCGCTGGTGACGACCCCGCTTGGCTTCATGGCGCTGGTGTGGGTCACGCGGCGCTGGGTGCCGCTGGCGCGCGGATCGGGCATTCCGCAGGTGATGGCCGCGCGCGACGATCCGGCGGGCGCGGTGAAGGGGCTGATCTCGGTCCGCACCGTCGTTGCCAAGGTGCTGCTGACGATGGGCGCGGTGCTGTGCGGCGCGAGCGTCGGGCGCGAGGGGCCGACCGTGCAGCTCGCCGCGGCGGTGATGAACCTGAGCCACCGCATGACGCGCGTGGCGCTGCGCGGCACGGTGGTGATCGCGGGCGGCGCGGCGGGCGTGGCGGCGGCGTTCAACACGCCGCTGGCGGGCGTGCTGTTCGCGATCGAGGAACTGGCGGCGGCCTATGAGCAGCGCATGACGCTGATGGTGCTGTCGTCGATCGTGATCGCGGGCATGGTGGCGCAGACGCTGGCGGGCGATTACGTCTATTTCGGATCGGTCGGCGCCTATCTGCCGATCGCCAGCGCGATGATCGTGGTGCCGGTGGCGGGGATCGCCGGCGGGCTGGCGGGCGGGCTGTTCTCGCGCGGGGTGCTGGCGCTGGCCACCGGGGGCAGCGCGCTGACGCGGTGGAGCAAGGCGAACCCGGTGCTGTTCGCCGGTGGCTGCGGCGTGGTGGTCGCGGCGCTCGGCGTGGCGACGGGGCTGACCTGGGGCACCGGCTATGGCGCGGCGCAGGCGATGATCACCGGGGCGGACGCGCCCTTGTGGTTCGGACCCGCAAAGTTCCTGGCGACGCTGGCGACGGCGGTGGCGGGGCTGCCCGGCGGCATCTTCGCGCCGAGCCTCGCGGTGGGCGCGGGCGTCGGCAATCTGCTGCGCGAGCTGTTCCCCGGCGACCAGGCGCAGGCGGTGGTGATCCTGGGCATGGTGGCCTATTTCACCGGCGTCGTCCGCGCACCGCTGACCGCGGTGATCATTCTGGCCGAGACGACCGCGAGCCGCGGGCTGATGCTGCCGATGTTCGCCGCCGCCTTCCTTGCCGATGGCGCGAGCAAGATGGTGTGCCGCGAGAAGCTGTACCACGGCCTCTCGCGCACGTTCATGACGCGCTAGGCATCAGCGCGCGAGAGTGGGGAAGCCGGCCTTGAACGCCGCCACCTTTGGTTTGTCCCAGCGCACGATATAGGGGTGCGTGGGATTGCGGTTGAAGAAATCCTGGTGCTCCGCCTCGGCCGGGAAAAAGCGGCCCTGCTCGATCTTGGTCGCGATCGGGCGCGGGAAGGCGCCGGCGCGGCTGATCTGCGCGATATAGGCGCGCGCGGCGGCGGCCTGCTGCGCATTCTGCGGGAAAATCGCCGAGCGATAGCTGGGGCCTGAATCCGGGCCCTGGCGGTTCACCTGCGTCGGATCGTGGGCGACCGAGAAATAGACCCGCAGCAAGGTGGCGTAGCTGACGACGCGGGGATCGTAGGTGATGCGGATCGCCTCCGCATGGCGCGTGCGCTCGGTGCTGACCGCGCCGTAATTGGCGGTGTCGGCGGTGCCGCCGGCATAGCCCGAGATGACGTTGCGCACGCCCTTCACGTGCTCGAACACCGCCTCCATGCCCCAGAAGCAGCCGCCGGCGAGCACGGCGTGCTGGAGGCCGGGCGCGGCGGGCACGTCCTGTGCGGCGCGGGGCAGAGGCACGGCGCGCTCGGCGGTGGCCTGGCCGCAGCCGGCGAGGACAAGGAGGGCGGCGGGGGCGATCAGGGGAAGGTGCTTGATCATGCGCCAGATATGGGGATGACGCGGGCGAAGCGCCAGATCGTGCCCGGTTGCAGGCGCCGGGTCATTGCCGTAGCATGCCCGCATTCTCGGGAGTTTTGCGACGTGATCCAGGGTCACCGCTGAGGCGGCAACAGGTTGAAGCGGGCGGCAGCGGCCGACGTTTTGCGACTCTGGTTTCGAGAAGATCATGCAACGATTGAAGAACAAGACGTGCGTCGTCACCGGCGCGGCGCGTGGCATCGGCCGCGCGATTGCAGCGCGCTTTCATGAGGAGGGCGCCACCGTCATCGCGACCGATGTCGACCGCGTCGGCGGCGAAGCGTCGGCGGCGGCGATTGGCTGCCGGTTTGAGCCGCTCGACGTGCGCGAGGAGGCGGACTGGGCGCGGCTGGCGCTGGTGGTACCCACCGCCGACGTGGTGGTGAACAATGCCGGGGTCACCGGCTTCGAGGCGGGCATGGTGGCGCACGACCCGGAACATGCCAGCCTTGCCGATTGGCGCGCGGTGCACCGGGTCAATTCGGACGGCACGTTCCTCGGCTGCCGCTATGCCATCGCCGCGATGAAGGGCGCGGGGACGGGCTCGATCATCAACATGTCGTCGCGATCGGGAATGGTGGGGATACCGGGCGCGGCGGCCTATGCCGCGTCAAAGGCGGCGATCCGCAACCACAGCAAGACGGTGGCGCTGTATTGCGCGCAGCAGGGCTGGCAGATCAGGTGCAACTCGATCCATCCCGCCGCAATCCTGACCCCGATGTGGGAGGCGATGCTGGGCGACGGGCCTGATCGGGACGCGCGGATGCGGGCGCTGGTGGCGGACACGCCGTTGCAGCGCTTCGGCTTGCCCGAGGAGGTGGCGGCGGTGGCGGTGATGCTGGCGTCCGACGAGGCGCGCTATGTGACGGGCACCGAGGTGACGATCGACGGCGGGTTGCTGGCGGGGTCTGCGGCGGCGCCGGGGTGAGCGGCAGGCTGCAAGGGGGAGTTTGGCGTCGCGCCGGTCGGGTAGCGATCGGCGCTTCGCAGCGCCCGCCCGCCAATCTTCTTCCGCGACTGGCGGTGCTGCCTGCGTCTTGGGGGCGGACCAAGGCGGCTAATTTACCCCCCGGCCGTGCTGCCGTTGTTTCGCTCGTTTCAGAACGCCTATTTTGCGGACGGGTGGATGCCGGGACGCACCCGGCGTGACGGCGGGGGCTTGAGGCAACGCCCTGTGCGCCTTGCGATGTTCGTCATGTCGGGGCGCCTTTGCGGTCCGTTACGCCAAACAAAAAGCCCCGCCGGTTTGCGCCGGCGGGGCTCGTTGTTTTCAGCGAGGCCGAACGATCAATCGTTCAGGTAATCGCCCGCGGCGGCGTCGCTGCCGTCGCCCGACACCTCGACGGCGGCCAGCGGGTCGCTGCCGGTGCCGCCGGAGTCGCGCGCCGAACGGGCCAGTTCCGCCTCATGCTCTTCGGCCGCGCTGTTCGGAGCGATGATCATCGCCTCGGCCAGCTTCTTCTGCTGGGCACGCAGCGCCACGTCGCGCGAGGTAGCCGCGACGCGCAGGCGGTTCATGCCGGCGCCGGTGCCTGCCGGGATGAGCCGGCCGACGATGACGTTTTCCTTCAGGCCCATCAGCGTGTCCTGCTTGCCCTGGACCGCCGCCTCGGTGAGGACGCGGGTGGTCTCCTGGAACGACGCGGCCGAGATGAACGACCGGGTCTGCAGCGACGCCTTGGTGATGCCAAGCAGGATCGGCTTGCCCTGGGCGGGCGCCTCGTTCTTGCCGAGCTTCGCGTTGACCTCGTCCATTTCCGCACGATCCACCTGCTCGCCGGGGAGCAGGGTGGTGTCGCCGGCTTCGGTGATCTCGACCTTCTGCAGCATCTGACGAACGATCGTCTCGATGTGCTTGTCGTTGATCTTCACGCCCTGGAGTCGATAGACTTCCTGGATTTCCGACACGAGATATTCCGCCAGCGGCTCGATGCCGAGCACTTCCAGAATGTCGTGCGGATCTGGGCTGCCGCCGATCAGGTTGTCGCCACGCTTGACGTAGTCGCCTTCCTGAACGTCGATCACCTTCGACTTCGGGATGAGGTATTCCACCACCTCGCCGCCGTCCTCGGGCTGGATGCCGATCTTGCGCTTCGCCTTATAGTCCTTGCCGAACACCACGCGGCCGGAGACCTTGGCGATGATCGCATTTTCCTTCGGCTTGCGCGCTTCGAACAGCTCCGCGACGCGCGGCAGACCGCCGGTGATGTCGCGGGTCTTGGCGGACTCGCGGGCAACACGGGCGACCACGTCACCGGCATAGACGGTGGCATTGTCGTCGACCGAGAGCACCGCACCCGGCGCCAGCATGTAGCGGGCAGCCTCACCCGAGCCCTCGTCGAGCAGGGTGATGCGCGGACGCAGATCCTCCTTGGTACGCGCAGCCGCACGATATTCGGTGACGACGCGCTGGGCGATGCCCGTCGCTTCGTCGACCTGCTCAGTCAGCGTCTTGCCCTCGATGAGGTCCTGGTACTTCACGGTGCCGCCGGTTTCCGTGATCACCGGCATGGTGAACGGATCCCATTCGGCGATGCGATCGCCCGCGCTGATGATGTGCCCATCGTCGCACAGCACGTTCGCGCCGTACGGGATCTTGTGCACCGCCAGCTCGCGGCCATCCATGTCGACGATCGCGATCTCGCCCGAACGGCTGAGCACCACGCGGCGACCACGCTGGTCGACGATGATGCGCAGGTCGCGATACTCGACCGTGCCGTCGACCGGCGCCTCGAGGTTCGACTGCTCGTTGAGCTGCGCCGCGCCGCCGATGTGGAAGGTACGCATCGTCAGCTGCGTGCCCGGCTCACCGATCGACTGCGCCGCGATGACGCCGACCGCCTCGCCGATGTTCACCGGCGTACCGCGGGCGAGGTCACGCCCGTAGCACTTGCCGCAGACGCCGATCTTGCTTTCGCAGACCAGCGGCGAGCGGATCTTGACGGCCTGTACGCCGGTCGCCTCGATGCGCGCCACCATCGGCTCGTCGAGCAGGGTGCCGATCGGGATCAGCACCTCGTTCGACTTCGCATCGACGATGTCCTCCGCCGTGGTGCGGCCGAGGATACGCTCGCCGAGCGACGCGATGACCGAGCCGCCCTGAACGATCGCCTTCATCTCCAGCGCACGCTCGGTACCGCAATCGTCCTCGACGATGACGCAATCCTGCGACACGTCGACGAGACGGCGGGTGAGGTAGCCCGAGTTCGCGGTCTTCAACGCCGTATCCGCCAGGCCCTTACGCGCGCCGTGGGTGGAGTTGAAGTATTCAAGGACGGTCAGACCTTCCTTGAAGTTCGAGATGATCGGCGTTTCGATGATCTCGCCCGACGGCTTGGCCATCAGGCCGCGCATGCCGGCAAGCTGCTTGATCTGCGCCTGCGAACCACGGGCACCCGAGTGGGCCATCATGTAGATCGAGTTGATCGGCTTCTCACGGCCGGCCATCTCGCCGTCGTTCTCGTCGTAATGACGAACGGCCTTGATCTCGTTCATCATCGAGTTCGCCACCTGGTCGCCGCAGCGGCTCCAGGCGTCGATCACCTTGTTGTACTTCTCCTGCTGCGTGATCAGGCCGTCCTGATACTGCTGCTCGAAGTCCTTCACCTGCTCGCGGGTTTCGTCGACCAGCTTGTCCTTGTCCGGCGCGACAAGCATGTCGTCCTTGCCGAACGAGATGCCGGCACGGAACGCGTGGCGGAAGCCGAGCGACATGATCGCGTCGGCGAACAGCACCGTCTCCTTCTGACCGGTGTGACGATACACCTCGTCGATGACGTCGGTGACGTCCTTCTTGGTCAGCAGGCGGTTGACGGTTTCGAACGGCACGCGGTGCGACTTGGGCAGCGTCTCACCAAGGAGCATGCGGCCCGGGGTCGTCTCGTAGCGCTTCAGGTACTGATTGCCGTCCTCGTCGGTCTGCGGAACGCGGCTGACGATCTTGGTGTGCAGCGTCACCGCGCCGGCGAACAGCGCCTGGTGCACCTCCTCCATGTCGGCGAGCATCATGCCTTCGCCCGGCTCGTTCTGCTTCTCCATCGAGAGATAGTAGAGACCGAGCACCATGTCCTGCGACGGCACGATGATCGGCTTGCCGTTGGCGGGCGACAGGATGTTGTTGGTCGACATCATCAGGACGCGCGCTTCCAGCTGCGCCTCGAGGCTCAGCGGAACGTGCACGGCCATCTGGTCACCGTCGAAGTCGGCGTTGAAGGCCGAGCAGACCAGCGGGTGAAGCTGGATCGCCTTGCCCTCGATCAGCACGGGCTCGAACGCCTGGATGCCGAGACGGTGGAGCGTCGGTGCGCGGTTGAGCATCACCGGATGCTCGCGGATCACCTCGTCCAGGATGTCCCAGACTTCCTTGCGCTCCTTCTCGACCCACTTCTTGGCCTGCTTCAGGGTCATCGAGAGACCCTTGGCGTCGAGGCGGGCGTAGATGAACGGCTTGAACAGCTCGAGCGCCATCTTCTTGGGCAGGCCGCACTGGTGCAGCTTGAGCTCCGGACCGGTCACGATGACCGAACGGCCCGAATAGTCGACGCGCTTGCCGAGCAGGTTCTGACGGAAGCGGCCCTGCTTGCCCTTCAGCATGTCGGACAGCGATTTCAGCGGACGCTTGTTAGCGCCCGTGATCGTGCGGCCGCGACGGCCGTTGTCGAACAAAGCGTCGACCGCTTCCTGCAACATGCGCTTTTCGTTGCGGACGATGATGTCCGGCGCACGCAGCTCCATCAGCCGCTTCAGGCGGTTGTTGCGGTTGATCACGCGGCGGTACAGGTCGTTCAGGTCCGACGTCGCGAAGCGGCCACCGTCGAGCGGCACCAGCGGGCGCAGCTCGGGCGGGATGACCGGGACGACCTCGAGGATCATCCACTCCGGACGGTTGCCCGATTCCAGGAAGGACTCGACGACCTTCAGACGCTTGATGATCTTCTTGGGCTTCAGCTCCGACTTGGTCGTCGCCAGCTCTTCGAGCAGCGCGACCTTCTCGCCTTCGAGATCGAGGCTTTCGAGCATGATGCGCACGGCCTCGGCGCCGATGCCGGCGGAGAAGGCGTCCTCACCGTACTCGTCCTGCGCCTCGAGGAGCTCGTCCTCGGTGAGCAGCTGGAACTTTTCGAGCGGGGTCAGGCCCGGCTCGATCACGATATACGCCTCGAAGTACAGCACGCGCTCGAGCTGCTTCAGCTGCATGTCGAGCAGCAGGCCGATGCGCGACGGCAGCGACTTCAGGAACCAGATGTGCGCGACCGGGGCGGCGAGCTCGATGTGGCCCATGCGCTCGCGGCGGACCTTCGAGACGGTGACCTCGACGCCGCACTTCTCGCAGACGATGCCCTTGTACTTCATGCGCTTGTACTTGCCGCACAGGCATTCGTAGTCCTTGATCGGACCGAAGATGCGCGCGCAGAACAGGCCGTCACGCTCGGGCTTGAACGTGCGATAGTTGATCGTCTCGGGCTTCTTGATCTCGCCGAACGACCAGGACCGGATTCGGTCAGGCGAGGCGATGCCGATCTGGATCTGGTCGAAAGTCTCCGGCTTGGCGACCGGGTTCGCGAAATTGGTAAGTTCGTTCATGTTTCTACCTCTTCCCCCTCCCGCGCGGGCGGGAGGGGCTAGGGGAGGGAAGGTCGATCGTCAGCGTGGGCGCTTACTCGGCCGCCTCGGCGAGGTCGCCGTCGTCGGCTTCCTCGTGGCTCTTCAGCTCGACGTTGAGGCCCAGCGAGCGCATTTCCTTGACGAGCACGTTGAAGCTCTCCGGGATGCCGGCCTCGAACGTGTCGTCGCCCTTGACGATCGCCTCATAGACCTTGGTGCGGCCGACCACGTCGTCGGACTTCACCGTCAGCATTTCCTGCAAGGTGTACGCAGCACCATATGCCTGCAGCGCCCAGACCTCCATTTCGCCGAAGCGCTGGCCGCCGAACTGCGCCTTGCCGCCCAGCGGCTGCTGAGTGACGAGCGAGTACGGGCCGATCGAACGCGCGTGGATCTTGTCGTCCACAAGGTGGTGCAGCTTGAGCATATAGATGATGCCCACCGTCACCTTGCGGTCGAACTGATCGCCGGTGCGCCCGTCGAACAGGTCCGACTGACCCGACGGGTCGAAGCCCGCCAATGCCAGCATATCGGCCACGTCCTGCTCCACCGCACCGTCGAACACCGGGGTGCCCATCGGAATGCCGGGCTTCAGGTTGTTCGCCAGTTCGATGATGCCCTGTGCGTCGCGCGCCTCGATCTCGTCGGCATAATGCTCGCCGTAGATCGTCTTGAGGCGATCCTTAACCGCTTCGGGCATCGCACCCGCCGCAGCGTCAGGGTTGGCCTCGCGCCAGTCTTCGAGCTGCTGCGCCACCTGCTGGCCGAGGCCGCGGGCGGCCCAGCCGAGGTGCGTTTCGAAGATCTGACCGACGTTCATGCGCGACGGCACGCCCAGCGGGTTCAGCACGAGATCGACCGGCGTACCGTCGGCGAGGAACGGCATGTCCTCGACCGGCAGGATGCGGGAGATGACGCCCTTGTTGCCGTGACGGCCGGCCATCTTGTCGCCCGGCTGCAGCTTGCGCTTCACCGCAACGAAGACCTTGACCATCTTCAGCACGCCCGGCGGCAGCTCGTCGCCACGCTCCAGCTTCTCGCGACGGTCCTCGAACTTCTCCTTGATGAGCTTCGCGGCCTCGTCATACTGCGCCTTCACCGCTTCCAGATCCGACTGGACCTGATCGTCGGCGACGGCGAACTTCCACCATTCGTGGCGGTCGACGCTGTCGAGCGTGTCCTGATCGATCACAGCGCCCTTCTTCGGGCCGCCCTTCGGCACCGCCGTGGCGGTCTGGCCGACCAGCATCTCGCGCAGGCGGCTCCAGGTCGCCCGGTTGAGGATCGTGCGCTCGTCGTCCGAGTCCTTCTTCAGGCGCTCGATCTCCTCGCGCTCGATCGCCATCGCGCGCTCGTCCTTGTCGATGCCGTGACGATTGAAGACGCGCACGTCGACGATCGTACCGGCAACGCCCGGCGGCAGGCGGAGCGAGGTGTCGCGCACGTCGCTGGCCTTTTCACCGAAGATGGCGCGCAGGAGCTTTTCTTCCGGCGTCATCGGCGACTCGCCCTTCGGCGTGATCTTGCCGACGAGGATGTCGCCCGGCTCGACCTCGGCACCGACGTACACGATGCCCGCCTCGTCGAGGTTGCGCAGTGCTTCCTCGCCGACGTTCGGGATGTCGCGCGTGATGTCCTCCGGCCCGAGCTTCGTGTCGCGGGCCATCACCTCGAACTCGTCGATGTGGATCGACGTGAACACGTCGTCCTTCACGATCCGCTCGGAGATGAGGATCGAGTCCTCGTAGTTGTAGCCGTTCCAGGGCATGAACGCGACGAGCGCGTTGCGGCCCAGCGCCAGCTCGCCGAACTCGGTCGACGGGCCGTCGGCGAGGATGTCACCGGCGTTGACCACGTCGCCCACCTTCACCAGCGGACGCTGGTTGATGCAGGTCGACTGGTTGGAGCGCTGGAACTTCATCAGCGTGTAGATGTCCACGCCCGACTTGCCCGCATCGACCTGACCGGTCGCGCGGATCACGATGCGGCTGGCATCGACCTGGTCGACGATGCCGGCGCGACGTGCCGAGATCGCGGCGCCCGAATCGCGCGCCACGGTCTCTTCCATGCCGGTGCCGACGAACGGCGCTTCCGCCTTCACCAGCGGCACGGCCTGACGCTGCATGTTCGAGCCCATGAGCGCGCGGTTCGCGTCGTCGTTCTCAAGGAACGGGATCAGCGAGGCGGCGACGGACACGAGCTGCTTGGGCGACACGTCCATCAGCGTGATGTTGTCGGGCAGCGCCATCAGGAACTCGCCGGCCTGGCGGGCGGAGATCAGTTCCTCGGTGAAGCGGCCGTCGGCGTCGAGCTCGGCGTTCGCCTGCGCGACCGTGTGCTTCTGCTCTTCCATCGCGGAGAGGTACACGACCTCGCCCGTCACCTTGCGGTCGACCACGCGGCGGTATGGCGTCTCGATGAAGCCGTACTTGTTGACGCGTGCAAAGGTCGACAGCGAGTTGATCAGACCGATGTTCGGGCCTTCCGGCGTTTCGATCGGGCAGATGCGGCCATAGTGCGTCGGGTGAACGTCGCGGACTTCGAAGCCCGCACGCTCACGCGTCAGACCGCCCGGCCCGAGCGCCGAGACGCGACGCTTGTGCGTCACTTCGGAGAGCGGGTTGGTCTGGTCCATGAACTGCGACAGCTGCGACGAGCCGAAGAATTCGCGGACGGCAGCCACGGCCGGCTTCGCGTTGATCAGGTCGTTCGGCATGACGGTCGAGACGTCGACCGAACTCATGCGCTCCTTCACCGCGCGCTCCATGCGCAGCAGGCCGACGCGATACTGATTCTCGAGCAGCTCGCCCACCGAACGCACGCGGCGATTGCCGAGATTGTCGATGTCGTCGATCTCGCCCTTGCCGTCCTTCAGGTCGACCAGGGTCTTCACGACGGCAAGGATGTCCTCGGTGCGCAGCGTCGTCACCGTGTCCTCGGCGTCGAGGTCGAGGCGCATGTTGAGCTTGACGCGGCCGACGGCCGACAGGTCGTAGCGGTCCGGATCGAAGAACAGGCCGGCGAACAGCGACTCTGCGGTTTCGAGCGTCGGCGGTTCGCCGGGGCGCATGACGCGATAGATGTCGCTGAGGGCCTGCTCGCGCTCCTCGGCCTTGTCGGCCTTCAGCGTGTTGCGGATCCAGGCGCCGGTCGACACGTGATCGATGTCGAGCAGCTCGATCCGATCGATGCCGGCCTTGTCGAGCTTTTCGAGGTTTTCGGGGCCGATCTCGTCACCGGCCTCGACGTAGATCTCGCCGGTGCCCTCGTTGATGAGGTCATAGGCCGAATAGCGGCCGTAGATTTCCTCGGTCGGGATGAGGAGGTCGGTGAGGCCGTCCTTGGCCGCCTTGTTGGCAGCGCGCGGCGTTACCTTGGTGCCCGCGGGGAACACCACTTCGCCCGAGTTCGCATCGACGAGGTCGAAGGTCGGCTTCGCGCCGCGCCAGTTTTCAGCCGCGAACGGAATGCGCCAGCCACCCTCGCCGCGGACATAGGTCACGCGGTTGTAGAAGTGGTTGAGGATTTCCTCGCTGTTGAGGCCAAGCGCGTACAGCAGCGCGGTGACCGGCAGCTTGCGCTTGCGGTCGATACGGACGTTGACGATGTCCTTAGCGTCGAACTCGAAGTCGAGCCACGAGCCGCGATACGGGATCACGCGGGCGGCAAAGAGATACTTGCCCGACGCGTGGGTCTTGCCGCGGTCATGGTCGAAGAGGACGCCCGGCGAGCGGTGCATCTGGCTGACGATCACGCGCTCGGTGCCGTTGATGAAGAACGTGCCGTTCTCCGTCATCAGCGGCATGTCGCCCATGTAGACGTCCTGCTCCTTGATATCGAGCACCGAGCGGGTTTCCGTATCGGGATCCACCTCGAACACGATCAGGCGAAGCGTCACGCGCATCGGCGCGGCATAGGTGATGCCACGCTGACGGCATTCCTCGACGTCGAACTTCGGCGGTTCGAGCTCGTAATTCACGAAGTCGAGCTCCGCCGTGCCGGCGAAGTCGCGGATCGGGAACACGCTGCGCAGCGTCTTCTCGAGGCCCGAGACATAGCCGATCGACGGATCGGACCGCAGGAACTGTTCGTAGCTTTCGCGCTGCACCTCGATGAGGTTCGGCATCTGCACCACTTCGTGGATGTTGCCGAAGACCTTGCGGATGCGGCGCTTTGCGGTGCCGCCTTCGATCGCCTTGGTTGCCATATAAGCTTACCTGCCTTGGTAAAAATTCGTCCGGGCGCAGGGACAAGACACGAAAAGGCCGCGCGTCAGCTTCCCTTCGGGAACGACGGCAGCCTTTGGGCGTCTTATGAAACCGCTAGCTTCAATCCGTTCGACACGGTGCGCGACGCCATGTCTTTTCCCGAAGCTGGTGGTGGAAAGCGCGATATAGGCATAGGGGCGATCAGCGTCAACCAGCGCACCTCATGTCGTCGGCAGCCGGTAGAGCACGCTGTTGCCGTCGCGGTACACGGGCCGATGGCCGCGCCACGGATCGGTGCCGTGGGTTTGTAGAACCCACAGATATTGCCACTGCCCCGATGCGAGCGCGTCACGCCGCTGGGCTAGAGGGTCGGGCAGGCGACCGTTGCAATCGAAGCCGTCGACCATTTGCGAGGGATCGTTGGCGTATCGCGGATCGAGCGGATAGCGGACCTTCAGCATCGCGGCGCCGGGCAGCAGCCATTGCGTGTTCACCAGCGCCTGTCGCCGACCGATCGCGAGGCTGGCGAGATGGACGTAGGCGGTGGATTGCCAGGGCGTGTGGCAGCGGTCCTGCAACACCACGGCGAAGACGTGGGCGCCGCGCGGCAGGCGATCGATGGCGGTGAGGTGCGCGGCGTAATCGCGGTCGAGCCGGTGCCAGTCACGCGCGATCATCAGCGTGCGGATGCCGAACAGCGCAAGGGCGAGCGTGACGAAGGCGGCGAGGCTGCGGTGGTGCTTCGAGGCAGCGCCGCTACTGGCCGCCTGCCACCGGAGCGACAGCAGCGCCGCGATCACTGCCGCCGGGGCCAGCCGCTCATCCGCGCCCCAGCTGCCGAACAGGACGGTCGGCATGATCATCACCGCGAGGGCCAGCAGCAGGGCGCCGGCGAACAGCCGCCAGTCGATCGCCTGCCGCCGCCATGTCGCAAGGCAGGCCAGCGCGAGCAGCGCAGGGGTGGCGAGATCGATCCACTTCGCCTCGCCGCGCAGCACGACGACCCAGTTCATCGCCTTGCGCACCAGCAGATCGTCACCCCAGGCGACCAGCGCGCCGCCATCGCCGCGCCATGCCAGCGTCAGCACCACAGGGGGTGCCAGCGCAAGCCCGCGCAGCAGCGCATCGCGCAGCGTCGGCCCGAGTGCGTCCGAGCGCCGCTGCCACAAACGATCCAGTTCGAATCCGCCGACCAGCAGCACCAGCACGCCCCAGCCGACCGCGTGCGCGAGCCAGGTCAGCAGCGCGGCGAGCGCCAACGGCGGCATGACGCGCCACGCCGGCGCTTCGCGCCAGCGGACCCAGGCGGCGAAGGCGAAGAGGGCGAAGGCGAGCGACAGGCAGTAGTTGACGAAGCCGAACATCAGCGGGTTCGCCATCGCGAAGCAGGCGGCGGCGAGCGCACCGGGCTGCACGCGACCGTGCAGCGTGCGGCTGACCGTCGCCATGGCGAGAATGGTGAGCGGCGCGATGATCGCCGCGCCGAGCCACGCTGCGCGCTCCGCGCCCAACCAGCCGAAGGCGGCGACGAAAAGGTCAACGCCGAGATTGCCGATCACGCGCCAGTCGAAGGAGTAATAAGCGGCCAGCAATGGCGATCGCCCGTGGTCCAGCATCACGGCATAGCGCCCGGTGTGGCCGGGCAGGTCGGTCATGGAGGGGATGCGCGCCGCGAGGAACGGGATGATCGCGACAAGCGCCATGCCGGTAATCGCCCAGGCGAGGCGCGGTGGCGCGTGTGCCGGAGCGGCGTCTGCCAGGCGGCCAGAGGTGGAATCGTAAACCATCTGGACCGGCAGTCCACGCCTTCGCCGGGCGGGCGTCAAGCAGTTGATCGTTGGCGGACAAGGCGCCTATGCGGCGTCTTCCACCTTGTTCGTCCCGGCGCGGGACGGACGGGCACACAATCGGTCGAAGAGGGCGTCACGATCATGAAGTTCTTGCTGCTGCTTGCCGGCGCCACGCTGGCGCTGACCCCCGCCCTCGCGCAGCAGGCGCCAACGCCCGCCGGGGATGTGCCCGCAGACTTCGCCTATCCGATCACGGCGCGCGATTACGTGCGGCGCGAGGTGATGATTCCGATGCGCGACGGCACCAAGCTGTTCACCGTCATCATCATCCCCAAGGGCGCGACCAACGCGCCGATCCTGCTGACGCGCACGCCCTATAATGCCAAGGGACGCGCCAACCGCGTCGAGAACAGCCCCAACATGGCGTCGCTGCTGCCGCAGGCGGACGAGCCGTTCGTGCGCGCCGGATACATCCGTGTGTTTCAGGACATTCGCGGCAAATACGGCTCGGAAGGCGATTATGTCGTCACCCGCCCGGTGGTCGGCCCGCTGAACCCGACCAAGGTGGATCACACCACCGACGCCTATGACACGATCGACTGGCTGGTGAACAAGGCGAACCTGCCCGAAACCAACGGCCGCGTCGGCATGCTGGGCTCGTCCTACGAGGGGCTGACGGTGGTGATGGCGCTGCTGAACCCGCACTCGGCGCTGAAGGTCGCGGCGCCCGAAAGCCCGATGATCGACGGCTGGATGGGCGACGACTGGTTCCATTACGGCGCGTTTCGCCTCGCGAACATCGCCTGGCTGGGCAAGCAGACCGGCTTCAAGGGCGCCGGATCCGAGCGCGTGTCGGGGATCTACGACGATTACGAGCAGTTCCGCCGCGTTGGCTCGGCCGGCGCCTGGGCCGAGCAGTCGGGCTATGCCAACCTGCCGTACTGGCAGCGTATGGTGAAGCACCCGGCCTATGATGGTTTCTGGCAGGGTCAGGCGCTCGACAAGCTGATCGCGGCCAACCCGTCCAACGTGCCGACCATGTGGGAACAGGGGCTGTTCGACCAGGAGGACATGTATGGCGCGATCCACACCTGGGAAGCGCTGAAGGAGAAGGGGAAGGCGGGCAGCAACTTCCTGGTGATGGGGCCGTGGCGGCACAGCCAGGCGAATTACGACGGATCCTCGCTGGGCGACTTCAAGTGGAACGGCGACACCGCGACCCAGTGGCGCGAGGAATATCTGTTCCCGTTCTTCGACCAGTATCTGCGCGACGATCGCCCCGCCTTCACCCCGCCGCAGGCGCTGATCTACAACACCGGCGCCAATCACTGGGACAAACTGGGGCAATGGCCGCTGGCGTGCGAGACGGGCTGTGCCGCGCCGCTGCGACCGGTCTATCTGGCGGCGGACGGCGGGCTGGCGTTCGAGAAGGGCGCGGTCGGGGGTGACAGCTATGTCTCCGACCCGGCCAAGCCGGTGCCGCACCTGCCGCGCCCGGTGAACTTCGGCGACGGGCGCTGGGGCGCGTGGCTGGTGTCCGACCAGCGGTCGGTCGACGGCCGGACCGACGTGATGACGTACCAGACCGCGCCGCTGACGCAGGCGATGCGTGTGTCGGGTGCGCCGTTCGCCGACATCTATGCCAAGACGACCGGCACCGACGGCGATTTCGTGGTCAAGGTGATCGACGTCTATCCCGACGATTACCCCAACGAGCCGAAAAAGGGCGGTTATCAGCTGGCGATCAGCCAGGACATCTTCCGCGGCCGCTATCGCGACAGCTTCGAAAACCCTTCGCCGATCCCGGCGAACAAGGTGCAGCGCTATCGTTTCCGTCTGCCGACGGTGAACCATGTGTTCCAGCCGGGCCACCGCATGATGGTGCAGGTGCAATCCACTCAATTCCCGCTCTACGACCGCAATCCGCAGAAGTACGTGTCCAACATCTTCCTGGCGAAGCCGGAGGATTACCAGAAGGCGACGGTGACGCTGGTGCGTGGCGGCGCGCAGGCAAGCGCCGTGTGGCTGCCGGTGGTGGCGACCGATCAGCCGCAGGCGCAGTGATCCGTTGTTTCGCATTCAGGTTGGCGACGGTAGCGCGGCGGGTATGTCACGGGTGAAGATGATGCGGTGGGCGGCCGGCGGGGCGGCGCTTTGCCTGGCCGGGATGGCGAGTGCGCAGGTGCAGGCGCCGACGACGATCCCGGGGCTGGAGGATTACAGCCTGCCGGATGCGACCCCGCGCGCGCTGCCGACGCCGGCCGCCACGCCAACGCCGGTTGCGACGCCGACACCTGCCGCGAGGCCGACGCCGGCGGCGCCGCCGGTGTTGCCGTCGCGCAACGTGGCGCCGCGGCCGACGCCTACACCGACGGCCAGCCCGCGTGCTGAACCTCGCACGCCGACACCGCGGCCGACACCCGCGCCGAGCCCGACGGCCACGCCAACCCCGGCGCCGCGCAGCACGGCGGTGCCGACGGCTGCGCCAACGGGTGTGTCGCGTGAGGACGGCGCGGCTACGTCGGGCCCTGCGGCGGAAGCCGGGCCGGCGGGGGCGGTACTGGATGTAGGGGCGGCGGAAATGGCGCCTCGCTCGGCTGCCGTGGTCGATCGACCGGCTGGGGAGCGCAACTGGCTTTGGCCGGTGCTGATCGGTCTCCTCGTCCTTGCAGCGATCGGCTGGTTCCTGTGGCGGCGGCGATCGGACCGGCTGCAGGCGCTGCCGGCGCCGGTGGAGGAGATGCCTCGCTCGCCTGAGCCGATCACACCCGCGCCCGAGACGGCAGAAGCCGTGCAGGCCGCACCGCCTGCACCGGCGCCGGTGGTGACGCGGCCGAGCGCACCGGCTGACGCCCCGCAATTCCTCAACCGGGCGGCCCATGCGCCGGCGGCCAGCATCGCGCTCGACGTTCCGGTGGTGAGCCGCGCGGGGCTGAACATGGTGACCGCCACGGCGGATGTGACGGTGGTCGTGCGCAATACCTCCGACGTGGTTGCCCGCGGCGTGCTGGTGGACGTGCGGCTGACCAGCGCGCAGCCTGGCCAGGATGCGGCGATCGCTGCATTGTTTGCCGCGCAGGGGCGGCCGGCGGTGCCGGCGTTCGACCTGGCGCCTGGCGAGACGAAACGGGTGCGCGCGCTGGCCACGGTGCCGCGCGACTCGCTGACGGTTCTGCAGGCCGGGGGGCGCCCGATGTTCGTGCCGGTGGTGGCGATCCGCGCGGTTCACGCCGGCGGGCAGACAACCAGCGTTCATGCGCTGGGAATCGAGCGGCCGGGGCAGGCGAAGCTGGGGCCGATCTGGCTCGACCAGCCAAGCCGCATGTTCGACACGGTGGGCGTGAGGCCGCACAACGGGCAGTGGTGATCAGCGGCTTGGGCGCGGTTTCCACAGGGTGACGTGGCCGACGCGGGTTGCCGGGCGATAGGCGCGCATCGCCTGTGCGAGCGGCGGATGGCTGGCGATCCAGCGCACGCCGGGAGTCTCGTCGACCAGAATGATGTCCGGGCGCTGCCGGGTGATATCGGCCGCGAGCATCGCAGCGTCGGCCTGCTCGGCGGCCTCATATCGGCGTCGCGCGGCCGCGGGGAGCGCAGCGTCGGCCAGTTGCTGCCGGGCGTTGCCGGTTACCCACAAACTGCCGCGCCGACCGACCCAGCGCCCGTCGACCCAGCGGGTGAGCGGGTGGCCGAGCGCGAAATCGAACGAGATGCCGATCAGGCGTGGCTGCGGCGGGCCGACCCGCACGACCGCATCGCGCAGCGCGCCGGGCTGCGGCACACGGTCATAGGCATAGGTGCCGCCGAGCGCGAGCAGCAACGCACACAGGCTGCCAAAGGCGCGCGCGTGACCGGGACGGCCAAGCTCCAGCGTGATTGCGACCAGCGCGGCGGCAACGGCGGGATAGCCGTGATTGAGATAGCCTTTGCCCTGCACCAGCCCGGCGGCGGCGAAGCCGGCGGCGGCGAGCAGCGCGACGACCGCGGCCTCGGACGGGCGGCCGCGCGATAGCCATAGAGTCAGGATTGCGGCGACGGCGGGGATCATCACCATCGGGCCGGCAAGCAGGTTCGACCAACTGTCGCGCCCCGGCAGATACACCAGGCGCAGCAGCGGCAGCATGCGGGCGGTGTAATCGGGAAAGGCGAGCTGCACGACGAGCAGATAGGCAGTGCAGAGCAGCGCGGCCGCGACCCATTCGGGGGTTTGCACCGCGGCGAGGCTGCGCTGCCGGATGATCAGCCATAGCGCCGGCAGGATCAGCGCGAGTGCGAGATGCGGCTTGATGGCGATCATGATCCCGGCGGCGAGCCCGGCGGACCAGCTGTCGGCACGCCGCACGGTCGATCGGCGTGACCGCGCGACCAGCAGGGCGAGCATCGGCAGGCCGGCGATCAGCGCGACATGCTCGCGCTGTGCGAACAGGTCTGCCGGAAGGACGAGGAGGAAGAAGGCGCAAGCGGCGGCGATGTACGGCGTGCTGCGCGTGGGCGGCAGCGCCAGGAGCCGCGCGGCATGGTGGAGCGACAGCAGGGCGAGTCCGGTGACCAGGGCGACCGTTACAATCTCCGGTTTGAGGCCGAGAAGCGCGCCGATCGCGACCGGTGGCACGTAGAGCAGCACGGAGGCGGGCGGATTGACCTCCTCGATGTCGCGATACAGGCGCGCGCCGCCGAGCATCCGTTCCGCAGTGGTGATGAGCCAGGAGACGTCGCAATCGAGCGCGGTGAGCGCCTGCTGCAGCAAGGCGGCCACGACGATCGCCACCATGGGCCACCAGCGTTGCAGCGCGGCGGGGAGCGACAGGGGGCGAGGGGCGGGAAGGGCGCCGGTGATCACCGGCCAGGTGCTAAACGAGGACTGGTTGCGGCGGGGTTACCGGGGCGGGGGCTGGTGTGCGTGCGGGCTTGTGCGTGGGCGCAGCAGCGGGTTTGCCGGGCAAAGAAAAAGGCGGCGCCCGCAAGGGGTGCCGCCTTTTTCTTTGGCTTGGCCGTCACGGGAGCAAGTCCCGTGACGTCGATCGTGAGCAGGGGCCCACGCCGGCCGGCCTTGTGCGAGGTGCGGGTTGCGATGCAGCCCGCGCCTGCTCAGCGGCTTACTTGAGCTCGACGGTCGCGCCAGCTTCTTCCAGCTGCTTCTTGACCTTCTCGGCCTCGTCCTTCGACACGCCTTCCTTGATCGGCTTCGGCGCGCCCTCGACGAGAGCCTTCGCTTCGGTCAGGCCCAGGCCGGTGATCGCGCGGACTTCCTTGATGACGTTGATCTTCTTGCCACCGTCGCCGGTGAGGATCACGTCGAACTCGGTCTTCTCTTCAGCGGCCGGAGCGGCTGCACCGCCGCCAGCTGCCGGCGCTGCTGCAACCGCTGCTGCGGCCGAGACGCCCCACTTCTCTTCGAGCATCTTCGAGAGCTCAGCCGCCTCGAGGACGGTCAGTTCGGACAGCTGGTCAACCAGCGCGTTCAGGTCTGCCATGATAAACTTCCTTCAAATCGATCGAATGAAACCAGAGGCCGCTGAAATTCAGGCGGCTTCCTTTTCCGAGTAAGCTGCAAGCACGCGCGCGATCTGCGCGGCGGGCGCCTGGGTGATGGTCGCGATCTTGGTGGCCGGAGCCACGATGAGACCGACGATCTTCGCCCGGAGCTCGTCCAGCGACGGCATCGTCGCAAGCGCCTGAACGCCTGCCACGTCGAGCTTCGTCGCACCCATGCCGCCACCAACGATCTCGAACTTGTCGGTCGTCTTGGCGAAATCCACGGCCACCTTGGCAGCCGCGACGGGGTCGACCGAAGTCGCGAGACCGACCGGGCCGGTGAACATGTCACCCAGCTCGTGATAGTCGGTGCCGTCGAGCGCGATCTTGGCAAGCTTGTTCTTCGAGACCTTGAACACGGCGCCGGCCTCGCGCATCTTCGTCCTCAGCTGCGTCGACTGGGCGACGGTGAGGCCGAGGTTGCGGGTGACGACCACCACGCCGACCTCGGAGAAGGTCTGCTTGAGTTCGGCGACGGCTGCGGCCTTTTGAGCACGATCCATGCCATTCTCCACACTTTGACCGCATCCCGAAGGCTGCGGCCGGTTACGATCCGTCCGCACCAAGTGGCGCGAACGGTTGTCCAGCGATGGGGAATGGGAAGCGTCGCACGGCCAAGGGGATCAACCCCGGGGCGTGCGGCAGACCGGAGCACGCGGGGCGCGCTGCGGCAAAATCCTGTCCCCGTCTCGGCGGGGCATTAA
This sequence comes from Sphingomonas dokdonensis, assembly GCF_002197685.1. Lineage (GTDB taxonomy): Bacteria > Pseudomonadota > Alphaproteobacteria > Sphingomonadales > Sphingomonadaceae > Sphingomonas > Sphingomonas dokdonensis. The sequence goes on along the minus strand of NZ_NBBI01000005.1, from coordinate 86,899 downwards.
GGGCACCAGGCCCACCCGCTGTCTCGGACGGCGCCGCACGCCCGAAGGTGTACGGCAAGCGCGGCTCCATAGCGGGTTCTGCGGGCCGATCAAGTGTCTTCAAACCCTCATCAAACCGCAACCGGGGTGACATCGCCTCGCAATGGGCGCGTCATTCCGGCCCGCCACACGGGGCACACACGCCAGCCCCGGGGGGATCATGACCGATTCGACTTTCCTTTACGACGACGGTGACGTCGACACGAACCGCAGCGCCAACGGTCACCTGAACGACCTGATCGCGAGCCGTTATTCGCGGCGCCAGACGCTGCGCGGCGGGCTGAGCGCGATGACCACGGCGGTGTTCGGCGGCGTGCTGCTGGCCGGCTGCGACGATGACGACCTGTTGCAGCGCGAGAGCGTGTCGGTGTCGGCCGGGCAGGCGGCGACCACCAGCGCGGGCCGGACGGTGACGTTGCAGGGCACGGCGAGCAGCACGGCGCGCACCGTCAGCTGGACGCAGGTGAGCGGCCCGACGGTGACGCTGAACAACGCGAACACCAACACCGCGACCTTCACGGCGCCGGCCGTCAGCGCATCGACGCCGCTGGTGTTCCGTTTCACCGGCACGACCGGCATCGGCGATGCCTCGACCGCGGAGACGACCGTCACCGTGACGCCGGCGACGCTCGACTTCACCGCGGTAGCCAAGAACCGCAACGACCTGGTGACCGTGCCGGCGGGCTATCTGGTGACGGTGCTGTATCGCCTGGGCGATCCGATCAGCGCCAACACCCCCGCTTATGCCAATGACGGGTCGGACGCGAACTTCGCCATGCGCGCGGGCGACCACCATGACGGGATGAGCTTCTTCGGCCTTGCCGCCAGCGGCGCGACGCCCGATGCCTCGGCCAGCACGCGCGGCGTGCTGGTGATGAACCACGAGAATATTACGGAGAATTACCTCCATCCGCGCGGCCAGACGACCACCGGCGGCGTCCGCCCCGAGGCCGAGGCGATCAAGGAGATCGAGGCGCACGGCGTATCGGTGATCGAGGTGACGCGCGGTGCCTCCGCGTGGAGCTACGTCCAGGCGTCGGCGCTGAACCGCCGCATCACGCCCAACACGCCGATGGCGTTCAGCGGCCCGGCAAAGGGCAGCGCGATGCTGCGCACCGTTTATTCCAAAGACGGGACGCAAGGGCGCGGCACGATCAACAATTGCGCCAATGGCGCGATGCCGTGGGGCACCTATGCCACCGCGGAGGAGAATTGGGCGGGCTATTTCCGGCGCAATCGCGGCGATGCGGCGGGGCGCACCGCGGCGGGGCAGGCGAAGGAGAACACCAGCCTGTCGCGCTATGGCATCAGCGAGGGCCGGACGGGCAATTACGGCTGGACGACCGTGACCCCGGCGGATTCGAGCAGCACCATCTTCAGCAAGTGGAATGCGACGGCGGCAGCCGATGCGGCGGCCGATGGCTCCGCCGATTTCCGCCACGAGCCGTTCCAATACGGCTGGATCGTCGAGATCGACCCGTACAATCCACAGTCGACGCCGCGCAAGCGCACGGCGCTCGGCCGCATGAACCATGAAGGCGTGTCGGCGGGCCGGATGATCGCGGGCGTCAAACCCGCTTTCTACATGGGCGACGATTCGCAGAACGAATATATCTACAAGTTCGTGTCCAACACCGGCTGGTCGGCGGCGGACGGCACTGCCGCCGATCGCCTGGCGGTGGGCGACAAATATCTCGACGCCGGCACGCTGTATGTGGCGAAGTTCAATGCCGACGGCAGCGGCCAGTGGCTGCCGCTGGTGTTCGGCAGCGGGCCGCTGACGAGCGGCAACGCGACCTATCCGTTCGCGGATCAGGCCGACGTGCTGATCAACGCGCGCATCGCCGGCGACCTCCTCGGCGCGACGCCGATGGACCGGCCGGAGTGGACCGCGGTGAACCCGGCGAATGGCGAGATGTATTGCACGCTCACCAACAATTCGTCGCGCTCCGTCTCGCGCACCGATGCGGCGAACCCGCGCTCGTACGTCGATCCGCGCACCGACGGACGGAGCAACAGCGTCGGCAATGTGAACGGCCACGTCATCCGCCTGCGCGAGAATGGCGACACGACCGAAGCGACGGCGTTCACCTGGGACGTTTATGCCTTTGGCGCTGGCAGCGACTTGAACAAGGACAACATCAACCTGTCGGGGTTGGACGACAGCAACGATTTCTCATCGCCCGACGGGCTGTGGTTCAGCCTGCCGTCGAACGTCGCGGGGCAGGGCGCCAACCCGGTGATGTGGCTGCAGACCGACGATGGTGCCTATACCGACGTCACCAACTGCATGATGCTGGCCGCCATTCCCGGGCGCGTCGGCGACGGCGGCACGAAGACGGTGAACAATTCGACTCCGGCGGGGACCAGCACGGCGACGACGCGGGTCGGCAAGGCGCCGGGCGCGACGCTGAAGCGCTTCCTGGTTGGGCCGAAGGAGTGCGAGATCACCGGCATCACCTCGACGCCGGACGGCAAGGCGCTGTTCGTCAACATCCAGCATCCCGGCGAGAATGGCGGGCCGGACAATATCACGTCGAGCTGGCCGGCATCGCAGACGGGCACGCCCGCATCGCCGAGCCGGCCGCGCTCGGCGACGATCGTGATTACGCGCCAGGACGGTGGCCTGGTCGGGATCTGATCGGTCCAGCTTAGCGAACGGGGGTCCCTCTCCTTGGGGAGAGGGACCCTTTTTGCTGGGCGATGCACCTGCCGGAGCGGCATCTGGGCGCCAGGGTCCATCGTGCAGCGCAGGTTGTGGCTGGTTGGCGCGCTCCGCGCTCGCGGATGGTTGGATCCCGGCTCAAGGCCGGGATGACGAAGTTGGTTGGGGTGGGTGTTTGCCCTGCTATCGGTCCGTGCGGGTCGCGCCGGCTTCGCGGACGGCGGCCAGCGTCGGCCAGCCGTTGACGGCCATCAGGAGGTCTGCCTCGGCGAGGATGCAGCGCAGGATGTGCGCGCAGCCGGCCGCGCCGCCCAGCGCCAGGCCGTAGCTGTAGGGGCGGCCGATACCGACCATGTCGGCGCCAAGCGCGATCGCCTTTACCACATCGGTGCCCGAGCGGATGCCGCTATCGAACAGCAGCGGCACGCGGCCGGCGACCGCTTCGGCCACGGCGGGCAGCATGTCGATCGCGGCGATGCCGCCGTTGGCCTGCCGTCCGCCATGGTTGGACACATAGATGCCGTCCGCGCCGGTATCGATCGCGCGGCGCGCGTCGTCGGGGTGGCAGATGCCCTTCAGCACGATCGGCAGCTTCGTGATCGACTTCAGCCACGCCATGTCGTCCCACGTCAGCACCTTGCCGAAGGTCGCGCCCCAGGTGCCGATGGCGGTGCGCAGATCCTCCTCGGGCGCCTTGCCGCCGAGCATCTGGCGGAAGCGCGGATCGCTGAAATAGTTCTGGAGCACGTGGCCGCGCAGCTGCGGGAAATTGGACGGGTTGAGATCGCGTGGGCGCCAGCCGGTGACCCAGGTGTCGAGCGTGACCACGATCGCCTTGTAGCCGGCCTTTTCCGCACGGCTGACGAGGCTTTCGGCCAGTTCCTTGTCCCGCGGCGTGTAGAGCTGGAAGAAGGCGGGCGTGTCGCCGCACGCGGCGTGTACGTCCTCGAGCGGATCGTTGGACAGGGTGGAGGCGGTCAGCGGCACGCCGGTCAGCGCGGATGCCTGCGCCGCGGCAATGTCGCCATGCTGGTCCTGCGACATCATGCCGGTGACGCCGATCGGTGCCATGAAGACGGGGGAGGGCAGGTCGAGGCCGAAGAGTTCGGTCGACAGATCACGGTGCGTCGCGTCCACCATCATCCGCGGCACCATGCCCCAGTGGCGGAAGGCACGGGCGTTTTCGTCCTGCGTCCACTCGTCGCCGCAGCCGCCCTGCACATAGGTGAGGACGTGTGGGGGCAGCGCGGACTGGGCGCGCTTTTCCAGCGTGGCGAAGTCCACCGGGTAGGTGGGGACAACGCCGGAAAGGCCGGCGCCGTAGATCTGGGTCTGGAGGTCGCCGTAATGCGGCATGGGTTCGCTCTCCTGTTTATATGCAGTGTCGCGGGAGCGCTCGTCCTTGTCCACCGCGCTCGTGAAATGGTGCTTGCCCCACCCGTGTCGTCATCTCGGCTTTATGGTGCCGCGCATGCTGTGGCTGAATTCAGAAGCGACAGCGCCTGTGGAACGTTGGATCCCGGATCAAGTCCGGGATGACGAAGGAGCGGGGGCGGGCAGTCTGCGTCGGCTCAGCCGATCAGGCGCTCGTACAGCTTGATGTAATCGTCGGCCATGCGTTCGACGCTGAACCGCTCGGCAACGCGCTGGCGGCATTTGGCGCGGTCGATCTCTTCCACGCGCGCGATCGCTTCGACCGCTTCGTCGATCGTGTCGACGAGGAAGCCGGTGACGCCGTGGTCGATCAGCTCGGGCATCGAGCCGCGGTTGAAGGCGATCACCGGGGTGCCGCACGCCATCGCCTCGACCACCGACAGCCCGAACGGCTCGTCGAAGCCGATGAGGTGGAGCAGCGCGCGCGCCTGGCCGAGCGCCTGGACCCGCGCATCGCCGCCGACCACGCCGCGGTAGATCACGCGGTCGCCATCGATGTGCGGCGCTACCTCGCGCTCGTGATAGCCATGGTCCTGCACCAGACCTGCCATCACCAGCCGGCGCCCGGCACGCTGCGCGGCGGCGATGGCGTCGGCGGGCCCCTTGTCCGGATGGATGCGGCCGAAGAACAGGAGGTCGTCGCTGCCGACCGGATCGAAGGCGAAGTCGCCCAGCGGGATACCGTGGTGGATCGTCGCGGCATAGGTGAGCGCCGCGTGGCGGTCGGCGTCGCTGATCGAGACGTAATGCGTGTTGTCGTCGTAGCGCTGGTACACCGGCACGATCCGTTCGGACGAAAAGCCGTGGATCGTCGTCAGCATCGGCGTGTCGATCAGGCGCGACCAGGCGAGCGGCATGAAATCGGCCTGATTGTGGATGAGGTCGAACTCGCCGGCGCGCTCGATGCAATGCGCGATATGCAGCGCCTCCCACACCTTGGCGTCGAGATGCGGCGGCTCGGAATAGCCGCGCGGGGCGACGCCCTCCAGCTTGCCAGCGGTGTGCGAGTTCTGTGTGGCGAAGAGCGTGACGTCGACGCCGCGCGCGACCAGCGCCTCGGTAAGGAGGCTCGTCACCAATTCCCACGGACCGTAGCCGGTCGGCGGCGTCGGCCAGGAGATGGACGAGAGCATGGCGATGCGCATCAGGGGGTCAGCTCCACGACAAATCCTTCATCGGCATTGATCGTGCCGTCGTAGCGCTCGCGTGTGCCCGTTGCGACGATGATGCGGCCCGCGTCTGTGCCGTCGGGCAGCGTCACGCGGCGCGGCTGGCTGCCGAGGTTCAGCACGACCAGCAACCGCTCCTCGCCATAGCGGCGTTCATAGGCAAGTACATCTGACGCGGCATCGTGCATCGCCAGCGTGCCGAGCGAGAGCGCAGGGCGTTTGCGTCGAGCGGCGAGCAGGCGGCGGTGGAGCGCCAGCATGGATTGCGGGTCAGCATGCTGCGCGGCGACGTTGCGGGTGCGCCAGTCGGCGTGGAGCGGCAGCCACGGCTCGCCGAACGAGAAGCCGGCGTTGGGCGAAGCGTCCCACGCCATCGGTGTGCGTGAGCGATCGCGGCCGAGGCCCATGCCGGGTTGGCGCAGATCCTGCGGGTCGCGGATGCGATCAGGCGGGATGTCGACGGTGCCGATGCCGATCTCGTCCCCCTGGTAGAGCGTCGGGGTGCCGTGCAGCGTGAGGAGCAGCATGGCGGCGACGCGGGCCTGGCGCTCGCCGACGCGCGCAGCGATGCGCGGCGCATCGTGGCTGCCGATCACCCAGTTCGGCCAGCCGTGAGCGGGAATGGCGGCGTCGTACTCCGCGATCAGGCGGGCGAGCGTGTCGCGATCCCAGGGGTTCTCGATCAGCTCGAAATTGAAGGGCAGGTGGACGCCCGGCTCGGCCGCGCTGCCGTACCAGCGCATCAGGCGGTCGCGGGGGAGGAAGATCTCGCCGACCAGCAAGGTCTCGCCGTAGCTATCGGCGAGTTGGCGCATCGCGCGGGTGAAGGCGTGCGCCTCGGGCTGGTCGGTCGAATGATGCTGGAGGACGCGCAGCTTCCCGGCCATTCCCTCGCGCCAGTCGGGATTCTCTGGATTGTCGGGCAGCCCTTCAGCTTTCACGATGTGCCACAGCACGTCGATGCGGAAGCCGTCGACGCCGCGATCGAGCCAGAAGCGCATGACATCGGTCATCGCCGCCGCGACCGCAGGATTGCGCCAGTTGAGGTCGGCTTGCTCCCTTAGGAAGGTGTGGAGATAATATTGGCCGGTCTTTGGATCGAGCTCCCATGCGGGGCCGCCCATGTCGCTGATCCAGTTGTTGGGCGGGCCGCCGCCGGGTGCCGGATCGCGCCAGATGTACCAATCGCGCCTCGGATTGTCGCGCGACGAGCGGCTCTCGACGAACCATGGGTGCTGCGTGGACGAGTGGTTGGGGACGAAATCGAGCAGCAGCTTCAGGCCTCGGGCATGGACCGCGGCGAGCAGGCGGTCGAAGGCGGCGAGATCGCCGAACATCGGCTCGACGCCTGTGTAATCGGCCACGTCATAGCCGAAGTCGGCCATCGGTGACGGGAAGATGGGGGACAGCCAGATCGCATCGACGCCGAGGCTGGCGACGTGATTGAGATACGCCTCGATCCCGGCAAGGTCGCCGATGCCGTCGCCGTCGCTGTCCGCAAAGGAGCGCGGGTAGATCTGATAGATGACGCCGCGCTTCCACCAGGGGGCGGCGAGGGTGCCCTCGCTCATGGCGGTCGTAACGCCGGGGGAACGGATGGGTTCACGCTGATCGGTTGCCAGCTTCGTCATGCCGGGCTTGTCCCGGCATCCAGCGGCCGGCGCATCCTACGCGATTGGGTGCGCGGAAGCCTGAACCCCGGCACAGGGCTGGGGTGACGCGGTGTTGGTGAGCGGCGCGTTGTCGCGCTTATGCCGGTTGTATGGCCGGCGGAGGATGACTTCCGGGACGGTGTCGTTGTGTAGTGTCAAAAGGGTATATGACGGTTCACGCAATGCGCCGTCATCCCGGCCTTGAGCCGGGATCCATCCCTCCGCGTCCGCTGTCGCTTGTTCTTCGGAACGCATCGCTCGCGGCGACATGGATCCCGGATCAAGTCCGGGATGACGGGGTGGTTGGGGCTACCTTGGATTGACTTCATTGCCGTTGGTGCTTGTTGGCGCGGGCAACGAGCGGTGGCTTGGCGGGCAGGCTCGTTTGGCAAGCGGGCAACAAAAAAGGCCGGGGTTGCCCCCGGCCTTTTTTGTTTATCGGATCGTCGTGCGATCAGGCCGAGGCGACTTCCGTCACGTCGATCTTGATGCCGGCACCCATGGTGCTGGAGATCGCGACCTTGCGGACGTACTTGCCCTTGGCGCCCGACGGCTTGGCCTTGACCACCGCATCGACCAGCGCGTCGAAGTTCGCGCGCAGGTCTTCGGCTGGGAAGCTCGCCTTGCCGATGCCGGAGTGGATGATGCCGGCCTTTTCGACGCGGTACTCGACCTGACCGCCCTTGGCGGCCTTGACCGCTTCGGCGACGTTCATCGTCACGGTGCCGAGCTTCGGGTTCGGCATCAGGCCCTTCGGACCCAGAACCTTACCGAGACGGCCGACGATGCCCATCATGTCCGGGGTCGCGATGCAGCGATCGAAGTCGATCTTGCCGCCCTGGATGGTTTCCATCAGGTCTTCCGCACCGACCACGTCGGCACCGGCCTCGCGAGCCTCGTCAGCCTTCGCGCCCTTGGCGAACACGCCGACGCGCACGGTCTTGCCGGTGCCCTTGGGCAGGGTGACGACGCCGCGGACCATCTGGTCGGCGTGACGCGGATCGACGCCGAGGTTCAGCGCGACTTCGATCGTCTCGTCGAACTTGGAGGTCGCACCCGACTTCGCAAGGTTGATCGCCTCGTCCACGCCGTGCAGCTTCTCGCCGTCGATCGTGATCGCCTTCTGCTTCTTCGTGAGCTTCGCCATGGGATTAGCCCTCCACAACCTGGAGGCCCATCGCGCGTGCGGAGCCTTCGATGATCTTCGTTGCTGCGTCGATGTCGTTCGCGTTCAGGTCCTTCATCTTGGCCTGTGCGATCTCGGCGAGCTGCGAGCGCTTGATGGTTCCCGCGCTGGTCTTGCCCGGCTCCTTCGAGCCCGACTTCAGGTTCAGCGCCTTCTTGATGAGGAAGGTCGCCGGCGGCGTCTTCGTCTCGAAGCTGAACGAGCGGTCGGCGTAGACGGTGATGATCGTGGGGAGGGGCGAACCCTTCTCCATGTCACCGGTCTGCGCGTTGAACGCCTTGCAGAATTCCATGATGTTCACGCCGCGCTGACCCAGCGCCGGGCCGATCGGCGGCGACGGGTTGGCGGCGCCGGCTGGCACCTGCAGCTTGATATAGCCTGTGATCTTCTTCGCCATGTCACTCTCTTTAAGTTTAGCGGTGATGACGGGCGCGTTGCCGCACCCTCCCGCAAGCGTTCCAGCAATGTGGTCTGGAAGCCGGCGCGCTTAGCGGATGTGGCGGGGGAAAGCTAGGGGTGTTTGTAGCCCGCTTGTCACCCCGGCGCCAGGCCAGGGTGACGGGAAGGGGTGGTCAGGTCATCGCCATGAGGCTGGCGTTGCCGCCGGCCGCGGTGGTGTTGATCGAGGTGGAGACTTCCTCGACCAGCCATTCGAGGCGATAGTCGTTGGCCTGGGTCAGCACGATCGGGCCGTCGAGCGCGGCGATGCGTTGCTGCATGTCGCGTACGCGAGCGGCATCGCCTTGGATCAGCGCGCCGGCATAAGGGCCGTCGCTCGCCCAATCCGTGCTCCAGCGGACGCGCGCCGCAGCCGATGCGGGCAGGTCCGTCCGCATAGCGGCGTCCACCACCAGGTCGTTGCCCGTCGAAAGGCCGGCGGCGAGCTGTGCCATCAGACCTTCGCGGGTTTCGGGCAGCAGCAGGATGCGACCGCGCGGGTGGAGGGCGTAGAGGTTGCGCTCGCCGACCGGGCCGTTGAGCTCCGTTTCGGTGCCGAGCGGTGAGGATGCGGCCACGTCGCGAACTTGGGCTGCGCCCGCCGCGTCGTCCTGCTGGTCGAGCCACAGCGCCAGATCGCGGGCGGCGGGGTCGGCGACGGTGGCGCCGATCGCCGGGTCGGTCGATGCGCCGCGGACCAGCCGGCCGAGATAGAGCGGGCCGCCTGCCTTCGGCCCAGTGCCGGACAGGCCGCGGCCGCCGAACGGCTGCACGCCCACCACCGCGCCGATGACGTTGCGATTGACGTAGATGTTGCCGACCTGAACCCGCGAGGTGACGTGCGCGACCGTTTCGTCCAGCCGGGTGTGGAGGCCGAAGGTCAGGCCGTAGCCGGTGGCGTTGATGCGGTCGATCAGCGCGTCGAGGCCGCCGCGCTTGTAGCGGATGACGTGGAGCACCGGGCCGAACACCTCGCGCTTCAGATCGGCGAGATCCTTCAGCTCGATGATGGTCGGCGCGACAAAGGTGCCGTGCGCGGCGGCATCGGTGAGGGGCAGCGCGTCGACCTTGGCCCCCGTGGCGCGCATGGCGGCGATGTGATGCTCGATCCCGGCCTGCGCCTCGGCCGAGATGACGGGGCCGATATCGACCGTGAGCTGATCGGTGCGGCCGACGCGCAGTTCCTGCAACGCGCCGCGCAGCATGGCGAGGATGCGGTCGGCCACCTCCTCCTGGAGGCACAGCACGCGCAGGGCCGAGCAGCGCTGGCCGGCGCTGTCGAAGGCGGAGGCGATGACGTCCGCCACCACCTGTTCGGCCAGCGCGCTCGAATCGACGATCATCGCATTCTGTCCGCCGGTTTCCGCGATCAGCGGGATCGGCGTGCCGTCTTCGGACAGGCGGGTGGCGAGTTCGCGCTGGATGAGGCGCGCGACCTCGGTGGAGCCGGTGAACATCACGCCCGCGGTTTCGGGGGCGGCGACCAGCGCGGCGCCGATGCGGCCGTCGCCGAGGATCAACTGGAGCGCGTCGGCGGGCACGCCGGCCTCGTGGAGGATCGCGACGCCCTGCGCGGCGATCAGCGGGGTCTCCTCGGCCGGCTTGGCCAGCACGGTGTTGCCGGCGACGAGCGCGGCGGCGACCTGGCCGGTGAAGATCGCGAGCGGGAAATTCCACGGGCTGATGCAGGTGACCGGCCCAAGCGGGCGGTGCGCAGAGCCGAAGCCGCGGCGCGCCTCTTCGGCGTAATAGCGCAGGAAGTCGATCGCCTCGCGCACTTCGCCGATGGCGTTGGCGGCCGACTTGCCGGCTTCGCAGATCACGAGGCCGATCAACTCGGCCATGCGTGCCTGCATCGCGTCGGCGGCGCGCTCCAGGATGGCGGCGCGATCGGCCACCGGCACGGCGGCCCAGGCGGCGCCTGCCGCGGCAGCGGTGCGGGCGGCGGCGGCGGCCTGCTGCGGCGTCATCTCCACCACCGTGCCGACGGTGTCGCGATGGTCGGCGGGATTGAGCACCGGACGCGCGGTGCCCTCCCCATCGGCGGGGGCGGCGCGCCATTGCGCGTGGGCGCCGGCCTGCATCGTTTCGCCCAGCGCGGCGAGCGTCCGCTCGTCGGCGAGGTCGAGCCCGGCCGAGTTGGTGCGGCGCGGGTAGAGATCGGCGGGCAGGTCAATCGCGGCGTGCTTCTGCCCCGGCGCGTCCGCTGCCCGCACCAGCGCGACGGGATCGGCGGTGAGATCGGCGATCGAGACCTCCGGATCGGCGATCCGGTTCACGAAGGAGGAGTTGGCGCCGTTTTCGAGCAGGCGGCGGACGAGATAGGCGAGCAACGTCTCGTGCGTGCCGACGGGCGCGTAGATGCGGCACGGGCGGCCGAGCTTATCCGGGCCGACGACCTCGTCATATAGCGGCTCGCCCATGCCGTGGAGGCACTGGAACTCGTAATCGCCGATGGTGAAGGCCGGACCGGCGAGCGCCAGGATCGTCGCGAGCGACTGCGCATTGTGCGTCGCGAATTGCGGAAACACCGCGTCGCGGTTCGCCAGCAGGCGGCGGGCGCAGGCAAGGTACGACACGTCGGTGTGGATCTTGCGGGTGTAGACGGGGAAATCCGCCTGGCCATCGACCTGCGCGCGCTTGATCTCGGCGTCCCAATAGGCGCCCTTGACTAGGCGGACCATGATGCGCCGGTCGCTGCGGCGGGCGAGATCGACGATCCAGTCGATCACGAACGGGCAGCGCTTGCCATAGGCCTGTATGACGAAGCCAAGGCCGTTCCAGCCGGCGAGCGCGGGATCGAACGACAGGCTTTCCAAGAGGTCGAGCGACAGCTCTAGGCGGTCGGCCTCTTCGGCGTCGATGTTGAAGCCGATGTCATAGCCCTTGGCGATGATCGCGAGCGCACGGACCTTGGCGAGCAGCTCGTCCATCACCCGGTCGGCCTGCGCGCGGCTGTAGCGCGGGTGGAGCGCGGACAGCTTGATCGAGATGCCGGGGCCGGCATAGACGCCGCGGCCCGCCGATGCCTTGCCGATGGCGTGCACGGCGGTCTCGTAATCGCGATAATAGCGCTCGGCATCGGCGGCGGTGGTCGCGGCCTCGCCCAGCATGTCGTAGCTGTAGCTGAAGCCGCGGGCCTCCAGCGGGCGAGCGCGCTTCAGCGCCTCGCCGATCGTCTCGCCGGTGACGAACTGTTCGCCCATCATGCGCATCGCCATGTCGACGCCGCGGCGGATCACCGGCTCGCCCGCGCGCGCGATCAGCCGGGTGAGCGCAGCGGACAGGCCGCGATCGTTGACGCTGCTGGTCAGCTTGCCCGTCACCACCAGCCCCCAGGTGGCGGCGTTGACGAACAAGGAGCGGCCGTCGCCCATGTGGCTGCGCCAGTCGCCGCCGGCGATCTTGTCGCGGATCAGCGCATCGCGGGTGGCGTCGTCGGGGATGCGCAGCAGCGCCTCCGCAAGGCACATCAGCGCCACGCCCTCCTGGCTGGAGAGGGCATATTCCTGAACCAAGCCCTCGACGCCCGACCCCTTGTGCTTGGCACGCAGCGCGGTGATGAGCTGGGTGGCGATGCGCAGCGCCTCCGCCTTCACGCCTTCCGACATCTCCGCCTCATCGAGCAGCGGGGCGAGCGCCTCTGGCTCGGGGCGGCGGGTGGCGGCGGTGATGGCAGCGCGCAGCGGCGTGGCGGGGCGGACCGGGGGAGCGAAACGGGCGAAAAGCGGCGGCATGACGGCGTCGGACATGGCAGTGTTTCCGGGGGAAGAAGCGATGCCATCTTCTTAGCATGGCGGCCGCGGTCGATCCGACTTATGATGACGGGGCGGGCAGACCGTTTGGCCTAATCACCTAAGTCGCGGGAGACGAAATGGACGGCGGTTCATTGCACGAGGAGGAGATCGACCCGTTCGACCGGCGCATCATCGCGGCGTTGCGGGCGGAGGGGCGGCTGTCGGTCACCGAACTGGCGAGCCGGGTGGGATTGTCCAAGACGCCGTGCCAGGTGCGGCTGAAGCGGCTGATCGACCGGCGCATCATTCGCGGCTTTCGCGCGGTGATCGACCCCGTGCGGCTGGGGCAGGGGCATGTCGCGTTCACCGAGGTGAAGCTGTCCGACACGCGTGAGGCGGCGCTGGAGGCATTCGGGCGCGCGGTGCTGGCGATCCCGGAGGTGGAGGAATGCCACATGATCGCCAGCAGCTTCGATTATCTGCTGAAGGTCCGGACCAGCGACATCCGCAGCTATCGCGCGGTGCTGGGCGAGCGGATCTCGGTGCTGCCGCATGTCGCCAGCACGTCCACCTTTGTCGCCATGGAGACGATCAAGGACGCCGACGACTGAGCGTCAGCGTGGCGGACGGGCTGGCTGGTTTCTTTCGGGAAGCTGCTGTGCGCTACCAGCCGCGCTGGAGCCGCTGGCGATCGCGCGCGATCTCGCGGAACAGGCGGTCGGTCGCGGCGAGATTGGCGGCGACATCGGGCGGCGTTTCGGTGCGCTTGCCGATGAGGCCGCGGTCGACCAGCGACTGCCAATGGCGCACCGCCTCGGCATGCGCATCGGTGATCGGGCCATCGGTGAAGATGGGGAGGGGGAGCGGATGCGGCATTGGTTTCGTCCTCGCAGATGGTTGCTGGACGGGGGAGTTATACCGAAACGGGGGTTGTAGGACAGCGGCGCGCGCCGCGAGGGCGTAGCGCAGCTACGCACGAGCGCACCGGCGCGCGCCCGGCCAGCGGCGCCCAAGCGCCGACTGACGACGCGGCTTTGCCGCGGCGGGGCTGGTTACGACCTCGGTGCTGCCGTCATTCCCGCGAAGGCGGGAATCCATAAACGCCAGCGCTCACGATCGCCGGGGTTCGGAGGTTATGGATCCCCGCCTGCGCGGGGATGACGAACGGGGTGGGGCGGCGGTCGCTCTGCTCCTCGCGGCCGCCCGCCGCTGCGCGGCAGGTGATGCTGCGGCTCGATCCCGACGTGATCGAAAAGTTTCGCGAGGGCGGGCCGGGGTGGCAGGCGCGGATGAACGAGGCGCTGCAGAAGGCGGTGGGTTTGTGACGGTTAGGACCGCCTAACTTTGCCACTTTCTTCTGCATTGTTCGATATCACATTCAGCGACTGTTCGTGCGCGGCAGCGGCTCTGACGGCGTCCACAACGTCGGCCGCAGGGAGACGTCTCAATCGAGACTCAGGGACCCCAAACCTTGCTCGGGCAAGCGCTATCAAGGTCGACTTTGTTGTCCTGTCGTTCGACACGATTGCCTCAACTTCATCTAAAGAAACCTTGCTGTAGCTCTCTATCTTTACAGCAGGCGTCCTTCTCTTCTTCCCATAAGTCTGCCGATGCAAACTAGAAACCGGTGTAGAGCCAAGTTTGTTCAGGAAGTCAGCCAGATGAGCAAACGCATCTGCGGTATTGTCATTACCTAGGTGTCCGGTCGAATATAGATGGGAGAGTCGACGAACAATGCGAGATAAGTCGCTCGCTGTAACAACTGAGTCCTGCGACTTCTCACTGAGGTTTAGCTCTTCGTTCATAGCGCATCAATCCTGGCCTTCACGGCCTCTGTAAGATCGCGGTAGGCGGTGTGAATGCCCCTGTTCCCGATATTCTGAGTTCCGGCCCAGTCATAAACCGGAACGCCGGCGGACAAAGTTTGTGAAACACCCGTGCCATTAGGTATGTACGGCTCAAGCAGATCGGCGCCCCAGCGTCTCTGCAGAGAGTTTAGATGCTGTGTATGATCATCAGTATAGCCAGAAAAGCCGCCCGACGATTGTATTCTCGTAACTACAACTCCAGCAAGCTTCGTTTCGGCAACGAACATGCTTCTGGCGTCACCAAATGACGCTATCGCATTCATCTTAGCGTCGATACCGGTCCTTACCATTTGTGCCAAGTGCGGCGCGCCACGTTCCATAACGGCTTCCGGGACCACCGGAATTATGTATCCGTGGCTGGCGGCAATTGCATTCTGAGAAACAATCTTGGTTGCTGGCGGGCAGTCGAAGATTATGTAATCGTAGTCCTCGTCGATTCTATTTTCCTCTAGCCAACGGCACATGAGGGTGCGCTTGTTCCATTCAGATTGAATGGCATTTCCACGATGTGTTGCTGTTAATTCAATCTCAATGTCATCCAGTTGTAAGCTTGCAGGCACGACATGTAGATTTTGGTAATGACTGCCAGCCAAGCTCGCCTGATAAATTATCTCCCGACCTGGAAGCGTCGCGCCTTCCGATACAAAGGAGCGAAATACTTTGTCTACAACATTCCGGGTTTGAACGACACGGTCCCATCCGTTGGCCTTCAAACACAGAATGGACAGACTACTCTGGTGATCCATATCAACAGCTAGAACCCGCGCAGGCTTGTGATATCGAGCTAGGCCGGCCGCTAATTCGAACGAGAAAGTAGTCTTGCCGACGCCGCCCTTGAAGTTGATAACGCTGACCCGCTTCGCCAATGGAACCTCCCGCTCACCGCCTGGTAGCCACTCCTAAACGCCGCGGTGAGAAAACGCGAGCCTCACTCCGCCGCCACAGCCTCCCGCTTCCCCAACAACGGCGCGAGATACTTTCCCGTAAAGCTCCGCGGTTCCGCCGCCACAACCTCCGGCGTGCCTTCGGCGACGATCTCGCCGCCCTTGACGCCGCCTTCGGGCCCCAGGTCCAGCACCCAGTCAGCGGTCTTGATGACGTCGAGGTTGTGCTCGATCACCACCACGGTGTTGCCCTGCTCGACGAGCGCGTGGAGCACTTCGAGCAATTTGCGGACGTCCTCGAAGTGGAGGCCGGTGGTCGGCTCGTCGAGGATGTAGAGCGTGTTGCCGGTGGCGCGGCGGGCGAGTTCCTTGGCGAGCTTCACGCGCTGCGCCTCGCCGCCCGAGAGCGTCGTCGCCTGCTGGCCGACCTTGACGTAGCCGAGGCCCACCTCGACCAGCATCGCCATCTTGTCGCGGATCGGGGGGACGGCCTTGAAGAACTCCGCGGCGTCCTCGACCGTCATGTCGAGCACGTCGGCGATCGAGTGGCCCTTGAACTTCACCTCCAGCGTTTCGCGATTGTAGCGCGCGCCGTGGCACACGTCGCAGGTCACGTAGACGTCGGGGAGGAAGTGCATCTCGATTTTGAGCAGGCCGTCGCCCTGGCACGCCTCGCACCGGCCGCCCTTGACGTTGAACGAGAAGCGGCCGGGCTTGTAGCCGCGCGCCTGCGCCTCCGGCAGGCCGGCGAACCAGTCGCGGATCTGGGTGAAGGCGCCCGTATATGTCGCCGGGTTCGAGCGCGGGGTGCGGCCGATCGGCGACTGATCGATGTCGATGACCTTGTCGAGATGCTGGAGCCCGGTGACCTTGTCGTGCTTGCCGGCGAGGATGCGCGCGCCGTTAAGGTGACGCGCGGCGGCGGCGTAGAGCGTGTCGATGGTGAAGCTGGACTTGCCCGAGCCGGAGACGCCGGTGATGCAGGTGAAGGTGCCGAGCGGGATCGAGGCGGTGACGCCGGTCAGGTTGTTGGCGGTGGCGTTGTGCACCGTCAGCTTCTTGCCCGAGCCCTTGCGACGCTTGGCGGGCACGGGGACCTCGCGGGTGCCGTTCAGGTAATCGGCGGTGACGGAGGTCTTGGACTTGAGCAGTTGCTTGAGCGTGCCCTGCGCCACGATGCTTCCGCCGTGGACGCCGGCGCCGGGGCCCATGTCGATGACATAGTCGGCGGTGCGGATCGCATCCTCGTCATGCTCCACGACGAGCACGGTGTTGCCGAGATCGCGCAGGCGGCGCAGCGTGGCGAGCAGCATGTCGTTGTCGCGCTGGTGGAGACCGATCGAGGGTTCGTCGAGCACGTAGAGGACGCCCGACAGGCCGCTGCCGATCTGGCTGGCAAGGCGGATGCGCTGGCTCTCGCCGCCTGACAGGGTGCCGGACGTGCGGTCGAGGTTCAGGTAATCGAGGCCGACGTTGTTGAGGAAGCCGAGCCGCTCGACGATCTCCTTCAGGATGCGCTCGGCGATGGCGCGCTGCTGATCGTTGAGGTGCGCCGGCAGGTCGGTGAAGAAGGCGAGCGCGTCGACCACCGAGAGGTGGGTGGCGTGGCTGATGTCCTGCATCGCGACCTTGACCGCCAGCGCCTCGGGCTTCAGCCGCGCGCCGCCGCAGACCTCGCAGGGTTGCGACGACTGGTACTTGCCGAGCTCCTCCTTCATCCAGGCGCTCTCGGTCTGGAGCATGCGGCGATTGAGGTTGCCGATGACGCCCTCGAACGGCTTCTTGACGTCGTAGCTCTTCTTGCCGTCGATGAAGGTGAGGGTGACAGGCTTGCCGCGGGTGCCGTGGAGGATGATCTGACGGATCTCCTCGGGCAGGTCGGACCAGGGGGTGTCGAGGCTGAAGCCGAATTCGCGCGCGAGGGAGCCGAGCACCTGCATGTAATAGGGTGAGGGCGGGTTGGATTTCGCCCAGGGGACGACGGCGCCCTTCTTGATCGTGAGCGCGTGATTGGGGACGACGAGGTCCTCGTCAAAGATCAGCTTTTCACCCAGGCCGTCGCAGGTCGGGCAGGCGCCCTGGGGGGCGTTGAACGAGAACAGGCGCGGTTCGATCTCCGCGATGGTGAAGCCGCTCACCGGGCAGGCGAACTTTTCGGAAAAGACGATGCGGTTGGCGGGGACGCCGGCGTTCTTCATCTGGCCGCCCGAGGCGGCCTCGTCCTCGCGGCCGGGCACGACGCCGTCGGCGAGATCGACATAGGCGAGGCCCTCGGCGAGCTTCAGCGCGGTCTCGAAACTGTCGGCGAGGCGGGTCGCAATGTCGGGGTTCACCGCGAGGCGATCGACCACGACCTCGATGTCATGCTTGTACTTCTTGTCGAGCGCGGGGGCCTCGTCGATCTCGTGGATCTCGCCGTCGATGCGCACCCGGGTGAAGCCGGCCTTCTGCCACTCGGCGAGTTCCTTGCGATATTCGCCCTTGCGGCCGCGCACCACGGGGGCGAGCAAGTACAGCCGCGTGCCCTCGGGCAGCGCCATGACGCGATCGACCATCTGGCTGACCGTCTGCGCCGCGATCGGCAGGCCGGTGACGGGCGAATAGGGCACGCCGACGCGCGCCCAGAGGAGGCGCATATAGTCGTAGATCTCGGTCACCGTCGCGACGGTCGAGCGCGGGTTGCGGCTGGTGGTCTTCTGCTCGATCGAGATGGCCGGCGACAGCCCCTCGATGTGATCGACGTCGGGCTTCTGCATCAGCTCGAGGAACTGGCGGGCGTAGGCGGACAGGCTCTCGACGTAGCGGCGTTGCCCCTCGGCATAGATGGTGTCGAAGGCGAGAGAGGACTTGCCCGAGCCGGAGAGGCCGGTGATCACCGTCAGCGTATCGCGGGGGATATCGACGCTTACGTCCTTGAGATTGTGCTCGCGCGCGCCGCGGACGGAGATGTGAGTCAGCATGCGTTTAGTTCTACTTCCGTTCCGGTCGGGAGGATAGACCGGAGATGTAGGAAGCGGGCGGCGGCGTTGCGAGTGGGTCCGCCAAGACGGGCACGCCGAACGGGTTTGCGCAAAAGTTCTCCTGCGGCGGAAGAGCGGTAATGCCACGCGGCGCGTCGCGCCCGCTCTGCCTCAACCCGCGCCTCGCGTTGGACACCGGAAAAATAAAGCGGAGTATTTTTTCGCGGATAACGGTGCAATAGTTTTGCCGAGGAGGCCGAAATTAATGATGTTTCGGTAAATACAGGGTCGTACACGCGGCTGAAAAACTTAAATTCACTAGCTCTTACAATTACCGATTGCCGCGCCTATATTGCTGGGGCTGACGTCGCGTGCGACGGATATTTTGTTCGCTCCAGGGCGACTTCCTGTCCCTTTCTAGTCGAGAAGAAGCCGGGATGCGCCGTTTCTTGGCGTATGCCCGTCACCCATGGGACGAGGAACTCACCATGATCACCGGAACCGTCAAATTCTTTAACCCTGACAAGGGCTTCGGCTTCATTGCACCGGAAACGGGCGGCGCGGACGCGTTTGTCCATATCTCTGCGGTGGAGCGGGCTGGCATGCAGACGCTCGATAAGGACCAGCGCGTGTCGTACGAGCTGGAAACCGATCGGCGCGGCAAGACGTCGGCTATCAATCTTCAGGCTGCCTGAAACCAACCGAACCGGCGGGCACCTGCATGATGCTCGCCGGTTTGGCGCCTGTTCCTGCCAATGACGCAGCGTGCGGCCCCCGGGCGCGCGCCGACCCGGAGATGCCCATGTCCACGCCGCAGCCCAACGCCCAGTCCGTGCCCCTGTCCAGGGCCATCAACATCGCCGCCGACGAGAACGATGTCATCGCCACCTGTGCGAAGCGCAACGTGCCGATCAGCGCGATCGAGACGCTGCATTCGGGCGGTACCCGCGTGGTGATGAACAACATCACCGACACCCAGATCATCGCCAAAGTATACGGGCGCAAGGTGATCACGAGCGCGGTGAAACGAACGCCTTCACGCTTGATGCGCGGATAGTCATTACTCGGTCAGGAGAAGGCGCGATGGCCAAGAGCCAGAGAAAATCGAACAAGGAAGTGCGCAAGCCGAAGGCGGAAAAGCCGCCCAAGGCGAATGCCTCCAACCCCTCGACCAAGCCCAAGCCGGTCGAGATGGTAACGCTGAACAGCTGAACAGCCGGGGGCGGCAGCGACATCGCTGCCGCCCCCGTTCGCGTTACATGCCCGCCGTCGCGAGGATTGTGGCAAGCGCGAGGCGCTTCACCTTGAGGTTGCCGGGCTTCTCGACCGAGATCCATTCGTCGAGCGAGTGGCCGCGGCCACCATCGGCGACGCGCGAGATGGTGATGGCGGGAATGCCGAGGCTGATCGGGATGTTGGCGTCGGTCGAGGCCGAGCCCAACTCGATCGGCAGCCCTTCGTTGGCATAAGCGGCGGTGGCATATTGGATGATCGCGGCATCGCGCGGCGTCTGGCCGGCAGGGCGGTCGCCGATCACCTTGGGATCTACGGTGATCTTGCCGTCTCTCGTCGAGCGCGCGGCATTCTCCGCGGCGGCGGCGCGTTGCAGGATCGCGAGCAGGTTCTTTTCCAGCGTGGCGAGCGCCTCGGGGCTTTCGGAGCGCATGTCGACCTCCATCCACACCTCGCGCGGGATGGCGTTTACGGAGGTGCCGCCGCCGACCACGCTGGCGCTGAAGGTCGTCTTGGGATCGGCGGGCACCGTGACCTTGTAGAGATCGACCACCGCCTGCGACAGTGCGGCCATCGGATTGACGATGCCGAACGCGCCGTAGCTGTGGCCGCCCGGGCCGGTGAAGGTGACGCGATACCGCTTCGACCCCGCGCCACCGACGACGATGCCGTCGGTGCCGCCGCCGTCGAGCGAGAAGAAGGCGGTGGCGCGATCCTTGTACTTGCCCTTGGTGAACAGGTGGCGGACGCCGCGCAGATCGCCCAGTCCTTCCTCGCCCACCGTGCCGACGAAGAGAATGTCGGTATCGGTGCGGATGTTGGCGGCGTTCATCGCCTCGATCAGCGACAGCTGCGTGGCGAGGCCGGCGGTGTCGTCACCAACGCCGGGGGCGAAGAGCTTGTCGCCCTCGCGGCGGACCTTCACCGGCGTGCCTTCCGGGAACACCGTGTCCATGTGCGCGGAGACGACCACCAGGCCCTTGGACTTTCCCGTCCCCTTGCGCAGGCCGAGGACGTTGCCCTCTTCGTCGATTTCGACATCGGAAAGCCCGGCGGCGGCGAACAGATCGCGGTAGGCGCTGGCGCGGGCGGCTTCCTTGAACGGGGGGGATGGGATCTCGGTCAGCGTGATGATGGTCTGCACCCAGCGATCGTGCCCGGCATCGAGCGCAGCGACGGCCTTGGCATAAGCGGGCGCGGTGGTGATGCGCTTGATCGTGGCGGTGGCGGCGGGGTTGGCAGCGGCGGGCGCGGTGCTGGCGGCGGTTTGGGCGGCAACGGCAAGCGGCGCGGTGGACACGAGCATCAGGGCAAGGCTGGCGGCACGAAGGGTGAGGCGGGGCATAGGTTCCTTTCCTGATAGGTGGCCGCGCGGCGCGGTGGGCGCGAACACGAACAGCTGCGGCTACCGTGACAGGCAGCATGTGTGCGTCAAGCGGCATGGGAGTGGGGGGCTCGCTTACCTTGTAGGGCGGGCATAGCCGTGGGCTATGCGGATGGCGCCAGCTTGCGGAGCGGCGGGATCGGCTTTAGCGCCTGACATTGCGTCGCCTGCTGCGGCGAGAGGGGAGGAACGGTGACGGCTGGCGGTCCTGTTTCGCGCACGATCCGCTGGGCGCACGTGCAGGCCGCCGAGCGACCGGGCGGCGTGTTTCATGGTGGGCCGGTGCTGGGCGACGACGCCGACAGCCTGAAGCTGCGGCACAATCGCGCTGGGCAGGTAGTGGATCATTTCGCGCCTGCGCTACGCGATCCCGTCACACTGGCGGGCTCCTATGCCTATCTCGGGCGATCGTTCGGCCATTTCGGCCACATCATGTCGGAAATGATCCACCGCATCCTGCCGACGCGCGAGGTGGCAAAGCGGCCGCAATGGCTGATCCTTCAACAACGCGGCAGCCCGACGCGCTTTGGGGCATTGGCGCCCGCTGCGCAGGCGATGCTGCGCCTGCTGGGGGTGAATGAGGACAATTGCACGGTGATCGCGGAGGATGCGATCGTCGAGGAATTGCTGATCGTCGAGGCGGGCACCGAATTGGGAAGCGCGCCCAAGGACTGGTACCTTGATCTGCTGACCCGGCGTGGGCCGGGCACCCGGCCGCTGAACGGTGACTTCCCGAAAAAGGTGTATGTTTCGCGCGGAGGACTGGAAGACAAATCCGGGCTGCTGGGCGAGAAGGTGCTGGAAGCCATGCTGTCCGAGGCGGGCTTTCATATCATGCACAGCGAGAAGCTGCCGCTGCTGCGTCAATTCGCCATGTACCGCGCCGCCGAGGTGCTGCTGTTTGCCGAAGGGTCGGCGTGTCACGGCGTGGAATTGTTCGGCCGCGACACGTTGCGCCACACGGTTCTGATGAACCGGCGACCGAAGGCGGCAACCACGTTCGATCGTGTGCTGGCGCCACGATCAGAACGGTTCGACCATTTCACCGGCAATCCGTTCTTGGGCACGGCCGTGTTCAACGGACGCGGCGATCCACGCGCCGATCGCGGTGTGTCGGCGATGGCCTTGCATGACCTGTCGGCGTTTCTCGACGAGGTGGGCGTGGCGCGCATCGCGCGGGTGCCGGCGCTTGACTATCTCACGGCGGCGCATGCGGACCTGAAGCTCTATACCGACCGCGCCACCGCCCTGACGCGGCGGGTGCAGCCCGAGCTGTTGCCACGGCAACTGGAGTTGGTCGAGCGGCTGGAAGACGTGTTCACCGCGACGGTTCAGGCTGGCGCGCGGATCGGGGCGGTGCCGCGAAGCCAGGCGGCGGCTTAGCCCTCCACACCATCGAGGCGGGCGAGCCAGCGGCCGAGGCGGCCGCGTTTGTAGGCCAGCGCCTGGTAGATGTAGAGGCTGGCGCGGGC
This sequence comes from Sphingomonas dokdonensis, assembly GCF_002197685.1. Lineage (GTDB taxonomy): Bacteria > Pseudomonadota > Alphaproteobacteria > Sphingomonadales > Sphingomonadaceae > Sphingomonas > Sphingomonas dokdonensis. The sequence goes on along the minus strand of NZ_NBBI01000005.1, from coordinate 64,778 downwards.
CCAGCGGGTGTAGAGCGCGGGCCAACGCAAGCGGTTCGCGGCCCAGGCCATGCGGTGGCTCCACCAGGCGATGGCGGCGCGGGTGCGGTAGATAGCGCGGCGGCGCGGGGGGTGGCCGGTGGCGCGCGGGGCGACGCGCTTCACGGGGGTGACGCGGCGCTTTTGCCAGGTGAGGCGGTAGGCGAGGCCGTCGCGGCGCTGGCGGAAGCCGGCGGCCTGCGTGTTCGCGATGAAGTCCGCGTCGACGGCCTTCAGGTCGAGGCGGCCGTTGTCGATCGCGGCGGCGATGCTGGCGGCGATCTCGGGCGAGCGGACGACGACGACGTTGGTGCCGCGGCCGTCGGAGGAATAGGGCTCCACCCACGCGTCGCCGAACGAAACGTCGGCGCATTCGGCGACCACGTCGTCGCAGGCATCACAGGCGGAGTTCTGAAAGAAGCCGGCGCCCCAGTCGCCGTCGGCGAGGTGGAACCAGTCCTGCCAGCGCGCGGTGCCGTCGGAGAGGGTCAGGTGTGCGGTGTACCAGTTGGCGGGGCGGTCTGGGTCCTTGCGGCGGTATTCGACCGCGCGCACGTCCTGGCGCGGCACGTCCAACTGCCAGGCGAAGCTGTCGACGAATTGCGCGCTTTTCATGTGACCGCAGAACAGGCCGAGGAGGTGGGTGATGCGCTCGCGCAGGACCGGGTCCTGTTCGCGCAGCAGGCTGACCGCCTTGATGAAGCAGGGGATACCGACGATCGCGTAGCGGCCGGGGGTGGCGCGGATCTCGGCCAGCACCTCCGCCAGGTCGACCGGGTAGTAGCGCGAGCGGGCGCCTTCGAGGATCTCCCCCTCGGTGCGCGAGATGCGATAGTGGAACAGGCGGTCGCCGGTGGCGGGGATAACGTGCGCGACGCCGTCGATCTTGCCCGACGCAAGCAGGTCCGCGGCGACCCAGCTGACCATGCCGCCGCTGCTGCCGCGCTCGCGGAACGGGGCCTGTTCGGCGTGGCCGACGTAGTTCGCCTCGTAGCGGCCGAGGCGCGCGTCGTGGTGCGGCGCGTGCGGGAAGCGGGCGAGGGCGAGCTGGTCCTCGTTGCGCGCGGTGGGTGAGAAGGGGCAGGTGGCGGCGAAGGTCGTGGCGGCCTGATCCGACGGCAGCGCGTGCGGCGCGTCGGTTTCCGGCACAGGGCCGTCATGACGATAATCGGCCAGCGTCGCGTCGCTTGGCTTGCGCTGGCCGTATCTGTCCCACGCCATGCCCTTGGTCGCGCAGCCGCCGCAGCCGATGCACAGGCCGGAGGCGGCGATGTCGGCCGGGGTCAGCGCGTCAGGCGAGGGCATGGTCGAGGAAGCGGGTGGAGGCGGCGCGTTCGGTCGCGAGACGATCGGAGAGGTCGCCCGGCAGCGTGGCGAGCAGGTGCGCAAAGGCGTCGTCGCTGGTGCCCTCTTCGACCAGATGATCCTCCAGCCCGAGCGCGCGGGTGAGGTCCCGCACCTTGTTGCGGCGATAGGGGGAGGCGGCGCAGGCGAAGGGGCGTGCGTGGCGGATCGCGAAGACGCAGCCGTGGAAGAAGTTGGTCGCGACGGCATGCGCGCCGGCGATCAGCGCGGAGAAATCGGCGGGGCCGATGTCGATGCGCAGCTCGTCGGCGATGGGGCTGGGGTAGCCGATGCTGACGAGGCGGGTGCCGGTGGCGTCCGCCCAGCGGCGCAGCTGCGCGGTGTACCATTCGGGGAAGCTGTGGCCGTAGATCACGGCATAGCGGCTGCCGGCGACCGGCGCGCCGCCCGGAATCACGTCCGAGAATTGCAGGCAAGGATCGAGGACGAGCGGCGGATCGATCGCGGGGGCGAGCATCGCGCGGCTGTTCTCGTCGCGCACCGATACCGCGTGGAAGCGGCGCAGGCGGTCGAGCCAGGGCGTGTCGATGCCGTCGGTCGCGTCATGGTTGCCGAAGCTGGCGGCGTAGGAAACGAGCCGGTCGGCGTTGCAGTGATCGCCGAAGAAGACGGAGGCGCCGCCGTACCAAGGGTGGCGAAAATTCCACACCTCGTCGCTGCCGACCACGATCGTGTCGTAATGCGGCATCTGCCCCGGATCCTCCAGCGGGAAGGCGGGGGAGAGCGGCAGCGCGTCGGTGGCGGCGATCAGCGCGCGGGTCTTGCGGCCGAGCGCGGCGAAGTGGCGCAGATCGGTGCGGACGGGGAGCGTCGGCTGGAACGCGTTGCGCGCCTCCCGCCATTCCACCCGGCGCGAGCGGTGATCGAGGATTTCGGCATCGAGGCCGCGTGCGCGCAACCCCTCCACCATGCAGCGCGCCTGCCAGTAGGAGCCGAAATTGACCGAACGATGAAACGTGAGGACGCCGACCTTGCGTGAAGTCATTGCGGGTCAGCGGCCATAGATGCGGTCAAGCACCTGAGCGGAGCGGGCATAATGATCGGCAGCTTCGTCATAGCGGTAGCTGCGGGCGAGCAGGGCCGCCCAGTCGGCGGCGGCGCGGCCGCCCCAATCGTCCGCGCCCTGGGTCAGGCGGGTGGCGTGCGTGCCGGTGAAGTGATCGGCGGTGAAATCGTAGAAGCTGCCGCCAACGTTGCGCAGCGCCGCGCCGCCTTGCGTGCCGTAGAAGTCGGCGGCGATCACCGCATCCTGCCCGGCGTGAAGGCGCCACGAACAGGCGAGGCGCACGTTGGTGCCGCCGGCCTGGAAGCTGGCGGTGGCGTAATCCTCGACCGAGCCGGGGTGGAGCGGCTGACCCCCGGCATAGAGCGCGGCGTGCGCGTCCGACACCTGCGGGAAGCCAAGTGTCCAGAGCGCGAGGTCGACCAGGTGGACGCCAAGGTCCACGACGCAGCCGCCGCCCGACTGTTCGGGATCGTAGAACCACGGCTTGTCAGGACCATAAGCATTATGAAAGGTGAGATCGACGGCGAAGATGTCGCCGAGCGCGCCGTCACGGATCAGGCCGGCGATCGCCTCCATCCCCGCGGTGTGCCGATAGGACAGGTCGACACCGAGCAGCCGGTCGGCCGTACGCGCGGCGGCGATCACCGCGTCCACCTCCGCCGCGGTGCGGCCGAGCGGCTTCTGGCAGAACACCGCCTTGCCCGCCTCCAGCGCGCGGATCGACTGATCGGCGTGGAGCGCGCTGGGCGTGGCGATGACCACGCCGTCGAGATCGAGCGCGAGCATCGCGTCGAACGAATCCACCACCTGCGCGGTGGGGGCGACGACCAGCGCCTCGTCCACGCATTGCTGCGAGGGATCGCACACCGCCGCCGCGTCGATCGCGCCGGTGGCGACCATTGCGGCCATGCGGTGACGACCGATCCAGCCGGTGCCGAGAAAACCGATACGGGGCTTCATGTCAGGCCGTGGTGGCGAGCGTGCGCGGGGTGGCGGAAGCGGGGGCGTAGCGGTCGATCATCTCCGCGCAGAAATCGGCAAACATCTGCGGATCGCGTGCCGGGCTGGTGTGGTGCGGCTGCACGCCGAGATGCTCGGGCGTGAAGCAGAAGGTGACGGTGAGGTCGAAATCGGCCAGCGCCTCCATCTGGCGATCGAACCAGTCGAGCGCGTTGGGGCGGAAGCGATCGGCCCAGGAGAGCCCGGTGCGCAGCTTGCGCGTGCCGAGCCGCTTCAGCCAGCCGACCGCCTCGTCGAGGCGCGGGTCCTCGAAATGGAACCATTGCATCAGGCCCATGTCGGCGGCGTGGCGCGCATAAACGTCGAGCGATGGCTTTGGCGTCCCGTCCTCGCGGATCAGGCCCATGTAGAAATGGCGATAATAGCTGGACCCTTCCGCCTCGCGGTGGCGGGTGGTGGCGCCCCACGCCTGCGGCAGGTCGAACAGCGAATACCAGAAGATGTTGGGCACGCGGCCGACCAGCAGCTCGGCGGTCTTCTCGACGCCGAACACCTGCACCTCCTCGGCGCCGAAGGAGCCGACGCCCACTTCGGTGACCCAGATCGGCTTGTCGGGCACCACGGCCTCGATCTCGGCGATCTTGGCGGGCCAGTCATGGATCGACCACAGGTTCCAGTCGAGCGGGAAGCCGTGCACGGCGACCACGTCGACCGCATCAAGCGCGCCGTGCGAGCGCATGCGGTTCACCCACAAAGGATCGATCGGCGACATGCCGCCGAGCACGCGCGTGACGTTGGGATTGATGGCGTGGATCGAATTGCCGGCGCGGATGACGTGATCGGCATAGTTCGACCAATCGGGGTCGATTTCGGGATCCCAGTGCGATTTGTTGTTCGGCTCGTTCCAGATCATCGCCGCTTCGATCACGAATTCACCCCCTTGGACGGATAGACTGCGGCGGGACCATAGTCGCCGAACGGCACGGGCGCGACCCGGCAGAAATAAACATCGCCATCGGCGCGATCCTCGACCGAAAAGCCCGCCGCGCGCAGCATCGCCATGCTGGCGGCGGTGTTGGGCGCCCACCAATTGGTCCAGTCGCCCGAGAACTTGCGTTCGATGAAGTGCATCTTGGGATAGCCGGGCGAATCAAAATAGGCCGGCGGCTGATAGGTGCCCGGCTCGAAGAACGGGTGGTCCTCCGGCACGTCGTCCACCTCGCGCGCGCCCTGCTGCATCGTCTGGAACAGCATGGCGTCGCCCGCGACATGTTCGCGGATGAGATCAAGCGCGAGCAGCGGATGGCGCAGGTGATAGAGGACACCCATGAAGATCACGAGGTCGAACCGCTCGCCAAGCTGCGCCACGTCGTAGACCGACAGGTTGCGGAACTCGACCCCGGTGAAGCCGAGCGCCTGGGTCGCGAGGCGACCCTGTTCCAGATAGCGATCGTCGCTGTCGATGCCGACCACGCGGGACGCACCGCGGCGCAGCGCCTCCACCGAATAGAAGCCGGCGTTGCAGCCGATGTCGAGCACCGACTTGCCGGTGAGATCGGCGGGAAAGATCTGCGAAAAGCGGGCGAACTTGTCGGCGGGATAGTTGCCGAGGAAGTGATCGGGCGCGGTTGGCGTGCCGTTCAGATCGATATTGTGGAACCAGGGCGCCAATTCGGCGATCCGGGTACTTAGCTCGCGACCCGACAGGTCGATTGGTTGTGCGTCTGCCGGCATCTAGCCCCCTGATGTCGGACCGCGTGCCGCGGCGCCTTTTGATGATGGTGCGTCGCCCAGGCCGCAGCACGGGTGATTTACGGAGGCGTAACGGTCGAATGAGGAAGCGGTTCCAGACAGTTACCGGTCAAGGAGCGGATCGTTGTGGAACCGATATGGCTTCGGGTCATTGAGCTTTGTTGATGGACGACCGGCATCAGCAATGGACCCAGGCGATGCGGCGCGGGGCCTATGACGTGGCCTGGGGCATGTCGGCGGAGGATTTGGCGGCGCGCGATCCGGCGACCCGCGACGATCCGGCGCTGCCGTATCACCAGCGCTGGGTGTGGGACGGGCGTGGGTTCGACGGCGTGGACGTGCTGGTGCGCTGTTACCACGGGCTGGGCGACACGATCCAATATGCGCGCCACCTGCCGGCGCTGGCGCAGCGTGCCCGCAGCGTGACGGTGGAGGCGCAGCCGAGCCTGTGCGCGCTGCTCGCCACGATCGACGCGCCGCTCCGCGTGGTGCCGTTCGACCAGGCCGCGCCGCTGAAGCCGGCGGATTGCGACGTCGAGATCACCGAACTGCCCTTTGCGCTGCGCGCGCGGCCGGAGGAGACGCGCTTTCCCTATCTGCGCAGCACGCCCGCCGCGTTGCCGAAAGGCACGATCGGGCTGTGCCATCTGGGCGGTGACTGGGATGCGGCGCGGTCGCTTTCCCCGGAGCTGCTGGCGCCGATCGCGGCGGCGCATCGCTGCGTGACATTGGTGGCGGCGCCGAGCGCGCTGCCGGTGCTCAATGCCGGGGGGTGCCCGTTCGCGATGAACGCGACGGCGGCGCTGGTGGCGGGGTGCGACCTTGTCATTACGGTGGACACGATGATCGCGCATCTGGCGGGCGCGCTGGGACGGCCGACGTGGCTGCTGCTGAAGGCGGAGCCGGACTGGCGCTGGAACCCGGCGGCGCGCACCACGCCCTGGTATCCCGACATGCGGCTGTTCGTGCAGCGCACGCCCGGCGACTGGGCCGGCGTGGTTGCCGAGGTGGCGCGCGACCTTGCAACTCTCCCCAACGAAAGGCCTGTTCATGGCAAGCATCGCGACCCCGTCGGTTCCCGTGTCCTGGGGTGAGTTGCTCGACAAGATCACCATCCTCGAGATCAAGCGCGAGCGGATCACGCGCGCGGCGGCGCGCGACAATGTGCAGCGCGAATACCGCCTACTGCGCGGGATCGCGGCGGAGGTGCTGACCCGTAGCGGCATCGCGCCGCTGGTCGCGGCGCTGAAGCGCGTCAACGAGACACTGTGGGAGATCGAGGACGCGATCCGCGAGGAGGAGGCCAAGCGGCAGTTCGGGGCGGAGTTCGTCCGGCTGGCGCGCGCGGTGTATCAGCGCAACGACGAACGCGCGGCGTTGAAGCGGGAGATCAACGTGGCGCTGGAATCGGAGCTGGTAGAGGAAAAGAGCTACGCGAGCTGCGTCGCGGCTTGAGGGGGCTCAATGCTCTGCCGCCGGGCCTTGCAACCCGGGCGGCGCGACGCCCGCGCGATCAGGGTCGCGGCCGTGCTGCCGATCAAGGAGGCGCATTGCCGGCGTGACGGTAAGGCCATGTAGCAGGATCGAGAACAGAACGGTGATGCCGACGATGCCCCACAGGCGGTCGGCCTCGGCCAGTTCCATGCGATTGAGCGCGAAGGCGAGGTAATAGAAGGAGCCGACGCCGCGGATCCCGAAGAACGCGATGGTGAGTTTTTCGGAACGGTCCGCCGGAAAGCCGATCAGCGCGACGAGGCCGGTGAGCGGGCGCACGACCAGGATCAGGATTGCGGCGGCGAGCACGTCGACCCAGTGGAGCGCGGCGAGCAGGCCGTCCGCCAGCGCGCCACCGAACAGCAGCAGCACCACCATCATCGCGATCCGCTCTACCTGCTCGGTCAGGGCATGCATCTGATGGTTGAATTCATGGTCGCGGTGCGAGCGGCGTAGCGCGAGCGCAGTGACGAAGACCGAGAGGAAGCCATAAGCGTGGACGATCTCGGTCACGCCATAGGAGACAAAGGTGGCGGCGACCGCGATCAGGCCGTCGCCGGTGGCGGCGAGCCTCGTTTCGACGGGGACGTGGAACGTCAGCCAGCCGAACGCCTTGCCGACCAGCCAGCCGGCGGCGATGCCGACGCCGATCTCCCACAAGACGTTTTCGAGCACCCAATCCTTTGCCCAGGATCCCCCGGCGACGGCCACCGTGCCGAGTACGATGGCAAGGTGGACGAACGGAAAGGCCAGGCCGTCGTTCAGCCCCGCCTCCGACGTCAGGCCGAACCGCACCTCATCCTCATCGTTCGATTTGGGCGGGCCGACCTGCACGTCGGCGGCGAGCACGGGATCGGTGGGGGCAAGGCATGCGCCCAGTAGCAGGGCCGCGACCCAGCCGAGGCCCAGCCACCAGCCACCGAGCAGGGTGATGATGACGATCCCGAGCGGCATGGTGATCGCCAGAAGGCGCCACGTGACGCTCCAATGTCGCCACTCGAAAATGCGATCGAGCTTCAGCCCGCCACCCATGAGCGCGATGATGACGACGAACTCGGTCATCCGCTCGGTAAGGTTCGGGTAGAGCGCGGGCAGCGGCTTCCACCAGATGCCGGGCACCGAGAAAAGCGCCGCGCCGATCGCGATGCAGATGATCGGGAGCGACAGCGGCAGCTTGCGCAGCGCGAGCGGCAGCCACGCGACCAGCGCCACCAGAACGCCCGCACCCGTTAGCCAAAGGATGTACGGATCGGGTGCGGCAAAGGGAAACATCCACGATGAAACGTTTCAGACCTGAATTGTTGCGATCCCTGTCGTGACGCCGCATGCCGAGCCGGCGGAGGAGATGAGGTTGGCGTGCGGACGAAGTTGAGCACATGTTTCCGCAAGCAGCGCTTCCCCGACGAAGCGACCGCGCGGGCGGCTGCCGACCGGTCTCGCGTGGTGCTGCGTTGCTATCGCTGCGATCGGTGTCGGCACTATCACCTGACGAGCAGGACGAAGGGGAAGTGGACGCCGCGCGCAGGGTGAGCCCCAATGCGCGTTCAGGCGTGAGCGCTCGCCGTCGCCGCCTTGTGAGGAACCAGGACGGCGTCGTTACCGGCGATCGCGCCGGTGCCGCGGTTCGCGCGTTTGGCGGTGTACAGCGCCTCGTCCGCTGCCTTCATCAGCGCCGGACGATCGGCGTGACGGGCCGTGCGGGTGCACGCGCCGATCGTTGCAGAAACGGTAATACCGACGTGCGGGTCGGCGCCCTCTCCGTAGACGGTGTGGCGTAAATCGGTGAGCAATTGCGTGATGCCGTCTGCCAGCCGCTCGGTCGCATGGCTGCCGCGCAGCATCACGACGAACTCGTCACCGCCGAGCCGCGCCGCAAGATAGTCGCCGAGATGATCGGCAGCGCCCAGCTTGGCGGCCATGGCGCGCAGCACCTCGTCACCGGCGGGGTGGCCTAGCCGATCGTTGACCTCCTTGAAGCGATCAAGATCGATGATCGCGATAGCCAGGGCGGTATCCTCGGCCGAAGCGCTGGCGAGCGCCTCGTCAAGCGTCTCGTTGAACGCGCGGCGGCTGGCGAGGCCGGTGAGTTCGTCGGTCAGCGCGAATTCGCGCAGGCGTCGCTCGATCTTGTAGCGTTCGGTGATGTCCTGGATGACGCCGATGACGGCGACGATCTTGTCTGCGCGAACCTCGGCCTCGCCCATCAGCCGGACACGGCGCATGATGCCCTGTGCGTTGACGAGATCGGCCTCCAGATCCCAGGATTGGCCGGTCGCGGCGCAGGCATCGAGCGCGGTGCGGAGCATCTCGCGATCGGTGGGCGGATAGTGCAGCAACGCCTGCTCCAGATCGGGCTTGTCGCCGACCGCCAGTTGATGAATGGCATAGGTCTGCGCCGACCAATGCGTGTCATTGGTTGCGAGGTCGAGCTGCCACGAACCAATGCGCGCCATCCGCTCGGCCTGTTGCAGGATGCGCTGCGCCCGCTCGCTTTCGATCAGCGCTTCCTGCCGCGATAGTGCGAGCTTCAGGCTTTCGGTGCGGGCGCGGCGCGCATCCAGAAGGCCCTCGATCACACCCGCAAGGCCTTCCAAAAGCTCCAGTTTGTCGGGCGTGAGGTCGAGCAAGCGATCATCGGCAATACACAAGGTGCCGATGGGATAACGGGCGCCGCCCTGAGCCTGGCTGTGGCGCAACGGAACCCCGGCGTATGACCGCACAAAGGGCTCGCCTGTGACCACCGGACTCCAAGCGACACGCGGATCGGCATGCGTATCGGGGATCACGAGCATCGCATCGGCCATGATCGCGTGTTGGCAGATCGAAACCTCACGCGCGGTCTCCGGCACATCAAGCCCACAGCGTGCCTTGAACCACTGACGATCGGCATCGACGAGCGAAACGTAAGCCATGCGTGAATCGAAGATGTGGCGTGCGGCTTGGACAATCGCGTCGAACTCCGCTTCGGGCGGCGTGTCCATCACCTGCAGCGATCGCAAGGCCGCCAGGCGTTCCTCTTCGTGCAATGGGAACATGGCCTCACCATGCCCCTCAACGTGTTAGCCAGTCGTTAACGATGGTGACCCGCACGCTACGTCATCGCAGCGGCTTCTTCTCCAGCTTCCGCGCGAGCGTGCGGCGATGCATGCCGAGTCGCCGGGCTGTTTCGGAAATGTTGAAGCCCGTTTCCGCGAGCGTCTCGTTGATCCGTTCCCACTCCAGCGTCTTGATCGACGTGGTGCGCCCCTCGATCGGAACGTCGGCGTCGCCCTCGGCCGCCTTGTTGAAGGCAGCCTCGATATCGTCGGTGTTAGATGGTTTGGCGAGATAATGGCACGCACCTAGCTTGATCGCCTCCACGGCGGTGGCGATGCTGGCAAAGCCGGTCAGCACCACGATCAGCATGTCGGGATCGAAGGCGTGGAGCCGCTCGACGCACGAGAGGCCGGAGGCGTTGCCGAGCTTCAGGTCGACCACCGCATAGCCCGGGCGGGCCTCCTCCAGCATCGCTTCCATCTCCGCCGGGCCGTGCACCATCCACACACGATAGCCGCGCCGTTCGAAGGAGCGGTGCAGCGTGCGCGCAAAGGTCTGGTCATCCTCCACGATCAGGATCCGGCGGTCGTCGCTCATTTCGCTCTCCGGCACGTTGTTCTGCCCTAACGCCTGGGCTTTGCGAGCGGGAGCACCAGCCGTACGTCCGCGCCGCCGCCGGGACGGTTCATCGCCTCCAGCCGGCCGCCCAGCCGGCGCGCGACGTTGCTGGCGAGGAACAGGCCGACACCGTGCCCGGCACCCTTGCCCGAATGGTAGAGCTTGCCGACCGACGCGAGCTGGCTTTCGGTGAAGCCGCGGCCCTGATCGGTGACGGCGATGGTGAGTTCGTCGCGGTCGCAGGTGGCGGCGAGCGCGACACCGGTGGGGGAAGCCTCAGCGGCATTGTCGAGGAGATTCCACACCGCCTGGCGGAGCGACGGACCTGCCACCACCGCGGCATCGCCCAGGCCATGAAGGTCGACCGAGAGCGGGCCGCTGGCCAGGGTGGCGCGCCATTCCTCGACGATGTCGTGAAGGAAGGCATGGGCGGGGACGCTCTGCATCGCCTCGCCGCGTGGCTCGCCGGCGGAATGGAGAATGTCGGTGACGATCGCCTTGCAGCGTTCGACCTCCGCCTGCATCTCCGCGAGCTCGCCGGCGAGCTCGGGATCCTCGGCGATCTTGGGCAGGCGGCGCCAGTCGCTGAGGATGACCGCCAGCGAGGCGAGCGGGGTGCCGAGTTCGTGCGCCGCGCCGCTGGCGAACAGGCCGATGCGCACGATGCCGTCCTCCTCGGCCGCACGCTGGCGCAGATCGGCCAGAAAGGCGTCGCGCGCGCGCAGGTTTCGGCTGATACGCGTGACGAACATGGCCACCAGCGTGCCGCTGAGCAAAAAGGAGAGCCAGGCACCAAGCGCGTTGAGCTCGCCGACGAACGGCGCAATGCTGGGCGGATAGTCGAGCGGGCGGCTGTCCGCGGCAAGGCCGGCGTAGCAGACGGCCGTGAGCACCACGAGCACCCACACCGACCAGGTTTCGAGCAGGATCGCGCTCAGCACCACCTGGATGAGGAACAGCGATACGAAGGGATTGGTCGCGCCGCCGCTGAGCGACAGCTGCGCCGTGAGCGAGCCGACGTCGAACAGGAGGCCGAGCATCAGCTCCACGTTGGTGACGCGGCCGCGGGTGACGAGCAGAAAGCTGACGATGTTGGCGAACGCCTGCAGCGCGATGATCACCATCATCGGGAACAGCGGCAGGTCGATGCCGAGCGCGAACTGTACCACCAGAATGGTGATCAACTGCCCGGCGACCGCCATCCAGCGCAGCTGCAACAGCTGGCGCATGTTCTGCGCGGCGGTGGAATCGTGCGATGAGCCGGCCTGCGCGGCGGAGCGGCGGGTGAGCGCGAGCAGCGGCGAATCCATCATCGCCGTCTCTTATCATTGCGTAGCACCACCACCGCGCCGCCGAGGCTGAGCAGCGCGAGGCCGAACCAGGTAATGGCGTACATAAGGTGATTGTTGCGGAAGGCGATCACCGTCAGGCCGCCGATCGGATAGCCCCCGGGATTGGACGTGGCGTCCGCGTCGATGAAGAAGGGGGCGACGCGGCCGAGGTCGCGCGCCTTGGCGATGGCAGCGACGTCGCGGGAGAACCAGCGGTTCGCGGCCGGATCGTTGCTGCGCAGAAAGGCGCCGCCGGGTTCGCTGTTGCGGAGGAGGCCGGTGATGGTGACGGGAGCGTCGGGCAGCGACGCGCGGCGGGTTGCGCGGTTGCGGCGCTCATCGGGCACGAAGCCGCGGTTGACGAGGATGAGTGGCTGGCCGTCGCCGCGCGCCAGCGGGGTCAGCACCCACCAGCCGGGGCCGTGGATGGTGACGGCCTGTACCAGCGTTTCGCGATCGTTGAGCAAGCGCCCGGTGACGCGCACGCGGCGATATTCGAGATCGCCGTTCCAATCGGCTGGTGCAGGAAGGGGAGACGGGGCGGCGTCCACCCGCGCCTCCACCCTGGCGATCAGATCGAGTTTCCAGGCCCGGCGCTGGACCTGCCAGATGCCCAGCGCCGTGAAGAGCGCCGCCAGCGTCAGGCAGACGCCGACGAACGCGTAGCGCCGCATCACATGCCCATGCCGTCCATCGGCATCATGTTGCTGTTGAGATGGAACATGATCCACAGCGACCCCGCGATGACGATCGCGATGATGATGACGGTGAAGATAAAGGCGAGCATGGTCCAGCCGCCCTCCGCCTTCGGATTGAGGTGGAGGAAGAAATAGGTGTGGACGATGATCTGCACGAAGGCGAGCGCGACCACGATGATCGCCGTCGCCTGCACGCTGGCGATCGCGCCCGACATGACGAGCCAGAACGGGATCGCCGTCAGCACCGCCGACAGGAGAAAGCCCATCACATAGCCGCGGCGTGAGCCATGGCCGTGGCCGCCATCGGGTGGCGGCGCGCCGTCATGGCCCCCGGCATGATCGCGTGTGTGTGCGTGGGGGGCGCTCATCGCAGCACTCCGAGCAGATAGACAAAGGTGAAGACGCCGATCCAGACGACATCCAGCAAGTGCCAGAACATGCTGAGGCACATCAGGCGACGGCGGTTTTCCATGACGAGGCCGCGCTGGCCGAGCTGGACCAGCATGACGCAGATCCAGATGAGCCCGCTGAACACGTGCAGGCCGTGCGTGCCGACCAGCGTGAAGAAGCCGGACAGGAAGCCGCTGCGCATCGGCGTGGCGCCTTCGTGGATCAGCTCGGTGAACTCATAGAGCTCGATGCCGATGAACGCCGCGCCGAACAGGCCGGTGATGGCGAGCCACAATTGCGTGCTGCGGACCTGGCCCTGCTCCATCGCGATCATCGCCATGCCGCAGGTGATCGAGGAGATCAGCAGCATCGCCGTGTTCAGCGCCACCAGCTTCAGATCGAAGATCTGCGACGGGGCGGGGCCGCCGGCATAGCTGGTGCTGAGCACGCCATAGGTGGCGAACAGCGTCGCGAAGATGAGCGCGTCGCTCATCAGGTAGATCCAGAAGCCGAGCGTCGTGCCGCCGGCGCTGTGATCGTGCTCGTCCGCTTCGGTCTGGTAGAAGACCGGCGGCGCGCCGTCCTCGGCGGTGGGGGAAAGGGTGGTCATGTCAGGCTCCCGCCAGCGCGTGCTTGCGTTCCGTCTCGGCCACGTCCTCGGCCGGGATATGGTAATCGCGGTTGTAGTTGAAGGTGTGGAAGATGCCGTAGCCGATCATCGCCACGAAGCTGAGCCCGGCCAGCCACCAGATGTACCATACCATCGCGAAGCCCAGCACCGCGGCCAGCCCCGACAGGATCACGCCCGTGCCGGTGTTGCGCGGCATGTGGATCGGCAGGAAGCCGCTGTCGGGCACCTTGGAGCCGCGCTCCTTCATGTCGTGCCAGGCGTCGAGATCGTGGACCACCGGCGTGAAGGCGAAGTTGTACGCCGGCGGGGGCGAGCTGGTCGCCCATTCGAGCGTGCGGCCGTTCCACGGATCGTCGCCGACGCGCAGCTTGTCGCGATTGATGATGCTGACCACGATCTGGATGATGAAGGCAGCGATGCCGACCGCGATGATCGCGACGCCGATCGCGGCGATCACGAACAGCGGCTGGAGCGTCGCATCGTCGAGGTGGCGCAGGCGGCGCGTGACGCCCATCAAACCCGCGACGTACATCGGCGTCCACGCGACCCAGTAACCGATCACCCAGCCCCAGAAGTGGATGCGGCCCCAGAACGGATCGAGCTTGAAGCCGAAAGCCTTGGGGAACCAGTAATCGATGCCGGCGAACAGGCCGAACACCACGCCGCCGATGATGACGTTATGGAAATGGGCCACCAGGAACAGCGAGTTGTGCAGCACGAAATCGGCCGGCGGGATGGCGAGCATGACGCCCGTCATGCCGCCCACCACGAAGGTGAGGAGGAAGGCAACGACCCACTGCATCGGCAGCTCGAACCGGATCTGGCCGCGGTACATGGTGAACAGCCAGTTGAAGATCTTCGCGCCTGTCGGGATCGAGATCACCATGGTGGCGATGCCGAAGAACGAATTGACGCTGGCGCCCGAGCCCATGGTGAAGAAGTGGTGCAGCCACACCAGGAACGACAGGATGGTGATAACCACCGTGGCGTAGACCATCGACGAATAGCCGAACAGGCGCTTGCCGGTGAAGGTCGAGGTGATTTCCGAATACACGCCGAAGATCGGCAGGATCAGGACGTACACCTCCGGGTGGCCCCAGATCCACACGAGGTTCCAATACATCATCGGGTTGCCGCCGAGATCATTGGTGAAGAAGTTGAAGCCGAGATAGCGATCCAGCATCAGCATGGTGAAGGCGGCGGTGAGGATCGGAAAGATCGCGATCACCAGTACGTTGCTGCACAAGGCCGTCCAGCAGAACACCGGCAGCTTCATCATCGTCATGCCCGGCGCACGCATCTTGATGATCGTGACGACCATGTTGATGCCCGACAATGTCGTGCCGATGCCGGCGATCTGCAGCGCCCAGAGGTAGTAATCCGGCCCGGTATCGGGGCTGTTCTGGAGATTGGAAACCGGCACATAGTTCAGCCAGCCCGCGCGGCTGAACTCGCCGACGAACAAGGACACCATCACTAGCAGCGCCCCCGCCACCGTCAGCCAGAAGCTGAAGTTGTTCAGAAAGGGGAACGCCACGTCACGTGCGCCGATCTGCAGCGGCATGACGTAGTTGATGAGGCCGACCACCAACGGAATGGCGACGAAGAAGATCATGATTGTGCCGTGCGCGGTGAAGATCTGATCGTAATGGTGCGCGTTCAAATACCCCTCGTTCGCGCCGAAGGAGAGGGCCTGCTGCGTGCGCATCATTACCGCATCGGCAAAGCCGCGCAGCAGCATGATGATGCCGAGGATGATGTACATGATGCCGATCTTCTTGTGATCGACGCTGGTGAACCATTCGGTCCACAAATAGCCCCAGAGCTTGTACTTCGTGATCGCGCCGACGATGGCGAGGCCGAGCACGACCACGCCGGCGAAGGTGACGAGCAGGATCGGCTCGTGGATCGGAAAGGATTCAAAGCTGAGGCGACCGAAGATCGTCTTCAGGACGGTTTCGTTGAACATCGGATGGCTCCGGGGGCTCAGCCGTGCGCCGCGCGGGGCTGACCCGGCGTCGCTGGCTGAGAAAGGAACGTAAGGTCGCGGTTCCGGGGCGAGCCGGGGTCGGTGCTGCCCGGTGCGCCCGGCAGGCGCGGCTTGGAGTTATGCGGCACGGGCGTGATCTCGTCCGTATCCTTCATCAGCCCGCCCTCCGGCTTTCCGCGCGGGATCGATTGGCGCCCCGCGGGCATGCCTTCGCCCGCCTGCATCGGATTGGGCTCGCCACCACCGCCGGCCGCATTGTCGCGTGCCATGATCTCGCTCATGCACGGGGTGTTCGGGGTGACGCAGCGTTCGTAGATGCGCTGGAACAAGGCCGGCGCCACCGAGCCGAAGTGCATCACGGGAACCTGCTCGCTGGGCTTTTCCAACTTGAGGTAATTGGCGGTGTCGAGCGCCGCGCCGCGGCCCTTCACCTCGCCCACCCAGCGGGTGAAGGCGGCATCGTCCAGCCCGCGCAGCTTGAAGCGCATGTAGGAGAAGCCGGCGCCCGAATAATTGGCGGACATGCCCTCATAGTCGCCCTGGCGATTGAGCACGGCATGCAGCGTGCTGCGCATGCCGGGCATGGTATAGACCATGCCGGCCATGGTGGGCGCGTAGAAGGTGTTCATCATGTTGGTCGACGTCATGTCGAAGCGGACCTGCCGATCGACCGGCAGCGCCAATTCGTTGACCGTCGCGATCCCGAACTCGGGATAGATGAACAGCCACTTCCAATCGAGCGAGACGACCTGCACCAGCAGCGGCTTCTGCTTGGGATCGACCGCCTTGGTCGCCGAGATGCGGTTCAGGGGGCGGAAAGGATCAAGCAGGTGCGTGCTCGACCAAGTGAGCGCGCCCAGCGCGATGATGATAAGGAGCGGCGCCGACCAGATGATCAGCTCCAGCGAGGTGGAGTGATCGAAATGGGGATCGTAGGTCGCCTCCTTGTTGCCTGCGCGATAGCGCCAGGCGAACACCACCGTCAGGATCATCACCGGAAGGATGATGAGCAGCATCAACCCGACCGAAGCGTAGATCAGGTTGCGTTGCTGAAGCGCGATGTCACCCGCCGGGTCGAGCACGGCGCCTTGGCAACCGGCGACGCACAGCAGGAGCGGGATCAGGGCCAAACGGGCAAGCCGTGTCAGCGGGGCGGGATGGGTGGGCATATGACACGCTCCTAGGCCGAGTCCGCCCGTCGCTACATTGGACAATTTGTCCAATCCCGTCACTGGCGTACCTCCGGCAGAGGAGTGTAGTAATGAACCCCGACGCGGGCCAACCATTAATGCACGGCGGATCGCCGCGGGAGCATGACGAATGACTGCATCCACCACTGCGCCCGACTCGACGTCGCTGGAACGCGACGCGCGGCTGGTCAATGCGCGCGAGAAGGAAATCGCACCTGGTGAGATCGCGATCGGCGTGATTATCGGGCGGACAAGCGAGTTCTTCGACTTCTTCGTTTACGCGATCGCCTCCGTGCTGGTCTTTCCCAAGCTCGTCTTTCCCTATGTCGATGCGCTGACGGGCACGCTGTATTCCTTTGCGATCTTCGCGTTGGCGTTCCTCGCTCGGCCGTTCGGCACCTTGCTGTTCATGTGGGTGGACCGGGTGCACGGCCGCGGCACCAAGCTGACCATCTCGCTGTTCCTGCTGGGCGGCTCCACCATGGCGCTGGCGCTGCTGCCGAGCTACGCGCAGGTCGGCACGCTGTCGGCGGTGTTGCTGGCGCTGTTCCGCATCGGTCAGGGCGTGGCGCTGGGCGGCGCGTGGGACGGGCTGCCGTCGCTGCTGTCGCTCAACGCACCTGAGGAGAAGCGCGGCTGGTATGCGATGATCCCGCAGCTTGGCGCGCCGCTGGGGCTGCTGCTGGCATCGTGTCTGTTCGCTTATTTCCTTGCGATCCTCAGCCCGGAGGACTTCCTCAGCTGGGGCTGGCGCTACCCGTTCTTTGTGGTGCTGGCGATCAACGTCGTGGCGCTGTTCGCGCGACTGCGCCTCGTCGCGACGCCAGAGTTCGAGCGGCTGTTCGAGAGCCGCGAGCTTCAGCCGTCGCCGGCGTTCGCCACCATGTTTCGCGAGCGGCGCACCATCGTGCTGGGCGCGTTCGCGCCACTGGCGAGCTTTGCGCTGTTCCACCTCGTCACCGTGTTTCCGCTGTCGTTCGTGACGCTGTTTGCGGAGGAGGAGCCGGTGCGCTTCCTCGGTATCGAGGCGCTGGGCGCGGTGATCGGGGTGCTGGCGATCCTGGCGTCGGGCGTGATCGCCGACCGGGTGGGGCGGCGCGCGGTGCTGGGCGTCTCGGCCGTGTTGATCGCGGTCTACAGCGGCTTTGCGCCGCGCCTGCTAGGCGCAGGACAGGTGGGCGAGGCAATCTATATGCTGGGCGGCTTTGCGCTGCTGGGCCTTGCCTTTGGCCAGTCATCGGGCGCGGTGAACAGCAATTTTCCGCCGGAAAGCCGCTACACCGGCGCGGCGATCGTCGCCAATGCCGCCTGGGTGATCGGCGCTGGCTTCGCGCCGCTTGTGGCGCTGTTCCTGGCGAGCCGCTTCGGCCTGTGGTCGGTCGGATTGTACCTGCTGTCGGGCGCGATCTGCACGCTGGGCGCGCTGGCGATCAACAAGGAATTCGCGCGCCGCGCGGCATGAGGCCCGGTGATGGCTGACGCGGCGAGAGTGCTGCGTCAGTCCTTGTCCATCTTCGCGCCGACGTGGCGGGTGCCGCGCTTGCGGGCGAGCGCTTCCTGACGGTGGCGTTCGGCAAGGCGGGCGCGCTTGTCTGCATCGAGATCGGCGTGGCAGGCAGGACAGCTGACGCCTTCTTCGTACAAGGGTGACTGCCGCGCCTCCGGGCCGACCGGACGGCGGCAGGCGCGGCACAGGACGTGGGTGCCGGGCGCGAGATCGGGGGTGACGGCGACGCGCTCGTCGAACACGAAGCATTCGCCCTGCCACGTGCTGTCGGCAGCGGACGTCTTTTCCAGATAGTTCAGAATACCGCCATGGAGGTGATAGACCTCCTCGATCCCCTCGGCCTTTAGAAAGGCGGTAGACTTTTCGCAGCGGATGCCGCCGGTGCAGAACATCGCCACCTTTTTCTTGCCCGCGAGCAGCTGATCCCGGTTGGCGCGGAACCAGTCGGGGAAGTCGCGGAAGCTTTTGGTTTCGGGATCGATCGCGCCGGGGAAGGTGCCGATCGCCACTTCGTAATCGTTGCGCGTGTCGATCAGCAACGTATCGGGCCGCGCGATCAGATCGTTCCAGTCCTCGGGCGCGACATAGGTGCCGGCGTCGGCGAGCGGATCGAGATCGGGTTGGCCCATGGTCACGATCTCACGCTTCAGGCGGATCTTGAGCCGGTGGAAGGGTTCCCCGGCGGCCCAGGCGTATTTGACCTCCAGCGCCGCGCAGCCTGGCAGGGTGCGCAGGTGCGCGATCACCGCCTCGATGCCGGCGGGCGGGCCGGCGATCGTGCCGTTCAGCCCCTCATGCGCGAGCAGCAGCGTGCCCTGAACGCAGTGGGTGCGACACAATTCCTCGATCGGTGCGCGCAGAGCGGCCGGATCCTCGAAGCGGGTGAACTGATAAAGTGCCGCGGTGCGGAAAGGCTGGGTCATGAGGAGCCATCAGGGGACGGGAGGGGCGCTCTTTCGAGCGTTGGTAGCCCCCGCCGTTCATTCACTGGTGCGGTCGAGAAGACTCGAACTTCCACGTCCTTTCGGACACAACGACCTCAACGTTGCGCGTCTACCAATTCCGCCACGACCGCACGTGATGTCCGCCGGGCTGGGCCGGCGGTTGGCAGGAGCGCGCCCCTAGCAAGGGTTCCCGGGGCTGGCAATGGGCTTTGCCGGATTACGATGAAAAGATTGCATCGACCGGGGTTACGCGAAGGCCTTACTCGCCGTCCTCGCCGACGAAACTCAGCTCCAGCTTCTTGGAGCTGGCGGGCACGTCGAGCTTGGCCGAGTTGAAGTCGATCGCGCTTTTCGGCGCCAGCGTGCGCTGCTGCGGGATGATCGTCCAGGTGAAGACGATGCGATTCTGCGCGTCGCGCAGATCGGCGCGGATGTCGGGCACGCGCTGGCGATCGTTGGACGGGTTCAGCACCTTGCCGCTGACGGCGAACAATTCGCTGCCGTTGCTGATCTCGCGCCGCTCGATCGGATTGTCGATCAGCCGTAGCGGCGTTTCCTCGGGGCCGATGGCAAGGCCGAACTGGGTCGCGAGGCCGGGTGCGCTGGTCCACAGGATTGCGGCGACGGCAACCAGCATCAGCACCGCAGCGAGCACGGCGGCGAGCGTCCAGCGGCGCGCCGGATTGCTGCGGGGGCGGCGGTGGCCAGTCGTTGGCGTGCTGTCCGCGGCAGTCGTCGGGGCAGCCGCCTGAGAAGATATGGCAGGCGGAACTGCGCTTGGCACGCCGAGCGGCGGTACGATGGGTGGGGCGACGCCCAATGGCGGTGCGGCGGCCGGGGCGATCGGCGGCGCTGCCGCGTCGGGGGGTTCTGGTGTTGCCGGCGGCGGTGTCTCAGGCGGGGCGGCGGCAATCGCCTCTGCGGCGCGCGCATCGGGCTCCTGATGCCAGCTGTGGCGGCAATTGGCGCAGCGCACCGTGCGCCCCTCCGCGCCGATCGCGGTGTCGGGCACCAGATAACGGGTGCTGCATTCGGGACATTGCAGGATCATCGCGCGACGCTACCGGCGGGGAACGGGAGGGCTGAAGCCATCGCGAATCTAAACACGTGCCTTGCGCTTCATGCAAGCGGAGGTTGAAGGATTACGCCGCATCGTGCGATGGCGGCGCCAAGGCATTGGTGTGTAAAGGACGAACGGCGCCGAAATGGCGAATATCGTGCAGTTCGAGAATGTGGGGCTGCGCTACGGCAACGGGCCGGAGACGCTGTCCGACATCAGTTTCGCATTGGCGCCGGGCTCCTTTTATTTTCTCACCGGGGCGAGCGGCGCGGGCAAAACGTCGCTGCTGCGCCTCCTGTATCTCAATCAGCGACCGAGCCGGGGGATCATCCGCCTGTTCGGCGAGGATGCGGTGACGATGCCGCGCAGTCGTTTGCCCGGCTTTCGCCGGCGGATCGGCGTCGTCTTTCAGGATTTCCGGCTCGTTCCGCATTTGTCGGCAGCGGACAACGTGGCGCTGCCGCTCCGCATTGCAGGGATGCCGGAGGCCGAGATCGCCGAGCCCGTGAGCGAAATGCTTGCCTGGGTAGGGCTGGCCGAACAGGCTGATGCAAAGCCCGAAACGCTGTCGGGTGGGGAGCAGCAGCGCGTCGCGATCGCGCGGGCCGTGATCGCCCGGCCGGAAATGCTGGTGGCGGACGAGCCGACCGGCAACGTCGATCCGGAGATGGCCGAGCGATTGCTGCTGCTGTTCGATTCGCTCAACCGGCTGGGCACCACGGTGGTGGTGGCGACGCACGACATCCACCTGATGCAGCAAGTGCCGGGCGCGCAGATGATGCGGCTGGTGAAGGGTAAGTTGCAGGATCCCACCGGCACCTTGCGCCATCCGCCCGCGCGCGAGCCCGCATGAGCCGCGCCGCAAGCCCGAAAGCCGAGCGTACGAGGCGCGTGCTGGACGAGGCGCGCGGCGTGCGCGCGATGGTGTGGATCATCGCCATCATGCTGTTCCTGACGGTGCTGGGCGCGGCGCTGGGGCTGGCGACGCGCAATGCGGCGAGTGCGCTGGAGGGCGAGTTGACCGGGCGTGCCACAGTGCAGATCGTCGCGACCGATCCGGCCCGGCAGGCGGCGCAGGCGACCGAGGCACTGGCGATGCTGCGTGGCTTGCCGGAGGTTCGCGCCGTGCAGGCAGTCGATCGGGAGGAGCTGGCCGCGCTGCTGAAACCGTGGATGGGCACGGACGGCGCAGATCCCGATCTGCCGGTGCCTGCAATGATCGACCTTGATCTCGCGACGGAAAGCCCAGCTGCACTGGCGCGGGTGCGCAGCGCACTCAGGCAGGTGGCGCCCGACGCGCGGGTGGATGCGCAGGAGGCGTGGATGGCGCCGGTTGCCGACTTCCTCGATCTGGTGGTGCTGATCGCGGCGGTGCTGGTGCTGCTGCTCGCCGCGGCGACGGCGGCGGTGGTGGTGCTGGCGGCGCGCGCCGGGCTTGATGCGCATCGCCACACGATCGAAGTCATGCACATGCTCGGCTCGACCGACGTTCAAGTGGCGCGCCTGTTCCAGCGGCGCATCGCGCGCGATGCGGCGATCGGCGCGGCGATCGGCAGCCTGGCGGCAATCGGCATGTTGCTGCTGGTCAATGCGCAGGCGGCCGAGCTTGGCTCACAGCTGCTGGGGCAGGCGAGCCTGGGGCCGTCGGGCTGGGCGGCGCTGGCGATGTTGCCGATCGCATTCGTGCTGCTGGCGGCGCTGGCCGCGCGCTTCACCATCACGCGGGCGCTGGAGACGGTGCTGTGATTTCGCGCCTTCTTGGGCTGCTGCTGGTGGCCTGGAGCCTCGGCTTTGCGGCGTTCATGATGACGCTGGCGCAGCCGGCCGATCCGCAGCTGACCACCGATGCCATCGTGGTGCCGACCGGCGGGCCGGGGCGCATTCCGCGCGGGCTGAGGCTGATCGAGCAGGGACGCGCGAAGCGGATGCTGGTAACCGGCGTCGCGACGGGGCTGCGCAAGAGCGATCTGGCGGACGCGAACGGGCATGCGGCGGCGATCGAATGCTGCGTCGACCTCGGGCGTGAGGCGGTGGATACCCGCTCCAATGCCGAGGAGACGGCGCGCTGGATGGCCGACCATGGCTACCGATCGGTGCGGCTCGTTACCTCCGACTGGCATATGGCGCGGGCGCGGATGGAGCTGGGGGCGGAGCTGCCGGCGACCATCACGATCAAGCGCGACGGCGTGCCGGGCGATCAGCGGCTCGGCCGGCTGGTTAATGAATACAACAAGCTGATCCTGCGGTGGATCGCTTTGTGGGTCGGACTGGACTGATGATGAACTGGGTGCGCACGATCATCTATCAGATCGTCTTTTATACCGGGTCGGTGTTCATCGTGCTGGGCGTGGCGCTGGTGGCGCCGTTCGGCCAACGCGTCTTGATCCACCATGCGCACCGCTGGGCGCGGCTGCAACGCTGGGCGGCGAAGCACATCCTGGGCATCACCACGCGCATCGAGGGGCACTTGCCCGAAGGCCAGTATCTGTTCGTATCCAAGCACCAGGCGATGTACGAGACGACCGAATTGCAGCTGATCCTAGGCGGCCCGGCGATGGTGCTGAAAAAGGAGCTGGCCCGTATCCCCATGTGGGGCTGGGCGACGCGGCTGTACGGATCGATGGCGGTTGATCGCGAGGCATCGGCCAAGGCGCTGCGCCAGCTGATGAGTGAGGGCGCGGCATTGCGCGAACAGGGCCGGTCGGTGGTCGTCTATCCCGAGGGAACGCGCGTGCCGCCGGGCGAGACGCCGCCGCTGCGATCGGGCTTTGCCGGGCTTTACAAGGCGGTGGGGCTGCCGGTGGTGCCGATCGCGGTGGATAGCGGGCGCTTTCTGCCCAAGAAAGGGCCCAAGCGGCCCGGCGTCGTCACCTTCCGGATCGGCGAGGTGATCCCGGCGGGACTGCCGCGGCGCGAAGCGGAGCAGCGCGTGTGGGAGGCGATCAACGCGCTGGAGTTGGAGGGGCGTGTGGGGCAGGCGGCGGGCTGATCCGTGCCATCCTTCACGATCAATCGTGCTTGCGGCCGAAATCCGCCGCGGCGTCATCCTGGCCCTGATCGACGATCGATCGGCGGATCGTGCGGGTGCGCGAGAACAGGTCGTGGAGCGTGTCGCCATCGTCCCAGCGGATCGCGCGCTGAAGGTGCGACAGATCCTCGCTGAAACGTTGCAGCATCTCCAGCACCGCTTCCTTGTTGGCGAGGAAGACATCGCGCCACATCGTCGGGTCTGATGCCGCGATGCGGGTGAAGTCGCGGAAGCCACCGGCGGAGAATTTGATCACTTCGGACTGGGTGACCTCCGCCAGATCGTTAGCAGTGCCGACGATCGTATAGGCGATGAGGTGCGGCAGGTGGCTGGTCACCGCCAACACGCGATCATGGTGATCAGGCGCCATGATCTCCACCATGCTGCCAAGCCGACGCCAGAATTCGGCGACCCGCTCCGTGGCGACGGGATCGCCGTCGGGCAACGGGGTGACGATGCACCAGCGGCGGTTGAAGAGGCTGGCGAAACCCGCCTCGGGGCCGCTCTGTTCGGTGCCGGCGACGGGGTGCGCGGGGACGATCGTGGCGCCGGGCAGCGCGGCGGTGAGCGCGCGAATGACCTCCGCCTTGCAGCTGCCGACATCACTGACCACCGCCTCGATCGGCAGATCGGCGGCCATCTCGGCTGCAACCGCGCCCATTGCGCCCACGGGAACGCACAGGATCACCAGCTCCGCGTCGGTCACCGCCGCGCCGAGCGTATCGGTGACGTCATCGACGATGCCGAGCGCGTCGGCGCGGACGCGGACATCGGCGTCGGCATCATGGCCGGTGAGGCGGACGGTCGGCATTTGCTGCCGAACCGCACGCGCGACGGAGGAGCCGATCAGGCCGAGGCCGATGATGGAGACGCGAGAAAAGGGCAGCACTTGCGATCTCCGTTTCCGTGTCATCGTCATGCCGGGCTGGTCCCGACATCCACTTGGCCGCGGACCTCAAGGCCGAGGAGTGTGCGGATCCCTGGACCCTGGCACAAGGCCGGAGTGACGTTAATTGATGTTGCGTCGAGCGCTCAGTGAGCGCCCGTCAATTGCCTGAGTGCCGCGATCACGCCCTTTGTCTCATCCTCGGTGCCGATGGTGATGCGCAGGCCATGGGGCAGGCCCTGGCCGGGCAGCCAGCGGACGATATAGCCGGCATCCATCAGCCCCTTATACGCGGCCTCGGCGGTCAGATCACCTTCGAATACCACGAGCACGAAGTTGGCCTGGCTCGGAATCGCGCGCAGGCCCGCATTGCCGAGTTTGGCAATCTCGTCCCCGAACCACGCGCGCCATTTGGCATTGTGCGCGGCAGTGTGGGCGACGAACTCGGTATCGCCGAGCGCCGCAACCGCCGCCGCCGTGCCGGCGATGGTGATCGAGAAAGGCAGGCGGATGCGGTGCATCGCCTCGATGATCGCGGGCGCGCCATAGCCCCAGCCGATCCGCTCCGCAGCGAGGCCGTACATTTTCGAGAAGGTGCGCGTGACGAGGACGTTCGACGCCCTGGCCGCGAGCGCCATGCCGCCATCATCATCGCCGCCGTCGATATATTCGGCATAAGCATGATCGAGCACGAGCAGGATGTCGTCGCGCAGGCCGGCGTGCAGCCGCTCGATCTGCTCACGCGGCGCATAGGTGCCGGTGGGGTTGTTGGGATTGGCGACGAAGACGATGCGCGTGCGATCGGTAACGGCGGCGAGGATTGCGTCGACGTCGGTGGCATAATCCTTGTCAGGGGCGATCACCGGAGTGGCGCCGACGCGGCGGATGGCGATCGGGTACACCGCGAAGCCGTAATTCACGTATATCGCTTCGTCGCCCGGACCGGCAAAGGCGCCAGCGGCGAGGTGCAGCACCTCGTCCGAGCCGTTGCCGTAGATGATGCGCGCGGGATCGAGGCCGTGCTTGGCGGCGAGCGCATCGCGAAGCTCGTTCGCACTGGCATCCGGGTAGCGCTCCAGGCTGGTCGCGGCGCCGGCGAATGCTTCGCGCGCCTTGGGGCTCGTGCCGAGCGGGTTTTCGTTGGAGGACAGCTTGGCGACCTTGCGGCCGTCATCGGTCGTCGATCGCCCGGGCACATAGGGGGCGATCTGCATGATCCAGGGTTTGGGAACAGGTCCAGTCATGGCGCGGCGCATAGCGGGCGGGGGTGGGGGATGGCAACGGCGCAGCGCCGCTCGGCCCCGCGGCGCTTTCCCCGTCCGACGTACAATGCTAGCGCGCCCGCATGTCCGCCGACGACCAGCGTTTCGGTCTCCAGCGCCACGTGACCCTGCCCGGCCCGCTGCCGCTAGACGGCGGGGGGCGGCTTGCGCCGGTCGAGATCGCCTATGAAACCTATGGCACGCTTGCGCCCGATCGCGGCAATGCCGTTCTGATCTGCCACGCGCTGACGATGGATCAGCATGTCGCGGGCGCCAATCCGCGCACCGGCAAGCCGGGCTGGTGGACGCAGATGGTAGGGCCGGGGCGGCCGGTGGATACCGACCATTTCTTTGTGGTGTGCGCCAATGTGATCGGCAGCTGCATGGGATCGTCCGGCCCGGCGACGATGGATCCGGCGACCGGCAAGCCGTTTGGCATGATCTTTCCGGTGATCACGATCCGCGACATGGTGCGCGCCCAGGCGTTGCTGCTCGATCATCTGGGGGTCGATCGGCTGAAGGCAGTGATCGGCGGATCAATGGGCGGGATGCAGGCGCTGAGCTGGCCCGCGACCTTTCCCGACCGGGTGGAAGCAGTGGTGGTGATCGCGTCGGCGGCGCGCCATTCGGCGCAGAATATCGCCTTTCACGAGGTTGGACGGCAGGCGGTGATGGCCGATCCCCACTGGCGTGGCGGCGACTATTACGGGCATGAGGTGCCAGCAGCGGGCCTCGCCGTAGCGCGCATGGCGGCGCACATCACCTATCTGTCCGAAGCCGGGCTGACACAGAAGTTCGGGCGGAAGTTGCAGGCTCGAGACGCCAAGACGTTCGGCTTTGACGCCGATTTCCAGGTGGAGAGCTATCTGCGCTATCAGGGGATCGCGTTCGTCGATCGCTTCGATGCCAACAGCTACCTCTATATCACACGTGCGATGGATTATTTCGATTTGGCCGAGGAGCATGGCGGGCTGCTCGCCAGTGCCTTTCGCCAGACGCGCGCGCGGTTCGCGCTGATCAGTTTCGACACCGATTGGCTGTATCCGACCCGCGAGTCGCGCAGCATCGTGCAGGCGCTGAACGCGGCGGGCGCGCCGGTGAGCTTTGTCGAGCTGTCGAGCCCTTATGGCCATGACGCATTTTTGCTCGATTCGCCCGAGATGAACCGGGTGGTGGCCGGGTTCCTGGGAACCGCATCATGACCTTGCGGGCGGATCTGGCGATCATCGCGAACCACGTGGCGGCGGGCAGCCGGGTGCTGGACGTGGGTTGCGGTGACGGCGCGCTGATGGCGGCGCTGCGCGATGCCAAGCAGGCGGACGCGCGCGGGCTGGAGATTGATCCGCGCAACGTGGCGGCGGCGGTGGGACGCGGGCTGAGCGTCATCCAGGGCGATGCCGACATCGATCTGGCCGGTTATCCCGATGCGAGCTTCGATTACGCGATCCTCAGCCAGACGCTGCAGACCTGCCGGGCGCCCGACGCGGTGCTCGGCCAATTGCTGCGGATCGGGCGGCGCGCGTTCGTCAGCTTTCCCAATTTCGCGCACTGGCGCGTGCGGCTATCGCTGCTGTGGGGCGGGCGGATGCCGGTCACGCGGCTGCTGCCCGAGCGCTGGTATGATACGCCCAACATCCACCATCTGACGGTTGATGATTTCCGCGCGCACCTGAGATCGCGCGGTATCGCGGTGGAGGGCGCGTGGTTTCTTTCAGGCGACCAACAAACACGCTCGGCCGCTGCAAACTTCCTTGCGGAACACGCAATCTTCCTTTTGCGGGGAACCGACGCAGCATCATCTGTGTTGCATCGCGACTGACCATGACAAAGACCGCGCTCATCATTGAAGACGAGATTTTCGTCGCACTCGATCTCGAGCGGATCCTGGTGGACGGTGGCTATCAGGTCGCGGCCATCGCCGCGGACAGCGATCAGGCGCTCGCCGCCGCGCCGGGGTGCTCGTTCGCTTTCGTCGACATCAACCTGCGCGACGGCGCGACCGGGCCAAAGATCGCCGAGCGGATCGCGCGCGATTATGGCGTGAAAGTGGTGTTCGTGACCGCCAATCCGGCTCAGATCGGGGTGCCGACGGATGCGCTAGGCTATGTCCGCAAGCCGTTCAACGACCGGTCGATCCTCGCCGCCGCGGCGCTTGCCACCGGGAACGCAGAGGCCGCGGTGGACGACGATGTTATTCGGATCGGCTTGCCCGGCTGAACGACGCCGTCGGGATGTCGAGGGCAAGTTCCAGTCCTGCGGGACGCCAGTGGCGACGGATCGCGCCACCCAATTGCCGCACTGCGCTAAGCTCGATTAGCTGACTGCCGAAACCGGTCGTCTGCGCGATAGCCGGATCGATCGGCGGTCCACCATTCTCCTGCCAGATGATGTGCGACTGCTCTGCCTCGCGACCGATATGAACGGTGATGTGACCGTCGGGCGTGGACAGCGCGCCATATTTGCTCGCGTTGGTGGCCAACTCGTGAAACAGCAAGGCGAGCGGCGTGGCGGCGCGATCATCGATATGGATATCCGCCCCGGTAACCGTCACGCGCTCGCCGGGAAGCGCCTGGTACGGGGCAAGCAGCTCCTCGATCAGCCCGCGCAGGCTGTCCTGATGCGCCGACGGACGTGAACTGGGGCTGTGCGGACGCACGAAATCATGCGCACGGCCAAGCGCCGCAATGCGTGCGCGCAGATCGGCCACAAGAGGCGCCAGCGGGGGGTGAGCGCGCGCGGCGAACTGGATGAGACCGCCGATAACGGCGAATATGTTCTTGATGCGGTGCGACAGTTCCTGGCTGATGACCTCGCGTTCTTCGAGCGCCAGCTTCTGCTCGTGAATGTCCGTGCAGGTTCCGAACCAGCGGGTGATATTTCCCTCACCGTCGCGGATCGGGAGGGCGCGGCCGAGCACCCAGCGATAGGTGCCGTCGAAATGACGCAGTCGATATTCGATCTGATACGGGTCACCAGTGGCGAGGCTTTGGCGCCACACGTCCCAGGCACGTTCCTGATCCTCGGCGTGGAACATGTTGTTCCAACCCTCGCCGTCCGTGGTGCCAGCCGGCGCGCCGGTAAAATCGTACCAGCGGGCGTTGTAATAATCATGGAAGCCGTCCGGCAGCGTCGACCAGACCATCTGGGGCATCGTGTCGGCCAACGTGCGAAAGCGTAGCTCGCTTTCCGCCAGCGCCGCGCGCGTTTGCGCCGTTTTGCGGCGCTGCTCGCCCTGTTCTCGCGCAACGCGGCGGGATTCGAGCCGTGCCATGGCAGTAGTGGCGAGTATCTCCAGCCCGCGAGCCTGAAATGGCGTCAGGCCATCGCGCGGCGTGTCGTCCAGCACGCAGATGGCACCCAGCGGCACGCCTTCGCGGGTCGAGAGCGGCGCCCCCGCGTAGAAGCGGATGTGCGGCGCGCCGACGACAAGCGGATTGTCGGCGAAGCGTTGGTCCTGCGTCGCGTCGTGCACCTCCATCGGGCGCGAACCGTGCATGGCGTAAGCGCAGAAGGACTGTGAGCGCGGAGTCCTTTCGAGATCGGTACCCGTGCGCGCCAGGAATACCTGTTCTTCGGGTTCCACCACGCTTAGCAACGCGGTGGGTGCGTTGCACAGCTCGGCGGCGAAGGTGACGAGATCTTCCAGCAAGCCGTCATCGCGCGCGCCGCCGAGATCGTACAGCGCCATTACTTGCTCGCGCGCACCCTCGTCGAGAACGGGAGGAGCAAGAGACGTAAGAGCAGACATGGGCTTTGATCGCTAACTGGCTTGGTTGTTGGGCGGCTTAGGCTTGCTCCAGGTTAACCGGAGCCTCGCATCAACCACTCACTGCGCAAATCTTTCCCCCTTGCGATTTCATGGGCGAGTTTTGACAACGGCGCTGTACCGCAGGAGGCGGTCCGCACCCCACAGCTGTGGGGCGGGGCGCAGTATTTTCGCTGATCCTAGAACGGAACGTCGTCGTCCAGATCATCGGCGAAGCCGCCACGCGACTGACCGAAACCGCCGCCCTTGTTGCCACCACCGCTGCCACCCCGGCTGCCGCCGCCGAAGCTGCCACCGCCCCCGAAATCGTCACCGCCGCCGAAATCGTCACGACCGCCATCGCGGACGCCGCCGCCAGCGCCGGCGCCGCCACCCGGGCCATCAAGCATGGTCAGGACGCTGTTGAAGCCTTGCAGCACGACCTCGGTCGAGTAGCGATCCTGGCCGTTCTGATCCTGCCATTTGCGGGTCTGCAGCTGGCCCTCGATATAGACCTTCGACCCCTTACGCAGGAACCGCTCGGCCACGTTCGCCAAGCCTTCGTTGAAGATCGCCACCGAATGCCATTCGGTCTTTTCCTTGCGCTCGCCCGAATTGCGATCCTTCCAGCTTTCGCTGGTTGCGATGCGCAGGTTCACCACCTTGCCGCCGTTCTGGAACGAGCGCGATTCGGGATCGCGCCCGAGATTGCCGACGAGAATAACCTTGTTAACGCTGCCTGCCATTGGGGCCCCTTAGAGGCCCGCGGCGACCGCGAGCCAGTATGTGATTCCAGCCATGATGTAAGCGGCGGCGAACAGATAGCCAACCATGAACAGCGGCCATTTCCACCCGTTCGTCTCGCGCCGGGTAACCGCAATGGTGGAGATGCATTGCGGCGCGAAGACGAACCACATGAGGAAGGCGAGCGCCGTCGGCAGCGACCAGCGGCGCTGAAGATTTTCCACTATGGTACGTGCACCGGCGGCATCCTCGGCATCGTCGACGGCATAAACGGTGCCGATCGCCGAGACGGCCACCTCGCGCGCCGCCATGGCGGGGAGCAGCGCCAGCGCGATATCGTGGTTGAAGCCGATCGGCTTGACGACCACCTCGATTCCGCTGGCGATCCGGCCGGCGATCGAATGATCGACCTGGCTTTGCCCATCCGGCGCGCGCGGGAAGCTGAGCAATGCCCAAAGGATGACGGTGGTGAGCGCGATGATCGTGCCGGCACGCTTCACGAAGATCCAGGCGCGGCTCCACAGGCCGATGGCAATGTCGGCGAGCCGCGGCATCTGGTAACGCGGCATCTCCATCATGAAACCGGACGAATGGCCCTTGGTCACCGTCTGCCGCAGCACCAGTGCCGCGACAAAGGCGCCAACGATGCCAGCAAGGTACAGGCCGAGCAGCACCAACCCTTGCAGGCCGACACCGGGCGCGACAGCGCGATCAGGAATAAAGGCGCCGATGATGATGGTGTACACCGGGAGGCGCGCCGAACAGGTCATGAGCGGCGCGATGAGGATAGTGGTGAGGCGATCCTTTTCGTCGCTGATCGTGCGCGTCGCCATGATGCCGGGCACCGCACAGGCGAAGCTGGACAGTAAAGGAATGAAGGCGCGGCCCGATAGGCCGACGCCGGCCATCATCCGGTCCATCAGAAAGGCGGCGCGGACCATATAGCCCGACGCTTCGAGCACGAGGATGAAGGCAAACAGGATCAGGATCTGCGGCAAGAACACGAGCACGGCGCCGACACCGGCGATCAAGCCGTCGGTGATCATGGAGCGCAGCAGGGTGTCCGGCATCATGGCCCGTACGCCCTCGTCGAGCGCGGCAAAGCCGCCCTCGATCCAGCCGATCGGCGCTTCCGACCAGCTAAAGACCGCCTGGAACATCACGAACATCAGCGCGACCAGCAGGATCGGGCCAGCCAACGGATGGAGCGCGACGGCATCGAGTGCGTTGTTCCAGCGGCGGGACGGCGTTTCGGTGACGATCGCCGCATGGGAGATTTCGCGCGCGCGGCGCTGAAGCTGGCCGAGCGGTGCCTCGACCGGCGGTTCGGCGCGCGGCGTGGCTGTGCCGCTTGTCTCCACGGCGGTGGTGAGGGCAGCGCGCAGCACGGCCAGACCGCGCTTGCGCACGGCAACCGTCGGAACCACAGGCACGCCCAGTTCACGCGACAGCGCCTCGGCCGAAAGGGTGAGGCCGTCACGCTCGGCCAGATCGACCATGTTGAGCGCGACAACCACCGGCAGCCCGAGCGCGATCAACTGAAGCGCGAAGCGGAGATGAAGATCGAGATTGGCGGCGTCCACCACCACGATGAGGGCATCGGGTCGACGCTCGCCAAGCTGGCGGCCGAACAGAACGTCGCGCGTCACCTGCTCATCGGGCGACGAGGGATCGAGGCTGTACGTACCGGGCAGATCGACCAGCTCTACCGGGCGACCGTCGTCCAGCGCCAGGCGACCGGAGTGCCGCTCCACGGTGACGCCGGGATAATTGCCGACCTTTTGGCGCGCGCCGGTGAGCGCGTTGAACAAGGCCGATTTGCCGGCATTCGGATTGCCGACCAGCGCTACCAGCGGGAGGACGCTCATGTCAGTCCGTCGTGACCGTAATCGCGGCGGCGACGTTACGCCGCAGCGCCACCGTCATACGACCGATGCGACAGGCGACGGGACCGCGGAACAAGGTGGCGCGATGCAGCAGTTCGACGTGCATCCCCTCCTCAAAGCCGAATTCTCGCAGCCGCCGCGCTTCGGGCGGGGCCAACAGCTCCCAGGCGATGGTCGCAATCGTTGCGCGCCGACGCAGCGGGAGCGATTCGAGCGGGAGAGGGGCGGGAGCAAGCACAATTGCCTAGTAACGGCATTGCGAACGATTATCAATTCCAGACGCGCACCAGCGATCGGTTCGCACGCGATCCCGCCTGTTGGTCAGATGACGGGGTAGCGCAGCCGTCCGACGAAGCGCGACAGGCTGGGGCGGCGCAGACTGCGGCGCGAGATGTTTGCCTTCGCCTTTTCGATCCGCATGATGCCGTCGATCCGGCGCGAGAGAAAGGCGCTGGTGTCGCCATGGCCCTCGCTTTCGTCGTCAAGGAAGACGGTGATGGTGGAGCCATAGACGGCGAACAACATCGCCCGCTTCGTGTAGTGATTATAGTCGGTCGCGGTATCGCCCGCCGCTCGCCACATCGCGTCCACGCTCCGCCAGCCGAGCCGCGCGGCAGTGGCGATGTTCTGCGGCAAGGCGAGGATGGCAAGCGCCCGGCGCAGCGCCTCGCGGTGCGGTGCGGTGGCGTCGAGGCGCGCCTCGACAAGGGCGGTGATGCGTTGGCGGATCTTCATGGCCGCAAGCGCGTCGTCCGGGAGCATCGCCACCATCGCCGCGTCCACGCTGGCGAACCAGGCATCGATCATGTCGACCGCTCCGCCGGGAAAGGCGAGCGCCGCGACGTCCTTGTCGACGCCGTTCATGTCCGCCGCCATGTCGCGGGCGGCGGCACTCCAGCCGTCAAAGGCGGCATTCTCTGCGATGGCAGGCGCCAGAAGAACGCGAATCTCGTCGAGCGTGAGGTCTGCGGTGTCGGTCATGCCTTTCATATAGGCGCGATCGGGATGGGATTGCCACCACGCGCGGCCTTCCTGCGTCGATGCAGCGCGCCGGGGCGGCCCGGTCAGGCGGGGGCAATCACGCGGCGTTCGGGCGCGATGCGCACGAGCACGAGTGCCGCCGCGACGAGCGCGGCGCCGACGAGATCGGCGGTGCCCAGCATCTCGCCATAGGCCAGCCAGCCGACCGTTGCGGCGACCACCGGCTGGGTCAGCAGCGCCAGCCCGATGAGGAGCGGCGTGAAGCGCCCCAGCGCGTAGATCATCAATCCCTGGCCGATCACCTGGCTGCACAAGGCGAGGCCGAGCAGCGGCGTCCAATGTGCGGGCCAGATCCGCTCGCCGAGCAGCGCGGCGGCGAACAGAAGCGGCAATATGGAAGCCGCGGACGAGAGGCTGAGAGCGGGCAGCGGCGCCATGCGGGCGCGGGCGCGCGCCATCATGATGAAATAGCCGGCGTACAGGATGCCGGCGAGAAGGCAGAGCAGGTCGCCGACGAGGTTTTGCGGGTCGAGCTGATAGGAGCGCCCCATCAGCAGCGCGGCACCGGCTGCTGCGAGCGCCAGCGCCAGCCCCTGCAGCCGAGTCGGCCAGGCGCGCGCGACGAGAAAGCCGTAGAGCGGGAAAACGAAGCTGGCGGCATTGCCGAACAAGGTCGCGTTCGCGAGCTTCGTATGGAGGATGCCGACGTGCCAGCTGGCGAGATCACCGGCGAACAGGAGCCCGGATGCCGCCAGCACCCAGCCCAGCCCGCGCGCACTGGTGATAGGGCGTCCGCCCGTTATCGCGGCAAGGGCAAGCAATAGCGGCGTGGCAAGCGCGATGCGCCAGAAGCCTGCAGCAACCGGCCCCACATCGGCCAACCGGACGAACACCGGCCCGAAGGCAAGCGCCACGTTGCCGCCAAGCAAGGCGGCAAAGGCCAGGACGCCGCCGCTTGGGCGCGCCGTAGCTTTTCTTGGGGGCGGTGCCTCGTGCATGCTGCCCCGTAACCGCCTATTTCGGGCCTGTCCCGTTACAAATAAACGGAAGGGGAGATTGAAATGCCAAGCCTGTTCGACCCGATTGAATTGGGGGCCATTCGCGCTGCCAACCGCGTGTTCATGGCACCGCTAACCCGCATGCGCGCCGATGGCGATCACGTGCCGACCGCAATGATGGTCGATTATTATCGCCAGCGCGCGAGCGCCGGCCTGATCATATCGGAAGCGACCGGCATCAGCCGGCAGGGGCTTGGCTGGCCGTTTACGCCGGGCCTCTACACCGATGCGCAGGTCGAGGCGTGGAAGCCGGTGACGGAGGCGGTGCACGAGGCGGGCGGCAAGATCATGGCGCAGCTTTGGCATCAGGGGCGTCTGGCGCGGCCCGATGTGAACAAGCTTCAGCCGCTTTCGGCCTCCGCCACGCGGGCTAGCTATCACGACCCCGACAAGA
This sequence comes from Sphingomonas dokdonensis, assembly GCF_002197685.1. Classification (GTDB taxonomy): domain Bacteria; phylum Pseudomonadota; class Alphaproteobacteria; order Sphingomonadales; family Sphingomonadaceae; genus Sphingomonas; species Sphingomonas dokdonensis. The sequence goes on along the minus strand of NZ_NBBI01000005.1, from coordinate 30,804 downwards.
ACCCTTATGGCGAGGCGCGCGCCGCCACCGTGGCCGAGATCAAGGAAGCGGTGGAGCAATATGCGCAGGCGGCACGCAACGCGCTGGCAGCCGGGTTCGACGGGGTGCAACTGCACGGTGCGAATGGCTATCTGATCGACCAGTTCCTGCGCGACAAGACTAACCTGCGCGACGACGATTACGGCGGCTCGCCGGAGAACCGCATCCGCTTCATGAAGGAAGCGGTAGAAGCGGTGATCGCGGTGGCGGGTGCCGAGCGGACCTCGATCCGCCTGTCGCCGAACGGTGAGACGCAGGGCGCGGATGACAGCAATCCCGAAGCGGTGTTCGTGCCCGCCGCGAAGCTGCTGGACGAGCTTGGCATCGCCTTCCTCGAGCTGCGCGAACTGTCGCCGGACGGCACCTATGGCGCGACGGACGTGCCCAAGCTGAGTCCCAAGATCCGCAAGGTCTTCTCACGGCCGCTGGTGCTCAATCAGGACTACACGCTGGAAAAGGCGCAAGCCGATCTTGATTCTGGTGTTGCCGACGCCATCGCTTTTGGTCGCCCGTATATCGGCAATCCCGACCTCATGGAGCGACTTCGCGACGGTGTGCCGCTGTCGCAGGACAATCCAAAGACGTGGTATTCAAAGGGTCCGGAGGGCTACACCGACTATCCGCCGCATCAGAAGCAGGTGGCGGCCTGAGTCATGCGCGCCGCCCTGCTGACGCGCGGGGCGGCGACTTCGGCTACCATATTGGGCTTCGTGCGACTGGGCCGGTCAGTGCTCAGTCGTTGTGAGTCAGCGAGGTCTTGCGTTCGACAGCTTGTTCGTTCGGCTGCCCCTTGTCCAGCGTGTCTGACGGGCGGCGAGCGTCACCTTCCTTCTGATGCTCGGTCGAGATGTTCGAGCGCGTAGTATCGGTGGTGCCGTTCTTGTCCGCGTCATTGACCATGGCCGCTCTCCTTTATTCAGCGGCAACCGACAGGAGCGGCATTCGATCCATCTGGCGCAGCTCCTCGGCGAACCAGGTGCACGTGCGCGAAAGGCCATCTTCCAGCGGGACCAGCGGCGCCCAGCCGAGCACCTGCTGCGCGCGCGTGATGTCAGGCTTGCGGCGGCGGGGATCGTCGACGGGAAGCGGCTGATAATCGACCAGGCATTTGGCGCCGGTCATCTCCACGATTCGGGTGGCGAGATCGCCGACGGTCAGCTCGTTGGGATTGCCGAGGTTCACCGGCGACGCGCCGACCGTGTCGCTGTCCATCAAACCGATCAAGCCGGCGACCAGATCGCTGACGTAGCAGAAGCTGCGCGTCTGGCTGCCGTCGCCGTACACCGTCATCGTGTCGCCCGAGAGCGCCTGGCAGATGAGGTTCGACACGACGCGGCCGTCGTCGGGGTGCATCCGGGGCCCGTAAGTGTTGAAGATGCGCGCGATGCGCACGTCCGCACGGTTCAGCCGGGCGAAATCGAGCGCCATCGCCTCGGCGGCGCGCTTGCCCTCGTCGTAGCAGGCGCGCGGGCCGGTGCAGCTGACCGCGCCGCGATAATCCTCGCGCTGCGGGTGTACTTCGGGATCGCCGTACACTTCGCTGGTGGAGGTGAGCAGAAAGCGCGCGCCGGCCCGTTCGGCGAGGCGCAGCAGGTGCGTCGTGCCGAGCACGCAGGTGAGCATCGTATGCTCGGGATCGGCCTGGTAATGCGGCGGCGAGGCGGCGCAGGCGAGATTGTAGACGCGGGTGATGCGGCTGGTGAGATCGGTAACCTCGGCCGGCAGCGCGTCGATGACGTCGGCCTTCACGAAGCTGAAGCGCGGATGGTCGATCAGATCATCGAGGTTGGTCGCGCGCGCGGTCTGCAGATTGTCGAGGCACAGCACCGTCTCGCCACGATCGAGCAGCGCCTGGCAGAGGTGCGAGCCGATGAAGCCGGCCCCGCCGGCGACCAGCGTTACGGGAGCGTCGTTGTTGTCCATGCGGGGCTTGCTCCGGCTGGGGTGGGGCCTTGCGGCTTCGATGAGGTAAGATTCGAGCTGCGCGGCGCGGTGCTGCGCGGTGTGGCCGGCAAGGACGCGCGTGCGGGCCGCCTGGCCGAGCGCAGCGGCGTCGCGGTCGAGCGCGGCGAGCGCCTGTTCGGTCGTGTCGGCGAGCATGATCTCGCTGCCCGGCGCGAACAGGTCGTCGATGCCGTCCCAGCGGTCGGACAGGATAGGCGTGCCACAGGCGCCGGCCTCGAACAGGCGGACCGAGGGCGACCAGCCGGCGGCGATCATGTCGGCGCGGGTGACGTTCAGCGTCATGCGCGATTCGCTGTAGAACGCCGGGTGATCGGCGGGCGGCAGGTGATCGATGCGCGTCACGTTCGCCGGCCAGTCGATCGTGTCCGGGTATTGCGGGCCAGCGACCGCGAACTGGAGATCGGGGCGACGGCGCGCGGGCTCGATCAGCAGGCGTTCCAGCGTCGGCTGGCGATCGTCGCTGTAGGTACCGAGATAGGAGAGCGCCCAGCGCTTGGGCGTGTCCTGCGGCTGATAGCGATCGGCGTCGACGGTGCAGTAGAGCGCGCGGGCGGCTTTGGCGCCATATTGCTGCTCGATCCGCTCCAGCGTGGGGCCGCCGGTGAAGGACAGGTACAGGTCGAAGCCGTGGATCACCTCCGGCGAGAGATATTCGTAATCGCCGCGGTCGAGCTTCGCGAGGGTGACCGGGGTGTCGATGTCGTAGAAGCCGGTGACGCCCTTCGCGGTCGCCTGCACGAACTTCGCGACCGCGACGCCCTCGGGCACATACGAGCCGACGATGACGGCATCCGCCTCGGCGACGGCGTCGCGCCAGTTTTCGAGATCGGCGAGATCGGCATAATAATCGAGTCGGCAGAAATCGGGATCGACCAGATCGCGGCGGTCGCCGGCGTACCAGGGAACGGTACGCTCGAGGAATTGAATCTCGTGGCCGCGCGCGGCGAAGCCCGAGAGGAGCGCGCGCCAGGTGGTGGCGTGGCCGTTGCCCCAGGAGGAGCCGAGGCTTAGGCCGAGGACGAGAAGCTTCATGCGGCCACCTGCGTGGCATCGGCGTGCGCGCGGAACAGCTCGTCCACCTGCTTCGCGCGAAGCTTATAGGTGTGTTCGGCCAGGACGCGGCGGCGGGCGGCGTCGCCGATCGCGCGGGCGCGGTCGGTGGTGAGGTCCGCCAGGAGGTCCGCGACATCCTGACCGGTGTGCGCGACCAGCACTTCCTCACCCGGGACGAGGAACTGTTCGATCCCCTCCCAATAATCGGTGATGAGGCAGGCGCCGGCTCCGGCGGCCTCGAACACGCGGGTGGCGGGGGAGAAGCCGACCGCCGCCATGGAATCGCGCGCGATGTTCAGGACGGCGCGCGGGGTGCAGTTGAAGGCGTTGTGGTCCGCGGTGCCGACGTGGCCAAGGTGGCGGACGTTGGGGGGCATGTTCTTGTCGTGCCAGCCGCTGCCGCCGATCAGGAAGCTTTGCTCCGGCAGCGCAGCGGCGGCGGCGAGGAAGAACTGCTCCACGCGTGCCTCGCGGTCGGGCAGGCGGTTACCGAGAAACGCGAGGTCGCAGGCGAAGCGATCGTCGGGGGCGACCGGGTGGTGCGTATCGGGATCGACCGCATTGTAGACGGGGATGCAGCGCGCGGCGCCGAGCGCCTCATACGCCTCCACAACGGGCGGGCCGCCACCATAGGTCAGCACCATGTCGAGGTGCGGCAGCGCATCGCGCACCGGATGCGCGGGATCGGCGCGGATCTCGTCCAGCGTCGCGGCGGCGTCGACGTCCCAGAAGATCTTGAGCGCGTCGGGCCGGGCGTGCTCGACGATGCCGGCGATCAGTTCGGCATCGAACACGCCGACGCCGCTCGCCTTCACCACCACATCCGCCTTGTGCGCCTCAGCCAGGACCGAACGCAGGCCCTCTTCGGTCGCCGGATAGACGACGGAAGTGGCATATTCGGGCGGTTCGATGTCGCGGTTCTGCTGACGGTCGAAGGCGTCGGGTTCGTAGAAGATGATCTGGTGACCGTGCGCGGCGAGCGCCTTCAAGATGCCGCGGTAATAAGTGGCGGCGCCGTTCCAGTAGGAGGACAGCAGGCTCGACCCGTAGAAGGCGATCTTCATGCGGCTTCTTTCGTTGCGGTGTCGGTGCGCAGGCCGGCGACGATGGCCAGCAGCTGGTCGACACGATGCGCGCAGGTGTGGCGCGCCTTGATGGTGGCGAGGCCGTGCGCGGCAAGCGAGCGGCGCAGGTCCGCATCGTCGCGCAGGGCGGTGAGGTGGCGGGTCATTTCCGCGCCGTCGCGGGCGACGAGATAGTCCTGCCACGGGGAGAACAGCCCCTCCGCATCGTCCCAGGGGGCGGACACGAGCGGGATGCCGCAGGCCAGCGCCTCGAACACGCGGATTGTGGGGATGCCGGGCAGGATGGTGGAATAATAGCGCCGCGGCACGTGCACGGTGGCGAGGTGGCGTGCGAAAATGTCGGGCGCGGCGGCATTGGGCGCCCAGCCGTGATAGCGCACGCCGTAGCGATCGAGCGTCGCCAGCGCCTCTTCCGGATAGCGCACGCCGTAGATGTCGAGCGGCAGCGCTGCATCCTGCGCGGGTGCGAAGAGAAAGCGTTCGAGCTCCTCCGTCCGCTCGCCATCGCCCCAATTACCGATCCAGACGAGGCCCTGGCGCTCGCCCTCCTCGACCGGCGGGTGGAAGCGGCGCAGGTCGGCGGCCTCGTGCCAGGTCCAGACGCGGTTGTTCCAGCCCCAGCCGCGATAGATCTCGCTCAGCGTCTCGCCGAACGCGAGGACGCCGTCGTAGCCGGACAGGTCGTATGCCTTCATCGATTCCGGCTCGCTGACTGCGCGGTGGTGCGTGTCGTGGAACAGGAGGGTGAAGCCGGCGCCATGCTTGCGCAGATCGCCGACGGCGGCGACCAGATCGTGGTCGTTCCATTCGTGAACGATCACCAAGTCGGCGCCGTCGGTCAGTTCCTCGACCGGCGTGCCGGGGGCGTAGGTGCGCGAGGTGAGTTCGGGATAGCGCGCGCGCCACAGCGCCAGCCCTTCATCGCCATGGTCGGCGAGCAGGTTGGCGAGGCTCCACGCGCCTTCGGGTTCATAGGCGACGACGTCGTGGCCGCGCGCGACCAGCTCGCTCAGCACGCCCCGCAGGAAATGCGCGTTGCCGTGGTTCCAGCAGGAGGCGAGGCTGTGGGTGAAATAGACGATTCTCATGCCGCAGCCCTCTGGTCGGCGCCGGCGTCGGCATAGAGCGACAGCATGGCGGTGGCGGTGGCGGCGAGCGTGAAATGCGCGCCGCGTTCGGCCGCGGCGGCGCCAAGCGCCACGCGGGTCGGGTCGTCGGCGAGCAGGTGCGCGATCGCATCGGCCCAGGCGGCGGGATCGTCCCCGGCGACGAACAGCGCGGCGCCGTTCCACAGCTCGCGAAAGGTGTCGATGTCCGACAGGACCAATGCGCAGCCGGCCTGCGCGGCCTCAAGCACCGCAAGCCCGAACGGTTCGAACGAGGCGGCGGAGACGAACACTGGCTGGGTCGCGAACATCGCGGCCATGCCGGCAGGCGAACGTTCGCCGAGGAGGTGAAGGTGCTCGACCGGCACCGAGGCGCCATGCGGCGCGCGGGTTGCGCCGGCGGCGTAGAGCGGGGCGGCAAGGCGCGCGGCGGCGGCGTCGAGCAGCGGCGTGCGCTTCACCTCGTCCCACAGCCGGCCGGCGGTGAAGGCAATATGGCGCGGGCGCACCGGGGCGACCGGCGTCGGGGTGCGGCCATTGTGGATCGCGACGGGCAGGTCGCGCAGGCCATAGGTGCGTGCGACCGCGTGCGCATAGCTTTCGCTGGGCGCGACCACGCGGGTGGCGCGGCGCAGGCCCTGTGCGGCGAGCGCGCGATGCCATTCGAACTTGGGATCGAGCGGCGTGCCCGGCCGCGCGGCGTTCCACCAGGTAGCGATGCAGCCGTGCGCGACGACGATCATCGGCAGGTCGCCGGCCAGGGTGGCGGCGAGCGCGGGCTGGTTCACGTGGATGAGGTCCGCGCGATGCGCCGTCGCCAGCATCGCCAACGTCGCTGCCGCATGCTGCACCGATACCGCATCGTCGGTCAGCCAGTCGAGCGGCTCACCGGTTTCCACCAAAGTCACGCGCGGCAGCGCGGCAACCTCCGCGCGCTGCGCGTCGGACGGGGCGGGCCCGAGCAGCGCGAGGACGGTCGACACCCCGGCTTCACTCAGCGCGGCGGCGAGGTCGACCGAATAGCGCCACACCCCGCCCACCGCATCAACCGTCATCAGGATGCGCTGCGGCGCTCCACGCATCAAATCGCCACCTTTATGGCGGGCTGGGTGCCGAGCGGGAGGCTGCGTTCCTCGGACAGCCAGGTGGCGAGGCGGCGCAGGCCGGTGCGCCAGTCGGCCGGCTTGGCGAGCCCGAGCGCTTCCTCGGCGGCGCGGCGGTCGGCGACGAAATAGCGCTGGTCGCCCGCGCGCCAGTCACCGAAGCGCAGGTCGATCGGGCGGCCGACCACCGTCTCGATCTCGGCCAGTACGCTGCGCAGGCTGACGGCATTGTCGGGACCGCCGCCCAGGTTGAAGACGCGGCCCGAATGGCGATCGAGCTGGCGCCAGAGCGCGAGATAGGTGTCGACCGCGTCGCTCACCTCGAGGATGTCGCGGACCTGGTGGCCGTCGCCGTAGATGTCGATGGTGCGGCCTTCGAGCGCGCGGATCAGGAAATGGGCGACCCATCCCTGATCTTCGGTGCCCATCTGACGCTCGCCATAGATGCAGCTCATGCGCAGCACGGCGCTGGGCACGTTATAGCTGCGCGCATAGTCGAGGACGTACTGGTCCGCGGCGCCCTTGGAGCAGCCATAGGGCGTGTGGAAATCGAGCGGGCGCGTCTCGCCGATCCCATAAGCGTTCACCAGCGGATCGACCGGCTGATAGCCGTTCTCCGTTTCGTCGAACGCGAGGTCGATCAGGTCGCCATAGACCTTGTTGGTGGAGGCGAAGATCACCGCGGGCGGCTCGGCGGCGGTACGCGCGGCCTCCAGCACGTTCAGCGTGCCGGTGATGTTGATCGCATAATCGGCGCGCGGGTCGACCAGGCTGGTGGTGACGGCGACCTGCGCCGCCATGTGGAACACCGCCTGCGATTCCTGGACCGCGGCGGTCATCCCCGCTTCGTCGCGGATGTCGGCGACGCGCACGTCGATCTTGTCGCCGTGGTTCGCCTTCAGCCAGTCGAGATTGCGCTTCACGCCCTCGCGGACCAGCGCGTCATAGACGATGACGCGGTGGCCCTCCCCGGCGAGGCGATGCGCGAGATTGCTGCCGATGAAGCCCGCGCCGCCGGTGACGAGGATGGGCTTATCGCCGCTCATGCGACCAGGCCGCGCTTCTCGAGTTCGGCGCGCGCCTGGCTGACGCGATCGTCGGCGGTCTGCTGCGCCACCCAGTCGGCAAGAACGGCAAGCTCCGTCTCGAAATCGGCGGTGGCGCGGAAGCCGAGCCGCTCGGCCGCGAGCGATGTGTCGCAGAAGCAGTGGCGGATGTCGCCGACGCGGGCCTTGCCGACGATCTCGGGCGAGGCGTCGTTCTGCCCCATCGCGCGGCCGAGCGCCTCGGCTACTTCGGTCACCGAGCGGTCGTTGCCCGAGCCGACGTTGAAGGTGCCGCCGACCGCCTCGGGTAGGACTAGAGCATCGGCGAAGGCGCGTGCCACGTCGCCGACATGAACGAAGTCGCGGCGCTGCTCGCCGTCCTCGAACACCATCGGGCGCTGCTTGTTGAGAAGGCGCGAGGCGAAGATCGCGAGCACGCCGGTGTACGGGTTGGAAAGTGCCTGGCCGGGGCCGTAGACGTTGAACAGGCGCAGGCAGACGCTTTCGATGCCGTAGGGGGCGCCCATGATGTGGGTGGTGCGCTCCTGCACGTACTTGTTGAGCGCGTAGATCGAGGACAGCGCCGGGCGCTTCGTCTCGGGCGTGGCGACCGGTGTGAGCGGGCGGCCCTGCGCGTCGGTGGGGTCCCACTGGCGCATGCCGTCGCGGATCATGCCGCGTGCGGCGTCCTCGACCAGATTGCCGTCCGCGTCGCGGTACAGCCCCTCGCCATAGATGCTCATGGACGACGCGGTGACGACGCGGCGCACCGGCTTGTCGATCAGCTTCTCGAATAGCACCGCGGTGCCGACGTCGTTGACCGAGGTGTAGCGTTCGACCTCGTACATCGACTGGCCGACGCCGACTTCGGCGGCGAGGTGGACCACGCTGTCGACGCCGTCGAGCGCCTTGGCCACCGCAGCGCCGTCGCGCACGTCGGCGACGACCAGTTCGGCCTCTGGCGATAGGTTCGCGGGCCGCTGACCACTGTCGCCGTGCACTTGCGGCAGGAGATTGTCGAGGATACGCACGCGGTTGCCGCGGCGGAGCAATTCGTCGGTGACGAAGCGGCCGATGAATCCGGCGCCGCCCGTGATCAGAACTTGTTCGGTCATCAATCCCCGCTTCGTGTTTGTTCTGGTTTTCCGCCCGCTTACGCCGGGCAACCCCACAAGCAGGAACATCTTCATCTACCCTTGGTTCCCGGTGATTTCGGCAACGATACGAGTTCCTGATCCAAGTTAAGACGTTTGTTCGGAACGCGACCCCGTGCGATCCGTTCGTGCGGCATCTTCAACGTAGCTGAATCAGGCGGGGGTCGTTGACGGCAGTTATCCATCTCGTGCGGCACGGCGCACATGCCGAGGCCGGGCGGGTGCTGACCGGGCGTGGCGGCGACCATCCGCTGGCGCCGATCGGCGCGGCGCAGGCGCGCTGGGCCGCCGAACGGCTGCGCGACGTCACCTTGGTACACACCAGTCCGCAGCGACGCACGCGCGAAACCGCGGCGGTGATCGGCGCGGCGTTCGGGCAGGAACCAGGGGTGGTGGACGCGCTGAACGAGGTGGACTTCGGCGACTGGACCGGCCGGGTCATCGCCGATCTGGACGGCGACCCGGTGTGGGACCACTGGAACGCGTCACGCAGCAGCGCGCAGGCGCCGAACGGCGAGCGGATGACCGATGCGGTTGCGCGCGCGGTTGTGCACCTCGAGGCGCTGGGCCGGTCGGACCGGACGGGCGCGATCGTGTGCGTCTCGCATTCGGACATCATCCGCGGCGTGGTGGCGCATTACCTTGGCCTGCCGCTCGACCGCATGCTGTCGTTCGACGTCGATCCGGGGTCGATCACGTCGCTGGTGGTGGGCGACTGGGGCGGGCGGCTGCTGGCGCTGAACGTCCACGCAGCGTGACGCGGCGTCAGGTCTGCGAGGGCGGGGGGCCGGGTTCCTCCAGGGCATCGAGCACCTGTTCGGGCGAGACATCCTGCTTGATCTCTTCGATCTCCGGATCGCTGCCGGCACCCACGCGATCCGCGATCCGCTCGATCATGCCGGCAAGGCGGGTGAGCTCATGCTCGGTCAGCAGCGAGATGTGCAGGTCCAGATCGCCGCGGCGGTCGGCGGCGGCGGCCATGCGGTTCTGCGAGATGAGGACAAAGGTGGAGAGGAAAATCGCCTCCACCGATGCCTCCATGGCGAGCATCACGAAGCTGGGGTCGAACGGTTCGAGGCCGGGAATCCAGCCGAGATTCCACACGATCCAGCCGCCGAACAGCACGGCGTGCAGCGCCACAAAGGCCATGGAGCCGGCAAAGCGCGTGATCGCCGCCGCCAGCCGATCGCCCAGTGGCGCGTCGCGCGCGGCGCGATCGGCGCGCTGTTTCAGCCGGTCGATGTTCTCGCGCAGCGTGCGGGCCATATAAGGGTCGTTCGACATGGCAGGCGCAACGCCCCGCCGGGGGCGGCGGGTGCAGCAATCCAGACAATATCAATGAAGCGAAAGGCGGCAACGTGACGGGAACCATGCAGGCGGCGGTACTCCAGGGGCCAAGCGAGATCAGGATCGACGAGGTGCCCGTGCCGCAGCCCGCCCCAGGCGAGGTGCGCGTGAAGGTGGAAGGGTGCGGCGTGTGCGCGTCCAACGTCGAGCCGTGGGAAGGCCAGCCCTGGTCGAGCTGGCCCGGCGCGCCGGGCGGGCTGGGGCATGAGGCATGGGGTGTGGTGGACGCGGTGGGGCAGGGCGTCGAGATGGCGCTCGGCACGCGGGTCGCGATGCTCTCCGAACGCGCGTTCGCGGGCTATGACGTGGCGCCGGTGGAAAAGGTCGTGCCGCTACCGCCAGAACTTGCCGGGCAGCCGTTTCCCGGCGAGCCCATCGCCTGCGCGGTGAACATCTTCCGCCGGGCGCAGGTGGAGGCAGGGCAGTGGGTGGCGATCATCGGGATCGGCTTCCTGGGCGCGATCCTGACGCGGCTGGCGAGCGAGGCAGGCGCGCGGGTGATCGCGATCTCGCGCCGCGACGAATCGCTCGACCTCGCAAAGCATTATGGGGCCGAGGTGACGATCCCGATGATCGACCATTACAAGATCATCGGCGAGGTCGGGCAGCTGACCGGCGGCAGCTTCTGCCCACGGGTGATTGAGGCGGTGGGCAAGCAATGGCCGCTCGATCTTGCCGGCGAGCTGATCGGTTTCGGCGGGCGGCTGGTGATCGCGGGCTATCACCAGGACGGCCCGCGCCAGGTGAACGTGCAGAACTGGAACTGGAAGGGCATCGACGTGGTCAACGCGCACGAGCGCGACCCTGCGGTGCAGATGCGCGGCCTTCGCGAAGCGATCGACCTGGTGGCGAGCGGGCGGCTGGATCCGACCCGGCTGTACACCGGGCGCTACCCGCTGGAGCGGCTGGGCGAGGCGCTGGCCGCCACGCGCGACAAGCCGGGCGGATTCGTGAAGGCGCTGGTCACGATGGGCGACAAAGAGGGGTAAATATCACGTTGCATTGTTCGCCAATGGCTTAGCCCCGAACGGATGGTTTTCATTCGTCCGGGGCAAGCGGGTGGAACAAAACGAGGGCATCCAAAAAGCTTAGGATTGCCCGCGATTCGCAAAAGGAAGCGTTTCGGCCCGTTCCTGTTTTTTCGAGCAATCAGAGTAACTTGTCAGTTTTTCGACGGATTACCGCGGGCCGGATCGAGTCAAGGCGGTATATTTCGGAAATGTGGCAAGCACCGGACTTGATCGACTCACGAGCCTGTTCCTAAACCATCCTCAGTCGCCACGGCACCTTCTGCCTGAGGCGCTCAAACGAACCATCGTCGTAGCCGACCGTGGCGGGGGCCACATCGGGGGACAGTTTTGCTCTGTTGATTTCAGGCTGCGACCTTCGTGTCGCGGCCACAGGAAAGGTGTGCGTGCCGTTGTCACAGTTTGTTGTGCCAGAAGAATCAGGGGATGTGGCACGGGCATGGGCACGGGTGCGGACCAATTTGCGCGAGTCCGCCGGTGCACGGTTGTTCGACCAATGGCTGAAGCCGATGCAGCTGGAGGACAGCGGCGACGCTGACCGTGTTCGCCTGACGCTGCCGTCAGCCTTTATGACCAACTGGGTGCGCAGCCATTATGCGGACCGGCTGTATCACGAATTCCGGGCGGTGCTGCCGTCGGTGCGCGCGGTCGCAATCGAAACCGCGGCGGTGCGCGACATGGGGGGCGTGACTGCTCTCGCCGCCCCAGTGGCCAGCGTGCCTGCTGTCGCCCCGGTTGCGGCGGAGACCGCGGCGGAGCCGGTGATCGCTGACGCTATCGAGCGCCCTGCGCTGGAGCCGCGCTATACCTTTGACCGCTTCGTGGTGGATGCGTCGAACCGCGTCGCGTTCAACGCCGCCAAGGCGCTGGCCGAGCCCGGCCCCGTTCGCTTCAGCCCGTTGTTCCTCCATTCGGGCACTGGCCAGGGCAAGACGCACCTGATGCACGCCATCGGCCACTCCTTCATGGCGGCGATGCCGGGCGCGCGCGTGATCGCCATGTCGGCCGAACGCTTCATGTTCGATTTCGTGGCGGCGCTGCGGGCGCGTGACACCTTCGCGTTCAAGGCGCGGTTGCGGTCGGCCGACCTGCTGCTGATCGACGATCTTCAGTTCATCGCCGGCAAGGATGCGACGCAGGAAGAGTTCTTCCACACGGTCAACGAGATCATGGCGGCAGGCAAGCGGCTGGTGATCTCGGCGGATCGCTGCCCGCAGGCGCTCGACGGCATCGAGCAGCGCATCATCGGGCGGATGGCGATCGGCCTGGTCGCCGACATCAAGGCGCCCTCGCTGGACCTGCGCCGGACCATCCTAGACCGCAAAGCGGCCGAACTGCCCGATACCAAGGTGCCGGCCGACGTGCTTGACCTGCTCGCAGGGCGGATCACCGGCAATATCCGTGAGCTGGAAGGTGCACTCAATCGCGTGGTTGCCTATGCGCAGCTGACCGGTGAGACGATCAACCTGGACTTCGCCGTGGCGACACTGGGCGACGTGCTGCGCGGCAGCGTGCGCCGGGTGACGATAGACGAGATCCAGAAGCTGGTTTCGACGCATTTCGACCTGAAGCCGGTGGATCTGGTTTCCGCGCGCCGGGCACGGGCGGTGGCACGGCCACGGCAGATCGCGATGTATCTCGCCAAGCGGCTGACGACGCGATCGCTGCCCGAGATCGGTCGCAAGTTCGGCGGTCGCGACCATTCCACGGTGATCCACGCGGTGCGCCGGATCGAGGAGCTGCGCGACACCGATCGAGAGGTCGACGGCGCCGTGCGCGCGCTGATGCGCGAATTGGAAGGTTGAGCGAGGCGCGATGGCTTGTGAAGCCATCGCAGACTTCACCCTTACTTGATGAACAGTCCGCCGGGACGCGCCGCGATGGCGTCGTAAAGCTGCTGGTCGAGCGCGTTATACGTGTCGATCGCTGCGAGATCTTCCTCGCTCAACACGCGGTCGGCGGCGCGCGCGGTATTGATGTGCGGCACGGCGCCGATATCCGGCACATCGATGATGCCGCCGAATAGCCGCAGATGCTCGTCAAGCCGCTCCTGCAAGCCCACGAACACGAAGTCTCGCTCGATCACCGCCAAGGCTGCCTGCACCTTTGCTTCGTCACGGTCAGGGGCGATATCGGGCAGTGCGGCAAGCGCCCCCATGTCGCCGTGCCAGAGCGCGGCGGGTAGGCCGAACCCGGCATAGCGCGGAAAGCGGCCGTCAATCGCGGACCAGCCAACCTGCTCGGGCGGTGCACCAAGAATCTTGGCGAGCATCAGGTTGCCCGGAATGATCCCCTTGCGCAGCAGGCGTGCGATCGACCAATCGGCCAGCGGCGTGTCGCGCAACGGTGCGTTGGGTGGTGCGATAAGGAAGCCTGCATGCGAGCGGACCCGCTCACGCGGCGCTCGCAAGACGGTGGCGTAGCGGCAGGGCCAACCGACCGCTTTGCCGAAACCGTGGCCGACGTGCGAAATCAGGATCTCCGCCTGGCGCAGCATCGGCGCGAGGCGCGAAATCGTGCCGGGATCGCCCTGGTGACCCTCCACGACGGCACGCGCCCCGATGCTGAGCACTGCGCGGTCGGGCAGCGTACGCTCCAGCACCCGGCGGATCGCCGTGCCGGCGGTTTTTGGGATATGGATAAAGGTGATGCGCGGTGCGGCCATGCGGCGATAGCGACGGGCAGCCGCACGCGCGCCCGGTGCTGTGCGGGTGACCATCGTTAGCGGGGCGCTGCGCCGCGCATCATGAGCCACGGTGCTGGCCCACCGATCGGCCAGTGCGGCCTCAAGGTGCCGGCCCTCGAACAAGGCGAGATCGTGGAGGAAGCGGGCGTGATCGCTATCGCTCCGCAGCCGCCCGCGGGAGGCGCTTTCCTTGTGAAGCAGCTCGGCGGCGGGCGTGCAGACGGACGGGAGGTCAAGCGCCTCCTTCACCCGCATGCAGAAATCGACGTCGTTGAAGCCCAGCGGGAAACATTCGGCAAAGCCGCCGACCGACTCGAACACAGCCCGGCGCACCACCAGGCAGGCACCCGTCACGGCGGGCTGCGTGCGCAGCGAGCGCAGGTAAAAGGGTGCCGTGCCGCGCGGTGCGGCGCGAAACGGATGTAGCGGACTGCCGCGAGCGGAGAAGACCACGCCGACATGCTGCATGGTACCATTGGGGAACCACAAGGTCGGCCCGGCGACACCCACTTCAGGCTGGCAGGCTAGCGCGACGAGTTCACGTAGCCAGCGCTCCGACGTGACTTCGGTGTCGTTGTTCATGAAACACAGCAGTTCGCCGTCGGTGAGCGCGGCAGCACGATTGTTCAGGCGCGACCAATTGAATGGGCCGTCATCGCGCATGATGCGCGCGATGCCCTCCACTTCCAGCCAGCGGAGGTAGGCTGCAGTTTCCGGCTCTTCCGAGCCGTTGTCGATCACGACAATATCGAAGTTGGGATAGTCGGTCCGCCCCAGGATCGACCCGATGCACGCGGCCAGCAGGTCCAGCCGATCGCGGGTGGGGACAACCAGGGTGACGCGCGGCAAGGGAGCGGGCGCGATCGCGTGAACGGCATAGCCGGGGGCGTCGTGCATCTTCATGCAGCGCCACGTGCCATCATCAATGATTCGAGGGCTGGAAACGCCCGGTGGCGAGGCTACGGCGTGGAACAGCACCTGCGGCACGTGGGTGATCGCGCTTACCGGCAGGCTGAGGAGCAACTGTCCTGCGCCCGCGGGATCATCGGGCGAGATCCCTGCGGCCAGCAACGCGCTTGTCCGCGCCGCGGCGATCGTCGCGACCTGCGGCTGGGCGCGCGCGAAAAACGGGTCGGGTGCCGGCAGGAACACGCGGCTATGCCGCCCGTTCTCATCGTGCTGGTCGTGATCGGCATATACCAGGGCGCATCCAGGATCATGGACGAACGCACCTGCCAGGAAGACGAGCGCATGCTGGGCGAGTTGCCCGGCGCGCGGGTCCCAGTGGAGCACGATGTCGGCAGCGTCGGTGACGGGCTTGCCGGAGAGTCGCAGCTGCCACGCATGGTAGGCCTGCCCGCGCAGCCAGACGCGTGCTTGGTCCGCGATGGCTTGCGGGATGTCGTGCGGCAGGATGACGTCGATGCTGGGGTGAGCGGGCCACGACGCCAGCCCTGTTGCCGAGGCGCAATCGGCTGCGTCGATGAAGGTGTCGCAATGCTTCACCCAATCCTGGTAGGCGACGCGCGCGGCGTGCGTGTCGGCATGCGTTGCAGATTGGCGCATCGCGCGCTCGGCGGCTTTTTCCAGCGTTAGCGGATCGGCTACCGTCACGGTCGCTGGCGGACTGTCACATTGCTCTTCCGTCAGTCGTGCACCGGCGCCGATCCGCTCCGCGATGACATCGACATGATAGTCACCCGGCGCACCCGGCACAGTGGCGTCGAGCGCGATGGTGCAGGTCGTGGCCGGCTCCAGCGGATAGGGGAGCAGAACGGTGACGGGATCGCGGATCGGCCCCTCGGTGCGCGGAAGACGACGCCAGCGGGCGCGCAGGCGGATGCCGCCCGGATCTGCGGCCTCGATGCGGATTGCGCCGAGATTGGTGACCTGCACCTGAAGGACGATCGGCTCGCCCGGCAGATAGGGCGTGGGTGGCGGCACGATGCTGATCCGGCAGTGCGGATCGGATGATCGTTCAAGATCGCGGTCGTCGGTCGCGACGCGCAGGCGGGCTCGCGCAGGCTTGAAGGCTCGCCCCCGTGCAAAGGGCAGCGTGGGGGCGAGGACCAGCGAGCATAGCAACTGGCAGTCGCCCGGCGTTTCGGGCACCGGCAGGGCGATGGCAATCGTGGCCTCGCTGCCGGGCTCGATAGCTGCAGGTAAAGGTGTCACCAACACCTCGCCGGCGAGATCGACCCGGACTGCCACGCCCGTCGGCCCCGCTTGCCAGCGATATGCGGAGTCGTTGCGGATGGTCAGCCGGAGCTGTGTCGTCTCGCCGGGGGCGACCCGCTCTGGAAGATCGCTTACCGCGATGGTCCCGCGGGCAAAATCGGCGAGGTCAGGAGAAGCAGCCGGCAAGTCAATGGCTTGCCCCTCTGGCTCGTCTTGTAGGGTCAGCCGCAGGAAGGACACCCCAGGCGGCGCGGCAAGTCGCTTGCGCAGCCGATCGAGCGGTCCCTTGCGCGGATCGAAGTCATGGGTCGCTGCGGTGATCTGCTCGCCGCTCTCGGTTACGTAAGCGATCAGCAGCGTGGAACGCTGCGTCATGGACGCAAGCCGAGCACGCAATGGCGGTGGCAGGGGGAGGTCGATGACCCGCTCCTGATTGCGCGGCACGATGATCGGCCCGTCCATTCCGCTGCCCTTCGCTCCACCGTTGCCGCATCTGTCGCGATCGATTGCGTGCTACGGCCTTGGTGCGCGCGCGTCCATCGTCACCGCCCTGCCGCCTCATTCGCGGGGCAGCCGTTTGAATTGCAAAGCCCTGACAACCGGCGCTATTCGTGTGTGCTCCGCTCGCGCATGGTGCGCAGCCTCTGCTCCAGGGAGCCGCGACGCCACCTCATGCGCAAAACAATCATCCTGCATATCGGCGCGTCGAAGGCGGGCTCGTCGTCGATCCAGTCGTTCATCCGCCGAAATCGGCCGCTGTTGAACAGCCTCGGCTATGTGGTGCCCGATATCTCGCTTGGCACAGGTGAGAATGTCTCGGGGGAGCATGTGTTCGCGCTGGAGGCGCTGGCCAAGGCGCGGGATGCGGCGGGGTTTCGGGCGCGGATGGACGCGGTGTTCGCCCAGTCGGGCGACGCCGCGCGGGCGGTGCTGTTGTCGGCGGAAAACCTGTCGAATCTGGGCAATAGCGCGATCATCGAGGGGCTGTCGGCGCAGTACGACCTGCGTATCGTGATGTACCTGCGGCGGCAGGACGAACTGCTAACTTCGGCGTGGCAGCAATGGGCGTCCAAGATCGAAACAGACTTTTACGCCTGGCTGATCATGGCGTTGAAGCAATTCGGGCATTGGAACAAAGTACTGGCCGAATGGGAGCAAAGGGCCGGGGCCGATGCGATCGTGGCGCGGGTGTTCGATCGCAATAGCTTTGTCGATGGGGACCTGTTGCACGACTTCATCGATGCGCTCGGGCTGGCCGAACATATCGACGCGTTCGACTATAAGCAGGGCGAATCCAATCCTTCCGTAACTGACGCGATAACCATGATGGTGTCGGGTAATCGAAAGATATTCAGCGATGTGCATGACAACAGATTCTACGGCGCGCTCAACGAGCTGACTGGAAACAATTTGGTTGATGGAAAGAAGGTTTCGCTGCTGTCGCGCAAGCAGCGCGACAAGGTTATCGAATACTACCGGCCGGTGAACGAGGCGGTCTGTCGCAAGTATTTCAAGGGGCGCCCGCGGTTGTTTCCGGTGGTCGATCATGAAAAGTACCGGTATCTTTCCAGCGATCAGCTAGTCGACGAGAAGTTTCGCGCGATCATGACGATCATTGCCGCACTGGTGCAGGAACGGGCGGGGTAAAGGCGGATCCGTTTGGCCGCGCGTGGCGTGGGCGCGGCCCGTTTCCGGCTACGTTTCGGCCAGCAAACGATGGGTGTCGGCCAGTGCCGGGTTGACGTTTCGAAGGGGGGCGGGGATGAGCGGTTCGCGCCGGTCCTGGGGGGAGATGCGTATTCGTGGTCGAGCATGCGCCTAACCAGATCGGCAAGTCGGACGCACGCCAGTGGATCATCGAACAATTCGATCCGGCCTTTTATCGTCGACAATTGCGCGAGGCGGGGGTCGAGCCGCTGCCGCAGCGGGCGCTGCGCCATTATCTGGAGGAAGGGTGGGTTGCCGGCTTCGATCCGAGCCCGCATTTCTCGACCGAATTGTACCTGGCGCTGCACGAGGATGCGCGCGCCGCCGGTTGTGCGCCGCTAGAATATCATGCGTCGATCGGCCGCTTTCGCGGCGCCGAGGTGCCGCGGTCCGACCGAAGCGTGGGGCCGGGCATCGCGTCGATCGAGACGATGATGGCCGAGCTGCGCGCGTTGTTCGATGAGGCGCATTACCGCGATCAATTGCCCGAGCCGGTCGATGGCGACCTGCTGGAACATTATCTGCAGGACGGGTGGCGGCGCGGGCTGAATCCCTCGGCAGCATTCGACACCGATCAGTATCTCGGCGCCAACCCCGATGTGGCGGAAAGCGGCCTCAATCCGCTGTTGCACTTTGTCCGGCATGGCCGCGCCGAGGGGCGCCCGACCGCCGTGCCGCCAGCAAGCGAGCAGACGGCGGCGGTGCCCGACCAAGCTGCCGTGACGGGGCGCGTGATGGCAGAGGCGCTGCCGGAGGGCGACCCGGCGGCCGCGCTGTTCGACCCTGCTTATTATGCGGCGCAGCTTGGCGCGTTGCCGGACGGCATATCGCTGTTCGAGCATTACATGGACAGCGGCTGGCGGCAGCGGCTGGACCCATCGCCAGCCTTCAACACGGCCTATTACCTCGACACCAATCCCGAGGTCGCGGCGGCGGGGATCAACCCGTTCCTGCATTGGGTGAATTACGGCCGGCACGAGAAGCGGCCGGCGGTTCCCTATCACTATCAGCCGGACTTCGCGCCGCTCGTGTCGGTGATCGTGCCGAACTACAATCACGCGCGCTATCTGGAGCAGCGGCTACAATCGATCTTCGACCAGACGTATCGCCACGTCGAGCTGATCGTGCTGGATGATGCCTCGACCGACGACAGTCGCGCGGTGATCGAGCGGCTGGTCGCGCAAAGCCCTTTTCCGGTGCGCACGGCGTTCAACGACACGGGCACCGGCAATCCGTTTCGCCAGTGGCAGCGGGGGCTGTCGATGGCGCAGGGGGCGCTGATCTGGATCTGCGAGAGCGACGATTTCGCTGATCCGCGGTTCCTTGAATATCTGGTGCCCAACTTCGCCGATCTGGCGGTGAAGATGGCGCTGGGCCGGATCGAATTCAGCCGCGGCGATGGATCGCCGATGCCCGGCATGGCCGGATTTCGCGAAGGGGCGGAGCCGGGGATCTGGGACCAGCCGGTCTGCCGGCCGGCGGCGCAATGGTTTCGATCGGCCTTCGCCAAGCGCAACATCGTCACCAACGTCGGCGGCTGCGTGTTCCGCAACCAGCAGATCGACGACGCGATCTTCGACCGTGCCGCGCAATATCGCATCGCGGGCGACTGGTTTCTTTACATCCACCTGCTCGGCAGCGGGAAGCTCGCCTTTTCGCCCGAGGCGGTAAGCTATTTTCGCCAGCATGACGCGAACACATCGGCGCGCAATTTCGACAAGATCTATTATTACGACGAATGCTGGGCGGTGCAGCAGGAGATCCGCCGGCACTGGCCGGTCGATGATGACGCCGGTGCGCGCTTCGTCGAGGATCTGGCGCATCAATATCGCCATTTCGACGTCGAGGCGACGCACGGGCCGTTCGAGGCGCGTTATCCCGCCGCGTCGCTGACGCCCGAGGGCGCGCGCAAGGCACATATCGCGATCGGCTTTCTCGGCTTCGAGACGGGCGGCGGGGAGCTGTTTCCGCTGCTGCTCGCCAACGAATATGCGCGGCAGGGGCAGATGGTGTCGCTGCTCGCCGCCAATCTGACCGAGCGCAACGAGGACATGGTGGCGCGGCTCGATCCGCGTGTGCCGGTCTATTCGCGCGACGACATATTTCCGGGCGGCTCGACCGCTTTTCTCGATCGGGCCGGCATCGACGTGGTGCATTCGCACAGCGTGCTGATCGAGAATCTGTTCTTCGAGCGCGGCGGCAGCGTCGGCCGGCCTTATGTCGTTTCGATGCACGGGTCGCACAATCTGCCGGGCGGGGCGCTCGACCGACTGCTGTTCCGATCACTGCGCAACGTCGACTATTGGGTCTATACCGCCGAGAAGAATCTGGACGTCTTTGCCGGGCTGCCGCTCGATCGATCGCGGTTCATCAAGATGGCGAACGGGATGCCGCGGGACGATCGCGAGGCGCCGTTCACGCGCGAAAGCCTCGGCATCGGCGCGGATGCGACGGTGTTCACCTTCATCGCGCGCGGCATCCAGCGCAAAGGGTGGCGCGCATCGGTATCGGCGTTCAAGCTGCTGAAGATGCGCCATCCCGAGCAGGAGATGCACCTGCTGATGATCGGCGAGGGGCGCTTTGCCGACAATTCGCGCGAGATCGCGGGTGACGATCCGTGCATCCATTACCTGGGCTATCAATCGTGCATCAACGGCATCTATCGCCTGAGCGATTGCGCGCTGGTGCCGACACGGTTCGAGGGCGAGTCCTTCCCGCTGTGCGTCATCCAGGCGTTGCAGGAGGGGTGCCCGGTGCTGGGCAATGACGTGGGCGAGATCCGCGACATGCTCACCTCCGACAAAGGCGTGGCGGGCATGGTGACGGCCAATTTGCGCGATACCACCGCCTTTATCTACTCGGTTGCGGACGCGATGGAGCAATTCCTCGATCCGGCGTTCCGTGCGGCCGCCAGCGCGTTGACGGCCGAAGTAGCCGATCGATTCAGCATGGAGGCATGCGCGACCGCGTATCGCGCGCTGTACGATCAGGCGATTGCGACCCGCGCGCGAGCATGATGCAGCATATGACATCTCCGGCAGATGACGAGGGCGTGTTCATGAGAGCCAAACGGCAGGCGATCGTCCATATCGGCCACAAGAAGACGGGCACGACCTTTATCCAGAACCAGTTCTTTGCGGCGCGGCACGACCTGCGCGACGCGGGCGTAATCTATCCCTTTGCCGAGCCGAACCATTCCTTTGCATTGTCGGGATTGTTCCGCAGCGCCCTGATGGATCGGGCGCCGACGCCGCGCGATGCCTATGCGGCGGACCGGGAGGGAGCGCGCGCGGCAGTCGATGCCGATCTTCGAAGTGTCGATTGGCATACGATGGTGCTGTCGGCCGAAGCGCTGACCCAGTTTTCGCGAAACGAGCTGGAGGCGCTGCAGGCGTGGCTGCTGGATCATGTCGAGACGATCCGCATCGTCTTCGTGGTGCGCGATCCGGTGGAATGGGCGGCGAGCGTCGCGCAGCAGCATCTGAAGACCAATGGCGAGGTCGAAGCGCTGCTCCATAAACCGGAGACGCCGCGTTGGGCGAATATCATCACCCGCTGCCGCGACGTGTTCGGCGCGCAGGCGGTGACGGTGCTGGAATATGAGCGGCTGGCGGCGGAGCGCGAGCAGTTTTCCGCGCGCTTCGCGCTGGCGGTCGACCTGCCGGCGAGCGTCGCCGATCTGGTGCAGGGGCGCGAGGGCGGCGCAAACGAATCGCTGTCGATGGAAGCGGCGCTGATGCTGGGGCGGTTCAACGCGCGCGTGCCCGAGCGGGTGGGCGGACGGCGCAATCCGGCGCGCAGTGGCATGGAAACGCGCGCCTTCGCCGGGCTGCCGGGAGAGAAATTCGATCTGCCGCAGGATGCGCGATTGCTGGCGCATGCGCAGAGCCGCGACGACGTGGCGTTCGTCGCCCGCGAGTTCGGCATCACGCGTTATTCCTATCCCGCCGCGGACGTGGCGCCGAGCCGCTACACCGAGGCGGTGTCGCCCGCGTTCCTATCGGCGGTGGCGAACCGATTGGTTGCTTTGCAGGGCGAGGCGATGACGGGTCGGCTGCTTGTGGATGCCGAGCGGATGCGCGGCGACGGCGACGAGGCGGGGGCGGCGGCGGCGCTGAATACGGCGGCGGCGCGCTTCCCCAATGACGAGCGGGTGAAGCGGGCGGTGGCCATGCAGCGCAGTGGCAAGGGGCAGGGCGGCGAGCCGGCGCAGGAGAAGCCGAAGGACGCCTGAGTTGGGCTGGTGGCGCGGCGGTCGATGATGGCGAGAAGGAGGGCGGGGCGCTTGTGATTGCCCCTCTCCCGATCTCGCCGCGCTCGGCCACCCTCTCCCCGCAAGCGGGGAGAGGGAAATTTGCTTAGACGTTGAAGCGGAAGAGCATCACGTCGCCGTCGTGGACGACATATTCCTTGCCCTCCTGGCGTAGCTTGCCGGCGTCGCGCGCGCCCGATTCGCCGCCGCATGCCACGTAATCGTCGAAGGCGATCGTTTCGGCGCGGATGAAGCCGCGCTCGAAATCGGTGTGGATCTCGCCCGCGGCCTGCGGCGCCTTGGCACCGGCGAACACCGTCCAGGCGCGTGCCTCCTTGGGGCCGACGGTGAAGAAGGTGAGGAGATTGAGCAGCTTGTAGCCGGCGCGGATGACGCGGGCGAGGCCGGTTTCCTCCAGCCCCAGCTCGGCCAGGAACTCGCCCCGATCCTCGGCCGGCATGGTGGCGATCTCGGCCTCGATCGCGGCGGAGACGACGACGGCCTCGGCGCCCTCGGCCGCGGCCTTTTCGAACACGCGGGCGGACAAGGCATTGCCGTTCGCGGCATCACCCTCGTCGACGTTGCAGACGTAGAGCACGGGCTTGGCGGTGATGAGCTGCGCCTGCGCGAAGACGCGCGCTTCCTCGGCATCTTTGGGCTGGGTGAGGCGCGCGGGCTTGCCCTCGCGCAGCAGGTCGAGCGCCTGGCCCAGAACGCTGGCGCCGATCTTGGCCTCCTTGTCGCCCTGCTGCCCCTTCTTGACGAGGTTGGGGACGCGCTTTTCCAGGCTTTCGAGGTCGGAGAGCATCAGCTCGGTCTCGACCGTCTCGGCGTCGGCGATCGGATCGACCTTGCCCTCGACGTGGGTGACGTCGCCGTCCTCGAAGCAGCGCAGCACGTGGACGATCGCATCGACCTCGCGGATGTTGCCGAGAAACTGGTTGCCGAGCCCTTCGCCCTTGGACGCGCCGCGCACCAGCCCGGCGATGTCGACGAAGGCGAGCTGCGTTTCGATGATCTTGGCCGACTTGGCGATCTCCGCCAGCTTCTGGAGCCGGGGATCGGGCACGCCGACGTTACCGACGTTCGGCTCGATGGTGCAGAAGGGATAGTTGGCAGCTTGCGCCGCGGCCGTTTCTGTCAGCGCGTTGAAGAGGGTGGACTTGCCAACGTTGGGCAGGCCCACGATGCCGCAGCGGAAACCCATGATCGATCCTTGAGAAAAACGTGTGGCGGCGGCTTTAGTCCGCGGCGGCGATGCGCGCCACCCTTACCACTTGTAGTTGAAGCTGATGCTGATCCGCTCGCTCTTGGCGGTGTTGGGCATCACCTCGTGCCGCAGCCAGCTTTCCCACAGGAAGATCGCGCCGGGGGTCGGCTCGGCATGGACGAACGTGTCGGCGCGCGGCGGCGCCGCCATCATCAGGCCGAGGCGCGGGTCTTCCAACCGCAGCGCGCCCGAGCCCGGGGGGACGGTGACGTAGATGGTGCCCGACACCACGCTGTGCGGGTGGATGTGGCCCGAGTGCGTGCCGCCCGGCTTCAGCAGGTTCACCCACAGGCTGTCGAGCTTCAGCTTGCGGCCGCCGAGCTGGAACCCGCAATCGGCAGCGAAGCGTGCGACGTGGCGATCGAGGTGGCGCTTCAGATCGGCGAAGGCGGGATCGCGCTGCGGCAGATCGTCGAGCGAGGCGTAGGAGGTGTAGCCGCGATAGCCGTGGTCCTTGGACCAGCGCTTGCCGGCGGTATCGTCCTGCGCGAGCGCGTGGACGGACGCTTCGAGCTCCTCGACCAGCGCATCGTCGCCGATCCGGCCTTCGTAGAAATGGGTGGGGAACAGCGCGCGGGTGGTCATGGCGGCGGCGGTAGGCAGGTCAGGCACGCTTGCCAAGCGACAGCCTGCGGCGGCGCTATCCGCCGAGCAGCTGGTGAACCAGTGCGAGCCCCGCCACGAGCATGGTCAATATGCCAAGGATGATGAGAAAGACGACGTAGAACACGCCCCAGGTGCCGGCATCATCGTCGCGCCGCATGACCCACCAGATCGAGAGCGCCAGCGCAGCCAGCAACGCGGCGCGCGGCGCCCAGCACGCGAGGGCCGCGAGCGCCGCGGCTGCGCCGATCCGGCGCGCCCAGGGTGCGTTCAGACGGGCGACCACTCCACCGGCTCTTCGCCCTCATCGTCGGGATCGACCGCCGCGTGGTCGGGGCCGATCTTTTCCAGCAGCTTGTCGAGCACCCAGTCGACGCCGGTGCCGCTGGCGCCCGACAGCGGGATCACCTCGGCGCCGCTCGCTTCCTCCAGTTCGGCGGAGAGCGCGGCGATGAGTTCGTCGTCGAGCGTGTCGATCTTGTTGAGCGCGACGACGACCGGCTTGTCCTCGAGCCCGCCACCGTAAGCGGCAAGCTCGTCACGCACGATGCGGTAGCTTTCCGCGACGTCAGTGTCGTTGGCGTCGATGAGGTGGAGCAGCACGCGGCACCGCTCGATATGGCCGAGGAAGCGATCGCCGATGCCGGCGCCCTCGGCCGCACCCGCGATCAGGCCGGGAATGTCGGCGACGACGAATTCCTGCGCCTTGTGTCGCACCACGCCGAGCTGCGGGCGCGTGGTGGTGAAGGCATAGGCGCCGACCTTCGCCTGCGCGTTGGTGACGGCGTTGATGAAGGTCGACTTGCCCGCATTGGGCAGGCCGACGAGGCCGGCGTCCGCGAGCAGCTTCAGCCGCAGCCAGACCCACGCTTCCTCGTTGGGCCAGCCGGTGCCGTGCTGGCGCGGCGCGCGGTTGGTGGAGGTCTTGTAGCTGGCGTTGCCGCGACCGCCGTCGCCGCCGCGCAGGAACACCACGCGCTGCCCGACTTCCGTGAGGTCGAGGAGCAGCGTGCGGTCGTCGTCGTCGGCCAGGATCTGCGTGCCGACGGGCACCTTGATGACGAGGTCCTCGCCGCCCGCACCGGTGCGGTTCGATCCCGACCCGCCATGGCCGCGCTCGGCCCGGAAATGCTGGGTGTAGCGAAAGTCGATCAGCGTGTTCAGCCCGGCCACCGCCTCGAATACGATGTCGCCGCCCTTGCCGCCGTTACCGCCGTCCGGGCCGCCATATTCGATGAACTTTTCACGCCGGAAGCTGACCGCGCCGGGGCCGCCGGCGCCCGAGCGGACGAAGATCTTTGCTTGATCGAGGAAATGCATGGCGCGCTCCTAGCGCTTTAGCGACGCTAAAGCGACTGGCGAGCGCGCCCGGCCAGCGCGGCCTCTGCCGCGACCGACGACGCGGCTTTGCCGCGGCGGGCCGCCGCTCGTAAAGTCAACGTCAACCAGCGCCATGCCAGCATCCGCCGATGCTCGTTCCGACCCTGTGCTGGCTGCTCGTCATCAATGCCGTCGCCGCGACCAGCTTCTGGCTGGACAAGCGCTACGCGATCGAGGGGCGGCGGCGCATTCGCGAGGCGACGTTGCTGCAAATGGCCTTTCTCGGCGGGTCACCCGGTGCGCTCGTCGCGCGCCGTGCCTTTCGGCACAAGACGCGCAAGGAGCCGTTTTCCACCTATCTGCTGCTGATCGTGATGGTTCAGGCGGGCGCGGTGATCGGCCTGTTCCTGATCTGACCGACAGCTATTTGCCGCGATCGGCGAGCAGCATGCCGCGGGCGAGTTGCCGGGCGGTTTCGCGCGGAAGGCCGAGCGCCTTGGCCATGGGCGCGCCGAGCAGGGCGTCGCCGAGCGCCATCAGGACGAGCTGCAGCGTTTCCTCGCGAATCGGCGCGGCGCCGTGCTTGTGATCCTGCGCGAGATCTTCGACCAGATCGTGGATCGCGGTGAGAATCGGGTCGAGCGCATTCTCGTTGCCCGACAGGATCATCCAGCTGGCGAGTGCGCCGGCGCCGTTGCGGCCAAAGGCATCAAAGGTGAGGTCGACCACCTCGGCCGGATCCTCCGCCTCGCGCGAGCGGATCACTGCGGCCTTGATGGTGCCGACGATCCGCGCGGCGAGATCGGCGATCAGCGCGGTCTGAAGCCCCTCGGCCGAGCCGAAATGGTGCAGGAGATTGGCGTGGGTGCGGCCGATTCGCGCGCCCACCGCCTTCAGCGTCACCGCCTGCGGGCCGACCTCGACCAGCAGCGCGCGCGCGGCATCGAGCGCGGCGGTGCGCGATTCTTCGGGACTCATGCGGCGGCGCAAGGGAGCAACGGACATTGCGCCGGGTGTCGGCGCTCCGCGCGCGATTTGCAATGGCGGGAGCGGGGAGGGGGAAACGCTTCGTCATGTCGGAGGGTGCGGCATGACGAAGCGGGAACGGGGGGCGGTTCAGGCGGCGATCGGCATTCGGTCGGTCGCCGCGTCCGCGTCCTCGCCCATGGCGAGATCGAGCGCCAGCACCGCGCTGCCGACGTGATGGCCGCGCGCGAGCGAGAAGCTAGGCTCGCGCCGGATCTCGCGAAAGCCGAGCTTGCGCAGGACGCGGCCCGATGCGGGATTGTCGAGATGATGCCGCGCCTCGATCCGGCGCAGCGGCAGCGCGTGGCGCGCCATGTCGAGCACCGCGCGGCCCGCCTCGGTCGCATAGCCGCGACCCCAGGCAGCGGGCGTGAGCCAATAGCCGAGCTGCGCGATGCCGCCGGCCGCACCGTCGAGGCCGATGCCGCCGATCAGGCGCGGACAGGCGCCGTCATGCGCCATAATGAGGAAACGCGCATCGGTGGCGCCGCGCGGCACGGCCAGAAACGCCGACGCGTCCTCGATTGTATACGGCCAGGGCACACGGGCGAGATTGGTCGCCACCGCCTCGTGCGCGATCGTCTCGGCCAGCAGGCTCGCATCTTCCGGCCAGCCGGGCCGCAGCGTCAGTCTCTTTGTCCGCGCGAACATCGTCGCTCTCCTCCGCAAGCGCGCCGCTAGCCGAACCCGATGACGGGCCGGCGACAGCGCGATGATGAGGGAGCAATAAAAAAGGGAGCCTGGGCGGACCCGGCTCCCTTTTTTGTGGTGGCTGGCCTCCCTCAGGGGAGGCACCGGGTCGCCCAGTGGGCAACCCGACTGGTCACCCGATGTTTATTCCGCCGCCTCGGCAATCATGTCGACCGAGCAGAACTTGCGGCCGAGTTTGCCGTCGTGGAACACCACGCGGCCATCAATGAGTGCAAAGAGGGTGTGGTCCTTGCCGATGCCGACGTTGCGGCCCGGGTAGAACTTCGTCCCGCGCTGACGCACCAGGATGTTGCCCGCGATCGCTTCCTGACCGCCGAACTTCTTCACGCCAAGACGACGACCGGCCGAATCACGACCGTTACGCGACGAGCCGCCTGCTTTCTTATGTGCCATTGTGCTTGCTCCTTACGCTGCGCGATTACGCCGACGCGCCGATCGACACGATCTTCAGGATCGTGTGGTTCTGACGGTGGCCGTTGCGACGGCGATAGTTGTGACGGCGGCGCTTCTTGAAGACGATGACCTTCTCGCCCTTCGCCTGCGCGACGATCTCGGCGGCGACGGTGAGCCCGTCGGTCGGCTTCAGCTCCGAACCTTCGCCGGCCAGCAGGACGTCGCCCAGCGTAATGGAGGCGCCGGCATCGCCCTCCAGCTTCTCAACGACGATCTTGTCTCCGGCGGCAACGCGGTACTGCTTGCCGCCCGTGCGCACGATTGCGAACATGGCCTGACTCTATCCAAATGCTTGTGCCCGGTCCGGATCACCGGGCCAGGAGGAACGGCGCAGCTAGGAGAGTCGGGCAGTTTTGTCAACGCCGCACGCGCGGCCGGTGCTCACCTAATTGTGGGCACCTGATGTCGGCGCTTAATGCCGATGCTCGCGGCGCAGCAGGTAGCGCCCGTCGCTAAACCCGGTGAACAGCCCGTCGATCGCGGGATGGTCGACCGGCTCGTCGCTTTCGTCGTGCACCAGGTTCTGCTGGCTCACGTAGGCGACATAGGTCGATTCGGCGTTTTCGGCGAGCAGGTGGTAGAAGGGCTGGTCCTTGGACGGGCGCACGCCTTCGGGGATCGACTGGTACCATTCCTCAGTGTTGGCGAACACGGGATCGACGTCGAACACCACGCCGCGAAAATCGAGCATGCGGTGACGCACCACGTCGCCAATGGTGAAGCGCGCGTGGGTAATGGCGGGCGCGACCGGCGCGCCGTCGATCAGGGAATGGCCGGGAACAGCTGACATGCCGCCAATCTAGTGCTTGTTGCGCGCCGCACAAGCTGGCGCTTGCGCATCCCGAACAACCGCGTTAGAGGCGCCGCCTTCGATCAGCCGGTTCGCTTTCGCAGCGCACCGGAACCTCTGCGGAGAGGTGCCAGAGTGGTCGATTGGGACGGTCTCGAAAACCGTTGTGCCTTTACGGGTACCGTGGGTTCGAATCCCACCCTCTCCGCCAGACCTTCTTCTCCGAACGTCTCATAACAGCGCAAAAGACCTAGCTTTCTTGCGGGGTTGTGGGTTGTCTGTTGTCTCACAGCATCTCACAAAAGCTCCATGCAGCTTAGCGATTCTGGGGGTAAAGCCGGGGTACCGGAACGATCGGGTGGGGGTACCGGAAAGTGCCCCTGACAGATCGAGCCTGCAAACAGGCGAAGGGCGAGGCCAAGCCCTACAAGCTTGCGGACGGCTCCGGTCTGCACCTCTACGTGACACCGAACGGCTATCGCAGCTGGCGTTGGAAGTATCGATTCGGCGGGAAGGAGAAGCTGCTCACGTTCGGACCGTATCCGGACGTCAGTTTGGCCGAAGCTCGGGAACTTCGCGAGCAGGTGGCGCGGCAGCTACGATCGGGGATCGACCCCGCCGTGGAGAAGAAGCGACAAAGCGCCGCGAGGGCGCTGCAGGCCGAAGCCACCTTCAAGACAATCGCGGAAGACTGGCGGGCGAGCCAAGCGTCCGTGTGGTCGAAGCGGCACGCGGCCCTGGTGAAAGCGAGCATGGAGCGGGACGTCTATCCCAAGATCGGCAGCCTGCCGATCGAGGCCATCACGACGCCGATTGTGATGGAGGTGCTGCGGCCGATCGAGCAGCGCGGCGCGATCGAAACGGCGCATCGCACCCGCCAGCGGATCTCGGAAGTCTTTGCTCGTGCGATCGGCAGCGGGTTGGCGCAGGTAGATCCCGCTGCGGTTGCGGCACGCGCGCTGGCACCGGTGAAGAAGGGCAAGTTCCCGGCCGTGCGAACCGTCCAGGCTGCCCGGGCGCTGCTCACGAAGGTGGAGGAGCAGCCCGCTCATCCGATCACGAAGCTGGCGTCACGCTTGCTGGCGCTGACGGCGGTTCGTTCCGGCGTCCTGCGGCTGGCGGAGCCCGGCGAATTCGAGGGGCTGGACAGCTCGGCACCCATCTGGCGCGTGCCGGCGTCGAAGATGAAGCTGGTGGTGGAGCGCAAGGAGGATGCGGCCTTCGAATTCATCGTGCCGCTGTCACGCCAGGCCGTGGAGACGATCGAGGTGGCGATGCAGCTGGCGGGCGATGCCCCGCTGCTCTTCCGCAGCGTTCGGCATCCGCGCAGGCCGATCTCGGACAACACGCTCAGCAAGTCGTATCGGGATGCCGGCTATTCCGGGATCCACGTGCCGCATGGCTGGCGATCGACCTTCAGCACGGTCATGAACGAACTAGCCGGCGAGGAAAACCGCGTCGGCGATCGCGCGATCATCGACCTCATGCTGGCGCACGTACCGAGCGGCGTGGAGGCAAGCTACAACCGAGCGGGATACATGCAGCGCCGGCGCGAGCTGGCGCAGGAATGGGCCGATCTGCTGACCCTCGGCCTTCCGCACCCCAGCGCGCTGCTCGAGGGCCCGCGACGAGTCTGACGCTCCCGAACGGGAGCGCAGCGGTATGAGCGGCGGGGCATCGATCTCGCGCGATGTGCAGCGCCTGCTGAAGGGCGCAACGGCGCAGCTCGCCGGCCGGGCACGTCGCGGCCCCGATAGCGGGGAAGGGCGCCGCGTTCCTCGGCGACACAGCTACGACGAGGCGGATCCGCGGGCGAAGCCTTGGGCGAGGATCCAGGACGGTTCAGTGGCCGCTGGCCTCGCGCATCGCGAGGCGATGATCGCCACGGCCGAGCAGCTCTATGTGGAGCAGTGGCGCAAATTCCCGCTGTCCGAGGTGCGCCAGGCGCGCGCTGAGCGCGCGGCCGCTGCAGCTGAACTGGACGATCTTGCGTCCAGGTCGCCGGCGGAGATTCCAGTCGGTCGGCCGGCTACGCTACGCCAGCTGATAGCGAAGCTCGATCAGGAACTGGATGACGCTGATAGGCGCCTGCACCGCATCGATGTGACGGTGCTGAAGGCGCTGCTGTCGTTCCTGGACTTCAGCACCGGCAAGCTATTTCCGGCTATCGAACGGATTGCCGAGAAGGCGGGTTGCCACCGTAATAGCGTCATCTCTGCCCTGCGTAGGTTGAAGGCCAACGGCTTCATTGAGTGGGTTCGCCGAACGACAATGACAGGCAACGAGGGGGAGTTCGCGCCGCAGCGTGAGCAGACGAGCAACGCCTACTATTTCGACAACCGTCGGCGGATGGCCAAGGCGACGTGGCTGCGATTCACGCAGATCCTTACAGCCAAGCTAAGTCGGCTCGGGCGCATACCCCCAGGGCAATCCTCCGCGCCTGTGGCGGATCCTGCAGCGCCACCGGCGCCGGGAAGCATGGCCGCAGCGCTCGCCAGCCTTGGCGCAGCTCTTTCACGCGCGAGCACATAGAATATGCTCTATCCGACCTTCAGACATGAAGAGGAAAAGGCAGGTCATCCCTGAACGGGATGACGCGCTATTTGTGGTCCCCCCTCGATCAGCCGATGCGGCAAAAACAAACCAACAGCCAAGAGCCGGCTGTCGGAACGCGGCGGCTTGCGCCGCCACGATGCTGCCGGGGACGTCAGGGTTTGGGATAGGGCACCCGGAGAGCCGCCACCGGTGCTCGCGTTGCGAGGAAGGTAAGGGGCAACTTTTTGGTCCGGAGCACCTCGTATTGCGCACGGACCCACTGCGCGGTGTCCGGCCCCCCTCGGCCCTGACTTTCGACCCCCGCCCCCCTATCTCGATCCCATCGC
>NZ_NBBI01000004.1 GCF_002197685.1 Sphingomonas dokdonensis | reverse complement strand
GGGCTTAGATAGGGGGGCGGGGGTCGAGAGTCAGGACCGATGGGGGCCGGACACCGCCTAGTGGGTCCGTGCGCAATGCGACGAATTTTAGAGCAAAAAGATCACCGCGAACGCGGCGCTTGCGAGGGCGCGGCACGGTTCGTGCTCCTCCCCCTCGCATACCCCGGGGCGGCGCAAGCCGCCACGCTCCGACAGCCGGGTCTTGGCTATCGGATGGGTAGGGTGGGCCAGATCGGCCTTGGGGGAGCAACCTACTGGAGCATTGCCTCGCCAATGCGAGGCAATTCCTTATCCCTTGATCTCTGAGCGGGGATACTGGCCGCTTAGTGGACTCGCGCCCTGTTCCTTTGCGGCGATGCCAGCCTCGATAGATCCGAGGATAGCGGCAAGCTCAGGAGACGGGCCGGTTGTCTCGGGTGTGTTAGGTGGGAGGGTGCCCTCACGGCGGACCCGCTTTCTATTCCACAGGTCGCGGAAGCGCTGGCGGACACGCGCCGGGAGACCGCTGAGATCGAACCAGTAGGCGTTGGTGACCTGCTCGCGCTGAGGCCCGGGTTGGCCGGCGTTCTGCGTGCGCTGGGTGCGCCGGACCCATTGCAGGATCTTGAGCGCGTTCAGGCGGGCGAGGGCGCGCACCACCGTGGTCCGGCACAGGCCTGCTACCCGGGCGATCGTGTCGATCGCAGGCTCCAGTCTGCCGGTGCGGAAATCTACCTGGATCACGCCGCGGCGGCCGAGCAACGTCTCAAGGACGCGAATGCCGTGGAGGCCGATCGGCCTCACCCCGCCTTTCCTGCGTTCGAGGTCATCCCATTCAGTGACGGTCTTCAGCAGGCAGTCGATCCAGCCGAGCGCGCCCGCGGTGGTGCCGTCGCCGATCGGGCGGAATACCTGCGCCTGGCGGCTGTCGACGTCATAGCTGTTGCGGCGGACCTTGCGGTCGGGACCGCGTTCCGTTCGGCCGGTCAGGTGTGCGGACGCGCCCTTGAGAAGGCGGCGGATGTCACGGGCGTTTGGGGCGCCGCTCACGAGGTGCACCCCCGAACGATCGCCGCGCAGGCTCGCGCACCAGGTCGTCCACCGGCGCCGCGCCCTCCATCAGCATCTCGCTCCACTCGAGAGCCAGCTCGCGCCGGCGCGGGAGATAGGCGTAGCGATTGTAGACCGATTCGACGTCGCCAGGCAGGTGGGCGAGCATCAGATCGATAATGTCGCGATCGCCGACACGGTTCTCGATCGCGGCGATCTCGTTCATGATGGTCGAGAACGTCGAGCGCCAGCCGTGCGGCACATGAACACCGGTGAACCCGGCCGTTCTGTACAGCTTGCTGATCGTGCTGTCGCTGAACGGCGTCTTGGGCGTCCGCATGCCGGGGAACAACACGCCATTTCCCGAGATCCGCGTTGCCGTTCGCACCACTGCCACGGCTGCCGGGCTCAGCGGCACAACGAACTCGAACGTGACGTCCCGCTTGCGTTCGGACGTCAGCTTCATCTTCGCGGCCGGTATGCGTCAGATCGGGCTGGCGCCATCCAGATCCTCGAATTCCTTCTCCTCGGCGAGCCGCACAACGCCCGGCCGCGCTGCCGTGAGCGCGAGGAGGCGCGAGGCGAGGAGCGTCGACCAGTGCGC
The DNA here is from genome assembly GCF_002197685.1 of Sphingomonas dokdonensis. Lineage (GTDB taxonomy): Bacteria > Pseudomonadota > Alphaproteobacteria > Sphingomonadales > Sphingomonadaceae > Sphingomonas > Sphingomonas dokdonensis. Next base: position 395,053 of record NZ_NBBI01000004.1, on the reverse strand, counting down.
CTCTTGCTGTTCGATAGTCTGCAGCACGTGCCGCGCCTCTGCGATCGACCGGGCTGCCGGGCGCCGGTTGTGCGTGAAGCGTTGCAGCGCGCGCTTCACGCCCGTTGCCGGGTCCGTCTGCGCCACACCCGCCGCGATTGCCGACAGGAAGATGTCCGACATATGTTGGCGCAGGCGATGCGCACCCTCGATCGCGCCGCGCGCTTCCACCCGCTGCAGCAGCTCCAGCACCATCGGCACCGTCACATCGGCAATCGGCACCTGGCCGATGGAGGGGTAGGCGTCTCGCTCGAGGCGACCGAGCACCTGGTCCGCGTATCGCGGCGTCCAGTGCTTCTTGGCGCTCGCATGCCAGCGGCCGGCCCACTCCTCGAATGTGTTGCTGGTCCGGGTGGCGCGCTCCGCCTTGCGCTGCTTCTTCTCGATTGACGGATCGCGCCCGTCGCGAAGCATCGCCTGCGCTTCGTCGCGAAGCCGTCGTGCCTCGGTAAGGGGTATTTGGGGGTATTTGCCGAAGGTAAGCAGCTTCTCCTTGCCGCCGTATCGATATTTCATGCGCCAGGACTTGAGCCCCGCCGGCGTCACGTAGAGGAAGAGCCCGTGTGAATCGGCGATCTTGGCCGGTTTCTCGGCCGCTTTCGCCTTGCGACAGGCAACATCCGTCAGCAGCGGAACGTACCCCCTGCAATACCCCCACGTACCAGGGCCTTGGATGAAATGCGGTGGAGCGCCATGAACAGGTGAAATGCCCGAAATATGGGGGTAAATCAACGTCTGCTGGGGCGTGGTGAACGGGCCTGAATAGGCCCGCTGGCTCCCTGAGTAGGATTCGAACCTACGGCCGCTCGATTAACAGTCGAGAGCTCTACCGCTGAGCTATCAGGGAACGCCTGCGGGAGGCGCGTCTTTAGCTGGAATTTCAGCGCTTGCAACCCCCTTGCGGGCGTAAAAACTCACGCGACGAACTGTTCCATCGTTATCCGGTCGTCGAGGGCGTGCTCGGGATCGAACAACAAGGTGAGCTCGCGTGCGCGGTCGATCGCGATGTCGACCTGCGCGACCTCGCGGATCTCGCGCTGGTCGGCCACGGCGGACACGGGGCGCTTGCCGGGATCGAGCGCGCGCAGGCTGATGCGTGCCTTGTCGGGAAGGATCGCGCCGCGCCAACGCCGCGGGCGGAACGCGCTGATCGGCGTCAGCGCCACCATTGCGGAGCCGAGCGGCAGGATCGGCCCGTGCGCCGACAGGTTGTACGCGGTCGAGCCGGCCGGCGTGGCGACGAGGATGCCGTCGCAGGCCAGTTCCTCCATCACGACGCGATCGTTCACCCGCACCTCCAGCTTGGCGGTCTGGCGCGTCTCGCGTAGCAGCGACACCTCGTTGATCGCGGGCATGGTGTGGATGCGTCCGTCGACGCCCGTCGCGGTCATCGCCAGCGGCGTCACCTTGAAGGCACGGGCGTTGGTGAGGCGCTCGTCAAGATCGTGCTGGCGCCATTCGTTCATCAGGAACCCGACGGTGCCGAGGTTCATGCCGAATACGGGCACGCTGGCGCGGCGCATGTCGAGCAGGGTGTGCAGCGTCTGGAGCATGAAGCCGTCGCCGCCCAATGCGATTACCACATCGGCTTGCTCGATCGGGCACCAGTCCCATGCATCCGCAAGGCTGGCGCGTGCGGCCTGCGCCTGGGCGGTTGGCGAGGCGACCAATGCCCGCCGCACATAGGTGGTCATCCGCCGGTCACGCTCATGTGGCGCGCCACCGCCGGGGCTGAGCCGCGTTCGATGCGGAAATCGTGGCGCGCCGGCTTGCCGGCGATGCCGAGGCGGATCGCGTCGTCGAGCGCCGGTACGCCGCCGTCGCGCAGCGCAGCCTTCAGATCGACCTGGTCGTCATGGCCAAGGCAGGAATAGAGCCGGCCTTCGGTGGTGAGGCGTACGCGATTGCAGCCGTCGCAGAAATTAGCGGTCAGCGGCGAGATAAGCCCGAGCCGTGTCGCGCTGCCCTTCACGCGCCAATAGCGCGCCGGGCCGCCGGTGCCGGCAAGGTCGCGCTCCAGCTCAAACTGCTGCGACAGGCGGTCGAACACCGCCGTGAGCGGCACGAAGCGGTCGGTGCGATCCTCGTCGATCGCGCCCATCGGCATGGTTTCGATCAGCGTCAGATCGTGACCCTCGCCCACGCACCAATCGAGCATGGGGGCGATCTCATCCTCGTTCAGCCCTTTCAGCGCGACCATGTTGATCTTGACTGCAAGCCCGGCGCGCTTGGCCGCCGCGATGCCGCCGAGCACCTGATCGACGTCGCCATGGCGGGTGATGTGGCGGAAGACGGCGGGGTCGCGGCTGTCCATGCTGACGTTGAGGCGGCGGATGCCCGCATCGGCGAGTGCCTGGGCGTGATCCGCCAGGCGCGTGGCATTGGTGGTCATGGTGAGCTCGTCAAGGCCATGGCCGACATGGCTGCCGAGCCGCTGGACGAGCTCCACCACGTCGCGGCGGACGAGCGGTTCGCCGCCCGACAGGCGGATCTTGCGTACGCCAAAGTCGATGAAGCGCTCGGCGATGATGGCGATCTCTTCGAGCGCAAGCAGCTTGCTGCGCGGAAGAAAGGTCATCTTTTCCGCCATGCAATAGCGACAGCGCAGATCGCATCGATCGGTGACCGATATACGCAGATAGCGAATGGTGCGGCCGAAACCGTCGACGAGGCCGGAGGCGGCGGGCGTTGCTCCCATAACGGAACAGCTAGGCGCTCGCAGGGTCGGTAACAAGGGCAGCAATCCAGTTGCTGCGAGACTCGCCGCCCCATACGGTCGCGCCGGTGAGCAAGATCGCAGGCGACATCGTGGACGTGATATTGGCACCGGGCGCCGAAAGCCTGGCGGCTCTGGTTGATCTGGCGGGTGGACGCGCCGGGACGGACTGGGCCGACGTGCTGCTGGTCGACGCGCGCGGCGGTGCGTCGCTGCTGGCGGACGCCGAAGCGGCGGCGGTGCATGCGCGGCAGGCCGTGCTGGCGATCGTAGCCGATCATGCGGGCGCGGCGGCGGCCTATGACGCCGGCGCGACGCATGTCGCGGTGGGGGAGCCGACCAGCGAATCGCTGGCGCTCGCGCTGCGTTATGCCGGCCGGTATGCGCGGCGTCTGCGCGGAAACGGGCGGATGCGGCGGGCGGGCGAGCTGGCCGAAGGTGCGGTGGCGCGTTTCATCGCCGCGGGCGATCCGGTTGAGCCGGCGACGGTGGCGGTAGTGGCGATCACGCATTTCGATACGGTGAATGCCGCCTTCGGCCGCGAGGTCGGCGATCAGTTGCTGCGTGAGGCGGCGGGGCGGCTGACCGCGGTGCTGCCGCCCTATGCCGTGATCGAGCGCGATCAGGGCGCGCAGTTCATCATTGCCGTGCGCGAGGATGTGGAGGCGGCGCGCAGGCGCATCGCCGCGATCGAGGGCGCGCTGGCGCGGTGCTTCATGCTGGGGCGCGAGGAAGCGTGGCTGGGCGCGCGGATCGGTGTGGCGCATCGCGACGACGGCGAGGCTGCAGGCTCGCTGGTGGCGCGGGCGCGCGAGGCGCTGACGGCAGCGGCAGCGGGCGATGCGCCGCAGGTACGGGTTGCGCCGCAAGGTCATATCGCGGCGGGGCTGGATCTTGCCGCCGATTTGCACCGCGCGATCGACCGGCGCGAGATCGACATCCTGTTCCAGCCGCAGGTGGCGCTGGCGACCGATCGCATCACGGGCGTGGAGGCGCTGGCGCGGTGGGAGCACCCGAAACACGGCGTGCTGGGCGCGGGCACGTTGTTTGCCGCGGCCGAGCGCGCTGGGCTGGGGCTGGCATTGTCCGAGCATATCCAGCTGCTGGCACTGACGCGTGCGGCGGCGTGGGAGGGCGCGCTGGCCAACCTGCGTGTGGCGGTGAACGTGACAGCGGCGGATCTCGCGCGGTGGGATTTCGCGCCGCACTTCATGGCGCTGGTGGAGCGCGCGGGAATCGATCCGGCGCGGGTGACGGCGGAAGTGACCGAAAGCGGGTTAGTGACGGACCTGCCGCTGGCCTCGACGCGGCTGGAGGCGCTGCGGGCGCGTGGGCTCAGAGTCGCGATCGACGATTTCGGCACCGGCTATTCGAGCCTTGCCTATCTGAAGGCGCTGCCGCTCGATTACCTGAAGATCGATCGCAGTTTGACGCAGGACATTACGGGCGCACCGCGCGCGCGCGTCGTGGTGCGCGGCATCCTGGCGATCGCCGAAGGGCTGGGCCTGCAAACGATTGCCGAAGGGGTCGAGAATGTGGCGGAGCGCGATCTGCTCGCCGATGAGGGCTGCACCTATTATCAGGGGTTCCTGTGCGCCGGGCCGCTCGACGAGCGGGCGCTGGCGCGATTGATGGAGGATGATCGCCCATGATCCACGCCCTGCTTGCGCCCGTGATGATCGCGGCGGCGGTGCAAGCCGCCCCGGCCGAGACGCCGGCCGCCGCGATCGAGACGGAAATGGCAGCGAGCGCGGCCGGCTGGAATAGCGGATCGCTGGAGCGGTTCATGGCGGTTTATGCCGATGACGCCGTCTATGCGTCGGGCAAGGAACTGGCGCGCGGCAAGGCGGCGATCGCGGCGCGTTATGAGAAGAGTTTCGCCGATGGCGCGAACAGCCGGGGGCGGCTGTCGTTTCAGCCCGTTGCCTGGCGCACGATCAGCAACGTCCACATGCTGCTGGTTGCGCGCTGGACGCTGACGCCGGCCACCAGCGAGCCGCAGACGGGGCTTACCACCCTTTTGTTCGAGCGGCGCAAGGCGGGATGGCGGATCATTTCCGACCATAGCTCCTGAGCCGCCGGCCGATGAAGGTCTACACCATCGGATATGAGGCGACGACCATGGCCGATTTCCTCGCTGCGCTGGCGCGCGCGGGTGTGAAGCGCGTGATCGACGTGCGGGCGCTCCCGCTGTCGCGGCGGCCGGGCTTATCCAAATCGATGCTGGCGGCGACGCTGCGCGAGGCGGGAATTGATTACGTTCACCTGAAGGCGCTGGGCACGCCCAAGCGCGGGCGCGATGCGGCGAAGAAGGGCGATGTGGCGACGTTGCGCGCGGTGTACGACGATCAACTGGCGCTGCCGGAGGCGCAGGCGGCCGCGGCGCAGATGCGCGAACTGGCGGCGGAGATGCCGGCCGCGCTGCTGTGTTACGAGCGCGACCCCTGCCATTGCCACCGCACCTTGTTGCTACAGGCGGAGGGTGAGGGTGCCGAGGTGGTTGACCTGTTCACGTGACAGATCGGGTGGGCCACGCCGGTCTGACCCGTGTAGGGGCGGATGATGGCCAAAGCTGATCGACTGAACCGCCTCGATGCCCGTCGAATGGAGCTGGAGGCCGAATACACCGACGCGCTGATTGCCGCGCTACGCACGACGGCTTCAGGTAAGTGGGGGCTGTTCGACCATCAGGGCGATCGCCGGACGCGCGAGAAGATCGCGCCGGTGATCGATCATCTCGCGGAACTCGGGCAAGACATCGACAAGATGCGCGAGCAGTTGCTGCTGCCCCCGTTCGCGCTTCAGCAGGAATTTCTGCAATCACGCGGGCGCGTCAACGCGGATGCGGTCGGCGAGCCTAAGCAGGCGCAAGCGTGGCTGGATCGGCTGGCGCAATCTGCCGTCGAGTAGCCGAACGGGGCAGGCGCTGCCCCGGGCCAGCCGTTTTTGTCGTCAGCCGGTAACGGGCAGGCGGACGGTGCCATCGTCGAGCCGCTCCAGCGCGCTGTAGGCGACCACCGTGTCGAGCGTCAGCGGGCCGTAGATGTGAGGAAACAGCTGCCCGCCGCGGCTTTCCTCCCACCGGATCTTGTCGCCCAGCGCCTCCAGGTCGACCGCGGCGACGTGCAGGTTTTCCTGCCCGGCGAAGTGCTTGTCGACCGTTTCGGTGAGCTGCGCGGCGGTGGACAGGTGGATGTAGCCGTCCTGCAGATCGACCGGCGCGCCGGCAAAGGTGCCGTCGTGTTCGAGCGCCATCATCTGCTCGTTCGTCAGCACCTTGTACGCGGTCGTCGGCTTGCTCATTGTCCATCCTCCGGGCCGGCGGCGGCGTCATCGCCGATCGTCGCGCCGGTGTCGGGAGCGGTTTCGGGGCCGGAGAGTTCCGCCGCGATCGCCTCTTCCGCGGCGTTCTCGGGCTCGGGCTCCTCGTCGATCCGCGCGCAGCCGACGACATGCTCGCCGTCACCGACGTTGAACAGGCGAACGCCGGCCGAGTTGCGGCCGATGACACGCAGGGACGCCAGCGGCATGCGGATCAGCTTGGCCTGATCGGTGACGAGCATCAGCTGATCGTTCTTGCTCGCCGGGAAGCTGGCGACGACCGGGCCGTTGCGATCGATATTGTCGATGTTGACGATGCCCTGACCGCCGCGACCGATGCGCCGATATTCGAAGGCTGAGGACAGCTTGCCGTAGCCGTTGGCGCAAACGGTGAGGATGAATTGTTCGTGCGCGCGCAGATGCTCGAACCGATCCATTGGGATCTGTGGCTCGCCTTCGCGCTCGGTCGCCTTCCAGGGGGCGAAGCGGAGATATTCCTCGCGCTCTTCCTGCGTCGCGCCGGTGCGGTGCAGGATCGAGAGCGAGATCACCTCGTCGCCGGGCGCAAGGCGCATGCCGCGCACGCCGGTGGAGTTGCGGCTCTGGAACTCGCGCACGTCGTCGCCCGGGAAGCGGATCGCCTTGCCCTGGCGGGTGGCGAGGAGGACGTCGTCATTCTCCTCCAGCAGCGCGACGCCGATCAGGCGATCGTCGGCATCGTCGCCTTCGAACTTCATCGCGATCTTGCCGTTCGAGGGCACGTTGGTGAACGCGTCCATCGCGTTGCGGCGCACGCTGCCGCGCGCGGTGCCGAACATGACGTGGAGCTTGCCCCATTCCGCCTCGTCCTCCGGCAGCGGCAGGACGGTGGAGATCGTCTCGCCTGGCTGGAGCGGCAGGAGATTGATCATCGGCCTGCCACGCGTGTTCGCGCTGCCCTCGGGCAGGCGCCAGACCTTCATGCGATAGACCTTGCCGAGCGTGGAGAAGAACAGCACCGGCGTGTGCGTCGAGGTGACGAAAAGGCTGGTGACGGCATCCTCGTCCTTGGTCGCCATGCCGCTGCGGCCCTTGCCGCCGCGCGCCTGGGCGCGGAACGCCTCCAAGGGGGTGCGTTTGATATAGCCCTGCATGGTCACGGTGACGACCATGTCCTCGCGCTCGATCAGATCCTCGTCGTCGATGCCATCGGCGGCAGCGGCGATCTCGGTCCGGCGCGGGGTGGCGAAGAGGGTGCGGACTTCGGTGAATTCCTCGCGCATCACCGCGTAGAGCTTCACGCGGTCGGCGAGGATCGCGAGCAGCTCGGCGATCGAGTCCGCCAGCGTCTTGAGCTCGTCGCCGATCTCGTCGCGGCCGAGCGCGGTGAGGCGATGGAGGCGCAGGTCGAGGATCGCGCGGACCTGGATTTCGGAAAGGCGATAGGTGTCGCCGGTGATCTCGGTCTCCACCGCCTCGACCAGCTTGATATAGCCGGCGATCTCCGCGATCGGCCATTCGCGCACCATGAGGGCGGCGCGGGCCTCGGCAGGCGAAGCGGAGCCGCGGATGATGCGGACGACCTCGTCCAAGTTCGTCACCGCGATGACAAGGCCGAGCAAGATGTGCGCGCGGTCGCGCGCCTTGGCGAGTTCGAACTTCGAGCGGCGGGTGATGACCTGCTCGCGGAACTGCACGAACGCCGCGATGATGTCGCGCAGCGGCAGCATCTCGGGCCGACCGCCGCGGATCGCGAGCATGTTGGCGGGAAAGCTGCCCTGCGCGGGCGTGTGGCGCCACAATTGGTTCAGGACGACGTCGGGGGTCGCATCGCGCTTCAGCTCGATGACGACGCGCACGCCTTCGCGGTTGGATTCGTCGCGAACGTCGCCGATGCCTTCGATCCGCTTGTCCTTGGCGGCTTCGGCAATCTTCTCGACCAGCGCGTTCTTGCCCTGCTGGTACGGAATTTCGGTGAGGACGATCGAGCGACGGTCGCCGCGCCCTTCCTCGATCTTGTAGCGCGAGCGGACGATGATCGAGCCGCGACCGGTCTCATAGGCGCTGCGCGCGCCTGCGCGGCCGAGGATCACGGCGCCGGTCGGGAAATCCGGGCCCGGCACGATCTCCATCAGTTCTTCGGTCGTGAGCGGCTCGCCGCCCTCCACCGCGCGATCGAGATAGGCGAGGCAGGCGTCGATCACTTCGCCAAGGTTATGCGGCGGGATGTTGGTCGCCATGCCGACCGCGATGCCGCCGGCGCCATTGACGAGCAGGTTGGGGAAGCGGGCGGGGAGAACCGACGGCTCGCTTTCCGAGCCGTCGTAGTTCGGCTGGAAGTCGACGGTGTCTTTGTCGAGATCGTCCAGCAGGTAATCGGCCGCGCGGGCAAGGCGCGCCTCGGTGTAACGCATGGCGGCGGGCGGATCGGGATCCATCGAGCCGAAGTTGCCCTGGCCGTCGATCAGCGGCTGGCGCATCGACCAGTCCTGCGTCATGCGCGCCAAGGCGTCGTAGATGGCAGTGTCGCCGTGCGGGTGGTATTTACCGATCACGTCACCGACGATGCGGGCCGACTTGCGATACGGCCGATTGTAGGTGAAGCCGCTTTCGTTGGCCGAGAAGAGGATGCGCCGGTGCACCGGCTTCAGACCGTCGCGAACGTCGGGGAGCGCGCGCGCCACGATCACGCTCATGGCGTAATCGAGGTAGCTGGTCTTCATTTCCTCGACGATGGAGATCGGTGCAATGTCCGATGGGTCGGCGAGGACGGTCTCGTCGGTCAAAACGCTACTTTCGGGTTGGGAGTCGTGTGTCGTGCCTGTCTAGGAGCCTGCAACCGAAATGTCACGCGTGCGGGCGCGAATGCTGGCGGTATCACCCCACGATTTCGGGTGTGATCGGCCGCGTCATCCAGCGCGCGGCAGGGCCATAGGCGGCCACCTTGTCGGCCAGCGCAGGCGAGACGGTTTCCTCAGCGAAGCCCAGCCGCTGCCAGTATGGCGCGGCGCCGTCCACCGCGATGAGTTCGGCGCGCGCCAGGCCCTGCCGCGCCGCGGCACCAGTGGCGACATCGACCAGGCGCCTTCCGACAGCGGTGCCGCGACCGACCGGCGCAACCGCCAGATCGTGGATGAACAATATCGCGCACCCATCCGGTTCGGACAGGATCGTGCCGATCGCCGGGGGAGACCGGCTCGGCCAGCCATGCGCCAGCAGATAGGCGATCAGCGTTTCGCCGCATGTATCGGCCCGAGTGGCAGCCAGGCAACAGGATTGGCGCAGCGTCAGTCGGCTGGCGAAAGCGGCGGCATCTTCACGCAGGAATGCGGGATAGGCGAGCGACTGGATCGCCATTGCCTGTGGCAGGTCTGCGGTGGTCAGAGGCCGGATCGCGATCGGCGAGGCGGGCGGACCGATCATCGTCAGGGCGCGATTTCGGCGCCGTCCCAGGCGAACAGCTTGCCGCTGTCTTGCGGCTTCAGACCGTCGATTACATCCAGCAGCTGGACCGCGGCGCGGCCCGGCGCGAACAGGTCGCGCCCCGATTGCTGGAACGGCTTCGATAGCTTCGTGTCCACTGTGCCCGGGTGCAGCGCCACCACGACGCCGCGTTCGTTGCGCCGCTTGTCCTCGATCGCCAGCGTGCGCACGAGCTGGTTGAGCGCCGCCTTGCTGGCGCGATAGCCGTACCAGCCGCCCAGGCGATTGTCGGAGATACTGCCCACCCGGGCTGACAGGATCGCGAGGACCGACCGGCCAGTGCGCGGCATGATTGGCAAAAAGTGCTTGGCAACCAGAGCGGGGCCAATGGCGTTTACCGCATATTGTCTGGCCAGCCACTCCGCATCGAGATCCCGCAGCGCCTTTTCCGGGCCGCGTGTGCCGTCGTGCAGCAGGCCGGTGGCGATCACCACCAGCTCTGGCGTGCCGGCGCGCGCCGCTGCCTGCGCGACCGAGGCTTCGTCCGTGATGTCGAGTTCGGGGCGGGAGAAGCATTGCACCGCCGCGCCTTCTTCTCTCAGGGCCTCTACCAGCGCGCTGCCGATGCCACCCGAGGCGCCGATGATGACTGTCTTCATGGGCTCCGGCTAGGCGCGCAAAGCATTACGTTCAATGTCCATTCAGCGCACTTCCTTGATGAGGGGCCATGAGGACAGTAAGCGCAACAACAAGCATTCACGCTCGAATGAGGAGAGCAGTTTCGATGAAGAGCATTTCCCGCGTTGCCTTCGCGGCCGCGCTGATGGCTGGCGCGGCAGGCATCGCCGTCTCGCCGCCGGCACTTGCCCAGAAGAAGGCGGAGCAGGGCGCCCCCAAGCTGAAGCTCAGCAAGGAGGTGCAGAATGCCGCCGCCGCCGCGCAGAAGGCGATTGCGGCAAAGGATTACGCCACCGCCGGCACGCAGCTGACCGCGGCGCAGGCCGCCGCCAAGACCGAGGATGACCGCTACATCGTCGCCGCGCTGCAATTGCAGGCCGAGGCGAGCAAGATGCAGGATGCGCGCGCCGCGAACCAGCAGGTGAGCGACCAGGGGCTGAAGGCGCCGCTCGAGGCGCTGATCGCCAACCCGAAGACCCCGGCGGTCGACGTGGCGAAGTATAACTATCAGCTCGGCGTCATGGCAGCCAATGCCAAGGACAATGCGGGCGCGGCCACCTATTTCCAGCGTGCGCAGCAGCTCGGCTACAACGACCCCAATCTGCCGCTGCAGCTGGTAAAGCTGAAGATGGACGCAGGCGATGTCGCCGGCGGCACGGCGGAGCTGGAAAAGGCGCTCGACGCGCAGGTCGCCGCGGGCCAGAAGCCGAGCGAAGAGCTGTACAAATACGCCATCGCGCAGACCAACAAGAAGCGCATGGGTCCGCAGACGGCCAATTGGATCAAGAAGTGGCTGGTCGCTTACCCGACCCGGCAGAACTGGCGCGACGGCATCGTCACTTATGGCCTGACGCAGCAGAGTGCCGTGACGCTGGACAAGGGGCAGAAGGTCGACCTGTATCGCCTGATGCGCGCCAGCAAGTCGCTGGCCGACCAGTATGATTACGAGATCTACGCTCAGTGGGCGTACGACCTGGGCCTGCCGTACGAGGCGAAGGCCGTGATCGACGAGGGCAAGGCCGCCGGCAAGCTGCCGGCCGGTGCCGCCGCCGATCTGCTGCGCGTGACCAATCAGGCGATCGCCAGCGAAGGCTCGCTCGCACCGGTGGAGGCAAAGGCGAAGGCTGGCGCCAACGGCCGTATCGCGCTGAATACGGGCGACGCCTATCTGGGCATGGGCAATTATGCCAAGGCCGTGGAGCTGTACAAGGTCGCGTTGCAGAAGGGCGGCGTCGATGCGGATACGGTCAACACCCACTTGGGCATCGCGCTGGCGCAGTCGGGTGACAAGGCCGCGGCAAAGGCCGCTTTCGGCGAGGTGAAGACCGCGCCGCGGAGCGACATCGCTTCGTTCTGGACGCTGTATCTCGACAATCCGCCGTCGGCCTGATCGGCGCGGAAATCATGAACGGAAAAGGGGTGGCTTCGGCCGCCCCTTTTTTGTTGTGATAATTTTACTCTGCGGGCACCACGATCGGCACGCCCGGTGACGCCTTGGCCGTCCGGATCGTCAGCGACGACTTGACGCTCGCGACATTGGGCGCGGCGGTGAGGTGTGTCGTCAGGATGCGCTGAAACGATTCGAGGTCGGACGCGACGATCTTCAGGATGAAGTCGATCTCACCGTTCAGCATGTGGCATTCGCGGACCTCCGGAATACCAGCGACGTGCTTTTCGAACGCGGCAAGATCGTGTTCCGCCTGGCTGCGCAGGCTGACCATCGCGAACACAGTGATGGGAAAGCCGAGCATCGCCGGCTCGCAATCGGCATGATAGCCGCGGATCACCCCGGCCTGCTCCAGCGAGCGGACGCGGCGCAGACAGGGTGGCGCGGTAAGCCCCACACGCTCTGCCAGATCCACATTGGTCATGCGGCCGTCTTCCTGCAGCAGAGCCAGTATCTGCCGGTCGATCCGATCAAGCACGAAAACCGCCATTTGCACGCAGCATATCGATCACGAACATGCCGCCACCTATAGGATAGTTGCGCGGCAACGCAATTGTCGATCAACGGCTTTGGTCACGATTCATTTGTTTTCCCGCGTGTATGGGTTCGCTACGAGCGACGCCGGTTGGCGGCACCGTCGCCGGCGGAGAATGGGTCAGTGCGTGCGGTTCGACGATAGCCTCAAAACGGTGCTTGCGGCCGATGCGTCCACCGCCTTTGGCGCGCAGGCGATGTTTCGGCAGCTTGCCGACCTGATCGCACGTGGACGCGTGGCGGCGGACGCGGAGACGCTCGCGCGTTTGCGGCAGTTGCGCGACCAGGTGCCGGCGAGCGTGCGCGCCTCCGTGGCACGTAGCTTTGCCCTGGCGCAGCCGCCCAAGGATCTTGTCGCGGTGTTTGCGGAAGATGAGGCGAGCGTTGCGTCTGCCGTGCTGCGCGGGGTGCGCCTGCCGGCGGGCGATTGGATCACGCTGATCCCGGCGCTCCGGCCGAGCGGACGGGCGGCGCTGCGGCGGCGCGAGGATCTCGATCATGATGTGGTGCGCGCGCTGGAAAGCTTCGGCTCCACCGACTTTGCGCTGGCCTATGTGCCCGGCGGGGACGAGGACGAGGCGGCTGGGGAAATCGCCACGTCGCCCGAGGCGGACAGTGCCGATACGTCGCACCCCGCACCAGAGCCAGAGCCGGCGATCGCGGCCCGGCCCGGGCCTGTGGCGACTGGCTTCGACATCGCCGATCTGGTCGATCGGATCGCCAGCTATCAGGAGCAGCGGGCAGCCGCGCCCATGGCATCGCCGCTGCCGGAGGTGGACCGCTTCCGCTTCCAGACCGATGTGTCGGGCACGGTGCGCTGGACCGATGCGGCGCCGCGCGGTGCGCTGATCGGTGCCGATCTGATCGGGGCGGGCCTGCTGGCCGGCGGCACGACAGGTCCGCTGAAGCACGCAATGGACGTGCGCGATGCCGTTGCGCAACGGGTAAGCTTCAACGATGCGTGGCTGACGCTGGACGGTGCCGGGCCGCTTGGCGGCACGTGGCAGGTGTCGGCCGTCCCGCTGTTCGATCCGGCAACCGGATCGTTCATCGGTTATCAGGGCGCAGCGCGGCGCTCGCGGCTCGATCGTATCGCGGCCGAGGTGGCGGAGAAGGGCAATGCGGAGGGGCTGCGGCGGCTGGTGCATGAATTGCGCACGCCGACCAATGCGATCGCCGGCTTTTCCGAGCTGATCGAAACGCAGTTGCTGGGCCCGGTCGCGCCGCCGTACCGCGAGCGGGCGGGCGCCATACGGCTGCTTGCCGCGGACCTGGTGGCGACGATCGAAGACCTCGATATGGCGGCGCGGATCGAAGGGCGTGCGTTGTCGCTTCGGCCTGAAAAGGTGCCGCTGCGGCCGCTGCTCGAGCGGGTTACGGCCGATTCCCGGCCACTCGCGGCCACGCGTGGATGCACGCTTGAGTTAACACCCGGCGGCGGCGGCGTGGCGCTGCGATGCGACGAGCGGGCGGCGGAGCGGTTGCTGGTGCGGCTGGTCGCGACGCTTGTTTCATCGGCACAGCAGGAGGAAGCGATCTGCCTCTCGACCAGCGGGGCGGAAGGCGAGGCGATCGTCTCCGTGACGCGCCCGCGCGCGTTGGCCGATATGCCGGAAGAGGAGTTGCTGCGCGTCGAGGCGTCGAGCGACGATCAGGTGCCGGGCGCGCCGCTGCTGGGCACCGGCTTCGCGCTGCGCCTTGCGCGCAATCTGGCGACTCAGCTGGGCGGCAGGCTGACGATCGCGGCCGACCGGATCACGGTGGCGCTGCCGGTCGACGATGACGCGGCGCGCGCGGGTGAGGCAGGGCAGGCCGTATCGACCTGATGGCGGCACCGGGCGGCTCCCAGCGTTGGCGGATGCCGCCGCCCGCGCCGCAGCAGCGGATCGCTTGGCCGGCGGCATTCGGCCGGCGGTTCGTTGTGTTCGTCGATACGGAAGAAGAGTTCGACTGGGCGGCGCCCTTTTCGCGCGCGGCGCGGTCCGTCTCGGCGATTGCCGCGCTGCCGGAGATGCATCGCCGCTTTGTCGATCGCGGCGTGCACCCTTGCTATCTGTGCGACTATCCTGTGGTGGCCGACCCCCGCGCCGCGGCGACGCTGCGGGGGCTGGTGGCGGATGGACGCTCCACGATCGGTGCGCAGCTGCACCCGTGGGTCAATCCGCCACATGCCGAGGAGCCGTCGGCGCACCTGTCCTTTGGCGGCAATCTGCCACCCGTGCTGGAGGCGCAGAAGCTAGACCGGCTGACGACGGCGATCGCCGACGTGTTCGGCCGTGCGCCGCTGGCGTTTCGCGCCGGTCGCTATGGCCTTGGCCCACGCACGCTGGGGCTGCTCGCCGAGCGCGGGTACCGGCTCGACACGTCCGTCCGGTCGTTCCACGATTACAGCGCGCAGGGTGGCCCGGATTATCGCGCGATCGGCCCCGATGCCTTTCGCGTGTCGCAGGCGCCGGGGCTGATCGAGCTGCCGCTGACGACCATTTTCACCGGGCTGTTGCGTCGCGCAGGCGCGCCCGTCCACCGCGCGGCGACAAGGCTGCCGCGTGGCGCGGGGCTGCTGGCGCGTTCGCGATTGCTGTCGCGGGTGCCGCTGACTCCTGAGGGCGTTTCCATCGCGGAAGCATCGGCCGCGGTGCGGCTGGCGGCGCAGGACGGGACGCGGCTGCTGACCCTGTCGTTTCACTCGCCCAGCCTGGTGCCCGGCCATACGCCTTACGTGCGTGACGAGCAGGATGCCGCGCGCTTTCATCAATGGTGGGTTGCCATGCTCGACCTGTTGGACGCGCAAGGGTTTGCGCCGGCCACTCTGGACGACGTGCTGCAAGCAGCGACGCAGGATCGGGACACCTCGGCACGCCCCTGAAGGCGCGACGAGAAAGTCTTCCAGGATTAGCTACGGAACCTTTTCGCTGCCTGACCATTTTGATGCGCGTCGAACCGCAGAATGACTGTGGCGCGCGCCGCAAGAGCAGGCTGTCTGGTGCATGAAGACGGCAAGGTTTCGCGGCCCCTGATGCGGCGAACTCTCATACTTTAGTCTGAAGCGGCGCCGCGTCCCAGGCGCCGGTAAGATTTCGTTAGCGACGTGAACCCCTGGTGCGTGGTGTTGTTTCCACCGCACGGGCTATCCCCATGGTTCTACCCTCTTTCATCACACGCACGATCGCCGTCGCTGCCGTTGCATTTGCCGTGCCGGCCATTGCAGGCGCAGGGCCGCTTCAGGTCACGTCCAAGGTCTTTATCGAAACGCCGACCCGTGCCGCCGACGGCAGCGCGAAGATGACGCTGATGCCGGCGAAGAAGGCGGTGCCGGGCGACCGGGTCGTCTTCGTCCTGGCCTATCGCAACACGGGCGCGCAGCCGCTCGACAAGCTGGTGTTCGACAATCCGCTGCCCGCCGGCATCGCCTATCGTGCGCCGGCGCAGGGCTCGGCCGCGCCCGAGCTGTCCGTGGACGGCAGGACGTATGGCCCGCTTTCCACGCTGCGCGTCGCTGCTGCCGGTACGCCGGCCCGGCCGGCCCGCGCCGACGATGTCACCCATGTGCGCTGGCGGCTGAACGGCCCGCTGGCAGCGAACGGCCAAGGGCAGTTCGCATTTCAGGCCGTTCTCAAGTGACCTGCGCGGTTCCGACCGCGTCTTCCTCCACCTCCAACAAGTGAACAACCAACATGACCGCACGTAACATGAAGATGCTGCTGTTGTCGGGCGCCGCGACGCTCGCCGGGGTGGCAGGCAATGCTCAAGCGCAGACGGCAACGCCGGCCGGCACCACCGTCAGCAATACCGCCTCGGTCAGCTACACCGTCAACGGTGCGCAGCAGACCACCAGCTCCACCACCGCAAGCTTCGTGGTCGACCGCAAGGTGAACTTCACCGTCGTGCTCGATCAGCCGGGCAATACGTCGGTAAACCTCGGTCAGCAGGACGCGGTGCTGCGGTTCAAGGTGACGAACACCACCAACGGGGTGCAGGATTTCTGGCTCGATCCCGATCAGACTACCCTGTCGGTCGGCATCATCACCGGCACCGACAATTTCGACGTCACCGGCCTGAAGGCCTATGTCGATTCGAACGGCAACGGTACCTATGAGCCGGGCGTCGATACGCGTGAGTATATCGACGAACTGGCGCCCGACGCCTCGGCCACGGTGTTCATCGTCGGCAACATTCCCTCGACCGCCGGCATCATCATGGCGCAGGCATCGCTCCACGTGCTGGTCGCCGCGGGCGGTGCGTCGGGCTCGAAGGGTGATCTGCTGATCCCGACCGACCTGAACCTGGGCAATGCCGACAACGTCGTCGACGTGGTGTTCGCCGATAACGATAGCGACGGCGCGCTGAACCTCGGCGATATTGCGCGCAACGGCCAGGGCCGTGCCTATGGCGCGTACGAGATCGGCGCACAGAACGTGGCGTTGACCGTGACCAAGTCCGCGCTCGTCCTGTCGGACCCCGTCAACACGCTCAACCCGAAGGCCATTCCGGGCGCGGAGGTGCAATATTGCCTGCTCGTCCAGAACGGCACTGCGCTGACCGGCGCAAGCGGCGTGGTGCTGACCGACGTCGTGCCGACCAACACCACCTATGTGCCCGGATCGATCTCCATCGGTGCGCCGGGCGGCACGTGCGTGTTGCTGGGTACAACCGAGGATGACGACGATTCGGATGCCGGCGAGCTCGACGGCTTCACCGCGTCGTTCAACGCTGCCAGCAAGACGGTGACGGCGAATGTCGGCACCGTGGCGGGCCTCGGCGCGGTCGCCGTCGCGTTCAAGGTGACCATCAACTAACCTGCCCGTCCACACGACTGAAACCCCACCGGCGCGCGCGTTAGGCGCGCGCCGGAAGGCTCCCACATGTCCAAAATTCGCGCGCTCCTGAACCTCGCCGCCCTGTCGCTGGGCATGGCCGCCGCACAGCCGGGTGCGGCGCAGGACGCTGCGCGCATCACCAATACCGCCATGCTGCGGTACGACGGCCCGACCGGGCCGATCACCATCCCTTCCAACACCGTCACCATCGATGTCGCGCGCGCCAAGCGGCCGACCCGGTTGAGCATCAACCTGCTCCCGATCGGTTTCGAGCTGCGCGGCATGAAGTGCGAGACGGTGCCCACGCTCTCCTACACGCCCGCTCCGATCGACGCGGCCGATTTCGCCCGCGCGCCGGTGGCGAAGACCGTTGAACCGCGCGAGGCGGTGATCATCGCGCTGGATAACGAGGGCGGCAATCGCGATCCGCTGGTACGGGAAATCTCGTGGGTTCGCGTGGAAAGCCAATTCCAAAAACTGCAGCTGCCGCTGCTGGAAACCGGCCCGAACACCGGCATCTTCGCCGGCGGCATTCCCGAGCCGCAGCCCGTGCCCTCGGCGTGCGAGCTGCGCCTCGATCGCGGCGCGCAATTGTCGCTGCACTTCGACGAGGACGAATATAGCTTCGCGTCGACCTACACGCAGCTGATCGACCCGACCGGCTATCTGTTCGATTCGCAGACCGGCGCGCTGGTCGACGGGGCGGTGGTGACGCTGGTCGACGAAAGCGGGCGGCCCGCCACCGTCTATGGCGACGATGGCGTCAGCGCGTATCCGTCGACGGTGGTGAGCGGCGGTAGCGTGACCGACGCCAGCGGCCGCGTGTACGATTTTCCGCAAGGGAATTACCGGTTTCCGCTGACCGCACCGGGCACCTATCGGCTGAAGGTGGAGCCGCCGGCCGATTATCGCGCGCCCACTGCTCGGCCGCGCGCCGAGCTGGACGCGCTGCGCGACCCGCAGGGCAAGCCGTTCCTGTTGAACCCGGCATCCCTTGGCGAGCCGTTCACGCTGAGCGATCCCAGCCCCTTCATTGCCGATATTCCGCTCGATCGCGCCGGCGAAACGCGCCTGCTGCTGACAAAGACGGCATCCGTTCGCGAGGCGAGCCCGGGCGACGTGGTGCATTATGTGGTGCGGGTCGAGAACCGCTCGGGTGCGCCGGCGAGCGGCGTCGAGCTGAACGACATCCTGCCCAAGGGGCTGAGCTATCGACGTGGATCGACGCGCGGCGCTGACGAGCCGACGGTGTCGTCGGATGGGCGAACGCTGGCGTTTCGCGTGCCGGCGATCGCTGCGGCGCGCCAGGCCGAGATCCGCTATGCCGTGTCGATCAATCCTGGCGCGCCGACCGGCGAAGCGGTGAACCGCGTGCTGGCGTCGGGCAGCGGCGGGGTGACCGGCAACGAGGCGGCGGCATCGGTGCGGATCAAGGCGCTGCTGTTCACCGACGGCTTCACGCTGATCGGCCGCGTGACCGAGGGCGGCTGCCGCGACCCCGAGGCGGGGCGGCGCGGTATCCCCGGCATTCGCCTGATGCTGGAGGACGGCACGTTCGTCGCGACCGACAAGGACGGGCTGTACCATATCGAGGGCGTGCGGCCGGGCCGCCATGTCGTCCAGATCGATACCGCCAGCATTCCGGCGACGCATGAGGCGGTGACCTGCGATGCCGACACCCGCCAGGCGGGTAGCGCCACCTCGCGCTTCGTCGAGAGCGCGGGTGGCCTGTTGCAGCGCGTCGATTTCCAGTTGCGCCCGACCGGCGTGGCGCCGGCGAAGGCGACCGACGCTCTGCCGGTTGCGACGCCGGCCGCCGAGGCGGCGGGCGATCGCGACTGGCTGGCCGATGCCATGCCGGGCGTCGCGTTCCTGTTCCCGACGGTCGATCACAACCCGCGGGCGCCGGTGGTGCGCGTGGTGATCAAACATGGTGCGCAGCAGCGCGTGGCTTTGCGGATCAACGGCGCGGCGGTGGACCCGCTGGCCTTTGACGCGACCGACACGCGCGGCGAAGTCGCAATCTCGCGCTGGACCGGCATCGGCCTGGTGCCGGGCGACAATCTCCTCGAGGCGCGGGTGCTGGATGGCGAGGGGCGCGTCGCGCAGGTGCTTACCCGCACGGTGCATGTCGCCGGTGCGCCGGCCAGTGCGACGCTTGTGCCTGAGGCGAGCCGACTGGTTGCGGATGGGCTGAGCCGCCCGCTGCTCGCCATCCGCCTGGCCGATCGCGACGGCCGGCCAGTGCGGGACGGCACCATCGTGCCGGTGGCGATCGCAGCGCCCTATCGCGTCGCCATCGAGCCTGATCAGGATGCCACGCGCGGCCTGCTGGCGCGGCCCACGCCCGCCGCCGTCGCGCGCGTCATCGGCGACGAGGGGCTTGCCTATGTGGTGCTGGAGCCGACGACGCAGGCGGGCGCGCTGCGTGCCACCGTGATGCTGAGCGACGGCAAGGTTTCGCGCGCGGTCGATACGCGGGCGTGGCTGACCGGTGCGACGAAGGACTGGATGCTGGTGGGCTTTGCCGCCGGCACGCTGGGACACGATACGCTGAAGACGCGCAGCACCGATCTGCCCCGCCACGCGCGCGGCAAGGTGGTGCGTGACGGGCAGCTCGCTTTCTATGCCAAGGGGCGGATCAAGGGGTCGTGGCTACTGACGATCGCCTATGACAGCGACCGCGCGTATGACCGCAGCCGCGGGCTGCTGGGCGTGATCGACCCGGATCGCTACTATACCGTCTATGGCGATCGCAGCCGCCAGGGGCAGGACGCGGCCACCTCGCGCAAGCTGTACCTGCGGCTGGAGCGGCGCGAATTCTATGCCCTGTTCGGCGATTTCGAGACCGGCATGACAGTGACGCAGCTGACCCGCTACAGCCGTACGCTGAACGGCGTGAAGGCGGAATATAGCGGCAAGCGCGTGAGCGTGGCCGGCTTTGCGGCGCACAGCGACGAGGTTTATGCCCGCGACGAGATCCGCGGGGCGGGGCTGACCGGGCCGTATCGCCTGTCGGGCCGTGACATCGTGCCGAACAGCGACAAGCTGCGGCTGGAGGTGCGCGACCGGCTGCGCCCCGAGCGGGTGCTCTCGGCCACGCCGATGACGCGGCATATCGATTATGACATCGACCCGACGATCGGCACCATCCGCTTCCGCGATCCGGTGCTGGGCAAGGATCTGGCCAACAATCCGGTGTTCATCGTCGTCGATTACGAGACCTATGGTCGCGGCAAGAAGTTGAGCGCTGGCGGGCGCGCGGCAGCGAAACTGGCTCGCGACGCGGTGGAGCTGGGCATCTCGGCGATCCGTGACGAGGCGCAGGGCGCCACCGTCGCCGGCATGGACCTGCGCGCGAAGCTGAACGACACCACCGAGCTGCGCGCCGAGGCGGCGACGGGCGGCGCGCAGGGCATCGGCACAGGGCAGGCGTGGCTCGCCGAAGTCGAGCATCGCGGCGCCCGGCTCGATATGCTGGCCTATGCCCGCCAGCAGGACACCGCCTTTGGCGTGCGCCAACAGAGCGTGGTGGAGGCGGGCACCCGCAAGTTCGGCTTCGACGGGCGCTGGAGCGCGACCGACCGGGTGTCGCTGACTGGGGCGGCCTGGCGCGAAGTGCAGATCGACGGGCCGGGCCGGCGCATGGCGGGCGAGGCGCGGGTTGAGCTGCGGCGGGCGGCCGGCACGATCTTCGCCGGTACGCAGTTCGCGTTCGACACCGGGCTGGACGGGCAGGATCGCAATTCGAAGCTGCTGACGCTGGGCGGCACGCAGGCGCTGCTGGGCGGCAAGCTGTCGGTAACGGCGCAGACGCAATTCGCCCCCGACGGCGCGAAGGACAGCGTGGATTTCCCGGCGCGCCACCAGCTGATGGCGGCCTATCGCCTTACCCCCGCGATCCGCCTGATCGGTGGATATGAGATCGCCGAAGGCAAGGACGCGACCGTGAACAACGCGCAGGTCGGCCTGGACGCGACATTGTGGCCGGGGGGCAAAGTGACGGGGACACTCAATCAGCAGGCGTTCGGCGACATTGCGGGTGGGCCAGGCGCGGCGCGGCTCTACGGACAATATGGCGTGATCCAGTCGGTGACGCTGGCCAAGGCGCTGACGCTGGATGCGACGCTGGACGCAAGCACTACCGTGCGCGGCGCCATTCCTGCCGGCGCGGCGATCCGCCCTTTCCAGGCAGGGAGCGGCGGGAGCATCGGCATGATCGACGCGGCGAACAATGATGGCGATTATGTCGCGATGACGCTGGGCCTCACCTATCGCCACGATCAGTGGAACTGGCGCGGGCGATTGGAGCGTCGGCGCTCGGACCAGAACGATCGCTTTGGCGTGACGGCCGATGTTGTCCGCACGCTGGGCGAGGGGAAGACCATTGCCGCTGGCCTGCGCTATTTCACGGTGACGCAGCAGGACGGTGCGAAGGCTCGCAGCCTGTATGCGGATGTGGCGGTGGCGTGGCGGCCGCTCGACAGCCGCTGGTCGGTGCTCGACCGGGCCGAGCTGCGCAGCGAGCGTGCGGATGGCGCGATCGTCGGCCGCAATGTGCTGGCCGTGCCGGGCGGCAACGGCACCGGGCAGGACACACTGCGCGCGATCCATAATATCGCGGTGAACTATCGCACCGGATCGGAAGGCGACGCCCACGGCCTGTCGGGCACGCTTTATCACGGCGCGAAATGGGTGCGCGGCAGCTATGGCGATGACGATTACACCGGCTTCATCCAGGTTCTTGGTTTCGATCTGCGGCAGGATCTCGGCCAGCATGTCGACATCGGCGTGCAAGGTTCGGTGCAGCATGCGGTCAGCCCCGGCCGCGTGGCGTTCAGCGCCGGCCCGTCCATCGGCGTGTCGCCCGCCAAGGACATGTGGATCAGCGCCGGCTACAACATCGCCGGTTATCGCGACCGCGATTTCGAGGATGACCGCTACACACGGTCGGGCGCTTATGTAACGATGCGGATGAAGTTCGATCGCGATACGCTTGGCCGGATGGTGGGGCGCAAATGAGGCGGCTCCTGCTCCTGATCGCGGGCGTGGCGGCCGCTCCGGCGCTGGCCGATCCGATCAGCGTCACCAAGAGCGCGCAGGTCGTTTCCGCACCGGTGCAAACGACGGTGCCGCTGTCGATTCCGGGCGCCGAGGTGGATTACACGATTGCGCTGTCCAATCCGCTTGCCAATCTCGGCAAAACCGTCCGAGTCACCGCGTTCGAGGATCCGCTGCCGGCCGGGACCATGCTGCGCGTGCGCGATCTTGGTGCTGCAGGTAGCGGGCCGGTCGCGTTTGTCGACGGTGCGCTTCTCGGGCTTGGCGATAGCGGGCTGACCTACAGTTTCGGCGGGCTTGCCAGCACGACCGATGGCCTGGAATTTTCGAATGGCACCAGTTGGGGCTACACGCCGGTACCCGATGCCGACGGCTACGACCCCGCGGTGCGGGCAATCCGCGTGAAGCCGACAGGCACGTTCAGAACGAGTGGATCCTTCACCCTGCGCTTTCGAGTGAAGATCCGCTAGCCAAAGTCGGTTGACCGGCGGATTCGAGCCAATGTGTGATGGCGACGATTGCAGTGCGGCTGGTTCGCCGCGCGTCGTCGATGCCGCACGCCTTGTCCGCGTCGCGCCATGCTTCGCTGGCTGCCGCGAAGCCCAACGTGCCGGCGAGGCCCGAGAGTTTGTGGCCGTCCGGCAGGTCGCCTCGCGACAAAGCGGCCAACGCACCGCGCAGCTCCTCCCGCAAGCTGACGGTCAACTGCTCGACGGCAGGGCGGCCGAAAGCGTCCGCAAGGCGCTCCAGTGCGGCAAGGTCCGGCGGCAACCAGCGGGTGAAGAAGGCGGTCAACTCGGCCCTGTCTTCTTCGCCGGTAATCCATGCATCATGGCCGGCCGCCGAGTGATAGGACGGCACACCCAGAGCGATGCTCAGCTTCGCGTCGGTGGGAAGTGGTGCTTGGTCGTCAGAGCTGGGTGATGAAACGATCATGGTTGCATCGTCTGACGTCGCAGTATCGCCTGAAAGTATAGACCAGCCGGCGCCACGCAATGCTTCAAACAGGAATGAACTTTCTTTCAATCCGGTTTGAAGAAGCACGGTATGATGGAATTTACGTATTAATCCCTCCAGCTTTTTGTTTGCCAATTGGTAGCAAAGTGTCTGTCGCCGCGCTATCTGTTAGCGACAGCACGTTCGATCATCGGGCAGCGAAGCAAGGGAAAGATGCCGCAATCCAATCTGAGCAGCCGTATTCTGATTGCCGACGACCATCCGCTTACGCGCGAGGGGCTCGCGTTGGCAGCCCGCGCCGCCTCGCAGGGCGTGTCGGTCGACACGGCTGGATCTGTAAACGAAGCCTTGTCCATGGTGAGCGAGCGTTCATCCTATCGGCTGATTCTGCTCGACCTCGTCTTGCCCGATGCGCACGGTTTTTCCGGTCTGATGCAATTGCAGCATGCGGCTAAAGCGACGCCGGTCGCGATGATTTCCGCCAAGGAAGAGGCGCCCTTGGTAGAGGCGGCGCGGGCGCTTGGCGCGGCTGGCTTTCTTTACAAGACACGCCCGCTCGATGTGCTTGTCGGCGAAATACGTGAAATCCTGGCCGGCAATTGCGTATTTGCGCATGTGCCGGGGAGCGGCAGTGCGGCGGGGCTGAGCAGGCGGATTGCCAGCCTGTCGAGTGCGCAACTCAAGGTACTCGTCGCGCTGGCCGATGGGCGCCTCAACAAACAGATCGCGGGTGATCTCGCCCTGTCGGAGGCGACGGTGAAGTCGCATCTTTCCGCGATTTTCCGCAAGCTGGGCGTCGTCAATCGCGCGCAAGCCTTGCTGGCCGTGCAGCCGCTGCTCGGCGGTCAGGTGGCGGGCGGCGTGAGCGCGTGACACTCGCGCCGCCGCGCAAGCCGTCGGCGTGGCCCTTCGTCGCCGTTGCATTGCTGATCCCCATTGTACTCGCGGCCACGTTGTTCTGGATCCAAGGGGAATATAGCCGTTGGGAAACGCTGCGCCTCGGGGCGCAGCAATCCTATAGCCGGCGTAGCCATTTGGTCGACCTGCTCTCCACGATGCGCGCGGCAGAGACGAGCGAGCGCGGCTATGCGCTGGGCGGGGAGGATCAGTTGCGCACCCGCTATGTCGCGGCGGAAGGGGCGGTACGACGCCTGCTGCGCGATCTCTTCCGCGCGTATCGGCAGGAGCGGTCGCCGCCGCAGATCGGCGAGTTGAGCCGCATCGCCGACGCGAAGTTCGCCGAGATGGACGAGGTGATCCACCTGTACGACCGGCTTGGCGCCGCCGCGGCGCGTCGCCGGATCAACGAGGGCGATGGCCAACGGCTGATGGCGCAGTTCGAGCAATTGGTCGGGAACGTCTTTCGTCGCGAGATCCAGGTCGGCGATCAGCGCGTGCAGGCGTTCCGTGCTCGTGCGGCGTGGATCGAGTGGATGATGTGGGTCATCGCCGCGATCGCCAGCGTGGCGCTGACGGTGATCCTGACGCAATTGTGGCGACAGCGCCGCGCCAAATACGAGGCCGCGCTCGCCGCCTATGAGGCGGCCGAGCGCAACCAGACGATCCTGAACGCCACCGCCGACCCGATCGTGATCATCAACGCGAGCGGCACGATCGAGACGATCAACGCTGCGGTCACGCGCGTGCTGGGCTATACGCCGGAGGACGCGGAGCGCCGCGATGTCGCGATGCTGTCCGACATCGCGCCTGGCGTCGGAAATTTCATTGAGCGGATCGGCTTTGCGGACGGCAGCCTGCGCACCAGCTTTCTGCAGGAACAGCCGATCCGAACGCGGTTCGGCGAAACGATCCTGTTCGACGTTGCGCTGGGCGTCATGCGGCTGCCCGACGGCGACCATATCGTCGCTTCGCTGCGCGATACGACCGAACGCCAGCGGCTCGACCGGCTGAAAGACGAGCTGATCTCAACCATCAGCCACGAATTGCGCACGCCGCTGACCTCGGTCATCGGTGCGCTGTCGTTGCTGCGGGCCGATGCGGCCGGCGCCTTGCCGGAGGAGGCGCAGGAACTCGTCCAGATCGCCGAAAGCAACGGGCAGCGGCTGATCCGGCTCATCAACGACATGCTGGACATTGACCGGATCGAGGCCGGTAATTTCCGCCTCGCGACCGCGCCGCTCGACCTGCGCGACGTGGTGCGGCGGGCGTGCAATGACCATGCGGTGCTCGCCACCAGTCACGCGGTAACGCTGGATTGTCAGCTGCCGAACGAACTCCTGATGGTCGAAGGTGACGAAGCCCGCCTGCTTCAGGTGCTCGCCAATCTCCTGTCCAATGCGGTCAAGTTTTCGCCGGAGGGCGGCAAGGTGACGGTCTGCGCCCGCCATGACGCGCGCGCGTTGCAGGTGGAGGTGGCGGATGAAGGCCACGGCATTGCCGAGGAGTTTCGTAGCCGCATCTTTGGCCGCTTCGAGCGTGCACCACGATCGGAGGGCTGGTCGGGAACGGGGCTGGGGCTCGCGATCGCGCGCGACATCGTCACGCGGCACGGCGGCGACATCTGGTTCGAGGACCGGCCGACCGGCGGCACGCGCTTCGTCTTCTCGCTACCGGCGATCGACGCCGCTGATTCGGCAGGCGCCGACGCGGATCGCCGGCAGGTCCTGATCTGCGAGGCCGATGCCCGGCTGGGGCAGGAGTTGCAGACGCTCGTCGAGGCGGAGGGGCTGACGGGTAGGGTGGTCACCTCGGCAGCGGCGGCGCGCGACGCACTGGCGGATGGTGGCTACGATCTGCTGATACTCGACATGGCGCTGGACGATCCGGATGCCTTGACGTTCGCCCGCGACGTGCGGCGGGCGGTGGCGCCCGGTGCGCTGTCGATCATCCTTGTGTCGCCCGATGGCAATGCCGACGCGGCGGCGCGGTTCTCGCTCGACCTGGTCGACTGGATGGACAAGCCGGTCCATCCGGCACGGCTCAAGGCTGCGCTGGCGGCGGCGATGCCCGCCAACAAGGCCGACATGCCGATCGTCCTCCATCTCGATGACGATCAGGACACGCTGGACGTGACCGCACGGACGCTGTCGGGCACCGCGCGTATCCTGAAGGCGCGATCGCTGGCCGAGGCGCGCGCAATCTTGCGCGACCAGACCCCTGACCTCG
The DNA here is from genome assembly GCF_002197685.1 of Sphingomonas dokdonensis. Taxonomy (GTDB): domain Bacteria; phylum Pseudomonadota; class Alphaproteobacteria; order Sphingomonadales; family Sphingomonadaceae; genus Sphingomonas; species Sphingomonas dokdonensis. The sequence continues at coordinate 368,955 of NZ_NBBI01000004.1, read as the reverse complement.
CGATCCTCGACTATCACCTGGCGAGCGGCACGGGGCTTGATCTGCTGCCGGACCTCACCACCACGTGCGGCCTAGCGATCCCTGCCATCGTCTATTCGGCGCATGATGTCCTGCTCGATCCCGAGGCGCTGGTCGACGCCGTGGTGGTGAAATCGCGGCACTCGGCGGTCGACTTGAAGGCAACGATCCGGCGTGTGTTGTCCGTTCGACACGAGAGAGCAGGATGATGACGACCGGCGACCTGCCCATCCTGTACGTCGACGACGACAAGGACATCCGCCACATCGTGCGACTAGCCTTGAGGCGTGACCCGCGGATCGACTTGCGGCTGGCGAGCGGCGGCGCGGAAGCACTGGCGCTGGTGGCGGACCCGGTTTGGCGACCGGCGGTGGTATTGCTTGACGTGATGATGCCCGATCTGAGCGGGCCCGAAGTGATGGCGGCGATGCGCAGCATTCATGGGCTCGGCGACGTGCCGTTCATCTTCGTCACCGCCATGGGTCGGCAGGCGCAGATCGCCAACTATCGCGCGCTGGGCGCGGCGGGCGTGATCGTCAAGCCATTCGACCCGCTGACACTGCGCGAGACGATCGGCGAACTGGCTGGTCTTTGACGACGGGGAGCCAAGCGGAAGCGGCGAGGAGCCGGGCTGTGCGGCGATAGCGACAATGGTCGGGGAGACAGGATTCGAACCTGCGACATCCTGCTCCCAAAGCAGGCGCGCTACCAGACTGCGCCACTCCCCGACGCTTGTGCTCGCTAGGCGTTGTTCTCGCCCGGCGCAAGTGACACGCGGTGGGCCCGGCAGGACTCGAACCCGCAACCTAGCCGTTATGAGCGGCCAGCTCTAACCGTTGAGCTACAGGCCCTTCCGCGTGGTATCTGCCTAAGCTCAGTCGCGCGCCGCGGCAATGGCCATCCGGCGGTGCGGCAGAGATAGGCGGCCCACATAAAAGGAAAGGCGCCCCTGCGTGAACAGGAACGCCTTTTCTTCAAGCAAAAGCTGTGGGCCGAAGCCCAGGCAGCTATTACTGCATGTTGTCGACGCGCTCGTCAGCCGCATCACGGACGTTGTCCGCTGCGTCTTCCATGTTGTCAGCCGCGTTCTCGAGACCTTCAGCCGCCATCGCGTTGGACGAGTTGTCGGCCATGTCCTCGAGGTTGTCCGCCATCATTTCCATGTTGTCGGCCATCATGTCGGCGTTGTTCTCGACCGCGGCGGCCTCCGGCGACTTCGAGCAAGCAGCCACGGACATCAGGCCGGCGGCGGCAGCGATCAGAACGATCTTCTTCATTCGAATGCTCCCAAGCATTTAATTCGTTTCGCGGCCGACCCAGATGCCGACGCGATTTCCGGCAAATACCTGACCAATCCGGTGGGTCAATGAGGAAATTCATCTGGGAGCAAGGTTCGCGACGAACCGATTCAGCGCGCGGGGCGCTCAACCGGCCCGATTTCTTCCGGCGCGTCGGCCACAATCGCCAGCATCGTCGTCCACGCGGCGACGTTCTGGCGCAGCTTTTCGGGGTTCACACGGTCAAGCGTATCGTCGGGCGTGTGGTGCACATCGAAATAGTCCAGCCCGGACTGATTCAGGTCCACCCCGGCGACGCCCTGCGCCACGATCGGGCCGATGTCAGCACCATCACCGGCGGTGCCGCTGCCGCGCACGATGCCCAGCGGAGCAAGTGCGCTGGCCAGCCGGTCGCCGATCGCCTTGGCGGAAGCGGGGAAGGCGGTTTCGAAGCGCCAGACGTTGTCGGCGCCGAAATCGCTTTCTGCGGCAACGACGTGCCGCTCTCGCCCATGCCGTTCGGCATAGGCGCGCCCGCCGAAGCCACCGACCTCCTCCGCGCCGAACCAGACCACGCGGATCGTGCGGCGGGGGCGCTTCCCGCTATCAAGGATGCGCTTGGCCGCGGCGGCGGTGATCGCCACGCCGCTGGCATCGTCGATCGCGCCGGTGGCGAGATCCCAGCTGTCGAGATGGCCGCCGATCAGGACGATGCCGGCGGCAGGATCGCTGCCGGGCACCTCTGCGATGACGTTGCCCGATTCCTGCTCGCCGACCTGGCGCGGGGTGAGCAGCAGCTTCATGCGGATCGGCTTGCCGCGGCGCGCCATGGCCTCGACCAGCTTGGCATCGGGCACCGACAGCGCGGCGGCGGGGATCGGGGTCACGCCGGCGGGCCAGTTGGTGGTGCCGGTATGGGGCAGGCGATGATCGTCGGTGCCGATCGAGCGGATTACGATTGCCGCTGCGCCCTTTTGCGCGGCAAGCGCCGGGCCGGCGAAGCGCGCGACGCCGGCCTGGCCGTAGCTGGAGCCATCCTGCGTCTTCTTCATGGAATTGCCGACATAAGCGATCTTGCCGGACAGGCTGCCGTCCGGCGCGGCAGCCAGATCGCCATAGGTCGGAAAGATCACCACCTCCGCCTCCAGCCCGGTCGCGGGTGTGGCGCCGGAGTTGCCGAGCGCGGCGAGCTGCAGCTTCTGCGGAAAGGGCGCCACGATCTCCGCGCGCTCCTCGCCGCGCACCCACACCGGCATGCGGTACGTCTCGATCCGGACGTTCTTGAACCCGAGCGCCTTTAGCTTGGCGGCGCTCCAGGTGCGGGCGCGTGCCTCCGCCTCGGTGCCGGCGAGCCGCTGGCCGACCTCCGTCGTCATCCCCTCCACGATGTCATAGGCGACGTCGTCCTTCAGCGCGGCATCGCGCAGCCTGGCGACCTGCGGATCGACGGGTGCTGGAAAGGCGCGCTGCGCGATGGCAACGGGCACGGTGCCGGCGAGAAGCAGGGCGGCGAGGGAGAGGCGCATCAACATGCCAATGGCCTAAGTCGGCCGGGCCGGTTTGCCAACGGGTGCACGCAGCATTACATGCGCACCAAGACTTTTCCCGTCATTCCAGTTTACGGAGCAACAGGCGACCCATGGCCGTCCAGTATACCTACGTCATGAAGGGTCTGACCAAGACCTTCCCGGGCGCCAACAAGCCGGTGCTCAACAACATCAGCCTGCAATTCATCCCCGGCGCGAAGATCGCGATCATCGGGCCGAACGGATCGGGCAAGTCGACGCTCATGAAGATCATGGGCGGGATCGATACCGAGTTCACCGGCGAGGCATGGGCTGCCGAGGGGATCAAGGTCGGCTATCTGCCGCAGGAGCCGCAGCTCGACCCCGACAAGACGGTGATCGAGAACGTGCGCCTGGGCGCAGGCCCGATCGCGGCGATGGTCGATCGGTTCAACGCGATCTCGGCCGAGATGGGCGACCCGAAGGACGATACCGACTTCGACGCGCTGATGGAGGAGATGGGCGAGCTTCAGGCTAAGATCGACGCCGCCGACGGCTGGAGCCTCGACTCGCAACTGGAGCAGGCGATGGAGGCGATGCGTTGCCCGCCGTCGGACAGCCCAGTGACCAACTTGTCGGGTGGTGAGAAGCGCCGCGTGGCGCTGGTCCGACTGCTGCTGGAGAAGCCCGACATCCTCCTGCTCGACGAGCCGACCAACCACCTCGATGCCGAGAGCGTCAGCTGGCTGGAGAACTTCCTGAAGGAATATACCGGCAACGTCATCCTCGTCACCCACGACCGCTACTTCCTCGACAATGTCGTCAACTGGGTGCTCGAGCTCGATCGTGGGCGCTACTACACCTACGAGTCGAACTATTCGGGCTATCTGGAGAAGAAGGCCAAGCGGCTGGAGCAGGAGGAACGCGAGGAGGCGGGCAAGCAGAAGGCGATCGCCGACGAGCTCGCCTGGATGCGTCAGACACCCAAGGCGCGCCAGACCAAGTCCAAGGCGCGTATCCGCGCGTTTGACGAGCTGATGGAGAAGCAGGAGAGCCGCGTCGCCAGCAAGGCCGCGATCCTGATTCAGCTGCCCGAGCGGCTTGGTGGCAAGGTGATCGAGGCCAAGGGACTGACGAAGTCCTATGGCGACAAGCTCCTTTTCGAGAACCTCGACTTCAACCTGCCGCCGGGCGGGATCGTGGGCGTGATCGGGCCAAACGGCGCGGGCAAGTCGACGCTGTTCAAGCTGATCACCGGCCAGGATCAGCCCGACGCGGGAACGATCGAAGTCGGCTCGACGGTGAAGCTCGGCTATGTCGACCAGAGTCGCGACGATCTCGATCCGAACAAGAACGTTTGGCAGGAAATCTCCGACGAGCTGGAGGTCTTCCGCTTCGGCAAGCAGGAGATGGGGACGCGCGCCTATGTGGGTGCGTTCAACTTCCGCGGGCCGGACCAGCAGAAGAAGGTCGGCCAGCTATCGGGCGGTGAGCGCAACCGCGTGCACATGGCCAAGATGCTGAAGGAGGGCGGCAACGTCCTGCTGCTCGACGAACCGACCAACGACTTGGACGTGGAGACGCTTCGCGCGCTGGAAGAGGCGCTGGAGACGTTTGCGGGCTGCGCCGTGGTGATCAGCCACGATCGCTTCTTCCTCGATCGCCTCTGCACCCACATTCTGGCGTTCGAAGGCGACAGTCACGTTGAATGGTTCGAGGGTAACTTCGAGGCGTATGAGGAGGACAAGCGGCGTCGCCTGGGCGATGCGGCCGATCGGCCGACGCGACTGGCCTACAAGAAGCTGACGCGCTGACCGGATTGGCGCCTCGGCGTGTGTGCCGGGGTGGTCGTTGAAAGGAAAAGGCCCGCCCGGCTGATGCCGTGGCGGGCCTTTTCTCTTTACTGGCGCTGATCGGCGCTATTGTCGCGGATCGCGCGGAATTCGGAGGCGGGCCGCCATTCGGGCCAGACACCCGCCTTCGAGAGCCGCTTGCCCATGGCGTAGAACAGATCGACGTCCTGCGCCGCCCCGGTGAAGTTCCAGTCGGGCGCCCAGGCGTCACAGGTCTTGTGGTAGCAGGCCATATAGGCGTCGAGCCACTTCTGCCCCGCCGCGCGGCCGCCTTCGCGCATGTCGCTCGCGCCGCCGAGCGCCATCAGCTGTAGCGCGGGCACGCCGCGGCGGACAACCGAGAAATGATCGGCGCGATAGAAGAGGCCGCGTTCGCTGGCTTCCTCCGGGGTGACGACGCGGTTCTGTGCGCGCGCCGCCTCGGTCAGTAGATCCTGTAGCGAGGACTGGCCGGCACCGACGAGGATCACGTCCTTCGCCTCGCCGGCGGTCTGGAGGATGTCGAGCGTCAGATTGGCGACGGTTTTCTCCAGCGGCGCGGTGGGGCGGGTGGCGTACCATTCGGAGCCGAGCAGGCCGCGCTCCTCGGCAGTCCACAGCGCGAAGACGAGCGTGCGGTCTGGCGCGGGGCCGGCCTTGAACAGGCGGGCGAGCTCCATAACGCCGGCGACGCCGAGCGCATCGTCATTCGCGCCGGGGCGGATGGTTCGGCCCTGCGCATCGGGCGGACCTTCACCATAAGCGTCCCAGTGCGCGGCGAACTGGACGGTTTCGTCCGGTTTTACCTTGCCCGGGATCTTGGCGAGGACGTTGGCGCTCTCGATCCGCTCGACGGTGACTGGCAGCTTCGCGGTGAAGCGCGCCTTCATGGTGATCGGGCGGAAGGTTGCGGAGCGGGCCTGCTGGCGCAATGCTGTGAGATCGAGCCCCTCGGCGGCGAAGACGCGGTTCGCTGCCTCGCCCGACAGCCAGCCCTGGAGCGCGATGCGCTGGTCCTCGGGACCGCGCACGATGTCATAGTTCTCGCCGTTAGAGGCATTGGCGGTGGACCAGGGATAGCCGGCACCGGCCGTGTCGTGGACGATCAGCGCGCCGACCGCACCGCGGCGTGCCGCTTCCTCATATTTGTAGGTCCAGCGACCGTAATAGGTCATCCGCTTGCCGCCGAAGCGGCCCTTCGCATCGACGCCCTCGGGTGCCTCGAAATCGGGATCGTTGACCAGGAAGACCGCGACCTTGCCCTTCAGGTCGGCTCCCTTGAAATCGTTCCACTTTGCTTCGGGTGCGTTGACACCATAACCGACGAAGACGAGTGGCGCATTCTCGATCGAAACCGCTGGATCGGCGCGCACCGTGGTGAGCGCGACGTCGGTGCCCTGCTTCAGCTGGGTCGCGCCGAAGCTGACCGGACCATCGCCGAGGCGCGTATGGATCAGCGGCACCTTCTGCGTCCAGGCGCCGTTCGGACCGGCGGGCTCAAGCCCCAGCGCCTTGAAACGCGCGATCGCCCAATCGATCGTCTTGGTTTCACCGTCTGTGCCCGGTGCGCGGCCGCCATAGGCGTCCGACGCAAGCTCCCTAGTCATTGCCGACAGCTTTGCCGGATCGGTCTTGGGCGGGTTGGCTGCCGCGATCGCGACGAGCGGCAGGAGATAGGCAATCTTGTTTTTCATCAACGCACCCTACGCACAAATACGCGGCCGTCCTCACGCCGCTCGGTATGGAAATTGGGCACCGCGGCGATCAGGTCCGACAAGCGCTTGTATCCATAGTTGCGGACGTCGAAGCTCGATCGGTTGGCGGCGAGCTGGCCCATGGCGGATAGGCTGACGAAACCCTTTTCATCGCGTTTCACCGCGGAATAAGCGTCGATCAAAAGCTTGACCAGTTCGTCGTCGATCCGTGCGGGGCCGTCGCTCGGCGCCGGCTCGGTCGTGGCAGGGGGTGTCGGCGCCGCGGCCGGTTCCTTGCCGTTGGCGGGCGCGGCCTGTGCTTCCTTCGACGGATTAGGCGGGGAGGTTGGCTTCGCGCTTTCCTCTTCGGCGTCCATCAGTTTGTCGACGTCGATGAAGCGGGTGCAGGCGCGCTTAAAGCCCTCGGGCGTCTTGGCCTGACCGAAGCCATAGACGGGCAGGCCATCCTGCCGCAGCCGGGTGGCGAGCGGCATGAAGTCGCTGTCCGACGACATGATGCCGAACCCTTCGACGCGCCCGCGGAACAGCAGGTCCATCGCGTCGATCGTCATCTTCATGTCCGTGGCATTCTTGCCCTTGGTGATGTCGAACTGCTGCTGTGGCTCGATGCCGTGTTTGATCGTCATGTCGCGCCAGCCGCTCAGCGCTGGCTTCGACCAATTACCGTAAACCCGCCGGATGTTGACCGTTCCCAGCTCGGCGAGAACGGTCAGCACCGGGTCGATCGCATGCCAACTCGCGTTGTCCGCGTCGATCAAGAGGGCGATGTTGCGGGTGGGGGTGTCGTCAGTCGCCATGGCGACGGCCATCGACGCTGCGCTCCCCCACGTCAATCAGCCGTTGCTGCCGCGACGGTCGCTCGGCACCGCGACATCGGCGTTGATGTCGTCCTGCTTGGTGGCGCGGGTGGTGCCGTCGGGATCCTCGAGGCGCTCCATGTCGGCCTGCGAGCCGACGTCGCGCGCCAGTGCGCCGCCGCTGGTGCCGGTCTGCGCCGTGCCCTTGGGGATCATGCCCTCGATCAGATCCTTGTCGTCGTTGTCGCGAGCGGTTTCGGTGCGGTTGTTCTCGGCCATTTTCTTCTCCTTACGAATAGGAGAACGGGCCGGGCGGGTCGGGGTTTCGTCAGGCCGCCGGATAGCTGATAGCGAGCACCTCATATTCCTTTTCGCCGGCGGGCAAGGTGACGCGACGGAGGTCACCGATGGCGGCAGTGCGCAGCGCGCGGGCGAGGGGCGCATTCCACCCAACGCGCCCTTGTGCGGCGTCCGCTTCGTCGTCACCCACCAAAGTCAAGGTGCGGTGCTGGTCGTCCTCGTCGGCGATGGTAACGGTGGCGCCGAAGAAGATGCGGGTACGATCGGGCGCCTGTGCGGGATCGACCACCTTGGCCGCCTTCATCCGACGCGAGAGGAAACCGAGCCGCCGGTCGATCTCACGCAAGCGCTTGCGGCCGTAAATGTAATCGCCGTTTTCGGAGCGGTCGCCGTTACCGGCGGCCCAGGCGATCGTCTCGACCAGCGCCGGGCGCTCCTTGGCGAACAGCTGATCATATTCGGCGCGCAGCGCGGCATAGCCGGTAGGGGTGATGTAATTGGGGCGATCCATCGCGGCAGCTCTACACAGGCCGCTGCCGCGATGCACCCGCGGCAGTGTATCAGCCGGTGCGGTTGCGGCCCATGTACCAGCTAAGGTTGGCCGGGCCTCGGCTCTTGGCGCGTGGCGGGTTCATCAGGTCGTACACCACGGCATTTTCCAGCACGCGCTGCACGTAGTTGCGCGTCTCCATATAGGGGATTGCCTCGATCCAATCGACCATGTCGATCGCACTGGTGCGCGGATCGCCGTTGGCGCGCAGCCATTTGTTCACGTTGCCCGGCCCGGCATTATAGGCCGCGATCGCCAGCGGGTAGCTGCCGTAGATGCCGAAGATGCGCTGGAAATAGCCCGAGCCGAGCTGCGTGTTATAGTTAGTGTCGGTGGTCAGCCGGCCGGGTTCGTAGGACAAGCCCATCTTTCCCGCCTGTTCGCGCGCGGTGCCCGGCATCAGCTGCATCAGCCCGCGCGCGCCGGCGTGCGAAACGGCGGCACGGTCAAACTGGCTTTCCTGCCGCGCAATTGCGTGGATCATCGTCCATTGATTGTCGTAGCCGGACGGGATCGACACGGTGGGGAAGGCGATCGCACTATATTCGGTCTGGTCGTTCTGCATCGCCTTGCGGCCGACGATCACTGCCAGATCGGGGCGGCGGAGCGAGCGGGATAGCTCTTCCGCGAGGAAATGATCGGCATCGCTTTCCACGTCGGCCGCGATGGTCCGCACAAAGGCGGTCTGGTCCTGATATTGGCCGATCGATCCAAGGAACTGCGCGGCGCGCACCGTTTCACGATTCAGGAACGCCTGGCGCGTCGCGGGATCGATTGCCGGGGCAGCCACGTCCTGCGGCGCGGCCAGCGGCCGGCGGAGATGCTCCAGCGACAGCTGACCATAGAATTGGTCGCGGTAGCCGGCGGCCCGGTTGAAGAAGGCTGTCGCATCGGCGCTGCGCCCTGCCGCTTCGGCGGCGCGACCGGCCCAGTAGAAGCCCTTCGCCCGCGTCTGCGGCGACTGGCTGCCACGGCCGTAGCGATCGAACATCGTCATCGCATCGGCCGGGCGGCCCAGCTGCTTCATCGCCGTCTGGCCGGCGAGCCAGACAAGACTGGTATAGTCGTCGCGCTCGCCATACGGTTTTTTCGATACGTCGGTGCCGGCCGAATATGCGTCATCGACCTGCCGCGCGATGTCATAGGCCAGCTGATGCTGGTTGTCCGCCGATGCGGCGCGCGCGTTGGTCAGCAACACCTCGTAGAATTCTTCCACATCGCCGGGCAGCGCCATGCCGGGCTGCCGGGTGCGCGCCAGCCACGATCGCGCGCTGGCGCTTGCCCCGCTGTTGCGCAGCCAGGTCGCCTTGTCGGCGACATAGCCGGCGTCGGTTGCGCCAGCGGCATCGTTCGCTGCCGCCAGCGCAGAGGCGGATTCGGCCTTGGTACGAAAGGCGAGCCGCGCGTCGAAAAGTGGGCGGCGAGCAGGGGAGGTGAGCGAGATCTGCCGGGCGGCGGCGGTCGTCGATCCCTGCCACAACAACGCGTCCATTCGCGCGTCGTGATCTTCGGGACGCAGCGCGCCGGCGAAATTGGTGAGGAGCGTCGTCTCGTCAGCCGACGACAGCGCGCCGCGACGCCAGGCATTGCGCGCGGCGGCGTAAGCCTCGTTCGTCGCGCCGGTGGCCTGAAGCGCCTTAGCCTGCGCCACGGCACCGGCGGCGGTGAGGGGAGGGTAGCGCCGGAAGAACGCCACCACATTGGCCGGCGCGGCATAACCGTTGCCCGCCTGCCGCTCGGCGGCGCGGCGGTTGGCAGCTTCGTTCGGCCAGTCGGGGTGGGCCATCAGAAAGCCGGCATAGCTGTCGAAGGGCAGCGAATCGGTTTGCTGCAACGCGCGCCATTGCGCCAACGCCGCCGCCAGATCCGCGTTGCTCGCGGCCGACACCGTGGCGGCGCCAGCCGGCTGCCCCTGCGCCATCATGTTGGCGGCGCGCGTTCGCGCAGCCTCATCCTGCGCGACGAGCAGCGCCGCGCCCAAACCCAATGCTAATGCGATCAATGCCCCTGCCCTCAATCCAGTCACCATTGTGGACAGAATAGCCAGGCAACCCGTATCTGTCCTGAACGACCCAACGCACCACATCCCGTTTCAGGAGCAACACATGTTTTCCGGATCGATCCCGGCGCTCGTCACGCCGTTCGACAGTGACGGCCGGTTCGTCGAGCGCGCCTATCGAGAGCTGATCGAGTGGCAGATCAGCGAAGGCTCCTCGGCATTGGTGCCGTGCGGCACCACGGGGGAGGCCGCGACGCTGGCGAAGGACGAGCATTTCGCCATTGTGCGGGTCTGCGTCGACCAGGCGCGCGGGCGCGTGCCGGTGATCGCGGGCGCAGGCTCGAACGATACGCGCGTTGCGGCGGCAAATATTTCTGCAGCGAAGGAGGCCGGAGCGGACGCGGCGCTGATGGTGCCGCCCTATTACAATCGCCCCTCGCAGGAAGGAATTTACCAGCACTTCGCTGCGCTGGCGCCAACCTCGCCGCTGCCGATCGTGCTCTACAATGTGCCGGCGCGCACGGTGACGGACATCCAGCCGGAAACGCTGATCCGGATCGTGAAGGCATTTCCGAAGGTATTTGTCGGCGTGAAGGACGCGTCGGGCGTGTTGCAGCGCGTATCGCAGCACCGTGCGGCGTTGGGCGACGATTTCTGCCAATTGTCTGGCAATGACGATCTCGCGCTGGCCTTCAATGCGATGGGCGGAGTGGGCTGCATTTCCGTGACGGCCAACGTCGCGCCGCGACTTTGCGCCGAGGCGCAGGCGGCGGGCACCGGAGCGAAGGCGCTTGGGCTGCACGACCGCTTGTTCGCGCTGCACACCGCCTTGTTCACCGATGCCTCTCCCGGCCCGGTGAAATATGCCATGAGCAAGGTCCGGCCGGAGTTCCCGCAAGGGCTGCGTCTGCCGATGACATGGCCGGGCGAGGCAAGCCGGGCGGCGGTGGACGCCGGATTGCAGCGGGCGGGGCTGCTGTAGGATTTCCTCCTGACGCCATAATGCGCTTCTAAATCTGGCCGCAATTCTCCGACACGATCCCAGCCGATTCACGGGAGAGCGGCGTGCCGGCATGGATGATGCTCGCGATGCAGGCGGTTGCAGGGCCACCCGCTCCGACCAAGCCGGTAAAGGTGGAGCGCCCGTGCCCGGTGGCGCAGCCGGGTGAGGAAATCATCGTTTGCGCGCGGCCAAACGGCGGTTTGCGACTAAAGCCTCTTGCCGATCGTTACACGCCTGAACGCACACCCCCGAAAGCGGAAACTGCCATCAACGGCGTTGGAACCGTTGCGATGGAGGCCGAGCAGGCGGCGGACGCGCAAGGCGCGCCGGTCAACCGTGCGATGATCCGCCTGCGCATCCCGATTGGCGGCAAGAAGCGCTGAAAACGCCGCCTTCCCACACGCGCCCTGACACCCTACATCGCCCCGTCCATGTCACGCCCCAAACCCGCCACCTTCGACAAGAAGAAGATCGTCGCCGAGAACCGCCGCGCGCGTTTCGATTATTCGATCGACACGACGTATGAGGCCGGCATCGTCCTGACCGGTACCGAGGTAAAGAGCCTCCGCTTTGGCGAGGGATCGATCGCGGAAAGCTACGCCGAGGTCGGTGAGGGCGGCGTTTGGCTGATCAATTCAAACGTGCCCGAATTCAGCCACGGCAACCGTTTCAACCACGAGCCGAAGCGCCCGCGTAAACTGCTGCTTCATGAGCGCGAGGTTCGAAAGCTGCACGGCGCCGTGGCGCGCGAGGGCATGACGCTTGTGCCGCTGATGGTGTATTTCAACTCGCAGGGCCGGGCGAAGGTGGAACTCGCACTCGCAAAGGGCCGCAAGGCGCACGATAAGCGCGATGCCATCAAGGAGCGCGACTGGAAGCGCGAGGCCGGTCGCCTGATGCGTGAGCGCGGCTGATGACTACGCGAGCGCTGACCTTTTGGCAGCGCTGTGCCGCATGGTGCCATCGAAACCTGCCGACGCGCGAGTCGTTGGAAAGCAGCCGCTTGCTGCGCCCGTTCGCGCATCGGGTGCTGGCGCCGGAATTGTGGCGCTTCACCCGCCGCTCGGTGCCGCGCGGTGTCGCGCTGGGGATGGTGACGGGCATCCTGTTCCCGGTTGCGCAGATCCCCTTTTCCGCGATGCTGGCGCTACCCACGCGCGCAAATATCCCAGCGGCGGCGCTTACCACGTTTATCACCAATCCGGTGACCACCCCGCCGCTGTGGGTGCTGGCCTATTGGATCGGCAAATGGGCGCTGCACCTCGACGAGGCACTGCCTGGTGATCCGGTGAGCAAGGCGGCGCAGGATGCCGCGCAGTCAAGCTGGATGCAGTGGCTGATGTCGGACGCGGCGCCCGCGACGGCGCTGGGGCTGCTGATCGTGACGGTGGTTCTGTCCGTCGCCGGATACGCGCTGTCGGCGGTCGGCTGGCGGCTTTGGATCGCGCGCAAGTGGCGGCATCGTCACAAACGCGACCACATTGACGAGGCGTCTTAACTGGATAGAACACGTGCCTTCACTTACTCGAAGGCCATTGTTCATGCGTCCGTCGTTCATCCTAGCTGCCATCCTTTCCACCACGGCTGCGGCCGCGATCGCGCAGACCGCTACGCCGCCCGCGCAAAAGCCGGCCGCTACCAAGTCTGCGGCGATCCACCCGGCCGCGGCCAAGGGCGATGCGCCTGAAATTGGCACTTTCGGCTTCGACATGGCCGGCCGCGATACCAGCGTGCCGCCCGGCGACGACTTCTTCGATTATGTGAGCGGCACCTGGGTCAAGAACACGCAGATTCCGGCGGACCGCTCCTCTTACGGCATGTTCCACAAGCTGCAGGATCTGTCGCGCGAGCAGACCCGCACGATCCTCGACGAGCAGATGCGCCAGGCAGGCAGCAAGTCCGGCGATTTCTACGCCAGCTTCCTTGATGAGGCGGCGGTGAATGCCAAGGGGGTCGCGCCGGTGAAGCCGTGGATCGCGGCGATCAAGGCGGCGCCGACCAAGGAGGCGCTCGCTGCCGAGGCGGGTCGCATGGAGCGGCGCGGAGTCGAATCGTTCTTCGGCACCTACGTCAACCAGGACGACAAGGACCCCGAGACCTATGCCGTGGTATTTGGCCAGGCAGGGCTGGGGCTGCCCGACCGCGATTATTACCTGAAGGACGATGCCAAGCTGGCAGCGAACCGCACGGCCTATCAGGCATATCTCGCCAAAATGCTGACGCTTGCCGGCGAAGCGGATGCCGAGGCGCGCGCCGCTGCGGTGATGAAGCTGGAGCACGACATCGCCGAGGCGCACTGGTCGCGTGTCGACAGCCGCGATGCCGACAAGGTCTACAACAAGATGACCTTTGACGAGTTGGCCGCCAAGGCGCCAGGCTATGACTGGGCCGGCTATTTCAAGGCGGCCGGCATCCCGACCGACGCACCGCTGATCGTGGCGCAGCCCAGCGCGTTCACCGGTGAGGCGAAGGTCTGGGCCGACGCGCCGCTGCCGGTGCTGAAGGATCACCTGCTGCTGCGCATGCTGTCGAGCTATGCGCGCTATCTGCCAAAGGCGTTCGACGACACCCGCTTCGCCTTCTACGGCACCGAACTGGCGGGCACGCCCGAGCAGCAGGCGCGCTGGAAGCGCGGCGTCGACCTGGTCAGCAGCCAGATCGGTGAGGATCTCGGCCGGGTCTATGTGGCGCGCTACTTCCCGCCCGAATCAAAGGCGGCAGCGGATGCGCTGGTGCGCAACATCATCGCGGCGATGGGCGAGCGGCTGAAGAAGCTGGAGTGGATGGCGCCCGAGACCAAGCAGAAGGCGCTGGCGAAGCTGGCGGCCTTTACGCCCAAGATTGGTTATCCCGACAAGTGGCGCGACTATTCTGCGCTGGAGATCCGGCGTGACGATCTGGTGGGCAATGTCGCGCGCGCCAACGAATTCGAATTTCAGCGCAATCTGAACAAGATCGGTCAGCCGATCGATCGCGGCGAATGGTTCATGACGCCGATGACGATCAACGCTTATGCCAATCCGACGATGAACGAGATCGTGTTTCCCGCCGCGATCCTGCAAGCGCCGTTCTTCGACCCCAAGGCCGATCCGGCGGTGAATTACGGGGCGATCGGCGTGGTGATCGGGCACGAAATCAGCCACCATTTCGACGACCAGGGCCGCAAGTACGATGCGACCGGCAAGCTGACCGATTGGTGGACGCCGCAAGATGTCGAGCGTTTCAAGACCTTTACCGACCGTCTCGTGGCGCAATTCGATGCCTATGAGCCGTTGCCGGGTCAGCATGTGCAGGGCGCGCTGACGCTGGGCGAGAATATTGCAGATCTCGCCGGTCTGACGGTCGCCTATGACGCGTATCAGCTGTCGCTCGCCGGCAAGAAGCCGCCGGTGCTCGACGGCACGACGGGGCAGCAGCGCTTCTATCTTGGCTATGGCCAGGTGTGGCGCACCAAGTATCGCGAGCCGGCGCTGCGCCAGCAACTGCTGTCCGATCCGCACGCTCCGGGGATGCAGCGCACTGACACCGTGCGCAACATCGATGCCTGGTATGATGCGTTCGGCGCTCGTCCCGGGCAGAAGCTGTACCTTACCAAGGATCAGCGCGTTCGCATCTGGTGATCGCATCCGTGCCGCATCGCGCTTGACGGCGGTGCGGCGCGGATGGAGGACCGTGACATGGCGACGCTTCCTACCCTTCGCGCGTATCATCTGACCACCGAAGGGGCGCTGGGGATCGCAATGGGCGCCGGGCTGGTCGCCGCGGTGCTCATCTTGTGGCTGATCGGCGATCCGGTGGTCGCGATCGGCTTTCTGGCGGCGGGGATCGTCGTCGGCGGCGCGATCGTGGCGTGGCGCATGCTGGCGCCAGCCGAAGCGTCGCCCGTGCCGGCGGTCGATTGGCAGCTTGTCCGCGCGCTGGCGGAGGGAAGCCCCGATGCGATCGCGATCACCGACCGCGCGGGACAGCTTGTCTGCGCCAATGAGCGGTTCGAGGAGGTTTTCTCCGGGCTGCCGACGCCGCCCAGCCTGCCGATCGGTGAAGCCGGCGTCGGCGCGCTGGCGGCGGCGGGGCGCACGGCGTGGCGTGATGGCCGGGCACGGTTGGAGAATGCCGAGGTCGCCGGGCGGGCGATCACCATCGACGTGACGCGAACCGGCGCACACCAGGATCTGCTGGTCTGGCGGGCCGCGTCAGCGATCGAGGCTGATGGCAGCCGCGCGCTGGCAGAGGCATTGTCCGGCACGCTAGGCAAGCGGCTGGCAGGATCGGGCATCATGGCGGCGCTGCTGACCACCGATGGCCGCGTACTTGCCGCCGATCCGGTGCTGCGTAGCCGTGCGATGGGCCATGCCGATGCCCCGTTGGAGGGCGCGGATTTCGCCCGTTTTCTGGCGACGGACAGTCGCGGGCTGATCCGTTTTGAACGCGAAGGCATGGACGGCAATCCCCTGCGCCTCGTCCAGGTGCCGTTCGCCGACGTGGAGGGCGCGCCCATCCTCGTGGCGCTTCTTGACGAGGACGAGACGCCAGTCAGCTTCGGCGGCAGCGCGGCGGCGCATATCCGGACATTGGTGCAGCTGATGCCGCTCGGCATCGCACTGGTCGACCGCGACGGGCGCTTTGTGGAGATGAACGACGCGTTCCTGCGTGCGGCGTCGGTGAATCGCGGTGCGCCGCCCCTTTACCCCGGTGACCTCGTGGTGCGCGAAGACAAGGCCGCGGTAGCCGACGCAGTGCGCCGATTCGCGGGCGGCAACAGCGCGCATGTGATGGACATGGCGGTGAGGCTGCGCGACCATCCTGACGAGCCGGTGGTGCTGTCGATCGCCGGTGCGCGTGGTCTGGGCGACGCGGCTGTTGTGCTCAGCCTGAAGGACAATGGCGAGGAAACGCGCCTGAAGCGCGAAGTCGCGCAGGCGACCAAGATGCAGGCGGTCGGGCAGCTTGCCGGCGGCGTCGCGCATGATTTCAACAACATCCTGACCGCCATCATCGGCCATTGCGATCTAATGTTGATGCGCCATTCGCCCGGTGACAGCGATTATGACGACATCCAGCAGATCCGGAACAACTCGAACCGTGCAGCCGGGCTGACGCGGCAGCTGCTCGCCTTTTCGCGGCAGCAGACGCTACGCCCGCAGATCCTGCAATTGCCCGATGTTGTTTCCGAGGTGTCGAACCTGTTGAAGCGGCTTCTAGGCGAGACGGTGACGCTGGAGGTGCGCCACGGCCGTGATCTGGGGCCTGTGCGCGCCGATCCCGGGCAGCTCGAGCAGGTGGTCGTCAACCTTGCCGTCAATGCGCGCGATGCGATGGTGCCCAAGCACCCGCATGGCGGCGGCAAACTGACCATCCAGACCCGTTCTGCGACGCCAGCCGAAATTCGGCGCCGCGGCCCCGACATCATGCCCGTCGGCGAATATACCGCGCTGGAGATCGCCGATACCGGATCGGGCATTCCGCCCGAGGTGCTGCCCAAGATTTTCGAGCCGTTTTTTACCACCAAGGAAGTCGGCAAGGGAACGGGGCTTGGCCTTTCCACCGTATACGGCATCGTCAAACAGTCTGGCGGCTACATCTTTGCCGATTCCAAGCCGGGGATCGGCGCGACCTTCACCATCTACCTGCCCGTGCATGCCACGGGCGAGGTCGCCGCGCCGCGCAGTCCTGTCGCAAAGAAGCGGCCGGCCGATATCTGGGGCACCGGCACCGTGCTGCTGGTGGAGGACGAGGACATGGTGCGTGCAGTGGCCGAGCGCGCGCTGTCGCGGCAGGGCTATACCGTGCTTACCGCGGAAAACGGCGAGGTGGCGCTGGAGCTGATCGAGCAGCATCCCAAGCCCGACTTGCTGGTAAGCGACGTGGTAATGCCGGCGATGGATGGCCCCACCATGGCTCGCCGGATCAGGCTGCGCTATCCGGATCTGCCGATCCTGTTCATGTCCGGCTACGCCGAGGAACAGCTGCGGCGATCCATCGATCTGGAAAACGTGGCCTTTATCCCAAAGCCGTTCTCGGTCCAGCAGCTCGCGGAGGCAGCACGCGACGCACTTGGCCAGCCGGATTGAGCGCTCAACACGGCGCGGCGGTGAAGCGTTGCGGTATCGTTCTGTTCCCTCTATGCGCGCGGCATGACCAATCGCGTCCTGCTCGTCGAGGATGAGCCGCTTATCGCCATGATGCTCGAGGACTTTCTCGATGTGCTCGACCGGCAATGTGCCGGAACCGCCGACTGTGTGGAGGCGGCCATTCCGCTTGTCGAAGCCGGCGGGTTCGACTGTGCCATTCTCGATGTGAACCTGCGGGGCGGCGAGAAGAGCTGGCCCATCGCAGCTGCGCTGGCCGAGCGGCACGTGCCGTTCGTGTTTGCCACGGGCGGGGCGGACGACATGATCGCGGACGAATTTCGTGGTCGTCCGATCCTGCAAAAGCCGTTCACGCTGGACGGCGTGGAAAAGGCGCTCGACGCGCTCGGGTGATCGGCATGGAGCTGAACGCGGGATCGCTTGGCCATCATCGCGCCTCGGCTGGTAGCGCGACGTTTGGCAAGACGCCGCGATCTCCGCTCCTGATCGCGCCCATGCTCCTGCTCGGCGTATCGGCGTGCGGTGAGAAGTCGGCGTCCGACCAGCCCGTCGCGCGATCTGAGGCGACCGCATCGGCAGAGCCGGCTGCCGACGTCCCTGACAACGACCGCATTGCCTGTGCCACCGGGGGAGAATCGGCGTTATCGATGAACTGCCGGATCGAGCGGACGCAGACAGTCGAGGGGCTCGTCATCACCGTTCGCCACCCTGACGGCGGATTTCGCAGGGTGCTGGTCGTGAAGGATGGCCGCGGCGTCGTGCCTGCCGATGGGGCGGAGCCGGCACAGGTGGTTCTGACCGGCCAGGATCAGATCGACGTGACAATCGGCCGTGACAGATATCGTCTGCCGGCGGTGGCCAAAGCGGCGACGCCATGATCAGGATCGACGGACAGCCGATCCTTGACGCGGCGCAGATGCGCGCTGCCGAGGCGCAGACGATTGCCGCGGGCACGGGCGCCGAGGCGCTGATGGCGCGAGCGGGTGAGCAGGTAGCGGAGCAGGTACGGCGACTTACGGCCGGCGCCGAGGTGCTGGTGCTATGCGGCCCGGGCAATAATGGCGGCGACGGATATGTCGCGGCGGCTGCGCTGCGCCGGGCCGGCCATGCGGCGCGGATTGCCGCCTGTGCATCGCCGACGACGGCCGCGGCGTCTGCGGCACGCGCTGCCTGGATGGGGCCGGTGGAAGAACTGGGTAACGCTGCGCCGGCGCCGATCGTCGTCGACGCGCTGTTCGGGATCGGACTTAATCGACCACTCGGTGCTGAGATCTGCGAGCCTCTTCGCCACCTCATCGGGAACGCGCGGCTGTCGATCGCGGTGGATGTGCCGAGCGGAGTTTCGACCGATGATGGGAGCAGCTTTGCCGAGGTGCCGGCGGTCGATCTGACGCTGGCGCTGGCTGCGGTGAAGCCCGCGCATGTGCTGCAACCGTCGGCAGCACGCTGTGGCGACATACGGCTGCTGGACATCGGGGTAGAGGTGAGTGGACCCGTGCGCGTTGCAAGTGCGCCACAGCTTCGTCCGCCAAGTGCCCGTGATCACAAATATTCGCGCGGCCTGGTGGCTGTGGTGGCGGGCCGGATGCCTGGTGCCGCAGCGCTCGCCGCAACCGGGGCGGGGCGTGGCGGCGCCGGGTATGTGCGCCTGCTGGGTAGCGCGACCGACCGGCTGCCGCACGCGATCGTTCGCCAGCGCTTCAGCGCCGAGGCGCTCGCGGATGAGCGGGTGGGCGCGGTGGTGATCGGGCCGGGGCTGGGCCGTGACGACAAGGCGCGCGAACGGCTGGACCTCGCGCGTGCCAGTGAGCGCCCGATGGTGATCGATGGCGATGCGCTCCACCTGTTGGGCGAGGCGCCAGCGCGCGTTCCTACCATCCTTACGCCGCATGCCGGTGAGTTTGCGCGGCTGTTCGGTGATCTGAACGGCAGCAAGATCGAACGCGCGATCGCGGCGGCGCGGCGGGCGAATGCGGTGGTGGTGTTCAAGGGCGCCGATACGGTGATCGCTGCGCCTGACGGCCGTGCTATCGTTCATGCGCATGCCCCGGCATGGCTGGCGACCGCCGGAACGGGCGACGTGCTGGCGGGCGTGATTGGCGCGCAACTCGCCGGCGGGGCGGATGTGTTCACGGCGGCTGCCAACGGCGTCTGGTTGCACGCCGAAGCCGCGCGGCGTGCTGGCCCCGCCTTTATCGCCGATGATCTTGCCGCGCATCTGCCGGCGGCACTGGGAGCCTGTTTGTGACCGAAGCGTCCACGATCGTGCGTGTCGCCGCGCGTGGCGAAGGCGTTACCGCTGACGGGCGGCACGTGCCCTTTGCGGCGCCGGGAGATCGCGTAAGCGAGAACGGCGCGATCGAGGCTGGCCCGCACCACCTGGTGCCGCCGTGCCGGCACTTTCCTCAATGTGGCGGGTGTCAGCTGCAGCATCTGGACGATGCGGCATGGCGCCAGTTCATCGTCGATCGCATTGCTGGCGGGCTGGCGGCGCATGGCCTGTCGGCAGAGATCCGGTCGCCAGTCTTGTCGCCGCCGCGCACCCGGCGGCGCGCGACGCTGCACGCCGAAAGCTCGGGACGGATCGGGTTTGCCGTCGAAAAAAGCCATGCGATTGTGGACCTTGCCGAGTGCCATGTTCTGGCGCCCGAGCTATTCGCGCTGGTGGCACCGCTGCGGCGGCTGATCCACAAGCTGCGGCCCAAGCGGCGACTGGATATTCACCTGACGCTGGCCGACCAGGGTGTCGACGTGCTGATCAACGGCGTCATGCCGGAGGGGCTGGCGGCAGCCGAGGCGATCACCGCCTTTGCCGAAGCGAACAGGCTGGCGCGCATGGCCTTTGACGAAGGCTATGGACCTGAGACACGGTGGGAGCCGGATGCCGTAACCATCACGCTGGGCGGCGTTCCGGTGCCGCTGCCGCCGGCATCCTTTCTGCAGGCGACAAGCGAGGGGGAAGCGGCGCTGGTTGAGGCAGTGCGCTCGATCGTTGGGGACACGCCAGTGGTGGCGGATCTGTTTGCGGGGCTTGGCACATTCGCGCTGGCGCTGCCGGGGCGGGTCTATGCCGCGGAGGCCGGGCGCGAAGCGATCATGGCGCTGAAGGCAGCCGCTGGCCGGTCGCAGCGGGCGGTGTTCACCGAGCACCGTGACCTGTACCGCCGGCCGCTGACACCGGCGGAGCTCGATCGCTTCGGCGCTATCGTGATCGATCCGCCGCGCGCCGGTGCGAAGGAGCAGGCGCAGGCACTGGCGGCGTCGCGGGCGCCGCGGCTGGCCTATGTGTCGTGCAACCCGAGCAGCTTCGCACGTGATGTGAAGGTGATGGTGGACGGTGGCTGGAGGATCGACTGGATCCAGCCGGTCGGCCAGTTCCGCTGGTCGACCCATGTGGAACTGGCCGCGAGCCTCAGCCGCGCATCCTGAGACCGCGTCTTAGATGTCGGCGGTAAGGCGACCGTAAAGCTCGGGGCGGCGATCGCGGAAGAAGCCGAACGCGGCGCGGTGGCGCTTCACGCGATCGAGGTCGAGCGTGGCGGTGATCACGCCTTCCTCCTCGCGGCCGAGCTCTGCAACGACGTCGCCGCGCTCGTCGCAGATGAAGCTGGTGCCATAGAAGGTCTGGCCGTGCTCCGTGCCGATCCGATTGGCGGCGACCACGGGCACGACGTTCGATACGGCATGGCCGACCATGGCGCGGCGCCAGAGGCGGGCGGTGTCGAGCGAGGTGTCGTGCGGTTCGCTGCCGATTGCGGTGGGGTAAAAGAGGACCTGCGCGCCCATCAGCATCATGGCGCGGGCGGTTTCGGGATACCATTGATCCCAGCAGATGCCGACGCCGAGCTTCGCGCCCTTGCTTTCGGCTGGGCCGTCCCACACCTTGAAGCCGGTGTTGCCGGGGCGGAAGTAGAATTTCTCTTCATAGCCCGGGCCATCGGGGATGTGGCTCTTGCGATAGACGCCCTGGATCGCGCCGTCGGGGCCGATCATGGCGAGGCTGTTGTAGTGATGCGGGCCGTCAGCCTCGAAGAAACTCGTGGGGATGGAGACCTTTAGCTCGGATGCCAGAGACTGCATGGCAAGAACGGCCGGGTGCTCGGCCGTGGGCTTCGCGTTGGCGAACAGGCCCTCATCCTCGACGCGGCAGAAATATTCGCCCTCAAACAGTTCTGGCGGCAGGATAACCTGCGCGCCCTTGCCCGCTGCCTCTCGCACCAGACGCGAGACGTTGGCGATGTTGGCATCGAGATCGGCGGAGAAGGCGAGCTGCAGCGCGGCGACGGTGATTTCGGTCATGCGCGGCCATGTAGGTGATGCGGCGGGCGCTCGCCACCCTTGGCTGAAGCGCGGCCTGCTGGCGGCGAAGATTGGCCGCGCCCGGCCACCGGGCGGCCTGTTGCCGGCGCAATTTGGCCACGCCGCCCGATGTCGCGGCCAGATGATCAGAAGATCGTGTAGCCACCGTCGATGGTGAAGGTGTCGCCGGTGTGGAAGCGCGATGCGTCGGAGGCGAGGTAGACGGCGAGGCCGCCGAAATCCTCCGGCTCACCCCAGCGGCGCATCGGCACGCGCGAGATGACCTTTTCGTTGAAGCGATCATTCCCCTGCGCGCGCGACGTCATGTCGGTCGCAATCCAGCCGGGGAGGATGGCGTTGGCGCGGATGCCGTAGCGGGCGTACTCGACTGCGAGGCCGCGCATCATCGGGAGCAGCGCGCCCTTGGTGGCGGCATAGGCCTGGTTCCGCGGCGCGCCGTGCACCGCGGAGGTGGAGGAAGTGGCGAGAAGCGAGCCGCCGAGATCGCCGCCCTTTGCGCGGGAGACCATGTGGCGCGCCGCCTCCCGCAGCGTCCAGAACACGCCGTCGAGGTTTACCGCCAGGACGCGGCGCCACAGATCGGTGCTCATCGTATCGAAGCTGTCGGCGCCTTCGCCGACGCCGGCGTTGGCGGCGACGAAATCGAGCCGGCCCATGGTGTCCACCGCGCGGGCGACGCCGTCGCCGACCGCGGCTTCGTCGGACACATCGACGCGCTCGACCAGAATGCGGGTGCCGTGCGCGGCGAGACGCTCCTGCGCGGCGGCGTTCTTGGTGGGATTGTTGCCCCAGATGACCACGTCCGCCCCGGCCTGCGCCAGCGCGTCGGCCATGCCGATGCCGATGCCGCCGTTACCGCCGGTGATCAGCGCGACCCGTCCGCTGAGGTCGAAGGGTTTGTAGGCCATGATCCGCTCTCCTGTTGTTTTATCGGCAGGAGCCTAGCCAAGGAGCGGGGCGGGTGGCCAGTGCGAACCCGCTTAGTGGCACGGGGGGGTAGAGCGGGGGCCGGTAACGGCGCGACGGCTGGTTTCGCCGCCGCGCCGATGTCGCCTTACTGCGCGGCGCCGACCTGGCTGTGGCGGCGGCCGAAGCCGAAGTAGATCGCCAGCCCGACGATCTGCGCGATGACGAAATAGGTCTGCGTCGTGCTGGGCAGGCTGTAGAACAGATAGGCGCAGCCAAGGATGGCGATCGCGCCGACCAGGGCGGCGGCGGGGACGCGGAACTTGCGTTCGGCCTCGGGCGCGCGGCGGCGCATGATCAGCATGCAGCCGGCGACCGAGCCGAATGCCACCAGCGTGCCGGCATTCGCCAGCGCGGCAAGCTCGTTCAGCGGGATGAGGCCGGCGAGCACCGCGACGATCGCGGCGGTGAACAAGGTGACGCGCGTGGGCGAGCCGCGCTGCGACACCTGCGCCAGGCTGCGCGGCAGCAGGCCGTCGCGCGCCATGACGAAGAAGATGCGGCTCTGGCCATAGAAGAAGGCGAGGATCACCGTCGGGAGCGCGATCACCGCCGAGATAGCGAGATAGCGCGCAGCCCAGGGATGCTGCAGCTCGCGCAGGATCAGCGCCAGCGGCTCCGGGCTGTTGGCGAAGGAGGTGTAGGTGAGCGCGCCGATCGCGCAGGCCGCGACCGCCATGTAGATGAGCACGCACAGCACCATCGAGCCGACGATGCCGATCGACAGATCGCGCGCCGGGTTCTTGGTTTCCTCCGCCGCGGTGGCGATCGCGTCGAAGCCGTAGAAGGCGAAGAAGATGATCGCGGCGGCAGCCATAACGCCGCGCTCGACGCCATCGGCGGTCACGGACTTGCCGAAGCCGAAGGGCATGAACGGCTCGAAATTGGCGCTGTCGAACGACGGCAGCGTGACGGCGACGAACACCACCAACGCGGCGAGCTTCACCAGCACCAGCACGGCATTCAACGTGGCGCTTTCGCGGGTGCCGAGGATCAGCAGGCCGGCGACCACGAAGATGATGAGGACGGCGGGGACATTGACGATGCCGCCAAGCTCCGGCCCCTGCATCAATGCCATCGGCACGCCGAAGGCGTCGTGGAGGAGCGGCGCGGCATAGCCCGACCAGCCGACCGCAACCGCGCTGACCACCAGGGAATATTCGAGAATGAGGCTCCAGCCGACCACCCAGGCGAACAGCTCGCCGATCACCACATAGGAATAGGTGTAGGCGCTGCCCGAGGCGGGGATCATGGTCGCCATTTCGGCGTAGGCGAGCGCGGCGCAGGCGCAGATCGCGCCGGCGATGACGAAGGACAGGATGACGCTGGGGCCGGCCTTGTCCGCGCCGACGCCGATCAGCGTCAGGATGCCCGTGCCCACGATCGCGCCGACGCCCAAGGCGATGAGGTGCGGCCACGACAGGCTCTTGGTCAGCCGGTGCTCGGCGCTGACCTCCTCATGCGAGAAGGCCGACTTTCGGGAATTCCAGCTCACTTTATTCTCCCCCAGCGGCCGCGCTGAGCCGTTCGGCGCGGCCTCCTCCCATGTCCGTTTCGCCGCGCTGATCGCGGCTGCGATGGCGTGCGGTGTAGCGCCGCCGCCGCGCACGGCAATGGTGCCTGCGCCGGTGCGCGGTGCAAAGGCCAACTTTGTTCGGGCAAACGCAAGCTTTGGTGGCCGCCGGTGCGCGGGCGTTGGCGCGGGTGGACAGCCCGAGCGGAACCTGTGATCGAAGCGGGATGACCGAGCGTTTTCTAGACATCGAGCCGACTGACGACCCCGCGCGTTTCCGCCTGCACGTGACCGATCAGGTCTGCGTCGGGCCACCGGGCAACGTCTTCATGTTCGGCGGCGTCGGGCTGGGCGCGGCGACGGTGGCGGCGGAGCGCGCGACGGGGCGCGGGGTGATCTGGTCCACCGCGCAGTTCATCTCCTATGCCCGCGTCGGCGATACGCTGGACCTGTCGGTCGAGGTGCTGTCGGGCGGGCGCAACATCAGCCAGGTGCGCGTGACGGGTACCGACAAGGGCAAGCTGGTGATCTCCGTGAACGCCGCGCTGGGCGACCGAGACGGCATGCCGTCTGCGCAATGGGTGACGCCGCCCGACATGCCGCCGCCCGAGGAATGCAAGGCGCGGCCGCTGTGGCCGGCGCAGGACGCCAAGCTGATGGACCGGCTGGACGTGCGGCTGTCGCCTGGCCGCTATGGCGCGGTGCCGCTCGACGGCAATCCGTCCGCCGACGGTCGCATGGTGGTGTGGATCCGCACCAAGGATGGCGCGCCGGTGGATACCAGCGTGCTGGCGGTGTTTGCCGATTTCGTGCCCTCCGGCCTTGCTTCCGCCTTCGGGCGGCGCGGCGGGGGCAACAGCCTGGACAATACGCTGCGCATCGCGCGGATCGTGCCGACCGAATGGGTGCTGTGCGACGTGAAGATCAGCGCCGCGAGCCGCGGATTCGGCCATGGCGCGATCCACATGTTTGCGCAGGACGGCACCATGATGGCGAGCGGGAGCCAGTCGGCGATCCTGCGCTTCATGGACCCGGCCTGACGAACCTGCCGCGCACGGGACGACAATGCGTCGTCCCGGGCAGGCCCCCGCTTAGCTCGGGTGCGCTTCCGACTCGCGCTCGGCGGGGGTGTCGGTGGTCGGCACCGCTGCCGTGTCGGTCTTGCCGTCCGACGTGGCGGCGGCGTTCTGATAGGCGGCGCTCTCGTCGGCGATGCCCGCGTCCTGGCTGCGCTTTGCCGCGTCCTTGAAGTCGCTGGTGGTCTGATCGGTCATGACGATCTCCTTTGCTGGTGACGGGATAACGCGCGAGCGGGCAGCTGGGCTTCATCGCGCGGCAAAGGGCGTCGCGGCGGGCGGGGGCTGCGATGCGCCGCGCGGTTTGGGGTTGGGGCGGTTTGTGATTAGGGGAGCGCCTCCTGGGCGTAGGGTGTGACGATGCTTCGACCGATCCTGGCTGTTTTCGAGCCATTCGTGCTGGCGCTGTTGGGGACGGTGGTGCTGGCGTCGCTGCTGCCCGCGCGCGGCGTGGGCGTGCCGATCTTCGAGGTGCTGACAACGGCGGCGATCGTGCTGCTGTTCTTTCTGCATGGCGCGAAGCTGTCGCGCGAGGCGCTGCTGGGCGGCGCGCGCAACTGGCGGCTGCACCTGGCGGTGCTGACCACCACCTTTGTGCTGTTTCCGATGCTGGGGCTGGGGCTCGTTACCTTGCCGTTCGTGACGGGGACGATGGCCGCGGGACTGCTGTTCCTGACGCTGCTGCCGTCGACGGTGCAATCGTCGATCGCATTTACCGCGATTGCCGGCGGGAATGTGGCGGCGGCGGTGTGCAGCGCGTCCTTCTCCAACCTGCTGGGCATCGTCGTGACGCCGGCGCTGGTGGCAATCCTGATGTCGCTGCCGGGCGCGTCGGCGAGCATCTCCACCGATGCGATCGAGGGGATCGCGCTGCAATTGCTGCTGCCGTTCCTCGCCGGTCATGCGCTGCGGCCTTGGATCGGCGGGTTTGTGACGCGGCACAAGCCGCTGGTATCCACCGTGGATCGCGGGTCGATCCTGCTGGTGGTCTATACCGCGTTCAGCGCGGCGGTGGTGGAGGGGCTGTGGCAACGTGTGTCGGGCGAGAGCCTGGCGGTGCTGCTGGCGACCTGCTGCGCGCTGCTGGCGGTGGTCATGCTGCTGACGCTCGGGCTAGGGCGGCTGCTCGGGTTCAGCCGCGAGGACCGCATCGTGCTGTTGTTCTGCGGGTCGAAGAAGAGCCTGGCGACGGGCGTGCCGATCGCGGGGCTGCTGTTTCCGGCGGCTGAGGTCGGCGCGGTGATCCTGCCGGTCATGGTGTTTCACCAGATCCAGCTGATCGCCTGCGCGGTGATCGCGCGGCTGTATGCCGAGCGCGCGGGGCGGGCGGCGGCGCTTACCTGACGCGCGGGCCGGTGCCGGTAAACTTCACCGCATCTCGACGTCCCAGCGGGTCACCGTCAGCTTGCCGAGGCCGCGTACCGGCTCGACGCCGATGGCGAGGCCGGACATCCATTCGTTGCCGGTGATCTTCCCGTTCTGCTGCAGCCATTCGAGGAACGGCAGCATGTCGAGCGTGCCGGTGCGCAGGTCCTGCGGCTGTTCGGGCGCGATCATCAGGAACTTTTCCGCCATGCGGGCGGACCAGCGGCGGCCCTGTGCGTCGACGAAGGTGCCGATGGGCGTGGCGCGGTCGAAATAGGCACGGGTGCTGGGGGGCAGGTGGAAGAACCAGCCGATCTCGATCACCTTGGCGTTCACGTCGGTGGGGCTGGAACGCAGGTAGAATTCGGTCAGGACGTTGCCGTCGCCCCAGCCGGTGTCGATCGTCCAGGCGAAGCGCTGGCGTAGCGCGCGCAGGTCGCGCACGCGGATCGGGGCAACGGCGGTTTCGGGCTCGCCGCCGTCGTAATTGCCGTACATCACCGCGTCATAGCCCCAGACGCCGGGGCCGAAGCCGGCGTTGACGGGGGGCCAGCGCCAGCGAAAGCTGGTGTTGGCGGGGAAGCGGGCGAGGTCCACCACCATCTTGTCGGCGTGCCGCGCCCAGGGTTTCAGCACCGTCACTTCTTCGCCGCCCCACGGCTGCGCAAAGGCGAAGAAGCGGTCCTTGGTGAAGGGCGTCTTGGCCGACACGACCACCTGACCGGGGCCGGCGGAGGGGCGGGTGGCGACCACGAAGATGCCGAAGGCGAGCAGCGCGACGACCAGCACACCAAGCAGGATCCGAAGAAATTTCACCGCAAATCCTGTTCGTTGCGCCCGAGATTTGCCGGAACCGCTACAGCCATGCGCGGTGGCGATCAATCGCGGCGTACACCGCCGAGCAGGCGTCGCGCCGCGCGGGTGGTGGGCACCTCGACCCAGTTATAGGCGGCAAAGCCGAGCGCGACCGAGCCGAGCACGATGGCGATGCCGAGCGGCCAGACCCAGGCGGCAGCGACGGTGATCGGGGTCAGCATGGCGAGCAGCAGCGGGTGGGTGAGATAGAGGCTGTAGCTGACGTCGCCCAATCGGCCGAGCAGGCCGATGTGGCGGCGGCCGATGTGCCGTTCCAGCATCACGCCGCCCAGCACGATCAGCACCGCCGGCGGCGCGAAAAAGGCGACGCGCGGCAGCGGCGGATCGAGCAGCGACAGGGCGGCAAAGGCGATGCCGATCAGCGCGGCGCCGAGCGCCGCGGGCGCCTGCATCAGCCGGCCGCGGCCGTAGCCGATCACCATGCCGGCGACGAATTCCAGCGGGATCGGGCTGGTCACGCGGACGAGAAATGCGCTGTCGGCGGGGACGACGGGGCGCAGCGCGGTGATCGCGACGAACAGCAGCGCCATGATCGCGATGCGCCCCAGCACGGGGACGCGCAGCAGCGCGGCGAAGACGAGATAGAAATAGATTTCGTAGTTGAGCGTCCAGCCGGGGCCGAGGATCGGGCTGGTGTCCTGCACGCGCGCGTTGAAGTAAAAGATGAACAGGAACGAGAAGGCGACCTCGCCGAGTGTCGGCAGCATCTGGCCGCGCAGCGCGAGGATGGCGATCATCGCGAGGGTCGCGAGCCAGTAGATCGGCACCACGCGGGCGATGCGCGAGGCGAGGAAGCGGCGGGCGGTGACGGGGCGGTCGGCGGTGGCCGTCACCATCACGAAGCCGCTGACGACGAAGAAGATGTCGACGCCCGAGGCGAGCCAGTGCGGGCGGCTTCCTTCCGTGATGAGGCCGAGATCGTAGCCGGCGTGGTACAACAGCACCATCAGCGAGGCGAGCCCGCGCAGATACTGGATCGACAGGAACACGCCGCCGCCATGCCCGCCATCGAACGGCGCGCGACGCGCATCGCGGCGTTCGAGGAGAGAAGTCATGAGCGCGGCTTTCGCATGGGTCAGCGGGCTTGTACCCGAACGCGCGCGGCTGCCAAGGTTGCGGGCAAGGATGCGGGCGATAGGCATTGCTATTGCCCGCTCGGCCAACCGACCGGTACAGATCGTATCCGATCGCATTGCGCGTAAGACAAACACAGGAGACGAGGGTGGCCGTGAACAACCTGCTTGAACCGCTGACGCTGACGCGCGGGCCGGCGATGAAGAACCGTTTCATGCTGGCGCCGCTGACCAATCAGCAAAGCCATGCCGATGGCCGGCTGTCCGACGCGGAGCATCACTGGCTAACGATGCGCGCCAAGGGCGGCTTTGGCATCACCATGACGGCGGCGGCGCATGTCCAGGCGGTGGGGCAGGGCTTCGAGGGGCAGCTTGGCGTGTTCGACGATGCCCAGCTGGAGGGGCTGACGAAGCTGGCCGATGCGATCCGCGCGGCGGGCTCGATCTCGTCGGTGCAGTTGCACCATGCGGGCAACCGGTCGCCCAAGGAGCTGGTCGGCACGCCGGTCTGCCCGTCGGACGATCCGGAGACGGGCGCGCGCGGGCTGACGCTTGCCGAGGTGGAGCAGCTGCGCGACGATTTCATCGCCGCGGCCAGGCGCGCCGAGCAGGCGGGCTTCGACGGGGTCGAGATCCACGGGGCGCATGGCTATATCCTGGCGCAGTTCCTGTCGGCCGAGATCAACAAGCGCGACGATCGCTACGGCGGCAGCCTGGAGAATCGCGCGCGGCTGATTTTCGAGATTATCGACGGCATTCGCGCAACCTGCGGCAAAAACTTTCAGGTCGGCCTGAGGCTGTCGCCCGAACGCTTCGGGCTGAAGCTGGCCGAGATCCGCGATGTGGCGGCCGACGTGCTGCGGCGCGGGGATATCGATTATCTCGATATGTCGCTCTGGGACGTCACCAAGGAGCCGTATGAGGAGGCGCATCAGGGCCGTTCGCTGATGAGCTATTTCACCGAGCTGCCACGCGGCGATGTTCGGCTGGGCGCAGCGGGCAAGGTGATGACGGCGCGCGAGGCGGCCGACGTGCTGGCGGCAGGATGCGATTTCGTGGTGATCGGGCGCGGGGCGATCCTGCGGCACGATTTCCCCGAGCGCGTGCGGCAGGACGCGGATTATGTCTCGCCCGCGCTGCCGGTGACGGTGCAGCACCTGCTGGACGAAGGGCTGAGCCCGCAGTTCGTGGAATATATGCGCAACTGGAAGGGCTTCGTGGCGGAGGATGTCGCCGCCTGACGCGTTTGGGCCGGTGTGACGCGTCGCAGCGGCGCGCCGGTTTATTGCTGCTGGAACCGCTCGTTGATGCTTTGCGCCGCGGCGCGCAGCTCGGGCACCAGTTGCTGGCGCATGTCCTCGACCGGGAAGCGCATCGACGGGCAGCAGGCGTTGAGTGCGGCGATGACATGGCCGCCTGCGTCGTAGATCGGCACCGACAGCGAGCGGACGCCGACCTCCAGCTCCTCGTCCACCAGCGAATAGCCGAGGTCGCGCACCTCGGCGATCACCGCGCGCAGCTGCTTCACCGTGCGCACGGTGTTGGACGTATGCTCCTCCAGCACGAGGCGCTTGAAGTAGCGTTCCAGCGTCTCGTCGCTCTCGCCGGCGAGCAGCACGCGGCCGGTCGACACGGCGTAGGCGGGCAGGCGATTGCCGATGTTGAAATTGACCGAGATCACGCGATCGGGCGTCGAGCGCGCGAGATAGGTGACGTCATCGCCGGTGAGGACGGCGGTGTAGATCGATTCCTGTGTCTTCTGCGACAGGGCGTTCATCACCGGCTGTACGATGTCGAGGATGCCGACCGAGGACAGCGCCGAATAGCCGAGCTGCAGCACCTTGGGCCGGAGCGAGAAGTGCCGGTCGCGCTTCTCGGCATAGCCTTCGCGCACCAGGGTGAGCAGCAGGCGTCGCGTGGTGGCGCGCGACATGCCCGTGACCTTTGCCACATCACTGAGTGTCATCGACGGTGTGTCGCGCGTAAAGGCGCAGATCACCTCAAGCCCGCGCGCGAGCGAGGCAACATAATCGCGATCGCCGTCATCCGATTCGTTCAACGACACGGCGGCTTCTTCATCCGCGAACTGGCCGGCTGCCGTGGCTGACATCGATATTATTCTCCGGGGGTGTGCCGCGTAGCTAACGGGCGGTGGCGAAAACGGAAAGATACTGATTTACCATGGCGTAAACCATGGATTGCGGTTCGCAAGCGCCACCACGTTCCGCAACGAAGTGTGTGCGCTATCGCAACATAAGTTCGCTATGCGGTCATATGCGTTGACTGCTAATGGAGTTGGCGCACATTGAAGCGATCGGCGGGGCGGGGAGCCAGCCGGCAAAAGGGGACGGGACATGCGAAAGACATTCGCGGTCGGCGCTGCTGTTGCGGCGCTGACGCTGGGGACGCATGCGCTGCGCGCAGAGGACTTCCGGGTCGAACTGGCCGCGCCCGGCGCCAAGGAGGCGCCCTATGAGGGGCGCGTGCTGCTGGTGCTGGCGGCAAGCGACAAGAGCGAGCCGCGGTTCCAGGTGGACGCCAGCCACGACGCCGCGCAGGTGTTCGGCATCGAGGTGGAGGGCTTCCGCAACGGCTCCGCCAAGGTGATCGGCACGGACGTGCTGGGCTATCCGGGCCGTAGCCTTTCAGACATTCCCGCCGGCACCTACACCGTGCAGGCCGTGCTGCATAAGTACGACACGTTCACGCTGGGCAATGGCAAGGTGGTGAAGCTGCCCGCCGCGCGGGGCGCGGGGCAGAACTGGCGCAAGGAGCCGGGCAACATCATCAGCAAGCCGATGAAGGTGAACTTCGATC
The DNA here is from genome assembly GCF_002197685.1 of Sphingomonas dokdonensis. GTDB lineage: Bacteria > Pseudomonadota > Alphaproteobacteria > Sphingomonadales > Sphingomonadaceae > Sphingomonas > Sphingomonas dokdonensis. The sequence goes on along the minus strand of NZ_NBBI01000004.1, from coordinate 337,864 downwards.
CGAAGCGCCCCGGCGAGATCAAGGTCGCGCTGACCGATGTGATCGGGCCGGTCGAGGAGCCGAAGGACACCGAGTTCGTCCGGCATTTTAAATTCAAGTCCGAGCGGCTGTCGAAGTTCTGGGGCCGCGACGTCTACATGCGTGGGCACGTGCTGGTACCCAAGGATTTCGACAAGCATCCCGAGGCGAAATATCCGCTGGCGATCTTCCACGGGCATTTTCCGGAGGATTTCGGCGGTTTCCGCACCACGCCGCCCGATGCGAACATCAAGTGCGAACCGAACAAGCGGTTCATCAACGAAACCTGCTATGCGCGCACCGAGCAGCAGGAAGCGTATGATTTCTACCAGAAGTGGGTGTCGCCCGACTTCCCACGCATGCTGATCGTCGAGATCGACCACTCGAACCCTTATTACGACGACAGCTATGCGGTGAATTCGGCCAATATCGGGCCGTATGGCGATGCCATCACCTATGACTTCATCCCGGCGCTGGAAAAGAAATTCCGCGGGATCGGCCAGGGCTGGTCGCGGTTCCTGTACGGCGGGTCGACCGGCGGCTGGGAAGCGCTGGCGGTGCAGGTGTTCTACCCGGACGAATATAACGGCGCGTTCGCGGCGTGCCCCGATCCGATTGATTTCCGTCAGACGATGGTGACGGACATCTACAAGGACAAGAACGCCTATTTCTGGACCGGGCCGTTCGGGAAGGTCGCGAAGCCGGGCAAGCGCGATTACCTCGGGCACATCTCGCACACGATCGAGGACGAGAACCGGCTGGAGCTGGTGCTGGGCGACAAGACGCGCTCGGGCGGCCAGTGGGACGTGTGGGAAGCGGTGTATTCGCCGATGGGCGCGGACGGCTATCCCAAGCGGATCTGGAACAAGGCGACCGGCGAGATCGATCCCGAAGTCGCCGCCTATTGGCGCGACAATTACGACATGCGCTACATCCTGCAGCGCGACTGGCAGAAGCTGGCGCCGAAACTTCAGGGCAAGATCCACATCTATGTCGGCGACATGGACAATTTCTACCTGAACAATGCCGTCTATCTGATGGAAGATTTCCTGAAGACAGCAAAGCCGGCGTACGGCGGCGAGATCCTTTATGGCGATCGCGACGAGCATTGCTGGAACGGCGATCCGACGCAGCCCAATTCGGTCGGGCGGCTGCGCTACAACTGGATGTACGTGCCCAAGATCCTGCAGCGGATCGAGGCGGCGGCACCCAAGGGCGCCGACCTGACGAGCTGGCGGTACAAGTAACCGCCAGAACGCGCGCCGCGCCGGCGCTTAACGGAAGCACTGGTAACTACCAAGACGATCGCCGCGCCGGCGGGGGAAGCCGGCGACGGACGATATTTCTTTATCAAAAATCGGGGAGATATACGATGACGAACAGGTCACATTTACGTCGTTTCCTGCTTTGTTCGGCCGTGATGCTGGGCGGCGCGGCGATGCCGGCACTGGCGCAGGAAAGCCCGGCGGACGCCACCACGGCGAGCGGCGGCGGCGGCGATATCGTCATCACCGGATCGCGCATCCGCTCGCCCAATCTCGAAAGCGTCAGCCCGGTGACGACCGTGGCGGCCGAGGAGTTCGCGATCCGCGGCACGGTGCGCACCGAAGACCTCGTCAACCAATTGCCGCAGGTGTTCGCGGCGCAGGGCGCGGCGAATTCGAACGAAGCGACCGGCACGGCGCAGGTCGACCTTCGCGGCCTCAGCCCGTCGCGCACGCTGGTGCTGATCAACGGCCGCCGCCTGCCGTACGGCTCGCCCAAGAACATCCCGTCGGACATCAACCAGGTGCCGACGCCGCTGATCCAGTCGGTCGAGGTGCTGACCGGCGGCGCATCGGCGGTGTACGGCTCCGACGCGATCGCGGGTGTCGTGAACTTCAAGCTCGTGGAGAATTTCAGCGGCGTTCGCTTCACCGGCAGCATCGGCGGATACCAGCACACCAACGATCGCGACGGCCTGCGCGACCTGCTCGACCGCAATAACGAGCGGGTGCCGGGCGCGTATCTGAAGCCGGACAAGAACGTGTGGAACGGCTTCACCACCGAGGTCTCGGCGGTGTTCGGCGGCAATCTGGACGAGGGCCGCGGCAACGTCACCGGCTATGCCACCTATCGCAAGGTCAACGCGATCCTGCAGCGCGACTATGACTACAGCGCCTGCGCGCTGGGCGCGACGGGGACGGGCGGCAGCGAATTCTCGTGCAGCGGCTCGGCCACCAACGATCCGGCAAACTTCACCAATGCGGGCCGCATCCCGGGCCTGCCGACCTCGTTCCGCGCGACGCGCGACGGGCAGTTCGTGCCGGGCACGCTGACCTACAACTTTGCGCCGTACAATTATTACCAGCGCCCCGACGAACGCTACACGCTGGGCGCGACCGCGCATTATGAGGTGAACGAGAATTTCACCCCGTATCTCGAGGTGGGCTTCATGGAGGATCGCTCGGTCGCGCAGATCGCGCCGGGCACCAACAGTGCCGGCATCACCGTGGGCGCGGGCAGCATCAGCGGCATCAACTGCGACAATCCGTTCCTGAGCGCGCAGCAGGCGAGCTATCTGTGCACCAGCCGCGGGCTGTCGACCGGCAGCATCTATGACGCGGCGGGCAATTATGTCGGCCCGCAGTCGGTCGCGAACGGCGTGCTGGTCGCGCGCCGCAACGTCGAGGGTGGCAACCGCCAGGACGACATCCAGCACCAGAGCTATCGCATCGTGGTGGGCGCGCGTGGCGACATCGGCGGGCCGTTCAAGTACGACGTCTATGGCCTGTACTCGAAGGTGAACTATCGCAGCCGCTTCTCGGGCGACGCGAACCGCCAGCGGACGGCCAACGCGTTCAACGCGGTGCGCAATTCGGCCGGGCAGATCGTCTGCGCGATAAACGCCGATGCGAACCCCAACAACAATGACGCGCGCTGCGCGCCGCTCAACTATTTCAGCGGTGCCGCCAGCCAGGATGCGGTGGATTATGTCGCGGAGGTGAAGTCGATCACCGGCGACACCAACCTCGTCAACATCGTCGCGGCGGTGGACGGCAACCTGGGCGAGTGGGGCTTCACCTCGCCGTTCGCCAACACCGGCGTCGCGGTCGCCTTCGGCTACGAATATCGCAAGAACGCGGTCGATTATCAGCCGGACGAAATCTACCAGGCGGCGGCCAGCCCGGAGCTGCCGATCAGCGGATCGGTTGCGGTGAAGGAGCTGTTCGGAGAACTGATCGTACCGCTCGTGGAGGATCGCCCGTTCTTCCAGAGCCTGTCGTTCGAGGGCGCGTATCGCTATTCGGACTATGACAGCGGGTTCAAGACCGACACCTACAAGCTGGGCCTGAACTGGTCGCCGGTGCGCGATTTCCGCCTGCGCGGATCGTATCAGCGGGCGGTGCGGGCGCCCAACGTGATCGAGCTGTTCTCCAGCCAGCAGCTGTTCGAGGTCGAGCTGACCGAGAATGCCAACGGCTCGTACGATCCGTGCTCGGGCGCGAACCCGATCGCGACGGCGGCGCAATGCGCCCGTACCGGGGTGACGGCGGGGCAATATGGCAACATCGTCGACAATCCGGCGGGCCAGTTCAACTCGCTGATCGGCGGCAACCCGGACCTCGATCCGGAAACCGCCAAGACGCTGGCGCTGGGTGCGGTGTTCGAGCCGCGCTTCGTGCCGGGGCTTTCCATCTCGGTCGATTATTTCGACATCAAGGTCGACAACCTGGTCGGCAGCGTGAACCCGAACCTGTCGATCTCGAACTGCCTGGCGAACGGCGACCCGTATTTCTGCAGCCTGATCCAGCGCAGCCCCGACAGCGGATCCTTGTGGCAGGGCGAGAACGGCTTCTTCCGCCGCTTCAACGTCAACACCGGATCGCTGCAGACCAAGGGCGTCGACGTGGTGGTCGATTACCGGATGCGCCTGGACGATCTGGGCATCAACGCCGGCCGCCTGAACTTCAATTTGGTGGGCACCTACCTCGACTCGTATAAGACGGTGCCGCTGCCCAACTCGCCGCAGTCCGACGTATATGAGTGCAAGGGGCTGTATGCCGGCCTGTGCGGTCGTCCGCGGCCGGAATGGCGCCACAAGTTCATGACGACCTGGTCGCCGGCCGATCGCTTCAGCCTGACCGGCACGTGGCGCTACGTCTCGTCGGTGAAGATCTCGCAGACCAGCAGCCAGCCGGCGCTGACCGGCAGCTTCTCCGAGGTGAACCGCGAGCTGGGCGCGCGCAATTACTTCGACCTCGCCGCCGCGTTCACGGTGCGCAAGGATCTGGTCTTCCGCGCGGGCGTCAACAACCTGTTCGACAAGGATCCGCCGCTCACCACCACCGCGGCGATCGAGGATGGCGGCAACGGCAACACCTATCCGCAATTCTATGATGCGGCAGGCCGTTACTTCTTCCTGAGCGCCTCGGTCGGTTTCTAAAGATCGTGACGCTTGAACCGGGGGCGTGCGCTGTTACGCCTCCGGTTATCGTTTTTGGGTGGGGATAAGATCATGAAGGTGCGTTGGTATGCCGGGGCTGCGCTGGCGGCCGCTTTGTCCACAGGTGCGCTGAGCGCCGCCGCCGCGCCGGTGACCGACGCCGATCGCGCGATGGCGCGGCAGATGCTGGAGGAAGCGATCGCGACGCCGACGGCGCGCGGCCGTGGGCAGGTGCCGACGCTGATCGAGAATTATTCGAAGCGGCTGCGCGAGGCGGGGTTCAAGGCCGACGAGATCATGGTTGTGCCGGTGGATTCGGAGGGCGAGAAGACCGCCGCGCTGGTGGTCCGCTACGCCGGCCGCAACCCGAGCGCGAAGCCCATCGCGTTCCTGGGCCACATGGACGTGGTGGATGCGCTGAAGGAAAACTGGTCCACCGACCCGTATGTGCCGACCGAGAAGGACGGCTATATCTATGGCCGTGGGTCGACCGACAACAAGGCGGGCGTGACCGCGCTGGTCGCCAGCTTCATTCGGCTGAAGAAATCGGGCTTCGTGCCCGAGCGTGACCTGCTGCTCGCCTTTTCGGGCGACGAGGAAACCGGCATGCTGTCGACGCGGGCGCTGACCAAGCATCCCTTGGTGTCGCGCGCCGAGTTCGCGCTCAATTCCGATGCCGGCAGCGGGCAGCAGGGCGAGGACGGCAAGTACCGCTTCAACATCCAGGCGGCGGAGAAGACCTACGCCAATTACGCCATCTCGGCGAAGAACCCGGGCGGCCACAGCTCGGCGCCGATGCCGGACAATGCGATCTACGACCTGGCGCGCGGGCTGGTGAAGCTGGAGGGCTTGCGCTTTCCGGTGCAGTTCAACGAGATCACGCGCATCATGGTCGCCGATCTGGCGAAGGAGAAGGGCGGCGAGCTGGGCAATGCGCTGACGACGTTGCTCAAGAACCCGAACGATGCCGCGGCGCGCGCGGTGGCGGAGAAATATCCGCATCAGGCGAACATCCTGTGGACCACCTGCGTCGCGACGATGCTGGAGGCGGGCAATGCGCCCAACGCGCTGCCGCAGAATGCGACCGCGAACGTCAATTGCCGCATCTTTCCGGGCACCAAGGTGGAGGACGTGCGGGCGACGATCGCCAAGACACTGAACAACGACAAGCTGACCGTGGCGATGGTCGGCGAGGGCGTGGAAAGCCCGGTGTCGCCGGTGAACCCGGCGCTGTTCGCACGGCTGCAGAAGGCGATGGACGCGACCTATCCGGGGGTCGAGCTGAAGCCGAGCATGTCGTCGGGCGGCACCGACGGGCGCGAGTTCCGCACGGCGGGCATCCCGACCTATGGCGCGGGCGCGCTGGCGCTGAAGGCGGACGATGCGCGGGCGCATGGCACCGACGAGCGCGTGCCGATCGACGCGTATCTGAAGCAGCTCGATTATTGGGATTACCTGCTGCGCGATCTGGGGAGCCGTAAGTGATCGGGGCTGTTGCGCGGCGCGACGTGATGCGCGGGGCGGCGGCTGGCGCGGCGTTGATCGCCATGCCTGGTGCGTTGCTGGCGCAGGGCGCGGCGGCGCCGTCGTGGCCGCCGATTGCGCCGATCAGCCGCGCCGAGCGTGAGGCGCGGCTGGCGCGGATGCAGGCGGAGCTTCGCCGCCGCAACCTGTCGGCGCTGCTGGTCGAGGCGGGATCGAGCCTCGTGTATTTCACCGGTGTCGACTGGTGGCGCAGCGAGCGGACCACGGCGGCGGTGATCCCGGCCGAGGGCCCGGTGCTGATCGTAACGCCGTTCTTCGAGGAGCCGTCGATCCGCGAAATGCTCGACGTGCCGGGCGAGGTGCGGGTGTGGCAGGAGGACGAAAGCCCCTTTGCGGTGATCGCCGGCTGGCTGAAGGAAAAGAAGCTCGATGCCGGCACGCTGGCGGTGGAGGAGACGGCGCGCTTCTTCATCGTCGATGGCGTTCGGCGGCTGCTGCCTGGTCTGAAAACCGTCTCGGGCGCCGCGCCGGTCAATGCGCTGCGCATGATCAAGAGCCCGGCCGAGATCGCGCTGATGCAGCGCGCCAACGACATCATGATCGCGGCGTACCGCGCCACGCACGGCCAGGTGCAGGCGGGGATGAACGGCAACGACATCAACGCGATCATGGAAGCCGAGCTGACGCGGTTCGGCGGCCAGCGCGCGTCGAGCAGCGCGCAGGTGGGGCCGGGCAGCGCGCTGCCGCATGGCTCCAAGGAGCGGCTGAAGGTGGCGGAAGGCACCGTCGTGCTGATGGACTGCACCTGCACGATGCACGGCTATGTCTCCGACATCTCACGCACCTTCGTCTTCGGGGAGCCGACCGCGGAGCAGCGCCGTGTGTTCGGCCATATGCGCCAGGGCATGAACGTGGCGATGGACGCGGCAAAGGTCGGCGTGGCCGCGGGCAGCGTCGATGATGCGGTGCGAAGCTATTACGAGAAGCTTGGCTACGGCCCGCGCTACGCGCTACCGGGGCTGTCGCATCGCACCGGGCATGGCATCGGGCTTGACGTGCACGAGCCGGTGAACCTGGTGCATGGCGAGACGACGAAGCTGGCGCCGGGGATGTGCTTTTCGAACGAGCCGGGGCTGTATCTGCCGGGCAAGTTCGGCATCCGCATCGAGGATTGCTTTTACATGACCGAGCGGGGGCCGCGCTTCTTCACGCAGCCGCCATCGTCGCTCGACAAGCCGTTCGGATAACAAGGGGAGGGCGCAATGCCACGATTGAAGAGCCTGTTGGGCGGCGCCGCTGCGTTCGCCATGGTGGCGCTCGCGCCCGCGGCTATGGCGCAGGAAGAACAGTCCATGTCGCCGGCCATGCCGAAGATCATGAGCCTGCGCGATCAGGCGCAGCTGCGCGATGCGTGGCTGGAGCGCCGCTTCGAAACCGTGCTGCCGCAGCTGATGCGCGAGAACGGCATCGACATGTGGGTGCTGATCGCGCGCGAATATCTGGAAGACCCGGTCGTCTCGACGATGCTGAACGCGACCAATTTGCGCGCGCGGCGGCGGACGATCCTGATCTTCTTCGATCCCGGCAACGGCAAGCCGATCGAGCGGCTGGTCGTCAGCAAGCACGGCATGGGCGATCTCTACACGCCGGTGTGGGACATGGAGAAGCAGCCCGACCAGTTCGCGCGTGTCCGCGAGCTGATCGCGGAGCGTAATCCGAAGAAGATCGCGCTCAACATTTCCTCGCTGACGGCGTTCGGCGACGGCCTGACGCACAGCCAATATACCGACCTGACGAAGGCGCTGACGCCCGAGCAGCAGGGCCGCATCGTTTCGGGCTATCCGCTGGCGATCGGCTGGCTTGAGACTCGCACGCCCGAGGAAATGAAGGTCTATCCCGAGATCGTGCGCGTGGCGCATGCGATCATCGGCGAGGGCTTTTCCTCCGCGGTGGTGAAGCCGGGGGTGACGACCAACGAGGATCTGGTCTGGTGGTATCGCCAGCGGGTGGCGGACCTTGGGCTCGGTTCGTGGTTTCACCCATCGGTCGAGGTGACGCGCAAGGGGGTGCCGGGCGTGCTGCGCGAAAAGGCGAGTGTGATCCAGAAGGGCGACATGCTGCGCGTCGATTTCGGCATCAACTATCTGAACTTCATGACCGACACGCAGCATGTGGCCTATGTGCTGCGCGATGGCGAGACTGACGCGCCGGCCGGGCTGAAGGCTGGGCTTCGCGACAACAACCGGGTGCAGGACGCGGTGACCAGCGAGTTTCGCGTCGGCGCGACGGGCAACGAGGTGCTGAACCGCGCGCGGGCGAAGGCGATCGCGGCGGGGCTGAAGCCGACGATCTATTCGCACCCGATCGGCTATCACGGCCATGGCGCGGGCAGCTCGATCGGGCTGTCGGAAGAACAGAAGTTCGTGCCGACCGGCGAATACAAATTGCGGCCGAACATCGCCTGGTCGATCGAACTAATGGCGACCAAGGCGGTGCCCGAGTGGGGCGGCCAGATGGTCGATTTCAAGAGCGAGGAAGACGCCTTCTTCGACGGCAAGACCGTTCGCTACATCGACGGGCGCCAGACCAAGTTTCACCTGATCGGCGACCGCTGAGGCGCCGCTGACCGGTTCATCCCGTGCCCAAAACTGGGCCTCATCCGGCGACGGATGGGGCCCTTCTTTTTTGTGATAGCGCTGCGCGAGTCGAACCGTTCATCGAGGTAAAACGGGAGCGATGCATCATTCCATCCGTCATGCCGGGCTTGTCCCGGCATCCAGGGTGCCGCGAGCTTTATTGCGTCTATTTTGCGGAACAGTGGACCCCGGCACAGGGCCGGGGTGACGCAGTTTATGTGATTGCCGTCGTGATCCGCTCGGCTGAGGCTCAGCCTTGCTTAAGCGCCGTTCTGGTCAGGGGCGGGGTAGGAGGATGAACTCCTCCTGGCCGCCGTCGAGGAAGCGGAAGGTGCCGTCGGGGGAGAGGAAGCCGTTTTCCTCGTGCATGAAGCGGACCTTCTGCCCGCCCCATTCGGGCACGTTCTTCTGCGCGTTCAGCTCGATCGACCAGGCGGTGCTGGGGTCGATGCGATAGTCGCCGCGGCCGGGCGCGGGCTTCTGGCTTTCCCAGGCGCCGATCCAGGTACCCGCGCCATGGCCGTGATAGCCGATCGGGTGCGAATAGATCGTGCCGTCGATCCCCTCGGCCTCGACCTGGCGGCGGGCGGCGGCGAGCACGTCGTTGCCCGAGCGGCCCGGCTTCAACGCCGCGATGGTGGCGGCGCGCACGCGGTTCATCGCCGCCAAGCCATCGCGCAGGCCCTTGGGCGCCTGTGTCTCGCCCGGTTTCAGCACATAGGCGAGGCGCTGGATATCGGTGTTGAGGCCGAGATAGGTGATGCCGAAATCGACGTGGAGCATGTCGCCCGGCATGATGATCGTGTCGCCGCGATGGCCCATCTCCTGCACGCTGAACTTGCCGCCATCGGCGCGCTGGATCGCGACGCTGGGCTGGAACCAGGTGTCGAGCCCGAGCGAATTGATCCGGTTGCGGAACCACCAGACCACATCGTCCGAGGTGGTGACGCCGGGCGTGATGACGCGTTCGGAGAACCCCTCCTCGATGATCGAATGCGAGATGCGCGAGACGATCGGGTAGCTGGCCATCTCCTCCGGGATGCGCGTTTCGAGCCAGCCGAGCGCGAGGCGTTCGTGCGAGACGAGGCGCTTTGCCATGTCCGGGCCGAGCGCGCGGACGATCGCCTCATAGTGGGTGGAGCTGAGGCCATCGGCGAGCGGGAAGCCTTCCGAGCGGTTGAGCGCGATCGTGGCGGGGTTGCGGTCCGCAATGATCCTGGCGAGCTCGGCCCATTGATCGGGCTGCTCGTCCGGGTTCCAGGCGGGCTGGAAATCGCCGACGGGATAGCGGGCGAGCGCGAGCTTCTCGATCGGCTTGCCCTCGCCCGGATCGAAGAAGACGAGAATGGTGCGGCGGCGCGCGTGCAGCCAGGTGGCGGGCAGCATCGTCGCCATCACCGGATCCTCGTTATACTCGCCGGCGACGAGCACCCACATCTGCACCTTGTCACGGCGCATCAGCGTGGGCAGCACCTTTTCGAAGCGGAGCTTGAGCCAGCGATCCTCGGTCTCGGCGCGGCGCTCGAGCGGGAGGATGGCGGGCATCTGGAGCTCGGCGCCGCGGGTGGTGGCCGTGGCCGGTGCGGCGGCGAGCGCCATGGCCAGAAGAAGTGCCGACATCGATTCCCCCAAAAGCTTGTGTTCACATCACGAACAACTGTTCGCTAATGCTACAAGGCCACGATCGAATTGACACCCCCGGAGCGGCGCGTTTGCCGCACCGGACGTTTGCGTTTGGAGCAACGGCCTGACGCGTGACAACGGCGAGCCGATCGTTAGGTAACGACGGGTTCGAGCGGGGGGAACAGGATGCGCGTGAGGCTGATGGTGGCGGCAATGGCCATGGCCGTGCCGATGGGCGCCGCCGCTGCGCCGGACGACAGCGCCGCGCCGGCCGCGGTGCTATACCGCCATGCGACGCTGATCGACGGGACCGGCGGACCAGCGGCAGCGGACATGACGGTGGTGACGCGCGGCGAGCGGATCGACGCGGTGATGCCCGATGCGAAGGTGACGCCGGCGCTGCTGAAGGGCGCGCGCGTCGTGGATCTGAAGGGGCGCTATCTGTTGCCCGGGCTGATCGACAGCCATCAGCATATCGCGACGCCGCCCAATCGTCGCCGCGCGGAGGCGCTGATGCGGCGCGACCTGTATAGCGGGATCACCGCGACGCGGATCATGGCGGACGACCTGCGATCGGTGGCGGAGATCGCGCGCGCCGCGGTAGTGGGCGAGATCGCTTCGCCCGACCTGTATTATGCCGCACTGTTCGCCGGCCCGAGCTTCTTCGACGATCCGCGCACGCTGGCGGTGAGCGCGGGCATCAAGCCGGGGACGGGCGCGTGGATGCAGGCGATCGATGACAAGACCGACCTCCCGCTGGCCGTGGCGCGCGCCAAGGGCACGGGTGCGACGGCGATCAAGATCTACGCCAATCTGCCGGCCGACCTGATCGCGAAGATCACCGCGGAGGCGCATCGACAGGGAATGCAGGTGTGGGCGCATGGCATGGTGTTCCCGACGCCGCCGGCCGAGGTGATCGCGGCGGGGCCGGATGTCGTCTCGCACAGTTGCTATCTTGCCTATCAGGCGGTGGCGAAGCGGCCCGCGACCTATCAGCAGCGGGTGGTGATCGACCCCGCGCCGTTCATCGCGCGCAACAATCCGGTGATGGGCGGGCTGTTCGCGACGATGAAGGCGCGCGGGATGCTGCTGGATGCGACATTGCGCGTGTATCAGGAGGGCGAAAAGCGGGCAAAGGCGGGTGGGCCGCCGCCCTATTGCTCGCTCGATCTGGCCGCGGCGCTGACGGCGCAGGCGCACGAGGCGGGGGTGGAGATTTCCGCGGGCACCGACGGCGACACGCCGGCGGGTGCGCCCTATCCGGGGCTGTTCGACGAGGTCGAGCTGCTGGTCGGCAAGGCCGGGTTCACGCCGGCCGAGGCGATCCGCGCCGCGACGCTGACGGGCGCGAAGACGATGGGCGAGGAAGCGACGCAGGGCACGATCGCGGCGGGGAAGCTCGCCAACATGGTGGTGCTGGCGCGCGATCCGCTGGCCGACATCGCCAACATGCGCAGCGTGGTGATGACGGTGAAGCGCGGGCGCGACTATCAGCGCGGCGCCTTCAAGCCGGTGACTGCGGAGGAACTGGGCCGTGACTGATCGACGCACCTTTCTGGCCGGTATGGTGACGGCCAGCGCCGCACCGTCGATCGCGCAGCAGCCGTCCGCGGCGAAGCGCGACATGCTGATCGTCAATGCGCTGGGCGGCTTTTCCGACCCCAATGCGCCGCGTGGCGATGGCGTCGCGCCGCGCGACACGCGTACGCCGCTGAGCGCGCGGGTGGTGAAGGATGCGCTCGCCTCGGGCATGAGCGCGGTGAACGTGACGCTGGGCTATGTCGCCGGGCCGGACGAGCCGTTCGAGCAGACGGTGCGCGAGATCGGGCTGTTCGACTGGCGTATCCGCAATCGCCCGGACGCGCTCGCCAAGGTGCTGACCGCCGCCGATATCCTGCGCGCGCATGAGGCGGGCAGGGTCGGCGTGATCTATGGTTTTCAGAACACCGCGATGCTGGGCGACGATGCCACCCGGGCCGACGTGTTCGCCGACCTTGGCGTGCGGGTGATCCAGCTGACCTACAATCCCGCCAACAAGGCCGGTAGCGGATCGATGGCGCCGGAGAATGGCGGCGTGACCGACTTCGGGCGCGCGGTGATCGAGCGGCTCAATGCCAATCGCGTGATGGTGGACCTGTCGCACAGCGGCGAGCGGACGTGCCTGGAGGCGGCGCGACTGTCCCAGCAGCCGATCTCGATCAACCACACCGGCTGCCGCGCGCTGACCGACCTGCCGCGCAACAAGACGGATGCCGAATTGCGGCTGGTGGCCGAACGCGGCGGGTTCGTCGGCATCTACTTCATGCCGTTCCTCAATCCGACGAGCGTTGCGAGTGCGGCGGACGTGGTTGCGCATATCGAGCATGCCATTGCGGTGTGCGGCGAGGATCATGTCGGCATCGGCACCGATGGCGGGACGACGGCGGTGGACGACATGGCGGCCTATCGCGCGGCCGGGCGCAAGGAGATTGCCGCGCGGCGGGCGGCGGGGATCGGCGCCAAGGGCGAGAACCCCGACACGCTGCCGTTCGTCGAGGATCTGAGCGGGCCGGGGCAGTTTCGCAAGCTGATCGCGCTGCTGGAGCGGCGCGGTCACAAGGCGGCGCGGATCGAGAAGATCATGGGGCGGAATTTCGTTCGGTACGCGCGCGACGTGTGGGGGGCATGAGCCCCGAGGCGATCGCCTTCGTCAATCAGGCGCTGGTGCCGATCGGGCTGGCGCTGATCATGTTCAGCATGGGGCTGACGCTGGCGCTGCGCGACTTTGCCGCGATCCTGTCGGGCGGGCGCGCGGCGGTGGCGGGGCTGGCGACGCACCTCCTGGTGCTGCCGCTGCTCGGGCTGGGTGTGGGGGCGCTGTTCGGCCTCTCGCCCGAGCTGGCGCTGGGGCTGTTCATCATCTCCATCTGCCCGGCGGGGACCACCTCCAATGCACTGACGTTCGTGGGGCGCGGCAATCTGGCGCTGGCCGTGGTGCTGACGCTGATGACCAGTGTGGTGACGGTGTTCACCATTCCGCTGCTGCTGCGCTGGGCGGTGCCGTGGTTCTTGGATGGCGGGGGCGGCGCGGTGCCGCAGCTCGATATCGTCGGCACCATGGGGCAGCTGGCGCGGATCACGCTGGCGCCGATCGCGGCTGGCATGGTGGTGCGCCGGTTCGCGCCTGGCGCGGCGGCGGTGATGGCGCAGCGGCTGCGGCCGACGGCGTTCATTGTGCTGGTGGCGGTGATCGGTTTTTCGGTGATCGTCAGCTTCGACATGGTGGTGCAGAACCTGCTCGCGGCGACGCCGGCGATCTATGCGCTGAACGCGGCGGCGATGGCGTTCGGCCTGCTCGTCGGGCGGGTGCTGGGGCTCAACCAGCGCGATTGGATGACGCTGGCGATCGAGACGGGGGTGCAGAACGCCACCCTGGCCTTGTTCCTGACGCTGACGGTGCTGGGCAGCCTGCCGCTGGCGGTGACGCAGAACATCTATGGCGTTGTGATGCTGCTGAACGCGACGCTGCTGATCCGCTGGTTCAAGGGGCGGATCGCGCGCGAGGAGGCGATGGCATGAGCATCCGGTTCATCGACGCGGCGGAGGTCGCGCGGCGGCTGACCTATGACGTGGCGGTGCCGCTGGTGCGCGAGGCGATGGTGGCGCTGTCGCAGGGGCGCACGCGGCAGCTGCTGCGCGGGATCATCGACCTGGATGGCGAGAATGCCTTTGGCGTGATGCCGGGCGCGCTGGATGCGGGGCCGTTCGGGGCGAAGCTGGTGAGCGTGTTTCCGGGGAACGTCGCGCGGGGCGGCATGTCGCATCAGGGGCTGATCGTGATGTTCGATCGGGCGAGCGGCGCGCCGGTGGCGGTGGTGGATGCGGGCGAGGTGACGGCGATCCGCACTGCGGCGGCATCGGCGGCGGCGACCGTGGCGCTGGCGCGGGCGGATGCGGATCAGCTGGCGGTGCTGGGCACGGGCGAGCAGGCGCAGCGGCATGTGCTGGCGATCCGCGCGGTGCGCCCGCTGGCGCGGGTGACGATCTGGGGACGCGATGCCGGCAAGGCGGCGGCGCTGGCGGAAGAGCTGGGGTGCGACGTGGCCGCAGCGGTGCGCGACGCGGTGGCGGACGCGGGGATCGTCTGCACGGTGACGGCGGCGGCGGAGCCGATCCTGTTCGCCGGCGACGTGGCGGCGGGGACGCATATCAATGCGGTCGGCTCGAGCCGGGCGGGGCCGGTGGAGATCGCGCCCGATCTGGTGGCGCGCAGCCGCTTCTTTGCTGATCATCGCGAGGGCGTGCTGAGCCAAGGCGCGGAGTTCCTGCGCGCCAAGGCCGAGGGGCTGGTGGATGACGCGCATGTGCTGGGCGAAATCGGCGAGGTGTTTGCGGGCACGCTCGCCGGGCGGACCGCGGCGGCGGACGTGACAATGTACAAGTCGCTGGGCAGCATCGTGCAGGATCTGGCGTGCGCTGCCTGGTTGTGCGCCAGCGAGGGCTGATCAGCCCTTTTCCAGCGCGATGCCGGCGAGGTTCTGCGTGCGCTTGATGTGGCGCAGGCGGAAGCGTGGCGGGCGGGGCAGCGCGAGGTAGGCGGCGTGATGGGCGTGGTGCGCGCGGGGCACTTTGATGATGCCGTTCGCCTGCGCGATCACCGCGGCGGCATCGCCGAGCAGGACGGCGTCGGCAAGGTCGAGCTGGTTCGCCAGGCGTAGCGCGGCGATCAGCGCGAGCCATTCGGCGGCCATGCTCGTGCCGGGTCCGAGCCCGCGCTCGATATGGCTGCGGCCCGCGGCGACGACCGCAAACTCCATGCCGGCGGGCAGCGGGCGCAGGCCGCCGTCGAAGAAGATCTTCACGCCTGCCGGTGCTGGCCGGGGGCGAGATCGGCGAGCGTCCAGTCGCCGATGCGCCAGCGGACGAGCCGCAGCGTGGGGTGGCCGATCGCGGCGGTCATGCGGCGGACTTGGCGGTTGCGCCCTTCGCGGATGGTGAGCGAGAGCCAGCAATCGGGGATGGCGGCGCGGTAGCGGATCGGCGGATCGCGCGGCCAGAGCGCGGGGTCGTCGATCCGCTCGGCCTCGGCGGGGCGGGTTGAGCCGTCCTTCAGCGAAACGCCGCTGCGCAGCCGGGCGAGCGCGTCCTCGCTCGGCTCGCCCTCGACTTGGACGAGATAGGTCTTGGGCAGCTTGAACTTGGGGTCGGCGATGCGCGCCTGGAGGCGGCCGTCGTCGGTGAGCAAGAGGAGCCCCTCGCTGTCGCGATCGAGCCGGCCGGCGGGATAGACGCCGGGCTGGTTGATGTAATCGGACAGGGTGGCGCGGGCCTCGGGCATGCTGCGGTCGGTGAACTGGCTGAGCACGCCATAGGGCTTGTTGAAGAGGAGGAGCGTCATCCGCCCGTGATGCTCCGCGCGACGGCCTCGGCGGTCTTGATGCCGTCGACCGCCGCGGAGAGGATGCCGCCGGCGTATCCGGCGCCCTCGCCGGCGGGGAACAGGCCGATCGTGTTGAGGCTGTGGCCGTCCTCGCCGCGACCGAAGCGGACGGGGGAGGAGGTGCGCGTTTCAACGCCGGTCATGACGACGTCGGGGTGGTCGTAATCCTTGATCTGGCGGCCGAACACCGGCAGCGCCTCGCGCATCGCGGCGATCGCGAAATCGGGCAGGCAGTCGGCAAGGTCGGTTGGGGTGACGCCCGGCTTGTACGACGGGACGACGCTGCCGAGCGTGGCGGACGGGCGGGCGGCGAGGAAATCGCCGACGCGCTGCGCGGGCGCCTTGTAGTTGCTGCCGCCGGCGACAAAGGCGCGCTCCTCCCAATGGCGCTGGAGCTTGATGCCGGCGAGCGGATCGCCGGGATAGTCGCGCGCGGGGTCGATCGCGACGACGAAGCCCGAGTTCGCGTTGCGCTCGTTGCGCGAATATTGGCTCATGCCGTTGGTTGCGACGCGGCCTTCCTCCGAGGTGGCGGCGACCACCGTGCCGCCCGGACACATGCAGAAGCTGTAGACGGTGCGGCCGTTCGAGCAGTGATGCGAGATATGATATTCGGCGGCGCCCAGGATCGGGTTGCCCGCCTCATGGCCGAAGCGCGAGCGGTCGATCCAGGATTGCGGATGCTCGATCCGCACGCCGATCGAGAAGGGTTTCGCCTCGGCGTGTACGCCGGCATCGACCAGCATCGCGAAGGTGTCGCGCGCGCTGTGGCCGACGGCGAGGACGACGTGGCTGGCGGGGAGATAGTCGCCGTTGTGGAGGTGCAGGCCGCGCAGGTGGCGATTGCCCGAGCCGTCCGTCTCCACGTCGAGGCCGTCGACGCGGGTGGAGAAGCGGTATTCGCCGCCGAGCTCCTCGATTTGCGCCCGCATGCTTTCGACCATGGTGACGAGGCGGAAGGTGCCGATGTGCGGATGCGCCTCGGTCAGGATCTCAGGAGGAGCGCCGGCCTTGACGAATTCGGTCAGCACCTTGCGGTTGAGGTGGCGGGGGTCCTTGATCCGGCTGTAGAGCTTGCCGTCGGAAAAGGTGCCGGCGCCGCCCTCGCCGAATTGTACGTTCGATTCGGGGTTCAGCTCGCTGCGGCGCCACAGGCCCCAGGTGTCCTTGGTGCGTTCGCGCACCACCTTGCCGCGTTCCAGCACGATCGGGCGAAAGCCGGCCTGCGCGAGGATCAGCGCGGCGAACAGCCCGCACGGGCCGGCGCCGATCACCACCGGGCGGGGCGCGTCGGCGGCGGCGGTGACGGGGACGTGGTAGCGGGTGTCGGGGGTGAGCTGAACGTCGCGGTCGCGCCGGAACTTGGCGAGCACGGTGCTTTCGTTCTTTACCGCGACGTCGAGCGAATAGACGAGGCTGATGTTGCTCTTGTCGCGCGCGTCGTGGCCGCGGCGCGCGATGGTGAAGCGGATCAGCTCGCGCGGGGTGATGCGCAGGCGGCGGCAGATGGCGGCGGGCAGCGCCTCGTCCGGGTGGTGCAGCGGGAGTTTGAGTTCGCTCAGGCGGATCATCGGCGTGTTCTTACAGGGATGGGCGGCGTCGCGCCAACGCGTGGGATCAGGCGGTTTCGATCAGGCGATCGGCCTGGGCGCGGGCCTCGTCGGTGATGGTGGCGCCCGAGAGCATCCGCGCGATTTCCTCGCGCCGCTCGGCCTCGGAGAGCTGGCGGACGCCGGTGCGGGTGACGACGCCGTCGTTGCGCTTGGCGATCAGAAGGTGCGCGGCGCCGCGTGCGGCGACTTGCGGCGAGTGGGTGACGACGAGCAATTGGGTGCGCTGCGCCAGGCGATGCAGCCGCTCGCCGATCGCCGAGGCAACCGCGCCGCCGACGCCGCGATCGATCTCGTCAAAGATCATCGTCGCCGCGCCGCCTTCTTCCGCCAGCGCGACCTTGAGCGCGAGGATGAAGCGGGAAAGCTCGCCGCCCGAGGCGATCTTGATCAGCGGGCCGAAGGGCGCGCCGGGGTTGGTGGCGATCTCGAATTCCACGCGGTCCTGACCGGCGGCGGCCCATTGCTCCTCGGGCAGCGGCACGACGGCGGTGCGGAAGCGGGCAGCATCGAGCTTCAGCGGGGGCAGCTCGGCCATCACCGCAGCGTCGAGCCGGGCGGCGGCGGCGGTGCGTGCCTTGGAGAGCGCGGCAGCGGCGGCGACATAGGTCTTGCGCGCGGCGGCGGCGGCGGCTTCGAGCGCGGCGATGCCTTCCTCGCCGGCCTCCAGCCGTTCGCGGCGGGCGCGCAGTTCGTCGGCAAGCGCGGCGAGATCGTCGGGCTGGACGCGATGCTTGCGCGCCATGCCGCGCAGCTCGAACAGGCGCGCCTCGTCATCCTCCAGCGCGCGCGGATCGAAGGCGAGCGCGCGAGTCGCGTCGCTGACCTGCTCGCCGGCGTTCCCTGCCTCGATCATCGCGCGGTCGAGCGCGGCGAGCGCCTCGGCGAGCGCGGGGTGGTCGGCGGAGATGCGATCGAGGATGCGCGCGGCCTGGCGCATGTTCGAGAGAGCGCCGTCGGACCCCTCCAGCGCATCGATCAGCGCGTTCAGATCCTCGGCGATCTTTTCGGAGCGCTGCATGGTGCGGCGGCGCTCGGCGAGCTGTTCCTCCTCGCCCGCTTCGGGGGCCAGCGCGTCGAGCTCGGCGACGGCATGATCGAGCCATTCGCGATCGCGCGCGGCGGCCTCGATCTCCTCGCGGGCGGCGGCGAGCGCGGTGTCGGCGGTGCGCCATGCCTGCCACGCGGCGCTGACGCTGGCGGTGTCGAGCCGCGCGAAGGTGTCGAGCAGCGCACGGTGGCCGCGCGGATTGAGCAGGCCGCGATCGTCGTGTTGACCGTGGATTTCGACCAGCCGCGTGCCAAGCTCGCGCAGCAGCGCGGCGGAGGCGGGCTGATTGTTGAGGAAGCCGCGGCTGCCGCCATCGGCCTTCACGACGCGGCGGACGATCAGCGGCTCGCCGGCGTCGCTCTCGATACCGTTCTCGTCGAGCAGCGCGGCGATGTCGGCCGGCGCCTCGAACGTGGCGGTGACGCTGGCCTGGGCGGCGCCGTGGCGCACGAGGGTGCTGTCGCCGCGTGCGCCGAGCGCCAGGCCGAGCGCGTCGAGCAGGATCGACTTGCCCGCGCCGGTTTCGCCGGTGAGCACGCCAAGGCCGGCGCCGAATTCGAGGTCCAGCGCCTCGATCAGCACCACGTCGCGGATCGAGAGCGCGGTCAGCATGATGGTGTCAACGCCCGGCGCGCCGGGCGGTGCCTCACTGGTCCTGCGGCGCGTCGCTCGCCGGTGCGGGCGGCGCACCGGGCTGAACGCCGGTCGGCGTGGCGGTGGAGGGTGCATTGCCACCCGGCGTCGCGCCGGCGCCGCCGGTCGTGGTCGCGGGCGTGGGCGCACCGGGGGCCTCGGCGCGCGGCGTCGGCGCACCGGTGACCGGCAGCACGTCCACCTGCTTGCGGACCGGCGTTTCGGGACGCGCGACGGTCGGCTGGGCGATCACCTGCTCGCCTGGGGCAAGCGGCGCGATCGGCTTTACCGGGTTTTCGCCCACCAGGTTGAAGGCGCGCTGATACCACCAGGTTTCCGGGTAATTTGCGCCCAGTACGGCGGCGGCGCGCTTCGCCTCCTCGCGCACGCCGAGCGCCAGATAGGTCTCGGTCAGGCGCATCAGCGCCTCGGGCGTGTGGGTGGTCGTCTGATATTCATCCACCACGCGGCGGAAGCGCAAGGTGGCGGCGAGCCACTGGCCGCGCCGTTCGTAGAAACGGCCGATCTCCATTTCCTTGCCGGCCAAGTGATCGCGCACCAGGTCGATCTTCAGCCGGGCATCGGCGGCGTAGCGCGTGTTGGGGTAGCGTCGGGTGAGCTCGCCCAGTGCATCCTGCGCCTGCGCGGTAATCTTCTGATCGCGCGTGACGTCGCTGATCTGCTCGTAATAGCTCATCGCGATCAGGTAATAGGCATAAGGCGCGTCGCGATTGCCGGGGTGGACCGACAGGAAACGCTGCGCACCCTGAATCGCCTCCGTATAGTTCTTCGCGAGATAATTGCTGAACGCGCCCATCAGCTGCGCGCGGCGCGCCCAGATCGAATAGGGGTGCTGGCGCTCCACCTCGTCGAACAGCGCGGCGGCGACCTTGTACTGGCGCTGATCGAGCTTTTCGCGCGCGGCGCTGTACAAAGTGCCGACGTCGCGGGCGACATAGGGCAGGTCGCCGCCGGCGCGATTGCGGGCGCAGCCGGCGATCGGCAGGGCCATGGCCGCGAGCATCAGGGCGACGAGCGGACGAGACGGAATGTTACGCATCGTGGTGGCCTTTAGCGCAGGGCCGCGCGTGCGAACAATGCTGAAACGCGTGTGATCGGATATGGCGCGAAACGCATTGGTTCGGGCGGCGTTCAGAGGATAGAGACAAAGCCGATCATTGCGGGGACACACATGACTGCAACCTTGCTGGCCACCAAGCGCGTCGAAAAGCCGTGGGGCAGGCACACTTTATATCCGGGCTTCCCCGATCCCTCGGCCGATGGCGAGCCGATCGGCGAGGTGTGGTTCCAGTCGCCGCATCCCGATGAGCCGGACATGCTGATCAAATATCTGTTCACCAGCGAAAAGCTGTCGGTGCAGGATCACCCGTCGGACGAGGAAGCGCAGAAGCGCGGCCTGCCGCGTGGCAAGGACGAATGCTGGCTGATCCTGGATGCCAAGCCGGATTCGACGATCGCGATCGGCCCCAAGCAGCCGATGACCGCCGACGAGCTGCGCGAAAGTGCGCTGGACGGATCGATCGAGCACAAGCTCGACTGGAAGCCGGTGAAGGCGGGCGATTTCTATTATTCGCATTCGGGCGTGATCCACGCGATCGGCGCCGGTCTGACGCTGATCGAGGTGCAGCAGAATTCGGACACGACCTACCGCCTGTACGATTACGGGCGGCCGCGCGAGCTGCACCTGGACGACGGCGTCGCGGTGGCGGAGCTGACGCCCTATGTCGCGCCGCCCCGGCCGGGCGTGATCGAGCCGGGACGCGAGATCCTGGTGGAAGGGCCGAAGTTCGTGCTGGAACGCTGGAACGGCGGCAAGCGCGACATCACGCTGCCCGAGGGGAAATCCGGCTGGCTGGTGCCGATCCGCGGCGAGGGCGTGGTCGGCGGCGTTGCCTGGCATGCGGGTGAGTGCGTGCTGGTGGAGGGGCCCGAGCAGCTCCACGCCTCCGACGATGCGGACCTGTTGTTCGCCTATACGGGCACGACACGGCTGTAATTTTCGCCGGGCCGCTTGCGTGATTGGTAGCGCAAGCGGCTCGACATCGCGCGCGCTTCCCGCGAAGGGCGGCGCGTGCTTGATCTTGTTCCCCTTATCCTCATGGCGGTGGCCGGTTTCGTCGGCGGTGCGATGAATGCGCTAGCCGGCGGCGGCTCGTTTGCGACGATGCCGGCGCTGCTGGCGATCGGCCAGCCGGCGAACATCGCCAACGCCACCTCCAATTTCGCGCTGCTGCCGGGCGCGGCGATGAGCAGCTGGGCCTTTCGCGACGAGCTGGCGCCGGTCGGCGGGGTCAGCCTGCGCGTGCTGGGGGGCGTGACGTTCGTGGCGGGGCTGATCGGCAGCCTGCTGCTGGTGGTGACGCCGACGAGCACGTTCGACGTGATCGTGCCATGGCTGGTGCTGTACGCGTTCGTCGTTCTCGCCTTTGGGCAGCGCGCGTCGGTGTGGCTGTCGCGGCGGTTCTCAATCGGGCCGCGCGCCTTGATTGCGGCGCAGGCGGTGCTTGGCGTGTACGGCGGCTATTTCGGCGGGGGCATCGGGCTGATGATGACCGCAACCTATGGCCTGCTGACCGGGCTGAACCCGCGCGATGCCTTTGCGCCGCGCACGCTGATGCTGACCACGGCCAATGCGGCGGCGGCGGTAATCTTCATCAGTTTCGGCATGATCGCCTGGGCGGCGTGTATCCCGATGCTGCTGGGCGGGATCGTCGGCGGCTGGGCGGGGGCGCATATCGGCAAGCGCCTGCCTAGTGGGGCGGTGCGGGTGTGGACGCTTTTGGTATCGGGCGCGACCACCTTGGTGTTCTTCTGGCGCGCCTACGGATAAGATCGGCCTCGTCTTCGTCAGTGCCGGCCAGAGGTGTGACCGCCGTGGATTCGTGCTAGCGTCACGCGCGATGAAGACCGTTTTTCGACATCGCCTCGCGACCCGATTGTGGCATTGGATCAATGCCGTCTCGATCTTCATTCTGATCGGATCG
The DNA here is from genome assembly GCF_002197685.1 of Sphingomonas dokdonensis. Lineage (GTDB taxonomy): Bacteria > Pseudomonadota > Alphaproteobacteria > Sphingomonadales > Sphingomonadaceae > Sphingomonas > Sphingomonas dokdonensis. The sequence continues at coordinate 315,958 of NZ_NBBI01000004.1, read as the reverse complement.
GGGCTGGGCATCTCCAATGCGCATCCGCGGCTCTATTGGGGCAGCTATGGGGCGAACTTCGATCCGGCGTGGTGGGAGCTGCCGCGCTTTCCATCGTGGCTGACGATCCCGGCGAGCTACAATCTCGCGATCTCGCGCCGGTGGCATCTGTTTTTCGCGCTGGTGCTGGCCTTTGGGCTGCTTGCGTATATGATCGTGAGCCTGGCCAACCGGCATTTCGCGCGCAAGCTGCGGGTGCGGCGGAGCGACCTGTCGCCGCGCAATCTGATGGCGGACCTGCGCGAGCATCTGGCGCTCCGCTTCCACGATCCGGCGCATCCGACGGCGTATAACATCTTCCAGAAACTGAGCTATGTGGCGGTGATCTTCATCCTGCTGCCGCTGGTGATCCTGACCGGGCTGGCGCTGTCGCCGGGCATGAACGCTGGCATGCCGTGGCTGCTGGACCTGTTCGGCGGGCGGCAGTCGGCGCGGTCGATCCATTTCCTGTGCATGATCGGGCTGGCGGGGTTCACCGTCATCCACCTCGCTTTGGTGATCCTGGCGGGGGCGATCAATGAGACCAGGTCGATGATCACCGGCTGGTGGCGCGTGCCCGAGGAGCCCAAGCCATGATGGTGGGTCGGCGTAATCTGATGGTCGGCTCGGCGGCGTTGCTGGCCGGTTGCGACAAGGTGATCCAGCAGCCGGCGGCGCGGCGCATCCTGTTCATGGGCGAGGAGATGCATCGCGGGCTGCAACGCGCGCTGGTGAACCGCAACGCGCTGGCGCCCGAATTCACGCCCGAGCAGCGATCGCCGTTCTTTCGACCCAACGGCACGCGCGATCCGGGGACGGCGGACTATGCCGCGCTGCGTGCCGGCAACTTTGCCGATTGGCGCTTGCAGATCGGCGGACTGGTGACGCGGCCGCTCTCGCTGAGCCTCAAAGACCTCGGCGCCTTTGCGCAGCGCGCGCAGATCACGCGGCACGATTGCGTCGAAGGATGGAGCGCGATCGCGAAATGGCAGGGGCCGACGCTGGGCGACGTGCTGAAGGCGGCGGGGATTCGCGACGGCGCGCGCTACATCGTGTTCACCTGCGCCGACCAATATCGCGGCGCGCCTTACTACGAATCGATCGACCTGGTGGATGCCTTTCACCCGCAGACGATCCTGGCCTGGGCGCTGAACGATCGGTTCCTGCCGGTGATGAACGGTGCGCCGTGTCGCCTGCGGGTGGAGCGGCAGCTGGGCTACAAGCACGCCAAATATCTGATGCGGATCGATGCGGTCGCGAGCCTCGATGGGATCGGCAAGGGCAAGGGCGGCTATTGGGAGGATAATGTCGATTACGATTGGTATGCCGGCATCTGATTGTTACGGGTGCGGCCGATGGCACTGATCGACCTGTTTCTCTCCCGCGCGGTGAAGCGCGGCACCCTGACCCTTTATCGTCCCAAGGCGCCGCCGCGCACCTTTGGCACGCCCGATCCCAACTTTCCCGATGTGACGATCCGCTTCGCCGACCGCGGCGTGGCGCTGGCGATCGCGCGCAATCCGGCGCTGGGCGCGGGCGAATGCTACATGAACGGGCGGCTGATCGTCGAGCAGGGCGACATTCGCGATCTCGTCGAGCTGCTGAAGCGCAACGATGCGTGGGAGAAGGGGCAGAAGAACCTGAAGCCGGGGCTCGCCGCGCGCACGTTCAACGCGGTGAAATATCGCGCCGACCGGATCAACATGGAGCGCCGCTCCAAGCGCAATGTGGCGCATCACTATGATCTGTCGGGTCGGCTGTACGACCTCTTCCTCGATCGCGACAAGCAATACAGCTGCGCCTATTTCACCGATCCGGGCAACAGCCTGGAGCAGGCACAGGAAGACAAAAAGGCGCATATCGCCGCCAAGCTGGCGCTGAAGCCGGGAATGCGCGTGCTCGACATCGGCTGCGGCTGGGGCGGCATGGCGCTGTACCTCCACAAGCATTTCGACGTCGACGTGCTGGGCGTGACGCTGTCCGAGGAACAGCTGAAGGTGGCGCGCGATCGTGCCGCCGAAGCGGGCGTGGCGGATCGCGTCAAGTTCGAGCTGATCGATTACCGCCGCGTCGAGGGGAGCTTCGACCGGATCGTCTCGGTCGGCATGTTCGAGCATGTCGGGCCGCCGCAGTATCGCACGTTCTTCCGCAAGTGCCGCGAGTTGCTGAGCGACGACGGCGTGATGCTGCTGCACACGATCGGGCGGATGGGGAAGCCCGGGGTGACCGACGACTGGACCGCGAAATATATTTTTCCAGGCGGCTATAACCCGGCGCTGAGCGAGATCGTGACGGCGTATGAGGGGTGCAAGCTGTTCCCGACCGACATCGAAGTGCTGCGCGTCCATTACGCCTATACGCTCGACCATTGGTACGACCGGACGGTGGCGGCGAGGGATCAGATCGTCGCGCTGTATGACGAGCGGTTTTTCCGCATGTGGACGTTCTATCTTGCGGGGGCAGCGGCGGCGTTCCGCAATGGGGGGCTGTGCAATTACCAGGTGCAGCTGACCAAGAGCCGCCATGCGGTGCCGCTGACGCGCGATTACATGTTTGAGGGCGAGCGGGCGCTGCGTGGGGATTGAATCGCCGTGCCGGGCCGCCGCGGTCTATATTGTTGTTGTTTGATATGCGGATGGGTGGATGCCGGGACGAGCCCGGCATGACGGTGGTTTTTGGTGCGGCCGTTTGCCAATCAACAGCCGTCATCCCGGCCCCGCGCCGGGATGACGGGTGCTGGCTTATCCGCCGCCGTGCAGGTTGATCTTCTGCCCATTGGCATATTCGCCGTCGGCCGAGACGAAATACGCCACCGCCGCGGCGACGTCCGCCGGGGTGGAGACGCGGCCGAAGGGTGATTGCGCCGCGAGATCGTGGATGTCGGCGACGCCGCGGGTGGCCTTGGCCAGTCGCTCGCCCATGTCGGTGACGGTGAGGCCCGGGGCGACGATGTTGGTGCGGATGTTGTTGCCGCGTTCCTCCTTCGACAGCACCAGCGCCAGCGCCTCGGCGGCGGCCTTGCCCATCGAATAGGGGGCGCCGTTGGGGGCGTGGTAGAGCGTCGCGACGCTGGAGATCATGATGATGTCGCCGCGGCCCTTTTCCTTTGCGCGTGTCCGCATCGAGGGAAGGACGAGCTTCGACATGTAATGCGGGGCGAAGCAGTGCGTGCGCATGACACGCTCGAACTCGGCCGGGTCGGTATCGGCGACGCTCTGCCCGCGGCTGGCGATGCCGGCGTTGTTGACGAGGATGTCGATGCCGCCGAAGTCGGCGACGACGGCCTCGACCATCGCCGCGCAATCCTCGAACCGGTCGACGGAGGCGGCATAGGCCTTGGCGCGGCGACCCAGGCCCTCGATCTCGCGCACGACCTCATCGGCGGCCTCGGCATCGCGGCGGTAGTTGACCGCGACGTCGGCGCCGTCGCGCGCGAGGCGCAGCGCGATCTCGCGCCCGATGCCGCGGCTGCCGCCGGTTATCAGCGCGACGCGTCCTTCCAATCCCCCGCTCATGCAGCCTGCTCCTTGTTCTTCTTGGAATAATCGGGCCGGCGCTTCTCGAAGAACGCCTTGATGCCTTCGCCGAAATCGGGTGCGGTGGCGCACAGGATCTGGTTGCGATCCTCCATCGCCACCGCCGCCTCAAGGCTGGGCGCGTCGATCGACATGCGCAGGCACTCCTTGGTGAGGCGCAGGCCCATCGGCGAGGTGGTGAGCATCTGCTCGATCAGCGGCGCGGCGACTTCCTCCATCTGGTCATCGGGCACGACGCGGCTGACGAGGCCAGTGGCGAGCGCCCGATCGGCGGTGATGAAATTGCCGGTGAGCATGAATTCGGCCGCCACGCTCGCGCCGACGAGGCGGGGGAGAAAGTAGCTGACGCCGATGTCGCAGGCGGACAGGCCGATGCGGATGAAGGCGGCGTTCATGCGGACCGATTCGCCGGCGATGCGGATGTCCGACGCCAGTGCCATCGCGAAGCCGCCGCCGCAGGCCGGGCCGTGGACAAGGCTGATGATCGGTTGCGGGCAATAGCGCATCTTCATCACGATCTCGGCGATCGAGCGCTGGTGGGCGAGGCGATCGATCGTGTCGAATTCGGCGCGGCCGCCCTCCTGCAGGTCGAGCCCGGCGCAATAGGCACGGCCGGCGCCCTTCAGCACCACGACGCGGCAGTCGCGATCCTTGTGCAGCGCGCCGAAATAATGGCTCAGTTCCTCGACGTGGCGGTCGTTCAGCGCGTTCAGGACGTGCGGGCGGTTCATCGTCACCCAATCGACTTCGCCCCGGCGCTCGACCGAGATCATCTCATATTCCACGGTGCCTCTCCCCTTGGTGCATGTTGCACTGATCTGTTGACGGCGCATCCTACATAACTAAAGTTATCCTGCAATCGCGGACAACCGATGGGGTTGCCGCCAAGGATGTAGGGGAGAGGGGCGTGAAGCTCGGACCGGATATTGCTGCGGTTATCACCGGGGGTGCCTCGGGGCTGGGGCTGGCCACCGCCAAGGCGCTGCGCGCGCATGGCGTGAAGGTCGCCCTGTTCGACAAGAATGCCGAGATCGGGCCGGGCGTCGCCGAGGAGATCGGCGCGGTGTTCTGCGAAGTCGACGTGATGGATCAGGCGTCGGTGGATGCCGGCTTCGCCAAGGCGCGCGCCGCCAACGGGCAGGAGCGCGCGCTGGTGAATTGCGCCGGCGGCGGCTTTGGCGGGCCGAACAAGACGGTCGCGCGGTCGAAGGAGGATGGATCGATCGTTCCGTATCCGATCGAGAATTTCCAAAAGACGCTGGAGCTGAACCTCGTCGGTTCGTTCCGCTGCATCGTCGGATCGGTTGCGGGCATGATGACGCTGGACCCGACCGAGGACGGGGATCGCGGCGCGATCGTCAACACCGCCAGCGTGGCGGGCGAGGAAGGGCAGATGGGGCAGGTCGCCTATGCCTCCGCCAAGGCCGGCGTGATCGGCATGACGCTGAACGTCGCGCGCGACCTGTCGAGCGAAGGCGTGCGGTGCAACACGATCCTGCCGGGCATCTTCGACACGCCGCTGCTGGCGCGTGCGAAGCCGCAGGTGAAGGCCGCGCTGTCGGCCATGGTGCCGTTCCCCAAGCGGCTCGGCGCCGCGGAGGAATATGCCGCGCTGGCGGTTGAGATGCTGCGCAACGGTTATTTCAACGGCGAGGACGTGCGGCTCGACGGCGCGATCCGGATGCAGCCGCGGTGATAAACTCCCTCTCCCCGCTTGCGGGGAGAGGGCTGGGGAGAGGGGCAGGGAAAGGCGGCTTATGACAGCCCCTCTCCCCGACCCTCTCCCCTGAAGGGGAGAGGGAGATTTGTTGTGAACTTCGATTATTCCGACGACCAGAAGATGCTGAAGGACGAGGCGCGCAAGTTCCTCGCCGCGAAGTGCGACGCCAAGGTGGTACGCGGCGTGCTCGACCATGACGACCGTGCCTATGACGAGGCGCTGTGGAAGGGCGTCGCCGAGCAGGGCTGGCTGGGCGCGGCGATCCCCGAGGAGTTCGGCGGGCTGGGGCTCGGCCATGTCGAGCTGTGCGCGCTGGCGGAGGAGCTGGGCCGTGCGTGCGCGCCGATCCCGTTCGCCTCGACCGTCTATTTCGTCGCCGAGGCGCTGATGAAGTTCGGCTCGCAGGAGCAGAAGGCGAAGTGGCTGCCGAAGATCGCAGCCGGCGAGGTGATCGGCGCCTTTGCGACGGCCGAGGGCAAGGGGCCGGTGACGGCGCGCTCGATCGGCACGACGGTGGCGGGCGGAAAATTGTCTGGCGAGAAGATCCCGGTGACCGACGGCGATGTCGCCGACCTGATCGTCGTGCTGGCGAAGGACGGGCTGTACCTGGTCGAGAAGGGCGAGGGCGTGTCGGCCGAGGTGCTGACGACGCTCGATCCGACGCGGTCGGCGGCGAAGCTCACCTTCTCGGGCGCGCCAGCCGAGCGGCTGGGCGACGAGGACGGGATTGCGGCGATGCAGGCGGTGTTCGACCGCGCGGCGATCCTGCTGGCGTTCGAGCAGGTCGGCGGCGCCGACAAGAGCCTGGAGATGGCCAAGGCCTATGCGCTCGACCGACAGGCATTCGGCCGGGTGATCGGCGGCTATCAGGCGATCAAGCACAAGCTGGCCGACATGTACGTCAAGAACGAGATTGCGCGCTCCAACGCCTATTACGGCGCCTGGGCGCTCAACACCGATGCGGGCGAGCTGCCGCTGGCGGCGGCCACGGCACGCGTCGCGGCGAGCGAGGCGTTCTGGTTCGCCTCCAAGGAGAACATCCAGACGCACGGCGGCATCGGCTTCACCTGGGAGGCCGATCCGCAGCTTTATTATCGTCGCTCGCGGCAGCTTTCGCTGGTGGCGGGTGCGCCGGCGACGTGGCGCGAGCGGCTGGTGAGCCAGCTCGAGATGAAGAACGCCGCCTGAGCTTTTGAGAGGATAGCGAGATGGACTTCAACGATTCCCCCGAAGAAGCCGAGTATCGCGCCACCGCGCGCAGCTGGCTGGAAAAGAACGCCGCCGAGCACAAGGCGCAGAACCACGCCGACGACATGGCGGCCGGCAAGGCGTGGCAGAAGCGCAAGGCCGAGGCCGGCTATGCGCAGATCACCTGGCCCAAGGAATGGGGCGGGGCTGGCGGCACGCCGATCCAGTCGGTGATTTTCAGCCAGGAAGAGGCAAAGTTCCCGGTGCAATACGGCTATTTCACCATCGGTCTTGGCATGTGCGTGCCGACGGTGATGGCGTTCGCCAACGACGAGACGAAGAAGCGCTTCGTCGGCCCGGCGCTGCGCGGCGAGGAGATCTGGTCGCAGCTGTTCTCCGAACCAGCCGGCGGCTCGGACGTGGCGGCGATCCGCACCCGTGCGGTGCGGGACGGCGACGATTGGGTGGTGAACGGCCAGAAGGTTTGGACCTCCGGGGCGCATTATTCGGACTATGGCATTGTCCTCGTCCGAACGAATCCGGACGTGCCCAAGCACAAGGGCCTGACGATGTTCTGGCTCGACCTGAAATCGCCGGGCGTCGAGATCCGGCCGATCCACCAGATGTCGGGCGGGTCGAACTTCAACGAGGTGTATTTCACCGACGTTCGCATTCCCGATTCGCAGCGGCTGGGTGCGGTGGACGACGGCTGGAAGGTCGCGCTGGTCACGCTGATGAACGAGCGGCTGGCGGTCGGCGGGGCGAGCGGCGCGAGTCCGAAGGAGATCCTGGCGCTGGCCAAGGACCTCGACGCGGCGGACGGCCCGCTGGTGAAGGATTCGGCGTTCCGTCAGCGGCTGGCCGACTGGTACGTCCAGTCCGAGGGGCTGAAGAACACGCGGATGCGCACGATGACGGCGCTGAGTCGTGGGCAGACGCCGGGGCCGGAAAGCTCGATCGGCAAGATCATTGCCGCCAACGTGCTTCAGGACCTGGGCAATGCTGCGGTCGAGGCGGAGGATCAGTATGGGATCATCAACGATCCGGCGCTGCTGCCGCTCAAGGGCATGTTCCAGGCATCGGTGATGAGCGCGCCGGGCCTGCGCATTGCCGGCGGTACCGACGAGATCCTGAAGAACATCATCGCCGAGCGCGTGCTTGGCCTGCCGGGCGAGATCCGGACGGACAAGGATGCGGCGTTCAAGGATCTGGTGGGCTGATCGTCGGGTGGCGACTGCCTCTCGCGATGCGGGGGGTGGTCGCTGCTGATCGGTGCGGGCGGTTGAGCTTGTTTGCGGCGGGACGTCGCGTGGAGATTGCGGCGCAAATGCGTACTGCCTCAATCAGCGCTACCTTAGCGGCACGCTGTTGAGATCCGACCGACCCTGGCACCTGGGAATATCGTGCCGCCTTCGGCGAGACCTATGCCAAACGCGTCGCGTCATGCCGGGCTAGTCCCGGCATCCACGGTGCCGCAAACTCTTTGTGATTGAATTTGCGGAATAGTGGATCCCGGCACAAGGCCGGGATGACGCAATCTGTAGGGCCTCACGTGCGTTTCGCAGAGGCCGCCGTCCGGTTACGAAAGCGTCCGCAATAATTGGCGTGCATGCCAGCCTTGTTCCGCAACTGGGCCCTGGCCTTCGCCGGGGCGGCGGATAGTTTGATGGGCGTGCGCTCACTTCGCTTGTCCGGCTGCGGCTGGGACCATGGCGCGGTGATTGTCATCTCGAGGGCAGGCGGTAGCTTAGCTGGATGGACGACCTCTCGGGCGAGATCGCGATCGCGCTGCTGTTCGCCGTGCCGTTGCTGGAGCCGTGGCTGACGCGGCGCTTCGAGACGAACTGGTGGCGGCTTGCACTGGTTGTGGCAACGGGCCTGATCTTGTCCCCTTTGGTCACGGTGCCCGTGCCGCGTGCCGCCGCAAATTACTTTAGAATAATGTGCCTGGTTGTGGGTGGCGCGATGGTGGTGATTGGCATTCCACGCGTCATTCGTGAGATGCGAGCGGCTGCGCGGCCGTAGGGCCGCATACCTCGGAAGCGCTCAATCGGCGCTCTGTCCCACCCGCTACTTCAGGAGCCGGACGAACGGCGCGGGATCGTCGAGGCGGAAGGCAATCGCGGTGTAGCGGCGCGTGCGCCATCGTGCGGTGCGTGCGATCGGACGGTTGAGCCGGAGGAGGACGTTGGGCCAGGCGAGCAAAGCGGCGTTGAGCGTCATGGGATCGCGTATGTCCTCGCCGGTGAAGCCCATTTCGATGCTGGCGATGGCGTCGAGCGGCACCGCCTGGTCGATCAGAAGGCCGCCGCGCACCTGCACCCCATCGGGCGTCAGCAGGACCGGGCGGAAGCGGAAGGATTTCACCAGGCCGATCAGATAGACGAAGCCGAGGTCGCTCAGCACGAACATCACGATGGCGGCGGTGCGGCTCCAATGGCCGACGAGCAGGTGATAGACCGCGATCTCGATCGCGGAGAGGATCAGCAGCGCCGCGCACATCGGCGTCAGATGCTTGTGATAGCCAAAGGCGCGCGCGTCGGCCGGCACGTCCGCCGGCCCACCCCAGCGGAACAGCGCCATGTGGAGCATGGTCAGTTCGGCAGCGGCGAGCCGCACCAGCGCGGGCGGGAATATCTCGGCCAGCGCGCGTTGCCAGCGATCGGCGGCGCTGCCGGTGGTGCGGTGAAGCGCGCGGCGAGCGCGGTGCGTCGCCCAGCCGACATGCGCGACGATCAAGGCGATCATGGACGCGGCGAGAAGTGGTGTTTCGATCAGGGCGGCGCGCAGCGGCGCGGGTGTGCCGAGCGCGACTACAACACTGGCGCCGGCAAGCGCCCCGAGCACGGCGCGCGCTGGTGGCCGCCGGCCGGGTGCGCGCGCGATCAGGGCGAGCGTCAGCGTATCCGCCGCGATCCAGGTGAACAGCAGCAGAGCGGCGAGCGGATAAGCGGCGGCGAGCGGGGTACGCACCGCCCAGCCTGCCAGCGCCATGACGATGATGGAAAGGATCGTCGCCGCGAGCGCCCGTCGCGCCGGATCGATGCGGGAATGGCTGATGCGGGATTGCGCAGTCATCGAAAGCCCCCTCAAGCATGCGGGGCGATCAGAGATGCCGGAGTCGCGCCGCGCCGTCCGAAACTCTACGCCTTCGGGCTGTGCGATCCCAGCGGCGCGCGCCGGTTTTGGAGCGACAAGGGCTGCGACGGCCGGGTTGGGCGCGAGCGCGACCTTGAGCCGTTCACAGCGTGGCGATCGTGGTGCGTCCTCAGGCCGCGACCACAATGCGCGCGCTCAGTCCTTCTTTCGCGTGAACAGCACCGCAGCCGCGACCGCGGCGGAGCCGATGCCGACGCCCAGGCCGATCTTGCCGAGGTTCCATCCGCGGGTCTTGCGGTCCTTTTCCGCGCCCTTGGCGGCGTCCTTGTGCTGCTTAGCGGCGGCAGCGGCGGCGAGGATCTCATTGGGTTGGTCGGACACGCTTACTCTCCTTTGCCGCGCTGGTATCGCGACCGGAACGCATCGGCAAAGGCTTTGAGCCGCCGCTCGGCGATCGCGGCGCGCAGGTCGGCCATCAGCATTTCGTAGAAGAAGATGTTGTGCTCGGTCATCAGCATCGCGCCGAGGATCTCACCCGCGCGGACCAGATGATGCAGGTACGCGCGGCTCCAGGTGGTGCAGGTGGGGCAGGTGCATTCGGGATCGAGCGGGCCCTGATCCTCGTTGAAGCGTGCGTTGCGGATGTTGATTGGGCCGGTGCGGGTGAACGCCTGGCCGGTGCGGCCGGAGCGCGTCGGCAGCACGCAATCGAACATGTCGACGCCGCGCTCGACCGCGCCGACGATGTCGTCGGGCTTGCCGACGCCCATGAGGTAGCGTGGCTTGTCTGCGGGGAGTTGGCCGGGGGCGAAATCGAGGCAGCCGAACATCGCCTCCTGCCCTTCGCCGACGGCAAGGCCGCCGATGGCATAGCCGTCGAAGCCGATGTCGATCAGCGCGTCGGCGCTGGCCTTGCGGAACCCCTCGTCGAGTGCGCCCTGCTGGATGCCGAAGATGGCGTTGTTGGCGGCATGGTCGCCGCCACCGTCGAAGGCGTCGCGTGAGCGCTTCGCCCAGCGCATCGAGCGCTCCATCGCGGCGGCCTGCACCTCGCGCGTCGACGTGGTCGGCACCAGTTCGTCGAACGCCATGATGATGTTGGAGCCGAGCAGCCGCTGGATCTCGATCGAGCGTTCGGGGCTGAGCAAGTGGCGCGTGCCGTCGAGATGCGATTTGAAGGTGATGCCTTCTTCGGATCGCTTGGTGAGATCCGACAGGCTCATCACCTGATAGCCGCCCGAATCGGTGAGGATCGGCTTGTCCCAGCCCATGAAGCGGTGGAGCCCGCCGAGGCGCGCGACCCGCTCGGCGCCGGGGCGGAGCATCAGGTGGTAGGTGTTGCCGAGGATAATGTCCGCGCCGGCAGCCTCCACGTCGGCGGGCTTCATCGCCTTGACGGTAGCGGCGGTGCCGACGGGCATGAAGGCGGGCGTGCGGATGGTGCCGCGCTGCATGGCGATGCTGCCGGTGCGGGCGGCGCCGTCGGTGGCGGCGATGGTGAAGGCGAAACGACTGGTCATTCGAGGGGCTTACTTCCGCTTCTTTCCGTCTTTGGGTGGGCCGTCGTCACCAAAGACGCGGGCACGAATGGTCAGGAGCTCGGCGCGGGTGAGGAGCCCGTCCTTGTCGCGATCGTAGCGGGTGAAATATTCGGAAAAGCGCGTCTGGAGCTCGCGGAGCGATACGCGATTGTCGCCGTCGCGATCCACTTCGAACGGGCTGGGCAGCGCGTTGCGATCGCCCAGGAACCGCTCGGCCCAATCGGCAAAGGCGAGGTAGCCGAGCGTGCCGGCCTTGGCCGTGTCGATGGTGTTGAACGCGGCGATGAGACCGTCTTCCATCTCCTCACGCGTGACGCGCGCGTCGCCGTCCGCGTCGAAGGTCGCGATCAGCAACGCAGCCGGCTCATAGGCCATGGTGGCGGGCGGCTGGGCGGCGCCGGGGCGCGGGCCGGTGACCTCGATCGGAGCGGCCTGGAGAAGAAGGGAGAGGATCAGCATGGTACGCCACTATCACGAAAGCCGTGCCATCGCGGCACCGGGGCGGGTGCGTCAATGGCTAACCGCGGCACAACCTAAGCTGCGCTGATGACGCAAGCTGCTGAAAAGGCAGCGATGTGATTGTGGTGGTGCTGGATGCCCGACAAGGACTCGAACCTTGATTGACGGAGTCAGAGTCCGCTCTCTTACCATTAGAGGATCGGGCAACAGCCGCGTCGCAGCGGTGAAGCGGCGACAGGTCGGTGGCTCTAATCGCGCGATTTGAGAAGGTCAAGCGCCTGTTTGCGGTGGCGGGTTGCAGAGGGGTGCCGCGCACGCTAGCTTCGCTTTCAAGCACCGAGCGGGACCATCCCGTGACGGAAGAAAAGAAGAAAGAATCACGGCACGTGGCGCATCATCACGCCGACCTGCCGTACCGGCGCGATCGCCGCGCCCGTCCGGCAAGCGAGGGCTCGCAAAAAGCCCCCTTTCGCCAGCATTTCGCGCGTCATTACGCCGCGCTGGATCTCGGCACCAACAATTGCAGGCTGCTGATCGCACGGCCGCAGGGCGATGGCTTTGCGGTGGTCGACGCCTTTTCGCGCATCGTGCGGCTGGGCGAGGGGCTGGCGACCAGCGGCAAGCTGTCCGACGCGGCGGTGGAGCGGACGATCGGCGCGCTGCGAATCTGCGCCGACAAGCTGAAGCGGCGCAACGTGACACTCGCGCGGTCGGTCGCTACCGAGGCGTGCCGCCGCGCCAGCAACGGCGCGGCCTTCATCGAACGCGCCTATCAGGAGACGGGCATCCACCTCGACGTGATCTCGGCCGAAGAAGAGGCGCGGTTGGCCGTGCTTGGCTGCCACGTGCTGCTGGAGCCTGGCAATGCGCCGGCGCTCGTCTTCGACATCGGGGGCGGCTCGACCGAGCTGGTGCTGATCGACACGTCGACCACCGTGCCGACGGTGATCGACTGGCATTCCGCGCCCTGGGGCGTGGTGTCGCTGACGGAAAGTGCGGGCGGTGGCGAAGGACCGGCGGGGCTGGCCTCGGCCTATGAGCGGATGCGCATCCTGGTGCGCGAGAGCTTTGCGCCGTTCGCCGCGCGGCTGCCGAAGTTCGACGGGCCGCGGCGGTTGCTGGGCACGTCGGGCACGGTGACGACGTTGGCGAGCGTGCATCTGGAGCTCGACCGCTACGACCGCGCGCAGGTCGACGGGCTGATCGCGCCCGCCGCATCGATGCGCGCGATCAGCCAGCGGCTCGCGCATCTGTCGATCGCCGATCGGGCAAAGCTGCCGTGCATCGGGCGCGAGCGCGCGGACCTGGTGGTGGCGGGCTGTGCGATCCTGGAGACGATCCTCGACCTGTGGCCGGCCGAGCGGCTGGGCGTGGCGGATCGCGGCATTCGCGAGGGTATCCTACGCCGCCTGATGGCGAGCGCAGCATGAGGAACGCAGCATGAGGGGCGGGGGTGGCCTGCGCACGCGGGTGAAGACCGCGCGAGGCCGTACGGCGCAATCGACGCGCTGGCTGGAGCGGCAGCTGAACGATCCGTACGTCAAGCGCGCGAAGGCCGAAGGCTATCGCAGCCGCGCGGCGTACAAGCTGATCGAGCTGGACGAACGGTTCGAGTTCCTGCGCGGCGCCAAGCGGATCGTCGATCTGGGCATGGCGCCGGGCGGGTGGAGCCAGGTAGTGCGCCGCAAGCTGCCGGGCAGCGCGGTGGTGGGCATCGACCTGTTGCCGGTCGATCCGCTGGACGGCGTGACGATCCTGCAGATGGACTTCATGGCGGACGAAGCGCCCGAGCGGCTGATCGAGGAGCTAGGCGGCGCACCCGACGTCGTGCTGTCCGACATGGCGGCAAACACGGTGGGGCATCCGCAGACGGACGCGCTGCGCACCATGGCGCTGGTCGAAGCGGCGAGCGATTTCGCGATTTCCGTGCTGCGGCCGGGCGGCACCTTCGTCGCCAAGGTGTTTGCCGGCGGCGCCGATTCGACGCTGGTGGCGCTGCTGAAGCGCAACTTCGCTACGGTAAAACATGCCAAGCCGCCGTCGAGCCGCAAGGGATCGGTGGAATGGTTCGTGGTGGCGCAGGGTTTCAAGGGGCGTGCGCAGGGCGGGATCGACGACTGATCTGCGGCATTGGGCGGGTAGGATGTCACCTAGAACTCTAGGCCACGCGAGCAGATTTGGATGTCCGGTTCCGCCCCATTAGCGGACATTGCTAGGATCATCGGGCCAACGGCCCGCCTCAACGATCTGGGCTAATCCTCTAACGGTAAGCGGCCGCAACTCTCTACCGAACCAACGGGCTAGCAGCCATGAGCAAGCCACCAAGAGAATAAGAGCCAGCGGAACTGCTGCCAGCTTCGGCCATTGCAAAAACACCGATATGACCCCGGCGATCGCACCGAATACGATCGTCGCGACAATACCGAACAGCGTAGCGCGTGGGCTTGCACCCTCCGTGCTGAAAAACTCACGCTACTGACATTCAACCGGACCAAAGTCGGTGCCGAACCGCTTGTGAAGCTCGTCGAATAGTTCGGCTGCGTCGTCGCCGTCGACGCCAAGGTCATGCACAATGCGGGCGTCTAGCGTCGCCTTGCGGGCTGGCACGCCTTGCACGTCAACGAGAAGATGCAGCACCGCCGCTGTCGGATCGTCATTTATGGTCGCATGCTACCGCTCGGGCGAAAGGCCGCAAACCTCCCATCAGCGGACCATCGGCGGCAGGCTTGCGCCACACCAAGGACAAAAGCCGATCTCGATTGCGCTGCAACCGCCGTCATGAACCATAAGGCCATAGCCACCGTTCATTTCCGTCACGAAGCTATCCGGGCAATCTAACCGATCGCTGTGGACGGCACAGCTTCGGTTTAAGTCGTCAGCCATTCGCGTGCAGCATGGTGTTGGGATCATGCCGTTGTATGGCGCTTACGAGACATCGTAAGCAACGTCCGCTTTCCTCCCAAAACCGGACGTTCAGGTCGGCATTGAACCGTTGGAGCCACTTTAGGCGGCGGTGCCGGCCGACGTCGGAGACGAGCTATGCAAGCGCCAATTCCGGCCGACGGGTGCGCCAGCGTTGTTCCGCGTCTCGGGGCCGCCCTTTGCCGGTGACGGCGGATCGGGTCGGCTGAATCACATTCACAAACGAAAAGGGCCGCAGCGTTGCCGCTGCGGCCCTTTTCGTGTCGCTGACGCGTCCGCTCAGCCGTCGTAGTCGGCGCCGAGGTTCTGGTTGCGCGGCGGGGCGGCGGCGGTGAGGCGCAGCGCCTCTGCCGATGCCGCGAGCGAGCCGACGGCGTCTGCCTCTTCCTCGTCGTCGATCTGCACGCGCTGCAGGCTCTGCACCACGGCTTCCTTCAGATCCTTGGGCTTGATCGTCTGCTCCGCAATCTCGCGAAGCGCGACGACCGGGTTCTTGTCCCGATCGCGGTCGATCGTCAGTTCGGCGCCACCTGACACCTGCCGCGCGCGCTGAGCGGCGAGCAAAACCAGATCGAACCGGTTGGGGATCTTGTCGACGCAATCCTCGACCGTGACGCGCGCCATAGACGCTTCCTTCGCTAAAACTACTGCTGGATAAGGGCAGGCGATCTAGGCGCAGGGCGCGGCCAAGTCAAGGAAAGCCGGGTCCTTGCGGTGCTGCGCCGCTCGGTTCACATCGTCGCGTAATGAACAGCGCGCGCCCTTTCGACGTTGCCGGCAACCGGCTGACCCTGCTGACCAGGGGGCCGGAGCGACTGGATGCCCTGGTCGACCTGATCGGGGGTGCGAAGCGCACGCTGCGCATCTTGTATTATATCTATGCCGACGACCATTCGGGAAAACGGGTCAACGAAGCCCTGATCGCGGCTGCCGGGCGCGGCGTCGACGTGTCGCTGATCGTCGACGGCTTCGGCAGCGACGATGCGGCGGATCGGCGCTTTTTCGATCCACTGGAGGCCGCCGGCATATCGGTCTGTCGCTTCGTGCCGCGGCTGGGGCGACGCTATCTGCTGCGCAACCACCAGAAGCTGGCGCTGGCCGATGCCGAGGACGGCAGCCCGCGCATCATCGTTGGCGGCTTCAACATCGAGGACGATTATTTCGGCACCGTCGGCGACCAGGCGTGGCGCGATCTGGGGCTGCTGGTCGAGGGACCGGCGGCGGGGCGGATCGCCGGCTATTTCGATGCGCTGCACGATTGGGTGCAACAGCCGAAGGGCAAGCTGCGCCATCTCAATCGCGCGCTGTCGCAGTGGAGCGAGCGGGAAGGGGAGGTGCGCTGGCTGATCGGCGGGCCGACGCGGCGCCTGTCGCCGTGGGCGCGGGCGGTGCGCACCGACATGCGGCGCGCGGAACGGATCGACATCATCGCGGCGTATTTCACGCCGAGCCCCAGCATGTTGCGGCAAATCGACCGGGCGGGGCGGCAGGGCCGCACGGTGCGCGTGATGACCGCGCGCAAATCGGACAATAACGCCACCATCGCGGCGGCGCGCTTCACCTATCGCGGGCTGTTAAAGCGCGGCATCCGCGTGTTCGAATATCTGCCCACCAAGCTGCACACCAAATTATATGCGGTGGACCATGCGGTGCACATCGGCAGCGCCAATTTCGACATGCGCAGCCTGTTCATCAATCTGGAGCTGATGCTGCGGATCGACGATGCCGCGTTTGCCCGGCACGTGCGCGATTATATCGATGGCGAGATCGAGCAATCGGAAGAAATCACCATGGCGCGCTACATGGCGGCGACGGGGCTGTGGCAGCGCGCCAAGCAGTTCGTCGCCTATCTGCTGGTCGGCGTGGCGGACCCGGTGGTGTCGCGCACGCTGAACTTCGGGATCGACGAATAACGATTGGGCCAAGGCTGTCACGGCTTCGCAACATTGCCGTCATGCCCGAGTCTCTGAACCTCCATTTGGCTGTCACGTCCCGCGCCTAGCGCCGCGAGCAAGGGGGACGGGCATGTGGCCTGACTCTCCCGCGGTCCAGGGGACGGACCGATCAGCTCAACGGGAGTCAGAAATGCTCAGCTTCAGCCGCCACCATTTTCTTGCTGGCACCGCCTGCCTTCTGCTCGCCGCCTGCGGGGCGGACGATGTCGCATCGCCGGGTGCCGGCGCCATCGACGTGATCGTGAACCCGGCTCCTGCGCCCTCGCCAACGCCGACCACCCCGACGCCTTCGCCGATCACCGCAGCGCAGTTCGCCGTTGCCACGAACCAGAGCGGCGTAACCATCACGCAGGAGGAGCAGTTCGCCCTCGTCAACGCCGGCACTAACAACAATGTCAGCGGCGCCGGCGGCCTGAACGGCATCTATCCGGTGAGCAACACGCCGCTCACCACGCCGAGCAACCCGGCGACGCTGGGCAGCTTCTTCACCTCGACCAACTTCGTCGGCGCGGTGAACGGCCCCAATGACACGTCGTTCCAGGATTGGACCTGCAACTCCTCGTCGGCGAACTTCGGCGGCACGACCGCGGCCTGCACCGCCGTGCCGAACGTCGGTTCGGGCGGCTCGAGCGCGGCTTGCCCGACCGGCACGACCGACGACGGCATCGTTGCCACCTTCCGCGCCTGCCGCCTGCCGGCGGTGATCGGCGCCAGCCTGACGCTGCCGAAGATCGCCGGCGTGTTCTACCGCTTCCGCGGCCAGACCGAAGTGGGTGTCGATGTCGGCTCGACCGGCGCCGACTCGGGCGTGACGCTGACGATCGAGCCGGGCGTCGTGCTCGCCGCCGACTCGAGCGAAGCGTCGAACGACCTGCTCCTGGTGAACCGCGGCAGCCGCATCAACGCGGTCGGCACCGCCGCCGCCCCGATCATCTTCACCTCGCAGCAGAACCTGAGCAACAACGGCGTGTCGGATTCGACCCAAGGCCAGTGGGGCGGTTTGATCCTGCTGGGCCGTGCACCGACCGCGGTCTGCGCAGCGGGCACCGGCCCGAACAATGCGGCTGGCACCAGCCCGACCTGCCAGGCGCCGATCGAGGGCGTTCCGGGCCGCTTCTACGGTGGCACCAACCAGGCCGATAACTCGGGCAACCTGCAATATGTGCAGATCCGCTACACCGGCATCGCGATCAGCGAAGGCAACGAGCTGCAGGGCCTGACGCTGGGCGGCACCGGCAGCGGCACGACGATCGATCACGTGCAGAGCCACAATTCGGCGGACGACGGCATCGAGATCTTCGGCGGCACGACCAACCTGAAGTATTTCGTGGTCACCGGCTCTGACGACGACGCATTCGACGTCGACAACGGCTGGCGCGGCTTCATGCAGTTCATCATCGCGGCGCAGAAGGCCGGTGGTGCAACTGCCGACTCGTTCGCAACCGAGATCGACTCGAACGGTGCCGAAGACCTGCTGCCGCGCACCTACGGTCGTTACGCCAACTTCACCTTCATCCAGACCGCTCCCTCGGCACCGGCAGCGATCCGCCTGCGTGGCGGCGCGGACTTCGCCTTTGTGAACGGCGTGGTGAAGACGGCGTCGGGCCAGGCCTGCATCAACCTGATCGCCGGTGCCGGCTCGGGTGACACGCGCACCACGATCCGTCCGGCGAATGCGGACCTGCAGGACGTCGGCCCGCCGACCTTCAACTCGGTCTACTTCCAGTGCCAGGGTCGCTGATCCTCGGCCGCAGTTGCTGACCAAAGCGGGCCTGCCGCGCGCCTTGCGCGCGATGGCGGGCCCGCTCCCTGCCAATTCACCGGAAGACCTGATCATGCGCCAGCGCGCCCTTTATGCCTCCCTGCTCCTCGTGACGACCACGTTCGTCACCCCAGCCGCGCTGGCGCAGGTCGCGCCGTCCGGCGGCGCGCCGACCGCAGGGCCGAGCACCGCCACCATCTCGCCGTCTGCCGAGCAGACGCCGACCGATCCCAGCGCAGCCGATCCCAGTGCCGCGACGCAGTCGGCGCCGCTGGCCGAGGAGCAGGAGGCCGAGGTGTCGGCGCCCGGCGTCGATGCCAATGCCGGCGGCGACATCGTGGTGGTGGGGCGCAACATTCCCAACACCGTGCGCTCCACGGCGCAGGTGATCAGCGTATTGTCGACCGCCGACATCGCGCGGACCGGCGAAGGCGATATCGCCGGCGCGCTGACCCGCGTGACCGGCCTTTCGGTTGTGGGCAACGGCTATGTCTTCGTGCGTGGCCTCGGCGATCGCTATTCCTCCGCGCTGCTGAACGGATCGCCGCTGCCGAGCCCCGAGCCGCTGCGCCGCACCGTGCCGCTGGACATCTTTCCGACCAGCATCGTCGGCTCGGCGCTGGTGCAGAAGACCTATTCCGCCAATTACCCCGGTGAATTCGGCGGCGGCGTGATCAACCTGACCACCAAGGCGATCCCGGACGAGAATTACGTCACGATCGGCGGATCGGGCGGGATCGACACGCAGACCACCGGCAAGCTCGGCTACACCTATTTCGGCTCCAAGACCGATTGGCTGGGCTATGACTCGGGCGAGCGGAAGGTGCCGGGCTTCCTGCGCGACGCCCCGAACGGAACGGGCGTGATCCCGACCGCGCAGGTGGCGCAGCTTTCCAATGCGCGCACCACGCTGCTCCAGCGCAACCAGGATATTCCGGCGAACTGGTCCGCCGACCTCAACGTCGGCCTAGTGGGCGAATTGGGTGCGGGGCGCATCGGCATGATCGCCACCGGCGGCATCTCGAATACGTGGCGCACACGCGACACGACGCAGCAGGACACGATCAGCGCCGACGGCACGCTGCGCAACGATTTCGACACGGTGATCACCGACAATCGCGCGGTGGTGAACGGCCTGCTAGGCTTCGGCTACGAATTCGACGAAAACCGCATCCGCTGGACCAACGTGTATATCCACGACACGCTGAAGCAGGGCCGCGCGTCGGCGGCGACGGTGTACAACAATTCGTCGGGCAACCCGATCTTCCAGCAGAACACCAACTGGTTCGAGCGGCAACTGATCGAAACGCAGCTGGTCGGCGAGTTCAAGCCGATCGACGATCTGTCGGTCGACGTGCGCGGCGCGTACGCCAATTCGAAGCGCAATTCGCCCTACGAGCGCCAGTTCGTTTACAACTGCAACACCAACCTCAACGTTCAGGTGACCAGCCCGATCGGCGGCACCCCGCTGAGCTGCCCGGGCGTGTGGCAGGCAACCAACGCCTTCGGCCGCTTCGCCACCGTGGTGTTCAGCGAATTGGAGGAGAACCTCTACTCCGGCCAGGCAGACGTGGCGTACAAGCTGCCCGGCGACCGGCCGTTCACGCTGTCGGCGGGTTATTATTACTCGCAGAACGATCGTACCTCGATCCGCCTGCCGTTCACATACCAGACCACCACGGGCCGCGAGATCCCGTTCCCGTGCAACCTGTTCCGCCCGGATTACCTGCTGTCGCCCGACGTGCTGAACGGCTGCCCGGTGGCGACCACCGGCACGCAGGCGGAAAATGCCGTCCAACTGCGCTTCGACTCGGGCCTGAACGGCTCCTTCGCTTATGACGCGAGCCTGCGCATCCATGCCGGCTACGTGCAGGCCGAAGCGGAGGCGATCGACGGCATCCGCGCGATCATCGGCGTGCGGTATGAGACTGCCAAGCAGGAGGTGACGCCGATCGGCGCGGTTTCCACGCGCCTGAACAACGATTACTTCCTGCCGGCGGCGACGCTGACGTGGAATTTCGCGCCCGACATGCAGCTGCGCCTCGCGGCGGCAAAGACGATCGCACGGCCGCAGTTCCGCGAGCTGGCGCCGCAGGCGTTCCGCGATTTCGAATCGGATCGCCTGTTCTTCGGCAACCCGAACCTGCGCGACTCCAAGCTCTACAACCTGGAAGCGCGCTACGAATGGTTCTTTGACCGCGATCAGCGGATCACCGCTGCCGGTTTCTACAAGCGGATCGACAATCCGATCGAGCAGGTCGGCTTCTATCCGACGCCGGACGCGCGGTTGCAGACCGGCTTCACCTATCTGCCGCGCGCCTCGCTGTGGGGCGGCGAAGTGGAGGTGCAGAAGTACATTCCGCTCGACTTCATCGCCGACGCGATGGCCGGCAAGCGTGCGGTGATCATCGCCAACTACACCTATACGCAGTCACAGATCACGGCGAACTCGCAGTGCGTGCCGAGCGTCCTTGGCGTATCGCTGGGCGGATGCGCCGACGGCTTTGCGCCGGCGAACCTCCAGTTCCGCGACGGCGCGCCGCTGACCGGCCAGTCGGACCATCTGGTGAACCTGCAGCTCGGCTATGAGGATCGCGACAACGACATGCAGGCGACGCTGCTGTTCAACTACGCCAGCGACCGCGTGACCAATCGCGGCCCCGCGCTGCTGTCGGGTGTCGGCTTCCAGCCCGACATCATCGAGAAGCCCGGCATCCGCGTCGACTTTGTGGCGCGCCAGACGGTCGATTTCCTCGGCACACGGGTCGAGCTGAAGGGCGAGGCGCGCAACCTGACGGGCACGCGCTATCAGGAGCGGCAGACGTTCGACGATGGCCGTCAGGTCTTCATCAACCGCTACGAGCAGGGCCGGACCTTCACGCTGGGCGCGAGCGTCACCTTCTGACGCGGCGCAGCGGGCCGGGTGCCCGCGCCAGCCCCGATTGCTGCGCCCCGGATCGAAACCATGCGATCCGGGGCGTCTGCTTGTGGCGGCAAGCCGTTGAGACCAAGCAGGAGGTGGCGAGGCAGGGCAAGAAGGGGCATGGCGGGCAGGCTCGCAACCTATTACACAGGCCTGCAATGTCGCTGTAACATCGCGGACCTAGCGGGGGCTGCGCGGGGATTGGCAACTACATGCGTTTGAACTTCGACGCCCGCGCGAAGGCGATCCTCCGGCGGGTGCCGGTCGTGAACGTCTACTCGCTGGCGGAACTGGTGCTGATCGGCGCGCTCGCCACACAGTGCGCGCGGCTGATGTGGACGGTGGTGACGCCGGTGACGCCGCTGGGCGAGTGGCGACCGGCAGGCGTGGTGCTGCCGAGCGCGCCGGCCGATGTGCTGCGTGGTTTTGATCCGTTTTTCCGGTTGAGCGGCGCGGCCAATCCGTCGGGCGCCGGGGTGGTGACCTCCTTGCAGCTGACGCTCTACGGCACACGGATCAACGAGGCGACGGGGCGCGGCTCGGCGATCCTGGCCGGGCCGGACAATGTGCAGCAGAGCGTGGCCGTCGGCGAAGAGATCATGCCCGGCGTGGTGCTGAAGGAAGTCGCCTTCGACCATGTGGTGATCGAGCGCGGCGGCACGCGCGAGGATCTCTTTCTCGACCAATCGGCGGGCGGCGCGACGCCGACCCCGCTTCCCGGCGATGCCCAATCGGTCGCCGCGCCTCCACCTACTTCAGGAATTACCGTGCAGCAGTTCCAGCGTGAGATCGGCTTCGTGCCGCGTGTTGAAGGTGGGCGAATCAGCGGCCTTGTCGTCCGGCCGTCGGGCTCGGGCGAGGCATTCCGCTTGGCGGGCCTGAAGGACGGCGACATCGTCGTCGAGATCGGCGGCCGGGCGGTACAGGGGCCGGGCGATGTCGAGCGGCTGGCGACGCAATTCGGCGATGGCGGCACCATGGCGATCACCGTGGAGCGGGGCGGCCAGCGCCTGCCGCTGAGCGTGCAGGTGGCCGGGCAATGAGGCGCTGGCTTCTCGCGCCCGCGCTGGCGCTCGTCCTGAGTGCGCAGGTGCAGGCGCAAACCACGCTGAATGTGCGCGATGCCGACATTCGCGCGTTCATCGCGGATGCAGCCAAGGTGACCGGGCGCACCTTCATCATCGACAGCCGGGTGCAGGGCAAGGTGACGGTGGTGACCGACCGCCCGCTGAGCCGGTCCGAATATTTCGAGGTGTTCCTCTCGACGCTGCGCGCCAATGGGCTCGTCACGGTGCCGACCGCAACCGGCGCGCTGCGCGTGCAGCCGATCGAGAATGCCGCGGCCAATCCGGGGCGGATCGGATCGGCCGGCGCCGCGCGCAACCAGTTCGTGACGGAAATCGTGCGGCTGCGCTCCATCGATGCGCAATCGGCGGTCGACACGGTGCGCCCGCTTGTTTCGGCGCAAGGATCGGTCAGCGCCAACCGGGCCGGCAGCTCGATCGTGATCGCCGACTTCGCCGACAATGTGCGCCGCGTGCGCGAGGTGCTGCGGCGGATCGATACCGACAACAATTCGACCCGCGTGGTGGCGCTGAAGAATGCCGGTGCGCGCGATATCGCCACGGCATTGCAGGGGCTGCTGGGCACTCCCGCGCAGGGGCAGACCGCGACTGCCAGCGTGGTGGCGGTGGAAGGCGCGAACTCCGTTGCGCTGCGCGGCGACCCGTCAACGGTGGCGCGGCTGGCGCAGGTGGCGCTCGACCTCGACCAGAAGGCGAAGAGCGGAACCGAGATCCGTGTCGTTTTCCTGGAACATGCCGACGCGGCGCAGCTTCTACCGGTGCTCCAGCAACTCGTCGGGCAGACGCCCGATCAGGTGCCGCAGAACCAGCTGAGCCAATCGAACTTCGGCGCGACGACCAGCGCCAATGGCGGGGGCGCGCAGCCGAGCGCCAGCACGGGCGGCGGCCAGGCGCAGAGCCAGACCGCGCCGGGCGGCGGATCAAGCGGGCAGGCGGCGGTGCAGGCGCAGGGCGGACGCGCGCCGGCGGTCGTCACGCGCTTCGTGGGCGCGAACGCGATCGTGATCGCCGCACCGGCCGATATCCAGCGGCAGCTCGCCGAGGTGGTGCGGCAGCTCGATACCCGGCGCGAGCAGGTGCTGGTGGAGGCGATCGTCGCTGAGGTATCGGACGTGACGGCGAGCCGGCTCGGCTTTCAGTTCCTGCTCGGCAGCCTGTCGGGCGGCGCGTTCGGCGCGACCAGTTTCTCGAACTCGGCCCCCAATCTGCTGACGATCGCCGGCGCGATCGGCGCGCGCGAAGTGGGCGGGACGAGCACCACGGTGGTGGCGCCGGACGGCACCCGCACGACCACCACCACCGGCAACACGGCGAGCGACGCGCTGGCGCAGCAAGCGATCAACTCGATCCTGGGTGCGGGCGGCGGCTTTGCCGGCTTTGGCGGCAAGATCGCGGGCGACACGATTTTCGGCACGATCATCAATGCCGTGAAGAGCGACACGACGTCTAACCTGCTTCAGGCGCCGAGCCTCATCACGCTCGACAATCAGGAAGCGCGCATCCTGGTGGGGCAGGAGATCCCGATCACCACGGGGCAGGCGCTCAGCCAGAATTTCGACAATGCATTCCGCACGGTGCAGCGCGAGAATGTCGGCATCCAGCTCGAGGTGCGGCCGCAGGTCAATTCGTCGGGTTCGATCAAGCTGTTCCTGCACCAGCAGGTGAGCTCGATCGCCGGGCCGGTGAGCGACGACAATTCGGACCTGATCCTCAACAAGCGCGAGGTGGAGACGACGCTGACCGTCGATGACGGGCAGATCGCAATCATCGGCGGGCTGCTGAGCGACGACGAGCGGCGCACGCTGGAAAAGTTGCCGTTTCTTGGCGACATTCCGGTGATCGGCAATCTGTTCCGCTCCAAGGCGCGGCAGCGGACCAAGACCAACCTGATGGTCTTCATCCGGCCGACGATCCTGCGGTCATCCGATGACAACCGACGCGTGACCGAGCAGCGGTACGGCTATCTGCGCCTGCAGCAGGGGCAGCATAATCCGACGCGCGAACCCTCGATCGACGAGCTGGTGCGCGATTACATGGGGGCGGCGGCGCCGATTCCTTCGGCGCCGGTGCCGGGCAATATCGAGGATCCGCGGATCGCCGTGCCCGTGCAGCGCAATTCCACCGTCACTATCAAGCGGCGCGATCAGTGATCCGGACGGGGCGCGATCTTCCGGTGGAAACGCCGGTGGTGGAGGTGCCGGTCGCGGCAGCGGTGGCGCCGGTGGAGCCGGCGCCCGATGTGCTGCCGCTGGTCACCGTCGCCCCGGCCGCGCTCCCTTATGGCTTTGCGCGGCGCTTCGGCGTCACGCTGTCCGGCGATGCAGTGGCACTACGCGAAGGGGCGGATCCGCGCGCGTTGATCGAGGTGCGGCGGGTGCTTGGGCGGCCGTTCGACGTGACCGTGCTGGAGCCGGCGGCGTTCGACCGGCTGCTGGGTGACAACTACGCGATGGATGGCCAGGCGACCGCATTGGCGGCGGTGGGCATGGGCGACGAGCTCGATCTGTTGGCCGACGGCATTCCTACGGCCGAGGATCTGCTCGACACGGCGGACGATGCGCCGGCGATTCGCCTGATCAACGGGGTGATCGCCGATGCCGCGCGCAACGGCGTGTCCGACATCCACATCGAGCCATATGAGACCGGGCTGGTCGTGCGGATGCGCGTCGATGGCGTGCTGCGCGAGACGCTGCGCATGCCGCCGCACGTCGCGCCGGTGGTGGTGAGCCGCATCAAGGTGATGGCGCGGCTCGACATTGCCGAGCGGCGCGTGCCGCAGGACGGGCGCATGGGGCTGACGCTGGGTGGCAAGCTGCTCGACGTGCGCGTCTCCACCTTGCCGAGCCGCGCGGGCGAGCGCGTGGTGCTGCGTATCCTCGACAAGGACAATGCCGGGATCGACCTGAACGCGCTCGGCATGTCGCGGCCGATGCACAAGATGCTGGAAAGCGCGGTCAACGAGCCGAACGGCATCGTGCTCGTCACCGGCCCGACGGGCAGCGGCAAGACGACAACGCTCTACGCCGCGCTGCGCCTGCTGAACGATGGCAGCCGCAATATTCTGACGGTGGAAGATCCCGTCGAATATGCGGTGGAGGGCGTGGGGCAGACGCAGGTGAATGCCAAGGTGGGCCTGACCTTTGCGGCGGGCCTGCGGGCGATCCTGCGGCAGGACCCCGACGTGGTGATGGTGGGCGAAATCCGCGACCGCGAGACGGCGGAGATCGCGGTTCAAGCGTCGCTGACTGGGCATCTGGTTCTGTCCACCGTGCACACCAACGACGCGATCGGCGCGATCACGCGGATGCGCGACATGAAGGTCGAGCCGTTCCTGCTCGCCTCCACATTGCGCGCCGTGATTGCGCAGCGGCTGGTGCGGCGCTTGTGCCCGACGTGCCGACGTGCGGTACCGGCCGAGAATACGGTGGCACCGCTGCTGGGCATCGCGCGCGATGCGACGGTGTATGAGCCGGCCGGTTGCGGTGAGTGCAACCACACCGGTTACAAGGGACGCGTCGGCGTGTTCGAAGCGGTGCGGATCGACGAAAGCGTGCGCCGCATGATCAACGACGGTGCCGACGAGGCGGCGATTGCCGCGCACGCCTTTGCCCGCAGCGAGACGCTGAGTGCCGCTGCTCGTCGCATGGTGGAAGAAGGGGTGACGACCCCGGACGAAGCCGTTCGCGTGTCGCGGCGTGAAGATCATGAGTGAGCGCGTTCAACGACTTACCGTCGGATGCTCGCAAGCGTCGGCATCAGCGCGCATGCCCGTAATGGTAGCAAGGCGCCGTGGCTGATTTCGACTATCTGGCGATCGACACGCGGGGGCAGGAAACGCGCGGGCATGTCGCCGCGGCTGATGCGGATGCGGCGCGCGCATTGCTCGATCGCCGGCGATTGTATGTCGTGCGGATCGAGCCGGGCAGCGCACCGGCGGCACGCGGACGGCCGCTGTTCGGCCTGCAGCTTGGCCAGCCGAAGATGTCGGGCAAGCAGCTGACGCTTTTCACGCGCCAACTGGCGACGCTTTCCCGCGTGTCGCCGCTGGAGGAATCGCTGCGCACCATTACGCGCCAGACCGAGCAGGAAAAGGTGCGCGCGGTGGTGAACACCGTTCATGCCGGCGTGGTGGAGGGCCGCCGCCTGGCCGATGCCATGGCGCGCGAGCCGCGCAGCTTTCCGCCACTGTACCGCGCGATGGTTGCGGCGGGCGAAAGCTCGGGCACGTTGCCTGCGATCCTCGAGCGGCTTTCCGCGCTGCTCGAGCGACAGGCAGAAATCCGTGGCAAGCTGCTGACGGCGCTCGCCTATCCGTCCATCCTCGCTTGCGTCGCGATGGGTGTGGTGGCCGCGCTGATGATCTTCGTCGTGCCGCAGGTGGTGGAGCAGTTCGACACCGTGGGGCAGGCGCTGCCGCTGCTGACGCGCATCGTGATCGCCATTTCCGACCTTTTGGTCGGCTGGTGGTGGCTGATGCTGCTGGCCTTGGGGCTGGCGGCTTTCGGCTTCGTCGTCGCGCTGCGCCAGCCGCCGATCCGGCTCGCCTTTGACACCTGGCTGCTGCGCATTCCACTGCTGGGGCGATTGCTGCGCGATCTTCACGCCGCCCGCATGGCGCGGACGTTGGCGACGATGGTGGCCAGTCGCCTGCCGCTGCTGGAGGGGCTGGCACTGACCGCCGGCACGATCCACAATCGGCGGCTGAAGCTCGCCTCCGACCAGATCACCGACGCGATCCGGGGGGGCGGCAGCCTGTCGGCCGCGATGCGCCGTGCGGCGGTGTTTCCGCCGTTGCTCACCTATCTCGCGGCGTCGGGCGAGGCGGCGGGGCGGCTGGACGAGATGCTGGAACGCGCGGCCGATTACCTGGAGCGCGAGTTCGACCGCTTCACCGCCACCGCCATGTCGCTGCTGGAGCCGTTTATCATCGTCATCATGGGCGGCGTGGTAGCGACCATCGTGCTATCGATCCTGCTCCCCATCCTGCAGCTGAACACCCTTGCGGGACAATGAGAGTTATTATGCGCAAACAACTGAAAAAGCAGAAAAGGCGGAACGGCTTCACGCTCGTTGAGCTGATGGTAGTGATCGTCATCATCGGTCTGCTGGCGACCATCGTGGCACTGAACGTGATCCCGTCGGGCGACACCGCGCGGGTGCAAAAAGCGAAGGCGGATATCGCCACGATCGAGCAGGCGCTGGAAATGTATCGCCTGCAGCAGAACAATTATCCGACCACCGCGCAGGGGCTGGAGGCGCTGGTCACCGCGCCGGCCGGGCTGGCCAATCCGTCCGCTTATCAGGCGGGCGGTTATATCAAGCGGTTGCCGGAGGATCCTTGGAACCGTCCGTACCAATATGCCTCGCCCGGCAAGCATGGCGCGGCGGACATCTGGACCAATGGCGCGGATGGCCAAGAAGGCGGTGAGGGGATCAACGCCGATATCGGCTCCTGGCAATAACGCGGATTTGTGGCCGACAGCGCTGCCTTGACTGCACGAACGCGCGCGGCGGCGGCTGATCGCAGCAGCGCGCGCGGCTTTACGCTGGTCGAGTTGATGGTGGTCATTGCGGTGATCGGTCTGGCCGCCGCGGCGGCGGTGCTGGCCATGCCGGACCCGCGCGGGCGCCTGGTGGATGAGGGCGCGCGCTTCGCAACCCGGGTGCGCGCCGCGCGCGATGCGGCGGTGATCGGCGGGCGGCCGGTCAGTGTCTGGGTAACGCCGGGCGGCTATGGCTTCGACGAGCGGCGCGGCGGGCAGTGGATCGCGCTGGCCGACAAGCCGCTGCGGGTGGCGCAGTGGAGCGAGGGAACGCAGGCCGTGCTGGGCGACCGCGCGCGCGTGACCTTTGATTCCACCGGCATGGCGGATCGCGTGCTGATCGTGCCGCTACGGCGGGAGCGCACCCGCGTGACGGTGACGGTGGGTGACGACAAGGGTGCGCGGGTCGATGGCTGAGCGGCGATCGTGCGTCCGGTGCGAGCAGGTATGTCTGCGCCCGACGGACGCCCGAGGATTCACGCTGATCGAAGTGATGGTCGCGCTGGCGGTGTTCAGCTTGGCCGCACTGGCGCTGATCCGGCTGGAGGGGGCGACGATCCGCTCCACCGCGCTGCTGGGCGACACGACGCTGGCGCAGATGGTTGCCCGCAATGTGGCGGTGGAGGCGATCACTGCGTCGAGCCCGCCGGCGCTGGGACAGGCTGCCGGGGTGGAGCAGAACGGTGGGCGGGCGTGGCGGTGGGTGCGCGTGGTGCGCCGCGCGGGCGATTCGGACGTGCTGCGGATCGACGTGTCGGTGCTTGATGCTGGCGGGCGGGCGCTCGGGCGGCTCACGATGATCCGCCCGCCGCAGCCGGCGGTGACCGTCTCGTGACGAGTGCCGAGAGGATCAGGGTGCGAGCCGGGCTGCGACGCCGCGGGGCAGCGACCGCGGGTTTCACCCTGGTCGAAGTGATGGTCGCGCTGATGATCTTCGGCCTCATCGCATCGGCGGGCGTGGCCCTTTTGGCCTTTAGCGTGCGCGCGCAGGGCGTCACGACGGCGCGGCTGGACGATCTCGGGGCGCTCGCGCGGCAATCGTCGTTGATGGCGGCGGATCTGGCGCAGGCCGTTGATCGGCCGGCGCGTGACGAACGGGGGACGCGCTTTCCGGCGTTCGTCGGCGATGCGGCAAGCATGACCTTTGTGCGCGCGGGCTGGAGCAACATCGATGCCGAGCCGCGTTCGACCCTGCAAAAGGTGAGCTATCGATTTGCCGATGGCGCGTTGCAGCGGATCGCCTGGCCGATGATCGACGGCGCGGCGGCGCTGCCGGCGGCAACGGCGCTGGGCAGTGTTGCCGGCGTGACGATGCGCTATCGTATCAGCGGTGCGTGGAGCGAGCGCTGGACCGGCGACACCGGCGCGGCGCTGCCGCAGGCGGTCGAGCTGGTGATCCAGCAGCGTGACGGCATGGTTGTTCGCCAGCTCTTTTTGGTCGGGAACGGCGCGCCGCCCAAGCCCGTGCAAGCCTCGCCTGAGTTGCCCGATGGGCAATAGGCGCCACGAAGAACGCGGTGCGGCGCTGCTGACGGTGCTGCTGCTGGTGGCGATCGTGGCCGTGATGGCGGCGACCGCGCTGGAGCGTTTGCGCCTGTCGACCCGGCTGACCGCCAATGCGGTCGCGCTGGATCAGGCGCGGGGGCTGGCCTTTGCCGCGGAAACGCTGGCGAGCAATCGGATCACGCAATTGCTGCGGCAGAACCCAGGAAGGGTGACGCTGGCGGGAGATTGGAGCGATCGTCCGTTCACGCTGCCCTTGCCGGGGGGCGCCGCCGTGCTGCGCGTGCGTGATGGCGGCAATTGCTTCAATCTCAACAGCCTGGTGACCGAACTTGACGGGGTGTATGTGGCCGATCCGACCGCGATTACGCAGTTCGCCCGACTGGCGCGACTGCTCAACGTGCCGAGCGGGGAGGGCATCGCCGCCGCGGCGGCGGACTGGATCGACAGCGACGACCAGCCATTGGGCACCGGCGCCGAAGACAGCGCCTACGCCGGCCTGGCCACGCCGTATCGCACATCGGGCACGCTGATGGTCGACCCCAGCGAATTGCGGGCGGTTGCCGGGGTGACGAGCGATGGCTACGCGCGGCTGCGGCCGTGGCTGTGCACGCTGCCGATCGCGCGGCGATCGACCATCAACATCAACACACTGACCCCCGAACAGGCGCCGCTGGTCGCGATGTTGCTGCCGGACACGTTGAGCGTGCAGGCGGCTGCCGCGGGGCTGCTGCGGCGACCCGCCGCGGGCTTTGCCGACACCCAGGATTTCTGGAAGATCTTTGCCGCCGCCGGCATCACCGACCCGCTCGCCGAGCGACAGACGGGCGTGGCCACGCAATGGTTCAACGTGCGGATCGATGTGACGGTGGGTGATAGCGAATTGCAGGAACAGGCGCTGATCGACGCAACAACGCTTCCGGCGCGGCTCGTCTCGCGGCAATGGGGCGAGATCCTATGAACGTAACCATTATCTTTTTGCCCGCGCTGGACGATCAGCCATGGCGCTGGCTGCGCGTGGCGGACGACGGGGTCGTCGAGCGGGGCGAGGGCGCGTTGGTCGACGCCAGCGACCCGGTGACGGCGGTGGCACCCGCCGACGCGGTGACGCTGCACTGGTCCAGCCTGCCCGCGCGTTCGCAGGCACAGGCGGCCGCCGCGGCGCGGATCGTGGTGGCGGAGGCCAGCGCCGGGCCGCTCGACGGGCTGCATGTCGCGGTTGGTGACGAAGCGGACGGCGAGCGGCCGATCGGGGTGGTCGGGAACGACCGCATGCTCGGCTGGCTGACGCTGCTGGGCAACGCCGGCATCGATCCGGTGGCGATCGTGCCTGCGCCGCTGCTGCTGCCGGCGCCGGCCGAGGGCTATGTTCGCGCCGAACTGGGCGGGCAATCGGTGGTACGCGGGGTGTCGAGCGGGTTTGCCGACGAGGCGCGGCTCACCGAATTGATGACCGGTGGCAGCGAGCCGGTGACACTCGGGCGCGAGGCGGTGGACGCCGCGATCGTCGCGGGTGTGGCGCAGCCGCTGCTCAACCTTCGTCAGGGTCCGTTTGCCCGGCGCAAGCGGCGCGCGGTCGACTGGCCGCTGGTTCGCCGACTTGCCGTGCTGGTCGGACTGGTGCTGCTGACGACGCTGGCCATCGATCTGGTGCGGATCGCGCGCTATTCCATGGCCGCCGACGCGGCCGAGATGCAGGCCGATGCGCTGGCGCGTGAGGGGCTGCCGCGCGGCGCGGATCAGGGCGACGCGGCGCGTTTGCTGACGGAGCGCCTGTCGCGGCTGCGCGGGCCGGGCGCAGGCTTCACCGCGACGGTGGCGGCGGTGGCGAGTGCAACACGCGACGTGGAGGGCGGCGAGGTGATCGCGCTCGCGTTCGAGCCGACCGGCGAGCTGCGCGCGACAATCGCCGCGAGCGGCGAGGCGCAGGCAAATCAATTGCTCGCGCGGCTGAGGGAGACCGGTTTCGTGGTGACTGCCAGCACGTTTCAATCGGATGGCCAGCGCGTGCGCGGCGACGTGACGGTGGCGCTGCCATGAGCGCAATTCTGATATGGTATCGCGGCCGCAGCGTCCGCGAACAGCGGCTGCTGCTCATCATGGTGGCGTTGCTGGCGATCACCATCCTGTTCGCGGGCGTGATCCGGCCGGTCCGCGACGGGCTGGAATCCTCGCGTCAGCGCCACGCCAATGCCGAGCTTCGACTGGGCGAGATCAAGGCGCAGGTGGCGCAGGTGAAGGCGATCCAGCGCGGACGCCCGCGCGCGCCGGAGGGGCCGCTCGCCGACGCGATCCGCGCCCGTGCGGACGAAGCGGGGTTCGTCCTTGCCAATCTGGAGCCTGATGGCGACCGGGTGCGCATCTCGATCGCAACGGCGCGGCCGGGGCCGCTGCTTGGTTGGATCGCCGGTCTGGAAGGGGACGGCCTGCTGGTCGACGCGTCGACGATCACCGGAAACGGTGACGGTACGGTTGCCGCCACGCTGACGCTGAAGGGGCGAACATCATGAGGCGGATCAGGCTGGCGACCGGGCCGCAGACGTTGTTTCTGGCGTTTTTCGTGGCCGCGCTGCTGGTGTTTCTGCCGCTGCGGCTTGCGCTTGGCTGGTTCGGCCTGGCCGGGCAGGGCATGACGGCGCGGGAGGTGAGCGGCAGCATCTGGGCCGGCGAACTGCGCGAGGCCGCATTCGGGCGGATCGCACTGGGCGACCTGTCGGCAGGCGTGTCGCCGCTCAAGCTGCCGCTCGGCACGGCGCGCGTGGACCTTAGGGGTCGTGAAAGCGCGGAGGGCGCAACGCCGCGCCTGGCGGGCGCCGTGGAGATCAGCCGCTACAGCTTCGGCCTTGATGATCTGACCGCCTCCTTGCCGGTTGGCACCGCATTCCGGCCGGTTCCGGTGACGTTGCTCGACCTGGAGGATGTGACGGTGCGCTTTCGCGGGAGCAATTGCGAGGAAGCCGAGGGACGGGTCCGCGCGACGATGAGCGGCGACATCGGCGGCCTAGCAGTGCCGGCCTCGCTGAACGGCACGGCACGATGCGACGGTGGCGCGCTGCTGCTGCCGCTGGTGAGTGCCGCGGGGAACGAAGGCAGCACGATCAGATTGTGGCCCGACGGCCGGTATCGCGCCGAGCTTACCCTCCAGCCACCCGAACCAGCGGCGATCGCGCGGCTACAGGCAAGCGGTTTCATCCAGACCGATCGCGGCATGGAACTGGCGATCGAAGGGCGGTTCTGACGCTTTGCGGGTGCACGGCGCCCGGTTGCTTGCGGGCTCGGCATGAAAATAGTTGGCGCTAAGGCTAAGGAAATTGCGTGTCGAACCTTGACGCCTCAACCCCCTAGCCGTAGGGGCGCGCTTTCTCACGGCGATCGTAGCTCAGTTGGTTAGAGCATCGGTTTGTGGTACCGAGGGTCGCGGGTTCAAGTCCCGTCGATCGCCCCATTTTTTCCCCGGGAATGACATGAGCGCGTGGGGTTTCCCCGACTTCGACGACCATGAGGGCGTCCACCTTTTCACCGATCCCGCGTCCGGCCTGCGCGCCGTAATCGCGGTTCACTCGACGGCGCTTGGGCCGGCGGCTGGCGGCGTGCGGTTCTGGCATTATGCCGATCATACCGCAGCGATCACCGACGCGCTGCGCCTGTCGCGCGGCATGAGCTTCAAGAACGCGATGGCGGGGCTGGAGCTTGGCGGCGGCAAGGGCGTGGTGCTGGCGGATGCGCCGGGCGCGACGATCAGCGAGGCGCAACTGCGCGCGTTCGGCCGTGCGGTCGAATCGCTCGGGGGCCGCTATGTGACGGCCGAAGACGTCGGCATGTCCGAAGCGCGCATGAAGGTGATCTCGGAAGAAACCCGCTACGTGTCGGGCCTGCCGGTTGCGAGCGGTGCGGCGGGGGGCGATCCTGGTCCCTATACCGCGCTGGGCGTATACCTTGGCGTGAAGGCGGCAGCGCAGCGTGGGCTGGGCGCAACCGACATGAAGGGCGTGCGCGTTGCCATCCAGGGCGTCGGCTCGGTCGGGGGCGGCCTGGCGCGGCTCCTGGCGGCGGATGGCGCGGTGTTGACGCTGGCGGACGTGAACCAGCAGCGGGCCGAGGCGCTTGCTGCCGAGCTGGGCGCGCAGACCGCCCCTACCGATGCGATCTTGGCGGCCGATGTCGATCTGGTCAGCCCGAATGCGCTGGGCGCGGTGCTGAGCGAGCAATCGATCGCGACGCTGAAGGCAAAGGTGATTGCGGGCGGCGCGAACAACCAGCTCGCGACGCGCGATGATGGGCGCCGCGTGCATGAGCGCGGCATCCTGTTTGCGCCGGATTACGTGATCAACGCCGGCGGCATCATCAACGTGGGCCTGGAATATCTCGGCCAGGGCGACGAGGCCGAGGTAAAGGCGCGGATCGCGCGTATCCCCGATCGCCTGATCGAGGTGTGGGACGAGAGCAAGGCCAGCGGCGATCCGGCATCGGACGTTGCCGACCGCATTGCCAAGCGGCTGATCGGCCGCGGCTGACGATCACGCGTGCCGCGGGGCGACGACCCACGGCACGCTTCCTTTTGTGTGAGAGAGGAGCGGGGAACGCGCGAGTCCGGCGGTGACGGCGCGCGATTTTGCCCATAAGGGATACACCCATCGTGCCCGCGCTCCATGCCCTCGCCAATCCTGCGCGCTTCCTGAAGATCGCGCGTCCGCTGACCGCCGTTTTCGGGTGGCTCGGCGCGGCGTTGATTGCAATCGGATGCTGGGCGGGGCTGACGCAAACGCCGCCCGACTACCTGCAAGGCGAAAGTGTTCGCATCATGTACGTCCATGTGCCGGCGGCGTGGCTCGGCATGGGCGGCTGGAGCGGGATCGCCGTGTCGAGCATCGCCTTTCTCGTTTGGCGGCATCCGCTGGCCGAGATTGCAGCGCGGGCAATCGCGCTGCCCGGCGCTGTCTTCGCTGCCGTTTGTCTGGCCACTGGCGCGATCTGGGGGCGGCCGACCTGGGGCACCTATTGGCAATGGGATGGGCGGCTGACGTCCATGCTGCTGCTGTTCTTCGTCTATCTCGGCTATATCGCGTTGGCGCGCGCGGATCGCGAGCGCGGCGGGGACGGGCGGATCGCCGCGCTGTTCGGGATCGCCGGTACGGTGCTGCTGCCGATCATCCGCTATTCGGTGGTGTGGTGGAACACGCTGCATCAGGGGGCGAGCATCGGGCTGACGAGTTCCACGATCGACCGTTCGATCCTGTGGCCGTTGCCGCTCATGCTGGGCGGGTTCAGCTTTCTGTTCGGTGCCATCGTGCTGATGCGCATGCGGACGTTCCTGGCGGTCGCCAAGGCAGAGGCGCGGATGCGGCGGAGGGCGCGCGCGTGAACGCCTGGCCATTCGTGCTTGCCGCTTACGCGATCACGCTGGGCGCCAGCGGGTTTCTGACGCTAGCGAGCCTGCGCGCCATGCGCCGCGCTGAAAAGGGCGGGCGATGAAGGCGAAGCATCAGCGAATGTGGCTGGTCGGTGCCGCGCTGCTGGCGATTGCGGTGGCGGCGCTGCTGGCGCTTTCCGGGCTGCAGGGGCAGGCCGCATTCTTCTACGCCCCGTCCGATGTCACGCCCGAGGTACTCCGCGCGGACCGGGCGGTGCGGCTAGGCGGCATGGTGGCCGGCGGCTCGGTGGTTCGAGCGCCCGATGGCGTAACCGTTCATTTCCGCGTGACGGATGGCCGCGCGACCACGCCGGTCAGCTTCGCCGGCATCGTGCCGGACCTTTTCCGCGAGGGATCGGGCGTCGTGGCCGAGGGGCGTTTCCGGCCCGACGGGTCTTTCGTCGCCGCGAACCTGCTGGCCAAGCATGACGAAAAGTACATGCCGCCGGAGCTTGCCGGAAAGATGCACGAGACCAAGAGCCTGGAGCAATGACGGGGTATGTCGCGCTGGCGCTGATCGGCGCGCTCGCCTTTGCCGCCATGGTGCTGCTGCGGCTGCCGCGCCTCTTGTGGTCCTTCGCCGGTGCGGCCCTGTTTCTGGGGGCTGCTGGTTATGCCTGGCAGGGACGCCCAGCGCTCGCGGCGTCGCCCGCCAAGCCCGCTGCCGATCCCGTGACGATCGATCCCGAGAGCATCGACTTGCGGAACCGTCTGCTGGGGCGCTTCACCGCCGACACCGCCTATCTCGTTGCCTCGGACGCGATGCTGCGGTCCGGCGATCGACGAGCCGCGGCGCAGGTGGTGATGGGCGGGGTCAGGGCGCTACCCAGAAGCTTCATTCTGTGGACGCAACTGGGCACCAACCTGTCCATCCTGGACAACGACCAAGTGTCGCCGGCGGCGAAGCTGGCGTTTCAGCGCGCGATGCAACTGGCGCCGCAGCATCCCGCCCCGCCATATTATGCCGCGATCGCCTATATTCGTGCAGGCGACCTGCCACTCGCACGCCGGCTGATGGCAAGGGCGGTGGCATTGTCACGGCCCGACACCGAATATCGCCGTCAGATTGCCGGGCAGTTGACCGTGCTGGATCGTTACATGGCCGCTTTGGAGCAGACGGGGCGCTAGAGGCTGCCCCGCCTGACGTCGGCAGCAGTCGCTATTTGCCGCGCCCGGTTTTCTCCTGCAGCGAGTCGATCCGCTTGGATGCGTCGGCCTTGCTCAGCGTCTCGTCGAACTCCTCGCCGGCCTCCTCGCTCAGCGTCTTCAGATAGCTCGCCTGAGCGCCGGTCATCGGCTCGTCACCGGTGGTCCAATCGTCCGGATCCTTCTCCGCGTTCGAAAAAGGCTCGCTCTTCAGATTGTGCTCGGTCATGTTGAAACTCCTTCAGGAGGGTGCAACTCTCCCGTTCCTGTAACGTTCCCCCTTGCGATGCAGTTGCGAAGTGCTAGGCGCGCCAAGGCTTTGACAGGATGATGGTGGCTTTCTTACCCTTGAACCTGGCGTGGGCGGACGCGCGATGAGCGCTGCCTCACCCACTGCTGTGCCGGCACCGCATGGGCATAGCGGCGATTCGCTCGCCAAGCTCGCGTTTGGCGCGATCGGCGTCGTCTATGGCGATATCGGCACCAGCCCGCTTTACGCGATGAAGGAGGTGTTCGTCGGGCATCATCCGCTCACCGTCGATCGCCTGCATATCTTCGGTGTCGTCAGCCTCGTCTTCTGGTCGCTCGTGCTGATCGTCACGTTCAAATATGTGATGGTCATCCTGCGCGCCGACAACAATGGCGAAGGGGGCAGCCTGGCGTTGCTGGCGCTGATTCAGCGGCGCAGCGGGGCGGGCAAGAAATGGGGGCCGAGCCTCGTCTTGCTTGGTGTGCTCGCGACCGCCTTGTTCTTCGGCGATTGCATGATCACGCCAGCCATTTCGGTCCTGTCGGCGGTCGAGGGACTGGCGACGGTCGAGCAGCGGTTCGACAGTTTCGTGATCCCGATCGCAGCGGCGATCTTGATCGGGCTGTTCTACCTCCAATCGGTCGGTACCGCGCGTGTGGGCAAGCTGTTCGGTCCGATCATGGCGGTGTATTTCGTTGTGCTATCGGTGCTTGGGCTGATCCACATCTTCGCCCAGCCCGAAGTGCTGCTGGCGCTGGATCCGCGCTGGGCGGTGCGGTTCGCGGCGACGGATGGCACGCTCGCGTTCCTGGCGCTCGGGTCCGTGGTGCTGGCGGTGACGGGTGCGGAGGCGCTGTACGCCGACATGGGGCATTTCGGCCGCAAGCCGATCGCCTATGCGTGGCTGTGGTTCGTCTTTCCGGCGCTGATGCTGAATTACCTGGGGCAGGGCGCGCTGATGCTGGGCGATCCGTCCACGGCCGAGAACCCGTTCTTCCTCATGGCCCCCGAGGCGTGGCGTTTGCCGCTCGTTTGTCTTGCCACCATGGCAACGGTGATCGCGAGCCAGGCGGTCATCACCGGCGCCTATTCGGTCGTGCAGCAGGCGGTGCAGCTTGGCCTGATGCCGCGGCTGCGCATCGATCACACCAGCGCCTCGGCCGCCGGGCAGATCTACATCCCAACGGTCAATTGGGCACTGATGGCGATGGTGCTGCTGCTGATCCTGGGCTTTCGCGAATCGTCGAATCTTGCCGCGGCTTATGGCATTGCGGTGACGGGAACGATGTTCATCTCGACCTGCATGGTGGCGGTGTTGATCCGACGCGTGTGGCACTGGCCGCTCGCCGCCGTGGTGCCGTTCGTTGCCGCGTTCCTGTTCATCGACGGCATGTATTTCTCGTCCAACCTGACCAAGGTGCCCGATGGCGGCTGGTTCCCGCTGCTGGTGGCGATCATCGTCTTCGTGTTGCTCACTACCTGGGCGGCGGGGCGCAAGCTGATGCTGCAGCGGATGCGAGAAGGCGCCATGCCGATCAAGGTCTTCATCGGCTCGGCGGCAAACAGTGCGACGCGCGTGTCGGGCACGGCCGTTTTCATGACCTCCACGCCCGAGGGCGTGCCGCCGGCGCTGCTGCACAATCTGAAGCACAATCGCGTGCTGCATGAGCGGGTGATCCTGCTGACGGTGAAGGTGACCGACATGCCCTTCTTCCCCGAAGAAGAGCGCTTCCACCACGAGGCGCTGGGTGACGGGTTCCACCGCGTGATCCTGCGCTACGGCTTTATGGAATCGCCGGACATTCCGGCGGCGCTCAAGTCGCTCGATCGTTGCGGCGGCGAGTTCCGCATGATGGAGACGAGCTTCTTCCTGTCGCGTCAGACGCTGCTGCCGTCGGCCCATCCCGGCATGGCGATCTGGCGCGAGAAGCTGTTCGCCTGGATGCTGCGCAACGCCGAAAGCGCGATGGAATTCTTCCGCCTGCCGACCAATCGCGTGGTCGAACTGGGGAGTCAGATCGAGATTTGAGCGCCGCCACGCCCGAACTTGCCTCCTTGGGTACCCTAGCGGCGCCGATCATCGTCACCGCGCTGTTCGGGCGCGAGGATCAGGCCTGGTTCGATGCGCTGCGGCAGGCGCACTTCCCGCCAGAGCGCAACCATCTGGCGGCGCACCTCA
The DNA here is from genome assembly GCF_002197685.1 of Sphingomonas dokdonensis. GTDB lineage: Bacteria > Pseudomonadota > Alphaproteobacteria > Sphingomonadales > Sphingomonadaceae > Sphingomonas > Sphingomonas dokdonensis. The sequence continues at coordinate 277,719 of NZ_NBBI01000004.1, read as the reverse complement.
CCATGTTCCACCACCTGCCGCCCAGCGCGGCGGCGGAGGTGCGCCAGCGGCTGAAGGCGGAGACGCAGGGCGTGCGCCCGCCAGATGCGAGGCTCGCCGCGCCCTTCTCGCTCGGGCGCGGTGTCGCCTATCGCATTGACAGCCCGGGGCTGGCGGCGATCCGCGGTGATATCGCTGATGCCTTTGCGGGCCTGCTGACGCCGCAGGATCAGGCCGGCTGGCGTGCGCACGTCACCGTGCAGAACAAGGTGGAGCCAGCCGCAGCCAAGGCGCTTTTGGCGGCGCTGTCCGCCGAATACCAGCCACGGCCGCTGCGGATCGCGGGGCTGGCGGCATGGTGGTATCGCGGCGGTCCGTGGGAACAATTGTCGCGGCACATGTTCGCCGCTTGACGCCCTCGAAACCCCTGCTATAGCCCGCGCCTCGCGAGCGGTACTTGCCCTTCACGAAGGTGCGGCGGAGTAGCTCAGCTGGTTAGAGCACGGGAATCATAATCCTGGGGTCGGGGGTTCAAGTCCCTCCTCCGCTACCACTCGCGACAGTCTTCCATCGAGATGAAAAGCGGGCGCAAGGAGCCCGGTTCGCCCTGCGCTTGTCGGCGCGCGCGCACCATGTTTGCTGTCAGTTGCGGCATGAGCTTCGACAAGCTCGGCACGAGCGCAAAAGGGCGAGGGGCGGCGCGGCGCCGCCCCTTGCGGCTCAATCGGCGAGGGGTACGCCGAAGAGGTCGTGTTCATCGGCGTCCTCAATCGCGACGCGCACGATGTCGCCCTCCGCGAGGTGTCCGGCATCGCGCAGATGGACTTCGCCGTCGATCTCCGGCGCATCGGCATAGGAGCGGCCCGTAGCGCCCTCATCGCCGACCGCGTCGATGATGACGTCGAACGTGCGCCCGATCTTCGCCTGCAGCTTGGCGGCGCTGATCGCGGCGGTCTTCACCATGATGCGGGCGTAGCGCTCTTCCTTAACCTCTTCGGGCACCGGATTGGGCAGGGCGTTGGCGCTGGCGCCTTCCACCGGCTCGAAACGGAACGCACCGACACGGTCGAGCTGCGCCTCGTCAAGCCATTCGAGCAGATACTCGAAGTCCGCCTCTGTCTCGCCAGGGAAGCCCACCACGAAGGTCGAGCGGATCGCGATGTCCGGGCAGATCTCGCGCCAGCCGCGCAGCCGGGCCAGCACCTTGGCGTCGTTCGCCGGGCGCTTCATCGCACGCAGCACGTTTGGTGCGGCATGCTGGAACGGGATGTCGAGGTACGGCAGGACCAGCCCTTCCGCCATCAACGGGATCACCTGATCTACGTGCGGATAGGGATAAACGTAATGCAGGCGCACCCAGGGCGCGATGCGGCCAAGCTCGCGGGCGAGATCGGTCATGTGCGCACGTACCTCACCTCCACCCTTCAGAGGGTAGGCGGCGTGGCGCAGGTCGAGGCCATAGGCTGACGTGTCCTGGCTGATGACCAGCAACTCGCGCGTGCCCGCCGCCACCAGCTTTTCCGCCTCGCGCAGGATCGCGTCGGGGCGCCGGCTGGCAAGATCGCCGCGCAGCGAAGGAATGATGCAGAAGGAGCAGCGGTGGTTGCAGCCTTCGGAAATCTTCAGATAGCTGTAATGCCGCGGCGTCAGCTTCAGCCCGGCGTCGGGGACCAGGTCGATATACGGCGACAGGTTCGCCGGTGCGGCCTCGTGCACCGCCTCCACCACCTGTTCGTATTCGTGCGCGCCGGTGATCGCGAGGACGTTGGGGAAGCGCGCGCGGATCACATCGGCCTCCTTGCCCATGCAGCCGGTGACGATCACGCGGCCGTTCTCCGCGATCGCCTCGCCGATCGCCTCCAGGCTTTCCTCCTTGGCGGAATCGAGAAAGCCGCAGGTATTGACCAGCACCACGTCAGCCCCGGCGTAATCGGGGGACATGTGATAGCCGTCTGCGCGCAGCTGGGTGAGGATGCGTTCGCTGTCGACCAGGTTCTTGGGACAGCCGAGCGACACCATGCCCACGCGGGGCGGTGAGGGAAGACGCGTTGCCATGAGTGGCCGCGCACATAATGCGCGACGGGCCGTTTTGCCATATGCTCGCTTAATCAATCGACTTGCGCTACCCGGTGGCGCCGCGCCGGGGGGCGCGTGTGATGTTGGGGGTGTGCTTATGCTGGCGATCGGGCTGATGTCCGGCACGTCGCTCGACGGCGTCGATGCGGCGCTGATCGAAACCGATGGGGAGCGATCGACCCGTGCGGTGGCGTTCCGCGGCGAATCATATTCGGACGCGGCGCGGGCGCAGCTTGCCGAGGCAACGGCGCTGGCGCTCACCTTCGAGCGGCCGCGCGCCAATCCGGAGGTGATGGCAGCGGCCGATCTGATCACCCGGACGCATGTCCTGGCGGTGCAGAAGCTGCTGCGCGACGCCGGCCTGCGGCCGCATGAAATCGACGTTATCGGTTTTCACGGCCAGACGGTGGCGCATCGCCCCGATCGTGGCTGGACGTGGCAGATCGGCAACGGGCAGGCGCTGGCCGATGCCACCGGCATTGCGACCGTTTCCGACTTGCGGAGCGCGGACGTCGCGGCCGGGGGCCAGGGGGCGCCGCTACTGCCGGTCTATCATGCCGCGCTGACTGCGGATCTGCCGCGCCCGATCGCGGTGCTGAACCTCGGCGGTGTGGCCAACGTTACCTGGATCGGCAGCGATGGTGCGCTGGTGGCCTTCGACACCGGCCCGGCGAACGGATTGATCGACAGCTGGGTGGAAGGGGAGACCGGGGCTCGGTTCGATGCGGGCGGTGCGCTCGCCGCATCGGGACGGGTGGACGAGGCGGTGCTGTGCGCGATGCTGGACCATCCGTTCTTCGCACAACCTGCGCCCAAGTCGCTCGATCGAAACGACTTCACCATCCAGCCGGCGCGCGGACTGAGCGCAGCGGACGGCGCCGCGACGCTGACCGCCTTTACCGCGGCGACGATCGCGGAGGCGTTTCTGCTGCTGCCCGAACGGCCACGACGGCTGTTGGTGGCGGGTGGCGGTCGGCACAATCCGACGCTGCTGCGGATGATTTCGGAAAAGGTTGGCCTGTCGCCCGAGCCGGCCGAGGCGCTGGGCTGGAATGGTGATGCGACCGAGGCGGAAGGCTTTGCCTATATGGCGGTGCGAACGCTGAAGGGCCTGCCGATCTCGTTCCCGGGCACCACCGGCGTGCCGGCGTCGACAACGGGCGGGGTGCTGCACCAGCCGCAGCCCCGCGCCGCCGAGGCATGAACCCGCATCGCGGCGCTGCGCCTACCGGTCGATAACGACGCCCGCGGGGTGATGCCGATCGAGGTGACGCTTGATCGTCTTCAGGTTGCGCGTGTTTGACCGGTAGAAGAAATCCGCGGCGTCACCGATGAACGGCACCAGGCCGATCGCGAAATCGAAGCCGACGCGCGAGCCCATGCGCGCGAGCTGCAGCTTGTTCATGCCGAGATTGCGCGCTTCCCAGACGATGTAAGCGCCCAGCGCGGCCGCGACGGTATCGCCGATCACCGGAACGAAGCCGAGAAGCACATCCAGCCCGACACGTCGGTTGATCCCCGGCACGATAAAGGCGCCCTCGAGCAATCGCTCCATCGCTTCCACACGAAGGCGGATCGATGCGGGATCACGCCTCAGCGGCAGGTTGGTCATGAACGCGGAAGCGGGCGGGGGACCGGCGTTTGTCATGACCGTCAATTGGGGTTGCGGCGCACCCCGTTCAACGGGTGCCACGCGCGATCGTTCGCCTGCCAGGTGCGCAGGCGCTGTGCCACCAAAGACCAGCGCAACGGGTGGGCGAGGGGAATGAATGCGACATCCTCTGCCAGCAACCGATCCGCCGCCGCGATCGCACGCGAGCGTTCCGCCAAGCTGGGGGCGAGACGGGCGGCCTCGATCGCTTGGCTGGCTGCTTCTCCGCACGGGTGGCAGGCCTGATCGAGATACCAGCGGCCGCTGTCGAACGGCGCCACGGCATCAAGCAGACGCAGGTCCGCGTCCTCCGCATCAGGCGCAACCCGCACGGGGCGGACGCCGATCGCGTAGAGGTCCGCCGCTAGCCGCGCCCAAAGCAGCGTTCCCCCGGCATTGGCGGGAAGGGCGAGGCGTAGCTCGGGTGCCGGATTTCCGGCGGTACGCCACGCCTGGACCCGCGCACGTGCCAGTCCCTGTCGGTCCGCCGCAGCGACCGCCTGCCATGCCGCCGCGGCGGGCGGGCTGGACGAATCGAGTGCCGCAGGCAGCAGGCTCTCCGCCACTTGCCAATCGGCGGTGAAGCTGCGGGCCATTGCCGGACGATCGATCGTCATCGCGATGGCGGCGCGGTTTTCTGACGATCCAAGGAAGCCATCACGCCGGATCACTGCCAGGCCGAAAAAGCCCGCGGCAGGATCGAGTCGAATGTCTGCGGGGGCAATGCCGGCTGCCGTCAGCAAGGGGAATTCCCCCACGGTGCCGCCGGTGAAGAGATCGGAGCGGCGACGGGCAAAGCGCGCGATCCCGGCGGCCGGGCGCTCGGCGATCAGCAGCACGTCGTCTTCCGGCTCGGGCTCGGTCTGTTCGTCCGCCGCGCGATTGGGATCGGGGATCGGGCGCAGGCGGGTGACGGCGCCGATCTCGCCCACCACCCGCATCGGACCGGTGCCGATCCGGCGCGTGGGATGGACGATCGCCATTTCAGGCTGGGCGAAGAGCTTCAACAGATCGGGGCGGGGGCGGGTGAGTTCGATCTGGATCACCTCGGGCGTCATCTCGACGATCGTGTCCAGCGCGGTGAGATAGGGCGCGAGGGGATTGTTGGCGCGGCGCTGGAGCCGCCGGCGGAGGATCGCAACCACCTCCGCGGCACGCATCGGCCGCCCATCCGCCCACGTCATGTCGCGCAGGCGGAAGATATAGGTGCGCCCCTCGTCGGTGACGATCCAGCGTTCCGCGACGCCGGGCACGATCTGGCCGGCGGCGTCGAATTGCACGAGGCCCTGCGCAACGCTGTCGGTCAACAGGCGGCTTGCGAGATCGGCATCGGCCAGCGGCGCGCGCAGCAGCGCAGGCTTGGTGCCGGGCGCGCTGGCGATCACGGCGCCGACATCGGGGCGGCGCTCGCAAGAGGCAGCGCCAAGCGCGAGCCCAAGCATGATGGTGCGGACGGCGGGACTCGAACCCGCACGCCCATACGGGCAGAAGATTTTAAGTCTCCGGCGTCTACCGGTTCCGCCACGTCCGCGCATCACAGCCGCTGAAAAGCGGCACTGAGGCGCCGCCGTCAAGCACTCAGACGTTTAAACGCTGGCGCATTTCCTTACCCGGCTTGAAATAAGGGACGCGCTTGGCGGTGACATCCACCACTTCCCCGGTACGCGGATTGCGCCCGGTGCGTGCATCGCGCGCCCGAGTCGAGAACGCACCGAAACCGCGCAGTTCGACGCGGCCGTTCTCCGCCAGCCGGCGCACGATCTCGTCGAAGAAGGTGGAGACGATTTCCTCCACCTCGCGTGCTGACAGACCAGGATTGGTCTCCGTCAGGTGCTGAACCAGTTCCGATCGGATCATTTGCCCCGCCCTTGATCTGCCACGCACGTCCAGTGTGGCACCAATTCGCCTTAATACAGGTAAAGTTTGTCGGGAATAGGTCCGTTACGTAATTACCGGACCGTGGATGCATCAGATTAAAAAAAATGGGGTTGGGAGACGCTTGCCTCCCAACCCCGCCAGGCCGCTCAAGAACGGCCTGCGATTGTTACTTCGACTGACGAGCCTTGAGCGCCTCGCCCAGGATGTCGCCCAGCGACGCACCCGAGTCGGACGAGCCGTACTGCGCCACGGCCTGCTTCTCTTCGGAGATCTGCATCGCCTTGACCGAGAAGGTCGGCTTCTTGGAACGATCGAAGCCGGTGACCATCGCGTCGAACTTCTGGCCGACCTGGAAACGCTCCGGACGCTGCTCGTCGCGGTCGCGGCCGAGATCGGTGCGCTTGATGAAGCCGGTTGCGCCATCGTCGCCAGCCTGAACCTCGAGGCCCGCGTCGCGAACTTCGAGAACGGTGACGGTGACGACCTGGTTCTTGCCCAGACGATCGCCCGTAGCCGCGCCGCCCGCAACCGGTGCGCCACGCTCCAGCTGCTTCATGCCGAGGCTGATACGCTCCTTCTCAGGATCGACGTCGAGCACGATCGCCTGAACCGTCTCACCCTTGCGGTGCAGGTTGAGTGCGTCCTCACCCGAAACGCCCCAGGCGATGTCGGACATGTGGACCATGCCGTCGACGTCGTTGTCGAGGCCGATGAACAGGCCGAACTCGGTCGAGTTCTTGACTTCGCCCTCGACGGTCGAACCGACCGGATGCTCGGCGGCGAAACGCTCCCACGGGTTCTGCTGCGCCTGCTTCAGGCCCAGCGAGATGCGACGCTTGTCGGCATCGACCTCGAGCACCACCACGTCGACTTCCTGGCTGGTCGACACGATCTTGCCCGGGTGGACGTTCTTCTTCGTCCACGACATTTCGGATACGTGGACGAGGCCCTCGATGCCCGGCTCCAGCTCCACGAACGCACCATATTCGGTGATGTTCGTGACGCGACCCGACAGCTTGGCGCCGACCGGATACTTCTGGCTCGCACCATCCCACGGATCGCTCTCGAGCTGCTTCATGCCCAGCGAGATGCGCTGCGTGTCCTTGTTGATGCGGATGATCTGCACCTTCACCGTGTCACCGATGTTGATCATCTCGGACGGGTGCTGGACGCGCTTGTAGCTGAGGTCGGTGCCGTGCAGCAGGCCGTCGATGCCGCCCAGGTCGACGAACGCACCGTAGTCGGTGATGTTCTTCACGACGCCGTCGATGATCTGACCCTCGGCAAGGCTCTGGATCAGGCCCGAACGCTGCTCGGCGCGGGTTTCTTCCAGCACGGCGCGGCGCGACACGACGATGTTGCCGCGCTTGCGGTCCATCTTCAGGATCTGGAACGGCTGCGGGATGTCCATCAGCGGCGTGACGTCACGCACCGGACGGATGTCGACCTGCGAGCCCGGCAGGAAGGCAACGGCGCCGTTCAGGTCGACGGTGAAGCCGCCCTTCACGCGGCCGAAGATCACGCCCTCGACGCGCGCGGTCTTGGCGAATTCGGTTTCCAGCTTGTCCCATGCGGCTTCGCGGCGTGCGCGGTCGCGCGACAGCATCGCCTCGCCGTGCATGTTCTCGACGCGGTCGACATAGACCTCGACTTCGTCACCGACCTTCAGCTCGGCCTTCTGGCCCGGCGCCGGTGCGAATTCGCGCAGCGGCACGCGGCCTTCGCTCTTCAGGCCGACGTCGATGACGGCGAGATCATTCTCGATGCCGGTGACGGTGCCGAGCACCACGCGGCCCTCGAAGCTGTCGGCGCCGCCGAACATGTCATCGAGCATCGCCGCGAAATCGTCACGCGAGGGGTTTGGCTGAGTTGCCATATAAAAGGGTTGTCCTAATCAGTTCGTTTCCGGCCAAGCGGTTGGTTCCGCTGGTCTTGGCCATCACCGCCGCACCGGCCGTATGCCGGGGCAGCATCAGGCGAATTGGGGCGCGGTGGCACTGACGCGGTTACGCGAAAAGGGCGCAAGAGAGCTGTCTCCCTGCACCATGCCGCCGCGAGCTCCAGCCCGCCGGACGGCGCGCCATACTGCAAAGTGCCGCCGCGAGCAAGGTGAACAGCGCCGGCGCGCCCGCGTCAACTCTTGTGGCGCCGCGCCTCGACCAGAGCGATCGCCTTTTCCACCGATGCCTCGATCGAAAGAAAGCTGGTGTCGAGCAGTGCCGCGTCGGGGGCCGGCACGAGCGGGGCGGTGGAGCGCGAACTGTCGCGCTGATCGCGCGCGCGAATATCGGCGAGCACCTGGTCAAAGGTGGTAGGGGCGCCGCGTGCCTGCAACTCGGCATGACGGCGGCGGGCGCGGATGGTGGGCGTCGCGCGGACAAAGAGCTTGGCGTCGGCCGCCGGCGCGATCACCGTGCCGATGTCTCGCCCGTCGAGCACCGCGCCGCCCTCCTGATTGGCGAAGCGCTTCTGGCGCTGGAGCAATGCGGCGCGCACCAGCGGGTGCGCCGAGACGACGGAGGCGAGCTTGCCGATCTCGTCATCGCGCAAGGCCGGATCGGCGAGGGTGAGTTCGTCGAAATCGCAGGCGGCGACGGCATCGGCCTCGCGCGTCGGATCGAGTTCCAGCCGCTGCACGGTATGGGCAACCGCGCGATAGAGGAGGCCAGTGTCGAGATGCGGCAGATGGTAATGCTTTGCCAGCGCCTTGGAGATCGTGCCCTTGCCCGAGGCGGCGGGTCCGTCGACGGCAATGATCATGCCAGCGCATCCTGCCGCGCGAGCCAGCCGCGCAGCACGCCGATCGTCTCGGCGGCGCGATCGTTGAACAGGCCATGCGCGGCGCCCGGGATCACGGCGAACTCGGCGCCGGGCACGCGCGCGGCAAAGGCGCCGGTGGTGACGGGGCGTGCCTCGTCATATTGGCCACACAGGAACAAGGTACGCTTTCCTTCCAACTTGGCGAGCAACGGTTCGCCATCATAACCCTTCAGCGTGCCGGTGGAGACGAACTCGCTCGCGCCCCACATCGCCTGGTACATGTCGCGGTTGCCGGTGACGCCGCGACTATAGGCCGCAACGTCGGGCGCGGCGGGCAGTCGGCGGTTGAAGGCGGCGTAGAACGCCTTGGTGGGCGCGTCGCAGGCAGCGGGCGGCTGCGCCATGGTGAGCGCGCCGCAGCGCTGCAACTCGGCGCGGATCGCGGGCGGCAGGTCCTGGATCAGCGCTGAGGCATCGGCCAGCCAGCTGCGCGTCGATACCAGTGGGCTGGCGAGCGCGAGCCCGGCCAGCGCGGCGGGGCGGCGCGCGCCATATTCCAGCGCGACCGTGCCGCCCCAGCTCGCGCCCAGCACATGCCATCGGGGCACGCGAAGCGCGGTGCGGATCGCCTCCAGCTCGTCAACGAAGCGCGAGACGCGCCAGTTCGCGGGATCGTTCGGCCGGTCGGAGCGGCCGGTGTCGAGCTGATCGTAGAGGATCACCGCGCGCTCGTCGGCGAGGGGAAGCGCCTCGAGGAAGCCGGCGTGCGTGCCGCCGGGGCCGCCGTGGATCATCACGATCGGCGCGCGCTGCGCGGCAAGGTTGCCGTTGACGCGGACGTAGACGCGGCCGCCCTCGACCGGCACCATCAGCTCGCGGGTGGGGCGCGGCAAGGTGCGCGCGATGGCGGGCGCGGCGAGCAGGCTTGCGCCGGCGCCGGCAAGGAGCGCGCGGCGATCGATCAGCCCCATGTGGCGTCTCCTCCAAGCGTTTGCAGCAGATCAAAGAAGTTCGGGAAGCTGGTCGCGATCGGGCTGGCATCGTCGATGGTGATTGCCTTTTGTGCGTGAAGACCGGCAACGACCATGCTCATGGCGATACGGTGATCGAGGTTGGAGGCGATCGTCGCGCCGCCCGCGATCGGCTCGCCGCCGGTGCCGGTGATCGTCAGCCCGTCCTCATGCTCCTCGCACGACACGCCATTCGCGGTCAGCGCTGCCAGCATGACAGCAATGCGATCCGACTCCTTGACGCGCAGTTCATCGGCACCGCGCGCGATGGTGCGTCCTTGCGCGAACGACGCGGCGACGAACAGCGCGGGATATTCGTCGATCATCGAAGGCGCCAGATCGTGCGGCACGTCGATGCCGCGCAGCGTTGCGTGACGCACGCGAAGGTCGGCCACCGGCTCGCCGCCGACGGTGCGCGCGTCCTGCTCCTCGATATCTGCGCCCATCAGCCGCAGGGCGGTGACCAGCCCGGCGCGCGTTGCATTCAGCCCGACATTCTCGATCACCACGTCGCTGCCCGGCACGATCGTGGCGGCGACCATCCAGAAGGCCGCGGAGGACGGATCGCCGGGCACTGTGATCGATTGCGGCTTCAGATTCGCTTCACCCTCGATCGAAATCACGCGACCCGTCTCGCTCTGCTCAACGGTAAGCTGCGCGCCGAAGCCGGCCAACATACGCTCGGAATGGTCGCGCGTCGCGACCGGCTCGACCACACGGGTAATGCCGGGCGCGTTGAGCCCGGCGAGCAGCACCGCGGACTTCACCTGCGCCGAGGCGACCGGGAGCGTGTAGGTGATCGGGATCGCGGGGCACAGGCCGCGCACCATCAGCGGGAGGCGCCCGCCGGGCGATGCCGTGATGTCCGCGCCCATCAGACCGAGCGGCGCGATCACGCGGTTCATGGGGCGCCCGGAGAGCGAGGCGTCACCGGTAAAGGTGACGGTGATCGGATGGCTGGCAACCAAGCCCATCAGGAGGCGCGTCGACGTGCCGGAATTGCCCATGTCGAGCGCCGTTGCCGGCTGGAGCAGGCCACCGACGCCGACACCATGAACGCGCCAGATCGCATCGTCGCCGCGCGAGATGGTGGCGCCCATGGCGCGCATCGCGGCGGCAGTCGCGAGTACATCCTCGCCCTCCAGCAGACCCTCGATGCGGCTTTCGCCGATCGCGATGGCGGACAGCATCAGCGCGCGATGGCTGATCGATTTGTCGCCAGGCACGCGGATGCGGCCCTGCAGCCGAGCTGCGGGATGGATCGTGACGGAGCGGGGAAGGGGATGCGCCATTGCGGGCGGCGCCTTGCCAGTGGGGTTGCACTATGGCAAGGCGCGCGCCACTTCACGGGCCACACCCGATGATTCAATTTTCCGAAAGGCACACAACGGCATGATCAAGCCGGAATGGGGCACGAAGCGGACGTGCCCGAAATGCGCGACGCGTTTTTACGACCTGCAGAAGGACGATCCCGTCACCTGCATCGAATGCGGCTATGCCTGGGAGCCGGAGCCGATCCTGAAATCCAAGCAGCCGATGCCGTTCGAATCGAACAAGTCCGAAAAGCAGAACGCCGATAGCGATCTGGCCGGTGACGACGATACCGACCTGGTGGCGGACGAGGACGAGGAGCCCAGCGCAGACGACGAAGTCGATCTGGGCGGGGACGACGACCTGGGCGTGGAAACGTCCAACGACGACGACGACAACAACAACTGATCGTCTGAATTTTCCAGGGATTGCGCAGGCGGCTAAAAAAGCCGCTTGCCATCCCCGAAGCGCCCCGTTAGTGGGCGCCTTCCCAACGGAATGGGGCCGTAGCTCAGCTGGGAGAGCGTCGCAATGGCATTGCGAAGGTCAGGGGTTCGATCCCCCTCGGCTCCACCATTCCGCCGTGGTCTAGCTTCTTAGCTACCACCAATATGCTGCGCTTCAGAAACTTCATGCCCGGTTCGGTCCGGCGACTGCGACGTGCGGGAACCAACGCCATGCCCCGCTTGGCAGAGTTGGCACGTCCAAGGTCGGCATCCTAGCCACTAGCGGCAAGCGCTGCGGATCATGCGCCGCTTCTGCGTCATCATGGATGTTGCCGGAGCCGTCATTTACCTGAAACCGATCGTCGCAGCGCAGAACTCTGTTTAGGGCAGGCGAGCGACGGCGCCGACGCGACGGCGTGCTTCTTCATGGCAGCGCAAAGGGATCGCTGCTCGGATCGTCGTGCCGCACACATGCGGCGGTTTTGGCGGTACGTTCTGCGGTCCCTCGATCGTACAAGCGTTCTACCGATCTTGAGGCCATCTCCGTCCGGGCAGAGACGCCCGACGAAGTCATGAACGGGCTGTCGAGAACACAGCGTGCTGCGCGTCGCCATTGCACGCGCGGTGACTGGCTTGTCGCCCAATCAAAGGCCAATTTGTTGCTGGTCGCGCGACGATCATCGAGCAGTCCCGCTTTGGCTAGCAATGCGGATCCCGTGCATACGGTAGTGCTCCAGCAAGCTTCGACGCTGCGCGTGCGCAGAAAAGCCAGCAGCGCATCGTGTTCACCTCTTGACGTGCGCCCATGCCGCCGGGGATCATCAGCACATCGAGCTTGGGTGCGTTCTCGAACGAGAAATGCGGCTCAGCAGCGATGAAGCCTATGCAAGCGAGCCGCATGCGGGGATGTTCCGGTACCCGCGCCGCGCCGTCACGTCACGTCAAAGCGCAACCTTTTGGTGCGTGACCACGCCCGTCGTTGCCGAGAAGGTGCCGATCAGGTCCGCGCTCAAGGGTTCGCTGAACAAGAAACCTTGAAGGTGCGTGCATCCTAGCTCGACCAGGAGGCGCATCTGATCTTCGGTTTCCACGCCCTCGGCAACGATAGCCATGCCCAGTTCCTGACCCAGGCCGACCACTGCCCGGATCACCGCTTTCGAGGCTTGCGAACTGGCCAAGCGATCCACGAATGATTTGTCGATCTTCACCTTGTCGAACCGGAAGCGCTCGAAATAGCTCAACGAGGAATAGCCGACGCCAAAATCGTCCATGAGAATCTGGATGCCAAGCGCGCGTAGCCGCTCCAGTTCCACGAACGTGCGCTCAACGTCGCGGATCACCAGCCCTTCGGTCACCTCGAGCTGCAGGCGCTCGGCGGGAAGCCCCGTTGCCTCGAGCACGCGCGACACCCGCTCGCACAGGCCATCCGTCTGAAACTGCAAAGGCGAAAGGTTGACCGCGACCTTGATGTGGTTCGGCCAGGAGCACGCATCGCGGCACGCCTGGCGCAGCAGCCGGTCGCCCAGCTCCTCGATCAGGCCGCTTTCCTCGGCCACCGAAATGAAGACGTCCGGCCGGACGGGTCCGCGCGTCGGGTGATGCCAGCGTGCCAGTGCTTCAACGCTGGTGACCTGTCCGGTCTGTGCTGAAAAGAGCGGTTGATACTGAAGAGCGATATCGCCGGCCGCGATCGCTCGGCGCAAGTCGCCTTCGAGCAAGCGACGGTCGCGCGCGTCAGCGTCCATCTGCGCATTGTAGCTGCACACCCGCCCCCGGCCGTCGCCCTTGGCGCGGTACAGGGCCAGATCGACGCATTGGCGCAGTTCCTGCGTATTGGTGGCATCGTCGGGCGACATGGCGATGCCGACGCTGGCGCCCATGTGTGCGGTGCCACGAAAGGTGACATAGGGTTCCGCCAGCTTTTTCACGATCGCTGCGGCCAATTGCTCGGACCGGCTTCTCGCTTCCTCCCCGACGACGATCAACGCGAATTCGTCTCCGCCGGTGCGCGCGGCAAGATCGCCGGCGCCCTTTAGCGCCAGAAGGCGTTCGCCCACCTGCGCGAGCACTTCGTCGCCCAACGGGTGCCCAAACTGATCGTTGACCGCCTTGAAACGATCAAGGTCGATGCTGAGCAACGCGATCGGGGCACCGGAGGTGACAAGCCGATGCAGGCGCTCGACGAAGCTGGCGCGGTTCAGCAACCCGGTCAGGGCGTCGAAATGCGCGAGTCGCAGAACCTCCGCCTCGGCTTTGCGAACCTCGGTCGTGTCTTCGGAAAGGCCGAGGATATACTGCCGCGGCCGCTCCGGGCCATCGATGACGATCCGCTTGGTGCGCAGCTGCACGGTCGTGCCGTCGTCCCGCGTGAAGGTGCTTTCGAACGTGGTGGGCCCGTTCGCCTTCAGTGTTTCGGTATCGCGCAGCTCGTATGTCGCGCCACTTTGGGGAAAAAGATCGCGGTCGGACCGGCCGAGCAAATCCTCCGCCGACCGCCCGATCATTTCCTCACCCGCGCGGTTCACCAGCAGATATTCACGCGTCGCGGTATCCTTCACGAAGAGCATCGCCGGCAGGTTCTTGACCACCACGTCGAGGAACTCGCGTGCATGCTGACGCTCGCGTTCCAGCACCTTTCGCTCGCTGACGTCGCGGATGATCGCCGCGAAGCCACTGTTGCTGGCGTTATCGCCCCAGCGCGACAGCGACAGCTCAATCGCAAATTCGCTGTCGTCTGCACGAACAGCCATCAGTTCCACCGTCCCGCCGACCAGGCTGGTCTCGCCACCGGCGACGGCCCGGCGGAATCCCGCATGATGTTTGGCCGCCATGCTGCGTGGCAGGATGAAATCGAGCGACTGGCCGATCGCCTCCGCCGCGCTTCGGCCAAACATCTTTTCGGCCGCACGCGACCAGAAGGTGATCTCGCCCGCATTGTTGACGCACATCACCGCATCGGAGGTCGTGTCGATAACCCGGCTGGCGATCTCGCCCATGCGGCGATAGCGGCGCGTCTCGATAAGCGTGGTGGCGATCTTTGCGAGATCGGCAAGCAGATCGATCTCGCGTTGCGTCAGGCCGCTGCGCGTTGCCGGATCGAAGACGCACAGCGCGCCGATGCAATGACCGGACGCCAGAACCAACGGAAAACCGGCGTAGAACCGGATTCCGTCTGGCCCGGTTACGAGCGGATTGGCCATGAACCTTGGATCGCGCGATGCGTCCGGCACAACAAGCATCTGCTGCTTTTCAAGCGCGTGCGCGCAGAACGATTGATCGCGCGGCGTCTCGGCAAACGGAATATTGTGGCGCGCCTTGAACCACTGCCGACGATTATCGATGAGCGAAATGGCGGCGCTGCGGGTGCCAGCCGTGGCTGCGGCGAGCCGCGTCAACTCGTCGAAGTTGGTTTCGGCGGGTGAATCCATGATGCCGAGGTTCGCCAGGGCGCTCAACCGCTCAGCTTCGTTGGTCTTATTCTGCGGAACATGCAGCTCGATCATTCAGGACGCATGCGGCCGAGCGTCTTAGGAACTCGTTTACGCGGCGCTGCTCCAACGCCGCCACTGCGGAAAAAAGTGTGCCGCCAGCGCCGAGGCTTGCGCCTCGTGCGCGGGCGCTCGTTCAGTTCTATATCGTCTGCAACGCGGTCAGCCGCTCGGGTCGTCGGGATAAGGTGACTTGCCGCCTTCTGCGATGAAGCGATCAATTTGCGCTTCCAGCACGGGGAGCGGGACGCTGCCGAGGCTCAGCACGGTATCGTGGAAATTGCGTATGTCGAACTTGTCGCCAAGTGACTTTTCCGCCTTTGCGCGCGCGCGCTGGATCGCAAGCTGCCCAAGATAATAACTCAGCGCCTGGCCCGGCCAGCCGATGTAGCGGTCGATCTCCGTCGTGATCTCGTGCTCGCTGAGCGCGGTATTCTCGCGCATATATTGTTGTGCCTGCTCGCGGCTCCAGCCCTTGGCATGGATGCCCGTGTCCACCACCAGGCGCGCGGCGCGCCATGCCTGATAGGACAGCATGCCGAACCGTTCATATGGCGTGCGATAGAAACCCATCTCGTCGCCGAGGCGCTCGGTATAAAGCGCCCAGCCTTCGCCGAAGGCGGAAATGTAGCTGTTGCGGCGGAACGGCTTCAGCGTCTTGTTCTCCAGCGACAGCGGCATCTGGAAGGCGTGACCGGGCGCGCTTTCGTGCAGGGTCAGCGCCGGCAGCTGAAACAACGGCCGGGACGGCAGATCGTAGGTATTGACCAGATACGTGCCCGGCCCGCCACGCCCGGCGGTGTAGAACGGGGCGATATCGGGCGGCACCTCGATGATGGCGAAGCGCTGGCGGGGCAGGCGGCCGAACCACTTGCTGGCCATGCCGTCGAAGCGCTTCGCGTGCCAGGCCGCTTCCTTCATCAGCTGATCGGCGGTCTTCGGATAGAATTGCGGGTCGGTGCGAAGAAAGGTCAAGAAAGCCGGCAAGTCGCCGTTGAACTTGGCGTCCTTCATCACCTGCTGCATTTCCGCGCGGATCTTTGCCATCTCGGCCAGCCCGAGCGCGTGGATCGCGTCGGGGCTCATGTCCAGCGTGGTGAAGGCGCGGATTCGGCTGCGATAATACGCCGGACCGTTGTCGTAGCGCTCCGCGGCCAGTTCGTTGGTCATGGCCGGGAAATAATCGGTGCGCAGGAATGTCAGCAGGCGCTGGTGCGCCGGAATGATCTGCTCGCTGATGATGGCGCGCGCCTCTTCCTGAAGGGCGGGCTGCCTGCCGGCAGGGATCGACGCCGGCAGCTTGGCGAAGGGTTGATAATAGACCGTGGTGGCGGGGTCGGTGGCCGCGGCGATGGTGGCGACGGCCTTGTCGCGGCCCTG
Source organism: Sphingomonas dokdonensis (assembly GCF_002197685.1). Classification (GTDB taxonomy): domain Bacteria; phylum Pseudomonadota; class Alphaproteobacteria; order Sphingomonadales; family Sphingomonadaceae; genus Sphingomonas; species Sphingomonas dokdonensis. The sequence goes on along the minus strand of NZ_NBBI01000004.1, from coordinate 261,740 downwards.
CATGGTGATGGCCGGCGGCGTAAAGCCGCGCTTCAGGCCAAGCCGCATGTTGTCGGTATTCTGTGCCAGATACCGCGGCACGTCGCGCAGCCAGCTAAGATAGCGGCGGTAATCCGCTTCGCCCCCGGTGAAGTCGCGACGGGCGGCGTAATGCAGATCGCTCCAGAAGGCGCTGTCGCCGTTGAGCGGCTTTTCCCATTCGCGGAACTGCTCTTCGTCGATCTGCGCCGCGATCTGTGCGCGATAGACCTGCCAGTCGGTCAGCGTATCGGGCGAAAGCTGCTTGGTGTCGATCGCATCGAGCTTGGCGAGGACGTTTTTCCAGTACGCGAGGCGCCGGGCATGCGCGTCAGCCGACACATCAGGCAGATGATCGTCGACGACGCCGGGGCCGGACTCGGCGATTCCCTCGCTCTGGCGCCACGCCCATTCGGTCTGCCACAGCGCGTTGAACGCGGTGTCGGCGGGCGTTGCGGCGTTCGCGGGAGCGGCGAGGGCGATGACGGCGAGCGGAGCTATAAAACGCATGGCAGCCTTGGTGTCTTATCCATGGCCGTCCGGCAAGCGTTCACTCCTGCGGAATGGCTCGCCGGGTCGCCTCCCGGCGCCGGACGTGCTCACGCCAGACGATATAGAGGCCGGATGCAATGATCACCGGCGCGCCGAGCCACGTGCTGGCCACCGGCAGGGTGCCGAAGATGAACCAGCCGAACAACGTCGCCCAGAGCAGCGCGGTGTAATCCATCGGCACCACCAGGCTGACATCGCCGAGTTGCAGCGATCGGGTCATGGCGATCTGCGCGGCCCCGCCGAGCAGGCCGATCGCCAGCAACAGCCCCCAGACAAACGGCGCGTGCGCCTTTGCCGACGACGCGTAGACGACCGACAACGGCACGATCGACAGGCTGGAAAACCAGAATACGGTGGTCAGCCCCGACTCGGTCTTGCCGATCGTGCGCAACAGGATCGAGATGCAGGCGGTGCAAAAGGCTGCGCCGAGCCCGGTTGCGATGCCCAGCGGGGGAATGTGCCCGTTGCCCGGCTGGGTGACGATCAGCACGCCGATGAAGCCTGCCAGCACGGCCGCCCAGCGCCGCCACCCCGTTGCCTCGTGCAGCACCAATGCGCCAAGCACGGTGGCGAAGATCGGCATCGAAAAGCCAAGCGTGGTCGCTTCGGCGAGCGGCAGCAACAGCAGCGTCCAGAAGGTCAGCGACATGGCGGTCAGGCCCACGACGCAGCGTAGCACATGGGCGCCGAACCGCTGCGTTTTCAGCGACGCGAAGCCGGGGCCGGTGCCGACGATCGCACCCACCAGCAGCGCGGCGCCGAATTGTCGCCAGAACAGGATTTCGCCCAGTTCTGCGCCATGCGCCTCCGCCACCTTGATGACCGCGTTCATGGTCGCAAACAGCGCCACCGACGTGAGGCGCAGGCCGATGGCATGCGAGAGAGATTCTGAGCGGGCGGCCATGCCCGGTCGCATATGGCAGAGGCGGGACGATGGCGACGATAATCGATGCCGAATGCCCGCGCCGCTCATGTCAATGCCAGCGGCGCAGCGGGTCGGTGCACGTGGCGCTTGGCACCGGGCACAAACCGCCGCTATCCGCGGCTGATGATCAAGCATGCTCTTCCCGTCACGCGTGAGGCGGATTTCGCCGCCTGGTATCAGGCTGTCATTTCGGAAGCCGATCTGGCCGAGGAATCGGGCGTTCGCGGCTGCATGGTCATTCGGCCATGGGGCTATGGCATCTGGGAACGGATCCAACGTTTGCTCGACGATCGCATCAAGGCGACCGGCCACGAAAATTGCTATTTTCCGCTGTTCATCCCGCTTTCCTATTTTGAGAAGGAAGCGGAGCATGTCGAAGGCTTCGCCAAGGAGATGGCGGTCGTCACCCATCATCGCCTCGTTGCCGACGGCCAGGGCGGGCTGACCCCTGATCCCGAGGCAAAGCTGGAGGAGCCGCTCGTCGTGCGTCCGACCAGCGAAACGGTGATCGGCACCGCTTTTTCGCGATGGATCCAGTCGTGGCGCGACTTGCCCGTGCTGATCAATCAATGGGCGAATGTCGTGCGCTGGGAAATGCGCACTCGCATGTTCCTGCGCACCAGCGAGTTCCTGTGGCAGGAGGGGCATACGGCCCACGCCAGCGCCGACGAGGCGCGCGAGGAGACGCTCAAGATGCTCGAGGTATATCGTGAGTTCTCGGAAAACTGCCTCGCGCTGCCGGTGATCGCCGGCGAGAAGCCGGAGAATGAGCGTTTCCCCGGCGCCGTCGCGACGTATTCGATCGAAGCGATGATGCAGGATGGCAAGGCGCTGCAGGCGGGCACCAGTCACTTCCTCGGCACCAATTTCGCGCACGCGCAGAACATCCGCTTCCAGAATGCGAGCGGCGAGCTGGAATATGCCAACACCACCAGCTGGGGCGTGTCGACGCGTATGATCGGCGGCGTCATCATGGTGCACGGTGACGACGACGGTCTGCGGGTACCGCCGCGGATCGCGCCGTGGCAGGTCGTGATCGTCCCCATGCTCCGCGACAAGCCGGAGGACGCGGAGCTGGTCGATTATTGCAAGTCGCTGCAGGCCGAGCTTGCCAAGCAGAGCGCGCTTGGCGAGCCGGTTCGGACGCTGCTCGACCTCAAACCCGCAAAGGCGGCGACCAAGCGCTGGGGCTGGGTGAAGAAGGGCGCGCCGATCATTGTCGAGGTCGGCCCGCGCGACATGGCTGGGGGCAACGTATCGGTTGTGCGCCGCGATCGGCTCTACCGCGAGGACGGCAAGCTCGACAGCGCCATTGCCGCGCGTGGCACGTTTGTGGCGCAGGTCGGCGCGATGCTGGAGGATGTGCAGCAATCGCTGCACGCCGAGGCCGACGAGCGGTTGCGCGCGAACATCTCGCCGGTCGATGACTGGGCCGGGATCGAGGCGATGTTCGCCGACGGCGCCGCCAAGCCGGGCTGGGCCGACGTCGCCTGGTCGCGCCCGACCGGCGCGGCGCTGGACAAGGTGGTGGAGCGACTGAAGGCGCTGAAGCTCACCATCCGCAACGCACCCATGGGGCAGACGGGCCATCCGGGCGCCGCGTGCATCTTCACGGGCGCACCCGCCGCCGAGCGCGTGTTGATCGGAAGGGCGTATTGATGGCGATCTGGACGCGGCCGATCGACCTGGATCAGCTCACCGCCATGGGCCGCGGCAATCTGCAAGGTTTGCTCGACATCGAGTTCACCGGCTGCGGCGATGATTGGCTGCGCGCGCGCATGCCGGTGACCGAACGGGTGCACCAGCCCTTCGGCCGCCTGCATGGTGGCGCATCGGTCGTGCTGGCCGAAACCGTGGCGTCGGTTGCCGGCGCGATGGCGGTGCCCGATGGCAAGGTGACGGTGGGGCTCGACATCAACGCCAATCATGTCCGCGCGGCGCGCAGCGGCCATGTCCATGCCACTGCCACCGCAGAGCAGATTGGCCGCACGACGCAGGTCTGGACGATCCGCATCGAGGACGACGCCGGCAAGCTCGTCTGCCTTTCGCGCATGACCGCGGCGGTGATCGACGCCGCGCAGAGCTGAACGCCGTTCAGCTCTTGTGAGGTGCCGGCTGCTTCGTTGAGGGCGTCGGCGCTCCGCGCGCCAGCGCCACGACGCGATCAGCGGCCTGCTCGGCGGCATCGACGACCACACCGGCGATCCGGTCGGCGGCCCAGCCGAGCATGGCGCCGACAGTCACATCGCTCGGATAATGCGCGCCGCGTGGTAGCTGGACCGCGGCGATGGCAAAGGCGGCCGATCGGGCGGGAAGGGCGAGGGCGGGTACGGTGTGCGCCACCGCCTGCGCCACGCTGACCGCGCCGGCGGTGTGGCCGGATGGGAAGGAATTGAAGTCGGTATCCTCGGACCCACGGCCCGAACCGACTCTGGCCTTGCCATCCTGCAACGCCCGGCTTGGCCGCGCGCGATCGACCATGTGCTTGAACACCGATTTCGCGCCCGTCGCGATCGCATGGGCGACGAGCATGCGTGCGCCTGTGCGAGCGATCGTGCGATGACGGAGCACCGCGCCGGCCGCGATCGTCGCCAGCGACAGGGCGACCAGCGGCGGCTGGTCGGCAATCTCGCTTGCTCCGCCGACGAGCGCGACTGGCGTCTCATGGGCGTTTTTGGCGACGGATCCCACGAGATCATGCTCGGCCTCGGCCAGCCGCGCCGCCTTTTGCTTCTTCTTGCCCATAGGCAGCGTCCAACGATGCTGGTGCAGCTTTGCTCCCACCAAGAGTATCGCTATCGCCCCTCGCGATGAACGACCCAGCGACGATCCGCCGGCTGTATGGCCGTGCCCAGGGCCACAAGCTGCGCAAGGGACAGGCTGCGCTTGTCGATGAACTGCTGCCCAAGGTGGCAGTGCCCGAAGACGGCACCGTCGATGCTGCCCGCCTGTTCGGACGGGACATGCCGTTGCGGCTGGAAATCGGCTTCGGCGCGGGTGAGCATCTGGCCGGGCAAGCGACGGCGATGCCGGAGACCGGCTTCATCGGCTGCGAGCCGTTTCTGAACGGTGTGGTTGGCGCGCTTGGCCATATCCGTGATGGCGCGCTCGACAACGTCCGGCTTTACATGGGTGACGCGCTGGCCGTGGTGGAGCGGCTACCCGACGCGTCGCTCGACGCCGCCTATCTGCTGCATCCCGACCCCTGGCCCAAGGCGCGTCATGCGAAGCGGCGGATGATGAACCACGGCCCGCTGGACCTGATCGCAAGCAAGCTGAAGCCCGGTGCCGAATTCCGGCTGGGAACGGACGATCCCACTTATTGTCGCTGGTCGATGATGGTCATGGCGCAGCGGCAGGATTTCGAGTGGCAGGCCAAGGAGCCGCGCGACTTTCTGCAGCGCCCGGCGGATTGGCCCGAGACCCGCTACGAGGCCAAGGCGCGGCGCGACGGGCATGAGGTCTGGTACTTTCGCTACACCCGCCTCTGAGGCGGCGGGCGAGTCGCCGCGTCAGCGAGCGGCGATCTGTCCCGCACCAGCGCCCGGCACATAGGCATCGATCAGCGCGCCGACATAATCGGGATTTTGCGCGGTGATGTTCTCGTGCGGGCGACCGGGCGCATAGATGAAGCCGTGAACCTTGTAGACGGTGCTGCCGAGCCCGTTCGAATCGCGGAACCAGACCTTCACCTCGCTCCAGTCGTTATCCTTGCTGACGTCGAACACCGTCACGTCCTGTTCCGCATGACCACGTTCGCCGTTGAAGCGTGACCAATTGGCGTGGGTGAGCATCAGAACGCGCTTCTCCACCGTCCGGCTGACCACCGCGACATGGCCGAGCGGCAGGCGCGACTGGCGGGCAAAGGCGATGACCGAGCCGACGCGTGGCTGATCGCCGCGTTGGTACCGGTCCTTTGCCTGATCCCACCAGGTCCAGGCATCGCCATAGATGGCGATACCGGAGGCTTGCCTTGCGAACGGTACGCACTGGCCAACATAGTCGAGCAGCGAACGCGCTTCGGCCGGGCGGCTGAACACGCAAGCAAACGCTGCCACAATCGCGAGAGTGGGAAGCTTCATCACGTCTCGGCCTATCTCCAACAATTATGCGTTCCGTTGCGAACCGCGGTTAACAGGCGGTTACCCGCCGAGGTAAGATCATGAAACGCAACCGTAATGACCACGCACGAGGGCGCGCGGTCAGGCGGCTCGGTTTCACACCAAACCTGCTCACCGATGGTCGTGCCGCCGACAGAAAAGGTGCTCGGCAGGCGCCAAGGCAGGCGGGCAGCCGTCGCCGCCCGCCTAAGCCCCGGTCAGAGCAGAAAGGCCGAGGCGTTGATGTGATCGACCCCGAGCAGCGAAATCGTGAGGTTCGCCACCCCATCGCCGGTCATGTCGGCCATGCACACGATGCCGTCTGCCGTGTGTTCGAAACGCAACTCGCCCGCCTTCATGCTGAACGCATTGGTGCCGATGAACCTGAACGCTTCGTTCGCGTCCGTGGTGAGGTTGGCGTCCATCATCGACAGCGAGATCCGGTCGCCCTTTTCGAAATCGACGATCACGTCACGGTCGCCGAACGATTCGTCGCGGAACAGAAAGGTGTCTGGACCCGCACCGCCGCTCATGCGGTCGTTGCCGATTCCCCCTTCGATGAGGTCCGCCTGCGCGCCGCCCCAGATGCGATCGTTGCCGGAGCCGCCGACGAGAGTATCGTTTCCGCCGCCGCCATACAGCCAGTCGTCGCCGGCGCCGCCGTTCAGATTGTCCTTGCCGTCCTCGCCGTAAAGCCAGTCGTCGCCATCGAGGCCCTGAATAGAGTCGTTGCCGGCGCCGCCATAGAGGATGTCCGTTCCCGCCGTGCCGACCAGCCGGTTGTCCAGCGCGTTGCCGTGGCCGGTGAGGCCGGCGGAGGTGAGACGGAGTGTCTCCACATTGTCGGGCAGCATATAGTCGATCGAGGCATATACCGTATCACTGCCCCCGCCGCGCTCCTCCACGACCGTGTCGCGGTTCGAGCGAACGTAGAAGATGTCGTCGCCAAGTCCGCCTTCCATCCGCGTGAACCCGTCACCGCCGGTGAACTGATCGTTGCCCTTGCCGCCGATCAGAATGCTGTCGCCAAGGTGCGCCGCCACCAGCCGATCGGCGCCGTCGGTGCCGATGATGGTGGAGACCGGCACCGGCGGTGGCGCCAGATCGGCCAGCGCCTGCAACTCGTCCACCGCGCCATGCAGCACCGGCGAGGCATGGGCAAAGCGCACCCAGTCCTGGTTGTCGGCCAGCCAATCGCCGACGAACTTGCTGCCGTGATCGTAGATCGCCTTGGTCAGCGTGTTGCCGGCCGGCGGCTCCACCGTCTTGCCGTCGATCATGAACAATTGTGCGACATTGCCGGCCATCCGCGTCACGTCGGCGACACGAATCCACGATGCCTGATCGGTATAGCCGGCGACGATGTTATCGGTGAGCGATAGACCGTCGGCGCGTTCCACGTGGATGCCGTTGAACATGCCGCCGACGATGATGTTCTGCGCGATGGTGACGTTCTTATAGGGTAGGGTGTCCGTTTCATCGCCCATGAAGATGCCTTGGATCGCCGCACCGTCGCCGCGATGCACGACGTTGCCCACGATGGTGATGTTCTCGGCGCTGACCTTCTGGTTAGCCGTCCAGAACTGGATGGCGTCGGGATGATCTCCGGGCGCAGGGTGAAAGTCCGTGAACACGTTGTCGGCGACGAGGATGTTGGACAGGCCGCCGCCGTGAAAGCCATCGGCGCGCATGTCATGGAAGTAATTGCCCTTCACGGTCACGCCCGAGCTGTCGAGCATGTTGATGCCATAGCGCAGGTGCGTGATCTCGGAATTGGTGATCGACACGTCCCGGCTGCCGCGGATCATGAAGGAATTGGACGCGTAGCCGGCCTCGCCATCCTGCCCGCGGATCACCACATTGTCGAAGCTGATCTTGGCCGCGTTCTTGAATTCGAAGTCATAGGCGGTGGTGCTGTCCTGATCGGCGAACACCACATTGCGGAACGAAAGGTTTTCCACGCCGATGGCCTTGAAGCCGGTCAACTCTGCGGGCTGACCGGCGCTTGCGGACGTGATCGTCACCGGCGCCGCGAACTTCAGATTGCGCAAGGCGACACTGTCGTACCTGCCCGCGGCAAGCGCGATGGTGTCGCCAGCCTGCGCGCGAACAGCAGCCGCCATCAGCTCCGCAGCCGTGGAGACGGTAATCGATGCCATAACTGTATCCTGCCTCTAAGTACGCGTTAAATCGCGGTTTTCAGACGCGAGGCGGAATGCGGCAGGGGCGTTAACGGGCGGGTTAATGAAAGAATAAGGACATCTACGATGTCGATCTTTCTCTAGCGAGATCCGCAGATGACTGGCGATCCCCAGAAGTGTGCATCCGAAGCGGATGTAAACACCCCGCGCGCCAGTTGAGGCAGCCGAGAAAGAGCGTACGAACTAGGCCAGTGATCTGAGACGAAGCGGCTGGCGACTTTCTCGCGGCGGTGCCGGGCTTTCCAGCTTTGGCTGCGGAGGTCGCTTTCGTCGCGCTGGGAGGGACGTAATGGTCAGAGCTTGGTTGTTCTTGTGCCTGGCATCTGCGTCGGCGGCTCCGCCAGCGTTGGCACAGCAAGCATCCGTCGCCCCGGATGGTTCGGCGGCAGCCCGCGATCAGCGACCGCCCTATGTTCTTGGCGTCGGAGATGTGATCGAAACGGCCGCGATCGGGCGAACCGATTTCAACGCACGGGTGCAGATCGGGGATGATGGCGCGGTAGCCTTGCCGTTCGTCGGCTCGGTACCGGCGGCGGGGCGAACGGTGCTGCAATTGCGGGACGATCTTCGCAAGCGGCTGACCAGCGGTGGCTTTCTGGAGGATCCGGTTGTCGCCGTGTCGATCGCAACCTACGCCAGCCGCTTCGTCACCGTGTTGGGGCAGGTCAATCAGCCGGGCGTCGTTCCGATGGACCGTGCGTACCGTTTGTCGGAAATCGTGGCGCGGGCCGGTGGGGCGAATGCCGCAGCGGATGCCGTTGTCCTCACCCGTCTCGACGGCACGTCGCAGACTGTGTCGCTGCGCGCGATCGCTGGCGCGCCCGTCGGTCAGGATCCAACCGTACAGCCCGGCGACAAGGTGTTCGTCGCGCCGCCATCGACCTTCTACATCTACGGCGCCGTGAACACGCCGGGCGCCTTTCCGATGGCGCGGGCCATGACGGTGCAGATGGCGCTGGCGCGTGGCGGCGGCCTTACGCCGGTCGGCTCGGCGAAGCGGGTGAAGATCGTGCGGGACGGCCAGGAACTCAAAGCTGACCTGGACGAGCAGTTGCGGCCGGACGACGTGCTGGTCGTCGGCGAGCGCTTTTTTTGACCGGAGGGGCGACATGACTCCCGTGCAGATCTTGCGCATGCTGCGCGCCCGCTGGTGGCTGATCGCCGCGCTGGCGCTACTGGGTGCCGCAGCGGGGGCGCTATCCTCGAAATGGATGCCGTCGCGCTATGAGGCGCGCTCGCGCATCGCGGTCGAGATGCTGAAGGCTGATCCGGTGACGGGTGAGACGGTACAGCCGCGCACACTCGAAACGATCATGGCGGCGCAGGTCGAGCTTGTTCGTGACCCGCGCGTTACGCGCCGCGTGGTGGACCATTTCGGCTGGATCGACTCGCCGAGGCTGCGCGCCGCGCATCAGCGGGCAGTGGAGCGCGGCACCACCCTCGGCTTGCGCGACTGGCTGGCGGAGGATGTGTCGCAGCGCACGCGCGCGACCCTGATCCGCAACAGCCCGCTGCTCGAACTTTCGTACAGTTCAAGCGTGCCGGAGACGGCGCGGCGCGGCGCGGATGCGGTGCGCGACGCCTTCATCGCCGAGGCGCTCGACAGCAAGCGGCGGGATGCGGCGCAGCAGGCGCAATGGTTCGCCAGGCAGGTCGATACGCTGAAAAGCAGGCTGGCATCGGCCGAACAGCGCAAGGCCAGCTTCGAGCGCGCGAACGGGATCGTTCTCCAGGACGATAACGTCGACGCCGAGTCATCGAAGCTGCGCGCGCTCGCCAGCAGTGCGCCGGCACCTGCCGCTGTGCCGAGCACGGTCGCGGTGGCACCATCATCGACACAGCTGGCGCAAGTGGATGCGCAACTCGCGGCGGCGCGACAGAGCATGGGGCGCAATCACCCCCAGATCATCGCCCTGCAGCAGCAGCGCGCCGCGCTTGCCGCCGCGGTATCGCGCGAACTGGCGAGCGCAACGGCGGCCGGCCGCGCATCCGGCGCGGGCGTCTCTCCGCAGGGTGAGCTTGGTGCGCAGACCCGCAAGGTCCTTGCGCAACGCGGTCTCGTGGACGAGGCACGACGGCTTGCCGGCGACGTGGCGGTGCTGCGCGATCAAGTGGCCAAGACAATGCAGCGCGCGGCCGATTTTGAGCTGCAGGCGCAATCGACCGAGGCCGGATACAGCAAATTAGGGGCCGCCGCCTTGCCGCGATCTCCATCAACCCCGGCGCGCTGGCTGTTGATGGTGGCTGGTCTGGCGGCGGGACTTATCGCGGGCACCATTGCGGCAATCGTGCTCGAATTGGTCCGACGCCGGGTACGGGGACCCGAAGATTTGGAGGCAGTCGGCTTGCCGGTAATCGGCATGGTGCGCGACCCGAAGCACGGCACTGGTGGCGGCAGCGCTTTCGCCGTGAGATCGTTCAGGACGGCCGCCGCATGATGCTCGCGAAAGACGGTTCTACGCTTACCGCCGTTGATGCTGAGCAAAGCGAAGGCGCGGCGGGGGTGACCGCCGGCGAACGGCCATACCGTGACGAGAATGACTCAAGTGGCGCTGTCTCCTCTCGCAGAAGCGATGCGCACGCCGGTGAGAACCGCAGCGTGACGGGCGAGCCAGATCCGACAGGCGCGGTGATACCTGATCGAACGGACTACACCTTCTCACGCCGCCTTGTCTGTCTGTCGGCGCCGGATAGCGCCGCGGCTGCCAGCTATCGTTCGCTGCAGACCCACTTGTCCGCTCGCCACCTCCGTGATGGCCGTCGTGGACTGGCACTGATCGCGCCGGATAGTGAGGCGGGTTGCACAACAGTGGCGGCAAACCTCGCGATTGCGAGCGCTCAGGCGGGGATCAGTACATTGCTGATCGACGCAAACCTTGGGCGTCCGGAGGTGCATCACTTCATTCTCCCGAATGGCTCCACTGCCGGACTGGCGCAGATGCTAAGTAACACCGGCAATGATCAAGAAGACGCAATCTGCCGCAACGTAAGGCCAAAACTCTCCGTGCTGTTTGCCGGAGACTCGGCTTTCAACGCACAGGAACTGGTTGCCGGCCCGAAGTTCAAGGAAGTTATCAGCCACTGTGTAAGATCTTTCGACTTTACGATTATCGATAGTCCTTGCGTCAGCGCCGGGCCAGGTGCGCGCCAAGTCGCCGCCTCGGTCCGTTACGCACTCCTGATCGCCAGGAAAGACGTGACCTCGCTAAGGTGCGCGCAGCGATCCGGCGCGGAGTTGGCGGCAGACCGTGTAAAGCTGGTTGGAAGTTTCCTCACCGAATTCGGATGACCTGGCGCATGACACCGGCTGAATTGTCGAGCGGAAGCTACGCCCGGGCCGCCCGTCGCTGTGGCGACCGGTCCCCTTTCGGATCATTACGATTGACACCTGGTAGGTGGCGCAGAAGTCGGCGTCGGATGGTGCAATTGCCCGCCCGGTCCACTCGCCGCCGGTGATCCGGCAGCTCTGTTGTCACGGATCTGCTGTCGGCGGAAGGGCCGGGGATCAGCCGGGCGGGGAGCTATGATCGAGACTGATCAGCGTGACTGCCTGTATTTACCACGCGCGTTTCTCACCGGCGACTTAGAGCCAGCCGTTGCAAGCCGGCATGGCCGACGACCCCTTTGCTATTGCCGCGGGCCGACGTAAGCGGTTCTGGCGTACTGCGTTTTCAGTTTGCGGTCATCAGCAGGGAGACTTCGTGGCCCGATCATCCGCACAACATTCAGCCGCATTATCGTCGCGCTTACAGACGATGTCGACGAGGGGCACTCGACTGGTTGCCGGCGTGGTGGCTGTGCTGGCACTGAGCGGTTGCGGTGCGCTCGATCATGGCATTCTGAACGCGCAAGGACCCGTTGCGCAGCACGAGCGCGACTTGCTGCTGACGGTTTCGGGTATCCTGCTATTCGTCTGGGTGCCGGTCGTGATCCTCGTGCCGCTGATCGCTTGGCACTATCGGCGGACCAATTCGGCGCATGCGTATCGGCCCAAATGGGACTTCTCATGGCCGCTTGAAGCTCTGATCTGGATACCGCCGGCCGGTATCGTGATCCTGCTGGCCTTCATGCTGTGGCCTGCCACGCACAAGGACGATCCCTATACCCGGCTGGCCGGACGCGGTGCGCCCGTCCACGTCCAGGCGATCGCCATGGATTGGAAATGGGTGTTCATCTACCCTGACGAGGGGATCGCGACGGTGAACCAGTTGGCGGTGCCGACGGGGCGCCCGGTGCACATGGACCTGACTAGCGGCACGGTGATGCAGTCGCTGCTGCTGCCGCAGCTTGCCGGACAGATCTATGCCATGGCGGGCATGCGCACCCGGTTGAACTTTGCCGCGGACCGGCCGGGGCAATTCCTGGGCGAGAACGTGCAGTTCAACGGCGACAAGTTTGCACATCAGAAATTTACCATCAACAGCATGGCGCCCGGTGCCTATGCCGCGTGGCTCGCCCGCGCGCACAAGGGCGACCGCATGCTCGATGGCGCGGCCTGGGCCAGATTGTCGCGCAAGGACACGACAGGCCCGCAGATCTTCTCCGCCGTGCCCCGCGGCTTCTTCGAGCGGGTGGTGGCCGCGACGGGTGGTGCCGCGCACCCCCATCCCAACGCCAAGCATCAGCCCGCCACGCGAAAGGCGAACTAGAGACCGTGCAGACTGCCCATTCCCCGATCTGGCCGGGCGTTCTCGGTCGCTTTACCTGGCACGACCTGCCGTTCGTGCGCGCGTGGGAGAACCCGACCGCCAGCGAGATGATCGGTGCCGCTGCCGCGTCGTTGGTCATCATCGGCTTCGTCGTCACCGTAACCCTGCTGACGCGGCATCGCGCATGGGGGCGCCTGCTCGAATGGGTCACCAGCCTCGACCACAAGAAGATCGGCATCATGTATGTCGTCATCGCGCTGGTGATGCTGTCGCGAGCGCTGGTGGAGGCGGTGCTGATGCGGATGCAGCAGGCCGCCGCGGTGGGCGATCCGGGGTTTCTGTCCTCCGATCACTTTTCGCAGCTGTTCTCGACCCACGGGTCGATCATGATCTTCTTCATGGCGATGCCGTTCCTCACCGGGGTCATCAACTATGTCATGCCGCTGCAGATCGGCGCGCGCGACATGGCCTTTCCCTGGGCCAATTCGGTCGCGCTGTCGCTGACCGGAGGCGGCGCCATCCTGATGATGGTGAGCCTCGTCATCGGCAAGTTCTCGACCGGCGGCTGGAGCGGCTATCCGCCCTATACCGGCCTAGCGTTCAGCCCCGATGTCGGTCCCGATTACTGGATCTGGGCGGTGACCCTCGGGTCGATCGGCTCGACCCTGTCGGGGATCAACATCGCCTGCACGATCTTCAAGTTTCGCGCGCCGGGCATGACGTACATGCGCATGCCGCTGTTCTGCTGGACCAGCCTGTGCACCAGCATCCTGATGATCTTCGCGATGCCGCCGCTGACCGTCGCGACCGCGCTGCTCGCGCTTGACCGCTACCTCGGGTTCCACTTCTTCACCAACGACCTCGGTGGGAACATGATGAACTATGCCAATCTGTTCTGGCTGTTCGGTCATCCTGAGGTCTACATCCTGATCCTGCCGGCGTTCGGCATCTATTCGGAGGTCGTCTCCACCTTCTCGTCGAAGGAGCTGTACGGCTATGTCTCGCTGGTGCTGGCGACCATGGCGATCGCGGTGCTAAGCTTCACTGTCTGGCTGCACCATTTCTTCACCATGGGGCAGTCGGCGAACATCAATGCCGTGTTCGGCATCGCCACCATGACGATCGGCGTGCCGACGGGGGTGAAAATCTACGACTGGATCTGGACCATGTTCCGCGGCGAGGTACGCTTCACCGTGCCGATGCTCTATTCGCTCGCCTTTATGATCACCTTTGTCATCGGCGGGTTCACCGGCATCATCCTGGCCATCCCGCCGCTCGACTATGTGTTTCACAACACGCTGTTCCTGGTCGCGCATTTTCACAACATGCTGATCCCGGGGCTGCTCTACGGCCTGCTTGCGGGCTATACCTATTGGTTTCCCAAGGCGTTCGGCTTCCGTCTGAACGAGCGCTGGGGCCGCATTGCTTTCGGCTGCTGGGTGGCGGGCTTCTATCTCGCGTTCATGCCGCTCTACGTGCTGGGCGCGAGCGGCATGGCGCGGCGCACGCATGAGATCTTCCAGCCCGATTTCCGCCCGTGGCTCTACGTTGCGGGGTTCGGCGCACTGGTGCTGCTGGCCGCACTCGCCGCGCTGATCGTGCAGCTGGTGGTCAGCATCCGCGAGCGCGACGCGAACCGCGTCTTCGCGGGTGACCCATGGGACGGGCGTGGGCTGGAATGGTCGACCTCCGCGCCGCCGCCGGAATATAATTTCGCAGTGATCCCGCATGTCGACGGGCGCGACCCGTTCTACGACGGCAAGCGCAAGGACGGCTATTACCAGCGCCACGTCGCCTATGGCGCGATCGAGATGCCTCGCAACAGCATCAGCGGCGTGGTGATCGGATTGGGGGCGACCGCCGCCTCGTTCGGGCTCGTCTGGCACATGTGGTGGCTGGCCGGACTGTCGATGCAGTTGGTCCTCTCGGCGCTGATCGCGCGCAGCTTCGTACGCGGCAGCCATCGGACCATTTCGGCGGCGGAGGTGACCGCGACCGAGCACCGCTGGCACGCGGCGCTCGATGCGGATCGGCCCACCCCACGCGCGTGCGAGCTGAGCCAGCGCAACACCGGCTTGGCGGAGATACCGGCATGACCCAGCCCTCGCTACGCCATGCCGGCATCAACCTGGGCGGTACGCAGGAGGACCCGAACGCCGATGCCGAGAGCGGCATCTTCGGCTTCTGGATGTTCCTGATGAGCGACGCGGTGATCTTCGCCCTGTTGTTCGCGATCTATGGCACCGCCGTCGCCGCCACCGCTGGCGGACCGACGCCCAGGAGCGAGTTCAAGCTCGATAGCGCGCTCATCGAAACCCTGCTGCTGCTCACCAGCAGCCTGACGGTCGGCATGGGCGTGCTGGCCATGAAGTACGATGCCACGCGACGTCCGGTCTTCGCGTGGATGGGCGTCACCCTCGCGCTGGGCATCGCGTTCCTCTTCATGGAATGGCACGATTTTTCGACCATGTTCTCGCATGGCGCCTATCCGACGCGCAGCGCGTTCCTGTCGTCGTTCTTCGCGCTGGTGCCGCTTCATGGTCTGCACGTCCTGGCCGGGTGCATCTGGATGCTGGTAATGGGGGCGCAGGTCCTCGCCTACGGCTTCGACACGCGCGTGAAGATCAACATTCTGCGGCTCAGCCTGTTCTGGCATTTCCTGGACGTGATCTGGATCGCGATCCTGACGGTCGTCTACCTGCAGGGGCATGTGTCATGAGCGAGCGCCGCCGCGAGACGCTGACGTATCTGGTCGGCTACGCGCTGGCGCTGGTGCTGACGCTCGGGGCCTTTGCCGCGGTGAAGTGGCCGATTGCCGCCGCGGGAACCACGTTGGCGATCATCCTTGCGCTCGCGCTCGTCCAGGTGATCGTGCAGTTCCGCTGCTTTCTCCACATCAGCCTTTCCCGATCGTCGCGGCACGACCTGCTGCTGGTGCTGTTCGCATCGCTGATCGTCACGCTGATGGTGTCGGGAACGCTGGTGATCCTGTTCAACCTGCGCGATCGGATGATGTAAGCCATGGCAGACGCCGCCACCGTCTTTGCTGCCATGTTCGGCAC
Source organism: Sphingomonas dokdonensis (assembly GCF_002197685.1). Taxonomy (GTDB): domain Bacteria; phylum Pseudomonadota; class Alphaproteobacteria; order Sphingomonadales; family Sphingomonadaceae; genus Sphingomonas; species Sphingomonas dokdonensis. The sequence continues at coordinate 246,233 of NZ_NBBI01000004.1, read as the reverse complement.
GGGCAAGGACCTGTCCGTGGCGCAGGAATGCGCCCGCGCGGTGCTGATCCTTTTCGACGGCCTGCTGGCGGTGCGGATCGTCGGGCGGCGCATCTTCGGCAAATGGTCCGCGCTCGACATCGTCGTATCCATCGTGATCGGATCGAACCTGAGCCGCGCGTTGACGGGCAGCGCGCCGCTCTTGGGCACGCTGGCGGCGACCACCTTGTTCCTGCTGCTCCACTGGCTGCTGGCGCATTGCGCGGCGCGCTTCCCCGCCATGTCGCGGCTGCTGGAGGGCCGTGCGATCACCATCTACCGCGAGGGCGTGCACCGCGACGCGCGGCTGCGCCACAGCGTGTCGCAAGCCGACCTGGACGAGGCGCTGCGCCAGTCCGGCCTGACGAGCGTCACCGACGCTCGGGAAGTCACGCTGGAGCCGAGCGGCAAGATCACCGTCCTGAAACGCTGATCCGCCGGCCCGCGCCAGACGCCGCCGGTCAGACGTTCAGCCGTTTGGCCGCCCGATGCGTCAGATAGCCGACCGCCACTGCCGCGGCGGCGAGGAAGCCGGTGCGATGGCGATCGGTGAAGAATTCGATGCTGCGCCGACGCGAGCTGTCGTCGAAGCGGCCGTGCGCATCGTAATCGCCCGGCACTGCCTCGAACAGGTTGGACGGCGCGTTGGCCGGCGTCGGCTCGTCGGTCAGCTGCCCCGAATAACCCGCCTTGGCGAGATAGCGGTCGATCAGCCCCGGCGCGACGCGATTGCCCAGGATCGCCTTCACCGATGAGAAGCCTAGCCATACGTCGCGCCGTTTGTGCGTGGCCGCGAAATAGATCGCAAGGGCCGGCACCTCTGGCTCGAAGATCGGCGCAACCGGACGCGCCTTCTTGCCCATCTTGTTGAGTGCCCAGTCGAATTGCGGCGTGTTGACCGCCGGCAGATCGACCATCGTCAGGTGCACGTCGATCTTGTCGTGGATGATCTCGGACCGCAGCGAATCGGTGAAGCCGCGGATTGCCGCCTTGGCGCCGCAATAGACCGACTGGAGCGGGACCGAGCGATAAGCGAGCGCGGAGCCGACGTTGACGATCGTGCCGCTGCGGGAGCGCATCCGCTTCAACGCGCTCATCATGCCGTGGACCTGCCCCAGATAGGTGACGCGCGTGCCGCGCTCGACCTCCTCGGGGGTCAGCTTGGCAACGGGGGCGAACACCGTCGCCATGGCCACGTTGACCCACACGTCGATTGGACCAAGCTCGCGCTCCGTCCGGTCGGCGGCCGCCTCGACCGCCGCGGCATCGGCGACGTCGGTCGGGATCGGCAATGCGCGCACGCCATGGCGGCGTAATTCGGCGGCGGCACGCTCCAGCCGCTCGGGATCGCGTGACAGCAGCGCCACGTCATATCCCTCGCTGGCGAACTTCTCGGCCGTGGCGCGACCCACGCCGGCGCCCGCGCCGGTAACAACGACGACCTTGCCCATGCTGCACTCCTGATTGATCCAAGTTGGGAACAGCGCTGCGCCGTTGGGGTTCCAGCCATGCCGACTGGCTTCATCCTACCAGCGAAAGCGATCAATGGCTGAGAACACCCACTACGACCTCATCGTGATCGGCAGCGGGCCGGGCGGCGCAGCACTGGCGCAGCGCCTCGCGCCAACCGGCAAGCGCATCCTGATGCTGGAACGCGGCGACTATCTGCCCCGCGAGGAGGCGAACTGGAGCCCGCAGGCAGTGTTCGTCGAAGGCAGGTACCAGGCCGACGAGCAATGGGTGAACAAGGACGGCGGCACCTTTGCGCCGCAATTGCACTATAACGTCGGCGGCAATTCCAAGGTCTATGGCGCCGCGCTGTTCCGCCTGCGAGAACGCGATTTCGAGGAGGTGGCGCACGCCGGCGGCGTGTCGCCCGCCTGGCCCATGTCCTACGCCGATTTCGCGCCGTGGTATGACGAGGCGGAGGCGCTGTTCCACGTCCATGGCCGGCGCGGCGAGGACCCGCTGGATCCGGGCACCACTGCCTATCCCTATGTTCCCGTGAAACACGAGCCCAAGGTGCAGGAGCTGTCGGACAAGCTCGCCGGTATTGGGCTCAACCCCTTTCACCTGCCGCTCGGCATCCTGCTCGACCAGAAGGAGGACGGGTTCGCAACGCCCACCAGCGTGTGCATGCGCTGTTCCTTCTTTGACGGTTTCCCCTGCCTGCTGAACGGCAAGGCGGATGCGCAGGTGCTGTGCGTCGATCCGATGTTGCGCGACCACTCGAACGTGACGCTGCTGACCGGCGCTTACGTCGAGCGGCTGGAGACCGACGATAGCGGGCGGCGGGTCGACACCGTCGTGGTGGAGCGCGGTGGTCGCCAGGAACGCTACAGCGCGGACATCGTCGTCGTTGCGTGCGGCTCGCTGTCCTCCGCGCTGTTGCTGCTGCGGTCGGCCAATGCGCAGCACCCGAACGGACTTGCCAACGGCTCCGACCAGGTCGGGCGCAACTATATGCGGCACGAGATGTCGGTCGTTATGGCCGTGATGCGCCACGTGAACGAGACGGTGTTCCAGAAGACGCTGGCGCTCAGCGACTTCTATTTCGACAGCGGCGATCCGGACTATCCGCATCCGCTCGGCCTTATTCAGATGTGCGCAACCAGCCACGCCGACCAGATCAAGGGCGAAGCGCCGCTGGCCAGCGTGATGAAGCACCTGCCCGACATGCCGTTTGCCGAAATGGCACGGCACTCGATGGATTTCTGGCTGCAGACCGAGGACCTGCCGATCCCGGAAAACCGGGTCTACTACCAGGATGGCCAGGTCCATTTGGACGTCGTCGAGACGAACGAACGATCGCTCGACCGGCTGAAGGCGAAGCTGGAACAGGTCCTGTCCGATATCGGCTGGCCCGCGATGCTGGTCGAGCGATCGCTCTACCTCGGCAAGGACATTCCCCTGTCTGGCACCGCGCATCAGGCGGGCACCTGTCGCTTCGGCACCGATCCGGCGACATCGGTCCTGAACCTCGACTGCCGTGCGCATGAGGTCGACAATCTCTACGTCACCGATGCCAGCTTCTTTCCCTCGATCGGCGCGGTAAATCCGACGCTGACGATTATCGCCAACGCACTGCGCGTCGCCAGCATCATCGAGGCGCGGCTATGACGACCGCCGCCATCGCTGCGCTGGTCGTGCGCTACGGCATCGTCATGCTGTTCCTGCCGTTCAGTGCGTTCGACAAGATCTTCTCGTTCGATCACGCGGTGAAGCAGGCGCAGCAGGTGTTCTCGCCGCGCTCGCTGGCGATCGCGGTGCTGATGGTCGGGTTGTTCGTCGAGATCGTCTGTTGCGCGGCGATTGTCATCGGCGTGGCCGATCGTGCCGCAGCCTTCGTCGTGGCGGGCTACTGCGCGGTCACGGCATTGCTCTACAAGCAATTTTGGAAGCAAGGCGACTTCTTCGCCGACCCGGGCGGCAAGGGCCGCACATTGTTCTGGGATTTCCTGAAGAACCTGTCGCTCGGAGCCGGCTTCCTCCTCCTCATCGTCGGCACCGATGGATCGGGGCTCCAGCCGTTCCTCGACGCCCCGTTCGCCTCCAGCCATCCTTATGGGAGATAAAGCCATGTCCGATGCCGGCCCCAAGCCCTCGGTTCCTTATCCGCACCTCTACGTGGACGAGGACGGCGTCAGCCGCTTCAGCGACTGCGCGCTGACCGACTACGAGTTGCAGGGCGTCGGCCCCGCCGATCCGCAATGGAACAACAAGATGGAGCGCGGCGAGTCGACAGTGGTATTCACCGTGCAGCCGGTCGGCTGGGTCGGCGATTGGCATGAGAACCCCGCGCCGCAATGGATCGTGGTGCTGTCGGGCCGGTGGTGGATCGAGGCGATGGACGGAACCCGGATCGAGCAAGGTCCGGGTGAATTCTCCTTCGGCGGCGATCAGGGCTGCGTAGAGAAGGACGGCAAGAAGGGGCACAAGTCCGGCACGATTGGCGACGAGCCCTGTCGCCTGATGACGGTGCAGCTGCACCGCAACCCCGTGGCGCGCTGCGCACTCACATGACGTTTGCCCGCATCGCCGGCTTCCGCCTCGTGACGCAGCAGCCCGAGACGCTGGTCGCGTTCTATGCGGCGCTGGGCTTCACCGTCGACCCGCCGCATCCGATCGCGGCCGAGGAGCTGGCCATGCTGGGCATCGCTGGCGCAGGGGTGCGCTGGCCGATGCGGCTGGGCGGAGCCCTGGTGGCGCTCGACCGCTACGACATGCCGGGCAGTCCCTATCCGGCCGAAGCGGACGCAGCCGCCGCCTGTTTCCAGCATCTGGCGCTCGTCACCGACGATGCACAGGCCGCTTGGGACCGCGCCCGGTTGGCCGGTGCCACGCCGATCGGCACAGGCGACCCGGTGACGCTGCCACCCTCGTCGGGCGGCGTCACCGCAATGAAGTTCCGCGACCCCGAAGGGCATCCGCTCGAACTGCTCCACTTTCCCGACGCGGCAAAGAAGGGATGGCGCGGCACCGGCCTGCTCGGCATCGATCACAGCGCGATCGTGGTGCGCGATCTGGCGGCAAGCGAAGCATTCTACGCCGCGCACGGCCTGACGCGCGGCAACGCCTCGCTCAATCGCGGCCACGAACAGGCCATGCTCGACGGGCTGGACGATCCGGTTGCCGACGTGGTGCCGATGAAGCCGAACACAGCGCCGCCGCATGTCGAGCTACTGCACTACCGCCGTCCCGTCGAACCGCCTGCCGCACCTGTCGCGGTTAACGACGTGGCCGCGACCCGCATCGTCTGGCACGGCGGCGACCCTGCGTTGCTGCGCGACCCCGACGGCCACCTGCATCAGACCGGCGGGTGAGCTGGGCAAGACGCGGTGAGGGTGATGGTTAAGTAATGGTGGCCGGATTGTGGGAGGTATTCGGACAGGCCGCTTACAGGAACGCCGACCTGCATAGCCGACCCTGAACCTAGCCGCTTTTCCCCAGAAACGATGGTTGATCGGGACAGCCGGGTTATGCGGCCACGGCAAGCGCGGCTGCAAACAAGGCCGTCGACACGACGCCCAGCACGCTCCTGACCGCGTGCAGCTTTCCCCACGAAACCAATAGCGCACGGGTCGGCGGCCCGGCTTTCTCGGGCCGGATCATCTTAAGCTGCTTGTTGGTCGGCATGATCGCAAGCAGCGTGAACGGCCAGTTGGCGAGCAGGACAAGGCTTCCCAATACCCAGAGCACAGTGCCCGACAGATACCAGGCGCCCATTCCGCTGAGGCCTCCGACAATAGCTAGGCCGGACTGGATCGGCAGCGCCCTGTCATAACTGGGCTTCCATTGCGCGAGCAGGGGGCCATCCGCCAATTGGAGCCGTGCCGGATGCTCGACCAGCGTGATGTATCCGGCCGCGCCCGTGAACAGAGCCGCACAGGTCAGGGCGACAATGGCAATAATATTCATGAGCATTCCTCGGCATCAGCCGGGAAGACGCGAACCCCATAGCCAGCGCCTTCCCAACGTATTGGGTCAACGCCGTGGCTGGGAAGAACCCGTTGGACGGGCGCAGGAGCTACCGACCTGCTACTCTATTTTCGGCACCCTCAGCATGACGTGGCGTCCGCGAAACTGCAAGCGTAAGTCGCATCTCGTCTTTCCCGAAACGAACTCAAAACGGGAAGGTGACCTCGCCGATTACACCTAGGAGCGTCCTGAGTATCGCATTTCCCAAAATCTGTTCTCGACTGCTCTTTCCCGAAATTAGCCTTCGACGATGGGAAAACGGGAATGCTCCGGCTGAGCCAACGGCTGCTTTCGATAAGACAGCTTACCTGCCCAGGTGTCCAGCCTTGGGCGAAAGCGGGCCTCACGCTTTGGGCTTGAGCAAACCTGCCTAAGCACATCATCCGCCTACACCGCGCCGCGCTGCACCACCTCGCGCGACAGGAACAGTGCGGTGTTCACCACGCCGAGGTGCGACAGCGCCTGCGGCACGTTGCCGATCAACTGGCGCGTCGGCACGTGGAACTCCTCGCTGAGCAGCCCGACGTCGTTGCCGAGGCCGATCACCCGGTCGAGCATGCTGGCCGCTTCGTCGCGCCGGCCCTGCATCACCATGCAGTCGGCGAGCCAGCAGGAGCAGGCGAGGAAGACGCCCTCGTCATGCCCGTCGCCCGTTGCCGCCTTGCGCCGCACCAGGCCGCCCTCCATCAGCTCGCGCTCGACCGCCGCGATCGTGCCGGCGATGCGCGGATCGTCGGCCGGCAGGAAACCGACGAGCGGCAACAGCAACAGCGAGGCGTCGAGCGCCGTGCCATCGTAACGCTGCACGAAATGTCCGCGCTCTGCGGAATAGCCGCGGTCGCACACCGTCTGATGGATCTGCTTGCGCAGCCCGCGCATCCGCCCGACCAGTTCGTCGCCGGCCGCCGCGCGCATCGTCTCGCTTTCGACGAAATGGTTGATACCGACCCAGGCCATCGCCTGCGAATAGGTGTAACAGCCCGGGTCGCCGCGGCTTTCCCAGATATCCGCGCCAGGCTTGTCCCAGGCACCCTCCAGATATTCGATCAGCGCGATCTCCACCGCGATGTCGCGCGGCGTGCGCTCCACCCCGGCGCGCGCGCCGACGTGGAAGCTGTCGATCAGCTCGCCATAGACATCGAGCTGCGTCTGCTCCGACGCGGCATTGCCGACCAGCACCGGGCGGGCGCCGCCATGCCCCGACAGCCATGTCGCCTCATATTCCTGCAATCGCCGGCCGCCGTCGATGCGGTACATGATCCGCATGTCGGCCGGATCGCCTGCGATCGCGCGCAGGATCCAGTCGCGCCAGCGCACCGCCTCCTCGCCGAAACCGGCGTTGAGCAGCGCGGTCAGCGTGAAGGTCGCGTCGCGCAGCCAGCAATAGCGATAATCCCAGTTCATCGATCCGCCGGGCACCTCCGGCAGCCCCATCGACGCCGCAGCCACCAGCCCGCCGGTACGACGGTCGATCAGCGCCTTCAGCGTTAACAGTGATCGCTTGAGCGCATTGCCCCAGCGTTCCGGCGCGTCGAACCGATCTATCCAGTCGCGCCACGCCTTGTCGGTCTGCTTCAGCAGGCGGGCGGCGGCGGGCTTGTCCGGCAGCGCGGCATAGGACGGTGCGTAGGACAGCGCGAACGCCAGCGTCTCGCCCTTCTTGACCCGAAAGGTCGCGCGCGCGTCATTGTCCACCGCCTCCAGCGGGCACGGCGCGTGCAGGACCAGTTGGTGTGGCCCGGCGTCTGCGCACAGCCCACCATCGAAGGATCGCATCCACGGCGGCACGCGCCCGTAATCGAACCGCGGGCGCATCAGGCTGGCCATCTCCACCTCGCCCGACAGTCCCTCCACCATGCGGATGACGATCGGCGGCCCGTCGTGCCAAGGCATGAAGTCGATGACGCGCACCGTGCCGCTTTCGGTGGTGTGGTCGGTTTCCAGGATCAGCGTGTCGCCGCGATAGCGCCGCTCCACACCGGTGACGAAGCCGGTCGGTGCGATTTGCCAGCAGCCGTTCGCCTGATCGCCCAGCATGGCGGCAAAGCAAGCATCGCTGTCGAAATGCGGCAGGCACAGGAAGTCGATCGAGCCGTTACGTGCGACGAGGGCGGCAGTGCGCCCGTCGCCGATCAGCGCATAGTCGGCGATTGGGGTAGTCATGCGTCAGGCCTTCAGGTCGAGAGCGACCAGGCGGCTTTGCGCCGCGATGAACAGGCGGCGTCCGGTCGATCCGCCAAAGCAAAGGTTGGACACCGTGGCGCCCACCGGGACATAGCCGAGCCGGACGCCCTCCGCCGACCAGACGTGAACGCCATCGCCCGCGCTCACCCAAAGCCAGCCGCGCACGTCCACCGCGAAGCCGTCGGGATAGCCGTGATCGGTACGGCAAAAGAACTCGCCATCGCCCCATGACCCATCAGGTGCAGCGACGAAGCGCCACACTTCGTGCTTATCGCCCGCGGAGAAGCCCGGCACCTCGCCGAGCGACACGGACGTGTCCGAGACGTAGAGCGTCGCACCATCGGCCGAGAGCGCGACACCGTTTGGCTGCTCGTAGTCGGCGATCCGCGCCAGCGCGCCACTCGTCGGATCGAAGCGATAGACGCTGCGATGGTCCAGCTCCGGGTCGGCCAACGCACCCTGGCTGGGCATGGCGATGCCGAAGATCGGATCGGTGAACCAGATTGTGCCATCTGCCGCCACTGCGACGTCGTTGGGCGAGTTGAGCCGCTTTCCCTCGAAATGTGTGACGATCGGCTCGGGGGCTTCGGCAAGGTCGGGTTGCGACCGGCTGATGCAGCGGCGACCATGTTCGCAATGCCAAACGGCGTCGTCCGCCGCGACCGCGTTGCCGTTCATGAACCAGGTGGCATCGATCGCCACCTCGACCCGGCCGTCGTCCTCGTACCAGGCGTTGAGCCGCCGGTTCGGAACGTCGGAAAACAGCAGGCGATCGTGCGAGGCCTGCCACGCCGGTCCTTCGGCATGGATCGCCCCTTCGTGCAGCACCAGCAGCGGCGCTTCGGGCGACAACACCTCGGCAAGCCGCGGATCGTCTATCTGGCTACCTGGGAAGGCCTTGTCAGCCGCGGGCGCTCCGGGCCGGCGGAGCAGGCGACCGGGAAGAAGGTCACTATCGCTGTTCGCCCTCACCGCGTGGCATTCCAAAAATGGGCGTGGGAGAGCGGCGCGGGCGGCAGCGTTGCTTCTGACACGGATCGGCGGGGCGGCATGCTGCGGCGGCCGCGCAACGGAGGTGTCGTTAAGCCAAGGACGATCATTGAAGCGAGACGCGCGAAGAACGCGATATGTTCAATCGGGGAGGTAGCCTATCCTGCCGGCGTTGCCTGCGGGCTGGCGCTTGCCGTGACCAGTGGCACTGTTCTGGCATGACCGTCGCTCCGCCCGGCGCAATATCGGCGGAAAACGAGCCTGTGACCTGACCGATGATGGTGTGTTTACTGTGTGTTCGTGGGTCCGCCGCTCGTAATGACGTGCCGGTGCATCAATCGTACCCAGAGATACAGGGGGACGCCGTCATCGGTGAAGCGGCGTTCGCTTGATCCGTGAACCGAGGTGATCTTGATCAGGTGATAATCGTCACTGATGCGGTGAACGACATCTGCCGGCACCGCACACTGGTCCGCCCCCGGTGCCGTGATGGAGCCGTCGTCAGCGGGTTGCGGTAATTGAAAGCTATTCATCAGCGCCAATTGGGCGAGGGTGCCCAGACTCTCCTCATGTCCATGCGCGAGCGCTGATTTGAGATTTTGGCGCAGATCCGGCGGGATGCGCAGTTCCAGATGGTCCAGCACCTGCGTGATGCCGCGCTCCACATCAATGTGGTCGATAACGAGTGAGTCACGGTCGAGTGCGGCGAAGCCGGCGTGCTGGCTTACCAGGCTGGCGAGATACGGGAGGCCTAGGGCGGCCAGGCTGATGAGTTGCAATGCCTTGGGCGTGAACGTCATGCCGCTGGCATGTTGCCCGTTGCTGATCAGCTCGGCGATCTCGGTAGGCGCCATATTAGGTACCAGCAGGCCCAGGATGTTGCGACGGATCGAGGGCACATGCTCGATGATCTCGGTAAGATTGTGAGCGACGCCAGCGATGATCAGCTGCACGCGGCAGCCGCGATCGGAGATGTTCTTGATGAGCTCGGCAACCGATCGGCGGAACTCCGCCTCGCTTGCGCGATCGAATTCGTCGAGCACGACCAACAGTCGGCTACCCGCAACCTTGCCGAGAAGATCGCTCGCCAATTCGACGGTGATCGGTTGATCGCTCAACAGATCGGCGAAGGATAATCCTTCCTCGATTTCTTCCCCGGTCGGGTCGTAAGCAGCGTGAAACAACAGCGGAATATCGGCGCAAACGGCACGCATCAGGCCGTCGAAACTGGTGCGCTCGCCACATGAGACATAGCGCACCAGATAGCGGGATTGCTGCGCGATGCCGCAGAGCACGTGAAGCAGCGACGTTTTGCCGATTCCGCGAGGGCCGAACAGCACGACATGGAGATACTGATCCTCAATCGCGCGGATCATCGTGCGGAGCAGATTCGTGCGGCCGGCCAGCATGGCTGGGTCCATGATCGGTCGGGCAGGCGTGAACGCGTGCCGTAACTGGAGCCGGGTTCGATCGAGCGGACGCGTGCCGGTACAAAGCTGATCGGCAGCCGTGCCGCGGAACCTCGGCAGCGAGCGTCGGATGTTGGTGGCCGCTGCGGGCGGGGATGGGACAAAATCAGGGACATCGCTTTCATCATGATTGATCGCCGCGTCGTCCCGCTTCCCCAACAAGGCGGAAAACCAGTTCATCGTGCATCCTCTTGTTGGCGCCTTGCGGTCATGGGTCCGCCGCTTGCCGATCGGCAATAGAATGCATCCGGATCGACGCTAACTTACGCCAATCAGGTGCGATGCGATCGGTGCGCTGCCCAGTTCCATCGGTCCCACCGAAACAGCCGCGTGAGGCCGAGGTGACTGCCGCACCGTGCGATGGCGACGAGTAGCAGCGACAAGATCAACAGCGTGGCCGGCCATTGCGCCCATGGGATCGCCAGTGCGGCCATGCTGCACGAACCAAGCAGCCGCAGCGATCGCCAGTAGAGCGCGCCATCGACGCCGACGCGGCGATGCGCCAGCCGCCCTGCGGCGATAGCCCCGGCCAGTTCGGCTGCCACGCCGACAACGATCATCGGCCAGATCGCGCCGGTAAGCGCGGCGCTCACGGCGGCAAGCGGCACGCCGAGTGCACGGACGACATTGGCGTAGAGCGGGTTGCGCGTCTCGCCGTGCGCCATCGCTGCCACCGTCGGCGCGATGCGAAGCACCCGAAGCGCGTTCATGCAGGCGAGGGGGGTGATCACCGTCGCTGCGGGCAGAAACTTTGGCCCGAACAGCAAGCCGATGACGAGCGGCCCGAAGAGCAGGCTGCCAAGCACGGCAACCACACCGACCAGAGCGGAGGTGCTACAACTCGTATCATAGATACGCTGAAAGGCTGGTCGATCCGATTGCATCTTTGAAAGGAGCGGCAAGACAATAGTCTGAATGGTGCGCAGGATCAGGTTCGCCGGCGTGAGGGTGAGCATGACGGCGGCGCTGAACCACCCAAGGGTGGCCGGCCCGAACTGCCTCAGCACAATGATCCGGTCGCCGTTCAGGATCAGGAACATGAGGAGACCGTTGACGATCAGCGGCCAGCCGAAGGCGGCGACCGTGCGCATCACTGTTGGGTCGAAGGCCAAGCTGAACCGAGGGCGGACGTTTATGTGGGTCAGAACAACGGCCGTGATCTGCTGGGCCATGATGGCGACCAGCGCGGCCCGGTGGTCGCCCAACCACCAATAACCGGGGACGAGCGCGAGCAGGCCGACCGGCTGTGACAGGATAGACCGGAGCACCTGCGGACCGAACCGACCGTCGCGCTGCATCCTGAAGGTTTCGAGGTTCACGAAGGCATTGGCCAGCGGAACGAGGGCGAGCAGAAGATACGCCGGCGTCAGCGATGGCGTGCCCATCGCCAGTGCGAAGGGATAGGCGAAGGTGGCGAGCAACAGCGTGGCGCCGAGGCTGACCGCGATCTGCGCCCCATGCAACCGGGCGACAAAGTCAGGGTGGTCAGCGCGCGCGTCCTGCACCACCAGCCGGTTCAGCCCGACATTCTGAAAGGTTTCCACCATGGTCATCAGGATGGAGAAGGTGGCGGCCAAGCCGAATTGCTCAACCGGCAGGAGTCGCGCCAGGATGATGTTCCGGAGCAGAACGGCCGCTACATCGACGATGTTGGCCCCAAGGACCATGGTGCCGGAACGAAGCATCACAGGCGCGGCCACCATCAAAAACCAAGACGGCGGAGGCGGGCGTGACGGCTTTCCGCAACCGGGCCAAGCCCTTCTTCAGCCACGACCGCCGCGGGCGCTGCTTCATTGCCTGCTTGCGTCATCCAGGTCACCGCACCCAGCATGAACATGAGCCAGATGTAGCTGTTGTTCCACAGGTGGACGCTCACTGCGGCGATCATGATCGCGACAAGCGAGAAGATCGTTGCCAGCCGCATGTTCTGCTCCTGCGCGCTGCAGGCCGAGCGACGCGCGATGCGCCAGATGGTCAGAAGAAAGGCGCCGGCGAGCAGAAGAAAGGCTGGCAATCCGTAGCGATACGCAATGACGAGCCAGAAATTGTCCATGCTGGCATGCATGAACGCAGGTCTCTCCCAATCATCGGTGCCGTGGCCGAGCAACGGTGCGTCCATCACCGCGGCTGAGCCATATTGCCAGATGAGGATGCGATTATAGGAACTCTGCGCGCTGAAGGTCGCATAGTCGACGAACAGATGGAACGGCGTGCGATTGGAGAGAAGATCGGCCGTAACATAGAGGAACACGACAAGGCAGATCAGGATTGTCCAACGCTGTCTAACCTGTCGAAGCGCCGCATTCCACAGCATGAGCCCGAACTGGATGTTCATGCTGAGCAGGGCGCCGGTGGACAGCGACGTCATGGCCGACAGGATCACGATCGGCCCCGCGAGCGCCCGCTCCGGCCGACCTGGCGCCTTACGGAACATCAGGATGGCGGGCGAGATCAAGGTGGCAACGAACATGCCGAGCAGAATCGGATGTTCGAACACCCCCTGTGACCGCCCCAAGCCCCAGCGTGGATCCATGTTGGTCGGCAACAGCGTATGCCCCAGCAGGGCGGCAGCGTTGAGCAGGGGCTTGGCACCCGTGACGGACTCGATGATCAGAAACGGCATCATCAGCACGACGCCGACGATGGCAGTGCCGAAGACCAGGCGCGTCGCGACTGCATTGCGGACCAGCACGCGGCCAGCCAGGAAGGCGCCGGCGGTCTGAAGCATCACGATGCCGGCCGGCTCCACGGCGTTGCTGAATGGCAGCAGCACGAAGCGCGTGACAAAGGCCCAGGCGGCGCAGGCGAGGACAAGTATGTCGGTCGCCAGCCGCCCCCCCGCACGACCGCTCGCCCAGATGCCGATAAAGGGTAAAAAGCCGAGCGTCAGGAACAGCAGCGCCGGCGACAGAACGATCGGGCCGAGAAAGAAGACCGATGGCAGGAAGAGGGACGAGACGAAGAGAACAATGGCTGCTCTGGTGCGGAACGCAAGCGGCGCATCGGGCAGGGCAACAGTGTCGACCGGCGCGGCGGATGGCGTAGGCGGGGCGGGGGGAACAAGCCGCACGAGCCGGCCGTGGCGAACCGCCACCTTCGGGCGGGTCGCTGGCGGCGGCAGCTTCGCGGAGCGAACGGCCGATCGCGCCATCAGGCGCCGACCATTGCTGAAGTGCGGGGGTGCCGATCAGGCAATTGCCTGAAACCAACGTTTGACCACGACCTTCGCATTGAAGCGGTCGACATCAATCTGGCGCGCCGCGGGGATGGCGCCGATAAGGCTTGCCGCTACCGAGAAGGTCGAATGTCGGGAGTGGATCAGCCAATCGCACGCTGCGAGCGCGAACATGTCGATGACGGCATTCTCCGCCTCGCGCACAGGATCGTGCATCTGGGTGCCGGCATAGTGCAGCGCCTGCCCATCCTCGGCCAATTGCTTCGTCGTGGTGAACACGCGCGCGAAGCGATCCGTAATATAGGCTTGCGCCTCCGCGCTGTCGGTTGCCAGGAAGATGTCACTATCCGGAAAGCGCGCCCGCAACCGAGATAGTGCCCGTTCGATCTTGGCGAGCGGCACCTTGCGATCGGTGAAGCGGATGTGCACGCCGATGATGGGGCGGGGCCGATCCGCGAACAGATCGGCGATGCTCTGTCGCACGCGATCATTCGGCGTGAAGAAGCGGTGCAGCATGTCCTGCGTGATTGCGTCGAGATGGCGCCCGTCGAAGCGGCGGTCCGCCCGCAAGCGGCGGCGCAAACGGGCCAGTTTTGGGAGGTAGGACCAAAATACGCCGACCCGCGCCGCGGGGTCTCGTCCCGTCAGCGGAACGGACAAGCGACGGTAGATGAACGGGCTGGAATGTCGGTTCGGGAAGTGGCGGGCGATGATGCGCACCGGCTGCTCGGCCAAGCGGCCGGACCATAGATCGGGCGCAACCGACGTCGCGGCATCGAAGCAAGCTGGATCGATGCCGGTGGGATCGCGGAACAGCAAGGGATACAGGTTGGTGCCCTGCGGCACGTACAGCCCGTCGCGCCAGTCGATCACGGGGGTTCGCCCGGCGAGCTGGGCCAGGATCACACCGGTGACGCCGGCGAGCATGCGATTTCCCAAACCGCCTTTTGCCTTGATCAGCAACGCGCGCATGCTCTCGGCCGGGTGAGGCGTACCGGCGGGACCGGCATCGTTCGCCGCGCGCGGCAGCATCGGGCGGCGGGCGTCAGAGACGATCAACATGGCGGCGTAGGCTTTCGCTGTAGCGATCAAGGGAGCGGCCGGCGGCCCAGGCTTTGATGGCAGCGGCGCCGCCATCTGCCCTGGCGGGCGTGACGCGATTGCCCGGGGGGCGCGCGACGCGCTTGTTCGCGATCAGGTAGATGGGTGATCGATTGGCCCGCAGTTTCGCGTGGCCATTGACGCGGATCCAGCTTTTCTGATCAGGGTAGGCGGCGACGACGTTGTTCGTCAGGAGGAGCGATGTCGTGTCGGACAGAATTGCGATGCCATTGTACATTCCGCCGACGACCAGGTTGTCGGTCAAAACGACGTTCTTGTACGGAAGATCGTTCGCTTCATCGCGCATGAAGATGCCCTGCATCGGCTTGCCGCGACCGCGCAGGATCACGTTGCCGACGATCCTGATATTCTGTGCGGCGGCCTTTTGCCGGTTGGTCCAGAACTGGATGCCGTCGGGGTGGTCGGCCCCGGTCGGGCTGAAGCCGGTGATGTAGTTGTAGGCGATGAGGACGTCGGAATTGCCGCCGCCGCGGATCGCATCCATGCGCAAGTCATGGAAATAGCTGGATGTGACACTGACTCCCTTGGTGTCGAGCAGCGACAGCGCGATGCCGGCGTTTGTGAACTCTGCGCGGGAGATCAGGGCGTTCGTACAATCGCGCAATTGCATAATCTTGTCCGCCGCAAGGCCGATCGGGCCAAGGCGGCCGCTCGCGGCGATCTGGCTGATCCGCAGGTTGCGCAAGCCACGGAAGATGAAGTCCTCCTGCGCGGCCTTGCCTGATCCGCGCAGCACGAGATCGTTGAACGAAAGGTTTGCGCCGCCGCGCAGGTTCATCCCGGTCAGCACGGCGCGGTGTGCGGGATCTTGCGAGGTAATGGTTACCTCGCGCGTCGGCGTGACATCGCGCAAGGCGAAGGGGGCGTAGTCGCCCGGCGCGAGCAGGATGCGTTCGCCGCCGCGTACGCTGCGCAGCGCGGTGATCAGTTGCGGCGTGTTGCGGACCAGAACGACGCCGGGCCGAGCCGGCGCCGGCATCGCCGAACCCGCCAGAAAGGCGCCGGCGAGCACGGCAATCGTGGCCGAAACGGAGCGAGTTGAGGTGATCGGCATGGTCCCCCGCGGCGTGATGCTGCACCACCAGTATTACCGCGCGGCGCACCTGCTGCGGGAACAGTTGGCGCAGGAATGGATCAGCATTGACGCTGACCTATGAAGGAAGGAGATGAGCAATCCTTCGATGGCGAGCGAAGCTGATTGAACGGCTGTATGCCGCGCAACGTACGCGCAACCTGTCGCTTCGGCTGATGCGACGGTGGGATGGTGGCGAGATGGCGTCCTCCATGCTGCGCCAGCATCTGCTTGCGTCACACGGGGTGATGGTGGGCATGTATTCCTATGGCGCCATCATGCAGCCCGGCGTGCTGCCGCGCGGTACCGTGGTGGGCCGATGGTGCTCGGTCGGCGTGGGGCTGATCGTGCGACGGCGCGACCATCCGATCGAGCGGATGACGCAGCATCCCTATTTCTACAATGCGAAGTTGGGGCTGGTGGCGCAGGATACGATCCCGGTCGACGAAGATAATCCGCTGACAATCGGCAATGATGTGTGGATCGGCGACCGCGTGACGATCCTGAGCGGATGCCGGCACATCGGTGACGGCGCCGTGCTCGCGGCGGGCGCGGTGGTAACGCGCGACGTGCCAAGCTTCGCCATCATGGGCGGCGTGCCTGCGCGGCTGCTGCGGCCGCGCTTTCCCGAGGCGATCAGCGAACTGCTTGCACAATCGCGCTGGTGGGAGATCGATCTGGCGACCGTCTCCCGCTGGAAGACGCTGCTGTATGAACCACTGACCGTGAACGGTGCAGAGCAGCTTGTGATGGAATGCGAGCGGTTGCGGCGTGGGTGCGACGCCGAGCTCGCCGGCTAGTTCACGATCGGCAAGTTCTCTCTAGGTCTATCGGGGTGGCTAGTGACGTGGCATGTGCTTCACCGTCGAAGATCGCGCCCGTTCGCCCTTTGCCAGTAACAAAAGGAGCGAGCGTTGCCGCTCGCCCCTTCTCTCTCGATCAGCGCGTTTCCATGCGCAGGCCGATGCGGAACTGCCGGCCGAGCAGATCCGAGTAGGTGCTGTTTGCGGCCAGACCCGTCTCCGGCAGCAGCAGTGGCCAGCGATCGAAAAGGTTGGTCACGTTGATGAAGAACTGTGCATCTGAATTGCCGAACTGCACCTTCTGCGTGAAGTTCAGGTCCGCATAGAACACGCCGGACACGTGATTGCTCTCGTAGGTCGGTGCGGTGACCGTCGAGAGTGGGCAGCTGCTGGTGCACTCGACACCGTTGGCGACATATTTGCCCGAGCTGACGCCGCGACCGACCGCCGTGAGGGCGAAGTCGGGCGTGTCATAGGTGGCGCTGACGCGGTAGATCCACTTGGGTGTGGTCGATTGACCGCCGTTCACGCCCACCGAGTTGGTGATGACCGCGCCGGGCACCCCCGTGTCGAGGATGTTGTCGATGTAGCGCGTCGCCACGCCGCGGAGGGTGAAATTGCCCTCGCTTTCGGCGAAGAAGCGCGACAGCGGCATGCGGTACGACGCATCGATGTCGACGCCACGCACCGTCTGGCTGGCGGCGTTGAACGGCTGGCTGCGCACCAGCTTGTACGGCTGCCCCGGCGTCGAGCGATTGGGATCGTCGGAGATCGCCGCGCAGAGATCCTGGTTGCCGACATAGCACAGGTCAAAGATGCTCTGCGCGCTGAAGGTGGTGATCCCGTCCTCGATATCGATGTCGAAATAATCGACCGACAGGGCAAGGCCCGGCAAGAAGCGCGGGGTGAGCACGATGCCGGCGTTCCAGGAATCCGACTTTTCGACGCTCAGGTTGGTGTTGCCGGTGACGAAGCCGGAATAGCCAAAGGTTGCCGGGCCGTTCGCGCCGTTGGGCGTATAAGCCGGGTTGCGCACGGAATCGCTGTTGGCGGAACCGCCCTGATAGAGTTCGTTCAGGTTGGGCGCGCGGATGTCGCGCGAGCGGGTGACACGCAGGCGAAAGTCCTCGATCGGCTGCCAGGTGGCGCCCGCTTTCCACGTGGTCACATAACCGGCGGTGGAATAGTCGGTAGCGCGGACGGCACCGTTGAATTCCAGCCCGTAGCCGAGCGGGACCACCGTTTCGAGGAAAACTTCCTTCACGTTGTAGCTGCCGTTGGTGGGCAGGTAATTGCCGACCGACCAGGCGTTCGACGTCGTGGGGCGACCTTGTGCGTTCAGGCTGACCGCCGGCTGGAATTCGGTCGGGACGAAGCCGCGGATCTTTTCCTCGCGATATTCGAAGCCGGTCGCCACGCTGACATCGCCTGCCCAGGTGCGGAACGGCGTGACCGAGACGTTAAAGGCGGCGTTATACTGCTCGACCACTTCGTCGCGGTACGGATCGCCCAGCACATAGCCGATTGCCGCCGGGTTGGCGACGCCGATGCCGAGCCGATTCAGCGGCACGCAGGCCGGATCGTTGTTGGTTGCCACTGCATCGACGTTGACGAGGCACTGGATCGAGCCGGGCGTATAGCCGCTGCCCACCGGCGCAAAGGCGGCGGCGGTGGCATTATTCATGCGCCCGATGTTCATGATGTTGCGCAGCTGCTCGCGCAGATCGGCGCGGCCGTATTGGCCGTAGATGTTCCACACGGCGTCTTTGCCGAACACTTGCGCCGTGCCCTCCGCGCCGATGGCGTAACGCTGCACCTCGCGCTTGTTGTTGACGGCACGGAAAGGCAGGTCAGCCGCCGTGGTCGCCAGCGTGACGCCGGTGACGCCGGTAAGTGCCGACGCGCCCAGGGCATTGTAGAGGAAGGCGTTGCACGTCACCGGAACGGGTACGGTCGTGCAGCCGGTTGCGTTTAGCGCGATGCCGGTCGACAGGTTCGGACCGGCGTTGAAGAAGACCTCCTGCCAGTTGTACGACCCTTCGGCGAACACCTCGATATCGTCGGCGATCTCGTAGCTGGCGCGAGCAAAGACGCCGCGACGATCATCCTCGGGATCGAGCCCGATGCGGCGACCGGAATCGTTGACCTGCCAGCTGCCGCCCTGGGTCAGCGATGGCGCCGCGCTGCCGGTCGGTGAGGGGAAGGTAAGCGCGCCGTACTGATATTGGTTGATCGCGCCGAGATAGCCAAAATAGGTCCCGCGCAACTGGTTCGGACGCACGCCGGCGGAGCCGGTGATGAGGCCGCCGGGCGTCGAATTCGCCGCGCCGACCTGGCGGCGGATCAGATATTGCGGGGTGGTGCTGGTTGCCGTCCAGTTCGGATCCTGGATGCGGACATAGCCGGTCTGGTTCCAGTCGCGGTCGATCTTGAAGATGCCGTCGCGGTGCGCAAGCTCCGCGTTCAGGAGCAGGTGGCCACGGCCCTCGCTGCCCCAGGAGAGGCCGCCGGTGACCGAGAAGGAATAGTTTGCGCCATCGCCCTCTTCGGTGATGCCGCTGTCGATCGCGACCTTCAGCCCGGTGTACTTCTTGTCGAGCACGAAGTTGACGACACCGGCGACTGCGTCCGAACCGTAGGCGGACGATGCGCCGCCGGTGACGACCTCGATGCTCTTCACCAGAGCCTGTGGTATGGTGTTCACGTCGACCAATCCGGTGACGGTGGAGGCGACCGAACGGCGGCCGTCGAGCAGCACCAGCGTGCGGGTTTCGCCAAGATTGCGCAGGTTGAGCGCGTTGATGCCGGCCTGGCCGCTGGACAGGTTCAGGCGCGAGTTGGCCGGGCGCGTCGACCCGGCGAGCGCCGGGAGCTGATTGACGAAATCGGCGACGTTGTTCGACGGCGAGGAGTTCCGGATTTCCTGCTGCGTCAGCACCGTGAGCGGCGTGGGTGCCTGGAACCCATCGCGCACGATGCGCGTGCCGGTGACCACCACGTCCGGACCGTTGGCATCGTTGCTGGTGCCGGGCGCGGGATCGCCGATCTGGGCCGTTGCGGTGTTCGACGGCTGAGTTTGCGCCTGAGCCGGCGTGGCCAGGCCAGCGGCAAGGGCGATAAGCCCCGTCGTGCCGAGCATCGCCCTGGACAAGAAAATATCACGCATGTGCCGTCCCCCGAAAGCTTAAGAACTTGAACCAACCCGCGTGCGTCATGCTGTTGTCGCAGATCGCCAATATGGGTGGACGTTCTGGTACCGGGCGAAAGCCGTCAAGGGGCGGCGCTGGTCGGATTGTTTGCCGACCCATAGATTGCGAATATGGCCGCCCGTCTGAAGCGCTGCATAACCCCCTGCTATGCCTTGGGCTGCGCTTGTCATGGACGCACGCAGGGCGAGCACGTTAGCCTGCGCCGGGACGCATGTTGAAAGGATAGAAATGCTTCATCGGCGCCAGTTCCTGCTCGGCTCCGCAGCGACGGCGCTGGTTTCCACGGCCTGTCGCGGGCAGATGCGCGGCGTTGCCGGCAGCCGCAGCGTTTCGGGGTTGTCGGCGCCGATCGAGATTATCGACGATCGTTGGGGCGTCCCGCACATCCGCGCGCAGACCAAGGCCGATGCGTTTTTCGGCCAAGGCTATGTCGTGGCGCGCGACCGGCTGTTCCAGATCGATCTGGGGCACCGCCGCGAGCTCGGCCGGATGGCAGAAGCATTCGGCCCCGAATTCACGAAGCATGACGCGGTGGCCCGGCTGTTCCACTATCGCGGCGACCTGGAGGCCGAGCTTGCGCGCGTGCCGATGGAGGTGCGCGACTGTGTTGCGGGCTATATTGCCGGGGTTAACGCGCGCATCGCGGAGGTGGAGCGCAACGCCGGCGAGTTGCCGCTTGAATATCGCATTCTCGGCGTCATGCCGCTGCGTTGGGACATTCGCGACATGGTGCGCGCGCGTGGCAGCGCGATCGGCAATGCCGATGACGAAATCCGCCGGGCGAAGCTGGCCGCGCTGGGCCTGCTGGAGCTGGACGCGGTCGTCGCGCCGCTGCGACCGGCCTGGAAGCTGACGGTACCCGCCGGGCTGGACGTGGCAAAAGTGAGCGAGGCGGACCTTGGCGTGCTGCAGCTCGGTCGCCTGCCATTCGGGCCGGAGACGCCGACGCACGATCCGGACGAGCAGCTCGACCGCTCGCAGGCGGGATCGAACGCCTGGACGGTGGCGGGAAGCCGCACGGCGACCGGCCGCCCGATTCTCGCCAACGATCCGCACCTTGGCATTGGCGGGTTCGGGCCGCGGCACGTGGCGCATCTGACCGCACCGGGGCTGGACGTGATCGGCGGCGGGGCGCCAGGCCTGCCGGGCATCATGCAGGGGCATACCGATCGCTTCGCATTCGGCCGGACGAACTTCCACATCGACCAGCAGGATCTGTTCGTGATCGAGCTTGATCCTAACGACCCCGAGCGTTACCGGCACGATGGCGGGTGGAAGCGGTTCGAACGGGTCGAGGAGATGATCCCGGTCAAGGACGGTCCGCCGCAGAAAGTGCTGCTGCGCTACGCAGTGCAGGGTCCGGTGATCATGCACGATCCGGCGAAAGCACGGGCGACGGTGCTCGGCTCGATCGGCATGCAGCCGGGCGGGTTCGGCGCGTTCTCCATGGTGGCGATCAACCTGGCGCGCGATTGGAACAGCCTGAAAGACGCATTCAAGCTGCACCCGTCGCCGACCAATTTCCATTATGCCGACGTGGACGGCAATCACGGCTGGCAGGTCATCGGCTTCGTCCCGCAGCGCAAGAAGGGCGACGGGTTGATGCCGGTGCCGGGCGATGGCGCGTACGACTGGAACGGTTATCGCGACTTCCGCGCGCTGCCGAGCGCGTTCAACCCGAAGAAGGGCTGGTTCGCGTCGGCCAACCAGAACAATTTGCCAGCCGACTGGCCGCGCGATCGCATACCGGCCTTCTCGTTCCGCGATCCATATCGCTACGAGCGGGTGGCCGAGGTGCTGGCATCGCAGCCGCGCCATTCGGTCGCGGACAGCGTCGCCTTGCAGTTCGACACGCTATCGGCGCCGGCCAAGCAGTTCCTGGCGCTGCTGCCCAAGCGGCCGTCCGCTGGCGCGGCTTCGGCGGTGAAATTGCTGTCCGGCTGGGACGCGCGGCTCGACAAGGATAGCGGCGCCGCGGCGCTGTACGAGATTGTCTGGCGCGACCTGGGCAGGCGGATGCTGACGGCGATCGTGCCCGAGCAGGCGAAGGGCCTGGTGGACGAGATCGCGCCGTCCGAGCTGTTGCGACGTGCCGCGAGCCGGCCGGCGATGGTGGATGCGGCGTTGGCGAGCGGATGGGCCGAGGCGCAGCGGCTGCTGGGAAGCGACCCTGCCACTTGGCGCTGGGGGACGTTGCATCAGGTGCAGATCAGCCACCCCTTGTCCAGCATTCCGGCGATCGCAGCGGCGTTCCCGCCGATCGAGGGCGAAGGATCGGGCGGCGACAGCTACACCGTCATGGCGCGGTGGCTCGGCAGCGGGCCGAGCTGGCGTGTCGGCGGCGGTGCCAGCTATCTGCAAGTGATCGACGTGGGCGATTGGGATAGATCGGTGATGCTGAACCTGCCGGGACAATCGAATGATCCGCGCTCATCGCATTATCGCGATCAATACACGCCGTGGACCAAGGGCGATGTGCTGCCGATGACGTTCAGCCGCGCTGCGGTGGATGCGGCGACGGCCAACCGCTGGACGCTCACCCCACAAGGGAACGGCAAGTGAGGCGCGCGGGTCTTCGCGCCGGGGTGGGGCTGGCGGCGATGCTGGTGCTGGGCGGCGCCAACGAGGCGACGGTCGATGTCGTGATCCGTGGGGGCACGATCTACACGGGCGCGGACACGCCGCCGATCACCGGCGATGTGGAGATTGCGGGCGATCGCATCGTTTATGTCGGGCCGGGTCGTGGCACCCGCGCTGGACAAGTGGTGGACTCCAAGGGACAGATCGTCGCGCCCGGCTTCATCGACGCGCATACCCATCCCGACAGCTATATCCGGTCTGACGATCCCAAGGCGCGGCTCAACTTGCCGTGGCTCGCGCAGGGCGTGTCGACGATCGTGATCGGTGTCGACGGCTATGGCACGCCCGACGTGGGTGAGGACGGGCGCAAGCTGGAGGCGAGCGGCATCGGCACCAATGTGGTGCCGTTCGTCGGCTTTGGTGCAATCCGCCAGCGCGTGCTGGGCAAGGCTGATCGTGCGCCGACCCCGGCCGAACTGGCAGAGGAAAAGCGGCTGGCGGCAAAGGCGATGTGCGAGGGCGCCTATGGCTTGTCGGCGGGGCTGTTCTATCCGCCGCAGAGCTTCGCCAAAACCGACGAGGTGGCCGCAGTTGCGGCGGAGGCAGGCAAGCGCGGTGGTATGTACGACAGCCATCAACGCGACGAGTCGAACTATAATATCGGCCTCATCGCCTCCACCAAGGAAGCGATCGAGATCGGGCGACGGGCAGGCGCACCCGTGCATATTGCGCATCTGAAAGCGCTGGGCGTCGATCTGCACGGCAAGGCGCCCGAGTTGATCCGCACGATCAAGGACGCGCGCGCGGCCGGGCAGGACGTGACCGCCGATCAATATCCGTGGCTCGCCTCAGGTTCGAGCGTCGATGCCTCGCTGGTAACGGCGTGGGCGGTGGATGGCGGCTATCAATCGATGATCAAACGATTCGATACGCCCGAGATCATGGCGCGGATCAAAGCGGAAATGCGCGAGAATATGCGGCGGCGCGGGGGAGCGGAATCGCTGCTTCTGATTGCGCAGGGGCAGCCGTGGACCGGCAAGACGCTGGCGCAAATGGCCGCGACATGGAAGCTCGACCCGATCGATGCCGCGATCCGCATCCTGCGCGTGGCCAACGCCAGCGGCACCGAACCGGCCGGCGCCGCCGTCGCGAGCTTCAACATGGCGCCGCGCGACGTTGAACTGATCATGAAGCAGCCGTGGGTCGTCACCTCGTCTGACGGATCGAACGGGCACCCGCGGCAATATGCGACCTTCCCGAAGCTGTATCAGGATTATGTCGTCAAGCGGCCGGTGATCAGCATCGCGCAGTTCATCCGTCGATCGACCGGGGCCACGGCAGACATGTACCATATCAGCGGCCGTGGGTACCTGAAGCGCGGCCTGTTTGCGGATGTGGTCGTGTTCGATCCGGCCGCTTATGCGCCTCGTGCGGACTATATCCGGCCCCGCGAGCCGAGCGCGGGGGTGAAGGCGCTGTTCGTGAACGGCAAACTGGCGTTGAAGGACGGCGCGGTGACCGGTGCCGCCGCGGGCCGCGCGCTGCTTCGCCCGCGGCCTGCCGATTGCGGGCAATAGCCTTGCGTTATAGGCACAGCTGTGAGCACGATTGGCGGGTGAGCGCGCCAGCCATTTATCGTCCGGCATCATGACCATTCCGGCTCCATATCTGCTGTACCTCGGCCACTCCGACGACGAGTTCGGCCTCAAAACCTCGCGCGGCCTTGCCACGTTCCGACGCGAGGATTGCGTCGGCGAATGGCGCCATGACGATTGCCCGTTCAGCTTCGATCTGCCGCGCATGGATGCGGCCGCGGGGGCGGCGGCGGGCGCCAGGACGCTGGTACTGGGCATCGCCAATGCGGGCGGGCGTTTTCCCGAATGGATGATGGCGGATGCGCTGGCGGCGATCGCGGCGGGCATGAACCTGGCGTGTGGGCTGCACCAGCGATTGAAGGACGAGCCCCGGCTGGTTCAAGCTGCCAAGGCGGCGGGCGTGCAGCTGTTCGACATCCGCGATCCGCGGCGGGACCTGCCGGTGGGCAATGGCAAGAAGCGCGCGGGCAAGCGACTGCTGACGGTGGGTACCGATTGTTCGGTCGGAAAGATGTACACGACGTTGTGCCTGCGCGACGCGCTGCGCAGCCGCGGTGTGACGGCCGATTTCCGCGCAACGGGGCAGACCGGCATCCTGATCGCGGGTGATGGCGTGCCGCTCGACGCGGTGGTGGCAGACTTTATCGCGGGCGCGATCGAGGATCTGGCGCCGGCGCGGACGGACAACGGCTGGGATCTGATCGAAGGACAGGGATCGCTGTTCCACCCGGCATTTGCGGGCGTGTCGACCGGGTTGCTCCATGGCGCGCAGGCCGAGGCGCTGGTGATGTGCCACGATCCCAGCCGACCGCACATGCGCGGGCTGCCGCACTTTCCGCTGGTCGACCTTGCCGAATGCATCGAGGCAAATCTGCGCGTGGCGCGACTGACCAGTCCGGACGTGCGCTTCGTTGGTATTGCGCTCAACACGTCGAAATACGGCGAAGACGAGGCGTTTCGCCTGCTCGCCGCGACCGCCGACGAGCATGGCCTGCCGTGCACCGATCCGTTCCGCTTCGGCGCCGACACGATCATCGACCACTTGCTGGCTGCCGATGTCGCGTACGCTTGAGGCGCGCCACGACGGCTTTGCGCTGCACACCCCGTTCCGCATTTCGCGCGGGGTGAAGACGGTGGCCGATGTCGTCACCGTTACGGTGCGGCAGGGCGATCATGTCGGGCGGGGCGAGGGCGTGCCCTATCCGCGTTATGGCGAGACGGTCGACGGTTCGCTCGCTGCGATCGAAGACATCCGTTCGCTGATCGAGGGCGGGGCTTCTCGCGAGGAACTCGCCCGTGCAATGCCGGCTGGGGCGGCGCGCAATGCGGTCGATTGCGCGCTGTGGGACCTGGAGGGGCGACTCGCCGGCACGAGCGTGGCGGCGCTCGCCGGCCGTGCCGCGCCCGAAGCGCTGGCGTCTGCCATTACGATCGGGATCGATGCGCCCGAGGCGATGGCGACGGTGGCCGAGCGGCATGCAGCGGTTCCGCTGCTCAAGGTAAAGGTGAACCGCGACGAGGCGGAGGCACAGCTCGCCGCCGTGCGCGCGGTGGCGCCGGCACCGCGGCTGATCGTCGACCCTAACGAAAGCTGGCGGGTTGAGGATGTGGCGCGGTGGCAGGACCTACTGCTGCGCTATCGCGTCGACCTGCTGGAGCAGCCGGTGCCGGCCGACGACGATGCCGGGCTGGAGGGGCTTGGCAGCCGGATCCCGATCTGCGCCGACGAAGCGCTGCACACGCGCGCCGACCTGCCGCGGCTGCGCGGGCGATATGATTACGTCAACATCAAGCTCGACAAGACCGGCGGTCTGACCGAAGCGCTGGCGCTCGCCGATGCGGCGCTGGAGATGGGGTTTGGACTGATGGTGGGGTGCATGGTGTCGTCGTCGTTGGGCATCGCGCCGGCGATGCTGGTGGCCGAGCGGGCGTCGTTCGTGGATTTGGATGGGCCGCTGTGGCTGGCCGCCGATCGCGAAGGTGGCGTATGCGACGAGGCCGGCTGGATGCAGCCGCCCGCGCCCGGTTTCTGGGGAACGCCGGCGTGACCATCCTGCGTGGATGGTTCGCGATAACTTTGTGGAAGCGGGTGGTGGCCGGGCTGGTGCTCGGTGTTCTGCTCGGCGCGCTCTGGCCCGAGGCGGCGCCGGCGGTGAAGATCGTCGGCGACCTGTTCGTCCGGCTGATCAAGATGCTGGTCGTGCCGGTGGTGCTGATCACCATTGCCGCCGGCATTGCAGGGCTTGGCGATCCGCGGCGTCTCGGCCCGATCGGTGGGCGCACAATTGGCTTGTTCGCGCTGACCACGCTGATCGCGGTGTCGCTGGGGATGGCGATGGGGCTTCTGGTGCGGCCGGGCGAGGGGATCGCGCTCGCCGGGGTCGCGCCGCACGTGCTTGGCACGGCCGTATCGCCAAGCGACCAGTTGCTCTCGATCGTCCCCGCCAATATCATCGAGGCGCTCGCCAAGGGTGACATGCTGGCAATCATCTTTACCGCCATCCTGCTTGGCATCGGCAGCGTGTTGTCGGGCGAGGCGGGTAAGCCGGTGGTGGCGCTGCTCCAGGGGCTCGCCGCAGCGCTGATGCATATCGTGCGCATCGTGATGGAGGTGACGCCATTCGGCGTGTTTGCCCTGATCGCCAATGCGGTGGCGGCGAATGGCGCGGCGATGTTCGTCAACGTCGGATGGCTGGCGCTGTGCGTCGTTGCGGCGTCGCTGGCGCAGATGCTGGTGGTGCATGCCGGGCTGATCGCGCTGGTGGCGCGGCTGCCGGTGGTGCGTTTCTATCGCGGCATCGTGGATGCGCTGGCAATCGCGTTTTCGACCGCCTCATCGTCTGCGACGCTGCCGGTCGCGCTGCGCGTGGCGCAGGACAATTTGGGCGTGGCGCGGCCGGTTGCCTCCACCGTGCTGCCGCTGGGCGCGGCGATCGGAAAGGATGGCACGGCGATGTATGTCGGGCTGCTGGGGCAGTTCGCGCTTCAGGCGCTCGGCATCGTTCCCGATGCGCAGATGCTGGTGGTGATGCTGGTGACCGGCGCGCTCGCGGCATTCGGTACGGCGCCGGTGCCGTCCGCCTCGCTCTTCATGCTGGCGGCGATGCTCTCGGCGGTGGGGGTGGGAGCGGAGCAGACCGCGCTGGTAGTCGGCCTGGTGCTGCCGTTCGATCGGCTGCTCGACATGACGCGCACGGTGCCGTCGGCCTCCGCCAACCTTACCGTCGCGACGCTGGTGGCGCGGGCGGAAGGGGGCTTGGACGAGGCGCGGTTCCGCGGGCGGGTGGTCGAGTGAGGCTGGTGGCGCTAGGATCGCACCTGTGAACCTGCGCCATATCGAAATATTTCATGCCGTTTACGTCAACGGATCGGTTTCCGCCGCGGCCCGCGCGTTGAACGTCTCGCAGCCGTCGGTTTCGAAGACCTTGCGGCACGCCGAGACGCTGCTCGGCTTTGATCTTTTTCAGCGGATCGGCGGCCGGCTGGTGCCGACCGAGGACGCGCACAATCTGTTTGCCGATGTGGCGGAGATCCAGGAGCGGGTGCGCGCGTTGCGCGAGGCCGGGCGTAACATGCGCAGCGGCGGCGGCGGGCGGCTGCGCATCTCCGCATTGCCGAGCCTGGCGCTGGGCGCGCTGCCGGCGGCGGTTTCGCGGTTTCTCCAGCGGCACCCCGACGTCCATTTCGACCTGCAGACCGTCCACCACGACGATCTGCTGCGCAAATTGTACGAGCGCGAGACCGACATCGCCGTCGCCAGCGAGCCGCCGCGGGGCGCGGCGCTGAGCAACACCTGGCTTGGCGAAGGCGAGCTGGTGGTGCTGTATCGCGAGGAGGAGATGCCCGACGCGCCGCCGCGCGTGGAGTTATCCGAGCTGGCAAGCCGTCGGTTCATCTCGCTGGCGGGAAGCGGGCCGATCGGCACGCTGTTGACCGACGAGCTCGATCGGCTCGGCATCGCGCTCGATGAAGTGGTGGCGGCGCGGACGTTCTACATCGCGGCGGCGCTGGTGCGCGCGGGGGTGGGGGTGACGGTGGTGGACAGCTTCACCGCCGAGGCGTGGGTAGCCGACGGGCTGTCGATGCGGCCGCTCAAGCCGTCGCTGACGTTCGACATTCATGCCATCCACCTGCTCGATCGGCCGCCGTCTGCGCTGGCGAGCGAATTTCTCGCGACCCTGCGAGAGGAGATCGACCGGGAATGATGCTGATCCTGTTGCCGCTTCTGGCTGCCGCTGCGGCCGATGCTCCCGCGCCTGCTCCGTCGGTGTCACCGGAGGTTTCGGCGGCGCTCGCAACGGCGGCAGAAGGTACGCGGATCGGCCTGTTGGTGGTGGACGAGGCGGGGCGCGAGGTGGTCGCGGTGCGGCCGGACGAGCGGTTCGTGCCGGCCTCGAATACCAAGCTTTATACGACGGCGACGGCCTTTGCGATGCTGGATACCAGCGCGCCGGATGCTGGCGCGGGGGCGAGCGTGCGGCTGGAGCCGCGCGGTCCGGCGCGCGACGTGGTGCTGATCGGGGCGGGAGACGCGCGGCTTTCCAGCGCGGCGAATTGCCAAAGCGATTGCCTGTCGACCTTGGCCGAGGCGGTGGCTCGCGAGACGCGGGTGGTGGGTGATGTGATCGGCGACGACACCGCCTTTCCCGACGAGCACTGGCCCGCCGGGATGAGCTGGAACAACATGGTGGGGAAGTACGGTACGGCCGTCTCGGCGCTGACGATCGACGACAATGAGGTGGCGGTGACGATCCGGCCGGGCGCAGTCGGCGCGGCGGCCGAGGCGACGGGTGACGGCTATTTTCGGCTTGATAATCGGGTGGTTACGGTGCCGGCCGGGGGCAAGAGGTCGATCGGCTATATGCGCGAGCCGGGGAGTGACCTGCTGCGGCTGACGGGAACGATCCCGGCGGATGCGGCGCCCTATGAAATCGCGGTGGGGGTGGACGATCCGGCGCATCGGGCAGCGTGGCGGCTGGCGGCGCTGCTGCGGGCGGCGGGGGTGCGGGTCACGGGCAAGGTAGGCGTGCGGCATCGCGCCTTGATGCCGGCGGACGATCCCGCCGTGCGTGGCGGCGCGCCAGCGGCGAAGCCGCCGCTCGCGCCGGTGCTGGCGCGGGTGGTGCCGGCGTCGCTGGGCGAGGATCTGGTGCATACCAACAAGGTGAGCCAGAATTTGCACACCGAGTTGTTGCTGCGCCGGGTGGGCTCAGTTTCGGGCAGCGGGTCGGTCGCGGATGGGCATGCGGCGATGGACAAGGTGTTGAAAGAAGCCGGGATTGCGCGCTGGCAATATGACTTTGGCGATGGCTCGGGGATGTCGAACTACAACCGCGTGACGCCGCGGGCGAGCGTGACGCTGCTGCGCTGGGGGGCGGGGCAGCCGTGGGGTGCGGCGTGGCGGCAGACGCTGCCGATCGCGGGGCAGGACGGGACGTTGCGCAACCGGTTCAAGGGTACGCTGCTGGAGGGCAAGCTGTTCGCCAAGACGGGGTCGCTGAATGCGGCCAATGCGCTGGCCGGGTATTTCACGGCGAGAAGCGGGCGGCAGTTTACCTTTGCCGCTTATGCCAACGACATGCCGGGTGATGTGAGCGCCACCGCGGCGATCGATGCGGCGCTGGTGGCGGTCGCGGAGGCGCATTAGATTTGGCCGCCGGCGACTGCGCATCGGGTGTGGGTCGGCCTGTCCTTAGCGCAATTTGGCCTCGAATGCGGCGATGACGGCCTCGCCCGTTTCCGGGCGCAGATCGAAGATGCCGCTGTCAAAATGACGGGTCGGGTGAACGCGGTTGGTGAGCAGCGTCCAGGCGAGGCCGCGATCGAAATCGACCCATAATCCGGTGCCGGTGAAGCCGGTGTGGCCGATCGTGCCGGGCGAGCAGGTCTGGCCGCCGGACCAGCCGGGAAAGCGGATTTCCCAGCCGGCGGTGCGGTGGCCCTCCACGGGCGTGCGGATCGCCTCGAGCATGGCGGGCGAGGCGCCCGAGCCGTCGAGCAGGACTTGCGCGAAATCGAGGACGCCGTCGATCGTGCCGAAGAGGCCGGCGTGGCCGGTGCGGCCGCCCATCGCCGAGCAATTTTCGTCGTGCACCTCGCCCTTCAGGACGCGGCCGCGCCATTGGCAATGTTCGGTGGCGACGGCGGGGCCGGGGGGCGGGCCCCAGGAGAGGCCATTGCTGAGCGGCCAGGCATCGAGCCCGGCGCCGGTCAGCCGCTCAACCGCGATGCCGAGCAGGATGAAGTTGATGTCAGAATAGACCGGCGGGCCGTGGCGCCACTCGCGCTGGAGGACGAAGGCGCGCAGGCGCGCGGGATCGTCGCCATAGGTGTAGATCGGCTCGACCGCGGGCAGAAAGGTGCGGTGGACGAGGCAATCGCGGAAGGTGAGGCGGCGTTCGGGCGCGTTCGCGATATCATATTGGCGGAGGTCTGGGATCGCATCGGTGAGCGGGCGATCGAGATCGAGCCGGCCTTCGTCCGCCAGCTTCAGGATAAAGGTGGTGGTGGCGATCACCTTGCTGACCGAGGCGAGATCGAACCAGTGATCGCGGGTGAGTGGCTCCTCGGTCGGTACGCGCTGCGCGAGGCCGGTGAGTTCGACGGCGCGCTGGCCGTCGGCGGTGACGAGGCCGAGCGCGGCGCCCGGGATGCGCCCGGCCTCCACCGCGGCAGCGGCGGGCGCGAAGGCGCGGGCGGTGATGTCCTGGATCATGCGGCCTCTTCGGTGCGGGGACGGATGCGCGCGAGCAGCGGCAGGAAGATCACCGCCACGAGACTGAGCGCGCCCGAGAGAAGGAAGAAATTGTCGTAGCCGATCTGGCCGACGATCGTGCCGCCAGCGCCCGACAGGAGGCGCGGCAGGAGGAAGGCGAAGCCGGTGAGAAAGGCATATTGCGCGCCGGGGAAGCGCGGGTTCACCAACAGCGAGAGATAGACGACGAACACCGCGCCGGCAAAGCCGTTGCCGAACTGATCGGCGCCGGTCGCGATGTAGAGCATTCCCTCGCTGACCGGTTGCTGGGCGAGCCAGACGAAGCCGAAATTACCGATCGCCGCCACCAATGCGCCGAGCGCCAGCATCCACATCATCGAATAGCGCGTGACCAGCCAGCCGGCGAGCCCGACGCCGATCGCACTGGCGGCGAGCGCGACGACGCTGTCCGCCCGGCCGATCTGCGACAGCGAATAGCCGAGATCCTTGATCATCGGTTTGGACAGGTTCAGCGCGAGCACGTCGCCCATGCGATAGAGCGAGACAAAGGCCATCAGCGTCAGCGCGGCAAAGCCGTAGCGCCAGAAGAAATCGACATAGGGGCCAAGCAGCGCCGAGCGGCGGATCGGCGCGTCGGCGGGGGCGCGGCGGATCTGCGGCAGGGCGGCGGCCATGAGCAGGAACGGGAGCATGCAGCAGCCGAGCACCCAAGGCGTGACGTTGGTATCGGCATCGACGCCGGCGCCCGCTGCGGACGAGAGGATGACCCAGCCGATGACGGCGGTGATTGCCGCCGTCGCCGCGATGATGGCGATGCTGGCGATGACGCCGGTGACCAGCGCGGGCAGGCGATCGCGTGCGTCAGCGGTGTCCCCGCGCATCGCCGCGAGGATCGGGAAGGGGAGAAACGCGGCCGCGGCGATGGCGAGATAGGCGATCGTCCAGCCACCCCAATCGGCAAGCAGCAGCGCGCCGCTGCCCGCCGCGACCATGGCGCCGCGATAGCCCCACAGGTTTGCCGCGACGATCGGCCCTTGCTCGTCCTGCGTCGGGTACAGCTCGATACGCCAGGCGTCGGCGGCGATCTCCAGCGTGGTCGTCCAGAACGCCAGCAGCACGGCGAACAGCGCGGTGAGCGCAAGACTGGCGTCGCTGGCGGTCAGCGCCATCGCGACGAGCGAGGTAAAGATGCCGAGCTGCGCCAGCATCATCCAGCCGCGCCGCTGACCGTAGAAGCGCGCAAAGCCGGGGATGGCGTAGCGATCGAGCAGCGGCGCCCAGACGAACTTCAGCGTCGGCAGCAACTGCACCCAGGCGAAGAAGCCGATGACGGCGAGGACCACGCCATGCGCCTGCAGCCGGAGCGCCAGCACGGTGGAAAACATGTAGAAGGGCAGCCCCGCCGCGAAGCCGAGAACACCGTAGAGCGCCATGCCGCGGCGGTCGACGGGGGCTGGGGTGGCAGGGGGCTCGGCGAGCGCCGCCGGGGCGGCCAGATCGGTCATGCCACCGATCGTTCATCGCGCGGCGGGCCGCGTCAATCCCGGTGGGGCGATGAGGCATGTTGTCATCACCATGGGTTATACCGGCAAGACAAGCCGATATGGGCGCGCGTCGGCCCGCCGGGCGCAGAAGGATGAGCGAGATGGTGACCTGGTATCTTGGCGTGGACGCCGGCGGCAGTCACTGCCGCGCGCGGCTGATTGACGGCACCGGTCAGGTGCGGGGCACCGGCAATGCCGGGCCGGCGAACATGCGGATCGGCGTGGAGGCGGTGGCCGCGGTTCTGAACGACGTGATCGATCAGGCGATGGCGGCGGCGGGGCTGGACCGAGGCCGGCGCAGTGAGATCGCGGCGGGGATCGGCATTGCCGGGCTGTCGCGGCCCGGCAGTGCGGAGGCGCTGCGTGCGATCGACCTGGGGCTGGCCAGCGTGGCGCTTGCCACCGATGCGGCGATCGCGAACCTTGGCGCGCACGGCGGACGCGATGGCGCGACGCTGATCCTGGGGACCGGCAGTATCGCGCAGTTGCGGGTGAACGATACCGACTTCGCCATCGGCGGCTATGGCTTTCCCATTTCGGACGAGGGCAGCGGGGCGGCGCTGGGGCTGTCGGCGATGCGGCATGCGCTGCGCGCGCTCGACGGGCGCACCGCGCGCACGCCGCTGGCGCTGGCAATCGCGGCCCGCTTTGCCCATGCCATTCCGCAGGCGATCGCGTGGATGGACCGCGCGACGCCTGCCGATTATGCCGCGCTGGCGCCGATCGTGATCCAGCATGCGCAGGCCGATGACCCGATCGCGCGATCGATCGTGGAGGATGCCGCGGGGCATGTGGAGCGGTTCATCGAGACGATCTTCGAGCGCGGCGCGCCCGCCTGCGCGCTGCTCGGCGGTCTGGCGCCGCATCTGCGGCCGTGGCTGCGCGCGCGCACGGTGGCGCAACTCAGCGAGCCGCAGGGCGACGCGCTGGACGGCGCCCTGTTTCTGGCCGGCCATGCCGCGCAGGATGTGAAGGCGGCATGAGCGCGCTGCTTGGCCTTGGCGACATGCTGGCGGGACGGTTCGGCGAGCGGTGGATCGCGCATGAGGCGGGCCGGGCGCAGTTCATGGCGGCCGAGGGGCACCATGCGGCGGGCATGCCCGATGTGGTGGCGCAACCGCGCACGATCGAAGACGTGCAGATGCTGATGGCGGCGGCGCACGCGGCGGGCGTGCCGGTGGTGCCGCTGGGCGTCGGCACCTCGCTTGAGGGGAATGCCGGCGCGGTGGCGGGCGCGGTCTCGGTCGACCTGTCGGGCATGAACCGGGTGCTGGAGGTCGCGCCCGAGGATCTGCTCTGCGTGGTGGAGCCGGGGGTGACGCGCGAGGCGCTGAACGAGGAATTGCGCGCGACCGGGCTGTTCTTTCCGATCGATCCGGGCGCGAATGCGACGCTGGGCGGGATGATCTCGACGCGGGCGTCGGGCACGAACGCGGTGCGCTACGGCACGATGCGCGAAAATGTGCTGGGGCTGCGCGTGGTGCTGCCCGACGGCACCCTGATCCGCACCGGCAGCCGGGCGCGCAAGTCCGCCGCCGGCTACGACCTGACGCACCTGTTCGCCGGATCGGAGGGGACGCTGGGGCTGATCGTCGAGGCGAGCGTGCGGCTGCACGGGATACCCGAGGCGGTGCTGGCCGGCAGCTGGGGCTTCGACAGCCTCGATGGCGCGGTGCAGACGGTGATCGAGACGATCCAGAGCGGCGTGCCGGTGGCGCGCATGGAGCTGCTCGATCCGGTCGCGATCCGGGCGTGCAATGCCTATGCGGGGCTGACGCTGGCCGAACAGCCGACCTTGTTCGTCGAACTGCACGGGTCGCCGCGTGGGGTGGCGGAACAGCGCGAGATGCTGTCGGCGATCGGCGCGGAGCATGGCGGCGGCGCGCTGACGATCTCCGCCGATCGCGACGAGCAGCGCCGGCTGTGGCGGGCGCGGCATGCGGCGTTGCCGGCGGCGCGCGCGATGGTGACGGATGCCGTGACCTGGTCGACCGACATCTGTGTGCCGATCTCCAAGCTGGCCGGCGCGATCAGCGGCGCGCGCGCGGCGATCGACGCGGCCGGGCTGCTGGCGCCGATCCTGGGGCATGTCGGCGACGGCAATTACCATGTCTTCTTCGTCCTGCGGCGCGACGATGCGGCGGGATGGGCCAAGGCGCGGGCGGTGAACGAAGAGCTGATCGACTATGCGCTGTCGGTCGGCGGTACCTGCACCGGCGAGCATGGCATCGGGATCGGCAAGCGCGGCGCGCTGGTGCGCGAGCATGGCGCCGATGCGGTCGCGCTGATGCGGCGGATCAAGGCGGCGATCGATCCGGCGGGGCTGATGAACCCGGGCAAGATCTTTGCGGAAGAATGAAACGATGAGCACCGAAACCGTCGATCCGCGCTACGTATCGCTCGACCAATGGCCGTCCGCCACTGCCGTCGAGGCGATGCTCGAGGGGCAGATGGCGGCGATCGCGGCGATCAAGGGCCAGGTGGGCGCAATCGCGGCGGCGGCCGAAACGGCGGCGCGGCGGCTGGGCGATGATGGCCGGCTGATCTACGCCGGGGCGGGCACGTCGGGCCGGGTCGCGGTGCAGGATGGGGTGGAGCTGTTCCCGACCTATAACTGGCCGCAGGAGCGCTGCGTCTTCCTGATGGCGGGTGGGCCGGGCGCGCTCTTAGAAAGCGTGGAGGGCGCGGAGGACGATGCGGCGGCCGGGCGGGTCGCGGTGGCGGAGACTATGGTCGGCGCGCGCGATGTGGTGATCGGGGTGGCGGCGAGTGGGCGCACGCCCTTCACGGTGGCGGTGATCGAGGCGGCGCGCGCGGCGGGGGCGCTGACGATCGGGGTAGCGAACAATCCCGGACAAGGCCTGCTGACCGCGGCGGAACATGGCATCCTGGTCGACACCGGCAGCGAGGTGGTGGCGGGGTCGACGCGGATGAAGGCGGGCACGGCGCAGAAGGCGGTGCTGAACCTCCTGTCCACCACGATCATGGTGCGCCGCGGGCTGGTGCATCGCGGGCTGATGGTGAACATGCGCGTGTCCAACCGCAAGCTGCGCGGGCGGGCCGAGGCGATGGTGGCGGATCTTGCCGGCGTGTCGCGCGCGGCGGCGGCGGCGGCGCTGGATACGGCAAACGAGGATATCCGCGCGGCGGTGCTGATCGCGCAGGGTGCGTCGCGGAGCGAGGCGGACGCGCTGCTGCGCGCGCATGACGGCAGTCTGTCGGCGGCGATGGCCGCGCGGTGATCGCCACCGCGCGGCGCATCGGTCAGTAACGGAAGCTGACGGTGCCGAGCACGGTGCGCGGCGGGCCGTAGTAGCTCTGGTCGAAGGTCAGCGCGCTGAGATACCGGTGGTTCGTGACGTTGCGCACGTTGACGCCGACCGCGACATTGGGGGTCAGCTCGTAACGGGCCATCAGGTCGGCCAGCACGTAATCGCCCTGTTCGAGCCGGATCGGATCGCCCGCCGGGGTCAGCCCGCCGGGTTCGAAGTAGAAACTGCTTTGATACTGGATCGACGTGCCGAGCTTCAGCTTCGGCAGCGAAGGCGGCGAATAGGTGAGGTTCAGTCGGCCGATGTTGCGCGGCACGAAGGTGCGCTCGGGCTGATCGTCCTCGTCGCGGATGCGCATGGTGGTGAAGCCGCCGGTCGCCTGGAGGCCGGGGGCGAGCTCGCCGCCGAATTCCAGCTCGATCCCCTGCGACTTGGCATCGACGGGGGTGAAGACGGTGCGGCCGAGCGCGGGGTCGAACTGGCCGAAGGCGGTGTTGTTCTGGCGTGCCTGGAAGACCGCCGCGCTGGCGTAGAGGCGCCCGCCGAACCATTCGCCCTTGATGCCGGCCTCCAGATTGTCGCCGACGATCGGCGGCAGGATCTCGTTGGTGGCGCTGACCTCTACCTGCGGGCGGAAGATCTTGGCGTAGCTGCCGTAGAGGCTGAGGTTCGACGTGACGTCGAACGTCGCGCCGACGAAGGGCGAGAAGCGCGACCGGTCGTATGCCTGCGGGGTGCCGTAGGAATCGCCCTCGCTGGTGGCGTGGGTGTAATTGCCGCCGAGCATGATCTTGAGCTGGTCGCTGGGGTTCAGCCGCACGAGGCCGTAGATCGTCTCGCGCACCAGATGGGTGTCGAGGCTGAGTTCGTACGGCTCGGGGAAGTTCACCTTCGGGAAATTGCCCTGGAAGAAGGTGTCGAGCGACAGCGGGATGCCGACCTGGCTGTAATCGTAGCTGGAATATTGGCGGTACTTTTCCGCGCCGCGCTGCAGGCCGAGCACCACCTCGTGATCGCGCCCGCCGACCGCCAGCTTGCCGCTGAGATAGCCGTCGATCGTCAGGTTGCGGGTCTGGCCGCGGAACGCGCCGGGGTAGCTGAAGATCGCGCGGGTGTCGTCCGGGTTGGCCGGATCGCCGACGTCGATGCCGCCCGGCGCACCGCGCACCGGATTGCCGTAGACGTAGAACAGCGTGTCATCCTCGCTGATCGCGCGGCGCAGGACGGAGAGCTTGCCCGTCCAGCCGTTGCCGAAATCATGCGTGATGTCGCCGAAGATCTGGCGGTCGATCACGCCCCATGACGACCATTCGGGCGCGTAATTGGCGTCGCGGCCGAACTCCAGCCGCGTGCCGTCGGTATAATAGAGCGGGATGGCGCCCCACATCGCGCCGCGGCTGCGGTGATCCTGATGGCCGTAGCCGCCGCTGAGCACGGTGTTGGGGCCGATGTCGGCCTCGACGATGCCATAGCCGGTCCAGCGCTTGAGGCCGTAGCGATCGAGATGGCTGTCGGTATCGAGGTAGGCGCCGACGGCGCGAGCGCGGATCGAGCCGTCGCGGGTGATCGGCACGCTGACATCGGCATCGAGGCGCAGATTGTCGAACGAGCCATATTGCGCGCTCGCCGACGCCTTCAGCTCGCGATAGGGGCGCTTGCGGACGAAATTGACGACGGCGGAGGGGTTGCCGGTCGGCGAGAGCAGGCCGGGTGCGCCGCGGACCACCTCGACGCGGTCGTAGATGGCGGTATCGATCGAACCGGTCTGGATGCCGAAGGAGAAGGGCAGGCCGACGCCATCGATCTGGAAGGTCTGAATGTCGAAGCCGCGCGCCGAATAATAGATACGGTCGGTGTCGGACGTGAGCACGCTGACGCCGGGCACGGTGGTGAGCAGGGCGTTGACGTCGTTGAGCTGGAAATCCTCGATCTGCGCGCGGGTGACGACGCTGATCGATTGCGGCGTTTCGCGCTGGCTCAGCTCGATGCGCGTGGCGGTGCGCTGCGTCTTCACGCCGTAATCGTCGCTGCCCTCGCTGCGATCACCGGTAACGACGATGTCGTCGCCGCGCTGCGGCTCCTCGACCGCGACGGGCGCCGCCACGCTGGCGACGCTGGCGAGCAACATGCTCATGACACTCATTAGGCCCTCCCGAGTTCGATGAGCGGGCGGGTAGAACGATCACTGCCTTATTGCAACCGACTTTCATTATCGAGGATCGTTCTGTCGGCGTTCCGCGGTTCAGGCCACCGGGTAGGGGGTGAGGGTGGCGCGGTTCTCGTCGGCGGCGACGGCGCGGCCGATCATGGGAAAGGCGCGCTGCGGGCAGGCGGTGCGCTCGCACACCTTGCAGCCGACGCCGATCGGCGTGGCGGCGCGCGGATCGGTGAGGTCGAAGCCGCGCGAATAGACCAGCTTGGGCGCATGGCGGATGTCGCAGCCTAGCGCGATGGCGAAGGTCTTGCCGGGTTCGCCGAAGGCGCCGGCGGTGCGGCGCACGGTGCGCGCCACCCACAGGTAGGTGCGGCCATCGGGCATCTGCGCGACCTGGCGCAGCACGCGGCCGGGCTGAACGAACGCCTCGTACACTTTCCACAAGGGGCAGCTGCCGCCGACGCGGGAAAAGTGGAAATCGGTGGCGGACTGACGCTTGGAGATGTTGCCGGCGCGATCGACGCGGATGAAGAAGAACGGCACGCCGCGCGCCTCGGGGCGCTGGAGCGTGGAGAGGCGGTGGCAGATCGTCTCGAACCCGACGCCGAAATGGCGGCCGAGTTTCTCGATGTCATACGCCTGCGCCTCCGCCGCGGCGAGGAAATCGGCATAGGGGAGGAGGAGCGCGCCGGCGAAGTAATTGGCGAGGCCGATGCGGGCGAGGCGGCGTGCCTCGGGACCGGTGAGGATCGGATCGTCGGCAAGGCGGTCGATCAAGTCGCCGAGCTCGAGGAAGGCGAGCTGGGTCGCCATCTGGAACGCCTGCTGCCCCTGACGCAGATCAGGCGAGACGTGGAGCGTGCGGGTCGCGGGATCGTAGCGGCGCTGCACCGCGCCGGGCTCCGCCAGCGCGACGGCGATGCCGTGGCGGGTGCGCAGGCGCTCGATCAGCCCGGCGTGGACACGGCGCGGGGCGAAGCCGGCCTCCTTGTAGAGGCGCTCCGCCGCCTGATCGAGCGGCTCGATATGATTGTAGTTGGCGTAGAACAGCTCGCGGACCTGCTCGAACGGCATGCGCGCGCCGCCGCCCTCGATCCACTGATCGCCAAGCTGCGCGGCCATTGCCTCGTTGCGTTCGGTCAGGTCGCGCTGGCGGCGGTGGAGCGCGATCAGCGTGCGGGCGACCGCGGGCATGTTGGTGGCGAGTTCGCGAATTTCGGCAAGGGCGATCGGCTCGGGGGCTTCGGTCAGGCTGTCGCGCAGATCGGTGATGAGGCGCGCCTCCTCGTCTTCCGAGAAGAGCTGGACGTCGATGCCGAACGCCTGGTTGATCTTGAGCAGGACGGGGACGGTGAGCGGGCGTTGGTTCTGCTCGATCTGGTTCAGGTAGCTGGTCGAGATGCCGAGCGCCTGGGCGAGCTCGACCTGCTTCAGGCCGCGCTCCTCGCGCAGGCGGCGCAGGCGCACGCCCATGAAGGTTTTCCGCACTTCGCTTCCTTCGCAGCGGGCAGGGCGCCCGTGGTGCGGTGGATGGTAGCGCGTTGCGGATGTTGCGAACAGATGCGTCATGCCGGCCTCGTGCCGGCATCCACCCGTCCGAGAACTTCACCAGCGTTGGAAGCGCGGAAGCGTGGATGCCGGCACGAGGCCGGCATGACATTTGGGTGGTCGGCTGCCTTACCCACGATCGTCATCCCGGACTTGATCCGGGATCCAAGGTGCCGCGTACACTTTGGTGTCAACGTTTGCGGGCTGTTGGACCCCGGCGCGGGGGCCGGGATGACGTGGGATACGGGGGCGAGCCTTAGCCCTCCTGCGGCATCACCGGGACGATCGTCTTGATGATGCTGGCGTCGAGTTCCTCAAAATCATGCAGGCCGATCGTGTCGTACAGTTCCTGGCGGGTCTGCATGCGATCGACGTACTTGTGGGTGCCGCCATGTTCCTTGATCGAGGCATAGAGTTCGGCCTGCGCCTTGTTGGCGACGCGCAGGGAGGACACCGGCCAGATCACCATCTTGTAGCCCATCTCCTCGAACTCGGTCGCGGTGTAGAAGGGCGTCTTGCCGAATTCGGTCATGTTGGCGAGCAGCGGCACGTTCGGCACCGCCTTGGCGAATTTCTCGAACATCTCGCGCGTGTTGAGCGCCTCGGGGAAGATCGCGTCGGCACCGGCCTCGACATAGAGCTTGGCGCGATCGACCGCGGCGTCGAAGCCTTCGACACCGGCGGCGTCGGTGCGCGCGACGATCACGATGTCGCGCGCGGCCTTCTTCGCGGCGGCGACCTTGGTGGCCATGTCCATCGCCGAGACGAGGTTCTTGCCATTCAGGTGGCCGCACTTCTTGGGCAGGATCTGGTCCTCGAGGTGGACCGCGCCTGCGCCGGCATCCTCGAACGTGCGGACCATGTGCATGACGTTCAGCGCCTCGCCATAGCCGGTGTCGCCATCGACGAGCAGCGGCAGGCCCGACGATCGCGCAATCTGGCGGATGAAGAAGGCGACTTCGTCGACGGTGATGATGCCGAGATCGGGCAGACCCATCGACGCGGTCATCGCCGCGCCCGACAGGTACAGGCCGTCGAACCCGGCGTTGCGCGCCTGGATCGCCGACTGGC
Organism: Sphingomonas dokdonensis; assembly: GCF_002197685.1. GTDB lineage: Bacteria > Pseudomonadota > Alphaproteobacteria > Sphingomonadales > Sphingomonadaceae > Sphingomonas > Sphingomonas dokdonensis. The sequence continues at coordinate 206,233 of NZ_NBBI01000004.1, read as the reverse complement.
CGTTGTGCGCGCCGGGAAGCTGGAAGATGCCGGGACGCTCAAGGCCGGCGCGGAAGCGCTTGCCGGCGGATTCGGTGGGGAGGTCGGAGGCGAGGAGGTAGGGCATTGGTGGTCCTTGTTTGTGCGACGTCTAGCGTGGGCGCGCAGTAGCAGCCCAGCTTGGCGCGACCAATCTGCCGTTGATCGCGCCTCCGGTCCTCAGTGTGGGCGGGCGCTTACTTGCGCTCGGCCAGCGGCACCCACTTCAGATCTTCCGGGCCGGTGTAATTGGCCGACGGGCGGATGATCTTGTTGTCTTCGCGCTGTTCGATGACGTGCGCGGCCCAGCCGGAGGTGCGGGCGATGACGAACAGCGGCGTGAACATCGCGGTGGGGACGCCCATCATGTGATAGGAGACGGCCGAGAACCAATCGAGGTTCGGGAACATCTTCTTCACGTCCATCATCACCGTTTCGAGGCGATCGGCGATGTCGTACATCTTGGTCGAGCCGGCCTCGTCCGACAGCTTCTTGGCGACGCGCTTGATGACGACGTTGCGCGGATCGCTGATCGTATAGACCGGGTGGCCGAAGCCGATGATGACCTCCTTGGCTTCCATGCGCTTGCGGATGTCGGCCTCTGCCTCGTCCGGGTTCTGGTAGCGCTTCTGGATCTCGAAGGCGACTTCGTTGGCGCCGCCGTGCTTGGGCCCACGCAGCGCGCCGATCGCGCCGGTGATGCACGAATGCATGTCGGAGCCGGTGCCCGCGATGACGCGGCTGGTGAAGGTGGAGGCGTTGAATTCATGCTCGGCATAGAGGATCAGCGAGGTGTGCATCGCCTGCACCCAGCTCTCGCTCGGCGCTTCGCCATGGAGCAGGTGGAGGAAGTGGCCGCCGATCGAATCGTCGTCGGTCTCGACCTCGATCTCCACGCCGTTGTTGGAGAAGTGATACCAATAGAGCAGCATCGAGCCGAGGCTGGCCATCAGCCGATCGGCGATGTCGCGCGCGGCCGGGCTGTTATGATCGTCCTTCTCCGGCAGCGCGCAGCCGAGCGCGGAGACGCCGGTGCGCATCACGTCCATCGGGTGGGCGGCGGCGGGGAGCGCGGCGAGCGCCTCCTTCACGGCAAGCGGCAGGCCGCGCAGCGCCTTCAGCTTGGCCTTGTACGCCTTCAGCTCGGCGGCGTTGGGGAGCCAGCCGTGGACGAGGAGGTGGGCGATCTCCTCGAACTCCGCCGTTTCGGCGAAATCGAGGATGTCATAGCCGCGGTAATGCAGGTCGTTGCCGGTGCGGCCGACGCTGCACAGGGCGGTGTTGCCGGCGGCGACGCCCGAGAGGGCGACGGACTTCTTGGGCTTGAAGGTGGGCGCGGTGGCGGTGTCGGTCATGCTCTTTCGGTCCTCTTTCTGCTTGTCCGGTTGCCCTGCGGCGGGCGTGTTACAAATGCTATCGTTTCGGGCACGGCGGTCGGTCAGAAACTGCCCTGCGGCACGCGGACGTTGCCTTCCATCAGGATGCGGGCGCTGCGGCTCATGATCGCCTTGGTGACGGTCCATTGGCCATCGACCTGCCTAGCCTCCGCGCCGACGCGCAGCGTGCCCGAGGGGTGGCCGAAGCGAACCGACTGCCGCTCGCCGCCGCCGGCCGCCTGGTTGACGAGCGTGCCGGGCACCGCGGCCGCGGTGGCGATGGCGACCGAAGCGGTGCCCATCATGGCGTGGTGAAGCTTGCCCATCGACATGGCCCGGACGAGGAGGTCGATATCGTCGGCCTTCACGATCTTGCCGCTGGACGATGGGTAATCGGTCGGCGGGGCGACAAAGGCGATCTTGGGGGTGTGCTGACGCTTGGCGGCTTCCTCGGGCGACTTGATGAGGCCCATCTTGAGCGCGCCAATGGTGCGCAAAGCCTCGAAGCGGCGCAGCATGTCCGGGTTGCCATTAATCGTCTCGCGCAGCTCGGTGCCGGTGAAGCCGATGTCGGCGGCGTTCACGAAGATCGTCGGGATGCCCGCGGTGATCATCGTCGCCTTGAGCTTGCCGCCGGGCACGATCTCCTCCGGCACGTCGAGTTCGTCGACGAGATTGCCGGTGGGGAACATCGACCCGCCCTCTTCGCCGTCATCGGCGGGGTCGACGAATTCAAGGACGATCTCGGCCGCTGGGAAGGTGACGCCGTCGAGCTCGAAGTCGCCGGTTTCCTGCACTTCTCCGTTGGCGACGGGGACGTGAGCGATGATCGTCTTGTTGATGTTCGCCTGCCAGATGCGGACGGTGCAGATGCCGTTCTCGGCACGGTTGGCATCGACATAGCCGGCGTGGATCGCGAAGGCGCCCGCGCCGGTCGACAGGTTGCCGCAATTGCCCGACCAGTCGACGAAATCGGTGTCGATCGACACCTGGCCGTAAAGATAGTCGACGTCGTGATCGGGCCGGCTGCTCGGCGAGACGATGACGCACTTGCTGGTGCTGGACGTTGCGCCGCCCATGCCGTCGATCTGCGCGGCATAAGGATCGGGGCTGCCGATGACGCGCTGGAACAGCTTGTCACGCGCGGCACCGGGGACGCGGGCGGCTTGGGGCAGGTCTTCCAGGCGGAAGAACACGCCCTTGCTGGTGCCGCCGCGCATATAGGTGGCGGGGATGCGGGTCTGGCCGGCCATCAGCGTGCTACCTCGATGTAAGTGTCTTCGTCATGCCGGGCTTGTCCCGGCATCCACCGGGCCGCAATCGCGACGCCGTTGAGTTCGCGGCGGAGTGGACCCCGGCACAAGGCCGAGGTGACGATGGTTTGTGGGGCAGGGATCACGCGGCCGCCGCTTCGGAGGCGAGGAAGTCTTGCGCGAAGCGCTGCAGCACGCCGCCGGCCTCGTAGATCGACGCTTCCTCGGCGGTGTCGAGGCGGCAGGTGACGGGCACCTCCTGCGTCGACCCATCCTTGCGCTTGATGATCAAAGTCAGCGTGGCGCCGGGCTGGCGGTCGCCGATCACGTCATAGGTTTCGGTGCCGTCGAGTTCGAGCGTCAGGCGCGTGGTGCCCGGCTTAAACTCGCACGGGAGCACGCCCATGCCGATGAGGTTGGTGCGGTGGATGCGCTCGAAGCCCTCCGCCACGATCGCCTCGACGCCGGCGAGGCGGACGCCCTTGGCGGCCCAGTCACGCGAGGAGCCTTGACCGTAATCGGCCCCGGCGATGATGATCAGCGGCTGCTTGCGCTCGGCATAGGTTTCCATCGCTTCCCACATGCGCATCACGGTGCCGTCGGGCTCGACGCGGGCGAGGCTGCCGCGCTTCACCTGGCCATCGACCACCGCCATTTCGTTGACAAGCTGCGGGTTGGCGAAGGTGGCGCGCATCGCGGTCAAGTGATCGCCGCGGTGGGTGGCGTAGGAATTATAATCCTCCTCCGGCACGCCCATCTTGGTGAGGTATTCGCCTGCCGCGGAGCTCGGCAGGATCGCATTTGAAGGCGACAGGTGATCGGTGGTGATATTGTCGGGCAGGATGGCGAGCGGGCGCATGTCCTTCAGCGTGCGCGGGTGCGCCGCCAGCGCGCCGACCCCCTGCGTGTCCCAATAGGGCGGACGACGGATGTAGGTGGAGGTGGGGCGCCAATCGTAGAGCGGGCTGATCTTGTCCGCCGACTTCGCGCGCGCGCCGAACATCGGCTCGTACACGCTGCGGAACTGCTCCGGCTTCACGTGCGCGGCGACGATCGCGTCGATCTCCTCGTCGGTCGGCCACAGGTCCTTCAGGCGGATCTCGCGGCCATCGACCGTGCCGAGCACGTCCTGCTCGATGTCGAAGCGGATCGTGCCGGCGATCGCATAGGCCACCACCAGCGGCGGCGAGGCGAGGAACGCCTGCTTGGCATAGGGGTGGATGCGACCGTCGAAATTGCGGTTCCCGGACAGGACGGCGGTGGCGTAGAGATCGCGGTCGATGATCTCCTGCTGGATCTTGGGATCGAGCGCGCCCGACATGCCGTTGCAGGTGGTGCAGGCGAAGGCGACGATGCCGAAGCCGAGCTTCTCCAGCTCGGGCAGCAGGCCGGCCTCCTCCAGATAGAGGCGCGCGACGATCGAGCCGGGGGCGAAGCTGGATTTCACCCACGGCTTGCGGACGAGGCCGAGCTCGTTGGCCTTCTTGGCGACGAGGCCGGCGGCGACGACGTTGCGCGGGTTCGACGTGTTGGTGCAACTGGTGATCGCGGCGATGATCACCGCGCCGTCGGGGAGCAGGCCTTCGCGCTCCTCCGCTTGCGCCGCCTCCAGGCCGACCGCCACGCCGCTTTCGACAAGCGAAGACGTCGCGAGGCGGCGGTGCGGGTTGGACGGGCCGGCGAGGTTGCGCACCACGCTCGACAGATCGAATTCGAGCACGCGCTCATACTCGGCGGTCTTGAGCGCGTCGGCCCACAGGCCGGTGTGCTTGGCGTAGGTTTCGACCAGCTTGACCTGATCGCTCTCGCGGCCGGTGAGCAGGAGATAGTCGATCGTCTGTTGGTCGATGTAGAACATCGATGCGGTGGCGCCGTACTCCGGGCACATGTTCGAAATGGTCGCGCGGTCGCCGATCGTCAGGCTGTCCGCGCCCTCGCCGAAGAATTCGAGCCAGGCGCCGACCACACGCTCCTTGCGGAGGAATTCTGTGATCGCGAGAACGATGTCGGTGGCGGTGATGCCCGGCTGGCGCTTGCCGGTGAGCTTCACGCCGACGATGTCAGGGAGGCGCATCATCGACGCGCGGCCGAGCATGACCGTCTCGGCCTCCAGCCCGCCGACACCGATCGCGATGACGCCCAGCGCGTCGACGTGCGGCGTGTGGCTGTCGGTGCCGACGCAGGTGTCGGGGAAGGCGACGCCGTCGCGCAGCTGCACGACGGGCGACATCTTTTCCAGGTTGATCTGGTGCATGATGCCGTTGCCGGCGGGGATCACGTCGACGTTCTGGAACGCCTCCTTGGTCCATTCGATGAAGTGGAAGCGATCCTCGTTGCGGCGATCCTCGATCGCGCGGTTCTTTTCGAACGCTTGCGGATCGAACCCGCCATGCTCGACCGCAAGGCTGTGGTCGACGATCAGCTGGGTGGGGACGACGGGGTTGACCTTGGCAGGATCGCCGCCCTGGTCGGCGATCGCGTCGCGCAGGCCGGCGAGATCGACCAGCGCCGTCTGGCCGAGGATGTCGTGGCAGACGACGCGCGCGGGATACCAGGGGAAATCGAGATTGCGCTTGCGCTCGACGATCTGGGTCAGCGCGTCGGTGAGCATGGCGGGATCGCAGCGGCGGACGAGCTGCTCGGCCAGCACGCGCGAGACATAGGGCAGGCCGTTATAGGCGCCGGGGCGGATCGCCTCGATCGCGTCGCGCGTGTCGAAGAAGTCGACCTCAGTACCGGGTAGTTGCTTGCGATGGGCGCGGTTCATGGCTGGCTCTCTGTCTGGCTTGGCGGCGCGCACCGACACTCTCCCGAGACATGCGCGTCGCTGCTGGGCGATCACCCGTTACCATTTGTGCATTATCCGCAACGGCGCAACCCGCAGCGCCCATCTAAAGCGCGAAGATTGGCGGATGGCGTGGGTGCGGATTTGCAAAAGTTGCGAACGAGTGTGCGACGCGCATCGCGCTCGGCCGGAGCGGGGACGAGCTCGGCACGTCTGTAATCATGACGCGTTTTGCGCTAAAGCGAAGGCATGACCAAGCCAGTCACCACCGATATCGACCGCCCGATCCTGACGCCGCCCGACGGGCACAAGAAGGTGCTGCTGCACAGTTGCTGCGCGCCGTGCTCGGGCGAGGTGATGGAGGCGATGACGGCGAGCGGGATCGATTACACGATCTTCTTCTACAATCCGAACATCCACCCTAAGGAGGAATACCTCCTTCGCAAGGAGGAGAACATCCGCTTCGCCGAGGCGCACGACGTGCCGTTCGTCGATGCCGATTACGACACGGTGAACTGGTTCAAGCGCGCGCGTGGCATGGAGAACGAGCCGGAGCGCGGCGTGCGCTGCACCATGTGCTTCGACATGCGCTTCGAGCGGACGGCGCTCTATGCGCACGAGAACGGCTTTCCGGTGATCACCTCGTCTCTGGGGATCTCGCGCTGGAAGAACATGAACCAGATCAACGATTGCGGGGAGCGGGCGGCTGGGCGCTATCCCGACCTCAGCTATTGGACGTTCAACTGGCGCAAGGGCGGCGGCGCGGCGCGGATGATCGACATCTCCAAGCGCGAGCAATTCTATCAGCAGGAATATTGCGGCTGCGTCTATTCGCTGCGCGACACCAATGCGCACCGCGTGTCGCAGGGGCGCGCGGAGATCGAGATCGGCAAGCTGTTCTACGGCGTCGACGAGCCGGCGTGATCGTGCCGGGGCTCGTAAGGATGTGAGTAGCGCCCCTCTCGCTTGTGTGGGAGGGGCGGATGGGTCAGGCGAGTTCGAACCAGACGGGACTGTCCGCGAAGAGCGCGCTTGCGTCGCGCGTGGTGCCCGACGCGAAGCGGATCGACGTATCTGCTGGCGTCGCCTCCTCCAGTCGGACGGCGCAACGGAATGTCTTGCCATCGTGCCGGCGCTCGAAGGCGAGCAAGCGCGCATCGCCCGAAACGTGGGCCGGCTCGTAGCTGCCGGCGGTGAACAGTGCCGGATGGCGGCGGCGCAGGTCCAGCAGGGTGGTGAGCAGCCGTAGCTTGGGCGGCGGCGCGGCGAGAGCGGCGCGGCGCGCTTGGTAGTCGATGGGGCGGCGGTTGTCAGGGTCGACCAGGCTGAGGTCGGCGAACTCGTTGCCCTGATAGAGGTCCGGCACGCCGGGCATGGTACAGCGGAGAGCGACTTGGACCAGGCTGTTGTGCTCGGCCGCCGGTGCGATCTCCGCCAGGAAGGCGGTCATCGAAGCGCGGAAGCCTTCGTCGGCGATGAGCGCGGCGGCGAGGGCGTTGCAGCGTGCCTCGTACGCCTCGTCGGGGGCTTCCCAGGACGAGCGCAGCTTGGCCTCGCGCAATGCCTTGGTCTGCCAGGCGGCGATGCGCTCGGCAAAGCTGTCGTCGGCCGCGTCGGGCCAAGCGCCGAGTAGTGATTGGAACAGCATGTAGCGATCGCCGCGGTCGACGCCGTCGGACAGCGGATCGGCGATTGCCTCCCATTCAGCGACGATCGTGCGCCAGCGAGCGGGCATCGCGCTCAGGACCGTGAGGCGGGCGCGGGTGTCCTCGCCGCGCTTGTGATCGTGGGTGGCGGTGGTGAGCATCGCGCGCGGCCAGTGGGTAGCGCGGTCCTGCATGCGCTGGTGGAAGTCGGCTGGGGTCAGCGACATGCGGGCGGCGTCGAAGCCGACGTCGTTACGCGACAGCAGTCGCCCGTAGCGGTAGAAAGCTGTGTCTTCCAATGACTTGGCGGCGATAGGTGCGGAGAGCTGTTGAAAGCGGCGAACCGCTTCCGCGCGCGTTTCTTCCTCGCCCGGACCGTCGCCGGCGAGCCAGTTGAGGATCAGGTCGGCGACATGCGCCTCGCCGGGGGGAAGACGCGGGGCGACGCGCGCGCGAACCTGGGCGCGGATCGGGGCATCGCTGGGGGGCGCATCGGGGCCATAGGTGCGGTACACGGGGAATACCCAGAGGAGCCGCTCCACCGCGCGCCGCAGCATCGCGCGCGTGATCCCGTCGGGCGCGATGGCGGCGAATGCATCGACGCAGCCTTCGAGCTGGCCGGTGAATTGCCAGGCGAGGAGCTGCTGGCGCGCGAGCAGTTCTTCCGGCGCCAGCTCTGCCGGACGTCCGCTGATCTCCTGCCACAGGTCGCTGAGCGGTTCGGCACCTGCCGGATCGTGCAGCAGGGCAGCGACTTCTTCCATGAAATCGTAGCCGCTGGTCCCATCTACAGCCCATTCGTCGGTCAGGGGCTCATCAGGGCCGAGGATCTTTTCGATGACGATCCACGCGTCGCCGCCGAGGCGTTCGCGCAGGCGGCGGCAATAGCCGAGCGGATCGGTGAGGCCGTCGACGTGATCGACGCGGACACCGTCGATCAGCCCTTCGTCATGGAGACGAAAATAGAGCGCGTGGGTGCGGTCGAACACCTCAGGCTCTTCGATACGAACGCCGGCCAACTCGTTGATGGCGAAGAAGCGGCGCCAGTTCAGTTCGTCGTTAGCGGTGCGCCATAGCGCTAACCGGTAGTGCTGCCGGTCGAGCAGCGCGGCGAGCGGCTCGCGATCGGGTGCGTCCTGATCCGTGTCACGCAGCGGAAAGCGCTGGTCACCATAGGCGACGAGCCACCAGCGATCCTCGTGCCGCTCGATCGTCAGCACGCCGTAGTCCAGCGCCTCGGTCAGCGAGGTCCCGAGCACCGGAAGAAGGATGGGGCGCGACCAGTCGATGTCGAACACGTCGGCGTAGCGGCTATTGCGGCCGTGGCGCAGCACGTCGTTCCACCAGGCGTTGCTGTCCCCGGCGACGCCCATGTGGTTCGGTACGATGTCGATGACGATGCCCATATCGCGGGCGCGGAGCATTTCGACGAGGTGGCGGAAGGCAGGCTCGCCGCCGAGTTCGGGATTGATCCGCGTGGGGTCGACCACGTCATAGCCGTGGGTCGAGCCGGGCGCGGCGGTGGTGATGGGCGAGGCGTAGATGTGGCTGATCCCGAGACGATCGAGATAGGGCACGATCGCCTCCGCATCGGCAAAGGTGAAGCCGGCGTGGAATTGCAGGCGGTAGGTGGCGCGCGGGGTCATCCAGGCCTCTTGGTGGTAAGCATTCGGGTACGCGCCGCGACCGGCGGCCGGGCGAGCAGCGCGTCGGTCGCGGCGGGCATGCGGCGGCGCCAATTGGGGTGTTCGTCGGTGGTGCCGGGCAGGTTCGGCTGCTCCCCCAGCCCGAGCAGGTCTTCGAGCGGATAGATGGCGAGCGGGGCGGGCGCATCGGCGACGGTCTCGAGAATCTGGTCGAGTGGTGCATCTGCGGGCGGGGACCCGACGCCGGCGAGTGCCTGCCAAAGCGCAGTGCGCTCGCCGGCGCGGTTCTCGATCCCCGCGGGATCGGGTTTGCCGGCGATCTGGGCGCGCCATTCTATGTCGCGGCCGTGCCACCAGCCGCTGACCGTCGGCGTGTCGTGGGTGCCGGTCATGGCGACCGCGCTTGCGTCCCAGCGCTGCGGCGGGACGAAGGCGCCCGCCTTGTCGCGCTCGAACGGGAGGACGCGCATGCCGAGCATGCCGCGGATCGCGAGATCGTCGCGCAGGCCGGGCGGGACGGTGCCCAGGTCCTCCGCGATGACGATCGCGTCGGTGCGGTGCGCCTCGATCGCGACGATGGTCTTCAGCGCGTCGCCGGGCATGGTCAGGTAGGCACCATCCGCGGCGGTCGCGCCGTCCGGCACGATCCACAGGCGATCGAGGCCGATCGCATGATCGATGCGGATGCCGCCGGCATGCCGCAAAGTGGTGCGGATCGTGTCGATAAAGGCGCGATAACCGCTGCGAGCGAGCTGATAGGGATCGAGCGCGGAGATGCCCCAATTCTGGCCGTCGGGGCCGAGCGGATCGGGCGGCGCGCCGATGGTGACGCCGTTGAGCAGGTCCGCACCGCTACTCCAGCCGTGGCTGCCGCCGCGGTCGGTTCCTACGGCGAGATCTGCGATAAGGCCGACAGCCATCTGTTTTCGCGCGCTTCTTTGCGCAGCGGCCAGGCCCTGATCTGCTAGCCATTGCAGGAAGACGTAGAAGGAGACGTCGTCGGCGTGATCGGCAGCGAAGCGCTGAACTGCGTCACTAGTAGGGTCACGCAACTCGGCCGGCCAATCGAGCCAGCCGTTTCCGCCGAGCCGCGCGTGGATGGCGTCGAAGCGGGCATGCGCTTCAAGTGCGAAGCCGCCTTCCTTGCGGTAGGTGGCAACTGCTTCTTGGACAGGGTCGCCGGCTTTGTCGAAGGTGCTGCGCAGGAGCTTGAGGTGGCGTGGAAGCGCGCCTTGCCAGTCGATCAGCTCGGGCGCGGCATCGGAATTGGCGGACGCCATGCCGATCGTCGCCGGATCGGCGAGCATGACGTTGTGGAAAAGGCGCGAGGAGGGCGCGTAGGGGCTGAAGCGGTGGGGATCGGCGGGGAAGAGCGCGTGGGTGGGGCTGATCGCCAGCGCGGCGGCGCCGGCGCGGCCGAAGGCGGCGGCGCTGTTGGCGAGCGTGTGAAAGGTACCATAGCCGCTGTCCCGATCGTCGCGGAGCGCGGGGATCTGGACGGCGAGGCCCCAGCCTCTTGCGGGTGGCTGCGGGCAGCGCGGCGGGGCGATGGCGAGCGTGTACTGCCGCGTGCCGAGCGTCAGCCGATGGTAGCCAACCTCGCTTATTGCGTCCTGTCCGAGCACGAGGGGGCGCGCGGTGCCGCTTTCGAGCGTGACTTCGGCGGTGCCGTGAGGCGCATCCGGGAGGCGTATCGGCTGTCCGACAACCGCAGTGACAAAGGGCTGGTCGGCCGGGGTCGGATCGAGGCAGGCGAGCAGGGTTTCGAGCACCGCGTCGTCGACCTGCTGTGCGCGACCGGCGGCATTGGTCCAATCGCGCATGAGGCCCGCGGCCTTGGCCGCTGCGTGGAGGCTGGTCATTCGATCCACGCGACGAAGCGGTCGTCGGTGGTGAAGAGCGGGGTTGGCGACGCTGCCGCGCCGGTCTCGGCCGATGTGGAGCCGGTGCGTTCGTCGGCGGATCGCGCTTCGGCTTCGCTGATCATGAGCGGTGCGGCGGGGAGCGGGGCGGGGTTGTCGGCGAGATCGATGACGATCGTCAGGATCTTGCCGCCGCGCAGGCGCCAGCGGGCGGTGACGCGCGCGTCGCCGGTCGCCTGCGCGCCGAGGCTGCGAATGCGCGGCAGGTCGTTGCTCGCGCCGTCGCTGACGGGCATCGTTGCGGTGTCGGCGAGGTGCGGAACGATCTGTTCACGGCGCAGGCGCAGCAGGTGCTGATAGAAGGAGCGCCAGGCGGGGGCGTCAGGGCCGGGCTGCGGGATCGACGCGGCAAAGGTGCTTTCCGCATTGGGATCGGGGATGCGCGCGCGGGCCTGCTCGTCGGCGAATGCCGCGAACTTGGCAAATTCCTTGCGACGCCCTTCGCGGACCGCGTCGGCGAGGTCGTCGTGGAAGTCGGTGAAGAACAGGAAAGGCGTGTCGCTGCCTTCTTCCTCGCCCATGAACAGCAGCGGGATTTGTGGTGCGAGGAGCATCAGCGCGGTGGCGGCGCGCAGTTTGGCGGGATCGGTTAGGCGCGTCAGCCGCTCGCCCATGGCGCGGTTGCCGACCTGATCGTGGTTCTGGAGGAAGCTGACGAAGCGCGTCGGCGAAAGGTGAGCGCTGGGCGTGCCGCGCGGCTTGCCGTCGTGATTGGGCGAGGGGTCGCCCTGGTAGATGAAGCCCTCCGCGAGGCAGCGCGCGAGGCGTTGAGCCGGTCTGTCGGCGAAGTCGCCGTAATAAGCGCTGGTTTCGCCGGTGAGGAGCACGTGGAGGACGTTGTGGAAATCGTCGTTCCATTGCGCGTCATAGGCGTCCGGACGCAGGCGGGCGGCGTCGTTGTGCTCGTTTTCCAGCACGAGATGGACGTGGCGGTCCGGCAAAGCGGCACGGATCTCGGCGGCCATTGCGTCGAGGAACGCGGGGTTGTCGATCGCGTGGACGGCGTCGAAGCGCAGGCCGTCGACGCGATAGTCGCGCAGCCACATCAAGGCATTGTCGATGAAGAAGCGGGCGACCGCGGGCTCGTCGACGGCGACGGCGCCGCCCCAGGGCGTGGCGACGTCGCGGTGGAAGAACCGGTCGGCATAGAGGCCGAGGTAGTTACCGTCGGGGCCGAAGTGGTTGTACACGACATCCAGGAAGACGCTGAGGCCAAGTTCATGCGCGGCGTCGATCAGCGCGCGCAGGTCGTCGGGCGTGCCATATGCCTCGTGGACGGCATAGGGGAGGACGCCGTCATAGCCCCAGCCGCGCATGCCGGCAAAGGCGTTGATCGGCATGAGCTGGATCGCGGTGACGCCAAGCGCGGCGATGGCGGGCAGCCGCTGGGTGATACCGGCAAAGCCGCCCAGCGTGCCGGCGTGCAGCTCCATGAACACCATCTTGTGCCACGCACGGCCGCGCCAGTCTGGCGTGCGCCAGGCGTAGGCGTGGTCGCGGACGATGCTCCAGCCGTGAACGCCGCCGTCCTGTCGCCGGGATGCGGGATCGGGAACGGCGGTGTCGCCGATGCGGTAACGATAGCGGGTGCCCGGCGGGGCGGGGAGGGTGGTCTCCCACCAGCCGTTTGCGGTGGGGGTGAGGGATGTGCGTGCTTCTTCCGCTGTTCCCCGGCCCTCGCCGGGGTGCAGGGTTGAGGCTGCGATTTCTATCGCGACCGTTTCCGCGTCGGGCGCCCAGAGGCGGAAACGGGTGGTGCCGTCGGCCAGCGGCTCGGCGCCCCACCGCATCATGCCTCCCACGCGCTGGTCCAGGTGAGGAGGACGGCGCCTTGTGGGGCGACCTCATATTCGTTGCCGATCTCGATCTCGCCCTGATCGGGGCGGGCACTGTCGATCAGCACGGTGCGGCGGGTTTCCGGCGGGGGCAGGTGGAAGGTGATCGGTTCGCTGCTGGCGTTGAGGAGGAGCGACACGGCCTCGACGTCGCCGGCCTCGTTCCGGATCGCGCGGCGCATCATCAGCGCGCGGCCTTCGGGATTCTGCCAATCCTCTGCGCTGAGCTGCTGCCCGCGTTCGTCCCACCATTCGACGTCGTTGACGCCGTGACCGGGCGAGTCCTGACCGTAGAGGAAGGTGGGCGCACGCAGCACGGGGTAGCGGCGGCGCAGCTCGGTCAGGCGGGCGGTGAAGTCGATCTGCTGCTGGCCCGCCAGCGAGGCGGCGGCCTGCCAGTCGAGCCAGCTGATCTCGTTATCCTGGCAATAGGCGTTGTTGTTGCCGTGCTGCGTGCGGCCGAACTCGTCACCGGCGACCAGCATCGGCGTGCCGAGCGAGGCGAGCAGAGTGGTCATCATCGAGCGCATGACGCGGCCGCGCGCGTCGTTGATCGCGGGATCGTCGGTCGGACCTTCGGCGCCCCAGTTTCGCGAATGGTTATTGTCGTGGCCGTCGCGATTGTCCTCGCCGTTCGCCTCGTTGTGGCGGTCCTCGTACATCACCGTGTCGGCGAGGGTGAAGCCGTCGTGCGCGACGAGGAAGTTGACGCTGGCCCACGGACGACGTGCGCGGCGGTCGAACAGGTCGCCCGAGCCCGCAAGCCGTGCGGCAAGGTCGCCGCGCTTGCCGGCGTCACCCTTCCAATAGCTGCGCACCGTGTCGCGATATTTGTCGTTCCATTCGGCGAAGCCGGGCGGAAAGTTGCCGAGCTGATAGCCGCCGGGGCCGACGTCCCACGGCTCGGCGATCAGCTTTAACTGGCTGAGGACGGGGTCCTGGCGGACGACGTCGAAGAACGCGGCGCCCGGGTCGAAGCCGGTCGCCTCGCGGCCGAGCGTGAGGCCGAGATCGAAGCGGAAGCCGTCGATGCCGAAGCTGGTGGCCCAATAGCGCAAGGAGTCCGCGACCATCTGGATCACGCGCGCCTTGCTCATGTTGAGCGTGTTGCCCGTGCCGGTATCGTTGATCGTGTAGCGCGGGTTGTCCTGCACGAGGCGGTAGTAGCTGGCGTTGTCGAGGCCGCGCCACGACAGGGTCGGGCCGCGTTCGGAGCCTTCGCAGGTGTGGTTGTACACCACGTCCATGATGACTTCGATGCCGGCCTTGTGCAGGCGGTGGACGGCGCGGCGCAACTCGTCCTGATGCTCGCCCGCCATATACGCCTGTTCGGGGGCGAAGAAGCCAAGCGTGTTGTAGCCCCAGTAATTGCGCAGGCCCTTTTCCTGCAAAAAGCGATCCTGCGTGAACGCCTGGATCGGGAGTAGCTCGACCGCGGTGACGCCGAGGCGCTGGAGGTGGCGGATGACGGCGGGATGACCGAGCGCGGCGTAGGTGCCGCGGTCGCGCGCGGGCACTTCCTCCATCAGCTTGGTGAGGCCCTTGGTGTGCGCCTCGTAAATGACGGTTTCGGACCAGGGCGTGTTGGGGCGGCGATCGCGTGACCAGTCCCAATGATCGTCGACCACCACGCTCTTGGGCATCGCCGGCGCGCTGTCGCGTTTGTCGAAGGAGAGGTCCTCGCGGCGGTGACCGATGCGATAGCCGTGCAGCGCATCGGTCCACTTGATCTGGCCGTGGAGCTTGCGGGCGTAGGGATCGAGCAGCAGCTTGTTGGGATTGAAGCGGTGGCCCGCCTCCGGCTCGTAGCGGCCGTGCGCGCGATAGCCGTAGAGCAGGCCGGGCTCGACGTCGGGCAGGTAGCCGTGGAATACCTCGTCGGTGCATTCTGGCAGCCAGAAGCGCTTGATCTCGCGCTTTCCGGCGGGATCGAACAGGCACAGCTCGATCGCATCGGCGTTGGCGGAGAAGACGGCGAAGTTGATGCCGAGGCCATCGAACGTGGCGCCGAGCGGATAGGGAAAGCCGGGCTGGAGCCGGTCGACGGAGAAGGACAAGCGGCGGCCTCGCTAAAGCAAAGGTAAGCGGCAGGATGAGGCGTTCACCCTGCCGAGACTTGATCGTTGACGGAGAGGGGCTTGGCCTATTTGGACGGCTTGCCCGATGATTTCGGCGCCGGGGCGATCGGCGTGCCGGCGGCTGCGGCGACACCGCTAACCTGCGGGATCTCGTCGGCGCCCTTAGCAGCCTTCGCGTCGGCGGCGCCGGTGTCCTCAGGCTCGCCGAAGGGAAGGTCGTCGGCCTGCGCGGCGATCAGCCCGTTTTCGCCGGCGCCCTCGACTTCGGCCTGCGCGCGAGACCAGTGATCCTGCTCGCGGCCGGCCGGCTCGCCCTCGTCCTGCCAGATCCGGTAGGCGCGTTCCCGGATTTCCTGCTCGCGTTCGTCAGTCACGGCCGTTCTCCTTTATGACGCTCGGTCAAACGCGCGCGGCGGGGAAATGGATCGCAGCGCCGGATAAAATATTGGCGCGTCGGTCAGCGGCGATAGGGGCTGCCGAGATTGGGCATCCAGCCGGCCGTTGGCGCCGGCGCGGTGACGCCGCGCGATTGCCCGCGGAAAGGCGCTGGCGCGACGGCGGCGCGCGCGCGGGCGGCCTGGGGGTCGATCTGCTGGGCGAACTTCAAACCGGCAGCACCGTCCTTCACCCAGACAATGGTGGCGGCCACCGATTCGAGCGCGCCGACCGTGACGAGAACGGTAGCCCCGACCACGAA
Organism: Sphingomonas dokdonensis; assembly: GCF_002197685.1. Classification (GTDB taxonomy): domain Bacteria; phylum Pseudomonadota; class Alphaproteobacteria; order Sphingomonadales; family Sphingomonadaceae; genus Sphingomonas; species Sphingomonas dokdonensis. The sequence continues at coordinate 190,977 of NZ_NBBI01000004.1, read as the reverse complement.
GCCTTCGGCATGGTCGATCCGCACGCCACCGACGGAAAGATCGCGCACCCGGTGCGTGCTGGGCTGCCGCTTGCCGAAATGCTCCACGGTCGCGCTGAGGAAGACACTGTGGCGGGGCGCGCGGTCAGGCGGCGCTGCCTCTACGCCGGCCGGTTCGTCTGAACGGTCCGCCTCGCTCATGAGGCTAGAATTGGGAAGCGATCGGCGGCGGTGCAACCCGCAAAAATGCGGTTTTAGGGACTTGAGATGTTATTACGTCATTATTAACGAGGGGCAAAGAAGTGGTCGGGGGAATATCAAGTGAAAGTACATGCCATTCTGCTGGCGGGCACGAGCCTGATCAGCCTGCCGGCCCATGCGCAGACCGCGCCAACGACGACGCCCGCAGCGAACCAGCCCGCCACAGGGCGCGCGGGACACGTCGATGCCTCGCCCGAGATCGTCATCACCGCGCCGTTCGTCCGCGACCTGAACCTGCTGGCGGGCAAGTCCGTCATCACCGGCGACGAGTTGGTGCAGGACATTCGGCCGCAGATCGGCGACACGCTGACGCGCCAACCGGGTGTTTCGGCAACCTCCTTCGGCCCCGGCGCCTCGCGCCCGGTGCTGCGCGGTTTCCAGGGCGAGCGCGTGCGCGTGCTGACCGATGGGCTCGGCTCGCTTGACGTGTCGAACACCTCGACCGACCACGGCGTGACGATCGATCCACTGACGGCGGAGCGGATCGAGGTGCTGCGTGGGCCGGCGGTGCTGCTGTTCGGCAGCCAGGCGATCGGCGGCGCGGTGAACGTAATCGACCGCCGCATTCCCCGTGCGGTGCCCGAGAAGGGCTATCACGTCGACGCGATCGGCACCTATGGCTCGGCGGCGGACGAGCGCAGCGGTGGCGCGGGCGTCGATGTGGCGCTGTCGAATCAGATCGTGGCGCATGTCGACGGCAGCTATCGCAAGTCTGAGGATCTGCGCATCGGCGGCTATCAGCTTGCCCCCTCGCTGCGGCAGGAGCAGCTAGCGATCGCTGCCGAGGAGGCTGAAGAAGGCCATGCGGAGGAGGCCGCCGACGCGACGGCCTTGGCCAATCGTCGTGGCCGCGTGCCGAACAGCGGCACCGAAACCTATACGCTGGGCGGTGGCCTGACGCTGATCAACGACGGCGGCAGCCTGGGCGTGTCGGTCGGCTATTATGACAGCAAGTACGGCGTGCCGGAGCGGCCCGGTGCGGGTCACCATCACGGGGGCGAGGACCATGATGGTGAGGAGGAGCACGACCATGACCACGATCATGAAGAAGAGGGGCATGAGCATGGCGATGTGACGATCGCCATGAAGCAGTTCCGCGCCGACCTGCGCGGCGAGGTGAATGCTAATGGCGAGTTCCTTGACAAGATCCGCATTCGCGCGGGCTTTGCCGACTATAAGCATACCGAATTCGAGGGTGCCGAGGTGGGCACGGTGTTCAACTCGCAGGCGTTCGAGGGCCGCCTCGAATTGGTGCAGGCCGATCGGAACGGCTGGCGCGGCGTCACCGGCTTTCAGGGTTTCACGCGCGATTTCTCCGCAATCGGCGCTGAAGCGTTCGTGCCGCCGAACGTTACCGACCAATATGGCGTCTTCACCCTGCAGGAGATCGATCGGGGACCGTGGGAAGTCGAGTTCGCCGGCCGGTACGAACATACCGACGTGCGCGCCACGGGGGTGACGGTCGGGCTGGACGAGGATGCCCCGACGGTGGGAGTCAGCCGGAATTTCGATGCATTCTCCGGGGCGCTCGGCTTCTCCTATGCGGTCGCGCCCGAGGTGAAGATCGGCATCAACGGATCGCGTGCCGTGCGTGCGCCGTCGGCGGAGGAGCTGTTCTCGAACGGGCCGCATATCGCCACCCAGGCGTTCGAGATCGGCAATCCGAACTTCAAGACCGAAAAGAGCTGGGGCCTGGAGCTTTATGCGCGCGGCCGCACCGGACCGGTGCGCTTCCAGGTGAGCGGCTATGCCACCTGGTTCGACGATTACATCTATGAAAATGCCACCGGGCTGGAGCGCGACGAGCTGCCGGTGTTCCAGTATTTTCAGGCCGGTGCGCGCTATTATGGCGTGGAGGGCGAGCTGACCGCGGACCTGATCCGCCGCGGCGGTTTCGAGCTGGATGGCAATCTGGTCGCCGATTACGTCAATGCGAAGCTGACCAACGGCCGTGGCTGGGTGCCGCGTATTCCGCCCTTCCGCGTGCTGGGTGGACTGACCGCGCGCGCTGGCGATTTCGGCGGCCGGATCGAGGTGGAGCATGTCACCGCGCAGGATCGCGTGGCGGCATTCGAGACGCGCACGGACGATTTCACGCTGGTGAACGGATCAGTATCGTTCAAGCCGTTCGGGCGCGAGAGCGAAACCACCCTGATCGTCTCGGCGAACAACATCTTCGACGTGGATGCGCGCCGGCATGCCTCATTTACGAAGGACTATGTGCCGCTCGCGGGACGCGACATTCGCGTTGCGGCGCGGGTCAGCTTCTGAGGCTTTCCGTCATGCCGGGCCAGCCCGGCAACCAGCGTTTCGCGCTCTTGCTACGTTAGCGAGCGCGGGACCTTGGACCCCGGCGCAAGGCCGGGGTGACGGTGTGATCTGTTACGGCGGCGACGGTCTGTCGCTCGCCGGCAGGCGGACCGGATCGCCTTAGAGGCACGCCTCCAGGAACGCCTGGTCGAAGCCGAACTGCTTCGCCTTGTCGATCGTGTAGGGGCGCAGTCCCATGGCGCGGTACTCGCCGATGATCTTGCCGTCGGCGGACTCGTCCAAATATTCGAACTTGAAGAGCTCCTGCGTGACAATCACGGGGCCTTCCATGCCGATCACCTCGGTGACGTTGGTGACGCGGCGCGAGCCGTCGCGCAGGCGCTTTACCTGGATGATCATGTCGACCGAGTCGGCGATCTGGCGGCTGATCGCCTCCTTGGGCACCTTGATGTCGGACATCATCACCATGTTCTCCATACGCGCCAACGCCTCGCGCGGGGAGTTGGAGTGGAGGGTACACATCGAGCCGTCGTGACCGGTGTTCATGGCAGACAGCATGTCGAAACACTCGCTGCCACGAATTTCGCCCAGGATGATGCGGTCCGGACGCATACGCAGCGCGTTCTTGACGAGATCGCGGATCGAGATCTCGCCCTGACCTTCGAGGTTGGCGGGGCGCGTTTCGAGCGGAAGCCAGTGCGGCTGCTGAAGACGCAATTCGGCCGCGTCCTCGATCGTCAGCACGCGCTCGCCCGGGTCGATCATTTTCGACAAGGCGTTGAGCATCGTTGTCTTGCCCGAGCCGGTACCGCCGGAGATGACGATGTTGAAGCGGCAGGCGCCAGCGATCTTCAGTGCGGTCGCCATTTTCGGCGACATCGAGCCGAAGCCCGCCATCATGTCGAGCGTGATCGGCTTGGCGGAAAACTTACGAATCGAGATGGCGGTGCCGCGCAGGGAGAGCGGCGGGACGATCACGTTGACGCGGGAACCGTCCTTCAGGCGGGCGTCGGCAAGGGGCGTGGTCTGGTCGACGCGGCGGCCGACTGAGTTGCAGATGCGCTGCGCGATCTGGAACAGATGCTCTTCGTCGCGGAACTGGATCTGCGCGAGCTGGAGCTTGCCCTTTTTTTCGATAAAGGTCTGGTCGGGACCGTTGACCATGATGTCGGAGATTTCGGGGTCGGCGAGCAGCTCCTCGAGCGGTCCGAGGCCGAGCAGCTCGTCGACCAGTACCTTTTCCAGCGCGAATTGTTCGCGTCGGTTAAGCGTGAGCTTCAGCTCGGCGAGCACTTCGCCGATGATCGGGCGGAATTCCTCGGCGAGCTCGTCCTTGCCGAGCGTGGCGGCGGCTTCCGGGTCGACGCGTTCGAGCAGGCGTGGGAGCACCTGTTCCTTGATCTTGTGGATTGAGGATTCGAAGCCCTCGACGCGGCTGTTGCCCGCTTCGCCCGACGCGGCCTGACGATCGGCGAGCCGCTGCATCGCATTCATCTGCATGCCGGCGACCTGGCCAAGCCCTTCCGGCGCGGCGACCTCACCCGGCAGCGGGAGCGTATCGAGCGACGGAAATTGCTCGCCACCCTGATCGGGGCGCGGCGCACCGCCCTGCATCGGGCGCGCGACGCCGAAGCCCGGCCGTGCACCCGTACCCACATTATTCCGACGCCCGAATGCGTTCATTTGACCAACAATCCTGCCTGTCTGCACGATGAGGCTAGGCAGCAAGGCTTTATATTTACCTAAATTCGTGAGGCGCCCGGTGTGGCCGGCGAGCGGCGGGCATGCGCGGGATTAACTGTTCGGGTGCAACGACCGCCGTTCAACCCTGACGATTGCGCTCCCGCGTCAACAGTGCCTGCTTGCGCTCGGGCCCATAGGCATAGCCGCCGATCGTGCCGTCAGCGCGGGTGACGCGGTGGCAGGGGATCAGCACGGGCACATGGTTCGCGCCGCACGCCGATCCGGCAGCGCGCACCGCCCCGGGGCGGCCGGCCAGTGCGGCAAGCTCGGCATAGCTGCGCGTCTCGCCTGCCGGAATGGTGCGCAGCGCCTGCCAGATCGCCTCCTGAAAGGCGGTGCCCTGTACGTCGAGCGGCAGATCGGGATTGCGGCCGGGCTGTTCGACGGCGGCGACCACCTGGGCGGCGAGATCGACCAGTGTCGCGTTGCCCGCGATGATCTCGGCGGCCGGGAAATGGGCACGTAGGAAGGCGTCGTCGGCGTCAAAGGCGACTTGGCAGATGCCGCGATCGGTGGCGGCGACGAGGACCGGGCCGAGGCTGCTTTGCGCGACAACCCAGCGGATCGTGACGCCCGCGCCGCCACGTGCCCAGGCGCTTGGCGTCATGCCGAGCCGGGGGGCGGCGTGAGCGTAGAAGCGGCTCGGCGCGGAGTAGCCGGCCGTATAGATCGCCTGGGTGACGCTGGCCCCATCCTGCAAGGCGGTGGCGGCGCGGCGCGCCTTCAGCGCGCGGGCGTAGGCGGCGGGCGTGACGCCGGTCGCGCGCTTGAACAGGCGGTGGAAGTGATGGGGAGCGTAGCCGACCGTCACTGCCAGATTGTCCAGCGTTGGCGTGGTCTCGTCGGCTTCGAGCATCGCGATCGCCCGTTTGACGGCGACCGAGTCGCGGGCGGCGTCGTCCGGGCGGCAGCGCAGGCAGGCGCGGTAGCCGGCGGCGCGGGCGGCGGGCGGATCGGGGTAGAAGCTGACGTTTTCCGGGCGGGGATGGCGCGCCGGGCAGCTTGGCTTGCAATAGATGCCGGTGGTGCGCACCGCAACCACGAAGCGCCCGTCCGCCTGCCGATCACGCGCGGCGAAGGCGGTCCAGGCGCCCTGATGATCGATCGTGTCGCTCATGCCGGCCGATGTAGGCTGGCGCGAGGCGGTGCGCATCCCGCCGCTTGCGATCAAAGCGCGGTGTTAGAAGCCCGGCTCCTGAACGTTGAAGTGGCGCGTGCCGCCGCCTGTACGTCGGGGCGGGCGCGCAGCTTGCCGAGTTCGGCGACAACCGGGTCGCGGGGCAGCGTGTTGGGCGGCGCGTTGAAGGTGCTGAGCTCCTCCAGCGCGCCATGCCGCTGATCCTTGTTCTCCAGCCGGGCGATCATGCTGGCGGCTGCGCCGTCGAGATCGCCGCGGCATAGCTGGAGCTGGGTGAGCGTGCCGGGTGCGTCGTCGATATGTGCCCGTGCATAAGCAAGGTCGGCATCGGCCACCGCCTGCCGGCCAAGCCGGTGGCTGGCACAGCCGCGCACGCCGACGATCTGCATCACGCCATAAGGGCTGGCCGTCCCGTCGCCGGCTCCGGCAAGCGGCAGGAGCGTCTCCACTGCGCCGGCCGGATCGCCGGTGTTGAGCTGGAGATTGGCGAGGTTGATCGTGTGGCTGACGTTGACGGCATTGCCTTCCTTGATCGCGCTCGCCGTGCGCAGGGCGGCGACAGCGGCGGGCACGTCGCCGGCCGCACGATGCGCGCGCGACATCTGATCCCACCACCAGATCACATTGTCGTCGCGGTCGCTGAGCGGCGCGTCGCCCTTGATCGCCGGTTCGATGGTGCGCAGCGTCGCCAGCGCGTCCTGCGGGCGGCCGAGCATGCGTTGATGCTCCGCCACGTCGATCACCGGCCGGATCGCATTGGGGAAGCGGCCGACCTGGGTGCGAAGCTGCGTCAGGTACCGCTCGGTGACGGCGCGCAGGTTCAGATCGTCGCCGAGTACGGGACGGAAGCGGGGATCGAGGCTGAGCGACATGAGCAACGATGGGTTGGTGAGCAGGCGCGCGATGGCGTCCGCCTTCTCCTGCTCACCGGCGTCCGCCAGCAGCAGGGCATAGCGATAGCGGAAGCCTTCGGTGCTGCCGCCGGGCTCTTCGGGCCAATAGCTGCTATCGGCGAAGAGCGCGAGATAGCGGCGGCGGAGCGCGGTTTGATCGGCGCGGCGCAGTTGCAGGTCGATGTAGTTCAGCCATGCCAGTGGCACCCTGTTGAGGTACAATGGCCGCTCGGCAGCGACCCGTTCGAACGAGGTGACCGCCGCCGGCCAGTCTTTCGTTCGCACCTCGCGGTCGAGCCGCACACCCCACACGCCATCGCCGCTGCCTTGCATGTCGCTCGCCAGCATCGCCTCGGCATAGGCCTGGGCCTTGTCGCTCTCCTGAGACGATTGCGAAAGACAGAGCGCCGAAAACTCGAGCAAGACCCGGCGCACCCAATCGTTCTGCTTGTAGTCGGGCGTCGCTTTCAGGCGGTTTACCGATTCGAGCACCGCCGGACAGTTCGGCTCGTCAAAGGCTGTTGTGGCTTTTTCCAGCTCGGCCATGGCAGACGGCGACGGCTCGATTGGTCCAGCCCACGTGCCCGCGATAAGTGCGGCGAGCGTCAACATCTCCAGCATCGATAATCCCCCCGACCGCTTTGGTAGCAGCTTCGCCATGGTGCGCCAGAGTTGCGGTGGACGCTTGCGGCTCTTTCGCTACGGTGCGGCAAATAACGAGAAAGAGAGGCGAGGAATGACTGATCTGGTGCTGCTGGACATCGAGGATGGGGTCGCCACGGTGACGCTGAACCGGCCGGAGGCGATGAACGCATTGTCGTCGGCGCTGCGGTCGCAGCTTTATCGCGTGATGACGCAGGTGGATGCGGACGATGCGGTGCGCGCGGTGGTGCTGACCGGGGCAGGCGAGCGCGCGTTCACCGCCGGACTGGACCTGAAGGAACTGGGGTCGACGGCGGGGGCACTTGGCTCGGCCAATGCGACGGGCGCGGACGAGAATCCGGTCAAGGCGATCGAACTGTGTCGCAAGCCGGTGATCGGCGCGATCAACGGCGTGGCGATCACCGGCGGGTTCGAGGTGGCGCTGGCCTGCGACATCCTGATCGCCAGCGAGAAGGCGCGCTTTGCCGATACGCATGCGCGCGTCGGCGTGATGCCGGGTTGGGGCCTGAGCCAGAAGTTGTCGCGGCTGATCGGCATTTCGCGTGCCAAGGAGCTGTCGCTGAGCGGCAACTTCCTGGATGCCGAGACGGCGGCACGTTGGGGACTGGTGAACCGGGTGGTGCCGGCGAACGAGCTACTGACCACCGCCAGGGCACTGGCGCGCGACATCGCGTCGGCCGATCCGGACTTCATCGCCGCGTACAAGAAGCTGATCGACGATGGTTTCGCGCGTCCGTTCGGCGATGCGATGGCGCTGGAACATGAGCGTTCGTCCGCCGCCAATCGCGCGGTGACGCCCGAGGCAGTGGAGGCGCGGCGCGCGGCGGTGCAGGCGCGAGGCCGGTCACAATAGGTCTTTGGTTTTGCGGAGTTCGCGCTAGCTTGTCGGTCGGGGAGTTTACGGGAGGTGCCGATGCGTTGGCGCGGATTGCTTGGGTTGCTGGGGATGCTGGCCGCGGCGGCGCCAGCGCAGGCCGAATGGCTTGAGGCGAGGTCGCGGCATTTCACGCTGATCTCCGACACCAACGAAAAGACGCTGCGGCAACAATCGGAGGCGCTGGAGCGGCTCGACTGGGGTTTGCGCCGGTTTCTCAACGTGACGGATGAGCCGGATATCGCCTCACGCAAGGTGACGGTATTCCTCGTCAATGACGGCGATGTTCGGCGACTGTGCCAATGTACCAACGCCGCGGGCTTTTACCTCTCGCGCGTCAGCGGCTCGATCGCGTTTGGTGCCAAGGGCGGCTGGACGGACGGCAACGATTTCGGGCGGATCGTCCTGTTCCACGAATATGCCCACCACTTTTTGTTGGGCACCTACGACATCGCCTTTCCCGCCTGGTATTCGGAAGGCTTCGCCGAATTCGCCTCCACCATGCGGATCACCGACCAGAATGCCACGATCGGCTATGCGGCGCAGCATCGCGCTTATGGATTGATGGAGGGGCAGCGCTTCACCGCGCGGCAGATGTTCGGCCCGAAGATGCGGCTTTCGGCGGCGCAGATGGATGCCTTCTACGGGCGCGGCTGGCTGATGACGCATTATTTCAGCTTCGATCGCGCAAGAAACAGCCAGCTTCTGGCGTATATCAGCGCGATCAACCGCGGCACCCCATCCGTCACCGCGGCGGAAGAAGCGTTTGGCGATCTGCAGGAACTGGATCGCAGCCTGTCGGGCTATCTGGGGCGGCGGCGCTTGGTGGGCATGACGATGCCGTTCGGCGACACGGCCACACCGCCGATCACCATTCGGCCGCTGACGAAGGGCGAGGCCGATCTGATCGACCTGCGAATGCAATCGGTGCGCGGGGTGGATCGCGGGGCCGGGCAGAAATTGTACGCGAAGGCGGCGCCGGTCGCTGCGCGCTACGACGATGATCCGGTGGCGCAGGGCTGGCTGGCGGAGATGGCCTTTGACGCCGGCGAGAATGACGCGGCGCTGGCGGCGGCTGCCAAAGCGCTCGCGCGGGATCCAAAATCGGGCCAGGCGCTACTCTACCAGGGTCGGGTGAAGCTACGTCGGCTGACCGACGCCAAGTCGACCGACGCCGCGGCGTGGAATGCGGCGCGCGACAGTATCATTGCGGCGAATCGCGTGGACCCCGACGACCCCGAGCCCTTGTGGTGGTTCTGGCAGAGTTTCATGCTGCAAGGGATCGAGCCGCGCGCCTCATCGATCAAGGGCCTGTATCGTGCGCAGGAGTTGGCGCCGCAGGACGATATCGTGCGCTTTGCCGCGGCGATGGCGCGGATCGAGGCGGGCGAGATCCCGGCGGCGCAGCGCCTGTTGCGACCGCTCGCTTATCATCCGCACGCCCCGGCCGACAATCCGGCGAGCCGTGTGTTGGCCGCACTGGACGCCGGCAAGGTCGGCAAGGCGGCGATCAATGCCGTCGACGCCAAGGAGGAAGGAGGCGCGCCGACCGCCGCTCATTGAAGAATCGAAAGCGGTCAGCCGGCTTTACGCCGGCGCCGTGATCAGCCGCCGTTTTCCCGGAACAGCGTGAGAGTGCGGTCGCGCGCCAGATCGGCGGACGGCTCGTGATAATCCTTGCGGCGATCCGAGTTGAAGCCGTGGCCGGCCTCGTAGACATAGACCTGTGCCAGCGGGAAATCCTTGGCGATCACGGCTTCGACGCCTTCCATCGGGATGCCGTGGTCGTAGCGACCGAAATGGGCGATTACGGGCACGCGCGGCGGCGCCTTTTCGGCGAAGGCCGGGATCATGCTGCCGTAATAGGCTGACGCAGCAGCCACGCCGTCGAGTTGCGTCGCGGCCGCCCAGGCGACGGAGCCGCCATAGCAATAGCCAATCACGAAAACCGGGCCATTCTCGCGCAGGGCGTCGATGCAGCTTTGGGTGTCCTTGAGCGACAGATCGAACGGATGGAGCGTGCGGGCAAGCTCCACCGCGCGCTCGAAGTCGGACCCGGTGTAGCTCGCCTCGAAGCCCGGATGCTCGCGGTCGAAGAGGGCGGGGGCGAGCACCTCATAGCCCTCCGCGGCGAAATCATCGGCCATCTCGCGGATGTGACCGGTGACGCCGAAGATCTCCTGCACCAGCACCACGCCGCCGCGACGCTCACCCTCGGCCATGGCATGGTAAACGGCGATGCTTTGGCCATCGCCCATCGTCATGCGGATCATTTCGCCCATGGTCATCCCCTCGTTACAGCGTGTTGCATCATTGCTACCCCTTTGCTACGCGCCGGCCAACCCAAGCGACGGCGCCACCAGCGCGCCGTGTTTTCGTATGGGGGCTTAACTTTTTTGTGCGAACGGGGATCGAATCGCGTGGATGGTTCCAGCGGTAATCTAGGCAGCAGCATCCAGGCGAGCCTGGGCGGACGATATGCGACCGCGCTGTTCGACCTCGCCGAGCAGGCGAAGACGATCGATACGGTAGAGGCCAGCCTGACCAAGGTGCGTGCCGCGCTGGATCAGTCGGATGACTTCAAGGCGCTGACCACCTCGCCGGTGGTGCCGCGCGAGGCGGCGGGCAAGGCCGTGCTGTCGACGGCGGACGAACTGGGCGTCGATCCGACCACGCGAAACTTCCTGGGCGTGCTGGCGCAGAACCGCCGTTTGGCGCAGCTGCCCGCGATCATTCGCGCCTTCCGCCAGCTGGCTGCGCGCCATCGCGGCGAAGTGACCGCCGACGTGACCAGCGCGCACCCGCTGACCGACGATCAGGTTGTCGAGCTAAAGCAGCAGCTTCGCCAGCGTGTCGGTCGCGAGGTGTCGGTTGATCTTGCGGTTGATCCCGCGCTCCTGGGCGGGCTTGTCGTCCGCATCGGTTCTCAGATGATCGATTCGTCGATCCGTACCCGCTTGAATGCGCTTGCCAGCGCGATGAAAGGCTAAGTGATGGATATCCGCGCCGCAGAAATCTCGAAGGTCATCAAGGACCAGATCGCCAACTTCAACACCGAGGCTCAGGTCAGCGAGACCGGCCAGGTGCTCAGCGTCGGTGACGGCATCGCCCGCATCTATGGCCTCGACAACGTCCAGGCGGGCGAGATGGTCGAGTTCGCCAATGGCGTGCAGGGCATGGCGCTGAACCTCGAGGCCGATAACGTCGGCGTCGTGATTTTCGGGTCTGACTCGGAGATCAAGGAAGGCGACATCGTCAAGCGTACCGGCACGATCGTGGACGTGCCGGTTGGCCGCGGCCTGCTCGGCCGCGTGGTCGATGGTCTCGGCAACCCGATCGACGGCAAGGGCCCGATCGTCAGCACTGAGCGTCGCCGTGTCGAGGTGAAGGCGCCCGGCATCATCCCGCGCAAGTCGGTGCACGAGCCGGTGCAGACTGGCCTTAAGGCAATCGACGCGCTGGTGCCGGTGGGTCGTGGTCAGCGCGAGCTGATCATCGGTGACCGTCAGACGGGCAAGTCCGCGATCGCAATCGATACGTTCATCAACCAGAAGTCGGTCAACGCCGGCGACGACGAATCAAAGAAGCTGTACTGCGTGTACGTCGCCGTCGGCCAGAAGCGCTCGACCGTGGCGCAGCTGGTGCGCACGCTGACCGAGAATGGCGCGATGGATTATTCCATCATCATCGCCGCAACTGCGTCCGATCCGGCGCCGCTGCAGTTCCTGGCGCCGTACACCGGCACCGCGATGGGCGAGTTCTTCCGCGACAACGGCATGCATGCCGTGATCGTGTTCGACGATCTGTCCAAGCAGGCCGTCGCTTATCGTCAGATGTCGCTGCTGCTGCGCCGTCCGCCGGGCCGTGAAGCTTATCCGGGCGACGTGTTCTATCTTCACTCGCGCCTGCTGGAGCGCGCGGCGAAGATGAACGACGCCAATGGCGGCGGCTCGCTGACCGCATTGCCGATCATCGAGACGCAGGCGGGCGACGTGTCGGCCTACATCCCGACGAACGTGATTTCGATCACCGATGGCCAGATCTTCCTCGAGACCGACCTGTTCTTCGCGGGCATCCGCCCGGCGATCAACGTCGGCCTGTCGGTGAGCCGCGTCGGCTCGGCCGCGCAGACCAAGGCGATGAAGAAGGTGTCGGGCTCGATCAAGCTGGAGCTGGCGCAGTATCGCGAAATGGCGGCCTTTGCGCAGTTCGGCTCGGACCTCGATGCCTCGACGCAGAAGCTGCTGAACCGCGGTGCACGCCTGACCGAGCTCTTGAAGCAGCCGCAGTTCTCGCCGTTGCCGTTTGAGGAACAAACGGTGTCGATCTTCGCCGGCACCAACGGCTATCTCGACAATGTGCCGGTGCAGGATGTGACCCGTTACGAGGCGGCGATGCTCGCGTTCATGCGCGACCAGCATGGCGACACGCTGAAGCTGATCCGCGATAGCCGCGACCTCGGCGGCGACGCACAGGCGCAGGTGAAGAGCGCGCTGGACGCATTCGCGAAGACGTTTGCTTGAGACTTCGCGCTCTTCTCCCGACAGAGAAGAGAGCGGACGAGCGTAGCGAAGTCGGGAGAAGGGCAGGGCACAACAGCCTGCGGCTGCCCCTCTCCCGGACCCGCTCCCCAACAGAAGGGACGGGGAGACTGAAGGACCATCATGGCTAGTTTGAAGGCCCTCAAGATCCGCATCGGCTCGGTGAAGTCGACGCAGAAGATCACCAAGGCGATGAAGATGGTCGCCGCGGCCAAGCTGCGCCGGGCGCAGGAGGCGGCGATCGCCGGCCGTCCGTATGCCGAGCGGCTTGAGGCGGTGATGGCGAGCCTTGCGTCCAAGGTCGGCGTGACCGAAGGCAGCTCGAAGCTGCTGGCGGGTACGGGCAAGGACCAGGTGCATCTGCTGGTCGTCGCGACCTCCGAGCGCGGCCTGGCCGGTGCGTTCAACACCAACATCGTGCGTGCGGCGCGCAAGAAGGCTGAAGAGCTGGAGCGCCAGGGCAAGACGGTGCGCTTTTACCTAGCGGGCAAAAAGGGGCGCGTGCTGCGCCGTTTCTATCCCGACGGCATCGTCGCCGATCACGAGCTGGGACAGCACAAGGTGCTCGGCTTCGATCAGGCGCGCGAAGTCGCCGACGACCTGATCGCCCGTTACGAAGCGGGTGAGTTCGACGTGGCGCATCTGTTCTACGCCAAGTTCCAGTCGGCGCTGGTGCAGATCCCGATCGGACAGCAGATCATTCCGGTGTCCGTGCCGACCGGCACGGTATCCGCCGCAAACGACGGCGATGCCGCGGTGGAATATGAGCCCGACGAGGAAGCGATCCTTGCCGAGCTGCTGCCGCGCAACGTGGCGATCCAGATCTTCCGCGCGATGCAGGAAAATGCCGCTTCCGAGCAGGGCAGCCGCATGACCGCGATGGATAATGCCACCCGCAATGCCGGCGACATGATCAAGCGTTTGTCGATCCAGTACAACCGTGCGCGTCAGGCGGCGATCACGACCGAGCTGGTCGAGATCATCTCTGGCGCAGAAGCGCTCTAAGTTTCGAAAGCAGGAAGCAGAACATGGCCACCGTCCTTGAGGATCGCTCGACCATTTCGGGCAGCAACAATGTGGGCCGCATCAGCCAGGTGATCGGCGCCGTTGTCGACGTGACGTTCGAGCAGGATCACCTGCCGGCGATCCTGTCGGCGTTGGAGACGAGCAACAACGGCCAGCGGCTGGTGCTCGAAGTGGCGCAGCACCTGGGCGAGAACACGGTGCGCACCATTGCGATGGACTCGACCGAGGGGCTGACCCGCGGGCAGAACGTGACGGACACGGGCGCGCAGATCACCGTGCCGGTCGGCCCGGCGACGCTCGGCCGCATCTTGAACGTCGTCGGCGAGCCGATCGACGAGCGCGGCCCGGTGAACTCGGCGCATCACGCGCCGATCCACGCGTCGGCCCCGCTGTTCGTCGATCAGTCGACCGAAAGCTCGATCCTGGTGACGGGCATCAAGGTGATTGACCTGCTCGCGCCGTACGCGAAGGGCGGCAAGATCGGCCTGTTCGGCGGTGCCGGCGTGGGCAAGACCGTGCTCATCCAGGAACTGATCAACAACATCGCCAAGGGCCATGGCGGTACCTCGGTGTTCGCGGGCGTGGGTGAGCGGACCCGCGAGGGCAACGACCTGTATCACGAGTTCCTCGACGCCGGCGTTATCGCCAAGGATGCCGACGGCAACCCGATCAGCGAAGGCTCCAAGGTGGCGCTGGTATTCGGCCAGATGAACGAGCCGCCGGGCGCGCGTGCGCGCGTCGCACTTTCGGGCCTGACGATCGCCGAGTACTTCCGCGACGTGGAAGGCCAGGACGTGCTGTTCTTCGTCGACAACATCTTCCGCTTCACGCAGGCGGGCGCAGAAGTGTCGGCGCTGCTCGGCCGTATCCCGTCGGCGGTGGGCTATCAGCCGACGCTCTCGACCGACATGGGCGCCCTGCAGGAGCGCATCACCTCGACCAACAAGGGATCGATCACCTCGGTGCAGGCCGTGTACGTGCCCGCGGACGATCTTACCGATCCGGCGCCGGCTACGTCGTTCGCCCACTTGGATGCGACGACGGTGCTCAACCGTGCGATCTCCGAGCTCGGCATCTATCCGGCAGTGGATCCGCTCGACTCGACCAGCCGCGTGCTGGAGCCGCGCGTCGTCGGCCAGGAGCATTACGAGACGGCACGTGCGGTTCAGACGATCCTGCAGAAGTACAAGTCGCTGCAGGATATCATCGCCATTCTCGGCATGGACGAGCTGTCCGAAGAGGATAAGCTGACCGTCAGCCGCGCGCGCAAGATCCAGCGCTTCCTCAGCCAGCCGTTCCACGTCGCGGAAGTGTTCACGAACATCCCGGGCAAGTTCGTGCAGATCGAGGACACGGTTCGCTCGTTCAAGGCGGTGGTGAACGGCGAGTACGATCACCTGCCGGAAGCGGCCTTCTACATGGTCGGCGGCATCGACGAAGTCGTCGCCAAGGCCGAGAAGCTGGCGCAGGAAGCGTAAGCCTTTCTGCACCCTCTCCTCTTCGGGGGAGAGGGCAGGGGACAGGGATTGTACGAGCCGCTTCTCACTGCTCCTCTTTCCAACCTTCTTCCCGGAGGGGAGAGGGAGATAAGGTATTGTCATGCTGCATTTCGAACTCGTCACGCCTGAGCGTCTTGTCCGTAGCGAGAGCGTGTACATGGTGACCGTTCCCGGCACCGAAGGCGACTTCGGGGTGCTGGAAGGGCATGCGCCGCTGATGTCGACGATCCGTGATGGCGATCTGCTGGTACAGCGCACGCAGGGCGCTGTACCAGAGACGATTGCGATCCGCGGCGGTTTTGCCGAGGTGAACGCCAAGGGGCTGACGGTGCTGGCCGAACACGCCAGCTGATCCAAGGCGCCAGTTCCGGTGAAAAAGCGCGTTCGCTCAAGTAGCGGGCGCGCTTTTTTAGTGTGCTAAGTTGAACAAGCAGCTCAGCTGCTGCCGAGCTTTTGCCGCTCTTCTCTTGACTGGCTGCGTCTCGCGCGGCGTCAGGCTTGTGCGAAGCTGCGGGTCAGGAAGTCGGCGTAGATGTCGGTCAAGGTGTGCAGATCGGCGACCGCCACGGCTTCGTCGAGCTTGTGCATGGTGGCATTGATGAGGCCGAACTCGATCACCGGGCAAACGGCGGCGAGGAAGCGTGCGTCCGAGGTGCCGCCGCTGGTGGAAAGCTCCGGCACCAAACCGGTCCGCGCCTCGATCGCGGCGCACAGCGTGGCGGAAAGCTGTCCGGGCTGTGTCAGGAAGGCTTCGCCGGATACGACGGGACGGATGGTCGCCTCTGGTGCGTGCCGCTTTACGATGGCGGCGATGCGGGTGCCGAGCTCTTCGCCGCGATGCAAATCATTGAAACGGATCGAAAGGCGGGCGCTCGCCTTGGCCGGGATGACGTTGGTGGCGGGATTGCCGACGGTGATGTCGGTCACCTCGATGTTTGACGGCTGAAACCAGTCAGTGCCGGTGTCGAGTACGACCCCGTCGATCTCCGAAAGCGCAGCGACGAGGGGCGTGATCGGATTGTCGGCGAGGTGGGGATAGGCGACGTGCCCCTGGCGACCGGGCACGTCGATCCAGATGTTGACCGAGCCGCGACGGCCGATCTTGATCGTGTCGCCCAGGCGCGCGGTGGACGTGGGTTCGCCCACGAGGCAGACATCAGGCTTGATATTGCGTGCGGCCATGCGATCGATCAACGCACGAGTCCCGTGGATCGCGGGACCCTCTTCGTCGCCGGTGATGATGAGGCTGGTGGTGCCCGGACCATCCACGCGTGATGCGGCGGCGACGAAGGCGGCGATCGCGCCCTTCATGTCCACCGCGCCGCGGCCATAGAGTAGGTCGCCGCGGACCTCTGGCGCGAACGGGCCGCTGGTCCAGCCGTCGCCGGGCGGCACGACATCGAGATGGCCGGCGAAGGCGATGTGCGGTGCGCCGCTGCCGCGCACGGCAAGCAAATTTTCCACCGGCCCGTCGGGTGCTTCGCCAGCGACGAAACGATCGATGTGAAACCCAAGCGGCACGAGTGCCGCCTCGAGCGCATCGAACACCGGGCCGCGCGC
Source organism: Sphingomonas dokdonensis (assembly GCF_002197685.1). Taxonomy (GTDB): domain Bacteria; phylum Pseudomonadota; class Alphaproteobacteria; order Sphingomonadales; family Sphingomonadaceae; genus Sphingomonas; species Sphingomonas dokdonensis. Next base: position 174,529 of record NZ_NBBI01000004.1, on the reverse strand, counting down.
CGGGGTGACGCTTTCACAGGCGAGCAGCGCCATGGCGAGCGCGACGGGATCGATCATGTGCGGGCGGGCTGCTCGAATTGCTCGATCACCCAATCTTCCTCCTGCGCGCCGGCGATCCAATCCTGCATGAAAGGGTGGGTGAGGACCGCGTTGATGTACGCACCGGCGAAGCGTGCGATCGGGAGCGAATAGGTGATGATGCGGGTGCAGACGGGGGCGAACATGATGTCCGCGGCCCCGAATTCGCCAAACAGGAACTGGCCGTCGCCGCCGAAGCGCGCGCGAGCCTGCGCCCACAACTCCATCAGGCGAGTGAGATCGGCGACGACCGCCTCGGACGAGGGCACGGGATCGTAGACCTGGCGGATATTCATGCTGTGTTCGCGGCGCAAAGCGACGAAGCTCGAGTGCATTTCGGCCGCCATCGAGCGGGCCATGGCCCGGGCTGCGTCGTCCGCCGGCCAGAAGCGATCGCGCCCTACCTTGTCTGCGAGATATTCGACAATGGCGAGGCTGTCCCAAACGACCGCCTCACCGTCCCACAGGATAGGAACCTTGCCCGACGAGGGCGCAAACTCGGCACCCTCGCGACGGCGATCCCAATCCTGGTCGTAGAGTGGGACGACCACCTCCTCGAACGGCAGGCCCGATTGCTTGCAGGCGAGCCAGCCGCGGAGCGACCAGGAGGAATAGGCCTTGTTGCCGATGATGAGCTTCATGCGGCGGGCGTATCGCCGCATTGGCCCCGGTGCAACCGAGGCTGCGTGGCGCTCAGCCGATCGCCTCGATCACCGCGGCGCGCAGTTCGGCAACGCCCATGCCCTTTTCGGATGAGGTGGCGATGATGTCGGGGTGCGCGGCGGGGCGCTTGCGTGCTTCCGCGATCGTGCGCTCGGTAACGTCCTGAAGCTCGGTCGCCTTGATCTTGTCCGCCTTGGTCAGGACCATGCGATAGCTGACGGCGGCCTTGTCGAGCATGTCGAGGATCTCGCGATCCACGTCCTTGATCCCGTGACGCGCGTCGATGAGCACCAGGGCGCGCTTCAGCACCTGCCGCCCGCGCAGGAAGTCGTTCACGAGGAAGCGCCACTTCTTCACCATGTCCTTGGGCGCCTTGGCGAAGCCATAGCCGGGCATGTCGACGAGGCGGAAGAGCATGGGCTCGCCGACGTCGAAGAAGTTCAGCTCCTGTGTGCGGCCGGGCGTGACCGAGGTACGCGCCAACGCCTTGCGACCGGTTAGCGCATTGATCAGCGACGATTTGCCTACGTTCGAGCGGCCGGCAAAGGCGACTTCGGGCACGGTGGGATCGGGCAGGAACTGGAGCGCGGGGGCGGACTTCAGGAAGCTGATCGGGCCGGCGAACACCTTGCGTGCGGCCTCGATCGCCTCGGGCGAGCGAACCGGATCATGCTCGTCCACGCCAGCCTGCGGCTGGTTGTCCTCCGCAGGCTGGAAAGGATCGGTCATTTCGCGGGTGCTTCCTTGAGGCCCGGATGGCGGGCGTAGAGCAGCTTCTGCTGCAGGATGGTTAGGCAGTTGGAGGTGATCCAGTACACCTGGAGGCCGACTGCGAACGGCGCCATCACGAACATCAGCACCCACGGCATCAGCGAGAAGATCTGCTTTTGCGCATCATCCATCGGTGCCGGGTTCAGCTTGAACTGGAAGTACATGCTGATGCCCAGCAGGATCGGCACCACACCGATCGCCAAGAAGTGCGGCGGCGTGAAGGACAGGAGACCGAACAGATTCACCGGCGTCAGCGGATCGGGTGCGGACAGATCCTTGATCCAGCCGACGAAAGGCTGATGCCGCATTTCGATCGTCAGCATGAGCATCTTGTACAGCGCGTAGAAGATCGGGATCTGAAGCAGGGTGGGGGCGCAGCCGGCGAGCGGATTGACCTTTTCCGCCTTGTACAGCGCCATGATCTCCTGCTGCATGCGTGGCTTGTCGTCCTTGTAGCGCTCCTGGATGGCCTTCATCTTGGGCTGCACGGCGCGCATGTTCGCCATGGAGCGGAACTGGCGCTGGGCGACCGGGAACATGAGCAGACGGATCGTCAGCGTCAGGAGGATAATCGCGACGCCGAAGTTGCCCACCTGGCGGAACAGCCAGTCGAGATAATAGAAGATCGGCTTTTCGATGACCCGGAACCAGCCCCAGTCCAGCGCATAGTCGAAGCGGTTGACGCCTTCTTTGTCGGTATAGTGATCGAGCAGGCGCACTTCCTTTGCGCCGGCAAAGAAACGGCTGGTCTGCGTTACCTGGCGGCCTGGCTGCAGCAGCTGGGCGTTACTGGTGTAATCGGCCTGATAGGCGGTGCCGGCACCGCGGCGGAACTGGCCGTCGAAGGGACGCGCCTGATCGGGGATCAGCGCGGTCAGCCAGTATTTGTCAACAAAGCCGAGCCAGCCGCCGGTGGTCGAGAAGCGCTGCGCCCCTTCGTCCACGTGCTTGAAGTCGACGTCATAATCGGCGTGGTCGTTGTGGACCGACATCGGGCCGACGTGATTGGTCCAGCTGCTGGGATCCTTCGACACACTGGCTCGATTGACGAGGCCGTATGCGGCGACTGGGACGGCGCCTGCGCCACCGTTCGCCACCGTCTGCTTGACGCTGAACATATAGCCATCGTCGACCGACAGCTCGATGGCGAAACGCTGGCCCGTGGCGTTGGCGGCGGTGAGGGTGACGGGCTTGCCGGGCGCGAGCAACTGCGACGAAGCGGTCCAGACGGCATCTGCGGCCGGCGGCGCCAGGCCGTCGTCCCGCCAGCCGAAACCGGCGAAATAAGCGTCAGGCGCGCCGGCGGGTGAGAGCAGGCGAACAGGCGGCGAGTTCTTCGCCACCGTCTCGTTGTAGTTCTTCAGCACCAGATCGTCGATGCGGGCGCCACGCAGGTTGATCGAGCCGCGCATCGTGGGCGTGTCGATCTGGACCCGCGGCGTCTCACGCAGAACGGCAGCGCGATCGCGAGTAGCGGCGGGCGAGTCGGCGGTGGGATCAGCGGAAGGCTTGGGCAGCACCTTCTGCTTGCCGTCCTCGATCTTGGTCACCGGGGGATTGGCAGTCGGGAAGAACCGGTTCTGGATCACCGGCCAGCCGAACAGGATCAGCGCCGCGATCACCGCGAACAGCACGAAGTTCTTATTGTCTTTGTTCACGAGCGCCCAATTCCCTTATGGCACCGGATCATAGCCGTGCCCGCCCCATGGCCCGCAACGCGCGATGCGCTTCGCAGCGAGCCAGGAACCCCGCGCCGCTCCATAGCGGCGAAGCGCCTCGATTGCATAGGCGGAACAGCTGGGGTGATAGCGGCAGGTCGGCGGCAGGATGAGCGATGGCCCGAGCTGCCAGCCGCGAGCGAGCAGGATCAGCAATCGCGCGATCATCGCGTCACCTTGCGCAGCGCCTTGCCAAGCTCTGCCTTCAAGTTGGCATAATCGCGTTCGATGCCGCCCATGCGACCGATCAGGACGTGGTCGGCCCCGGCGATGCCGTGCGCCGGCAATAGCTCACGCGCCAAAGTGCGCAACCGGCGCTTCATCCGGTTACGCACCACGGCGTTGCCGATCTTCTTGGTGACGGTGTAGCCGATGCGCATCGTCGCATCGCCGTCTTCGCGCGGGCGGACCAAAAGGACGAAGCCCGGCATGGGCGCGCGCCGTCCGGCGTTCGCCGCCAGGAAATCCCGGCGGCGCGTCAGCATGATCAACCCTTTACCCGTCTTTCCGGGTGAGCCGGTTAGGCCGACAGCTTCTTGCGGCCGCGAGCGCGACGGGCGCGGATCACGGCGCGACCGCCGACCGTCGCCATCCGTGCACGGAAGCCGTGACGGCGTGCCCGCACCAGGTTGCTCGGCTGAAAGGTCCGCTTCATGGTTCATTCCCAAATCTGAAAAATAAAGGCCGCCACGAGGGACGGCCCGAATGCTGCGCCGCATAGGCGAAGGCACGAAGCAAGTCAACGCGAGAGGTGCCCCGTCAGCATGCGTCGCTGCACCTGCGACGAGGGGCGCGGCACCCCTTTGCAACCGCCGCATATAGAGTGCTTCGCAGCGGCGGCAAAGGCGGTATGAGCGCAAGCGGGGAAGCGAGGGGACGTGCATGGCGGCGATCGTCGCAACGGTGGCATATCTGGGGCTGGAGGCGCGCGCCGTTGAGGTGCAGGTGCAGCTGATCGCGGGCCTTCCGGCCTTCAATCTGGTTGGCCTCGCGGACAAGGCGGTGGGCGAAAGCCGCGAGCGAGTGCGCGGTGCGATTGCCGCCATGGGCCTCGCGCTGCCGCCCAAGCGGATTGCGGTGAACCTGTCGCCTGCCGATCTGCCGAAGGAGGGGTCGCATTTCGACCTGCCGATCGCACTGGGGCTGCTCGCTGCGATGGGCGTCGTAGATGCCGAGACTTTGTCCGAATATGTCATTGTCGGCGAATTGACGTTGGACGGGCGGATTGCGCCGTCGCCCGGTGTTCTGCTGGCGGCGCTGCATGCGGCCGAGATCGGCAAGGGGCTGATTTGCCCGGCGGCGCAGGGTGCGGAGGCTGCATGGAGCGGCTCGATCGACGTGGTGGCCGCCCCCGACCTCCTGTCGTTGATCAATCATCTGAAGGGGCACGGATTGTTGCCAGCGCCCGGGGCCGGTGCAGTGGAGGCGACCGGCACCGGCCCCGACCTGCGCCAGGTGCGAGGGCAGGAAACGGCGAAGCGCGCGCTAGAAATCGCGGCGGCGGGCAATCACAATCTGCTGATGGTCGGTCCGCCCGGCAGCGGCAAATCGCTGATGGCGTCGTGCTTGCCAGGCATTCTGCCGCCGCTTGATGCTGGGGAGGCACTGGAAGTGTCCATGGTGCAATCGGTCGCCGGCATGCTGGAGGGCGGGCGGCTGACGCGCACGCGGCCCTTTCGTGCTCCCCATCATTCCGCCTCCATGGCGGCGCTGACGGGCGGTGGGCTAAAGGTGAAGCCGGGAGAGGTGAGCATGGCGCACCTTGGCGTCCTGTTTCTCGACGAACTGCCCGAGTTCCAGCGGGCCGTGCTCGACTCGCTACGGCAGCCGCTCGAATCGGGCACGGTCAGCGTCGCGCGCGCCAACGCGCACGTCACCTATCCCGCCCGCGTGCAACTGGTTGCTGCGATGAACCCGTGTCGATGCGGTTATCTTGGCGACGCGGGCTTGGCCTGCGCGCGGGCGCCCAAATGCGCGGCGGACTATCAGGCGAAAGTGTCGGGGCCGCTGCTCGACAGGATCGACCTGCATGTCGAGGTGCAGGCGGTGAGTGCGGTGGATCTGATGCTGCCGCCGCCCCGCGAGGGATCGACCGAGGTGGCCGCGCGCGTGGCGGAGGTGCGCGCGGTGCAGGCGACACGCTACCGCGAGCATGGCATTCGCACCAACGCCGAGATCGACGGTGAATTGTTGGAGCGGTTTGCCACGCCAGACGATGCAGGTCGTGCGCTGCTCGCGCAGGCGGCAGAGGCCATGCGCCTATCAGCGCGCGGCTACACGCGGATCCTGCGTGTGGCGCGCACCATCGCCGATATGGCAGGAAGCGCCGAGATCGGCCGCATCCATCTCGCCGAAGCGCTCAGCTATCGCCGGCAGCCGCCGCGAAGCTAGCGGGGGGCGATAGCTTATCCCGCGATACGGCGGTGCGCCTCGTCCGTGGCGCTGCCACTGGCATTCAGAAGGCGGCGCTCGGCCAACAGGCGTCGCGTGTTGGCGGCATCGATGGGATGCCCATACAAATAGCCTTGGCCGCGTGCGCAGCCGAGCGCCCGCATGCGGGCCTCCGCGGCCAGATCCTCGATACCTTCCGCCGTGACGGGTAGGTTGAGGCTTGCGCCGACGCTGGCGACTGCGCCGACGAGCGCGGCGCTGTCCTGGTCCTCGGCAATGGCCTGCACGAAGCTGCGATCGATCTTGATCCGGTCGAACGGAAGGGCGCGCAGGTGCCCGAGGCTCGAATAGCCCGTACCGAAATCGTCCAGCGCGATGCGGATGCCCTGGTTCTTGAGGCTGCCGATGATCGATTGCGCCAGCGGCAGATTTTCGAACAGCGCGCGTTCGGTGATCTCGATTTCCAGTCGATGCGCGGAAAAGCCGGTTTCCAGCAGAAGCTTGATGATCTTCTGCGGCAGCCAAGCGTCCCGAAGCTGCACCGGCGAGATGTTGATCGAGATGGTAAGGCTCGGATCCCAGTCCCGCGCCGCCAGAAAAGCCTGGGTCATGAGCGAGGTGGAAAGGTCCGCGATCATCCCGGTCTGCTCGGCGATGGGGATGAAGCGATCGGGGCTAATCTGACCGTGTACCGGGTGGTTCCAGCGCGCGAGCACCTCGAAGCCGACGATCTGCCCCGTGTTGAGGTCGATCTGCTGCTCGAAGAACGGCACGATCTGCCCGGCCGGAATGGCCGCGCGCAACGCCGTTTCCAGTTCGTTCCGGGCGTGGAGCGAGCGCGCCATGGCGGGATCGAACCAGTTCAGGCGATTTCGGCCGGCTTCCTTGGCGGCATACATTGCGATGTCCGCTGCGCGGATCAGCGACTCGACCGACGTTGGCTCATGATCGGATCGAGCGACACCGACAGAGGCAGAGATACGAAGCGCGGTGCCATCGAGGTCGATTGGTCGCGCGAGTCGACTGACAAGCCGTTCGGCCACGTGCTGAACGGTCTTCGAGTCCGCCGGGTTGAACAGGAACACGCAGGCGAATTCGTCACCACCCAGCCGGGCCGCCAGCGAACGCGCCGGCAGTTCCTTGCTGATTTCTCCAGCGACCCGGGCGAGCAGCGCGTCGCCGACAGCGTGGCCATGAAGATCGTTGATCGTCTTGAAGCGATCCAGATCGATCATCAGAACCGCCATCATCATGTCGCGCTGAGCGGCATCATGCAGCAGGATCGTCGCATCCTCCACCAGCGCGCGGCGGTTCAGAAAGCCGGTGAGCGGATCGCGGGCGGGCTGGCGGCGCGTACCCTGGGTGGTATTCAGTTGATCGCGCAACTGGCGCGTGACCTGGCGGTGCCGACGGCGACCCGCGATCATCACCGCAAGATTGAGAACCAGCGCGGCGATCGCCGGCCAGATCAGCGGCGCGGCCGCCTGTGGGCCATTGCGCAGCACGCCCACAATGACCGCAGCCAGGACGATGACGCACAGCCCCACCGCCGCCATGGTGATAAGGCTGATCGGCGAGGCGCGTCTTCCGCGCCCGCCAGACTCGTGAACGGAAGAGTCATCCATGTCGCCCCATTTTGCCGCGATTGTGTGTAGAAGACGTTAACGCCCGGCGACTTGCCCTGCGGCCTCGCTTGCGCTACACGCCGCGCCACGTTCCGTTGTTGAACGCTGAAGACAAGCGCCCATGTGGTGCACGCTGGCCGGCGAGGTTTCGCCCGCCGGCGCTTTTGCGTTTGGGCGGATGAAGGGAGTTAGACGCGATGTTCGACAGCCTGAGCGATCGTCTTGGTGGCGTGTTCGACCGCTTGCGCGGTCGTGGTGCGCTGACCGAAGCGGACGTGCGCCAGGCGATGCGCGAAGTGCGCGTCGCACTGCTCGAAGCCGATGTTGCGCTGCCGGTTGCCCGACAGTTCGTTGATGAGGCCACGGAAAAGGCGATCGGCCAGAACGTGCTGCGCTCGGTCACGCCGGGGCAGCAGGTCGTCAAGATCGTCAACGATGCGCTGGTCGCGATGCTGGGCGGCGACGATCCGCAGGCGGCCGAGCTGAAGCTCGATGTGTCGCCGCCGGCGGTGGTGATGATGGTCGGCCTGCAGGGCTCGGGCAAGACGACCACGACGGCGAAGATCGCCAAGCGGCTGTCCGGTGGGCAGATGGGCCGCGATCGCAAGAAGGTGCTGATGGCGTCGCTCGACGTCAACCGCCCGGCGGCGCAGGAACAACTCGCGACGCTTGGCAAGCAGGTCGAGGTGCAGACGCTGCCGATCGTCGCGGGGCAGCAGCCGGTGGAGATCGCCCGGCGCGCGATGCAGGCCGCGAAGCTGCAGGGCTTTGACGTCCTGATGCTCGACACGGCGGGCCGTCTGCACGTCGATCAGGCGTTGATGGACGAGATGAAGGCGGTGGCGGATATTGCCACGCCGCAGGAGATCCTGCTCGTCGTCGATTCGCTCACCGGGCAGGACGCGGTGAACGTCGCGCAGAGCTTCTCCGAACAGGTGCCGCTGACCGGCGTGGTGCTGACCCGCATGGACGGCGACGCGCGCGGCGGTGCGGCGCTGTCGATGCGCGCCGTTACGGGCAAGCCGATCAAGTTCGCCGGCGTGGGCGAAAAGATGGATGCGCTGGAGGCGTTCCATGCCGAGCGTGTGGCCGGCCGTATCCTGGGCATGGGCGACGTCGTCAGCCTGGTCGAGAAGGCGGCGGAATCGATCCAGCAGGAAGACGCCGAGCGCATGGCGGCGAAGCTGGCCAAGGGCCAGTTCGACATGGACGATCTGCGCGGCCAATTGGCGCAGATGCGGCGCATGGGCGGCCTTGGTGCGCTCGCCGGGATGATACCCGGTATGAAGAAGGCGCAGCAAGCGATGGCGAACGGGGCCGTCGACGAGCGCATTCTGCTGCGCATGGACGCGATGATCACGTCGATGACGCAGAAGGAGCGGTCCAAGCCCGAGCTGATCAACGCCAAGCGCAAGATCCGCATCGCCAAGGGCAGCGGCACGACCGTCCAGGACGTGAACAAGCTGCTCAAGATGCATCAGGAGATGTCCACGGCGATGAAGAAGATCCGCAAGATGGGCGGCATCAAGGGGATGCTTTCCATGCTTGGCAAGGGTGGGCCGGGCGGCGGCATGGCCGGGCTTGGCAATGCGCTGGGCGGGCCGGAGCTTGGCGACATGCTGGGCAAGGCAGGCGGTGGATTGCCGGGGCTGCCGGGCGGCGCTGGCGGCCTTCCGCCGGGATTCCCGAAGTTCAAGAAGTAACCATTTCAGATACGTAGAAGGAAGAAGTACCAATGGCACTGAGCATTCGCCTGTCGCGTGGCGGTTCGAAGAAGCGTCCCTATTACCGCATCGTCGTTGCCGATGCGCGCAGCCCGCGCGACGGCCGCTTCATCGAGAAGATCGGTAACTACAACCCGCTGCTCGCCAAGGACGACGAGAAGCGCATCGTGCTCGACGCCGAGCGTGCGAAGCACTGGCTGAGCAACGGCGCCCAGCCGACCGATCGCGTTGCCCGCTTCCTCGACCTCGCCGGTGTTCGTGAGCGCACCGCGCGCAACAACCCGAAGAAGGCCGAGCCGGGCGAGAAGGCCAAGGAGCGCGCCGAGGAGCGTGCCGAGAAGCTGAAGGCGCAGCAGGAAGCCGAGCAGGAGACGACGGAAGCCGTTGTGGCCGCCGAGGTCGAAGCAGCAACCGAATAAGCATCCGATCCGAGCATGGCGCGTTTCCCTGTAATAACAGGAGTGCGCCATGATCTCGGATCCCGATCCCCGGACCGCCAATGACGACGACGAAAAGGTCGCCAGCAACGAAGGGGTGTCGGCCCCAGAACCAGCCGAAGGAAGCGACGACGCTCCCGGCGGCGACGAAGGCTCGCCCAGCGGGTGAGCCGACGATCGTCCTGGCGGCGGTGACCGGGGCACATGGCATTGCCGGCGAAGTGAAGCTGAAGCTCTTCGCCGACGATGTCTCTGTTTTTAAAGCATTTAATGATGGCGCGCTGACCCTTCGGTCACTGCGCGGTAACATCGCGCGCTTTGCCGAAGTGTCGGATCGTACCGCCGCCGAGGCGCTGCGTGGCACGCAGTTGACGGTGCCGCGGTCTGCGCTTCCCCCGCTTGAAGAGGGGGAATATTACCATGCCGATCTGCTTGGTCTTGCAGCCTTTTCCGATGACGGTGAGACGCTGGGACAGGTTGTGGCGGTGGAGAATTTCGGCGCGGGTGACGTTATCGAGGTCGAGCGCCCGACCGGCAAAAGGTTCATGGTGCCGATGAACGAGCATGCCGTACCCGAGTGGGACGGCGAGCGGATCGTGATCGCGGCTGCCTTTGCCGCGGATTAGAAGCGCCGCATCATCAACGCCTTAGCGGCTGACGTTGACTCAATTCGTTACGGATCGTGGTGGCCGCGACGCCGGCCTGGCCCATGGCGTGACTGATCTGATCGAGACCCTTCACCACGTCGCCGGCGGCGTAGAGGCCGGGCAGGGTGGTGCGCTGGTGCTCGTCGGTGACGATGCAACCCTCGTCGGTGCCGCGGGCGCCGGCGGTCAGCGCCAGTTCCGAGCGTATGTGCGAGCCGAGGGCGGGGTAGACACTGTCGAAGCGCAGTCGACCGCTTGCCGTCTCGAATACAAACTGTTCTTCCTCAATGGCATAGCCGCCGCATGGGCCATCGATTCGCAAGATACCGGCGCGGTCGAGCGCGGCGGCGCATTCCTCGTCGAGCATGTGTTCGGCGTCTGGCGCGATCAGGGTGATGTCGCTGGAATAACCACGTAAAAACAACGCCTCGCGCATGCCATGGTCGCCGGTGCCGATGACGCCAATGCGTTTGTCGGTGACTTCGTAGCCGTCGCAGATCGGGCAATAGCGGATGAGGCCACGGCGGAGCGCTTCATCGTGGAGGGCGTCGTCCATCGTCGGCCGATTGTTGACGACGCCGGTCGCAAGCAGCACCGTTTTGGCCTCAAACATCGTGTCCCCGGCCTGTATCCGGAAGTTTTCGGCCACGGGTTCAACAGCAGTGGCCGTGGCAATGTGGCGGCGCACGCCGAAGGACGCGGCCTGCTCACGCATTCGGTCGAGCAGATCCTCTCCGCTGATCCCGCCGGGGAAGCCGGCGTGATTGTGCGTGCAGGGGATCAACGCCGCGCGGCTCGAGCCATTGTCGAGCAGGACGATGTCGAGATGGAAGCGGGCGAGATAGATCGCCGCCGTTAGGCCCGCCGGGCCACCGCCGATGATGACGCAATCGTGCATGGCGAGCGGAGCGATCGAACGTGCAGGTGGTTCCCTCAGCGAAACGAATCCGCGTGGGGGCATCTGCGCGCGATTGACGGGCGGGGGGCAGGCGGTAACGCTGCTGCCTCGTTGATCTGGCATTTGGGGAAATCGATGTTCCGTGCGCTGTCCGCCGCCGTGCTGCTTGCCTCTCCCCTGACCGCGGCCGCGCAGACGACTGCGCCGACCTCGACGACCGCGGCGCCTGCTGCCGACGTGGGGAGCGTGGAGCCACAGCTCACCGCCCTGTTCGACGCATGGATGAAGCAGGCGCATGTGCCCGGCCTCGTTTATGGCGTGGTGAAGGACGGCAAGCTGGCGCTGGTGCGCGGGCTGGGCGTGCAGGACGTAGCGAGCAAGCGCCCGGTGACGGCGGACAGCCTGTTTCGCATCGCCTCCATGTCCAAGGCCTTCACGGCGATGGCGATCCTGAAGCTGCGCGATCAGGATCGGCTGTCGCTCGATGCGCCGGCGGAGCGCTACATTCCCGAGATCCGTGGCTGGCGATATCCGACGACGGACAGCCGGCGGATCAGGGTGGATGATCTGCTGCACCACACGGCCGGCTTCGTGGAGGATAATCCGTGGGGCGATCGGCAGCAGTCGCTGAGCGAGCCGTCGTTCACCGCGATGCTGAAGGCTGGCGTGCCGTTCGCGCAGGCGCCGGGGCTTCGGATGGAATATTCCAATCTTGGCTATGCGATGCTCGGTCGTATCGTCAGCAACGTCTCGGGCGTGCGGTACCAGGATTATATCCGCCGCGAGATCATGAGGCCGCTGGGCATGGGCGCAACCGGCTATGACGTGCTGAACGGGCCGCAGGACATGCGCGCGCTCGGCTATCGCTGGCAGGATGACGCCTGGGTGCGCGAGCCGGACATGGCGGACGGCGCGTTCGGGGCCATGGGCGGGGTGCAGACCAGCGCGAACGATTATTGGCGGTGGATCGCGTTCCTCCTGTCCGGCTGGCCGCCGCGTGACGAGGCGGAGAACGGCCCGGTGAAGCGGGCGACGGCACGCGAGATCGTGGAAGGATCGAACTTCGTCAGCACGGTGGAGCGGCCGAGCGCGTCGGGCGAGCCGTGCCGGGTCGCGAGCGCCTATGCGATGGGGTGGCAAGTGGTGAACGATTGCGCGGTGGGGCGGATCGTGACGCACAGCGGGGGCTATCCCGGCTATGGATCGATCGTGATGATGCTGCCCGAGGCGGGTGTGGCGGTGTTCGCCTTTGCCAATCGCACCTATGCCGGGCCGGGCCAGCCCGTGTCGCAGGCGCTGTTCGCGCTGCGGCAGGCGGGGCTGGCGGAGGAGCGCGCGGTGCCGGTGTCGGCGGACCTCGGCCGCGCCTATGCCATCGCGCGCGACGTGTGGGTGCGCGGCGATCCGGCGCGTGCGCCGCTGGCGAACAATGTGGTGCTCGATCGCGATCTGGCGCGGCGGCGGGCAGACATTGCCGCGCTGAAGAAGCAGGTCGGCACGTGCCGCACCGATGCGCCGATCACGCCCGTTTCGGCGATGGAAGGCCGCTTCATGTGGCAGTGTCAAAACGGCGACGTCGCGGGCCGCGTGCAGCGCGCGCCAACGCCGGCCTTGAGCCTGCAGGTGTTGAGCTTTACCGCCGCCAACCCGTGACCTTTGCCGCAACCATCCTGACGCTCTACCCCGAAATGTTCCCCGGGCCGCTGGGCCACGCCATCGCCGGGCGCGCGCTGGCGGAGGGCCGCTGGTCGATGGAGGCGGTGAACATCCGCGACTTTGCGACCGACCGGCATCGCACGGTGGACGATACGCCGGCGGGTGGCGGCGCGGGCATGGTGCTGCGCGTCGATATTCTTGCGGCGGCGCTGGATGCGCAGGGGCAGGGGCGACCAGTGCTGGCGATGACGCCGCGCGGCAAGCCGCTGACCCAGGCGCGGGTGCGCCAGCTGGCCGAGGGGCCGGGCGCGGTGATCCTGTGCGGCCGGTTCGAGGGGTTCGACGAGCGTTTGTTCGAGGCGCGCGCGATCGAGGAAGTCTCGATCGGCGACTATATCCTGTCGGGCGGCGAGACGGCGGCGCTGGTGCTGCTGGACGCTTGCGTCCGGCTGCTTCCCGGCGTAATGGGCGCGGCTTCAAGCGGAGTCGAGGAAAGCCACGAAAGCGGCCTCCTGGAATATCCGCATTATACCCGACCTCAGCAATGGGAAGGGCGCACGATCCCCGAAGTGCTGCGATCGGGGGATCATGCGAAAATCGCCGCCTGGCGTAAAGCCAGGTCGGAGGAAGATACACGGCTACGGCGGCCGGACCTGTGGGAGCGTCACAACGGCGCTCGGGTCAACCGCCCTCTGGCGCGCAGCGACGAACAGGATTGAAGCAAATGAACCTGATCCAGCAGCTCGAAGCCGAGCAGATCGCCAAGCTGACCGAAAACAAGAAGATCCCGGAATTCCGCCCGGGTGACACGCTGAAGGTCGGCGTGAAGGTGGTCGAGGGTGAGCGTACCCGCGTCCAGAACTACGAAGGCGTGTGCATCGCGCGTTCGAACAAGGGCATGGGCTCGTCGTTCACCGTCCGCAAGATCTCGTTCGGCGAGGGTGTGGAGCGCGTGTTCCCGCTGTATTCGCCCAACGTTGAATCGATCGACGTCGTCCGCAAGGGCGCCGTGCGTCGTGCCAAGCTGTATTACCTGCGCGGTCGTACCGGCAAGTCGGCGCGTATCGCCGAGCGCCGCGACAACCGCCCGGCAAAGGCGGAAGCCGCCGAGTAATCGGGCAGCGCGATTGTTGAAGAAAGGGGCGTCGGTGGTTTGCCACCGGCGCCTTTTTCTTGTGCGTGATTGTGGCGGGTGGTCGGCCTGCGCGATCTTTACCGAGTCATGCCGGGCTGGTCCCGGCATCCACCGCGCCGCACATCCTCACGCGTTGGGTAGGCGGAGCAGTGGATCCCGGCACAAGGCCGGGATGACGGGCGGCATCGGGCGGCGGGGCGTTTCGCAACGGTTTGGCCTTCACCGTGGTGGTGGGTGCGGCGTGATGCGGAGACCTAGCGCGTCGGTGTCCCGGGTGGGCGCGCGGGCGGCTGGTCGGTGCCGACGCGGACGATTTCAACGATGCGGTCGCCCGGTTGCACGGCGACGGCCTCCGGCTGGTCGAAGCCGAAGCACAGCCCGCTGCGGTAAAGGCGGACGCCGAGCCCGGTGGACAGGCCGGTGAGCGGGCGGCCGACATCGGCAGCGGTCGCATCGCGCTCGTGCAGCGCCACGCGGCCCTGCGCGGCGGCGAGGTCAGTGAGGTAATCGGAGACGTGCGGGCCGTTGGTGGAGCCAGCCAGCAGCAGCCCAGCGAAACTGGCGGGGTTGATCACCACATCCGCGCCAGCCTGCCGCGCCAGCGCCTCGTTGTCGTCGGATCGGATCACGGCGCTGATGCGAACATGGTCGGACAGGCGGCGGGCGGTCAGCACGATCAGGATGGTGGTGTCGTCGCGGCCGGCGGACACCATCAGGGTGGTGGCCTGCTCGACCCGCGCCGCTGCCAGCGATGTGTCGCGTGTGGCGTCCGCCTCCAGCACGACGGCGCCGCAATCCTCCGCATGCTCGAGCGCGCGCTCGCTGGGATCGATCACCACGATGCTGGTCGGATCGACCTCCCGCCGGATCAGTTCGCGCAGCGCCTCCGTGCCGCTGGTGCCGTAGCCGGCGATGATGACATGGCCGCTGAGCTGGCGCTGGATCACCCTCATGCGCCACCGTTGCCAGGTTCGCCGCAGCAGGAAATCATAAGCCGTCCCCAGGAAGATCAACCACACAAACAGTCGAATGGGCGTCACCACGAAGGTGTCGAACATCCGCGCGCTCTGCGTCACCGGTACGATGTCGCCATAGCCGACCGTCGTGACGGTGATCATGGTGAAATACAGCACGTCCGCAAAGTTGATCGTGCCATCGATATTGTCGCGCAGGCCCTCGCGATCGATCCAGTGACCGCCGAGCGCGATGCTGATGAGCATGAGGGCGAGCAGCACGCGCAGCGCGAGGCTGGCCCAATCGGGCAGCGCGCTTCGGCGGCGCAGGTGCAGATCCTTGACGTGCTTCTTTGCCCGCATCGGTGTGACCTAAACCGGGCGTACAGGTAAAGTCGAGTAACGTTGGTGATCGGGCGGCGGCAGGCGCGTTGGCTTTTGCGCTTGGGCGACGGGCGGGCTAACCGGCTTGCCATCGGAAAGTTTGGGAAGAGCGAATGCGGATATGGATGGCGGCGGCCGGCGCCGGGCTGACGATCTTGGCGGGTGCCGCGATGGCGAAACCGGGGGCCACGCCGGTGGCTGCGACGACGCCCGAGCTGACGCTGGAGCGCGTGTTCGCCAGCCCCGACCTTGCCGGCGGGCAGCCGCAGGCGCTGCGCCTGTCGCCCGATGGCACGCTGCTGACCTCCGTGCGGCCGCGCGAGGACGAGCGCAACCGCTTCGACCTGTGGGCGATGGATACGCGGACCGGCCAATCGCGGATGCTGGTGGATTCGCGCAAGGTCGGCAGCGGCGCGGCGCTATCCGAAGCCGAAAAGATGCAGCGCGAGCGCGATCGGTCGAAGACGGGCAAGACCGGTATCCTCGATTACGACTGGGCGCCGGACGGCAAGTCGATCCTGGTGCCGGTGGATGGCGAGCTTTTCGTCGCGACACTCGACGGCGCGGTGCGGCGGCTTGAGGGCACCAAGGGCGCGCTGAACCCGGTGGTGTCGCCGCGCGGCGGCTATGTCAGCTTCGTGCGCGACCAGAATTTGTGGACGCGCCCAGCGGGCGGCGGCGAAGCGCGGCCGGTGACGACCGAGGGCAAGGGCACGGTCCATTTCGGCGAGGCGGAGTTCGTCGCGCAGGAAGAGATGCATCGCCGCACCGGCTATTGGTGGTCGCCGGACGATCGCCTGATCGCGGTCGAACGCTTCGACGAGGCGCCGGTGCGCGTGTTTACGCGCGCCTCGATCGGTGCGACGGGCACGAGCATTTACGAGCAGCGATACCCGGCGGCGGGCACGCCCAACGTGCTGGTCGACCTGTTCATCATGAAGCCCGATGGGTCGGGCAAGGTGAAGGTGGATTTGGGGAGCGATCCCGACATCTATCTGGCGCGGGTCGACTGGCTGCCCGATGGGTCGGCGCTGT
Organism: Sphingomonas dokdonensis; assembly: GCF_002197685.1. Lineage (GTDB taxonomy): Bacteria > Pseudomonadota > Alphaproteobacteria > Sphingomonadales > Sphingomonadaceae > Sphingomonas > Sphingomonas dokdonensis. The sequence goes on along the minus strand of NZ_NBBI01000004.1, from coordinate 158,414 downwards.
TGGTGCAGCGGCAATCGCGCGACCAGCGCACGCTCGACATGCTGCGGGTCGATCCGGCGACGGGCAAGTCCACGGTGCTGTTCACCGAGCGGGCGGGCGAGAAGAGCTGGATCAACCTGTCCGATGCCTATCAGCCGCTGAAGGACGGGAGCCTGATCTGGCGATCGGAGCGCGATGGCTTTGCGCATCTGTATCGCTGGAAGGCGGGGGCGTGGACGCAGCTGACCAAGGGGCCGTGGGTGGTCGATGCGCTGATCGCGGTGGACGAGGCGAAGGGGCGGCTGGTGTTCACCGGCAACCGCGACGGGGTGCTGGAGAAGCACCTCTATGCGCTCGATCTGGCGCGGCCGGGCGAGCCGGTGCGGCTGGACGAGGCCGGCTGGACGCTGAGCGGGGTGTCGGCCGATGGCACGGGCACGCGCTTCATCATCAGTCGGTCGAACCCGTCGCAGCCCAAGCAGACTTATCTGGCGGACGCCAATGGCAAGCGGATCGCGTGGGTGAACGAGAATGCGGTGGCGGGGGATCACCCCTATGCGCCGTTCCTCGCCTCGCACCGCCCGACGCAGTTCGGCACGATCAAGGCCGCGGACGGCACGCCGCTGCATTGGGAAATGATTACGCCGGTGCTGGAGAAGAACAAGCGCTATCCGGTGTTCTTCATGCATTATGGCGGGCCGGGCAGCCAGGACGTGTGGCGCGACTGGCCGGGCAACATGCCGCTGCGCCAGTTCCTGGTCGATCAGGGCTGGATCGTGTTCCAGGTCGACAATCGCGGGTCGGAGAACCGCGGCAAGGCGTTCGAGGACGCGATCTGGCACGCGATGGGCACCGTGGAGGTGGACGATCAGCTGGCCGGTGCGGCGTACCTCAAGACGCTGCCATTTGTAGATCCGGACAAGATCGCTATCTATGGCTGGTCATACGGCGGCTATCTGACGCTGAAGATGATGGAGCAGCACCCTGGCGTGTTTGCCGCGGGCATCTCCGGTGCGCCGGTGACCGACTGGACGCTGTACGATACGCATTACACGGAGCGGTACATGGGTGACCCCACCCGTGACGCGGCGGCGTATCGCGGCTCGAGCGCGCTGGAAACGGCGGAGCGGATCAGCGATCCCTTGCTGATCATGCACGGCATGGCGGACGACAACGTGTTCCTCGACAACACGACCGCCTTTGCCGCGCGCATGCAGCAGGCGGACAAGCCGTTCGAGATGATGCTGTATCCGGGGAAGGCGCATGGCGCGGTTCGGGACATCCATCCCTGGACGACCATGCTGGCGTTCCTTGATCGGCACGTGAAGAAAAGTGACGCCAAGTAAAGCTTTGTTGGCACAATGTTGCGCGCACCGGTAAGGCGCGCGCGACGATGAATTGAAGGAAGATTGTATGGGTTACCGCGTGGTAGTCGCCGGTGCGACAGGCAATGTCGGGCGCGAGATGGTCAATATCCTGGCGGATCGCGAGTTTCCGGCGGACGAGGTGGCGCTGCTGGCGTCGTCGCGCTCGGTCGGTGAGCAGATCGAGTACGGCGATACCGGAAAGATGCTGAAGGTGCAGAACATCGAGCATTTCGATCCGGCCGGCTGGGATTTCGCGCTGTTCGCGATCGGCAGCGAAGCGACCAAGGTCTATGCGCCGAAGTTCGCCGCTGCCGGCTGCACCGTGATCGACAATTCGTCGCTGTACCGGATGGACCCGGACGTGCCGCTGATCGTGCCCGAGGTGAATCCGGAGGCGGTCGACGGCTATCGCAAGAAGAACATCATCGCCAATCCGAACTGCTCGACCGCGCAGATGGTGGTGGCGCTGAAGCCGCTGCATGACGCGGCGACCATCAAGCGCGTGGTGGTGGCGACGTACCAGTCGGTGTCCGGCGCGGGCAAGCAGGGCATGGACGAGCTGTTCGAGCAGAGCCGCAACATCTTCGTCGGCGATCAGGCCGAGGCGAAGAAGTTCACCAAGCAGATCGCCTTCAACGTGATCCCGCACATCGACAGCTTCCTGGAGGATGGCTCCACCAAGGAAGAATGGAAGATGGTGGTGGAGACCAAGAAGATCCTCGATCCCAAGATCAAGCTGACGGCGACATGCGTGCGCGTGCCGGTGTTCGTCGGCCATTCCGAAGCGATCAACATCGAATTCGAGAAGGAGATCTCCGCCGAGGAAGCACAGAAGATCCTGCGCGAGGCGCCGGGCGTCATGCTGGTCGATAAGCGCGAGGACGGCGGCTATGTCACGCCGGTCGAGTGCGTGGGCGATTACGCCACCTTTATCAGCCGCGTGCGCGACGATTCGACGGTGGAGAACGGCCTGTCGCTGTGGTGCGTCAGCGACAATCTGCGCAAGGGCGCGGCGCTGAACGCGGTGCAGATTGCCGAGCTGCTGGGACGTCGTCACCTGAAGAAGGCCGCCTAACACTGGCGGTCAGCTAACGAAAAGGGGGCGCTTCCGAGTGGAAGCGCCCCCTTTTTTTATTCGCTGTGCACCACTTCGATCTTGCCCTGCGGTTTGCGCAGCAGAAGCACCAGCGGCACCGCCGCGAACGAGATCCAGCTCATCAGCCAGAAATCGTCGAGATAGGCGATCATCGCCGCCTGCTGGTTCACCATCGCATCGGCCATCGACATGGCGGCATCGGATAGCGGGCCGAGGCCACTGAGCTGCGCCACGTCGAAGCCGGCAATGGCGTTGCGGGTGATGTGCTGGGCAAGGTCCGCATGGCTGGTTTGCGTGTTGCGGGCGAGCAGCACCGTCACCATCGAAATGCCGGCGGACTGGCCGATCGAGCGAAACAGGTTCAGCAGGCTGGAGCCGTCGGTGCGATAGCGGCCGTCGAGCGTCGCAAAGGCCAGCGCGTTGAGCGGCATGAAGACGAGCCCCATGCCGAGCCCCTGAACGAACCCCGCCGTGATGACCGGCCAGAAATCCTGCTCGAGCGAGAATGACGACATCTGGCGCAGCGACACGCCGAAGATCACCAAACCGACCATGATGACTAGGCGGGTGTCGACCTTCCCCATCAGCTGCCCGGCGAGCCACATGGTGGCGAGCACGCCGACACCGCGCGGCGCCATCATGACGCCGGTGTCGATCACCGGATAGCCGAACAGGTTCTGCAGCATCGGTGGCAGCAGCGCCATCGGCGCCATGGTCGAGATGCCGACCACCAGCATGAAGAGGAGGCCGGTGACGAGATTGCGGTTCTGGAACAGCGCGCGGTCGAACAGCGGCTTCTTCGCGGTGGCGAAGTGGAACACCGCCATCCAGGTGAAGGCGATGGTGGCCAGCCCTTCGATGATGACTTCCCAGCTGTCGAACCAATCCTCGCTCTGACCGCGATCGAGCATGAGCTGAAAGGCGGCGACGGCGACGCCGAGATAGACGAAGCCGGCGAAATCAAACGATCGCGTCGCCTTGGGGCGGCTGGGCAGCAGGAACCACAGGATCGCAAAGGTGAGGATGCCGACAGGCACGTTGACGTAGAACACCCAGCGCCAGTTATAGCTTTCCGTCAGCCAGCCGCCGAGCACCGGCCCCATGATCGGCCCGACCATGACGCCCATGCCCCAGACGCTCATCGCCTTCGCCGCATTCTCCGGCCGGTTGATGTCGAGCATCGAGGTTTGCGACAGGGGATTGATGAAGGCCGCGAAAACGCCCTGGAAGACGCGGAAGATCACCATCTCCTCAAGGCTCGTGGCGATGCCGCAGAGCATGGAGGCGATGATGAAGCCGGCCACCGCGATAAGGAACAGGTTGCGGCTGCCGAGCCGGTCGGACAGCCAGCCGGTGGCGGGCAGCGCGATGGCGGTGGCGACGATATAGCTGGTCAGCACCCAGGTGACGGTGTCCACCGTCGCGCCGAGACTGGTCATCATATGCGGCAGCGCGACGTTGGCGATCGTGGTGTCCAGGATCTGCATGATCATGGCGCCCATGATGCCGACCGTCAGCAAGCCGCGATGGCTTGTTTCCAGCAGCGGTTTGCCGGGGGCCGGCGCGGCCGCCGGCGCAGGTCGGCGCGCGGCGGGACCGGCTGGAGCGGCGCGCGAGGCCACTTTAATGTGCTCCGGTGTCGATGCTGACGTCGGTCGAGAGCCCGGCGATCATCACGCGCGGCGGCGTGCCGTCGATCGCGATGCGCACCGGAACACGCTGCGTTACCTTCACCCAATTGCCGTTCGCATTCTGCGCCGGCAGCACGGAAAACTCGCTGCCGGTACCCGCGCCGATCGACTGCACGCGGCCGCGGACCTTCAGGTCAGGGTAAGCGTCGAATTCGAGCTCCGCCGGCTGGCCGACGCGCATGTGATCGAGATCGGTTTCCTTGAAATTGGCCTCCACCCATGCCTGATCGCTGACGACGAGGCTGAGCGCGGGCACGCCCGACGGCGTTATGTTGCCGACCTGCAAGCGGCTGGTCTGGCTGACCACGCCGTCGGAGGGCGCCTTTACCGTGGTGCGCTCGAGATTCAGCGCAGCCTGGGCGCGCTTGGCCAGCGCGACCTGGATCGCGGCGGGCTGACCCGAGCCGCCGCCGCTGCCGACCTGCTGCCGGGCGCGGGCGGCATCGGCCTCGCCAGCCGCGATCTTGGCGCGGGCGGCGGCGACATCCTGCACCGCGGCGTCATAGCTGGCGCGGGTGGTGAAGCCGCGCTTCATCAGCTCGCTTTGCCGCTGGAAAGTCGCCTGCGCGAGCGTCAATTCGGCGCGCGCGCTCTGGATGTCGGCGGCGGCGCTGCTGCTGTCGGTCGCCATGGTGGCGACCTGAACGCGTGCGGCGGCGAGATCGGCGTCGGCCTGTGCCAGCGCGATGCGATAGGGCTCCGGGTCGATGCGGAAGAGCACGTCGCCGGCCTTGACCCGCTGGTTTTCCTTCACGTTCACCGCGACGATGCGGCCCGAGACATCGGGGCTGATCGAGATGACGTCCTGCCGCACATAGGCGTTGTCGGTGGTTATGTAGCGGCCCGAGGTGAGGTAGAAATAGCCGGCAACCGCGGCGATCAGCAGCGGCACGCCGAACATCAGCAGCGGGCGCAGCCATCCGCGTCGTTTGGCCGGGGCGCTGATTGCCGGTTCTTCGATCACGATCGTCTCGTCCGTGGCGGCGGTTTTCGGGTCAGCGTCAGCCATGGGCGGCCTCTTTCGTCTCGCTTGCGGCGAGGTTCGATCGGATCTGGTTGAGGAGATCGGTCATCATCTCGACCTGCGGGGCCGAGATATGGAACAGCGCCTGCGACATGAGCTCGTCCGCGGTTTCGTGCAGCTCCTCCAGGATCGGCCCGGCCTTGTCGGTGAGGAACAACTGCCAGGCGCGGCGATCGTTGGGATCGCGCCGACGCTCGACCAAACCGCTTTCTTCCAGCCGATCGACGAGGCGGCAGAGCGTGATCGGCTCCACCTCCAAGAGGTCGGCCAGCGTGCCCTGATTAATACCTTCGTTGCGGCTGATGCCGAGCAGCGCTTTCCACTGCGCGCGGGTGGCGCCGTGCTGGCGCGCGCGCTCGTCGAAATGCTTGCGGAGCAGCCGCGCCGTGTCGCTCAGCAGAAATCCGAAATTGTCGCTCATATGCGCGCATATAATAAGCATGCTTACCAATAGGAAGAGCTGCTTCTCGGCTGCTGTGCAGCGGAGCGGGTTTTCGCGCGTTGGCGAGGCGCAAGGAGCAGGTCGATGAACACCATGACAGGTGGGTGCCAATGCGGTCGCGTACGCTATTCGGCGGAGATCGAGAGCGACGACGCCTATCTATGCCATTGCCGCATGTGCCAGCGCGCGACGGGCGGCGTGTCGATTGCGTTCGTCAACGTGCCGGTCGCGGCCGTGCGGTGGGATAGCGCACCTGACTGGTATCAATCCTCGCCGATCGCGCATCGGCCGTTCTGCGCGACGTGCGGGACGCCGCTGGGCTTTGCGTTTCTGAAGGACGGCGAGAATGTCGATCTCACCGTCGGCAGCTTCGATGATCCCAGCCGCTTCAAGCCGGTGCATCATTATGCAACCGAGAGCATGCACGAGGCGTGGATCGACACGCGCGACTTGCCACGCATCCGAAGCGAGCAGAATGAGAATGTAAGACAACGCTGGATGGACGCTTGTGGCAAAACTCCCGACTGAGACGCATTACTTCAACAGCTTCGACGGCACGCGGCTGGCCTGGCACGAAATGGGCGAGGGGCGGCCGGTGGTGCTGATCCACGGCTATTTCTCCGAAGCGAACACCAATTGGATCCGCTACGGCCACGCTGAGGCGATTGCGGCGGAGGGGTTCCGCGTCATCATGCCGGACCTGCGCGCGCATGGTGATAGCGACAAGCCGCACGATGCCGCCGCCTATCCGCCCGACGCTCTGGCGAAGGACGGGCATGCGCTGATCGCGCATCTGGGGCTGAGCGATTATGATCTGGGCGGCTATTCGCTGGGCGCGCGCACGACCGCGCGGCTGCTGGCGACCGGCGCGAACCCACGCAAGGTGGTGTTTTCCGGCATGGGGCTGGAGGGGCTGGTCGGCGCGGAGCGGCGCGCGGGGCATTTCCGCAACATCCTGACCAACCTTGGCAAGCACGAGCGCGGGTCGCCGGAATGGCTGGCGGAGGCGTTTCTGAAGAACACCGGCGGCGATCCGGTCGCGCTGCTGGGCATCATCGATACGTTCGTCTCGACGCCGCGCGAGACGGTCGCCGGGTTCGACTGGCCGACATTGGTGGTGAACGGGGTGGACGACGACGACAACGGATCGGCGGCGGCGCTGGCCGAGGCGCTGCCCGATGCGACGCTGGTCGACATTCCGGGCAACCACATGAGCTGCGTCACCAAGCCCGAGCTTGGCCAGGCGATCGCGCGCTTCCTTGCGGGTTGACCCGGCGCGGCGCGAGTCTCAGTGTTGTTCCATAACGATACGCCAAGAAGGATGTTCATGAACCGTCACGTCATCTCGCTCGCCGCACTCGCGGCGGCGATCGCCGCGCATCCGGCCGCGGCGCAGCAGGCTGGTCCAGCGCCCGCCGCCGCACTCACTGCTGCGCAGGCCGACGCCTTTGTCGCTGCCACCGAGAAGGAGCTGGCCGAGAGCAGCGTCGAGATCGCGCAGATTTCCTGGGTCAACGCGACCTACATCACCGACGACACCGATGCGCTCGCCGCCAAGGCTGGTGGCCGCTTTACCGAGCGGCTGGTGCAGCTGGCCAACGAGGCGGCCAAGTACCGCACGGTGGCGGGCCTGTCGGCGGACACGCGGCGCAAGCTGGACCTGATGGTCGGCGGCATCACCCTGCCGGCGCCGACGCGCGCGGGTGCAGCAGAGGAACTGTCGACGCTCTTCACCAAGATGGGGTCGAGCTACGGCAAGGGCCGCGGCACGCTGAACGGCCAGCCGATCAACGGATCGGACATCGAGGCCGCGATGGGCGAGGAGCGCGATCCCGCCAAGCTGAAGGAGATGTGGGTCAGCTGGCACGACAATGTCGGCGCGCCGATGCGTGAGGACTATATCGCCGCGACCAAGCTGACCAACGAGGGTGCGGTCGGGCTCGGCTTCAAGGATGCCGGCGCGCTGTGGCGGTCGGGATACGACATGAAGCCCGACGAGTTTGCGGCGATGACCGACAAGTTGTGGGGCGAGGTGGAGCCGCTGTACCTCGCGCTGCACACCTATGTCCGCTGGAAGCTGAACGAGAAGTACGGCGATGCGGTGCAGCCCAGGACCGGCCCGATCCGCGCCGACCTGCTGGGCAATATGTGGGCGCAGGAGTGGGGCAACATCTATGATGTCGTCGCGCCGGCGGGTGCGGGCGACCTTGGCTATGACATCGGCGACCTGCTGAAGGCCAAGCAGTACGACCCGGTGAAGATGGTGAAGACGGGCGAGGGCTTCTATTCCTCGCTTGGCTTCGCGCCGTTGCCCGAGACGTTCTGGAAGCGATCGCAGATCGTGAAGCCGCGCGACCGCGAGGTGATCTGCCACGCGAGCGCCTGGGACGTCGACAATGTCGACGATCTGCGCATCAAGATGTGCACCAAGGTGAATTCGGACGATTTCATCACCATCCACCACGAGCTGGGGCACAATTACTACCAGCGCGCGTACAATCAGCAGCCGTTCCTCTACAAGAACGGCGCCAACGACGGCTTCCACGAGGCGATCGGCGATTTCGTCGCGCTGTCGATCACGCCGGATTATCTGGTGAAGATCAACCTGCTCGATCCGGCCAAGGTGCCGGCGGCGGACAAGGACATCGGGCTGCTGCTGCGCCAGGCGATGGACAAGGTGGCGTTCCTGCCGTTCGGCCTGATGGTCGACAAATACCGCTGGCAGCTGTTCTCCGGCGAGATCCCGGCGGGGCAGATGCAGGCGGGCTGGGACAAGCTGCGGCTCCAATATCAGGGAATCGTGCCGCCGGTCGCGCGCGACGAGACGAAGTTCGACGCGGGCGCGAAATATCACGTTGCGGCGGGCGTGCCGTACACCCGCTATTTCCTGGCGCGCATCCTGCAGTTCCAGTTCTACGAGGCGGCGTGCAAGCAGGCCGGCTGGAAGGGGCCACTGCATCGCTGCTCGTTCTTCGGCAACAAGGACGTAGGTGCGAAGCTGGACGCCATGCTGAAGATGGGCCAGTCGAAGCCGTGGCCCGACGCGTTGCAGGCATTCACCGGCACCCGCCAGATGTCGGGCAAGGCGATGGTCAATTACTTCGCGCCGCTGAAGGCGTGGCTGGACCAGCAGAACAAGGGCAAGCCGACCGGCTGGTAAGCGGGCCGACGACCAACGGACCGGCTGCGCGCAATTCGCGGCCGGTCCGGGGTTGGATCACGAAAAGGGGCGTGCGTGGCAGCGGCCGCGCGCGCCCTTTTTTCGCTTATTCGGGGATGACGTTCTCGTCCGCGATTCCGGCTTTCATCGACGCGCTGGCATCCGTGCCGTCGGGCATGTGTGCCTTGTCGGACGGCTTGGTCGCGGCTTCCGCATGCTTTGCCGGCGCCTTGGTCGGTTTGTCGGCGGCGGGTTCGGGCTTGTCGGCGTCCTTCGGCGTCGAGCCGCGTAGCGAGAGCAGGGCGGCGGTCGCAGCGGCACCGACCGCGGCGAGCCCGCCGGCGATCGCTGCCTTGTTCTTCCACACGGGCGTCTTTTCAGGCTCGGCCGCCTTGGTGGTCTTCGGCTTGGTCGGGCGCTTGGGCGCGGGGGTCGCGCGCTTGGTCGAGCGCGGCTTGGGCGGAGCGGATGCCTTCTTGGTGGGAGCGGCGGCCGCGGTTTCGCCCGCCGATTTTGCCGGCTTGCGGCGCGACTTGGCAGCAGGCTTGTCGGCCGACGAAGCCGCGGTCGACTTGGCTGCCGTCGTCTTGCGCGGCGCACGGCGTGCGGGCGGCTTGGGTGCGGCGCTGGTGGCGGGCGGTGTCTCGTCGTTGTCGGCCATGATCTGCTCCCCTTTTTCCTGTGAATGGGAGCCGTAACGCAGCGACGCGGCGAATCGTTTCCTCGCCGCAACGTGGTCCGCCCGCCGTCCGATCAGCGGAACGGCGGCTCGTTGAAGGCGCGCAGCTTGCGGCTGTGCAGCTTCTGCCCCTCGCGACGCAGCTCCTCGCAGGTTTCGATGCCGATGCGCATGTGTTCGGAAATGGCGCGCTCGTAGAAGCGGTTCGCCTGGCCGGGCAGCTTCAGTTCGCCATGGAGCGGCTTGTCCGATACGCACAGCAAGGTGCCGTAGGGGACGCGGAAGCGGAAGCCCTGTGCAGCGATGGTTGCCGATTCCATGTCGATGCCGACCGCGCGGCTGAGCGAGAAGCGCAAGGCCGAGCGGCTGTAGCGCAGCTCCCAATTGCGATCGTCGGTGGTGACGATCGTGCCGGTGCGCAGCCGCCGCTTCAACACTTCGCCAGACTGCCCCGAAACCGTCTCGGCCGCACGCGCCAGCGCCTGCTGCACCTCGGCGATCGCGGGTACCGGGATCTCGGGCGGGAGCATGTCGTCGAGCACATGGTCGTCGCGCAGATAAGCGTGCGCGAGGACATAGTCGCCGATCCGCTGCGACGGGCGCAGGCCGCCGCAATGGCCGATCATCATCCACGCGTCCGGACGGGTGACCGCCAGGTGATCGGTGATCGTCTTCGCATTGGACGGGCCGACGCCGATGTTGACCAGGGTGATGCCGGAACGATCGGGCGCGATCAGGTGATAGGCCGGCATCTGGAGCCGCCGCCAGGCGGTGTCGTCCAGCATGGCGGGATCGTCGCCGGGCTTGAACATCACCCCACCTGGCCCTGCAAGCGCGGTGAAGCGGCTGTCCTCACCCACCTGCGCCGCGCCCCAGCGGACGAATTCGTCGACATAGCGGTGGTAGTTGGTGAACAGCACGTAGCGCTGGACGTGCTCGGGCGCGGTGCCGGTATAGTGGCGCAGGCGCGCGAGGCTGAAGTCGGTGCGCAGCCCGTCGAACAGCGCCAGCGGGCGCGTGCCGTCGATTGAGGCCCACAGGCCGTCCGCGATCTCGTCACCGATATGCGCCAGCTCGGTTGCGGGGAAATGCCGCGCGAGTTCGGCGGCGGATACCTCGTCCAGGCTGAGCGCGTGACCGGCGTCGAGCACATAGGGGAAGGGGATTTCGGTCGCGCCGGGGACGGCGGAGACGCTGACGTCGTAATCCTCCATGAGGAGCGTTAGCTGTTCGACCAGATAATCGGCGAACAGCGCGGGCTTGGTGACCGAGATGCGATATTCGCCCGCAGTGACCAGCCGGCCATAGGAGCGCAGCGGGGCGGGGCGCTGATCGCCGCCGCGAAAGCTGAGCCGGATTTCCGGATAGGCAAAGGAGCCGTCGCGCCGTGCCTCGGCAGTCGGGGGCGTTCCTTCGGTCAGGTAGAGATCGAGCGCCGCCTGCAAGCGGGCGACAGCACCGGTATAAAGCCGGTCGAGTTCGGCAACGATGTCTTGTGCAGTCATCGGCGATGGTTACGCCGCGTCCGTGACGCTGGCAAGACGCCGCCCCGCGTGGCGCGGGGCGGCGTCGCTCGACCTCAATGCTTGGTCTTCGCCTTGGACGTGGTGGTGGTGCCGTCGCTCTTGCGGGTGGCCGCATAAGCTGCGCCGCCAACCGCCGCGATCGCGCCGGCGACGATGCCGGCGGCGGCATAGGGATGGTCCTTGGCCGCATCGACCGTTGCGGACGTCGCATTGCTCACGCGCGTCTGTGCGCCGCTGGCGGCGGAGCGCGCGCGATCGGTCAGGCTGGTGTTCTTCTGCGTGTTGCGCTGGGTGGCGGTGGCCATGACAAAACTCCTTGTGAACTGCCTATAGCCAACGCCCCCCGGCCGCGGAGGTTTCAGAGCGTGCCGAGCAGATGGTCCGCGGAGCTGACCTTGAACTCGCCCGGTGCCTCGACATTGAGCTGTTCCACGACGCCGTCGTTGACGATCATCGAATAGCGCTGGCTGCGCTTGCCCATGCCGAACTTCGACCCGTCCATGGTGAGGCCGAGCGCCTCGGCGAAATCGCCGTTGCCGTCCGCCAGCATGGTGACGCTGCCCGCATCGGCGGACTTCGACCAGGCGCCGAGCACGAAGGGATCGTTGACGGAGGTGCAGGCGATTTCGTCGATGCCCTTCGCCTTCAGGTCGTCGCCCTTTTCGACGAAGCCGGGCAGGTGCTTGGCCGAGCAGGTCGGCGTGAAGGCGCCCGGGACGGCGAATAGCGCAACGCGGCGGCCGGCGAAATATTCCTGCGAATCGATCGCCTCGGGGCCGTTCTCGGTCGCCTTGACGAGGGTGGCCTGGGGCAGCTTGTCGCCGACGCTGATCGTCATTTCGGTCTGTCTCCTGCTGCGCGCGTAAATGCGGGCAGGCTTTAGTTGCGCTCGCCGCCGGCGTTTTCAAGCGTGACGATCGGCAATCGCTCTGACTAAGGTAAGGCCATGGAGACAGCGACCTTCTTGACCGGCCAGTTCCTGTTGGCGATGCCGGGGATCGGCGATCCGCGGTTCGACCAGGCGGTGATCGCGGTTTGCGCGCACGACGAAAACGGCGCGATCGGCATCGGCATCGGCGCGCAGGTGGCGGGCCTGGGGCTGCACGACGTGCTGGAGCAGGTGAAGATCGACACGGGCGCGGTGGACGATGCACCGATCCACTTCGGCGGTCCGGTGGAGACGCGGCGCGGGTTCGTTCTCCATTCGTCCGACTGGAGCGGGCAGGACACGATCGACGTGGCGGGCAAATGGTGTCTTTCGGGCACGCTGGACGCGCTGCGCGCGATTGCGGAGGGCAAGGGGCCGTCGCAATGGCTGGTGGCGCTGGGCTATGCCGGATGGAGCGCTGGGCAACTCGACGCGGAGATGACGCGGCACGGCTGGCTGAACGTCAGCGACGATGCTGGCATGCTGTTCGACACGGCCACGGCGGATCGCTGGACGCGCGGCTTCAACGCGGCGGGGATCGACCCGCGACTGCTGGGGATCGAGAGCGGGCGCGCCTGAGCGGCGGAACCTGAGAGAGCAGGTGCCGTTCGATCAGCGGGCGCAGGCGAACGGGGGCAGGGCGTAATGCTGGAATCACTGGCGGTAAGTGTTGCGGGCGCGGTGACGCGGGTCATCGAGCTGACCGGCATTGCCGTGATCGCAATGGGCGCGTTCGGGACGCTTGGCCTGTTCACATGGCGGTTCGCGCGCGGGCAGGACCGCGACAAGGCGGTGGCGGACCTGCGCTCCAGCCTCGGCCGTGCGATCCTGCTCGGGCTGGAACTGCTGGTGGCGGCGGACATCATCAACACGGTGGCGGTGGAGCCGACGCTGCAGAGCATCGCGGTGCTGGCCGGCATTGTCGCGATCCGCACGTTCCTGAGCTTCAGCCTGGAGGCGGAGATCGACGGGCGCTGGCCGTGGCAGCGCGCGCGGCAGGAGCGCGAGGCGGCCGAAAGCGGCGGTGCTGGGGATGCGCATCGGACGACGCGCGACATATAAAGATATCTTTATATTTGTCTTCGGGGCGACGGCTCGCTATGTGCCCGCGCATGCCGGCCGGTGATCCGTGCCTTGGCCGGCGTCACAAATTCCTGGAGACCCGTTGTGGCCACCGCTCTCGATCGCCCCACCAAAGATTACGTCATCAAGGACATCGGCCTGGCCGATTTCGGTCGCGCCGAGATCAACATCGCCGAAACCGAGATGCCCGGCCTGATGGCGCTGCGCGACGAATATGGCGCGTCGCAGCCGCTGAAGGGCGCGCGCATCACCGGATCGCTGCACATGACGATCCAAACCGCGGTGCTGATCGAGACGCTGACCGCGCTGGGCGCCGACGTGCGCTGGGCGACGTGCAACATCTTCTCGACGCAGGACCATGCCGCCGCCGCGATCGCCGCGGCCGGCGTGCCCGTCTTCGCGGTGAAGGGCGAGAGCCTGGCCGATTACTGGGATTATGTCGGCTCGATCTTCGACTGGGATGACGGCAACGGCCAGACCGCGAACATCATCCTGGACGACGGCGGCGATGCCACCATGTTCGCGCTGTGGGGCGCGAAGCTCGAGGCCGGCCAGTCGTTCGGCGAGCCCGAGAATGCCGAGGAAGTCGAGTTCCAGCGCGCACTAAAGGCGTTCATCGCCAAGAAGCCGGGCTATCTGACCGAGACGGTGAAGAACCTGAAGGGCGTCAGCGAAGAGACCACGACGGGCGTTCACCGCCTGTACGAGATCGCCAAGAAGGGCGAGCTGCCGTTCCCGGCGATCAACGTCAACGACTCGGTGACCAAGTCGAAGTTCGACAACCTCTACGGTTGCAAGGAGTCGCTCGTCGACGCGATCCGCCGCGCGACCGACGTGATGCTGGCCGGCAAGGTCGCCTGCGTCGCGGGCTTCGGTGACGTCGGCAAGGGTTCGGCCCAGTCGCTGCGCAACGGCGGCGCGCGCGTGCTGGTGACCGAGATCGACCCGATCTGCGCATTGCAGGCGGCGATGGAAGGTTTCGAGGTCGTGACGATGGACGAGGCGGTGAAGCGCGCCGACATCTTCTGCACCGCGACCGGCAACGCCGACGTGATCACCGCCGATCACATGAAGGCGATGAAGCCCATGTCGATCGTGTGCAACATCGGCCACTTCGACAGCGAGATCCAGATCGCGGCGCTCGACAATTACGACTGGACCGAAGTGAAGCCGGGCACCGACCTGGTGAAGTTCCCCGACGGCAAGCAGATCATCATCCTCGCCAAGGGGCGGCTGGTGAACCTGGGCTGCGCGACCGGCCACCCGTCGTTCGTCATGTCCGCGTCGTTCACCAACCAGACGCTGGCGCAGATCGAGCTGTGGACCAAGGGCGAGAACTACAAGAACGAAGTGTACGTCCTGCCCAAGCACCTCGACGAAAAGGTCGCGGCGCTGCACCTCGAGAAGCTGGGCGTGCAGCTGTCCAAGCTGACGCCGAAGCAGGCGGGCTACATCGGCGTGCCGGTCGAGGGGCCGTTCAAGCCGGATCACTACCGCTACTGATCGACGCTCGTTGATTGGTTGAAGGAGGGGCGGGCCGCGAGGCTCGCCCCTTTCTTGTTTGGAGCCGACAGTCGCGAAATCCTCTGCCGGCATCCCGGACTTGAGATCCATGGTGCCGCGAACGCTGTCATTGGAGAAACGCGCGGCAGCGCCTGCGGACACTTGGATCCCGGCGCAAAGCCGGGATGACGGGGGAATTGGGTGCGGCTTTACGTCTCCGTCACGCCGGGCTTGTCCCGGCATCCACCGTGCCGCGTATCGCCGGCTGGTGCATGTGCACGCGGGTGGACCCCGGCACAGGGCCGGGGTGACGTTGAGGTTTATCGCCGCCGTGGCGAGAGAATCAGCCGGCTGCCTGCTTCATCATGCGCTGACCCTCTGCCTCGACGATCGCGCCCTTCACCGCCGCGAGATAGCCCCCGACGTCGCCGGCGCTTGACGGCACCGCCTGGCGGAGCGTGATGAAGCCGTGGATGTTGCCCACTGCCTCGCGGTAGGTCACCGGCACGCCCGCCAGCACCAGCGCGGCGGCATAGGCGCGGCCCTGGTCGCGGATCGGATCGAGGCTGGCGGTGACGATCACTGCCGGCGGCAGGCCGACGAGATTGCCGACCATCGGCGACCCGCGAAAATGCGTAAAGTCCGCCTGATAATGTTCGGCGAACCAGATCATCGTCTCGCGGGTGAGCAGATAGCCATCGGCAAAGTCGTTGAAGGAAGGATATTCCTTGTTCATGTCGGCGGCCGGATACATCGGCGCCTGCACGATCACCGGCACGGCGGCGGGCTCGTCGCGCAGCGCCATGGCGGTGGTGATGGTCAGCGTGCCGCCGGCGCTGTCGCCCGAGAGGACGAGGCTGGTGGCAGTGCGCCCGAGCTCCGACGGATTGGAGGCGATCCAGCGCGCGGCGGCTTCGCAATCCTGCGGCGCGGCGGGCCATTTGGCCTCCGGCGCCAGGCGATAGTCGATCGAGACCACCGGCAGATCGAGCTGCCGCGACATTTCGGCGGTGAAGCTGGCGTGCGTGTCGATATTGCCGATCACGAAGCCGCCGCCGTGGAAGAATACCACCACCGGGCCGGGCTCGCGGCGTTCGCGCACATCGAACAGACGCGCGGGGATGTCGCCGGCGGGACCGGGGATGGTGAGATCCTTGACCGTTCCGAGGTCGCCGACCGGCGGATCGGCCACATCCTTCATCGCCACATACATCTGGCGCGCGGCCTCCGCGGTGCCTTCGTGCGTCTTGGGGCCGGGGTTGGCATTGAGGAAATCGAGAAAGCCGCGCACGTCGGGGCGCACGAACGGGCCATCCTTGGGCGATGCGGCATCACCCTGCTCGTCGCGGATCAGCGTATCGGTCATTGCACTCTCCTCAGGTCTGCTTTTGCTACCTATCTTGGCGCAGATGATCGCAGTCGTCCATCACCCCGATTATGTCGCGGAGGCGCCGCGCCCGAGCACATACCGCTGGGGGAAGAACGGCGCGATCCGCGACCTGCTGCTGGAAGAAGGCGACGCAGTGGCGTGGCACCAGCCCGCCGCGGCGCCGCGTGCCTGGATCGAGGCGGCGCATGATCCTGCTTATGTGGCCGAAGTGCTGGGGGCGAGCGTGCCACGCGAGAAGGAGCGGCGGATCGGGTTTCCGGTGACGGAGACGGTGGCGCGGCGGGCCCAGATGGTGCCCGGCGGCACCTATGCGGCGGCAAGGATTGCGCTGGACCAAGGCTTTGCTGCCAATACGGCGGGCGGTAGCCATCATGCGCTGGCGGAGACGGGCGCGGGTTATTGCGTGTTCAACGATCTTGCCGTTGCGGCGCTGCAGCTCGCGCAGGAGGGACGGCGGGTGCTGATCGTCGATGTGGATGTGCACCAGGGTGATGGCACGGCGGCGCTGACGGCCGGGCATCCGGATATCGCGACCTATTCGATCCATGCCGACAAGAACTTTCCGGCGCGAAAGGCTCGCTCGACGCTGGACGTCGCCCTCCCGGACGCGACGGATGATCTGGGGTACCTTGAGGCGCTGGAAACGACGCTGCCGCCGTTGTTCGATCAATTCGCACCCGATCTGGTGCTGTATCAGGGCGGGGTGGATCCGTTTGCGGGCGATCGCCTCGGGCGGCTGTCGCTGACCGACGATGGTCTCTCGGCGCGGGACAAGTTCGTGGGTGGACTGGCACTTGCGCGCGGCGTGCCGTTGGCGAGCACCGTTGGGGGTGGCTATGGCGACGATGTATTGGCGATCGCTCGGCGGCATGTGGCGGTGATCCTGCGGCTGGGCCGCCTCTATCGCGCGGGCTGGGGAGCCGGAACCGGGATGGCGCCCGCCGCGTAGTGGCGCGATGACAAGCATTGTCTGGTTTCGCCAGGATCTCCGCCTTCAGGACCAACCAGCAGTACGCGCCGCCGCGGAGGCGGGACCCGTTATTCCCGTCTATGTGCTTGATAACGAAGGCCCGGGTGAGTGGCGCATCGGGGGTGCGCAACAATGGTGGCTGCACCATAGCCTGACCGCGCTGGCAGCCGGGCTGAAGGATCTGGGCAGCAAGCTGATCCTGAAAAAGGGGCCTGCGGCGGACGTTCTGAAGGCGCTTGCGGCGGAAACGGGCGCCGAGGCGATCCACGCCATTCGCCATTACGAGCCGTGGTGGCGCGATGCGGAAGACGCGCTGGGCGACCTGCTGTGCCTTCATGACGGGAATCACCTGCGGCCGCCGGAAAGCGTCACGACGGGCGGTGGCGGGCAGTTCCGGATCTTTTCGGCCTTCTATCGGAAGCTGTCGGCCGACCTGCCGCCGGAGCATCCGAGCCCTGCGCCAGAAAAGCTCGAGGTGCCCACGCACTGGCCCGCGAACGACACGCTGGACGCGTGGAAGCTGCTGCCGACCAAGCCCGATTGGGCCGGAGGGTTCGATATCTGGTCGCCCGGGGAGGATGGGGCGCATGAGGCGCTGAAGACCTTTTCCGACGCGCTGCGCAACTACGCCGAGGGGCGCAACTTTCCCTCGATCGAAGGGACGTCGCGGCTGTCCCCGCATCTGCACCATGGCGAGATTTCACCGCGGCAGGTGTGGCATGGCTTGGCGGAGCGCGGGGACGGCGCCGCTTCCTTTCGCCGCGAGCTGGCGTGGCGCGATTTCACCTCCGGGCTGATCCTGGCGCTGCCGAAATATGCGAACGAGAATGGCCGGCCGCAGTTTGACAAGCTGGAATGGCGGCGATCGCCGGCGAACCTCAAGGCGTGGCAGGAGGGCCGCACGGGCTATCCGATCGTCGATGCCGGCATGCGCCAGCTGTGGGCGACGGGGTGGATGCACAACCGGGTGCGGATGATCACCGCGAGCTTTCTGGTGAAGCATCTGCTGATCGACTGGCGCGCGGGCGAGCGGTGGTTCTGGGATACGCTGGTGGACGCCGATTACGGCAACAACAGCGTCAATTGGCAGTGGATCGCGGGCACCGGCACCGACGCCAACATGTTCGGTCGGATCATGGCGCCGCTGACGCAATCAGAGAAGTTCGACGCGAGTGATTACATCCGCGAATGGGTGCCCGAACTGCGTGGCCTCGACGACGAGGCGATCCACGATCCCGAGCAAGCGGGATGCCGGCCGGACGATTACCCGCGCAAGATCATCGGGCATCGCGAGGCGCGCGAACGGGCGCTGGCGGCGGGGCGGAAGATACGCTGACCTCTTCCGCCGCCGCCCGGACCGGTGCATGAGCGCGCGATGCACGGAAAGGTCGGACGGTTGCGGTCACCAAGCCGCTGGGCACGGGGCGTCGCGCCGCTTTTTCACAAGATACTCGACCGGATCGATGCCGGGCTGGCGCAGGGCGCGATCGAGGCGGTGCTGCCGGATGGCACGCGGCGGCTGCTCGGCGGCACCGGACCGGGGCCGATCGCGCAGGTGACGGTGGTACGCTGGCGTGCGCTGCGCCGGCTTGTAACCGGGGGTTCGATCGGCTGGTACGAGGCATGGGCGGACGGCGACTGGACCAGCCCCGATCTGGTGCCGATCTTCGACCTGTTCATGCGCAACCGCGCGACGCTGGGCAATGTGGCGCGGGCCAAGCGCGGCGCACGCGTCGCGGCGCGGGTGGTGCATGGGTTGCGCCACAACGACCGGCGCAACGCGCGGCGCAACATTGCGGCGCATTACGACCTGGGCAACGATTTCTACGGCGAATGGCTCGACCCGACGCTGACCTATTCCAGCGCGCTGTTCGCCGATGGTGATACGCTGGAGGCGGGGCAGCATCACAAGCTGAACGCGATCCTCGATCGGCTGGACGTGCCGGCCGGCGGCACGATGCTGGAGATCGGCTGCGGATGGGGATCTTTGGCCGAGGCGGCCGGCCGGCGCGGCATCAAGGTGCGCGCGATCACGTTGGCGGCCGAGCAGCAGCGCCACGTCGCCGAGCGGACGCGTGGGTTGCCCGTGGCCGCGTCGCTGACCGATTATCGCGACGTGCGCGGCACCTATGACGGCATCGCCTCGATCGAGATGGTGGAGGCGGTCGGCGAGCAATATTGGGCTGATTACCTGGCGGCGATCGCACGGGCGCTGAAGCCGGGCGGGCGCGCGGCGATCCAGTACATCACCATCGCCGAAGACGTTTGGCCGGCCTATTCGAGCAACGTCGACTTCATCCAGGCATGCGTGTTTCCCGGTGGCATGCTGATCCACGAGCCACGCTTTCGGGCGCTTGCCGAGGCGAACGGGCTCAGGTGGCAGGACCGCCATGCGTTCGGGGCCGATTACGCCGAGACGCTGCGGCAATGGCGCGTGCGGTTCGATGCGGCGGTCGCGCAGGGGCGGCTGCCGGCGCGGTTCGATCGCCGCTTCATTGACTTGTGGCGTTTCTACCTGATGTATTGCGAAGGCGGATTTCGTGGCGGCGGCATCGATGTCGTGCAGATCACGTTGCAGAAGGAGGGGGCATGAAGCGGTTCGGCGTGGGTGCGGCATTGGCCGCCATGTTGCTTGGCGGATGTGGCATGCGCGAGCAGACCGCCGCCGCGCCGACCGGCAATGGAACGATGCCGGTGGCGGCGAGCACCACGCCGGTCACTGCCGGGGTGCCGATCACCGATGGTAACCGCGCCGGCCTGCAACAGGCGGGCGCCGCCGTGCTGTTCTGGACACAGGCGCAGCGCGACCAGAATTTCCCAAACATGGAAAAGGTGTTTCCGGTTCATGTGGTGAAGGCCGGCGGCAAGGTGCGGCCGCTGCCCGATGGCGCGCCGCTGCCCGTGCCTGCCGCGGAGATCGACGCCTATATCGCCGCGCAGAACGTCGCCGGGCTGATCGTGGTGCAGGACGGCAAGGTGCGGCTGGAGCGTTATGCGCGCGGTCTGACGCGCGAGGGGCGGTGGACCAGCTTCTCGGTCGCCAAATCCTTTACCTCCACGCTGGTCGGCGCGGCAATCAAGGACGGGTACATCGGATCGGTCGAGGAGCCGGTGACCAAGTACATCCCGGAGCTGGCCGGCAGCGGCTATGACGGGGTGACGATCGCGCAGCTGCTGACGATGACGTCGGGCGTGAAGTGGAACGAGGATTATACCGACCCACAATCCGACGTGGCGCGCATGCTGTCTGTGCCGGTGCCGCCGGGGGCGAATCCGACCGTCGCCTATATGCGCACCCTGAAGCGCGAGGCCGAACCCGGCACCAAATGGGTGTACAAGACCGGCGAGACCAACCTGATCGGCGTGCTGGTGGCGAATGCGGTGAAGAAGCCGCTGGCCAATTACCTGAGCGAGACGGTGTGGCGGCGCTACGGCATGGAGCGCGACGCTTATTGGATGGTGGATGCGAGCGGCCAGGAGGTGGCCGGATGCTGTCTCTCGGTAGGACTGCGCGACTATGCCCGCATGGGGCAGCTGGCGCTGGAGGGCGGCGCCGGGATCGTCCCGGCCGGCTGGTTTGCCGAGGCGACCAAGGCGCAGGCCGGGATCGGCAATCCCGGCTACGGCTATGGCTATCAATGGTGGACCTATCCCGAAGGCCGGTTCGGCGGGCAGGGAATCTTCGGGCAGAGCATCACGGTTGATCCGGCGAGCCGGACGGTGATTGCAATCGTGTCGGCCTGGCCGAAGGCGACGGGGCGGGAGTATTCGGCGGCGCGGCAGGCGTTCTTGGCGAAGCTGTTTGCCGCCGCGGCGCAGAAGTAGCTTGTTGAGGTGGGCGGTCTGAGTGGGCCCGCGTGCCCGTTGGCAGGATCTGTCGCCTAGGTGGAGGCGAAACCTCCATGCGACGCCTCCAGTCATGCCGGGCTTGTCCCGGCATCTACCGCGCCGCAGAACCTAAGCTCTTGAGCTTTTGGAACGGTGGATCCCGGCACAAGGCCGGGATGACGCAGCTTTCTCGGCTATGGATGAACCTTGCCCACTTGCGCCTGTCCAGCTCGGCTCGGACTTCGTCGAGGCGCTATTCAGCTGTTCGGATGCAAGGTGAGGGTAACGTGTCGCGCGGCCGGCTGGGGCATGACGCGGGCGCTTGCGATCAGCCCGGCGTCCGCTCCCATAGGCCGGTTTCGAAGCCATTCAGCACCAGATTGGTGATGTGGTCCGCCACCGTCTCGGGCGGCTTTACCGATGCGGGGTCTTCGCCGGGATAGGCGCGGGCGCGCATCTTGGTGCGGGTGGCGCCGGGATCGACGATGGCGGTGCGTACGCGGCTGATCTCCGCGACCTCGTCGCCGTAAGCGCCGAGCATCGTTTCGAAGGCGGCCTTGGACGCGCCATAAGCACCCCAATAGGCGCGCGGCTTGCGACCAACGGAGGAGGTGATGCCGATCACCTTGCCCGCATCGGACTGGCGCAGCATGGGATCGAACGCCTGGATCAGCGCGACCTGTGCAGAGACGTTGAGCGTCAGGACGGCGGCAAGCTCCTTGGCGTCGATCGACGGGACGGCGGCGAGCGTGCCGAGCATGCCGGCGTTCAGCACCATGACGTCGAGCGCCTGCCAGCGCTCCGAGACCGCGGCGGCGAGGCGGGCGATCGCATCCTTTTCGGTGAGGTCGAGCGGCGCGATCGTCGCCGAGCCACCGGCGTCGAAGATCGCCTGCTCGACCTCTTCCAACGCCTTGGCGGTGCGGGCGGTGAGCACGACATGCGCGCCCTGCGCGGCGAGCGCGGTGGCGGTTGCGGCACCGATCCCGCGGCTCGCGCCGGTTACCAGGGCGAGTTTGTTTGCAAGCGGCTTGGTCATCCGAAATCCCAGGGAGGTGTGCGGCCGGCGGGCCGGTGGCGGCGCGCCACCCGATTGCGGGTGACGCGCCGAATCACTCAGGCGACGCGCTCTTCCAGCATCGCGAACTGATCGACCGAGCCGGTATCGTCATGGTCGGTCAGCGTGGTGGGGTAGTCGCCGGTGAAGCAGGCGTCGCAATAGCCGGGGCGGAATTGCGCGCGGCCCTGCTGACCCAATGCCTTGTACAGACCGTCGATCGTGACAAAGGCGAGGCTGTCGGCGTGGATGAAATCGGTCATCGCGCCGAGATCATGAGTGGCGGCGAGCAGCTTCGCGCGCTCCGGCGTGTCGACGCCGTAGAAGCAGCTGTGCTTCGTCGGCGGGCTAGCGATGCGCATGTGCACCTCGGCCGCGCCGGCCTCGCGCATCATCTGCACGATCTTCAGGCTGGTGGTGCCGCGGACGATCGAATCGTCGATCAGCACGACGCGCTTGCCCTGGATCAGCGCGCGATTGGCATTGTGCTTCAGCTTGACGCCGAGGTGGCGGACCTTGTCGCCGGGCTGGATGAAGGTGCGGCCGACATAATGCGAGCGGATGATGCCAAGCTCGAACGGGATGCCGCTTTCCTGTGCATAACCGATCGCGGCAGGCACGCCCGAATCGGGTACGGGAATGACCAGATCTGCCTCGACCGGCGCCTCCAGCGCGAGTTGCTGGCCAATCGCCTTGCGCACCGAATAGACCGACTGATCGTCGACGATCGAATCGGGACGCGAAAAATAGACCCATTCGAAGATGCACGGGCGCGGGGCGACTGGCCCGAAGGGGCGGATCGAGCGCATCTCCGTGCCCTGCACGATGACCAGCTCGCCCGGCTCCACGGTTCGGACGAACTCCGCGCCGAC
This sequence comes from Sphingomonas dokdonensis, assembly GCF_002197685.1. Lineage (GTDB taxonomy): Bacteria > Pseudomonadota > Alphaproteobacteria > Sphingomonadales > Sphingomonadaceae > Sphingomonas > Sphingomonas dokdonensis. The sequence continues at coordinate 135,819 of NZ_NBBI01000004.1, read as the reverse complement.
CACGTCAAGCGCGACCGTCTCACTGGCGAAGATGATCGTCTCGCCCAGCTTGCCCATCACGAGCGGGCGGATGCCGAGGGGATCGCGACAGGCGATCATGCCCTCCGGCGTCATCACGATCAGCGCATAAGCGCCCTCGACCTGGCGCAACGCATCGATGAAGCGATCGAGCAGGGTGCGATAGTTGGAGGTCGCGACGAGGTGGATGATCGTCTCGGTGTCGCTGGTCGACTGGAAGATCGAGCCGCGGCGGATGAGCTCGCGGCGCAGCTTCATCGCGTTGGAGATGTTGCCGTTATGCGCAACGGCGAAGCCGCCGCTCGCCAGCTCGGCGTACAGCGGCTGCACGTTGCGCAGTGCCGTTTCGCCAGTGGTGGAATAGCGCACGTGGCCGCAGGCGACCGGCCCCGGCAGCGCGCCGATCACGGCCTCGCTGTCGAAATTGCCGGCGACATGGCCCATCGCCTTGCGGGTGTGGAAATCGTGGCCATCGAACGAGGTGATGCCGGCGGCCTCCTGGCCGCGGTGCTGCAGGGCGTGCAGCCCCAGAGCCACAAGCGCGGCAGCGCCCTCGGAGCCGGAAACTCCAAAGATGCCGCACTCCTCGTGCAGATGGTCGTCGTCGAAAGGATTGGTGGTCAGCATAGCGGTGGGGGCTCGCATGGTGCGCCGCCCATATAGCGCGTGTCGCCGATTTGTCATGGGGGCGGAGCGATTTGCAGCGCTCGGCCGTTGCTTTCGGGCGAGAGGAGACGGGCGATGGCCAAGGATCACGGCGCGCAGATCAAGGACGACACGCTCTACGAAGAGCTGCGCAAGAAGGGCGAATCGAAGGAAAAGGCGGCGCGAATCGCCAATGCCAGGGCGAACGGATCGCTCGACCATCGCAGCGATCGACTAGAGGATCGCACCAAGGACGAACTGTACGAGGAAGCGCAGGAGATCGGCATCGAGGGCCGATCCAAGATGAACAAGGCCGAGCTGGTGGGTGCGATCCGCAGTCACCAGTGAGGCTGCGGCGAACGATGGTGTGGAGGGTAGCGATTCGCGCGGCGGCCGATAAGAGCAATGCATGAACGACGCGCGCGACCAGGGCCTTGTCCTCGACCCGAAATATGATGCTGCCGGGCTGGTGACGGCGGTGGTCACCGACGCGAACACGGGCGAGTTGCTGATGGTCGCCCACATGAATGCCGAGGCGCTGGCGGCGACGCGGGAGAGCGGCAAGGCGACCTTCTGGTCGCGCAGTCGCGGGGCGCTGTGGGTGAAGGGCGAAACGTCGGGCCATGTTCTGACGGTGCGCGAAATGCGGATCGACTGCGACCAGGACGCCATCTGGATCATCGCCGACCCTGCGGGCCCGGCGTGCCACACGGGCGCGCGATCGTGCTTCTACCGGCGGATCGGCCCGGACGGGCTGGAGCGCGTCGATTGAGGCGAGCGGGCCGCGCAATCATTCTCGGCTTGCTGCTGGCGGCGTGTGGCCGCGCCGAGCGGGAAGCCTCGATACCTGACGACGGCGCAGGTCTGGCGCTGGAGAAGGCGGCGGTTGCAGCCGGCATCGTTGCCGATCCGCGGCACCTCGATCCGGTCGGCGCCTATGCCTCTGCAACCGATCGGGTGTGTATCGTCCGGCAGGACGGCGCACTACAGATTGGCGCGAGCATCGATTATGGCGACCGGCAAAGCTGCGTCGCGCGCGGCGCGGCGAGCGGGCGCGAGACGCTGAAGCTCGACTTCGGCGAGGCGTGCTCGTTCGAGGCGCGCTTCGACGGCGAGCGGATCGCTTTCCCCGCCACCTTGCCGAGCGGGTGCGACCGGCGGTGCACCGGCCGCGCGACGATGACGGCGCTGTCCGCCAGTCGGCTCAGCAGCGCGGATGCCGAGGCGCGGGCGATGCGCGGACCGGACGGAGAGCCGCTCTGCGGTTGACGTTCACGTAAGCGGAAGGTATATGGGCGTCATGTCGGTTGCTGGCGTCTTTGACTCGCTTCCGCCCCGCGCGGATCGGCCCCATTTTACCATCGGCGATCTCGCCGCCGAGTTCAGCGTCACACCGCGCGCGTTGCGTTTTTACGAGGACGAGGGGCTGATCGCGCCGGAGCGCCGCGGCACGGCGCGGATCTATTCGCATCGCGATCGGGCGCGGCTCGCCTGGATCCTGCGCGGCAAGCGCGTGGGCTTCAGCTTGGGCGAAATTCGCGAGATGATCGACCTCTACGATGTGGGTGACGGCCGCGATACGCAGCGCGCCGTGACCATCGCCCGTTGCCGGGCACGGATCGACGCGCTGACCGCACAAAAGCGAGACATCGACGCTGCGATCGCCGAGCTCGAGGAGTTCGTCACGCTGATCGATTATCCCGAGCACGCGTCTTCCGACCATCACTCTTCCGCAAACAAGGACTGATCCTTTATGCCGCAATATACCCCGCCCGTGCGCGACACCCGCTTCGTCCTGGAGCATGTGGTCGGCCTGTCACGCTACGCCAACGTGCCCGGCTTTGCCGCGGCGACGCCCGATACGGTGGATGCCGTGCTGGAAGAGGGCGGCCGCTTCGTTGCCGAGGTGCTGTTCCCGATCAACCAGTCGGGCGACCAGGAAGGCTGCACGCGTCACGCCGACGGTTCGGTAACGACGCCGGCGGGCTTCAAGGAAGCATACGAGCAGTTCGTCGAATCGGGCTGGGGCACGCTCTCCGCGCCGGAGGCATTCGGCGGACAAGGCATGCCGCATGTCGTTTCCACCGCGTTTCAGGAATATATGATTTCCGCCAACATGGCGTTCGCCATGTATCCCGGCCTGGCGCATGGCGCGATCGCAGCGCTGGTGGCGAAGGGTTCGCCCGAGCAGCAGGAAAAGTATCTGCCCAAGATGGTGTCGGGCGAATGGGGCGGCACCATGAATTTGACCGAGCCGCAGTGCGGCACGGACCTCGGCCTCATCCGCACCCGCGCCGAGCCGCAGGCGGATGGTTCGTACAAGATTACCGGCACCAAGATCTTCATCTCGGCCGGCGAGCATGACCTGACCGACAACATCATCCACCTCGTGCTGGCGAAGACGCCGGGGGCGCCGGACAGCTCGAAGGGCATCAGCCTGTTCGTGGTTCCCAAGGTCATGGTGAACGACGATGGCTCGCTCGGTGAGCGCAACGCGGTGTCGTGCGGTTCGATCGAGCACAAGATGGGCATCCACGGCAACGCGACCTGTGTGCTGAACTATGACGGTGCGACCGGTTGGCTGGTCGGCGAGGAGATGAAGGGCCTTGCCGCGATGTTCATCATGATGAACGCGGCGCGTCTTGGCGTCGGGCTGCAGGGGCTGGGCGTCGCGGAGACGGCGTACCAGAACGCGGTGCAATATGCCGAGGATCGCCGCCAGGGCCGTGCGCTGACCGGCGCGGCGGAGCCGGGCGAGAAGGCTGATACCCTTTTCGTCCATCCGGATGTGCGGCGCATGCTGATGAACGGCAAGGCGTGGCTGGAGGGCCTGCGCGCGCTTTGCCTGTGGGGCGCGCTGCAGGTCGATCTGGAGCATAATGCCGAGGACGATGCGGAGCGTCAGGAAGCGGCCGACCTGATCGGGCTGCTGACCCCGGTGATCAAGGGCGTCGGCACCGACAAGGGCTATGCGATCGCGACCGACGCGCAGCAGGTCTATGGCGGCCACGGCTACATTCAGGAATGGGGGATGGAGCAGTACGTTCGCGATGCGCGGATCGCGATGATCTACGAAGGCACCAATGGCGTGCAGGCGATGGACCTCGTCGGCCGCAAGCTGGCGATGAACGGTGGCCGCGCGATCCAGCTGTTCTTCAAGATCGTGGCGCAGGAATGCGCCGCGGCGAAGAGCGGCCCGGCCGCCGATTTCGCCACGCGTCTGGAAAAGGCGCTGAGCGAGCTGCAGGCTGCGACCATGTGGTTTATGGGGAACATTTCCAACCCGAACAACATCGGCGCGGGCGCGGTGCCGTACATGCACCTGCTGGGCGTGGTGTCGGTCGGTCTGATGTGGCTGCGCATGGCGGTGGCGGCTGCGGCGCTGAAGGATGCGGGTGAGGGCGATGCGGCGTTCCTCGACGCCAAGCTGGTGACGGCGCGCTTCTTCGCCGAGCGCGTGCTGCCCGAGGCCGGCGCCTATCGTCGACAGATCGAAGGTGGGGCCGAGGCGCTGATGGCACTGCCACCGGAGATGTTCCGCGCGGCCTGATCGGCGCTGTCATTCTAGCTTTCAAAGAAATGTGCCGGGCGGCGTTCGCGCTGCCCGGCATTTTCTTTGCACCAGCTGATTACTCGACGCCGGTGGCGTTGCCGGGCGCGGGCTCTGCGGCGGCATCGGCCTTGCGCCGCACGCCATCCAAATCGGCTGGGCCGCGCGTGTTCTCGCGCGGGGCAGGCATGGCGCGGATCGCGAGCCGCTTCATGCAGGGCGAGCGCTGCTTGAACTCGTCGCAATTCCACAAGGCGCGCTCAAGGTTGCTACCGCGATCGCGAATGTAGCTGAACGACATGGCGTTCAGCTGCTCGGGCGAGAGCGGCAGCGAGAAGGCCATCGCATCCGGCTCGGTCCACCCCATGAACTTGCAGCGCGAGCGATCGGCGCAGGAGGCAAGCGCCATGTTCTGGAAGCTGTCCGCCTGCGCGGGGTTGAGCGAGGTCAGGAAGGTGTTGCGGTCGCTGGCGAGCGGCGCGGGCGTGCGGCCGAAAAAGGGGACGGCGTCGGCCAGTTGCGTGTCTTCGCCCGGCATGCCGCCAACACCGCGATGATGCTCAGAGAGAGCGGCGAGTTGCGGCACGATGGCTTCATTGGGTGATTGGCTGCGGTTGAAGGCGGGCGCGGTGCCCCACCAGCCGGTCCAGCGGAAGAACAGATGGGTGTGAAGCTCGGCAATCTTGTCGAGGCTGGAGCTCCAATACGGCACCACCCAGTCGGTGTGGTAGTGCGTCGCCCAGCCGACCTGCTTGTACACCGAGCCGCGCAGCGCCTTGGTGGCGACATCGCGCGCGCGGGTCCAGGCGGCGGGGGAGGGCGTGCGGCGGAGCGCGCCGTCGCAGGTGAAGGTGAACTGGCAGCCGGTCGACCGCTCGGCGCCCTGGAACACGACGCCGCAGACCGTTTTCGGGAAGGCGGGATGACGCAGACGGTTCAGTACGACCTGAACGACGGCGCGTTCGCCCTCGGCATCGTCGCCCGCCTCGTAATAAGCGGCGGCAGCGAGGCAATCGGTGGCGCGGGCGAATGCCTCCGCATCGCCGACGAAGCGGAACGGGCGAGCGGGCGGCACCGGCCCTTTGACGAAGGGAACGGCGGCGTTGATGGCGCGCGCGTCTTCGGGCGCTACCTCGATATATTGCAGCGGCTCGACGGGTGGCGGCGCGGTCTTCCGAGCGGCCGGGCGTGCTTGCTCGATGCTGGGCGCGCCGATCTCTACCTCCGCAACGGGCACCAGATGGGTGACGAGGAGCGGCAGCGCGAGCGCGACAAGGGCGATCGCCGCGAGGATCAGGTGGAGCGGTCTGAGGTTCGGCACGGCGCGGCGCTTAGCCTAATTTGCCGAGGGGGCGAAGCGCGAGTCGCCGTCCCGTTCTCTCGCATCGGGACGACGATCTTGCAGGCGTGTAGGCGCCTTACGCTTCGGGTAGGAAGTCCGGCACCGACAGGTAGCGCTCACCGGTGTCGTAGTTGAAGCCGAGGACGCGCGCGCCATCGGGCAGGTCGGGCAGCTTCTGCAGGATGGCGGCGAGCGTTGCGCCAGACGAGATACCGACCAGCATGCCCTCTTCGCGGGCGGCGCGGCGTGCCATGTCCTTGGCGACGGCGGCATCAACCTCGATCACGCCATCGAGCGACTTTGTGTGGAGGTTTGCCGGGATGAAGCCGGCGCCGATGCCCTGGATCGGGTGCGGGCCGGGCTGGCCGCCGCTGATGACCGGCGAGGCGGCAGGCTCGACCGCATAGACCTTGAGGTTCGGCCATTCCTTTTTCAGCGTCTCGGCGACGCCGGTGATGTGGCCGCCGGTGCCGACGCCGGTGATGAGCACGTCGATCGGCGCATCGCGGAAGTCGTGGAGGATCTCCTGCGAGGTGGTGCGGACGTGAACGTCGATGTTGGCGGCATTTTCGAACTGCTGCGGCATCCAGGCGCCCGGCGTCGTGTCGACGAGCTCAAGCGCGCGTTCGATCGCACCCTTCATGCCCTTTTCACGCGGCGTGAGATCGAACGTCGCGCCATAGGCGAGCATCAGGCGGCGACGCTCCAGCGACATGCTTTCGGGCATGACGAGAACGAGTTTGTAGCCCTTCACCGCCGCGACCATGGCGAGGCCGATGCCGGTGTTGCCGCTGGTCGGCTCGATGATGGTGCCGCCGGGCTTGAGATCGCCCGAAGCTTCGGCGGCCTCGATCATCGCCAGCGCGATGCGGTCCTTGATCGAGCCGCCGGGGTTCGAGCGTTCGGACTTGATCCAGACTTCGGATCCGGGGAACAGCCGCTGCACGCGAATGTGCGGCGTGTTGCCGATCGTCTCGAGGATCGTGTTCGCCTTCATGGCTGCGCTACTCCGTGCTGGGTTTCAGGCGGCACCACCGACAAGGGTGCCTCTGGCGGGTCAAAGGTTTTGGCTTGCTTCAGTTCCGGAAACAATCGCGACCAAAGCAAGGTCACGGCGATCGCACCCACCCCGCCGACGACCACCGCGCCGACCGGGCCGAGAACGGAGGCGAGGAGGCCGCTCTCCGCTTCGCCCAGTTCATTGGACGCCGAGATGGTGAGCTGGCTGACGGCGCTGACGCGGCCGCGCATCTCGTCGGGGGTGTGGAGCTGGATCAACGAGCCGCGCACGTACATCGACACCATGTCGGCGCTGCCCGCGACGATCAGCGCGGCGAGGCTGAGGAAGAAGTTGGTCGAGATTCCGAAGGTGAGGATGCCGAGGCCGAAGACGACGACCGCGATCAGCATCTTGCGCCCGACATCGGTCTTCATCGGGCGGAACGACAAGAAAATGCCGGTCAGCGACGCGCCGATCCCCATGCCGGCGGCGAGTAGGCCAAGGCCGGTGGGGCCGACGTGCAGGATGTCGCGCGCGTAGATCGGCAGGAGCGCGGTCGCGCCGGCGAGCAGCACCGCGAAGAGATCCAGCGTGATCGCCGCCTGCACCAGCCGGTTGCGTTTCACATAGGCGAAGCCGTCGATGATCCGGGCGAGCGGGCGGCGGTCCTTTTGCGCGGGTGGCTGCGGCACGGGGCGGATCGTCAGCAGCAGGATCAGCGCCAAGGCAAACATCGCCGCCATGCCGGCGTAAGCGGTGATCGGCCCGATCGCGAACAGGAGCCCGCCGACGCTGGGGCCAGCGATGAAGCCGACCTGCATGGCGATCGAGCCGAGCGCGATGGCGGTGGGCAGGCTTTCGCGCGGCACCAGATTGGGCGCCAACGCGCCGTATGCCGGGCCGGCAAAGGCGCGCGCGATGCCAACGAGGACCGCGGCGCCGAACAGCACGGGCAGGCTGATCCAGCCTTCCCAAGTCGCAAAGCCGAGCAGCAGCACGTTGGCGGCGAGCAAGGTGGTGGTGCCGCGCACGATCCAGCGGCGATCGACCGAATCCGCGATCAGACCGACGATGGGGGTGAGCAGAAACAGCGGGACGAACTGCGCCAACCCGATCATGCCGAGCAGGAACGCCGCCTCGCGAATGTCCATCGTCTCACGCGCGATGCTGTACACCTGCCACCCGAGCACGATGGCGAGCGCCGATTGCGCGATCGTGCTGGCGAGGCGCGCCAGCCAATAGCTGCGGTAATTGGCGATGCGGAGCGGGTGAATGGCGACTGACATGTAGCTGACGGACTTAGGTTGCGCATCGTGGCGGCACAACGGGCAAAGCCCATGGCGTTGCGCGCTGCGCCCGTTGGGGCTTATAGGCCGCCTTCTCCCATTCCCCAGGCACCTGCGAGGTCCCACCCCGTGGCAAGAACATCCCGCGCGAAGAGCGCCGAACCCCCCGTACCCAACCGCGAGCGTCCCAACGAGCCGCAGCCTTATGACGCGTCCAAGGACGAGCTGCTGCAGTTCTACAAGGACATGCTCCTCATCCGCCGCTTCGAGGAAAAGGCCGGCCAGCTGTATGGCCTCGGCCTGATCGGCGGCTTTTGCCACCTCTACATCGGCCAGGAGGCCGTCGCGGTCGGCCTGCAATCCGCGCTGACCGAGAAGGATTCGGTCATCACCGGCTACCGCGACCATGGCCACATGCTGCTGTGCGGCATCCCGCCCAAGGACGTGATGGCGGAGCTGACCGGACGTCAGGCCGGCATCTCCAAGGGCAAGGGCGGCTCGATGCACATGTTCAGCGTGGAGCATAAGTTCTACGGCGGGCACGGCATCGTCGGCGCGCAGGTGTCGCTGGGCGCGGGCCTCGGCTTTGCGCACAAGTACAACAACGATGGCGGCGTGTGCCTTGCCTATTTCGGCGATGGCGCGGCGAACCAGGGCCAGGTGTACGAAAGCTTCAACATGGCGGAGCTGTGGAAGCTGCCCGTCATCTTCGTCATCGAGAACAATCAGTACGCCATGGGCACGAGCGTCAACCGCGCCTCCGCCGAGGACCAGCTGTATCGTCGCGGCGAGAGCTTCCGCATCCCCGGCATCCAGGTCGACGGCATGGACGTGCTCGCGGCACGCGGTGCGGCCGAGGAAGCGCTTGCCTGGGTACGCGGGGGCAAGGGGCCGATCATCCTCGAGATGAAGACCTATCGCTACCGCGGCCACTCGATGTCCGATCCCGCCAAGTATCGCAGCCGCGAGGAAGTGCAGGCGGTGCGCGACAAGTCCGACCCGATCGAGCATGTAAAGAAGCTGCTCGATGCCAAGGGCGTCAAAGAAGACGAGCTGAAGGCGATCGAGACCGAGATCCGCAAGGCGGTGAACGAGTCCGCGGATTTCGCCGAAAGCACCCCCGAACCCGATCCCAAGGAATTGTATACCGACGTGCTGGTGGAGAAGTATTGAGATGGCGATTGACATCAAGATGCCGGCACTGTCGCCCACGATGGAGGAGGGCACGCTCGCCAAGTGGCTCGTCAAGGAAGGCGACACGGTGAAGTCCGGCGACATCATGGCCGAGATCGAAACCGACAAGGCGACCATGGAGTTCGAGGCGGTCGACGAAGGCACCGTTGGCAAGATCCTGGTCGAAGAAGGCACCGACAATGTGAAAGTCGGCACCGTGATCATGCAGTTGCAGGGTGAGGGCGAGGAGGCCGGCAATGCCGACAAGGCGCCCGCCGAGACCAAGGAAGACGAACCCGAGGCAAAGACGAAGGCCGACACCAAGAAGGACGACAAGGTCGAGGATTCCGCCCATCCTGCCCAGGAAAAGGTGGAAACCGGCGCTCGCCAGATGTTCGAGGCGGCGAAGCACGACGCCGAGGTTGCCGATCCGGCGATCCCCGAAGGCACCGAGATGGTCAAGCTGACGCTGCGCGAAGCGCTGCGCGATGCGATGGCCGAGGAAATGCGCGCCGACGAGCGCGTGTTCGTGATGGGCGAGGAAGTCGCGCAGTACCAGGGCGCCTATAAGGTCACCCAGGGCCTGCTCGACGAGTTCGGCGACCGCCGCGTGATCGACACGCCGATCACCGAATATGGCTTTGCCGGCGTCGGCACGGGCGCGGCGATGGGCGGCCTGCGCCCGATCGTCGAGTTCATGACGTTCAACTTCGCCATGCAGGCGATCGACCATATCGTGAACTCGGCCGCCAAGACGAACTACATGTCCGGTGGCCAGATGCGCTGCCCGATCGTGTTCCGCGGCCCAAACGGCGCGGCGAGCCGCGTGGGCGCGCAGCACTCGCAGAACTACGGCCCGTGGTATGCCAGCGTGCCCGGCCTGATCGTGATCGCGCCCTATGATGCGGCGGACGCGAAGGGGCTGCTGAAGGCCGCGATCCGCACCGAGGATCCGGTCGTGTTCCTCGAGAACGAGCTGCTTTACGGCCGCTCTTTCGAGGTACCCAAGCTCGACGATTGGGTGCTGCCGATCGGCAAGGCGCGCGTCATGCGCGAGGGTAAGGACGTGACGATCGTCAGCTATTCGATCGGGGTCGGCCTGGCGCTAGAAGCCGCCGATAAGCTGGCCGAGGAAGGCATCGACGCGGAGGTGATCGACCTGCGCACGCTGCGCCCGCTCGACAAGGAAACGGTGCTCAAGAGCCTCGCCAAGACCAACCGCATGGTGGTGGCCGAGGAAGGTTGGCCAACCTGTTCGATCGCCAGCGAGATCGTGACGATCTGCATGGAAGAGGGCTTCGACGACCTGGACGCGCCGGTGATCCGCGTGTGCAACGAGGACGTGCCGCTGCCTTACGCGGCGAACCTCGAAAAGCTGGCGCTGATCTCGTCCGACAAGATCATCGCGGGCGTAAAGAAGGTGACGTACAAGAAGTGACCACCGGCATTGCTGCCCCGGCCACGCGCCGGGGCGGCGATGCTTAGCTGGTGTAAAGATTGCACGTCGACCGGCGGGCGTAGGACGACGGATTGTAGATCTGTCGGTAGTCGCGGTTGTTGCGCACGATCATCGAGGCGCGATATTGCATCCGAAACGGGCTGCTCAGCCATTGCGTCACGATTGGCTCGTACAGGTAATTCACCTCCACATACATCACCGCTGAATTGGGCGGTGCGTTCACCTTCGAGCCGGTCGGCCCCATGCCGCCCGGCATTGCTGTGCCCGCATCCGTCACTGTCGAGGTGGTGCCGGCATTGGTGCTGGTGGCGTATTCGGAATCGAAGCCGGTGCCGCGCTGCATGCCGATGCAGCGTTGCCAGTGAATGCGCTGGACGGGCGCGCTGTCGTAGCTTTGCTGGACGTTTTCCAGGCTGGAGACGATGATCCGGCCGTTCTTCGTGAGGTTGATGCCCTCGCCCTGCAGCCGGGCGGCCTGCAGCATGTCGTTCATGTCGCCTTCGCGCATCGTCTCGACATTGTTGTTGCCGATAAGGCCCATGCGCGACGCATTGTCGGCAAGGTTGAGCGCGATCTGGCTGAGCCGCATATGGGTGAGCGCCTGGTTGCCGATTTCCACGCCGTACAGGCCGAGTGCCAGCACCAGCGGCGTCGCGAGGGCGAACTCCAACAGCGCGGCGCCGCGATTGTCGCGGGCGAGCCGGCGCAGCAAGGTGGCGCGCATCACGAGCATTTCCATGTGATGGTGGGTTCCGGCCGGGAGGCGTATGGCTGGTTCTTCAGCAGCGCCTGCGCCGCGATCGTGTTGTTGGGGCTCCAGCCGAGCAATTGCGGCACGGGGAAGATGCGCGTGTAGGTGACCTTGATGGTGTAGAGCGTCACGTCGTTCGCCGCGCCCTGGCCGGCGTTGCCAGTGCCCCCCGACGCATCCCAGCTGCCGTTGTTATTCAGATCCTGGTAGCACTCGCCGGGGTTGCGCTGGCCGTTCCCATTGTCGTCGTTGAACGGCTCCGGACCGGCGGCGGAGAAGACGGCGAAGTTGCGGCGGGTGGCGCAAAAGGTGCCCGCCGCCGGTGTGGTGGCACACGAGGCAGTCGGGCGGGACATGATGGTGCCCATCATGTCCATCACCTCACCATCGATTTCCGCCGTCTGCTGGCCACCGCCCTGGATTGAGGAATCGCGTGCGGCCTTCTGGATAGCGCCGTCGAGCAGCTCCTTGGCGTACATCTGGTACAGCATGTCGCCAAGACCCATCATCATCAGGCACATGACGGGTGCGACGAGCGCGAACTCGACGATCGTGACACCGCTTCGGTCGGTCGCAAGGCGCCTTGCCAACCTCATTTCGATATCCGGAGCAAGGCGACCTGCTTGGCGATCGTCTGGAACGCGGCCGTCAGCGCGGCATTGTCGCGGGCGTAATAAGCCTGCCCCTGCGAGGCGCAGGCAATGAGTTCGTTGTTAAGCACCTGACCAAAGCTGACGACGAAGACAGTGATGCCGCGTTCTTTTGCGGCGGAGCAAACCGTGGTGAAACGCTCGTTGTGAAGCTCTTTCAGGTTTGTTGACCCGCCACCGATGCGTTGGTCATAATCTTCGATCCCATACATGGTGTAAGAGTTCCGGCTTGGTGACATTTCACCATCGGTCATGAAGACAATGTAACGGTTCGGTGGTTTGCGGCCGGGATGAGCCGCTGTATCTGTCGCGAAAAGCCCGGTAGGAGAAATAAGCCGCGTGCCCCAGATCATTCCGACGTCATGGTAGGTGCCGCCTTGCGCACGAAAGTCGGTGGCGTTGACGTAATCTGCCACCTGTTGCCGCGACAATGGGGCGAGGCGATGAACCGGCTTGCCACAGGCATAGTAGCCGCCCTGCACGTTGAGGTCCCACCCAGTTGCTGCCCAGGGAGTGATGTTAGTATAGGCCTCACCTGCATTCGTCGGGTAACGCAATTCATACCTGTTTTCGTTATTGTTATAATAAAAGCCAACCCTAGTTACAGGAAGGAAGTCACTATACGGCGTGGTACTTGTACCAGTAAAGTCCTCCTCCGGCTTGTCCTTGCGATAATAGGTTACGTCTGGCCACATCGGGCGCCAACGCGTATCATCATTGGACGGGCGAAGATCTGGATCCAGGTCTGGCGGCAGGCTGCTTGTATCGAAAGAAGTGGCACCGGCGGTCGTTCGCCTTTCCTCGATGCAACCTTGCCACCTTGATGTTGCGCCAGTGATTTTTGAGGGGTCATCTACGACGTTTCCCTTGCCGATATACTGACTAACGTTGTAGGTGACCGGCTTGTAACGCCACTTTGGCTTAACGGTCTTTTGCGTCATGGTGCACTGAGAGCGGTCCCAAGTTACCGTTGTCTCGGTCGCTAGACCGTCCGTGTTGAACCCTTCCTCCGGATCACGGCCCGCCCGACGCATGCAGGGGCCGTTACCTTCTTGAAAGGTAGTAGGCCCTGAAGAACTTACGACAGCCTCGCCAACTATTTCACGTGATTGATATTGTGCTTGCCCGACCAGCCATCCTGTCAGCTCGAAGCCTACGTTCACGGTTGAGCTATAGGGAACAAACCCATATCGTACCGTGGTGCGCGCATCGATGTTCGCAGCCATTGTGTCATAGAAGCTGACCACCGCAGAGCGCAGGCCGGACAGCCGAGAATTGGCTTTTTCCACCGTGAAGTAGCCGGTGCCAAGGCCGCCGGGTCGCTGGTAAGTAGACACGGGCTGGCCGCACGGCGCCGCTTCGGTCGGCAGGCACGCCATCGACCCGGTTGTGTCCAGCACGAACATGATATCGGTGTCGGCGATGTCGAATGTGGCCTCGCACGTCACCGTCAGCGGCTGCGTCGGGGCGCCGAACATCGTCATGATCGTCATTGGCACCTGCGTCGTTGCGGTGCCGGCCACCTGGTTTTCGGGCGTCTTGGTGGGGATGAACGGATAGGGATTGGTGGTGTTGGTGTAGGCTGGAGTGCCCATGATGCCGCTGGGAAAGTTGCTCGCGAAAAAGGCCCGCGCTTGAGTGATCGCGTTGCTGTCGAGCGTGGTACTGGTGCTTTCCACCATGAAGCGACGGCCGGCGAGGACGCCGGCGTCGCAGGCCTGCTGAAGGCGAATTTTCACCAGGTACATGCGCCCGACGTCCACCGCCGATCCGGTGAACGCGGCAAGCGGGATCAGAAATGCCCCCATCATCGCCAGCGTATTGCCGCGAACGTCGCGGCGCAGCCTGCCCAGGAAAGTCGCAACCCCGGTATTTTTCACTCGCGTCCAGCCTTGCATGACCATAGTCGTCTTCACGATGCGCAATGCCGCAGGAGCCGCTAAGCCCACCTCAAACGACATGGTTAACGACGCGCAAACCTTTGGGATCGACCCTGCTGCCGGCCATCCCGAGCGTGCGCTGGCGCTTGGCTATGCGCCGTCGGCGGTCCGGCAGGGGATTGCTGCGGCCTTCGCGCTAGATGCGACGCTGGCGAAGCTGGCGATCGGCACGCGCGACGCGATGGTGGCGCAGCTGCGGCTGACCTGGTGGCATGAGGCGCTGTTGGCGCTCGGCAGCGGAGAGGCGCCGGCACAGCCGATCCTGCGAGCGCTGGCAGCAGCGGGTGCGGATGGCGGCGTGCTGGCGCGAATGGGGCCGGGATGGGAGCAATTGCTGGGCGCGCCGGATGCGGCGGTACTTGCTACCTTCGCCGAGGCGCGCGGGCTGCTGTTCGTCGAGGCGGCGCGGCTGGCAGGGGCAAGCGACGATGTACGCGCCGCGGGGCAGGGGTGGGCGCTTGCCGACCTGTCGCGCCTTACCGTGGATCCAGACTTGTCGGCGCGGGCGGTGGCGCTTGCCCGTCCGTTGCTGCAGCAGGCGGCGGCGCAGCGGTGGAGCGGCGCGGGGCGATTTCTGGGCGCACTGGTGCATGTGGCGGCGGCGGATCTTGCCGGTGCGCAGCCTGTAGGGGCACCGAAACGCGTGTTGCGTCTCGCCTGGCATCGGCTGAGCGGTCGATAGGCTTGCCGCCGCTCGCCGGCTTGCTAGCATGACGCCGACGGGAGAGCGGGGCATGTGGCGATTTCTGGCAGGCGGATTGGCGGCGCTGTTGATGGTGGCGGCCGGGTGGCTGCTGTTCTCGGGACGGGCGACCACGGACCCGGTGCTGCCGCCCGCGCCGCCGGCGCGAGTCGCAGGGCAGCAGCCCGTCATTGTGGAGCCGCCGGTACCCGAAGCGACCGAGCGGACGCGGGAGGAAAAGCGCTTCGACCGTTACGACAAGGATCACGACGGGCGGATCACCCGCGACGAGTATCTGGTCGCGCGGCGCAAGGCCTTTGCGAAGCTGGACACCAACGGCGACGGGCGGCTGTCGTTCGAGGAATGGGGCGCCAAGACGCTGACCAAATTCGTCACTGCGGACGGCGACAAATCGGGCGCGATGGACCGCGCCGAGTTTGCAACCACCGCGGTGAAGCGCAAGGCCAAGGCGCGGCCCAAATGCGTCTGCCCCGCGGTGACCGAGGATAACGACTAGGCCGCCATCCACTCGGCTAGCGCGGTGCGGGCACGATCGGTGTACATCTTCTTGCGATCGGCCCTTTTCGTGCGGCCTTCGATCGGCGGGAAGAGGCCGAAGTTGACGTTCATCGGCTGGTAGGTTTCCGCCACCGCGGCACCGGTGATGTGGTTGAGGAGGGCGCCCAGCGCGGTTTCGACGGGGGGCGGCGCCATCGACCCGCCTGCCAGCTCCGCCGCGGCGAAGCGGCCGGCCAAGAGGCCGATCGCGGCGCTTTCGACATAGCCTTCACAGCCCGTGATCTGCCCGGCGAAGCGAACGTTGGGGCGCGACTTAAGCCGTAGCTCGGGATCGAGCAGCTCGGGCGAGCGCAGGAAGGTGTTGCGGTGAAGGCCGCCAAGCCGTGCGAACTCCGCCTTTTCCAGGCCAGGTATGGTGCGGAACAGGCGGACCTGCTCGGCATGCTTCAGCTTGGTCTGGAAACCGACGATATTCCACAGAGTGCCCGCCGCGTTATCCTGGCGCAGCTGGACGCAGGCGTACGGCCAGCGCCCTTGCGGATGCTTCTCCGACGCGGTGCCGGGCTGGTCTAGGCCGACGCCCTTCATCGGGCCGAAGCGCAACGTCTCGCGCCCGCGCTCCGCCATCACCTCGATCGGCATGCAGCCTTCGAAATAGGGGACGTTCTCCCATTCTCGCGGCACGCTCTTCTCGCCCGCCAGCAGCCCCTCGACGAATGTGTCATATTGTTCGCGAGTGAGCGGGCAGTTGATGTAATCGGTGCCGTCGCCCTTGTTCCAGCGCGACTGGAACCAGGCGGTGTCCATGTCGATCGTGTCGCGGTGTACGATCGGGGCGATGGCGTCGAAGAAGGCGAGCGCATCCTTGCCCGTCTCCCCGGCGATCGCCTCTGACAGGCCGGGCGCGGTGAGCGGGCCGGTGGCGATGATCGCCGCGCCGTCCGGCAGCGTGTCAATCCGCTCGCGCACGACCGTGATGTTCGGGTGCGCCTCCAGCACAGCGGTGACACCGGCGGAGAAGCCGTCGCGGTCGACCGCCAGCGCCGAGCCGGCGGGGACCTTGTGCCGATCGCCCTCGCGCAGGATCAGCGAACCAAGCGCGCGCATCTCCTGGTGGATAAGGCCGACAGCGTTGCTTTCCGGATCGTCGGAGCGGAAGCTGTTCGAGCAGACGAGCTCGGCGAGGTGATCGGTGTGGTGCGCGGGGGTGTTCTCACCCGAGCCGCGCATTTCGGAGAGACGGACCTTGTGGCCGGCCTCGGCGAGCTGCCATGCGGCCTCGCTTCCGGCAAGCCCGCCGCCGATGACGTGAATGTCGTGGGTCATGATGCCGAACCCATAAGGCGATGCAGCCGCGCCGCCAACCTCAGCGCTTGCGGGCGATCAAGGTGCTCCCCGCGGCAAAGCGCCGGCGGCCGTCTTCGTTGAGCGAGGCGCGCACTTGCGACCACAAGGCGCCGCTCAGTGGGGTGGCGATCAGGTCGGCTACGGTCGCCTTGCCGAACGCGTCGCGCACCGCCGGGTCGACGATGCTGTCCGCGATGCCCTCGAGCATCCAGCGCAAGGAGGCATCGGGCGTCTGATTGTCGAGCGTTTCATTCGACAACAGGTCGAAGCCTTCGGTGAACATGCGTTCCAGGCCGAGGTGAGTCGCGTTGTAATAATGCGACGGATAGCCATGCAGTGGCTGCAGGAACGGCCAGTCGATGAACACCTGCCCGCCCGGCTTCAGCATGCGATGGAAATCGCGCGCCACCTTCCAAGGCTCGGGCACATGCTCCAGCACGGCGAAACAGGAGATCGCGTCGATCGATCCCGAGCGGATCGGATAGGTGCAGGCAGGTTCGATGACGAGATCGGCGGATACGGAACGATACACCTCGATGTAGAGGCAATTGTCGTAGGTGTAGTTGCGGCGCCCGCAGCCGACATCGAGAAACAGCATGTCGGGATTGTCGCGCAGCATGCGCACGAACGGCTCATGCGCGGCGTTGGCCGACTCGCCCTCATACGTGTCGAGGCTGAATTCGCCGTCGGGATGGCGGCCGTAATAGAGCGGCAATGCGTCGGGCTGCTCCAGCGGTCGGAAATTGCCGCCAGCGCCGGCGCTCGCATCCAACACTCCCTCGAAGCGAAGGAATTTGCGGTGCGCGCGTGACAGGTCCGTTCCGAGCGCGGCGACCGTAAGCTGCGGTCGCTCCTCGGCATGGCCATGCGCATCGAAATGGTCGCGCGCCACGCCGCCGCCATAGACGAAATCGGCGATGTCGGGATTGGCGAGGAGATAGCGTTCCTCGTCGAAATTTTCCGGCGTCGCACGTTCGGTGGTGCTCATTCGGCGAATGCTATAGCGTTTCGAGGCACTTGGCCATGCTCGCCGTTGCCGGTCGTTCTCGCGCAGGTCGGCGGACGCCGCGGTGGCGGTAGCTGTCGCTTAACTACCTTGCATCTATGTGGCCGAGATCGCCGGAGGTGGCGGAACGCGGGTGGGGAGTTCGCGAGCTTGACGAGGTGGTTCCACGGTTCTGCGAGCAGCATGGCGCGGTTCATGCGTTGGCTGTTCGATGCCGTTGCCTCGCATCCGGAAGTCCGCGAGGAGCTGATCGCCACCGCGATACAGCGACGCCCGGCCGTCTATTTCGCCTGCGTCACCGCCATGCTGATCAGCAGTTCGGCGGTGGTCTATACCGGCGCCGGCTGGGCCTATGTCTGGCTGTGCTTCGACGCTGCGATCGTGCTTGGCCGGCTCTACCTTTCGTTCCGGTTCGACGATGGCAAGAACGTGCCGGTCGGCGGGCGTGCGGCGACGTTCGCGCTCATGTTCGTCCTGTTCGTCACGCTGGGGCTGTGGTGCGCCGTATCCGTGGTCCTCGGGCCGCCGGGGCTGGTGCTGCTGTCGGTCATCACCGTGCTGGCAGTGTTCGCCGGGGTGAGCACGCGCTGGGCCGCATTCCCACGGCTTACCGTCATCACCATCGTCGCTATGGCGCTGCCCATGTGCGTCGCGATCTGCATTCGCGCGGGCGGCGGGATCAGCATTTCGGCGGTCCAGTTCGGCGTGGTGGCGCTGATGCTGGCGGCGCAGACGATGCAGAACCACCATTCGCTGATGCGCATGATCCTGGCGGAGCACCACAATGCCGGGCTGGCGCGGATCGATCCGCTGACCGGGCTGGGCAATCGCTTCAGCCTGTTCGAGGCGCTCGACCGGCTCTATGCGAGCGAGAGTGAGGGCGGGGCACATGCCGCGCTGCTCTACCTCGATCTGGACGGCTTCAAGGGCTTCAATGATGCACGCGGCCATGACGCCGGCGACGAGCTGCTGCGTCGTGCCGCGCGGACGATGCGGGACGAGGCACTCGACAGCCGGGCGTATCGGATCGGCGGCGACGAGTTCGTCGTGGTACAACCCGGCCGTGACGAGGAGGCTGCGGTCGCACTGGCCGAGCGGATCATCCGGGCCGTGTCGTCGATGCGGGTGTCGGACGGTGGCCCGGTCGCCGGGGTTGGCGTGACCGTGGGTATTGCCTTTGCCGCGCGCGCCGCCAAGCCGCGCGCGCTGATCGCCCGCGCCGACGAGGCGCTGTACGCCGCCAAGCGCGCCGGCAAGGGCGCCTATCGCGTGGCCGGATCGGACACGGTCAAGCGCCCCCTCGCCGCCTGACTCGGACGTCAGCCCGCGGCCTTCGCCAGTCCCTTCGATAGTTGCAGCGCACCGTGCAGCCGCGCCGCGGGGTCGCTCCAGTTCCGGGTCAACGCCAGCTTTGAGTCGGGACGCAATTTCGCGATGCCGCCGAGCTTGTCGACGTATGCCAGCAGGCCCGGCACGTTCGGCGGCGTGTCGTCGTGGAACGAGACCAGCGCGCCCTTGGGGCCGACGTCCATCTTGGCGACGCACGCGGTCTTGGCATTCATCTTGATCTCGATGACCTTGACGAGATTGTCGGTCGCTTCCGGCAATGGCCCGAAGCGGTCGATCATTTCCGCCGCAAAGGCCTCCAGCTCGCGCTTCTCGTCGAGCTCGTTCAGGCGGCGGTAGAGCGCCATGCGCAGGTCGAGATCGGGGACGTACTCCTCGGGGATGAGGATCGGCGCATCCACCGTGATCTGCGGCGAGAAATCGCGCGGGCGGTTGGCGAGGCCGCCGGCCTTGGCGTCCATGATCGCTTCTTCCAGCATCGACTGGTAGAGTTCGTAGCCGACTTCCTTGATGTGGCCGGACTGTTCGTCGCCGAGCAGATTGCCCGCGCCGCGGATGTCGAGATCGTGGCTGGCGAGCTGGAAGCCGGCGCCGAGGCTGTCGAGGTCGGACAGGACCTTGAGCCGCTTTTCGGCGGCGTCGGTCATCATCCGCTCAGGGGGCGTGACCATATAGGCATAGGCGCGCGTCTTCGACCGGCCCACGCGACCGCGCAGCTGGTAGAGCTGGGCGAGGCCGAAGCGGTCGGCGCGGTTGACGATCATCGTGTTGGCGGACGGGATGTCGATGCCGCTTTCGATGATGGTGGTGGAGACGAGCACCTCGAACTTCTTGTCGTAGAAGGCGGACATGCGCTCCTCGACCTCGCTCGCCGCCATCTGGCCGTGGGCGATGACGTAGCGGATCTCGGGCACTTCCTTGCGCAGGAACTCCTCGATGTCGGGGAGGTCTGCGACGCGGGGGGTGACGAGGAAGCTCTGGCCGCCGCGATAATGTTCGCGCAGCAACGCCTCGCGCAGGACGACCGGATCCCACGGCATGACATAGGTGCGCACGGCGAGGCGGTCGACCGGCGGCGTCTGGATGACGGAGAGTTCGCGCAGGCCCGACATCGCCATCTGGAGCGTACGCGGGATGGGCGTGGCGGTGAGGGTGAGGATGTGGACGTCGGCGCGGAGCGTCTTGAGGCGTTCCTTGTGGGTGACGCCGAAGCGCTGCTCCTCGTCGACGATGACGAGGCCGAGGCGCTTGAAGTCGACGTTCTTGGCGAGGAGCGCGTGGGTGCCGATGACGACGTCGATCGTGCCGTCGGCGAGGCCTTCCTTGACGCGCTTGGTCTCCGCCGCGGTGACGAGGCGCGAGAGGCGGCCCATCTGGATCGGGAAGCCTTCGAAGCGCGACATGAAGTTGTTGTAATGCTGACGCGCGAGGAGCGTGGTGGGGCAGACGACCGCGACCTGCATGCCAGCCATGGCGGCGACGAAGGCGGCGCGGAGCGCGACCTCGGTCTTGCCGAAGCCGACGTCGCCGACGATCAGGCGGTCCATCGGCTTGCCGGCGGAGAGGTCGGCGAGCGTTTCCTCGATCGCGCGGTCCTGATCGTCGGTTTCCTGATACGGGAAGCGGTCGACGAAGCTGGGATAGCCGCTGGAGTCCGGCTCTGCGACTTCACCCTGGCGGAGCGCGCGCAGGGCGGCGGTGGCGATGAGTTCACCCGCGATCTCGCGGATGCGCTCCTTCATCTTTGACTTGCGGCGCTGCCATGCCTCGCCGCCGAGGCGGTCCAGGGTGGCGCCTTCCTCGCCCGAGCCGTAGCGGCTGAGGACTTCGAGGTTCTCGACGGGCACGTAGAGCTTGTCGCCGCCGGCATATTCCAGCTGCACGCAATCGTGCGGTGCCTTGGCGACGGGAACCTGGGTCAGCCCGACATAGCGGCCGATGCCGTGATCGGTGTGGACGACGAGATCGCCGGGCGAGAGCGTGGCGAGTTCGGCGAGGAAGGCGTCGGCGGACTTGCGGCGCTTGGCGCGGCGCACGAGGCGGTCGCCGAGCATGTCCTGTTCGGTGAGGACGGCGACCTTGGGGGCGGTGAAGCCGTGCTCGAGCGGAAGGACGATGAGGGCGGTCTGCGTCTCGCCGACGCCCTGCGCCTCCTGCCACGTCTCAACCGCCTTGGCGCCGGTGAGGCCGTGATCCTTGAGGAGGTTGCCCAGGCGATCGCGCGCACCGGCGGAATAGCTGGCGAGGACGGGGGTGCGGCCTTCCTTCCGCAGTGCCTTCAGGTGATCGACGACGGCTTCATAGACGTTGGTGTTGGCGGCGCGCTCGGGCGCGAAATCGCGCGGGCCGTCGACGTTGAAGTCGATGACCGTGGCGGACTCAGGTTCGTGGAAGGGGGTGGTGACGTGCGCAATGGCGGTGGTGAGTGCCTCCTCCCACTCCTTTGGGGGCGTGTAGAGCGTCTTGGCGGGGAGCGCGCGGTAGCTACCGGGCTGGGCGGCCTCGGCACGCTTGCGGTTCTCGTAATAGTCGGCGACTGCTTCGAAGCGCGATTCGCCGGCTGCCTTGACCCCGCCGTCGCGGACGATCAGCGCGTCCTCGCCGAGATGGTCGAAGAGCGTTTCGAGGCGGTCCTCGAACAGCGGAAGCCAATGCTCCATGCCGGCGAGGCGGCGGCCTTCGCTGACCGCCTGGTAGAGCGGATCGCCGGTGGCGGTGGCGCCGAAGGTTTCGCGATAGCGGCTGCGGAAACGCTTGATGCTTTCCTCGTCCAGCAGCGCCTCGGACGCGGGGAGGAGGGTGAAGCCCTTGATGTTGCCGGTGGTGCGCTGGTCGGCGGGGTCGAAGGTGCGGACGCTCTCGATCTCGTCGCCGAAGAAATCGAGGCGCAGCGCCTGGGTCTCGCCGGAGGGGAACAGGTCGACCAAGCCACCGCGGACGGCATATTCGCCGGCGTCGTGGACGGTGTCGGTGCGGACGTAGCCGTTGGCCGAAAGGAGCGCGGCGAGCTTGTCGCGGGCGATGCGCTCACCGGGCTTCAGATTGGCGACGAGCTGGCGGATGCGGAACGGAGTGAGCGTGCGCTGGGTGGCGGCGTTGACGGTGGTGAGGACGAGCTGCGGGCCGGCGGGCTTCGCCTGGAGCTTGTGAAGCGCGCCGATCCGCTCGGCCATGACGCGCAGGGTGGGAGAGGCGCGGTCGTAGGGAAGGCAATCCCATGCCGGATATTCGACGATCTCGATCTCGGGCGCGAAGTAATGCGCGGTGGCGGCGATCGCGCGCATCGCGGCCTCGTCCGGCGCGATGAAGACGGCGCGGGTCTTCGCGGCGCGCGCGAGATCGGCGAGCAGGCTGGGGAGGAAGCCGCTGGGCACGCCGGCGAGGGTGAGGGGCGTGGTGGCGGTGAGGATCGTCTGGAGATCGGGCAAAACACTTCCGTTCGTGTTGAGCGAAGTCGAGACACCGTGGCGAGCGTTGCGCTGCTCGGCCCGTCCCTCGACTTCGCTCGGGACGAACGGGTGTGCTTAATTACCTGATTACACGCCGTCGCGTGTGCCGGGGGTGGCAACGGCAAAATCGACGGCGCGCATGGTCTGCATCATGTCGCCTTCCCATTCCGCGGGGCACGGGATCGAGCCGATCGCCCAGCCCATGATGTCGACGTCCTGCTCCTCCAGCAGGCGTTCGAACCATTGCAGCTGCTCTTCGGACCAGCTGGCATGGTGCGCGTCGAAGAAGCCGCCGATCATGAAATCGGCTTCGCGCGTGCCGCGGTGCCAGGCGCGGAAGCGGGTGCGCTTCAGGCGGGTATCTTGATCCATGGCGGCTCCAACGGCAGATGGCCGGCCGCGGTTTCGCACGGTCGGCTTACAGGGTATCGAAAGTTCAGATAATCATGCGACCCGATATCCTCAATCCGTTGTTCGCCGAAGTCACCGCGCTGAAGGGTGTGGGGGCGGGGCTTGCCAAGCCGCTCGACCGGCTGGGACTCGCGCGCGTCGTCGACGTGGCATTTCACCTGCCGAGCGGATGGGTGGACCGGATTCCGCGCGACGAGCTGATGGCGCAGGATGCCGGGCGGACGATCGCGATCACGCTGACGGTGCGCGATATCCGCACATCCTCGTCCCCGCGCGCGCCGACGCGGGTGCAGGCGGCGGATGCGCTCGGCAACATCGTGAGCCTCGTTTATTTCGGGCGATCGAGCGGGCTGGTGCGCAAGCTGTACACCGTGGGCGAGCCGGTGCGCGTGTCGGGCAAGGTGGAGCAATACGGCCAAGACCTCCAGATGATTCACCCGGAGATCCTGGAGGAAGGCGGCGGGTTTCGCGAGCGCGAGGCGATCTATCCGCTGTCCGAGGGGCTGACCTCGCGCCGTGTGGGCGGGCTGGTGGCGCAGGCGATAGAGCGCGCGCCCGAGCTGGCGGAATGGATCGAGCCGGGGCTGCTGGCGCAGCGCGACTGGCCGGCGTGGAAGGAAGCATTGACGCGCATCCATGCCGATCCGTCCGACGCGGTGGCGCGGGCGCGGATCGCCTATGACGAGATCTTCGCCAATCAGGTCGCGCTGGCGCTGGTGCGGCAGGATACGCGGCGGCGGCGAGGGCGCGCGCTGAAGGGCGACGGGCGGCTGCGCGACATGCTGCGGCTGCCCTATGCGCTGACGGGGGCGCAGGCGCGCACGTCGCGCGAGATCGAGGGCGATCTGGCGCAGGACGCACCGATGCTGCGGCTGCTGCAAGGCGATGTGGGGTCGGGCAAGACGCTGGTCGCGGCGCTTGCGCTGCTGATCGCGGTGGAGGCCGGCACGCAGGGCGCGCTGCTGGCGCCTACCGAGATTCTGGCGCGACAGCATTACGACACGCTGCGTGAAACATTGGCGGGCCTGCCGGTCAACATCGCGGTGCTGACCGGGCGCGACAAGGGCCGGGCGCGCGAAGGCGTGCTGATGGGGCTGGCCGACGGATTAATCGACATATTGATCGGCACGCACGCGATCTTTCAGGATGCGGTCACCTATCGCGACCTTGGCCTCGTCGTGGTGGACGAGCAGCACCGCTTCGGTGTGGCGGAGCGACTGGCGCTGTCCGCCAAGGGCAAGACGACGCCGCACCTGCTGGCGATGACCGCGACGCCGATTCCGCGCACGCTGGTGCTCGCGCAGCATGGCGAGATGGACCAGAGCCGGCTGGACGAGATGCCGCCGGGGCGCGAGCCGGTGGAGACGCGGGTCATCAGCGAGGAGCGACTCGACGAGGTGGTCAATGCGCTCGGCCGGCATCTGGCGGAGGGCAAGCAGGCCTATTGGGTCTGCCCGCTGGTGGAGGAGAGCGAGAAAAGCGACCTTGCCGCCGCCGAGGCGCGGGCGGCGACGTTAGCAGGGCGGTTCGGTGACCGCGTCGGGCTGGTGCACGGCAAGATGCGGCCGGCGGAAAAGGACGCGGTGATGGCGCGCTTCGCCGGCGGCGAGCTTGGCGTGCTGGTCGCGACGACGGTGATTGAGGTGGGTGTGAACGTGCCCAATGCGACGCTGATCGTGATCGAACATGCCGACCGTTTCGGGCTGGCGCAGCTCCACCAGCTGCGCGGGCGGGTGGGACGCGGCGGCGGGCAATCGCGCTGTCTGCTGGTGCGCGGCGCGGCGCTGAGCGAGACGTCGCGCGCGCGGCTGGCACTGATGCGCGAGACAAACGACGGCTTCCTCATCGCGGAGGAGGATCTGCGGCTGCGTGGCGGCGGCGAGCTGCTCGGCACGCGCCAGTCGGGTGAGGCGGCGTTCCGGCTGGCGACGCCCGAGCTGCTCAACGAACTGCTGCCGATCGCCTATGACGACGCGCGGCTGCTGATCGATCGCGACGGCGGGCTGTCGGGCGCGCGCGGGCAAGCGGCGCGCGTGGCGCTGTACCTGTTCGAACGTGAGGCGGGGGTGGCGCTGCTGCGTTCTGGATGAGGCGGCGCAAATGGTGCCGGCTAGAGGCTTCGAACCCCTGACCCCCTGATTACAAATCAGGTGCTCTACCAACTGAGCTAAGCCGGCCCGCAGCCGCCATACGGCGGCGCCTGGCGGTGGTCAATTCGGCGCCAGCGCGGATCAGGCGACGCCGAACGTCCAGCCTTCCGTGCGGCGCACGTCCGCGGCGAGGCCCGGTGGGTGCCAAAGTTCGACCCGATCGGCGTTGGCGCGTAGCCAGGCGGCAGTGAGGATCGCGTCGGTCGCGTGATCGTCATATCGGGCAAGCGGCGCGTGCGGCGCGCTGCCGATGGCGGTCAGGGCGGCGTCGAGCGCTGCGGCGTCGCGCAGCTTGCTGCGGCCGCGCGGCAGTCCGGCGGCGCGAGCGGCAATTGCGGTGTAGATCTCCACCAACGTCGCCCCGCTGGTCGGCAGCGGATCGAAGGGCCAGACCGGCACCTGCCCCGTCAGCCGGTGCAGCAGGCGCATGCCGGCGAAGCTCGCCTTGGCGACCTGCGCCGCGCCGATCGCATCATACACCGTGGTCGGCTTGGTGGCGCCGTCATTGGCGATTTCACAGGCGCGCCAGTGCAGGAAGTCGCGCTTTGGGCCGTCCGCCGCGCCAAGATAGAAGTGGCGGCCACGGCGCTGCTCCAGAAACGAGGCGGCGCCCAGATCCTCGTCATCGCTGTGCGCATCGACATAGGCCCACAACTCGGCCGCGCTGGTCGTCTCCGTCTCGCCCGGCAGGTGCGCGCCGCGGGCGACGAACGGCGCGGAGAAGCTGCAGTCGATCCCCACGAGCAGGGGTGCGTCGGCATGACCCAGCAGCCATTCGAGGATCTGCGTGCGCGACCATGCGCCGCTGGGCGGTGCGATGAGCCGAGGCGCCTCGCTGCCGGCGTCACATACGGCAAGCGCAATCCCCTTGTGGCGGCGGCCCTTGGCGCCCGACCAGTCGATCGCCGCGAACTGCCGGTAATGCGTCAGGGCCGCGGTCCGAAGTCGGCGTGCTGCGCCTTGGTCGCGCGATCCCACCAGGCGCGGCGGATCACGTTGCGCACCCGCTCGGTGTCGGCAGCGGCGTAGCGCACGAGCACGCCGGGCCAGCGCTCGTAATGCGCGGTCTGCCAGAAGGTCGCAGGATCCGTGTACAGCAATATCACCTTCTCCTCGAGCGGGGTCGCGACATGAAAGCTGCCGGCCTCCCGCCCCGGCGACACGAATGCCTTGTTGTTCACCTTCGGACAGGGCACACCGTAATACGGCGCCATCACGACATCGGGCAGCCCGCAGGCGAACGCCACGACATCCGCCCAGTTCTTCATCGCAGGTCGCGGATAACGTCGGCGGTGAAGCGCGCGATGTCGAAACGGGTGCCAGTCGGATCCTCGCCGCGGCGCACGATCACCAGCTTCTCCGAAGGCACGACCATGACATATTGGCCGCGATTACCCTGCGCCGAATAGCTGCCCGCCGGCAAACCTTCCTTCGCACCGAACAGCCACATGGTCGCGCCATAGCCCGGGCCGTCCGCCGGCTGCGGGCCGCTGGGCGTCGTCATGTAGCGCATCCAGCCGGCTGGTAGCAGGCGCTTGCCCTGCCACACGCCGTCCTGCAGCCAGAACTGGCCCAGCCGCGCGAGATCGCGCGCAGTGGTGTAGACCTGGCTCGAAAGAATGAAGTTGCCGTGCCAGTCGGTGCCTGCCGTCGTGTGCTGCATCCCGAGCGGGCGGAACAGGCGCTGCGGCCAAGCGGCGTAGCGCGCGCCGTTGTTCATGGTCGCGCGAATGGCGCGAGCAGCGAGCATGATGTCGTTGTTGGCGTAGCGGAACCGCGTCCCGGGCTTCACCTCCAGCGGCCAGCCGACCGCCTGATCGGTGACGGTGGTGCCGCCGAAATAGATCGCGTCTGTACGGTTACCATAATGATCGCTGTGCAGGCCCGACGACATGCGGAGCAGCTGATCCAGCGTGATCGCGCGGCGCGAATCGGGCGCGACGCGCCATTCGGGGATATTCGCCGGCTTCTTAGGGTCGATATTTAGTTCCTGCACCGCCATGCCGACCAAAGTGCCCGCGATGCTCTTGGCCACCGACCAGGTGCGGTTAGGCACGAACGGTCCGAAGCCGTCGGCGTATTGCTCGCCGACGACACGGCCGTTGCGCAGCACGACCACGCCGACCGTCTCGCCCTTATACGTGCTGCGATCGAAGGCGCGGTTGATCGTGGTGGCAAGTGCCCGAACGGGGCGTGGGCTGATCCCGCGATCGCCCATCGGCCAGGGACGGGCATCGGCGGGCACCGGCAGCGGGCCGGGCCAGGCTGCCACAGGCCAGAGCCGCGAACTCGCGCCGATCGGGGCGAGCACGCAGCCGATCTCCGGCGCCCAATCGGCCCGGCGGGGCGGCAGGTCACCGGGGAACGAGACCGTGACGCTGCGCGCCTTCTGGTCGATCGTCGCGCGCAGGCGCGGCAGCAGCGGCTGATATTCGGGGTAGATGCCGCGCAGCTCGACCGCCTCCACCTGCGCCTCCGTCCGCCCGGCAACGATCACGCCCTCGCACAAGGCCAGCGCCTTGTAGCCGGCCGCCACGGCATGTTCGTAGGCCGTGGAGCGATCGGCGGCGATCACTTGTGCCGAGGCCGGCGCGGCGGCGAGCGGAAGCCCGATCAGAACGGAGGACAGCGTGCCGATGGCCAATCGGCGAAGCGACGGCGCGCGGGAAAGGATCGTGTCGACAGAACGTGCGCCGCTAGCGCGCGTCAGTGTATCTTGCTTCAACAAACGATCCTTTATTTACCCGCCGTCGCGCGTCGCCAGCGTTACGCCGCCGCAATGGTCGCAATCAACCGGCGTCAGCGACGATCCGCACCGGCACGCCTTTCGCCGCCGGCGTTTTCGATTCCTCGTCATGCCAGCTCAGCGGAATGAGCGGGTTCAGCTCGGGATAATAGCCGCCGATACAGCCGCGCGGCAGCAGGAAGGGCGTGACGGTCAGGCCACCCACACGCCGGTCCGTTCCATCGTCCGCGTCGCTGGCGAGTGCGACGACCTGCCCCTCCTTTAGTCCGGCGGCGGCGATATCGTCCGGGTTCATCAGCACGACATCGCGCGTGCCCTCCACACCGCGCAGTCGATCCGAATAGCCGTAGATCGTGGTGTTGAACTGATCGTTGGAGCGCAGCGTCATCAGCCGCCAGCGGCCCTCCTTGTCCTCCGTGCCCCAGCTATTCAGCTTTTTCGGGAGGGTGAAATCGGCCTTGCCGCTCTTGGTCTTCCACACGCGGTCGCGCGCCGAATTGCCGCGGTAGAAGCCACCGGGGGTGAAGACGCGCTTGTTGAAGTCGTGGAACTGCTCGGGATAGGTTTCCTCGATGGCGTCGCGGATCAGCGCGTAATCGGCGATCCAGTCATCCCAGCGCACCTTCGGATTAGGTGCCAACGTGGCCTTGGCGATCCCCGCCACGATGGCCGGCTCCGAGATGAGGTCTGGCGAGGCGGGCGCTGCCCGACCAAGCGAGCCGTGGATGC
Organism: Sphingomonas dokdonensis; assembly: GCF_002197685.1. Classification (GTDB taxonomy): domain Bacteria; phylum Pseudomonadota; class Alphaproteobacteria; order Sphingomonadales; family Sphingomonadaceae; genus Sphingomonas; species Sphingomonas dokdonensis. The sequence goes on along the minus strand of NZ_NBBI01000004.1, from coordinate 107,619 downwards.
AGCTCAGGCTGTCTTCCATCGTCACGGCCTGCGCGCCGGTCACCTGCATGTCCTCTTCCGATCGGCCAAGGCACGGCAGGAGATAGGCGACCTCGCCGTTGATCAGGTGGCTGCGATTGAGCTTGGTGGCGATCTGCACGGTGAGGCGCATCTTCGTCCAGGCCGCCTCCATCCGCTCATGCTCGGGAATGGCGCGGACGAAATTGCCGCCAAGCCCGATGAACGCCTTCACCTCGCCCGTCAGGATCTTTTCGCAGGCATGTACGGTGGTGAGGCCCTGGTCGCGCGGCGGCTCGAACCCGAACTGTTCCGCCAGCTTGTCGAGCGGCACCAGCTCCGGCTTTTCGGAAATGCCGACGGTGCGCTGCCCCTGCACGTTGGAGTGGCCGCGCACCGGCGAAACGCCCGCACCGTCGCGCCCGATATTGCCTTTCAGCAGGAACAGATTGACCAGTTGCTTGATGTTGTCGCTGCCGTGGACGTGCTGGGTCAGCCCCATGCCGTACATTGCGATGGAGCGCTTTGCGTCGACATAGACGTCCGCCGCGGCCTTTAGGTCGGCACGGGCGAGGCCGCTTTCGCGCTCGATCTCGTCCCAGCTGACGGCATCGACATGCGCCTTCAGTGCCTCGAACCCGTCGGTGTGCTGTTCGATGAAGTCCACGTCGAGAACGTGGACCTTCTCCGCCGCCCAGCGCTGCTCCTCACGCGCGAAGACATGCTTCATCATGCCGGTGATCGCCGCGATATCGCCGCCGGTTTTTACCTGGTGATATTGGCAGGAGATTTCCGTCGCGGCGGGCGTCAGCATCTCCTTGGGGCTTTGCGGGTTCTTGAAGACCTCCAGCCCCTTTTCTCGGATCGGGTTGAAGGTGACGATCTTGCACCCGCGCTTCACCGCTTCCTGCAGTGGGTGAAGCAGGCGTGGCGAGTTTGTTCCCGGGTTCTGCCCGAAGAAAAAGATCGCGTCGCACAGCTCGAAATCGGAAAGCACGCAGGTGCCGACCGGCGATCCGGTCACTTCCTTCAGCGCCACGGACGTCGTCTCGTGGCACATGTTCGAGCTGTCGGGCAGGTTGTTGTGCCCGTAGAGCCGCGCGAAGAGCGCATAGAGATAGCTGGTCTCGAGGCTAGCCCGGCCTGACGCGTAGAAGACGGTCGACTTGGGATCGAGCGCCTTCAACTCGCGGCCGATGCCGGCAAACGCCTCGTCCCAGCTGCACGGCACATATTTGTCGGTCGCCTGATCGTAGCGCATCGGATGGGTCAGTCGCCCCGTCTGCTCCAGATCATAATCCTTCCATCCCTTTAGCTCGGTGACGGTATGGTCGGCAAAGAATTCGGGCGTGCAGCGGCGCGCGGTCAGCTCCCACAAGGTCGCCTTTGCGCCATTCTCGCAAAATTCGAACGTGTGCGGGTTCTTGGGCTTGGTCCACGCGCACGACACGCACATAAATCCGCCGGGCTTGTTCTGGCGCCGCAGAGTATCGAGCGCGGCTGGCCGCGCCCGTTCGCGCAGCGCGGTCTCGACGATGCCGCGCACCGATCCCCAGCCGCCTTCCGTGCCGGTATAATGGACGGTGCCCTCCTGCTCGTCCGTTTCCCAACCCTTCGCCATGACTGTCTCCTCGCTCTTCAAGCGAAACCATCGAGGCGCTGCTTAGATGCATGGAAAACCGCCCTAAGTGCAGCGGCTTCCGCAAATCATAGGCTGATCAGTCGAAACCGCTTGATCAGGCCTACCGGTCGGCACGTCGTTTTCGCCAGAAGTCGAGGCGCTTCTTGATCTCTCGTTCGAAGCCCCGCTCTTCGGGCGCGTAGAATTCGCTCCGCGGATCGTCGACCAGCTCGGACGGCAGGAACTGCTGGCCCGAAAAGGCATCGGGGAAGTCGTGATCGTAGCTGTAGCCGTCATGGTAGCCCAGCTCCTTCATCAGGCTGGTCGGCGCGTTCAGGATGTGCAGCGGCGGGTTCAACGATCCTGTGTCGCGCGCCAGACTGAGCGCAGCGTTGAACCCCTTGTACGACGCATTAGACTTGGGCGCGGTCGCGACATAGGTGATCGCCTGCCCCATGAAGAGCCGCCCCTCGGGCCAGCCGATCCGGCGAAAGGCGTCCCACGCGGTCATCACCTGCACCAGCGCCTGCGGATCGGCCATGCCGACGTCTTCCGACGCCGCACAGGCGAGGCGCCTGAAGACCACATTGGCGTCCTCGCCCGCGCTCATCATACGGGCCGCCCAGTACAGCGCGGCTTGAACGTCGCTGCCCCTCAGGCTTTTGTGGAAGCAGCTGAGCAGGTTGTAGTGATTGTCCTGCGCCTTGTCGTACAAAGGCGCGCGCTTCTGCAGGATCCCGCCCAGGTCTTCGGCCGAGAGCGTCCGCTCGGACCCAAGCTGGAACAGCTCTTCGCACAGGTTCAGCAGATACCGTGCGTCGCCGTCGGCCATGTTCTTGAGCGCGGCGCGGGCGTCCGGGGCGAGTGGCAGCGGAACACCCTCATTCGCCTCGGCGCGCTGTAACAGCAGTTCGAGCGCATCCTGTCCGAAGCTTTCGAGCGTAAAGACCCTGGTGCGTGACAGGAGCGCGCCAACCAAGCTGAAGCTCGGATTTTCCGTGGTCGCGCCGATCAGGATGATCGTGCCGTCCTCCACATGCGGCAGCAGCGCATCCTGAGTGGTGCGATTGAAGCGGTGCAACTCGTCGATAAACATCGCGGTCTGCTTGCCGGCGCCGTCGCGGAGCTTGCGGGCCGCCTCGATGTGCCGGCGCAGATCGGCGGTTCCGGACAGTACGGCGGACAGCTGGACGAACGCCAGACCTGCCTCCTGAACGACCAGCCTCGCGATCGTCGTCTTTCCGACGCCCGGCGGCCCCCAAAGGATGAAGGACGCGATGCGCCCGCGGGTAAGCATCCGGCGCAGCGCACCATCGTCGCCGAGCAGGTGCGCCTGCCCGATCACGTCGCCCAGCGATTGCGGACGCAGGCGTTCGGCAAGCGGCGCACCGGCAATGGGGTCGGCCGGCGCCTTTGGCGTGCCGAAGCCGGCGAAAAGATCAGCCATGCGCGCTCACATAAGCCTTCCGGCGCGACTTTCCCACGGGGGTTGACCAGAGCAGCTTAAGATATATCTTGATTGTATCTTAAGGAGCATGCGAGATGGACGACGAAGCACCAACGGGCAAGGGCCAGAACCGCGGCGGCGGGCCGCGTCGCGCCGGCCCGCGCATGGCTGCCGGGCAGGGCGGCAAGGGCGAGAAGAAGCGCATGGGGCCGGGCGCACGTGCGGCGGCCGGCGCCGCTGCCGGAGCGGCGATCGGCGTGGGTGCAGCGCGCGGCGCCAAGATGGCCGCGAAGCGAGCGGCTGGCATGGGTGCGGGCGCCGGTGCCGGTGCACGGGCGCGCGCCGGGGCAAAGGCCGGCGCCCGTGCGCTGGCCGGCCGTGGGCTGGGCAAGGGCATGGCGAAGCTCGGCGGGCTGCGTCGGCGCCGCATGTTCGACGGCGGCGAATTGCGCCTCGTCCTCCTGAAGCTGATCGCGGACGAGCCGCGCCACGGCTATGAGCTGATCAAGTCGATCGAGGAGCTCGCCGGCGGCGGCTATGCACCATCGCCGGGCGTCATCTATCCGACGCTCACCATGCTCAGCGAAACGGGGCATGTGGCGAGCGAGGACGATGCCGAAGGCCGTCGTCGTTTCTCGATCACCGATGCCGGCCGCGCCGAGCTGTCCGACAAGGACGAGCAGGTCGGCAAGCTCCTCACGCGCCTGTCGACCACGGGCGAGAAGCACAAGCGCGTCGACGCCATGCCGGTGCGCCGCGCCATGACCAACCTGAAGGTCGCGCTGCAGGATAGGCTGAGCCGCGGCGAAACCAAGGACGAACTGCTGTTGCAGGTCGCAGCCCTGATCGATGAGGCCGCGCAGAAGATCGAGCGGCTGGACTGATGCCACGAGACCGGCGGCTGTGTGCCGCCGGTCTGTTCCAAAGCCGGGTTATTCCTGCGGCGGCACGGTTGAGGCGGCATCGCCCGCCTGCAATCCGTGCCGCATCAGCATCGGCACGTTGCCTACCGCAAACAGCAGGGTGAGGGGGATCGCGCCCCACAGCTTGAACCCGACCCAGAAATCGGTGGTGGTGTGGCGCCAGACGGCTTCGTTCAACACTGCCATGACGACGAAGAACAGGGCCCAGTTGCGCGTCAGCTTGCGCCAGCCGAGCGGCGTTAGGCCGGGATAGGCGCTTTCCAGCAGCATCTGCAGCAATGGCCGACCCGTGGCCAACCCGATGCCCAGCGTGGCGGCGAAGATACCATAGACGAACGTCGGCTTCATCTTGATGAAGCGTTCGTCCTGGAACCAGATCGTCAGCCCACCGAAGACGATCACCAGCGCGCCCGAAATCAGCAGCATCGGCGGGATGTGCCGTGTCTTCCACCAGGAAATGGCGAGCGCAGCGACCATGGCGATCATGAAGGCGGCAGTCGCCGCGATGATCCGCGCGATGGCCGGGCCAGGCGTCAGGAAGTTGAAGGCGAAGAACACGATCAGCGGCCCGTAATCGAGCGCGAGCCGCAGGCCGGGGGTGGACTTACGCGTGTCGGTCACCGTCAACTCCATGCGCCCGCCATGTGGCAGCAGGCGCTGCTTGATTGCCCGCGCGATCGGCAGACATAGTAAAAGTCAGAACAGCTCAGCGTCGCGGCGGTTCAACCGGTGCGATCGACGCCGGCTATGATGCGGCTGACTTCGTTGGGATCGAAGGGCCTCAGATCGTTCATCGACTCGCCGACCCCGATGGCATGGATCGGCAGGCCGTAGCGCTCTGCCGCGGCGACCAGCACGCCGCCGCGCGCCGTGCCGTCCAGCTTGGTCATAACGAGGCCGGTTACTCCGGCGACTTCCTTGAACACCTCGATCTGGCTGAGCGCATTCTGCCCGGTGGTCGCATCGAGCACGAGCACCACGTCGTGCGGCGCGGCGGGATTGATGCGGCCGAGAACGCGGCGGATCTTCGCCAGTTCGTCCATCAGCTCGCGCTTGTTCTGAAGGCGTCCGGCGGTATCGACGATCAGCACGTCGATACCCGTCTCGGTCGCCTTCTTCACCGCATCCCACACGATGCCGGCGGCGTCGCCGCCCTCCGGCCCGGTGACGATCGGGACGCCCACGCGCTCGGCCCAGGTCGCGAGCTGACCGATGGCGGCGGCGCGGAAGGTGTCGCCGGCGGCGAGCATCACGCCGTAATCCTGCTCCATGAACAGGTGCGCCAGCTTGGCGATCGTCGTCGTCTTGCCCGATCCGTTGACGCCGATCACCAGGATGACCTGCGGACGCGGAAAGGCATCGATCTCGAGGGGCTTGGCGACTTGCGCCAGGACCTTCTCGACCTCCTCAGCCACGACCAGTCGGATACCGAGCTCCTCCATGTTCCGCTCGAAACTGCCGTCGGCCAGCCGCGTGCGGATGCGCGTCGCCGTTTCCGGACCGAGGTCGGATGCGATCAGCGCCTCCTCGATCTCCTCCAGCGTGTTCTCGTCCAGCCGCGCGGTGCCGAGCCCGGCGAGATTGCCGACCAGCCGATCGGACGTGCGGCGAAAGCCGCCAAGGAGCTTGTCATGCCAGGAACGCTGGTCAGTCATGCAGAAATTCCAATGAGATGATCTGGGGCGGCGCCGGTGATGCGAACCGATCGGATGGCTCCGATCGTTCCCGATGTGGTTGCCGATAGGGCAGTGGCGTCGGCGGGCAAAGCCTTGGCGGCCTGATCTGGCCAGGCCGCGTCGGCCAGCCTAACCTCCGCGAAGTTCTCCGCATGGCCGCGGTCGCCGGGCTTCTCCACGACGATCCGGTGCTCGGTGCCGATCTGCGCCGCAAGCCACGCCTGCCGCCGCTCACTCGCTGCGGCACGGAGTTGCGCCGCACGTGCCTTAGCGGAGGCCGGTGCCACCTGCGGCATCCGCGCAGCCGGCGTGCCCGCGCGTGGCGAAAAGGGAAACACATGCGCCTGCACGATGTCGCAATCGTCGAGCAGTGCCAGCGTGTTGGCGAACGCCGCTGCATCCTCGGTCGGAAAACCCGCGATCAGATCGGCGCCGACGGCAATGTCGCGCTTGGCCTTCAGCCTCCCCACCATCGCCACCGCCTCGGCGCGCAGGTGACGCCGCTTCATCCGCTTCAGGATCAGATCGTCGCCCGCCTGGAGCGACAGGTGGACATGCGGCATGACGCGCGGCTCGCCGGTGATCAGGTCAAACAGCCGGTCGTCGATCTCGATCGTATCCAGCGACGACAGCCGCAGCCGTGGCAGCGCCGGCACGCCCACCAGCACAGCCTCGACCAGCGCGCCGAGCCCGCCCTCGTAGCTCGTCAAATCGACGCCTGTGAGCACGATCTCGCGTGCGCCCTCCGCGACCAGATCGGCGGCAGCAGCCACGATCCGACCGATCGGCTCCGACCGGCTTGGGCCACGCCCGCTCGGGATCGCACAGAATGTGCAGGCATGATCGCAGCCATTCTGCACCGCGAGAAAGGCGCGCGCATGGCGACGCGCCGGCTTCCGGTTCGGGAATGCGCCCCATGTCGCCGGCAGCAACTTGGCCGCATTCGGAACGACCCGGTCGACCTCCGGCATGGCGGCGAAGCCCGTCCGGTCCATCTCGGACGCACAGCCCGTGACGACGATCTCAGCCCCCGGCCGGTCCCGCCGCGCCCGCCGCACCGCAACGCGGGTCTGGCGCATCGCCTCGTTTGTCACACCACAGCCGTTGATCACCACCATATCCTCGGCACCGACGAGCCCGCGAATCGTTTCGCTCTCGGCAAGGTTGAGACGGCAGCCCAGCGTGATCACATCGGGCGAACGGGAGGATAGCATGAGCGGCGATCTAGGGAGTGAGCAGGCGTTAGTCCACGACGAGGCGCAGGAGGTGCTGGACTTCTGGTTCGCGATCCCGATGGAAAAGCAGTTTGGCCGAGATGCGGCGCTCGATGCCGAGATCGCCTCGCGCTTTGGTGCTTTGCGTAAGGAGCTGTGCCGCACCAAAGCCGCCGCGTGGCGCGACGATCCGGACTCGCTACTCGCCGCGATCGTGGTGCTCGATCAATTCTCCCGCAACATCTATCGCGACTCAGCCAAGGCGTATGCCGCCGATCCGCTGGCCGTGGAGCTATGCCGGCTCGCGATCCAACGCGGTTGGGAGAGCCGCTACGCCACCGAGGAGCGCGCGTTCCTTTACATGCCGCTGATGCATGCAGAGGACATCGCGCTGCAGCGGCTCAGCGTGACGAAGTTCGCCGAGCTTGGCGGCGACAATTTGCCGTTCGCGATCGGGCATCTCGAGGTGATCGCCCGTTTCGGCCGTTTCCCGACGCGCAATGACGCGCTCGGGCGCGAGACGACGCCCGACGAACGCGCGTATCTCGACGGCCCGGACGACGAGAACGGACCGCCCAAGGCGTAAGGGAGCCTTCCGCGCCCGACCGAGCGGCTATTTGCCCTCGAACACCGCCGGGCGCTTCTCCAGCAGCGCGGCCACGCCCTCGCGGTGATCCGCCGTCGCGTGGCTCACCGCCTGCGCGGTTGAGGCGGAGTCGAGCGCCTGATCGTAGCTGCTTGTCTGCCCCTGCCGCAGCAGCGACTTGGTCAGGCGCAGTGAATGCGGCGGCAGCGCGGCGATCTTGCCGGCGAGCGCGAGTGCCTCGTCCATCAGCGTGTCGTGCGGCACGACACGGCTGACGAGCCCCCAGTCCGCCGCCATGGCGGCGTCGATCACGTCGCCGGTGAAGAACAATTCGGCCGCGCGGCTCATGCCGATTGCGCGCGGCAGCAGCCACGAGCCGCCATCGCCGGGCACCAGACCCAGTTTCAGGAAGGTGACGCCGAACTTCGCCTTGTCGCTGGCAATGCGGATGTCGGCCATGCAGGCGACGTCGCAGCCGAGCCCGATCGCCGGCCCGTTCACGGCGGCGATCACCGGCATGTCGAGCGAGAAGAGCGCACGGGCGATCCGGTGGATGTTGCGCTGGTAATGGCTGCGGATGCCGAGCCCCGAGCCGGAGAACGGGCCTTCGGGATCGGCCATCTTCTTCACGTCGCCACCGGCCGAGAAGGCACGCCCTTCGCCGGTCAGAATGACGCAGCGGATCGCCATGTCGGCATTCAGCGCGTCGCACGCGGCGCGTACCGCCTCGCCGTCGCCATCCGCGCCCAGCGCGTTCATGGCATCGGGCCGGTTGAGGCGTAAGATCGCGATCGAGCCGCGCACTTCGGTGGTCACAACAGTCATGAACAGGTCTCCGGTCAGCGCAGGCCCAGGCCGCGTGCGATAATACCGCGCAGAATCTCTCGCGTGCCGCCGCGCAACGAAAAGCTTGGCGCGTTCATCGTGATGTGGGCGAGCACTGCGACAAAGTCTGAAGTGGATGCGGCATCAGGCTCCGCATCGATGAGCGATCGGGCGATGTCAGGCAGGTCCTGCTCGAACGTCGCACCGAGATCCTTGACGATCGCCGCGTGCGTGCCGGGGTTTGCGCCCGCCTCCAGCATCGCCGCCACCCCGCGCGACAGCCGTCGCAGCGTCACCAGATGCGCGGTGAGGCGTCCGAGCGCTAGTTCGGCAGCCTCGCTCGACGCGTCTTGCAGTGCGCCGACCAGTTCGATCAGCAACTGCATCGACGATAGGAAGCGCTCCGGCCCGCTACGCTCGAAGGCGAGCTCGCTCATCACCTGTTCCCAGCCCGCGCCCTCCGATCCGATCAGTGCGCCGGAGGGAAGGAACGCATCCTCGAAATGCACCTCGTTGAAATGGTGCTGCCCCGCGAGATCGATGATCGGGCGGATGGTGATGCCCGTGGTGGTCTTCAGATCGACCAGCAGCTGGCTGGTGCCCGCTTGGCGATCCGCCGGGCTGCCGCTCGTGCGGCAGAACAGGATCATGTAATCGGCTTGGTGCGCGCCGGTGGTCCAGAGCTTCGTGCCCGTCACGTTCCAGCCGCCGTCCACCGGCGTTGCGCGAGTGCGCGTCGCCGCCAGATCGGAGCCGGAATCGGGCTCGCTCATGCCGATGCAGAACACCGTTTCGCCGGCCGCGATACCGGGCAGGATCGCCTCTTTCTGCGCCTCCGTGCCATATTTCAGCAGGCTGGGGCCGCTCTGGCGGTCCGCGATCCAGTGCGACGCGACCGGTGCGCCCGCTGCCAGCGTTTCCTCCATCACGACATAGCGTTCGTATGCGCTGCGCTCGTGCCCGCCGTATTTCTTCGGCCATGTCATGCCCAGCCAGCCGCGCTGGCCGAGCTTGCGGCTGAAATCGCGGTCAAAGCCGTTCCAGCTGTCGGCGCGGCGCAGCGACGAGCGATCGACCAGGACGTTGGCCAGGAAATCCCGAACCTCATGCCGCAGCGCCTCGGCGCCTTCATGGCTCGGCGGGGTTGGAAAGCGAAGATCGGTCGTCATGCCGCCACCACCATCGGCCAATAGCCATCCCGGCCCGCACTCAGCGCCCGCTTGCCGACAATCAACGTCCAGTGCCGTTGCGTGCCATATTCGTCGCGCCACGCCCACAAGGCGGTGGTGAAGCGATGCAGCGCATGTTCGCGCGTGAAGCCGATCGCGCCGTGCAATTGGTGCGCGATGGCGGCCGCCTTGCTGGCCGCCTCGCCGATGCGGGTGCGCGCTACGGCGATGGCAAAGGTCAGGTCTTCTGCACCGCTAGCATAAGCGTCTGCTGCATGGTCCGCCGCCGCCGACGCAGCCGCCACCTCGCCGGCAAGCTTCGCCAGTTCCTGCTGGATCGCCTGGAATTTTGCCAAGGGACGGCCGAATTGAACGCGGCTGGAGACATGCTCGACCGTCATCTCGAGCACGCGTTCGAGCGCGCCGGCCATCTGGAGTGCACGCGCCAGCGCGCCGAGCGCCAGCACGGGCACGGCGCCGGCAGAACTTGGCTGTTCCGCCGGAGCCGCTATCTGATCGCGTGGATGCCCGGCTATGTTTGTGCCCTGAGTAGAGACGTCCAGGCCGACATGCCGCTGTACCCCGACATCGTCGCCAAGCACGATCGTCTTGGCATGGCGCCCCCACGGGACGCGCGCATTCGCACTATCCGCCAACCCGACGGGCCCTTTCGCCAGCGACAGGCCCGCAGCCGCGAGTGCTGCATTCCCGATCATTGTTTCGGCAAGGGGAAGGGCGAGCGCATGACGCCCCGACTGACGGATCAGCATCAGCGCCTCGCGCGGCGGCACACCAAATCCACCCTGCGCCTCTGGCACCAGGGCGAGCGGCAGGCCGCTTTCCTCGATCGCGGCCCAGGCGGCCTCCGGCCAGACGCCCTCATGCGCTGCTCGGTCGATCTCCTCGGCATGCGCCGTGAACAATCGCTCGGCCGTGTCGGCGAGCATCGCGCCAACTTCGGTCAATTCCATCGCAACAGCCGGTCCAGCTTCTGCATGGCCGCTCCTCTCCGTTTCAATCGTCGCTAGGCAACGGGCGATTGCTTGTCCACCTGACACTGTGGCTGGTCGGATCGTTTTGCCACCGGTACCAAGGGGCATTCTCATGGAGGTTTGCTTGCGTCTGCTTGCCGCTTTGCTGCTGCTGTTCTCGTTTGCGTCGCCTGCCGCGGCGGCAGCGCAACGCGCGCCGTTGGTCCTCGCTGCGGCCAGCATGCAGGAAGCACTGAGCGCCGCCGCCGATGAGTGGGCGAAACAAGGCCATGGGCGCCCGGTGCTATCCTTTGCGGCCTCGTCGGCGCTGGCGCGGCAGGCAGCGGCGGGCGCGCCCGCTGATCTCTTCCTCTCGGCCGATCAGGAGTGGATGGACGATCTGGAGAAGCGCGGCTTGCTGGTCGCAGGTACGCGAGCCGATCTGGTGGGCAATCGACTGGTAGTCGTCGCGGCGCCGGGCCAGCAGGCCGTGGTTGCTCTGCGCGGCAAGGCGCTTGGGCAGCGGCTGGCGAAGGGACGACTGGCGATGGCGGACCCCGATGCTGTGCCGGCAGGGCGGTATGGCAAGGCCGCGCTCGGCCGGCTTGGTGCCTGGGACACTGTGGCGCCACGTGTCATTCGGGCGGAGAATGTTCGTGCGGCGCTGGCGCTCGTCCAGCGCGGCGCAGCGCCATATGGCATCGTCTATGGCACCGATGCGCGGCTTGCCCCTGAGTTGCGCGTTGCAGGCGTGTTCCCCCCGAAGAGCCATGCGCCGATCGTTTACCCGCTGGCGCGCCTGAAGAGCGGGCGGAGCGGCGAGGCGGAGCAGTTCCGACGGTTTCTTCTCTCCGATCGCGGCCGCCAGATCATGCGCCGGTTTGGCTTCACCAACCCGTGACGGATGAATTGCAAGCTATTGTTCGGCTGTCATTGTTGATCGGCGGGGTGGCGACGATCGGCACGCTGCCGATCGCCTTTGCGCTGGCGTGGCTGCTCGCGCGTGGCCGCTTTCCCGGCAAGATCCTGCTCGATGGTATCGTGCATCTGCCGCTGGTCGTGCCTCCGGTGGTTACCGGGTGGTTGCTGCTGCTTGCCTTTGCACCGACGGGGCCGCTCGGCAATCTGCTCGAGCGGTGGTTTGGTGTGTCTATCCTGTTCCGCTGGACGGGAGCGGCGGTCGCGGCTGCGATCATGGCATTGCCGTTGATGGTGCGGGCAATTCGCTTGTCGATCGAAGGTGTTGACCAGCGACTTGAACAAGCCGCGCGAACATTGGGTGCGGGGCCGTGGCGCACCTTTGCTACGATCACACTGCCACTTGCGCTGCCTGGCATCCTCGCAGCGGCGATGCTCGGCTTTGCACGATCGTTGGGTGAGTTCGGCGCCACGATCACCTTTGTCTCCAACGTGCCGGGCGAAACGCAGACGTTGCCGCTCGCCATCTATGCCGCCCTGCAGCGGCCTGGCGGCGAGGCAATGGTGTGGAAACTGGCAGCGATATCAATCATGTTGAGCCTCGTTGCTCTGATTGTGTCCGAGCTTCTCGGCCGGCGACAGGGGCGCCGCCTCCATGTCCTTTGACATCGACGTGTCGCACCGGCGCGGCGGCGTGGTGGTCGGCGCGGCGTTTCAGAGCGGCGCGGGGAGCACGGTGCTGTTTGGTCCATCGGGCGTGGGAAAAACCAGCCTCCTGATGATGATCGCCGGCCTGTTGCGGCCTGATCGCGGCCGCATCTGTGTGGCCGGCCGGCCGCTTTTCGACGCCGACCGCCGGATCAACATCGCGCCCGAACATCGCCGGGCAGGCGTGGTGTTCCAAGACCCGCGGCTGTTTCCCCACCTCTCCGTGCGACGCAATCTGCTCTACGGCGCGGACGGGCCGACCACGCTTGCCGAGATCGCGACGCGACTGGACATCGCGCATTTGCTCGATCGCTGGCCGCGCACCTTGTCGGGCGGAGAGGCGCGCCGCGTGGCGATCGGTCGTGCGCTGCTGCGGAAGCCGGACTTTCTGCTCCTCGACGAGCCGCTCTCCTCGCTCGATCGCACGCGGCGCGAAGAGGCGATGCAGGTGATCGAGCGGGTGCGCGACGACATGCGGCTGCCGATGCTGATCGTGACGCACGATCCCGAGGAGGCCGAGCGGCTCGGGGGCGATCAGATCATTCGGCTGTAACGGCCTGCGGATGATTGGGCACGAGGATCAGGGTGCGCCCCTCGACGCGCCATGATTTCAGGCGCGACAGGAAGTTCATGCCGAGCACGTCGGTGTCGCCGAACGCGGGCGAGACCACCACGGGCACGTCGCGGGCTACGATGTTGCCCAGCTTCAATTCGTCGACGGCGGAGGTCTGTGCCCTGATCGTGCCATTGGCCGTACGCAGCAGCATGGGAAAGAGCGCGTCGCGCACGTCCAATCCGGCGCGCGATGCGGTGTCGAGCGACAGGGCAGTGACGGTCGCCCCGCTATCGATCAACATGCGGCGTTTGATGCCGCCGAATCGAACCGTCGCCCAGAAATGACCGTCCGCGCTCATGGTGATCCGCGTTTCGTTGCCGGTCACCTGCTGACCCGAGCGATCGAGCATCTCCGCGAACCGGCCAAGATAGGGGTCGAACCGTTCGCGCTGGCCAAGAACCAGGATAAAGGCGCCGATCAGCACCAGCCAGGTGAGCACGCTGACGATCCGCCCGATCACCGGAATGCGTCGGAGGAAGCCTGCGATCACGACCACCGCGAGAAGCGTGAGGATCAGCGGCAGGTGCGGGGCGAAATCGGCCAGAGCGGGCATGAGGCCGATATAGGGACGACGGCGTAGCTCTGCGATGCCTTGCCGGTCCGATTACGCGATACGGGTTCGCTCGCGGTGCTGCGCCGGTCGCGCGCACGAAAAAGGGGGCCGCCCCGAACGGGCGATCCCCCTTTTGCTAGCAAGAAAGCTTCCCCGCCGCCACGCGACGCAGAAGCTGCCAGATCAGCGCTTCGAGAACTGGAAGCTACGACGTGCCTTGGCGCGGCCGTACTTCTTACGCTCGACAGTACGGCTATCGCGGGTCAGGAAGCCTGCCGCCTTCACCGGGCTGCGCAGCGCCGGCTCGTACTTGGTCAGCGCCTGGCTGATGCCGTGCTTCACCGCGCCGGCCTGGCCCGACAGACCACCGCCCTTTACGGTGCAGATCACGTCGTACTGACCTTCGCGCTCGGTAATGCCGAACACTTGGTTGATGACGAGACGCAGCGTCGGACGCGCGAAATAGACTTCCTGATCGCGGCCGTTGATCGTGATCTTGCCCGAGCCCGGCTTCAGCCAGACACGTGCAACCGCGTCCTTGCGGCGGCCGGTAGCGTAGGCGCGGCCATACTTGTCGAGTTCCTGCTGGCGCAGCGGCATGGTCGGCTGGGCCTGAACGGGCGCCTCGGTACCTGCGTCAGCGGCGGGCGCATCGGCCGAGGCCGGTGCCTGCGCAGCCTGCTGCGTCAGCGATGCGAGATCGGAAAGCGACTGGCGATTGTCGGACATTATGCGCCCACCTTGTTCTTGCGGCTCATGCCGGCGATGTCGAGGACCTCGGGGTTCTGCGCCTCATGCGGGTGCTCGGCGCCCTTGAAGATGCGCAGGTTGCGCATCTGCTGGCGGCCCAGCGGGCCGCGCGGGATCATGCGCTCAACGGCCTTCTCGAGCACGCGCTCCGGGAAGCGACCTTCGAGAACCTTCTCGGCGGTCACGCCCTTGATGCCGCCGGCGTAGCCGGTGTGCTTGTAATAGATCTTGTCCGCCAGCTTGTTGCCGGTGAAACGCACCTTGTCGGCGTTGATGACGATGACATTGTCACCGCAATCGACGTGCGGGGTGAACGAGGTCTTGTGCTTGCCGCGCAGCACGTTGGCGATCACGACGGCTGCGCGACCGACCACCAGGTCGGTGGCGTCAACGATATGCCACTTCTTTTCCACTTCGGCGGGCTTGGCCGCCTTGGTGGTCTTCATCAGCGCCTTCATGGGCTATGGACCTTTGCAATAAACGAAGACGCCGCCCCCAATCAGAGCGCGGCGTGACACGGGCGCTTTGATCGAGGGGCGGCGGAAAGTCAACAATTCGGCCCCTTACACGACGGGTATCCAAATACCGCGTCGTTTTCTGGCGAAAGCGGAAGGGCCGGAACCTGTTAGAAGAACAGCTTTCGAAAGCTCAGGCGGACGGACCGCCCAAGTGGGTCGAGCAGCGCCGGCTGATAGCCGATCGGCACCGCGCCGGCGCGGTCGCGCACATCCAGTCGCTGGTTGAACAGGTTGTTCACCGCCAGCGTCACGCGCGAGCCGCGGAAGAACGGCACCTGGCGGACAAGCGCGCGCTGTTGGCTGAGATCGGCAAAAATGCGCAGATTGGCGGTGAACAGGGAGCCGAACTGCAGATCGTCGGGCGAGGGGGCGCCGCCGGGATTGGCGAGGATCGACGTGCCGCTTTCCCAGGTGCCGTTCAGCCGCGCGCCGAGGCCATTGCGATTATAGCCGAGGTTGAACTCGATCTGATGTTCCGGCCTGCCGCCGCGCGTGCCGATCGCCGAGCCTTCCAGCAGATCCAGCGTCGGTACGCCGGTCCGGATGGTGATCGTGTCCTCCAGCCGCCAGGTGTGGAAGATGCTGACCTGAACGCGCCCGGCGCGGCCACCACGCCCGCCGCCAAAGCCACGTCCACCGCCGAAACCTCGACCGCCACCCGAACGGACGCCGCTGCTGCTGGCATTCCCACCACGCGCCTGGCGGAATTGCTCGCGCATGGCGGCGCGGCGCTCCTCGATCTGATCCGGGGTGAGCGGCTGTCCGTCCGGCCCGGTCGGCGGCGGAGCCTCGAGCGTTTCCGACCAGTTGAAGCCCCAGCGGATCTGCCGCTGTCGGCTGCTCTGGAAATTGACCGGGCGATTGTCGATCCGCAGCAGCGTGCCGGCGGCATCGCGCTCGAAGCGGTCGGGAAAGGCCGCCTCGATCTCCGGCGTTGCCGTCGGGAAACTCGCAATGGGATTGTCGATCTTGCTGTCGGTATAGTTGACCAGCAAAGTCAGATCGGTGTTCTCGATCGGCTTGGCGGTGACGCCGAGCTTCAGCACGCGGCGACGATCCGCGCGCAACGCTGGATTGCCACCTTCCACGGTCGTTGCGTCCACCGTCTGCCCGGTGACCAGATCGAACACGCGCACGTTGGGCGTGACGATCACCGGGTTGCCGAGCTGCTGGATGGTCGGCGCGCCTTCCTCGTGCGTCACCGATCCGATCAGGCGGATGGGCTCGATCGGTCGCCAGTTGAAGCCATAGCCCACGGTGCCAAGCGTGCCGAAGTCGGATAGCTGGTCCACGCCCCCGTTCAGGTTGACGCTCAGCGTGCCGACGGGGCTGTTCTTCAGCAGCGGCACGTCAACATTCGCCTGACCGTTGAACTGATCCCGCGACAGATCGGTCGCCGTGAACTGGTCCGCACGCCGCGACTCGCTGGCGATGTCGCGCAGGGCAAGGCCGGCCTTCAGCGTCGCGCTGATCGGGCCGGCGGGCAGATCGAGGAGGCTGCCGCTCAGCGTGCCCTCGGTCTGGATCAGCTCCGCCACGGACTTGGCGCGATCCTGCCGCACGCCGGTGCCCTCGTCGCGATCGGTCAGGGTAGTGCTCCAATCGCGCGTGTAGCCGCCGTCGAGCGACCAGCGCCAGGTCGCCAGATCGCCGTTCAGCGCATAGCTGAGCGCGCCCGTCCGGGTGCGGGCGTCGCGCAGCAGCCGGCGCCCGTCGCTTGCGCTGCCCAGCGCCGCGAGCGTGTTCGCCCCCTCCAGCTCGCCGTTGATGGTGGCGGAGACGTTGCCGAAGATGGTGCGGTTGTACGTCGTGTTCAGCTTCGCCGCGTCGCTGGCGGAGAGGAGCGTGCGGTTCGGATCGGCGTTCTGCAGGTGGCGCTCGGTCTCGAACAGCGGGTTGCTGCGCGTATATTCGCCGTCGATGCTGAACCGGCTGCCCTCGGAAAGCCGCAGGTAATTGACGTCGGCTTCGTGCACCTGGCGCCCGCCGTCGGTGGCGAGGTTGGTTTCCGCCTCGGCCGTGATTGCATTGAAGCGGCGGCGTAGCACGATGTTCACGACCTTCTGGTCGGGGCGGTAGCCGTATTTCAGCGCCACCTCTTCGGGCAGGATCTCGACGCGCTGGATCGCCTCGGGCGGCAGGTCGCGGATCTCGCGAAAGCCGCTGATGCGCCGGCCGCTCAGCAGCACCACGGGGGAGCCGCCGCCGCCGCGCCCCTGGATGCTGCCGGTCAGCGGGGAGAGCTCCTGCAGCAATTCGCCGATGTTGCTGGCGCCATAAGCGCGAATGTCGCGCCCGCTCAGCGTCACTTCGGGCGTGATGTCGCCGATCACCGAACCGCGCGGTTTGCGGCTTCCCGTGACGACGATGTCGTCCTCCAGTTCGAGATCGTCCTCGTCAGTGGCGGGGGCGGCCGGCTCCTGCTCCGCCGGGGCTTGCTGTGGCTGAACGAGCGGCGCGGGGGTGGCGGCGGACAGGCTGAGGAGGGGCAGAAGCCATTGCGGCAAGGAGATGCTCCCGAAGTCATGAAGAGTGATGGTCGGGATGAACGATGGGTGTGCCCGCTATGTCCCGGCGCCAGTGCTTAATCGTCGCAAAATGTCGCGTTGTGCGTGTAAGCTGTCAGCCGAGGAGCCGAGCCATGGACGATGAGCCACCCCCAGCGGACACGAAGCTGACGCGTTCGAAGCAGCGCTGGGCCGCCGAGCGCAAGTTCATCACCGACGCACGCGAGGCGGGCAGCGATGACCGTTTGCCGCCCGGCCAGCATCTCGTCACCAATTGGCCGGTGCTCGATCTGGGACGTCAGCCGGATGTATCGACCGATCGCTGGCGGTTGCAGGTGCGCGGGCTGGTCGAACGGCCGATCACGCTGGATTGGGCAGCGTTTCAGCAGCTGCCGCAAAGCACGCGCCGGTCGGACATACATTGCGTCACGACCTGGTCACGCTACGACAATGACTGGGCGGGCGTGTCGACGGAGACGCTGCTCGATCTAGTGGCGCCGCGCGACGAGGCGCGCGCCGTCATGCTGCACGGCTATGATGGCTATACCACCAACGTCCTGCTGGCGGACTTCGCCGCGGCGGACGCGATGATCGCGCATTCGTGGCAGGGTAGGCCCTTGTCGCGCGAGCATGGCGGGCCGGCGCGGCTGATCATTCCGCACCTTTATTTCTGGAAAAGCGCGAAATGGATCAACGCGATCGAGTTCCTCGGCGCCGACAAGCCCGGGTTCTGGGAGGTGAACGGGTACCACATGCGCGGCGACCCGTGGCATGAGGAACGGTACGGCTAGGCCGCGTCGCTCGGCCTGTGTCGTCAGGCCGTCTGCCGACCGACCCGGTGTGCGGCGGTCACCACCGCGATCAGCAGCATGGCGGCGTTTACCTGGTGCGCCACCGCGATGCTGATCTCCACGCCGGTCAGCAGCGTCGCGATGCCCAGCACGATCTGCAAGCCGACGAGCAGGATCACCGCACCCCAGGCCGTCATCGCCCCGGCGCGGCGGGCGGACATCGCGAGCCATACCACGGCAATTGCCGCCGCAAAGGCGAACCAGCGATGCACGAACTGCACCACCACCGGATTGTCGACCACGTTTTTCCACGCCGGCGCAATCATCGGCGCGTCGCCGGGAAAGAAGCTGTCGCCCATCAGCGGCCAGCTGCTGAAGGCGTAGCCGGCGTTCAGCCCGGCGGTGAAGGCGCCCAGCACGATCTGAAGGCCAAGGCACAACAGCGCGATCACCGCTACCGGCGTCAGTCGTGCGGGCCTTGCCAGCGGATCATGCGCAAGATCGCGCAGATCCAGCGCGGTCCAGACGATGCCGCCCAGGATCACCAGCGCCGTCGACAGATGCACCGCCAGCCGAACGTGACTGACGTCCGTACGCACGGAAAGCCCGGACGCCACCATCCACCAGCCGATCGCGCCTTGCAAACCGCCAAGCGCCAGCAGCGCGAGCAGGCGAGGGCCAAAACCCTTGGGGATCGCGCGCCGCACCGCGAACCAGAGCAGCGGCAGCGCAAAGGCCATGCCGATCACCCGGCCGAGCAGCCGATGGACATATTCCCAGAAGAAGATCGCCTTGAACCCGCTCAGCGTCATCCCCTGGTTGATCTGCTGATATTCGGGAATGCGCTGGTAATTGGCGAACTCGGCCTGCCATTGCGCGTCGTTAAGCGGCGGAATGATGCCGGTCAGCGGCTTCCACTGCGTGATCGACAGACCCGATTCGGTAAGGCGCGTGATGCCGCCCACCGCCACCATCAGGACGATCAGCGCGGCGACGGCGTATAACCATCGGGCAATCACTAAGGGGCGCGCAGAGACGCGAAAGCCGGGGCTGGGCTTGAGCATGGCGCTCTTTAGGGTGCTGCCGCAATCGGGGCAATGGCGCGGCCCATGCACAAAAGTTCATCATGTGATATTGTAACGTGCCGATGAAGGCGCTATCTCCCGATCCGATGCCAAGCGCCGCTTTCCTTTCTTCGCCGTCACGGCTCGATCGGGTGGCGATCATCGTATCGGGGCTATGCGTGGTGCATTGCGTCGCCAGTGCGATGCTGCTGGCGATGCTGTCCGCGCTTGGCGGATTGTTCGTCGATCCGCTGGTGCACGAGGTCGGGCTTGCCATTGCCATTGCGCTCGGCGCGTTTGGCCTGGGGCGCGGGGCGTTGCAGCATGGCTATCTGCTGCCCCTGTCTGTTGGGTCACTCGGGCTTGGTGTGATGGCCGGCGCCTTGTCGTTGCCGCATGACGCGGGTCTCGCCCATGACGGCGAGGCGCTCTGGACCATCATCGGCGTGGCGATCCTGGCGCTTGGACACGATCTCAACCGTCGGGCAGCGGGCTGAGGGTCAGCCGGGGCGCTTCAGCGCGTTTGCCAGCGATGCCGTGCCGCTGCCCCGCTTGGCCGGCAACGGCTGGTCGGGCGAGGGCGCCCAACCGGTCAGGAAGATGATGTCGAACCGCTCGGCGACGCGGCCGTCCGGATCGGCGGCGTCCGAGAAAGCAGCGGCCGCGCGCGTGAGCGTATCGCGGCGCAACGTTTGCCGATCGACCAGCAGGTTCGTCGCCGCCATGCCGCGAAGATCGCCAAGCAGCTTGCCCAGCCCGCCGTACCGGACACGCAGCGTCTCCGAGTCGGCGACGGGCAGCGCAAATCCTGCACGCATCAACAGATCGCCAGCCGAGCGCACGTCGATCTGCGGGTGAAGACGCGCCACTGGGCGATCACCCTCCGCGGCGCGCACCGCGCTGCGCAGCGTCGAAAGCGAGCTGCCGCCGAGAAAGGCGCCGAGAAACAGACCATCCGGCCGCAGCACGCGCCGGGCAAGCGAGAGCGCCCCGGGTACATCGTTGACCTGATCCAGCACGCCGGCCGACACGACCAGGTCGAATGAGGCGTCGGCAAAGGGCAGGCGATCCTCGTCCGCCTGCACGCCGCCGCTCTGGCGCGCGAAGGAGAAGCCTGCGTCGATCCGCGCGAGCCTTGCACCCGGCGGCGCCGTGAAGCGTCCATCGAAACTGCCGAGGTCCAGCACGTCGGTGAACGTCCGCTTCACGCTCGTCAGCCGCTCGGCAATCCCGTCCAGCATCGTGGTGCGAATGAAGTCGTGGGCGGCGAAGTCGGCCGCCGCCCGATCGCGGCGATGGCGGCGGGCGGTTCGGTCAAAGATTTCAGAAGCGCTCATATGGGGGGGCCTTGTGCGCAGATCATTCGCTCGCGACAAGTTCGGCGATGCTCCGCGCGTTTCTTCGATCGGCTCTCGCCCTAGCCCTGCCGCCGCGCTGCGCGGGATGCGGCGCGATCGCCGATGACGATCACCGCTTCTGCGCCACCTGCTGGGGCTCGTTGCGCTTCCTCGGCCCGCCGTGGTGCGCGGCCTGTCATCTGCCGTTCGATCAGGATCAGGGCGCCGGCGCATGCTGTGCCACCTGCCTCGCCCAGCCGCCAAAACATGCCGGCGTGCATGCTGCGGTTGCGTACGGCCCGGTGGCTCGCTCGCTCGCGCTTCGCCTGAAATACGGCGGGCGTGCCGCGCTTGCGCAAACGGCGGCGCGGCACATGCTGCGTCACCTGCCGCCCGACGCCGATCTCCTGATCCCCGTTCCGCTGCACCGTTGGCGGATCTGGCGACGCGGGTACAACCAGGCTGGGCTGATCGCTGCTGCCCTCGCTGCGCAGAGCGGCATAAGCGCGGCCGGCGGCGTGTTGATCAGGACGCGGCACACCCCCGCCTTGCAGAACATGAACGGCGCGGCGCGGCGGCGCGCGGTGAAAGGGGCCTTTGCCATCGCCGCGCAAGATCGGCCGGCTATCGCCGGTCGCCACGTCGTCCTCGTTGACGACGTTTATACCAGCGGCGCCACGACCGACGCCTGTATCGACACGCTTTGCCGATCGGGCGCGGCGACGGTGTCCGTCCTGTGCTGGGCGCGGGTGATCGATGCGGCGCCAGATTGACAATCGCGGCCCGCGACCACACGTCGTCATCATGGCCCAGGTAGAAATCTACACAAAGGCGTGGTGCCCTTATTGCGTGCGCGCAAAGCAGTTGCTCGCCAGCAAGGGCGTCGAGCCGACCGAGTTCGACATCACGCTCGGCGGCGCCAAGCGCGGCGAGATGATTGATCGCGCTGGCGGACGCACAACGGTGCCGCAAATCTTCATCAACGGTCGGCACGTCGGCGGTTCGGATGACCTTGCCGAGCTTGAGCGCGCCGGTCGTCTAGACGCGATGCTCGCCGACGCACCATGAGGGCCGCGCTCCTGCAGATGTCCAGCGGGATCGATCCCGCGGTCAATGCAGCGACCCTGACCCGCGCGATCGAGGCGGCGGCCGGCGAGGGCGCGACGATGCTGTTCACGCCGGAAATGTCGGGCTTGCTCGATCGTGACCGCGCACGCGCGGCATCGTCGATTGTCGCCCAAGCCGATGATCGCGTGCTCGGCGCCGTTCGCGAGGCGGCGGCGAAATTCGGCGTTTGGGTGCACCTCGGCAGCCTGGCGCTGCGCGGCGAGGACGCGCGCCTCGTCAATCGCGGTTTTGTGATCGACGCCGGCGGCGCGATCCGAGCGCGCTACGACAAGATCCATCTGTTCGACGTCGATCTGCCGACAGGTGAAAGCTGGCGCGAGTCCGCCGCTTATGCCGCCGGCGATACGGCGGTGGTGGTGGATACGCCGGTCGGTCGGCTTGGTCTGTCGATCTGCTACGATCTGCGTTTTCCGGATCTTTATCGCGCGCTGAGCGACGCCGGTGCCACCGTCCTTGCCGTGCCGGCCGCCTTCACCCGCCCGACGGGGGCGGCGCACTGGCATGTGTTGCTCCGGGCGCGCGCGATCGAGAACGCCGCCTTCGTGATCGCCGCCGCGCAATGCGGCGCGCACCAAGACGGTCGCGAGACGTTCGGTCATTCGCTGGCGATCGACCCCTGGGGCGAGGTGCTGGCCGACCTTCAGGATAGCGTCGGCTTGCGCCTGGTCGATCTCGACGCGGCAAGGGTGGCGGAGGTGCGCCAGCGTATTCCGGTGATCGATCACCGCCGTCCGATCTCGCCCGTCGTGATCGCACCATGATCGTCTTCGATCTGCGGTGCAGCCAAGGCCATGTGTTCGAGGCATGGTTCGCATCTTCCGCGGCCTATGAGGATCAGCGGGATCGCTCGCTCGTCTCATGTCCGCTTTGCGCCGATACCAAAGTCGAGAAGGCCGTCATGGCGCCGAATGTCGCGCCGAAGGGCAACGCAGGACCGGCGTCGACGCCCATCGCCATGAAGGAGATGTTGCGGGCGCTGGCCAACGCGCAGCAGCGCGCGCTGGAGGGATCACGCTGGGTCGGCCAGAGCTTCGCGACCGAGGCGCGGGCGATGCATCTTGGCGAGCAGGAGCAGGCCCCGATCCACGGACAGGCGACCGTCGAGGAAGCCAAGGCGCTGATCGACGAGGGCGTGTCGGTCGCGCCCTTGCTGCTCCCGGTGCTGCCGCCCGAACAGGCAAACTGAGGCGAGCGGTCGACGCTAACCGACCGCATTGACCGGCTGGCGTGCCGGCCGTAGCAAGACGCCGTTGCCCCCGTAGCTCAGCAGGATAGAGCGACGGTTTCCTAAACCGCAGGTCGTGAGTTCGAATCTCGCCGGGGGCACCACCCATTGGCGAGCGGCGCTGCTGCTTGGCGCGCTGCCGGGAACGGCCCTTCATCGTCGGACATTCACATCAGGAGCAGGTTTGGCGCGGCCAGTTACGTCGCGCTAAGGGCCGCGCGATCGAACATCAGCGGAGAATGCATGGAAACGCTTAGCGAAGCTCGCGCCTTTGGCGGCACTCAGGGCGTTTACCGCCACGCCTCAGCCGTCACCGGCACCGACATGACCTTTTCCGTCTATGTGCCGCCACATGCCGCCGACCAGCGGCTGCCCGTCCTGTGGTATCTGTCAGGGCTCACCTGCACGCATGCCAATGTCACCGACAAGGGTGAGTATCGCCGTGCCTGTGCCGAGCACGGCATCGTCTTCGTCGCACCGGACACCAGCCCGCGCGGTTCGGGCGTTCCGGACGATGAGGATTGGGCGTTCGGGCAGGGCGCCGGCTTCTATGTCGATGCCACCGAGGAGCCGTGGGCGGCGAACTTCCGCATGCGCAGCTATGTCGAGGATGAACTGCCGGGTGTGATCGCCAGCGAGTTTCCGATGGTCGACATGACGCGCCAGGGCATCACCGGGCACTCGATGGGCGGCCATGGCGCGCTTACCATTGCCCTGCGCAATCCCGGCCGGTTCAAGAGCGTGTCGGCCTTTGCGCCGATTGCGTCGCCGCTGTCCTGCCCGTGGGGTGAGAAGGCGCTGAGCGGCTACCTTGGCGCAGACCGCGCCGCCTGGGCTGACTATGACGCCTGCGCGCTGATCCGCGACGGCGCGCGGCTGGACAATCTGCTGGTGGACCAGGGCGCGGCGGACGGCTTTCTCGAGGGGCAATTGAAGCCCGCGCTGCTGGAACGTGCCTGTGCCGATGCCGGCATCGATCTGACGCTGCGCATGCAGCCCGGCTACGATCACAGCTACCATTTCGTGTCGACCTTCATGAGCGATCACATCGCCTGGGCGGCCGCACGCCTGTAAACAAAATGGCGGACCCGAAGGCCCGCCAGGGGTCGATCGATCCTCATCCGGTGGGGCGCCGCCCACCGGACAAGGCGCGCCTCAGAACTTGAAGCCGGCGGCCAGGCCGTACCGCCGCGGTTCCACCGTGAACACGTTGGTGAACAGGCCGGACGACTGGTCGGTCACGAACAGGCCGGTGATGGCGTTGTTGGCGGTCAGGTTGCTGACAAAGGCGCGAACGTAGAAGCGATCGTCCGGGCCGTTCAGCTGGACCTGCGCGTTCACCACTTCATACCCTTCGATCCGGTCGATCGGATTGAGGTTGAAGATCGTGCCGAACTGCTCGCCCGTGTAGTTCAGGTCGGCGCGCGGCACGAGGGTCCATTCGCCGATGTCGAACGTATATTGCGCACCCACCGCCCATTTGTACGTCGGGCTGTTGGGCAGGCGGTTGCCGCGTACGTTCACCGGATTGCCGTCCAGCAACACCGAAACCGGCGCGTTGGTGGCGATCTGCTGCGCCTGCAGGAACTTGCAGGCACTGAACGCGCCATAGGTGCCGTTGGCGAGCAGCGGGACCGAGCCGTTCAGGCCGAGCAGGGCATTGCTGGCATCCACGAAGCCGCGTGCTGCGGCCGCACCACCCGAAGTCGGCAGGACGGCGCAATTGTACGCGCCGGCCAGATCCTTGATAATCACCGCATCGGCACGGCCGCCAGACACGTCACGCGGGTTGGTCAGCAGGCGGTCCTGCGCCACTTCGGTCTTCAGGTAGCTCACATTGGCGTTGATCACGAGCGCCGGGGTCGGGCTGATCACCGCTTCCGCTTCCACGCCGTAGATGTTGGCGCTGATGTTGTCGTTCACCGACGTGCGGGCGACGATGCGGGTAAGCTGCAGATCCTTGTACTTATAGTAAAAGCCGGTGACGTTCAGGCGCAGCGCGCCATTGCCGAAGGTGTTCTTGCTGCCGATTTCGAACGAGTCGACCGTTTCCGGGCGGAACGTGGTCGGCACCGCGAACAGCGGCGACAGCGGCGGGTTGATGCCGCCCGATTTGTACCCGCGCGAGTAAGACGCATAGATCAGATTGTCGGGCGTGATCTGATAATCGAGCACCGCGCGCCCCGTAACCCGCGAATAATGCACGCGCGATTCTGCGAACGGCTGCGCGCCCGGCTGCGTCGCGTCGAAGTCGGGGCCGCTGTTGAAGGCAGGCCGCGCGTCGGTCGTGCCGATCGGCAGCAGCGCATTGGCAAAGGTGGTGCGAGCGCGGACGAACTTCTTGTCGTCATTATAGCGTGCGCCGAGCGTCAGCTTGAGCTGATCGTTAAACTCGAAATAGGCTTCGCCGAAGATGCCGAACGAGTTCAGCGTGAACTTGTCCGAATTGCTGCGGAAGAACGGCGAGGCAAGGAACGAGCTGGTGGTCCGTCCGGCGCCAGCGCCCGAAATCGTGCCTACCAGGCCGGAGAGGTAATCGAGGCCGATATTGTTCACGAAATAGTCGACGTCGCGCGCGGTCGCCTTGGTGTAGATACCGCCGAGCAGGAAGTTGAACATGCCGTCGAACGAGCTGTCGACGTGCACTTCGCCAACCCACGCCTTGGTGCGCGAGGTGGAGCGGTCAAAGTCCAGGCTCTGCTGGAAACAGCCGATCGTCTCCCCGCCATATACGCCAACGCCGTTCGGGCCGCCGTTGGACTGGCACACGCCGCCTTGCGGGCCGTTGGGGATTAGCGCGTTCCGCAGGCCGGCGAACAGCGGATTGTAGGCCGGCGACGCAGGATTGCCGACGGCCTCCAGCGTGGCGAAGCCCGGAGCACTTGCGCCCTGGCCGCTGACCAGCAGGTTATAATCCGACGTTGCATTGAGCGTGCTGCGGGTATGGCCCGCCGTCAGGCTGACCGCGATGTCGCCGAAATTGTGATAGCCCTTGAGGGTGTAGATCTGATCCTCGGTCTTCCACGTCGGCGTATAGTCCGCGGTCACCGTGCGCAGATCGCGCGGATTGACGGCATTTGCAAAGGCGTCCGGTGTCGCCGCGCGGCCGGGGCTGCCGATGCTGCCGAGGCCGAATGGCGCCAGCAGCGGCCGCGTGCCGGCCAGCGTCGCGAGGAACGTCGGCACATAGGCGGGATTGCTGGTGGCAAGCGCAACGGAGGCATCCGCGAGGAAGATCGGCAGGCCCTGCACGGACTCGGTGGCACCGCCGAGGGTCGAGTTGGCGTTGGTGGTGCCGAATGCACGGCGCGTCGGCAGACAGCCGAGGATGCCGGTCGCGTCGCGGTCGCACAATTGCTTCTGCAGGCGCGATCGGTCGTCGTCTTCGCGGCTGTACTGCGCGATGAAATCAAAGCGGGTATCGGGCGAGGGTTCCCACGACAGGGTGCCACGCACCGAATACATATCACGGCCATCGAAGCGCGAGTTGTTGAACGTGTTTTTGATATAACCGTCGCGGTTCAGGTAATAACCTGCGACGCGCACACCGATCGTGTCGCCGATCGGCACGTTGATCATGCCTTTCACGCGCTTCGAATCGTAATTGCCGTATTCGAACTCGCCGGCGGCGCGGATGGCCGAAAGGTCCGGCTTGGCAGTGATGATGTTCACCACGCCCGAAGTCGCGTTACGGCCGAACAAGGTGCCTTGCGGGCCGCGCAGCACCTCGATCCGCTCGATGTCGTAGAATTCGCCTTCCAGGATGCGGCCGCCGACCGGCTGCTCGTTCAGCGCGATGCCCGTGGCGGAGTCGCAGGTCACGCCGACGCAAAGGTCGCCGATGCCGCGAATGGTAAAGGTGTTGGTCGCGAACTGCCCCTTGGTGAAGGTGACGTTCGGCAGCGACTGCTGTAGGGCGAGGGGGTTGACGATCTGCTGCTTTTCGAGGTTCTCCGCGGTGAATGCCGAAACGGCGATCGGCACGTCCTGCAGTCGCTGCGACTGGCGCTGTGCCGTGATGACGATGTCGCCATAGGCGCCCGCCGACGACGCGCCGGAACTCGGCGCCTCCTGGCCCGGACCATTCGTAGGGGCGGTATCCTGTGCCACGGTTGTCGCGCCCGTTTGCGCATAGGCTGGCATTGCTGCCACTGACACGATAGCAGACGCGGCAAGCAGATAGGATTTACGCATCGATCTCCCCTCCTGGGTCCATGCCCGCTCTATGGCGATGTCATGGGGTTTGATGGTTCGGTATGGGAATAAGCGTCAGAAAATTTCTTTCGTCAAACGGAATTCTCAAAGAATTAAAAGCATCGACTTAGGTTGTGTCCGAAAAGCGACAGTTGCGATTTTAGACCTATGCTTCGGTGCAGCATTATTCACGCCGCAACGCACAAAGGTGATCGGTTTATGGTTAACGAAGGCTCGCCGGATGACGGTGATTTGATTGGCGACGATGGCAAGATCGTGGTGCCCGATCATGTTGCGGATGCGATACAAACGCTGATTCGCTGGG
The DNA here is from genome assembly GCF_002197685.1 of Sphingomonas dokdonensis. GTDB lineage: Bacteria > Pseudomonadota > Alphaproteobacteria > Sphingomonadales > Sphingomonadaceae > Sphingomonas > Sphingomonas dokdonensis. Next base: position 80,556 of record NZ_NBBI01000004.1, on the reverse strand, counting down.
CTGGTGACGATCCGGCGCGTGAAGGGCTGATCGACACGCCGCGGCGTGTCGCGCGGGCGTGGCGTGAATATTGCGCCGGCTATGCCGAGGATCCCTCGCACCACCTCTCCCGAGTCTTCGAGGAAGTCGGCGGCTACGACGAGATCGTCCTGCTCCGCGACATTCCGTTCCAGTCGCATTGCGAGCATCACATGGCGCCGATCATCGGCCGCGCGCACATCGCCTATCTGCCACAAGACCATGTGGTCGGCATTTCCAAGCTGGCGCGTGTGCTTCATGCCTATGCCCGGCGCTTGCAGGTGCAGGAGCGGCTGACCGCCGAGGTCGCCGATTGCATCTGGAATGGCCTGAAGCCGCAAGGCGTGGCGGTGGTCATCGAGGCGAGCCACGCCTGCATGACGGCACGCGGCGTGCGTACGCCAGGCGTGTCGATGGTGACGAGCCGGATGATGGGCGTCTTCCGCGACGACGAACGCAGCCGCAAGGAAGTGCTGTCGCTGATGGGCATGCAAGGGCGCGCATGACGCGCAATGTTCTGGTCACGGGTGGGGCCATGCGGCTCGGCGCCAACATCGCGCGGGCGTGCGCCACCGCTGGCTGGCAGGTGGTGATCCATTACGGCACGTCGGAGAAGGAGGCGCGGGCGCTGGCCGCCGAGATCGGTGGCGCCGCGATCGGCGGCGATCTGGCGAACGTAGCGCAGATCGACGCCTTGTTCGATCGCGCGCGGGCCGCCGCCGGCGGCCCCGTCCATGCCTTGGTGAACAGCGCGTCGCGGTTCGAGGAGGATCGGCCGGAGCGGATCGAGCCGGCGCTCGCGCTGCGGCTTCATACGGTGAACTGTCTCGCACCGGCGATGCTTGCCGCCGCCCTGGCGCGGCAAGCGGACCTCGATCACGGCTGCGTCGTCAACCTGCTCGATCAGAAACTGGCAAACCCGAACCCCGACTTCTTCTCCTACACGCTCACCAAATATGCGCTGTCCGGCGCCACGGAGATGATGGCCATAGCACATGCGCCGCGCGTGCGGGTGAATGCCGTGGCACCCGGGCTGACCCTGCCGAGCGGCGATCAGAGCGCGGCGATGTTTAACGAGGTCGCCAGCGACAATCTGCTGCGCCGGCCGGTTGGCGCGGAACAGGTCGCGGCGGCGGTCCTTTACCTGCTGGACGCCACCAGCGTGACCGGGCAGACGCTTTACGTGGATAGCGGTCAGCGGTTTCTGAAGCGCGATGGCGACGTGATGTTCAAGAACAGGGAGCGGGCAGCGGCGGGTGGTTGACTATACGATCATTCTCGACCGGTTCGACGTGGCGATCCGCCTCGGCATCCATCCGCATGAAGCAGAGCCGCAGCGCGTGCGCCTGTCGGTGCGGATGACGGTCGCTTACGCCGCTGCGCCCAGCGCTGATACGATCGCCGAGGTGCTGGACTATGATTTCCTGCGCGATGGCGTTCACCGGCTGGCGGCCGGGCCGGGCTTCGCCTTGCAGGAAAGCCTGGTCGAGGCGATCGCCGACCTGTGCCTTGCCGATCCGCGGGTTCAGCGCGTGCAGGTGCGATCGATGAAGCTGGATGTGTACCCCGATGCCCGTGTCGGGTGCGAGATCGTCCGCGCGCGGTGACTGCCGGCAGCTCCGCGCTTGCCGCGCCCATGGCACCGGCGCCATGGGCACGGCATAGGCTTCGATTGTCACAAAGGCAGTTTGGGCGTCCGATTGGCGGCGCTCAGCACGGCGCGAACGGTCGCGGTGGCGACATCGGTGTCGATCCCTACACCCCAGACGGTCTGCCCGTCGCCGGCGCGACATTCGACGTAAGCGGCCGCTTGGGCGCCAGCGCCATGGCCGATCGCATGCTCGGCATAGTCGATCACGTCGAGGGCCGGGCCGGTCGATTCAGCCAAAGCGGCGATCACCCCGGAGATAAGGCCGTTGCCGCGCCCCGACAGCGACCGCTCTTCGCCGTCGATCGCCACCCGACCCACGAACAGCCGGTTGCCGACGCTGCCGGTCTCCTCATAGTCGCGCAGCACGAAGCGGTCGCCGGCACCCGGCAGGTACGTCCGCTCGAATGCGCCCCAGATATCGGCGGCATTCAGCTCGCGGCTGGTCTCATCGGCCAGCGCCTGTACGTGGCGGCTGAAATCGCCCTGTAGCCGCTTGGGCAGCTTCAGCCCCTTGTCCTGCTCGATCACCCAGGCGACGCCGCCCTTGCCGGACTGCGAGTTGACGCGGATCACCGCTTCGTAGCTGCGGCCCAGATCGGCGGGATCGATCGGGAGATACGGCACTTCCCACAGATCGTCGTTGCGCGCCGCCTGCGCCGCAAAGCCCTTCTTGATCGCATCCTGGTGGCTGCCAGAAAAAGCGGTGAAGACGAGGTCGCCCGCATAGGGTGTGCGCGGATGCACCGGGATGTTGGTGGCATATTCCACCGTCTTCACGATGGCGTCGATGTCGGACAGGTCCAGCTTCGGATCGACGCCCTGCGTGTACATGTTGAGCGCCACGGTCACGAGATCGCAATTGCCGGTGCGCTCGCCATTGCCGAGCAGGCAACCCTCGACGCGATCGGCGCCCGCCATCAGCCCCAGTTCCGCCGCCGCCACGCCAGTGCCACGGTCGTTGTGCGTGTGCAGGCTGATCACCACCGTGTCGCGGTTCGGAATGTGGCGGCAGAAATATTCGATCTGATCGGCATAGACGTTGGGCGTCGCGCACTCGACCGTCGCCGGCAGGTTGAGGATCAGCGGATGCTCGGCGGTGGGGCGTAGCACGTCCATCACGGCGGCGCACACCTCGATGCTGAAATCCACTTCTGCGGTGGAAAAGGTTTCCGGGCTATATTCGAAATGCCACGTCGTGTTCGGCCGCTTGCCCGCCTCGTCGCGCAGCACCTTGGCGCCGTCGATGGCGATCGCCTTCACCTCGTCGCGGCTCATGTTGAACACGATGCGCCGCCACGCGGGGCTGACCGCATTGTAGAGGTGGACGATCGCGGCGTGCGCCCCTTCCAGGCTGCGGAAGCTCGTCTCGATCAGGTCGCGGCGCGATTGCGTCAGCACCTGCACCAGCACGTCGTCCGGCACGCGGTCCTGCGCGAAAAGCCCCGAGATGAAGTCGAACTCAGTCTGGCCGGCGGAGGGGAAGCCGACCTCGATCTCCTTCAGCCCCACCTTGACCAACAGGTCAAAGAAGCGCGTCTTCTTCTCGGCATCCATCGGATCGATCAGCGCCTGGTTGCCGTCGCGCAGGTCAGTCGACAGCCAGCGCGGCGCCTGCGTGATCGTGCGCGACGGCCATTGCCGGTTCGGCAGATCGATGGTGGGGAAAGGGCGGTATTTGGTCGACGGATCGCGCAGCATGATGGGCTCGCTCTGCTATGGGCTTTCGGGGTCAACTGGCCCTTAGGCGCGTTGCGCAGCCCGCGGGCGCGCAAGGCTAGGTCGCGCCTAAGGGCGCGTAAGTCGAAGCAGAAGGCCGCCGAAGCAAATCATCGTCGTCTGGTTGCCCGAACGACCGGTTGAAGTCCAGCGCGAAAGGAATTTGACGCTTTCGTAATCATTTGCAGGCCAAAGGCATCGCTGCCGACCGAACGGCCAAGGAGATAGCAACGGTGCGCCAGCTTCTTTACATCAGCACGGCTGCGCCGGGCGCCGGGATCGACATTGGCGAAATTCTCGCCATTTCGATGCGCAACAATCGGCGCGAGGGCGTCACCGGTCTGTTGTGGACCGACGCGCATCGTTTTCTCCAAGTTCTCGAAGGGCCGGAGGAGGCCGTGCAGGGCGTCCTCGGCCGGATCAAGATCGATGCCCGGCATCGCGGCATCGTGGTGCTGCAGGATCGCACCATCGCCGTGCGCGAATTCGGCGCCTGGGAAATGGCACGGCGCGGCCCGGGCGATACGGCGGACGCCTTCGACGGGCGCATGCGCCAATATCTCGCCGGCGCCTCGCCGTCGGTTCGCGGCACGTTCGAAGGGCTGATCGCCGCCCGACGTGCCGCGTAACGCTTACTTCTGAAACGCGGCCATGATCTTCAGCTTCACTTCGTCCGACACCATCGGGATGGCATAGCCGACGTTGAATTCGCTGCGGCGGATCGTTCCCGTCGCGGTGAAGCCGACATTCTCCTTGCCGCCCATCTGCGCCGGCATCTTGCCCGCGCCGTAGAAGCTGGCGTTCAGCGTCACCGGCCGCGTCACGCCGTTCAGCGTCAGATTGCCGTCGATCTTCGCATTCTGCCCGTTCGGCGTCACCTTGGTGGAGACGAAGCGCGCCGCTGCCGGCGATGCCCCGAAGAAATCGGCCTTCTTGCCGTCCTCCGCGGGCTTCAGCAGATGCTTGGTCAGGCCGGCGCTCGCGGTGGTCACGTCGGCGACCGGGATCGTCACGTCCACCTTGGCGGCGGCGGGGTTATTGGGATCGAGCATCAGCGTGCCGGTCACATTGCCGAACAGACCGAAATAGGGCGTGAAGCCGAAGTGATCGACCGTCCACTCGACCAGCGTATGACCGGCGTCGGCGGTGTAGGTGCCACCTGAAATGGCCGCCACGTTTTTGGTGCCCGGCAGGCTGCTCGGCGCCTGCTGCGCCACGACGGCGCCGGTGAGAAGTGTGGAAAGCAAGAAGGCGTGTGCGATGCGCATGATAAAGGCTCCCTGACCGTTTCGCGTTTGTAACCACAACGCGTCGCCGCCGGAAAGCTCCCGCGCGAAACGACCTGTTTCGCCTATTTCGCTACGCCGACGGTCAGATCGAACTTGATGCTCACCCAAGCGCCGATCAGCGGCTTTCCGTTGACGCGCGGCGGGCGGACCAGGAACTGCCACGATGCCCGGCGCAAGCCGCGCGCGATGTTCGAGCCGGGCGTTTCGCCGGTCTCGCGACAATCCTCCACCCGGTTGCGCTCGGCGGTGCGGCAGATGATCGTGCCCCATCCGCTTTCCTGACGCGGCGGCAGATAGGTGACGAGCTCTGCACGGGTCGGCTCGCGGACCCATTCGGCGGCGTACAGCGTCTCGCCGCCCGGCGCGGCGCCCGCAATCCCCTTGTCGCTGCTACCGGCGCCCGTGCCGGCACCGGCGGTCGCGCTGCCGGACGGTGCTGTCGGCGCCACCTGCGCGATGTCTGAACCCGCGAAGTCGGCGCGCGACAGCTTGATGACGCCGGGCAGGTCGATCGGCGGCGGGGGCGGCAGCGGCTCGGTGACGGGTGGGGCAGGGCGCGGCCGTGCCTGCTGCGGCCGCTCTTGCTGGCGCTGCTCGCGCTGCTTCGGGCGTTCGTCCTGCGCCGGGCCGGCTTCGCCCACATCGAAGGTGCTGAGCGAGCGGCCGTCGCCGGGCGGCAGCAGCGGCAACCCACCCATCTTGATGAGCACCCAGATGAGCAGCCCGACGACCAGCAGCGCCATCGCGCCGGATGTGGCGCGATCCCGCCAGGACGGGCGCGCCCGGTACGTCGCATAAGGGGAAGACGCCGGGCGCATCGCCGCGCTGCCTAGTCGCTCAGGCGCTCATCTACAATGCAGTGCCGACGCGGCGCCATGCTGCCATCCGGATCGACGGACGGCAGCACGGCGCAAGTTGGCTCAGTTCTTTTCCTTGTCGACCAGCTTGTTCGCGCCGATCCATGGCATCATCGCGCGCAGCTCGGCCCCGGTCTTCTCGATCGGGTGCGCCTCGGCCGCCTTGCGCGCCGCCTTCAGCTCGGGCTGCCCGGCACGGTTGTCGAGCACGAAGTTCTTCACGAAGCGGCCCGACTGGATGTCGGCCAGCACGCGCTTCATCTCCTTCTTCGTCTCGTCGGTGATGATCCGCGGGCCGGTGGTGATGTCGCCATATTCGGCGGTGTTGCTGATCGAATAGCGCATGTTGGCGATGCCGCCCTCATACAGCAGGTCGACGATCAGCTTGGTTTCGTGGAGGCACTCGAAATAGGCCATTTCGGGGGCATAACCCGCCTCGACCAGCGTCTCGAAGCCGGCCTGGATCAGGTGGGTGATGCCGCCGCACAGCACCGCCTGCTCGCCGAACAGGTCGGTTTCGCACTCTTCCTTGAAGTTCGTCTCGATGATGCCCGAGCGGCCGCCACCGACGCCGCTGGCATAAGCGAGCGCGATGTCATGGGCGTTGCCGCTCGCATCCTGGTGCACGGCGATGAGGCAGGGGACGCCGCCGCCCTTCACATATTCGCTGCGCACCGTGTGGCCCGGGCCCTTGGGCGCGATCATGATGACGTCGATATCGGAAGGCGCCTCGATCAGCCCGAAATGGACGTTGAGGCCGTGGGCGAAGGCGAGCGCACTGCCCGGCTTCATGTTGCCCTTCAGGTCATTCTTCCAGATCGCCGCCTGATGCTCGTCGGGCGCCAGGATCATGACGATGTCGGCCCAGGCGGCGGCATCCTTGTTCGACAGGACCTTGAAGCCTGCCGCCTCGACCTTCTTCGTGGTCGGTGAGCCCTCGCGCAGCGCGATGGCGACTTCCTTCACGCCGCTGTCGCGCAGGTTCTGCGCATGGGCGTGGCCCTGCGAACCATAGCCGACAATGGCGATCTTCTTGGACGACAGCAGGTTCAGGTCGGCGTCACGATCGTAATAGACACGCATGCAATCTCTTCCTTTCTACATGGGCGTCATGCTGAACTTGTTTCAGCATCCATCGTGCAACAAGGGGCGCCGCCGCTTGCGGAAACATGGACCCCGAAACAAGTTCAGGGTGACGTTTGGTGGTGATCTCTATTGAAACTCAGGCGGCGTCCTTGCCGCGGGCGATGGCGACCACGCCGGTGCGCGCCACCTCGATCAGGCCGACTTCGCCCATCAGCTCGACGAACTTGTCGATCTTCTCGATCCCGCCGGTCACTTCGAAAACGAAGGAGGAGGTGGTCGCATCGACCACCCGCGCGCGGTAGACGTCGGCCAGCCGCAGCGCCTCGATCCGGTGATCGCCCACGCCGCGCACCTTCACCAGCGCCAGCTCGCGCTCGACATGCGCGCCCTCCGCGGTCAGATCGCGCACCTTGTGCACGGGCACCAGCCGGTCGAGCTGCGCCACGATCTGCTCCAGCATCGGCTTGCTGGCGGAGGTGACGATGGTGATCCGGCTCACCGCCTTGTCCACGGTGATCTCGCTCACCGTCAGGCTCTCGATATTATAGCCGCGCGCGGTGAACAGGCCGGCGATGCGGGCGAGGATGCCCGGCTCGTTGTCGACGATCACGGCAAGCGTATGCCGCTCGGCTGCTTCGGATTTGATGTGCACTGTACGGTCCTTCTCCCCCCTCGACAGGCGAGGGGGGCGGGGAAGAATGGTAAAAGCGAAAAAAAGAAGCGGGTCGGCTCAGACCAGCGCCTTGGCCTCGTCGTCCATGGTGCCCGATACTTCGTTCGCCTGCAGGATCATGTCCGTATGTGCGGCGCCGCTCGGGATCATGGGGAAGCAATTGGCGAGCTTCGCCACCATGCAATCCACCATCACCGGGCCGTCGTGCGCCAGCATGTCGGCAATGCCCTGTTCCAGCTGGTCGGGATGCTCGATGCGAATACCCTTCCAGCCATAGGCTTCGGACAGCTTCACGAAATCGGGCAGCGAGTCCGAATAGCTTTCGGCATAGCGGCTCTCATAGGTGAGCTCCTGCCACTGGCGCACCATGCCCATATATTCGTTGTTCAGGATGAAGACCTTTACCGGCAGGCGATATTGCGTCGCCGTCGCCAGTTCCTGAATGTTCATCTGGATCGAGGCCTCGCCCGCGATGTCGATCACCAGGGCATTCGGATGGCCAAGCTGCGCCCCGATCGCCGCCGGCAAGCCATAGCCCATCGTGCCGAGCCCGCCCGAGGTGAGCCACTTGTTCGGCTTTTCGAACCCGAAATATTGCGCCGCCCACATCTGGTGCTGGCCGACCTCGGTGGTGATGATCGGCTCACGCTCGTGCGTCGCCTGCCAAAGCGCCTGGATCGCGCGCTGCGGCATGATGACCTTGTCGTCCTGCGGATAGGCAAGGCACTGCACCGCGCGCCAGCCCTGGATACGCCGCCACCATTCGGCTGTGTCGGGCTTGGGATGCTGACGCGCCTTCCAGATGCGCAGCATGTCCTCCATCGCATGGCCCGCATCGGCAACGATGCCCAGGTCGATCCGCACCGTCTTGTTGATGCTGGAGCGGTCGACATCGATGTGGATCTTGCGGCTGTGCGGCGAAAAGGCGTCGAGCCGGCCGGTGACGCGATCGTCGAAGCGCGCGCCGATGTTCACGATCAGATCGGCTTGGTTCATCGCCATATTGGCTTCATAGGTTCCGTGCATGCCCAGCATGCCGAGGAACTGCGGCGAGCTGGCCGGGAAGCAGCCGAGCCCCATCAACGTCGAGGTGACGGGCGCGCCGGTTAGCCGGGCGAGCTCCTGCAACAGCTGCGACGCCGCCGGACCGGAATTGATGATCCCGCCGCCGGTATAGAAGATCGGCCGCTCCGCCGCGGCCAGCATCTCGACCGCCTGCTCGATCGCGCTGCGATCCGCCTTCACGGCCGGGCGATAGGTCTTGTGCTGGATCGGCCCCGGCTTCTGATAGGCAGCGGTCGCGACCTGAACGTCCTTGGGCACGTCGATCACGACCGGGCCGGGGCGGCCCGACGTGGCGATATGAAACGCCTCGTGAATGATCCCGCCGAGCAAGGCAGGATCCTTCACCAGATAATTATGCTTGGTGCAGTGGCGCGTGATGCCGACGGTATCGGCCTCTTGGAACGCATCCGAGCCGATCAGCCCGGTCGGCACCTGACCGGTGATGACGACCATCGGGATCGAATCGAGCAGCGCATCGGTGATGCCCGTCACCGCGTTGGTCGCACCCGGGCCGGAGGTGACCAGAACGACACCCGGCTTGCCGGTAGAGCGGGCATAGCCCTCCGCGGCATGCGTCGCCGCCTGCTCGTGCCGGACGAGGACGTGGCGAATGCGCTTGGACCGGAACAGGGCGTCGTAAATGGGAAGAACGGCGCCGCCTGGATAGCCGAAGATGACGTCCACGCCGAGATCGCACAGCGCCTCGACCAGGATGTCTGCTCCGCTCTTCTCGGTCACGTCGAAATTCCTTCCAATCGATTATGCTGCCGCTCCAGCAGCGGTTGGCGCGCTACGGCGCCTAAAATTGCGCGTCAACCGTTAATGTTGAAATATTCTTTCAAATTGATGCTCTTGCTGTCTAGCACACGTGGCCAGCTTTGGGGAAATTGATGGCGAAACCAGGTGTATTGCCGTTTGGCATAGCGCCGGGTGGCACCGGCCGCCTGCTCGATCGCTTCGGCTTTGCTGATCTCTCCGCGGAGCAGCGCTGCGATCTCGGGAACGCCGATCGCCCGCCGGATCGGCGCATCCGCCGGAACGTCGCTGCGCGCCAGGAGCATCGCCACCTCATCCACCGCCCGGCCGTCGAACATGGCAGTCAGCCGCTGATCGATCCGCTCGTTCAGCGCAACGCGGTCCGGCAGGATGATCAGCGGCAAGACGTCCACCTGATCCCCGATCCCGCCGGTCCGCTGTGCCTGCCAGTGCTGCAGCGGCTCGCCCGTCGAGCGCACCACCTCCAACGCCCTCGCCACCCGCGCGCTGTCGGCCGGCGCGAGACGCTGGGCGGCTGCGGGATCCTCCAGCGTCAGCGCGGCATACGCCTCCTTCACCGGCAACGCGCGCACCGCCGCGCGCACGCCTGCGTCGATCGCCGGCACCGGCGCGATGCCGTCCAGCAGCGTGCGCATATACAGCCCCGTGCCCCCGGTCAGGATCGGCAGGCGCCCCTCCGCCATCACCGCCGCGATCGCGGCGCGCGCTTCCTCGGCCCAATCCGCGGCCGAACAGGCGATCGCGCCATCGACATGGCCGTACAGCCGATGCTCCGCTGCCGCTTCGTCCGCCACGCTCGGCCGGGCGGTGATCACGCGCAGGTCGCGATAGACCTGGCTCGCATCGGCGTTGATGATCACGCCGTCCGTTTGTTGCGCCAGAGCGAGGGCGCACGATGACTTGCCGCTGGCGGTCGGCCCTGCGATGAGCGCCAGCTTGGGAAGGGAAATGCGTGTGTTCACTGCAACCTTGATAGCAGCCGGTCGCCTGACCGCCCACATCCTGTCGGACGCAACCGAACGCCTCGCCGCTGCGGGATGCGCGCCGGAGGCCGGCGCCTGGATCGATGAAGGCGACGCGGCCGATATCCCCTTCGCCACCGCGATGGACGCCGCGCGCGCCGCGATCGAGGGCGCGTTCGAGGGCGTGGACGTGGTCGTGCAGCCCAGCGCGGCGCGTGAAAAGCACCTGCTGATCGCCGACATGGATTCCACCATGATCACCGTCGAATGTATCGACGAACTGGCCGACTATGCCGGCATAAAGCCCCAGATCGCCGAGATTACCGAAGCCGCCATGCGCGGCGAGCTCGATTTTGCCGCCGCGCTCGACGCGCGCGTCGCGCTGCTCAAGGGGCTGGACGCCGGCGCCATCGATCGGTGCCGTGAGGAGCGCGTCCACCTGATGCCGGGCGCGCGTATGCTGGTGCAGACGATGCGCGCGCGCGGCGCGACCGCGATCCTCGTATCCGGCGGCTTCACCGCCTTCGCCGATCCCGTGGCCCAGGCGATCGGCTTTGACCGGGCGATCGCCAACACCCTCGTCGTGGAGGACGGACAGCTTGCCGGCACGGTGACGAAGCCGATCGTCGATTCCGCCACCAAGGAGCGGACCCTGCGCGAAACGCGCGCGGCGCTCGACATCCCGGATGCGCGCACGCTGGCGGTGGGTGACGGTGCCAACGACCTCGCCATGATCAACATCGCCGGATTGGGCGTGGCTTACCACGCCAAGCCGGTGGTCGCCGCAGCCGCGGCGGCGCGGATCGACCATAATGATCTGACGGCGCTGCTGTGGGCGCAAGGCATCCCGCGTGCCAAGTGGGTCGACGAGGCATAGGGCGAAGAGGCGCGCCGCGCGTGCCGCCACAAGGCGTGAGTTGGTCAGCGTCAGATAGCCGTTGCTCACCCGTAACCGGTTACGTACGGCAACAGGCCAGTTCGGGCGAAAACAGGGGAGGGGCAGGATGACAGGAGCCACGATCCGCGACGTGGCGCGGCGCGCCGCCGTGTCGGTCGCCTCCGTCTCCCGCGCGCTGAATGGCCTGTCGAGTGTTCACCCGGATACGCGCGCCCGCGTGCTCGCCGCTGCCGAGGCGCTGGGCTATGTGCCGCATGCCGGCGCGCGCAGCCTCAGCCTCGCCCGTACCCACGCGATCGGTGTCGTCATGCCCGATCTGCATGGCGAGTTCTTCTCGGAGGTGATCCGCGGCCTCGCGGGTGCGGCCAGCGCGCGCGGCTATCACCTCATCCTGTCCAACATCGACGAGGGGGAGGACCATATGGCGGCGGCGCTGCGTGCCATGCGTGGCCGCGTCGATGGCTTGGTCGCGATGGCGCCGCACGTCGCTCCGCCGGCATTCGCCGCGCTTCTGCCGCCCAGACTGCCGACCGTGACCATCAACACGCCGGATTATGCCGGCGGCCCGGCGCTGCGCGTCGACAATCGCGGCGGCGCGGCAGCGGTTGCGCGTCATTTCGTCACGATCGGGCGCAAGCGCTTCGCCCATATCGCCGGGCCGGCCATCAACGCCGACGCACTCGAGCGTCGTGACGGCTTCGCCGCGGCGCTGCCGGCCGGGACACCGATCGCCATGGCCGAAGGTGACTTCACCGAGGCCGGCGGCGCGCGCGCGATGGCCGAGTTGCTGACTACCGACGCCGCGATCGACGCGGTCTTTGTCGCGAACGACATGATGGCGCTGGGTGCGTTGCAGACGCTGCGCGACGCGGGCCGGCGCATCCCGCAGGACGTGGCGGTGGCCGGGTTCGACGATGTGCCACTCGCCCGCTACGTCTCGCTCACCACCCTGCGCGTCAACATGGCGGACCTCGGCGGCCGCGCCGCGACACGGCTGATCGACGCGTTGGAAGGTGAGGGCGAGGGCGCGGGCGAAGTGCCCACCGCCGACCTGATCGTGCCGCCGCTGATCGTGCGCGGCACGACCGTGATGGAGCCGTAAATGGTTGACCGCCGCGCGTTTCTCGCGCGCTCCTCGTTGGGAATGGCCGGGCTGATGGCCGGCTGCACCGATCCTGCGGTGCCGATCACGCCCAAGGCGCCGGTGGCGACGCTGCCGGACTTCTACGAGCAGATCGAATATCGCACCTTTCGCTATTTCCGCGATACGGTGAACCCGCTGAACGGGCTCATCCCCGCGCGCTGGCCTGACGCCAGCGGGGCCAGCATCGCGCCAACCGGTGCTGCGCTGGCGATCTGGCCGATCGCGGTCGCACGCGGCTGGATCAAGCGCGATCTCGCCCGCGAGCTGACGCTCGCCGCCTTGCGCTTCTTCGATGCCGCGCCGCAGGGCGATGCGGTCGCCGGCACCGCCGGGCACCGCGGCTTCTTCTACAGCGCACTCGATATGAGGACGGGCCTGCGCTACCGGCAGGCCGCCCTGTCCAGCGTGGACACGGCCATGCTCCACATGGGCATGCTCTTTGCCGCCGGCTGGTGGACCGGCGACACCGAGCAAGAGCAAGAGATCCGGCGCCTTTCCGGCGACATCGTCGACCGCGCCGAGTGGCTCTGGTTTCAGAACGGCGCAGCGAACCTCGCGCTGCGCTGGCGCCCGGAGGACGGCTTCGGCGCGGATCGCCTTTCCGGCTATAACGAGGGCATGGTGGCCGTGCTGCTGGCGCTCGGTTCGGGGCGGCACGCGGTGGAGGACGGCGCGTGGGAGGCGTGGTGCGCCTCCTATCCCTTGCTCTGGCGCGGCGACGGCGAAACCCGCCACCTCGCCTACGCGCCCCTGATGGGTCACCAGCGCAGCCACATGTGGATCGATTTCCGCGGCATCCGCGACGTCGTGATGCGCGGCGCGAACTTCGATTATTTCGAGAACAGCCGCCGCGCCACCTACGCCAACCGCGCCTATTGCATCGCCAATCCGCGCCGGTGGGAGAGTTATTCGGCCGAGCTGTGGGGCCTCACCGCCTGCGACGGACCGGGCGATCACGAGCATGCGTACAAGGGCGAGACGCGCCGCTTCTTCGGATACGCCGCACGCGGCCCGCTCGACCAGCCTGGCGAGCACGACGACGGCACGATCGCGCCCGCAGCGGCGCTCGCCAGCCTGCCATTCGCGCCCGAGATCGTCCTCCCCACCGCGCGCGCGCTCAGCGCCGTGCCCGGGCAGTATCGCGAATACGGCTTTCTCGACGCGTTCAACGCCAGCTTCCGCTTCCCGGAAATCGCCTCGTCCACGGGCAACGTCAGCGTTGAGCATGGCTGGGTGGCGCGCAACTATCTGGCGATGAACCAGGCGCCCATCATCCTCCAGGCGGCGAACCACCGCAGCGATTTCGTCTGGAAGGTGCTGCGCGACAGCCCGATCGTGCGCCGCGGATTGAGCCGCGCGGGCTTCACCGGCGGCTGGCTGAAGTAACGACCCGGCGTGCAATCGCCGCGCCCTTCCGCTTAATCTCCCGCAACGCTGCGATTCGACAAAAAGCGAGGAGAGAGATCTGATGCGAGCTATTCCCGAGATCGGCGCGCGCCTGGATGGCGCCGGCACGATCGTCACCGGCGCGGCGAGCGGCATGGGCCGGGCCACCGCCATCCTCCTCGCGCGTGCCGGCGCCAGGGTGGCGGTGACCGATGTCCGGCTAGAGGCTGTGCAGGCCGTCGTCGACGAGATCACGGGCGAGGGGCTGCACGCGGTCGCCAAGGTGCTCGACGTCGGCGATCACGCCCAGATCCGCTCGGTGGTTGAGGACGTGGCCGACACGTTTGGCGACCTGTCGATCATCGTGAACAACGCCGGCATCTCCGCCAATCGCCCGATCGACGACGCCGATTACGACGACCATTGGGATCGGCACCTGGCGATCCTGCTGACCGCGCATCAGCGGCTGATCCGCGCCGCGCTGCCGCATCTGCGCAAGGCCGCCAATCCGCGTATCGTCAACATCGCCTCGACCGAAGGGCTGGGCGCCACCGCCGGTTTCAGCGCCTATTCCGCGGCGAAGGCGGGTGTGATCGGCCTGACGCGCAGCCTGGCGGTCGAGCTCGGCAAGTCGGGCATCACGGTGAATTGCATCTGCCCCGGCCCGGTGGAAACCGGCATGACCCACGCGATCCCCGACGAGGCGAAGCAGGTCTATGCCGCGCGCCGCACCGCGCTGCGCCGCTATGGCATGCCGGAGGAGGTGGCGTTCATGACCGCCAGCCTGTGTGCGCCCGCCGCCAGCTTCGTCACCGGCGCGATCATCCCGGTCGACGGCGGCCTGATGGCGCGCAACGCCTGAGGCTCAGCCCGGCAGGGCGGCCTTGGCGGCCTGCTCCACCCGGTCTCGCGCGGCCAGCATCAGGGTGGAACTCGCCTTGGCCAGCACCTTGCCGGCGGTATCGAGCAATCGCCCCTCGAAAAAGCAGGTGCTGCGCCCGCGCCGCTCGACCCAGCCCTCGGCGATCACCAGGCCGGGCCGCGCCGGCGCGAAGAAGCTCACTTTCAGTTCCAGCGACATCGGCACCACGTCCGCGCCGCCCATCGCGATCGCCGCATGCGCCATCGCCGCGTCGATCCAGCCGGTGACAAAGCCGCCCTGCACTACGCCGCCGGAATGGCACATGTGCTGCCCGGCCCGATATTCCAGCCGCGCGCGCCCCACCGGATCCATTTCGACCACCCGTACGAGACCGAGTGTCCGGCTCAATTCGTGCACGCCCGTTTCCTGATCGGTCATCCCGCCTCCCGCCGTTTCTCTTGTGGCGATCACCCTGGCGCCGGGTCGATGCAGGATCAAGCGGATCCGCTCAGGCGGCGAGCGCCACCTGATCGCGCCCGGCGTGCTTGGCGCGGTACAACGCCGCGTCCGCCGCACGCAGCACCGCATCTGCCGTCTGGTCACGCCCAAACATCGCGACGCCGCCGCTGACCGTCAGGGCGATCAGCTGATCGTTCACGCGCATGCCGGCGTCGCCGATCGCACGGCGCAGGCGATCGCAGACAAAGGTCGCCTGGCTCATGCTGATGTCGGGCAGCACCACGGCGAATTCCTCGCCGCCAAGTCGCGCGACAAGATCCTGATCGCGCACACTGGCACGCGCCAGTGCGGCAAAGCGGCGCAGCACCTCGTCACCGGTGGCATGGCCGAATGTGTCGTTGACCCGCTTGAAATGGTCGAGGTCGAACAGCGCAAGGCAGCCGCCGACACCGGACGAAAGCCGCGCGGTCAGCTCCGCGTCGAGCCCGCGGCGATTGGCGAGCCCGGTCAACGGATCGGTCAGCGCGGCATGTGCCAGCCGCTCCTCATGCGCCTTGCGCTTGGAGACGTCGCGAATGGCGCTCACCACGCCGCTGACCTGCCCGGCATCGTCCATCACCGCATGGCTGTGCGTCTCGAGCCAGCGCATGTCGCCATTTCTGCTGATGGCGCGGAACTCATGAATATGCGGCTGTTCCGGCTCGGCGATGATCTGATCGAGGAAACCTGCGATCCGGTCGGCGTCCGGCCCGCGCAGCATGGTGGCGATTGGCCGTCCGATCAGCTGGTCGGGGCTGCTGCCGCTGATCTGCCGGATCGAGGTCGAGGCGAAGCGCAAAAGGCCTTGCCGATCGACGTTGATGACGATGTCGGTCGAATGCTCGGTCAGCACCCGGTAGCGCGCTTCGCTTTCGCGCAGCTTGCGGAACAGATTGGCGCGTTGCTGCAGCTCGGCACGCGCGGGCAGCACCATCAGCATGGCGCAGGCGATGTAGAGCTGAAGGAACTGCATCCGCGCGCCGGTCGGTGCGTCGATCCGTGCGATCGGGCCGTAACCCAGCAACGTGAAGGCGCCGCCGATCACCGCCAGCATAACGATGGAGGCGGCCGTAGACAGGGGGCCGCCGCGAAACGTCGCGAGAACCATCGGCAACAACGGCAGGAACAGCAACGGCAAACCGTGCTGCGCGAAGCTGACGATGCTGATGACGCTGGTAAACGCGAGGAGAACAGTCGCCTGCGACAGCTGCGCCAGGGTCGTCTGCCTGATCAGCCGCAGCGCGTCGCCACGCAGCACGAGCATGAAAATCGGCATGAAGGTGAGCGTGCCGAGCGCATGGCCACTGTACCAGTTGATCAGGCTTTTCAGCGGCAGCTGGTCGGTCGCGATCGTCAGCGTGATGGTCGCCAGGATCGCGGACATGGCAGGCGCGACGACGCCCGCCGCCAGCACGAAAACGAGCAACCATCGCTGCGACTCGAGCACCGAGCGGCGCGGCGCCAGCCTGCGCAACAGGATCGCACCGATCACGCTTTCCAGCACGTTGATCAGCGCAAGCGGCAGTGCCAGCACCGGGCCGAAGCCCCAGATGGACGTGGCCGTAAAGCTCGCTAGGCCGCAGATCACGAGCGGCGCGCCCCACCGCTCCCGCGGCAGCGTCGTCAGCCGTGCCGTCAACAAGGCGGCGGCGACCCAGATAAAGGCCACGCCACCGTCGAAACGGGTCAGCCGCAGGGTGCCGGCGCACAGCACGAAATAGGCGACACCCAGCAGCAACAAGGAGGCACGCCGTCGTGCGGGTGTGGTCGACATTTGCCTCCGTTAGCCGCCGACGGTAAACGCCGGGTTGCTATTGCCCGTCTTTAAGGGCCGTTCGCCGCCAGTTCGGCAAGCCACGTCTGCGCCGTGCCGTCGGACGGCGCGCGCCAGTCACCACGCGGCGACACCGCGCCCCCGGCCGACACCTTGGGCGCGTTGGGTAGCGCCGATCGCTTGAACTGGCTGATCTGAAAAAATCGGAACAGGAACTTCTCCAGCCAGCTCTTGATGGTGTCGAGATCATAGGCGGTGCGCGCCTCGTCGGGATAGCCGATCGGCCAGCGGCCAGCCTCCAGGTCGCGCCACGCATGCCAGGCAAGGAACGCGATCTTCGATGGCGCCAGCCCGTGACGGATCACGTAATGCGCAAAGAAGTCGTTGAGCGGGTACGGCCCGATCTTGCTTTCGGTGCTCTGGATCGCGCCGGTCGCGTCCGCGGGAACAAGCTCGGGCGAGATTTCCTGCGCCAGAACGGCGTCGAGCACCGCGTCCGTCTCGGCATCATATTGATCAGTCGCGATGCACCAGCGGATCAGGAACTGGATCAGCGTCTTGGGCACCCCGGCGTTGACGCCATAGTGGCTCATGTGATCGCCCACGCCATAGGTGCACCAGCCGAGCGCCAGCTCGCTGAGGTCGCCCGTGCCCACCACCAGCCCGGCGCGCTGGTTGGCGATGCGGAACAGATAATCGGTGCGCAGGCCCGCCTGCACATTCTCGAACGTCACGTCATACACCGGCTCGCCCGCGGCGAACGGATGGCCCATGCCCTCCAGCATGGTGCGCGCCGCCGGCTTGATGTCGATCTCCTCGGCGGTGATACCCAGTGCGCGCATCAGCTTCCACGCATTGCCCTTCGTGCCCTCGCTGGTGGCGAAGCCCGGCATGGTGATGCCGATGATGTCGGTGCGCGGGCGGTTCAGCCGGTCGAGCGCCTTCGCCGCGACGATCAGTGCGTGCGTCGAATCCAGCCCGCCCGACACGCCGATCACTAGGCTCTTCACGCCGGTCGCGGTCACCCGCTTCAGCAGCCCTTCCACTTGGATATTGAACGCCTCGTAGCAGTCCTCGTCGAGCCGCTCGGGCGTGTCGGGCACGAAGGGGAAGCGCCGGATCGCCCGCTTCAGACCGGCATCGGCATAATCGGGCTGATGGGCGAAGCCGACGTGGCGAAAGCGCGTTTCGGGATGCCCGGCAAAGGTCGCCGCGTCGCCGAAGGTGCCGACGCGCAGCCGCTCCTGGATCAGCCGTTCGCAATCCACATCGGCGATCACCAGCTCGGGATCGAGTGCAAAGCGCGTCGACGCGGCCAGCGGCTCACCCAGTTCGTGGATCGTGCCCTGGCCGTCCCACGCGAGATCGGTCGTGCTTTCGCCCGGCCCGGCGGCGGAATAGACATATGCGCACACCGCCCGCGCCGATTGCGCCGCCGACAGCATCGCGCGCTCGCGCGACTTGCCGATCACGACATTGGAGGCGGAAAGATTGCAGCACACCAGCGCTCCCGCCAGCGCGCCCGTCGTGGAGGGCGGGGTAGGGGACCAATAATCCTCGCAGATTTCCGCATGGAAGATGAAATGCGCCAGGTCGCTGGCCGCAAAGATCAGGTCGGTACCGAACGGCACCTCTTGGTCGCCGATCGTGATGGTCAACCTGCTCAGCCCCGCGCCGCTGCTGAACCAGCGCTTCTCGTAATATTCGCGGTAGTTCGGCAGAAACGTCTTGGGTACCACGCCCAGGATCGCCCCGCGCGCGATCGCCACCGCGCAATTGTACAGCCGGCCGTTGCGGGGGAGGGCGGCGCCGACGAGCAGCACCGGGCGCAGGTCGCGCGTGCCGTCCGCCACCGCCAGCACCGCGTCGCGCACCGCGTCCTGCTGCGCGGTTTGCAGGTGAAGGTCGTCGATCGCGTAGGAGGTGAGGTTGAGTTCCGGATAGACGATCAGGTCGACCGCCTCCTCATGCGCGCGCTTCGCCAGCGCGAGCGTCTCGCGAACGTTGGCCGCCGTGTCGCCGACGCTCGCCATCGGCGTTGCCGCCGCAACGCGCAGCATGCGGTGGTGGTGGATCGAGGAAAAGCGCGTGTTCATTGCCGGCACCGTCACCTTGTATCGTCCGCAGCGAAGGGCGGGCGTGATCGCCTCCTTCGCCGCCGGCATCGCGAACGGCAAGGCTCGCGATCAATCCGGATTATAACGGCCGGCACCTGTCTTTGTTCGGGTGCCGGCTCACACCGGCATCGCATCGCTCTCCGCGCCATAATGATGCCAGGTGAAGATCGCTGCCGCGCCGCGATACGGCCGCCACGGCTCGGCAAGTTCGCGCGTCAGCTTCTCGCTCGGTCGGCTGTCATGTCCGAGGATCCGGCCGACCTCGATCTGCACCGCCAGATCGCCCGCCGGCCAGATGTCGCCGCGACCTTCGGCAAACAGCAGGTAGATCTCGGCCGACCAGCGCCCGATGCCCTTCACCTGCACCAGCTTGGCGATCGCCTCCTCGTCGTCCTCGGGCAGATGATCGAAATCGAGCCGACCGCTCGTCACCTCGTCCGCCAGGCTGCGCAGATACCCCGATTTCTGCCGCGACATGCCCGCCGCGCGCAGTTCCTCGTCGCTCGCGCGGGCGATCCGCTCGAGATCTGCCTCCACGCCGACCACCTCCGTCAGCTTGCGCCACATCGCGTCGGCGGCCTTTACGCTCACCTGCTGCCCCACGATCGTGCGCATCAAGGTGACGTGCCCGCGCACCCTGATCCGCGTCGGTGGATAGCCCACGCGCGCCAGCGCCGCCGCGATCCGCGGCTCGATCGCGGCCAGCGCATCGAGGTCCGCGCGCAACTGTGCCTCGCTCAGCCCCATTGCGGCGGGCCTTCAAGATCGGCAAGGGAGCAGGAAATTTCCGGGGAGACCATGATGTCGAAACTTATCGTCACGCTGCGCGACGGGGAAGAGCGGGTGATTGACGGGGCGGCTGGGCTGTCCGTCATGGAGGTTATTCGCGACGGCGGCATTGACGAGATCCTTGCGCTGTGCGGCGGCTGCTGCAGCTGCGCGACCTGCCACATCCATGTCGACCCGGAATTTGCGGCCAAACTGCCGGCCATGACCGAGGACGAGAACGACCTGCTCGATTCCTCCACCAGCCGCGACGAATATTCCCGCCTGTCGTGCCAGCTGCCGTTCGGCCCGGAGCTCGACGGGCTGAAGGTGCGGATCGCCGAGGAAGACTGATCGTCGCCGCCGGCCACATGGCCCCGCTCGGGCACGTGGCCGGCCGATCGCTCAACGCGTCGCGATGGCGTACAGCGCGATCGCCGCGGCGTTCGAGATGTTCAGGCTCTCCACCTTGGGGCTGATCGGCAGCTTGGCGAGCTGATCGCAATGCGCCTCGGTGTTCTGGCGCATTCCTTCGCCCTCCGCGCCCAGCACCAGCGCGATGCGCGCCTCGCCGATCGTGTCGTTCAGCGTCTGGGTGGCATGGCCGGTCAGCCCGATCCGCCAGAAGCCCGCCTCGGCGATTTCGTCGAGCGCACGGGCGAGGTTCACCACCCGCACCCACGGCACCGTCTCCAGCGCGCCCGACGCCGACCGTGCCAGCGATCCCGATTCAGGCGGCGCATGCCGATCCTGCGTGACGATGCCGAGCGCATCGAACGCCGCCGCCGACCGCAGCACCGCGCCCACATTGTGCGGATCGGTCACCTGATCGAGCACGATCAGCGGCCGGCGATCGTCGCGTCCCTGCTCCAGAAGATCGCCGAGCCACACGTCTTCCAGCGGCTCGACATCGATCACCAGCCCCTGGTGCGGCGCGTCGGACGGCACCATGCGGCCAAGATCCGCGGCATCGGCATAGACGACCGGCGTGGTCGAGGGCAGCTGCAGCTCGCCCGCCGCCTCGCGCGTGGCCCACACCTTGCGCACCACGCGCTCGGGATTGGCCAGCGCGGCGAAAACGGCGTGTCGCCCCCAAAAACGGGGGCGGTTGCCGGGGGCCTGGCTGGGGCGATGTCCACGACGCTTCATCAGTTGGTCTCTTCCGGATCGGGGTAGGCAAAGGGATTGGTGACGGCGGGCCGCGTCGGCAGCGGCGGGCGCGGCATCGGTTTGGCCGCATCGGCGGCGTTCAACAGGAATGACGCGAGGATCGTCGCGCCCTGCCGCATATCCTCTTCCTTCAGGTGATCAAAGGTGTCGGCGGAGGAATGGTGCGTCCGGCTGCTATATTCCAGCGGATCCTGGATGAACTGAAAGCCGGGCGCGCCGACCGACTGCATGAAGACGTGATCGGTGCCGTCGGTCCGCCCGGCGGCCACTGTGGTCATGCCGAGCCCCTGAAACGGCACCATCCATTCGCGAAAGATCGCCGCGGCGGCCGGATTGTTCTCGGTATAGATGCCGCGAAACTTGCCCGATCCATTGTCGACGTTGAAATATGCCGCCAGGTCCTTGTAGCCCGGCTGCGGATTGATCGGCCAGCGCTTGGGCCATTCGTAATAGCGCCGCTCGCCGACCAGCGGCGGATCGTTCGGGCCGCCGCGCGTCGCCAGGCTCTTCTCCACCCACGCCAGGCTGCCGAGCAGCGCCTGTTCCTCGCCGTTCCACAAGGCGAAGCGGATCGTGCGCTTCGGCCGGACGCCCAGCTTCGCCAGGATCCGCGCGGCCTCCATCACCACCGCCGATCCGGCGGCGTTGTCGGTCGCGCCGTCGCCCGCGACCCAGCTATCGAGATGCGCGCCAGCCATGACATAGCCGGCCTTTGGGTCGGTGCCGGGGATTTCGGCGAACACATTGTACGCCTGCCGGTCGCTGTCGTCGTAGCGAACATCGCTGACGATCTCGAGCGTCGGCGCCGCACCCGTCTTCGCCAGCCGCGCCAGCCGGCGGTAATCCTCCGCGGCAATCTGCACGCCGGGCAGGGAGGGGGACTTGCCCGTCTCGAACATATAGCCTTCGCCATGCACCAGCATGCCGTCGCGGTACGAGATCGTCGCATAGGCAAGCGCGCCCTCCGCCTTCAGGAACGCGTCGCGCTCCTTTTCGAAGTCGGCGTTCTTCAGCTCGCGCGCATCGGCATCGGGATCGTGATGCGGCACGTCATAGGCATCCATCTTGCCCAGATCCTCGTCGCTCAGCCGCGAGAAGACCGGCCGCTTGCGCTCGCTGACCTCGCCGGGCGACGAGACGAGCACGATCTTGCCCGCCAGCTTGCCGCGATATTGCGCGAAATCGCGCGCCTTCTTCATCGGCGCGACAACGATCGGCGCGCTCAACGTGCCGTTCGTGGCCGGCGTCCAGGCGATCGGAATGGCGGTCAGCTGCAGCGGACGCGGCGATACCATCCGCACGCTGGACCGCTCGATCGACCAGCCGCGACCAAAGTCGAAGCCTTCCTTGTGGACGTTCTTCAGGCCCCATTCGGCGAACTTCGCCTGCGTCCACGCCTCCGCCTGCCGCATCTGCGGCGAGTTGGTCAGCCGCGGCCCGATCACGTCGGTCAGGTGCTGCGCGGTGGTCATCACCTGCGAATGCGACAGGCCCTCGTCCATGATCCGCACCGTCGCGGCCTGATCCTGCGCATGGACCGGCAACGCGATAACAGCGGCGGCGGCGAACAACAGATGACGCATGGCTTCGCATACTCCCCCAGAATGGTGCCGGCGTGCTATGCGCGTGAAATCCGTCGCGCAACTGTGATCACACACGTTGACAGGGCGGCTCCGCTTCGGCATTGGGCGCCCTCGCTCTGACGGAGCGGCCCTGTGGAAGGGTGGCCGAGTGGTTAAAGGCAGCAGACTGTAAATCTGCCCACGCAAGTGTACACTGGTTCGAATCCAGTCCCTTCCACCATTATCTCTCCGGAGATTGGACCGTTGATGAAGCGGTTGCCGCTGGCGCCATCCGATATGCTGATCGGCGTTGCTGATGCCTGAAGGCCATCCTCAATCGAAACGGCGGCTGATCATCCACGCCGGGCTGGGCAAATCCGGCTCCTCGGCGATCCAGAAATATTGCCGCGATCACGCCGCCGAGTTGCGACAGGCGAACGCCAGCTATCTCGGCATGTTTCTGGAGCGTGGCGATCCGCTGCCGGGTGGCTTCACCTCCGCCGACGATCTGCAACGCGCGCTGGCGGATGATCCGGCCATCGAGGATCGGCTGGTCGATCTCCTCTCCCGACGCATAGCGGCGCGGCCTGGCATCACCACCTTTATCTGGAGCCACATTGCGCTGGCCACCAACGCCGATCTGATCGGGCGGGTGATCGCCCGGCTCGCACCAGATTGCGAGACGCAGGTCGTGCTGTTCTTCCGGCATCAGGCGAGCTGGCTGGTATCGGCCTATCTGCAATGGGGCGTGAAGCATAAGTCGACCGTCGGCCCGATCCGCTCCTTTGCCGAATGGCTGCCGGAGGCAGCGGCGCGCGGCGCCGACTACCGGCAGGTAATCGAACGCTGGCGGCATGCGATCGCACCCGAGCGGCTGCATGTTCGCTCCTATGACGCGGCGCCTGATGTGGTGACCGATTTTCTAGGCGTCGCCGGGTTGCCCGCGCCGGCCGAGAGCGAGGGGGCGCTGCGCCATTATCAGACGCCCGATCCCACGGTGATGACGCTGTACCGGCTCTACCAGGGACAGCAGGAGGGAGAGGCGCTGCCCGGTCCGCTGCAACGGACGCTCGCCGCTCATGGCGTGGAAAAGCGCCGCTACCGCGATGTCGACCCCGCCTCGACCCTGCCCAGCGGCAGCGCGTGGGACCGGTTCGTGGCAGGTTTCGACGAAGAAAACGCCGCGCTCGCCCGCGACTACGGCCTCGCCCTTACGGCGCCGTCGACCGGCCCCGGCCCGGAGCCGTCGCATTCGGCCCCCGCCGTGGTCATCCCCGCCTTGCTGGATCTGATCATCGCCATGGATCGCCGGATCTCGGCGCTCGAACGGCAATTGAAGGAGCAGCAATAGGTCGCGGCTGTGTGGCCGCCCGGCTTCCCGTCGGCCTCACGCGTCCGCAGGGGTGCGGAAATACGGAAACATGTGCGCCACGTAATCCGCCTTGCCCAGCTCCACGCCTTCCGCGCGCAGGACGGCATAGGCGGCGACAAGGTGGAAATAGAATTGCGGCAGCGCCCAGTCGCGGGCGTATTGCGCCGCGCTAAGGTCCAGGGTCATGCCATTCGGCAGCGCATGCGCGATTGGCGCGTCGGGATCGATCGTGATGCCAGCCTCGGCTTCGGCTGCAACCACGGCCAGCGTTTCCTCGATCCGCGCTTTCGCCTCGGCGATGGTTCCGGGATGCTCCCCGGCGTTGCGCGCTTCGTTCAGCAGCGCCTCGAGCACCTCCGGAAACGGCTGCTCGCGCAGGCGGAACACGGCTTCCTGCGCCTGCCGGCAGGCAAAGCGGATTTGCGTGGCGAGCGGGAACATGTCCGGCGCCAATCGGGCGCTCAACAGAGCGTCGGCCGCACCGCCGGGTCGCTGGGCCTCGGCCTTGCTCAGCCAGTCCGAAAGTGTCCGCAGCATCTGCTGGTACGTGGGCACGACGAGGTCTTGCAGGTTCATGAACGCTTCGCTTTCATCGCTGGACGGGTCCGCGAGCCCAAGCCGCCGCGCGCATGCCCGTCAAGCGGCTGGCGAAGATGGAAGTGGGAAGGGTGGAGCGGGTAACGGGAATCGAACCCGTGTATTCAGCTTGGAAGGCTGCTGCACTACCATTGTGCTATACCCGCATCGCCAGCGAGACCGACTGCGCATCTCTCGTCGCTCGACCATAGCCGAACCCCGACAAAGCCGGCCATATGCAAACGGCGATCCGGGTGCAAGCATGCTTGCAACCAGGATCGCCGCTTTGATCAAATCAGCCGCAAGGCGCTGCAAAATCCAAATGGCCGAAAGAGGCCGAAGCCAACCCGCCCACCGGCCGCATCTGCTCGCCTGAAGGCTGTTTTACGCCGTCAGGCGGCCGCTGCTGCCCCGTCCTTTTTGGCCGACGCCGCCCAGATCTGATCGATCGCGGTGCCGAGCGCCGTGTTGAATTCCTCATCGCTCATCTCGAAGCGCAGGTCTTCCAGCAGCGCGCGGCTGAAGCTGGCGATGATGCCATGATTGCGCGCCAGCTCCTCGCACGCCTCAGGACGCGCAAAGCCGCCCGACAGGGCAACGACGCGCAGGACGCGCGGGTGCTCCACCAACGGGCGGAACAGGTCGGCCTTGGTCGGCAGCGACAGCTTCAGCATGACCTTGGCGTCGCCCGTCATGGCGTCCAGCGCCTTGGTGATCTCGTCCAGCAGGATCGCGTCCGCCTCGGCCCGCTCCGGGCTCTTGATGTTCACCTCTGGCTCGATGATCGGCATCAGGCCGTGCGACAGCACTTGCTGCGCCACCTCGAACTGCTGCTTCACGACGGCCGCGATCCCCTCACGATTGGCAAGGTTGATGACCGAGCGCTCCTTGGTGCCGAACACGCCGAGCTTGGCCGCCCGGTCGAGCAGCGCATCGAGGCCCGGCATGTCCTTCATCAGCTGAACGCCGTTTTCTTCGGCCTCAAGCCCCTTGTCGATCTTGAGAAAAGGCACGACCCCGCGATCGTGCAGCGCCTGCGGCACCGGCTTTCCGCCCGCCTCGCCGTCCATCGTCCGCTCGAACAGGATCGCACCGATCACCTTGTCGCCGGTGAACACCGGCGAGGTGATGATCCGCGCCCGCATGTCGTGGATCAGGCCGAACATTTCTTCCTCGGTCGACCAGGCATTCTCCTGCACGCCATAGCCCTTCAGCGCCTTGGGCGTTGAGCCGCCAGATTGATCCAGCGCGGCGATAAAGCCCTGGCCGTCAGCGATCTTCGCGGTCATCTCAGCAGGCGTCATGTTCAGCTATCCCCTTTGTGTCTTGTGACATGAGCCATTAGGATGAAGCGCCGGCTTTTGCCAGCGCCTGCACCCTGCGGCCGGACGCGCCGCGGCTGACGCTCAGTCGAAGCCCCGCTCCAGGAACCGCTCGGCCAGCGCGCAATGCATGGCGACACCCTTCGCCATCACGCTTTCCTCGATGGTCATGCGGGTATTGTGCAGCGGCGGGTTGGTGCGCGGGTCGCTGCCGGGCGCCGCGACGCCGACGAACGCCATCGCGCCGGGCACTTCCTTCAGCACATAGGAAAAATCCTCGCCGCCCATCATCGGCGCCGCCATCGGCGACCAGCCCTCCTCGCCGGAAATCGTGGTGGCGAGATCGCGCATCATCGCTGTCGCGCGCGGATCGCAGAAAGTGACGGGATAGCCCTCCTCGATCGAGACGTCGGCCGTGCAGCCATGAGCGGCGGCGATATTTTCCGCGATTTGCCGAAAGGCGGCCCGCGCCTTTTCACGCGTGCCGTCGGACAGCGTGCGCAGCGTGCCCATCAGCCGGACGGCATCGGGGATGATGTTATGGCTGCTG
The DNA here is from genome assembly GCF_002197685.1 of Sphingomonas dokdonensis. Lineage (GTDB taxonomy): Bacteria > Pseudomonadota > Alphaproteobacteria > Sphingomonadales > Sphingomonadaceae > Sphingomonas > Sphingomonas dokdonensis. Next base: position 54,466 of record NZ_NBBI01000004.1, on the reverse strand, counting down.
CCGGCATGCATCTGGGTGATCGTCAGCACCGCCGGATCGGCGACCGGAATGCGACGCGCCACGAAATTCTGCAGCGCCGTCACGATCTCGCACGCCACCGGGATCGGGTCGATGCAGTCGTGAGGCATGGCGGCATGGCCACCCTTGCCCTTGATGCTCGCGATCAGCGTGTCGGTGGAGGCGAGCAGGGGCCCGTTGCGACCGACGAAAACGCCGGCCGGTGCGTTCGGCGAGATGTGGAGCGCGAACGCCGCATCAGGCTTGGCAAGCTCCAGCAGACCATCCTCGATCATCCAGCGCGCGCCGTGATGTCCTTCTTCGCCGGGCTGGAACATGAACACGATCGTGCCGGGCAGGTCATCCTTGCGCGCGCACAATGTCCGCGCTGCACCGGCCAGCATCGCGGAATGTGCATCATGGCCGCAAGCGTGCATCGCACCGGGGATCGTGGAGGCGAAGTCGAGCCCCGTCTCCTCGGTCAGCGGCAGCGCATCCATGTCGCCGCGCAACAGCACGGTGCGCCCGTTGTCGCCAGCCTGTCCCCGCCCGCCGCGCAGGATCGCGATAAAGCCGGTCGTCGACGTGCTGTCGTGTATTTCGAGCGGCAGGCCGGCGAGCGCCGCCTTCAGCTTGGCGGTCGTCTTGGGGCAGTGAAGCCCGATCTCGGGCTCGGCATGGATGGCGCGGCGCAGCGCCACAGTGTCCGGCAACACCGCTTCGCCGAGCGCGCGCCAATCCTGCTGCATCGTGGGAGCGTTCATCGAATAATCCTTTCCATGCCCCACCTTAGGCCGGTCCCGCCGCTCTGCAAAATGCTCCCACCCTGCTATCAGGCGTAGCCCAAACGCGCAGCATGGCCGCTCATTGAAGGCTGGGCAGGAGCCTACCAGCGCACCGCGATCTTGCCGAAATGATCGCCCGTTTCCTGGTGCCGGAACGCGTCCGCCAGTTCCTCAAGCGCGAACGTGCGATCGATCACCGGCCGGATGCCGCTGATTTCCAGGGCGCGGACGAAATCCTCCTGTTCCTGCCGGCTGCCGACGACCAACCCTTGCAGCTTTGCCTGTTTCGCCATCAGCAGCGCGGTGGGTACGTCGCCGCTGACGCCGGTGAGGACGCCGATCAGCGCCACATGCCCGCCGATACGCACCGCCTGGAGCGACTGGCCCAGGGTACCGGGGCCGCCCACCTCGACCACGACGTCAACGCCGCGACCGCCGGTCAGCTCCATGACCTTGCGGCCCCAATTCTTCTCGCTGCTGTAGTTGATCGTGTGGCTGGCGCCCAAGTCCTTCGCCCGCTCGAGCTTTTCGTCCGACGATGACGTGACGATGACCTGTGCGCCCATCGCATGCGCGATCTGAAGCGCGTAGATCGAAACGCCGCCGGTGCCGAGTGCCAGCACGGTGTCGCCCGCCTTCAGCCCCGCATCCACCACCAGCGCGCGCCACGCCGTGAGGCCGGCTGTGGTGATGGTCGCTGCCTCTTCATGGCTCCATCCCTGCGGCGCCTTGGTGAAGGCGGTGGCGGGCAACACAACGGCATCGCAGGCGAACCCATCGATGCCGTCACCCGGCACCCGCTTGAAATCGGCCACCTTTGGCGGGCCGGCATGCCAGTCGGGAAAGAAGCACGAGACAACATGATCGCCCGGCACGAAATCGGTCACGCCTGCGCCCACCGCCTCGACGATTCCGGCACCATCCGCCATCGGGATGCGTCCGTCCGCCGGCGGAGACTTGCCCGAACAGACGAGGTAATCGTGGAAGTTCAGCGAGCTGGCATGAAGCGCGACGCGCACCTCGCCGGCACGCGGCGTGCCAGGATCGGGTCGGTCGGACAGTGCCAGCTTGTCCAGGCCACCGGGCGACGCGATCGTGATCGCCCTCACGACGCCGGCCCCTCGATCACGGTGGTTGTCTTCCGCGCTGTTTTCAGCGGCACGGTGGGCTCCAGCATCTGGCCTTTCATGATCCCCTCTCCCTTGGTTGGCGATGTCGGCATGTCCATGATCCGGCGCACCACATCCATTCCCTGGATCACGCGGCCGAAAACGGCATAGCCGGGGTTCGCGCCCTCGGCATCCATTGCGGGTGTGTTGCCGACGATGATGAAAAAGTCGCCGCGCGCCGTGCCGGGCTCTGCCATCGCCATGGAGATCGCACCATCGACATGACTGAGGCCGGTCTTGCTGGTCGGCTCATGCGTGATCGGGGGCAGCGTGCGCTTGGGATCGTTCTGCGTGCCGAACTGGATGAAGCCGTAGCGCGGCTCGTCCTGCACCTTGACCGTGCGGTAGAAAACAGTGCCGTCCAGCCGCTTTCCCTCCACATATTTCAGGAAGTTTGCGGCAGTTATCGGTGCTTTCTCGGTTTCGATCGCAAGAACGATCGGTCCTTGTGCGGTCATCAGCGTCACCTGCGTGGTCGCCGCCGGCTCTGCCGCGTTGGAAGGGTTCGTCGGCGCAGGGGAGGGGGCAGGAACGGGTGCAGGCGCGGTGGTCTGGGCGATTGCCGGCGTGGACAGGAGAATAACGGCGGGGATCAGAAGCGAACGCATCAGGCAACCTTTGCGGCAAGGAGAGACACGCTGTCAGCATCGCTGCCCGACAGCTGAACGACATAATTTCCGGGCGACAGGTCGAAGGTCACCGTCTTGCGAATGCCCGAGCACTTCGGCCCATGCGCATGCGCTGTTGAAGCAAGCGCCTTGTTGTTCCGGATCATGTCGATCCAGACCGGCCCGCCAAGCGCGAGGCGATAGGTGCCGGCTTGCGCGATCACGAGGGTCAGCGTGCCGCCATGTGGCCCCGTGTGCTTCGGCGCCGGGTCGAGCTTCAGATGCTGCGCGGGGTGGAGGGCGACACGCACCGCCAGGCCCGGACGGATTGTGGCGCCGCCGCCAGCCTCCGTTCCGGCAGCAACCGGCGTCTGGTCGGACCAAGTCGCGAATTCTGCCGGCATTGCGATCCGGACGTTCGAACAGGCCGCGTCTCTCGCAGGATCCTGCGCCTGCGCCGTTGTTGCGGCGAGTATCAGCGCGGCAGCGGATAGTATTCGCATCAAGGGTCCTCGTGTCGGTGGAACTCCTGAACGCGTGACACGGCGCTTGGGTGGCATCAGCGATCGCATCGCGTCCGCCCGCAACCTATCGCCGCAACCGAATGGAGGAAAGTCCGTGTACCGGGCGCTACGGCATGCTGCCAGCGGCACGCGGCACGCGCCGAAGCGCCGCCGCGTGCCGCCTAAGATCAGGCGCGGGTCGGGATCTTCTCGAACGGCACATCCTTGTCGACACGCACGTCGCCGGGCAGCCCCAGCACGCGCTCGGCGATGATGTTGCGCAGGATCTCGTCCGTGCCGCCCTCGATCCGCGTCGCCGGGCTACGCATCAGCGTCGCCTGGAACCGTGCCGCATGCGCGGCCTGCGCCGGATCGGTCAGGATGCCCGCCTCGCCCTGAAGGTCGATCGCGAAGGTCGCGATATCCTGGCTGGTGGCGCCGGCAACCAGCTTTCCGATCGAGTTCTCCGGCCCGGGTTCCTCACCCTTCGACAAAGCGGTGAGCGCGCGCATCGAGGTGTATTTTAGCCCGCTGGCCTTCGTTGCCCAGTCTGCCAGCTTGGATCGGATTGCCGGATCGTCGACCAGGCGACCGCCGTCACGCCCCGGCGCACGCACCGCATAGTCCATCAGCGTCTCGAAACCGGTGGACATGCCCGAGCCGATCGACAGCCGCTCGTTCATCAGCGTGGTGAGCGACACCGTCCAGCCCTGGCCCACGCCGCCCAAGTGCTGACTGTCGGGGATGCGCAGGTCGGTGAAGAACACCTCGTTGAAGCCCGATTGGCCGTGCGCCTGAAGGATCGGGCGCACCTCGATGCCGGGCGAGCGCATGTCGACCCAGAACATCGTCAGCCCCTTGTGCTTCGCGACGCTCGGATCGGTGCGGGTGAGCAGGATGCCATATTGCGAAATGTGCGCGCCCGATGTCCAGATCTTGGAGCCGTTGATCACCCATTCGCCGCCATCCTTGACGGCGCGGGTTCGCAGCCCGGCAAGATCCGATCCGGCGGATGGTTCGGAGAACATCTGGCACCACACGTCCTCGCCGGCCGCAAGCGGGGGCAGAAGCGCCTGCTTGTCGTCCTCATTGCCCCACGCCATCACCGTCGGGCCGCACATTCCCTGACCGATGATGAAGGTGAACGACAACTGGGCGTAGATGCCTTCTTCCTGGTTCCAGATCACGCGCTGCATCGGGGTCGCGCCGCGCCCGCCATATTCCTTTGGCCAGTGCAGGCACGCCCAGCCGGCGTCATACTTCTTCTTCTGCCATGCCTTGCTCTCCGCCAGCATATCGAAGTCGGCGATGTCGCCGGCCGTGCCATGGCCCGATCCGGACAGGATCGGCTGCAGATGCTTGGGGGCGTTGGCATCGATCCACGCACGCGCTTCGGCGCGGAAGGCGGCTTCCTCGGGAGTGTCGTCGAAATTCATGATCTGCGATCCTTCATCCTGGTGCCCCTGCGATCTCAACCGCGGGGCGAAAGGCCAGTCAGGCGTGAAATCAGGCCGCCAGCGGTTCGTTTGCGGCCGCCAGGCGCATCACCAGCTTCTCTTCCCAGTCCGGTAAACTGCCGAGCGCCAGCGCCAGTTGGTTGGCGCGGCGGTAGAAGAGGTGGCAGTCCATCTGCCACGTAAAGCCCATGCCGCCATGCACCTGGATGTTGTTCTTGGCGCAGTGCCGAAACGCGTTGGTGGAAGAAACCCGCGCGGTCGCCGCCGCCCGCGGCAGCTCCGCCGCGCCGGTCGAAAGCGCCCAGGCGCCGTAATATGCATTGGAGCGCGCCAGCGTGGCGGAAACATACATATCGGCGAGCATATGCTTGATCGCCTGGAAACTGCCGATCTGGCGCCCAAAGGCCATGCGCTCGAGCGCATAGTCACGGCCCATCTCAAGCGCGCGGTCGGCGCCGCCGATCTGCTCAAAGGCGACCAGCACCGCCGCACGGTCAAGCAACGTCTGGAAATTGCCCCAGCCATCGCCGCGCTCACCCAGCCGCTCGGCCTTGGCACCAGCGAACGTCAGCGAAGCTTGGCCGCGTGTCGGGTCCACCGTTTCCAGCGCCTTGCGTGCGACGCCATCCTGCGAAAGATCGACCAGCACCAGGCTGAGCGCGTCTCCCTCCTTCGCCAGCACGATGGCGACGTCGGCGATGTCACCGTCGAGAACGGGCGCCTTTGTGCCGTTCAGCGCGCCATTGGCAAAGGCGACCCGCACGCTCTTTTCAGTCAAACGCTCGCCTTCGCTACTGGCCAGGCAACCGATCGCAGCACCTGCCGCAATCTTGGGCAACCATTCGGACTGCTGCTCGGGCGTGCCGAACGTCTTGATCGCTTCGGCAGCGAGATACACCGAGGAGAGGATCGGCAGCGGCGCGATCGCCCGGCCGAATTCTTCCGCTACCGCACAAAGCTCCAGATACCCGAGCCCCAGACCGCCATGTTCCTCGGGAATGGCGATGCCGAGAAAGCCCATCTCCGCCACGCCTTGCCAGAGCTGGCGGTCGAACCCGCCACCTTCCAGCGCCTTGCGCACCCGATCGGTCGAGCATTCCGCCGCCAGAAAACGCCGCGCTTCCTGACGAAATTCATTCTGTTGTTCGTTGAAATCGAATTGCATCGATCCCTTCCTCCCCTAATTCTGTGAAAGCTGGTGCACGTAGACTTCGTTGTGCGCGATCCGATCGCCGTCGAGCAGCACCATGTCGAAACCGCGCAGGCGCCCGCCGCCAGCGACGTCGCAATACCAGCGGCCGCAGAAGCCACCGGGGATCGGCCATGTCTCGTCAGGCGTGTAGGTCATGGCCGGCGTCGCGGCGAACAATTGCGTCAGATAGCCGCCGAGCGCTTCGTGCCCCTGAATACCGTCAGCGGTTTGCGGATCGAAATAGCGGCAATCTTCGGCATAGAAGGTGAGCAGCGCGGCCACGTCCTTGGCGGTCCAGGCGGCCAGCCAATCCGCATTATATTTCGCGATGTCCATCGCTAGGCTCCCACCACACGCGCGACGTGCGCCGGCTCGAAGATCTCGGCCGGCACCGCTTCCGGGCCGGCCAGTGTGGCAACGCCGTGCAGCCCCAGCATGGGATCGGCCGCACTCGCCTCATGATAGCGGCGCCGACGGGCGCGTGCGTTTTCGCCGAACTCCATGTCGAGCGTCGCCTGCATCTCCGCGGCGATACGTAGCCGCCGCATGCGCTCGGCGCGTTCCTCGGCATATGGGCGGAAGTCGGGCGCGCGTCCGGCCGCCGTTTCCTTCAGAATATCGCTGACTAGCCGTACATCGCGGTAGGTGATCGACAGCCCCAGACCCAGGATCGGGTCGTTCCAGCCGGCAGCATCACCCACCAGCACGGCCCCGTCCGCATACGGGCGGTCGGCAGCGCTGCTGTTGTTGTAATACGCCAGCAACGGACTTGCTGGCGTGCCTTGCGCGATCGCTTCGTTGTGCGGCGCGGACTTCATGCGAAACGCATCAAGAAACCGCTGTGGGCCGTCCTTGCCGGCGAAGCGCGTCTTCGCCGCCAGATCCCACCCGCCGTAAACACGCATGCGACCGGCCCCTTGCGGAAAGGCAAGAAAGGCGAAGTCCTCTTCGGTCCCGATTGCCTGCCGCGTTTCGTCCCAATCCGCCACACCGTCGACCAGCAAGCCGGCGAACCAATGGTGCGGCTTGTCCTGATGCAGCGTCAGCCCTGCGGCTCGACGCACCGCCGATTGGCGACCCTCCGCCCCGACCACCAGCGGCGCATGGGCGGTGCATGCCGCGCCATCGTGCGTGTACGTAACGCTCGGTGCCGCCCCGAGACTGATCTCATTAACCGTCACGCCGCGCAGGATCGTCGCGCCGGCGGCCGCAGCAGCGTCGAACAGTGCCTGGCAATGGACCGGATGCCGGATGCACAAGGGACCGGGCACGTCCGGTGCAAACATACCAAGCGGCAGGGCGCTCGCTTCCGCTTTCGCCGGATCGCGCGTCTCGTCGTAGGTCACGTGGCTCGTCAGATGGTGCCCGCCCGCGGCCACCAACGTGTCGTAGAGGGCAAGGCGCCTTGTCTCGGTCACGCCCCACGGCGAGATCCACTCGCCGCGCACCTTGTCTTCATATGCGAGCGTTTTCTCGAGCAGCAGCACCGATCGCCCGGCGCGTGCCATCACCGTTGCAAGTGCCGATCCGCCAATGCCACCACCCACGATGATGATGTCGTACGTCATGCCCGCTCTCCCGCCGTCGCTTGCCGGCGTGGGCAAACGATCGGACAACTAAGTCGCTCGACCTAATTGCACAGCTATGGGCGGGTTGGCGGGCAAGTCAATGGTGATCGACTGCGAGACCGCTAGTTAATCACTGCGATCAGACTGTTCGTGAGGCCGGAGGGCGGGGAGCCATGGTGTGCGATGCGCTACCATGCGAGCGCTCGCTGGCCTGGCTTCATAAGCCAATCGGCGTCTACGGATTGAAGGGGAGCAAAGTGTCCAACGGGAGGGCGCGCCGTGTCGCGCTGCCCGTCACCGTTGGATCACCTGTATATGGTGGACGCACTTGGGCTCGAACCAAGGACCCGCTGATTAAGAGTTTGCATGAGCCAGTGTTAGCGGACGTTAGTGCAGGTGCTCGTAAGTAGTTCGGTCATTGAAATTACTCGGAAAACAGGTCGGAGACGTAAGGCGTAGGTTATCGTAAGTTCCGCCCATCAACTTACGGGCAACTTACGGAGCGCTTACTCATGCCGCAGCTCAAGCTGACGAAGACGAACATCGACCGCGTGGCCAAGCCGGGCGGCAAGTCGGACGTGCTCTACTGGGACAAGGACGCCAAGGGCTTCGGCCTGCGCGTCACGCCTACCGGGCTGGCCAAATTCATCGCTCAGGGCCGCGTCCGGGGGACCAACACGGACGTGCGGGTCACCATCGGCAGCTACGGGGCTTGGACGGTGGACGAGGCGCGGCGCAAGGCCGACGAGTACCGCCACCAGTTTGAGCAGGGCATCGACCCGCGCGAGGTCGCGCGCGAGCAGAAGGCCACCCAGGTCACGCTCCAGACCGTGCTCGACGCCTACGTCGGACGCCCCGGCAAGCTGCGCGCCTCGACCGCCGCGGAGTACCGCCGCCACATCGAGCAGGTGTTTGCCTCCTGGCGGGACAAGCCGATCGCCAGCATCACCCGCGACATGGTGCGCGACCGCCACGCGGAGATGATGACGGGCGGGCTGGACGGCAAGCGCGCCGCGCCCGCCAGTGCGAACGCCGCGATGGTCACGCTCCGCATCCTGTTCAACTTCGCGATGGACGAGTACCGGCGCGGCGACGGCACATCCCTGATCACGCACAACCCGGTCGGCGCTCTCAAGCACCACTGGGCCAAGCTGGGGAGCCGAACCGAGCGGTACGTGGAGCGTGGTAAGGTCGGCGCGGTCTGGAACACGCTGCACGAGGCGCGCGAGAACCCGCGCAGCCGGGACGCGCTCGCCGGGATCGACCTGACCATCTTCCTGCTGCTGACCGGCGCGCGGCGCGACGAGGGCGCGGCGCTGACTTGGGATCGCGTGCACCTGTCCGACGACCCTGCCGAGTGCTCCTGGCACCTGGACCAGCGCAAGCGTGGTGAGCCGATCACGCTGCCGCTGTCGTCGCAGGCCGCCGCGCTGCTCCGCGACCGTGTGGCCCGCGCTGATAAGCTGGCCGCGGACACCGGCACGGAGCGCAGCCCCTACGTGTTCCCGAGTTGGTCGCGGGCGGGTCGGATCATGGACGCTCGGAGCGCGATGGAGACGGTGAGCGAGGTCGCCGGTCGGCACCTCAGCCTTCACGACCTGCGCCGCTCTTTCACGAACTATGCGATGCGCGAGTGCCGGTTGGAGAAGTTCACAACCGACCTCCTGACCGGCCACAAGCCCGCCCAGGAGGACGTGACCGCCCGCAACTACCTAGACCTTACGAACCTGGGTTGGCTGCAACCCGACGTGCAGAAGATCGGCGACTGGATCGAGCAGCAGGGCCGGGTCGCCGCGGCGCAGGCCAGCGGTGCCAACGTGGTGGCGCTCCGGGCATAGCGCCGTCGCACCGGACGAGCGCCGTCCAGCGCCAGGAGGCCCCGCACCCCGCCCAGGGTAGCGGGGCCTTGCTTTGCACGCTGTACGCTCGCCCTGCACCGTCAGGCACCCCGTTTCGGCCGGACCGGGTAGAACCACCCCTTTGCCCGCCGCACCTTGGGGAACAACGACCTCATCATCTTCCCGAAGCGCGTCTCGGTCGCCATCGCCTGCTTAGAGAGACCGCGGGCAGTCCGGGACGCGCCGTATCGGGTCGCGTGCCGCACGTAGCTCTCGTACAGCTCGCGCGACTGGCACCACTCGTCCGGCCTTGACGCTTCCGAGAGGTTGCGCCGCACCCAGTCATCGAACGTCTCGTCTCGCAGCATTGCGCCGAGTTCGTCCGCCTTGCGACGCGCAGCCCTCAACTTGCTGACCACAATGCGTGATCTGCGTTGCGCGTCGGTATCGGGTTCCGCGGTCAGAAACGGGGGCAGGGCCGACTGGGCAGCAATCGCAATAGGGTTCGGCTCGATGTCCTCTTGGTCGTACCTCGTCATTGCAAGACTGCCGGGGCGCGGCCTCGGCTGCTGTCGAGGATCGTCTTTTCGCATGTGCTGTACCCCATGTATGGTTGAACTATACGCAGGGTACACGCCTTTGGAAGCGTTGCGGCCTCGCGGCTGGCCGCCCGATGTGCTCGACACATAGATGTTGCCCGCCAGCAACGACCGAGAGCCAATCGCTGTGCGGTACATGGTGGCGGCTTGCTTGACTAACGCCCGCCTACGTATGCTGCCCACAGGACAGGAGGAAAACGTCAAGTAATTCTCGGCGGTGCACTGGTTCGTGTGCAGTCGAGGGAGCGAGAGGTTTCCTCATGAGTAAGACTATCTCAAATACCCAGGCAGCGGCGCTGCTCGGGATCACGCCGAACACGTTGAAGTTTTGGCGCCACAAGGGGCGTGGACCCGCGTTCATCAAGTTTGGGAGCTCGCCGCAGGCTGGTGTTGCCTACGACGAGGCCGACGTGATCGCGTGGCGCGACGCGCACAAGTACGGCAGCACCAGCGCGTACAGCCCCGCCGCCCAGGCGAACGCCGGATCAGCAGTCAGGCGTCCGGCCGCCGTAAGTCGCTGATTTAGCGGCTGATCTCGTGCGCCCCGTCCGCGTCGGAAGACGACCGGAAGACCCCAACGGAAAAGCGGCGGAGTGGACGCAAACCACACCCCGCCGCTTCATCAGAGGCCACCAAGCCATGCACCTTGTACCAGCCCGCGCCGTAGCCGCGCAACCGACCCCGCGTCGTGCCTCCAGCCTGGGAGGGCCGCACCGTGGTTAAGTTCTCAGAATTTTTCACCGACGCACGTCCAGCGGAAGACCTCCTGCCGAAGCCGCGACCGCTGACCGAAGAGCGGGTTTCTGCGCCCTATCCGTTGGACGCGCTTCCTCCGCTCGTTCGAGAAGCCATTCAAGAGGTCGCCGGTTATGTGCAGGCCCCCATCGCGCTGATCGCGGCTAGCGCACTCACAGCGATCTCGACGGCGGTACAGACAAGATACAGCGTGCGACGAGACGCCGCCCTGACTGGCCCGGCCACGCTGTACCTGCTGACGGTGGCGGAGAGCGGCGAGCGAAAGTCCACCGTCGACAAGCTGTTCACCGGGCCTATTCGCGACTGGGAGGCCGAACAGAAGGCGGCGTTCAGGAAGAAGTACACCAAGTATAAGTCCGAGATGGACGACTGGACTCGTAGAGACAAGGAGCTGCGCAAGAACATTGAGGAGGGCCTGATCACGGCTCAACTCGGCACAGAGTTCGATCCTCGCACGCTCCATGCTCTCGCGATGCCGCAGGAACCTCAGATGGTTCGTATCCTGCGTGGGGACGACACTCCCGAAGCACTAGCAGCGGCGCTGGAGCGTTACCCCATAGCGTCGATCATCAGTGCTGAGGCGGGCACGATCTTCGGATCGCACGGCATGAAGCCAGAGGCGGTCATGCAGAACCTCGCCCTTGCCAACAGCATGTGGGACGGTGGGCCGATCCAGAAAGGCCGCATCGGGACGGGGGAGTTGCAGGTCGAGTGTATGCGCGTGACGATGGGTTTGCAGGTCCAACCCGCTGTGCTCGACTCCTTCGTCCAGAAGACCGGTGGGCTGGCGAAGGGCATCGGTTACTTCGCACGCTTCTTGTTCAGCCGACCCCATTCGACGCAGGGTACCCGCCTGTACGTTAAGCCGCCCGCTTTCAGACCAGCCCTAGGTGCGTTCTGCCAACGGATGACCACGTTGCTCGCGGTGGAGGCAGTTTATGATGAGCTAGACAGGCTAGATGCAGAATACCTCGCCTTCGACGTGAATGCACAGCGCATCTGGGAGCACTTCTACGACGAGGTCGAGGAGCAACTCCGAGGGGACGAGGCCTACGCCGGCATTCGCGACGTAGCGAGCAAGGCCGCCGACAACGCCGCTCGGTTGGCGTGCTGCCTGCATACCTTCGCCGGAGACCCAGCAACTGCCATCGGACGCGAGAGTATGCTGGCGGCGTGCGATTTGATGACTTGGTACCTCGATGAGGCGGTCAGCTTCGCACGAAGCGCGGACGCCGCGCCCGAGGTGGCGGACGCTCAGCTACTGGAAGAGTGGCTTGTCCGAGAGGTCACCACGCGCTTCAAGGCGGGGGACAGCCCGGTCGTCGCCGTTAACGAGGTGCGACGCAAGGGGCCGAATAGGTTGCGTGAGGCCAAGTCGAAGCGATTGGACGACGCTCTGGAGCTGCTGCAAGATCACCACAGGGTGTTGGTGACGCGTCGGCAGGGGAGCAAGGGGCTGGACATCACCCTGCGTGCGGAGGTGTACCAGGAACACGGTTGATGACCGCGCTATCGTCGCGGATCGTCGCAACCGAAAAGCGCGATCGTCGCGACCATCGTCGCGGGAGACAACCGCGGTTTTCTGCGGGTTTGAGCGTGATCGTCGCGATCGTCGCGGTAGCAGGGGGGCCATGCGCGGGGGCAGTCGCAATGGGAGCGTCGCTGTACGAGCTATAGAACATAATCTCCTCCTCCTCCTGGTGCACCCACCCCGGCGGGCCACCCATGCACCCCAATTCCGCTACGATTGCGACGATAGGGCCGCAGCCCGCGGAAAACCGCGGTTTCTGCCGTCGCGACCCCCTGCGACGGCCCGCGACAGTCGCGACGATGCGCCAATCAGACCGGCTCGCCACCTGTGGTCACCGGCACGAGCGCACCCGCAGACTGATACCCAATCAGCGGGTGCGCGATGCTAAGTGATTGTGATGCAACGGAAAACAGCGAGACAACAGTAGGGGGTCAGCGTACCGTAAGCGGGTTCAATCAGGGAGCCCCCCATGTCCATCAAGCTCGACAATCGCGTCACGCCTAGCCTCCATCCCGCCAACGTGACCAATCTCCCCGGCTATGACGACGCCACCAAGGGGTACGTCGCGGGGGCAGAGCGCGCTCTCAAGGAGGCGTACGAAGGGGTCGCTGCCGTGTTCGACGCGGGCGAGGCGGTGAAGCGCGACCTGTCGATGACCGAGGCCGGTCGCACCATCAAGGTGGACGACATGGCGCAGCGCGTCTTCAAGAAGTGCGCGGCCTTGTTCGACACCGAGCACTCCAACCTGTCCAAGGGCATCGCGCAGATCGAGGAGAAGCTGAACGCGCCCGTCAACGCGCGTGCGGCCCACCCCATCGCAGCTGAGATACGCGCCTACATCCGGGCGATGCCGGAGTCCGACCGACCGGGCTTCGTGTTCGCTGCCATCACGCGCGGCGACTTGGTGACCGCTGAGGCCGCGCTCGCCGGTCCCTCGTACCTGTGCGGGCTGACGCCGGAGGGCCACGCGGCACTGCTGCGGAAATACCACGAGCAGGCCGCACCGGAGGAGGCCGCCAAGCTGGCGGTCATGCAGGGTGCGCTCAAGCTCCTCGGCAACCGCGGCGGCATGATTTTCACTGCGCTGGAGCAGGCGGTCGGCGCGAAGCCGCACGAGGTGCAGGCGCTGCGCCAGGCGAAGGCCCGTGCCGACAAGGCGCTCACGGTCAGACTGATCCAGAACTGATCTGAACAGGGGAGCCAGCACAGTGAGCGAGGCACAGACCTACTACCCGCCGCCCTGGCTGGACGGTGCCCAGGCGGCGGTGTCGCTGCCTGTCCAGCCGCAGTCCGCGCCGCAGCCCCCGGCACTGCCCAAGCCTGCCAGCCGCGCCTGGACGCCGGGAATGCGCAGCCCGAACCCGGCTGGCCGTCCGCGGGGCATCGTGGACAAGCGGGCCAAGATCGCCCAGCGGATGCTCGCGGACGCGGAGTCCATCGTCTCGGCCCTGGTCGAGAAGGCGCTGGAGGGGGAGGTCGGCGCGGCCTCCCTGATCCTCGCGCGCGTGCTGCCCGCGCTGCGGTCTCAGGCTGAGAAGGTGACCTTCGACTTCGATCCGACGGCCCCGGTGGCCACGCAGGTCGAGCAGGTGCTCGCGGCCATAGCGGGCGGCGTCGTCGCCCCCGATGTGGGTCGCCAGATCATCGAGGCCATCGGCGCGCTGTCCAGCATCCGCGCCACGGACGAACTCGAGAAGCGCCTGGCGGCGCTGGAGCAGGAGAGACGAGCATGACCTACGCGTCCTGGGAGCCGCGCCACCGCTGCACGACGATCCAACCGGGGAAGATCGACCTGTTCGTGGTGACCCTCGTGGACGGCAGGCGCGCCGCGCTGGACCCGATCACCGACTACGACGCTGCCCTGGCGCGAGCGCGCGCCTTCCACCGCGACCACCCGTGCCAGGTCAAGGTGCTGCCGCTCACCGGCACAGAGGCGCGCGTCATGCTTGGGATCACGGTGCCCGACCACCCGCAGCCGATGGACGCCGCCGACCTGCGGCTGGTCCGCGACACGCTCACGGACGTGGTGCGGAACACCGGTGACCACGACGCACGGGCGGACGCCCTGGCGCTGCTGACCGACATGGGTGTGGTCAGGGCCTAGGATGGCGCGCCGGGTACGCCCCCTGTTGGCACACGTAGGAAGCCTGCTGGACCCAAAGCCTCCGGTTCGGTCGCTGTTCGAGCGCGACCGCACGGCGGAGCGCGCGGAGGCCGAGTCTGCCGCCCAGGCACCGGCCCGCAGCGACCCTCGCACGGTCACCGACTGACGTGGCGCGCGTCCGCTCCATGCTGGCGCGGGTCGGGCGGCTGGAGCGCACCGACACCCCCGTGCCGTCGCCGTTCGAGCGCGACTACGGCTCGCTGGAGCACATGGCGGCTGCGTGGCGGGCCATGATGGACGCGGGGACGCTCGACCGACTGGACGGCGAGCACCTGATCACGATCATCGTCCGCTGGCACACCGATCGGTGCTGGGACCTGTGGCGGTGACCACGCACGCACCCGTGCCCGAATGGCTTGCGCTGTGGCGCGAGCAGCAGGGGGTGTCCGCGCGCCAGCAGCCGGTGGCAGCGCCCAGCACGCGGGAGCGGCGGACGCGGGGCGCGGACGGCCTGGGGTTCGTGGAGCCGCGGCAGTGGCCGTGGGACGGCGGCACCCGGCGCGAGCCTGTGCTGGACGCCGACCGACACCCCCCGCGAGTGGTCAGGCATGTGGGCTGGCGCTCCTGCCTGCGGTGCAGCCGCCCGTTCTTCTCCGCCGACGTGGCTCGGGTACGCATGTGTGATCCGTGCAAGGAGGCGATCTAGGTACAGTCGGTTGCGGACACGGGCCAGTGATCGACCTAGTGGGCGCGGTGGTGCTAGACTCCCGCCGCGCGTCCATCGGCAGCGCCCCGCACCTGCACTCCTCGGGAGCGGGGCGCTGATGCCAAAGTGAGAGAACGGGCGGGGAACAAATCAACTAATAGGCCGTTCACCAGATTGCACCACAAGATGGTGTGAGCTTGGAGCCTGAACGATGGCGAATAACGAGCACACGAGCGCGAAGGCGGGCAAGGCCGCCTCCAATGTCCTCCGCGATGGTCGCACCGGCAAGGACTCGAAGACGGCGGCGGGGTCGGCCCTGTCGCAGCGGCCGGACAAGAAGAAGAAATGACGTGCGTAGGGGCCGGTCGGCAACCGGCCCCGCCCGCATTGATCTCCGTCGAACATTAAATCAGTCGGCGGTCCGCGTAAGCTATGGTTTTCGTTCTATTCCGCTGCCTCCGGAATGCCAGGGGTAAGTGCCTCGTAAGAAGGGTCTAGGTTCTCGAGGCCCTCGACGACATCATACTGGCGGACACTGTTGAGCAGCCCCTCTGCGCGCAGGAACCCGAGCTGCTTGGTCATGTATTCACGGAACACGGGGTCCGCATCCGTGCAGATGCTGTTCCGCCCCTCTTGGATCGCTACCCGTGCGGTCACGCCACTGCCCGCGAAGAAATCGAGAACCGTCGAGCCGGGATATGACAGCGCCCGCACCAGCCGCTCGATGACCGCTGCGGGCTTCTGTGTCGGGTGACCAACACGTTCCAGAGAGTTGCCGTTCAGACGACCGATGCGCCAGACGTTCGTGGGATTGCGCCCCTTCTCAACGGACTCTGGGTTGAGGCGCTTATCCTTCATATAGGCCGCTTTGGTCGCTTCGTCGTAAGGCTCGCGTACTGCGTCGAGATCGAAGTAGTACTTCTTCGTCTTGGCAAACCACGCGATCTCTTCGTGGCGATTCGCGAAAAAGCGCTGGGCGCTCATCCCGTTCGGGTAGTTCCAGATTATGAGGTTGGCGAGCAACATCTTACTATGCTCGCGCATGTGTGAGATTATCGAAAGCAGGTCACCTGACCCAGCCTCGCCCTGGTACTGCAAGCCGCCGAATATCGCGATGCTGCCGGTCGACGACAGGACTCGTTCAGCCTCTGCCAACCAGGTCTTAGCCCAAGCGATGTAGTTTGCGTGGTCATCCCAGTCAGCCAAGAGGATGTTGTACGGCGGGTCGCAGACGATCAGCTGAACCGAGTTGTCCGGGATCTTTGCCAGCATGTCGAGGCAGTCACCCACCTCGTAAACGTGTTTCGTCCTTGCCGAAGCGTCCGCGTTCACCAGGGCGTCGGACGAATGCTTCTGCCCAGCCTTGTTGAGCGCGTTCATCGCCCGGTGGCCCGCATTCCGGTGCGACCTATTTGCCATTTAGAATGTCTCTCTCGGGTGCTTTAGGTTACCGTGCCGCCGCGCGATACGCTCGCTACGGGTCACGTGTTCATGCCGCGTTCTCGCCGAAATCGAGGTCTTGGGCAAGGACGCGTATCGAGGTTCGCGCCACCTCCAGCATTCTGTCCGCCATCTCCTTGGCCTCCCACGGGTGCGCCTTGCAGTAGAGAGAAGCGATCTGGAACATGTGGTCATGGCCCCCGGCACGGACAGTGATATTCTCGCAGTAATTCTGGTTGATCTCGCGCGACAAGCTGCTGGCCGTAAGGCGGTCGATGCGGTTGAGTAAGCCAGAGTCGTGGACGATCCTAACCACACGTCCGTCCGGACGTGTTACATCGAAGGACTCCGTGGCGAAATTCGAGCCTTGCAGGAATACGACGTAGGGAAAGTGCTGCTCATCGAGCATGAAGTTCCGCAGCTCTAAGACGTTTTTGTGCATTCTTTCGATGGCATTGCCGGCCGCCATGAAGTCCTGGTCCTTGTTCTTGCCCTGCAACACTCCCGCGAGAATTTTCTCCACGTCGTTGCCCTGGTGCTTCGACTCCCCGACTAGCACGATACGCCATTTGCCGTGCCGATCCTTCACTTCGGTTATACCGCCATCCGGGCGTATGCTTGCGCTCTCAACGAAAAGAGCCTGCCCCAGCCGAGCGTCGAAGCCGCGCAGCTTGGTGTTGATCTCTCGCTTGCTGAGAGAAGTGCGAAGCTGAAACTCTAGGTTCGGAAACTCCTCGGCCAGCTTTACCAGCACACCCGCCGTCACCTCGCGAATGGACAGATCGTGCTTCTGAGCTGCTGCTCCGAAGATGGTCAGCGGGCCACCCCCCAGCTCCTGCTGGATGCCCAACCGAAGCGCCTGTCCTTTGCCCTTGAACTCGACTTCCCCCGCCACTGACGACTCCCCCGTGTGTGTGGAGGATCAGGCGTATCAAACAGTACGGATTGGGGGAAGGTTGGGGCCTGATGTGCGCCGCCCCTAGCTGGTACTTACGACGGCCTTATGAGCGCGCTAATGACCACACAGCGCGGCCCCGCAAGGGGTAGCTAAACGCCTGTTATCGCTGGGGAAAAGGTGGTGGACGCACTTGGGCTCGAACCAAGGACCCGCTGATTAAGAGACAGCGGCTTTATCTCGCTGTTTTCCGACATTTTCGCTCTCTGTACCTCGAAGCCCCCTCTGGGCAGATGGAACATGTCGGAATATGTGCAAGCCTGAAAAGACTCACTGCGTTAAGGTTCGAGGAGCAGGAGCGGCAATAGGCAGGTTGTGCGATCAATCCGAAGCGCGACGAAGGTGGGTGGAACGCAGTCCCTCCGCTTTCTGGCGGTCGGATGCGGTAAACTGCCGCTCGTTCAGGAACCAGCCGGCGCGTCACGAACACCTGTTGATGGTAGTAAACAGCCTGTCCGCTACCGCTTGACGCCGCATGTTACGTTTATGCGCGAGCACCCCTGTGGAGGTCACAGGCGACTGACGGCCAGGGCACTTTTGAGGCTCCGGCGAGTTCACTGGACGATGATCCTGCGAAGCTTTACATAGCCTGTTATGGCGACGATCATGACCATTGGTGAGCAGCGCCGCGCCGGGGAAGCCGCGCGGAAGGTTGGCGGCTACTCCGAGCTGATCCGCCTGGAAAGGGAACGGCGCGAGGCAAAGGGCAAGGGCCACGTCGTTCGGGATGCCGCCAATGGCCGGTACTCCTTCAAACCGGGCGCCGCTGCACCGAAGAAGTAGGAATGCCGCTCACGCTGGGCTTCCTTGCGAGCGTCATAATTCTGTTACCTGGACTAGTCGCCCTCGCCGCCTTTAATTTTCGTGTTGGTCGAGCAGGCGCCCGCCGACCCGAGCAGCAACTCACGACGGTAAACGCTTTGGTTGCCGCAGTGATCCTGTCGATCATGACCCACTATCTCGGCTATCTCGTCGTAGCCGGCGTCATAGACGCGGGTCTAGCGATAAACCAGGCTTTCCCTAAACTCGACCTTGGTCCCGCGGTGACGAACCCCGTAGGCGCCTACTACGCGGCAGTGACCAGCGGTAACGCGATGCCTGCGACCACGGCAATCGCGACGGCCGCGCTGCTCGCCTTCGAGGTATTCGCCGTGTTGGCATTCGTCGGAAGCGAAACGTTCGACCTTTTGCTCGAGCCGCTCGACTGGACGGGGCAGGGATGGGTTTTCCAGCACATCACCCGTCCGGCCGAAAATGGCTACGCTCCCATTGGTCACATTTTCACTTCGACCATGAGCGACGGCTACGGCGTCGCCTACAAGGGGATCGTGATCGATGCGCGCCAAGGCGTGAACGGCGAACTGGTCTCCATCGCGCTCGCGCGGCCAGAGCGTTTCCTTTATCAGCTCGGGTCCTTCCCAACCAAGCCATCACGGTGGCCATGGCGGTTTTGGGAGGAAGCCGGAGAGTTCGATCGGCCGACCGGGTTCACTCTCCACGGCAAGGATGCCGTGGGCGGAGTCGTGCAGCTTGACGCGCGGGTCATCACCAATGTCGTGGTCCATAGCGTCGCGCAGAGTCTTCTAGAGGAGATCGCGCCCGGTGCGGCCGACGAAGAGGCGACTTCGTGACCTGGTTAGCGACTACTCCGCTCGGTCAGGTCCTTGCACTCGTGATCGCGGTTGCGCTGTCACCCGCGCTATTCTGGCCGCTTGTCGGTATTGTCCAGGATGTCTGGCAATTGCCCATGCTGGTGCGCCTACGGCCGCGCGTTGCCATCTCGATGATCGCTGTGCTCGTGCTGCTTCTATTTGCCCTGACGACATGGGTGCTCGGACCCGCCCATGTCCCAGGGCGTCTCCTGCTCGCGGCAAGCTTCAGCGCACGGCCAGTGCTTTGGTTGACCCGCCTCATTGTGTGGCGATTGACGGATTGCCCGCTGCGGGAAGATGCGGCAGACATTCGGAACGAGCTCGCCGGTCGCCTTCGGGAGCGGCCTGTGAATGCGGATAAGTCCTGGCCAACCTTTGTCTTTGACCTTGAGCGCGCGCGTCGCCGCGCAGAATACGAGCCGCCACCAATTTAGAACTCGTCTTCTGGTACTGCGGCTCGTCAAGGCGTCAGTGGGTTAGATCGCCCGGTCCGATGTAACGAAGCTCTACGTCGTCGAACCAACCGACCGTGGCAACCGTCACGCCTCGCCGCACGGGGTTGAGCGGCGTCTTAAGCTTACCCAGCAACTGGTAATCGGCGCCACAGACTAATGTCTCGCCCTTATGATGCATGAGCCGCAGCGGAACGCCGATGGACGGCGGTTGACCTTTCCATTTCACGTCCATCTCGACCTCGGTCGCGCTCCAGGTGCGACCTTGCTGCGGCGTCAGGCTCTCGATGAATTGCACCCATAACGTGTGCGTTGCTGATGTTGGCCACTCGGGGTCATTCCGGCGGCTCGCCACCTGATCGCTGCGCAGCCATGCCCGTAGGTCGGACATGCTGCCAAACTCAGCGCCGGTTTCGGTGACGGCATGGATGGCGGCTAGACGCGAGCTGAACCCCGCGCGCATCAGCATCGCCGCCGAAATGTTCAGTGAGCCCGCTTCCACTGCGGATACCGCCACCCCAAGCTCGACGTCCTCCATCGAGAAGCCACCCTCGAGGGTATCATTATGCGCCAGCCCTCGAACCCGTACCGCCTCCATCGCCCAGGGCAGCTTGTAGACGAGCGCCTGCTCGACGAACTTCAACACTTCGTCCTCCCGGCCAGCTGCCAGCCCAGCCAGAGCCTTGCCTTCAAGCCACAGGCGCAAGATCGCCTTCCAGTTAGCGGGGAGGCTGTCGGGGGTGAACGGTGCAATGCCGAACACGCATTCGGCGAAGCGGGTGATTGACGTGATCGCCACCTCAGCATCGGCCAGGAGAATGGCGCCGTTGGCCTGTGTCAGTAGCTCATTCAGCTCTGGCGCTGCTGCATCGAGCGCTTCACCGGTTTCCAGACCGACGCCGGCCAGAAAATAGCCTCGCCGCTGCACGTCGGAGGTGCGCCGCCAGATGAACCTCGCCCGTGCGGCGAGACCGGACTTGAGCAGCTGCTGGACCAGATCGGTCCGGTGACGAAGCCGACGCGTCCACAATGAGCAGGTCAGCACCTCGTCGAGCATGACCTCGATCTGATCGTCGGCCACATCCTGCTCGCCCAGCATGCTGAGCAGCGCCGTATCGAGCGTGGTCAGGTAATTTGCCCACCGCACCTCCTCCTGCGCACGGACGTCCGGGCCCTCCGTATTCAACACCGGGAAGTCCCAAACCGTTGTACCCGCCAGATACTCTTTGGCCGCACTTAGCGACTTCACGCCCGCCTTCGTGACGATGCGTTGCATCAGAAACAGGAGGAGGCGGACCAAACCGCTTTCCATCTCCTTGCCCTTGGCGCTAGCCACCATCGCTGCCCAATCGGCGCGTCGCGTCGACAGCCTGTCGAACATGGGCATGAGCACCAGGCCCTCGACGTCAACATAGGCGCGCCCGGCTCGACCCACGACGTTGCGGAACTCGGCGATGTCGATAGGGTCGCTGCCGCGCTTGAGACCGTAAAAAATTAGGGTAGTGGCAGACAGGTTGAGCCCTTGAGCAAGGGTCGGCGACGACACAGTGACGCGCAAGATGCCTTCCCGCAGCAGCCGCTCGACCTCTTTGCGGTAGGGAGTAGGCAACGCGCCGTGATGGATCGCGACGCCAAGGCGCAAGCAGGCGAGCACCGGGCTGTCAGCGCCAAGCCATTCGCTGCCGATCGCAATCGCGTTGTCGAGGACGGCGGGGTCGTGTTCGAGCACCGGGGCCAGCGCACCCCGGCCCGCGAGATCCACAATCGTCCTGGCGAAGGGCTCGACGTTTCGCCGCTGTGGGCAGAAGATCAGAACTGAATGCCGGTCGGCCACCAACGCCCACGCCGTGGCAATGCATAGTTCGCGCTGATCGCCGGGGAACAGCTTGGAGCGGCGTCCCTTGGGGAGCGTCCCGGTAAGGAAGCGGGGCACAAACGGCTTCTCGGCCCCTACCGAGATTTCCAGCTTGGCATGGTCGCCGCGCCATTCGACCTCGCCATAGCGCAGCCGGGTCGGGCGCCAGTCCAGCTTGATAAGACCGTCATCCTGATCGCCGGTCAGCCAAGCGGTAAAGTCCTCGAGTTGATCACCGTCGGGGAGGATGGCTGACAGGCAGACGATGCGCCGATCCTTGGCGTCGCTTCGCCGGAGCAGCCGCTGTATCTGGACCTCGTAGCGGACCTCGCGCTCGGTCAACCCGATCATATGGCCTTCATCGAGCACCACCAAGCCGACGGTGTCGAGCAACCCGGGGTCGTTGCGGAGAGCGAAGTCCAGCTTCTCCGGGGTTGCGACGATGATGTCGCTATCGCGCAGGAAGTCCTCGTCTACCTCACTGACGCCGATCGCCCCGTACAGGCTGGAAACCGTCTTGCCGAGCGGCTGAAAGCTACGCTGAAGCGTCACCTCCGTCTGCGCCGACAGCGCGCGCAACGGCGTCACGAACACCACGCGGCGTCCGGCCGCGAGGCAGGCAAGGATGCACAACTCGGCCACACGCGTCTTGCCGGCGCTAGTCGGCAGCGATACCACCATGTTGTCCTTGAGGTCCAGCGCGCGCGTCGCCGCATCGACCTGCGAGGGCCAGAGATCGATTTCGGCACGGCCGCGGCGGAACAGCGAGGCGATGAACAGCTCTCGGTACGCGGTCCAGTCCTCCGCCACGCCATTGAGCGGCTGCATGGGTAGCCGGGCATGGAAGCTCGATGACCACAGATCGCCGAGCAGATAGATAGTCAGGCGGTGACACCACCAGCTCGGGACCACATTGAGCTCTGCCGCCGAACTCAGACCTACCTTTAGCTGCTCGACCGCAGCGTCGATCAACGCGGCCTCGCCGCGCTCGAAAGCCAGCAGTGCCATGCCAAGCGCGCCCATGTAGTTGTCAGCCAGCGCTTGATCGACCACCTGCAACAGCGGCGCGGGCATCTCCTTGTCTCTCTCATCAGTGGCCGCATCGCTTCCAATGGCGGGCGTTAGCCGGGCGATCATCGCGTCCTCGGATCCAGCGACACCAAGGCGGTGATCGCGGACGAGGGTCTCGAGGATATCGAGATCACGCAGCATCAGAAGCGCCAGCGCGCGTTCGGGTACGCTGAGGTTCGCCTCGTTCAAACCTTCGTGGAGGAGGGAGAACGCGCGAGCGGCATAGCGGGCGAGATGGTAGCACGCGCCTGCCATAAGCCGATGGAAGTCGCGCTCTACGCTGGGCGGACCTCGCAAGGTAACCGCCTCGATCGCAGATGCGGCGTGCTCGAAGGCATTGCGCGCAGCCTCGCCTTCGCTGCCTTGGTCGAGCAGGCGCAGGCCTTGGGTCATCAGCGAATAAGCGTAACTCAGCAGGTCATAGGTCAGCAGCGCAGAGAACGACGGTGCCTCGGCAGGCAACTCACCATTGCGCCACACCATGGCGCGCGCCTGCCCCTTAGCCAGCAGGCCGTTGCGAAAGCCAGGTGCGGTCGCCGCCTCGATTAGTTGCGCGATCGCCTCAGGGCTTGTTGCCATCGCCGATCACTTTCTCGAAGACCTGCTTGATGAAGGCTTGGTGGGTGGACACCCGAAGGCCGACTGCGACCTGATGCACCTTGCCGGTGTAGGCGTTGAGGTTAGCAGTCAGCAGTTTGCTCGGATTGCTGCCCGTGAACGTGAACAGCAGATGCGAAAGTTGATCGAGCTTGATGCGAGTTTGGAGCTGGTACTGGTCAACGACCGCGGCAAGTGCCGTGTCGCCGGTCTCGAACAGCCGGTCGGCGACGAACGCCAGCGCGTGCGGCGTCGGACGCCCATGGGTCGCGTTCAATGCCGCACGCGCCTCGTCGATTGTCGCCGAGCCGAGCGTCGCGCGGCTTTTCACCTCTCCCTTGAGGAACTTGACAGTCAATTTGGTATCGAGCCGGATGCCGAGGATATCGTCGCCGCGCATCGCCATCTCGCGGTGATCGGCCCACCGAAGTTTGAACACGCCGACTTTGTAGCCGGTGTAATCGGTAACGAAGCTCGTCGCTAGGATCTCACCTAGATCGCCGGAGCGCGACCGTGCGCCTTCGGGAAGCTTGGTCCGGACATACTCGGCAACAGCGGGCTTGCCGAGGCGTTGCAGGATGTCCGCGACGCGATCGGGAGCGGCGTAATGACTGGGGACGACCGCAGCGACCGAGGTGACGGCGTGCGCCAGCTTGGCAGCATCGGCTTCCAGGTAGACGAGCTGGTGCGTCTTCACCTTTGTCCGCGTGTCACCGCACCAGGTCTTGATATCAGCCACTAATCCTCACCGCTGTTTATCTCCTCTTGCTTGCTGCTTAACGTCATCTAGCCTGAGAATTTAAGTCGTGGTTTTCGACCTTTCCGATCAATGCTCATTCCGACAGATTCACGCTTTGTTGCCCTACCGCATATCAAGGGCTTACGCCGTTTGTCGGAACGCCGCTTGACCTTTTCCATGATGTAACCGGCAGCGTCTTCGAGCGCCAGCACGGGGCAAGAAACACAAGGTGCGATGGACGAAGTCGGGAGCTCGGCCGCGGAGGGCGAGCGCACAGCGCTCGATTAACAGTCGAGCGGAAAGACCCACTTCTCAACGCGCGCTATCACATATTCACGATCTACCCCCGCACGGTATCCTGCCGTGTTCCTGATTCTGTCATAAAAGCCGCCGGTTAGCCCTGAGCGGTCGAATACGTCGAAAGCTGCGTAGAACATAGGCGGAACATCGCTTATGTAAGCGGCCCAGGATTCGACGGAGCCGCCGATGATCATCCACCATCCTCGTGAACGCCTGCGCGCGCTATCCAAGCAGTTCCGCACTGGCCTTGGCGATCTGTCCGACATGATCGGACGTCCGCGATCGTACCTCGGGCGCTATGTGCGCGAGGGCAGGCCGGAGCGGCTCGAAGCCCCCGACCGGGAGACGCTTTGCCGCTTCTTCGGCGTGTCAGAAGCCGAGCTCGGCGGTACCGATCCACGCTGGGCCAAGTTCAAGGTGGCGAAGTGAAGGCAGGCCGAGCGGCTGCGCTCGCGTGATCAGGGTGGCACCCTCATCAACGACAATTCGATCTGCCGCGCGTCGACTGCCCGCCACTTGCTCCTCACCCGATAACGAGAGAGACTGAGGGCATGACACCGGAGGAAATAGCATCGCTGTCCGTTCAGGTGACCAGTTGGGATCAGCACGAGGTCGACCAGCTAGAAGGCGCAGCCGCGGTCAAATACGCCGGCGACCACGAGCGGGCTGTCCGGCGGCTATATCGAGCGATGCAGTTCTCGCTCCCGTTCTCCCTTCGGCGCAGGGCCATTCGGCAAATCATCATCGACGCGGCCTCCAAGACCGATGCGATCCGCCGACGCGGCAAGCAGATCGCCGATCGGCGCCAGAAGCTGAAATTGTGAAGATCATCGATCACCGCTTCATTGCCGGCTTTATGTTGATGCTGGCTTTGATGAGCTTCGGGGTCTTGGCGGCGAGCTAAATCCGCGGTTCGGCTGGAACCGCGTAACCGCGCTTCAACAGCGCTCGAACAATGTCTGCATAGTAGCCGGCGGGGCTTTCCCCCAACGTGGGGTCGGGGTCGGAATACCTGACCCAGAACTCCGTCAGTAGCGCTTTGTCTTGCAAGAACGGGTGTACCGCCCGTAGCGCGAGGCGAACAGCCTCGACGGGAAGGCCACGGCGCGAGCCGGAATCGGAGGCTGCCCGGAGCAATATCAGCGCGAGCTCGATCGTGATCATCGTTGCGCGACGGCGACGCAGCTCCGGCAAGCCGTTCGCGAACGCCTCTATCTCCACCTTCACATTTCGACTGGTGCAATAGCAACAGATCGCCGAGGTGCAGAAAGCTGGCCAATCGCACGTCTCCCGCGCGATGTGTCGCATCAGGATCAACTCTTCGCGATCGATCAACTGGCGTCGCTTGCAAGCTCGGCAGGTAAGACGCACCGCGCCTTCGACTTTCCGGAGATCGTACAGGGTCTTTGGCGGGCCAACCATCGGCCGCTCGTAGCGGAACATAGATGGAACGTAAGATCTGGAGATGTTGGACGAACCGGGGCATGGGCGCGCGATTCGCACGGCTTGCTCAATCTTCGGATCAGATCGATATTGGGCGAGTCGCGATCCCCTTCTGCTTCCACTCATTCTTTTGGAGGCGGTGATTGACGCCGAGATCGCCTTGACCACCATGGTGAGACGGCTGCCGATCTTGATTGTCGCAGCACCCGCGCAAGCTTCGCTGACGACGTCACATAAGACTTCGGTCAGCGAAATTAACCATATAGATGATTGGTTCAATTCGGATAATCATATCTCCAAAAGCGATTCTGGGGCGGGTCGATGTATTTGGGGAAGGGGTTAGAGGCGCTGACGGCGCGGGAGCGCGAGTCACTGCACGCGTTCTTCAGTCATGGTCATAGAGGTGCCGCAGCGAAGCACCTGGGCATCAGCGAGAACACTTTGAAGACCCATCTTGGGTCCGCGCGCCGCAAGACGGCGATGTCCGACCAACAACTACTGGAGCTTCTCTTTCCGGACTACACCGGGCCTCATCCGAAGCGGGTTAGTCCGCAAAGGGTGATGGAGGATATCCCCGAGCAACCGCCAATGTTGGATCACCCGGCGGATACACCGTTGGTAGCAGCGATGGCTGAGGACAAGCCTGCGTTGCCGAGAAGAGGTCCTTTCAAGGATGGTCGAAATGACCTGAGTTTAACTATGCGCCTCTTGGCCATCGCGGCCATGATGTTGGCGATCACCGCGACTTACGTGCTCACCTTCGCCATGCTGGACGGTGTTCAACGCGTCGCGGACCAAGTGAATCCACTTCTTCAACAGTGATCCGGAGCTCGGCTCCGGTGACGGAGCTTGCTCATGCCAAATACACGCCATCAGGTAGCCGCTGACGTTGCGACGGCATTTTTGCCTGCCAAACTTCAGACAATCCGAACTGCGGCAACCTGCTACGAAGCGCTTTCAGTGATGCTGGAAGCCCGCGCCACGGCGCGCATGCCAGAAGCAAACTTTGGCTCCGACATCTTGGAACGTATGCGGCGGACCGCCGACGCAGCCTTCACCGCCCAGCAAGAGGCCCACGAGGTTCATGCCCTGCTGGCGCCTATTCGTGAGGAGTGGCGGATCGCGCCTGGTGCTTACGGTCCAAACGACAGTCCGGAGAAGAAGCTTTTCTCGCCTGCTGGCCGTCAGACGGAACCTGCGTGAGCGGTTGACCGCCTAACTAAGCTGCGCGATCCACCAAACATGCCTTGGTGGGTCGCCCCGTTCTTCTTGCTTGCGATCGTGCTTTTGCCTGCTGCGCTTCGATGGGGCGGGTGGCCAGAGCAGGTAATTGCAGCGGGTAATCTCGCCGGCGCGGTGCTGACGCGACTTGCGCAGCCGCCCGGCGCGAATTTCGATGAGGTCGTATGGTCCATCCTGCTGATCGACTGGGCTGTGTTCCTGACGTTACTGTTCGTCGCTCTACGCTCCGATCGCTGGTGGCCGATGCTTGCGACCGCGCTGCTCGCGCCATCTCTGTTCGCTCACATAGCGCGGGCGCTGAATCCCGCATTGGAAAGCAACGGTTACGCGCTCGCGGGCATGACAGCATACCTTATCCCACCCGTGCTGATTGCCGGAATTTACCGGCAGTGGCGTCGGTTCTCGGCGCCGGTGCCGCACTGAGTGACTGCCCGTTCGACGGCAATGCTGTCACGGTCCTCGCCTCATTACTCCGCGGGTGCGAGCCAGATCCCGACCGTGCCGCCGCTGCTCTTTTGACAGAGTTTGGGTGTCTTGGAGCCACCCTAAAGGGCAGCTCCTCACGGATGCGCCGGGTTGCAGGTTCAGATGCGCTGAACCTGCTTCGACGAGTGGATGCCGCCCTGGGCCATGTTCTTATCGAACGCGTGCAGCGAAAGCCGGCCGTTGGCGAGTGGGAATCTCTTATCGCCTATTTGCGTGTGCAGATGCAGCACCGACCGACAGAACAAGTGCGGGTGCTACATCTCAATGCTCGGAAGGTGCTTATCAAAGACGAGATCTTCTCCGAAGGCACAGTCAACCAAGCGACGGTTCACGTGCGCGAGCTTGTGGCTCGGTGTCTCGAGCTTGGTACGTCAGCGATCATACTGGCCCACAACCACCCTTCCGGGGATCCGACACCCAGTCGTGCAGACATCGCTTTAACCCAGCAAGTAATAGACGCTGCTCGTCACTTCGATATACAGGTGCACGATCACCTGATTATCGGTTTGGGAGAGCATGTCAGCCTTCGCTCCAGAGGGCTAATGTGATTGCGCTCTGCTAAAGGGACTAGCCGTCGACCCGCATTAGCTGAGCGGGGAAGGGCGCCACCAGCTCCATCGCATCTTCGATTGGCGCCGATAGCCACCGCTCCTCATCCTCATTGTGCAGCAGCACCGGCATAGCTTTCGGATGGATCGGCGCCACCAGCGAGTTCGGCTCGGTGGTCAGGAAGGCGAACACGGCGCCGCCCTCGGCCGGGCGCCAGATCCCGGCGAAGCTGACGATCGACCGGCTGGGCACATCGAACCAGTGGAGCGGCAGCTTGCCGTCTTCACTGCGGATTTGTCCGTACTCGCTGAACGCCGTAAAAGGCACCAGGCAACGGCGCTCCGGATTCGCAAGCGCGCTCTTCCAGAACGGTGATGTGTAGTTCCGGACGTTGGTCACCTTCCTGTCGAGCAGCACCGGCTTGCCCGTCGCTTTGTCGATCCGCTTGCCAGGCACCTTGTGAGGGAAGCCCCACGACATCGTGTCTAGGATGCGTGCGCCGCCTTGATCGCGCACGACATAGGCCAGCTTGTCGGGGAACAGCTCGGGCGGCGGGATCGTTAGATCCTCAGGATAGGGCGAGACGATGCCGTAACGGGCGGCAAGGTCGGATTCCTTCGCAGTCATGCGGTAACGGTTGCAGATGGTCACTCTCCCAGCTGGCCGGGAAGAGCCTAGCGGGGCTCCTTCGGCTGCGCCACCAGGTCCACGATCGCGCGGCCGGCCGCAGCTCCCCGTCTGCCGAGATCGATGAGCGCCGGAACGGCAATGATCAGCTTCAGGATCAGCCGAGCGTTGAGCCTCATCCCTTCACCTCACCATTCGTGAACCGCTCCAGCGCGGCAAAGTCTGACCGATAAAGGGCTGCCTCTGCATTGCGCCGTCGGACCAAGCCGTTTGACACCTTGCCCCGGGCGCGAACCCAGCCGCCAAAAGCGCCTGACGTCGGCCGGTCACCACCGACGCCGCCGGCGCCGACATAGTTGCCGGCCCGGTGCAGGCGGAGAACCTCAGACTGGCGAAATCCTTTCTGCAGCCCATTGCGCCAGGCGCGCGGTCCCATGCCGATGTTGTAGGCGAGGGCGACCATGGCTCCGAACTGCGCGGGCGACGTCTCGGCAGCGCCCGCCACGCTCAGCTCCGCGCGGACCGGCGCGCCGAAGTCGCGTTCCAGGATTGCGGCGAATAGGTCGTCTGCCTGCTGTTGGGTGATGCGGTCACCCATGCGAACCGGCCGCCCATCCAGATAATAGGTGTTGCCCCATCCGATCGTCGGCACGTTGGCCGGGCACCGATAGGCAGCCAGCCTGCAGGTTTCGAAGTGATGCATGAGGGCGCGCGCGATCGGCCCCACCCGAAGTTCGGCTGTCATGTCGATTTTCCTTGTTCTGGTGGAGAAGCGCAGAGATGATGCGGATGCGAGCAGGGCTTTCAGCCTCATGCTCCCCCACTGGGCGTCCCGATTCTTCCCCAAGATCGCTTCTTCCCTTTGAAGCAACGGGGCGCCCACTTTCAGATTTGCCGCGATTTGCCTGTGTGCGCCGACCGCGCACCTGCGCCGGCCCTGTGAAGAGGCTCACAGAGCCAAGTCGTTGCCTCTACTTTTGATTGTGACGAGGAAAGGCGCGAAGCCCGGCGCTAGCCCGCTGCCGGCTCCGCAAGCGTCTTGCGCCCCGAGGGAGCGGAGCGCGCGACGCTTGCGTCCGCCGACACTCAGTTCTGTGGCGGCTGTCCGCCAGTCACCCGCTGCACATACGCGAGCGCCAGGGTGATGATGCCGGCGCCGAGCGCGCCAAACCCCGTGCCGTAAAGCAAGGCGACGTCAGGGCTCGGCCGCATCCGAACGATCGCGCCCGCGGCGAACATCAGCGACAGCACGCTTACGGGGAGATCGAGCGTCCAGCGGTGCGCCTTCCGATCGCGCTGCACGACGTAGAAGCGCACGGCGATGCACGCGCAGATCGCGGCAATCATGCTGCCCGCCTCGAACGGATAGCCGAGAACATGCCAGATGACCGGTTGAGACGTTGCCACCGTGGCCCCCTTGTCTGCGGCGATCGCAGCCGCGGCGACGGGCAGCAGGGCGCCCGCCGTTGCCCCCACGCGCCAGATCACCGCGTCGACACCACGCCGATGGCGGCGACGAAGCATAGCCCGCCGACCGCCAGCATCCGCTTCACCGTCGGCCATGCCTGCCACATCCGAAGCGGCAGCGGTTCCTTGCGCAGCTGCGTGAACACACCCGGCATGCTCATCACGTAGAGGCCGAGCCCACCCAGACCGAAGCAGGCGGCGAACGGGTCGACCAGGCGCTTGATCAGCAGGAACCGCGCCGTGGCGTCCGCCTCCCGCGGGTTCCAACCCCACAGCGAAAGCGCCTCCGCGCCGCACCGCAAAGTGATGCCGCTGGCGAACAGCAGGCCGATCACCCGGAAGATGCGCGCGGGTGCCCAGCCGACATCCTGCCGCCGGCGCTTTCGCGCGTCGGTGAGCAGCATGCCGATTACCATCAAGCCTGCAACGCAACCGAATGTCATCACGCCCATGTTGAGTGCGACCAGCCAGCCATGGCCGTCGAAGGATGGGGGCGCGACGGTGCCCGGCCCAGACGCTACCGCCTGAGCCGCAAGGCTTGTCTCGTTCATAGAAGTCTCCGCTTCAGGAAGTCATCAGAGGGAGAGGTGAGGCAGGAGCCGCGTGACGGTGCCGCCGGCGACGCCGAACGACAGAACGTCGACCGGAACCTTTGCGGCGCCAGGCACATGGCCCAGCGTCATCGATACTTCCTCCGAAACTGCGTAAATGAGGGGTCAAGTCTCGCTGAGAGGTCAGCGCACTAAGATCAGCTCCACTCGGCTGAGACCGTAACCGCCCGGGTAGAGCCGATGGCGTTCGCGATTGTCAGATCGAACGTGCTGCCGTCAGCTGCGATCGTTGGAAAATCGAGGCGAAAGGTTGCTGCCGCGGCGATGCGGATCGAACCTGCTGTGCCGATCTCTTGACCCGCCGCCGAGAAGCCGAGGGTTGCGTTGCCGCCGAAGCGCCGCAGCACGGCACGGAAGGTAGCTTGGTAAGTGAGCCCGGCCGTCGGCTCGATGATCGTCATGATCAGCGTCCGCGGCACGGCGCTGTTGGCCGCCACCGGCTGCTGCGTCATCGACAGCGTGCCCGTGGTCCCATCCTGAACGACGACCGACCTCGACGACTGAAAGGTTCGCCCTCCGGACTCGTTCAGCCCGGCGCCTGACACCTCACCGACAAGTCCGGTGTTGAACTTCTGGATATACATTCCGCCAGGGGACGATCCGGACGCCTTGAACAGAATGTTTTGCGCGTTGATCGAGCCGTTGGCCCACGAATTGCCGACAAGAACGATATTTGAAAGCGCGGCACCCTGAAGCTTTATGACAAAGTCCGGCGCGTCTAGCCCGCCGCCGCCGTCGTCAAAGCCGTGCTGAGCCGTTGTCGCCGTGATAATGACATCCGAAGTCGCCGCGTCGAGAACGACATGCGCGCTCTTGCCGGTCATGCCCGAGGCCAGGTGGCCATTACGTGTATAATTGCCGCCTACGACATCGATCTTCTGCGCGTTGACGAATAACAGGCCGCCCTCACCCATCCGATCGACCTGAAGACCGATGCATGACAGGTTTCCAACCTTCTGCGTCGCAGAGGCCCCGATCGCCGCAATCGCAAACTTCAATCCATGTTCAATCCGAGGGTTGACCATCCGGTTTCGCTCGGCGCCGAAGTCGAAGATGAACGCGTGCTCGCGACAGACCGCAAACTCGCCGTCAATCACCGTGCTGTCGATCGGATTGACCATGATCGAGTTGCACTCGTGGCCGACGCAGTTCCAGAGTTTCCGCGTGTTCG
Source organism: Sphingomonas dokdonensis (assembly GCF_002197685.1). Classification (GTDB taxonomy): domain Bacteria; phylum Pseudomonadota; class Alphaproteobacteria; order Sphingomonadales; family Sphingomonadaceae; genus Sphingomonas; species Sphingomonas dokdonensis. The sequence continues at coordinate 22,996 of NZ_NBBI01000004.1, read as the reverse complement.
AATAGCCCGCGCGGTCACCGACGCCGATGTTCAGGTAACGCATCGTGACATCGCGGGCCGTAACTCGGTCTCCTCCGCTTGCGATGCCATTCACATTGCGGTTGTCGGTTGGAGACCAATATCCGTTGATGCCGATACCTTGGATCAGGACGCCTTTGGCGCCTGGCGCCAGACGAAAGGCGGCATCGAATGCCTCTTTTGATCCGTTCTGCTTCACCTTCACGAACGGCCGAGTGTCGAGGCCGAGGTATGACAGACCACCGAAGCCGAGAACCGTATCGCCACTGTTCAATTCAAGATTGTCGAAAAGGACGGACTTTCCGGGACCGCGGCTCTCCAGCAGCAATGGTTGGCCAGTCTTGAGCAGATCGGCCGCCGCCTGCGTGTCGTCCTGCCCGTTGCCCCAGTTCCGATATGCGTCGCGCAGCCGCATGAACGGCAAGTCCTCGACCCTCACCCAAACTGCCGCATCATTCGCAGCTGAGAGGCAGCGCCACACCGCGCCTGTGGCAGTGTTCCGCCACCAACTGCCCGCCGTATAGAGAAGAGTGGCGTCGTCCGACGTAAGCGGATCTCGCGCCTGAAGGTAACTATTCTTCGACGGTAGATCTGCCGGCGAGTACATCGCCAGCTTTGGCGCACGAACGAGCGCGTCGTCACCGTAATGGGCCGCCATGATCGCCGCAGCGATGGCGGCCGCTACGCCCGCCGACACTTCCGGTCTACCCGCCAGCGCTGCCGCGACCGCGCTGTCTTTCGCTGCTTTCAAGTTCTCGCGGCCGATCGCCTGGCTGCTGTCGTCGTTTGCCTGATGAACATCGAGGCGCAGGCGCTGATCAAGAGCCGCGCCGGTAAGTGCAAGGATTGCGGCCGACTGCAGGTCAGTTGCCGCCTTCATCGCCTTCGGCGTCACGGCCTTATTGGTGCTGGTGCCGGCGACGGCTTCCGCCTCGCTTGCTGCGCTGACCCGTACCAGCGGAGTGCCCCCTAAAGTGCCGGCAGTAGTGACCAAACCGTCTCCCTGGATCGACGTCCCGGACAGCTCAGTCGCTAAACCGCGAAGGTAGGCATCCTCGGCTTCCTCCGTGGGCTCAGAGATGCGACCTGCGAGAAAGCGCGCTTCGTAGGAAGCGAGCCCTCGACGACCCGTGCCGATCGCGCGAATTTTGCGGTTGCCCGTTGCGGCTTCACTCTCATCGTGCTCGATGATGAGCAGCCCGCCATCGGTGAAGACTGGCGTTTCCGCCGGTGGATTGTACCCTGTGACCGATCCGATCTTCAGCTCGCCGCCGACGTGTGGCTTGTAAGCTCCGTTTGCCAGCACCTCGGCAACCTGCCACCGCAGACCGACCATTCCCGCCAGTTGCGGCGCCGTGTTCGCTGGCAATCGCATGGCATGGTAGACCCCGTCCCGATCCGCTTCTCGCTCACTGAGCGCGATCGCGAAATCGACCGGCAGCCCAAGCCGCGTACCAATTCCGGGGCCGGTGATGATAAATGCATAGCTCTCGCCCAGCATGTCACTCGCTGATCCGTCGGGCAGCAGCCAACGATAGCCGACGGCAAGTTCGTCAAGCGCAAGCGCCTCGAGAACACGGCTGTTCCAATAGAGGGTCAGCACGCGCGTGCCTCCGCGCCCGCGATCAGCAGGTTTCGCATCATCGGTCCTTTCAGGTGATCGGGGCGGAAGGTGTCAGGCGTTGAGCCGCGCGACCCAGCAATCGATGCTGTAGCTGGTGAGCACGGTGATCGCCGGCACGGTGAGGTCGACGGTCAGCTCGCGCGGCTTTGCCGTCGTCACGGCCCACGCCGCCTGCACAATGTAGCCGGTCGGGGGCGGCGCCTTCGGCAAAAGGATGAGCGGCGCGCTGGTTGGCAGGTCAAAGCTGGTGGTGACCACACGACGCCGCACGCCCGCGCTGATCCCGATGATGTTCGTCTCAGCGAGCGTGACGCTGCCGAGGATCGATGCAGCAGCGTCGCCGCGATCGCCCTTGTCGCCCTTCACCGATAGCGAGGCGAGCCACTGCGTCTTCGTCCCGCCATACCCAAGCTCGCGCGCGATCTCGTAGGCGGACAGGCCACTCGTGCCGACCAGAGACGCCAGCCATTGCGTCATTGTGCCGCCGTAGCCCGCCGCGCGCGCCAGCTCGTATGCGCTCTTCCCGTCGAGCCCGCGCAGCGCCGGATCTTTGGTTGGGTCGCTGACGATCTCGAACTCGAGCGCGCGAAAGTCCTTGGTCAGCTTGCCGCGGGACACCATCGCCACCATCGCGCCGGCGCCGGTGGGCTCCACCGTGTCAAATTTGGCGACCATTCGCCCGTTCGGCAGCGCGTAGAACGTCAGGTAAAGCCGCCGCTGAGTTGAGAGCATGCCCATGGCTTACCTCTCCTGCTCATACGGGTTGCGCCCGCCGCCGCCATAACCGCCTGGCGGTGTTGGCGAGACCGGGTAGGTGCCCCCGCCCCCGGCCACCTGCGTGCCCTGCCAGCCGATGAACACGTAGGCGTCAGACGCCATCTTGGCCGTCGCAGGCTGGATGTCGGCAACAAAGGCGCCTGTCGCGATCTCGTAGAACACGCCGTAGAACTCGCCGGCGGTCAGGCCGGTGATCGTCGTGGCTGGCAAGCTGAAGACGCGCGCGTCGTCGATCGTGGCGGTGATGGCGTTGGTGCTGATCGTAGTTTCTGTGCTGCCGGCGATAGCGAACGCTGCACCCTCGTAGGTGGTCATGAAGTGAACCGTGCGGGGCGGCCCAGGCGGCGGGATGTATTCCGGAATGGTCAGGTCTGGCGTAGGAGGCGGCGCTCCCGTCGTGCCGAGCGCAAAGGGGTGCTTGGCGGAATCCTCGCTTCGGCAGGTAAGCGTCACGCCAAAGTTGCCTGCCTCGATCTCGCGTTCGCGAACGATCACCTCTCGGTTGATCAGGCTCGCTTCGGGGATGTCGACCGTCAGGCAGTCTCCGGGTCGATAGCCGAGCGCGTACACCTTGCAAGGCAGGACGATCGGGTCGAGCTCGCGCGCGTTCAAGACGTCATAGAGCGCCAGCTGCACGCCCTGGTCCTCACTTTGCACCAGCGGCAGGATCACCTCTTTGGGGCGCCGTCCGCCGTCGATGGTCACGTAATTAGGGATCGAGACTGCTTCGAGCGGCACCATTTCCCAGCCGTGGCTTTCCAGCCGCACGCGAGGGATCACGGTGTTGCGGCGCTGCCGGCGCGATGCCGAACCCGGCGCGTCGACGGTGCCGGTGATGTCCTTCGAGGTGATCAGACCGATCGACACGCGCGGCGCGCTGAAGGTGCAGGACAGCAGCGCGCCCACCGGCATCACCTCGCCGCCGCCGGCCTGCGCGATCATCTTGAGCACATCCCAGCTGTCGTCGTCTGCGGTGTAGACCACCCCGCCGACTTTCCAGTTGTTCACCTCGCAGGTGTTCGCCCATTCCACGAAAGGCGCGACATCGATGCCGGTGATCGGCAGACCGCCACCGGCGATCAGGATGCCGTTCTGAATGCGACCGTAAGCCCAGGTAAGCGCATGCAGCGCCGGGTTCTCCGACCAGACGTAGGTTGCCTCGTTGCCGATCCGGCAAGCGCCAGAACCGCCCGGGTAGGTGCTGTCCTGCCGAGGATCATAAACATAGACGCCTTCCACGACGCGCCCGCGCTGCGGGACGCCGGTGGGGAACTTCTTGCCCTTGTCATCGAACTTGAGCGTCCAAAGGTCGGCTGCCAGACCCGACAGCTTCGATGACGCACTCCAGCCAGGGAAGTCGCCGAGCGGCCCGGCCATTGCCGTGCTTTCCGGGCACGCGCCGAGCTGCTCGTGCAGCCACATGTGATCGGCGTAGGTGCCCGTCGCCGCGCCGCCGCTGAACGTCACCGGCTGCTTTTCGACCTCAAGCGGGCCAAGGCTCTTCACCGGGCCGATGCTGTGGACCGTCACCCAGCTTTCGTATGCGTTCTTGGCGCCGTAATACTGGCGATGGACAACACGGCCGCCAGACATGGTGCGACCCATGATGTATGGGTAGCCGCTCTCCTTGTTGATCGTGAACTTGGTCGGGTTGCCGCCTACGGTGCCGCGGGGTTTGGTCGTTGCAGCGATGACCGACAAACCGCCAGCCACCACAGTGGCGACTTTTCCTACAGCTGCAATCGTGCCCAGCGCCGTTGACGAAAGGCCAAAGGTCGCACCCAAGCCTGCAGCCGCACCAATGCCCGTTGCTACAAGCGCTACAGCGCCTACAACGAAAGCAGCCGTCCGAAGTGCTTTCACATAGACCTCCGGGGAACCTGAATGCGACCGCTGATCCTGCCCGTCTGCGCAATCACCCTCTGTGCAGCCGGTCCTGTCACAAAGTTTGAGGCAAAGGCGCCCGACACTGTTCTTCTTTCCGCCAAAGCGATGGGCGACATAGAACGTTGTCTTATTGACCTTGACGGTTGGCTCGCGCCGCACGTGTACCGTCAACCAGATCGGCCGGACGACGTGACCATGCTCTGGGCAACTAATGAAGGAGTGTCAGTCGGCCGAGTCGACCTGAAGAGGCAAGGCACTGAAACGCATGTGAAAGCTTGGAGATTGGGCAAACAGGTTCGTTCCTGCGTGGCTTGATAAAGCTCTACGGCAGACGTTGCGACTGCAACCCCTTTTCCTCGTACACGCTCTCAGGAATACAGGTAGAGAAACTCTTCAGAGACTTGTCTTCGAAACTACAAGACTCGGAAATATCCTTGCCTAGCTTATTGCACTCTGCCTCGCTCTGAAAGACAGCATTCACCCGCATCCTCGGAAGAGCATCACCCGCAGATACATCAACGACAAACATCAAAAAAAGCCACCGCACGATCCTGCCCCTCAGTGTTGGCGGGAGTGGTTGTCGCCCTTCCATCAATCCTCTGCAAGCCTGGTATCGGCTCTTTTCGCGCAGCAGATGATTATTAGCGTCGAAGGGGATGGATTCATGAAATTCTTGATGTTTACAGCTGCGGCGCTGCTCAGCGTCGGTGTCGGTGCAGACACCGCATGCGCCTCCGGAACGTGCTGCAAAACTTGCAGGTCTGGTCAGGCCTGTGGTGACAGTTGCATATCAAAAGGCGCGGTCTGTAAGAAAGGACGTGGTTGTGCCTGCCAAGGTTAGAACGGCCGAAAAGTCGCTCTGGTTGGTTAGGCGGAGCGAGCGACCAGCTAGACCCGCCAAGCCCCCACATACTCGACCGGCTGGAAGACCTCGGCGCCTTCGTGGTCTTCCTGCCATCCCAGCGTCCGCCCATTCCCGACGGCTACCATCAGGCAGCCGATCGCATGCTCGCTGGGGATCGCGATAATGTCGCCTATCCGCGCCGCCGCCGGCGCGATCTGCTCAAGCCCCATGTCGTCCAGCGCCGCTGGCAGATCAGCGTAGCCGCGCGCCTTTAGCTCCTTCAATGCGCTACGCACGGTCGCGTACTTGCCCTTGGCCGGGAGGCGGACCTTATGCCCCATGCGGCGCAGATGATCCGCCGCCAGCCGCACACAATCAGCATGACCGAGCTTGAACTTGCGACCGCGCCAAGCATCCAGCGTTGCCTGCGTCGCGTCACGGCGCCGTACAGCCTCGCTCATCGCTCCTGCGTCCGTCCGTTGTATCCTGCGCCGGTCGCACCGCCGCTGGCGAAGCTTACGCTCGATGGCGGCTTCTCCACGCCCCAATAGCTCGTCTTTTCGATGCCGCTCATGTTCGCCAGGCCGGTTTCGCCAGGCCAGACCGTCAGGTGGTGGCTATCCGACAGCCGCGCGCCGATCTCCTGGTCGTGAAATGCTTCCAGCGCCGAGGTGCAGCGCCATTCGACCGTTCGCGACGCCTTGCCGACCCGCAGCCGCGGCACGTCCAGCTCGCCGGCGAACAGGTGGATCGGATCTGGCAGAACCTGCCCGGTCGCGCGATCGACAACTGCAATCCAACCGTTCACCTGGCCGCCCTGTGCCGTCGATGATGCCAGTTCTGCCGCGGTCGCCTCATCAGGTGGTGCGAAGGTCAGCAGCCACTCCGGCGCCTCGTCGCTCACCCCGTCCTGCAGGTTACCGGCTGACACCAGCACCCCGAACTTCGGATCGCGCCCGACGAATACGCCGCCGTTCCACGGCACCTCGCCCGAGCCGACTAGATGCCGCATGGTATAGTCCGGCAGATCGACCTGGACGAACGGCACGATCGGCGATTTGGCCGCGCGCAACGCGGCACTCATCTCGGGCGTGAGTCGAAACGTCATGCGCGCTCGATGATCGAAAAGCTGAGCGGCTCGACACGGATGCGCGTGAACGCCGCGCCTTTTGCATCAAAACCGACCAGCCGGCCTTCGATGAAAGGCTGTGCGAACTCGCACGTCTGACCGTCGACAGTGACGAACCGAAGCATAGGCCAGATCGGCACAGCCGCCTTGCCCGCGCCGTCAACAGTGACGTCTCCGCGGATCATGAACACGTAGCGGCGGCCGGAATGGATGATCGAGAAAAAGTCACCCCGTGCGAGAACCTCACCGGCGACGCGCCCTCGAATATTGAGCGTTGAGCCGGTCTGCCCGGCACCATCCACAGCCCCGCCGCCGGCATAGACGCGCGAAGCGTTGACCAGCGGCAACGGTGCAATCGCATCCGCCGTGGTTGCCTCGGTCAGCGCCGCGATCAGGTTGCGGCTGTCAGCGTTGCGGAGCAGCTGGTCGGTGACGAAATCGACCGCGAAGCGATCTCCCATGCGGTTGATCTGCAGATCCTCGCCGCCGAGTGACCCTTCCTGGGTGCCGCTGAACAGGACAGGTCGTGGAGCGCCTGTAGTCTTGATGCGGATGAGCGGGAGCAGAACCGACATTACCAGCGCCGCCCCAGCCGCCGCGCGCCCTGAGCCCGTATCTCGGCTTGCCCGATGGCTGCCCCGCCGGCCGCTCCGCGCATCGCTGCGGTGTCGCCCACGGCTTGTATTTCCGCCCAGAACTCGGGTGTCATCATGTTACCCGAGAGGTTGAAGTGCTGATGGACAACCGGCGCCGTATCGTTCGCTGCCAGAATCCGCCGCGTTTCTGCTGCAGGCGTCACGCGGCTGCCGCGTGGCAAGCTCACCAGCTCGGGGCCGTTTTCGCCAATAAGTGCCGCGCCCGCGCTCGAATAGTGAGTGCCGACCGCAAAACGCGGCAGGCTAGATGCCGCGAGACCGGCAACATCGACGCCAGGAAGGGCAAGGCTGCCCCAGCCGGCTGATGGGTCGGCATAGCTGGTGCCAGCCGCTCCTTTGCCGCCAAATAGTTTCCCGATAGCGCTCACGAAACCGCCCGCCGCACCGGTCGCGCCCTGCACATTGCCGAACGCCATCCAGCGCGCGAGCAACTCGCTGATCACCTGCAGGCCCTGCTGCCGGAACATGTCCCACACGCCCTTGGTGCCGCCGGTCAGAACGGTGCTCCACAGGTTACCGAGATAACGGAAATCCTCTTCCTGCTTGTTCAGCCGCCGCGAGTTCTCCTCGTTCCACTTGTCGACCTCGACACGCTGGCGCTGGTCATAGTCGCCGACCAGTTGAGCCATAGCGTTGCCGTTCAGCTCGTCCCCGAACACCGACCGCGCAGCATTGTTGAAGTCGGCGCGCTGCACGGTGATCGCCTGGCGCACGCCGATGAGAGATTGCCCGAGCGCGTTGCCATCGGTGAACAGGCGCAGGCTCGTCAGCTGCTCCGCCTCTTCCTTCGCGCGCTTGGCAGCATCCGCCCATTCATCGAGCGCGAACTTCCCCTTCTGCCACTGAACGTGGAGGTGACGCCCTTCATCAATGATCTTGGCCTGGATGCCGCGAATGTCGAAGAAGCGCTGCAGCTCTGCCTGCGTGATCCCGCTCGATTTCGAGATATCGATCGCTTGCCCGCGCTCATGATAGCTGCGCCCAGGTGGCGCTGCGAGTGGCCCGTTCCCGGCCTTGTAGCGAGCATAAAGCACCGCCTGCTCCGCGGTGCTGCGATCGGTGCTGTTGATCTTGATTCCTGCGAACTCGCCGCGCAGCGCCTTTGCCACCTGCGCTGAGGTGAGCGTCTCCGTGTCGCGCCTCAGCGCCTTGGTCGAGTCCTCTACGGCCTTCAGTTCGCGATCACGCGCGTCGGCCAGCGCGTCCAGTTTTGCAGCAAGCAACTTCCCATTCCGCTGCAACTCAGGATCGCCTTCCAGCGCTGATCGCTGCCGCTGATAGATCAGGTTAATTCCCGTGCGCGGATCACGCATGGCATCAACGCGCTGGCCGATCATGCGGGCAAATCCGGCATCATACCCGCGCTGCAGATCGGCCATACTGCGGGCGTTCTCTGCGAGCTGGCGCTCAAGGTCGTTGACGCGATCGCGCGACTGCCGCTGCACCTCACCGATCGCTTCGCCTGCAATTGAAGCGGCGCCGGCCGAGTTGTTCATCTGCTCTTCGGCGCGCGCCTGTTCCAGCAGCGCCTGTGTTTGCTGTCGGGTGGACAACGCGTCGTCGAGAGCGATCTTGATCTGGGCGGTGTCGAGCGCCTGCCTCCGCTCTGCGGTGACGAGCGCCTTTTCCTGTGCCGCCGCTAGGTCAAGAACAGCCTTGCGCTGCTCTTCAAGAGCCTTTCGCTGCTTGTCAGCTCCGTCCGCGCCCTCGAAAAGCTTGGCCACGAACGGCGCGGCGACCATCAGCGCCACCTGCGCGGCAATGCCGAACGGCCCCATCAGCGCGCGGGCGACGGAGCCGACCTTGCCCTCGACGTAGATCAGCTGGCCGGCAAGCTGGCCGCCCTGAACGACCAGCGCCTGCATGACGTTGCCGCCCATCGTGGCCTGGATCACGAAGTCTTGGATCTGCGGCGCTGCCTGCGCGAACGCCGCCCCGGTGCGGTTGGTCGCGCCGGTCGCGCGGCCGTGGCCCGTTGTGGCGGCGTCCAGTGCCTGCTGCTCCAGGCGCAGCTTGGCGACATAATCGTCGAGGCTGATCGCACCGCGGCTGATCAGCTCACGCGCTTCCCCGATCTCGGTGTTGAACCGCTGCTGTGCGGCCCAGGCAGGGTCGATGGCGGCGCGCAGCGCGCGCGCGCGCTGTTCGAGCTGGTCCTGCTCGGCGAGCATCTGGGCGAACACGCCGGATGAGCGGCGAGCCGAACCTTCATATTCACCGAAGCCGGTGGCCGCCGCGCTGTCGACGCGCATCTGCATCGCGGTCTGCGGCATGATGGCGTTGAGCTTCGCCATCTGGCGCTCGCGCCGCGCGATCGCGGCTTCAACCTCGGTCTCCGCCTTAACGAACGACTTTGCCATGCGCTGCGCGGCCGCGTCGCCTGTTGCCCCGATGTCATCCAGCCGGCGCTTGACCTCAGGGTCACCGGTGATCCCGAGACGGATAGCGGTGGAGGCGGTGCGCGACGTTGCCATGCTATTCGCCTCCCTCGCTCTGCATACTGATCAGGATTGCCGCCTCTGCTTCCGGCAGAAGGTCGACCGTGATGTCTGGATCGGCGCCGAGCGCGCCCGCGACGGCCATCACTGCCCCGTAATCTAGTCCAAATGGGTGGCCGCTGGGCCCGACACGCAGCTGCTTGTCGCAGCGACTGATCGCGTCGAACGCTAGCTCGACTTCTTCGTTCTCGATCGCGTGTTGCCGGTACGGGCACGCTTCGCACCGCTCTTCGCCGCCGCACGCGGCGCGGCAGTATCCTTCGCCGGCGTCACCCTCGACGAAATGCCATCGGATGAGCCGGCGGGCACGTTTTTTGCCCGTTCCCGCATGACGAACGGCAGCACATAGGCGGTGTCGAAAGCATCGAAGATCACGGCATCCGACAGCAGGAGCGCCTTGTTCTCCGGACTGAACGGCAGGATCCGATAGCGGAGCCCGTCGACCTCCACGATTTCGGCATCGCCAACGTCTTCATCGTCGCCGACCGGCAGCGCCGCGGCGCCATGCTCCCAGCCGATCAGCCCTTCCGTCAGCAGCGCGAGACTGACGGCGTTGCCCACATCGTCGAGGAAGGCGCTATCATCGCTTGCGGCGCCAGCTGAGGTCGCACCGCTCGACGCCCACCGGCGAGCGCGCATCAGCATGGGTCGGGTGATTGGCGCGAAGGTGAAGGCGCCGCCCATGATGGTTAGCAGGAACGGCCCTGTCGCGGGTTTCTGCGCGATGATCACGCGGTAAAGCTCGCAATTGAAGTTCGTCCCAGCGTCGCGCGGAGCATCGGATTGGCACCGGTCGACGCTTGGTAGTCGAAGCTCGCCATGATGCCGCCTGGGCCGGTAATGCTTCGCTTTGGCCGCGGCAAAAACACGCGGTCCATGGTCAAGGTGAGCGACGAGTTCAGGTACGACCACATGAACTCCAGGCTGATCGGGATGCCACCGATTGCCTTGTTCAGCAAAGCGTGATCGGCAAACCGCAGCGTCACGTTGCCGCCGGCGGTGGGCATGCCGGGGTCAACATCCTCAATCTCGCTGTCGGGGCGGATCGTCTCGATCTTGTCGAGTCCATTGGAATAGTTGATCGTGCCGCTGACAAGGCTTGCCAGCTGCACACCATCGGCGTTGGCTCCGCCCGAGGCCTGCGCGAAGCGATTGTAAGTACCTAGACCGCCGGCAGGGGGGATGGTTGTCGTCGGGCCTGGCGTAGTCTCGCCCTTGCCGATCAGCCCGACAGTGGCGTTGAGCAGGCCTCCACGGGTCGCGTTGATCTGCAGTGTATTCGCCCGCACGCCGTAGTTGACTGAGTAGCTCGGCACGCGCGGATGGCCGATCGGAATTGATGCCGAGGGTAGCACCGCTGCGCCGCTGCCGAAGAAGTGGCTGAACGTATCATCGACCGGCGCGGTCGCCGGCTCACCCAGCAACAGTGTCAGCCAATAGCCGAAGAAAGATGGATCAACCGGCACCACGACATCGCCATCGTTGTTGATGACGTCCGGCGTCGGATCGAGCGGCGCGCGCCCTTGGCCAAGCAACTCGCTTTCGATCAGCCCGCGGGTGGCGCCCAAAGAAGTGCTGACAAAAGGCAGCGAGTGGTAGCCACTCCCAGGTGGCGTCCCGTAGGTCGCCTCATAGGCAAGCTGCAGCGTCGCGTCGGAACCCCGTGCGCGTCCCATAGGGAAGTCTCCTTCAGAAAGGGTCAGGAAAGCGGGCTCGACGTCCCGTAGGTAGCGATGATCGAGAAGTCGGCGCCGCGGGGCGGCCGGGCGCCGGGAACATTGCGGTCGCCGTCCAGCACAACGATGTCGGAGGTCACCGGCGCCGTCGCTTCAAGCCAGATGCACAAGCCGCCGAGGGTCCGATCCTCATCTATGGCCGCACCGATGAGCGCTAGGATCTCGTCGGCCTGATCTTCAGCCGATCGGCCGCGCGCGCGGGTGACGGTCACCTCGATCGGAATGGCGTGATCGTACCAATAGGTGAAGATGCCAAGATCGACCTCCGGCTCGCCGGGGTCGCCGGCACCGACGACGATGCGCCCAACCTCATCGGCCCGGGCGGGCAGATCCTCATCGTCGACGCCGGTGACGGTCGCGCCTGCCACGGCAAAGCTGATCATGTCAGCGACGGCGCGGAGAACGTCCAGGCGCTTGCTCATCCATCCTCCAGCCGACGGGCGAACTCGAGGGACCAGTTGTCCGCCCAGCGCCGCGCCGGCCCTTCCAGGTCGAGCAGCTTGGGCTTCTTCACCGATCGAACGAGGGTGAACATGATGACCGATTGAACCGGTCGGGGGTTGCGGGTGCGGCCGGCGCGCTCGCGCTCTGAAGCGCCGCGCCACCGGCCGGTCGCCTTGCGAACGACCAGGCCTTTCAGGACGAGGTAGCCGACCGCCGTGCTGTGGCGGATGCTGGGCGTGCTGAAGCCGCTATCACTGGCGGCGATGAACACCAGACGCTTGCCAAAGCGCTCCTCTACCTCCTCGGGGGTGAACGCGTTGCCTTGACGGTGCCGCGGGCAATCGGCGGAGGGGATCGCCAGGAACTTGCGGCCGCCCGATGCGACGATTGTCGCGCCTTTCTCGTAGCTCTCGATGATCTCCGAGGCGCGCGACTGAATGTAGCCGGCTGGCTCGGGGCTATCGCCGGTGCGAGGATAGACCTTGTCGGTCCACGTCTTCGCGAGCCGCTCGCCCAGTCCCGCGTCTACGATCTGCGCGCGCAGCTCGGCTTTGGCGTCCGGCGTCGTGTCACGCATTGCGCTTGTCGCGGCCGTGGCGATGCGCCCATGAACAGCGGCCGTCGCGGCTGAGAAGCCGAACGGCTCAATCGTTACCCGGTGTGCCATCGTCTGCTGGTGGCGGGGGCGGGGCAGACGGCACGGGCGAGGTCGGGGCGGCATCAGCGGCCGCTGATGCCGCCTTGCGCCGCTTGGCCGCGGAGCCCTTGCCCGCGGTTTTCGGCGCAGGCGCATCGACTGGATCGCCGAGCAGCATGCCACCATCCTGCAGGCGCTTCGCTTCGGCATCGCTCACGGTGAGCGGGTTCTCATGCTGGTATCGCAGCTTCTCGCTCACGATCTGCGAGCCGATGATGTTGATCTGCTTCATGGGTAGCTCCTCAGTCGCGCAGCTGGTCGGCGCCGATGGTCCAGGTGAGGCCCTCGACATCGCTCATGGGCGTGCCGATCAGCTCGAACATCTCGCCACCGGTGATTGCGCCGGCCTGGATCGCGCCACCAATCGCGACAACGTCGCCCCGTTGCGGGTGCGCGACGTCTGATCGGCGAATGTCGAAGTGATTGGTGGCTTGGATGACGCCTCGCGGCCCAAGCTCGTCCGGCTGTGCTCGGATGACGCGGATGGGGAAGGGTGGGGTGCCTGCGATAGGCTGGTAAACCGCCGCCGCAGAACCGGGCATCTCGAACAGCGCGTCCAGCGCCGCGGCGAACGGGTCATCCATGAGGCACCCCAGACTTGGCCTCAAGCCTTGTAGACTTCGACCATGGTGACGGCGCCGGTGCGTTCCAGCTGCTCGATCTGATCGTCGTCGAGACCAGCTTCCTTGGCGATGTCATCGGTGATGATCGAGCCGGGCGCGATCACCTTGCCGTTGGAATGGTGCAGTTCGGCAACCGCTCGCGGCATCTTCGTCAGTTCTGGCGTGCTCGACTTCGCCGGTGTCTTTGCTTCGGTCATGATAAGGCTCCTGGAATAGGAGCCCGGAGGATCCGGGCTCACAGGCGGGGTGGGACGGGCGTCAGCGAACCGTGACGCAGAGCGACGCGTTCGGACGCTTCGGGATCGGCAGCGGTGCCGACTGCGTCAGCACCCATTCGGCCGGCGGGTTCTCGTCGATCCAGTTCTTCGAGAACCATGGCGTGGCGATGTAGCCGGCGCGCGGGTCGAGAATGGCGCCGTAGGTGGGGGTGCCCTCGTAGGCGCCAGGCGCGACGACAATGACGGTGAAGTCGGGCAGCAGCGCCTTGATGCTGCCGTCCACGTCCTCATACGTGTCGTTGTAGACGTAGAGCTCGACCGTGCCGATGCGACCCTTGAACACCGGGGCGCCCGGCGCGCCAGGCGTAAAGCCCAGCATGACGGAGCTGTTCGTCTGACCCATGGTCAGGTCGATCACGCGATCGAGATTGTTGTCCGCCTGGAACAATGCCCACGATTTGCGATCGAAGATCACATGGCTCGGCGCGGCACCGACGATGGTGGCGACCTCGTCCAGCCAAGCTGCGACGTCCGCCACCGGCGAGACGCCGCTCTCGCCCCAGCGCGACGTGTTGAGCAGTGCCTTGGTGAGGCTGGCATCACGGCCGAAGTCGACCACCGCGGTCGGGTAATCCTCCCCGGCGATGGTGACCCGGCCGGTGCGGACGATTTCAGCCGCCATCACCTCGTCGCGGCGCTCCAACTGCCGCTTATGCCCCAGCAGATAGTCCAGCATCATGAGGTCGCGGCGATCAGCGAGGCTCAGCTCGCCGCCGATCGCTTCGCCCGGACGCCGCTTGCTGAATTTGGTCGGATCGACCCGGTCCAGCGGCTTCAGATAGCCGGGCGTGAAGCTCTCGGTCTGGAAGCCTCGGTCCTGGCGCGGCTTGCCGGGAGCATACGGGCTGACGAACGGCGCGATACGCAGGTCATCGAACACGCGATCCCACTTAATGTCGGGCGTGTCGAAATAGATCGGCGTTGCGGTCGAATAGAGCAGGCGACGAAGGAAGTTGCCGGGAACCCGGAGCGGCTCGATCATCGCGATCAGCTCCGTCGGCGCGTAAAGGTCGATCATGGATAGTCTCCAATGGAAGTGGGGCCGGCGCGGCGCGAGCCGCATCCAGCCGCCGGACGGAGCGGATCAGCGAAAGGGCGGATCAGCCGTAGGTGATGTTGAGGGCGCGCAGCTGCTCACGCGCGGAATCGGCGGTGTGGCCGGCTCCGAAGATGAGCTTCTCCTTTACGAAGTCGCCGCTCTCGTAGGCGATCGCCTGAACGTCGGCGCTGGTGGCATCGACGTTCTGGGCGAGCACCAGCTTCGGCGTCTGGCTGCCGTCTGCGGCGGCAGAGGCGGCGAGGGGGTGCTTCTTGGTGGCGGTGATCTCACCAAGTACCGAGCCGAGCGTGTAAACGGCGCCGGCCGGGAGGGTAACGACGCGGGTGCGCAGGGTTGCGCTGCCGCGAATGAGCGTGACGGGCGGCGTAAACGCCTCCACCGCGCGCGAGGCACGTCCGTACATGGGGAGTCCTTTCAGATGGCGCCGCGGAGGCGGCGGGGCGAGCTGCCGACGTCAGCCGGCTGGCTTGAGGTGGGAGAGGGCGGAGTGGCCCATGGCCGCCGCCTTCGCGACGATGGAGCGTCCGCGTTCGGCAGTACCCGCCTTCGGCGCTTCGACGCCGGCGCCCTTCGCTCCGGTTACGGGCAGCTGGCTGGACTGCACCGCGCCTGCCTTCAGATCGGCGACGCTGGCGCCGCGCGCCTTGGCCGACTTGGCGAGATCGATGGCAAAGGCGCCTGCATCGGTGCCGCCTTCAATTGCGGTGCGCAGCGAGGCGGACATGCTGCTTGCCGGGCAGATGTCGACCAGAGCGAGGATCCGCGCCTGCTCGTTGCTCGCTGCCGTATCGCCGGCGGGCTGATCGGCGGCGGTCGCGACCTCGATGCCTTCGTACCCAGCGTCGACCAACGCCGCGGCGAGCGACACGGCAGTCTGGGCCGAGCCGACGATGGTGATGGTGGAGATGCCGGCGAGAATGTTGTCGTCCGCCGCCGGCGCGGTGTTGTTCTGGTCACCCATGAGGGTCTCCTGGGATGCGCGGGCGCGTCCTTGCGCGCGCCGCTGGGGCTTGGCCTGGCGGCCGTTCACGGATGCGACGAACTCGGCTTGCGAGGCCGCCCATCCCATGACCTTGTCAGCGAGGCCGGCGCTCACCGCCTCCTCACCGCGAAAGACGCGCGCCTCGGTGCCGCGGACCGCTTCTTCGGACATGCCGCGAGCGGCAGAGACGTGGGCGACGAACCGCCCGTAGGCGTGATCGATGTCCGTCTGGATGGAGGCGCGAACGCTCTCCGGCAGCGCCTCGAACGGATTACCGTCGGCTTTGTGCGCGCCAGCGTGGGTCAGGGTCACCTTGATACCGGCTTGTTCCAGCTGACCCGAGAAGTCGGCGTGCATGGTGATGACGCCGATCGAACCAGCGTAGCCAAGGTCCTGGACGGTGATCTCATCGCAGCAGGCGGCAATGGCATATGCGGCAGACGCGCCGACGCCGCGGATGATCGCGCGTGACGGCTTGTTGCCGCGATCGGCCATCATCTGCGCGACCAGCTCCATCAGGTCGGTGACCTCGCCTCCGGGCGAATCCACATCGACCAGGATGCCGCGCACGTTCGTGTCGCGCTGCGCGAAGCCCCACGCCGCCCGGACGGCGTCATAGCCGGTAAAGCCCGACGAGGGGGTGACGCCGCCGCCGTTCTCCGCAACCAGCTCGCCACGAATGTCGATGTGCGCGACGCCATCTTGCACCGTGAGGACATCGGTCGCGTTCAGGTCGGTGCGCCGATCGTCGGCAGTCTGGCGCGCCTCGATGCTCGCCCGAGCCGACGAGGCGCGCGAAGTCAGCTCGCTGATGTCCAGCTGATCGCCGCCGGCGTGCATCAGCAACTGGCTGACGTCGAAACGCGGACCGACGACGCCCAACACGATCGCGGCGGTCGAGGGAAGCACCGCAAGCGGCGTGTTGAACAGCCGGCGGGTGATGCCGGCCCGGCTGAAAGAGCGGAAGCTCATTCGTCGTCGTCCTTCTTCTCAGGCTTGGCGGGCTCGTCGACGTTGCCGGCGGGAGTGCCAGGCGAGACCGCGACGGGAAGGCCCTCATCCACCCACTGGCGGTGCTCGCGCCCGCGCTTGCGGATGTTCTCGCGGTAGTTGCCACCGGTCAGCTCGGCGGTGATCTCCTCACCGGTCTGCCAGCCGTTATCCTGTCGGATCTTGTACCCGTTCGCCTCCTGAGCCGGGTTGAGCGAGATCTTGCCATCTCCGCGCCAGTCGCAACCGAGCCACGCGGCTCGCGTCTCCAGGTCGGCGAAGAAGCCGGGCATGGCGTAATCGCCGCGTGCGACCTTCTCGGCGACAAAGCACTCGTAGGTGGGGTAACCCATGTCGCCGCCGAACCACGACCGCTCGCTCCGGACGGTGAGATAGAGCGCTTCGATCTCGGCCTTGCTGGCTGTGTAGCTGGAGTTGAACAGCAGCATCAGCACGCCGGCGGGCACGTCGATCGCGGCGCCAATCTGCTCCACGATCGCCTTGAAGAACGGAGCAAAGGCCGAGTTCGGCCGGCCGGGGCTCTTGATCTCAACCTCGGCGTCGCTGTCGATCTCCAGCACGGATCCGGATTCGATCCTATACTGCGGCGGGGCGGCGTCGAGCGGCGACCCGCCGCCGTGACCGGTCGCGCCGTCGCCGCCGTCTTCGTCCCCAAAGTCCGGCTCCGGCAGCGGCGTTGCCCCCGGCGATTTGTACACGATTGCGATCATCGCGCTCATGACTGCCGCGAACAGCTCGGCATCGGCGAGGTCCGACACCATCTTGAGCGGTTCGAGCACAGTTGCTAGCATGCCGACACCGCGGACCTGCTCCGGTCGGATCCGATGGCAAACGTGCACAACGCGGGGCAGGGCGAGGTCGCGGTCCCAAGCCTCGATCCGCTCGGGCATGATGTGCGCGATAGAGCGAAGCACCAGATCGCCGGGGTGCTGCTTGAGGATCCAATAAGCCACAGGCGCGCCCATGGCGTCGACTTCGACGCCCCCTGCGATGACATTTCCCGTGCGCGGATCTACCGCACCGTCGGCGACGTGAGGCGGGTTGCGGAGCCGGTCCGCTTCGATCAACTTCCAAGCGGTAAGCATGCGCCGGCCGGGCTGATCGTCGGGCATAACGCGCAGCGCCAGCACATCGCCCGATGTGTAGGTGCCGCGCGCAGCCACGCTCTGCAGACCGTAGCCCGTCGACTTGCGCTCCGCGTCCGCGTCCTTCGATGCCATGTAGCTGTCGAAGTCAGTGGCGAGCCTGAGCTCCCAATCGGCCTGATCTTCCGGCGAGAGGCCCAGCTTCGTTCCGTCAACGGCAGGGATCACCATCAGCCCGGTGCCGATCACGAACGTCGTCTTGCGGTTGATTGCTGCCGTGGCGATCGGCTGGTTCATGGCCGCGTCGCGCTGCTCCGCGCGGAGGCGATCGGAACCCGGCAGGATGTCCGCGTTGGCTGAGCGGGCACGGGCGAACCAGCTGCGGCGCTTGGTACGATCGGGCTGCGCGCCTCGAAATCCACCCGAACCTGTCAGCATCGAGGTGGCGGCCATCCGTGTGCGCGCCAAAAGCCGCCGCTCGCCAGCGGCAGGGTTCACAAACGCGACGGCACGGTCGACCAGATTGGCACCGATGTCGATCCTCACCGTCAGCGGATCCGGTACGAGCCGCGCCGCATATGGCCGACTGCGCGCGGGGTGGGGAGCACCGTTGGCGTCGGGTTCAGCCGATCGACGTGCCCCTGCCAGTAGTTGATGCCCTCTCGGATCTCGCGCAGATCGGCGCGCGTCAGTTCGCGGCCGTCTGCGAAGCGGTACGATTGGCTACCAAGCACGCCCTTCTCGGCGTCCAAATAGGCGGTGAGCCGCGCCGCAGCGATTTCCAGCGTGATGCCGAGGTCGGCCATGGGGATCTCCTCAGCTTGCCCGAATTACGCGCACGCCGCGTCGCGCTTTTGGCGGTGTTGGACGACCGACTGGCTTTGAACCTTGCCGCGTGACGGTTGGCGTGCGTTGCGCCTCTGGCTCCGTCCCGTCCGCCGCAGGAGCTTGTTCCGGAGCTCGGGGTTTTGGCGGCCGCGCCCACATAGGTACGCGGGTAAGGTTCTGGTCTAGGCCGATCAGACGGAGCATGACGACCAGCGCGTAGACGAAGAGGTCCCACGTCTCGTTGCGGACGCCCTCCGGCTTTTCCCAGTGCCCCTCTACCTTCTCCTCCGCTCGCAGTTCAGCGACGTAGGGGTTGATCAGCTTGCCCGCCGGCGTGTCAGCGAACTCGCGCGGCAGCGCGACGTAAGCAGGGCCGGGGGTGGGGCGACGGAGGCGGTAATCCGCAATGTCCTTCATGCGGTTGACGTTCGGGACGTAGAGTTCGCACTCCGGCGCGCCTTTCACCTGGCGCTTAGCGTCGACCGTTGGCGCCGGCAGCAGGCGGCCGTTAGGCCGATTGCCGCCCTTCAGCAGCGTGATCGACGTTGAGGGAAGCGCGGCGCGGTTCTCAGCGCGGCTGCCGGTGACCATGTCGTGCCACCAGGCATACGCGTTGTCAGTGGCGTCGTCCGAACCGCCGGTATCGACGCCGGTGCAGAAGATGCGCACGCGGAGGGATCGATCCCGCTGGAGCGGATAGGTGCGGCTGAGCACCTTGGGATAGAGGACCTTCCAGTGCTCGCGCCGCCGGAACGGCTCCAGTTTGGTGACGCCATCATCCAGCGTCAGGATGTCGAATCGATCGATGATCCAACACCGGTTGCCGATGCCATGACCCACGATCAGGACGGAGAAGCGGTCGTGGCCGAGGTCGACGGTCGCAGTGAGGCAGACGACGCCGTCCGGCACTTCGCCCATGCCGTAGGTTGCATCTCGCGCGCGGGCGATGAGCGCGTCCTCGGTCACCGGAGCATCGCCGATCGCCCGGCTGGCGTAATTGCGGCCGACCTTCGTCTGGTAGAACGATTTGAGCGGACCCTCATCCTGGTGCTCCTCGAAGCGGAGCTCCGCGGTGCGGTACTGGCGCGCCAGCGTGGCCCATGGTGCCAGGCCGAAAACGCCGTCCCACCAGTAGCTGTCCGTGGCGTTCGGCTCGAGTTCGCCTTCCTTGCCCCCTGGCACTGCCCGCTCGCCGCGCCCGATCCACCGGCCGGTGCGCATCAGTGCGGGCTTGTCCGACTGGAGGTGGACACCGCCGCAGCCCTCGTGTGGGCAGACGAACCCGACCGAGTTTGCGGCATCAAGGGCGGTACCATCAGCCTGGAAGCTGAGGCGCTCCCACGCCATCTCCATCGGCTCGCCGCACATCAGGCAATCTACCCACCAGCGCTTGCTGGTGCCGGCGGCTACAAGCGGCTCGATACCGCGCTTAGGTCCCTTCTTAGGCGAGGAATTGACGTAGAGCTTGGTGCCGTAGCCGGCGAAGGATGTGGTGCGACCTTCGAAAAGGGAGACCGCGTCCCCCTGACCGCCGATGTCGTCGTCAAAGTCATCGTAATCGTCCAGGCGCCCGCGTGAGAACGGGCGCGCGCGAAAGTTCGGACCCGTCGGCCAGAGGAAGTGCCAATCGCAGCCACGAAATTGTTTGAGGTAAATGTTGTCGGCGCTCGCGCCATCGAGCTGGCGTTCGGCGACATCGGGGCATTCCTCGAGCAGCTTGTTGATCTGCGTCGTCACATAGGAGGCGGTCAGCTCTTTCGTCGGCGCCCAGAAACCCATGTCCGCCGGATCGTAGATGACCGAGTGGACCTGCCAGTTATTGCCGACCTCCGACTTGCCCATCTGACTGGGGCCGATGATCGCGACGATGGCATAGATGCTCGTCATCGCAAGATTGTTGGTCGGCTCGACCAGGTGCTGCATCGGCTCCGGACTGTCGCGCCAAGGGCCGCTGTATGCGCCTGGGTTGCGCAGGTGCCGATGTCGGTCCGCCGCTTCCATCGGCGTGATCTTCTCGGGGAACAGGATCTCGCGAAACGAGCGCCGGATGCTGGCTCGCGTGTCGGCAAACCTTGGCGGCTCGCGTGTCTGCTGCATAAGCAGGGCGAGCGCGCCGAGGCGGTGATTGATCGGCGGCGGGCTAGTCGATGCTCCCGTCGGCATCGTCGCTGGCGTCAACATCCAACGCCTCCACGAACTGCTTCAGCCTGTCGGCGATGAGTTCGTCGATCGCGTCTTCGACCTCCCGCTCCAGCGCAAACCGGCGCCGAACCGTCTTGCCGATGCCCTGAAGCTGTCGGCGAAGCTCGATCACTGCGTTGACGGTATCCGCCTCGTAGTCCGAGACCCGGGCCAGCTCGCCCATCGCCTCGCGATACTCCAGCTCGGCCAAGCCGGCCTTGAACTCGTCCCCACGCTGCTTGCCCGAAAGGAGCAAGTCATCCTCGCTGGCGTCGCCGCCAAGCATCTGAAGACGAAGTGCGGCGAGCTGGGCAGCACGGCCGTCATCGTTCGCACTCGATGCAGATCGCTGCTTCCACCACTCGACGCCGAGCAGTGCCGCGATCTTGTAGCCGCGGCCACGCGCGCCGCGTTCGAGGATCCACGGCGCTCGCGCCGGCGCCGACTTGAGATGCGAGCGCATCGTCTCGCTGGTAACGCCGCACAGCGATGCGAACTCGTCGAGATTGACGATGAGTTCGCCGGCGGAGCGTTTCTTCGGCGCCGCGCGCGGCGTGCTGGCGCGGGCCATCGCCACCTCCGTGATCAGTCGAGAGCCCGAGCGGAAAACAAAACCCAAATAAAAAGGCGTAGCGTTTTCCGAACACGGGAAACGCGCGTGCGTCGCGCTCTGCCACCCCGCATTGCGCCAATCCCGTTGGGAGGACCCAACGGGGCAGGGGTCAAGCGGATGGGCGGCGATGCCCCGCACCAATCCCTGCCTGTAGCCCTGCGCTGGCACGCAGATGTTCGCGCTATCTTCCCTCGCCGCGCGCGGTTCATGGAGAGGATCATGAATGGGCGGCGAGGTGGTGGACCAGCCAAAAGGGAAGCCGGTCGACCGAAACTGTGAAGGGCAAAGCTTACGCTATCCACCCGGCGCACATGCGACTGGCTCAGGGGCGACGCGCAGTGGCATGGTGGCCAAGATCGTCATCGCCGAAGCTGCTAGGCAGCGGCGCCAAAGGCGGGCTGCATTTGTTCTACACCAACTGGCACCACTCGCCAAGCCTCTACCTTCATCGTTAGCGTGCCGCCAAAGTTGATGAGCGCTGTAGTTCCGTCGCCCTGTACGATACGACCAACAGCACCCGCCAAGGCTGGCATGTCGGGCACGATCACTTCGGCGCCAGGCGCAAAGGTCTTACGTTCTTGGCGTAGCGATTTCCGCTTAGCTCGTTCCGACCGCAGCATGTCGGCGCGCGCACGACGAGCATCTTCCCGCGTCACCGCGTCACGCTCAGCCTGGATCGCGATGTCGGCCTGATGCTCCGCCTCACGCAGCCCAGCAACGTCCTGCTCTGCAATCATGGGCGCAGCGCCCGCGAAGGTGAAGATGGAGAAGGGGCAGCCAGCCAGGCGCGCGCGTTGCGCCAGCTCGGCGAGATGCTGCTCCCGCGCAAAGATGATCATGGGCAGAATGGGACGCTGCACCTCAATCATCTTCCGCCTTTGCCCCATATGCAGCTGGCGCCGCTGCCCCGGCGCGGGAACGCGTATAGTTCGCGTCGGCGTCCAAACGTCGAGCCCATCAGATGTCAGCTGCGCCGCTACCGCGACGGTTCGCCCCGGCGATGTCTGCAGGATGCACCAATCTTTCCCCCGCTGCGTCATGTCTCAGGCCGCCTCCTCGTGCGGAACATAGTTAGAACGTATCGCGTGCGCTACTTGGTCTTGGGTGATTGCGCCGATCTTCACGCCAATGCTGCGCAGCTCCGGGGTGAGAGCGCGGATCTGCTCGACTGTCAGCTCGGGCTCGGGGTTTGGGGCGGCAAGCGCGGGCTGATCCGGCTCCAGTGCGCGGCGGATCGCAGCCTCAAGTTCGCGCAAGCGCCGCAGCGCCATGGAGTGGCGATAGCCGATCGGCACGGCCTTCTCCCGGATCACGCCCTCCACCTCGTTGAGGAAGCGCATGGGCGTATGCAGGGCAGCCTGCGCGGCCTCGCGCGCCACGCGTCCTGGCAGGTCGGACAGCGCGGTCACCATCACCTTGTTCCAGGCGTCAGCCTGCTCAACCGCGATCGTTGGAGCAATCTTCGTGCAGAGCAGCGCGAGATCATCCGCCAGCCCGCTGGAGAGCTTCCCCGGCTTGCCGCTCGCGCCCAGCCCCTTCGGCTCTGCCTCTTTCAGGGCGACCAGACCGCGCTCGTAGCTCTCGATCAGCGCCGGAACGTCAACGCCCTCAGATTGGGCAAGTGCCATCTCCGTCGTCCACGCCGTACTGCTCGCGAGCGCGGCGACGTGCCTCGATCGGGCCGCTGGGTCGGTCATGGTAAGCTCGTGTGACATTTCGGGGTTCCGCAGTTCGGGTGATCCAGTGGGGCTCGAAGGTGAGCCAGCCTCGCTCGACGATCAGGTCGACGATCCGGCCAGGAGGCCACTCGTCGTTGGCGTTCTCGGTGAGCCGGTTGGTGAGCAGCTGGTAGGCCCGGTCGGTGAGCGGTTGCCGCTTGGCTTTCCGGTGATCGATGAACCCGGCCCACTGCTCCTCGCTGACGCCAGCCGGAGGCGGCATCGCCCTCGGCCAACGGGACTTTGCTCGCACAGGCCGGTCCTCACACGTGCTCGCGTCGGAACTCTCCGGGTGGGGGAGCGGGGG
>NZ_NBBI01000003.1 GCF_002197685.1 Sphingomonas dokdonensis | reverse complement strand
ATGTGCGGCTTCCTGTGATTGCTGGCTGCCTTCACGTCAGCGGTGCGCCCCCTCCTCCCCTCTCCCCCTTGTAGGGCGGGTAGTCCGCGGGGCCGCACCGCTGACGTGAAGGCAGCCAGCAATCACAGGAAGCCGCACATGCTCGACCAGAATCTGAAAACCCAGCTCAAGGGCTATCTCGCCAACATCCGCCAGCCGATCGAGCTGGTCGCCTCCACCAACGACAGCGCCAAGTCGCGCGAGATGGCGGAGCTGCTGGACGAGATCGCCGCGCTTTCCGATCAGGTCAGCGTCGTTCGCGCCGACGACGATCAGCGCCGCCCCTCGTTCCTGATCCGCCGTGTCGGGACCGACGTCGCCGTGCGCTTCGCCGGCGTGCCGATGGGGCATGAATTCACCTCGCTCGTCCTCGCGCTGCTCCAGGTCGGCGGTCACCCGCCCAAGCTGTCGCAGGAGGTGATCGACCAGGTCCAGGCGCTCGACGGCGACTATCAGTTCGAAAGCTATTTCTCGCTCACCTGCCAGAACTGCCCCGACGTGGTGCAGGCGCTAAACCTGATGAGCGTGCTGAACCCGCGTATCCGCCACGTCGCCATCGAAGGCGGCGCGTTCCAGGGCGAGGTCGAGGCGCGGCAGATCATGTCGGTGCCCGCGATCTTCCTCAACGGCGAGCCGTTCGCGCAAGGGCGCATGGACGTGGAGCAAATCCTCGCCAAGCTCGACACCGGCGCCTCCGCGCGCACGGCGGAGAAGATTGCGGCCAAGGAGCCGTTCGAGGTGCTGGTGGTCGGCGGCGGCCCCGCCGGCGCGTCGGCGGCGATCTACGCCGCGCGCAAGGGCATCCGCACCGGCATCGCCACCGAGCGGTTCGGCGGCCAGGTGCTCGACACCATGTCGATCGAGAATTTCATCTCGGTCAGCCACACCGAAGGCCCCAAGCTCGTCGCGCAGCTCGAGCAGCATGTCGGCGATTATGACGTCGACGTGATGAACCTGCAGAAGGCAGCCAAGCTCGTCCCGGCGATGCAGGAAGGCGGCCTCCACGAAGTGACGCTGGAAAGCGGCGCCACGCTGAAGGCGCGCACCGTGATCCTGTCGACCGGCGCACGCTGGCGCCAGATGAACGTGCCGGGCGAGGATCAGTATCGCAACAAGGGCGTGACCTATTGTCCGCATTGCGACGGCCCGCTCTTCAAGAACAAGCGCGTCGCGGTGATCGGCGGCGGCAATTCGGGCGTCGAGGCGGCGATCGACCTCGCCGGCATCGTCGCGCACGTCACGCTGATCGAATACGATCGTGAACTACGCGCTGACGCGGTGCTGCAGCGCAAGCTCGCCAGCCTGCCCAATGTGACGGTGATCACCTCCGCGCTTACCACCGAAGTGAAGGGCGACGGCAGCAAGGTCGTGGCGCTCACCTACAAGGATCGCAACAGCGAGACGCTGCACGAAGTCGCGCTCGAGGGGATCTTCGTTCAGATCGGTCTCGTCCCCAACACCGAATGGCTCGAGGGCGCGGTCGCGCTGTCGACCCGCGGCGAGATCGAGATCGACCATCGCGGCGAAACCTCGCGGCCGGGCATCTTCGCCGCCGGCGACTGCACCACGGTGCCGTACAAGCAGATCGTGATCGCGATGGGCGAAGGCTCAAAGGCATCGCTGTCCGCGTTCGACTATCTCATCCGTCTGCCCGCGGACCTCGCCGAGGCCGCCTAACCGCGACCCCGCCTCGCAAGCAGCGTCACCCCGGGCTTGTCCCGGGGTCCACTGCGCCGCAAACTCAGCAGCGTGTAAGTTTGCGGCACGGTGGATGCCGGGACAAGCCCGGCATGACGGAAGCTCTCCCGCCTTGTCTCAAGCCCGGCCTTAAGCCCACGGCAATGCTCCTGCGCTACCGCGCGCCGGGCAAGGGAGCGAATACATGGCCTATCTCGTCACCGGCGCGGCCGGCTTCATCGGCGCGGCGGTCGCCAGGCGGCTGCTCGATCGCGGCGAGCAGGTCGTCGGCATCGACAATCTCAACGATTATTATTCGGTCCAGCTGAAGCGCGATCGTCTCGCAACGCTCGCGCATCCCAACTTCACCTTCGCCGAGGTCGACATCGCCGATAACACGGCGCTCACCGCCGCGCTGGCGCCGCACCCGATCACCCACATCGTCCACCTCGCCGCCCAGGCCGGCGTGCGCTACTCGCTCACCAACCCACACGCCTATGTCCAGTCGAACCTCGTCGGGCAGGTCA
The DNA here is from genome assembly GCF_002197685.1 of Sphingomonas dokdonensis. Taxonomy (GTDB): domain Bacteria; phylum Pseudomonadota; class Alphaproteobacteria; order Sphingomonadales; family Sphingomonadaceae; genus Sphingomonas; species Sphingomonas dokdonensis. The sequence continues at coordinate 503,797 of NZ_NBBI01000003.1, read as the reverse complement.
ACATGCTCGAATATGCCCGCGGGCTCGATGGGCTGGTGTCGATGAACTACGCCTCCTCCAGCTCGGTCTATGGCGGCAACGTCAAGCAGCCGTTCGCCGAAGACGACCGCGTCGACGGCCCGATCTCGCTCTACGCTGCCACCAAGAAGGCGGACGAGCTGATGGGCCATGCCTATGCTCATCTCTACCGCCTGCCGCTGACGGGGTTGCGATTCTTCACCGTCTACGGTCCGTGGGGCCGCCCCGACATGGCCCTGTGGCTGTTCACCGACGCGATCCTCAGCGGCAAGCCGATCCGTGTCTTCAACCACGGCGACATGCGCCGCGACTTCACCTACATCGACGACATCGTCACCGGCGTCCTCGCCGTCACCGACAATCCGACGCGCGACGAGGGCACCCATCCCCCGCACCGAGTCTACAATATCGGCAACAACCAGCCCGAGCCGCTGCTGCGCATGATCGACGTGCTGGAGGATGCGATCGGCATGGAGGCGATCCGCAGCCTGGAGCCGATGCAACCCGGCGACGTCCCCGCCACCTATGCCGACATCACCGCGATCCAACGCGACCACGGCTTCGCCCCGACCACCCCGATCGAAATCGGCATCCCGATGTTCGTGGACTGGTTCAAAGACTACAAAGGCCTGCGCTGACCGAACCAGTCGCCCCACTCACCCGCCACCTCGGCCCTGTGCGAGGCCTCTGAGAAACGCTCCCACGGTCTCATAAACTGCGTCACCCCGGCCCTGTGCCGGGGTCCACCCATCCGCAAACCCATTCGGCCATGAAGCTCGTGGTACCGTGAATGCCACGACAGGCCTGGCATGACGCGAGTTGTTGTCCAGACGCTCACACCCACTCACCCGTCATCCCGGACTTGATCCGGGATCCATGGTGCCGCAATGGCTGAATCCAGCGAGGTCGCGGCACATTGGACCCTGATCACGTCCGAATGACGGTGGGCGTTAAGCCACCCCGCACGCCCGCTGTCCTACACGCCGCCACCTCCTGTATGTTCCCTATACGTTCTCACAACGGAGGGGCATATGATCGACGACCTGATCGACGCGGTGATCGACCGCGAAGGCGGCTACACCAACCACCGGGCCGACCGCGCCGGGGCGACACGCTGGGGCATTACCGAGGCGGTGGCGCGCGCCAACGGCTATGCCGGCGACATGCGGCATTTCGCGCGCGAAGCCGCCGTCGCCATCTACCGCCACATCTATTGGCAACGCCCGCGCTTCGACCAGGTGGCGACGCGCGCATCCCTGATCGCCACCGAATTGTTCGACACCGGGGTCAACATGGGGTCGGCGGTCGCCACCGGTTTCCTCCAGCGCGCGCTGAACGCGCTGAACCGCGGCGCGCGCGACTACCCCGACGTGCTGCTCGACGGCCGCGTCGGGCCGCAGACGCTCGCCGCGCTCGACGGCTTTCTCGCGACGCGCGGGAACGGCGGCGAACGCGTGCTGCTCAAGGCGATCGAGGCCCTGCAGGGCGAACGCTACCTGTCGCTGGCCGAACGCCGCCCCGCCAACGAGGCATTCCTCTACGGCTGGCTCGCCAACCGTCTGAGCTGAGGGGAGAACCGATATGGCATTGCTCGACACCTTGATCGGCCCGCTTGCCGCGCTGATCGACAAGATCGTCCCCGATCCCAAGGCGCGCGCGGCGGCAAAGGTCGAATTGCTGCGGCTCGAAGGATCGCAGGAGCTCGAACAGCTGAAGGCGCAAATGGCCGCGATGCTGGCGGAGGCCGGCTCACCCGATCCCTGGACCAGCCGCGCGCGGCCGAGCTTCCTCTACGTCATGTACGTGCTGCTGCTCTGGTCGATCCCGATGGGTGTCATCGCCGCGATCCGCCCCGCCACGGCAGAGGCGATCGCGCGCGGCATGAACGCCTATCTCACCGGCATCCCCGAGCCGCTCTACGCGCTCTTCGGCACCGGCTATCTCGGCTACACCGTGGCGCGCGAATGGGGCAAGGCAAAGGGGCGCTGACCATGGCACATCCCCGGACGCCGCGAACTTCATGCCTTTATGCACAAGGTTCGAGAAGTTTGCACCGCCGCACCGTCACGCTGCTACGCGTCCGGGGGTCTGTTGCACGCCCGCCATCCACCCTACATGCCGCCGCATGAGTGAACAAAGCAGCATGCCCGTCTGGCACGGCACCACGATCCTCTCGGTGCGGCGCGGCGGCAAAGTGGTCGTCGCGGGCGACGGCCAGGTATCGATGGGCCAGACGGTGATGAAGCCGAACGCGCGCAAGGTCCGCACGCTAGGCCCCGAGGGCAAGGTGATCGGCGGATTCGCCGGCGCGACGGCCGACGCCTTCACGCTCTTTGAACGGCTGGAGGCAAAGCTGGAGCGCCACCAGGGCCATCTGATGCGCGCCGCGGTGGAACTGGCCAAGGACTGGCGGACCGACAAATACCTGCGCAACCTGGAGGCAATGATGATCGTCGCCGACAAGGACGTGACGTTGATCCTCACCGGTAATGGCGATGTGCTGGAGCCGGAGGCGGGGATCGCCGCGATCGGCTCGGGCGGCAATTTCGCGCTCGCGGCCGCGCGCGCGCTGGTCGATTACGAAAAGGACGCGGAAACGATCTGCCGCAAGGCGATGGGCATTGCGGCGGAGGTGTGCGTCTATACCAACGACCGCCTCGTCGTGGAGACGCTCGACAGCGTTAGCTGATCCGGCCGCCCGGTTGCGACGGATTGCGCCAGGATAGCGGCTAAGCGCTTGTCTTCCGCCGCGTGTCCGTCCAATCACGGCGGCCATGATCCTTCGCACCTCCACCGCCGGGCGCGTGCTGGCAGCCGGCCTCGCCGCGCTGTCGCTGGTCGCCTGCTCGCAGGGCGATGCCCGCCCCAAGACGGCCTCGTCCAAGGCGCCGCCCAAGCCCTATTCGCGCGACCCCTACCCGTCGACCTACCGCGCCTATCCCGGCGTGCCGACGGTGGTCCGCAACGTCACCGTCTTCGACGGTGAGGGCGGCCGGATCGAGAATGGCCAGGTGCTCTTCGCCAACGGCCAGATCGTCGCCGTCGGGCAGAGCGTCAATGCGCCGGCGGACGCGCAGGTGATCGACGGCACCGGCAAGTGGGTGACCCCCGGCGTCATCGATATCCACAGCCACCTCGGCGATTACCCGACACCCAGCGTCCAGGCGCACAGCGATGGTAACGAGGCGACCGGGCCGATCACCGCCGACGTCTGGGCCGAACACAGCGTGTGGCCGCAGGACCCGGGCTTCAGCCGCGCCCTCGCCAACGGCGGCGTCACCACGCTGCAGATCCTGCCCGGCTCGGCCAACCTCATGGGCGGCCGTTCGGTGGTGCTGAAGAACGTCTATTCGCGCACCATGCAGGGGATGAAATTCCCCGGCGCGCCCTACGGCCTCAAGATGGCCTGCGGCGAAAACCCGAAGCGCGTCTATGGCTCCAAGGGCCGCCAGCCTTCCACCCGCATGGGCAATGTCGCGGTCGACCGCGCCACCTGGGCGAAGGCGCAGAGCTATCGCCGCAAGTGGGACAAGTACGAACAGGACGGCGGCGACATGCCCGATCGCGACATCGCGATGGACACGCTGCGTGGCGTACTCGCCGGTGACATCCTAATCCAGAACCACTGCTACCGCGCCGACGAAATGGCGATCGTCGAGGATATGGCGAAGGAGTTCGGCTACAAGGTCACCGCCTTCCACCATGCGGTGGAAGCGTACAAGATTGCCGACATCCTGAAGGCGAACGGCACCTGCGCCGCGGTCTGGGCCGATTGGTACGGCTTCAAGATGGAAAGCTACGACGGAATCGGCGAGAACCTAGCGATCCTTGAAAATGCCGGCGCCTGTGCGATGATCCATTCCGATGATGAAAACGGCATCCAGCGGCTCAATCAGGAAGTCGCCAAGGTGCTCGCCTCCGGCCACCACGCCGGTATCGACATCGCGCCGCAGGTGGCGTGGAAGTGGCTGTCGCTCGGACCCGCCAAGGCGCTCGGCATCGCTGACAGGACCGGCAGCCTCGTGCCCGGCAAGATGGCGGACGTGGTGCTTTGGAACGGCGATCCGTTCAGCGTGTACACGCGCCCCGAAAAAGTTTGGGTCGATGGCGCCTTGCTCTACGACATGAACGATCCGAAGCGCCGCCCGGTGAGCGACTTCGAGCTCGGCCAGCCCGGCTCGGGAGACGTCAAGTGAAGCGCGCGCTCCTGCTCCTCGCCACCATGCTGGCTTCGCCCGTTGCGGCCCAGACCGTTGCCATCACCAACGCCACCGTCGCGTTGGGTGACGGCTCCGCCCCGATCGAAGGCGGCACCGTCGTGTTTCAGAACGGCCGCATCACCGCCGCCGGCCGCGGTGTCGCCGTACCCGCCGGCGCCGAAGTGATCGACGGCAGCGGCAAGTGGGTCGCCCCCGGCTTCGTCGCCGGCTTCAGCGATCTCGGCATCACCGATGCCGCCGGCGTTGCCGAAAGCAACGATGCCGGCGCCCGCACCTCGCCCTTCAACGCCGCGATCGACGTCTCCGTGTCGATCAACCCGGCCGAGGTGAAGGTCGCCAACGAGCGGCGCGGCGGCGTGACGCGCGCGCTGGTCGCGCCCGAGGCATCGGGCTCGATCTTTGCTGGCGAAGGCGCCGTAATCGATCTGGGCAACGATCCGCAGCCCGTCACTCGTGCGCGCGCGTTCCAGTTCGTTGAGCTTGGCGAAGGCGGCGGACGCCTCGCCGGCGGCAGCCGCCCGGCGGCGTACGCCATGCTACGCGACGCCTTGTCGCAGGCGCAGGACTATCGCCGCAATCCGGCGTCGTTCGGCGGGCGCGAGAAGGATTCGCTGGTCAAGCGCGGCGACGCCGAGGCGCTGCTGCGCGTGCTTGACGGCGCGGTGCCGCTGGTCGTCCATGTCGAGCGGGCGAGCGACATCCTGACGGTACTCGCCCTGCCGCGCGATTATCCGAAGCTCAAGCTGGTACTGACCGGCGTGTCCGAAGGCTGGATGGTGGCGCGCGAGATCGCCGCTGCCCGCGTGCCGGTGATCGCCGCCGCACTGGCCGACCTTCCGGCGCAGTTCGAGTCGCTTGGCGCGACCGAATCGAACGTCGGCCGCATGCGCGCTGCCGGCGTTCAGGTCGGCCTCGCCTCCACCGGCGCCAACGGCGGCGAGCACAATCTGCGCCAATATGCCGGTAACCTGGTGGGCATCACCCGTGTGCCCGGCCACACTGGGTTGAACTGGGGCGAGGCGCTGGCGTCGATCACCTCCGGTCCAGCCGCGGCGCTGGGCATGGATGGCGAGATCGGATCGCTCCGCACCGGCCGCCGTGCGGACGTGGTATTGTGGGATGGCGATCCGCTCGAGCTGTCCTCCGCTCCGGTGGCGGTGTGGATCGACGGCCGCGCACAGCCGATGCAGTCGCGCCAGTCGCAGCTGCGCGATCGCTATCTCGTGCCGACCGAAGGCGCGCTGCCGAAAGCCTATGAGCGCTGAGCCGTTGTGCCTGACCTGACGATCCCGTCGGCCGCCGTACGGCGGCCGGCCGTAGCAGGCGCGCGATGATCGCCGAAGCCGGCCTCGTCGCGCTGTGGCTTGCCGCGGCGCTTGCCGCGATGCAGCTCATGCTCGCAGCGCTTGCCGTGAGCCGCAACGACGACACGCTCGCCCGTGCGGCGCGCCCCGTCGCTGTCGTGCAGGGCGGGCTTGCGCTGCTCGCCATGGCGGCACTGATCCGCGTGTTCCTGCAATCCGACATGTCGGTCGCGCTGGTGGTGGCGAACAGCCATTCGGCCAAGCCGTGGCTGTACAAATTTGCCGGCGCCTGGGGCAATCACGAAGGCTCCATGCTGCTGTGGGTCACGATCCTCGGCGTGGCGGGCGGCGCCGTCGCCCTGCTCGAGCGGCGTGTGGCGGAGCGCACGCTCACCGCTACGCTCGGCACGCAGGCCGCGATCGCGCTTGGCTTCTACGCCTTTCTCCTGTTTTCCTCGAATCCGTTCGCCCGCCTTCCCAACCCGCCGAGCGACGGACAGGGCCTCAATCCGCTGTTGCAGGACCCCGGTCTCGCCTTTCACCCGCCCACACTTTACGCGGGCTATGTCGGCCTGTCGGTCGCCTTCTCCTTTGCGGTCGGGGCGCTGATCACCCGCGATGTCGGCCCGGCCTTCGCCCGGGCCATGCGTCCCTGGGTACTCACCGCCTGGGTGTTCCTGACGATCGGCATCACCGCGGGCAGCTATTGGGCCTATTACGAGCTCGGCTGGGGCGGCTGGTGGTTCTGGGATCCGGTCGAGAATGCTTCGCTGATGCCCTGGCTGGCGGCGACCGCCCTGCTTCACTCGGTGAGCGTGCTCGCCACGCGCGACGGCCTGCGCGCCTGGACGGTGATGCTGGCGGTGGTCGCCTTCTCCATGTCGATGCTCGGCACGTTCCTCGTCCGCTCGGGCATCCTCACCAGCGTCCACGCCTTCGCCGTCGACCCCGAACGCGGCACCTTTATCCTCATCCTCCTGTCGCTCTACATCGGCGGTGCGCTCGCCTTGTTCGCCACGCGTATCGGCGTGGTCCGCGCCGGCAACACTTTTGAACTCGTCAGCCGCGAGGGCAGCCTGGTCGCCAACAACCTGCTGCTCTCGGTCATTCTCGGCATCGTCCTGATCGGCACCTTCTACCCGATCCTCGCCGCCGCGATGGGCACGCAATTGTCGGTCGGTCCGCCGTTCTTTGAAAAAGCCGCCGGGCCGATCGCGCTGGTCTTGGTCGTCGTCATGGCGGCCGGGCCGCTGTTGCGCTGGCGGCGCGATACGCTCGGCGCGCTGGTGCGGCGCTTGACCTGGCCAATCGTCGCGACGGGCATTGCCGCTGTGGCGCTCGTCGTGGCAGCCGGCTGGTTCAACATGCTGCCGATGCTCGGCCTGGCGCTCGCGGCCGGGCTGGCCGTGGCCAGCGTCGCGCCGCTCGCCGGGCGCAATCTCCTGCGGACGCCCTTGTTCGTCTATGGCATGGTCGTGGCGCATCTCGGCATCGCAGTCAGCCTGGCCGGCATGGCGGCCTCGACCGCCTTTACCCGCGAAGTGCTGGTTGCCAAGGCGATCGGCGAATCTGCAACGGTCGGCCCCTATCGCGTCACCCTGCGCGGCATCCGCCCTGTAATCGGCGACAATTGGTCCGCGCTGGAAGCGCGGCTCGATGTGCAGCGCGGCGATGGGTCGACCCGCCTGCTTGCCCCACAATCGCGCTTCTTTTCCAACCCGCCGACGACCACCAGCGAAAGCGCGATCCTCACCGCCTTTGACGGCCAGCTCTACACCGTGCTCGGCCAGCCTGACGGGACCGGGCGCTGGCAGCTGCGCTTCTGGTGGAAGCCATGGGTGACGCTGATCTGGTTCGGTGGCCTGTTGATCGCGGGCGGCGGTGCGCTCTCGATCCTCGGCCATTGGTTGCGCGATCGGCGCCAGAAAAAGCGCGCGATTGAAGCAGCCGAGGCAGCCGCGCACCGCGAGGCGTGGGCCGCATGAGGCGCTGGCTCCTCTGGCTCCCGCTCGCCGTATTTGCCTTGGCGATGGCGTTCGCGGTGCGCGAATTGCGCAAGCCGACCGATCGCACCGTCTATTCCGCAATGGTCGGCAAGCCGCTGCCCACCTTCGACCTTCCGCCGATCGTCGCCGGCAAGCCGGGCCTCTCCACCGCAGATGTGCAGGGCCAGCCGCGACTCCTCAACATCTTCGCCAGCTGGTGTGTCCCCTGTATCGCCGAGGCGCCGCAGCTGATGAAGCTGAAGGCCATGGGCATCCCGATCGACGCGATCGCGATCCGCGACACCGGCCCCGCGATCCGGCAGTTCCTCGCTCGCAACGGCGATCCCTACACGCGCATCGGCGATGATCGCGACAGTCAGGTGCAGCTCGCGCTCGGCTCGTCCGGCGTACCCGAAACCTTCGTCATCGACGCGCGCGGCGTGATCGTGAAGCAGCACGTCGGCGACATCCGCGACGATGACGTGGCCGACCTCGCCGCCGCGTGGCGCGCCGCCCGGTGATCCGCCGCCTCCTCGCGCTGGTAATGCTGGCGCTCGCCGCACCCACATTGGCGCAAAGCCGCGCACCCGCCGATTACGCCAACGTGCAGCTGCCCGATCCCGCAAAGGAGGCTGAGGCCACCGCGCTGATGGCCACCTTGCGCTGTCTCGTCTGCCAGGGGCAGGCGATCGTCGACAGCGACGCAGACATGGCGGGCGACATGCGCAGCCTGGTGCGCCAGCGCATCGCCGCGGGCGAAAGCGCAGACGAGGTGCGCGCCTGGCTGATCGATCGCTACGGCGACTACGTTACCTATGATCCGCCGGTCAGCGCCGCCACCTTGCCGCTATGGCTCGCGCCCCTCCTGCTGCTGACGTTCGGCCTCTGGCTTGCCCGCGCCAGCTTCCGCCGGCGAAACAAGTAGCAGAATAGGACTGGATTCCCGCGGCCGGGCAGCATAGCGTCCTCAGAACAAAAGTTATGGGGAGGTGCGGCATGGCCGTGACGGTCTGGGATCACCCGCTGTCGCCTTATGCGCAGAAGGTGAAGATCGCGCTGCGCGAGAAGGACGTGGCATTCGACACGGCGGTGCCCGGCGGCATCGGCGTCGGCGGCGCGGCAGGTGACTTCGTCGCGGCCAATCCGCGCGCGGAGGTGCCCGCGCTGATCCATGACGGGTTCGGCGTTTTCGATTCCACCATCATTCTGGAATATATCGAAGACGCGTGGCCGAACCCGTCGCTGCTCCCTGCCCGACCGGCCGACCGTGCGCGCGTGCGCATGATCGAGGAGGTGGTCGACACGCATCTTGAGGCGGTGAACTGGGGCCTGTCCGAACTGCGCTGGTTCCGCCGCGCCGAGGGCGCGCTCGGCGAAACGCTCAGCACCCGCGCCACGGAGCAGGTGCGTGGCTATTTCAGCTGGCTGGAGCGCGAGCTTGGCGACCGCGAATGGTTCAACGGCGACGCGTTCGGCTGGGGCGACCTGTCGGTCGTGCCGTACGTCAACGGCTCGGTCGGTCACGGCATCGCGCCAGAGCCTGGCTCCAAGCTCGCCCAATGGCTTGCCCGCGCCAACGCGCGCCCGTCCGTTCGTGATACCGTCGCCGAGGCAACCGCCACCGCTTCCACCGGCGGCATGGGCGATGTCGCCAAGCTGCTCGACCAAGGGCTCTTCAAGCGCGAATACCGCGATCACCGGCTGGAATGGATGGTGAAGTCCGGCGGGCTGGAGGTCGTCACCCAAGGCCTCTCGCGCGGCAACATCCGCTTCACGCCCGACCTCGCCTGAACCCGGAGCCATCCATGCATCTCGTCAGCGATCACATCATCGAAGGCCGCGACGGCCCCACCTTCGGCCAGACCTATCCCACCCTGCCCGGCGTCGACCTCACCGACATACGCCGCTTCACGCAGGGCCAGCCATGGGCCGATTTCGCCCGGATGCGCGCCGAAGCACCCGTCATGTGGCACCCCATGCCGCGCGACGGCGTCGGCTTCTGGGCCGTCACCAGCTTCGAAGGCGTGAAGAAGGTGAACGGCGATCCGCAGACCTACAGCAGCGAGAAGGGCGGCATCCTGATGGCGCTCGGCCCGCAGGAGACGCGCCACCCAATCCTGTTCTCCGCTTCCACCAATTCGATGATAAACCTCGATTCGCGCCCCCATCGGGAATTGCGCCGCGAGCACATGCCCTATTTCACCGCCACTTATATCAAGGGCCTGCGCGAGCGTGTGTCGGCCGAGGTCACGCGACTGCTCGATACCATGGCGCCGCTCGGCAAGTGCGACCTCGTCGAGAAATTCTCACAGCGCCTGCCGATCTTTACCCTGTGCGAGATGCTGGGCGTACCAGAGGCCGATCGCGAAAAGTTCATCGGCTGGATCCATTTCCTCGAAATGGCGCAGCAGATCGCCACCGAGCAAGCCGAGCAGATGGCGACCGGCGGCGAGCTCAACCCGCAGATCGCCGCCTTTATCGAGCTGTTCAACAAGAACGTCGGCGAGATGTTCGAATACGGCCGCCACATGCTTGCCAAGCGCCGCGCCGATCCGCAGCCCGACCTCATGAGCGCGATCGCCAATGCCGTAGTGGAAGGTGATCCGCTGCCCGATCCTTACCTCGACGGCGCATGGCTGCTGATCGTGTTCGCCGGCAACGACACGACGCGCAACTCGATTTCCGGCGCGATGAAGCTGTTCACCGAAAACCCTGAGCAGAAGGCGAAGCTGCAGGCCGACGGCAGCCTGCTCACCAATGCGGTGCACGAGATCACGCGCATGGTCTCGCCCGTCATCTACATGCGCCGCACCGCCACCAGGGACGTGGAACTCGAAGGGCAGCGGATTGCCGAGGGTGAAAAGGTGATCATGTATTATGGCGCCGCCAACCGGGATCCTGCGATGTTCCCCGATCCTGACCGGTTCGACATCACGCGGGCCAATGCCGAAAAGAACATCGCGTTCGGCCACGGGCCGCACATCTGCATCGGCCGCATGACCGCGCAGCTTCAGCTGGAGGAAGCGTACCGCCAGATGTTCGCGCGCTTCCCCGACATTCGCTGGACGGGCGAGATGGACATCGCGCCCAACAATTTCGTCCATGCCGTCCGTCGGCTTGAGGTCGAGTTCACGCCGGAGCGCGCGGCCAAGGCGGCATGACGGCTGCGATCGCTGCCGCACCGCACTGGGTTCGCTGGTGGTTCCGCGGGGCGGCGGTGTACGGCCTCCTCGCGCTGTTGCCGCAATATCTGTTGCCGCAGCCGGCGAACGCGGAACTCGTGGCCTATGGCTTTATCGGCACCGCCTCGGCGTTCCAGCTCGTCTTCTGGGTCATTGGCGGCGATCCCGTCCGCTATCGCGCGCTTATGCTGACCGGCGTTGCCGAGAAGCTGGCGTTCGGCGTTCCCGCGCTGCTGCTGTTCGCCGGCGGCAAGGCACCGTCAGCGGTGCTGCTGTTCGCCGGGATCGATCTCGCGCTTGCGCTCGGCTTTCTCCTCGCCTGGCGCGCCACCCCAGTCGCAGCGGCGACCACCCAGGCATAGCATCCCCGACGATCGCGCCTTGCTGTTTTCATGAAAGCGGAACAACAATAGGCCACCTGTACGACAGCGCGCCGGCGGCTTGACGGCACCGCGCCGTCATCTCCACCCTCGCGCATACGTGTGAGACTTCCTAGTTAGGCGCCAATGCAACTCGTCATCGTCGAATCGCCCGCCAAGGCGAAGACCATCGAAAAATACCTCGGCTCCGACTATCGCGTTCTCGCGAGCTACGGCCACGTCCGCGATCTGCCGCCCAAGGACGGCTCGGTCGATCCCGACGCGGGCTTTGCGATGGAATGGGAAAATTACGCCGACAAGGCCAAGCAGCTGAAGGCGATCGCCGATCTCGCCAAGGGTGCCGACCGCCTGATCCTCGCCACCGACCCCGATCGTGAGGGCGAGGCGATCAGCTGGCACGTTCAGGAAGTGCTGGCGAAGCGCAAGGCGCTGCCCAAGGACGTTCAGCGCGTCACCTTTAACGCCATCACCAAGGCCGCGGTGACGACCGCAATGGCCAACCCGCGCGAGCTCGATACCGATCTGATCGACGCCTATCGCGCCCGCCGCGCGCTCGACTATCTCGTCGGCTTCACGCTGTCGCCGGTGCTGTGGCGCAAGCTGCCCGGCGCCAAGTCCGCCGGGCGCGTGCAGTCCGTGGCGCTGCGCCTGATCGTCGACCGCGAGCGCGAGATCGAGGCGTTTCGCGCGCAGGAATATTGGTCGGTCACCGCCGCCATGGAGCAGGACGGCACGCCCTTCACCGCGCGCCTCGTGCAATGGGACGGCAAGAAGCTCGATCGCCTGTCGATCGGCAACGAGGGCGATGCGCTAAAGGCCAAGTCCGCGGTCGAGGCCGGCCGCTTCGCCGTCGAGCGCGTCGAGACGAAGCCCGCGACGCGCAACCCGCCGCCGCCCTTCACCACCTCGACGTTGCAGCAGGAGGCGGCGCGCAAGCTCGGCTTCTCCGCCGACCACACGATGCGGATCGCGCAGCAGCTCTACGAGGATGGCGCGATCACCTATATGCGGACCGACGGCGTGCAGATGGACGGCAGCGCCATCGACGCCGCGCGCGGTGCGATCGCCAACCGCTATGACGCGAGCTACGTGCCCGACAAGCCGCGCCAGTATCAGACCAAGGCCAAGAACGCGCAGGAAGCGCACGAGGCGATCCGCCCGACCGACTTCAGCCGCGACCGCGTCGGCTCGGGCGATCACGCCCGGCTCTACGACCTTGTCTTCAAGCGCGCGCTCGCCAGCCAGATGGCATCGGCGCGGATGGAGCGCACCACCGTCGACATGGCGGACGGCACCGGGCGCAACGTGCTGCGCGCGACCGGCCAGGTCGTGCTCTTCCCCGGCTATCTCGCGCTCTACGAAGAAGGGCAGGACGATAGCGCCGACGAGGATGCGAAGCGCCTGCCGCGGATGCGCGACGGCGATTCGCCGGCCAAGAAGTCGGTCGACGCCGAACAGCATTTCACCCAGCCGCCGCCGCGCTTCTCCGAAGCCTCGCTGGTCAAGCGGATGGAGGAGCTCGGCATCGGCCGCCCCTCCACCTACGCCTCGATCATCAAGACGCTGAAGGACCGCGCCTATGTGCGCGTCGAGAAGAACCGCTTCTTCGCCGAGGAAAGCGGGCGCCTCGTCACCGCCTTCCTCGAACGCTTCTTCGAACGCTACGTCGGCTATGATTACACTGCCGAGCTCGAGGAGGAGCTGGACGACGTCTCGGGCGGCCGCGCGCAATGGCAGGCGGTGCTCGAAAGCTTCTGGCGCGATTTCAAGCCGCGCACGGCAGAGGTGATGGAGTTCAAGCCGAGCGAAGTCACCGAACAGCTCGACACTTTCCTTGAGGATTACCTGTTCCCACAAAAGGCGGACGGCGGCGACGCGCGGTTATGCCCCAATTGCGGCAATGGCCGGCTCGCGCTGCGTGGCGGCCGCTTCGGCGCGTTCATCGCCTGCTCCAACTATCCCGAGTGCAAATACACGCGGCGCTTTGCGCAGGCGGGCGGTGAGGCTGGTGACAGCGGCGAGCCCGAACAGCTCGGCCAGGATCCCGAAACCGGGCTGCCGGTGGAGCGCAAGGTCGGACGGTTCGGGCCGTACATCCAGCTGGGCGAGGGCAAGGACGCCAAGCGCGCCTCGATCCCCAAGGATGCGGGCGAGCTCGACCTCGAACTGGCGCTCAAGCTGCTCAGCCTGCCGCGCACGATCGGCCAGCATCCCGAGACGGGCAAGGACATCGTGGCTTCGATCGGTCGCTACGGGCCCTATCTGCAGCATGACGGCAAATATGCCCGATTGCAGAGCGCGGCCGACGTGTTCGAAACCGGCATGAACGCTGCCGTCGTGAAGCTTGCCGAGGCCGCGGCCGGCGGTGGCCGCCCGCAGCGCGGCTCTCGCGAACCGCTCAAGGTGCTCGGCAAGCATCCGCGCACCGAGGCTGAGCTCAAGCTGATGGAAGGGCGGTATGGTCCCTATGTCACAGACGGCGAAACCAACGCGACTCTGCCCAAGACGATCGCGCCCGACGCGCTGACGCTGGAGGAAGCCGCGCAGCTCATCGACGCGCGCGCCGCCATGCCGAGCAAGGGCAAGACGACGAAGAAGAAGGCACCCGCCAAGAAGGCACCGGCCAAGGCAGCGGCAAAGACCGCCGAGAAAAAGGCAGCACCGAAAAAGGCGGCGACCAAAAAGGCCGCAGCAAAGGAGTGATCGTGAGCGGCGCGGGGACGGTGGCGTCCGTCCCTGCGCCGGGTCCTTTCAACCAGTGATCGAGTGCGACCCGATCAGGTCGCCTGCGCGGCACCCGGCGAATCGTCGTCGCCGCCGGGGCCATCGACCACCGCGAACAGCTCGCGCTCGAACTGTTCCAGAATCGCCTGCTTGCTCCACCGCTCCACCGCGCGCGCCTGCGCGTTGCGCCCAAGCTTCGCGTGCAGCGCCTCATCGTCGATCAGCCGGACGATCGCATCGGCAAAGGCAGCGGCATCGTGCGGCGGCACGATCAGCCCGCATTCGCCCAGTTCGCGGCCGAGATCGGTGTCCGGCGACACCGTGGCGACCACCGGCCGCCCGGACGCCAGCATGTTCGGAAGCTTCGATGGCAGCACCAGATCGGCGGCGCCGGCCATTTGCGGTAACAGGTGCACGCTTGCGAGGCCGAGCAGGTCGGCGAGCCGCTCGGCCGGTTGCAGGTCGAACAGGCGGACATTGGGACAATCGGCGACGCTGTCGGCCAACTCCTGTCGCCGCGGCCCATTGCCGCAGATCACGAACAGCAGATCCTGTCGGTGGGCGAGCAGCCGCGCGGCTTCCGCGATGATTTCAACCCCCTGCTTGGCGGCGATGTTGCCGGAATAAAGCGCGACATGGCGCTGTTCGATCTGCCATTCCTCGCGGAAGGCGGACGGCGCGTCGATCGGCCGCACGTCCGGCCGCGCCCAGTTGCGGAACTCCACGATATCCTGCGGCGGGTGCTGTGTTGTCGCCAGATGCCGGCACATGGCGGGCGAGATGCTGCTGAGCCGATCGCTATGGAGCGCCAGCCGCTGAACCCAGCGTGCGGCGGCGATCACCCATTTCGATCGCCCGATCTGCCCGGTCGCGATCGCCATCTCCGCCTCCAGATCCTGCACGTGCACCCACAGGGGCAGCCGAAAAGCCCTGGCGCAAAGCCCCGCGACGATCGCCGCCAGGGTCGACGGAATGATCGCCACCACCGCGTCGGGTCGCCGCCGCATGATGATCGCGCAAATCACCATCAGCGCCAAAAAGGCGAAGCTGCCGAGATACAGCAACCGCCGGACGCCGCCCGGTACCGCCGGCACATAATGCGGCAGGCGAACGATCCGCACGCCATTCTCGATGGCCCGGCGGAAACGCAGGCCACGGTAGCGCGGAAGAACTTTCCACTGCGGGTAGGAAGGCGTCCCGCAGACCACGCGCACCTGGTGACCCGCGCTGGCAAGCATTTCCGCCATGCCCGCGGTGCACGGCCCAATCCCGACCGGCTCCGGCGCATAGTTCTGCCCGACGATCAGAATGCGAAGCGCTTGGGTCATGCGACCCAACCACGCGCTATGCTCGCTCCATCACGCGTCGAAGCATCCAAGTCCCCACCCGGCATGCGACCCCCCTGTTTGCGGAGGCGGATTTCCCGCTCTCAGCGTCGAATGTTCTCTCGAAAATCTTTTTTGTCCATTAAGGATTAATTAACCTGAGTTAATAATGTGTAAACATATGTTTGCTGGTGTTAGGGTCCTCGACCCGCACCGGCTTGACCTCGGATCAGCTTATCCATAGCGCGCTGCCGCTTCGCGAGCGGGGCTGACGGAATATGGATCGAAATTGGGCGCTGGTGCTGCTGGCGGGGGTTGCCGCAGCGCCGGCATATGCTGACGATCGCGGCGCCGCGCTGGCAGCCGACGACATTCTGGTCACCGCCGAACGGCGCGAAGAGCCTGCGCAGGATGTGCCCGTCACGCTCACCGTGTTGCCTGCCGCCCGGCTCGAAGACGAGGGGATCGTCAACCTCGATCGGATCGGCGCGGCGGTGCCGAACCTCTATCTGCAACGCAATTTCGGCACCAGTTCGGGCGCGCTCGTGTTCCTGCGCGGCGTCGGCGAGGGCGATTCGATCTTCACTAACGATCCCCCGGTCGGGATCTACGTCGACGATGTGATCCTGCCGCGCTCCACCGGCGCCTTGCTCGATCTCCTCGATGTCGAGCGGATCGAGGTGCTGCGCGGGCCGCAGGGCACGCTCTACGGCCGCAACACCAGCGGCGGCGCGATCAAGCTCGTCATGAAGAAACCGTCGGTCGCCGCGCCCGCGGCACAGGCGGACGTGACGGTCGGCAGCTTTAGCCGGATCGACGCGCGCGCCGCCGCCAACGTGCCGCTCGGCAAGACGCTGGCGCTGCGCGTCTCCGGCCTGACGCGCCATCAGCGCGGCTGGGGCCGCAATCTGACCAACGGCGTCCGGGTCAACGATCAGGACCTGCAAGGCGCTCGTGCCGCGATCTTGTGGGAAGCCGCGCCCGATCTCACGATCCAGGCCAGCGCCGACATCACGCGCGATCGCTCCACCCCACGCTTTCCACAACGCTTCGCGGCCGATCCGGCGCGCCCGGGTCGCTTCACGAACAGCTTCGTCAACCCCAACGGATCGATCGATTCTTTCACATCCGCCGATACCGATCCGCTCAACCGCACCGACACCGATGGCGTGTCGCTCCGCGCAGAATACCGGGCCGGTGCCACGACACTCACCAGCATCACCGCACACCGCACGCTCCGCTCCCGCATCGGCTTCGACCAGACCGCCAATGCGCCCGGTGTCGGCGCCAACATCATCCTGCTTCAGGATCAGCAGCAGCGCCAGCTGAGCCAGGAGCTGCAGCTCGCCGGCACCGCCTGGGCGCAGCGCGTACAATGGCTGGTCGGCGGCTATTATTTCGCGGAGCATAACGATCAGCTCACCGCGATCAGCGCCGCGACGCCCGCCGGCCCGAACGCGCGCTTCCGCAACGATGATTTCTTCAACGCGCCATCGCGCGCGCCCGGCACTTCGGGCAATTGGTCGCCGTACGAGCCGCGGCTCGATACCAGCAGCATCGCCGTGTTCGGCTCGGCGACGCTCGCGCTCGGCGATCGTGCGCGCGTCAGCGGCGGGTTGCGCTATACCGATGAGCGCAAGCGATACGCCGTATCCTTCCTCACCGCGCCCGACACGATCCTGGTCCTGCCGAACGGCCGCCTCGCACAGCGCCGCATCGCGGAGCGCTGGACGGACGTGTCGCCGCGCGTCGAGGCCGACTACCGCTTCGATACTGCCACCGGCGAGGTGATGGCCTATGCGCTCGTTGCCAAGGGCTTTCGCAGCGGCAGCTTCGATGGGCGCGCGCGCAACCTCGACTTCGTGCTCAACCGGCAAACCGCGATCGCGCCCGAGACCGTGTGGAATCACGAAATTGGCGTGAAGTCGGATTGGCTCGACAATCGCCTGCGCATCAACGCCGCCTATTTCATTAACGATTACACCAACATCGCCTTTTCCGCCTCGCGCGTCACCGCGGGGCCGCCGGACATCTTTCGCCAGAACGTCGGCGACGCGCGTATCCAGGGTCTTGAGCTGGAATGGAGCGCGCGCCCGTTTGCCGGCGTGGAGATCGGCGGCTGGATCGCGACGCTCGCCGATCGTTTCACCCGCCTTTCATCCAGCCCCGGCTGCACGTCCTTCGTCCCCGACGAACGCGATCTCGACCTGCGCTTCACCCCGGCGCTGCGCTATCAGCTGCGCGCCAGCTACACCCGCGCGGTCGGGTCGGCCCGGCTGCGCGTCGGCGGCGATTACAGCGCCGCCTCGCCCTATTCGATCGCCTTGTGCAACGAGCCGCAGCACCGTGTCACGAATGCGGCGCAGATCAACATGCAGGCGGGCGTCGACTCGCAGGATTGGGGCCTGCTGCTCGCCGTCACCAACCTTGCCGACCGCCGCTACAACAGCGGCAGCGTCGGCACGATCGGCTATCCGGTGGCCCCGCGCGAATGGACGCTGCGCCTCAGCCGCAGCTTCTGATCGCGCCCCGCAGTCACGGCGTCGCGACCGGCTGCGCCGTGGCGACAAAGCCCGGCTCCAGCGGGATCACCGGGGGTGGCACGGGAGTCGGCACCACCTGCTTTTCGCGCGCCACCATAGCGGCCACATCGGCCAGCAGGCGCGGCGCGTCGTACACGATGCCGTCCTTGATCGTGTAGCGCACGCCGCCGATCCGCTCCTGCTTGTTGGTCTGCGGGTTCAGGCGGACGAAGCCGGTGCCGTACAATGTCTTGAGGTTGGCGAGCGGATTCTCCGGCACGATCACCAAATCGGCCAGCATCCCGCGCCGCACCGCGCCGAACTGCGGCTCCTCGCCCTTCGGCTCCATCAGCGTCTTGGCGCCGTTCACCGTGGCGGAGCGGAAGATCTCCAGCGGCGTCAGCCCCGCCTCCTGCAACAGCTCCAGCTCCTCGACATAGGCAAATCCGTAAACCTTGTAGATGAAGCCCGAGTCCGTCCCGATCGTCACCCGGCCGCCGATCTGGTTGTAGTCGTGGATCAGCTGAAAGAAGTTGCGGTAGAATCCCTTCCAGTTGGTCTCGATCTGGCTGGTCCAGTCGAAGAAGTACGATCCGTGGTTGTCGCGGGTCGACTGAAAGTAATTCCACAGCTGCGGCGTGGTGTAGCGCCCCTGCCAATCGGCGTTGCGTGCCCGCATCAGGTCGCGCGAGGCGGCGTAAATGTTGAACGTCGGGTCAAAGGTGACGCCGTTTGCCTTCTGCTCGTGCAGATACTCCCACCATTCGGGCGAGCCGGGTGCGTACACCTCGTCCTTGATGTCGGCGACTTGCGCGAAGCGTTGGAGCTCGTTGTAGAAATTGTAATCGGGCGAGACTTTCTGGATCGTGTGATCCTTCAGCAACGATTCCATATGCCCGTAGAAATGCGTGATCGTGTCGAGATGCGCGCGGCCCGCGATGATACCGTTGAAATTGGCCACGCCGGTCTGGCTGAGGTGCGCGACGGTGCCCATCTTGTTCTTGTGCGCTTCGTCGATCGCGGCGGTCATCACCTCGGGCGTTTCATCGTCGCGCCCGAAGAACTTGATGCCATCAATGTCGTTCCTCGCCGCCCAGCGCACCCATTCGCGCGCCTTGTCGGGGCTCGAAATGCGCCCGCCCGACCAGCCCGAGCCCAGCGTCTGGTAATTGAAGATGCGCGGTGCGACGATCTCGTTGCGTGCCGATCGCGCCTTGTCGCGGCTGGTATAAGCGGGCGAGGCGAGCGACACACCGCGCACCGTCGTCACGCCATGCGCCAGCCACAGCTTGTAGGCGTAGGAGGCGTCGGGCGCCTTGTCGGGTCCGGGCAGATGCGTGTGCGCATCGACGAAGCCGGGCAGCACGTACATGCCGGTCGCATCGATTTCCTGATCGGCATCCTGCGGCGCGCGGCCCGGCTTCAGCGGCAATCCCGGCCAGCCCGCCTGGCGGATGTCGGCGATCCGATTGCCCTCGATCACGATGTCCACCGGTCCGCGCGGCACCGATCCGGTGCCGTCGATCAGCGTCGCGCCGCGGATCACCATCCGACGGAACGGCCCTGCGCCCTCGCCTACCCCGCGAGCAGGCGCGACGCCGGGATCGTTGCCGGCCGGCGCTGCGGCCCGAGCGGCGCGCGGCGCCACCTCCTGATGGGCAAGCGCAGCACCCGGCACCGTTGCAACGGAGAGCAACAGCAGCGGGGCAAGCGAACGGCAGGAAGGCATCATGGTCGATCCTTGAATGAAATCATTGCTTCGCGGCGCGACCAGCCGCGCGCCACATCGCCAGCACGCGGTCGACCGGCAGCCGTTCCACCGTGCCGCGGAACCCGGTGACGGTGCGGCCGGCGAACAGCGAGTTGACCACCGCCTCCTCCGTCGCCTCGCTCACCGCCTGGAACAGCGGCGTCATCTGGTCATTGCCGACATCGGGATAGCTGGCCGCGCCTGCACGCCGCGCCGCGGTCCGCCGCACGTCGGGGTGCGTCGAAAAGGCGACGGCATAATCGCCCGACCCGTTGGTCATCGGCGATCCCGTCCGCGCGATGCCCATGAAGGCGCGCGTCGCCAGCCGCTTCAGGTTGCGGTCGGACAGGGGCGCATCGGTGGCGATCACGACGATCACCGATCCGTCGCCCTGCTGCCGAGCGACCGCATCCTCCAGCAGGTATCCACCCAGCCGCTCGCCCACCGGGAGGCCGGCGATTGTCAGCACGCCGCCGTAATTGCTCTGCACCAGCACGCCAACGGTATAGCCCCCGAGCGACGCCGGCAGCACGCGCGAGCTGGTGCCGATCCCGCCCTTGTACCCGAAAGCCACCGTGCCCGTGCCCGCGCCGACCCCGCCTTCCGCCACCGGCCCGGTCTTCGCCGCGTCGATTGCCGCGCGGGCGTGCGCGATCGTCACGCTGCGCGCCCGAATGTCGTTGAGCTGTGCATCATTGGTCTCGCCCACCACCGCGTTGACCGATCGCACCTCCGCGTTGCCCGGCTGTGCGAGCGTCCATTCGACGCTCGCCGCCATCGCATCGGCCACCGACAATGTGTTGGTGAGCAGGATCGGCGTTTCCAGCTCACCCAGCTCCACCAGCTGCGTGCTGCCGGCGAACTTGCCGAAACCGTTGCCGACGCTGAACCCCGCCGGCACCTTGTCCTGAAACAGATTGCCCCCGTGCGGCAGGATCGCCGTCACGCCCGTATGCACGCGCGTGCCCTCGACCAGCGTCGTGTGTCCCACCTTCACGCCCGCCACATCGGTGATCGCGTTCAGCCTGCCCGGCTGGAGAATGCCGAAGCGCAGGCCCGCTTCTCGTGCACGCTGCACCACCGGCGCGGCCTCATCGGCCACCGCACCCGCACTCGCCATCAGCAATCCCCCGCCGACCAGCGCACACGCCAGCATCCGGCCAATCCGCGCCATTCCCTGTTCCCCTCTCGACGCGAGTCATCGCACATCGCACGGCGCTGTCCAGCGCCGGAGCCTTGAAGGTCAGCGATCCTGCCCGCCGTCCACCGGCACGATCGCACCCGTCACGAAGCTGGCAAGCGGGCTCAGCAGGAACGCCGCCACGCTGCCGATCTCGTCAGGCTTGCCGAAACGTTGCAGCGGCACCTCGCGCCGGATCCACCGCCACCAGCTCTCCGCCCGCGCGCCGGTCGATCGCTCCTCCCAGTCGCCCCCAGTAAAGATGATGTTGCCTGGCGCGATGGTGTTGACGCGCACGCCCTTCGGTCCCGCCATTACCGCCAGCTCCTTGGCCAGATGCCCCATCGCCGCCTTGGCGGTGCCATAGGTCAGCGGCGTGCCCAGCGCGGCAAGCCCCGCGATCGACCCGATCATCAGCACCGATCCCTCGCCGCGCGGCATCATCCGCCGCAGCGCCGACCGCCCGAGATAAAAGGCGGAGTCCAGATTCTGCGCCATGCCGCCGCGCCAGGTGGCGTCATCCACCTCAAGGCCGGGCGGGCACGGATGCAGGCCGACATTCGCCACTGCGCCCCACAGCGGACCCATCGCCTCCTCCGCCGCGGCAATCAGCGTTTCGACCTGCGCCGGATCGGTCATGTCTCCCGCCGCGCTCCAGACCGCCTCCGCACCATAACGCGCCGCCAGTATCTCGTGCGTTGCCGCCAGCGCCGGCGCACCGCGCGCCGTCATCGCCACGCGCGCGCCCTCCGCCAGGCACGCCTCCACGATGCCAAGCCCGATGCCGCGGCTACCGCCCGCCACAAAGATCGTCTTTCCGCCAAGCCCCAGGTCCATCGCCGCTCTCCTGTTTCGCCGCGGTTGTGGCGCGGCGCCGAACGGGGTCTTTTGCCCCGTCATCCGCCATCGCCGCTCTGGTGCCATGCTGGCAAGCGCCGCGTGTATATCGGGCATCGGCAAGCACCGGGCGCGTTGGCCTCGGCCTTAACCATGTCGCGATCGGAACGAACCGGCCGATCCGGCGGTTTGCCCGGAGAAGAAAAGGGGACAATCCGCATGAACACCAGCGCACGGCTCACCATGCTCACCAGATTGGGCTTCGCCGTGCGCGGCGCGCTCTATCTCGTCATCGCGTTCCTGATCCTGCGCACCGGGCGCGCCGAAGACCCCGCCGGCGCGCTACGCTATCTTGGCGAAAGCGGCGGGCAGCTGTTGCTCGGCATCATGGCCGCCGGGCTGATCGGCTACGGCATCTGGCGCCTGTCCGACGCCGCCTTCAACATCGAACGCCACGATGACGACAAGCACGGCGTCCTGGAACGCGTCGGCGCGGCGGCCAGCGGCGTCATCCACCTGTTCCTTGCCTGGCAGGCGATCAAACTAATGCAGGGCGCGGCATCGTCCGGCGGCGATTCGACGCAGGAGGGCGCACAGACCGCCATGTCGCTGCCCGGCGGCGGCGTGCTGGTGATGCTGGGCGGGCTGATCCTCGTCGGCGTCGGCATCCTGCAGATGGTAAAGGCGGTCAGGGCGAAATTTCTGGAGCACCTCGACCCCGGAGTCGCGCGCCAGGCGTGGGCGCAATGGAGCGGGCGGATCGGCTACGCCGCACGCGGTCTCGTCTTCATGATCAGCGGCTATTTCCTGCTGAGCGCCGGTTTCCAGGAGCGTAGCGAACAGGCCGGCGGCATGGAAAAGGCGCTCGGCTGGCTGACCAATCCCTGGGATATCGTGATCGCCATCGGCCTGCTCGGCTTTGGCATCTTCGGGCTGATCGAGGCACGCTATCGCCGTCTGCACGATGCCCCGGTCGACGGCATGGTGCGCCGCGCCGTCAATCGCGTCTGAGGCTTGCCGGTCGACATGCCGTCACGTGCCGGGGCATGAGACGCCGATGGTTCAACCGATGATCCTCGTCGATGCGGACGCCTGCCCGGTAAAGGAGGAGATCTATCGCGTCGCATATCGCCTGAACGTGCCGGTGACCGTGGTGAGCAACGCGCACCTGCGTGTGCCGCCGCATCCGCTGGTCAGCCGCGTGGTGGTGGACGACGGCTTCGACGCCGCCGATGACTGGATTGCCGAGCGCGTCACCACGGCAAGCGTCGTCATCACTGCCGACATCCTGCTCGCCGATCGTTGCATCAAGGGCGGCGCGGGTGCGGTGATCGCGCCCAACGGCAAGCCCTTCACCGCCAGTTCGATCGGCAACGCGGTAGCGGTGCGCGCGATCATGAGCGACCTGCGGGCCGGTGGCGATCGCATCGGCGGCCCGCCGCCCTTCGGCAAGGAGGATCGCTCGCGTTTCCTCTCGGCGCTTGACGCGGCGCTTGTGCGTATCCAGCGTCAGCGAAGTTGAACGTTACCCACCTTACCTGCCCTTAAGGGCAGAACCAGATACAAATAATCTGGTTTTGCCCTCTACCATAGCAACTTAAGTGGAAATCTAGATCTTAAGCAGGCTGATAGTCGCTGCAACGCTTCGATAACCTGTGCATTCACCGATCAGCATTTCTGATCATCTGAAAGGAACGGTGAATGTCTGTCTCTCGCGCTCTGATCATCCTGGCGGCCGGTGGCCTGGCAGCAACCGCACCCGCTTTTGCCAAGCCGCTGCCGGTGATGGCGCCTGCTGCGGCAAGCGCTTCCAAAACGATCGTCGAGAACGCATCGGCCATGCCGAACCTCAGCACGCTGGTCGCGGCGGTGAAGGCAGCCGGCTTGGTCGATACGCTGAACGGAACCGGACCGTTCACGGTATTCGCGCCCACCAACGCCGCCTTTTCCGCGCTGCCCGCCGGCACGGTCGACACGCTGCTGAAGCCGGAAAACAAGCCACAGCTAACCAGCGTCCTCACCTATCACGTCGTCGCCGGCAAGGTGACCGCCGCCGATCTTGCCAAGCAGATCAAGGCCGGCGGTGGCACCACCATGCTTACCACCGTTCAGGGCGGGCAGCTCAAGGCAACCATGTCGGGCGGCAAGGTGATGATTACCGATGCGGCCGGCGGCAGCGCCACCGTCACGATGGCCGATGCACCGCAGTCCAACGGCGTCGTGCACGTCATCAACAAAGTTCTGATGCCCGGCGGCTGATCCCACGCGGTCCGCTTCCAGGACCAAGCCTCAGGCGTCAGCCAACCGGCCCTGTTTTCTGCCCCTGCGCAGGGCCGGCAGATGGGGAGGCGGCGGTCCCCGCCTCCCCATCACCTTTATTACAGGCCAGCCTCTACTGCGGCCCTGATGGCATCGGCCGCCGTGCGCACCCCGAGCACCTTTAACAAGGCGGCTCGGTGCATTTTCACCGTGCGCTCGCTGATGTTCATTTCGTAAGCGATCTGCTTGTTCATCAGTCCGCGCGCCATGCGCACCAAAACATCGTGCTGCCTCTCCGACAGACGGGCGATCGCTTCCCGCGCCTGCGCCGACGCACCGGCTTCATCGACGGGGTGTTGCGATCCCAGCATGTACCGCAGCGCACCATCCTCGCCAAAGATTGGTGCCAGCATCACTGCATTGCGAAACGGAGTGCCATCCTTGCGATAGTTCAGGATCTCGACCAGCGTCGTGCGCTTCTCTCTAACCGCGCGGCGCAATTCCTCTGTCAACTCGGGCTCGGTATCCGGTCCGCGCAGGAACCGGCAATTGCGCCCTACCACCTCGTCTTCGGCATAGCCGGTCAGATCCACGAACGCCTGGTTGCACGCAACGATCGGCGTATCGGCAAGATTGGGGTCGCTGATAACCGCGGCGACAGAACTATCCCTGATCATGGCGAGGGGCGACATGCTCGGCACCGTAGCCCCAGCACGGCCATGCTGGCAATTGATCGCTCGCCCCTGTTCGCCGGTCGCGCTGCGCACCAGTGACTTATGTCACCGGTTGCGATGCACGCGCGCTTGACGCCGCGCCCGCCAAGGGCCGATCAATGGAGCCATGCTCAAACAACTCGCCGCTTCGATCAGCCTCGCCGCTCTTAGTGCCGGCGCTTTTGCACAGACGAGTGGCGCGCCCGCTTCCGCCGTCAACCAGCGGCAGGTCGGCAGCGCCACGCTGTCGGGCGTGCCCGAGATCCCCGCCGACGTGCGCGAGGCAGTGCAGCGCTATCAGAACAGCCGCGCCGCACAGTTCGAGGATTGGCTGCCCGACGGCTCGATGCTGATCGCGACGCGCTTCGGCGCCACGCAGCAATTGCACCATGTTGCCAGCCCCGGTGCCGCGCGCACCCAGGTCACCTTCGGCGCCGAGCCGATAGCCGGCGCCAGCGTCATCCCCGGCACCGACCGGTTCGTCATGGTGCGTGATACCGGCGGCGACGAATGGTTTCAGCTGTATGCCCGTGGCCTCACCGGCACCGCGCAGCAGCTGACGCAAGCCGGCACGCGCAACGGCTCGCCCGTGTTCAGCAAGGACGGCAGTCTCCTTGCCTGGGCGCGCGCAACCAAGGGTAGCGCCGCCTATACGATCCTGGGGGTTGATCCAAAGGCCGGCGGCACACCGCGCACGCTCTATCAGGCGGACGGTGCGGTTGCTCCCGCCGACATCGCGCCCGACAAATCGCGGCTGATCTTCGTGCGCAGCCTGTCGAACCGCGAGGACCAGCTGTTCGAGCTCGATCTCGCCACCGGCAAGGCACGCCGGATCGCCCCGCAGGCGGAAGCAGCCGTTTATCAGGAACCGCGCTACCTCCCCAACGGCAAGTCGCTCATCGCCATCTCCGATCGGGGCAGCGACACGCGCCAGCTGGTCGAGATCGACCTCGCCACCGGCAACCAGCGCGTGCTGACGCCGGACCTCAAGTGGGACGTCGAAAGCTACGACGTGACGGACGATGGCCGCGTCCTCGCCTATTCGGTAAACGAGGACGGCTTCTCGCGCGTGGTGGTGCAGGATCGCATCACCCGTCGCGCGCTGCCGCAACCGACCCTGCCCAAGGGCGTGCTCACCGCGCTGAAATTCTCGCTCGATGGCAAGCAGCTCGCGATCGGCCTCACCTCCGCCACGTCGGCGGGCGACGTGTGGGCCTGGGATGTGCTCGGTGCCGGCCTGACGCGCTGGACCACGTCGGAGCTCGGCGATCTCGACCCGGCCCAGCTCGCCGAGCCCGAGCTGATCCGCTTCACGTCGTTTGACGGTCTGTCGGTGCCGGCGTTCGTCTATCGACCGAAGGGCGTGCCTGCGGGCACGCGTACGCCCGTCATCATCGACATTCACGGCGGCCCGGAGGCGCAGACCCGCCCGATCTGGAACTATGGCGCGCAATATTTCGCCGACGTGCTGAAGGCGACGGTGATCCTTCCCAATGTCCGCGGCAGCGACGGCTATGGCAAGCGCTACCTCAATCTCGACAATGCCGAAAAGCGCGAGGATTCGGTAAAGGACATCGGCGCCCTGCTCGACTGGATCGGCGAGCAGCCGGGTCTCGATGCGAGCCGCGTCGCCGTTTATGGCCAATCCTACGGCGGCTACATGAGCCTTGCCGTGATGACGCATTATTCCGATCGTCTGGTCGGCGGGGTCGAGCGGTACGGGATCAGCAACTGGATCACGTTCCTTGAACGTACCGAGGCGTATCGCCGCGACAATCGCCGCGCCGAATATGGCGATGAGCGTGATCCCAAGATGCGCGCGGTGCTCCAGCGCGTTTCGCCGATCACCAGCGTCGATCGCATCACCAAACCGATGCTGGTGATGCAGGGCGCCAACGACCCGCGCGTGCCGCAGCTCGAATCCGACCAGATCGTCGACAAGCTGCGCGCGAACGGCAACGAGGCCTGGTACGTGCTCTTCGCCGACGAAGGCCACGGCTTCTACAAGAAGCCGAACAACGATCTGCGCCGCGAGGTGGAAACGGTGTTCCTGCGCCGCCTGTTCGAGCAGCCGGCGCGCTGATCGCGCGAGCGGCAGGACTCGCTAAGACGCGATCCTGCCGCTCCAGGCGATGACCGCCCGTCTCACGACGATCTTAACGTCTCCGCCAACATTTTCCGCTATTGCAAGGGGAAAGCGGACAAGGCTGACGACGTGCACGGCCATTCTTTTGCAAAACTGGGCCCCGTTGGACGGGCGCTACACTGGTTGTTCGAACCAGGTGGAGAGGTCGACGCCAAGGGCCGCGCCTTGCTGCTGGGACAGCTGCTGAATTCCACCGCCGCGGCGATCATGGGCTCGTTCTGCTCGCTTGTCGTGGCGGGCGCGGCGCTGATCCGCAGTGGGCAGACTGTCTTTGCGATCTTTTGCCTGATCGAACTCGTGGTGTTGGTTGCCCGTCTGCTTGAATGGCGAACTCGTGTCGCGCGGTCACGAGCGAACCCTGATTATCTTCCATCCATTGACGGCTCGGCGGTGCTGTCGGTCATCTGGTGCGCAACGCAAGGTACGCTTGCGCTGACGGCCATGGTGTCGGGCGATCTGGTGCTCAGCGTCCTGTCCACCACGCTGCTGGTCGCCATGCTGGGTCCGGTGTGCGCACGCAACTATCCCGCGCCGCGCTTCGCCTTTCTGCTGGTGTTGCTCTGCGACCTGCCGTTCGTTGCCGGCGCCGCGCTGTCGGGCGAGCCGTGGCTGCTCGTCATCCTTATTCTCACGCCGCCGTTTCTCCTTGGCGCGATGCAGATCATCCGCACCTTTCATCGCTCGATGCTGCTGATGATCGCGGCGGAAAAGCAGGCGCTCTATCTTGCGGAGCATGACGCACTGACCGGTATCCTGAACCGTCACGGCATGGATGATGCGCTCGGCCGGATCGCACCGGACGCGCACCGCTGCATGGCGCTGCTCAGCATCGATCTCGATGGGTTCAAGCAGGTGAACGACACCCATGGCCACGGCGCGGGGGACGTCTTGCTGATGAAAGTGGCCGATCGCCTGGCGCAGCAGCTCGGCCCCGACGACCTGCTCGCGCGCATGGGCGGCGACGAGTTCATGGTCGTCGCGCGCGGCGTGGCCGCCGATCGCGCCGCCCCGCTGGTCGATCGCCTGATCGAGGCAGTCGCCGATACGCCCTATGACGTTTCCGATGATTGCAAGGTGCACGTCGGCGCCAGCATCGGCTTTGCCTGCCTGCCGGAAGACGCCGCCAGCACGGTGGAATTGCGCAAGCGCGCCGACCTCGCGCTCTACGCCGCAAAGGGCGCCGGCAAGGGCGTGGGCCAGCGTTACCGTCCGCAACTAGACACCGCACGCACACCCGCGCGCGCCGCCAGCAGCCGCGGCGGTCGCCGCTAGAACACGCCGTTCAGCGCCGCTCCACGATCAGCGACTGCACCGCCCGGCCGAACCAGCCGCGCGAATCGCCCAGCCGCGTCATCGCCAGCCCCGCGCCGTCGTCGCCCAGCCACGTCTCCGCGTCGGAAAAGATCCACTCGCCCTCCGGCGCCCGCGCGAAGCTGACGGTCAGGTCGGCGTTGAGGAACGTCCACGCGTCGAACGGCAGCATCGGCGCGATGCCGTTGGAGAAATCCGCCACCGCCATCGCGCGCGTCACCGGCGTCTGCGCCTCACCGGCGATCAGCGCACGGTGCTGGCGAAACCACATCTTGCCCGGACCCAATTGCCCGAAGCCACCGCGGATGCGCCGCATGTCGAAGTTCGCGCCAAAGTTGACGCGGTTCGGCAATTCGTTCTGGAACGTCGTGTCCGGCGCCACGTCGTCTGGCGATCCGGGCCCGCCCGCGATCCCCGCGCCCTCCGGCAGCGCCTCGTCGCCGATCCGCACGCGCAGCACGACCCCCCGCGTCACTTCCTTGCCCGCATGCAGCAACCGCACCTGGACGAGCTGGATCTTGCGCCCGTCGCGGATCACCTCGGCTTCCACCGCGAGCCGATCCACCGGCACCGGCCGCAGCAGCTCCACCGTCACGCGCGCGACGCGCATCGGGCTGGCGGTCGGCACCTGCTCCGCCGCCCAGGCCACCAGCGCGGAAGGGGCGCCGCCATGCTGCAGACCGGGATGCCACGGCCCTGCGGCATAGCCGCCCGCAACGAAGTCGGCGCCATCGCGCGTGAAGATGGCATCGCTCATGTACGGCTTCCCCCAAACAACAAAGGCGTCGGAACAGCCTTATGCCCCGACGCCTCCGCTGTCGCCTGTCGTCTCGATCAGGGCTGCGCGATCAATGCAGCGCCAGCTCGTTGCGGCCAACCACCATGTGGTGCACTTCGTCGGGCCCGTCGGCAAAGCGCAGGTGGCGCACGTCGGCGTACAGCTCGGCGAGCGGCGTGAACTGGCTCATGCCATAGGCGCCGTGGATCTGGATCGCCTGGTCGATGATCTGGCAGGTCTTCTCCGGCACCATCGCCTTTACCATGCTGACCCACACGCGCGCCTCGCGATTGCCAAGCACGTCCATCGCCTTGGCCGCCTTCAGCACCATCAGGCGCATCGCCTCGATCTCGATCCGCGCGCGGCTGACGAGCTCCAGGTTCTTGCCCAGCATGATCAGCGAGCGGCCGAACGCCTCGCGCGAATTGCCGCGCTTCACCATCAGGTCGAGCGCGACTTCCGCCTTGCCGATCGTGCGCATGCAATGGTGGATACGGCCCGGCCCGAGGCGGACCTGCGAGATCTCGAAGCCGCGGCCCTCGCCCAGCAGGATGTTCTCGCGCGGCACCCGCACGTTGTTGAAGCGCAGATGCATGTGCCCGCGCGGCGCGTGATCCTTGCCGAACACCTCCATCGCGCCGAGGATCTCGACTCCCTCGGCATCCATCGGCACCAGGATCTGCGATTGCTGCTGCGACGACGGCGCATCGGGATTGGTGCGCACCATGGTGATCATCACCTTGCAGCGCGGGTCGCCAGCGCCCGAGATATAATGCTTCTCGCCATTGATGACCCATTCGTCACCCTCCAGCCGCGCGGCGCAGCGCACGTTCTTCGCGTCCGAGGAGGCGACATCGGGCTCGGTCATCGCATAGGCCGAGCGGATCTCGCCGGCGAGCAGCGGCTCGAGCCACTGCTTCTTCTGCTCGGGCGTCCCGACCCGCTCCAGCACTTCCATGTTGCCGGTGTCGGGCGCGGAGCAGTTCAGCGCTTCGGACGCGAGCGGCGACTTGCCCAGCTCGGCAGCGATATAGGCATAGTCGAGGTTCGACAGCCCCTCGCCTGTCTCCGCATTGGGGAGGAAGAAATTCCACAGCCCCGCAGCCTTTGCCTTATCCTTGGCACCCTGCAGCAGCTCCAGCTGCCCCGGTGCAAAGCTCCAGCGGTTCTCGCGCCCTTCGCCCAGCCGCTCGAACTCGGGATAGATCGGATCGACGTGGTCGCGCACGAACGCCTTCACCGCGTCGAACAGCGGCCGCACGCCTTCCGACATGCGCAGATCGTCCAGCTCGGGAATCGTGAAGATATTCGACATCAGGCCCACCCTCGGTTTGCAATGGTGCCATTGTACCGCCGCACGGGGCATCGGCGGTAATGATCATCCCTGATCGCACGCATGTCCATCATGCATGACCTACGCGGCGGCAAGCTGCGCCTCTACCAGCGTGCGAAGCCACGCATTGCCGGGGTCGCGCTCTGCCGCCGGATGCCACAACAGCTGCAGCGGCCGCGGCGCGATCTCGAATGGCAGCGGCACGATCTGGTTATCCGCCACCGGCAGCAGCGTCGCGGCATGCGTGCCCAGCAGCGTCAGGATCAGGTCGGATTGCGCCACCACCTGCCACGCCGACCAGATATTCTGACAGCGGATCGCCACCCGCCGGGTTTCGCCCAGCGCCGCCAGTCCCTCGTCTTCCAGCCCCGGACCCGACGGTCGCGGCGAGGCCTGCACGTGATCCGCGGCAAGATACGTCGGGAGGTCGACCGTGCCCGCGATCCGCGGATGGCCGCGCCTCGCCGCCACCACCATCGTATCGGTCTGCAACGGAATTGCGCGTAGCCCCGCGGTCGCATCGCTCGCCACGTCGATCGCGAGGTCGAGGTCGCCGCGCGCAAGCTCCTCGGCCACCTCGCTGCGACGAAAGTTGACGCTCCCCAGCGTCACGCCCGGCGCCGCGCGCACTACCTCGGCGACGATCCCGGCGAATACCCGCGCCTCGTTCGCCTGGCGCAGCCCGATGCGGAAGGCGCGGGTCGATGTCGCCGGATCGAACCGCGCCGCCGCGACCAGCGCCTGCTCCACCCCGTGCAGCGCGTCGCGCACCGGATCGATGATCGAGCGGGCGAGCGCGGTCGGCACGATGGCGTTGCCCGCGCGCACGAACAATTCGTCATCAAACGCCAGCCGCAGCCGCGCCAGCGCGTGGCTCACCGCGGATTGCGACAGATGCAGATGCCGCGCCGCCGCCGTCACCCCGCCCTGCGTATAGATCGCCTCGAAGGTGCCGAGCAGGTTGAGGTCGATGCGGCTGATCGGCCTTATCGCTCGTCTCCGCCAACCCGCGCCGGGTCGAACACCGGCCGTGTCATGGTGAAGGTGTCGGTGTTGCGCAGGTACGTGCCCGCACCATGCATCCGCCCGATCAGCCGCATCGCGGCGGTATCCACGTGCAGCTTGTCAGGATCGGCGATGAATTCGTCGCGAATGTGCGTCACCAGCACCTCGCCTACCGCGATCACCTGCCGCGGGCCGATCTCCAGCACCTCGCGCTTCACACATTCGAAGCTCACCGGGGCGGTTGCGATCAGCGGCGGCGCGACACGCGTCGCGGACGTGGTGGCGATGCCCGCATAATCGATCTCGCTCACCGTGCGCGGCGCATCGACGCACGACAGGTTCATCGTCTCGGCATCCTGCTCGCTCACGAGGTTCACGACGAACTCGCCCGTCTCGATGATGTTGGTCGCAGTATCCTTGTCCGCGCCCTCGGCGTTTTTCAGCAAACCCAGCACCAGCAGCGGCGGATCGTCACCCATTGCGTTGAAAAAGCTGTAGGGTGCGGCATTCACCACGCTGTTCGTGCCGCGCGTCGTCACCCACGCGATCGGCCGCGGCGTGACGGTGGAGACGAGCAGCTTGTAGCGCTGCCGCGGCGGCAGATCGGCCATCACGAATTTCATGGTCGACGCTTCTCACCGATCGCGCGCAGAGGAAAGCTCAATGCGCGCGACATTGTTCGCCCGCGTGGTCAATAATCACCGTCACCGCCCGCATCGAGCGTGTCCAGAAATGCCGTCGCCTGTGCGAGCGTGCTCGCCTGCGCCGCCGCCGACTGCCGATCCCAGGTGCGGTACGGCATGGCAAGGCGGCGGTTGCTCCCCAGCTTGTCGCGATGCCGGTCAAGAAAGTGCCAGTAGAGCGCGTTGAACGGGCAGGCATCCTCGCCGACGCGCTTGGTCACGTCATAGCGGCACTGGCCGCAATAATCGGACATGCGGTTGATATAGGCGCCCGACGACACATAGGGTTTCGATCCCAGCAGACCGCCGTCGCCGAATTGGCTCATGCCCAGCGTGTTCGGCAGCTCCACCCATTCATAGGCATCGAGGTACACTTCCAGGTACCAATGATGCACCGCCTTCGGATCGGCCCCGATCAGCAGTGCGAAATTGCCGATCACCATCAGCCGCTGGATATGATGCGCATGCGCGGTGGCGAGCGTCTGCCCCAGCGTTTCGGCCAGGCATTCGAGGTCGGTCTGCCCCGTCCAATACCAGCCGGGCAGCGCCCGCGTGTGGCCAAGGAAGTTGCGCTCCACATAATCGGGGCCTTCGCGCCAGTAGATCCCGCGCATATATTCGCGCCAACCCAGGATCTGTCGGATATAGCCCTCGACCGAATTGATCGGTGCATGTCCTGCCGCATAGGCGGCCGCCGCGCGCCGGCACAGGTCGAGCGGGTCGAGCAGCCCGGCGTTGATGTACGGCGACAGGATGGAGTGCCACAGGAAGCGCTCGCCGGTCAGCATCGCATCCTCGTAATCGCCGAACTGCGGCAGCGCATTGGCCATGAAACTGGCTGCCTGGCGCTCGGCATCGGCTGCGGTCACGGCATAGTCGAACCCGTCCAGGCTACCGGGATGGTGCGCAAAACGTTGTTCGACCAGGGCAATCACCTCGCGGGTGATCGCGTCGGGCGTAAAGGCCAGCGGCTGCGGCATCAGCAGGTCACGCTCGGCTGCACGGCGGTTTTCCTTGTCGTAATTCCACCGGCCGCCCACCGGCTTGCCGCCTTCCATCAACAATCCCGTGGCGGCGCGCATGCGGCGATAGAACCATTCCATGGTCAGGACGCTGCGGCTGCTCGCCCATTCCTCGAATGCGGCGTGCGAGCAGATGAAGCGCGTGTCGGGCCGCTGGTCGACGGGCGTGCCGAACAGCGTTTCCCACCCGTCGAGCATCGCCGCGACACGCCACTCGCCCGCTTCCGTCACCACGATGCGATCCGGCGCGTGGCGCGCGATCGCGCGGGCGATCTCGCCGGTGAAGCTGCCGCTATTGTCGGGATCGTCCAGCCGGACGTAATCCACCGTCCAGCCCGCGTCGCGCAGCGCCTCGGCATGGTGCCGCATGGCCGACAGGATGAAGACGAGCTTGGTCTTGTGATGACGGACGTATTGCGTCTCCTCCGCCACCTCCATCATCAGCACGACGCTTGTTGCCGGATCGGCGGCGGCAAGCGACGACAGGTTCAAGGAGAGTTGATCGCCCAGGATCGGCACAAGCACTGTCACCGGGCACCAACGCCTGCGCTCACCCCGCGATCCAGCGCGCAGGTGCGGCGTGGCGCGGGCTAGCCTCGCGCCGGAAAGTATGTGTCCGGGTCGCCCGGCTTCCACGGCGCAAGGCGCACCATCGCCGTCTCGAACAGCGTCGATCCGACAAACTGGTCCAGCCACCAACGGACATGCGGCACCGGCTGCGCGTCGAACCAAGCCCGGTCGATCGACGCGAACTGCCGGACGAAGGGCAGCACCGCCGCATCGGCAAGGCCCATCGTTGCCCCGCACAGATATGCCGACGTACCCAGACGATCGTCGAGCGGGCGTAACATGTCTAGGCATACCACCCGGTGCGTTGCCGGATCGCTGCCGTGCCGCTCGGGATATTTCGCACGATCGAGGTGATGCTTGAACGGGCCGTCGTTCGCCTCGATCAATTGCCGGTCGTCGTGTGCGAGCCAGCCTGCCGGATCGTGCCGCGCGAGTGCCCAGCGCATGATATCGATGCTCTGGTCGATCACCGCGCCATCGGGCAGCACCAGCACCGGCACGGTCGCCTTGGGCGAAGCGGCACGCAAGGCATCCGGCTTGGCCGACAGCTTCACCTCGCGGACGATACAATCGGTGCCGCTCGCCAACAGTGCCAGCCGCGCCCGAATCGCAAAAGGGCAGCGTCGAAAGGAATACAGAAGCGGCACGGCGGGCATCGCGTGTCAGATAGGCCATGCCCCTACGGCGTGCCAGCGCCCGCTATCGGCAAACCGCTGTGGCGACGACCGGCAGGCCGGTATAGACGGTGGAGATCAGGCCGACCACCGCGCTGGCGGCGGCGAGGCGATCCAGAAAGACGCCGCCATGCCAAGCGCAGCGCAGGCGCCACGTCATCCGTCCCAGCACCGCGCAAAAGGCGAGCCACAACGCGATCAGCAGCGCCCGGCCAAGACCAACCGGCCCGATCGCGACGTCCTGCCAGCCACGGGCGCAGACGAGCCCCTGGGCGCCGTAGATCGCCGAAAAGGCGACCGCCCAGACGATGAGCCCCGCCACGGCGCGCAGCAGCGCGATCACGCGACCAAACCCGGCAGATGCGTCGCCAGCAGCACGATGACGCCGCTCGCCGCGCCATAATCGGTCCACAAGGTGGCAATGCGCCGCTCCGCGCTGCGCCGTGCCGAAAGGTACCCCGCCCGCCCGCGCCGATGAACGAAGATCTGGATGAGCAGCGCCACACCGACGTGGAACAGCGCATAGCCGATCATCACCGCGATCACGGCATGATAGGCGTGCCCGGTCGGCGCCGGTGCGCGCAGCAGCGCCGTGGCGAGCAGCGCGCCGAACAGCAGCGCGAGGCCGGCCCCGGCCATCCCGGAATGCCCCTCGCCATCGCGCGCCAGCCGTCTGGTCGCCGCCCGCGCACCGACCACGGCAAGGCCCGCGCCAATGACGCCAAGCGCCGGTTCGATCAGCGATCCCGCCATCAGCCGCGGCGGCGGCCAACCGGGCGCCACCGTCCACAGATAGGCATAGCCGAACAGCAGCGACCCGAAAAACGTCGCATCGGCCAGCAGCACGAACACGCTGCCCCACCAGCCCGGCGGGTCGCGCGCCTCCCAATGCGTCACCGCCGTCTCGCCGCCACCGAGCGGCAGCGGGCCGATATCGGTTC
Source organism: Sphingomonas dokdonensis (assembly GCF_002197685.1). Taxonomy (GTDB): domain Bacteria; phylum Pseudomonadota; class Alphaproteobacteria; order Sphingomonadales; family Sphingomonadaceae; genus Sphingomonas; species Sphingomonas dokdonensis. The sequence continues at coordinate 468,935 of NZ_NBBI01000003.1, read as the reverse complement.
TGCGCCCAAGCACCGCGGCCCAGCGCCAGCCGAGCACGGCGACGCCGATCAGCGGCACCGGCGCGATCCAGTAGAGGCCAAGCAGCATGGCGACGAAAAACGCGCCCGTCACCGCCGCGGTCCAGATTGGCAGGCTGGTGTTGCCGGGCAGCACCACGATGTGATCCAGCCGCCCGCTCGCCGTCTCCACCGCCAGCGTTTCGCGCCAGCCGTGGCGGGGCTCGCCCAGATACCCCTCGCCGCGCGCCAGTTCGAGCGCCAGCGCCGGCCGCGCCGCCAGCGGATCGCGATCGTCGACGTTGGGGATGCTGGCGATGTTGTAGGAGGGCGAGGGCAGCATCATCGCCCATTCCAGCGTGGTCGCGCCCCACGGATTGCGGCGTGTCCGGGGCGCGTGAAAGAATTGCAGGCTGAGGTCGATGATGAACAACGCGATGCCGAACGCCAGCACGAAACTGCCGACCGAGGACAGGAGGTTGTAGCCCGTCCAGCCCAGCCCCTCGGGATAGGTCTCGATGCGCCGCGGCTGCCCCAGCAGGCCCACCACGTGCATCAGGAAGAACGTCATGTTGAAGCCGATGAAGATCAGCCAGAAGGCGGTCACGCCGAGCGTATATTGCCGCTGCCGCCCGATCAGGTGCCCCAGCCAGTAATAGGCGCCCGCCAGCATCGGAAACACGAACCCGCCGACCAGCACGTAATGGAGGTGCGCGGTCACGAAGGCGGTGTCGTGCGCCTGCCAGTCGAACGGCACCACCGCCACCATCACCCCCGTCAGGCCGCCCATCACGAACACGAAGAAAAAGCCGAGGAGATAAAGCATCGGCAGCCGCATCTGCGGCCGTCCCGACCACAAGGTGCCGATCCAGGCGAAGATCTGCACCCCCGTCGGCACCGCCACCAGCGTCGACGCTGCCGAAAAGAACGCCAGCGCCATGTGCGGGATGCCCACCGCGAACATGTGATGCACCCACAGGCCGAAACTCAGAAAGCCGAGCGCCAGGATCGCCCCGACGATCCAGCCGTAGCCAAGGATCCGGGTGCGCGCCATCACCGGGAGGATGGTGGAGACCACCCCCGCGGCGGGCAGGAAGATAATGTACACCTCCGGATGGCCGAACAGCCAGAACAGGTGCTGCCACAGCAGCGCATCGCCCCCGCGCGTGGCATCGAAAAACGGCCAGTCGAACGCCCGCTCCAGTTCCAGCAGCACCGATCCCAGGATCAGCGGCGGAAAGCCGATCAGCATCATCATCGCCGTCACCAGCATGTACCAGGCGAACAGCGGCATCTTGTCGAGCGACATGCCCGGCGCGCGCAGCTTCAGGATGGTGACGACGATATCGGCCGCTGTGACGATCGCGGAAATCTCGACAAAGGTGATGCCGAGCAGCCAGAAATCGGCGTTGATCCCCGGCGAATAGGGTTTTGACGACAGCGGCGTGTACATGAACCAGCCCGCGTCCGGCGCCACGCCGAGCAGCATGGCTAGGATCAGCAAGCTGCCCCCGAACAGATAGCACCACCAGCCATAAGCGGTGAGCCGCGGAAAGGCGAAGTCGCGCGTGCCCAGCAGCTTGGGCAGCATGTAGATCGTGAAGCCCTCGAACATCGGGATCGCGAACAGAAACATCATGATGCTGCCGTGCATCGTGAACAGCTGGTTGAAGATCGCCGGCCCGACAAAGGCACTGTGCGGCGTCGCCAGTTGCGCGCGGATCAGCATGGCCAGCACGCCGCCGATCAGGAAAAAGCCGAACGCGGTCAGCATCAGCCGCTTACCCAGCGTGCTGTGGTTCACCGTGGTCAGCGCGCCGCGCCACCCCGGCGGCGTTCCCCAGATCGCCTCGAACTGACGGTGCAGCCGCAACGCCTTCATGCGCCGCCCTCCCGTTGAAAGCGCGCCCAGCCGGCGGGGTCATGCGCCACCACACGAAACACGTGGCCGGCATGGCCGACGCCGCAATATTCGGCGCACACGCCTTGATAGACGCCTGGCGCATCCGCCTCGATGCGCAACACGTTGCGGTGGCCCGGAATGGCGTCGAGCTTGCCCGCCAGCCGCGGCACCCAGAAGGCATGGATCACATCGCGCGAGGTCAGCGTCACGTCGACCGGTCGGCCAGCGGGGATATGCAGCACGCCCTTGGTGCGGATGGAACCCGCGCCGGCCGCCGGCTGGGTAAAGGACCATTGATATTGGCTGCTTTCGGCGGCCACCTGAACCGCCGGCACGTCGCCACGCGGCAACAGCCGCTCGCCGACGACCAGCGCAAAGGTCAGCAGCGCAGTCAGCACCACGCCGGGAAAGATCAGCCCGCCGCCCACGATCCACCGCCGCACCGATGCGTCGTGCGAGGCGCGTGGGCGAAACGCCAGCAGCAGCAGCGCCGTGACGAAAAGGAAGATCGCCGTGGCGCCGGCCAGCATCACCCACCAGATGGTGTTGATCGCGCCTGCTGCCGGGCCGGCCGGATCCATGGTGGACAGCGGCCCGGCACAGCCTGTTGAAAGAATCGCAAGGCCGGGCGTTGTTCGGCCAAACACCCTGGCTTGAAGGACCGCACCATGCGCAGCACGCAAGACGTCGAGGATCAGCTTACCGACCCGATCAGCGCCAATCCGCAGTTCAACCGCGCCGAATCGAAGATCGCGGTGGCCGGCCATCCGATCCACGCCATGCTTGTATCCTTCCCCATCGGTCTCACCGCCTGTGCGCTCGGCGCCGACCTGTTCTATTGGTGGACGGGCGACATCTTCTGGGCGCGCGCGGCGCTGTGGAGTGCCGGCATGGCCTTCCTCATGGGGCTGCTTGCCGGCCTGTCGGGCACGGTGGAGCTGCTCAGCGTGCCCGGCATCCGCGTGCGTGCCTCCAGCTGGACGCACTTCATCATCGCCATGACGCTGCTGGCGGTGCTCGGCGCGAATTGGGGCTATCGCCTCCACGGCTACGAACAGGCGCTGCTCCCCTACGGGCTGATCCTGTCGGTCCTGTCCGCCGCAATGGTCGCCTTCACCGGCTGGCATGGGGGCAAGCTGGTCTTCGACTATCAACTCGGCACCTCGTCGACCGGCAATTGACGACCGCGCGGGCTTTGCAGCCAGTCGGGCACGATGTCGGTGCCGATATCGGGCTTGCCCAGCACCAGCAGCAGGATGCAGGTCATCAGGGTCAGGCCGGCGATCACCAGCGGCAGCGGGGGCGACGGCTGGCGCCGGTTGTTGTGCTCTCCCATGCGCACCACCAGATTGCCGATCCAGGCGTGCAGCGCGACCAGCCCGGCGACCAGCGCCAGCTTGGCGAACATCCACGGCACGAATACGCCGCGCAGGAACAGCAGCGCCGTGCCCGCCGCCACCGCCACCACCGCCGCCGGGGTCAGCAGGTGGGTATAGCCATAATGGGTAAAGCGGCGGATCCGTTGGTACTGGATCTGGCCGTCGTCGCGCCGGTGCTCCGCCAGCAGCAGTGGCAGGCCGATCAACCCGGCGCCCCACAGCAGCAACGCCGCGATGTGCACCCCTTTCACGATGGTGATGGCCAGCATCATGCCGGTCGCGTCGTCCAGCCCGCGCTCCAGCCGCGCCGCGCGACCCAGGCGGCGATGATCGCATACGGCAGCATTGCGGGCACCCACATGATGAGGCCGGCGAGTTGCTGGTCCTCAAGCGGGCTCACGCCATAGGCGAGCGGCGCCACCAGGTGATGCGGATAGAGCGGGCGCGGCGCAAAGGTCAGGATCGCGCCGAGCAGCCCCATCTGCCCGACCGCCGCCGCGATCGTCAGCATCGCCGTCGGCAGCGCGTCGCGCGCAGCGAACACCGCCCGCCAGAACCACCAGGCCGTCGCCAGCAACGACAGCTGCATCAGCCAGTAGAGCGCCACCGATTGCAGCGCCTCGGTGTACAGCGCCGGCACGTGCCACAGCCACAAGGTAATGGTCGAGACGGCGAACGGCAGCGCAAGCCCCTGCGCGCGGCCGGCGGGTATGGCCAGCGCCAGCAGCGGCGCGGCAATTGCGACGAGCAGCACGTGGTGCACGATGCGCGCGGCGAACAACGCGCTGCTGAGCGCGCAAAGCGGCGACACGAAGATGACCAGCAAGGTCAGCACGGCGGCCGCCAGCAGGCGCCGTTCGTTGCTGCCGGCGCCGCGCGCCACGATGGCGGTGCCGATCGCGAGGGCGAGCAACAACCAGGGATCGAGATTCCAGCGAGCAAGAAGCGCGGCCGGCGCGGGCGCCTCTCCGCAATAGGCGACAAAGAGCGGCATGGCGTCGTCCTTTCCGTTCAAGCGACGGTGGTGCGGCGTCATCGGGTCAGAGCCTGAAGAAGCGCTTGTCCTGTGCGGCCCCTACAAATGGGGGGGCGGCAGCCTTATTGAACGTGATCGGGGGCGAAGTCCACCAAACGGCCGTGGCCCCTGTGTAACGTTATGTGTCGGCGCGCTGGCTCAGCGTGCGTTGCACGGCATCGCGCCATCCGGCGACGAGCGGCGCGCGCGTTTCGGGCGTCATCGACGGCTCGAAACAATGTTCGCGTGACCACAAGGCCGAAAGTGTGCCGAGATCAGGCCAGATCCCGGCCGCAAGCCCTGCATGGAAGGCCGCACCGCGCGCGGTTGTCTCCAGATCCGCCGGGCGTTCCACCGCCATATCGGTGAGATCGGCGAGGAACCGGCACAGCCAGTCGTTGGCCGCCATGCCGCCATCGACCCGCAAGACCTCCGGGCGGCTGCCACCGTCAGCCACCATCGCCTCCGCCAGATCCAGCGTCTGATACGCCACCGCTTCCAGCGCGGCGCGGGCGAGATGCGCGGCGGTCGTGTCCAGCGTCAGCCCATGGATCGAGCCGCGCGCATCGGGGTCCCAGTGCGGCGCCCCCAGCCCGACGAACGCCGGCACCATGTACACGCCGTGGCTGTTCTCCACCTTGGTCGCCATGTCGTTGGTCTGGCTTGCATGGGTGATGATGCCGATCCCGTCGCGCAGCCATTTCACCGCAGCGCCCGCGACGAAGATCGATCCTTCCAGCGCGTACGTCGTCTTGCCGTTCAGTCGATAGGCCGGCGTGGTGAGCAGGCGATGCTTCGATTCCACCGCCTGATCACCCGTGTTGAGCAGCATGAAGCAGCCCGTTCCATAGGTCGATTTCGCCGCACCGCGCTCGAAGCATGCCTGCCCGAACAGCGCCGCCTGCTGGTCGCCCGCCATGCCCGCGATGGGGATCGCAGCGCCGAACAGCGACGGGTCAGCCGTGCCATAAACGTGCGCGTTGTCATGCACTTGCGGCAACATTGCGGGTGGCACGCCGATCAGCCGGCAGAGCTCCTCGTCCCATGCCCCGCGGTGGATGTCGAACAGCATGGTGCGACTGGCGTTGGTCACATCGGTCGCGTGCACCTTGCCCCCGGTCAGCCGCCAGAGGAGGAAGCTGTCGATGGTGCCGAACGCCAGCTCGCCGCGCTCGGCACGCGCGCGCGCATCGGCGACATTGTCGAGTATCCAGGCGATCTTGGTGGCGGAAAAATACGGGTCGATCAGCAGGCCGGTGCGCGCCTGGATCAGCGCCTCGGCACCCTCCGCCCGCAGTTTTGCGCACAACGGCGCACCGCGCCGGTCCTGCCAAACAATGGCGCGGTGGATCGGCTCACCGGTGGCACGATCCCATACCACCGCCGTCTCGCGCTGATTGGTGATGCCGATCGCGGCGATGTCGCCTGCCGCCACGCCGCTCTTGCCGATCGCCTCGCGTGCGGTCGCCACGGCATCGCGCCAGATGTCCTCCGGATCATGCTCGACCCAGCCGTGTGCGGGGTAATGCTGCGGGAACTCGACCTGCGCGATCGCGACGCGGCGGGCCTGATCGTCGAACAGCACGCTGCGCGTCGACGTCGTCCCTTGATCGATCACCAGGATATGCGCCGCCACAAAACTCTCCACCTGAACGTTCGAGTGAACCTTGGCACCTTTCGGACGAACGTCAAACACTTTCGTTTGGGTAAGTTTTGGCGTATGGCGGTGAGATGGCGGAGATTGATGGAATGGCGGCGAATGTGGCGGTGGACGGCGTGGACCTGCTGATCGTTGGTGGGGGGATCAACGGGGCGGGGATTGCGCGCGATGCGGCGGGGCGCGGGCTGAGCGTGCTGCTGGTGGAGCAGGACGATCTGGCGAGCCACACCTCCTCCGCGTCGACCAAGCTGATCCATGGCGGTCTTCGCTATCTGGAATATGGCGAGTTCCGGCTGGTGCGCGAGGCGCTGATCGAGCGCGAGCGGCTGCTCAACATGGCGCCGCACATCATCTGGCCCCTCGAGTTCGTGCTGCCGCAGAACCAGTCGCCACGTCCGGCCTGGATGGTCCGGCTGGGGTTGTTCATGTACGATCACCTTGGCGGGCGTGAAAAGCTGCCGGGGACGCGCACGGTCGATCTGGCGCAGGCCGCGGTCGGCGCTGGCCTTAACCCGCGAAAGGGAAAGGCTTTTATCTACTCGGATTGCTGGGTGGAGGACAGCCGGCTGGTGGTGCTGAACGCGATGGACGCGGCTGCGCGCGGCGCCACCATCGAGACGCGCACGCGGCTGGTGGATGCGAGCCGCGTCGCCGGCGGCTGGGAAGCGATCGTCGAAGGGCCGGAAGGATGCCGCACCGTACGGGCCAAGGTGCTCGTGAACGCAGCGGGGCCGTGGGTGGCCGACGTGCTCGGCCGGGTACCCGATGCGCGCACCGATCGCGGGGTGAAGCTGGTCAAGGGCAGCCATATCGTGGTGCCGCGGCTCTATCCGGGCGACCATGCCTTCATGCTGCAGAACCCCGATCGGCGCATCGTGTTCGCGATCCCCTACGAGCGCGACTATACATTGGTGGGTACAACGGACGAGGTTTGGGATGCCAAACCGGGCAAAGCCACGATCAGTTCGGAGGAAACCGGGTATCTTCTGGAGACAATCGGCCGCTATTTCGACACGACCGTCAGCGAAAACGAAATTCGCTGGTCCTATGCCGGTATTCGGCCGCTGTATGACGACAAATCGTCCAACGCGTCGGCGGTAACGCGCGACTATGTGCTCGATCTCGATGCCAGCGAAGGCCGCGCCCCGATGCTGAGCATCTTCGGCGGCAAGATCACCACCTACCGCAAGCTCGCCGAGCACGCGATGAAGGAATTGGCACCTTTCTTCCCGCAGGCGAGCGGGGCGTGGACGGCGGGCGCGGTGCTACCGGGCGGCGACATGGCGGACGCCGATTTCGATCGCTTCGTGACCGGGCTGCGCGCGCGCTATCGCAGCTTGCCTCCGGCGCTGCTGCGCCGCCTGGCGCGCGCGTACGGAACACGGATCGACCAGGTGCTCGGCAGCGCGCAGACGGTGGCGGATCTGGGCCAGTGCTTTGGCGGCGACCTGTACCAGGCCGAAGTGGATTACCTCGTCGCCGACGAATGGGCACGGACAAGCGAGGACATCCTGTATCGGCGCAGCAAGCTGGGGCTGCACACGCCCGATCACACCGCCGCGGCGATCGACGCATATCTCGCCACGCCGCAGGTTGCCGAGGCGGCTGTCGCGGGCTGATGCAGCAGAGCGCCGACGTGGTGGCCACGCGCCACCGGCAGATTCTGGAAACGGCGCGGCATACCGGCAGCGTCTCGGTGGACGCGCTTGCCGACGCGCTGGGCGTGACGCCGCAGACGATCCGCAAGGACCTGAACCAGCTCGCCAAAAGATCGATGCTGTCGCGCGTGCATGGCGGCGCCGTGGTGACATCGGGCGTCGGCAATCTGCATTATGCCGAGCGGCGGCTGATCGCGGCGGAAACAAAGGATGCAATCGGCGCGGCGGCGGCGGCACTGGTACCCGACGGATCGAGCCTGTTCATCAACATCGGATCGACCACCGAGGCGATCGCGCGGCACCTGAAGGGCCACCGCGAGTTGATGGTGATCACCAACAATCTGAACGTGGTCGATATCTTGGCCGATAGCCCGGGGATCGAGGTGATCGCGGCGGGCGGGCGCGTGCGGCCGGGCGACCGTGCGGTGGTGGGCGCGCTGGCGATGGACTTCATTCGCAGCTTTCGCGTCGACTTTGCGCTGATCGGGGCCTCCGCGATCGAGCCGGACGGCACCTTCCTTGATTTCGACGTCGATGAAGTGCGCGTGTCGCAGACGATCATCGCACAGGCGCGCAAGGTGATCCTGACGCTCGATTCCTCCAAGCTCGGCCGACCCGCGCCGGTGCGGATCGGCGGGCTGGACGACATCGACTATCTGGTGACCGACGAGATTGACGATGCGCTAGCCACGGCTTGCGATGCGGCAAACGTCACGATCGTCAGGGTGATATGACCAGCCTTTCGCAAGGACGCACGCAGGCGGGGGGCACCAGCCCGGCCGCCACGCCGCACGCGCAAGCAGCGAGGGCAAGAAAGCAGGTGAGCAATGGATCGGCTTGATTTCAACGAGGCGCGCGCGGTCACGCGGCGCCGGTTGCTGGCGGCGGGAATTGCCGGCGGCGGCGCGATGCTGGCGGCGCGTGCGCTGGGTGCCGATGTCGATCTGCGCCTGCCGGGCGGCCCGTCCAAGCGCGCGATGACGAGCGACTTTCCGCAAAAGGGCGCGATGATCCTGCAACGGACGCGCCCCGCACTGCTGGAAACGCCGATGGAGGTGTTTCAGCAATCGCTCTACACGCCCAACGATCGATTTTTCGTACGCTGGCATTGGGGCGACCTGCCAACCAGCATCGATGTCGAGACCTATCGCATCCGCGTCGGCGGGCATGTCGAGCGGCCGCTGTCGATCTCGCTTGCGCAATTGCTGCGAATGCCGCGGATCGAACTGGCGGCGGTGAACCAATGTTCGGGCAATTCGCGCGGCCTGTTCGAGCCGCGCGTGCCGGGCGCACAATGGGGCCATGGCGCGATGGGCAACGCCAAGTGGATGGGCGTGCCGCTGCGTCACGTGCTCGATCTCGCGGGGGTCCGCGGCGGTGCTACGGCCGTGCGCGTCGGTGGCATGGACAAGCCGCTGGTCGCGGGTGCGGCCGATTTCGAGAAGTCGCTGGCGCTCGATCACGCGCGCGACGGCGAGGTGATGCTGGCGTTCGCGATGAACGGCGAGCAATTGCCGCTGCTCAACGGCTTTCCCGTACGGCTGATCGTGCCGGGCTGGTTCTCGACTTATTGGATGAAGACGCTCGACACGATCGAGGTGCTTGCCGGACCGGACGATAATTACTGGATGGCGAAGGCGTACAAGATTCCAACGACGCCGCATGCCAATGTGGCGCCGGGGTCGAAGGATTTCCCGACCACGCCGATCAACCGCATGATTCCGCGATCGTGGATCACCAGCGTCGCGGATGGCGCCACCTATGGCTACGATCCCGTGCTGCCGATCGAGGGCATCGCGATGGGCGGCGACGTGGGCGTCGCGCGGGTCGACATATCGGCGACTGGCGGGCGCACCTGGGAGCCGGCGGCGCTTGGACGCGAGGATGATCGCTACGGCTTCCGCCGCTTCACGGCGCGCGTCAACGTGCCGCGCCCCGGGCGCGTCAAGGTAATGGCGCGCTGCACCAACACACGCGGAGAAACGCAGCCGATGGAAGCGAACTGGAACCCCGGTGGCTATATGCGCAACTGCGTCGAGCCCGTAATCGTGAGGCTCGGCTGATGCGTGCGCCGTCACTCGCCGCCATCGTCGTGGTGCTGATCGCCGGCGGCCTCTTCGTGCTGGTCGCGATCGGCGCGGGCAGCGGCGGGGCGCCGAAGCCGGTGACCTCGGCCGTGCCGCCCGCGCCATCGGTATCCGCCAACGGCTTTGCGCTGACCTCCACCGCGATCGACCTCCCCGATGATGCTGCGACCTATCCTGCCGGTCCGCATGTCGACGTGGTCAATCAACGCTGCCTGTCGTGCCACTCGGCCAGCATGGCGCTGACCCAGCCCAGGCTGACCGCGGCGCAATGGCAGGCGACGGTGGAAAAGATGCGCGATACCTACAAGGCGCCGATCGGCCCGGGCGAGGTGCCGCTGATCGTCGAGTATCTGACGGCGCAACAGGCGGCACAATCGGGCGCACAACAAGCGGCGCCGCAGGAGACGAAGCCGCAGCCGGCCGGCTGAGCGAGACAGGTCGGCTCAATTCACTGTTTCGGGTGACAATAGAAATATCTGTCCTATGGGACAGATCATGAGCATCGTTCCCCCCGACAGCGCGCGCCCGACGATCCGTGATGTCGCGCGGATCGCGGGTGTTTCGATCAAGACCGTCTCGCGTGTCATCAACGATCAGCAATATGTCAGCGCGGACAAGCGCGAGCGTATCCGCGACGTGATGCGCGAGATCGGATTTCAACCGAGCCAGGCGGCGCGCGCGCTGGCCGGCCATCGATCGCACCAGATCGCGCTGATCTGCGACAACCCCAATCCCTGGTACGTGTACGAGATTCAGGCGGGCGTGCGCGAACGCTGCGCGCGCGACCAGGTGCGCATGATCGCGCAGCCATACGACCGCGCCTCGCCGACGCTGCTCGACGACATCGTCGCGCTGCTCGATCAGGCGAATCCCGACGGGCTGGTGCTGGCGCCGCCTGCCTGTGACGATACCCGCGTGCTCGATGAACTGGCGCGGCGGGGCACGCCGTTCGTGCGCCTACAACCGGGCATGCGGATCGACGATGCGCCCGCCGCGCTGATCGACAATGAACGCGCTGCATTCGACATGACGGTGCACCTGCTCGGCCTGGGGCATCGCCGCATCGGCTTTGTCGTCGGCGATCGCAGCTATGCTGCGTCGGGCCAGCGGCTGGCGGGCTATATCAGTGCGCTGAGCGACCATGCCGTCGAGGTCGATCTCGACCTCATCCGGCAGGGGCAATTCGACGTGGCCTCGGGCGAAGCGGCGGCGGACGTGCTGCTGTCGCTGCCCAATCCGCCGACCGCAATCTTTGCCTCGAGCGACGACATGGCGGCGGGCGTGCTCGCCGCGGCGCATCGCCGGGGCTTGCGCGTGCCGGAGGCGCTGTCGGTTGCCGGTTTCGATGATGGACCCACGGCGACGATCGTGTGGCCGGCGCTGACGACGGTGCGCCAGCCGGTGCGCGCACTGGCCGATGCGGCCACCGACCTGCTGCTCGCCGCAGCACCCGTGAACAAGGCGGAACAGCGGCTGTTGGGCCACGAAGTGGTGCCCCGCGCGTCGACGGCGCCACCAAAAGGTTGATTAATCCGTCCGCATAGGTGACACCGTTGTCCTACGGGTTGTTGGAGTAGGATAATGGTGGAGGGGATCGGCAACACGCGCCGATTGTTGATCGTTGGGCTGGCCTTCACGGCGATCATGCTCAACTATGTCGACCGGCAGATCATCGCGCTGTTGAAGCCGATGCTGCAGGGCGAGTTCGGCTGGAGCGATCGCGACTACAGCCACATGGCCTCCGCCTTTCAGTTCTGCGCGGCCGTGGCGTTCCTTGGCACCGGCTGGTTCATCGATCGCATCGGGCTGCGGCGCGGCTTCGCCATTGGCGTCGGCGCGTGGAGCCTGGCCGGCATGGCGCATGCCTTTGTCGGCAGCGTCGGCGGATTTGTCGGCGTGCGCGCGGCGCTGGGCGCCGCTGAATCGATCGGCACGCCGGCACAGGTGAAGACCGCGGCGACCTATTTCCCGCCCGAACAACGCTCGCTGATGCTGGGCGTCGGCAACATGGCGTCGAACTTTGGCGCGGTGGTCGCACCGCTGACCATTCCGGCGCTCGCGCTGTGGCTCGGGTGGCGCGCGGCGTTCCTGATCGCCGGCGGGCTGGGACTGTTGTGGGTGGTGGCGTGGCTGTTCGTCACGCCGCGCACCTCGCGCACGCCCGGTGCGCCGGGCGCCGCCGATGGCGATCGCGGCGCCTCCGTGCCGTGGACCGCGCTGCTGCGCGACCGGCGGCAATGGGCGGTCATCGCGGCCAAGGCGCTGAGCGATCAGGTGTGGTGGTTCCTCCTGTTCTTCATGCCCGACCTGTTCCATCGCATGTTCGGGATGAGCCAGGGCAGCCTCGGCGTGCCGATTGCGATGATCTACTTCCTCGCCGCGCTCGGCAGCCTCAGCGGCGGCATCCTGCCGACGTATCTGCTGCGCCGGGGCATGGACGTGAACCGCGCGCGCAAGGGATCGATGCTGCTCTACGCCTGCCTCATCCTGCCGGTGCCGCTGGTGCTGCTGACGGGCGATCCGTGGGTAGCCGCGGGGCTGCTGGGGCTGGGCCTGTTTGCGCACCAGGGCTTTTCCACCAACGTGTTCGCGATGACGGCGGATATCTTCCCCTCGCGCATGATCGGCACCGCGATCGGGATCGGTGCGTTTGCCGGCAACCTGTCGGGCATGGGGATGATCGAGCTGGCCGGCTGGTCGCTCGACAACGGCCATGGCTATACGCCGCTGCTCCTGATCTGTGGCGGATCGTATCTGGTGGCGCTGCTGCTCATCCACCTGCTGGTGCCGAAGCTGGTGGTGGCCGAGCCTGGTATCGCAAAGGTGGCGCCGACCGGACATTGAGCCCGGTCAACGCGGGGCAGCCGGTCGGGCGTGGCTTACCAAAGCACGCCCTTGACCGGCTGCAGCGGGCCGGGCGCCGCGTCGCCGATCGCCTGCAGCAGGTCGATCTCGATCGTGCGGCACATGGCCGAAAGCGGCACGTCGTGGACCGTATCGGCGAACGGATCGACCAGATCGTCACCGATCTGCAGCACCGCGAGGAACATCAGCCCCGCCATGGTCGACCCGAGCGGGGTTGCGAAGCCCAATGTCTCCACAAGGCCGATCGGCAGCAGCACGCAGAACAGGTGCGTGAACAGCGTCGGGAAGAAGCGATATTGATTGGGAAGCGGCGTGTTCTTCAGCCGCTCCATGCCGCCCTGCGCGTTTGAGATGTCGACCAGCACGCGCTCGATCGCCGATTGCTGGATGGTATCGATCCAGCCACGCTGCACCGCATCGGCGATCCGGCGGCCGGTGCCGTCGACCAGGCCATTGGCCGGGTTCGTGCGGGCAAGCGCCGGCTCCGCCTCGCCCTTGGACAGGAAGCGCAGCACCTCCTCGTCGGGTTTCTGCCGCCGCAATTGGCAGCGCAGGGCGTGCACATAGGCCACTTGGCGGAGCACGATGCTCCGCTTCAGATCGACCGCTTCCTCGGGCAGGAAATTGCGCGCGCTACGCGCCAGGCTGCGCGAGGCGTTGATCATCGCGCCCCACAGGACGCGGCCCTCCCACCAGCGCTGATAGGCCGAATTATCGCGAAAGCCGAGAAACAGCGCCAGCGCCGAGCCGAACAGGGTGAGCGGCAGCGATGGTGCGCGGAACGGCAGAACATAATAGGTGAGCGTCACCACCACATCCCACACGAACAAAGCCGCCAGCGGCTTCCAGACTTGGCTGACGATGTGGCTAAGGCGCGGTGCGGCTCCGACGATCATCGCCGCCCAACGCCGATGGGCTCAATCGGCTCCCGCCGCCGCACTCGAGAATAGCGACACAAGGGGTTGCTCACCCTCAGGAAAGCCCACCCCGCGTCGTCGCAGCCGGCTGCGCGCTGATCGCCATGGCAGCGGCCGTGCCGCTGACGGGCTTGATGCTGAACCAGTGCGGCCGATCGATCGCGACCAGGAATGCCAGCACCGCGAGGCCGAAGGCCAGCAGGACCAGCGAGGCGCGCGCCGTATAAATTGCCTCGCTGCGTTCTTCCTCGGGGGGTTGGGTCATGAATGTCCTTTCGTTGGCTGCGCAACATGGGGCGGCAGTCTTTCCGGTGGAGAACGCCAACGTAAGTTAATATTGCCGCACCGCAGCATGAGCCTGATGCGCGACGAAGCGCGTCGGAGCGCAGACCCGCCACGCACAAAAAAAGGCCCCCGGTTCGCACCGGGAGCCTCGAGGTTTTCTGACTTGGGAGGGGGCGTCAGAAGTTGATGCGGCCGGTGACACCGTAATAGCGATCGGCGTCACGCGGGATCTGGTAGCGGTACGAGCCGGCCGGGCCGCCATTGGCGATCGCCGCGGCGAAGCTCTGGTCGAACAGGTTGCGCACCTGGAAGGTCAGGCGGAAGCGATCGTCCTGATCGCCTACGCCAGCCGACAGGTTTACGAGGCCGTAGCCGTCGATCGTGGCCAGGCGACGCTGCACGGGATCGGGCGAGAACAGCGCGAGCTGCTTCGACTGGTAGCTGCCCTGCGCGCCGAGGAATACGTCCACCGCGCCGCCAGTGCGCCAGCGATAGTCGGCACCGAGCGACCCCTTCCACTTTGGCGCGAACGCCAGCGACGTGCCCGGTTCAATCACTGCCGATGCCGGCGCGCCCGCCGGTCGGACGAAGCGATCGACGTGCGCGTCGGTGTACGCAAGGCCGCCCGAGATCGACAGATCGTCAACCGGACGCAGCACGAGGTCGGCCTCGACACCGCGTGTCGAGACTTCGCCTGCGTTGGTGAAGCGCGTGACCACCACGCCGGCGACCAGATCCGGGTTGTTCGCCTGGAAATTGTCGTACTTGGCATAGAAGCCGGCGAGGTTAAGCGTCAGCAGGCCGTTGAACAGCGTGTTCTTCAGGCCGATCTCGTAGCTGTCCGACGTTTCGGGCGCGATCACGTTCGTGCCGTTCGAGTTCAGGTTGTAGAACACGTTGAACGCCGGGCCCTTGTAGCCGCGCGTCCAGCCGCCATAGGCGACCACGTCGCGGCTGACATCAAACTGCAGCGTCGCCTTGCCCGACCAATTGTCGTTGGTCGTCTTGCCACGCCACGGGATACCGTTCGAGGCCGCAACCGCCTGGGTCTGCGCCGCGCCCGGCGCAACGCCGGCGGCGAGCAGCTGGTTGTAGCGATCGAACACACCCTGGTCGAAGTTCGGGTTCACACCCGGGCCGGCAAGCGTGGTGGCGCGCAGGTGCGACACGTTCAGCTGATCGGTGGTGTAGCGCAGCCCGCCGATGAAGCGGAAACGATCGGTGAAGTTGACCGTGAACTGGCTGAACGCCGCGATGTTCTGGAACACCGAGCCGAAGGTCGCACTGCCGAACGGATTGGTGGTCGCCGGGGCGCCGGGCGTACCACACGGGATCAGCGTGGTCGGTACGGCGGCCGCATTGCAGTTCACCACCGCACGCGAGAAGGTCCGCTCCGACTCGGCGCGCGAGTAATAGAGGCCGAGGACGTATGAGATGAACTGGCGCGACGGCGAAGTGAGGCGCAGTTCCTGGCTGAACGTGTTGCCGGTCTGCGGCCCCAGATCGTGCAGCTGGGTGAAGCCGACATACGGCGTCGCCAGGAAGTCACCATCGCGGATCTCGGTGTTCGAATATTCGCGATAGGCGGTGATGCTGGTGACCGTCTGCGTGCCGAGCTCGGTATCGATCTGGAGCGACGCGCCGTAGCTTTCCTCTTCGGTGCGCGTGATCAGATTCTGGTTGATCCGGCGCGTCTCGTCACCGCGCGGCGTCGGCAGCGCAGCGGAGATCGGGCTGGTGATCGGATTGCCGGCGCCGTTGAGCGGGCCGGTGCCAATCACTTCGGCGCAGCAATCGTCGTCGTTCTTGCGATAATCGGCGATGAACGCGACGGTGGTCGCATCGCTCGGCATCCACTTCAGCTGCACGCGGCCGCCGACATGCTCGTAGCCGTTCACGCGGCGACCACCAAAGGCGTCGTTGCGGATGTTGCCATCGTAGCGGCTGTAGAAGCCGGTGAAGCGCGACAGCAGGTTCTCGGTGATCGGCACGTTCAGCGCGCCGCGCACGCGAGCTTCGTCACCGCCGGTGAAATAGCTGCCCTCGAGATAGCCGCCGAAATCACGCGTGGGCTGCTTGGTGACGATGTTGATCACGCCGGCCGAGGCATTCTTGCCGAACAGCGTGCCCTGCGGGCCGCGCAGCACTTCCATCCGCTCCACGTCGACGAGATCGCCGAACGCTTCGCCGGTGCGCGCCAGCACGACGCCATCGACAACCGCCGACACCGACGGCTCGCCCGCGATCGAGAAAGTGGTGGTGCCGACGCCGCGCAGGAACAGCGACTGGTTGAGCGTGGTGCCAGACTTCAGGATGTTGAGCGCGGGAACCAGCGTGGTCGCGCCTTCGAGACCCGGCGCGCCGGTGCTGGCCAGCGCCTCGCCACCGACGACGGAAACGGCGAGCGGCACGTCCTGCAGACGCTCGCTGCGCTTCTGCGCCGTGACAACGATGTCTCCTGCGCCGACGTCGGCAGGTGCAGGCGCTTCGGCCGCTACACCCGGTGCCGGCGGCGTTTCCTGCGCCGTCATCGGCTCGGCTGCCTGCCCCTCAGGCGACATGGCCTGCGCCGACACACCCTGCGCCGCGACGGCGAATGCCGCGCTCGCGGCGAGCAAAACCGCCTTCTTAGAGAAACTTACCATAACCCTCTCCAAACCCCAAACCAGTCAAACGCCGCCAAATCCACGGCGCCCTGCAATCATCCCGCTCCTTGGCAGAGACTTTCATGGCGATCGCGGATCGGGCGACGTTTCAATTGACCGCTTCCCTATAAGCCGATTCGAACGTATAAGACAACGGTGTCTTATTTAGCTCCCCCCGCTCGCTCCGTCGCCCTGGGTGACACCGGACTCACCATCAGCACCATGGCCTGGGGCATGTGGCGCTTTCGCGGCACCGATGTCGCCGCTGCGCGCGCCCTCGTCGAAGCGGCGTTCGATGCCGGCGTGACCCTGTTCGACACCGCCGACATCTATGGCCCGGACAATAACGAGGACTTCGGCGCCTCCGAGGCGCTGCTCGGCCAAGTGTTCGCGGACGCGCCTGCCCTGCGCGACAAGATGGTGCTCGCCTCCAAGGGCGGCATCCGCATGGGCGTGCCGTATGATTCGAGCGCCAGCTATCTCGCCGAGGCAATCGACGCCTCGCTGACGCGACTGCGCTGCGACAAGATCGACCTGTACCAGATCCACCGCCCCGACATGCTGGCGCACCCGCAGGAAGTGGCGCGCGCGCTCGACGATGCCCGTACCGCGGGCAAGATCACCGCGATCGGCGTGTCGAACCACACGCCGCAGCAGACCGCGGCGCTTGCCGAGTTCCTTTCCGTGCCGATCGTGAGCCACCAGCCCGAGTTTTCGGCGCTCGCCACCGCGCCGCTGTTCGACGGTCTGTTCGATCAGGCGATGCAGCGCGGCATGGCGGTGCTCGCCTGGTCGCCGCTGGGCGGTGGCCGCCTGGCCGAGCCGACCGACGAGCGCTCGCGCGCCGTGGTCGCGCTGCTTGACGAGAAGGCGAGCGAAGCCGGCGTCGATCGCACGGCAGCCGCCTATAGCTGGATCATGGCGCATCCCGCGCGCCCGATCCCGATCGTCGGCACGCAGAATGTGTCGCGGATCGCCACGATCCCCGATGCCTACAAACCGCAATGGACGCGCGAGCAATGGTACGCCGTCCTTCAAGCCAGCATGGGAGAACGTTTGCCGTGACGGGTTCGACGAACAAAGGGTGCGAAGTCAGCTGGTTTTCCGCGCTGTGCGATGACGATTACGAGTTTCTCGGCGTTCCCGATCCCAAGCTGAAGTCGAGCTGGGAGCATTGCCGCGACATCGTGATGCAGGCCGAAACGGGCGGGTTCGACAATATCCTGCTGCCGTCGGGCTATGCGCTGGGGATCGACACCACCGCCTTTGCCGCGGCGATCGCGACGATGGTGAAGCGCATGCGCCTGCTGATGGCAGTGCGCATCGGCGAGAGCTGGCCGCCGCAGTTGGCGCGCCAGATCGCGACGATCGATCGCATCCTGGGCGGGCGGCTGACGGTGAACATCATCTCCTCCGACCTGCCGGGCGAGACGCTGGCGTCGGCACCGCGCTATGCCCGCACGCTGGAAGCGATGCAGATCCTGAAAACCATGCTGAACGGCGAGGCGCTGGATCACCAGGGCGAGTTCTGGAAGCTGAAGCTCGATCCGCCGGCGGTAACGACCGTGTCGGGCAAGTGCCCGCCGCTGTATTTCGGCGGGCTGTCGCCGGACGCACGGGAAGTCGCAGCGCAGGGCGCGGACGTCTATCTGATGTGGCCCGACAAGAAGGAAGCGGTCCAGTCGATCATCGACGACATGACCGCGCGCGCCGCCAAGCACGGCCGCACGCTGAAGTTCGGCTATCGCGCGCATGTCGTGGTACGTGACACCGAAACCGAGGCGCGCGCTGCTGCCGACCGCCTGCTGTCGAAGCTGGACGCCGCGCAGGGCGAGGCGATCCGTAACAAGTCGCTCGACACCACCTCAACCGGCGTCGCCGCTCAGGCCGCACTGCGCGAGGGCGCGACCGACGATGGCTATGCCGAGGCGAATCTGTGGACCGGTGTCGGCCGGGCGCGCTCGGGCTGCGGCGCGGCAATCGTCGGCGATCCAGATCAGGTGCTCGCGAAGCTGAAGATGTACCAGGACATGGGCATCGAGGCGTTCATCCTGTCGGGCTATCCGCATGCCGCGGAAGCCGATCTGTTCGCCCGCCACGTGCTGCCCAAGCTCGAGCACGGGCCGCTCGCGGTTTGAGAAGTCCAGGCGGGCGGGCTGCGCAGTCCGCCCGCCTTGTGCCGCACCGGCCGAGACCTGCCCCTGCAGCGCGCGTGGCGTCGGCAGACCGGCAGGCCGGACGATGACCCCGCGCGGCGGCGGTGAGAGGAAAAGATACATGCACACCGACAAGCCACTGATCGTTGGCATCGGCGGGACCACCGTCGCCGGCTCGTCAACCGAGCGCGCGTTGCAGATCGCGCTCGCCGCCGCTGCCGCGGCAGGCGCAGACATCCAGTTGTTTGGCGGCGAGGCGCTGGCCGCACTGCCGCTATACACGCCCGGCGTGACCCGTGCGGATAAAGAGCGAGCGCTGGTGTCGGCGGTGCGCGCCGCCTCTGGCGTGATCATCGCCTCGCCCGGTTATCACGGCAGCGTGTCCGGCCTCGTGAAGAACGCGATCGACCTCTTGGAAGAAACCGCGCGCGATTCGCGGCCGTATCTGGCGGATGTGCCGGTCGGGCTGATCGCCACCGCTTACGGCTGGCAGGCGACCGGATCGACGGTCGCGGCGCTGCGCTCGATCGCGCATGCGCTGCGGGGCTGGCCGACGCCCTTTGCGGCAACGGTGAACAGCGCGCAGACCAAGCTCGACGCGCAGGGCGGATGCAGCGACCCGGCGGTGATCGAGCAACTGCGCCTCGTCGGACGGCAGGTTGCCGCCGCCGCGCTGCGCGACCATGCAACGCGGGCCGCGGCATGAGCGTACGCCTCCACGCTGCCGAGGGCGGGTTCGACATCTTTGCCGGCGACGTGCTGGTCATCCGCCACCGTGCCGACGCGCCGGCGCTGTTCGTCGGCGCGGGAAGCCCCCGCGTCGATATGTATCGCGGCAATTACTTTCTTGAGGACAAGCTTGCCGAGCGCGTGGCGCTCCGCGAAGCGGCGATCGACGGCGATCGCGTAATCCTGTCTGCAGGCGGCCGCGCGCTGCTGGCGTTGACCGTGCGCGACGGCGCGTTGGCATGCGAGGCGCTCGACCCGGCGCTCAACCGGCTGTGGCTGAGCACCGTCGGCGAGGCTGGCGAGCGTTTCTGGGGCGGCGGCGAGCAACTGTCCTATGTCGACATGGCGGGCCGGCGTTTTCCGATGTGGACGTCGGAGCCGGGTATCGGGCGCGACAAGTCGACGCTCATGACGTTCCAGTGCGACCGCGACCACCGCTCCGGCGGCGATTACTGGAACACCAATTATCCGCAGCCGACCTATCTTTCCTCGCGCCGCTACGCGCTGCATGTCGATACGACGGCATATAGCTGCTTCGACTTTCGCGATGCGGACGCGCCCGAGATCGAGGTCTGGGAAATACCCGCACGGATCGAGCTGTTCGCGGCGGATCGCTTCGCCAGCCTCGTCGGACAGCTTTCCACACGCTTCGGGCGGCAGCCGCAGCTACCCGCCTGGGCCTTTTCGGGCGCGATCCTGGGGCTGAAGGACGGCACGCGCAGCTTCGAGCGCATGGAAAAGATCATCGCGGCGGGGGCCGAGGTGACCGGGCTGTGGTGCGAGGACTGGATCGGCCTGCGCGTCACCAGCTTCGGCAAGCGGCTGTTCTGGGATTGGAAAGCGAACGACGCGCGCTATCCAAACCTTAAGCAGAAGATTGCGGAGCTGAACGATCGCGGCATCCGCTTCATGGGCTATGTGAACCCCTATCTGGCAATCGACGGCACGCAATATGTCGAGGCCGCCGAAGCCGGGTATCTCGCGCTGAAGCTCGACGCGGACGAGCCGTATATCGTCGATTTCGGCGAGTTCGACTGCGGCATCGTCGATTTCACCAACCCGGCCGCCGCCGAATGGTTCGCCGACCGCGTGATCGGCCGCGAGATGTTGGACATCGGCCTGTCGGGATGGATGGCGGATTTCGGCGAGTATCTGCCGACCGACGTGCGCCTGCACGACGGCAGCGATGGCATGCTGGCGCACAATGCCTGGCCGACGCTCTGGGCGGAGGTGAACGCACGGGCGGTGGCGAGCCGCAGTAAGACCGGCGATGCCGTATTCTTCATGCGCGCGGGCTTCACCGGGGTGGGCGCGCATTGCCCACTGCTGTGGGCGGGCGACCAGTGCGTCGACTTCTCGCGCCACGACGGGATCGGCACGGTGATCCGCGCGGCGCTGTCGTCCGGCCTGGTCGGCAATGCCTATCACCACAGCGATCTGGGCGGGTACACCAGCCTGTATGACAACGTCCGCACGCCCGAGCTGCTGATGCGCTGGAGCGAGCTGTCCGCTTTCTCGCCGGTGATGCGCAGTCACGAGGGCAATCGACCGGACAGCAATTTGCAGCTTGACGGCGATGACGCGGTGCTGGCGCACTTCGTGGCGATGACCAAGGTTCACGCCGCGCTCGCGCCCTATGTCGCGCATCTGTGCGAAGAAGCAGCGGCGACCGGCCTGCCGCTGCAACGCGCGCTGTTTCTCGATTACGAGGATGACGCTGGCTGCTGGGGCGTGGAGACGCAATTCGCTTACGGCCGCGATCTGATCGTCGCGCCGGTGATCGAGGCGGGTGCCGAGCGGTGGCACGCCTATCTGCCCGCCGGTGCCGAATGGCGACATCTTTGGTCGGGCGAGGCATTTGTGGGCGGCGCAACCGCCGAAGTTGCCGCACCGATCGGCCAGCCGCCGGTATTTTATCGCAGCGACAGCGCCTTTGCGGCTCTGTTCGCATCAATCGGCGCGGCGTGAACCATGCACGGTTATTGCTTCGTCGCGGTGAGCGTCATGCCAAAGCAAGCAGGGGTGCGGCTGTGAGCGGGTACGCGTCGCTGCCGCTCGCGGCGGACCTCTACAACGATCTCGAGCCCTCGCCCAAGTCGAGCTGGCGCGACCTCGTGCCCGGCCTGATGGTGGCGGTGCTAGCGACGATGGCGGCGGCGTTCGTTGCCGATCATTACAATGCACCGCTAACGCTGATGGCGCTGCTGATCGGGCTGGCGCTGAACTTCCTCGGCGCGGACCCGCGTATGGGGCCGGGGCTGGGCTTCGCCTCCAAGACGCTGCTGCGCTGGGGCATCGTGCTGGTCGGTGCGCGCATCACGTTAGGGCAGATCGCCGGGCTGGGCCCGATGACGCTGCTGGCGGTCATGGCGATCCTGCTGGTGACGCTGGGGAGCGGCGTGATCGTCGCACGGGTGCTTGGTCTCGGCAGCGCGTTCGGCACGCTGGCGGGCGGCGCAGTGGCGATCTGCGGCGCATCGGCGGCGATGGCGCTGGCGACGACGCTGGGCGAAAAGCGCGCCAATCAGGCGCAGCTGGCGCTGGTGCTCGTCGGCATCTCGGCGGCGAGCGCGACGGCAATGTTCCTGTATCCGACGCTGGCGCACCAGCTTGGCCTTTCCGACCGGCAGGCAGGCTTCATGCTCGGCGCGTCGATCCATGACGTCGCGCAGGCATTGGGCGCGGGGTACAGCTATTCGGACGGCGCGGGGCAGATCGCGGCCATCGTGAAGCTGACGCGCGTGGCGCTGCTTGCCCCCGTGCTGGCGCTGGTCGCTGCCTTCTTCCGCCCAGAAGACGGGAAGAAGACCGGCATCACGCTGCCCTGGTTCGTCGTCGGCTTCTTTGCCTTTGCGGGCGTCAATTCGCTGGGCGTGATCCCGGCCGTCGCGAGCCGCGGCGCGCAGGATATCGCCACCGGCTGCCTCGCCTGCGCCGTCGCAGCGACCGGTATCCGCGCACCGATGAGTTCGCTGCTGGAAACCGGCATCAAGCCGATCCTGGTGATCGTTACCGCCTCGCTGGTCGCGCTGGCGCTGTCGCTCGCGGGGGCGCTGATCCTGCTGTGAGGTTGCCGGCCGCGCGGTAATCGTGCCCGGATGGTATCAGCGGGCGCCGTAGCTCAGAGCGCTGCGGCCACGCGGCGACAGGCTGCGAAAGGTGATCGACCAGCGGATCGCCGCCATCTCGGCGATGCTATGCTCCCATTCGTAGCGTGCGACGCCCTGGAGATGGTAGATGCCGCGCGGCGGAAGCGGCATCGTCGCACGCTCGAACCGCTCGCCCATGCGGCGGCGGAACCGCATGTCGGCCGGCGCGCCGAGCGACAGTCCGACGACGTGGTCGAAGTGCGGTCGGTCGCGGTGCCAGCCAATCCCCGCACCCGGATCATAGCGGGTGAGGAGCGCCTGAATCAGCGCATCGGGTACGAGTCCGGCAAAGGCCGCGACGCGATCCCTGATCGGCAAGAGCCAGGTGGGCATCGGCGTTGTCGGAGCGAGGCTGGCGTGATCGAAATCATAGTGCAGCCCGAAGCTGTGCGTCAGCCGCTTGCCCACCCACCCCTGAAAACGGAACGGCGCAAGATTGAGCCTGTCGATCGCGCGAATGAGCGCCTGCTCCTCGGGCGGAGACAGGAAGCTCTCGGCGCTGGTAGCGCCGGGAAGAACGGGGGTGCCAAACAGATCAAGCATTGCGGTGGCACCTATATCGGCGCGCCCGGTGCGTGATGCCACCCTGCCGCAGGCTGTCCGCCGGCCCGGCGAGCACTAGGGAACTCGCCGAGCCATCGCGCGCGGCCGGCTAGAGCCGCTCCATAGGTACGAGAGCCTCAGCCATTTGGATGCATCGATACGTAATTTGCGAATTTGGTCTTCAACGGACCAGCAGCCTGCCGTTCAAACAGGCTCCGGCCTGCGCGACTGCCGGCCCATCTCCGAGACCGATCGTTCAGTCCGACCCGAACAGATCGCGCGTGAATACCTTTTCGCGTACATCCTCAAGCTCTTCGGTCCGGCGGTTGGCGATGATGACGTCGGCGTGCTGCTTGAACGCATCCAGATCGTGCATCACGCGCGAGCCGAAGAAATCTTCGTCATCCATTGCGGGCTCGAAGATCACCACTTCGATTCCCTTGGCCTTGATCCGCTTCATGATGCCCTGCACCGACGATTGGCGGAAATTGTCGGAGCCTGCCTTCATCACCAGCCGGAACACGCCAACCGTCTTTGGCTGGAGTGCCAGGATCTGATCGGCGAGGAAATCCTTGCGGGTGCGGTTCGCATCGACGATCGCGCGGATCAGGTTCTGCGGCACGTCCGAGTAATTGGCGAGGAGCTGCTTGGTGTCCTTGGGCAGGCAATAGCCGCCGTAGCCGAAGCTGGGGTTGTTGTAATGCTTGCCGATGCGCGGATCGAGGCCAACGCCATCGATGATCTGGCGCGTGTCCATGCCGCCAGCGATGGCGTAGCTGTCGAGTTCGTTGAAGAAGGCGACGCGCATCGCGAGATAGGTGTTGGCGAACAGCTTGATCGCCTCCGCCTCGCGCGCATCGGTGAACAGGATCTCGACATCCTTCTTGATCGCGCCGCCGAGCAGCAGATCGGCAAAGATCCGCGCGCGCTCCGATCGCTCGCCGACGATAATGCGCGAGGGATGCAGATTGTCGTGCAGCGCGCGGCCTTCGCGCAGGAACTCGGGGCTGAAGATCACCTGATCGGTGCCGAGCCGCGCGCGCACATCGTCGACGAAGCCGACCGGGATGGTCGATTTGACGACGATCGTGGCGGTGCGGTTCACCGCGATCGCGGTCGCGATCACCGCCTCGACCGACGAGGTGTCGAACTTGTTGGTATCGACATCGTAATTGGTCGGGGTGGCGACGATGACGTAATCGGCACCGGCCAGCGCTTCGTTCGGATCGAGCGTCGCGGTCAGGTTGAGCGGCGCATCGGTGAGGAAGTGCTGAAGCTCCGCATCGACGATCGGCGACTGCTTCGCATTGAGCATGGCGACGCGTTCGGGGGTGATATCGACCGCCGCGACCTCGTTGTGCTGTGCTAGCAGCACGGCGTTGGAGAGGCCGACATAGCCGAGCCCGAATACCGCAATCTTCATCTCGTTCTGTTCCACCCTGCGTAGCGTCGAAACCAGGTGTGAGATGACAGGCAGCGCCCAGCGATGCGACCAGCCCACGTCCCCCGGGCGACGCTATTCCGCATGATGCGTCCGCCCGTCAAATGTTTCGGGCTATCCGTCTTGGACGGCGGACGATTCGCCGGGCCATGGCTGGTCTCTCGCGGTCTCGGCAGCGGCCGCCAACGTACGAACCGTCATTGCAGGATCTCAAAGCAGCGGTGCGTTTTCGGCGATGCGCGCGGATGTCGTCAGCAGCGCCTCGATGATCGCTGCACGGTTCGCTTCGGTTTGTCGCTCGATCGGCCCGGAAACGCCGATGGCAGCGCCGGCTCGCCCGTCCTCGCGCAGGATCGGTGCGGCGAAGCTGAAGATGCCGGGCGTCCAGCTGTCGACTGCCTCGACATAGCCGCGATGGCGCACCTCCTCCAGCGAGGCGAGCACCGCCTGCTGGTCGATCTCGAAACGCGGCGGCAAGGGTGCGCTTTCGAGCGACTCGCGCAGCAATGTTGCAGGATCGGTCTCATGCGCCAGCATGGCATGGCCGGCGGCCGTCGTTGCAATGGGCAGGCGCGAGCCGGGTCGGCTGGAGAACCGCAACGGTCGCGGCGACAGAAGCTTTTCGATTACCAGGATCGCATTCTTGTCGAGCACGTACAGGTTCACGGTCTCGCCCAGTGTCTTGTGCAGATCCTGCATGTAAGGCGCGGCCGCGCGCCGCGCGGGATGATCGGCGACGACCTTGGAGCCGAGCTCGAACAGCTTCAGGCTCGGTCGGTACCGCCCCGTCTCCTCGTCTTGAACGACGAACCCGCCGGCGATCAGCGTCGCCAACGTGCGATGCGCGTTGCTTTTCTGAAGGCCAAGCTCCTGCGCGACCGCTGACAGCCGCATGGGCGCCGCGGCGCGCACCAGCAGCTCCAGCACGTTCAGGCCCTTTGAAACCGTCGAGTCCATCTTTATCGTCCGCCGTGACCGATCTGACGTGATGCCCCCTGCTTCCGGGGATGTCTAATGTCGGACCGGCCGCACCTGCTTCAGCGTTGCAATGCCATGATCGCCGCGCGCCAAGGGTCTTACCCCTCCCGTCCGGCCGGCAGGTCCGCGAACAGCGCGCGGTCCTTTGCTTCGGGATCATTCTCCACCCGCGGCTTGCTGTCGAAGATCATGGTCGCGCGGCGCGCCGCATCATAGGTCGGCCAGGTCGGGAGCGCCTTCGTTTGGGGGCTTCCGGTGCGCGCGAACGCGATCCACGCGTCGCTCATCAGGTCGGCCATATGCTGCTGGTCGCCGCCCTCACCGACCATCGACCGCGACTTGGCGACATTGTCGAACACGAAGGCGATGTCGAGTGCGTGCGGGGTCTGCCATTTGCCGCCGTCGACCGGCGTCTTCCATTGCAGCTGGTACATATAGACCGGCGCGCCGCCCTGCGCCGCCTTGCGCTCGGCCTGGGTGATCGCGGTCTTGCGGTAATTGCGCCAGGTGTTGACGCGAAAGAAGATGTCGCCGGCGTTGTCGCCGGGGTGCAGCTTGCGCTGCTGAGCGATCAGTGCGGCGACGTCGGTGCCGGGCAGCGTCTTCCCGAGCCGCTCGGGCAGGTCCTCCCACGTCATGGTGAACGTGCTTGGGTCGCCCACGCCGATGTTCAGCCGAGTTTCGGTCTGGTTGGTGCCGACCAGCAACGGCACGTCCTTTGACATAGGCGGCGCGTCGGGATCGAACGGGTCGCGCGGCATCACCGTGCTGTCGGTCACCGGGCGGAAGAACGCGCCGCGGCTCTTGGACTTGGCCTCCACCTTCACGAGCTGCTCGAACGGCATCGCAGCGAGCTTGTCTACCTCGCCGCGCTGCAAACCGGCCACGCGCATGATGTCCGCCGCAATGGCAGTGCCGATCGCCGGACTGAAGCCCTTCAGCGACATCGACCCGCTCTGGGCGATCACCTTGTGGAACAGCCCCTTGGCGGGCGGAAAGGCCATCATCGTCGACACCTTGGCGCCGCCGCCGGATTCACCGAAGATGGTGACGTTGCCCGGATCGCCGCCGAACTTGACGATATTGTCGCGCACCCATTGCAGCGACTGCACCATGTCGAGGCTGCCGACATTGCCCGACTTGGCATAGCGCGGATCGTCGGTCAGCCCGGCGACATTGAGATAGCCGAAGGCGTTCAGCCGGTGATTGACAGTGACGAGCACCACGTCGCCGCGCTTCGCCAGCCGCACGCCATCATAACCGTGGCTCGATCCCGATCCGGTGACATAGCCGCCACCATGAAACCACACCATGACCGGCCGCTTCTTCCCGTCGTTCAGCCCGCGCGTCCAGACGTTGAGGAACAGGCAATCCTCGCTTTGCGGCGTGTCGTTCACCCAGGAGGCGAACAGCGACACCTCGCCCGAGGTGATCTGCGGACAGGTGTTGCCATAGGCCTTCGCATCAACGGTTTCGCGCCATGGCTCGGGCGCACGCGCCGGCTGGAACCGCACCGGTGCGGTATCGGCACCGTAGCGCACGCCCTTGAAGACGTGCACGCCATCCTCGTCGGTGCCGCGCACCGGCCCGGCGCTGGTGCGCACCACCGGATCCTGCGCGGCGGCCGAGGAGGCGATCAACAGGCCGGCGGCGGCACTGCCCAGCAACGTCGCGATCTTCATGCTCTTCTCCATTCTTCCGCTCCGCTCAGAACCGCGCCGTCGCACCGACGAACAGGCTGCGCCCAATGATGTCATAGGTCGAGGTGGCCGTGGTGGCCGGGCCGCCGAATTCAGGCGGCTGCTTGTCGGCGATGTTGGTGATGCCGGCGCGCAGCTCGAACTGCTTGTCCACGATCAATCGGCCGATCAGGTCGAAATAGCTGACCGACGGCACGCCCGGCGCTGTTCCTGCCGTACCGACGTTGCCTGAGTTGGACTGTTCGCCGATGTAGCGCCAGCGCAACGCGAGCGACCCGGCGCTGCCCGACACGGTGGCGGTGGTGACATGCTTCCAGCGCGGGTGCGTGCTGGAGAAACCGTCGATCTGCGTGTTGCCGATGGTGCCGGCGTAATCGAACGTCGGCTCGGTCGACAGGCTCTGGATCTTGTAATCCATCACATAGGTGACGGCGCTGTTGATCGAGAAGGTG
Source organism: Sphingomonas dokdonensis (assembly GCF_002197685.1). Classification (GTDB taxonomy): domain Bacteria; phylum Pseudomonadota; class Alphaproteobacteria; order Sphingomonadales; family Sphingomonadaceae; genus Sphingomonas; species Sphingomonas dokdonensis. Next base: position 441,376 of record NZ_NBBI01000003.1, on the reverse strand, counting down.
CCCACCTCGCCGAGCCCGATCGCCGCATCGACCTGAAAGTCGAGTCCGGCGGTCTGATAGCGCCCCAGGTTGAACAGCGGCTCGTCGATATAGGCGAGCACGCCCGCGCTATCGCGCTTGATTAGCTGGCAGTAATAATTGTTCGGATCATAGGTCGGGTTCAGCCCACCCAGATTGAAGCATTGGTTCAGCGCCAGCGGGCTGGTGACGTAGCCGATCGCGTCCTCGACGGCGATGTTGTAGTAATCGACCGAGAAAGAGAAACGCTTCAGCAGCGCCTTGGCGAAGTCGGGCTGGAACACCGCACCGACGGTGTAGCTGTCGGCGGTTTCCTCGTTCAGGTCGGGATTGCCGACGCGGAAGGCGGCATTGGCGCGGCCCGAATAGCGATAAGTGCCGACCAGGTTCTGCGGCACGCCATTGGCGACGCACAGCGCGACCACCTTGGCCGGATCGACCCCGTTTGCCTTTCCGGTGCGGGCAGCGCCGCGCACGTCGCACGGATCGCCCGCGCCGTCTGGCGCAAGGCCGATCACGCCGGTCGCGCCAGATCGCGGCGAATACAGATCGCCAAGGCTGGGCGCGCGGATCGCGCGCGAATAGCCGCCGCGGATCGCCACCCCGTCGAACGGCGTCCAGTTGCCGCTCGCCTTGTAGGTGTGGACGCCGCCGATTCGGTCATAGTCCGAATAGCGATAGGCGAGGTCGAGCTCGAGCGAGCGGAAGAACGGCCGGTCGCGCAGGAGCGGCAGCAGCAGTTCGCCGTAGAATTCGCGCACCGCGATATCGCCGCCCGACGACAGCGCGCCCGACGAGCCGAGCGCTTCGGGCGAGGTCGTGACGCCCGGCACTGCCGTCGGCGTCGGGCTGTTACGCGGGTCGATATCGGCGCGATAATCGTTGCGGCGATATTCGGCGCCGACGTTGAATCCGATGGGTCCGCCGGGCAGCTCGAACAGCTCGCCGCTCAGATTGCCCTGCACCACCGTCTGGCTGAAGCGATACCGATTGGTGGTGCTGAAGGTGAGATAGGCGGCACACGACGGCGAGGTCGGCGTGAAGCCGAACGGATCATAGCCGCCTTCGCACTGGCTGCGGCCACCGTCTGCGCGGCCATCGGGGCCGACGCCGTTCACCACTGCGTTGAAGCGGCTGCGGCTCACCTGGTTGAACGCGCTTTCGTCGTTGCGCGTCTCGCCGTGCGACACATAGATGTCGTAGCGCAGCGACCCGCCAAGATCGCCCTTCGCACCGCCGAGCAGCTGATAGACATCGTAATCCTGCTTCACCCGCACCTGCCCGATGCGCGTGCTGGTGAAATAATAGCCGAATGGGTCATTCGGGCGCGGGCGTGAATTCAACAGGGTACGCAGATCGGGCGTCACGAACGGATTGTCGGCGCGGATCGCGATGGTGCCGACCACCGATTGCAGCACGCCCGATTCACTCGTCTGGTCGGTGGTGTAGGTCGCGTAATTGCCCTGCGCGTAGAAGGTAAGCGCCGGCGACACCTCGAACTCGCCGCGCGCGAAGGCGGTGTAGCGTTCCAGCGGCAGTTGCACCGTGCCGTCGAGCAGTGCGACCTGCGAGACGATGCCGGTTTCGTCCACGACATAGCCGTCGAGCGGCGTCGGCCGCAAATTCGATGCGTTGTTGCGGCCGATCAGCGTGCCGTCGGTGTTGAGGATGATGCTGCTCGCGCTTGGTGGTAGCGGCGTGCCGTACACGTTGGTGAACAGGTTGCGGTATGCCGCAACGGAGGCGGCGCTCCCGGCACCGAAGGGATTGGTGCCCGATTGTACGATCGCGCCGCTCGTCGGTGATGACGTGCCCAGCCGGTTGTCGAAGAAGCGCCGTGCCTGGCGCGACGCGGTGCCGCGCTGCAGGTATGAGCCGGAGACGAACAATCGCGCGCGATCATCCAGCAGCGCGCCGCCCCAAGTCAGCGAACCGCTATAGTTCGCGCCATCGCCCTTGTCGGTGATGCCCGCGTCCCCGGTCAGCTCGAACCCGCGAAAACCGTTGTTGAAGCGGAAGTTGACGACGCCCGCGATCGCATCCGACCCGTACACGGCGGAGGCGCCGCCGGTGATGACTTCGACCGAGGAGATCAGAGCCGGCGAGATCGTGTTGAGATCGATTGCGCCCTGCACGTCGGATGGCTGCAAGCGGCGCCCGTCAAACAGCACCAGGGTGCGCGGCGCACCCAGGCCGCGCAGATTGGCGTTGGCCCGTCCGCCGGACGATCCCGCACCCGACCCGCCGACGCTCGACGTTTGCGCATTTTGCGTCGCCTGGAATTGCGGCAGCTGGTTCAGCGACTGATCGACCGTCGCCGGCCCGGTGTTTTCCAGAAAGTCCTTGTTCACCGTGGTGATCGGGCTTTCCGCGGTAAAATCGCGCCGTGCGATGCGCGAACCGGTGATGATGATATCCTGGTCGCGCTGCGTTTCAGGCGCGGCGGACTCCGCCGACGGGAGCGGTGTGAGATCCTGCGCCCAAGCGCAGCCCTGCCACCCGCAGATCGCCACCGTGCTCAACAACCAAGCCCGCATAATCCCCACCCCTCTTGCTATTTGCCGCTGTTGCGACTTGCGCGCGCTCTGGGACCGTCCACCGCAAGACGCAACAGAAGTTTTGTCATTTATTATGTCGTTCCGTATGGTGGAAATCTAGCCGCGAGTTGCCGCTGGCTTGATCTCTTGCCAAAGCGCGCGGAACTCGGCGCGCGGATCGCTTTCCACGCGCGTTTCCTCGCCGAAGATCATGGTCGCGCGCTGTGGTGGCGCATACGGCGTCCAGCTCGGGATCTTGTCATTGGCCGGATTGCCCGTCGCGGCGAAGGCCGCCCAGGATGAGGCGATGCGCGACGCCATGCGCACACTTCCTGCGCTCGGTCCGTTCAGCCCGCCACGCACGTTGTAGAGGCTTGGGCCGACATCAATCCCGTGGACCGCGCCGAAGCGGCCGCCATAAGCCGGGCTGGGCCAGGTCCACAGATACGTCCAGATCGGGGCGCCCGCTTGCTTGGCCTTGAGCTCCGCCATCGCAAAGGCACTCTTGCGGAACCACAAATCGCTGTCGATCCGCGCCGCCACCAGGAACGGCGGCGCCTTTGCGTCTTCCGCGCGATACATTTTGACCACCTCCGCCGCGCGATCGCCGGCGCGTTGGCGTGCGAAATCGACCAGGCCCGCCTCGGTCATCGCAAAATCGGTCATGCGATAGGCGCGCTCGTCGAGCGCCGTGGACACGATCATCGGCACGTCGGCGGAGACCGCGGGCGCGTCCGGGAAGAACGGGTGCCGCGGAATGGCCGTGCCGTCGAGCACCGGCGCAAAGGAGCCCGGCGCCTCGCCGCGCGCCCGCGCGCTCGCTTCAAGCTCCGCCTGCGCCTCCAGCAGCGTGATGAACGGCACATCCTGCAGCTTGCGCACGTCGCGCGGCCCGAGGCCAAGCGCCTTCATCAGCGCAGCGCTGCGCGCCGCCGCCACATCGGGGGTCAGCACCTTGAGCGCCGATCCGCTCATCACGCCGGCGCGGTGGAACAGCCCCTTGGCACCCGGCATCGCCAGCAGCACGCTGGTCTTCGCGCCGCCGCCCGACTGGCCATAGACCAGCACGCGCGACGGATCGCCGCCGAACTGCGCCACATTGGCCTTGATCCAGCGCAGCGCGGCGACGAGGTCCATCATGCCCGCCGCGCCCGAGCTGGCGAAATCCGCGCCGCCCGCCTCCGCCAGATGCAGGTAGCCAAAAGCGCCCAGCCGATGATTGACCGCGATCACCACGGCCTTGCCGAAGCGTGCCATCTGCTCGCCGTCCATGCCGCTGGAATTGCCCGACCCGCCGTAGAAGCCGCCACCGTGCAGCACCACGATCACCGGCAGCTTCGCGGTTGCCGACAGCTGCGGCGTCCACAGGTTGAGCGACAGGCAATCCTCGCCGATGCCGGCCGGCTGCGTTTCGAACATGATGAGATCGGCATAGGGACTGCGGCGATCGGCCGGCACCTGCGGGCTCACGTCGGAATAGGCGATCGCATCGCGCACACCCGCCCATTTCGCGACGGGCTGCGGCGGCATGAAGCGGTTGCGGCCAGAGGTCGGCGCGCCGTAGCGGATGCCCTTGAAGACGGCGACGTCGCCGCCGCTATAGCCGCGCAGCTTGCCGTCGGCCGTCTCCACCACCGGAAACATCGCCGACGCCGACACACGCCCCGGCAGCAGCGTCGCTGCCGCCGCCATACCGCCGCCGAGCACGAACCCGCGACGCGAAGCTGATCCGATCATGCCTTCATCTCCCCATTTCATGTCTGTTTTTCCGTGCCGATGCGCCCCGTGGCGCCGCGACACGTCGTTCAGGTCAGCAGCACCGGTGCGAGCGGTTCCCAGATCGCGTCACCGCTCAGTTGCCCCGCGCCGAAGCCCATCGTCGCGACCACGAGCCGCCGCTCGGGCACGACAAAGCAGAATTGCCCAAAGGCGCCCGCGGCGAAGAACATCGAGCGTGGCGCCTTTGTTATCTTGCCGCTGGTGTTGAGCCACCACAGAAAGCCGTAATCGGGATTGCGCGGCGACGGGGTGGTGGCGGCGGCGATAAAGGCCGAATCAACCAGCGACCGCCCGTTCCACCGACCCTTGTCGAAATACAATTGCCCGAGCCGCGCCAGATCGCGGCACGACAGGAGGATCGATCCGCCGATCCGCACATCGCCGTTCCGATCGACGCCCTCGGGCTGATAGGCGAAATCGGTGCAGCCGAGCTTCGCGACCACTTCTTGCATCATGTAATCGTGGCTGGTGCGGCCAGTGGCCGCAGTGACGATTTCCGCAAGGTGATCCGCCGCCGCGCCATCGTAGAAGAAGCGCTCACCCGGCGTCAGCGACACGCCGTACCCTTCCGGTGCGCCACGTTCTTCGCTATGGCCGATCGATCGGCGATATTCGTCCGACGGGCCGGGCGGCGTGGTGTCGCCCAGCCGCCGGGGCGCCTTCGAGCTGGGCTTGGTGACCAAAGATCCGCCCGACGTCATGGTCAACAGGTGACGGATCGTCGTGCCCGGCAGCAATCCGGTGCGGGCGGCCGGGACATAGGCGCTGGCGAGATCGTCGACGCGCAGATGCCCCTGCGTCACTGCGCGCCCCACCATGGTCGCGCCCCACGACTTGCCCGAGGAGAAGGAGACGTTGCGCCAATGCGGATCGGCCGTGAAGTGCGCGCCGTCCCAATAGCGCTCAAAGATCAGGCGGCCGTCATGGATGATGACGAGCCCCTGCCGATCGCCGATCGCGCCGATTTGATCGGCCGCCGCCGCAAGTTGCGCAGCATCGAACCCGCCGCGTTGCGGTATGCCGCGCGGCCAGGTCGCGCCGATCCGCGGCGTCGCGGCCTGCGCGGCGCGGACGGAGAGCGGCAGCGCGGCGCAGGCCATGCCGGTCAGCACGGCGCGACGATCCGGCGCGCGCATCACGACGCACTCCGATAGCGGCCAGCGGTGCCTTGCTGCGTCGGGAACTGCGCCATGAACACGCGCTCCTCGCGCCAGGGATCATCCACCACCCGCGGCGGCACGTCGAAGATCATCGTCGCGCGGCGATCGAGGTCATAGGGGCGCCACGTCGGCACGTTTTTGTTGTTGGGATCACCAGCGCGCGCAAAGGCGATCCAGCTTCCGGCCATCTGGTCCGCCATCGCCGCGGTGGCGTCGGTCGGCGGGCCGACAAGCCGCGCACCGGCCGCGACATTGTCGAACATGAAGGGCAGATCCAGCGTGTGCTGGCTGATCCTGCGCCCATCCTCCGCCGGCGACCGCCACGCCAGCGCATAGCGCCACGTCTTGCCGGCGCCGCCCGCACGGGCGCGCGCCTCCGCCATGATCGTCGCATCGAGATTATAGCCGCGCGCCGAGGCAATGGTGAAGAACAGCTCCGCGGGCGTTGCCTCGGGCCGTGAGCGACGAAACACCGCGATCGCCTCGGCGGCCTGCTCCGCCCCGACGAAGCGCGCGACCGCCGCGGGGAAGGCACGCGCCGGCAGATCAAACAGTCGCGGGTCGGCGCTGCCCAGCTGATTGGATAATTCGGTGCGCGTCGTGCCCAGCATCATCGGCAACGCGCGGCTGCGCAGTGGCGCATTCGGCACGAACGGCTGCTGGGTGAACACGCGTCCATCGAGCACCGGCTCGAACCGGTACCCCGCCGTCCGGATCGCCGCCGATTGCGCCGCGACCAAGGCATCGACCGGCACGTCGAGCAGCCGACGCGCGCTATCGGGCGCGATTTCAAGCTCCTTCAGCAGGAGATCGACCAGCTGGCCCGCTTGCGCCGGCGTCTGCACCAGCAGGTGCGAGCCGCTTTGCACGATGCCGCGGGCGAACAGCCCGTCACTCGCCGGTGACGCGTAGCAGAGCGACACCTTGCGCCCGCCACCCGACTGACCGAAGATCGTGACATTGCCAGGATCGCCGCCGAAACGCGCGATATTGTCGCGCACCCAGCGCATGGCCGCGACCAGATCGAGAAAGCCTACGTTGCCCGAGGTGGCGTATTCCGCACCCAGCCGATCGGCGAGGTGGCAATGGCCAAAGACATTCAGCCGGTGGTTGATCGTCGCCACCACGACATCGCCGCGCCTCGCGAGATTGGTGCCGTCGTACAGCGGCTGCGACGCCGATCCCGCTTCGAACCCGCCGCCGTGAAACCACAGCATCACCGGGCGGCGGCGCGTGTCGAGCCGCGGCGTCCAGATGTTGATGCGCAGGCAATCCTCGCTCATCGGCCCTGGGTCGGCGAGCGGCGTTCGCATCTGCGGCGATTGATCACCGAATTGCGTTGCATCGAACACGCCCGACCAGCGTGCCGGCGTCGGCGGTCGAAAGCGGCCGGCGCCGGCGGTGCTCTCGCCGTAGCGGATACCCTTGAACACGGTGATCCCATCGCCCTCGGCGCCGCGCACCTTGCCGCCGGTCGTCTCCACCGTCGCGGCGCTCGCCTGGCGCGCGGCGGCAAGTCCGGGAATTGCCGTTCCGACGCCGATCGCGCCAAGGATCGTGCGGCGGGTCAGGTTACCGTCGGCCATCTGCGTGCTCCCCCATCTATCCCCGCGTCAGCCCCAGGCTGATGCGTCGGGCCGCCGCCACCAGCAGCGGACCCCATGCGATGCATTGCGCCTCGTCGACCCGATCGACCGGCGCGGAAATCGAGATTGCGGCAGTTGGCTCGCCGCGCGAATTGCGGATCGCGGCGCCGACGCCATTCTCGTTGGGCCAGTTTTCACGAAAGCTGGTGGCAAAGCCGCGCGCGCGCGTGACCGCGAGTTCCGCTTCGATCGCGGCCCGATCAGTCTTGGTCTGGCGCGTCATGCGGGGCAGCGTGGCGTTGAGGCAGCTTTCCAGCTCGGCCGGGTCGAGATGCGCCAGCATCGACTTGCCCAGCGACGTCGCGTGGAGCGGCCCGCGCTGCCACAAGGGCCAGGCGTGCGCGAGCGGGTTGCGCCCGTCGAGCCGCTCAATCAGCGCCAGCGTGTCGGCATCGCGGACCGCGAGATACACCGATTCCCCCGTGGTGTTGCGCAATTCCTCCATGATCGGGAACGCCGCACCGTGCAGCTGCCGCGTCGAGCGCTGCGCCGAGCCCACCGCCAGTGCCGCGCGGATGCTGAGCGACCAGTTTGCTCCGTCGTTGGCGTCAGGCTCGATCCACCCCGCCGCGTGCAGCGTCTGGAGAACGCGATGCGCGGTCGTCTTCGGCAGGCCGGTGTCGCGCGCAATGGCGCTGACGCCGATCGGTTGCCGTTGCCCGATCAGCGCCACGATCTCCAGCGCGCTATGAACAGGTCGCACGCGCGTCTCAGCGACACACAAGCGCAACAAGCGCGTCGACGTTCGCCGCATCGTCAAGCGCGATGGTGCGTTCGATCAGCTCGTCCGCGACGCCGCGGCCGAAAACCGGATCGACCAGCTCATGCGCTTTGGCCTCCACATCGGCGCGCGACATCGGATGCGACGGAAAGCCGCGCACGAACGGCACGTATTTCTCCAGCGCCGGCTTGCCGCGGCGGGTGATCGTGACGCGTGCGGACTCAGTGCGCGGCTGGCCCTTGGCTGCCTCCTGCGCGGGATCGTGCACCACCTCAACCTTTTGGCGGAACGCTGCCACGGCGGGGTCGTCGTTCATGCGTTCGAGCGATTGCGCCGCGACGAAATCGAGCTTGCCGTCGAGCATGATGATCGACGCGAGGTACGGCAGGTTGAGCGCGGGCATGCGCGCGTCGCGGAACGCCTGCCAGCGGCCCGGCATGGCAATACGAATGTGCTCAACGTCGCCGGGCTTCACCTGCTGCCTGAGCGCGAGCAGCGCCTCGACCGCGGGCTGGGTTGGCCCGCCCGAGGGATAGCGTTTGAACGCGGATTCGGTGAGCTCGAAGCGCGTACCGAGCTGCTCGATCAGATAGGCGCGGTTCGCCCCCTCGCTGGTGAACGCAGCCGAGCGCAGCCAGCCGCCCTCCACGTCGAACGCGTCGGGCACGCCGGTGAAGCCGGCCTCCACCATCAATGCCGCCTGCACGCCGTTGCGCGCGCCCATGCCGGCGAACACGAATGCCTTTTCGACGTGGCGCACGTCGAGCATCCACTGCCACGATCCCGACGCCTGCTCCGCACAATAGCTCAGCACATGGGCGACCTTGCCCGGATCCAGCGCCAGGATGCGCGCCGCCGCGGCGCCCGTGCCGAACACCGGGCCGACGCCATGGTTGGCGAGGCCCGCGCGCATCAGATTGCCGGTGCCGATCGCCTTGGGAATGCGCCCGGCCAGTTCGTAGCCGACCGTTACCGCATCCACCACCTGGCGGCCGCTGGTGCCGCGTGCCTGCGCCAGCAACAGCGCCGCGCTGACGATCGACGGGCCCGGCTGCACATAGGCCGACGGGATGAAATCGTTGATCTCCGCACCATGCGCCGTCATCGCGCTGGCGAAGATCGCATCGACCATGCCGGCGCGCGCGGAGGAGCCGAGGATCGGCACCGCGCCGCCGCCCTGCGCCGCGGCATAGGCGCGCGCGAGCGTCGCCGCCTCGAGATCGCGGCAGGCGATGATCGAGGCCAGCGTATCGAGAATATGCAGCCGCGCGCGCTCGCGGATCGCGGGCGGCGCGGGCGGCGCGTTGGCGATATAGTCGGTGAGCGCCGGCGTGACGGCGACCGGCACGGTGCCGTTGGTCTCGGTCTGGGCCGCGCGCGCCGGTAGCGCGAGCGCGGCACTGCCGGCGAGGGCACCGGCCAAGGCATCGCGGCGTGAGATCTGCTGCATCGTCATGCGCTCAGAACCGCGCCCGCAGGCCGACGAAGTAGCGGCGCTGCAACAGGTCGTAGAGACCAAGGTCGGTCGCACCCTGCCCCACCCATTCGGGCGGCTCGGTGTCGAACAGGTTCTGAATGCCCAGGCGCAGCTGGATATCGTCCGTGAGCGCGACGCGTCCGACCAGGTCGACATAATCGGTGGCCGCAGATCCCGGCCGGCTCGGGTTGGCCACGCCGACGTCGGCGTAATGCGACAATTTGTCGTACCAGCGATACGTGGCGGTGATCTGCGCCGGGCCGATCGCATAGGTCAGCGAGGCGTTCAGCTTCCACTTGGGAAACGCCGTCGCACCCGGATCGACCTGCGCATTGCCGATCGTGCCGGCATAATCGAGGAACGGCGCGCCGGCGAGGTTCTGGATCTTGTAGGTGTCGAGATACGACACGACGGTGTTGAAGCTGAGGTCGCCGCCATCGACCAGCCCGACGTCGTCGAGCTTGAAGCCATAGTCGAGCTGGAAGTCGATGCCGGAGACCTCATAGGCCGCGAGGTTCAGCGTCGGCGCACGCTGCAGCTCAATCCCACCGCTCGCGTTGCGCGTGGTGAGCGTGCAAAAGTAGTTGTTCGCATCATAGCCCGGATTGGAGCTGCCGTCGCCGTTGAAGCAGCGCGACAGGCCAACCTGCGCCGTGATGGTGCCGATCGCGTCGCGCACCTTGATTTTGTAATAATCCACCGAGCCCGACAGCCGGCGCAGCAGCGGCGACAGTGAGGCGCTCTGCCACACCAGCCCCATTGTATAGGTGTCGGCGGTTTCCTCACGCAGATTGAGGTTGCCCGATGCCTCGCCTGGCACCGAACTGCCGGCAAAGCGGAAGATGTCGACCACAGCCGATGGCACGCCGGTAGCGATGCACAGCGCGCGCACCTGCGCCGCATTGCCGCTGCCCGGCCCGGTGCGGAACAGGCTGGTGGCGTCGCACGGATCGCCGCCGCCCAGTGCGATCGAGCCGACGCTGGCCGACGCGCGTTCGGGCGGAGCGAACAATTCGCCAAGGCTCGGCGCCCGGATCGCGCGCTGATAGCTGCCGCGGTAGCGGAAGCCCGCCCCGATCGCCCAGTCCATGCTGCCCTTGTAGGTGCTGACCCCGCCGATCGTGCTGTAGTCCGAATAGCGATAGGCGAAATCGAGGTTCAGCTCCTCGACGAACGGCAGGTCGCGCGCGACCGGCACGAACAGTTCGAGAAAGGCTTCCTTGACGTTGTAATTGCCGCCGGTCGCGCCGGTCGGCTGCGTCGGATAGACCTCGCCGCGCACGCGCTGCTCGTCGGGGCTGTAGGAATAGCTCGGCCGACGGTAGCTGGCGCCTGCCGCGAAGCGGACCTCGCCAGCGGGCAGCGCGAACAGGCCGCCCTCCAGCGATCCTTCGACCACCGCTTGTTTCAGGACGGTGCGTTCGGACAGGTTGCGGTTGAGGTAATCGTAGCACGCGCCCTGCCCCGGCGTTGCATCGAGCGCGACCTGTGCGAACGGGTTGAACCCGCCCGGGCAGATCGACGCGCCGCCGTCGGGCGCGTTCACCAAAGTGCGCCACGCTGCAATGTTGATGAAGCCCGACGAGCGCTCGCTCGTGACGGTCGAGCCGTAGGAGCCGTACACATCCCAGTTCCACCCCAGCGACGGGATCTTCCCGCGTGCGCCGACCAGGAACTCGTTCACCTGATTGTCGAAGTTGTAATTGGTTCGGCCAACGCGGCTGGTGCTGAAGGTGAAGTTCAGCGGCGCATTGGGATTCGGGCGCGAGGCGGCGATCGCGCGCAGATCGGCCGGCACGAACGGGTTGCTCAGCGGAATGGTGGCGAGCGGCGCCACCGAACCGGCCGAGAAACCGGGCCGGCTGTAGTTGGACGAATAGTCGACGTGATTGAACTGAAGGTAGCCCTCCACATCGTCGACGATTTCGTAGCTGGCGCGCGCGAATGCGTTGTAGCGCGTGATCGGCGTCTGCAGCGGGATCGTCTCGCCGAGCGGGAAGCCGACGCGGTTTTCGTTCACCAGATAGGGCGAATCGCGCAGGTTCAGCACCGGCGCCGCGGTGGTGAACAAGGTGCCATCGGGGTTCACGCCCAGCGCAGCGTTGCGCGCCGGGGTGCCGGCGCCATATCGGCCGAATACCGCGTTCAGCGCAGCCTGCGTCGGCAGGTTCGTGCCGCTCGACGTCACCGCCCCGCCGATCAGCGCGCTGGCGATGCCCGAATTCTCGAAGAAAGGCCGGCTGCCGCGGAAGGTGCCGCCACGATCGAAATAGCCGATGGAGGCAACCACATTGCCGCGCCCACCGGCGAAATTGCCGCCAACGGTGGCGGAGAGCGACAGCCCTTTCGAATCGTTGCGATCGGTGATGCCGTATTGCGCGTCGAGCTCCAGCCCCTCGAACTTGCGCCGCAGCTTGACGTTCACGACGCCCGCGATCGCATCGGAGCCGTACACGGCGGAGGCGCCGCCGGTGATGATCTCGACATTCTCGATCAGCGCCGGCGCTATGGTGTTGAGATCGATCGCGCCGAGCGGGTCGGACGGCTGCGTGCGCCGTCCGTCGAGCAAGACCAGCGTCCGCTGAATGCCAAGTCCGCGCAGATTGGCATTGGCGCGACCTTGCCGTGCCGGGCTCGACCCACTGTTGGCGTTGCTTGCCGCGAACTGCGGCAATTGGTTGAAGGTGGCATCGAGCGTTGCCGGACCGCGTGCCGCGAGCGCCTCGGGACCAACCGAGAGTATCGGGCTCTCCGCCACATAGTCTTGCCGCGAAATACGCGATCCGGTCACGACGATCTGTTGGTCGTCCCCCACCGGCGAAGTCTCGGCTTCAAGCGTTTGGGGCGTGGCAGTTGGCGTGGCCAGCTGCGCTTCTGCCTGTGCCTGTGCCTGTGCCTGTGCGCCTGTGGCGACACAAATTGCGAGCGAAGACGCGCACAACAACGCTGCGACCTTCATGATACCCCCCCTTTGTTCGTTCCATATGGCGGAACGTTGGTCCATAATGTGCGATAGAAGGTCTTGTGCTGTCAACAACCAACCATCGTCGAATGACCGCTATCGAGGGTGCGAGCGCGCGATGGTCGAAGGAATGGCGTCGGTTGGCGGAAGCGTGCTGGTTATGTAATGCGCGCGGCTGAAGACCCGTTCAGGGTTTCAGAAGCATGTTACCGGTGTGGCCGCGGTGCAGATAGGCAACACGCCGTCGATCATGACTGGCCGTCTCGAAGGCAGACAAGTGCACGGCCCGCCTTTTCGCGTGGCGCCTCAATCGTGCAAGGAGTGCCGGATGCTGGGCGCGATCGTCATCATGGGTGTCAGCGGAAGCGGCAAGTCGACGCTCGGAACGGCACTGGCCAGGGCGCTAGACTGCCGGTTCCTGGAAGGGGACGCGTTTCATTCGGCGGCTGCCGTGGAAAAGATGCAGGCCGGACAGCCGCTCGATGACGATGATCGCTGGCCGTGGCTCGACCGACTGGGTGATGCGCTTGCGGAAACAGTCGAGCGCGACGATGCTGCGGTCGCCGCCTGTTCCGCCTTGCGCCGGCGCTACCGCGAACGACTTGCCGAGCGGACAGCGGGGAAAATCCGTTTCATCCTGCTCGATGGCGATCCGGTCCTTTTGAAGGGGCGGCTGCGCGATCGCCGGGACCATTTCATGCCGCCGCGTCTGCTCGCCAGCCAAATCGCGACGCTGGAGCCGCCGGGCGCCGACGAACAAGCGATCACGTTGCCCGCAGGCGAGCCGATCACCGCGCTTTGCGCCGCCGCCATGGACTGGCTCGGTCGAGGCCGCACCGACTGACCGGTTGCGCAAAAAAATCTCGCGAGCCGTCGCACGATCTGCCTTCGTTGGGGGTTGAGACAGATATGCAGCGTCGCTCCCCTCGCTCTTTCAAGAACGTCGTGATGTTCGTCCTGGCGGCGTTCGTACTTGCGCCGACCGGCGCGCCGAGCGCGGTCGCACAGGAACCGGCGCCCGCCGCCGCCGCCACGCCAGCACCGCAGACCGCCATTGCGGCGCGCAGCGACAGCCAGTCCGATGCCGATATCCGCACCCGCATCCGCAGCATCTTCCTGGAGGTGTCTGGCCTGCGCAACGTGGGCGTTCGCGTCTCCGCCGGCGTGGTGACGCTGACCGGCACGGTGCCGGGCGCCGTTGATGTCGATCGTGCCGAGGCGATTGCGGGCCGCGTCGCAGGGGTTGTTACGGTTCAGAACGAGCTGGAGCGCGACCTGAAGGTCGATAGCAACCTGACCCCGGCGCTCGGCAAGTTCGGTGACGATGTGCGCGGGATCGTGCGGGGATTGCCGCTGGTCGGCGTTGCGCTCGCGATTGGGCTCCTGGTTGGTGCGCTGGGTTATCTGCTCGCCTCGTTCGGCGGCCTGTGGCGGCGGATCACGCCCAACATGTTCCTGGCCGAGCTGCTCGCCACCCTCGTTCGCTTTATATTCGTCGTGCTGGGGATCGTCGCCGGGCTGGAGGTGCTGGGCGCCACCGCCCTGCTCGGCGCGGTGCTGGGCGGCGCCGGCGTGATCGGCATCGCCATCGGTTTCGCCGTCCGCGACACGGTCGACAATTACGTCTCAAGCCTGATGCTCAGCCTGCGCCAGCCCTTTCGCGCCAACGACCATGTCGTGATCGAGGGGCAGGAAGGGCGCGTCGTACGGCTGACCAGCCGGGCGACGATCCTGATGACCCTCGACGGCAATCACCTGCGGATCCCAAACGCCACGGTCTTCAAGGCGGTGATCCTGAACTACACGCGCAATCCCGAGCGGCGGTTCGACTTCGAGCTCGGCATCGACGCGGATGACGATCCGGTGGACGGCATGGCGGTGGGGCTGCAGGCAATCCGTGATCTCGACTTCGTGCTGGACGCCCCAGCCGCCAGCGCGATCATCCGTGACGTCGGCGATTCGAACATCGTCCTGCGCTTCTTCGGCTGGGTGAACCAGTCGCGCACCGATTATCTGAAAGGGCGCAGCCTGGCGCTGGATGCCGCCAAGCGCGCGCTGGAATCAAACGGCTTTGCCCTGCCTGAGCCGATTTACCGCCTGCGTTTCGATCAGGGTGCCGCCGTGCCGACCCAAAGCGCGTCGGACGCGCCCACCGCCAAGCCGCCGAGAACGCCCGTATCGCGGCAGCGGATCGAGCACGATGCCGCGCCTGACGCGCATATCGCCAAGCTGGTCGACGAGGAACGCGCCGAAACCAAGGGCGGCGATCTCCTTGATGACAAGCGCCCCGTCGAGTGACGAGGCCGGAACGGGCCTCAAGCGACCAGCTAACGATCAATAGCGACGTGGGATGACGACGCGCATCGACTCATAGCCCTTCACGAAGTTGGAGCGGACCCGCTTGGGCTCCGCGACCACGTTGATCTCGGGAAAACGCTTCATGATCTCTTCCCATACGATCTGCAGCTGCAGCTCGGCGAGGCGATTGCCGACGCAGCGATGGACGCCGAAGCCGAACGAGATGTGCTGCCGCGGGCGCGCGCGATCGATGATGTAATCGTTCGGGCGCTCGATCACTTCATCGTCGCGATTGCCCGAGACGTACCACATGACGACCGTGTCATCTTTCTTGATCTGCTGCCCGCGAAACTCGACATCGCGGGTGGCACGGCGCTTCATGTGCGACAGCGGCGTCTGCCAGCGGATCGTTTCCGACACCATAGACGGCAGCAGCGACGGATCGGCCATCAGCTTGGCATATTGATCCGGGTTCTTCGACAAGGCGTACACAGAGCCGGTCATGGTGTTGCGGGTGGTATCGTTGCCGCCCACCGTCAGCAGCATGACGTTGCCGAAATATTCCATCGGCGACATGTCGCGCGTCGCGGGATCATGCGCGAGCATCGAGATGAGGTCGCCCGTCGGCTCGGCATTGACGCGCTCGTTCCACAGTTGCGTGAAATAGGCATGATAGTCGCGAAAGATGCCCATCTTCTGCTCGCGCGTCTCCACAACGCCATGCCCCGGCTCCGCAGTGACCACGTCGGACCAATAGGTCAGCTTGCGGCGATCCTCCTGCGGCATGCCGAACAGCGTCGCGAGCGTCATCGCGGTAAGCTCCATCGACACCTTGTCGACCCAGTCGAACTCCTCGCCGATCGGCAGGCCATCAAGGATCGCGGCGGCGCGCTCGCGGATCAGCGGACCCAGGATCTGGAGATTGGTGGGCGACACCGCGGGGCTGACCGCCTTGCGCTGCACATCATGCTTGGGTGGGTCCATCGCGATGAACATCGCCAGCCCTTCGAGTTGCGGCGTTTCGCCGGGCGCGAGCGGCGGGACCATCATGATCCCCGGTTCGGACGAGAAGGTCTGGTGATCGATGTCGACCGCCATGATGTCGTTATATTTGGTTACCGACCAGAACGGGCCATAAGCGCTTTCCGCCGTGTAGTGCACCGGCGCCTCGGCGCGCAGCCGCTGGAAATTCCACCACATCTCGTCGGCGGCGAACAGTTCGGGGCGCGACGGATCGAGCTTGTCGAGCGGGGTCGCATACGCGGCGTCGCGGGCGGGATTGGCGGCGGCGAAGGCAGCGGTGGCGGCGGTGCTCATGCGACGGGTCCTTCCGGGATGATGGGGGCTTAGTGCTGGCTTTCGGGCATGGTGACGACCAGCCCGTCGAGCGCCGGCGTGACCTCGATCTGGCACGACAGCCTGCTGTTGCTTTCCACGTTTTCAGCGAAGTTCAGCATCTCGGCTTCCTGGTCGGTGCGCTCGCCGGTCGCCGCCAGCCAGTCCGGATCGACATAAACGTGGCACGTCGCGCAGGCGGCCGCGCCGCCGCAATCGGCATCGATCCCGGGAACGCCGTTTTTCACCGCGCCCTCCATCACGCTCCAGCCGTCGGTGACCTGCTGTTCATGACGCGTGCCGTCGTGTTCGACGTAGACGATCGTTGCCATCGGTTCCTCTCGGTGTCGCTCCATCCTCGTCGTGGATGGTCTGTTGATGCAGGCGTAATCCTTACTGACAGCCATGACAATAGGGGAGTGTCGGCTCGTCAGGTCATGTCGGGGCAGCCTGCGATCGGACGGCCGCCCGCTGATCAAACCGCGCGTCCTGACGCTGCAAGGTGAGTGACAGTCGCCCGTGCCTCGACCGGCCTTTGCTTAAGGTTGCCAGCTTGGCCGGTACGCGGGGTCCAACCGCCGATCGAGAAAGTGCGCGGCGCTGATGAAGGCAAGATGAGTAAGCGCCTGGGGAAAGTTGCCCAACGACAAGCCGCGTACGTCCACTTCCTCGGCGAACAGGCCGAGATGGTTGGCGTAAGCCGCCCCCTTGGCAAGCTGCATCCGCGCCTCATCCAAGCGGCCGGCACGCGCCAGGCATTCCGCAAACCAGAAGGTGCACGTGGTGAAGGCGCCTTCATCCCCTGCGAGCGCGTCGTCGACACGGTAGCGGTAGACCAGCCCGTCATCGCACAATTGCTCGCCGATCGCGTCGAGCGTCCGGAGCCATGCCGGGTCGGTCGACGACACGAAGCGGACGAGCGGCATCATCAGCAACGCCGCGTCCAGGTCGCGCCCGCCGCGCTCCTGCACGAAATACCCATGCTCGGGATGGCGAAAGTTCGCCCAAACGTCCGCCACGATGGCGTCGCGCGCTTCCGACCAGGCGACGAGCGGCGCGGGCAGCGACCGCTTCTTGGCGAGCCGAATGGCGCGGTCCAGCGCCACCCAGCACATCACGCGCGAGTGAAGGAAGTGACGCGGTTCCGATCGCATTTCCCAGATGCCGGCGTCGGGCTCCTGCCAATGGGCGATCACGTAATCGACGATGCCGCAGACATGCAGCCATCCTTCATGCGGGATCGCTGCGCCGTATTTGTTCGACAGATAGACGCTGTCGAGCAACTCGCCGAAGATATCGAGTTGCGTCTGGCTGTGCGCGGCATTGCCGATCCGCACGGGCCGGCTGTCGGCATAGCCGGTCATATGCGGCAGTTCGCTCTCCTCTGCCATTTCCGATCCGTCGAGCGCATACATGATGCGCAGCGGGTCATCGCGATCAGACGCCATGACGCGCTCACCGACCCACCGGTTGTAATGCTCCGCCTCCTCGGTGAAGCCGAGCCGCAGAAAAGCGTACACCGTGAAGGAGGCATCGCGAATCCACGTCGCGCGATAGTCCCAGTTGCGCTCCGACCCCTTCGCTTCCGGCAATGAGAACGTCCCCGCCGCCGCGATCGACCCGTACCGGGCCGATGTCAGCAGCTTCAGCGACAGGGCCGAGCGGAGCACCTGTTCGCGCCACCGACCCTTATACGTGGATCGCCGCAGCCAGGCGCGCCACACGTGCGCGGTGGCGTCGATCTGCGCCTGGATTGCCGCGTCGTCGGGACAGGGCAAGGTATCGTCGCCCAGGACGAACCAGGCGATCTCCCCCTTTGACAGCGTGAACCGCGCCCTTGCCGCGCCCTCGTCCGGCTCAAGCGCGGTCGACGCGTAAAGCGACAGCGACAGCTGCTGGCCGGAGAACCGCACCCCGCCCTCGATCGCTGCGGCGGCTGGCACCTCGCGAGCGTAATCGAAGCGGGGGGCGCAGCGCATGGTGAAGCTTACCGTGCCGCTCGTTACCGTGAGGCGGCGGATCAGGCTGCGTGCCTCATGGCCCGACGCACGGCGCGCGTCGGGTTGCGGCATCAGATCTATGACTTCGGCGCTGCCGTCATCGCCCATCCACCGCGTCACCAGCACATTGGTGTCGGGAACGTACAGCTGAAGGTGGCGTGGATGATCCAGGTGCGGCGTGATCTCGAACGCGCCGCCTCGCCCGGGGTGCAGCAGGTCCGCAAAGATCGTCGGGCTGTCGAGGCTCGGCCAGCAAAGGTAATCGATCGCGCCGTCCCGCGCGACCAGTGCCACCGTCTCGAGATCACCGACGATGCCATGATCGCCGATCGCACGAAGCGGCTCAACCATTGTCGCGGAACTCAGGATAGAGCGACATACCGCCATCGACGAAAAGCGTCGTTCCGGTGACGTAATCCGCGTCATCGGACGCCAGCCACACCGCCGCGCGGGCGACGTCCTCCGGCTCGCCGATCCGGCCATAGGGAATGAGCTTCAGCAACTTGGTGAGCGCTTCCTCGCTGTCCCAAGCATCCTGGTTGATCGGCGTTCGGATCGCGCCCGGTGCGATCGCATTGACACGAATGCCCTCCGCCGCGACCTCCTGCGCGAGCGAGCGGGTCAACATGCGGATGCCGCCCTTCGCCGCGGCATAATTGATGTGTCCGGCCCACGGGATGATTTCGTGCACCGAGCTCATCGCGATGATCGCGCCCGCGCTGCGGGCAGGCCGACCCTGCTTCGGCTGCGCCCGAAAGCGCTTCACCGCTTCGCGCGCGCAAAGGAACTGTCCGGTCAGGTTGATGTCGATAACGGCGTTCCAATCCGCTAGCGACATGTCGGCAACCGCAGCGTCCTTTTGCACGCCGGAGTTCGACACCATGATGTCGATGCGGCCGAACGCCTTTGTGGCCGCGTCGAACAGGTGAACTACCTCGGCTTCCTGCGACACGTCGGCCTGCACCGCGATACCACGCCCGCCCTGCTCGGTGATGCGCGCGACGAGTTCCTCCGCGGGCGCCGCGTGCGAATGATAGTTTACCGCGACCGCCGCGCCGGCAGCGCTGAGCGCCTCCGCCACGGAAAGGCCGATGCCCGAGCTTGCGCCGGTGACGATCGCGGCATGACCGGCAAGCGGGCGGTTGGTTGATGTCATGTGGGACTCCAATTCGTTCAGGCGGCAGCTTTGGCGAACTGCCGGAGGTGATCGCGGACGAAGTCGACGAAGCCGTGTGGCGGCTTGTCGGTAAGCCGCTCGATCTCGAAGGTCGGGTCGATGTCGTGATGGCCGGCCACGACGTCGGCAAACTGGCTGATCAATCCCTTCGCGATCCAGCGTGAATTGCCGGTCAGGCGCAGGATGGCGCGGAATGCGGGTGTCGGCAGGTTGAGGTAGCGGACCTTGTGCCCGATCACGGCGATCAGGCGCCTTGTCGCCTCCGCCATGTCGAGAGTTTCCGGACCGGTCAGAAAGCAGGTCGGCCCTTCATGCCCATCTTCTGTCAGCACCGTAGCCGCAATGCGCGCGACGTCGCGCGTATCGACCCAAGAAACCGAGCCTTTGCCGGCGACCTGGGGCAGGCCCCCCCTCGCGATCGGATCCTTGAACCACAGAAAGTTCTGCATGAACGCTGTAGGCGTCAGGATCGTCCAGGCGATGCCGGTTGCGCGCAGGTGTTGATCGATCAGTGCGTGCGTTTGCGCCCAGAGAACTTGCGAGCGCACGTTACCGTCCGAGGCCGATCTCTTGACGATTCGCCCGCCCCCCGCGGGCTTGGCCGCATCGATCGCAGCGACTTCCCGCGCGAACCGATCGGGGGTCGACGGCGTGATCAGGAACATGGTGGCGATGCCGGTCATCGCCGCGAATAACGTTTCGGGGCGGTCAAAGTCGCCGAGCACCGCGTCCATGCCGTTAGTTTGGAGACGGTCGACCTGCTCCTGCTTGCGGCACATTGCCCGGAACGGGGTGTTTGCCGCCGACAGAGTCTTGCACACTTCGCCACCGATGCCGCCGGCGGCGTCGGAAATTTTGCGCCTCACCCCTTAACCTTCAAAGGCGGGGCAGGCGGTACTCTCGCGCTTTCAACGCCTCGCATTGTTCCGGCCCAGCCGAACCGTTGCGGCCCGGACAGGGCATCGTTCTGCTCCACCACCATCATCGGCGTGGCGAAGAGCCTCAACTGATGATGATGGTCTTTGCTGGCGCAATCTCGATTGACACGGAATAGCGCCAATCATACCCGGTAATGATAATCACTCGCACAAGAACGCTGTTGCTCTGTCCACTTCCATGATCCGCATCTGGTATCTTGTCCACAAATGGACCAGTCTGATCTGCACGGCCTTCCTGCTGATGCTTTGCGTCACCGGGCTGCCACTGATCTTCCATGACGAGATCGACCGACTGAGCGGCGGCGCGGCTCAGTTCGGCATGCCGGGTGTCGGATCGTCCGGCACCACGCCGGGGCTGCTGCCCCTCGACGTGATGATGGGAAAGGCGCTCGCCGCGCGGCCCGGCGACGTGCCGCTGTTCATGGCGTTCGACAACGATCAGCCGTCGATGACGATCACCACCGGGCCGCGTCCCGATGCGCCCGCATCGCAGATGACGATCCAGTTCTTTGATCGGTCGACCGGCAGGGCGCTAGGCCAGGAAGCCGACGGCGAAGGCGTGATGCATTTCCTGCTCCAGCTCCATACGGACATGTTCCTGGGACTGCCGGGCATGCTGTTCCTCGGCGCGATGGGTGTGCTGTTCGCCGCCGCGCTGGTGTCGGGTGTGATCCTCTACGCGCCCTTCATGCGCAAGCTTGCGTTCGGCACGCTCAGAACGTCACGCAGCACACGGCTCAAGTGGATCGACTATCATAACCTGCTTGGCGTCGTCGCGCTGGCGTGGATGGCCGTGGTCGGCGTCACCGGCGTGATCAACACGCTGGAGGAACCGATCAACACGCTGTGGCGCAGCCGGGAGCTCGCCGCGATGACCCGCGAATACGCGGGCAAGGGTGCGCTGCCGCCGTCGCGCTACGGTTCGCTCGACAAGGCGATGGCAGAGGCCCGCAAGGCCCTGCCCGGCAACAATCCGCAGTTCATCGGCTTTCCTGGCGGGAAGTTCAGCTCGAGCCATCATTATGCGGTGTTTTTTCAGGGCGACACGCCGCTCACCGAGCGGCTGCTGACCCCCGCGCTGATCGATGCCGAGACCGGCGCCTTTACCGCCGCGCGGGCGATGCCGTGGTATAATGCGTCGCTCTCGCTCTCCCGGCCGCTGCATTTCGGCGATTACGGTGGCCTGCCGCTCAAAATCCTCTGGGCGATTCTCGACCTGTTCACGATCGTGATCCTGGTGAGCGGAATCTATCTCTGGCTCGGCAAGCGCCGCGCCTCGCCGGCCGCGCATGTCCGCGAAGTCGAGACCGGCGGCGCCGTGATGCCGGCCGAATGACCCGGCGCAAGCGGCAGGGGCTGTGGGCGATCTTCGCCGTGCCGCTGGTTGTGGCGGTGCTCAGCAGCGTCGCTTTGGTGGTCGCGCTGACCGGGGATGGCTGGCGCGACGTCATCTCCTGGCTCGGGCTTGCGGCGCCCGTTCTCGCCGTCTGCTGGGCGATGCGTGCCCGCCGCACCTGATCTTTCTGCCGCACTGATCCTCGACGATGTCCCCGGCCGTGAAACTGCTCGCCCGCGTGTCGCTGACTGCGGTTGGCTGATGCACGCAGCTTATGGTGTAGCTTGGATCCTTGTATCGGCAGTCGCCGGCAGCCGATCGATCAGGAGTATGATTTGGGCGTTGTAACCCTGTGTTTGTTCCTGCTGCTCGCAGTAGTCGTCAGCGGTATTCTGGCGCGCATTTTGCCGGCGACGCTGCCACGTCCGTTGGTGCAGATCGGCCTGGGCGCACTGATCGGCGTCTTCGCAGGCGTGCGCGTCGAGCTCGATCCCGAGCTGTTCTTCCTGCTGCTCGTCCCGCCGCTGCTCTTTCTCGACGGCTGGCGCATGCCGAAGGACGAGTTGTTTCGCGACGGCGGCGCCATCCTCGGCCTGGCGCTGGGGCTGGTCTTCCTGACGGTGCTCGGCCTGGGCTTGTTCATTCATTGGTTGATCCCAGCCATGCCGGTGGCGGTGGCCTTTGCCCTTGCTGCGGTCGTCTCGCCCACTGATCCGATCGCGGTCAGCGCGGTGGCGCAGAAGGTGCCGGTGCCCAAGCGCATGATGCACATCCTGGAAGGGGAATCGTTGCTCAACGATGCCTCGGGCCTCGTCTGCCTCAGGTTCGCCATTGCCGCTGCGCTGAGCGGCACGTTTTCGCTCGGCAGCGCGGCGACGACCTTTGCCTGGATGGCGCTTGCCGGGGTGGCGATCGGGGGCGCGATCACGTGGCTCGTCATCACGGGCAAGGCCTTGTTCGCGCGGCGCTTCGGCGACGATAGCGGCTCCAACATCCTGGTCAGCCTGCTGATCCCGTTCGGCGCCTATCTCGCCGCCGAGCATGTGCATGCGTCGGGCGTCCTGGCGGCCGCCGCCTCGGGCATCTCCATGACCTTCGTGAGCAGCGGCGCCACCGTGGGCGCGGCGACCCGCATCCGGCGGCGGGCGGTGTGGGACATGCTCGAATTCACGCTGAACGGTGTCATCTTCGTGTTGCTGGGCGAGCAATTGCCGGGCTTCTTCAGCATGGCGCAGCAAACCGCGCTGTCGATCGGGCGTCCGAGTGCCTGGTGGTTGATCATCTATGTCGCGGCGATCGTCGCGGCTCTGGCGGTGCTGCGGTTCGTCTGGGTCTGGGTGTCGCTCCACCTCACCGTGTTGCGCGCCAAGCGGCTCGGCACCGCGAACACCGGGAGCCCGCCCCGCCGCATCATTGGTGCGATGTCGGTGGCAGGCGCGCGCGGCGGCATCACGCTTGCGGGCGCACTGACGCTGCCGCTCTCGATGCCGGACGGTGCACCGTTCCCGGCGCGTGATCTCGTGATCCTGCTCGCGTCCGGGGTGATCCTGACGACCTTGGTGATCGCGGCGGTCGGCCTCCCCATTTTGCTGCGCGATCTCGAGTTGCCATCCGACGACGGCGCGACCGGACAACGCGACCGAGCGCGCATCGTGGCGGCAAAGGCCGCTATCGCCGAGATCGAGCGCGTGCAGCACGAGATCGCCGAAGAGATGGGCAATGCCGACCGATCAACCGAGATCGCGGCCCGCATCATGGACCAATATCGCGAGCGCATCGACAGCCTGCGGGGGGATGACGAGCATCGATGGAAACAGGAGCAGGAAAGCTGGCTCGAGCGCAGGTTGCGGCTTGCGGCCGTGCGCGCCGAAAGGCAGGCGGTCTCCGATCTGGCGCAGCAACGCGAGATCAGCCTGACGCTGGCCGACCAGCTCGGACGCGAGTTGGATCTCGCCGATGCACGATTGACGCGGCTGAACGTGTGAGGTCGATCGCGCGTTCGCCATTATCGAACGGGACCGCGTCGCGCCTTCAAAGCGATTGAAGGCAGATGTTTCTCACGACCACCGGGGTGTCGTTATCGGTGATGAGATCCGCTTCGCTTCCGACTGACGCCGACAATGTCTTGATGAGGCGCATGCCCAAGCTGCTCGCCGGCGACTTCTCCGCCGCGAAGTCAGCGGGCAAACCGATCCCCCGTTATCACTGATCGTCAGCGTCGCTTGATCGCCTTTGCTGGCAACCTTGTTTTGGATCGGACCGCCGCTCTCATGCGGATATGCATATCTGATCGAATTCGTGACGGCTTCGGTTACCAACAGGGCGATCGATGGCGCCGTCGTCACGACCGCGGACTCGAAATCGCAATGAATTCGATGGCTCGGGGCTTGTGCGTCGAGTTGTTGGCATAGCTTCGGCAGCAGTTCCGCAAGGTCGAAGGTCTCGCCTACATCTTGCCGCCAGACGTGGTCGTGGGTGGCGACCACAGCCAGGATGCGATCGGACGCGTCACCCAGCGCGGTGACCGTCCCGTGGTTCAGCCGCGTTGCCCCCCGCCGAAGCCGGCCACATGCGCGGCTGGCGAAAAGCATAAGCTTTGTCGTGATGTGATCCGTGAGTTCAGCGGGAGGCCAGCACCTTCAAGCGCAGCCGCGCTATCATCGCTTGAACATCCTCAAGAGGACGGCGCAGCGTAGTCGCGACATCCGTTGTCGACTGCCCTAGAGCCAAGGCGTTGCGAAGATCGTTGATCGAGGTCTGCGTCCAGCGCTGCGCAAAGGCCATTCAACGATCCTTCGGACCGATCGCCTCGGCTTCAAGGCGGCGTGCCTCTGCAGCGTACCTGTCGTACCGCTCCGCCAAGTCAGCGTTCGCTAAAGCGGTTCCAACGTCAGGAGCGCCTTTCACTGCAGCCCTGCATTCAACTGCGCGCCCGGCGAAATACTCGGATGACGACCGAAAGACCATGTTCGCACTCCTCCAAGCGGGAGCACCAGGCTCTCAGCCACGCCATGCTCAATATAGGCGGCGTGATCGAGAATATATGGCGACGGTGAAGTAGTCTTTCCAGCCTACCGCTGTTCCAATCGCATCACCGCTAGCGCGCATTGGCAACTTGTTAAATGGAGGCTGGACCACATATTAACTAACGCGCTCTGCGTGCACTGCGATCGTCGCCTCGCTAAACGTCGGCATCCGTTCGCGCGCGCGTCGCCGTTCTGCCAACGGAACTAGTCCCGCACGCGCCTGATTGCGGATAGGGGCCGCCGCCTCCTGCGCCTCTGCCAACGTCACATCCCGATCAGACCCTAGCCCGTATTCGCGCCGCGTCCCACCAGACTGCACTCGATAAAGCCAACTTCGCGAACCGCCAGGCTTGATGCACAGGATCAGCCCCTCGCCTACCGGGTGACGCCTTGGCTCGCGCAACGCGCGCACTTGAACCGCATTGCGCATTGCCATGCCGTCGCCGCCTACAACGTCCCGCCACTTTGCGGCGGATGGTGACACCAGTCGACGGACAGGAGCGAACGGTAGCCCGGGCACAAAGCTAATTGCTTTAGGCGTTTTCGGATGACAGCGGATGATCAGAAACAGACCGTTGGCGGAGACGGAGGGAGACTACCCCTCGACAAAATTGTACCGCTATATCAAACACCTAATCTGATACTCCTCGCGCCTTTTGCAGCAGTTTTTGCAGCACGCCGCGCGTCGGGCGTTGGCTCGCTAAGCGCTCGTCCAGTAGCTTTCGTAAGCGCGCGGCTTCGACCGGGTCGGGCTTGCCATTGTGCATGGCGACAATGAGGGAGAAAGCCGCTTGGATAAAGCGCTTCTGCTCCCGGAATGACCGTGTCACCGCCGCTCTCGCGCGCCATACCGTTGAAAGCGGATCGGCGATCATCGCGGCTCTCCCGTCATGGTGCCATACGGCACGGGAAGGCGCTCCACAGGGATGCGGGGGGGCGTAGGCGAGTGGAATGAACTCCTCGGCGAAGAGGGTGTCTCCCCGCCACCACAGGACCTTTCCGCTATCATCCGTAAGCAAACACACGATAGCATCCCCATCGCGTGCAACCACGACGCCAAAGTCGCCAGGCCGGAATATGGGATCGCAGCGCCCAATTTCGTCCCCGTACTCCCAGAACGCAATCCGATCCCCAACCTCCATACCACCTCCAGCCGTATCCAGGGCGCTACCTATCTTCAAAAAACAAGCACTATCAACAACCATTTGCTGGTTTTATAGTGTCCGACCCACGTATGTAGGCAGCGCAAAGTCTAGATATTTGATAAAGTGAGGCAAGATCGATCAATGCCTGCAAAAGCCGAATTGCACCGGGTTGCAAAACTTTTTTATTTACGGCGTAAAACTTGTGGCTATTAGGCTTGGCTCCCGTGAAACGTGAGCTATCTGTAAGAATGAATTTTACTGACGATAAATAACTATCCGCCTTGGCGCTTCTTCAAGCTCAAGGCAAAGCTCCGAGTGCCGCCGAAGCACGCGACGCGATCACCTCGTCGCGTCGGATGGGCCAGAGCTTCCGTTGGGATCACTGGCTTCCGTTCACCCCTTTAAGCCCCCCCCGGAGCGCACGATCGTGAGCGCGCGGACACCTCCGGTGGAGCATCGAGCGACAACTCAGGTGCAATCCCGAGTGTTGGTTCCAACGTCGCGCAAGGATCGCCTCGTGAAGACGCCAGAGCCGAGCCCGCCGTTGAACCCCATGAGACATCTAGCAGCCGGGCACCTAGACCCTTGTGCCATCACTTGGGCGGATGAACGTGCCTTGCGCCGCTTGGCAAGAGACACGGTGGCGCGGGAGCAGAGGGCTATTGCTCGGCTGCTGCATCGTGGCCGGTACCGGGCCGCGCGACGCGCACGTTGGCAAATGGTCAGCAAGCTCGCTGTGCGGTTCGACGCCCTAATGATTGCGGCGCGACGTCGGCACCGATCGTCCACTGTGATGTCGGTGAGCGAGCGAGAAGCCGTTCGTCAGGCTCGGCTGGCCGACGTGCTTGCGGCGCTTCCGCGCATAAACAGGTTTTCCGCTCCCGCTTTGGCCCAGACGTTCAAGAGGCCGAAACCGCATGGCGGCGAGCGCATCCTCACTACCTTCTTTTGGGAGGACGATGCGCGCGTGCGTGTCCTAAAGTCCGCCCTGACCCCATTCGTGAGCCTCCACGACAGCCAGTTCATGCTCGCGCAGAACGGGTGTCGTCGTGGACCGGCGTCGGTTCGCGAAGCCCTCCTCCGAGCGCTAGGAGAGGAGAAAGGCGATCACGTCTTCCTCCAGTTCGATGTCCGAGACTTCTTCGGCTCGATCTCGCACGCTTGGCTGGAGAAACACCTCGGCCTCGATCGAGGGATCGTGCGGCGTTTCGTTCATACGGGTGAGATGCTCATTGTTCCTTCAGAGGAGATGAGGGGCGATCGCCTGAGGGGCGATGCCAGAAAAGAGAATGGCCGGTCGGGGGCGGGCATCCCCCAAGGCTCGGCGCTGTCCTCGCTTATCGCCGAGATGGTGATGGCGGAAATCCTGCGAAGCGACGCCGTCTTCGACAGGGGCCGCCTGTTCACCTGGTCGGACAACCTCGGGATCTTGATACCCCGAGGCGAGGCAGGCGTCGTGGAGGAGCTTATTCGGGCCGCCTTCGGGCGACACGAGGCCGGCCCATTCCATCTTTCCTCCGAGCGCAAGTCCGTGACCTCGGAGTTCAAGTTTCTCGGCACGTGGTATTGCGTTGAGGCAGGTCTGCCTCGCGCATTCATCCCGGAAGCCGTCGCTCGCGGGTGGGCGGATAACGTCTGTGCCGACATCCTGACCGCCGACGAGCACGACCTAGAGTTGATGGAGCAGCGCGTCCGGGGAAAGGAGGCGGCGTGGGGCTGGTGGAGCGGCATGGCCGACATATCGGCGGAGGTGCGGGCGCTCATCTGGGCTGCGAGAGAGGCGAGCAGCCACAAACCACATTGACCCTACCGCTCAACCCGTACTCCTATGCTCACCATCGGACGTGAGCGGCGACGAAACGCAATCAACAAGGAGATTTCCTATGATCGCCTCCATTCCCTTTCACGCCAGCCAGAAAAATCCGCATGACTTTGTCGGCCACGTCCTCACCGTGGACCGCAAGACCGGTCGAGCCTATGTAAGAACGACGCTCACCGCAAAAACTAACGGTCGGCAAACGAGAGAGAAGCGCGAGCTTCGAGAGTTTTTTGCTTCTGCAACGGTGACAGAGACACGATCGCTCCTAGAGCTTATTGGCAAGCTGGCTCAAGGCACTCTACAAAGGCATTTGGAAAGCCGGGAGGAAGCGCGCCAACAAGCCGCATACGCTGGGTAGGTCGGCTATGCGCCAGCGTTTTCGTAGGCCCTGCAACCCGTTGCAACGATCCTAGCCTGTCGCTTTACTCCTCCGCCACTCCGCGAGGTCGATCGGAGTTGGTGCGCTCGGCAAAGCCGAGCGCGTAAACCGGAGACGTGGCGGGGGCGGATCGTCAGTAGACGGCGACGTGACCAACCACGACACGAGTGGCCCCCGCGTACCGCAACCATCCGGTCGCCGGCACACGAGATGGTGAGCGAAGGCGGGCCAGCTACAATCCCATCCCTTGCGCCTCCAGTAGAGTTCCACCTCCATTGGGGCGAAAAGGGCTACCCTCCCGCACCTCTTGCATAAGGCGCGGATCGAACCGCCTTTGGCTACAACATCGGTGAGGTCGGGAGGTGCTTGAACCATGCCCCGAACAAAAAGCGAGCAATTGATCGAACGCACGTCCTCTTTACGCTGCAACGTCGTTGCAAGGGATGGTTACTCGGATTGCAACCGGTTGCAGCGGGTAGGTTAGGGCGCGTGCGAGGAGCAATAGCGAGCAACGGTGGCCTTGGAGATGCCAAACCGTTCCATCGTCTGGCGGAGAGACGCACTATTTGCCCGCCGCCACTCAGCCACCTCGCGCGCATCCGCAGCCGCAGGACGCCCGAGGCTTACCTTGCCCCGATGAGTGCGCCCGGTAGCGGCAATCGACGCACGCGCGGCCACCCGGCCCGCTTCGCAGCGCTCCTTGATCCGCTGGCGTTCCATGTCGGCGATCTGCGCGAGGACGGCAACGATGATCTCGCCGACGCCACGTCCGATAGTGCCGAGCCCGCGCACCTCCACCACGACGCCCATGTCAAGCAGCCGCCGCACAACCGACTGCACGTCTAATGCGTCGCGACCGAGCCGGTCGAGCGCATAGACGCAGAGCGTGTCGCCTTCGCGCACATAAGAGAGGAGCTTGGAGAAGCCGGGACGTTCGGCGGCAAAGGTCGCGCCGCTCACCGCTTCGTCCACAAACTCCTTCTCTATATCGTCACCTAGGGCTTGCCTTTGCGCCTCGACGCTCTGCCCCTCGCTGGACACTCGATAGTAGGCGATCCGGCTCACAACCTCTCCATTTGGATCAAAAGTTATCGTGTCATTTTTAGACATGTCTCAAAACAGAGGTCAATATCTTCTGAGCCATAGAGATTGTGGGTTCGAGGGCGACTCACAAGTTACAACTTTTGATGTGCAGCAGGCGGCTCTGCAGCACCGGCACATTTACCGCACCGATCGGCGGCCCGATGCTGATGAACGCCAGTAGCGCCCCCAGAAGCGGCCGGGCCGAAAACGTTTAAAGAGCGAACATTGCGAGCGCAGCGTGCCTGTAGCAGTCTGCCCTGTGACAGACGCACGAACCTTCCTCCCCGCGACGCTCCGGCGCGTCATCGACGGCGGCGATGTGACGAACGACGAGCTTGATGCGGCAATCGCCACGCCAGCCCGTCTGCGCGGCGCTGAACGGAACGCGTGGCATGGCCTTAGCTACTGGGCCGACGACGACGACGTTCGTGCCAAAGGCCAAGCGTATGCACCATCACGTAGGCGGCAGCTTGCCGACCTGCTGTGCGCCTTGGAACAAGAGAAGGTCTGAGAACGCCCAAAACATGACGCACCTACTGGAAGCTGCGCTTCCTGATCGCGGACGTTTCGCCCATCCAATAAGCAGCAGGAGTCAATAGGTTGGGGCCGTCTGCTTGAGGCGTTGGCGCGAGCTAAGCGGGAAGCAACGTCACTATTTCTTCCTGCTTTGGTATTCCCGCATGTTCGGTGCATTTTTCGCGGTGGCGGCACCCCTCATCGCAATGAGCAACTTTGTAGTCTCACCCGACCGAAGGACAGGCGATCTTACCTTTATCGAAGTGATGGGCGTCGGCTTCTGCATAGCGGGCTGCGCGATATACACTGGCGCGACCCGCGTTCTCCGCTGGTATCGACAGGGACTTGAGGCTTCAAAGTCCAGCATTGGCTGGTGATCGGCTTTTGTGACCGAAAGTCGCCAGTCCGCTTTCCACCCGATTGCGACGTCGCCAAAACAGCATCTCAATGAGAATGCACCTGCCGTCTCGTCGACCGTTGGTTCAAGAGCTCGTGGTAACGCCCTTATAGCAACGCGCATAGCGCGGAGCCGTCACCCGTCCTCCATCCTATCAAAGCAAGGCGTATAGATCTCGCACGGGGTTCTCCAAGTTAGGAGCGCCTCGATGGGATCCTGCCCGTGCAATAACGCCCGACCGTTTTCTAGCCGTTGCCTTGCGGCCTGCGCATCGCTTTCCGGGAGGCCAGCAAGCTGGGCTTCTACAGCATCGAAGAAGCGTCGAATGCTCATCGCCCTGTTCCAGTGCTCGATGACCTTTTCGAGCTGCGCGGCGCTATCGGTCTCGGACTGTTCGATCCGCTTCTTGTCCTCAGCCCGACCGCGAGCTTCCATATCGGCCAGAAGTTTCTTGTGCGCGATCTCGGCGCGGAGGCGAGCCTCCTCGATGCGGGTCACTAGTTCGGTGGCCATGTCTTCGACAGCACGAATGAGGCCGGGTATCTTGGATGCCAAGCTGGTTGAGCCGATTTCCGGCCACTGGTTGGTCCAGAAGACGCTGTGGTAGGGCGAGTAGGCGATAAGCCGAAGGCGGCCTGATGGTATGTCTTTTATGCTGATGAAACTGTCGCGGATTTCCCCTGCCTCGGGCGGCACATAGTCGCGTTCGGGAATATACTCGCCGCCGATGTATCGCACGGCGATGTTCTCGGACATCTCTACGATCGCAAGGCCAATGGCAACCGATCCAATGTAGACAACGGTCGGACGCTGAGGGGACCACAGGCGTTTTGCGCTCCAGCGCTCCTTGAGTTGGCCGACAGCTTCGCGGTCATCAGCCGAAAGGCCCCAGAACTCCTCATCTGGCGGAGCCATAGCCACCCGGTGCCCTTTGGCTTCGAAAGCATTGAAGAGGTCATTCGCAAAACCGAGCGCCTTCTCAAGGCCCGATGCCGAGGCATTCTTGTGGACGAGCAGGCGCTTGTGCGGTTTGAGATGGGAATGCTTGTCGACTGGTTGTCCATTTTCGAAATGGTGCCGGGCTCCGCTGATCATGCCATGGATGGTCCCTGCCGGGATCCGCATGCGTCGCTTTGCTGTTGGTAGAGCTGGCGTACGGGGCCGGGACGCTGAAGCTTGAACCGTTGGCCATTGCATCTGGCGAGACCAAGTAAGCTGATCACCGGGCTGTGCTTCTGGCAAGGACGGAGGTAGTGGAGCCTTGTCGACCGCCAGCTTTGCCCAATAGCCTTGTGGCGGTCTCGGCACATTCAACATGGTACAGACGCGAGCGCGATAGCTGCCGGATACGCCGAAGCGCTTTGCGGCATGCATCATCGGCTCCGACCAGACGATGTCGTATAGTTCGTCGCGTCCGCAGCCATCACTGGCGGTCATGGGGTCATGCTCCTTGCAGATAATAAGCACGATAGCCTGTTCAGGGTGACAGCCCCGTGGGGTCAATGGTCATGGGGCCGCTCAATGACCCCATTTAAGACTGCCGACATCCTATCTTCGATCCCGGAGTCGCTTACCTGCCGCCTCTGGCCCGATCGCCGTTTCTAAACGGGAATGTTGGCCGCGTTTGCTGCGAGCCTCTGAATGGCCTCAATGACTTCGATGCGACCAATGGACTTCGGGTAGAATTCCGCTCGCTCGGCAAAGCGAACCTGGTCCGCAAGATTTGCTGGCGCCACAGCCCTCCGCCGGAGGCCCGTTGGCGCGGGAGAACATCAAGGGCGGCCGCCCTTTCGTTCCCGAACGACAATCAGGCCTCCCGTGTGCCTCGTCTTCTTCATGTCCAGCTCCTCGCCTGCAGGCTACAAAGGGCGGGAAAACGCTCACTCAACATGGATGAAAAAAACAGGGAGGATGTCAGACGGTGTGAACTTTGTGCCCGCGCCACAGCCTTACGGTCGCGAAGGGACCAGGAAGGAGCGGCCCGGAAGATATTGCACCATCCCGAGCAGGACGATGCCGCCCGCCAAGACGCAAAGCCCAACGAGATTGATCGCGATGAAGGGGAGCCAATCCCGCCCGTCAAATCCAAAGGTGACATTGGCCAGATGGGCTACCACGATCGCGGAGGCCGACACGAGCAAGATCCGCACGAAAACCGTGCCGTTCCTACCGGCGTCGATTTCCGTTCTCGACTTGAAGAACGCCACGATGGCCAAGGCGCAGGCGATATTCCACACGGAGTAAGCCAAGACATAATCGACGACCCCAAACCGGTTCCAGATGAAGAACTGTGCGCAGGATCCGACGAGGGCGACCGCCTGCAGCGCGACATAGGGCAGCATCAGATCCCGCACGCGGCATGAAGTCCGCACCACCACCAGTGTCGGTATGGCTACGCAGCCGATCAGATAGGCCTGTGCGATACCGCCGGCCCCGGCCCAGGCCGGCCCGAAAATTTTGACGAACAGAAATCCGGCATCATACGCCAGGAAAGCGATGGCCGGCACGACCGTTACGTATAGCGAAGGCAAGACGCCGTTGATTAAATTGCCGAACCCGTCGATCCGCTCTCGGCTGATCCGCGCCAGGCTGGGAAACAGCACCATCGATACCGGCAGGATGAAGACTTCCCGCATCAACGCCCAGATCCGGGTCGCCATCGCAAACTGCCCCGCCGTGGCGGCACCGAAAGCAAGGCTGATGAAATAGCGCGGAAGTTGCTGATCCAAAGTCTCGATAACATAGGACATGGTCAGTTTAGAGCCAGGCGACATCATGTGCCAAGCCTTTGCGCGGGAAAACAGAAACTTCGGGGTCCAGCCGGAACTCGGCCAGATCACGATATTCGCAACCACCTGCTGAGCGATCAATTGCAGCGCGATACTGACGGCGCCGCCGCCGGAAACTGCAACCCCGATGCCGACAGCGCCGCCGACGAGCGAGGACAAGATTGAGCGCAGCGCAAAATATTTAAAGTCGAGCTTCTTCTGCACGATTACGGTTGGCACCGTGCTGAGCGCCGACAAGACCGGCACAAGGCTCATCGCGCTGACCACATCGGTCAGCCGATCGTCGCCGAGGATCGACGAGATTAGTGGGCCGGAGGCGAGCGTCGCGAGAGAGAACACAGCGCCGGTCGCAAGAATGCTCCAGAACACGGTCGAGATCGATTCGTCATCGTCCGCCGCCCGCGCGATGATGCCGTCGGACAGTCCGAGCAGCACCATCGTGCAGAGCGTCGGGATCATCTGCGTCAGGCTGAACAGACCGAACTGTTCGGGCCCGATGATTCGCGCGATGATGAACAGCGTGCTGAACAGAAGGATCTGCTGGGCACCTCGCTCGAATAGGACCCATAAGACAGCCTTGCGCGTCACGCTGCCTCGCGTAGGCTCGATGCGGTGTCGCGCGGCATTGTCATTTGGCCGCCAGCGCCTCCGGCTGCCAGGCGTTCATGTAGCGATGGATCTTGCCGTAATAATTGTCGCGCGGCACCACCGGCACTCCGAGCAGCTGCGCCAGGATCGCCCCGTGCAGGCGCGATGTCTCGACGAGCGCGTAGCGATCGAAATAGCGGCTGGAACGGGCGATCAGATCGTCACGTCGCGCATACCAGCCCTTGCAGATGAGCGCCTGCGTCGTCGGATTGATCGAGCCGCGGAAGGCGGCGCGAGCAAGGCCGCAGATAGCCTTGTCCGCGGTGGTCACCAGATCGTCCCAGTCGATGTGCCCGCCCCCGGTCACATCGCTGGCTTCCTTGTCGCGGCGCAGGAACAGCAGGCGACCGTCGCGGGCCGCAGCTCCCTGTGGCAGCGTACCGAACAATTGATGGGCGGTATCCGGCATCAGCTCCGCATCGATCGCCATCGTATCGCGCAGATAGTCGCGCGATTCGTGATCGCGCACGAATACATGCAGATCGCGATGCTGTCGCAGGACCGCGCCGGCCGCCTCGGCTGCTTTGGCGTCGTTATAATGCACCGATTGCGGGAAGACGATGATCCGGTTGTTCGGAAAACGCGCGATGAACCGCTCACGCAGCATCTGGTGGCGGGGCCAGATGTCGCCGAAATTGCCGCCGCCGTGCAGCACGATCACATGCTCCGGCCTGATCGCCGACGCCAGCCGATCAGCATCGAACAGGGTCAGCCGAAGGTCAACGGTCATGCCGAGATCGTGGAACAGTTGCTCCGCGCCGGCATTAATAAGCAGATCGCCGACGTTCAGGTGCACCGGCAGGTCGATATAGACAACCGGGCGAGGTCCGATCGGCACCTTGAGATCGCGCAGCCGCATCTTGAGCGCAGCATTGTCCATGGTGAATGTCGTTGTCATACGATGCCTTTGTCTGGCGCGGAGCGCGCGTGCAGGAAATAGGCGGCAAGCGGCGACGACCAAATGTATCGCCAGCCGAGGCGCCGCGGCTCGCGATACATGCGATAAAGCCATTCCAAGCCACGCGACTGCATCCAGTCCGGCGCGCGTGGATGCGCCTCGATGATATGGTCGAACAGTCCGCCGCACGTCTTGATCCAGCCCGGCCCGATCAGCGAGTCGCGAATGCGCAGCGCGAGCGCTTCCTGCCGCGGCGTGCCCATGCCGACCCAGACTACGTCGGCGCCCGAGGCGGTGATCTGC
Source organism: Sphingomonas dokdonensis (assembly GCF_002197685.1). Taxonomy (GTDB): domain Bacteria; phylum Pseudomonadota; class Alphaproteobacteria; order Sphingomonadales; family Sphingomonadaceae; genus Sphingomonas; species Sphingomonas dokdonensis. The sequence goes on along the minus strand of NZ_NBBI01000003.1, from coordinate 406,989 downwards.
GCAAAGATACCGGCTTCGTCTGCCGGCTTGAAATAGCCGTGGTGGCGGCCTGCAAGGCACAGCGCAGGGTGGCGTGCGCGGATCGCCGTCGCTACCGCCTCGTTCACGTCGGGCGTGCCGCCGAGCAGGAAGAAGGAAACGCCATGGCTGGCGGCCTGCTCGGCCGCATCATGGAAGAAATCCGTAGTCGCGATCCGTTCGGGCAACGGCGTCGCATATTTGACCTTCGACGCGAACACGAGCGGCATCCCGTCCGCATCGATATAATCGGCCTCCGCAAGTAGCCGAGCATAGGCCTGATCTATATTCGCCTTTGCCACGACATAGCCGTTGCACGAGAAGGACACTTTAGCGGGTCCCCCAACCCGGTTCAGGCAGTCGGCGATCATCTGGCGCGCAAACGCACCGCGCGTGGTGTGGACGATCGGCAATCCGCCGAGCACGATCTTGTTCATCGGGCTTAGCGTTTCGATAGACTAGCGGGAACGGGTTCGGCATCGATCCGCCCCGCAGACGCTATCGAGGTCTCTTGTCGCGTCGTGATCAAGATCGAGACGGCCAGAATCGACCACATGCCAAGCGAGGCTGGCGACAACGTTTCCTCCTGAAAGATCGATGTGACGATGAGGATGAGCAATCCATGGCCGACGATAAGGCATGTCCGCCGGTCGGCCAGGTTCAGGCTTCTGTCGTGCGACCGTTGCAGGAGCATTCGGCCGACCCGATACCAGAGAAAGAAGAAGATCAGGCCGAGTACGCCCATTTGATATAGCGCGACGGCAAAGCCACTTTCCAGCGCGAAATCCGAGGCACCCGATCGCGCGAATTCCTGGAAGTCGCGCGCATCAGAACGGCCGAGATCCGAGAGATTACCGCCGACCCCGACTCCATGACCCCACGGTCGCTCGAAGAAGCCGACAATGCCGCCGCGCAGCCCCAGGTAATGATAGTCGGCGGTCGCCGCACCATAAGCGAGGGTAATCACGACATAGGCGATCATCAGGATCGCGAAGACCCACGGCACCATACGGCGGGACACGCCGCGTGAAACGAAGTCTATCATCAGCAAGCACAGCACGAGCACCAGCACGCCCTTCGATCCGATGAAGATCAGCATCGGGAAACACAGCGCCAGGGCGAGCCACTGTCGCCTGACGATCGCGATCGCCGCGCCGAAAGTGACGACATAGGCGAAGGTGATCGAGTGGATCGTTGGGCCGTAGGGGCGTACGAACTTCAAATCGAGCGCGAACTGAGACGAAAGATTGAGAAACGAACGCGTCGCGATGCGCATCAGATCATCGACATCACGCAACTGCACGTCATCCGAATATTTCGTGACGACGTAAGGCACCATATTGGAATAAGTATAGAATTCGCGTGGAAAGGCGATCTCCAGCGCGCCCAGCGCAAGCGCGACAAGAGTGAAATAGATGCAGACATCGCACAGGAAGGCGGTGTTAAAGCGTCGGGCGAAGGCCAGCGCGATGAATATCCCAAACGGCAGCAGGCAATATAGACGAACATAAGAGGCGACGCTTGCCACCGATGCGCTGGTCAGGCCGAGGGCGGCGTAAAGCGCGACCACGCCGAGACAGAGAAAGGATGGCAGGATCAGGTTGGATCGTCTGCCAAGAACCGGGATTTTATTCTTCTTCCGCGTCACTAGTACGGCGAGCGCGCACAGCGCCATGATCGTCAGGGCGATGAAAGAAAAGGCCTGCGACGCCTGGATCGCACCTTCGTCCGATCCAAGCTGCATCAGGAATGAGATCATGATCGACTGAAAGTAGATCGCACAGAATATGACGATCAACGCGAACTGCGGCTTGGCGAACGTCAGGCCGATCAGGGCGGGGACGATGATGACATAGGAAATGGCGCCGAACAGCGACAACATCAGCATCGCGAGAAAGACGGCCACGCCCGAGCTGATCGCCCAGAACAGGGTTTCGCGTCGTTGGCCCTGACCGAAGGTCGCCAGCGTGCGCCGCTTTGGAATGTTGTGCGAGTGGCGCGTCATCGGTCCACCGCAAGATTCTCAATGGCTGTCCACATTCTTTTCGGGCGGCCGTTGGCGTCGAACGGCAGCGGCCGCTGGCGGAGATGCCCCTGAGGATTCAGCCAGCTATGGCGATCGGTCACGCCCCAGGTGGTGATCTCCCGGATCCGTGCGCCGGCAAAACATGAGAGATAGGCATTCAGGGTTCGTTCGGTCGCCAGATCGATATCCTCGTCGTTGCGGTGATCGGCGACGTATTTCGACGATATATCAAGTTCGGTGATGTAGATACCGATGCCCAAGGCCGTGACATTCTCGACAAAGCGCCAGAGGCTGGGAAACGCCGGATTGTCCCTGGCGAACAAGTGCGATTGCAGTCCGAGCCCGGAGATAGGGACACCCTTGTCGACCAGCCGGCGCAGCAAACGCAACGCCGCCTGCTGCTTGAATCCGCCAAATTCCAGCCCATAATCGTTGTAGATGAGCGGCGTGCTCGGATGGATGCTCCTGGCGATGGCGAATATCTCGGCGATGTAATTCTCGCCAAGTGACCTGAGCCAGAAGCTGTCGCGCAGGTCACCTTTGCCGGAAGCGTCGGCCAGCGCCTCGTTGACGACATCCCAACTGCAGAACGCATACCGCCCGAGCGCGCCGGCATAGCCTTCGATGAGGCGATACATCTGCGGCCGCGAGACAGACACGGCCGCCCGCGACCAGCCCGGCACCGAATTATGCCATATCAGGGTATGGCCCCTGACGCGCAGGCCTGTGCGCTGCGCAAACCGGTAGATCGTGTCGAACCCGCTAAAATCGTATTTGGACCTGTTCGGCCATGTCACTGACATCTTCAGATCGCGTTCCGGGGAGACGATCGAGAAATTGTCCGCGATGATCCGGGCGATCGCTTGATCGGCCACGTCCTCCTTGCGGACCGCCGTGCCGAGCTTCGGCTTACCGGCAAATCGCTCGCGCGTGGTGGCGCCGACACTCTGGGCATGATCGAAGGCCAATAGCGAGGACGCAAAAATCGGCAGGCCGACAAGCATGTCTCGCCGTCGCACCTGATTGTCCGTACCATGCAATTGTCTGCCTAACCCGTCCATGATCACTCAATCAAAAATCAGGCGAATATCGCAATGCGATATTCTGACCGGCCAAGTGGTCTGCCATCAGACGTGCGCCGACTTCCATAACCCTGGCTTGCGTTGCCGCGAGCCAATTACGGCCGCTCGATGCACAACGCCAGCCAAGGTTCAGCCGAATCTCCACCCTAATCCCTTTTTCAATCGTTTTTTCTGATTTGCGAGCCAGCGGGTGCAGATCGCTCTAGCCTCCTCACCAGCCGGCAGGTTGAATCAGATCACCGCGTGCTTGTGTATCCCGTTTGATCCTGGAGGAATTGATCCCGCTCTGAGCGAACGAATTTGCGAAACGGTATGTCCCGTCACAAGGCTGGAATGACAGAGAGAGAGCGTCAATACGCGTTGCGGTGGACGACCGCCTTCAACGTGGCGAACAGGATCATCACGTCGCGCATCAGGCTCCAGCCGTTGACATACTCCAGGTCGGCGTCGAGGCGGTTGCCAGATCATCGCGCGCCGCGAAAACCGCGGACCTGGGCAAGGCCGGTGAGGCCCGGCTTGCAGACGTGGCGGTGGTGGTATCGCTGATCGACTTCCCAAAACAGCTTGTCGCCGGCCAGCGACCCGATGGCATGCGGGCGAGGACCGACGAAGCTCATGTGGCCGCGCAGGATGTTCAATAGCTGCGGCAGTTCGCCGATGTCGGTGGCGCGGATGAACTTGCCGATCCGCGTTACGCGCACGTCGTCGCGCGCGGTGGAAACGTTGCCGTCATTATCGTTGAGCGCCTGACGCATGCTGCGGAACTTGAACATGGCGAACAGGTGATTGCCCTCTCCCACGCGGTTATGGACGAAGAAAACCGGGCCGGGGCTGTCCATCTTCACCGCAATGGCGACCACCACGAACAGCGGCAGCAGGAAGACCGTCTCCCGCACCGCGATGATGAGATCGAACGGCCGCTTCAGGATGCGTTCGCGCAATTGCAGGCTGCCTGCCGACACCAGCACGGTAGCGATGCCGGCGAAATGCTTGTTGCCGATGACCCCGATCGTATCCAGTTCTGGGATCAGGAGTTGCGAGGTGACGCTGCTGCCCTTCAGCACGGTGGACCAATTGGCGCGGCGCGAGGGTGGGCAGGCGACGAACACCTCGTCGATGCCCTTTACCTGTCGTGCGAGCCGGTCGAGCGCGAGCGGGTGGATGGTCGTTTCGGCCGAATCGACGGGTTCGCTCAACACAATCTTCAACCCGTCGGGCAGGGGAATGTTCACCCTGTCGATGATGAGCATCCGGCTGAGCGCCGAACCCTGAAAGATGCGGTCGCTCCACGGGCCGATGACGCTGCGGGTGACCAGCAGCAGTGCGGCCGAGCAGGTGAAGATGATGACGGCGCGCGGCCGCGATGGTGCGCTCGGCCGCAAATCCGATCGCCAGCCACAGGAGATCGCCGACCAGCAGCGCGACGTAGAAGCGCAGGCGAAGTCCGCGCTTGTCCTCGATCGGCGCCTTTACTGCCTCAACCGGCCGCAGCCATTCCTGTGACGAGAAAATCTCGGATATGGTGAACTACATGCCCCCCTCCTTTGGCGCCCCGGGTGATCTTCAGGAACCGAATACCCGCTTGGCTTCGGCAATCGGCTCCTGCGCGGCCAGCATATACGGGGCGGGTGCCGCAGCCTGCGCGAAAGCGACGGGTGCGCCGGCAGCCAGGATCGCCGCCACAGCCAAGAAAGTTGTTCCTACGCGGTGGTTTACTGGCATGACTTCCCCCCTCGGTCTGCCGTGTCGCCTACTGCGCGCTGGGTAGTTGTTAACGAGTTGTTCCGCCAAGCGGCATAGGTCGTTCCTTCGCGGCCGTCGGGCCGCAGCCCAAAGCAACGGCATGGGGCAACTCGGCATCTACTTTGGCCAGCAGGTGAAGCGCCTGCGCGTGGAGCGCGGGTTGTCGCAGGCCCAACTTGCCGAGACGGCGGGCACCTCCGAAGAATGGATACGTCGCATCGAGCGTGCTGCCCGATCACCGTCCTTCGACACGCTGGAGGCGCTAAGTCGGGCACTAAAAGTGAGCGTGGCGAAGCTGTTCGCCGGCTTCGGTGATGAGGCGACCGACGGCAGAGAGCGGCTGGTCGCGGAGACCGATGGGTTCAGCCGCAAGCAGGTCGAATGGCTGGAGGTGGCTGCACGTCTGCTTCGCCGTGCGCCTTCACGTTAAGCACGTCATCGGCCCGCCGTTGCAACCGGTTGCAAAATGGCAAAAAATGCCCCCTCTTAAGGGGGAGAACTCAAGCGCGGTAGCGGGGAAATCGCTTTAACGCCTCGTGCATGGCCTGTAGCGACACGTTCCCATACTCGTCATGCTCATCCTTGCCGGAGTGGCCCGTGATGGCGCGACGCACATCCCCATCTATCTTTCCGCGCGCGTTAGAGATGAAGGCATGCCGCCAACCATGGTTCGGCTGAAGCTCGGGGTCCGTAACTCCAAGCCCGCGCACCCACCGGGCAACGCGATCTCCAACCTTCTGCGCCTGCGAGTTCCCGGTTGACCCCTCCCGCTTGCGAGACGGGTCGTAGAACAGAGGCCCTGTCAGGCGCCTGATTGCCTCCGGAAAGCCCTGCTCCACCAGATGCGCGTGCAGTACTACGTGGCGCGCCTTGCCGCTTTTCACCGATCCGGCATCCGGCCGGACCGTGACATAGAATATGCCATCCCGCGTACGATGCACATCGCCATGCCGAAGTTGCGCCATCTCGGTGATGCGCGCGCCAGTATATGCACACAGCCACGGCAGCCATCGCCGCGCGAACGCCAACCGGGAAGCATCTTCCTCTAAGTTGATTGCGAGAGCCGCCCTAAGCACGAGCTTCGCTTCCTCCTCGCTGTACCCGCGCTCGGCGCGGTTGATCACGCGGCGAGGCACGCGCACTGTCACGCCCGCAGCCGGATTGGCCACGATCTTCTTGTTCTCGTGCGCCCACCCCAGCACGGTCTTAACGGGGCCGAGATAACCATTCTTCACAGTTGCCGGGTTCGGCGCCTTCTTTGCGTTGCCCGGCGCTAAGAGCGCGCCCTTCCATGTGATGATGTCATCCGCCGTGATCCGACCCGCATCGTCGTGTCCGAGGTGAGTGAGCAGCGAGGTAAGCGCCGTTCGCCACTTCTTCTCCGTCTTGGGCGCGGGCTTACGCTCCGCGAGATAGCCGGCAAAGAGGTCCATCACGGGCACGGGAGCCTTCGCGTGGGCCGGTGCAGCCTTCTGGTCCTCGTCAAACGCCCGCTGATCGAAGGTCGGGTGCGTCGGCGCTGGCCGATCCTCATAGTTAAGTTCAGCCTTGAGCCGGACAGCAAGTTCGCGTTGAGCGCGGCCGACCCGATCATGGAGGTGATCCATCAAGGGATCGTCGGGCGGCAGCACCCACTGCCGCTCGGCCGCAAGCGCCTCTGCAATCCAGCGTGTTGCGAGAAGGGAGTCACGTCGATCCTCGCGCAGGTGGACAGGAGTGATTTCGGCGACGAGGGCGAGTTCCTTAACCCGCTGTTTGGCCGTACCACTGTCAAGCGTGGTTTCGGTCGCGCGCCTTTCTTGATCCATCAGCCAAGTGCGGACGGCCCGGTCGATCTCTTCGCGATCGGGTACTCTTCCCTCCACGCGAAATGAGGCGATGCGTGCTGTGGGGTCAGGGTGATTCGATGATCCGGCGATCAGGCGGTCGCAGTACCTCTTGCACTCGGCGGCCAGATGCTCTGCCTCGCGGCGGCTTACGTCGCCGAAGCTCTTTGAGAACGTCTTTCTGCCGTTGAATGCGGCCTGTGCACGGGGCGGGATAACCTTCCGAAACTCATAACTGTTCCCCCGCCGATAGAGGTGCCGTGCAACCTGTTGCAAGGTGGGGCGAGAGGACGTTTTTGCAGCACACATTGCAGCACACATTGCAGCACCCCTACCGAAAAAAACGGCGGATTTGCAAGGTTTCGTGCGCGTTCAGGCACTTAGCCGGCCACTGGCGGAGACGGAGGGATTCGAACCCTCGGTACGGTTTAACCCGTACGACGCTTTAGCAAAGCGTTGGTTTCAGCCACTCACCCACGTCTCCGGGCCTGGCGGAAGGGCGGCTATAGCGAGGCAAGCGGGGCTGATCAACTGTTCTGGAGGCGCCTGCGCGATTCACTCGGCCGTGTCGCGGACTCGGCCCGTCGCACCGTTCATTGTTGCGACAGCACCGGCTTGTTTATGCTACGGGATCGGGGCTTGCCCGGGGGAATGACAGATGCGTAAGTTCATGATCGTGCTGGCGATGGTCGCAACGTCGCTTGCCGGTGCCGCGCCGGCGCAGGTGCGGACGATCGATCCAAACCAGTCGATCGACGGCGACCTTTCGGCTCCGCGAGTCCCCCCGCCACCGGCGCGTGCGCAGCCCTATCGCGAGCCGACGTCGAACAGCGACGCGCCCGTCGATCAGGACGCGCCACCGCTCGAGGCGCCGCTGCCCGCCTCGCCGCCCCCGCAGCAGTCCTCGCCCACCGCGCGCTCGCCGGGTGCCGAGGTGCGTGCGGAAGCGACGACCGACGCCGCCGGCACGTTCAAGCGCGACGACCTGATCGGCGCTGGCGAGGGCGTGTTCGGCAAGGGCGCGGAAGGATTCGCCTCGATCATCGAGAAGATCCTGTCGGAGCAGGGCGAACCCAACGCCTATATCGCCGGGCGCGAGGCGGCCGGCGCCTTCGTGGTCGGGCTGCGCTACGGCTCGGGGATCATGACGCACAAGATAGAAGGCCAGATGCCGGTCTATTGGACCGGCCCGTCGGTCGGATTCGATGTCGGCGGCGATGCCAACAAGGTCTTCGTGCTGGTGTACAATCTGTACGACACGGCCGATCTCTACCGTCGCTTTCCGGCTGCCGAGGGACGGCTGTATTTCGTCGGCGGGTTCGCCGCGACTTATCTGCGGCGCGGCAACATCGTGCTCATCCCGGTGCGGCTGGGCGTCGGGTACCGCGCCGGCGTCAACATCGGCTATATGAAATTCACCCAGAAATCGAGCTGGCTGCCGTTCTGAGCCGTTGAGCGGGGCGGCCGGCATGCCGCCTCGCCCAAGGGCGAAACGCTTCGTCTCCGATCCTTCGCTTGGCCACCCTGTCGGGCACCCCATATCCTGATCCGACATGCCGCGGCGCCTTGTGCCGACGCGGCGACCAGGATCAGACAGTATGAAGAAGATCGGTTTCCTGTCCTTCGGCCATTGGTCGGCGACCCCGCATTCCGCCACCCGCTCGGCCAGCGACGTGCTGCTCCAGTCGATCGACCTTGCCGTCGCGGCGGAGGAGCTGGGCGTGGACGGCGCCTATTACCGCGTCCACCATTTCGCGCAGCAGCTCGCCTCGCCTTTCCCGCTGCTCGCCGCGGTCGGCGCGCGGACCAAGCGGATCGAGATCGGCACCGGCGTCATCGACATGCGCTACGAAAACCCGTTCTACATGGTGGAGGATGCCGGCGCCGCGGACCTCATCAGCGGCGGGCGGTTGCAGCTTGGCATCAGCCGCGGCTCGCCCGAGCAGGTGATCGAGGGCTGGCGCCACTTCGGCTATGCGCCTGCCGAGGGCACCAGCGATGCCGACATGGGGCGTCGCCACGGCGAGGTCTTCTTCGAGCTGTTGAAGGGGGAAGGCTTCGCCCGGCCCAATCCGCGCCCGATGTTCCCCAACCCGCCGGGATTGCTGCGCCTCGAGCCGCATGCGCCCGGCCTGCGCGATCGCGTCTGGTGGGGATCCGGCGCGGACGCCACCGCGGTCTGGGCCGCCAAGATGGGGATGAATCTGCAAAGTTCGACGCTGAAGGCGGACGAGAGCGGCGAGCCGTTCCACGTGCAGCAGGCCAAGCAGATCCGCGCCTATCGCGCCGCGTGGAAGGAAGCGGGCCATGCGCGCGAGCCGCGCGTCTCCGTCTCGCGGTCGATCTTCGCGCTCGTGAACGACACCGACCGCGCCTATTTCGGGCGCGGGTCGGACAGCGACCAGATCGGCGTGATCGACAATATGCGCGCGGTGTTCGGCCGCTCCTATGCCGACGAGCCGGACCGGCTGATCGAGCAGCTACGCGCCGATGAAGCAATTGCAGAGGCCGACACGCTGCTGCTGACGGTGCCCAACCAGCTTGGCGTCGATTATAACGCGCACGTCCTGGAAAGCATCCTCACCCACGTCGCGCCGGCGCTCGGCTGGCGGTGAGGCATAGCGCCATGCCGGCACAAGGCTGGCGTGGCGTTCGGGACGCTTCTGCGCCCACCATACCATCGCCGTCCAGGGCTTGACCCGGGGTCCATGGCACCGCGAGCGCTGTACGCCATGATAGGCGCCAGCGTTCGCGGGCGGTCCGGCCCCCGGCGCAACGCCGGGGTGCCGTCACTGACTCACGCCGCCGCAGCCTCACGCGCCGCCAGCGCGCGATATTTGGTGCGCAGCGTCACCTTGTCGATCTTCTCCGTCCCCAGCCGCGGCAGCGCTTCGTCGGCCAGCCAGATCCGCTGCGGCACCTTGAAGGCGGCGATATGCTCCCCGAGGAAGGCGCACAGCTCATCGACCGACACGGCGCCGGGCTTCGACAGATGCACCACCGCGCCCGGCACCTCGCCGTATTTCTCGTCCGCCAGCCCGAACACCGCCGCTTCGGCGACATCGGGGTGCAGGTACAGCGCGTCCTCCACCTCCTGGCAGCTGATATTCTCGCCGCCGCGGATGATGATGTCCTTCTTGCGGTCGACGATGAAGAGATAGCCGTCCTCGTCGAGATAGCCGATGTCGCCGGTGCGGAAATAGCCGTCGGCGGTATAGGCGGCGGCGGTCGCGTCCGGCTTGCCCCAATATTCCTGGAAGCATGCGACCGATCGGATCGCCACTTCGCCGCGCTCACCCTGCGCGACCGGCGCACCGGCATCGTCGAGGATGGCAAGGTCGACCAGCGGCATCGACGGGCGCCCGGCCGAGTTCGGCTTGGCCAGGTAATTGGTGCGCCAATTGCCCGTGCCGACGCCGTTCGTCTCGGTCAGGCCATAGCCGATCAGCGGCTTGCCCTCCAATTCCTTCTCGATCCGGTTGACGTGATCCACCGGGCGCGGCGCGCCGCCGGCCGCGAAGTCCGCGACGCTCGACAGATCGTATTTATGGCGATTGGGGTGATTGAGGATCTCGAAGCTCATCAGCGGCACGCCGACGAAATAGGTGATCTTCTCCTGGTCCATCAGCCGCATCGCCTCTTCGGCGTTCCACTTGGGCATCAGCACCAGCTTGCGCCCGATCGCGAACGACTGGAGGAACACGGGCACCTCGGCCGTCACGTGGAACAGCGGCAGGTTAAGCAGGGTGGAGGGCTGCAGCGGGCTGGCCGGCGTGCCGTCCTGCGCCCCGATCGCCAGCATCATCAGCGCGGAGCCGAGATAGTTGAACACGCCCTGCGTCACCTGCCGATGGGTCGACAACGCGCCCTTCGACTGGCCGGTCGAGCCGGAGGTGAACAAAATGGTCGCATGGTCGTCCGGCCCGACGGTCGGCAGCGCCGCGGCCGTGTCCCCCTTGGCGATGATCGGGGCCAGCGCGGTGTCGATCGGCTGCAGGTCGTCGAACTCGACCACCGTGGCGGCGAGCCCCAGGTCAGCGATGCGCTGACACCGCGGCGGATCGGCGAAAACCAGCGTGCAGCCGACATCCTCGATGCCCGCCTGCAATTCCTCGGACTGCCACCAGCCGTTCAGCAGCGTCGCGACGCCGCCGGCCATCAGGATGCCCATGTACAGGACGATCCACGACGTGGAGTTGCGCGCCGCAATGCCGACCCGGTCGCCCTTGGCGACGCCATGCCCGCTGACCAGCGCGGCCGCGACCTTCTGCGCGCGGCCATACACATCGGCATAGGTCAGCCGCTCGTCGCCGGCGATCAGGAATTCGGTGGCCGCATGCTGCTGCGAGTAATGCGCGAAATAGGCCGGCAATGTCGGCGGTGCGCCGGTGATCATCGGCAGCGTCCGGCCGAACCGCTCTGTCGACCCGAGTGCAAGCGGCCCGCCCTCACCCGTCAACGCGGCCATGGTCGCGTCCATTTTGAGGTCAAGTTCGCTCTTCATGCGTCTCTCCACTTGGTCCTGGTCTTGCGCGCCCTTATGCAGGCGCGACGCCAGAGGGAAAAGCCTTGATACTGCCTCAAATGATTGCCGCCGCGGCCGCCACCAGCCATATTCGCTTCGAGGACCTGGGGCTGCACCCCGACGTCTTCTCGATCGGCTTCTTCACGCTGCGCTGGTACAGCCTCGCCTATATCGCCGGCATCGTCATCGGCTGGTGGTACCTACTGAAGCTGCTGGACCAGCCGGGCGCCCCGATGGCGCGCCGCCATGCCGACGATCTGGTGTTCTACGCAACGCTCGGCATCATCCTGGGCGGCCGGATCGGCTATGTCCTGTTCTACGCGCCAGACATGATCCTGCATCCCTTGCGCATCCTGCGCTTGTGGGATGGCGGCATGAGCTTTCACGGCGGCGTGATCGGCACCAGCCTCGCCATCATCTTCTTTGCGCGCAAAAGCGGGCTCAACTGGCTGCGCATCCACGATTATGTCGCCTGCGTGGTGCCGTTCGGGCTCTTCTTCGGCCGCCTCGCCAATTTCGTGAACGGCGAATTGTGGGGAAAGCCTGCCGACGTGCCGTGGGCGATCGTCTTCTCGCGCACCGTACCCAGCGGCTTTCCCGAGCCGGCGCGGCACCCGAGCCAGCTGTACGAGGCGGGGCTTGAGGGTATCGCGCTGTTCGCCATCCTGTGGTTCTTCTTCTGGCGTACCGATGCGCGCTATCAGCCCGGCAAGCTCGTCGGCATCTTCCTGACCGGCTACGGCCTCGCGCGCTTCTTCGTGGAGTTCTTTCGCGAGCCGGATTCGCAATTCGCCGGCACGTTCTTCGCCACCACCATCCACATGGGGCAGCTGCTATGCCTGCCGATGATCGCGGGCGGCCTGTACCTGGTCGCCACCGCACCGCGACGGCGCGAGCGGGTAGAGCCGATCGCGGGCGGCGCCAGCGTCGCCTGATCGGCTGCGGCGCTGCACCGGTGACGAGCCGGTGCGGCGCGCCACCACGCTGAAGCTGGCGATGGTTTTTAGGCCGCGCTGACCAAGAGCTTGTCGATCCGCCGCCCATCGAGGTCGACCACCTCGAACCGCCAGCCCTGCTCGACGAAGCTTTCGCCCTCGCCGGGCAGGTGACGGAACACCGACAGCGCCAGCCCGGCGACTGTTGCATAGTCGCGATCCTCGGGCAGCTCGATACCCAGCCGCTCGGCAAGCGAATCGGCCGCGGTCGTGCCCGCTACCAGCAACGACCCGTCGTCGCGCTCGACGATGTGAGGCGATTCGCCAGGCTCCGCATCAGACGCAAACGCCCCCGCGATCGCCGCCAGCAGGTTGGCCGGCGTCACGATCCCCTCGAAATGGCCATATTCGTCGTGGATCAGCGCCATCGGCACTTCGGCACGGCGCAACGCATCGAGCGCATCCATCGCGTCGATCTGGTCGACCACGAACGGCGCCTTGCGGATCAGCTGGCGCAGATCGAGCAACTCGCCCCGTGCCAGTGCAGCCGCGACGTCGCGCGCCTGCACCACGCCGATCACCGCGTCGATCGACCCCTCCGCCACTGGCAACCGGCTATGCGGCGTCGCAAGCAGCTTTTCGCGAATTGCCGCGTCATCCAGCCCAGCGTCGAGCCAGTCGACCTCGGTACGCGGCGTCATCACCTCGCGCACCGGCCGATCCGCCAAGCGCACCACGCCCGAGATGATCGAGCGTTCATGCTCCTCGATCACCCCCGATTTGCTCGCCTCCGCCACGATAAGGTGCAGCTCCTCGGCGGTGACATGCTCCTCCGATTCGCGGTTGAGCCGCAGCAAGCGGAAGATCAGCGCGCTCGACGCATCGAGCAGCCAGACGAGCGGCTTGGTCAGGATGGCCAGCCATGTCATCGGCAGCGCGATCCACACCGCCACTGGCTCCGGATTGCGCAGCGCGATCTGCTTGGGCACCAGTTCGCCGATGATCAGCGACGCATAGGTCGTCAGGCCGATGACGATGGCCACACCCAACGTGTCGGCAAGGTGCCCCGGCACGCCCAGCATCGCCAGCCGTGCTGCCGTGGGCGTGCCCAGGCTCGCCCCCGAATAGGCGCCGTTGATGATGCCGATCAGCGTGATGCCGATCTGCACGGTGGAAAGGAACTTGCCCGGATCGGCCGCCAGATCCTGCGCCGCGCGCGCGCCGCGACGCCCGGATCGCACCATCGCGTCCAGCCGCGCCTTGCGCGCGGAAACGATCGCAAGCTCGCTCATCGCAAAGACGCCGTTCAGGGCGACCAGCGTGAGAATGATGAGGACGTCGATCCAGGGGAACGGCGGTGGCATGGTGAACGGCTCTCTTGGCGGGATTTCTCGCCGCCGACAACCACCCGCGTCACGCAAGGTTCAGCACGGATGCGGAACAATCCTCCAAATCAGCGGGTTTCACGTCCATAGTTTGGAGGAAATAGAGACAATGAAGCGGATGCACGGGTTCACCGCCGCGCTTGCCGGCTGCGCCTTGATGGCCACGGCTGGCTGCACCACCGATCCGGAAACGGGTCAGCAGCGCATTTCCAAGGCGGCGATCGGCGGCATCGGCGGCGCGCTGGGCGGCTATCTGCTGGGCGATCTGGTCGGCGGCCGGCGCGATCGCACGGAAAAGATCGTCGGCGCAGGGATCGGCGGCATCGCCGGCGCCGGCATCGGCGCCTACATGGACAAGCAGGAGCGCGACATGCGCGCCCGCACCGCCGGCACCGACGTGCAAGTGACGCGCCAGGGCGACGATCTGCTGCTCAACATCCCGAGCGGCATCAACTTCGCCTATGACTCGGCCAATGTGCAGCCGCAGTTCCAGCGCACGCTCGATCAGGTCGCGCAGGTGCTGAGCGAATATAATCGTACCTATGTGGACGTGTACGGCCACACCGATTCGACCGGCAGCGATTCGTACAATCAGGGGCTGTCGGAGCGGCGCGCGGCGGCGGTGGCGGATTACCTTTCCACCCGCGGCGTAACGCGCGCGCGTATCGGCACCCGCGGGTTCGGCGAAACTCAGCCGATCGCCAGCAACGAGACGGAGGACGGCCGCGCCGCCAACCGCCGCGTCGAGATCAAGATCGTGCCGATCTCCGAAAGCGAAGTCGGCTACCGCAACTGATCGAAACGGGGCCGGCGGGTCACTGCGGCGCGATGCCGCGGCGACTCGCCGGCCTTTTCGTATCCAGGCGTCAGGCGGCTATCGGCGCTGCTCGAAGAAATCGCGCAGCAGCGCCGCCGATTCGGCGCTGCCGATATCTCCGTACAGCTCTGGCCGATGATGGCAGGTCGGCTGGGTAAAGAAGCGCGGGCCGTGCTCCACCGCCCCGCCCTTGGGATCCGCCGCTCCATAATAGACCCGCTGGATGCGCGCATGCGCGATCGCCCCGGCGCACATCGCGCACGGCTCCAGCGTCACCCACAGGTCGCATTGCTCCAGCCGATCACGCCCCAGCGCCTTGGCCGCCTCGCGAATCGCGAGCATCTCGGCATGCGCGGTCGGATCGCACAGGCGGCGCGGCGCATTGGCGGCGGTCGCCACGATCCGCTCGCCCAGCATCACCACCGCGCCGACAGGCACCTCGCCCGCATCCGCCGCGGCGCGCGCGGCGTCCAGCGCAGCGCGCATGGGAAGCGGGAGCGGAAACATCTCCGTTCCCTTACGATGGGATTCCAGAGATCAGAAGGCGGCGATCGCGCGCTTTATTGCGGCTGCGCCGGCGCTTCACCCGGCTTCTCCACCGCGACGCGCGGCACCTCGATCACCTTGCGCTCGGTACCAAGGTCGATCTTGCCCACGTCCGCCTTGAACGCCGGCGCCTGCCCGCCCTCAAGCCGCGGCAGCTGCGCCGTCTGCGTCTGATCGATGTTAATGAAGCCGGTGGCCATGCCGGCGACGATCACCAGCGCGGCAATGCCAAGAAGCATGAGAAGGGCGCGCATGATCGAATCTCCGGTCTATTTGCTGACAGCGTAACGAACCGTGCCAAAGGTAAGTTGCATCGCGCACCGCTTGACGATTCGACACAGCGGCGCTATCCGCGCCCACTTTCCGGGCCAACCCGAAACTCAGGATCACGAACCATGTCGCGCATCTGCGAGCTGACCGGCAAGGGCCGGCAGGTGGGAAACAACGTTTCTCACGCCAACAACAAGACCAAGCGTACCTTTCTGCCGAATCTGCAGAACGTGACGCTCATGTCCGACGTGCTGGAGCGCAGCGTGCGCCTGCGCGTCTCGACCCACGGACTGCGCTCGGTGGAGCACAACGGTGGTCTCGACAACTGGCTGGTGAAGACCAGCGACGACAAGTTGTCGCTCCGCGCCCGTCGCCTGAAGCGCGACGTGGTGAAGAAGCGCGCGTCGACGGACACCGCAACCGCCGCCTGATCGGGCGACGGTTCGCGTGACGATGGCCTGTCACCCTCGGGTGACGGGCCTTTCGTTGTTTGTGCGTTCGGCCCGACCCACGACGCTCAGTCCAGCCGGAACTTCATCAGATACGACGGCCGCACCGCCATTCCGTCGTTATCGGTGACGATCCAAATCATCGTCGCCCCGCCTTCCTGCGTTACGGCGATCCCCTCGCAATTCTCCGCCATGACCGGCGATGCGAGCGTCGCAATCACCTCGCCCGTTACCTTCGCCCGCGGCTTCAGCGCCGCCGACGCCACCCGCACCAGCTTCGCGCTGAAGCTGAAGGGATAGCGGAAGCGGCGCGTCAGAATCAGAAGGTCGCCGTCCGGCAGCACCGCTGCGTCGCTGGGATCGTAGCGATCGGGCGGGATGAAGCGGAACGGCGCCGCCGTTGTCTTCGGATCGGTCGGATCGCCCGAAAACAGCACCGCAAAGCGCTCTTGGCGGCTCGGCTTGCGCTCGGCAAAGGCAACAAAGCGGCCGTTCCTCAGCCTTACCAGCGCCTCCGCGCCCTGATTGCGCACCCACTTGCGCATCACCGGCGGCGCGCTGCGCCGGTCGACCCGGCGAAAGTCATGGCTGTACCGCCAGATCTCGTTCTGATTCTCGTAGCCGACCCATGCAGCATCGCTCGCCGTATCGAGCGCCAGCGATTCGCTGTCGCGATCGGCGCGATCCCAGCCGACACCAGGCCCGTCAGGCAGCACATGCCCCCGCGCGTCGACAGCGGCATCGCCCAACAGGGCGAAACTGACGAGATTGCCACCGTCCGACATCAGATAGGCCCGCCCGCCGCGCCAGCCGATCGCCGAGAAACCGCCAAACGCCGGATCATGGCTGTGCAACGTATAGCCCGCTATCGGCACGAGCTGACCGATCCGCGCCGGCCACCCGCCCGGCGGCGCGTAGCGTGTCAGCGTTACGCCCGGTGCATCGTCGATCAACGGCAGCCGCTCGTTGCCGGCGTAGCGCGGCACGACCAGCAGGATCGCTGCCACCGACAAGGCCCAGCGCACCGCGCGCCGCGACGCCTTCATACCTGAACCGCGGATAACGAGCACATTCAGGCTTGGCTCAATGCGAATCGGCCAAAAGCATCGTCATGGGGACGGCATCCGCCCTCTCCGACGGAATTTGGAACGGGAGACGCAACCATGTTCAAGAAGCTTTCGCTCGCCGGCGCCGCTCTCGCGATGAGCACGGTGGCCATGATCCCGGCAGAAGCATCGGCGCAGCGCTACTACGGCGACCGCTATGAGCGCCAGTATCGCGGCTACGATAATTATCGTGGCGCCCGCGGCTATCGCGGCAACGACCGTCGCTACTCCCGCAACCAACGCTGCAACAACGGCACCACCGGCACCATCGTCGGTGCGATCGCCGGCGGTCTGCTGGGCCGGGTGATCGACAGCCGCGGTGATCGTGCGCTCGGCACGGTGCTCGGCGGTGTCGGCGGCGCGGTCGCCGGCAACGCGATCGAGAAGTCGAACAACCCACGCTATTGCCGCTGATCCAGCGGCCGGCGGGATCCCCCGCCGACGAGATGGCCCCTTGCGGGGGGTCTGCGTATCCCTCGCGTAGCGTATGAGGGCGCGGGCTCGCTTCCGAAAGGAGGCGGGCCCGTTGTTTTGTGGGCGGTTCGCCGGGAAAGGTTGTTCCGGCCACCGCCCGGCGCTACATCGTCGGTGATGCCACGCAACCGTGCCACGACCACTACGACTACCCCGGGCATCCGGGGGCGGTCGGTCACGCGCTGAGGCGCTGACGGCTTGCTCGCCCGGGAACGGGTGGGCCGGCGTCCTCCACTTCGTTC
This sequence comes from Sphingomonas dokdonensis, assembly GCF_002197685.1. Classification (GTDB taxonomy): domain Bacteria; phylum Pseudomonadota; class Alphaproteobacteria; order Sphingomonadales; family Sphingomonadaceae; genus Sphingomonas; species Sphingomonas dokdonensis. The sequence goes on along the minus strand of NZ_NBBI01000003.1, from coordinate 389,545 downwards.
CTGCCAGACCTCCGGACGCTCTTTTCGTCGCGGGTCCGCTCGCCTAAGCGCAGTCGCATTGCAGGAAACCGACCATGAACATGCTCTCGATCACGCTTCCGGACGGCTCGGTACGCGAGGTACCGCCGGGTTCGACGCCCGCTGACATCGCCGCCGCGATCGGCCCCGGCCTCGCCAAGGCGGCGATCGCCGCGCGCGTCGACGGCGAACTGCGCGACATCAACCGCCCGTTCGAGGGCAGCTCGCATCTCGCGCTGGTGACGAACCGCGACGAGGCCGACGCGCTCGAGCTTGCGCGGCACGACTACGCGCACGTTCTTGCCGAGGCGGTGCAGGCGCTGTTCCCCGGCACGCAGATCACCTTCGGTCCGGCAACGGACGACGGCTTTTATTACGATTTTGCCGCCCCGGCGGATCGCGGCCCCTTCACCGAGGAGGATCTGCCCGCGATCGAGGCAAAGATGCGCGAGATCATCGCAGCGGACGAGCCGCTGATCCGCGAAGTCTGGTCGCGTGCCGACCTGATCGACCGCTGGACGAAGCAGGGCGAGACCTTCAAGGCCGAATGGGCCGCGGAGCTTCCCGAGGGCGAGGAACTGACGGTCTATCGCGCCGGCAAGGGTGAGGACGCCTGGCTCGACATGTGCCGCGGGCCCCATCTGGCCTCGACGGGCAAGCTCGATCCGCAGGCGTTCAAGCTGACGCGCGTGTCGGGCGCATACTGGCGCGGCGACCAGAAGAACGCGATGCTCAGCCGCATCTACGGCACCGGCTGGCTGAACAAGAAGCAGCTCGACGCGCACCTCACCATGCTCGAGGAGGCCGCCAAGCGCGACCACCGCAAGATCGGGCAGGAAATGGACCTGTTCCACCTCCAGGCCGAGGCGCACGGCAGCGTCTTCTGGCACCCCAAGGGCTATATGATCTGGCGCCAGCTGGAGGCGTACATGCGCCGCCGGCTCGACGCGGCGGGCTATGATGAGGTCAAGACGCCGCAGGTGATGGACGCGCGCCAGTGGGAGAAATCCGGCCACTGGGGCAAGTATCGCGAAAACATGTTCGTCATTCCCGACGAGGTGCCCAACATCGAGGATGAGGGCGCGCTGGTGTCGGACGACGCCGATTGGATGGCGCTGAAGCCGATGAACTGCCCGGCGCACGTCCTGATCTTCCGTCAGGGGATCAAGTCGTACCGCGACCTCCCCATCCGTATGGCCGAATTCGGCTGCTGCCACCGCAACGAACCGCACGGCGCGCTCCACGGCATCATGCGCGTGCGCCAGTTCACGCAGGACGACGCGCATATCTTCGTGCGCGAGGACCAGCTGGTCGATGAAGTCGCCAAGTTCATCGACCTGCTCGACAGCGTGTACCGCGACCTGGGCTTCACCGATTATGCGGTGAAGCTCGCGTTGCGCCCCGAGAAGCGCTTCGGGGACGATGCGATGTGGGACAAGTCGGAGGACGAGCTGCGCCGCGCCGTGATGGCGTCGAACCTCCCGCAGACGATCAAGGACGGGTTCGAGGAGCTGGAGGGCGAAGGCGCCTTCTACGCGCCCAAGCTCGAATTCCACCTGACCGACGCGATCGGCCGCACATGGCAGGTCGGCACGATCCAGTCGGACCGCGTGTTGCCCGACCGCCTCGACGCCAGCTACATCGGTGAGGATGGCGAGCGCCACCGTCCGGTCATGCTCCACCGCGCGATTCTCGGCACGTTCGAACGCTTCCTCGGCATCCTGATCGAGCATCACGCCGGTCGCTTCCCGCTGTGGCTGTCGCCGGTGCAGGCGGTGGTCGCGACGATCGTGTCGGACGCCGACGATTATGCCGAGGAGGTGCGCGCCAAGCTCGCCGCCGCGGGCCTGCGCGTCGAAACCGATCTGCGTAACGAGAAGATCAACTACAAGGTGCGCGAGCACAGCCTCGCCAAGGTCCCCGCCATGCTGGTGGTCGGCAAACGCGAGGCGGAGGAAGGCACCGTCGCCGTCCGCCGCCTGGGCTCGCAGGGTCAGGAAATCGTCAAGCTGGACGAGATCATTGCGCGGCTGGTGGAAGAGGCGAAGGCGCCCGATCTGGCGTAACGCTTCCTCCGTTCGTGCCTGAGCCTGTCGAAGCACGTGCCAAGCAGCACCAGCGCTTGAGACACGCGCTTCGACAAGCTCAAGGCGAACGGTAATTCACTTCGTCACCCCGGGCCTGCCCCGGGGTCCACCGGCCCGCAAACGCAGCAGCTGTAGGATACCCGCCACGGCGGACGCCACGACAATTCCGGCGTGACAGCGGGTCTGCCGCAGCCCGATCCACAACAATTGTTCCCCGGCGAAGGCCGGGGCCCGACATCGACCCGGTCGTAACGGGACCCCGGCCTCAGCCAAGGTCCAGGACATTTACCGCGGCCGCGTCCACAGCACCGGATCGCGCGGCGCATCCGCCACCGGGCGCCGCGCCGCGACCGCCGCCTTCGCCACCCACGCCAGCTTCGCGCGCTTGGGCGTCGTCACGCGATGATCCCAGGCATGATTGCCCCGCGCCGCGACTTCCCGCGCAATGTCCCCATAGATGCCCGCAGCCGACAGCACGGCCCAACGCGCCCGCCCCGGCAGCCTACCCGCGCCAACCCGCGCGCTCGCCTCGTGCAGCGCCGCGCGCGCGGCCAGCCGCCGCGACAGCACCACCAACCGGTCGCGAAACGGCGGCTTCATGTGCTGCCCGGGCGGAATATCCATCTCGACCAGCCATTCGACCGGCAGGTAGCAGCGGCCGACCCGATCATCCTCCTCGATATCGCGCGCGATATTGGCGAGCTGAAACGCCATGCCGAGATCGCAGGCGCGGTCCAGCGTCTCCTCGTCCGCCGGATCGACCCCCATCACAACCGCCATCATGCAGCCAACGGCGCCGGCGACATGGTAGCAATAACGGTACAGGTCGTTCTCGCTGCGCGGTCGCCAATCCTCCGCGTCGAGCCGGAACCCGGTGACCAGATCGTGCGCGAACCGCGCCGGCAGCCCCGTCTCCGCCGCCACGACGCGCAGTGCGTCGAACGGCATGTCGCCGACAACCTGCCCGGCGAGCGCCGCGGCCGTCTTCTCACCGATCACCGCCACGCGCGCCTCGGCATCCGCCACCGCCCGCATGCCATGCCCATGGTCCTGCCCGTCGACGATGTCGTCGCACGCGCGGCACCAGGCATAAAGCAGCCATGCCCGCTCGCGCGTCGCCCGATCGAACAGCCGGCTGGCCAGCGCGAAGCTCTTCGACCCGCGCGCGATGGAATCGCGGGCGGCGGCGACCAGAGCGGCGCGCTCGGCGCTGGCCGGCGTCACAGGTCGGCCGCGTTCATCCGCACGATCGGCTGGGTCGGCACATGGTTCGCCATCCGCTCGATCAGCGCGTCCATCGTGTCCGCCACGATCAGCAGGTCGCGGTGCTGCGGCCGAAGGAAGCCCACCTCACCCATCTTCTCCCAGAAGGCGATCAGATGGTCGTAATAGCCCGCGATGTTGAGCAACCCGACCGGATCGGCATGATAGCCGAGCTGCGCCCAGCTCAGTGCTTCCCACAATTCGTCCATCGTGCCCGTGCCGCCGGGAATGGTGACGAAGCCGTCCGACAGGTCGGTGAAGGCGCGCTTGCGATCGTGCATGCCGTCGACGACGTGAAGCTCGGTCAACCCGCGATGCGCCACCTCGGCATCGACCAGCGCCTGGGGAATGATCCCGATCACCTCGCCGCCCGCGGCCAGCGCCCCGTCCGCGACGGCTCCCATCAGCCCGAGCCGCCCGCCGCCATAGACGACGCCGATGCCACGCTCGGCAAGGCTGCGCCCAACGGCGCGGCCGGTCTCCATGTACAGCGGATCGCTCGGCGTCGCCGAGCCGCAATAAACCGCCAGTCGCTTCACTTCTCGCTCTCCCCATCAACCCGGAGAGCCACGCGCTTGATCACCGTCTCACTCCTTCAAGCATCAGCGCCGCGGTCGCCTTGGCGCTGCCCACGACGCCGGGGATGCCGGCGCCCGGATGCGTGCCCGCACCCACGAAATACAGGTTCGAAATCGCATCGTCGCGATTGTGCACCCGGAACCAGGCGCTTTGCGTCAGCACCGGCTCCAGGCTGAACGCACTGCCGAGATGCGCGTTGAGATCGCGCGAGAAATCGGCCGGCGTGTAGCTGAACTTGGTGACGATCCGCTCGTGAATATCGGGAATCAGCCGCCGCCCGACCTCGTCGAGGATGCGCTTCTCCAGGATCGGCGCGATGCGATCCCAATCCTCCGGAAACTTGCCCTGATGCGGCACCGGCGCCAGCGCGTAGAAGGTCGAGCAGCCCTCGGGCGCCAGGCTCGGGTCGGTCACGGTCGGGTGGTGCAGGTAGAGCGAGAAGTCCTCGCTCAGCACGCCATGGTCGTAGATGTCGGCCAGCAGCCCCTTATAGCGCGGTCCGAACAGGATCATGTGATGCGGGATGCCCGGCCACGTGCCCTTGATCCCGAAGTGCACCACGAACAGCGAGGGCGAGAATTTCTTGCGCTCCAGCCGCGCCGCCGTTCGCGCCGCCGCACGCGACGAGCCGAGCAGGTCGCGATAGGTGTGGACGATGTCGCCGTTGGAGGCGACCATGTCCGCTTCGCCGCGCCAGCCGCTCTGCGTGCGCACCGCCGTCACCCGGTCGCCCATCGTCTCGATCTCGGCCACCGGATCGTTCAGCCGGATCGTGCCGCCCAGCCGCTCGAACAGCGTCACCATGCCCGCCACCAGCCGGTTGGTGCCGCCGCGCGCGAACCACACGCCGCCGTCGCGCTCCAGCTTGTGGATCAGCGCATAGATCGCGCTGGTGGTCATCGGATTGCCGCCCACCAGCAGGGTATGGAACGACAGCGCCTCGCGCAATTTCTCGCTCTTCACGAACGAGGACACCATCGAATAGACCGACCGCCACGCCTGGTATTTCGCCAGCGCCGGCGCCGCCTTGATCATCGAGGCGAAGTCGAGAAACGCGACATGGCCGAGCTTTTCATAGCCCTCGCGGTACACGCCGGCCGAATATTCCAGGAACTTGGAATAACCTTCGACGTCCGCGGGATCGAGCTTCGCGATCTCGCCGCGCAGCACCTTGTCGTCGTTGGTGTAATCGAAATTGGTGCCGTCGGGCCAGTTGAGCCGGTAGAACGGCTGCACCGGCTCCAGCGTCACGTCGCGGCTCATCTCGTCGCCGCTCAGCGCCCACAGCTCGGCGAGGCAGGCGGGATCGGTGATGACGGTCGGCCCGGCATCGAAGGTAAAACCGTCCTGCTGCCAGACATACGCCCGCCCGCCCGGCTTGTCGCGTGCTTCCAGGATCTTTGTCGCAACACCCGCCGACTGAAGGCGAATGGCAAGCGCCAGGCCGCCAAACCCGGCACCGATAACAATGGCACGGCTACTCATGATATGTTCCTGATCGCGCGAAGGGCCCGAAGCACCGGGACCGGCGGCTTTCCCGCCAGAACGCGCAACTTGTCTTTGGTGGTCGATCGCGCCGAATAAAAACGCGAAATCAGTTTCGGATGGAGCCGGTAGAACCGCTCCAGCACCTTGTAGCGCACATCGGGATCGGCCGCACGGAAAAGCATCGCGTCGAGCAGGCGGTAGAAGCGCCGCTCCTCCCACCGTTCGCGCGCATAATCATGCGTCAGCTCGTGCAGCGCCTCGCCGCTCAGATCGTCCGCCGCTGCGATGCGCACCGCCAGGCGAACGGCATCGGGCAGCGAATAGCCGGTGGTCGGGTGGAACAGCCCGGCCCGGGCGCCGGCCTTGGCGACCTTTGCCCCGCCCCACCGCCAATAGCCCTCGAAATCGCCGCCGATCACCACCGGCAGCGCGCCGCGCTCCTCGCGCAGGTCGTTCGCCTCGCCCGCGACCTCCCAGCCGCGCGCCGCGGCATAAACGTCGATCCGGTGGTTCAGCGCACGCACGTTCAACGACGATCCGTCGCTGTAATAGGTGTCCTCGACGAACAGGCGCGTCGGCGAGAACGGCAGCAGATAGACGAAGCGATAGCCGTCATGCTGCGCCACCGTCGCGTCCATCACCATCGGCCGCGTCACGCCATGCCCTGCCGGGATATCGAGCGTACGCCCGACGAACTTCTGCCAGCCCACCTCCAGCATCGACAGGTCGCCCGCGCCGCGTGCGTCGATCACGCCCTTGGCCTCGATCCGGTCGCCATCGGCCAGCACCACGGCGGTTGCGCTGCACGCCAGCACCTTGCGCCCCAGCATGATCGCGTCGGCCGGCAACGCCTTGCGCACCACCGCGTCGAACCGCTCCGATTCGATCGAATAATAAGGCTGGGCGATCGTGCGGGCATGCGCCGGAAAGGCGATGTCGTAATCGGGCCAGGCGTAGCAGACGAGCGGCGTCAGCAGCCAGCGATCGTCCTTGGCCACATCGGCATCGAAGAACGACCAGACGTGATTGCCGCCCAGCACATCGCCGCCCTCGACGATGCGGATCGTCACATCGGGCCGCCGGGCCGCTACCGCCATCGCGATCAGCCCGCCCGCCAGCCCGCCGCCGACAATGGCGAGGTCGCATTCATGGGTAACCGGCATCCCGTCGGCCTAGCCCATCACCCCCGATGACGGAAGCGGGATCGTTGAAGCGCATCGTCCCGAAATTACGCCCTTTCGGGCGGCTTGACGGGTGGCCGCCCCAGTCCAGCGGGCGATGCTTTCCCGATCCCGGTGCATCCCGTACAAGCGACGCCATGTCCATCGCGCTCGCCATTCTCCTGTCCGCCGCCGCGATGACGATGATCGTGGGCGTGCGCTATCTCATCACCAGCGGCGCCTTTGCCTGGGCCACGCGCGTGCGCCATCCCGGCCTCTACACCGGCCTCGATCCGCAGATCCGCCGGGAGATCTGGTGGAGCCTCGCGTCGGCCGCCATCTACGGCGTGCCGGCGGGCGTGGTCGCCTGGGGGTGGCAGAACCGCGGCTGGACGCAGATCTATACCGACGCTTCCGCCTATCCCTTGTGGTATCTGCCCGTATCGGTGCTGCTGTTCCTCTTCGCGCACGACACCTGGTTCTACTGGACGCATCGCTGGATGCACCGGCCCAAGCCGTTCCGGATCGCGCATGCCGTGCACCATGCCAGCCGGCCGCCGACCGCCTGGGCGGCGATGGCGTTTCACCCGATCGAGGCGCTGACCGGCGCTGTTGCAATTCCGCTACTGGTCTTTCTCATTCCGATCCACGTCGCGGCCCTCGGGGTGGTCCTTGCGATCATGACGGTTATGGGGGTGACCAACCATATGGGGTGGGAGGTTTTTCCCCGGTTCATGTGGGGGGGGCCATTAGGGGCGTGGCTGATCACGGCGAGTCATCATCAGCGCCATCATGAGCGGTACGGGTGTAATTATGGGCTTTATTTCCGATTCTGGGATCGGCTGTGCGGCACGGACGAGGGGCTGGGGGATTTCACGCGCGACCGGGCGCGTGCTGCTGCTCGGCGCGGGCGCGGTACCGCTGATGGGCGCAACGCCGGTCGCGCGGCTTGATGTCGGGTTCAACCAGGTCCGCTCGGAAAAGGGGCTGCTGCAGGTCTGCGTAACGGCGGCGCCGGACAATTTCCCCACCTGTGTCGACGATCACAACGCCACCCGCCGCTCCGTGCCCGCCACCGCTGGGTCGCTGCGCCTCGATGGCTTGCCTTATGGCAATTATGCCGTGGCGGTGATCCATGACGAGAATGGTAACAAGAAGCTGGACACGATCGCCGGCATCCCGCGCGAAGGCTTCGGCTTTTCCCGCAATCCTGCGATCCGCTTCGGCCCGCCGCGTTTCTCGGCCGCGCGTTTCACCATCAACAGTGATGCCGAAGAGCAACAGATCAAGATTCGCTATATTCTGTAAGCCCTATTGCGGGAGCTAAATAGCTGCAGCCTTGTTGGGGAGCGAACCAACAGGAACGCACCGCAACGTGATCAGCAGATATATTCTCGGCCTCGCCGCCGTCACCTTTCTCACCCCGGCGATCGCCGTCGCGCAGACCGCGCCCGCAGCCGACACCAGCGCCGAGGCGCTCGCGCAGGAGCTTGGCGGCGATTCGATCACCGTCGGCCTCGGCGCCGGCTACCTTCCCGATTACGAAGGCTCGGACGATTATCGCTGGGCGCCCGTCCCCGGCGTGATCGGCTCGGTCAGCGGCATCAACTTCCAGGTGCTCGGCAACCGCGCCAACGCCGATCTCATTCCCACCCGGCAGGGTCAGGACTGGGACTTCCAGGCCGGCCCGATCGGCGTCGTCAACTTCATGCGCAGCAGTCGCTCGAGCATCGACGATCCCCGCGTCCGCGCGCTGGGTGAACTCGGCACCGCGATCGAGCTCGGCGGCTTCGTCGGCATCGGCAAGACCGGCGTCGTCACCAGCCCCTATGACAAGCTGTCGGTCTCGGTCAGCTACCGCCACGACGTCGCCGGCGTGCATCGCAGCGGCATCTGGCAGCCGGCGATCAACTATTTTACACCGCTGTCGACCAAGGCGGCGGTCGGCCTGTTCGGCTCGGCCGAGCGGATCGAGGACAAATATGTCCGCACCTATTTCGACATCACCCCGGCGCAGGCGGCGGTGTCGGGCCTCCCCGCCTTCCGTGGCCGCGGTGGCTGGAAAAGCTGGACCGTGGGCGCGATCGGCACCTATTCGTTGACCGGCAACCTGCTGAAAGGTTTCAAGATCATCGGCGGTGGCACCTATCGCAAGCTGATCAACGATGTCGCCGCCAGCCCCACCGTCAGCATCGCCGGCTCGCGCAACCAGTGGCTGGGCGTCATCGGCCTCGGCTACACCTTCTAACGCCGCAACCGGGTTGGAGAGGGCGCGCCCCACGGCGCGCCAGCGAGGTGGGGCCGAATGGATCACCACAAGGGGGCAAGTGCCTCACCTCGCAGCACCCGCCACACCGGCCGTTATCCATCGCAAATAGTTGATTCGCCGCCGCTAACAGGGCATGGCGCGATCATGGTTCCCCTTTCGTTCGGCGGCCAGATGCTGACGCCTCTTGGCGAGGGCGCGATCCATTGGCCCGCGCGCGACGCGCTGCTCGTCGCCGACCTGCATCTGGAGAAAGCAAGCTGGTTCGCGCGCAGCGGCCAGATGCTGCCGCCGTACGATTCGCTTGCCACGCTGAGCGATCTCACCGCGCTGGTGCGCAAGCTGGCCGTGCGCGAGGTCTGGTGCCTGGGCGACAGCTTTCATGACACGCAGGGCTGCGATCGCCTGCCCGCCGCCGCGCAGGACATGCTGCGCGCGCTGACCGCCGGCACACGCTGGACCTGGATCACCGGCAACCACGATCCGCATGGCGTCGATCGCTGCGGCGGCGATGTGGTGGACGAGGCGCTGGTCGATGGCCTGATGCTCCGTCACGCCGCGCACGCCGACGAGCCGCGCCCCGAATTGTCCGGTCACTATCATCCCAAGCTGCGCGTGCGCGTGCGCGGCAAGCTGATCTCGCGCCGCTGCTTTGTCGCGACCGGCTCGAAACTGATCCTCCCCGCCTTCGGCTCGCTGACCGGCGGGCTTGACGCGACGCATCCGGAAATCGTCCGTGCGGTGGGCAAGCAGGCAGACGCGCTGGTCCCGGTCGAAAACCGCCTGCTCCGCTTCCCGCTCGCCGCCTGACCACCACGCTCAGACGAGGCGCGCCAGGCTGGCACCGATCAGCCGCACCACATCGGGCTGCCCCCGCGCGCGCATCTTGGCGAACACGCGCTTGGAGTAATTGCGCGCCGTCTCGATCGTAAGACCCAGCTGCCCGGCCGCCTCCGTCAGGCTCGCGCCAGCTGCCAGCGCCGCCGCCAAACGCGCTTCGCTCGGCGGCAGGCCGAACAGATCCCCCAACACCGCCACGCGCCCCGCCTCGTCGCCCGTACGCGGCACAAGGATCAGGCCGATCAGCGCCACCGCCGGCGTGGCAAGCGGCGTGACGGAGAGCGACACCAGCAGCATCCACGCCCCCGGATCACGCACCCGCACCAGGCGCGCAGTTGCCCCGTCCAGCGCCGCGGCAACGTCACCGCCACCCAGCCCCACTCCGGCCCATCGCGCCCCCAGCACCTCGGCCGCACCGTCGGAAAGCGCGAGCACGCGCCCGTCCGCGTCAACGCCAACCCAGCCGACACCAGCCCGGCGCAGCGCCGCTTCAGAAAGCTCTGCATCCATACCCGCCTGATCCAGCGCCACGCGCGTCCGCAGCGCAATCGCAAGGTGCGGCGCCAGCCGGGCAAGCAACGCCGCATCGGCAGCGGAAAAGTCCCGCGTCGCACGTCGGATCGCCAGCCACGCGGCCGCACCGCCCGGCTCGTCAACCCGCACCACTTGGCCGAAACCTGGCCCATGCTCCACCGAATAGGCGCGCCCGGGCCGCAATCCGGCGCGCCACATACGATCGTCCGCCACCGCTGCGCCGGGCGGCACCGCAATCCGCCGCTCAGCCGCCTGTCCGTCCGGCGCGATCACCAGCTCTACCGCGTCGGCACGCACCCGCTGGCGTAGCCGGCCAAGAAAGGTGGCCCACGGCTGCGCCTCGTGCAGCCCCTCGTGGAGCGGCAACAGCAGGTCCGTCTCGTCCGCCCGCGTTAGCGCCATCCCCTACCCTCCCATTTGGGAGGCGCCGTGTCACGCTAGGAGTGACATGCTCGGCGCAAACAATCGGGAATTTCGACAATGGCCGCCCGCACGCTCACGCACCTTGAACGGCTCGAAGCGGAATCGATCCACATCATGCGCGAGGTTGTTGCGGAGAGTGAACGCCCCGTGATGCTCTATTCGGTCGGCAAGGATTCGGCCGTGATGCTGCATCTCGCGCGCAAGGCCTTCTATCCGGCACCGCCCCCCTTCCCACTCCTCCACGTCGACACGACCTGGAAGTTCAAGGCGATGTACGAGATGCGCGATCGCATGGCGCACGAAAGCGGCATGGAGCTTCTCGTGCACAAGAATCCGGACGCCGAGGCGCGCGGCATCAACCCGTTCGATCACGGCCCGCTGCATACCGATATGTGGAAGACCGAGGGGCTGAAGCAGGCGCTCGACAAATACGGCTTCGACGTCGCCTTCGGCGGCGCGCGCCGCGACGAGGAAAAAAGCCGCGCCAAGGAGCGGGTCTTCTCCTTCCGCTCTGCCAACCACCGTTGGGATCCCAAGAACCAGCGGCCCGAGCTGTGGAACCTCTACAATGCGCGCAAGGCCAAGGGCGAAAGCATCCGCGTCTTCCCGATCTCGAACTGGACCGAGCTCGACATCTGGCAATATATCCAGCTGAACGACATCCCCATCGTCCCGCTCTATTTCTCCGCGAAGCGCCCCACCGTCGAGCGCGACGGCCTGCTCCTGATGGTCGATGACGAGCGCTTTCCGTTGAACGACGGCGAAGTGCCGGTCGAACGCTCGATCCGCTTCCGCACGCTTGGCTGCTATCCGCTCACCGGCGCCGTCGAGAGCGAGGCAAGCACCTTGTCCGAGGTGATTCAGGAAATGCTGCTCACCACCACCAGCGAACGCCAGGGCCGCGCGATCGACAAGGATGCCGGCGCCGCCAGCATGGAGAAGAAGAAGCAGGAGGGGTATTTCTGATGCTGCAACATGCTCCTTTGCAGCCTGGCGCGCCGAGTGCGCGCTATGGCCTCACATCCAGTCGTCACCCTGAACTCGTTTCAGGGTCCATCTCTCGACACGCCCTGTCACCGCTGGTGGCGCGATGGATGCTGAACCAAGTTCAGCATGACGGAGCACTTTGATGTCCAACGCACCCGAGCAACAATCCGCCTACCAGGTCGACACCCTCATCGCTGAGGACATCGATGCCTATCTCGATCGTCACCAGCACAAGTCGCTGCTCCGCTTCCTCACCTGCGGCAGCGTCGACGACGGCAAGTCCACGCTGATCGGCCGCCTCCTCTACGATTCGAAGATGATCTTCGAGGATCAGCTCGCCGCGCTGGAATCCGATTCGAAGAAGGTCGGCACACAGGGACAGGAGATCGACTTCGCGCTGCTCGTCGACGGTCTCGCCGCCGAGCGCGAACAGGGCATCACCATCGACGTCGCCTACCGCTTTTTCGCGACCGAGAAGCGCAAGTTCATCGTCGCCGACACGCCCGGCCACGAACAATATACTCGCAACATGGTAACGGGCGCATCAACCGCCGACCTCGCCGTCATCCTGATCGACGCGCGCAAGGGTGTGCTCACCCAGACCCGCCGGCACTCCTATCTCGCGCACCTGATCGGCATCCGGAACATCGTGCTCGCCGTGAACAAGATGGACCTCGTCGGCTACGATCAGGCGCGCTTCGACGAGATCGTCGCCGATTACCGCGGCTTCGCTAACTCGATCGGGATCACCAGCTTCACCGCCCTGCCGATCTCCGGGTTCAGGGGCGACAACATCACGGCGCCCTCTCCCAACACGCCGTGGTACACCGGCCCATCTTTGGTCCAGCACCTCGAAACGGTCGAGATCGACGCGGAGGCAGATCAGGCCAAGCCGTTCCGCCTGCCGGTGCAATGGGTGAACCGTCCCAATCTCGACTTCCGCGGGTTTGCCGGTCTGGTCGCCACCGGCACGATCAAGCCGGGCGATCCCGTCCGCATCCTTCCCTCGGGCAAGACCTCCATGATTGCGCGGATCGTCACGCTGGATGGCGATCTTGACGAGGCCGTCGCTGGCCAATCCGTCACCCTCACCCTCGCCGACGAGGTGGATTGCTCGCGCGGCGACGTGATAGCCGCCGCAAGCGCGCCGCCGCAGGTCGCCGACCAGTTCGAGGCGACCCTCGTCTGGATGGCGGAGGAAGAGATGCTGCCCGGCCGCTCCTACTGGCTGAAGCTCGGCACGCAGACCGCGACCGCGACGATCCAGGCGCCAAAATACCAGGTCAACGTCAACACCCTGGAGCAGCTCGCGGCCAAGACACTCGATCTGAACGCGATCGGCGTCGCGAACCTCTCCACCGACAAGCCGCTCGTGTTCGAGCCTTATGCCGACAATCATCAGCTCGGCGGCTTCATCCTGGTCGACAAGCTGACCAACGCCACCGTCGCTGCCGGCATGCTGCATTTCAGCCTGCGTCGCTCGCAGAACATCCACTGGCAGCCGACCGACATCAGCCGCGACACGCTTGCCGCGCTCAAGAACCAGAAGCCAGTCGTGCTCTGGTTCACCGGCCTGTCCGGCGCCGGCAAGTCGACGATCGCCAATATCGTCGAAAAGAAGCTGGTGCGCATGAACCGCCACACCTTCCTCCTCGACGGCGACAATGTGCGTCACGGCCTCAATAAGGATCTCGGCTTCACCGATGCCGATCGCGTGGAGAACATCCGCCGCGTCGGTGAGGTCGCGCGGTTGATGACCGACGCCGGCCTGATCGTCATCACCGCCTTCATCTCGCCCTTCCGCGCCGAGCGCGACATGGTGCGTCAGATGATGCAGCCGGGAGAGTTTATCGAGGTGCACATCGACACGCCGCTCGCGGAGGCGGAGCGCCGCGACGTAAAGGGCCTCTACGCCAAGGCTCGCTCGGGGCAGCTCGCCAACTTCACCGGCATCGACAGCCCCTATGAACCGCCCGAGGATCCCGAGATCCGTATCGACACCACGACGATTACGCCCGACGAGGCGGCCGAGCTGATCATCAAGAGGATCATTCCATGAGCATGTCCGATGCCGAGCTCGCCGCCCATCTCGCCGAGACGGCGGGGCGCATCCTTCTTGAAGTGCGCGCGTCCGGCGTCTTCTCGCCCCAGGCACTGGGAAAGGCGGGCGACCAGACCGCCAACCAGTTCCTCGTCCACGCCATTCACGCGGCCCGTCCCGACGATGGCCTGCTGTCCGAAGAGATGAAGTGCGACGGTGATCGCTTGGGCAAGTCACGCGTCTGGATCGTCGATCCGGTCGACGGCACCCGCGAATATGGCGAGTCGCGACAGGATTGGGCGGTCCATGTCGGCCTGGCGATCAACGGCGTCGCCACAGTCGGCGCGGTGGCACTGCCGGGCGCCGGTCTGGTGCTACGCTCCGATCGGCCGCAGCCGGTTCCCGCCCCCGCCGATCCCTTGCGCATGCTCGTCAGCCGCACGCGGCCGGCCACAGAGGCGGTGATGGTGGCGGAGCGGCTCGGCGCCACGCTCGTCCCGATGGGCTCGGCCGGCGCAAAGGCGATGGCCGTGGTGCGCGGCGAGGCCGACATCTACCTCCACTCGGGCGGTCAGTATGAGTGGGATTCCGCCGCGCCGGTCGCCGTTGCGCTGGCGCACGGGCTGCACTGTTCGCGGATCGACGGCAGCCCGCTCGTCTACAATCAGGAGGACGTTTACCTCCCCGATCTGCTGATCTGCCCCAAGCCGCTAGCGGCGCAGGTGCTCGATCTGGTCAACGAGGCGAAGCCCGCCTGACCCAATTCATGGTGGGCCGACCCTCCTCAGGATCGGCCCACCCATTCATCAGGCCAGATGCTCGCGGAAGAACGCCGCCGTCCGCTCATCGGCGAGCTGAGCCGCCTGCTCCGAGCGGCGGTCACCCATCTCGGTCGCGAAGCCGTGATCCTCGCCGGCATAATCGTACAGCGTGACCTTAGGGTGGTCGTCTAGCCCCTCGTGCATCTTCTGCTGCGTCGCCTTGTCGACAAACCCGTCCTCCCCGGCGATGTGCAGCATGACCGGGTTGGCGATGGCGTGCTTTTCGCCCAGCAAGCCGTCGATCCCGACCCCATAATACCCAACCGCCGCGTCGATGTCGGTCCGGCACGCCGTCATGAACGCCAGCCGCCCGCCGAGACAATAGCCGACGGCACCCACCTTGCCGGTGCCGCCAAGCAGCTTCCGCGTTGCATGGATCGTCGCCTCGATGTCGCGAATGCCCGCGTCCTGATCGAACTTCCCGAAGAGGTTGAGCCCGCGTTGCAGCTCCTCAGGCACATCGGGGTTCAGCTCGACACCCGGCTCGATCCGCCAGAACAGATCCGGCGCGATCGCGAGATAGCCCTGCTCGGCCAGTCGATCGCACTTCTGCCGAATGCCCGGGTTCACGCCGAACACCTCCTGGATGACGATGATCGCCGCCGTCGGTGTGCCGCTCGGATCGGCGCGATAGGCCTTGAAGCTGCCCTCGTCGTTCAGCGCGGCAACGTCGATCATCTCACCCATGCGTCTAATCCTCTCGATTGATGAGCCCCCACCACGCAGCTTGGAGCGACGCGGCATCGCGGGCATAAAGGGGTACGGGCGACGCTATCGTCCTCCACCGCACTGCTCAAGGGAGCTTGGCGCATGAAGATCAGCATTGAAATCGATTGTTCACCCGAGGAGGCCCGCCGCTTCATGGGCCTGCCGGATCTATCCCCGCTGCAGGATCACTATGTGTCGCAGCTGCAAAAGGCGATGGAGCAAAGCACGATCAGCCCCGACACGCTCCAGTCCATGGTCAAGAACTGGGCGCCGATGGGCGAAGCCAGCACCGCCATGTGGCGTCAGATGTTCGACCAGGCGACCAAGCCGGGCAGTTGATGGACACGATCTTCGCCGTTTCCAGCGGCCGCCCCCCCGCGGCGATCGCCGTGCTGCGGATCAGCGGGCCGGCGGCCATAGCGGCTGGCACCCGGCTCGCTGGATCCTTGCCCCGCCCGCGCCACGCCGCCGTCAGGACGTTGCGCGACGAGGCCGAGCAGCCGCTGGATCAGGTGCTCGTCCTCCTCTTCCCCGCGCCGAACACCGCGACGGGCGAAGACCTCGTCGAACTGCACCTGCACGGCGGCCGCGCGGTCGTAGCGGCGGTTGAACAGGCACTCGCGCAGCAACCCGGTCTGCGACCGGCAGAGCCGGGCGAGTTCACCCGCCGCGCGCTCTCGAACGGTCGCATCGACCTGGTCCAGGCGCAGGGGCTCGCCGACCTGCTCGAGGCCGAAACGGAGCAGCAGCGTCGCCTGGCGATCGAAAGCGCGGATGGCGCAGTCAGCCGCATGATCCAGCAATGGATGACCGACCTTGCGCAGATCGGCGCCCTGGTCGAGGCGAGCCTCGACTTCGACGACGAGGATGACGTCTCGCCGGTCGACAGCAAGCTGATCGACCGTCAGGTCGATGCGCTAGCGACGGCGCTACGTCAGACCCTCGCCCGCCCTGCTGTCGAGCGGTATCGCGACGGCATCCGCGTCGTCCTCGTCGGCCCGCCCAACGCCGGCAAGTCATCGCTGCTCAATGCGCTGATCGGCCGCGACGCCGCCATCGTGTCGCCGATCGCGGGGACGACGCGCGACCGGGTGGAAGCCGGCATCGTGCGCCGCGGCCGCATCTACACTTTGGTCGACACCGCCGGGCTGCGCGACGCGACCGACGATCCGATCGAGCAGATCGGCATCGCCCGCGCGCGCGAAGCAGTCGCCGCCGCCGACATCATCCTCGATCTGAGCGATAGCGTCGCCGCCGACCCCCGCGCCATTCCCGTCCATGCACAGGCCGACCGCCGTTCGTCGCCGAGCCACGCTGCGCTGGCCACTTCGATTCACGACCTGAGCACCATCGACAACCTTTGGTCGGCGATCGAGCGACGTGCCGATCACGTCCTTGGCGAACCGGATGGCCCGACGTTTAATGAGGCGCAGCGGCACACCATCGCGGTCGCACTAACCGCGCTTCAGAAACTGAAGGATACTCCAGACTTGCTGTTGCGCGCCGAAGAGCTACGTACCGCCTCACGTGCGTTGGCCGGTTTGCTTGGCCTGGACGCGACTGAGGCCATGCTCGATGCACTGTTCGGGCGCTTCTGTGTCGGAAAGTAGTGTTTCACGTGGAACAATCATTCGATGTCATCGTGGTTGGCGGCGGCCACGCTGGTACTGAGGCGGCTGCCGCAGCTGCCAGACGCCGCGCGCGCGTTGCACTGATTAGCCATGACCCGGCCAAGATTGGCGCAATGTCGTGCAATCCGTCGATCGGTGGCCTCGGAAAAGGTCACCTTGTTCGGGAGGTGGATGCATATGACGGGCTGATGGCCCGCGCCGCCGATGCCGCCGCGATACACCATCGCATGCTCAACCGCAGCAAGGGCCTTGCCGTCCAAGGCCCGCGCATCCAGGCGGACCGCCGCCTCTACGCTATTGCTATTCAGACGATGATCGCGGCGGAACCACTGGTGACTGTCATCGCCGGAGAAGCGGTCGCGCTGATGATCTCAGGTGATGCCGTCACCGGCATCGAACTCGCCACGGGTGACCTTCTCACGGCACGCAGCGTGGTACTGGCGACCGGCACCTTCCTCGGCGGACAATTATTCCGCGGCGAGGAGCAACTCCCCGGCGGTCGCGTCGGTGAGGCTGCCGCATTGCCGCTCGCCCAACAGCTGCGCGCGCTACGCCTCCCGATGGGTCGCCTGAAGACCGGAACACCCCCGCGTCTGGATGGTCGATCGATCGACTGGGCACGGCTGGAGCCACAACCCTCAGACCTCGATCCCTGGACGATGTCGCCCATGACCAGGGGGCGCGCTGTGCCCCAGCTCGCCTGTGCCATCACGCGCACGACGATCGAGACCCACACGATCATCGCAGACAACCTGCATCGCTCGCCCATGCAGACCGGCGCGATCGAGGGGCAGGGCCCACGTTACTGCCCCTCAATCGAGGACAAGATCCGCCGGTTCGGCGATCGTGATGGTCATCAGGTCTTTCTCGAACCCGAGGGTCTCGACGATCACGTCGTCTACCCGAATGGCATCTCTACCTCCCTCCCCTCAGATGTGCAGGAGGCTTTCCTTCGCACCATTCCGGGTCTTGAGCAGGTGGCCGTCACCATGCACGGCTATGCTGTCGAATATGATCACATCGACCCCCGCGCCCTAGACGCCACGCTAGCGCTCCCGCACCTCACCGGCCTGTTCCTCGCCGGCCAGATCAATGGGACGACCGGTTATGAGGAGGCCGCCGCACAAGGCCTCGTTGCCGGTGCCAATGCGGCCGCCGCGGCGCTCGGTGCGGCTCCGCTGCTACCGGATCGGAGCGCCAGCTATATCGGCGTCATGATCGACGATCTGGTGCTGCAGGGCATTAGCGAACCCTATCGGATGCTCACCGCGCGCGCCGAGTATCGACTTGCCCTACGCGCCGACAATGCCGAGGCGCGGCTTTCCGCGTCGGCCGAAGCGCTCGGTCTCCTGTCGCCTGGCCGTCGCGCGCATGTGGCCGACCGCATGGCGCAACGCGATCGGCTGCAACGCGGCGACACATCCCAGCCTTTTGACATCGATCTGGTCCGCGAACATGAAGAGGATGTCCGGTATGCGCCGTACCTCGCGCGCCAGGCCGCAGAGATCCAGCGGATGAAGCATGACGATCGGATCACGATTGCGACCGGCCCGGCCCTCACCCGCATCGCCGGACTGTCGAATGAGATGCGCGAGCGGCTCACAGCGGCCAATCCCACGACTCTCGGTGAAGCGTCGCGCATCCGCGGCGTCACCCCTGCGGCGCTGACCGCTCTGTGGCTCGATGCGAAGGCTCGCTGATGACCGAAGATGAGGCACGCGCTGCCGTTGAAGCGATCACGTCTCCCGCGGCCATGCCGGCGATCGAACGCTTCGTGTCCACCGTCATCGCCGAGAGCGAGCAACAGAACCTCGTTGCCAAACCTACGCTCTCAACAATCTGGCAGCGTCACGTCCTGGACTCTGCCCAACTGCTGCCGCTCGCCGCCAACCATGATGGTCTATGGGTGGACTTCGGGACCGGCGCCGGCTTCCCCGGCATGATCATCGCGCTGGCAACCGATCGTCCGGTTGCGCTCATCGAACCACGGCGAATGCGCGCGGCATTTCTACAAGCCGCGGTCGATGATGCGGGTATCGGGCATCGCGTCGCCGTTCACCAGTCTAGGGTCGAACGTGTTGCAGGGTTGGCGGCAGCGGTTTTATCTGCGCGCGCGGTCGCGTCGTTAGCCGAATTGTTGCAATCGACCGCGCATATCGCCTCGATGAACACGCTGTACTTGCTCCCGAAGGGACAATCCGCCACGACAGAGGTGAACGAGGCGCAGCGCCGCTTTGAGGGATTGTTCCACGTGGAACAAAGCGTCACCAGCCCTGAATCCGGCATAGTCAGCGCGCGGCAAGTGAGGCAGCGCCGATGATCAGAATAGCAGTTGCCAATCAAAAGGGCGGCGTGGGGAAAACCACGTCGGCCATCAACCTTGCAACGGCGCTCGCCGCGACGGGCAAACGCGTGCTGCTGATCGACCTCGATCCGCAGGGCAACGCCTCCACCGGCCTCGGCATCTCGCAGGCGGAGCGATCGTCCTCGAGCTACAATGTGCTGGTCGATCAGGCTCCTGTTGAGGAGGCCGTCGTGCGCACCAGCGTGCCACGCCTCGACGTTCTACCCGCCACTGTCGATCTGTCCGGCGCGGAGATCGAGCTGGTCGAGCTGGAGCAGCGCACCCATCGCCTGCACCGGGCGCTCGACGCCGCACCGCCGCGTTGGGACATCACGTTGATCGATTGCCCCCCGTCGCTGGGCCTTCTGACGATGAACGCGATGGTCGCCGCCGATGCGTTGTTCGTGCCGCTGCAATGCGAGTTTTTCGCGCTCGAAGGGTTGAGCCAGCTACTCACCACCGTCGAGCGCATTCGCGCCCGGTTCAACCCTGCACTGTCGATCATCGGCGTGGCGCTGACCATGTACGATCGCCGCAACCGGTTGACGGAGCAGGTGTCCGCGGATGTCCGGGCGGTGCTCGGCCAGGTGGTGTTCGAGACGGTTATCCCACGCAACGTTCGCCTCTCGGAGGCGCCCAGCCACGGCATGCCCGCGCTGATCTACGATCACCGGTGCAGCGGATCGCAGGCGTACATCGCGTTGGCGCGCGAACTGATCGCGCGCCTCCCCCAAGTTGATGAGGTGGCAGCATGACCGATACCAGGCGACCGCGCGGCGGTCTTGGCCGCGGGCTGGGCGCGCTGCTCGGCGACATTGCGCGCGATGATGCCCCATCGGACCTGAATGGCGTTGCGACCACCGGCGTTCGCATGATCCCGGTCAGCGCGATCGCGCCCCACCCCGATCAGCCGCGCCGCCATTTCGACGATGATGCGTTGAACGAGCTCGCCGGCTCGATCGCCGAGCGCGGCATCATCCAGCCGATCGTGGTGCGTCCGCACGGTCACAATTACCAGATCGTCGCGGGTGAACGCCGCTGGCGCGCGGCGCAGCGGGCTCGCCTCCATGAAGTGCCGGTGGTCGTCCGCGACTATACGGACAGCGAAACGCTGCAGATCGCGCTGGTCGAGAACATCCAGCGGCAGGATCTGAACGCGATCGAGGAGGCGGAGGCGTACAGCCGCCTTGTCGACGAGTTCGGCCACACGCAGGAAGTGCTGGCGAAGACGGTCCACAAGTCTCGCAGCCATGTCGCCAACCTGCTGCGTCTGCTCGACCTGCCCAAGCCGGTGCAGGCCCGTGTCGTGAACGGGTCACTGTCGATGGGCCACGCCCGCGCGATCATCGGGGCCCCCGATGCCGAGGCGCTGGCCGAACAGGTCGTGACCAAGGGGCTGTCGGTCCGTCAGACCGAGAAGCTCGCGCAGACCGCCAAGCCGGGCAGTGCCAAAAAGCCCCGTCGGCAGACCGGCGCCGTGGCTGTCGGTGCGAACGACGCCGACGTTGCCGCTCTGGAGCGCCAGCTTGGCGATCTGCTCGGGCTGCGGGTGAAGATCACCCATGCAGCGAATGGCGGCGCGATCACGATCGACTACAGCACGCTCGATCAGCTCGATATGTTGTGCCAGCGGCTGAGCGGCGAGCCGATCTGACGCGCGACGCGCGCGTTCCGAAAGATCTGGCCGGCACTGTCTGAAAAAGGCCGTTTAGCGCCGCAGAGCGGCCGCGTGTCACCCGCCGGCAGGCTTAGCGGCGCAGCTTTACGGCCAGATCAACCATGGCCTGCGCGGCCAGCACGTCGCCCGCGCTTCCCCCGCCCGCCATCACCGCCCGCTCGGCCTCACGCACCAGCGTCATCGCCCGGGCCAGCGCTTGCGGCGACCATCGCCGCAACGCGGCAGCGGTGCTCGCCTCTTCCTTGAAGAACACGCGGTGCCGCTTCATCACGCTGCCGACGTCATCGCCGCGCACAATCTCGCCCTTCATCTCGGCCAGCGCAGCCAGCCGACGCGCCAGCCCCCGCAGCCATGGCACGGGCGAGATCCCTGCTTCCTGAAGCTGTCGCAACGCCTCTCCCAGGGCGGCCGGATTCCCGGCGATCAGCGCCGCGATCACATCCCCGGTTTCCACGTCCCCCAGATCGGCACCAATCGCCGCAAGCGAGGTCATTTCTGCGTCGACCGGTCGATCCGGCGCGGCATCGAGATACAGCGCGAGCTTCTCGATCTCCCGCATCATCACCGCACGGTCGCCGCCGCCCGCCTGTGCCAGCCGCCGCGCCACGCCGGATCCCAGGCGTAACCCCTGTTCACGTGCAATATCCGCGGCAATGCCTTCGAGCTGGTCACCGCCCGGCACATAGCAAGCGAGCGCCATCGCAGCCGATGAATCGAGCGCAAGCTTCGTGACCTTTGACGTGGCCTTCAGCCCCGGCGCGATCATGACGGTGGGGTTGCCCGCCCGATCTGCCGCAAGCAGCGCGGTGACGGCGGCGAGGCTTTCCTCCCCGGCACCGGTCACGCGAATGTGTCGCGCATCCCCGAAAAGAGACAGTGATGCTGCCTCATCGGCAAGCCGCGCCGGGTCGCTTCTGAGCGCCGGACCGTCCAGATCGACCCGCTCGGCCTCCGGGCCCATCGCCCGCGTCAGCCGATCGGCTAGCGCCAGCGCGCCCGCCTCATCCGGACCAAAGAGCAGATACAGCCGTATATCGGCCGGCGGCCGGTCAAGCGCCGCTTTGAGGCGCGCCTCCGTCGCCTTCATGGCGCGCTGGGCGTGCGCCCCACATAAACGGCGAGACGGGTGACGATCTGGTCAGCCACGCGCTCCGACAAACGCTCCAGCGCCGTGCTTTCCGCCGCAATCGTCGCGTAATCGGAACCGACCACGTCGATGCCCGCGTCCGATCCCGCGGTCGCGTCCAAGACCACCCCGCCCTTGTCCACCGCGACTAGCTGGTACCGCGCGCGCAGCGTGCGCCGTTCGCGAGCAACCGAATCGTCGCGGCGGATGGCAAGGCCGGTAATCTCGTCATCAAGCTTGATTTCCAGCCGATACCGAGCGCCCTGCCCCGATGGCACAACACCCAGCCGGTCGCGCAACGCGTTGGCGACCAGCCAGCCTGCCTTGCCCTCGATCGGCGCCACCTCGATCTGCCCCAGCGTCTGCGCAACGGTGCCCGAGCTCCCGCCCGCATACAGCGGCTTCAGCCCACAGCCGGCCAGCAGCAGCGCTGCGGCACCCAGTGCAGCAAGGGGCGCGATCCGGCTCATGCGACGATATTCACCAGGCGGTCGGGCACCACGATCACCTTGCGCGGCGGCTTGCCTTCCATGGCACGCATGATCTTCTCCGATGCCAGCGCCCGCGCTTCGGCTTCCTCGCGCGCCACGCCCTTGGGCAGCACGATCGTATCGCGCAGCTTGCCGTTGACCTGGAGCGCTACCGTCACCTCGTCGTCGACCAGCAGCGCCGGATCCACCGCCGGCCAAGCCACATCGGCGATCAGCCCGTCGCCATGCTGCGCCGCCCACACCTCTTCCGCCAGATGCGGCACCATCGGCGCCACGAGGCGCAGCAGCGTGTCGGTGGCGGTTGCCCGGTCCTGGGACGGCGCGGCCTTCTCGATCGCATTGGCGAGCGTGTAGATCAGCGCCACGGCCTTGTTGAACTGCAGCCCCTCGATCGCGTCCGCCACACCCTTGGTGGTGCGATGCGCGGCCTTGCGCAGCGCCAGATCCTCACCCTCGGCCGCGTCCGTGTCGCCCAGCAGGCGCCACAGCCGCTGAATGAAGCGCCACGCGCCCTCGATACCGTTCTCGCTCCACTCCAGGTCCCGCTCGGGCGGCGAGTCCGACAGCATGAACCAGCGCACGGCATCCGCGCCATATTGGTCCACGATCGGCTCGGGATCGATCGTGTTCTTCTTGGACTTGGACATCTTCTCGACGCGGCCCACCGTCACCGGCTCTCCCGTCGCGACTTCCACGCCGCCTTCGATATCGGCCGGCGACAGCCAGCGTCCGTCGGAGGACTTGTACGTCTCGTGCGTCACCATGCCCTGCGTGAACAGGCCGGCGAACGGCTCGGCGACGTCAAGCATCCCGACATGGCGCAGCGCGCGCGTCCAGAAGCGCGCATAGAGCAGGTGGAGGATCGCATGCTCCACCCCACCGATATATTGCCCCACCGGCAGCCATTGCTCGGCCACCGCGCGGTCGAACGGCTTGTCGTCCGGCTGGCTGGCGAAGCGAATGAAATACCAGGAGGAATCCGCGAATGTGTCGAGCGTGTCCGTCTCGCGCACCGCCGGCTTGCCGCATGACGGGCAATCGACATGCTTCCACGTCGGATGGCGATCGAGCGGGTTGCCCGGCACCGCAAAGCTCACATCCTCGGGCAGCGTGACCGGCAGCTGGTCGGCCGGCACCGGCACCGCGCCGCAATCGTCGCAGTGGATGACCGGGATCGGCGTGCCCCAATAACGCTGGCGGCTGATGCCCCAGTCGCGCAGACGGAACACCGTAGTGCCCTCGCCCCACCCGCCGGCCTCGGCACGGGTGATGACCTCGCGCTTGGCCTCCTCGATGTCCATGCCGTCGAGGAAGTGCGAATTCACGAGCGTGCCCGGACCGGTATACGCCTCGGTCCCGTCGAACGCCGGCGCATCCTTGTCGCCGTCCGACACGACGCGGCGGATCGGCAATTGGTACTTGCTGGCGAATTCGAAATCGCGCTGGTCGTGCGCAGGCACGCCGAACACCGCGCCGACGCCGTAATCCATCAGCACGAAATTCGCGATGTACACCGGCAGCAGGAGCGACGGATCGAACGGATGCGCCGCCTTGTACCCGGTGTCGAAGCCCTGCTTTTCCTGCGTCTCCAGCTCGGCTGCGGTCGTCCCGCCGCGGCGGCATTCCTCGATAAACGCCTGTGCCGCCGGATCGCCAGCCGCGACCGATTGCGCCAGCGGGTGATCCGCCGCCACCGCGACGAAGCTCGCGCCGAAGATCGTATCGGGACGCGTGGTATAGACCTCGACCACCCCCTCGCCCGTCCCCGCGCCGTCGGTCAGCGCAAAGCGGAACGTCAGCCCCTGGCTCTTGCCGATCCAGTTCTCCTGCATCAGCCGTACCTTGTCGGGCCAGTCCTTGAGGTCGCCGAGGCCAGACAGCAGATCGTCGGCAAAGTCGGTGATCTTCAGGAACCACTGGTTCAGCTTGCGCTTTTCGACCAGCGCGCCCGACCGCCAGCCGCGCCCGTCGATCACCTGTTCGTTGGCCAGCACGGTCATGTCGACCGGGTCCCAGTTCACCGCACTCTCGCGGCGATAGACGAGGCCCGCCTCCAGGAACTTCAGGAACAGCGCCTGCTCATGCCCGTAATATGCCGCGTCGCAGGTCGCGAACTCGCGCGTCCAGTCGAGCGCGAAGCCAAGCCGCTTCAGCTGCGCCTTCATCGTGGCGATATTGTCGCGCGTCCAGCCGCCCGGATGGACGCCCTTTTCCATCGCCGCATTCTCGGCCGGCATACCGAACGCGTCCCACCCCATCGGATGGAGCACTTCCATGCCGTTCATCCGGCGAAACCGCGCCAGCACGTCGCCCATGGTATAGTTGCGCACGTGCCCCATGTGGATGCGCCCCGACGGATAGGGGAACATCTCGAGCACGTAGCTCTTGGGCTTGGGCGACGCGTCGTCGGCGGCGAAGGTCTTGCGCTCGTCCCACACCCGCTGCCAGCGGGCGTCGGCAGAGAGCGCGTTGAAACGCTGGCTCATTGGTGCGCGATCAGTTTGCCGAGGAGGCACGCCGCAGGTCGCGGGCGCGGGTCAGGATAATATCCTCCAGCTTCTGCGTGGTCGCTGCTGCGACCGGCGCCGACACCCACTGGCCGCTGCGGTTCACCTCGCGCAGCGCGGCTACGCGCACCGCGTCGGCGCGCAGATCCTGATCGAGGATCGTCACCGTCACCTTCATGCGCTCGGCCGGGGTCTGCGGGTTGACGTACCAATCGGTCACGATCACGCCGCCATTCGAATCCGTCTGGAGCAGCGGCATGAAGCTCAGCGTGTCGAGCGAGGCGCGCCACAGATAGCTGTTCACCCCGATGGTGGTGATCCGGCTGGCGGCAAGATCGGTCCCCGGCCGCTTCTGGCCACCGCCGCAACCGGCGATGGCAAGGGCAGCGCAGACGACCAGCGCGGAACGCAACGGGCGGAACATGGGCATCGTCCTGATGGAAAAATCGTGACGCTGACCTCTACAGAGCATGGCTAGGCCCCGCAAGTTCGCGCTGCCCTGCCGCGCCGTTCGCCGTCGGCGTAGCCGGGCAGCGCCGAACCAAGCTGTGGAAAGCATGCAACACCTTCACCAAAAGCAACGGAGGGACATGGCGACGTGCGAACGAATCGTGCTACGAGCGTTCCCAAGGGTCGGAGGCATTCAGTGTTCACTGTTCGTGCGCTTATTGGCGGGTCTGTCGTGGCGATTGCCGCGGCGATTGCCGTTGCGCCGGCATCGGGCGCTTCGGAGGTGGACCGCAGCGACGCGCGTCGGCCCACCGCCTCCCGTGTGATGAGCGGCTTTACGCCCGCCGCCGCCGATCCGCGACTCGCCGCCGCATTCGCTCGCAGTGGGCTCGGCACCAGTGAATTCCGCTTCACGCCGTCGGAAAACCGGCAGGGCAATCGCCCGGTGACGGTGGCCGTTCGCGCCCGCTCCACGCAGGTTGCCGATGCCGGCCGTGCCGCGGCCGCTGCGGCACCCACCGTCGGGCTTGTGCCGGTCGCTTACAACCTGGGCGTTGCCGTGGGTTGGAAGCGGTTTGCCGTGTCCGGCGAGATCGCCAAGGTCGACCTGGCAGGCGAGCCGGGCAGCCGCGAGGCGGCGGATCTGGCGGTCAGCTATTCGCTGCCGAAGTTCACCGGCCGCGTGAAGGCTGGGGCGGATCGTGCACTGCCGGGCGCACAGAATCTGGTTGAAGAAGGCCCCAGCTATTCGCTGGATGTTGGTGGCTCCTATTCGCTGACCCGCAACCTCGATCTTACCGCTGGCCTGCGCTACAAGTCTGAGCGTGAGCGGCTGGCCCGCTTCAACGACGATCGTCGCGACAGCCAGGCGGTCTATGTGGGCACCGCCTTCCGCTTCTGATTGCTGGTCGAGGGCGTTAGCCAAGCGCGACGGAGCCAACGCGCTGTCGTCAGCATAGCCAGGCATCGATCGCCGCCCAGCCGGCAAAGCCGCTGAGCCGCCGAAAACGCCGCGCATTCATACCGCCCAGAGCCACGCGGACCATTGGCAGGGTACGCGCAAGGCGAGCGGCCGTGTGAACGCCAAGGAACGCCGCGCCGGGGTGCGATCGCGTGCCGAAGACCGGCGAGACGAAGGCCACATCGGCGCCGACGCGCCGTGCCGCGCGAGCCTCGCGCCAGTCGTGCACGGGCCAGGTCACCAGCCCATGTCCGCGCGCGCCATGCACCCCCATCTCTCCCGCCATCGGCAGCGTGCCGGCCCGCACCAGCACCAGCCCGCGCCGCCGCGCGATCCGCAGCAGCCGCGCAAACAGCCGCTTCCGTTCGGCAGCCGGCGTCGCATGATGGCGAAAAACGATCCCCGCACCGCGCGGTAGCCGCTCCACCGCCTGCCACATCCCCTCGCCCATCCGCTCATCGGTCATCAACCAAACCGTCGGGATGTCGGACTTCTGGACAGGGTGGCGGCGGCTCATGCGCGGTCGTATAGCCCGCCCGATGCACGCCGACGACCGTCTCGCCGCCATTCGCGACCGTATCGCCCGCGCCGCCAAGCTGGCGCGCCGCGACACCGCTGACGTCACGCTGATTGCCGTCTCCAAGACGCATCCGGCCGAGGCGATCGAGCCCTTGCTCGCCGCCGGTCAGCGCGACTTTGGCGAAAACCGCGTGCAGGAGGCGCAGGCGAAATGGCCCGCGCTGAAGGACCCCTACCCCGACGCCCGCCTCCACCTCATCGGTCAGCTGCAATCGAACAAGGCCGCCGATGCGGTGGCGATGGCGGACGCGATCCATGCGGTGGATCGTTCCTCGCTGATCACCGCGCTGGCCAAGGCGATGGACGCGCAAGACCGCCGCCCCACCTGCTTCCTCCAGGTGAACATCGGCGCCGAGGAACAGAAGGGCGGCTGCGCCATCGCCGATCTCCCCGCGCTGATTGCCGAGGCTCGCACGGCCGACCTGCCAGTCGCCGGGCTGATGTGCCTGCCCCCTGCCGATACTGAGGCAGCGCCCTATTTCGCGCTGCTTGCCAAGCTGGCCCGCGACAATGGCATCACCGGCCTCAGCATGGGCATGTCGGACGATTTCGAGACCGCGGTGATGATCGGGGCGACGCACGTGCGCATCGGCTCCGCGCTGTTCGGCGATCGCCCCGTGGTCCGGACCCCCACCGGCTTCAGGAAGCGCGCATGACGTTCGACGCCCTGCTCTTCGATTTCGACGGGGTGCTGATCGAGAGCGAATATCTCGGCAACAAGCACATTGCCGATTTCCTGACCGCGCGCGGCCACGCGATCACGCCCGAGCAATCGATGGCCAATTTCATGGGTCTGTCCGGCCGCGACTTCATCGCCCGTGTCGAGGCGTTCATCGGCGGGCCGCTGCCGGCCGATTGGACCGAAGAGCGCATGGCCGAGAACGACCGCGTGCTCGCCGAAGGCATTGAGGAAGTCGCCGGCGCGGTCGCGTTCGTGCGCGGCCTCCCTGCCGATCTGCCCAAGGCGGTGGTCTCGTCCAGCTCGACCCGCTGGATCCGCACGCACCTCGCGCATCTCGGCCTCACCGACGTCTTTGGCGATCACCTCTATTCGGGCGCCGAGCACGTCACCCGCGGCAAGCCCGCCCCCGATCTCTACCTGTACGGCGCCAAACAGCTCGGCGTTCCCATCGAACGCTGCGCGATTCTCGAGGATTCACCGGTGGGCGCGACCGGCGCGGTGGCGAGCGGGGGGCATGTGATCGGGCTGTGCGCGGGCCAGCATTGCCTGCCCGGCCATGACGCCACGCTGCGCGACATCGGCGTCCACGCCATCGCGCATGATTTCGACGAGGTCCGCAGGCTCCTGAAGCTCTAGAACTGGTGCCCGGTGCGATCGCGTTTGGTCGCCAGATATTGCTCGTTGTGCGGGTTCGTCGGCAGGAAATGCGGCACCCGCTCGGTTACCGTGATCCCGCGCGCCTCCAGTCCAGCAACCTTGTTGGGGTTGTTGGTCAACAGACGGACCTCGCGCTGCCCCAAAAGGTCGAGCATCCGCGCCGCCACCCCGAAATCGCGCGCGTCGATCGCAAAGCCCAGCCGGGTATTCGCGTCGACCGTGTCGAACCCCTGGTCCTGCAACGCATAGGCACGCAGCTTGTTGACCAGCCCGATCCCGCGACCCTCCTGCCGTAAATACAGCAGGATGCCCCATCCCGCCGCCGCAATCGCCTTCAGCGCCGCGTCGAGCTGCGGCCCGCAATCGCATTTTAGGCTGCCGAGCGCGTCACCTGTCAGGCATTCGCTGTGGAGCCGCACCAACGGCGGCCGGCCGTTCGGCGCACCGATCAGCAGCGCGACATGCTCCCCCGGCCCTTCGGGCGTGCGGAAGGCGACGATCTCCGCATCCTCGGCATGCGCCACCGGCAGCCGTGCGCGCGCGGCGATCGTCAGGCGAATGGCATCCTCATGCGCGTCGATGTCAGCCGCCGACAGCATGACCTCGGCCGCGCCATCCGCCAGCACGAAGAACGCCGGCAGCATCCCCGCAATCCGCGCCAGCCGAAGCGCCGCCGCCGCATCCTCGGGCGACAGGACCGGAATCGCGCGAAACGGCCCTTTCATCGGTGTCGCGAGATCAAGCTGCGGATCGGCCAGCGCCGTCGCCATGGCAAAATCCACCCAAGGTGCCCGCTCCACCAGCACCGGCGCATCGGGCACCGCGGCCGCGCGCTGATTGGCCAGTTTCAACGTCTCGGCCCGCCCCGCGGAGAGCAGCACCGGCGCCACCCCTTCGGGATCGAATGCCGCCAGCCGGCGCGGATCGCCCGTCTCGATCGGCAGCAGCGCCAGCGCGCCGATGCGGATCGGCCAGCCGCGCCGCAGCGCGTCGATCGCTCTGGCGGCGTGGCGGGCGTCGGTCAAAAGGCGAACTCCGTCATGATCGGCACATGGTCTGATGGCTTCAGCCAGCTACGGCACGCCTCGAATACCTGGTGCGACTGTGCCGCCGCCGCGACGTCTCCCGTCGCCCACATATGGTCGAGCCGCCGCCCGCGATCGTTCTTGGTCCAATCGGGCGAGCGATAGCTCCACCAGGTGTGCAACCGCGCCGGCGCGGGGTGAAACTGCCGCCCCAGGTCGACCCAGTCGTTCGACGCCTTTAGCCGATCGAGCGCCTCCACCTCGATCGGCGTATGGCTGACCACCTTCAACAGCGCCTTGTGGCTCCACACGTCGCTCGGCAGCGGCGCGATGTTGAAATCGCCGGTCAGGATCGTCGGGACATCGAGCGCCGCGGACCAGTCCGTCATGCGCGCGACGAAATCGAGCTTCTGCCCGAACTTCGCGTTCACCTCGCGGTCGGGCACGTCCCCGCCGGCGGGCACATAGACATTCTCCAGCCGCACGCCGTTGGGCAGCCGCACGCCGATGTGCCGCGCCTCCTGATTGGCCTGCCAGTCGAGCCGGTCGTCCGCGCTGACCGGCACGCGGCTGATGATCGCCACGCCATGGTGCATCCGCTGGCCGTGGATCAGGATGTGCTCGTAGCCGAGCGCGCGAAACATCTCGAACGGGAAATCGGCGTCGATCACCTTGGTTTCCTGCAGGCACAGCACATCGGGCTGCGCCTCGCGCAGGAACTGCTCGACAATGGCGAGGCGGAAGCGAACCGAGTTGATGTTCCAGCTGACGATCTTCACGCGCGGTGACTTAGCGAGCGTATGCTCGCCCCACAACATACCCGTCATCCCGGACGTGATCCGGGGTCCAACGATCCGCGCAAACTGCCGATGGTTGTGGAATAGCTGCCTCTAAAACCCGTCATGCCGGGCTGCTCCCGGCATCCGCCGCGGGGCATATTCGCCGCTTGATGGGTGAAGCTAAGCAATAGTGAGCTTGCCGCCCGCCGCGGCAAAGCCGTGTGCTCGGGCGCCATGCGCCCCACGCAGAAAGGCCCTCGCTCCGGGGGCATGGAGCGAGGGCCAACCTGGCGTTCGTCACGCAGGGGGAAGTGGAGCAAACCGTTCAGGCAACAGGGGGAAAATCCTGAACCGCCCCACATCCGCAATGACTGCCCTACGCCCGTCAACCTGTCGCGCGCATGAACGGGACGGGCAGCAATCGTTCAGTTACGTCGGTTGGTTCGCCGCGGATCGTTCCAGCGGAACGTCCCATCGCTGACCGGCGTGTTAAACCGCTGATTATCAAGCCGGATGGTGGTTCGATTGCCCTGGCTGTCGAGCGTTACCCAGCCTTGCAGCATCAGCCCGCCCGGCGCGGCGCCATCGCGCGCGAAGACCATGGTGATGCGGCCATATTCGGGGTGCTTGGGGTCATAGCCCTCCACCGACAGGATACGGCTGTCGCCGCTCGGCACCACCTTGGCGAATTTCGCGATGTCGCGATCGGGGTTGATCAGCACACCTAGCGGCGAGTTGCTGATCGGCCAGCGCTGCACCTGCCGCACCGAATAATCGATGAACGTCAGCGCCTTGCCGTCACCCACCACCAGGATCGGCACGCCCTTTTCATACTGGAAGCGGATCTTGCCCGGCTTCTTCAGCGTCAGCGTGCCGGTCAGCGTCTTGCCGGCCCGATCGGTCTGCGTGAAATCGGCGGTCATGGTGTTCACCGCGCGCAGGTGGTTCTGCACCTGCGCGAGATCGCCTGATTGCGCCGCCGCCGGCGCCGCAACGACGATCGCGGCGGCAAATGGCACCCAATTCTTCAACATGGCTCTCCCGAAGGACATGGCCGCTACATGGCCGGGCGGGCTTGAACGCGTGGTGAACCCTTCCGGGTTCCCACATCACGCCCTGGCGGCTCAGAACAATGTGCTGAGGCCGATCGTCTCGCCGGTGCCCGTCCAGCCTTCGTAGATCATCTTGAAGGCGACAAAGACGATTACGGCCAGACCGATATAGGCGATCCAGCGATACTTGCCGATCACCCGCGCGATCAGGTTCGCCGCGAGGCCCATCAGCGCCACCGACAGTACCAACCCGACCACCAGGATGCCGGGGTGCTCGCGCGCCGCGCCCGCGACCGCCAGCACGTTGTCGAGGCTCATCGACACGTCGGCGACCGCAACCGCCCAGGCGGCGGCGGCAAAGGAGCGCGCCGGCGCCAGGCCGGATTGCTCGTCACCGTCGATCTCGCTCGATCCCGCATTCCCGTGCGCGTCGACGCGCAACTCGCGCCAGAATTTCCAGCTGACCCACAAAAGCAGCAGGCCGCCGGCAAAGATCAGGCCAACGATCCCCATCAGCCACGTGACGATCAGGGCAAAGAAGATGCGCAACACCAACGCCGCGATGATGCCGATCAGGATCACCTTCTTGCGCTGCTCGGCCGGCAGGCCCGCCGCCAGCGCGCCGACCACCACCGCATTGTCGCCGGCCAGCACCAGATCGATCATCAGCACCTGGCCAAATGCCGCCAGCGCCGCCGGTTCCGACAGGTTGGAGAAGTCGGCGACGATATGCTGCCAGATATCACCCAACGAACCAGGCCCCTGTACGGCGGCGGCAGCTTGGGCAAGCAAGGTAAGGATCAAGATCGCGGCTCCGGGCTGATGGTCCCTGAACGGCCGTTTGCCGCGCAGGTTGCACCGGTCGCGTTATCGGGAAGGAACACGCTGCGCCAGCTTTCCTCGTTCGAAGGCGAAACGAACGAGCCGCTGACACGCAAACGGCGTGGCAAAGCCACGCCGTCGATCGGGTTCGGCTACGCCGACCCGTCGCCCGAGCCGGTCTGAGTCCGGCGGCAGGATGCCGCCGACCAGACGCGGCTATTGGTTCATGCTGGCGAAGAAATCCTCGTTGGTTTTGGAATCCTTCATCTTGCCCAGCAGGAACTCCATCGCATCGACGGTGCCCATCTGCATCAGGATGCGGCGCAGCACCCACATCTTGGAAAGCTTGTCCTTCTCGACCAGCAGCTCTTCCTTGCGGGTGCCGCTCTTCGACACGTCGATCGCCGGGAAGATGCGCTTGTCCGACACCTTGCGGTCGAGCACGATTTCCGCGTTGCCGGTGCCCTTGAACTCCTCGAAGATCACCTCGTCCATGCGGCTGCCGGTGTCGATCAGCGAGGTCGAGATGATGGTCAGACTGCCGCCTTCCTCGATGTTGCGCGCCGCACCGAAGAATCGCTTCGGCCGCTGCAACGCGTTCGCGTCCACACCGCCGGTCAGCACCTTGCCCGAGCTCGGCACCACCGTGTTGTAGGCACGGCCAAGACGGGTGATGTTGTCGAGCAGGATCACCACGTCCTTCTTGTGCTCGACAAGGCGCTTGGCCTTTTCGATCACCATTTCGGCCACCGCGACGTGGCGGGTCGCCGGCTCGTCGAAGGTCGAGGAGACGACCTCGCCGTTCACCGTGCGCTGCATGTCGGTGACTTCCTCGGGCCGCTCGTCGATCAGCAGCACGATCAGGAACACCTCGGGGTGATTGAGCGAGATCGCGCGGGCGATGTTCTGCATCATCACCGTCTTGCCGACGCGCGGCGGCGCGACGATCAGGCAGCGCTGACCCTTGCCGATCGGCGATACCAGGTCGAGCACGCGACCCGTCTTGTCCTTCAGCGTCGGGTCCTCGATCTCCATCTTCAGCCGCTCTTCGGGATAAAGCGGGGTGAGATTGTCGAAGTTCACGCGATGGCGCACGGCGTCGGGATTGTCGAAATTAACGCTCATCAGCTTGGTCAGCGCGAAATAGCGTTCGCCGTCCTTCGGCCCGCGGATCTCGCCTTCCACCGTGTCACCGGTGCGCAGGCCGTGCTTGCGGACCTGGTTGGGCGAGACATAGATGTCGTCGGGGCCGGCGAGATAATTCGCCTCGGGCGAGCGCAGAAAGCCGAAGCCGTCGGGCAGCACCTCGATGGTGCCCTCGCCCATGATCTGCTCGCCCTCTTCGGCCTGCACCTTGAGGATGGCGAACATCAGGTCCTGCTTGCGGAGCGTCGAGGCGCCTTCGACGCCGAGCTCCTCGGCCAGCTGGACCAGTTCGGCCGGGGCTTTCTTCTTGAGATCCTTGAGGTGCATGGTCTTTGTGTCCGATGAAAATCGGTTGGGGGAGAAAGCCCGGTCGGCGGAAAGGGTCGCGCGGCAACGAGGCAAGAGGAGGCAGCGGGCCGGAGAGGCCACACCGAGAGCGGGACGTAAGACCGGGGCAGAGCTTAGTCAAGCGCGGTGC
Organism: Sphingomonas dokdonensis; assembly: GCF_002197685.1. Lineage (GTDB taxonomy): Bacteria > Pseudomonadota > Alphaproteobacteria > Sphingomonadales > Sphingomonadaceae > Sphingomonas > Sphingomonas dokdonensis. Next base: position 355,922 of record NZ_NBBI01000003.1, on the reverse strand, counting down.
GGATGCCGGCATGGTCGATTGATCATCCCGGGCGCGACCCGGGATGACGCACCGATCGTCACACGGCCATCGTCAAAACGGCTTCACCACCGCCAGGATCACGATGATCGTCACCGCCAGCGCCGGCACCTCGTTCATCATCCTGAGGCCCCGGTTGCTCAGGCTCGCCTGCCCCTTCGCCAGCTTCTTGGAATAGCCGACCGCCCAGCCGTGATAGCCAGAGAGCAGGAACACCACGAGCAGCTTGGCATGCAGCCAGGCCAGCCCCTGGATGCCGGCAAGCAACCCGACGTTCACCGCCAGCGCCAGCCCGATCACCCACACGGCAATCATCGCCGGCGTCATGATGATCCGCCGGAGCTTGCCTTCGCGCGCCACCCAGCGCTCTTCCTCGGCGGGATCGCCCAGGCCTTCCTGGTGATGCACCAGATAGCGCGGGAAGATGAACATGCCCGCCATCCAGAAGATGACGAAGATGATGTGCGCCGCCTTCACCCATAGATAGGCAGCCCCCAGGAAACCGGCACCCATCAGCCCTGCCCTCCGTCTGCCCCGCTGCCTGAGCGAACGCGGGCGATCGCCCGTTCGACATGCGCGATCGGCGTATGCTGGTCGATGCCATGCCCCAGGTTGAAGACATGCGGGCGATCGGGAAACGCCGCCAGGATGCGATCGACCGCATCGTCCAGCGCCGCGCCCCCGGCGATCAGCGCCAGCGGATCGAGATTGCCCTGCACCGGCAATCCCTTCGGCAGCACCGCATCGGCCCAGACCGGGTCCACCGTTTCGTCCAGCCCGATCGCATCGACGCCCGTTTCGCGCGCGTAAAGCGGCAGCTTGCCGCCGGCTCCCTTGGGAAAGCCGATCACCGGCACATGCGGATGGCGCGCCTTCAGCGCCGCCACGATCTTGGCATTGGGCGCGACCACCCAGCGTTCGAACTGTGCCGGCGACAAGGTCCCAGCCCAGCTGTCGAACAATTGCACGGCCTCGACGCCGGCTTCGATCTGGCCGGACAGGTAATCGACGGTCAGCGCGGCGATGGCGTCGATGATCGTGCCGAACGCGCCTGGGTCGCGATAGGCAAGGCCGCGCGTCTCGGCCTGATCCTTCGATCCCTGTCCGGCGACCATGTACGTCGCGACCGTCCATGGCGAGCCGGCGAACCCGAGAAAGGTCGTCGTCGCCGGCAGCATCGCCGCCACCCGCCGCACGGTCGCATAGACCGGGTCGAGCCGCGCCAGGTCGGGCGTGAGTGACTCGAGCGCCGCATCGATCAGCCGCGGTGCCAGACGTGGCCCCTCGCCCGCGCCAAAGGTCAGATCCTGCCCCATCGCCCAGGGCACCATCAGAATGTCGGAAAACAGGATCGCGCCGTCGAAACCGAAACGGCGGATCGGCTGCACCGTCACTTCGGCCGCCGCGTCTGGGTCAGTCGCGAGCGCCAGGAATCCGCCCTTCTCGGCGCGCAGCTCGCGATATTCGGGCAGATACCGCCCGGCCTGCCGCATGAACCACATCGGGGGGCGGGCGCTTTTGTGACCCTTCAGCACGCCCAGCAGAGGTTTTGAATCGATCGGGGCGTCCATACTACTTCTCTAAAGGAAAGAGTCTGATGGTTGTGTGATGTTGTAGGCGCGTTGGTTGCGGGGCTTATGCGTTCATCCCCCGATTGCCAACAGCTTGACCGCCAGCGCGGCGCAGACTCCCGGGGATTCGATTCAACGATCCCCGATTCTCACAGGCTGTGGATAAAATCACGCGGCGTGGACGCAATTGTGGATGACTCATGAGTTTTCCACGGTGCGCGCTGCCGCTTGGCCCCCCGGCCCGGTTACGCTAGCGCCTGTCCCCATGTTATCCACAGGTTCATGCCCATGACGGTGAAGCTGCACCTGCACCTTCTGTCGGACTCCACCGGCGAGACGCTGGAAAACATCGCGAAGGCCGCACTCGCGCAATATGACAATGTCGAAACGGTGCGGCATTTCTGGCCGATGGTGCGCACGGAGGCGCATCTCGATCGCATTCTGCAGGAAATTGCGCAGAATCCCGGGCTGGTGATCTACACGCTGGTGAATGCCGCGACGCGCAGCGCGCTGGAGCAGCGCTGCCATTCGCTCGGCCTGCCGATGGTCGCGCCGCTCGATCCGGTGAACGACGCGCTGTCCGCGCTGCTCGGGCAACAGGCAAAGAACAAGCCCGGGCGCCAGCACGTGCTCGATGCGGCCTATTTCGCCCGCGTCGACGCGATCCAGTTCACCATCGCGCATGACGACGGCGTGTTGTGGGAGGAGTGGGAGGAGGCCGACATCGTTCTTGCCGGCGTGTCGCGCTCGTCCAAGACGCCGACCTCGATCTATCTCGCCAATCGCGGTTTCAAGGTGGCGAACATTCCGATCGTGGTCGAAAGCCCGCCGCCGGAGACGCTGTATTCGCTCCGCAATCCGCTGGTCGTCGGCCTTACCACCAGCCCCGATCGGCTGATCCAGGTACGGCGCAATCGCTTGCTCTCGCTCAACCAGGCGCCCGAGACGGCCTATGTCGATCAGGAGGCGGTGACGCGCGAGCTCGCTTACGCCCGCCGCATGTTCGCCGACAATGGCTGGCCGGTGATTGACGTCACGCGCCGCTCGATCGAGGAAACCGCCGCCGCGGTCATCTCGCTGTTCAACGAGCGTGGCGGCGCGCCGGTGGATATGGAACCATGACCATGCCGCTCAAGCTCATCCTCGCCTCGCAATCCGCCTCGCGCCGCGCGATGCTGGTCGCCGCTGGTGTGCCCTTCACCGCCCAGCCCGCGATGGTGGACGAGGATGCTGCCAAGGCATCGCTCGGCGACATTCCCGCGCGCGATCTCGCCGACGCACTTGCCGAGCTGAAGGCGCTGAAGGTTTCCGCGCGCGAGCCTCAGGCTCTGGTGCTCGGCTCCGACAGCCTGGCCGTGCTGGAGGATGGCACCGTCCTGTCCAAGCCGCGCGACCGCGCGGAGGCGGCGCGGCATCTCGCGATGATGTCGGGCAAGCGCCACGATCTGGTCAGCGCGGCGGTGGTGGCGGAGGGCGGCCGGCCCGTCTGGCGCCAGGTCGACAAGGCCCGCATGTTCGTACGCCCGCTGTCCGACAGCTTCATCGAGGCGTATCTCGATGCCGAATGGCCGGCCATCTCGGGCTGCGTCGGCTGCTACCGGATCGAGGGGCCGGGGGTGCAATTGTTCAGCCGCGTGGAGGGCAGCCAGTTCACCGTCTTGGGCATGCCGCTGCTACCGCTGCTCGGCTATCTGCGCGAGCGCCAGGTGCTGGCGGCGTGAGTGCTGGCGGCGTGACAGGGGAAAAGGTGCCAGCGTCTCAAGTCGTGACTGCGATTGCCGCAACCGATCAGCCGTATGCGGAGGTGATCGGCGATCCGATCAGCCATTCCAAATCGCCGCTGATCCACCGTTTCTGGCTCGAAAAGCTCGGCATCCCCGCCGACTATCGCGCCACGCAGGTGAAGCCCGACGATCTGCCTGCCTTTATCGCGCGGCGCCGCGCCGATCCGAACTGGCGCGGGTGCAACGTCACCATTCCGCACAAGGTCGCGATGCTCGACCTCGTCGATGATCCCGGTGGGGTGCGCGACAGTATCGGTGCGATGAACACCGTGGTGCGCGGCGAGGGTGGGGGGCTGTTCGGCACCAACACCGATGCGGCGGGCTTTTACGGTCCGATCGCCGATCTCGATCTCGCCGGGCAGCCGGTCGCGATCGTCGGTGCCGGCGGCGCCGCGCGCGCGGTGCTTTTCGCGCTGTCGCGCATGAACGTCGGCAAGGTCACCGTCCTGAACCGCTCGCCGCTGAAAGCCGCCGCGCTCCTCGGCCGCTTTGGGCTGAAGGGCGAGGCATTGCCGCTCTCGGCGCGCCTTCCCGAGGCGAAGCTGCTCGTCAACACCAGCGCGCTCGGCATGACGGGGCAGCCGCCGCTCGATCTCGACCTGTTGCCGCTCCCACCCGAGGCGGTGGTGTACGACATCGTCTATGCCCCGCTCCACACGCCCCTGCTCGACGCCGCCGAGGCGCGCGGGCTGGAGACGATCGATGGCCTCGAAATGCTGGTGGGTCAGGCCGCGGCGGCGTTCGAATTGTTCTTCGGCGCACCCGCCCCGCGCGAACACGACGGGGAATTGCGCGAACGGCTGCTCGCCTGAGGGGGGGATAGGACGATGATCAAGCTCGGGCTCACCGGATCGATCGGCATGGGCAAGTCGACCGTCGCCAAGATGTTCGCCGACGAGGGCATCCCCGTGTTCGACGCCGATGCGGAGGTGCACAAGCTCCAGGGCCCCGCCGGCCGCGTGGTCGCCGCGATCGAGGCGCGCTTTCCCGGCACGACCGGGGTAGGGGGCGTGAACCGCACCGCGCTCGCCGAGGCGGTGCTCGGCGACGACACCGCCATGAAGGCGCTGGAGGCGATCGTGCATCCCGCCGTGGGTGAGGAACGCGCCGCCTTTCTTGCGGAACATGCCGCCGCCCCGGTCGTCATATTCGATGTGCCGTTGTTGTTCGAAACCGGTGGCCAGCGCGCCATGGACAAGGTCGTCGTCGTCTCTGCCGCCCCCGATGTGCAGCGCGCCCGCACGCTGCAGCGCCCGGGTATGAGCGAGGCCAAGTTCGACGCGATCCTCGCCCGCCAGGTGCCCGACGCGCAAAAGCGCGCCCAGGCCGATTTCGTCATTCCGACGGACGTGTCGCTTGAGGAAACGCGTGCCCATGTTCGCCGGGTGATCGCTTGCCTCGCGCCCGGCGAAGGTCGATAATCCTGCCGATGCGCGAGATCGTTTTCGATACAGAGACCACCGGCTTCACCTTTGGCGACGATCGCATGGTCGAGATCGGCTGCGTCGAGCTCGTCAACCGCGTCGAGACCGGCCGCACCTTTCACGCTTATTTTCATCCCGAGCGCACCATGCCGCCCGGCGCGTTCGCGATCCACGGCCTGTCGGACGCGTTCCTCGCCGACAAGCCGCTGTTCCACGCCGTGGCGGAGGAGCTGATCGCCTTTGTCGGCGACGCGCCGCTCGTCGCGCACAATGCCTCGTTCGACTTCGGCTTCCTGAATGGCGAGCTCGGCCGCTGCGGGCGCGACGTGATCTGCACCAGCCGCATGGTCGATACGCTGGCGATCGCCAAGCAGCGGCACCCCGGCGCCAAGCTGACGCTCGACGCCTTGTGCTCGCGCTACGGCGTGGATCGTTCGCACCGCGTGCTGCACGGCGCGTTGCTCGACGCGCAACTGCTGGCGCAGGTCTATGTGGAGTTGATGGGCGGCCGCCAGATCGGGCTGTCGCTCGTCAGCGATCTGGTCGTGGAAGAGATACAAGTGGAGGCGGCGGCGCCGCGCATTGCGCGGCCGGCGCGACAATTCGCCGCCACCGCGGAGGAACTAAGCGCGCATGCCGCGTTCATGACACGGGTGAAAAATCCGCTCTGGGGGGCCGAGGCGTCCGGTTGACGCCCAACGCTCCGGCGAACCACGCCGGGCCAGCATATGGAGTAAGAAGTCGATGGATATCCGCATCTCAGGTCACCAGGTCGAGACGGGCGACGCGCTGAAGGATCATGTCGACACCCGGCTGCAGGGCATTGCAGATAAGTATTTCAGCCGCGCGATCTCCGCGCACGTGACCTTCGGCAAGGGGCCGCACGACGCCGGCTTCGGCTGCGACATCATCGTGCACGTGATGCAGGGGCTGGTGCTCAAGGGCCGGCACGACGCACACGACGCGCATCTTGCCTTTGATGGAGCCGCCGAGAAGATCGAAAAGCAGCTGCGCCGCTACATGCGCCGGCTGAAGGATCGCAACGCGGGCGAAGTGCAGGCGCTGGCGGAAAGCGTCGCCTATGACAATTTCGACAACGCCGGCTACACCCTGTTCGCCGAGCGGATGACCGAAGAGGACGAGCCGGCCGACGCCCCGCTCATCATTGCGGAAACCCGCGTCGACATCCCCGACGCGACCGTATCTGACGCCGTGATGATGCTTGATCTGCGCAACACGGCGGCGTTGTTGTTCAAGAATAGCGGGACGGGCGCCTATAACATGGTCTATCGGCGCGGCGACGGGACGATCGGCTGGGTCGAACCGCAGCGCGCGGGGTAAACGCCGAAACGTCATGCCTAGTGATTTGAGTGATCTGCTACACCCCGACCTCATCGCGGTCGGGGTGACTGCCACCAACAAGAAAAACCTGTTTCAGCATCTGGGCGCGATGGCCGCCCAGACGCTCGATCTGGACGGCGGCGAGGTCGGCACGGCGCTGGCCGAGCGCGAGAAACTGGGATCGACCGGCTTCGGCGGCGGGGTCGCCCTGCCGCACGCGCGGATCGCGGGTCTGCCGCGCATCGTCGTCGTGATCGCGCGGCTCATCCAGCCGATCGAGTTCAACGCGGTGGACGATATGCCGGTCGATATCGTCGTGGCGATCCTGTCGCCATCGGGCGCGGGTGCCGATCACCTGAAGGCGCTGGCGCGCGTGTCGCATCGGCTGCGCGACCGCGCCTTCGTCGACAAGCTGCGCGGCGCAGGTTCGCGCGATGCCATCTACGCGCTGCTGACCGCCGACGATACGGACGCCGCCCGTGACGCGGCCTGAAGGCGCCGAGGCGCACCACCGCGCGCTGGAGTCGCTCTATGCCGCCGCGCCGATCAACCAGCTGTTCGCCTCCACGCTGAAGATTCCGGAGCCGGGCGTCGCGCGGATCAGCTTCGAGATCGCGCCCGATCATTTCCACGCCGCCGGCGCCGCGCATGGCACCGCCTATTTCAAGATGCTGGACGATGCGGCCTTCTATGCCTGCAACAGCCTCATCACCGATCGCTTCCTGCTCACCACGCAGTTCAACCTCGTCCTCACCCGTCCGCTGTCCGCCGGCCCGGTGATCGCCGAGGGGCGCTGGATCAGTGGCCAGCGCCGCGTCTTCGTCGGTGACGCGCGGCTGATCGCCGCCGATGGCGAGGAAGTTGCCCGCGGTACCGGCACCTTCATGCGCAGCCGGATCGCGCTGGCTGCGCTCCCCGGTTACCGTCCCGCGTGACCGGACGACTGCCGACTCACCTCCTCGTCGCCGCGCTGCTGCGCCGGGTGAACGACGCCGGCGGCATTGCCGTGGTGCGCGCCCGGGGCGACGGCGATTCCGGCGCTATCCTGGTGCTGCTCGAACAGGATGGGCACATCATCGAGCGCGCGATGGGGCCGGACGGCACCGACATTCTGGTGACCAGCGGGCCGAAGCCGGGCAGCGACGAGTCGCTCGACGATTATTGGAGTCGCCGGCGCCGAAATGATCCCGATTGCTGGGTCGTCGCTCTGGATATCGCAGACGGCAAACGGTTCGCCGCTGAAACGATCCTCCCTTAATTGACTGGATCGATAGGGTATGGCGAAGGCTGGCCCATCGATATTTCGCGTTGTGCCGCGGTGGGTGCGATCCACCATGGTTACGCAGTCGGGGGGGATCCCGGCCGATCGCAGTTCTGAATGAAGAACGCTGGATCGCGTCCGCGTACCCACCGCCTTTGATAGTGAACAATGACGTTTTTCTCGCGGGCTGCGGCCGCCGTAGCCATGACGATCTCTTTCTTCGGCCTGAGTGCGCAGAGCACGGCCGGTCTCGCCGCCGGGGTTGAGCAGATGCTCCCTCAGCCGGCTGTCGCGGTCACCACCCCGACCACCTTCGATAATAATGAACTCGCCGCGGGCGATATTGTTGCATATCCGACGCTTGCGGCCGCTGTCGCTGCCCAGTCGACGCACGATGGCGACGACGAGGCGATCCAGTGCCTGGCCGGCGCGATCTATTACGAGTCCAAGGGTGAGCCGCTCTCTGGCCAGCTCGCCGTGGCGGACGTGATCATCAATCGTTCCAAGTCGGGTCGCTTCCCATCCGATATCTGCGACGTGGTGTTGCAGCGCGGTCAGTTCGGCTTTGTGCGCGGTGGCCGTATCCCGAACATCAACGAGGACAGCCGCTCCTATCGCACCGCCGTCGCGGTGGCGAAGGTCGCACTGGCCGAGGCATGGGACGGCGAGGCTGACCGTGCGCTCTATTTCAACCGCGGCCGTGCGCCCGCTTCGGGCCTGACCCGCGTCGCGACAATCGGCAACCACATCTTCTGGCGCTGATCCGATCGGCGACGCCTGCCACCCCGCGCGTCGTTATCTTTTCATTGTTCCCGGATTGTTCTAGGAAGCGGGCGTGCTGACCACGCCCGCTTCTTGCGTCGACGATCCGTCTTCCCCGCTGTGCGCCGCCGATGTCGCGCGCGGCGTCACTCGGCTGCTGCTGCGGCATGAGCTTGTCGCCATGCCCGAGGTGCCGCTGGACGGCGGCCGCCGGGTCGACCTGATGGCGATCGATGCGCGCGGCCAGATCACCATCGTCGAGATTAAGGTGTCGCGCGCCGATCTGCTCGGCGACAACAAGTGGCAGGATTATCTGCCGCATTGCGACCGCTTCTTCTGGGCGGTGCCCGCCGGGTTCGATCACGGCCCGATCGCCAGCCAAGCCTTTCTGCCCGAACGCACCGGCCTTATCGTGGCGGACCGCTATGATGCGGCGGTGGTGCGCGAGGCGCGCACCGACGCGATGAACACCCACGCCCGCAAGAAATGCACGCTGGCCTTTGCCCGCCGCGCCGCGCGCCGCCTGATCGCGGTGTCCGATCCGGATGCCGTGCAGGGCTGGTAGGTGCGGCTTTACGCTACGGCTTTCGTGCCCCTGACCGTTTTGTCATTTGCGTCGCGCCGCGCGGGCAGGCAGGAAGCCCGCACGGCGGGAGGATGCCATGACGGCGACGGTCGAGGAACGGGACGCTAGCGACGCGCAGCACGGGCGCGGTCGCCTCGTCGCCCGTGAGCGGCTGGACATCCTGTTCGACCAGGGCAGCCTGAAGGACGCCGAGCCGGCCGGTGACGGCGTCATCACCGCGCACGGCACGATTCGCGGGCGCCCGGTGATGGCGTTCAGCCAGGATGTGACGACCGGCGATGGAATCATTGCCCCCGCTCACGTCGAAAAGATCGGCCGCCTCATCGACCAGGCGGTCGCCGCACGCACGCCGATCGTTGGCCTTTACGATTCGCCCGGCGCCGCCCTCGACACCGGCCTCACCGGATTGCGAGCACAGGCCACGCTGATGCGCCAACAGGCCGAAGCGCGCGGCAAGATCCCGCAGGTTGCGCTGGTGTTCGCCGAAACGGTCGGTGCAGCCGCGCTGTCGCCGGCGCTCGCCGACGTCACCTTCATGCTCCAGGCCGATGCTGCCCTGCTGCTCGCCGGCAGCGAAGTGCTGCGCGACGCCACCGGCGAACTCGCCAGCACCGCTATGCTGGGCGGCGCGACGCTGCATGCAACGCAGACCGGCATGGCCGACGGCGTGTTCGGCGACGAGATCGAGCTGCTGTTCGCCGCGCGCGTGCTGCTCGACCTGCTGCCCGATCCGCGCGCCGCGCCACGTGTCCCGTCAGACGCCGACGATCGCCTCGCACCGGCGCTCGACACCTTGGTCCCGCTCGACGCCGCGACCCCCTATGACATGCACGAGCTCGCCCGCACGATCGTGGATGAGCGCGACCTGATCGCGCTGCAGCCCGATCACGCGCCCAATCTGATCTGCGCCCTCGGCCGCGTCGGCGGCCACCCAGTCGGCATTCTCGCGAACCAGCCGCTCGTGCTGGGCGGCGCGCTCGACACTGCCGCTACGCGCAAGGCGGTCCGCTTCGTGCAGCTCTGCACCCGGCTCGGCCTGCCGCTTGTCACGCTGATCGACACGCCCGGTTTCCTCCCCACCCGCGCCGAAGCAGGGCAGGGGATCGTCCGCGAAGCCGCCATGCTCCTCGCTGCTTTTGCCGAACTGCCTACCCGCCGCGTCACGATCGTCACCCGTCGGGCTTTCGGCGCAGCCTGGGCGGTGCTCGCGCCACCATCCGGCGGTCGCGCCACCTGCTATGCCTGGCCGAGCGCGCAGACCGCCGCGATGGGCGGTGATGCCGCCGCAGACCGCCTGTTCGCCCCGGCCGAGGACCAGAAAAAGCGTGACTATGCCGCTTGCATCGCTGATCCCACCCATGCCGTCGCCGCCGGCCTGGTCCGCGCGGTGATCCGCCCTGCCGCCACCCGGCAGGTGATCGCCGCCGCGCTTCGCCAGGCAGCAGATGCCCAAGAATTCGGCAGCACGCTGCCAAACACCTTCTCCAATCGGAGCGGGACATAAGAGGGAGAGACACCGAAATGGCCGATTACGAAACCATCCTCACCGAGAAGAAGGGCGACGTCCTCGTCATCACGCTGAACCGGCCCGAGCGGCTGAACGCCGCGTCGATCCAGCTGGCCGAGGACCTGACGGTCGCCTTGTACGATCTGCAGGGCGCACGCGCCGTGCTGCTGACGGGCGCCGGCCGCGCCTTTTGCTCGGGCGCCGATCTTCAGGCACGCGGCGGCGGCGACACGCGCATCAAGGGCGGCGACACCAGCCACCGCGCGCTGATGAATTTCTACAACCCGCTGATGAGTCAGATCATGAACCTTCCGGTTCCGGTGGTGACGGCGGTGAATGGCCCGGCGGCGGGCGTCGGTTGCTCGATGGGGCTGTCGGGCGACTTCGTGTTCGCCGGCAAAAACGCCTATTTCCTTCAGGCGTTCGTCAACATCGGCCTGGTGCCCGACGGCGGCTCCACCTGGCTGCTCGCCAAGACGATCGGCAAGGCCCGCGCCACGCAGATGATGATGCTGGGTGAGCGGATCGGCGCCGAGCAGGCCGAGCAATGGGGCCTCATCTACAAGGCGGTCGATGACGACAAGCTGATGGACGAGGCACTTGCGCTCGCCACGCGCCTTGCCGCCGGGCCGACGGTCGCACTGTCGGCGATGCGCAAGAACATCCAGGTCGCGCTCGACGGCACGTTCGATCAGGTGCTGCGCGCCGAGGCGGAGGGCCAGCGGCTCGCCGGCGGATCAGAGGATTCGCGCGAAGGCGGCCTCAGCTTCCTCGAAAAGCGTAAGCCTGCGTTCAAGGGCCGCTGATCATCCTTCTTGCGTCCCGGTGCGTTGGTGCCGGGACGCAAGAAAAGGAGATCCCATGATCAGGCTTCCGGCAATCGCGCTCTCGCTGGCGCTTCTCGCACCGATCCCAGCCGCCAGTGCGCAGACCCAGGCGGACATGAATGCGCAGGCCGCGCAGGAGCTGCGCCGCGCCGATGCCGCGCTCAACGCGCAATGGAAACAGACCTACGCCGGCATGAAGCAACGCGACGCGCAGGATCATACGCGCGGCGGCGGCTTCGGCTATGCGGCGGCAACGCTTGCCAGCCAGCGCGCTTGGTTGCAGTTCCGCGATCGGCAATGCGTGATCGAAGGCGGGGAGTTCGCCGGCGGCTCGTTGCAGCCGTTCGCGCGCGCGCAATGCCTGGCACGGCTCACGCGTGAGCGGACCAAGCAGTTAAAGGATCTCATGTGGACGCGGTAAGCCGCAATGACTGGTCGCGAGAGGACATCGCGGCGCTGTTCGATCTTCCCTTCGACGAGCTGATGTGGCGTGCGCAGGGCGTGCACCGCGCGCACCATGCGGTAGGCGAGGTGCAATTGTGCACGCTGCTGTCGATCAAGACCGGCGGCTGTCCGGAGGATTGCGGCTATTGCTCGCAATCAGCCCGCGCCGAAACGGGCGTCAAGGCGACCAAGCTGATGGACGTGCGCGCCGTGCTGCAGCGCGCGGCCGAAGCGCGCGACGCCGGCAGCCAGCGTTTCTGCATGGGCGCCGCGTGGCGCAATCCCAAGGATCGCGACATGGACGCGATCATCGCCATGATCGAAGGCGTGCGATCGATGGGCATGGAAACCTGCATGACGCTGGGCATGCTCACGCCATCGCAGGCGCAGCGGCTCGCCGGCGCGGGGCTCGATTACTACAATCATAACATCGACACCTCGCCCGAGCGTTACGGCGACGTGATCACGACGCGCTCGTTCGATGAGCGGCTCGAAACGCTCGAGCATGTCCGCTCCGCCGGGATCAACGTGTGCTGCGGCGGGATCGTCGGCATGGGCGAGACGCGCGCGGATCGCGTCGGCTTCGTCCATGCGCTCGCCACCTTGCCGCGCCACCCCGAAAGCGTGCCGGTGAATGCGCTGGTGCCGGTAAAGGGCACCGTCCTCGGCGACATGCTTGCCGATACGCCGCTCGCCAAGATCGACGACATCGAGTTCGTCCGCACCGTTGCGGTGGCGCGGATCACCATGCCTTTGAGCATGGTGCGCCTCTCCGCCGGGCGCGAGTCGATGAGCGAGGCGACGCAGGCGTTGTGCTTCATGGCCGGCGCCAATTCGATCTTCACCGGCGACAAGCTGCTCACCGCCGGCAATCGCGGCGACAGCGCGGACGCGACGCTCTTCGCCAAGCTCGGCCTGAAGCCGATGGCCGCCGAAGAGCCGATGCGCGCGTGCGAGGTCGCGGCGTAACGCGCGGCTCCGCCGTCTCGGCCGGATAGAACGATGTTCGCCAAGATCCTGATCGCCAATCGCGGTGAGATCGCCTGCCGCATCATCCGCACCGCGCGGGCGATGGGCATCGCCACGGTGGCGGTGTATTCCGATGCCGACGCGCGCGCACCGCACGCCGCGATGGCGGACGAGGCGGTGCGGATCGGCCCGGCGGCGGCGCGCGACAGCTATCTCGACGCCGATCGCATCCTCGCCGCCGCCCGCGCGACCGGCGCCGATGCGATTCACCCCGGCTATGGCTTCCTGTCGGAGCGCGCCGCCTTCGCGGAGGCGTGCGCCGACGCCGGCATCGCCTTCATCGGCCCACCGCCCGCCGCGATCGCCGCCATGGGCGACAAGATCGCCTCCAAGGAGCTGGCCCGCGCCGCCGGCGTGAACGTGGTGCCCGGCCACCCGCACGCGATCGAAGACCTAGCGGAGGCGGCGGAAGTCGCCGCGCGCATCGGCTATCCGGTGATGATCAAGGCCTCGGCCGGCGGCGGCGGCAAGGGAATGCGGCTGGCGCAGGACGAGCGCGAGGTCCGGGCCCACTTCGACGCCGTCCGCCGCGAGGCGCTGGCGAGCTTCGGCGACGATCGCATCCTGATCGAGCGGTTCATCGCCCAGCCCCGCCACATCGAGATTCAGGTGCTCGGCGACCAGCACGGCACCATCCTCCACCTCGGCGAGCGCGAATGTTCGATCCAGCGCCGCCACCAGAAGGTGGTGGAGGAAGCGCCATCGCCCTTCGTCACGCCCGCCATGCGCCAGGCGATGGGCGACCAAGCGATCGCGCTCGCCCGCGCAGTCGGCTATCACAGCGTCGGCACGGTGGAGCTGATCGTCTCGGGCGCTGATCCGAGCGGCGAAAGCTTCTACTTCCTCGAAATGAACACCCGGCTTCAGGTCGAGCATCCGGTGACCGAGGCGATCACCGGGCTCGATCTGGTCGAGCAGATGATTCGCGTCGCTGCAGGCGAACGGCTCGGCTTTGCGCAAGCCGACGTGCGGCTGAACGGCTGGGCGATCGAAACCCGCCTCTACGCCGAGGATCCCTATCGCGATTTCCTACCCAGCACCGGACGATTGGTGCGCTACCAGGCGCCAGCTCAGACCGAAGGGCAGGGCGCCCACGTCCGCGTCGATGATGGCGTTGCCGAGGGCGGCGAGGTCAGCCGCTTCTACGATCCCATGATCGCCAAGCTGATCACCTGGGCGCCCACTCGCGATGCGGCCGCAATCGCGCAGGTCGACGCGCTCGACCGCTTCGTTATCGAGGGTCCCGCCACCAACCGCGATTTCCTGGCCGCCCTGATGCAGCACCCGCGCTTCCGCCGCGGCGATCTCACCACCGGCTTCATCGCGGAGGAATTTGCCGATGGGTTCGCCGGCGCCCCCGCCGCGCCCGATCTGCTGCGCGGCCTCGCCGGCCTTGCGGTGCTGTTGACGCAGGCACGCGATCCCGGCGCCGAACGCAGCAACTGGACGGTTCGGATCGGCGCACAGGCGTTCGCGGTTGATCGCGCCGACGACACGCTCACGATCGACGGCACACCGCTCGCCCTTTCGCTGCACCGTGCTCGCGGCAATGCACCGATGGAGCTGACGATCGATGGCGAGCCCGTGATGGTGCAGGCGGACCGCACGCTCACCGGCCACGTCTTCCACACTCGCGGCGCCCGGCACGCTGTCCGTGTGCTGCCGCGGCGCATTGCGGATTACGCCTGCCACCTGAAGCCGCCCGCCACCGCAAGCGACGAAAAGACGATCGCCGCGCCCATGCCCGGCCTGCTGATGCGATTGGAAGTACGCGCAGGCGACACGATCGCGGCCGGCCAGACACTCGCGGTGATCGAGGCGATGAAGATGGAAAACGCGCTCCATGCCACCACCGACGGCATCGTCGACGCCGTCCATGTCGCCGCCGGTGACAGCGTAATCGTCGATCAGCGGCTCATCACCCTCCGCTAGGGTGCGACAAATCGCGACACAAAAGCGCTGGACGCTTCCCGTCCTTCGAACCATCTCGGCTGGTATGACGCGCTTGCGGGCTTCGCTTCTCCTCGCCGCCGCCCTTGGTGGCTGCACCGTCGGGCCGGACTATCGGCCCCGTACCGCTGCCGAGCTGGGCGTGCCCGATGCCTATTCGGTCACCGCCGCGCCGACCAGCGCGGATCTGACGCAATGGTGGCGCAGCTTCGACGATCCGGTGCTCGGCCAGCTGGTCGAGCAGGCCGCCGCCAGCAATCTCGATCTGGCGCAGGCCACCGCGCGGCTGCGACAGGCGCGCGAAGCCTTGGTGCAAAGCCGCGCCAGCCTGCTGCCGACGCTTAACGGATCGGGCGGGTTCAGCCGCTCGGAAACGCTGCGTGGCGGGCAGACGCTGATCACGCTCCCCGATGGCACGACGCAGAGCATCGGCGGTGGTGGCGGCTCGAACTTCTCGCTCGGCCTCGACGCGCAATATCAGCTCGGCCTGTTTGGCGAGGTGCGCCGCACCGTCGAGGCAAGCCAGGCGCAATATGAGGCGTCGGGCTTCGATCAGGCGACCGTGCTCCTGTCGGTCGAGGCGGAGGTCGCGCGCAATTACGTGCTGGCGCGGCTGTACCAGCTGCAACTCGCCAATGCCCGCGACAGCCTGGCGTTGCAGGACGACAATCTCGAGATCGCCGGCTTCCGCGTCCAGGCGGGGCTCGTCTCCAGTCTCGATCAGGAACAGGCGCGGGTGCAGCGCGCGCAGACCGCCGCCTCCGTGCCGCTGATCGAGCAGCAATATAATGCCGCGGTGTCGCGCATCGGCGTGCTCACCGGCCAGGCGCCCGGTGCGCTGAAGCCGCTGCTCGCCACCGTTCGCCCGATCCCGCGCGGCCCCGCCACCGCCGGCGTCGGCTTCCCGGCCGATGTGCTGCGCCAGCGCCCCGACGTACGCGCTGCCGAGCGCAACCTCGCCGCCGCCACCGCGCAGATCGGCATCGTCAAGGCGCAGCTTTATCCCGCCCTCGCGATCAGCGGCAGTATCGATACGCGCGCGGGCGCCGTCGGCAATCTGTTCGACACCGTCACCGGTGGACTCTTCGCCGGGCTGACCCAGGCGATCTTCAACGGCGGTCGGCTGCGCAGCCAGGTGCGCGGCGCAGAGGCCACGGCCGACGCGGCGCTCGCGGCGTACAAGCAGACGGTGCTCGTCGCGCTGGAGGATGTCGAGAATGCCGTGGTCGCGCTCCAGACCGCGCAGGCACGCGAGCGAGAATTCACCGTGGCGCTGGAGGCAGCGAACAATTCCGCGCTGCTCAGCCGCAGCCAGTATCGCACCGGCCTCACCGACTTCACCACCTTGAGCCAGCAGGAGGCCGCCCTGCTGTCCGCCCGCAACAGCGCCGCGCAGGCGCGCGCCGATCAGGCGACTGCGCTGGTCCAGCTCTACACCGCGCTTGGCGGCGGCTGGGATAGTAGCGCCGCGCCCACCGCACCATCACCACAGAACACCAGGCAGGACGGAACCCGCTGATGGCCACCGAGCAGCTCGACGATTTCCTCGGGGTGAAGCCGCAGCCGGCATGGCGGCGCTGGGCGAAATGGGGTGCGATCGCGCTCGGCGTCGTCCTCCTGATCCTGCTCGGCCTGCGCCTGTTCGGCGGCAGCGAGGAGGCAGGCTATGCCACGGCGCCGGTGCGGCGCGGTAATCTCACCGTGACGGTGTCGGCCACGGGCAAGCTCGCCCCGACCAACCAGGTCACCGTCGGCTCGCAGCTCTCGGGGCTCGTCACCCGCGTCGTGGTGGACGTGAACGACCGCGTCACCGCCGGCCAGGCGCTTGCGCTTATCGATCCCGAGCAGATCGACGATCAGATCCGCGCCGGCCAGGCACAGCTCGCCGCCAATGTCGCCAGCGTCAATCAGGCGCGCGCCACCGTGTCGGAAGCGCAGGCGCAGCTTGCGCGGCTGGAGGAAGTGTACCGGCTTTCCAACGGCCGCGTACCCTCAAAGACCGAGCTTCAGGCCGGCCGTGCCGATGCCCAGCGCGCGGTTGCGGCGCTGCGCGTCGCGGAGGCGAATGTCGCTGCCGCGCGTGCCAATCTGTCGCAGAACCAGACGCAGCGGCAGCGCGCGATCATCCGCTCGCCCGTCAACGGTGTGGTGCTCGCGCGGCAGGTCGATCCCGGCCAGACCGTCGCGGCCTCGTTCAACACGCCCACCTTGTTCGTGATCGCCGAGGATCTCAGCCAGATGAAGCTGGAAGTCGCGATCGACGAGGCGGACGTCGGCGAGGTGAAAGAGGGGCAGAAGGCCAGCTTCACCGTGGACGCTTTCCCCGGCCGCACCTTTCCGGCCAGCATCACCCGCGTCGATCTCGGCTCGAACCTCACCGCCAGTGCGGCCAGTTCCTCCTCAAGCGGCACCGCATCGACCACCGCCTCGGCCGGGCAAGTGGTCTCCTACGCCGCCGACCTCACCGTCGCGAACCCCACCATGGAGCTTCGCCCCGGCATGACCGCGACGGCGGACATCGTTACCAGCGACAAGAAGAACGTGCTCCTCGTCCCCAACGCCGCCTTCCGCTTCAAGCCCACCGCGGCCGGCGGTGGTGGCAGCAGCGGCGGCATCGCCGGCTCGCTCACCTTCCGCCCGCGCCGCGATCGGCCCGAACGGCAGGCGACGCTCGGCCGCGGCGCGCAGCAGACGGTGTACGTGAAGGGCGCCGACGGTCAGCCGCAGGCGGTGCAGGTGACCACAGGTGACACCAACGGCTCGGTCACCGAAGTGCTGTCGGGCGGCCTCAAGCCCGGCATGGAAGTGATCACCGGCCAGCTCGCCGGTGGCGAAGAAGGCGCGGGCGGCGGCGGTGGTGGCCAGCGGCGCCAGCGGGCAGGGGGCGGCGGTGGCGCCTGAGGACCACGCCCCCGCTGCAGCCGCTGGGAACGGGCGCGAGGCGATCATCTCCTTGCGCGACGTCACCAAGGTGTACGGCAGCGGGCCGACCGCATTTCAGGCGCTGAAGGGCGTCGACCTCGACATTGCGGCGGGCGATTTCGTCGCGGTGATGGGCCCTTCGGGCTCGGGCAAGTCGACCACCATGAACATCCTCGGCTGCCTCGACGTGCCGAGTGGCGGCACGTTCCTGTTCCGCGGCCACCATGTCGAAACGCTCGATCGCGATCAGCGCGCGCTGCTCCGCCGCCGCTACCTCGGCTTCGTGTTTCAGGGCTTCAACCTCTTGAGCCGCACCAGCGCGCTGGAGAATGTCGAGCTGCCGCTGCTCTACCGCGGCGACGATCGCAAGGCACGGCGCGAGGCCGGGATGGCCGCGCTCGACAAGGTGGGGCTCGCCGATTGGTGGGATCATACCCCGGCCGAGCTGTCGGGCGGCCAGCAGCAGCGCGTCGCCATCGCCCGCGCCATCGTCACCCGCCCCGACGTGCTGCTCGCCGACGAGCCGACCGGCAATCTCGATTCCGAACGCTCGGTGGAGATCATGGAGCTGCTCACCGGGCTCAACCAGGAAAGCGGCATCACCGTGCTGATGGTGACGCACGAGCCCGAAATGGCGGCGTTCGCGCGCACGGTGGTGCATTTCAAGGACGGGCTGGTCGAGCGCATCGATACCAATCACCACATGGGCGAGGAGGTATCATGATCGGCGCGGCGGGACGGCAGAGGTAACAGGCGCATGTTCGGCACCACCTTCATTCTCGCGCTGCGCTCGATCCGGCGGCATCTGCTGCGCTCGTTCCTGACGACGCTCGGCATCGTGATCGGCGTCGCGGCGGTGGTGGCGATGGTCACGCTCGGCAAGGCGACGACCAGCGCGGTGCAGCAGCAGATCGCCGCGCTCGGCACCAATGTGCTCCAGATCCGCCCCGGCCAGGGCTTCGGCCGCGGCGGCGGCGGCCCGCGCCCGCCCGACTTCAAGCCCGAGGACGTCACCGCCATCCAGCAGCAGGTCGCCGGCGTCACCGCCGTCGCCCCGCAGGCCTCGACCACCGCCACCGCGATCTACGAAGGCGCGAACTGGTCCACCACGGTGCAGGGCACCACCAACGCGATCTTTACCGTGCAGCCCTGGCCGCTCGCGCAGGGACGCACCTGGACGCCGGCGGAGGAACAGGCCGGCAAGGCGGTGTGCATCATCGGCAATACCGTGCGGCAGAACCTGTTCCGCGGCGGCACGGCGGTCGGCCGGCGGATGCGCATCGGCGACATCAGCTGCGACGTGATCGGCGTGCTCACCGCGCGCGGCCAGGCCGGGTTCGGCGGCGATCAGGACGATACGGTGGTGATGCCGATCAAGGCGGTGCAGCGCCGCTTCACCGGCAGCCGCGACATCCGGCTGATGATGGTCGGCGTCGATCAGGCTTATTCCACCGCCGCGGTGCAGGCAGCCATCAGCGATCTCCTGCGCGAACGCCGCAACATCACCGGCACCAAGCAGGACGATTTCAACATCTTCGATACCAAGCAGATCAGCGACACGCTGACCGGCACCACCACGCTCCTCACCCGCATCGTCGCGGCGGTGGCGGCGATCAGCCTCGTCGTCGGCGGCATCGGCATCATGAACATCATGCTGGTGTCGGTGACCGAGCGGACGCGCGAGATCGGTATCCGCCTCGCCATCGGCGCCGTCGCACAGGAGGTGTTGCTGCAATTCCTGGTCGAGGCGGTGGTGCTGTCGATGCTCGGCGGGCTGATCGGACTGGTGCTCGCCCAATTGGTGATCGCCGCCGCCACGCCGCTGATGCAGGTGCCGTGGACGTTCGATCCCACGATCAACATGATCGCGTTCGGCATCGCCGCCGCGATCGGCGTGGTCTTCGGCTATTTCCCCGCGCGCCGCGCCGCCGGCCTCAATCCGATCGACGCGCTTCGCCACGAGTAGGCGCGCAAGGGGCATGGCCCTCCACGCCCCGCGCGCTTACATCCGGGTGCATGACCACGCGCTTTGACAGCCTGCCCAATCGCCGCGCGATCATTGATCGGCGCGCGGTCGCCGATGCCATCGCCGCGCTCGACCCGGCCGATCCGGCGGACCTGCGCCGCACCGCCACGGTCATGCTCAAGGACGCGCTCGACGCCGGCCGGGCGGAGATTGCGCGGCGTCTGGGCGAACGCCCCTCGCGCGGGCTGGACGCGGCCAACGCGCAGGCGTTCCTGATCGATCAATTGCTGATCGTACTGTTCGATCTGGTGACGCAGCGGCTATACCCGCTCAGCAACCCGACGGCGGCGGAGCGGCTGACGCTGGTGGCGGTCGGCGGCTACGGGCGCGGCGAGATGGCGCCGTTTTCGGACGTCGACATCGGCTTTCTCACCCCCTGGAAGCAGACGCCGTGGGCCGAGCAGGTGATCGAATCGGTACTCTACGCGCTGTGGGATCTGGGGCTGAAGGTCGGCCACTCCTCGCGCTCGCTCGATGAAATGGTGCGCCAGGCGAAGGGCGACGTCACCATCCGCACCGCGCTGCTCGAAGGGCGCTTCGTCTGCGGCGACGACAGCCTCTACCAGGAGGTGCAGACGCGTTTCCGGAGCGAGGTGACGCGCGGCACCGAGCGGCAGTTCATCGCCGACAAGCTCGCCGAGCGTAACGCGCGCCACGTGAAGATGGGCGACAGCCGCTACGTCGTCGAACCCAATGTGAAGGAGGGGAAGGGGGCGCTGCGCGATCTTCACGCGCTCTTCTGGATCGGCAAATACGTCTATGACGTCGATCGCGCCGCGCAATTGGTCGACAAGGGGCTGTTCACCCCGGCGGAATATCGCCTGTTTCACCGCGCCGACAACTTCTTCTGGGCGGTGCGCTGCCACCTGCACCTCGTTGCCGGGCGCGCCGAGGACCGGCTCACCTTCGACATGCAGCGCGAGATCGCCGAGCGGATGCGCTACGCCGACCGTCCGGGCAAGGCGGCCGTTGAACGCTTCATGCAATTCTACTTCCTGCAGGTGAAGAATGTCGGCGCATTGACCGGTGTGTTCCTCGCGCATGTCGATGATCTGTTCGCCGCGCGCGGTCGCCGCTTCGGCCTGCCGCTGCTGCGCCGCCGCCCGCGCAAGCTCAACGGCTTCGTGCTCGATCGCGGCCGGCTGGCGCTGCCGCATGACGGTTTCTTCGCCGAGGATCCCACCCGCTTGATCGAGATCTTCCAGCTCGCCGATCTGCACGAGGTGGAGATCCACCCGCTCGCCATGCGCGCCGCGACGCGCGATGCGAAGCTGGTCGACGAGGTGCGCACCGATCCGCGCGCCAATGCGCTGTTCCTCGATCTGCTCACCTCGCGGCACGATCCGGAGATGGTGCTGCGCTGGATGAACGAGGCGGGCGTGTTCGGCCGTTTCGTGCCCGATTTCGGCCGCGTCGTCGCGCAGATGCAGTTCGACATGTACCACCATTATACCGTGGACGAGCATACCATCCGCGCGATCGGCCTGCTCGCCCGGATCGAGCGCGGCGATCTTGCCGCCGATCACCCGCTCGCCTCGGGTATTCTGCCGCAGATCGTCTCGCGCCGCGTGCTCTACGTCGCGGTGCTGCTGCATGACATCGCCAAGGGACGCGGCGGCGACCATTCGATCCTCGGCGCGGCCGTGGCGCAGCGGCTGTGCCCGCGCTTCGGCCTGACCCGCGCCGAAACCGAAACGGTCGCCTGGCTGGTCCGCCATCACCTGCTCATGTCCGCCACCGCGTTCAAACGCGATCTGTCGGACTTCAAGACGATTCTCGATTTCACCGCCGTGGTGCAATCGGCGGAGCGGCTGCGGCTCCTTTTGGTGCTCACCATTGTCGACATCCGCGCGGTCGGCCCGGGCACGTGGAACGGCTGGAAGCGGCAGCTGCTCGGCGACCTGTTCGAGGCGGCGGAGGAGGTCCTGCGCCTTGGCCACAAGCAGCGCGGCCGTGACGAGCGGATCGCCGGCAAGCAGGCCGCGCTCGCCCAGGCGCTCGGCTGGGACGAAGCGGCGATCGCCGATTACGTCCGCCACTTCCCCGAGGCCTATTGGATCGCCGAGCCGGAGGACGTGCTCGAACACAATGCGCGCTTCGTCACCGGCATCGGGGAGGCGCGCCTCGCGATCGACGCGCAGGTCTATGCCCAGCGCGGCGCGACGCTCGTCACCGTCTATGCCGCCGATCACCCCGGCATCTTCTATCGCATCGCCGGCGCGATCCATGTCGCGGGCGGCAACATCATCGACGCGCGCATCCACACCACGCGCGACGGCATGGCGCTCGACAATTTCCTCGTACAGGATCCCTACGGCCGACCGTTCGACGAGCCCGCGCAGCTCGCCCGCCTCAAGACCGCGATCGAGGATGCGCTCGCCAATCGCGGCAAGCTGGTCGAGCGGCTGAAGGCCAAGCCGCTGCCGCGCACCCGCGCCGATGCCTTTCCGATCGAGCCTAATGTGCTGGTCGACAATCGCGCGTCCAACCGCTTCACCGTGGTGGAGGTGAATGCGCGCGATCGGCCCGCACTGCTCAATCAGCTCGCCCACGCGCTGTTCCAGTCGAAAGTGACGATCCATTCTGCGCATGTCGCCACCTATGGCGAGCGTGCGGTGGACACCTTCTATCTCACCGACCTGACCGGCGATAAGATCGCCAGCAGCGCGCGGCTGAAGACGCTGGAAAAGCGCCTGCTCGATGCCGCCGCCGGACGCCCGGTCGAGCTCGCCGCGTAACGCCCGCCTAGCGCTACACTCGCACCCGTCACATGACGGGAGAGTCGCGATGCCGGTGCTGGGAATGGGCGGACTGTTTTTTCGGGCGCGCGATCCGGATGCGCTCGGCGCCTGGTACGCCACACATCTGAAGGTCGGGCCAGGCTTCAGCGGCGGTCCCGCCGAACCGCCGAACGACTGGTTCTGGCAGGTGCAGGGCGGCCCCTTCGTCTTTGCGCCGTTCAGCCAAGCGAGCGACTATTTCGCCGCCGACAAGGCGTTCATGATCAATCTGCGCGTCAGCGGCCTTGCCGACATGATCCGCGATCTCACCGCAGGCGGCGTGCCGGTGGAGACCCGCGCCGAGTGGGACTCGCCAGAGGCAGGCCGCTTTGCACGCATCCACGATCCCGAGGGCAATGCGATCGAGCTGTGGGAACCACCTGCCTGACCCTGGCAACGAAAAAACCCCGGCGTCCGCGAACGGCAGCCGGGGTTTCTCTTGACCTTGGGGGCGGGTCATCCCCGCCCCGGTAAAGATCAGAAGCGCTTGCGCAGCGTCACGCCATAGGTGCGCGGCTCGGCCAGGAACGACGAGAAGATCTGGTTCGCCGGCGAGGTGCCGAGGCGCAGCGTCTGCGACAGGCTGCCCGCGCCCTGGAACGGCGCGTTGAACGCCACCTGCTGATAGTCCGTGTCGAACAGGTTCTGTACGAAGCCCTCGATCGACCAGCTCTTGTCCGGCCCGCGCACGCCGATGCGGGCGTTGGCGACGAAGAAGCCGTCCTGCTCCTTCTCGATGAACAGGTCGGAGCCGGTGTTATAGTCGCTGGTCATGCGGCCATCGACATAGAACAGCGCCGACAGGCCGGTGCTGCCGATATCCGGCGTCCAGCTGACCGACCCCGTCGCGACGTTGCGCGGCGCGTTCGACATCTGGCTGCCCGGCGTCAGGAATAGCGCCGGATCGAGCGGCTCGCCCGAAGCCGAGCCCACCAGGTTGCGGCGGAACTTGGTGTCGGCCAGCGTGTAGCCGAGGTTCACCGCAAAGTTGCGCGCCGGATAGAAGCCGAGCTCGAGCTCGACGCCCTGGCTGCGCACGCCCGTGCCGACATCGCCGGTGCAGGCGCCGGTCGCGGCCGAGCCGTCCTGATCCGCACCGTTCAGGCTTTCCGAGCACGACCCGATATTCTGCACCACGAAGTTGGTGCCGTTGAACGTGTTGAGCTGGAAATTCTCGAAGTCCGAACGGAACACGGTGAGGTTCGCGGTGAAGCGACGGCTCGAATATTTCACGCCCGCTTCGTAGCTGTTCACCAGCTCCGGATCGAAGCGCAGGCGTGCGGCGCCGGCGTTCGTCGGCGGAGCGAACGCGTTGGGCGCAAGCTCCGAGCGATCGAGGTTGTAGCCGCCGGCCTTGTAGCCACGCGAGTAGCTCGCATAGAACATCACGTCGCGCGTCGGCTTCCACGAGATGACGCCCGTGCCGGTGAACTCGTTCTCGTTGAAGTTGTTGCGCAGGTCGAGGCCGTTGAGCGCCACCGTCGAATTGCCGGTGCAGCCCAGCGTGATGATGCCGCCGGCCAGGCTCGCCAGCGCCGCATTGCCGAGCAGCGGGGCGAGGCCCTGCTGCAGCTGCGGGCAGACGGTGTTGGTGTTGTTGAACGTCGCGTTGAACTTCTTGGCTTCATGCGTCCAGCGCAGGCCGCCGGTGATCGACAGCGTGTCGGTCAGCTTGAAGATGTTGTGCGTGAAGAACGCGTAATTCTCGCTGTTCTGGTAATAACGCGCGTTGCTGTCGCCCAGGTTGTTGAGCGTCGAGAGCGTGCGCAGGCCACCGAGCAGCAGCGGCGCGGCCGGACCGAGCGCGCCGGTCAGCACGGCCGTCCCGGCGCCGCTGAGGCAGCCCGGCGCCGCCGGATTGCGCAGCGCCGCCGCCGGGTTGATCGTTGCGACGATGCGGCACGAAGCGAACGCGCCATATTGCGAACCGAACTGCAGGTTGTCGCCGATCGTCAGGTCTTCGTTCGAATAGAAGCCACCGATCAGCCAGTTCAGGCGATCGCCGAACGCCTCGCCCTGCAGGCGGACTTCCTGCGTGAAGGTGTGGAACTGGCGATAGGCGTTGCCGTCGTCGGCACGATAGCCAAGGTCGACGTTGCCGAAATCGATGTCGCCGGCATTGCCCGACTTGTATTCGCGATAGGCGGTGATCGACGTCAGCGAAGCGCCGCCGAAGTTATAGTCGATCTGCATCGACCCGCCGTAATCCTTGGTCTCGTTCGAATAGGCGCGGCCCGGCGAGAAGGCGATCTTGCGGTTGTACGGATCACCCGCGCTCGGGAAGACGCCGCCCAGGCTGCGCAGCACGTCGACGATGCGGTTGCCGTTCGGGTTGATCGTGAAATCGCCCGGCTGGCCCGGCGTCGGGTCCAGCTTCTCGCGCGTGTCGATGTACACCGCGCCGCAGCACTTCTCGTCGCGCCAGGTGTAATCGCCGAGCAGGCGGATCGACAGGTCGCTGGTCGGTTCGAACAACAGTTGCCCGCGCACGAACCAGCGGTTGCGATCGTTGTAATCGGTGTCGTTGACGACATCCTGCAGGAAGCCGTCACGCTTGTTGTACACGCCGTCGACGCGGAACGACAGAACGTCCTGCACGATCGGCCCGGTCACCGCGCCGGCGATGCGGACGTTGTCGTAATTGCCGTAGGTGCCCTCGAGATAGCCACCGAACTCCTGCGAGGGCATCTTGGTGTAGATGTTGATCGCGCCGGCCGATGCGTTGCGGCCCGACAGCGTACCCTGCGGCCCGCGCAGCACCTCGATCCGGTCGATCTCGCCGATGTCGTTCAGGCCCGAGCCGGTGCGGCTGCGGTACACGCCGTCGATGAACACCGCGACCGAGCTTTCGAGGCCGGGGTTGTCACCCACGGTGCCGATGCCGCGGATACGCGCGGAGGCGTTCGCCTCGCTGCCGGTCGAGGAGACGAGCAGCGACGGGGCGAGCTGCGTCAGGCCGCGAATGTCGTTGGCACCCGAATTCTGCAAGGCGGCTTGGTTCACCGCCGAAACGGCGATCGGCACGTCGGCCAGGCGCTCGGCGCGGCGGGTCGCGGTGACGACGATGTCGCCCGCGCCCATTGCCGGCGCGCCAAGATCGGTGTTGCTGGCCGGGGCGTCCTGCGGCTGCGCCACCGAACCGGCGGCGGTGGGATCCTGGCTCGGCTGCTCCTGCGCGAGCGCGGGCAGGGCGGCGAAAAGAACGGCAGTGGACAAAAGCGAGGCGGCGCGACGCATCGGGCTCTCCGGATTATTTTTTGAACATTGGGTTTGGTGCGCCGCCTTTAGTCTCACGGTGGAAACGTCAAAGGAATTTCTATCGCCGGAAGAACCTTTTCGAATGCCGCTGTCGCCGCGATGCCACGATTGGTCCGGAGCGGACCTGTCGCAAGTGTCAGTTGACGCTACGGCAAACACGAAAAAGGCCGCGTCTTGCGAAAGACGCGGCCCGTTCGCCGAAATCGGCCGAAAAAATTTACTTGGGCGCGAGCACCATCAGCATCTGGCGGCCTTCCATGCGGGGGTAGGCTTCCACCTTCGCCACCTCGGCGACCTGCTCGGCGACGCGCTGCAGCACGTTCATGCCCAGCTGGCCGTGGCTCAGTTCGCGACCGCGGAAACGCATGGTCACCTTCACCTTGTCGCCGTCACCGATGAACTCCTCCACCTTCTTCATCTTGGTGTCATAGTCGTGGTCATCGATGTTCGGACGCATCTTGATCTCCTTGATCTCCTGCGTCTTCTGGCTCTTGCGGGCGAGGTTCGCCTTCTTCTGCGCCTCGTACTTGTACTTGCCGACGTCCAGGAACTTGGCCACGGGCGGATCGGCGTTGGGCGACACCTCGACCAGATCGAGGCCGACTTCCTTGGCCTGCTCGATTGCCTGACGGGTGTACATCACGCCGAGATTCTCGCCCTCGTGATCGATCACGCGGACCTTCTGGCTCTGGATCCACTCGTTGAATCGCGGGCCGTTCATCGGCGGCGCCTGCATTGGCCGGCGCATCATGGGCGGACGGATGGTCAATTCTCCTGTTGCTTCAAACTTCCAATATATAATGCGTCCCGGCCCGGATCAAAAGAGTGCAATCGGCCACTTCGGCCGAAAGTATCGTCAAGATCACCCACGGCGGCCGGGCAATGGAGCGCCGCAATGCGAAAATGCCCGTTGCGCGCGATGCTGATGGGGCAGCGATGTCCCGAGTCGTGACCGGCACGGCGCCGCCGGGTTGCTAGTGCCGCCCCCGGCGCAGCCCCGGCAGTCCGGCGGCGCCCGCAAAGGCCAGCACCAGCGCAAGATGCACCGCCACCGTCAGCACGGCAACAAAGGCGATCAGGTCGCTCAGCGCCTCGTCCGGGCCGATCAGCAGGATGGCGACCGTGGCGAACAGCAATTCCTTGTTCGGGATCAGCGGCAGGCGAAAGACCAGCAGCCGCACCGCCAACAGAAACAGCCACATGCCCGCCGGGACGGCCGGCAGCGCGAGATGCCAGGCCAGCGCCAGCATCAGCGCGCCCGCCGCGATGCTCCCGCAATGGAGAAGGAACACCACCCACAATTGATGCCGCGGCAGCGAAAAGACGCGCTTGGAAAACAGGATCAGCAGCACGCTCAGCGCGAGTGCGATCACCACCGATCCCACCACCACGTTCAGGATGCCCGGCGGCATCAGGTGATAGCCGACCGGCAAGGCCAGCGCGCACAGGATGATCGTGGCGCCATTCCCTGCGATCGCGGACAAGAGCGACACGTCCTTTACCGCGCCGAACGGCGCCGCGACCAGATTGGCCCTGGCGCGCGCCCAGGCATAGAAATACGCCTCGCCCGAATAGCCGAGCACCAGATCGTTCGCGATCCGCTTCTTGTGCAGCGCGACGAACCCCGCCCAGGGTATGCCCCACAGATAACGGAAGATCAGGAAATCGCCCGTCGGCCCCACCATGTAGAGCGCGGCGAAGAAGACGTAGAACCACGGCGAATCCGGCGCGGCGCGGCTCAGCCCCGCCGGCCCCGCGTCGAGCAGTTCGCGCCCCAGCAGCACGATCATGATGACGCTCAGCACCGCGCCGACGACGGACGGCCAGCCGCGGCGAAGCGTGTTCGCCCGCTGCAAGGCCAAAGTTTCCGGCACGTCGCCCCGGATGATGCCGGCGGGCAGGCTGTCGGCGTTCGCGCTCAAGACGTCGGGCTTCCTTTGCACACGACCCATGTACCATTGTGCGGGTGTCCGGCGCGCGAATGGCGCCCGAATGTGGTTTCTTTTCGGCGGTCTTTAGGGCGGGGGGGCGCACGCGCACAAGATCAGCTGCTGCCGATCCGCGCCCAACTGCGCTCATGCGACACCTGACGGCGGCGCCTCTCAAACGCTCGGCTGGTTCAGGCCGGCTTCACCCGCTCCGGCGCGGCGGCCTGCACGGCCGGCAAAGCCAGGCTCGCCTCTTCCGCCGCCAGCAGCTTCGGATAGGCGTCCAGCGGCACGTCGAACCGCCGCGCGTTGGCAAGCTGCGGCACCAGGCAGATGTCCGAGATGTCGGGCGACGCCCCGCCCAGGAACGGCCCGTCGCCCGCCATCGCCTCGAGCGCGGTCAGTCCTTCCACCACCCAGTGGCGGTACCACTCGTCGCGCGCTGCCTGGTCGGCGCCGAACTGCGTTTCCAGCCGCTTCAGCACGCGCAGATTGTCGAGCGGGTGCGTGTCCGCCGCGATCACCAGCGCCCGCGCGAGCTGCGCGGAGCGGACGAACGGGTCCTTGTCCACCATCGGCGGATCGGCAAAGTTCGCGTCCAGCCAGTCGACGATCGCCAGGCTCTGCGTCAGCGGGCGACCATCGACCACCAAGGTCGGCACGAAGCCCTGCGGATTGATCGCCCGGTTCGCCGCATCGCCCTGCTCGCCCGTCAGCAGGTTCACCGGCACGCGCTCGTACGCGACCCCCTTCAGGTTGAGACAGATGCGCACCCGGTAGGAGGCGGACGAGCGCCAATAATCGTGCAGCACGATGTTCATGCGGGTGCGTCCTCCGTGTCGCGTTCCTCTTCGGCGACTTCCTTGCGCCGCTCCAGCGCCGCCTTGATCATCGCGGTCATCGGGTCGGCCAGCGCCAGGCCCAGGATGCCGAACAGCGCACTGGCCAGGATCTGCGCGCCCAGCGTCAGCGCGGGCGGCATGTCCACCGTGCGCTTCGCCACGATCGGGACCAGTACATAGCCATCAAAGGTCTGCACGATCACATAGGTGGCGATCGCCCAGATGCCGGTGTCGACCCCGGCCGAAAAGCCCACGGCGATCATCAGCGCGCCCGAGATGAACGCGCCGATATTGGGGATAAAGGCGAGAATGCCGGAAAGAATGCCGAGGATCATCGCCATCGGCACGCCGCCGACCATCAGCGCCAGCCAGGTCAGCACGCCTTCCGCGATCATGCCAAGAATGCGCCCGAACAGCAGCCGGCGCAGCGTCTGGCCCATGCGGCTGGCGGTGATCGCGAACTCGTCGCGCTTTTCCTCCGGGATCATCCATTGCAGGCCGCGCCGATAGACGTGTGGGTCGATGGCGATGAACAGGCCGATCACCAGGATCATGAACATGGTGGTGAGCGCGCCGACCGCGGTTCCGACCCATGAGGTGAGCCGCCCGACCGAGCTCATCGCCTGCCGCGCGATCCCGCTGATGTCCGATGGCGCGGGCATCAGCCCCTGATTGGTCAGCCAGCTGGTCAGCTGGACCGCCTGCGCTTCCAACGTGGCGCGCAGCTGGCCGACCTGCTCGGCTACCTGCACGCCGGTCAGCACGAATGTGCCGATCATGAAGATCAGCGTCAGCAGGCACACGATCAGCAGGCGCCAGTTGCGCCCGATCGGCAGCACGCGGCCGAGCAGCCGTACCCCGCCGTCGAGCAACGTGGCAAAGACGAAACCGGCAAAAATGATCAGCAGCGGCTGGATCAGCAGCACGACCAGTGCGATGGCAGACGCGAGGCCCAGCCAGACCGCGGCACGCTTGAATTCGTGCCGCATCGTCGGGTCACGGACTTCGCTGGGGCCGGCCCCGTCGACAACCGTGACCTGTTTGTCGTTCACCGTTGTTCCTTTGAAACCACTTCCTGCGGGTGAAGCGACACGCCGGTGCGCCCACTGCGCAGCGAGCCAAACCAGCTAAGCGGGTTCAAGGTTGCGGTGCCGTCGACCGAAAAGGTGATGAATTCGGCCCGCCCGCCGATATTCTCCCACGGCACCGGCCCGCCCAGCCCCTTTTCGCTGCCGCCCAGCGCGAAGCGGCTGTCGGCGGAGCGATCGCGATTGTCCCCCATCAGGAACAGGTGCTGCGGCGGAATGCGGATCGGCCCGTAATAATCGCCGGGGCTCGACCCCAGCTCCACCGTGTCGAAGCGCCGACCATTGGGCAGCGTCTCGGTCACGATCGGTAGGCGGCAGACGGTGACGCCGTCGGCGCGCGTGATCCGCGCCTCGGGATATTGCCACGGGTCGCAGGTGGCGTTCTGGTCGACCGGCAGGTCCTTGAAATGGATCGGCCCGCGCGTCACCGGCGTGCCGTTCAGCACCACAACGCCGCCGCGCACTTCCAGCGTGTCGCCCGGCAGGCCGATCACGCGCTTGATATAATCGCTCGTCTGCCCCGGCGGCGTCACGATCACCACATCGCCGCGCTTGGGCATCGCGCCCCACACGCGGCCGTGCCACGCCGGCAGCTGGAACGACCAGCTGTCTACCGGCTGATGCAGCACCGCGCCGCGAAAGATCGCCGCAGGGTTGGGCAGGGTGGGCGAAACGAACGACCAGCCATAGGCGAATTTGGACACCACCAGTCGGTCGCCGACCTCCAGCCCCGGCAGCATCGATTCGCTGGGAATATAGAACGGCTTGGCGATGAAGCTGTGGAACCCGAGCACCGCCAGGATCAGCCAGAACAGGCCCTTCAGCTCGCCCCACCAGTCAAAGCCGTGATGGCGCCGCTGTTCGGGGGCATGGTCTGCCGGCGGCTCGCCCGTCATCGGCAGTTTCTCGGCCAGATCGTTCACGGTCCTGGGGTTCACTCGTCCGGAATGGCCTCGATGATCACAAAGGCCTGCGCCCAGGGATGATCGTCGGTCAGTGTCAAATGGATGCGGGCGCGGTGGCCTGCGGGAATCATCGCGTCAAGCGCAGCCTTCGCGCCCCCGGCCAGCGCCAGCGTCGGCGCCCCCGACGGCGCGTTGACGACGCCGATGTCCTTCATGAACACGCCGCGGCGAAAGCCGGTGCCGACCGCCTTGGAGAAGGCCTCCTTGGCGGCGAAACGCTTGGCATAGGTGCCAGCGCGCGTGAACGGCCGGCGCTGCGCCTTGGCGCGCTCGACGTCGGTGAAGACGCGGTTCTCGAAGCGCGTGCCGAAGCGGTCGAGCGATTGCTGGATCCGCTCGATGTTGCACAGGTCCGATCCCAGGCCGACGATCACCGTGCGGCATCCATCGCCGCGCGCATCCGCGCGATGCTGTCCGCCAGCCCGACGAAGATCGCCTCGCCGATCAGGAAATGCCCGATGTTCAGCTCCACCACCTGCGGGATGGCGGCGATCGGCGCGACATTGTCATAGGTCAGGCCATGCCCGGCATGCACCTCGATGCCGTTCTTCGCCGCCAGTGCCGCCGCATCGGCCAGCCGGCGCAGCTCGTCCGCGCGCCGCGCGCCGTCCAGCTCGCAATAAAGCCCGGTGTGCAGCTCCACCACCGGCGCGCCGAGCCGCAGCGCGGCATCGATCTGCCGCGCGTCGGGCTCGATGAACAGCGACACGCGCGTCCCCGCCTCGCGCAGCGCCGCCACCATCGGGCACAGCCGCTCGAACTGTCCGGCGGCGTCGATCCCGCCCTCGGTGGTCCGCTCCTCGCGCTTTTCGGGCACGATGCACGCGGCGTGCGGTCGGTGGCGCAGCGCGATCGCCAGCATCTCCTCGGTTGCTGCCATCTCCAGGTTCAGCGGAATGGTCAGCGTGTCCGACAATCGCGCGATATCGTCGTCAGTGATGTGGCGGCGGTCTTCGCGCAGGTGCGCGGTGATGCCGTCCGCGCCCGCCTCGGCCGCCAGCGCGGCGGCGCGCACCGGATCGGGATAGGCGCCGCCCCGCGCGTTACGGACGGTCGCGACATGGTCGATGTTGACCCCGAGGCGCAGCGCCCGGGTCACGCGGCGGCCCGGCTGCCCGGCTTGATCGCCGGGATTGCGGCGAGCTCGGGCGGCAGCGCGTCGGGCTGATAGGTCGGCACGTCCAGCCGGATCAGCGGAAAGAACGGCACGCCGATATCCGCGCCGCCGTTGGAGCGATCGACCAGCGACGCCCCCGCGATCACGCGGCCACCCGCTGCCTCGATCGCCTTGATCGCCTCGCGCGAGGACAGCCCGGTGGTCACGACGTCCTCCATCATCAGCACCTCCTGCCCGTCCTCCAGGCGAAAGCCGCGGCGCAGCTCGAACGTGCCGGTCGGCCGCTCGACGAACATCGCCGGCACGCCCAGCGCGCGCGCCATCTCGTGCCCCGCGATGACCCCGCCCATCGCCGGCGAGACAACGGCGGAGATCCGCGCGCGCAGGTCGGCGGGCAGCCGCTCGGCCAGCGCCTCGGCCAGCCGCGCCCCGCGCCGCGGGTCCATCAGCACGCGCGCGCATTGCAGATAGCGCGAGGAGCGCAGCCCCGAAGACAGGATGAAATGCCCCTCCAGCAGCGCGTCGGCCGCCCGGAACTCTGCCAGAACCTCGTCGTCGGTCACCAAAAGCCCTTTCGTCGGGCCGCCGAGATACGAACGTCGCGCGCGCCATGCAACGGGCAGCGGCGTGATGGTCCTGCACGATCGGGCAGGTGGCGCGCGGAAATTAAAGCAACATGCGTGCTTGAGACGCGCGGCACCCGTCCGTATAGGCCACAAGGTCCAAGGGGTCTGCACAGGGGGGTGCGGACGCCGCACTGGAGAGGCGAAGGTTACCGCACGAATGAAAAGCGTGTTCAAGGGATTGATGCTCGCCGCCGGGCTTGCGATGGCCGGGCTTGCCCCTGCCGCTGCCCAGCCGGCAGCAACAGGGGGTGGCGCCGCGGGCGCGCCGACCGAGGCGGCCGCGATCGGCAATTCGGCCAATGTCACCGAACGGGCGCCCGACGTGGCGCCTGCAGCGCCCGGCGCGGCAACCGCCGACTCGGTGCCGCTCACGGCGCATCCGGTCATCGGTCAACCCACCGACCGGCTGATGTCGATCCAGCCGCAGGTCACCAAGAACGGTGAACGCGCGATGGGTTTCCACAACAACATCCTGCTGCCGCTCATTGTGGTGATCTGCTTGTTCGTGCTGGCGCTGCTCGTCTGGGTGGCGATCCGCTATCGCCAGGCGGCGAACCCGGTCCCGTCCAAGACCAGCCACAACACCATGATCGAAGTGGTGTGGACGCTGGCGCCGGTGCTGATCCTGGTCGCCATCGCCGTGCCCTCGATCGGGCTCCTTTCCGCGCAGTTCAAGCCGGCCCCCGCCGGCGCGGTGACGCTGAAGGCGATCGGCAACCAATGGTATTGGAGCTACCAATATCCCGATCACGGCGGGATCGAGATCACCGCCAACATGCTGAAGGAGCGCAGCGAGGTTGCCCCCGGCGAGCGCTTCCGCACCGATGCTGACGGCCCCCGCCTGCTCGCCACCGACAATCGCGTGGTGCTGCCGGTCGGCGTGCCGATCCGCCTCATCACCACCGCCAACGACGTGATCCACAGCTGGGCGATGCCCGCATTCTGGATCAAGCTCGATGCGGTGCCGGGCCGCCTGAACGAGACGAGCTTCACCATCGAGAAGCCGGGCGTCTATTACGGCCAGTGCTCGGAGCTGTGCGGCGCGCGTCACGCGTTCATGCCGATCACCGTCGAGGCGGTGTCTCCGGCGCAGTTCGCCGCCTGGATCCGTGAAAAGGGCGGGTCGATGCCGGGTGCCGGCCAGCCGTCGTCCGCTGCCATCCCGCAGCCGGGCGCAGACAATTCCGCCAGTGCCGCGGCAGAGGCTGCCGCCGCGGACAACCTGACCGGTCCGACGGAGAACGCCACCGTCGAACCCGCCACCTCCCCGCAGGGTGCCACCGCCAATCCGGGCGGCACCGGCGACTCGGGACGCTGATCATGACCGATACCGCACTCAACCCATCCGCCTTTCAGGCGCACGACGACCATGCGCACCACCATCACGACGCGGATCACAAGCCCGCGTTCTTCCAGCGCTGGTTCATGTCCACCAATCACAAGGACATCGGCACCCTTTACCTGATCTTCGCGATCTTCGCCGGCATCATCGGCGGCGCGATCTCGGGTCTGATGCGTATCGAGCTGCGTGATCCGGGCATCCAGTACCTGCCGACCTGGCTCGCCATGCTGCATGGCCCGGGCACGTTCGACGAGGCGCTGCACCTGTGGAACGTGATGATCACCGCCCACGGCCTCATCATGGTGTTCTTCATGGTGATGCCGGCGATGATCGGCGGCTTCGGCAACTGGTTCGTGCCGCTGATGATCGGTGCGCCGGACATGGCCTTCCCGCGCATGAACAACATCAGCTTCTGGCTGCTGGTGCCGTCCTTCCTGCTGCTGCTGTCCTCGCCGTTCTTCGGCGCGGGTGCGGGCACCGGCTGGACCGTTTATGCGCCGCTCTCCACTTATGGTGAGCCGGGTCCGTCGGTCGACATGGCGATCCTGTCGCTCCACCTGTCGGGTGCGTCGTCGATCCTGGGTGCGATCAACTTCATCACCACCATCTTCAACATGCGCGCACCGGGCATGACGCTGCACAAGATGCCGCTGTTCGCCTGGTCGGTGCTGGTCACCGCGTTCCTGCTGCTGCTGTCGCTGCCGGTTCTCGCCGCGGCGATCACCATGCTGCTGACCGATCGTAACTTCGGCACGACCTTCTTCGATCCGGCCGGCGGTGGCGATCCGATCCTGTACCAGCACCTGTTCTGGTTCTTCGGTCACCCCGAAGTGTACATCATGATCCTGCCGGGCTTCGGCATCATCAGCCACATCATCTCCACCTTCAGCCGCAAGCCGATCTTCGGCTATCTCGGCATGGCCTATGCCATGGTGGCGATCGGCGTGGTCGGCTTCGTCGTGTGGGCGCACCACATGTTCGCCACCGGCCTTTCGGTGAACACGAAGATGTACTTCACCGCCGCAACCATGGTCATCGCGGTGCCGACCGGCATCAAGATCTTCTCCTGGATCGCGACCATGTGGGGTGGCTCGCTCACCTTCAAGACGCCGATGGTCTGGGCGATCGGCTTCATCTTCATGTTCACCGTGGGTGGCGTGACGGGTGTGGTGCTCGCCAACGGCGGCGTCGACGATTACATGCACGACACCTATTACGTCGTGGCGCACTTCCACTACGTGCTGTCGCTCGGCGCCGTGTTCGCGCTGTTCGCCGGCTTCTATTACTGGTTCCCGAAGATGTCGGGGAAGATGTACAACGAGTTCCTCGGCCAGCTGCACTTCTGGGTGTTCTTCGCCGGCGTGAACCTCTTGTTCTTCCCAATGCATTTCCTGGGTCTCCAGGGCATGCCGCGGCGCTACCCGGACTATCCGGACGCCTACGCTTACTGGAACGGCATCGCGACGCACGGCTATGAGATCATGGCGCTGGGCATGGTGATCTTCTTCATCAATCTCGTCTGGTCGCTCGCCGCGGGCAAGAAGGCGCCCGACAATCCCTGGGGCGAGGGTGCCACCACGCTCGAGTGGACGCTGACGTCGCCGCCGCCGTATCACCAGTTCGAAACGCTGCCGGTGATCGAGGACGAAAAGCACCATTGATCGCCAACCGGTGACAGGAACAGCGCCCCGCGAGGAAACTCGCGGGGCGCTTTCTTTTTGGGAGAAGCTAAGCTGGCGCCGGGCGCGAGCAGGCGGCGGCTGAAGCATCGCACAGCCACGCCCCACCACCGCCCCGGCCAAGGGCGCAGCTTGGTCGCGGCTCGGCTCGGCTCGCACGTCACCCTCAGCCAGCGTCAATGCGACTCAGCACAAGCGTAGCAACTCGCGCCGCCTCGCAACGGGCAGCCCTCAGGACGTGGTCACCGTGTGCTACATGCGGATAAAGACACTCACCGATGCGACATGCGCCATCCGCACGTCGCCGCCCGGCGCATCGCGCGTCTGGTTCAGATACCCGGCCTCGATCGTCGATTTGCCCGCCAACGGGATCTCCACGCCGACGAAGCTGCGCACCTGATCGAACCCCGGCTCGCCGCCCCACTCGGCGGTCGTCAGCCCGACGAACCCCTCCACCGACGCCAGCGCCGCCACCCGCCGGCTACCCGGCGCGAGCGGATATTCGAACCGCATCATCTCCCGCGCGCGCAGCGACATGCCGTCGCCATCGTTGCGCCAGCGCTCTTCCAGCCGGGTACGCGATTGCACCTCCAGCTGCCCGATCGTGCCGACGTTCCACGTCACCTGCTGGAATAGGCGATCCTCCTGCAGATCCCGCCCACCATCGACCGGATCGATCACGCGCGCATAGCCCTGATAGATCGTCACCGCCTTGGATAGCTCGACGCCGACCGCCGGCCGCAGCAGCAATTGCTGCAATCGCGACACGCCGTCGCCGATCCGCGGTTGCACCTCGGCGAAGAACACCATCGGCCCTTCGATCTTGCCCGACACGGTGCCATTCACCCACACCGCCTCGTCATGGGTCGTCTGGGCGATAGCGGGCGCGGCGAATGTCACGCACGACAGGAGACAAAGCGGCAGAATACGGTGCATGACGCCAGTTGTACCCTGCCGGTCGGCACGCAGCCATGCGCCGTCTGATTGCAGCAACAAAAAGTTGGAGAGAGACATGCCCGAGTTTCGGACGCCTGAATTTCGGATGATCGATACCGGCCCGGTGCGCATCCGCACCGCCGTCGAAGGGGAGGGGCCGCTGGTCCTGATGGTGCATGGCTTTCCCGAAAGCTGGTATTCCTGGCGGCATCAGCTCGGGCCGGTGGCACAGGCGGGCTTCACCGCGGCGGCGATCGACGTGCGCGGCTACGGCGGCTCGGACAAGCCGACCCGCGTCGAGGATTACGCCATGGAGCATCTCGTCGCCGACATCGACGCGGTGGCGCAGGCGCTCCAACCCGGCGCGCCCGCGATCCTCGTCGGGCATGACTGGGGCGCGCCGCAGGTGTGGAATTCGGCGCTGACCCGGCCCGATCGCTTCCGCGCCGTCGCCGCGCTGTCCGTCCCCTATACCGGCGTGCCCGCGCGCCCGTTCACCGAAACGTTCCGTCACGCCTTCACCAACAAGGGCCGCTTCTTCTACCAGGAATGGTTCCAGGAGGTCGGCCCGGCGGAGCGCGAGGCGGAGGCCGACGTGCGCGATTTCCTGCGCAAATTCTATTACGCGATCTCGGGCGACGCCCCGCCGGGCACCTGGCCCACCAAGGCGGCCGGCGCGACCTTGCTGCAGGACATGGTCGATCCCGATCCCTTCCCCGCCTGGCTCGGCGACGCCGATCTCGATTATTACGTCGCCGAGTTCGAGGCATCCGGCTTCTTCGGCCCGATCAGCCGCTATCGCAATCACGAGCGCGACTTCGCCTGGCTCCAGCAATTCCGCGATCGCCGCATCGAGCAGCCGGCGCTGTTCATCGGCGGTACCAAGGATCCCGCCACCACCGGCTTTGGCGCGCTGCCCGATCCGATCGGGGTCATGCGCCCACACGTGCCGCGCGTCGAAGGGCATTTGCTGGAGGATTGCGGCCATTGGACGCAGCAGGAACGGCCCGAAGAGGTCAACCACCTGCTGGTCGATTGGCTCAAGGCCATCGGGTAATAGCCCGCGGCTGATTTTCGCCGGAAGGCGGCCGATTCTCGCCACAAAGCGGCTTGCTCCTCTGCCCGAAAGGCCGCAGCTAACCGGGGGGACAAGAGGGGGAAGCAAGCAGCGTGGCGACCGGAGGCGGACTGTTGAGCCGGTCGCTCGACCGCGGCACCGCCGCCCGGCTCGGGCGCACGCTGTCGGCGCAGGCCTATGG
Organism: Sphingomonas dokdonensis; assembly: GCF_002197685.1. Lineage (GTDB taxonomy): Bacteria > Pseudomonadota > Alphaproteobacteria > Sphingomonadales > Sphingomonadaceae > Sphingomonas > Sphingomonas dokdonensis. Next base: position 318,650 of record NZ_NBBI01000003.1, on the reverse strand, counting down.
CCAGCTCGTCACGCTGGCCGTGCAACTCGCGCTCGTCCCGCTGCTCCTCCACGCCTGGGGGGTGCCGCTCTACGGTGCCTGGCTCTTGCTGTCGGCGGTGCCTTTCTACCTTACATTCAGTGACTTCGGCTTCACCTATGTGGCCAAGAACGCGATGGTCATGGCGGTCGCCGCCGGGCGACGCGACGAGGCGCTGCGCATCTTCCAGAGTATCTTCGCGCTGCTCGCGATCGCCGCCCCGCTGCTCCTCGCCGCCAGCGCCGCCGCGATCTTCCTTGCCGACGTTCCCGGCTGGCTCTCGGTCGACGCGGTCACGCCCGGAGCCGCGCGCACCACGCTCCTCCTGCTCATCGCCAACGTGCTGTTCTACCAGCTCTTTCTGCTGGTATGCGCTGGCATCCGCGCCGAGAACCGCCCCGCCAGCGAGGCGATGTGGGCGGCCAGTGCCCGCCTGCTCGAAGGGACCGCGGTCGCCGCCGCGGCGCTCGCCGGCGGTGGCCTGATCGCGGCCGCCGGCGCCATGCTGGCGGTGCGGCTGATCACGCTCGCCGCCGCCTACCGCTGGCTGCGCGGCCTGTCGCACTGGCTGTCGCTCGGCACCCGCCACGCCGATCATGCCACGCTTGCCGGCCTGTGTCGCCCGGCGCTCGCCTATATGCTCCTGCCGCTCGCCCAGGCGCTGCTGATCCAGGCGCCGTTGCTGATCGTCGGCGGCGCGCTCGGTGCCGTCGCCACCGTGATCTTCTCGACCACGCGCACCGTGTCGCGCGTCGGCATGGCGGCGATCAACATGCTTAACAACAGCGTGACGAGCGAATATGCCGCGCTCGCCGGGCGCGGCGATCGCCACGGCGCTGCGCGGCTGCTGCGCGTTCAGGCCGGCGTCACCGCGCCCCTCACGGCGGCTTACGCGCTCGCCGTGCTGATCGCCGCGCCCTTTGTGCTGCCGATGCTCACCCATGGCGCGGTGCAGCCGGTCTATCCCTTTCTTCCGCTGCTGGTCGCTGCCGTCGCGGCCGAGATGCTGTGGTCCGCGCTGTTCACGCCGATCGCATCGGTGAACCGGCATGGCGCCGTCACCCTCATCTTCCTGCTGGTGGCCACTGTGACGCTTGCCGCAGCCGCCGTGCTTGCCCCGATCTTCGGGCTGAGCGGGATCGCCGCCGCGCTCCTCGCAGGGCACATCGCGATGATCCCGGTCATGATCTGGGGGCACCGCCGTGCGCGATAGCGCCGCGCCGCGCTCCATCCTATTCATTGGCCTGTCCGCCACGGGACACGGCGGCATTCAGCGCTTTAACCGGCGCGTGATCGAGTCCTTGCGCGCACTCGGCTGCCGACCGGGCGTCGCCATGCGCGCCGATCACCCACCGCGCCGATTCGCCGCGACGATCGTCGCCACGTTGCGCCGGGCCGATGTGGTGCTGATCGGCCACATCAACCTGCTGCCGCTTGCCCTGCTCGCGCGAGCCCTTCGGCCGCGCGCGCGCATCATCCTCTTCGCGCATGGTATCGAAGTGTGGGGCGATCCGGCCTATCGCGCGCCCCGCTGGTGGGAGCGGCGTGTGCTACGGGCGGCGATCGATCGGATCGCCATCGTCAGCCGCTTCTCGCAGCAGCGCATGGCCGCAGCCTTCGGCCTGCAAGCGGCCAAATTCGTGCTGTTCCCCAATGCCGTCGACCTGCCCGAACCCTCGCCGCTAGCGCCGGTCGTGGCGGGCAAGACCATCCTCGCCGTGGCGCGGCTGGGCGCTGGGGAGCGCGAAAAGCATGTCGACAAGCTCGTCTCCGCGCTGCCTGCGCTGCCCGACGCGCAGTTGACGGTGATCGGCGACGGCCCGCTGCGGGGGGAGTTGCAGGATCTTGCCGCCACGCTCGGCGTCAGCAATCGCGTGGCGCTGCCCGGCTGGGTCGACGAGGCGGCGCTGGCGCGTGCCTATGCCGAGGCGCAGGTCTTCGCCTTGCCCTCATCGAAGGAAGGATTCGGCATCGTCTATCTGGAGGCATGGGCGCGCGGCCTGCCGGTGATCGGCTCGCGCTTCGGCGCCGCAGCGGAGGTGATCGAGGAAGGGGCGGACGGGTTCGTCGTTGACCCGGAGGACGTACCCGCGCTCGCCGACAGGCTTCGCCGGCTGCTCGATGATCCCGAACTGGCGCGGCGCATGGGCGCGGCCGGTCACCGCAAGACAGCCAGCCGCTATTCGGCCGCCGCCTTCACGCACAATCTCGCCGCTCTGCTCTAAAGCGACATGCCGTTGATCGGGATCACCCGCACCGGGCGGGGACGGCGCACCCTGCCGATCAGCAACATGCATGCCGCGACCAGCAGGAGAAACGGATAGCTGCGGCAGAAGAACGACAAGGTGGTGCTGACCTCCTTCTCGGCCAGGAACGACGTGGCGGCGAGGATGAACGCCGCCCAGACATTGCCGCTCAGCCGCCCGCCCAGCCAATCCAGCGCGGCAAACGCCAGTCCCGCCGCCAGCATCGGCAGCAGCATCACGCCAGCGACGCCGAACGCGGCAAGGCTGCTGGCGATCAGCCCCACCACCGGCCGCGCGATCGAGCCGTTCTCGCGAAAGCCGTAATGCCACGCGATCCGATCGGGGGCGTTCGCCAGCGTCTTGGTGATGAGGAAGCCCGGCAGCAACGTCTCGGCCGGATCGCGCCACAGGTCAGCGCCGCCGATCGTGCCGAACGCGTCCAGGCCGCGCGCCACGAGGTCGATCGGCTGGATCATCGTAAACCGCTCGGTATTCCAGGCCAGCGGGAAGATGTAGCTGTCGCGCCACACGCGCTGGTGCCCGGTCGCCAGCTGATCGGCGGTTGCGGCGAGCCGCACAGGGTGGAAGCCATGCTCGCGCAGCACTGACCACGTGGCGCCGATCCGCGCGGTGCTGCGCACGTCGGTCATGGTGCGCACGATCTGCACCGCCGGCATGACAAGCGCCAGCAGCACGGCGGCGCTCACCCCTGCAGGGATGATCCACCGCAGGCGCAACCGCGCGCCATGCACCACGAAGACAAGCGCGATCACCAGCAGGCAGTCGAACAAGGTCCGCTTGGTATTGTCGGCCAGCGTCAGCGCCAGCACGACCAGCATCATCACGGCGAGCACGGCCTTGTGCCGGGCGACCAGCGGTTGCCGCACCACCAGCGCGGCCTGCAAGGCGATGCCGAGCGGCAGCAGCGGGTAGAAGGTGCCGAACCCGCCGAACCCGCCCGGCTCGAAGCCGCCATCCACCGCGATCGGGCGAAACTGCGTCTGCAGGAACAGGAACACGGCGCCAGCGAGAAAGGTTGGGACGGCAAGCCGAACGAGATTGGGCTCATGGCGCGTCAGATGGCGCAGATGCTCCGCGCTGCGCGAGGGGCGCGACACCGTGCGGGCGACACCATAGCCGATCGTGATCGCGCCAAAGCCAAGCAACAGATAGCCGGCGGAAAGATCGGGCACCTGCAGGTTGCTGTGGACTGGCTGACCCGCCAGCGTCTTCACCAGCAACGCGCCCGATCCGAAATACACGGTCATGATCGCGTACAGCCCGTCGGATACGCGCCACTGGCTGCGAAGCAGCGGGATCACCGCCGCGCCTGATATCAGCACAAGCACGCCGAGGACCCATAGGCTGGCGCCCAATAGCAATTGCGCGCAGCCGAGCAGCGCCAGCACGATCAGATAGGCCCAGCCGAGCCATTGCATGGCGCTAATCCAACCTCCCCCGCTTTTCCCCGGCGGTAAGCCTAATCCGCCATCGCGCACGCGTCGATACACTGCGTTGCGAGCCTCGCGCGGATCGCCTAGCCTGTCTCGAGGGGGAGAATATCATGCTGATTGGCGATGGCGCAGCCGCTTGACGGGCGGGTGGCGGGTGCGTGGAAAGGCGGGCCGAGCTTTGCGCTCGGCAATCGTCTGTATCGCCTCGCTTGGGCAGCAACGTGGCTGCTGCTGGCACGCTGGACCCCGCCGCCGCTGCGCGCCTGGCGTCGCCTGCTGCTGCGGCTGTTCGGCGCTCGGGTGGCGCCGACCGCGAATGTCTATGCCAGCGCGCGCATCTGGTCGCCGGCCAATCTCGTCATCGGCGATCATGCCGCGATCGGGCCGGGCGCGAACGTCTATTCCATGGCGCGCATCACGATCGGCGCGCATGCGATCATCTCGCAGCGCGCGCATCTTTGCGCCGGCACGCACGATATCGAGGATCCGGCATTCCAGCTGCGCGCCCGCCCGATCGCGATCGGTGCGCGCGCCTGGGTCGCGGCAGAGGCGTTCGTCGGGCCGGGCGTAACGATCGGCGAGGGGGCCGTGCTCGGGGCACGCGGCTGCGCGATGCGCGATCTGCCACCCTGGACCGTCCACGGTGGCAATCCCGCGACCCACCTGCGCGACCGCCGCATCCGCTTCGGCGCGTCGACATGAGCGAAGCGCTCGGCACAACGACAGCAGCGGATCTCACCGTCGTCATCATCACCTTCAACGAGGCGCACCACATCGCGCGCGCCATCGCCAGCGTGCGCCCCATCGCGCGCGCGGTGCTGGTGGTCGACAGCTTCTCGACCGACGCGACGGTCGATCTGGCGAGGGCCACCGGCGCCCGCGTGCTGCAGCACCCGTTCACCAGCCATGCCGCGCAGATGCAATGGGCGCTCGATCACGGCGGCATCACCACCGGCTGGACGCTGCGGCTCGATGCCGACGAGCTGATCGAGCCCGATCTGGCGCAGGCGATCGCGACCACCCTGCCGACTGCCGCGGCGGACGTCACGGGCGTGCTGCTGAACCGCAAGCATCTCTTCATGGGCCGCTGGATCCGCCACGGCGGGCGCTACCCCCTGTGGCTCTTGCGGCTGTGGCGCACCGGCGCGGGCCGGATGGAGGCGCGCTGGATGGACGAGCATGTGGTCCTCACCCACGGGCGCGCGATCAAGCTGGCGGGCGGCTTTGCCGATGCGAACACCGGCGACCTGTCGTTCTTCACCGCCAAGCACAATGGCTATGCCAGCCGCGAGGCAGTCGAGGTGCTCGCCACCCGCCACGCCTTGTTCGATGCCGCGCCCTCCCGGCTCTCCGGTCAGGCACGCCGCAAGCGGGTGCTGAAGACAAAGGTCTATGCTCGGCTGCCGTTATGGGCCGGGCCGCTCGGCTATTTCCTCTACCGCTACATCGCGCAGCGCGGCTTCATGGATGGCCGGGCCGGGCTGATCTACCATCTGCTGCAGGGCTTCTGGTATCGCTTCCTGGTCGCCGCAAAGGTCGCCGAATGGGAAGGCGAGCTTGCCGCCTGCCAATCGCGCGAGGAACGCTTGGCGCGGCTCGCAACGCTCAGCGGCCTGCCGATCGCGCCACCGGCGTGACGCGCATCCTGCGGATCATTACCAGCGCCGATCCGCGCACCGGCGGCCCGATCGAGGGCGCGCGGCAAGTGGCGGCGATCTGGGCGCGGCAGGGGCACCGGCAGGATCTCCTCACGCTCGATCCGCCCGACGAACGCCACCTGCCCGATTACCCCGGCACCATCACCGCGCTCGGCCCGGCGCGCGGCGGGGGGCCGCTGCGCCGCTACCGCTACGCGCCAGCCATGGTCCCGTGGCTGCGGGCCAACGCACAGCGCTACGATGCGGTGATCGTCTCAGGCTTGTGGCGCTATGGTGCGCGCGGGGCAGCGCAGGCGCTCGCCGGCGGCCCGGTGCCGTATTTCGTGTTTCCGCACGGCATGCTTGACCCCTGGTTCCGCCGCACCGCCCCGCTCAAGCATCTCGCCAAGCAAGCCAGCTGGTGGTGGGCGGAGGCGCCGCTGCTACGCAACGCGCGCGCGGTGCTCTTCACCAGCGAAGAGGAGCGGTTGCGCGCGCACCGGGCTTTCTGGCCCTATAGCCTGCACAGCGCGGTGGTGAACTACGGCACCGCCGATCTGCCACATGGCGCCACCGACGAAGCGGCCTTTCGGCAATCGCTTCCGGCGCTCGGCGCACACCCGTTTCTACTCTTTCTCGGCCGGATCCATTCCAAAAAGGGCTGCGATCTGCTGGTGCGCGCCTTCGTGGCACTGGCGAACCGCGAGCCGGCACTGCATCTGGTCGTCGCGGGGCCGGACCAGGCGCAGCTGGTGCCTACCCTGCAGCAGATCGCAAGCGACGCCGGCATCGCCGCCCGCGTCCACTTTCCCGGCATGTTGGCCGGCGCACAAAAGGCCGGCGCGCTGCGGGCCGCCAGCGCCTTTGTGCTGCCATCGCACCAGGAGAATTTTGGCATCGCCGTTGCCGAGGCGCTCGCCGCGGGCACGCCGGTGCTGGTCAGCGATCAGGTGGCGATCTGGCGCGAGGTCGTGGCCGATGGCGCAGGGTTCGCCGCATCCGATACGCAGGCAGGCACGATCGACCTCATCGCGCGATTTCTCGCCTGCACGCCCGCGCAGCGAGAGGCGATGCGCGTTCAGGCACGCGCCTGCTTCACCACCCGCTTCCACATCGATCGCGCGGCCGACAGCCTGCGATCGCTGATCGAGCAATCGATCCCCTGAAAGCCGCTGTCCTACACCATTCGGCCTCCTGTAGAACATAAATGGAACAAACAGGAGGAAGACATGGCGGAAGTGGAAATACCAGCAGGCTTCGTGCCGCAATATGCCGTGGCGTTCGGCGCGGTCGATGCGCCGGCCGTGGCGGTGCATGAGGACAATCCGCTGCCGGTGCGCGCCGTTCAGAAACCGGCCGGCTCGATCCCGCTCACCGGCACCTTGACCGCCAGCGGCATCGCGGGGCCGTTCGCCCCAGATCTGGACCGTCCGATCTGGGTCACGCTCACGGGCGAGTGGACCGGCACGGTCGAGGTGCTGCGCTCCACCGATGGCGGGGTCACCAGCCTGCCGCTGACGGCGGGCGGTGCGCGCTGGGCGCGTTTCACCGCCAATTGCAACGAAGCGGTGGTGAGTGAAAGCGAGGCAGGTGCGCTTCATTATGTGTCGGCAACGCTGCTGAACGGCACGCTCACCTATCGGGTGGCGCAATGAGCGGCGTGGATGTGGTGGCGCGCGGCCTCGCCGCGCAAGGCCGCGCAGCCGCAGCCGCCTCGGCCCGCCACGCCAATCTGCTGCGGGCGGCGGGCGCGGCGCTTGGCCGCAATCCGGTAGTCGAGCGGCACTGGCTTGCCGCCCCGGCCTATACGCCAGGCGCCGCTTACGCGGTTGGCCAGGTGGTGGCGCATGGCGGCAATTGGTATCTGTGCGGCTTGGCGGGCACCGCGCCGCTGAGCGGCACCGGCCCGACGACAAGCACCAACGGTCAATATGTCGCCGATGGTGCCGGTGGGCTGTACTGGGCGTTCGTCGGCGGAGCGCGCGCCGCCGATCCGGGCGACGGGGCACCAGCAGTGACGGCGGTCACCAGCAACCCGTCGCTCGGTGCAACCTGGACGCCTGCCGCCCACTCCGGCGCCTTCACGCTCCGCGGGGCAACCGCTTCACCCCTGCGCACGACCTTCTGGTCGCTGACCAGCTTCGAGGCAAAGGCGGGCGCGCCGATGTGCGTGGGCGCGTCGGTCTCCTTCGCCTGCGACGGGGAGAAGGTGGCGCTGTTCATCCCCGCCGGCTCGGCGCAGGTGCGGGTGATCGTCGATGGGCGCTATCTGATGCCGGGCAGCCATGTCGCCGGCGGACAGGATCAATGGCTGGTGATCGACTGGTCGGCCAGTACGGGGCGCCGGTGGCGTCACTATGAGCTGGAAACCGGCAAGAGCGCCTCGCAGTTCGGCGGCGTCCAGACCGGCGCCACGGCCACAGTCAGCGCGGACGGTGGCGGTGCGCCGCGGCTGGCCGTCATCGGCGACAGCTACAATGCCGGGTCGAGCTACGGTCCCTGGCTCGCGGGCGGATCGATCGCGCAACTGCTCGCCAAGCGGCTCGGCTGGCGCGATTGCTGGAACTTGTCGGTCGGCGGTACCGGCTATTGCAATGCCTCCGCCGCGAGCTTCCGCACCTTTGGGCAGCGGGCGGCACAGGCACTCGCCCTCGCACCCGATGCGCTCATGTTGATGGGATCGACCAACGACGTCGGCTATGCCCCCGCGGCCGTGCAGGCCGCCGTGCTGGCAACCTTGCGCACGCTGCGCGCCGGATCGGCGGCGCCAATCATCGTGGTCGGCGTACCATCGATCAACCTGCCGGGGGCCGCGGCGGTGGAGGCGGCGATCGCCGCAGCGGTCGCGCAAGCCGGCGATCCGCTCACCCTCTTTGTGCCCATCTGCGGCGCGACGCCGCCGTGGGTGGTGGGCTCGTGGAACAACGCCAGCGGAGTGCCCGCCGGCGTCGCCAACGCCGGCTTCTACGTCGCGGCTGACAACGTCCATCCGCCCGAGATCGGCATTGGCTATTATGCCGAGCGGATCGAGCAGGCGATCCGGACGGCGGTGCTCCCGGCACTGTCGATCTTGCCCGGCTAGGCGAGGCGCGCGTGCGCTCGCCCCGGCCCGCCGGTCAGGGATCAGCGCACGCGCATCCCGCGCACGCTGCGACCGCCGAAGTTGATGAAATAGCTGCCGATCGCCCCGCGGCGAATGCGGATCTTGTCGCCAGCCTTGGGCGGGAAGGTCACCGCCTCGGTGGTCTGCCACACCGCATCGTCCTCACCACTCAGCCGGATCTCGACCCGTCCGCCCTGCACCTGTCGCGCGGACGCCACCGTGGTGTTGATCTCGGTGAACTCCTCCTTCTTCGCCTCTTCGTCGCCTTCGTTGAACAGCCCCACGCGCGGCAGCTGGAAACCGAATAGCGATCGCCGGGTGCGCCGCACGTCGTCCTTGTCAAGGATGCGCACTTCCTTCGCCTGCACCGCCTGCTCCAGCGCAGCCGCCGCCTTGTCGAAACAGGCCAGCCGCTCCTCCGGCACCGCAATCGCGCGGCATTGGGCAAAGGATTGCACCACCCGGCTGCTTGCGCGGTCCTGCGCCTGTGCCCCTGCGGCACCGGTCGCGGCGATGATCGCCACCGCCATGCTTCCGGCCGCCAGCGCGCGTGATTGCGCCATTTCTCGTCTCCTTGAACTAAGCTGGTGATACAGTGTGTCGTGAAACCGGACAAGGCGGACAGGAAAGTGTTGCCTTCCTGTTACACTTGCGCGGCAATGTGGCGGATGCGCCGGGTGGACGTTGCAGGGGCGGGGATTGCTGATTAGCCCGTGTGGCCATGTGGGTCGGTCTTTGTCGATCGCACATTAGGGCAAGCCGATAAACCGGGTTCAACCGGGGCATCAAAAGGGAAACACACATGCGCACAACTTTTCGCTCGCGCTTGTTGACGACGACGCTGTTCGTCGGCGCCGTGATGGCAGCCGGCTCCGCGTCGGCGCAGCAGGTCGACTCGACTGTTACGCCGGGTGCACCGGCGCCGGGCGTCGTCACGCAGGAAGGTGCTGACACCGCCCCGACCGCGACCGGCGACATCGTCGTTACCGGTACGCTGATCAAGAACCCGAACCTCGTTCAGGCCACCCCGGTCAAGGTCGTCGGCGCCGACGAAATCGACCTGCAGCAGGCCAACGTTGCAGAAGAGCTGCTGCGCGAACTGCCGGGCATCACCCCGTCGATCGGTTCCGCGGTCAACAACGGCAACGGCGGTGCGTCGTTCGCCAACCTGCGCAACCTCGGGTCGAACCGCAACGTCGTCCTGCTCGACGGCGTCCGCCTGGTGCCGGCCGAACTGAACGGCCGTTTCGACCTTAACAACGTGCCGCTCGCGCTGATCGACCGCGTGGACGTGCTGACCGGCGGTGCATCGACCACCTACGGTGCAGACGCGGTTTCGGGCGTCATCAACTTCATCACCCGCCGTAACTTCGCCGGCCTCGAGGCAAACGTCTCGCAGCAGATCAGCGAAGAAGGCGACGGCAGCGTGTTCCGCGCCGACGTGACGATCGGTGCGAACTTCGATGACGGCCGCGGCAACGCGGTGTTCAGCATCGGCTACCAGGAATCGGATCCGATCTATCAGGGCGCCCGCGACTACGGCTTCCTCGCGCTCAGCTCCGGCACCGGCGGCGGCGGCGGTTCGGGCACGGCGGTTCCGTCGCGCTTCTCGATCCCCGGCCAGGGCACGCGTCAGGTCAACGCAGACGGCACGGCTTTCCGTCCGGGCAACGCGTTCACCGCGTTCAACTTCAACCCGTTCAACGTCTATCAGACGCCGTTTGACCGCTTCAACATCTATGGTGCGGCCAACTACGAAGTCAGCGACGACGTCGAAGTCTACACGCGTGGCATCTTCTCGAAGAACACCGTGTCGACGATCATCGCACCGTCGGGTTCGTTCGGCGTCGCGGTCGACATTCCGCTCAACAACCCGTTCCTGACCGACGCGCTGCGCAACACCTTCTGCTCGGCCAACGGCATTTCGGCCGCGGCCTGCGCCGCTGCTGCGAACCCGACGTTGACGCCGGGCGATGCCGGCTACCAGACGGTCACCAGCGCGCTGTTCCGTCGTGCGACCGAGGTGGGTCCGCGCGTCAGCGAGTACTCGACGCAGTTCTTCGACTATCGTCTCGGCGCGCGCGGCGCGATCACCGACACGATCGATTGGGACGTGTTCGGTTCGTACGGTGAGTCGGAGAACCTGCAGTCGATCCAGGGCTACACCCTGAACTCGCGCGTTGCAGACAGCTTCCTCGCCAACAACACCACCAGCTGCTTCGACGGCACGGCCGCCGGCTGCGTTCCGATCAACTGGTTCGGTCCGCAGGGTAACGCCACCTGGACCGACGCGGCTGTCGACTTCCTCAACGAGACGTCGACCGTTCGTACCCGCACCACGCTGGCCCAGGCTCGCGCCACGATCAGCGGTGACTTCGGCGTGGCCAGCCCGCTTTCCGACAACCCGATCTCGTTCGCGGTTGGCGGCGAGTATCGTCGCTACAGCGCATCGCAGGCCTCCGACACGCTGGCAGCCAGCGGCGATCTGGGCGGCGCCGGTGGCCCGGCTCCGAACATCACCGGCGGCTATGACGTGTACGAAGCGATCGGCGAACTCATCGTTCCGCTGATCCAGAACCGTCCGTTCTTCCAGGATCTGACGGTGGAAGGCGGCATCCGCTATTCCAGCTACACGATCGATGCAGCGGGTGATCCGGGCTTCAACACCACCACCTGGAAGGCGGCTGGTAGCTGGACGCCGTTCAACGGCCTGAAGATCCGCGGTAACTACGCGCGCGCCGTTCGCGCCCCGAACATCGCCGAGCTGTTCTCGCCGGTGACCACGGGTCTCACCAACCTGCAGGACGATCCGTGCGCCACGTTCGACGACAACGGTAACCGCATCCGTCCGAACCCGACGGGCACGCTGCGCGCCATCTGCCTTGCGCAGGGTGCATCGGCTGCCAACGTTGATTCGATCGCGCAGCCGATCTCGGGTCAGGCCAACTCCACCGGCGGCGGCAACCTGCTGCTCGATCCGGAAGTGGGCAAGAGCTGGACGGCCGGTGTGGTCTTCACGCCGACCTTCGTGCCGCGTCTGTCGATCTCGGTTGATTACTTCAACATCAAGGTTGACGGTGCGATCACCTCGCCGGCTCCGGGCGACGCGATCTCTGCTTGCTTCGGCGCCACCGGCACCAACTCGCCGACCAGCGCGGCGTGCACCTCGATCCGTCGTGACCCGCTCACGGGCGGCCTGAACGGTGACCCGAACACCACGCCGGGCTTGTTCCTGTCGCTGTCGAACCTCGGCCGTCTGGAAACCAGCGGTATCGACGTGACCGCGAACTACGCGCACGACATCGGCTTCGCGAAGCTCAGCCTCGCCGGCTCGATGACCTGGACCGACAAGTCGACCTTCCAGGCGACTGCCGCCAGCTTCAACCGTGATTGCGTCGGCTATTACTCGGCCAACTGCGGTCAGCCGATCCCTGAGTGGCAGTGGTCGGTGCGTGGTACGGCAACGGTCGAGGGCGTGGACATCTCGCTCCTGTGGCGCCACATCGGCAGCACCCGTTATGAGGGCGCAGCCGGTGACTTCGTCGCTCGTGGCTTCGACGAAGACTCGCGCTTCATCTTCGAGGGCACGCTGCCGGCTTCGGCAGGTCGTCTGGCTGGCCGTCAGGTCAACTTCAACCGGATCGAGGCGAAGGATTACTTCGACCTCACCACCCGGTTCAACGTTGCAGAGAACCTGACGTTCACCGCGGGTATCCAGAACCTGTTCGACATCGAGCCGCCGCTGGTCGGTGGTGAGGCTGGTTCGACCACCTTCAACAGCGGCAACACCTTCCCGTCGACCTACGACGCGATTGGTCGCCGTTACGTGATGGCTGCGAAGATCCGCTTCTAAGCGAACGCTTCACACCAAAGAGAAGGGCGGGCCTTGTGCCCGCCCTTTTTTTGTCTGCGAAACGCTGCAAGGCAGCCGAGCTTCAGCCACGGCCAGACAAGCGGAACCCTCGTCCGCCTTCCTCCTAACGCACTCTGCGATCAGGGCAGCAGCGGCGCCTTGAGGTCCAGCGCGATCCCGGACCGCTCGGCGATCACCAGCGCCCAGGCTTTGACCTTCTCGATCTCGTCACGGTGCGCTGCCATCGCATCCGCATGCTCGCGCGCGCGATCGCTGGGCGTAAACGCCGCGCCCGTTTTGCTGTGCCGCGCCATCGCCGCATGCTCGCCGACGCCGTCCGCCGGCAGCCCGAACAGCGCCGCTGCCCGGCCGATCGCGGCCGCCGGGTCCGCCATCAACCGTTCTGAATCGAGCGTGCGGACCCGATCGGGAAATTGCTGCACCAGCATGGCGAACTGGCGATGCTGCGCCAGCCAGCCGACCGCCGCCACCTGCAGGTCGCTCATGCGAAAGAAGTCGTCCGGCGCGAACCCCAGGTCGACCAATCCGTCGCGCAGCAGCCCCTCCAGCAGTTCGCGCACCCACAATCGGCACCACAGCCCCTTGCGCGCCACCGAGGTGAGAAACACCCGCAGCGGCGCATGCAGCAGCACCGCGCGCGCATCCGGGCGCAGCGCCAGCATCGGGCGTTGCAGCGCGCACAGGATGTTGGACGGCTTGACGACGACACTCTCGCCCGCGCCCCACGGCCGCGCGAGCAGCGCCATGGCCTCGTCGAGCAATCGCGCCAGATCGGCGCCCGTGCGCTCGCCACGCCGCCGGATCCCCGTCACATCGTTGAGCAGCACCGGCTCCGACAGCCCCATCGCCACACCCGGCCGATCAAGCGCGCGCACCAGCAGCGTGGAGGCGCAAAAGGCCGAGTGAAAGATGAAATGGAGTGGCGCGGCATGCGCACGCGCCGCTGCCACGCCGGCGGCGCGATCGGCGACATGGCTCGGCTGCGCGCCCACCAGCTCGTCGGTCAGGAACGGCCCGTCGGCGTGCATCGCGCGCGGCACGAAGCGATACAATAATTGGTCACGCCCCGGCTCGTACCGGTGCGCCAGCCATTGCGGGTCCGCGGCGTCGAAAGTGTTGCGGGAATACATAGGTGAACCCTAGCCTTTGTTCGCGAGTGCGGCATAGTCTTCCCAACCCACGGGTCGCCTCATAGAAAGATCTGCATGTCGCTGACCTCCCAGGAAGCCAATGCACGCGGCCTCGCCGCCTTGCGCGCCCAAGATATTGATCAGGCACAGCGCTTGTTCGAGCAAGCCGTTGCGCTTGATCCCGCCGCGGGCAGTCTGTGGCGCAACCTTGCGCACGCGCGCCGTCTGGCCGGCGACGAGCCGGGCGAGCGGCAAGCGCTTGAGGGAGCATTGGGGATCGATGCGCGCGATCTTCAGGCATTGGTGCGGCTGGCGCAATGGTTCGAGCGTGCCGGCGACCGGCGCGAGGCGATGCTGCGCTGGTCCGGCGTGATCCAGCTTGGCGAACAGATCGCGCAGCCAAGCGCCGAGTTCGGCCAGCTGCTCGATCACGCGCGTGACTATTGCGCCGCGCAGGGGCAGGCGATCGCCGCGCCGATCCGCCAGGCGTTGATGCCGCAGGTCAATGGCTTCGATCAGACCAGCCGCCGCCGCTCGCAGGCGTTTCTCGATCATTCGCTCTCCGGCCGACGGATCTATCCCAATGTCTGCGCCGGCCTGCATTATCCGTTTCTCCCGGCCGACGAATTCTTCGACGATCATCATTTCCCCTGGTTCGCCGCGCTAGCTGCCGACACCGACGCGATCCGCGCCGAGCTGGAAGCGCTGATCGCCGATCCCGGCGACGATCTGATCCCCTATGTGCGCATGGAAAAAGGCCAGTCGGGCAGCCAGTGGGATCCGCTCAACAACAATCTCGATTGGGGCGCCTGTTTCCTGTGGGAATATGGCCGGCCGAACGCACCGGTCCTCGCGCGCTGCCCGCGCACCGTCGCCGCGCTGGCGCGCCTGCCGGGCGCGCGCATTCCCGGCCGTGCGCCCAGCGCCTTCTTCTCCATGCTGAAACCGCATACGCGAATCCCGCCGCACACCGGCGTCACCAATACGCGCGCGATCGTGCACTTGCCGCTCATCGTGCCGCCGGGCTGCGGCTTCCGCGTCGGCGGCGAGACACGCGAATGGGTGATCGGTCAGCCCTTCGCTTTCGATGACACGATCGAACATGAAGCATGGAACAACAGCGATGAATTACGCGCCGTGCTGATCTTTGACGTATGGAGTCCGCACCTGTCGCCCGAAGAACAATCTGTTGTCGCCGAGTATTGCGGCATGATAGATGATTTAGCCGACTCCCCGGTCAAGGGGTGATGATCAAACAAGGGTAGGGAGAACGGGGAAATGTCGGGTCTTTCAGTCGCAATGGTCATGCTGCTTCAATCGGCAGCGACGCCGCCCTCCGCCGTTCCTGCCGTTGCTACCGAACAGCCGCAGATCTGCCGCCGCATCGAAGTGACCGGCTACGTCGCGCGCAAGGAAAAGGTCTGCAAGACCAAGGCCGAGTGGCGCGCCGCCGACGACAATGGCAACAGCCGCGCTCGCGCCATCGTCGAGTACAGCACGAGCCGTTCGATCGCGAATTAAGCGTCACCGGTCATCAGTTCGGCTATATGGCGCGGCTGCCTGTGCTCTGTCGCGATGTCTAATGAAGGAATGTCGTGACAATGCTACTATCCTGGATGTTGCTGCAGGTGGCAGCAGTACCGGCGCCTCAACCCGAGCTGATCTGCCGAAGAGTGGAAGTCACCGGTTCGATCGCCCGCAAGGAGCGGGTTTGCAGGACCAAGGCCGAGTGGCGTGATGCGGACGAATGGGGCAACCGTCGGGCGCGCGCCATCGTAGACGAGAGCCGCGGTCGTATGTCCGACGGGCTGTGACTATTATCGAAGGTTAGCCGGCACCGCGCGTCAGAAGATCCCCAGGAACTTCTTGCGCTGCTTCTTGCCGGGCTTGTCCTCGCCCTTTTCGTCCTTGGCGGTCGTGCCCTTGCCCACGTCGTCGCGCTTCTCGCCCTTGCTGGTGCGCTGCGCGGCGGCGTTCGCGCCCGACAGCACAGGGCCGCACGCGGCGGACTTGGCATCGCCCACGTCGACGAACGCCAGCACGCCCGCGAGCGGCGCGGCGACCACCGCCAGGCCGAGTCCAGCGCCGGCGCGGCCGATCAGGTCGGGGCTGATGACATCGAGCGCCGGCGCCGCGAAATAGCCGCCGATCCCGACCGGCGACTGGCCGGAGAACAGGCTGAACTTCTTGGCATCGGCGCGGATCGCCAGATCGATCGCCTCCGTGCGGAAGCTGAAGCCACCGCGCCCGAGAATGACGTTCTTCTGCGTGTCGATCAGGATCGGGTCAGCCGCGGCGATGCCGCCGCGCACGGTGAAGGCAACCAGCCCGCAATTGATCTCCACCGGCTTTTTCAGCTTCCCGGCGAACATCTTCTGCACGAACGTGCCGATGTCGAGTTCGGCAAGCTGGACATTGCGCGTCCACAAGGTGCCCTGCGGCATGACAAAGGCGATGCGCCCGCTCGACGTCGCCAGCGAATCGCCGATCGAATCGCCCCGTCCGCGCAGCTCCATCCGTCCCTTGATCGTGCCGCTGGTCCCCGATTCGGCAATGCCCCAGCCCGCGAACAGCCGCCCCATCGGGGTCGGCGCCAGCCGCACGTCGTAGCTGACCGCGCTTGGCCGCTGCCGCGTGTCGAACACGATGTCAGTCGAAACGTTGCCGCGCGCCATGGCGAAGCTGAACGGCGACAGCGCCAGCTTTCCGCGCTCGAGCTTCAGGGTCAGCGCCACGTTCGAGATCGGGACGCGGCGCGACTTTACCTGATCGATCGTCCAGTCGAGATCGGCGTCGAACACGCGCATCTTCTCGACCGGCATTGCGGTGTCGGGCAGCAGCTTGCGCGCACCCGCCCCCGTCGCGGCCGCCGCGGCGACCGCGCCCTGTTCCTCCACGATGTCGGGATTGTAGCCGATCAGGCCCGACGCATCGACGATGTCGAGGCTGCGCGTGCGCAGCGTCGATTTGAGGTGCAGCCGCTCGCCGTTTGTCACCGTCAGCGTGCCGGCGACGTCGCTCTCGCCCACCGTCCCGCCGATGTTGGTGAAGCGATAGACGTCGCCGTCCTTCACCATGCGACCCTTCAGCGCATAGCGCCGCGTTTCCGGCAGAACGACGCCGATGATGCCGAGCAGCTCGGCAAGATCGCGTCCGCGCGCCCGCGTTTGCAGCGGCACCTTCTCGACCTCCGCCAGCGACGGCAGCGTGCCGGCGACGTCGACCACATTGTTCGCCGCCCAGGCGCGCGCGGTCAGCTTGTTCTCGCCGCGGTTCACCGTCGCGTCGGGCGACAGCAATTGCCCGGCGACGCGAAATGGCGTGTCGCGGATCCGGCCTTCGCCAGCGACGCGCACCGCCTTGCCGATCTGCGCATCCTCGGATCGGATGTCCTCGATCCCGAGATCGGCCAGCAGCCGCATGCGCGGATCGAGATAGCGCACGGTGGTGCCGCGCACGGTCGCCACGTCGATCCGCGGAAACTCCAGCGGCTTGCCGCCCTTCTTCTCGCTGAAGGTCCAGGTGTTGGTGCTGTGGCCCGCATTCCATTCGAGATCCGCCGCGCCGTTCAGCAGATCGAGCGAATACAGCCGCCGCTTGCCGAACAGGAGCGACAGCGGCGCGATCTGCGTGTCGATCCGGTCCGCGCGGAACAGATACGGCCGCGTCGCCCATTCAGGATTGGCGATCGTGAAGCGCTCGGCATAGAATTTGATCCGCCACGGCGCGAAATAGAGCTGGAAGTCGCCGCCGACGCGCACCTCGCGATTGGTCATGCGGCCGACGATCGATTCGAACGGGCTCTTCAAAAAGCGCCCCTTAGTGATGAACAGCACCAGCCAGATCAGCGCCGGCACCGCCAGGATCGCGATGATCGTGTTGCGGATGATCCGGCGACGGCGCTGCTGCCGCGCGTCTGCCGCAGGGGGTGACGGCTGGTCGTTACGCTCACTCACCATGTCCATCCCCGCACATCGCTTGGGATCACGAGTTGGTTGCATTTCGCCCGCAGCATCGCTAGGGGCCGGCGCTTCTCCCAGCGAGGTGAAACGAACCGCCCGGCCATCAGGGCTGCCGCGGCGGTTCCAGTCTCGCTCGAACTGAAAGGACCAAAATGCCCAAGCTCAAGACGAAGAGCGGCGTGAAGAAGCGCTTCAAGCTCACCGCAACCGGCCTGTTGAAGCACGGCGTCGCCGGCAAGCGCCACCGCCTGCTGCATCACACCGGCAAGTACATCCGCCAGAATCGCGGCACCAAGGTGCTGTCGAAGGCCGACACCGCGACGGTGAAGGCCTGGGCTCCCTACGGTCTGCGTTGAGCGAGAGGAACTAAGATATGGCACGCGTCAAGCGGGGCGTAACCACTCGCGCCAAGCACAAGAACATTCTGGAACAGGCCAAGGGTTACCGCGGCCGCCGCAAGAACACGATCCGCATCGCGCGGCAGGCCGTCGAAAAGGCCGGCCAGTACGCGTATCGCGACCGCAAGGTTAAGAAGCGGACCTTCCGTGGCCTGTGGATCCAGCGCATCAACGCCGGCGTCCGCGCCGAGGGCCTGACCTACAGCCAGTTCATGCACGGCCTGAAGCTGTCCGGCATCGACCTCGACCGCAAGGTCCTGGCCGACATCGCGATGCACGAAGGCGAAGCGTTTACGGCGCTGATCGCTCAGGTGAAGAAGGCGCTGCCCGCCGAGGCTTGAGCCTCTTCTTCCAGAGCGACACAACGGGCGTGGGTGGCAACACCCGCGCCTTTCGTGTTTCTGAAGCCCTTCTCCCCTCGATAATCGTCATTCCCGCGCAGGCGGGAATCCATATTCTCCGAACCGGCGAGAGGAGGATCGACGATGGCCAGACAACCCTGCGTCTACATTCTCGCCAGCGGCAAGCATGGTACGCTCTACATCGGGGTCACATCGAACCTGCTCGCGCGGCTGCATCAGCACCGCGCAGGATTGATCGAAGGGTTCACCAGCCGCTACGGTGTGCATCGTCTTGTCTGGTTCGAGATGGCAGACACGATGGAAGCCGCGATCGGCCGCGAGAAGCAGCTGAAGAAGTGGGATCGAGACTGGAAGCTGCGGTTGGTCGAGGAGAACAACCCCGGATGGGTGGACTTGGCGATCAACCTCGGCTTCGAGCAAGTCGAGAACACAGCGCGTATGGATTCCCGCCTGCGCGGGAATGACGGGATAGTTACCGATGACCGAGATTGACGACCTGAAAACGCACCTGCTGACCGCGATCGAGGCCGCGGCGGGGCTGGAGGCGCTGGACGCGGTGCGTGTCGACGCGCTGGGCAAGCAGGGCCGCGTCACCGCGCTGCTGAAGTCGATGGGCGGGCTCAGCCCCGAGGAGCGCCAGGTGCAGGGCCCCGCGATCCACGGCCTGCGCGAGGCCGTGACGGGCGCGATCGCCAGCCGCAAGGCCGCGCTCGAAGCCGCCGCGCTGGAGGCGAAGCTCGCCGCCGAGCGGATCGACATGACGTTGCCGGCCGAGGTGCCGCTTGCCGGCACGATCCACCCGGTCAGCCAGGTGATGGACGAACTGGCGGAAATCTTCGCCGATCTCGGCTTCGCGGTCGCCACCGGCCCGGAGATGGAGACCGACTGGCACAATTTCACCGCGCTCAACATTCCGGAGACCCATCCGGCGCGCGCGATGCACGACACCTTTTATCTCGACGGCGACCATGTGCCCGAGGATCGCGAGCGGCCGCGTCTGCTGCGCACCCACACCTCGCCGGTGCAGATCCGCACGATGCTGGCGAACAAGCCGCCGATCCGCATCATCGCCCCCGGCCGCACCTATCGCAGCGACAGCGACGCGACGCACACGCCGATGTTCCACCAGGTCGAGGGCCTCGTGATCGACAAGGGCATCACCATGGGGCACCTCAAGTGGACGCTGGAGACGTTCCTCAAGGCGTTCTTCGAGCGTGACGACATCGTGCTGCGCCTGCGCCCCAGCTACTTCCCCTTCACCGAGCCGTCGGCGGAGGTCGACGTCGGCTACACCCTGCAAAAGGGCAAGCGCGTGATCGGCGGCGGCGGCGATGTCGAGAACGGCGGCTGGATGGAAGTGCTCGGCAGCGGCATGGTCCACCCAAAGGTGATCGCCGCCTGCGGGCTCGATCCCGATGAATGGCAGGGCTTCGCCTTCGGCTGCGGCATCGATCGCCTCGCCATGCTGAAATACGGCATGGACGATCTGCGCGCCTTCTTCGACGGCGATATCCGCTGGCTCAAACATTATGGCTTCTCCGCCCTCGACGTCCCGACGCTGTCGGGCGGCGTCGGCGCGGCGTGATCGGCGCGCTGAAGCTTGAACCGCGACGGCGCCCTATCTCACTGCGTCATCCCGGACTTGATCCGGGATCCATGGTTCCGCGCACACCGACCTCGATGCGTTCGCGGCACGATGGACCCCGGATCGAGTCCGGGGTGACGGCGTGACCTTGGCGACCACACGACCTACGATAGCTCACAAGACCCCCGCCTCGGCCGGGGCGACGGATTGAGAAACCCATGAAATTCACCCTTTCCTGGCTCAAGGACCACCTCTCGACCGAGGCGTCGCTGGACGAGATCCTCGTCGGCCTCACCCGCATCGGCCTCGAGGTCGAAGGGGTCGAGAACCCGGGCGAGAAGCTCGCCGCTTTCCGCATCGCCAAGGTGCTGACCGCCGAGCGGCACCCGCAGGCGGACAAGCTTCAGGTGCTGTCGGTCGACGCCGGTGACGGCCCGCTTCAGGTCGTGTGCGGCGCGCCCAACGCGCGTGCCGGCCTCGTCGGCGTGTTCGGCATGCCCGGTGCCACGGTGCCGGCCAACGGCATGGTGCTGAAGGTCGCGGCGATCCGCGGCGTCGAATCGAACGGCATGATGTGCTCCACGCGCGAGCTGGAGCTGGGCGACGATCATGACGGCATCATCGAGCTGGCCGCCGACGCTCCGGTCGGCGCTGCCTTCGCCGAATGGGCGGGCCTCAACGATCCGGTCATCGACGTGTCGATCACCCCCAACCGCCAGGATTGCATGGGCGTGCGCGGCATCGCCCGCGATCTCGCCGCCGCCGGCCTCGGCACGCTGAAGCCGCTGACGGTGCCCGGCCCCCACCTTGGCACGGACAACTCTACCTCCGTTCGCCCTGAGCTTGTCGAAGGGCGTGTTCCAGACGCACGGGCTTCGACAGCCTCAGCCCGAACGGGGATCGAGGCGACTGAGGGAACGGGCCCCGGCCCCGACGTGCGCACCGACGATCCCGCCGGCTGCCCGGCCTTCTTCGCGCAGGGCGTGAACGGCGTCAGCAACGGCGCATCGCCCGAGTGGCTGGCCAAGCGCCTGCGCGCGATCGGTCAGAAGCCGATTTCGGCGCTGGTCGACATCACCAATTACATCACCGTCGATCTCGGCCGTCCGCTGCACGTCTACGACAAGGCGAAGCTGTCGGGCGGCCTCGTCGCGCGCAAGGCGAAGGCGGGCGAGACGGTCCTCGCGCTCAACGGCAAGACCTACACGCTCGACGAGACGATGACGGTCATCGCCGACGACGCCCATGTCCACGACATCGGCGGGATCATGGGCGGCGAGGAATCGGGCGTGTCGGACACGACCACCGATGTCGTCATCGAATGCGCCTATTTCGATCCCGAGCATATCGCGCGCACCGGCCAGAAGCTGATGCTGACCAGCGATGCGCGCCAGCGGTTCGAGCGCGGCGTTGATCCGGCGTTTCTGGACGATGGCCTGGCGATCGCTACCCGTCTCGTGCTCGACCTGTGCGGTGGCCAGCCAACGGGCATCAGCCGCGCCGGCGAGCCGCCGCTCGGCACCCGCAGCTACGCCTATGATCCGGCCCGCGCCGAAACGCTCGGCGGCCTCGCCGTCGCGCCGGAGCGGCAGCGCGCGATCCTTACCTCGCTCGGCTTCACCGTCAGCGACGATTGGCAGGTCACCCCGCCGACGTGGCGCCGCGACATCGATGGCGCCGCCGATCTGGTCGAGGAAGTGATCCGCATCGAGGGAATCGACAACGTTCCCTCGGTCCCGCTGCCCCGCGCGCCGGGTGTCGCAGCCCCCACCGCCACGCCGGAGCAGAAGCTGGAACGCCGCGTCCGCCGCGCCGCCGCCGCGCGCGGCCTGGACGAAGCGGTGACGTGGAGCTTCATTTCGGAGGCCGAGGCCGCGCCCTTCGGTGGCGGTGCCTTCACGCTCGCCAATCCGATCAGCGAGGACCTGAAGGTCATGCGCCCGTCGCTGCTACCGGGCCTGCTCTCCGCCGCCGCGCGCAACGTGCGGCGCGGGGCGGGCACGATCCGCCTGTTCGAGATCGGCCGCCGCTATCTCGCTGACAAGGAGCGGCCGACGCTCAGCCTCGTCCTCGCCGGCGATCGCCGCGCGCGGCACTGGCAAACGGGCAAGGCGCAAGCCTTTGACGCGTTCGACGCCAAGACCGAGGCGCTGGCGCTCCTCGCCGCCGCCGGCGCGCCGGTCGATAACCTCCAGGTATTCGGCGAAGCCGGTGACGCCTGGCACCCTGGCCAGTCGGGCACGCTGCGGCTCGGACCCAAGACGGTGCTTGCCGCCTTCGGCATCCTCCACCCCAATGTCACCCGCGCGTTCGATCTCGACGCCGGCGTCGCCGCGGTGGAGCTGTATCTCGAGGCGATCCCCGCAAAGCGTTCTGCAGGCTTCATGCGCCCGGCCTATACACCGCCCGCGCTCCAGGCCGTCCGCCGCGACTTCGCCTTCCTCGTGCCCGAGGGGCTTGCTGCAGATGCGCTCGCCCGCGCGGTCAAGGGTGCGGACAAGGCCGCGATCGTCTCCGCCCGCGTGTTCGACGTCTTCACCAAGGACGGCGAAACCTCGATGGCGGTCGAGGTCGTGCTGCAACCCGGTGAAAAGGCATTCGTCGAGGCCGAGCTGAAGGCGATCGCCGACAAGGTCGTCGCCGCCGCCGCCAAGCTGGGCGCCTCGCTCAGGGGCTAACACATAGCCGTCGTCCCGCCCCGGCGGGCTGACGGTGAAGGAGGCAAAGTGACCGACTGGATCACCATCGCGAACGATCAACTGTCCGCGGCGATCAACCCGCTCGGCGCGGAGCTGTCCTCGCTGAAGGACGCCGCCGGCTGCGAGCTGATGACCGATGCCGACCCGGCGTTTTGGACCGGCCGCGCGCCCTTGCTCTTCCCCGTCGTCGGCAAGCCCGCCGGCGAGGTGATCCGCATCGGCGGCCGCGAATACCCGATGAAGCAGCACGGCTTCGCTCGCCGTCTGCCATTCACGCTGGTCGACCACGGCCCCACGCACGCGACCTTCCGCTTGCAGGATAACGACGAGACCCGCGTCCATTACCCCTTCGCCTTCACGCTCGACGCGACCTTCCGCCTCGACGACGCGACGCTGCACACCGACATCCTGATCGCCAATTCGAACCAAAACGAAATGCCGGCGAGTTTCGGTTTTCACCCCGCTTTCGCTTGGCCGCTGCCCGGTGGCGCGGAACGTGGCCAGCACGTCATCACTTTTGGCCAAAATGAGCCGGATGGCGTCCGACCCATCGCCGATGACGGCACGATCAAGGCCGGCTCAAACCCCTCGCCGCTGGACGGTCGGACGCTCCACCTCGCCGATGATCTGTTCACGCATGACGCGCTGGTGTGGGACCATGTCCGCTCCTCCAGCGTCACCTACGGCGCCCCCGGCGGGCCACACCTGCGGATCGACTTCCCCGACACCCCGATGCTCGGCATCTGGACCAAGCCCGGCGCCCGCTACATCTGCGTCGAGCCGTGGCACGGCATCGCCGATCCGGAGGGCTATGCCGGTGAATTCATTGACAAACCCGGCATCTTCCTGGTCCCGCCGGGCGGTTCCAAGTCGATCAGCATGGCGGTAACGCTGCTCCCATGAAACTCGACACGCTCATCGGTGAACCCTGGGGCGATTATGGCCTCGTCGATTGCGGCCATGGTCGCAAGCTGGAGCGCTACGGCGACTATCGCTTCATCCGCCCCGAGCCGCAGGCGCTCTGGGCGCCGGCCGGTAACGACTGGAAATCGCACGGAGAATTCATTCCCGGCAGCGACGAGGATGGCGGTGGCCAATGGCATTACACCCGCCCCGTCCCGCGCGACGGCTGGCCACTCGCCTGGGGCGTCGGCCCCGGCACCGTGCGCTTCACCGCGCAGAACACGCCCTTCCGCCATCTCGGTTTCTTCCCCGACATGGCGCCCGTCTGGTCCTGGCTGCGCGAGCGACTGGATGGCGTGACTGAGCCTGAGGCGTTGAATTTGTTCGGTTATACCGGCGTCGGCACGCTCGCGCTGTCGGCGGCGGGCGCCAAGATGGTCCATGTCGATGCCTCCAAGAAATCGGTCGATGCCGCCCGCGCCAATGCCAAGCTGTCGGGCATGACCGACCGTCCGGTACGCTGGATCGTGGATGACGCCGCCAAGTTCGTCGCCCGCGAGGTCCGTCGCGGCCGCCGCTATGACGCGATTCTGCTCGATCCCCCCAAATACGGCCGCGGCCCCGATGGCGAGATCTGGCGGCTGGAGGAGCATCTGCCCGCGCTGATTGCGGATTGCCGCCAGCTGCTCGACGCCAACTCCCGCGCGCTGTTCCTCACCGTTTATGCGGTGCGCATGTCCGCGCTGGCAATCGGCGAGATGCTGCGCCAGCTGTTCGCCGACTTGCCGGGCACGGTGGAATGCGGCGAACTTGGCGTGCGCGAGGAAGCGCGCGGGCTGGTGCTGCCCACCGCGATCTGGGCGCGCTGGTCCAACGACTGACTTGTACCGGCACGTTCGTGAACCCAGATGCAGGGTCAATCACGAGGATCGATCGCGAATGGATCAGCTGAATTTGTCGGAAGCCGAGTGGAAAGAGCGGCTTACCCCCGAGCAATATCATGTGCTGCGCGAAGCGGGGACCGAACGCGCGTTCGCCGGAAAATATAACGATTACAAGGGTGATGGCATCTATTGCTGTGCCGCCTGTGATCTGGATTTGTTCGACAGCGCGGACAAATATGACTCCGGCTCGGGCTGGCCCAGCTTCACCCAGCCGATCGCACCCGATGCGGTGACCGACCACCGCGACACCAGCCACGGCATGGCACGGATCGAATCGCGCTGCGGCCGGTGCGACAGTCATTTGGGCCACGTCTTCCCCGACGGGCCGCCGCCAACCGGCCTTCGCTATTGCATGAACTCGGTCAGCCTCGATTTCCAGCCACGTAGTTGAGCGGGTCCGGGTCATCTTGTTAAGCGCAGCCTAAGCTTCTATCCCACAAGGCGCTTCAATGGCCCGCCGCCCCGCTCCCCGTTCGCTCTGGCGTCGCCGCCTGTCGATCACGATCAAGGTCCTGATCGCGCTCGCGGTGCTGGCGTTTGGCGCATTGCTCACCGCGGTTTACATCGCACGCGCGCAGCTGCCCTCGTTCGAGGAGCTGAAGTCCTCTCCGAATGGTCAGATGATCCGCGTGCATGCGGTGGACGGCACGGTGCTGGTGTCGATCGGCCCGAGCTACGGCGAGTGGCTGCCCTTCGATCGCATCCCACGCATCATGCGCGAGGCGACCATCGCGGTGGAGGATAAGAGGTTCTACAGCCACATCGGTGTCGATCCGATCGGCGTAGCGCGCTCGCTGAAGGTACGCCTCGATCGCGGTCGCTGGGTGCAGGGCGGATCAACGATCACGCAGCAGCTCGCCCGTAACGTTTTCCTCAACAATCAGAAGAAGTTCGGGCGTAAGTTCCGCGAATGGATCCTGGCGCTCGCGATGGAGCGCAAATTCTCCAAGGAGCAGGTGCTCGAGCTCTACCTGAACAAGGTGTATTACGGGGGCGGCGCCTATGGCATCGACGCCGCTTCGCGCAAATTCTTCGGTCATGGCGCCAATCGCCTGTCGCTCAGTGAGGCGGCGATCATCGCCGGGCTGGTGAAGGCGCCGTCCAATTATTCGCCGACCGCCGACGCGCAAGCCGCGGTTGACCGCGCGCAGGTGGTGCTGCGCGTGATGGCGGCCAATGGCGTGATCAGCGCCAGCGAAGCCGCCGATGCGGACCCGAATGCCGTCAAGCTGGCACCGGAGCCCAAGCAGAACAGCGTACGCTATTTCACCGACTGGGCGCTGCCGCAGCTCGAAATGCTGATCGACGAGACCGAGCGGCCGCTGGAAGTGTGGACCACGCTCGATCTCAACATGCAGCGCGCGGCCGACGCCGCCGTGCGCGCCAATGCGCCCGCCGGTGCGCAGGGGGCGTTGGTGTCGCTGGATCGCGACGGCGCGGTTCGCGCGATGGTCGGCGGCAAGGATTACGTGTCGTCGATCTACAACCGGGCGACGCAGGCGCAGCGCCAGCCGGGCTCGGCGTTCAAGCTGTTCGTGTATCTTTCGGCGCTTGAGGCCGGGATGACCCCGGAGTCGACCGTTGTCGACGAGCCGATCACGATCAACGGCTGGAGTCCGCGGAACAGCTCGCGCCGCTATTCCGGTCAGGTGACGCTCAGGACGGCGTTCGCCTATTCGCTCAACACGGTGGCGGCGCGGCTTGGGCAGCAGGTGGGCTTCACCACGGTGGCGGACATGGCACGCCGGTTTGGCATCACCTCGCCGATCAATACGCAGCCCTCGATGGTGCTCGGCACATCGGACGTGCGCCTGATCGACATGACGCGCGCCTTCGCCAGCGTCGCGAACAAGGGGGTGGCGGTAACACCCTATGGCATCACCAAGGTCACCGCGAACAACGAGGTGATCTACCAGCAGGAGGTGGATCGCAGCCGCGTGCTGGTGGCGCCCTATGTCGCGGCGCAGATGACCGACCTGTTGCAGACGGCGGTCAGCACCGGCACCGGTCGCGCCGCGCAGATCGGCCGCCCGGTGGCGGGAAAGACGGGCACGACCTCTTCGTCAAAGGATGGCTGGTTCCTCGGCTTCTCTTCGGGGCTGACCACAGGCGTGTGGATGGGCCGCGACGATGCCAAGCCGGTGGGCGGGTTGCAGGGCGGCGCCGCGCCGGCGCGTGCCTTCTCGCAGTTCATGACAAAGGCGGTGGCCTCGCGGCCGGTCGAGCAGTTCGACACGGAGGTGACGCTTCCTGAATGGCAGCTCGAGCCTGATGAGGAGAGCTATTTCGGTGAGCCGGACAACAGCGTGTTCGTGGACGAAAACGGCGTGCCGATCGCGGTTGATGGTGTTCCGGTGCAGGATGACGACACTTACGGGCGGGGCATCGAGCGACCCTCGCCGCGCGCCGAGCGGCCGGCATCGGACGATTATTCTTACGAGCAGCCGGCACCTGCAGCGCCTGCTCCACCGCCGCCGCAGCGGTTGGACCAGGACTGGATCGATCGCGTGACCGGGCGCGATCCCTATCGTGAGCAGCCGCGTGACCCGTCACGTGAGCCGCGGCGGGATCGGCGTATTCAGCCGCCACCGCCGGCGGACGATCGACCGTACCAGTGAAGCGCGGCGCCATTGGTGCGCAGCCAGTGACGGTGCGGCGTCGGGTCGCTGCCGTAGAGGGTTTCCACCAGGGTGTGGAAGGCGGCGGAATGGTTCATGTGGATGCGGTGTGCCACTTCGTGCGCGGCGGTGGCGCGGCGTACCGCGGTGGGCGCAATGACGAGGCGCCAACTGTAGCGGATCGTGCCGCTGCTGCTGCAACTGCCCCAGCGGCCCCGCGGATCGCCGATGGCGACGCGGGTGATATTCACCCCGGCGCGGGCGGCGTAGAAGGCGGTGTCCTCCTCCAGCAGGCGCAGTGCTTCGCGGCGCAGCCACGCCTCGACTCGGCGGGGGAGGGTGACCTCCGCGCCAGATGCGACCAGGCGATTGTCGACGCGGCGAATGAGGCGCGAAGGGCCTTCCTGCCAGTCGATCACCAGCGTCTCGTCGCCGAACGGCAGCTCTGCGCCGGGGACGAATGGCCGCGCCTGGGGTAGCTGCGCACGCTGTTCGGCCATCCACTGGATGTTTTCGGCCACCCAGGCGCGTGCCTTGGCCAGCGATGCGCGTTTGGGAACCGTCAGGCGAAAACGACCGGTCGCGGGATCGAACGCCAGCTTGATTCGGCGCGCGGCGGGGTGGCGAAAGATGTCGATATCATCAGTCACGAGGCGGCGCGCGAGATCGGGCGTGCGAGGCCGTTATAGCCGGCGATCGGTCATGTGATATTCCAGTTCGCCGGCATCATCCTCGCTGATCGTCCAGCCGCGCACCGACTCGCCCGCGCGGTGCACCGCCTCGCGATCGCCGGAGTTGAGATAATGCCAGTCGGGCAATTGTTCGCCGTTGAGGCGCAGCCGATAGGCGCAGGTGCTGGGCAGCCACTCTATCGCGTCGACGTTGCGCATCGACAGGCGCACGCACTCGGAGACATAGGCGTGGCGGTGGCGATAGTTGGAGCATTGCCCGCTGCGCCGATCGAGCAGGCGGCAGGCGACATTGGTGGCGAACAGCTCGTTCGTTTCCTCGTCTTCCAGTTTGTGCAGGCAGCATTTGCCGCAGCCGTCGCACAGCGCCTCCCATTGCGCGCGGTCCAGCTTGTCGAGCGGCGTGTCTTCCCAGAAGCGCGTCATTTCACCCAGCGTTTGATCTCGTTGGCAACCGCCTGTGGCGTGCCGTCCTGCGGCAGCAGCGCCAACGGCTTGCCCTCCGGCGACATCAGATAGGCCTGGCGGCTGTGATCCATCAGATAGCCGTCCGGCGTGCCCTTGCCGCGCTGATAGAAGATCGCGAACTCCTTGGCCACCTTGGCGATTTCCTCCGGCGAGCCGGTGAGGCCGACCATGCGGGGATGAAAGGCGCCGACGAACTGCTTCAGCACCGCAGGCGTATCGCGTTCGGGATCGATCGTAACGAAGATCGGCACGACGCGCTGCGCGAGTGCCGGATCGCTTTTCTCCAGCAGCTTCAGCCCGGCGGCGAGATTCTGCACGTCGACGGGGCACACGTCCGGGCAGAAGGTATAGCCGAAATACATGATGCGGTATTTGCCGGCGAACGCCGTATCGGAGACGCGCTTGCCGTCCTGATCAGTGAGCGTGAAGGCGCCGCCGATGCGGGCGCCCTCCAGCGGCGGCTGTGCCGGGGGCTGCTGGTCGGGCGAGCAGGCAAGAAGGGCGAATGGCGCGAGCCAGGCAAATTGACGGACGTTCATGGCACCGGCAGCCTTGATCTGTTAGGCCGGGCGCCGCAACCATCAGATGGATCGTTTGCCCGTGAAGACGCTCAGCCGCCTGTTTGTACCTGTTTTTCTCCTCGCCGCCCTGCCCGCCGCCGCGCAGCAGCAGTCGCAGGGATACAAGTTTCTTGAAGCCGTTCGTAAGTCGAGCGGCGACGAAGTGGTGAAGATGCTCGACCAGCCCGGGCAGCGCATCGTGAACGCGCGCGATGTCACCACGGGCGAAGGCGCGCTGCACATCGTGGTGAAGCGTGGGGACGCGACCTATCTGCGGTTCCTGCTGGCGCGCGGTGCCGATCCGAACATGCGTGACGGGCGCGGCGACACCCCGCTGCTGCTGGCCGTGCAATACGGGCAGAACGACCTGGTCGACATTCTGGCGACAGCCAAGGCCAATCCGAACCTTGCCAATGGCGGCGGCGAGACGCCGCTGATCCGGGCGGTGCAGAAGCGCGATTTGGCGCTGGTGCGCAGCCTGCTGGCGGCTGGCGCGAACCCGGACCAGACCGACAATATCGCCGGCATGTCCGCGCGCGACTATGCGAATGCGGATGCGCGCTCTCCCGCCATCGCCAAGCTGATCGACGAGAAGCCCAAGCGCGCGGTGCGGGCGGTCGCCGGGCCGCGGATGTAAGCAACGCTGCGGGAGCGCTCGGCTTGATACGGACACCGTGTCCGTTTAGGCGCTATGTATCAGGTGCCTGCCGCGCACCATCTGCCGCGAGTTCATGATGACCGCATCCGAAGGTGCCGAAGACCAGACGCACGACACGCCGGAGGAGGAAGCCTCGGCGCGCAAGCCGATCAGCCGCAAGGCCAAGCTGATCCTCGGGATCGTTGCGCTTGTCGCGCTGATCGCGGGCGGCTGGTGGTTTCTGCGGTATCAAAGCATCGGCAAATATCTGCAGGACACCAACGACGCGCAGATCGCGGCGGACATGGTGACGGTGGCGCCGCGAATCGGCGGCTATGTCGGCGAGGTGTTCGTGGCGGAGAACGAGGACGTGCGCGCCGGCCAGCCGCTGGTGCGCATCGATCCCCGCACCGCCCGCGCGCAGGCGGCGCAGGCCGAGGCGCAGATCGCGGTGGCGGCGGCACAGGCCGATGCGGCGCGGGCGCAGGTGCGCGAACAATATGCCGTGGTGGCGCAGGCGCGCGCGCAATTGGCGGCGGCGCGCGCCAAGGCGGCCTTCGATGCCGGCGAGGTCGCGCGCTATCGCCCGCTGGCGGCGAGTGGCGCAGAGAGCCGCCAGCAGCTTGCCCAGCTGGAAGCGACCGCCGAGCAATCGGCCGACAATGTCCGCGCGCAGGAAGCCGCACTGGCGATGCAGCAGCGCCGCGTCGCGACCTTGCAGGAGCAGGTAGGGCAGGGGCGCGCGCAGGGCGAGGCCGCGCGGGCGCAGCTTGCCGCTGCCAACGTCGATGTCGGTGCGACGCTGCTGCGCGCCGCCAGTGCGGGACGGATCGGCAACAAGACGGTGACGGTGGGGCAGTTCGTGCAGGCGGGCACGCGGCTGATGTCGATCGTGCCGCTCGACAAATTGTACGTCCGCGCCAATTTCAAGGAAACGCAGCTCGCGCTGATGCGGCCGGGGCAACCCGCTACGATCAAGGTCGACGCGCTGGACGGTGTGGAGCTTGCCGGGCGGGTGGAAAGTCAGGCGCCGGGGACGGGCGCGCAATTCTCGATCCTCCCGCCGCAGAATGCGACGGGCAATTTCACCAAGATCACGCAGCGTGTGCCGGTGCGCATCTCCATCCAGGCGACGCCCGCGGCACGGCGGCTGCTGGTGCCGGGCATGTCGGTGACGGTGACGGTGAACACCAAGTCGGCGCGTGACGATCTGGCGCGCATCCGGGCGCAGCAGGAGGCCGTCCGAGAAAGTCAGCGGGCGCGATAAGGTGGCAAGCGCGGCGCCGTCGATGCCTCGTGGAGGCGCAGCGCGGGCGGATGTCGGCGCGTGGCTGGCGGTGGCGGCGGGAACGCTTGGCGCCTTCATGGCGACGCTGGACATCTCCATCGTCAATTCGGCGCTGCCGACGATCCAGGGCGAGATCGGCGCCAGCGGCACGGAAGGCACGTGGATCGCGACCGCTTATCTGGTCGCGGAGATCGTGATCATTCCGATGGCCGCCTGGCTGGAGCGGATGCTGGGGCTGCGCACCTTTCTGCTGCTCGCCGCCGCGCTGTTCACCGGCTTTTCGGTGATCTGCGGTCTCTCCACCAACCTGTCGATGATGATCGTCGGGCGCATCGGGCAGGGTTTCACCGGCGGCGCGATGATCCCGACCGCGCAGACGATCATCGCGCAGCGCCTGCCGCCCGCGCAGCAGCCCGTCGGCATTGCCGCGTTCGGCGTGACGGCGATCCTCGGGCCGGTACTGGGGCCGCTGATCGGCGGGTGGCTGACCGAGAACATCAGCTGGCATTATGCGTTCTTCATCAACGTGCCGATCTGCGCCGTGCTGGTCACGCTGCTGCTGCTCGGGCTGCGGCACGAGCAGTCGCAACTGCACCTGGTCCGCGAGGCGGACTGGCTGGGGATCGTCGGGCTGGCGCTGGGGCTGGGCGGGCTGACGGTGTTCCTGGAGGACGGGCAGCGCGAGCAATGGTTCGACTCCAGCCTGATCCGCTGGATGTTCGTCATCAGCCTGGTCGGCTTTGCGCTCCTGTTCTGGGGGCAGGTGACCGCACGGCGGCCGATTATCAAATTGAAGCTGCTGATCGATCGACAGTTCGGATCGGTCGCGCTGATGGCGATGGTGCTGGGCATGGTGCTGTATGGCACCAGCTACGCCATTCCCCAGTTTCTCGCCGCGCTGGCGGATTACAATGCGTTGCAGGCGGGCAAGGTGGTGCTGCTGTCTGGCCTGCCCAGCCTGTTCCTGATGGCGATCGTCCCCGTGCTGCTGCGCCGTGTCGACATTCGCCTGGCGGTGGGGGCGGGGCTGCTGATCATGGGAAGCTCGTCCCTGCTCGATTCAAGCCTTACGGCACAATCGGCGGGCGGCGACTTCACCGTGTCGCAGCTGATGCGTGGGGTGGGGCAGATCCTGGGCATGTTGTTCCTGAGCCAGGCGGTCGTGCGTTCGGTGCCGCCCGAGGACGCCGGTGACGCGTCCGGCCTGTTCAACGCGGTGCGCAATCTGGGCGGCAGCTTCGCGCTGGCGGGCATCTCGATCCTGCAGGACAAGCGGCTGTATTTTCACAGCCGGCGGCTGGAGGAGACGATGAGCGCCAACAGCCAGTCGGTGCAGGATTACGTCGGATCGCTGGCGCAGGTGGTGGGCGATCAGCAGGCGGGATTGCGGCTGCTGTCGCAGCAGATCCAGGCGGAGGCGCTGGTGATGACGTATAACGATATTTTCTGGATCATGGGGGTGGGCACGCTGGTGGTGTTGCCGCTCGTCCTCTTCCTGCGGCCGCTGCCGACCAACACCGGCCCGGCGATGGTGCATTGATGCGGTGGTCGGTCGCTTTGCTGGCGGTGACGCTGATCGGGGCGTGCACGGTGGGGCCGGACTATAAGGCGCCGCCGGTGGTCGCGGCCGACGCGATTCAGCGCGGCAGCTTCGTGCGCGCGCCCGCTGGCGTTGCCGATGCAGCGCCGGGACTCGCGCGGTGGTGGGAGGCGCTGGGCGACAAGCGGCTCGATGCGCTGGTGGCGGATGCGCTGGCGCATAGCCCGACGCTGGATCAGGCAGCGGCGCGGATCCGCGAGGCGGAGGCGCAGCTGCGCCAGCAACGCAGCGCGCAGCTGCCGAGCGCGAGCGCGATGGGCACCGTGATCTATGCCGACCTGCCCGGGGTCGCACTGGGCAATGCGCAGGGGCAGAGCGGCGCCACACAGGGGGGCGGCGCTGGTCAGGCGGGTGCCGGGCAAAGCGGCGGTGGGGGCACGGCGCTCGAATTCTACAATGCCGGCCTCAACATATCATGGGAACTCGATCTGTTCGGCGGCGTGCGGCGCGGGGTGGAGCAGGCGCGCGCCACCGCGGCGGCGCGGGTGGCGGACCTTGCCGACGCGCAGGTCTCGCTCTCCGCGCAGGTGGCACAGGCCTATGTTGCGCTGCGCGACGTTCAGGAGCGGCTGCGGCTGAACGCCGCGTCGGTCAGCCTGCAACAGCAGCAGCTTGCGCTGATGCGCCAGCGCGTCGCGCGGGGCACCGCCTCGCAGTTACAGCTGGAACGATTGCAGAACCAGCTGGAGAACACCACGGCCGAAGGCGTGCCGCTGAACGCGCAGCGCGACGAGCAACTGAACCTGCTGGCGGTGCTGACCGGGCGGGCGCCTGGGGCGCTCGATGCGGACCTGTCGCGGCCGGTGCCGGTGCCGCTGCCGCCCGCGCGCGTGCCGATCGGCGATCCCGCCGCGCTGATCGCCCAGCGGCCGGACATACGCGCGGCGGAGCGGCAGCTCGCGGCGGCGACGGCGGGTGTCGGCGTGAAGAAGGCAAAGGAGCTGCCAGGGCTGAGCTTCATGGGGTTGCTCGGGCTGGGCGGGACGACGGCGGGCGACATCTTCGATCTCGGCAATCTGACGACGCTGGTGGCGCCGTCGCTGAATTGGTCGCTGCTCGATTTCGGTCGGGCGCGTGCGGCGACGCGGGCGGCGGAGGCGCAGCGCGATGCGGCGGATGCCGCGTACCGCCAGGCGGTGTTGCAGGCGTTGCAGGAGACGGAGACGGCGCTATCACGCTTTGGCAGCACGCGGGCGCAGCTTGGCGTGCTCGCGCGCGCTGCGGGCACGGCAAAGCGGGCGGCGGCGCTCAATCAGCAGCGCGTGGCGGCGGGCACGACGACGCTGATCGACCAGCTGGACGTGGAGCGACAGCGGATCGGCGCGGAATTGGCAGTCGCGCAGGCCAAGGCACAGCTGACGCAAAGCTTTATCGCGGTGAACAAGGCGCTGGGGCTGGGGTGGCAGGCCGCGCCGCTCAGCGCGGACGCAGCCCGCCGAACACCAGGCGAAGCGCCTCGTTGAGCTGATCCGTCACTTCTTCCTCACTGAGGAAGGGGAGCATGACGATGCTGGCCATGCGCGCGGCCAGGACCACGTCACGCGCGGTGATGGCAGGCCCGATCTCGCCACGCTGCCGGGCCGCGACCACCGCGGGTTCAAGGATGCGGGCGAAGCGCTCGCCCAGCGCTTGCCACGCGGCTCGGTTCGTCTCGTCCAGCTGCAGGTCGGCGGCGATCCGGGCGAACAGCGACGAGGCGACTGCGCCGTCGCGCACGAAATCGAGCAGGATGTCGATCAACGGCCGCGCGGGATCGATGCCGCGTTCCAGCTGATCGGTTTCCTGTTCAAGGATGGCGAGCACCAGCGCTTCGCGATCCTTGAAGTTACGATACAAGGTGCCGCGGCCAACGCCGGCACGCTCGGCAATCGTGTCCAGCGGCACACGATAGCCCTCTTGCGTGAAGCAATGCACCGCCGCGGCGATCAGCGCGGCGCGGCGTGCCTGCGCATCGCGTCTCGGTGCACGGCGCTTGCGGCTCTGTGGCTCTGCGCTCTCCATGCCGCGCATCAAAGCACATCCGGCCGGGATTGTCGCGGCGCTGTTTGGCCACGATGATGATTTTGCCGGCTGATCCCGGTACGTTACTGGGGACGCGAGGGGCAGGAGAACAATGGCGTTGGAACACGAGAGCCGGGCCGACCTGTCGCACCTGAAGAAGGTGGTGAGCGCCTCCATGGCGGGCACGATCGTCGAATGGTACGAATTCTTCCTCTACGGCACCGCCGCCACGTTGGTCTTCGGCAAGCTGTTCTTTCCGCAAACGGGCAACAACCTCGACGGCATCATCGCCGCCTTCGCCACCTATGCCGTGGGCTTCATCGCGCGGCCGCTGGGCGGGGTGGTGTTCGGGCATATAGGCGATCGGATCGGGCGCAAGTCGCTGCTGCAATTCAGCCTGATACTGATCGGCGCCTCCACATTCCTGATGGGCTGCCTGCCCGGCTTCGAGGCGATCGGCTATTGGGCGCCGGCGCTGCTGGTGACGCTGCGCTTCATCCAGGGCTTTGCGCTGGGCGGCGAGTGGGGCGGTGCGGTGCTGCTGGTGACCGAGCATAGCCCCAATAAGAGCCGGGCGTTCTGGGGCAGCTTTCCGCAGGCCGGCGTGCCGCTTGGCAATGTGCTGGCGACGATCGTGCTGCTGGTCCTGTCGACATTTCTGACCGAAGAGGCGTTCCTTGCCTGGGGCTGGCGCGTCGCCTTCTGGCTGTCGGTCATCATCATCGCGATCGGCTATTACATCCGCACGCAGGTGAGCGATTCGCCGCTGTTCCATGCCGCGCGCGAAGAAGCGGCGCGCCGCGATGAGGCTGGGCATGGCGTGGTGGAGGTGTTTCGCCGCTACCCGCGGGGCGTGTTTACCGCCATGGCGCTGCGCTTCGGCGAGAACATCCTGTATTACATGGTGGTCACCTTCTCGATCACCTATCTGGCGTATCGCGGCATCGCGACCAGCCGCATCCTGGGGCTGCTGTTCATCGGCCATTTGCTGCATGTGGTGGTGATCCCGCTCGCCGGCTGGGCGGCGGACAGGGTGGGACGGCGGCCGACCTATCTGCTTGGTGCCGCGCTAGCGATCGCCTGGCCGTTCGCGGCCTTTCCGATGTTCGATACCGGCGACACCGCGACCATGCTTGCCGCGATCATGGCCGGGCTGGTGGTGCACGGCATCATGTATGCGCCACAGCCGGCGATCATGGCCGAGATGTTTCCGACGCGGATGCGCTATTCGGGTGTGTCGCTCGGTTATCAGGTCACGGCGATCGTCGCGGGAAGCTGGGCACCGCTGATCGGCGCGACGATGCTGCGCGCCTATGACGACTGGCTGCCGCTGGCCATATACGTGAGCGCGAGCGCGGCGGTGAGCCTGGGCGCCGCGCTGGTGATGCGCGAAAGCCGGGGCGTGTCGCTTCAGGCGCTCGACGAAGCGGACCGGCGGCGGCTGGCGGCGTAGCGACGCGTCAGAGCGCCGCTTCCGCATCCGCCACGGCCCGACCACTGTTCTCGCGCTGACGGCGCAGGCGCAGGCCAATGAACAGTACCACGGGCCAGAACAGGGTGTTGGCGGTATCGCCGATCGTATCGGGCCAACGCCACGAGCCGTGGTTGTAGCGATCGATACATTCGTTGAGCGTCTGGAGCGCGACGACACACAGGAGCGGGATTGGCGTCGCGAGTGAGCGGCGCGTGATCAGACGCGCGAGGATCAGCACCAGCATGCCGCCGTGGACGTGCAACAGCGCATCGCCACCGCTTTCGAACCAAGTGCCGACAAAGTTCTTCATCGCGACATAATCCATGGCGCTCCGCTTAGCGGCTGGATCGGACCGGTGCCATCCGCTGCTTCCTTCCATCGAGCCGCTGCTGGCGCCATGTCGATCGGAAAAGCGGGGCCGATATGGTGGCTCGCGAACCCGCCCGCGCGCTGATAGCAAGGGGCGGGGACATAGGGGGGGACGCATGCGGGTTGCAGGTTTTTCGGTGCTGCTGGCGGGCGCGCTGGCCAGCCAGACGGCGGCGCAATCGTTGCGCGATGGCGCTGCCACCGGGGCCAAGGCGCAGAGTGCCCGAACGACAGCGCGCGACGTGCTCTATGCTCCCGCGCCAGCGTGGGTGATCGCGCCGCCGAGCGCGACCGACGCGCCGCTGCCGCCGGGCGCGCCGCTGCGGGTCATCTATTCGGATACGCAGGCGCGGATCACCGCGGGGGTGCAGGAGGAATATCAGGCCTGGCGCATGAAGCTGCTGTCGCCCGAGGGGCTGGCGGCTGGCAATATCGCGATCACCTGGTCGCCCGCCAATGAAGAGATGATTGTTCATCGGCTGGTGATCATCCGCGGCGGGCAGACGATCGACGTGATCGGCGCGCAGAAGTTCGCGGTGATCCAGCGCGAGAACGATCTGGAGCAATCCATGCTCTACGGCGACCTCACCGCGACCTTGCAGGCGGCGGGATTGCAGGTCGGGGACGAGCTGGAATTCGCCGCGACCAAGCGGCGGCGTGGCGTGGTGCCGGTGGATGCGGCAGACGGCTTCCAGCAATTTCCGATGATCGGGATACGCGGCGCTTACCGGCTGCGCGTGCTGGCCGACAAGAACGTGCCGGTGGCGTATCGCAGCACGGGCGACCTGCCCGAGCCGGTGGTGCGCGATCTCGGCGACCAGACCGAGCGGCTATACCTGCTGACCGATCCGGCGAGTGCGACGCTGCCCGAGCAGGCCCCGGTGCGCTATCTCATCAACCGGCTGGTGCAGTTCAGCGGCTATGCCGACTGGCAGACGCTGTCGCGCGGCTTTGCCGATTCTTACACCCAGGCAGCGGCGCTGGCACCCAATTCGCCGATCCGCGCCGAGGCGCAGCGTATTGCGGCGGAAACGAGCGATCCGGCGCGCCGCGTGGAGGCGGCGCTGCGGCTGGTGCAGGACCGCATCCGCTACGTCTATGTCGGGCTGGACGGCGGCAATTACCGCCCGGCTAATGCCGACGAGACGTGGAGCCGCAAGTTCGGTGACTGCAAAGGCAAGACCGCGCTGCTGATCGCGCTGCTCCGCGAGATGGGGATCGCGGCCGAGCCGGTGCTGGTGGCGAGCAAGGGCGGCGATGGGATCAACGAGCGGTTGCCGACGCCTGCGATGTTCGACCATGTGGTGGTGCGCGCCACGGTGAATGGCGCGCCCGTATGGCTGGACGGTACGCGGCTGGGCGATCGTACGCTCGCCGCGCTGGAGGCGCCACTGTCGCGCTGGGTATTGCCGCTGCGCGCCGACGGTGCGGCGCTGGAGGCACTGGTATTTCCCGCGCCGCGGCTGCCGAACCGGATCGAGGTGGTCGACATCGATGCCTCGGCGGGGTTCGATCAGCCGGGCCGCTATCGCATCCAGCAGACGCTGCGCGGCGATGAGATCTACGGCGTTCGCGCACAGCTCGCGGGGGTGGCGGCGAGCGACGCGGACAAGATGCTGACGGCCTATTGGCGGCAGCAATATCCCGCAGTGGAGGCGAGCCGCACCAGCTGGCGCTTCGACGAGGACAATCGCCTGCTCGTCCTAGGACTCGAAGGCGAGGGCAAGGTCGATTGGGAGGGCGATGCCAAGGGGGGGCACACGCATTATCTGTTCGGCGGCGGCTTTCCCCCGCCAAGCGAGCTGAAGCGCCCGAAGGATCAGCCGCAGGACGTGCCCTATGCCAACGATTATCCGGCATTCTCCTGTTATGCGACGACGGTGAAGGTGCCGCCGGCGGGCAAGGGATTTCGCTGGTCCTATTCCGCCAAGCCGATGGATCGCACGCTGGGCGGAATCGCCTACTGGCGCATCTCGTTGTTCGACGGGCAGGTCGCGCGCATGGTGAAGAGCCGCCGCGTCGTGGCGCCGGAGATCAGCGCGGCAGAAGCGGCGGCCCTTAACGCGGCGATTTCCGGGTTCGACAACAACAAATCCTATGTCTGGGAGGTGGCCGGCAAGGGCGGCACGGTGGCGGCGGACGCCACCAGCCGGTTCGGCAGTTTTGCCGATTTCGCCGGTGCCGCGCCGCCATGTCAGAGCCAGGTCGGTACGGTGACGGCAGCGGCGGCGAACTAACGGGCTGCGCCGGGTGGGTGGTTCGCGCTAGGGGCGGGGCATGGAAATGCGCGCCGATCCCAACGCCGCCACGCCACCTGGCGGGCCGACCTACGCCAGCTATCTGCGGCTCGACGAGCTGCTCGCGTGCCAGACACCCTTGTCCGACACGCATGACGAACTGCTGTTCATCGTCATCCACCAAGCGTCCGAATTGTGGATGAAATTGTGCCTGCACGAACTGACGGCGGCGCGCACCGCGATCGCCGAGGATCGGCTCGACACCGCGTTCAAGATGATGGCGCGGGTGGCGCGGGTGCAGCAGCAGCTGATCGGCAGCTGGGAGACCCTGGCGACGATCACCCCGGCCGATTATTCCGCGATGCGTGGGAAGCTGGGCGCGAGCTCCGGTTTCCAGTCGCAGCAATATCGCGCGATGGAATTCCTGATGGGCAACAAGAACGCCGCGATGATCGCAGTGTTCGACGATGCGCCGCATCTGCAGGCACTGCTGCGCGATGCCCTGGCGCAGCCGAGCATCTATGACGAGGCGCTGCGGGCGCTGTCGCGCGCCGGGCTGCCGGTGCCGGAGGACCAGCTGAACCGCGACGTGACGCAGCCCTATGTCGCCTCGGCGGGTGTGGAGGCATGCTGGCGCACGGTCTATGCCGCGCCCGAGCGATACTGGAACCTGTACGAGCTGGCGGAAAAGCTCGTCGATCTGGAATATCGCTTTCAGTTGTGGCGTTTCGGCCATCTGAAGACGGTGGAACGGGTGATCGGGTTCAAGCGTGGTACGGGCGGCACGGCAGGCGTGCCGTATCTTGCACGGGTGATCGACCAGGTGTTCTTTCCCGAATTGCTGACCGTAAGGGCGGTGCTGTGAGCGGCTGGACGACGCTGGCCGAGGCGCAGACGATGGATGCGGCCGATCCGCTGCGTGCGTACCGCGACCGCTTCACGCTGCCGGAGGGGCTGATCTATCTCGACGGCAATTCGCTTGGCGCGCTGCCGCGTGCCACGCCCGCGCGGGTGGCAGCGGCGGTCGAGGCGCAATGGGGCCACGATCTGATCGCCAGCTGGAACAAGCATGGCTGGATCGAGGCGCCGGTGCGGCTGGGCGCGCGCATCGCACCGCTGATCGGGGCGGGCGCGGACGAGGTGATCGTCGCCGATTCGACCTCGGCCAACCTGTTCAAGCTGATCGTCGCGGCGTGCCAGGCGCAGCCCGATCGCACGACGATCCTGACCGAGCCGGGCAATTTCCCAACCGACCTGTACATCGCGCAAGGGATCGCTGACCTGCTGCCCGGGCGGCAGGTGCGCACCGTGCCGGTGGGTGAGATCGCGGCGGCGATCGACGGCGACACCGCGGTCGTGATGCTGACGCATGTGCACTACAAGACAGGTGCGATGCTCGACATGGCGTCGCTGACTATGGCGGCGCATGCCAAGGGCGCGCTGATCCTGTGGGATCTCAGCCACAGCGTTGGCGCGGTGCCGGTGGATCTGGTCGGTTGCGACGCGGACATGGCGGTCGGCTGTGGGTATAAATATCTGAACGGCGGGCCGGGTGCACCCGCCTTCCTGTATGTCGCTGGGCGGCTGCACGGGCGGCTCCGCTCGCCGATGACGGGCTGGATGGGTCATCGCGCGCCGTTCGATTTCGGCGACGATTACGCGCCGGGCGAGGGCATGGCGCCATTCCTGTGCGGCACGCCGCCGATCCTCGGCATGGCGGCGCTGGATGCGGGACTCGATACGTTCGACGGCGTGAGCATGGCCGAGGTGACGGCGAAGAGCCGGTCGCTGAGCGCGCTGCTGATCGCAGGGATCGAGCAGCGGTGCGCGGGTGCGGGCTTTACGCTGGTGACGCCGCGCGATCCGGCGACGCGCGGCAGCCATGTCAGCGTGGCGCATCCCCATGCGTGGGAAGTGTGCCAGGCGCTGATCGCGCGCGGCGTGGTCGGTGACTTCCGTGCGCCGGAGGTGCTGCGGCTGGGCCTGACGCCGCTCTATACGTCGCACGAGGATGTGTGGCGTGCGGTGGAGATGATCGCCGAGGTGATGGAGACCGAGGCGTGGCGTGACCCGGCCTATGCCGAGCGTGCGGCGGTGACGTGATAGGGCTTCGCTACCTGTAAAGCCCGTGCGTAGAAGCTAGTCGGGCAACGCCTTGATCAGATCGGCCTTGTTCATGGTCGAGCGGCCCTTGATGTCACGGGCGCGGGCCATGTCCATCAGCTCGGCCCTGGTGAGATCGGCGTCGGCGTGGCGGAAGGGTGCGGTTTTGCGCGCGACGTCATCCGGCTGGGCGGAATGCTGCTTGCCCTTCTTTGTGTCGCGGCGCTTCTTGGCGGTGGTGCGGGCGTATTCCTCGCTGGTCAGCGCGTCGCGTGCTTTCTTCGGGAGGTAGCGCTCGCCGGTGTCCTCGCTCTTCTTGCCCGAGCGGGTGCCCCATTTCTCCTCGCTCCACTGGTGAAGGCTGTTGTCGGCATCCTTCTTGCCGCGATAACCGCCGCCGGCTTTCTTGTATTCGGCAACCGCCAGCTGTGCCTTGCGCGCGGACCATTCACCCTTGTGACCGCCCTTGTCGCCGGCGGTCACCCTGGCCTTCACCTTTTCCCACAATTCGGGATCGTCGCGGTCGGCGGTCTCGCTCACCGGGTGGTCTCCTAAGGGGCGAGGCGTTCCGCCTGCGCTTCGGCGAGGATCACCGCGAACAGGCCGTCGGGATCGGTCCATTCGGCGACCGGCGTCCAGCCGCCGGCGCGCAGCAGGATGCGGGCATCGCGAGGCCCGTATTTGTGGCTGTTTTCGGTATGGATCGTCTCGCCCGCCGTGATCGAGAAGGGGCGTTCCTCGACCTCGAACGACACGTCGCGCGTCGCCTCCAGATGCATTTCGATGCGCGCGCGGTCGTCGTTCCAGATCGCGCGGTGGCGAAAGGCGTCGAGCGGGATGGTGCCTTCGAGTTCGCGGTTGATGCGCGCCAGCAGGTTGCAGTTGAAGGCGGCAGTGACGCCCGCGGCATCGTCATAGGCGGGGACGAGCACCGAAGGATCCTTGATCCGATCCATGCCGATGATGAGGCGGCTGCCCTCGCCGAGCGAGCCGCGCATCGCGCGTAGCAGGTCAACCGCGGGGCGCGGCATCAGGTTGCCGATCGTCGAGCCGGGGAAGAAGCCGATCTTGGGCGTGCTTTCGATGGTGCGCGGAAGATCGACGAGGCGGGTGAAGTCGGCCTCGAACGGCAGCACCAGCATGTTCGGGTAGCGATCGGACACGACGCGCGAGGATTCGCGCAGCATGTCGCCGGAAATGTCGATCGGCACATAAGCGCTCGGCTGGATCGCATCGATCACTAGCGGCGTCTTGGTCGAGGAACCGGAGCCGAACTCAACCAGCGCCGCGCCGGGCGCAACATGGCGCGCGAGGTCGGAGCCGATCTGTTCCAGCAGCGCGGTTTCGGTGCGCGTCGGATAATATTCGGGCAGGCGGGTGATATCCTCGAACAGATCCGAGCCGCGGCGATCGTAGAACCAGCGCGCGGGGATGGCGCGCGGGCGCAGCGTGAGGCCGTTCAGCACGTCGGCACGGAATTGCGGATCGGCGAGGGACGCCTGGCCGTCCTCCATTTCCTGCTTCAGCATCCTTATCCTTCCTGGTCGTCCCGTCGTCGTCGCGAATGCGCCGCGCGGGATGGTGTCAGCGATCCTGCGCCAGCCGAACGCCGGTGAATTGCCAGCGCTGGTGGGGGTAGAAGAAATTCCGATAGCAGGCGCGCGCATGGCCGCGCGGCGTCGCGCAGGAGCCGCCGCGCAGCACGAACTGCCCGTTCATGAACTTGCCGTTATATTCGCCAACCGCACCGTCGGCCGGCGCGAAGCCGGGATAGGGGCGATAGGCGCTGCCCGTCCATTCCCACACGTCGCCAAAGAAGGCGGGGCCGCCGGCGGCGGGGCGCGGCTCGACCGGGCCGGCGGCATCGAGCTGATTGCCGCCATGCGCATCATGGCGGGCGGCGGCGTTTTCCCATTCCGCCTCGGTCGGCAGGCGTGCGCCGGCCCAGCTGGCATAGGCGTCCGCCTCGTAGAAGCTGACATGCGTGACCGGCGCGGCGGGATCGACGGGGCGGCGGCCGTCGAGGCCGAAGCGGGTCCAGACGCCGTCGCGCTGTTCCCAATAGAGCGGCGCCTCGATCCGCTCGCGCTGCACCCAGGCCCAGCCATCGGATAGCCACCAGCGCGGCTCACGATAGCCGCCTTCGGCGATGAACTGCTGCCACTCGCCGTT
Organism: Sphingomonas dokdonensis; assembly: GCF_002197685.1. Taxonomy (GTDB): domain Bacteria; phylum Pseudomonadota; class Alphaproteobacteria; order Sphingomonadales; family Sphingomonadaceae; genus Sphingomonas; species Sphingomonas dokdonensis. The sequence continues at coordinate 276,119 of NZ_NBBI01000003.1, read as the reverse complement.
GGTCACGGTTCGATCGGCGATCGCGTGCGGCGCGAGCAAGCTGCGGTGCCGCGGCCCTTCACAATCGAAGGCGAAACCGCGGCCGTCGTGACCGATTTCCACCACTTGTTCGTCCTGATCGATCCAGCCGATTGCGGCAGGCATCGCCACCGGCACCTTGGGCGCGGCGGGCCAGATTGCCGGCTCCAGCGGATTTTCGGAGAACAGGTGCAGGATGTCGGTGATCAGCAGTTCCTGATGCTGCTGCTCGTGATGGCAGCCGAGCGTCACGAGGTCGCGCACATCGTCAGCGAGCGTCGGCAGCGCGGCGACAACGGCGGCGTTCACCGCCGCGCGATAATCCAATACCTCCGCCAAGGTCGGGCGGGTCACCATGCCACGCCGGCCGCGTGCATGACGCCGGCCTTCCGCCTCGTAATAGCTGTTGAACAGAAAGGGAAAGCGCGGGTCGTGCAGGCGGTAGCCGGGCACGTGATCGCGCAGAATAAAGGTTTCGAAAAACCAGGTGGTGTGCGCCAGATGCCATTTCGCGGGGGAGGCATCGTCCATCGACTGGACGGTTGCATCGGCATCGCTGAGTGGTGCGGCGAGCGCCTCGCTCAAGCCGCGAACATCGGAAAACAGGGTGGTCAGGTCATCAGCGCTGGCTGACTTGCGTTGTTCCATCTGGCGAGAGCCCTCCCTCCTTGATCGCACGCAGCGGACACGCACGCGCGCGAGGACAGGAGACGGCGGGCCGCCCCACAGCCATCCGCTAGCCTCGACCAACGCATAACGATCAACCGTGCCTTTGGTTCATCGCGCCGGAACGAAGCCCTCCGGTCAGGTCCGGCCGGCGGCGAACAGCATCACGACGACGATGATGATGGCGAGCGCCTGAAACAGGATGCGCTGCTGCATCATCTTGTTGGACTTGAGCTGTCCGGCGGTGGGGCCGGTGGTGCCGGTACCGCGCGCCTCCGCGCTGGCATTTTGCAGAAAGGCGACAATGCCGCGCACCAGCGCCACCAGCGTCGCTATCAGCGCCGCAACGAGGAGGATGACCAGAAATGTTTGCATGACCCCGACTTAGGGATCAGCGGCCCCGATGGGAACCCGCCCTGCCCGAAGGTTCATGGCGAGCGCGAGCCCATCCGCGCCTTCTTCGCGCATGTCGGCCAGTGCGGGGGCGCCGTGGCGCTTCGCCAGCCGACTGCCGTCCGGACCGGTGAGCAAGGCGTGGTGATGATAGCGCGGCGTCGGCAGGTCGAGCAGCGCCTGGAGGAGGCGATGGACGTGGGTGGCGGCGAACAGATCCTGGCCCCGCACGATATCGGTAACGCCCTGCCAGGCATCGTCGACCGTCACGGCGAGATGGTAGCTGGCGGGCGCGTCCTTGCGTGCGAGCACCACATCGCCGGCGGCAAGTGGGTCGGCGGTGATGCGCTGGCCGTGATCGGTCCAGTGCAGCGGGCCGGCCAGGGCGGCGGCGCGTGCCATGTCGAGGCGCCAGCAATGCGGCCGATCCGGGTGTGCCATCGCCAGCGTGCGGCAGGTGCCGGGGTAGAGCGGCTCGGCGCCATGCGGTGCGGACAGGCTGGCCGCGGCGATCTCGGCGCGGGTGCAATAGCAGCGGTAGAGCAGGCCCAACGCCCGCAGCCGCTCGAGCGCGTCGGCATAGGCGGGCAGGCGATCCGATTGGCGCACCACCGCGCCATCCCATTCAAGTCCGAGCCAGGCGAGATCGGCCAGGATCGTCTCGATATGCTCCGGGCGGCTGCGCGTGCCGTCGATATCCTCGATCCGCAGCAGAAAGCGTCCGTCGTCGCGGCGCGCGGCGTCATGCGCCAGGATCGCGCTATAGGCGTGGCCAAGGTGCAGCCGGCCAGTCGGCGACGGGGCGAAGCGGGTGACGATCACGGGCCGGCATGTGCGGTGCGGGTGCACCGGGGGCAAGCCCCGGGCATACCGGCGTGGGGCAGATCAGCGACCGCTGAAAACCGGCTCGCGTTTTTCCATGAAGGCGGCGACGCCCTCCTTGTGATCCTCCGTGCCCATCAGGCGGCGGATCGTCTCGATCGCCCAGCCGCCCAGCTCGCGCGGATCGCCATAGGCTGCGCGGCGCAGCCCCTCCTTCATGTAGCGCAACGCGAGCGGCGGATTGGCGGCGATGCGGGCGGCGAGCGCGCGGGCGCTGTTCATCAGCTCCGCGTGCGGCACCACTTCGCGCACCAGGCCGATCCGCGCCGCCTCGGTCGCGTCGATCACGTCGCCGGTGAACAACAGCTCGGCCGCCTTGGCCGGGCCGACGATCGAGGGCAGGCGGTAGAAGCCGCCGACGTCGCAGACGAGCCCGCGCTTGATGAACAGTTCGGCAAACTTCGCCTTGTCCGACGCGACGCGGATGTCGGCGTAGAGCGCCAGTTCCATGCCCCAGCCGACTGCCGCGCCGTTCACCGCCGCGATCACCGGTTTGTCGCATTCGAGCGCCGCCATCGCCGCAGGTGTCGGTTGGTGCCGCACCACCGGCGGCGCCTTGCGCGCGGTGAAGCTGTCGGGGCCGGCCATGATCTCCGCCACGTCATCACCCGAGCAGAAGGCCGGATCGGCGCCAGTGATGATGACGCAGCGCACTTCCTCGTCGGTGACCGAGCGGCGCAGCGCCGCCTCCAGCCGGGCATAAGCATCCCAGTTCAGCGCGTTGCGCCGTTCGGGGCGATTGAGCGTGATCGTCGCGACGTGATCAGCGACCGCATAGGTTACCGTTTCGGTCAAATATCCTCTCCCCTTGACCCGGCGATTCGCCGGCTGTCATCATGGCGTCATCGACTGGCGTGACACCGCGCCACGACACGGTATCGAAGGGGGACCCGCTTGTTCCATCCCGATCTGATCCGCCATCCGGACGCGTGCCCGACGCTCGTTCTGAACGCCGACTATACGCCGTTATCTTATTATCCGCTCAGCATCTGGCCCTGGCAGACCGCGGTCAAGGCCGTGTTTCTCGACCGGGTGGATATCGTCGCGCATTATGAGCGCGAGGTGCGCAGCCCGACGCAGGCGATCCGGCTGCCCTCCGTCATTGCGCTGAAGCAATATGTGAAGCCGTCGCAATTTCCTGCATTCACCCGCTTTAACCTGTTCCTGCGCGATCGCTTCGCCTGTCAATATTGCGGCACGCATGTGCGCGACCTGACGTTCGATCACGTGGTGCCGCGCGCACAGGGCGGGCGTACGACGTGGGAGAATGTCGTCACCTCCTGCTCCCCATGCAATCTGCGCAAGGGCGGGCGCACCCCCAAGCAGGCCGCCATGCCGCTGCATATCGAACCGATCCGGCCGACCAGCTGGCAGTTGCAGGAGCATGGCCGCAGCTTCCCGCCAAACTATCTGCACGAGACATGGCACGATTGGCTTTACTGGGACGTTGAGCTCGAAGCCTGATCTTGAGGGAGGTTAATCGGGGATGCGAGCATTGATCATGCTGGTGGCGGGAGGAACGCTGCTGGCAGCCTGTGGCAGCAAGAGTGACGACGTGGAAAATCACACGGCTGCCGCGCAATATACGCCGCCCACGGTCACCTCGCGGCTGGATTTCGGCGGCGAGGTCGAGCGTCGTTTTCACCGCATCGACGTCAATCGCGATGACCGCATCACCCCCGACGAACTGCCCGACCGGTGGCAGTCGCTGGTCAAGCGCGGCGACAAGGATGGCGACGGCGCGCTGAGCGCGGAGGAGTGGAGCGAGCTGATGCTGAGCTGGTTCGATCGCAACGATCTGAACGGCGACGGCACGCTGACCAGCGAGGAGCGCGAGACCTATCGCGAGCGGCGGCAGGCCGCGCCCGCAAGCCAACCTGACGAAGCTGCGCGTTGACGCCGGTGGTTGACGCAATGCAGCATGGCGACATGAGCACGCTTCCTTCAATCACCAACAATGCCGACATCCGCTATCTCGGGCGCGTCCTGGGGGATGTGATCCGCGAGCTTGGCGGCGAGCGATTGTTCGCCGCAACCGAGGAGATCCGATCGGCATCGGTGGAGCGGCACCGTGGCACCGGCATTGCGGTCGATCATCACCTCGAGGCGCTGTCGCTCGACGAGACGCTGGATGTCGTGCGCGGCTTTATGCTGTTTTCGATGCTCGCCAATCTTGCGGAAGATCGGCAGGGCATCACCGCCGAAGAGGGCGCCGATGTTGCCGCCGCGGTGGATCGGCTTGCGACCGAGGGGACCGATCGCGAGGCCGTGCTCGGCCTCTTGGAGCACGCGCTGATCGCGCCGGTGCTGACCGCGCACCCCACCGAGGTGCGCCGCAAGAGCATGATCGACCACCGCAATCGGATCGCAGAGCTGATGGCGCTGCGCGATACGGGGGCGGAGGATACGCCCGAGGGCGACCGCATCGAAGAAGCGATCGTGCGCCAGGTGGCGCTGCTGTGGCAGACGCGCGTGCTGCGCCGCGAACGATTGTACGTCACCGATGAGGTGGAAACCGCGCTCAGCTATCTGCGCGACGTGTTCCTGCCGGTCATTCCCGCGCTGTATCAGCGGTGGGACCGGGCAATGGGACAGCGGGTACCGGGTTTCCTGCGGCCGGGCAGCTGGATCGGCGGCGACCGCGACGGCAATCCGTTCGTCACCGCCGAATCGCTGAAGGTCGCGCTCAGCAAGGCGTCGGGCGCGGCGATCGGCTTCTATCTCGACCAGCTGCATGCGCTTGGGTCCGAACTGTCGATTTCGGCCGAACATGCACCGGTGGACGATGCGGTGATGGCATTGGCCGAGGCGAGCGGCGACGATGCGCAAAGCCGGCACGACGAGCCCTATCGCCGGGCGCTGTCGGGCATCTATGCGCGGCTGGCGGCGACCTATCGCAAGCTGGTCGGCACGCGCCCGCCGCGGCCCGCGGCGCGCGAGGCGGAGCCATATGCCGACCCCGGCGCGCTGCGCGCCGACCTGCTGGCGCTGGCGCGCGGCCTGTCGGCGGCGGGCGGTGGCCTGCTCGCGAGTGGCGGCGCGATTGGACGGTTGATCCGTGCGGTCGAGGTATTCGGCTTTCACCTGGCGACGCTCGACCTGCGGCAGAACAGCGCGGTGCACGAGCGGGTTGTCGGTGAGCTGCTGTCGTGCGCCGGCGTGTGTGACGACTACACCGCGCTGGACGAGGACGAGCGCGTCGCGCTGCTCAACCGCGAGCTTGCGACGGCACGGCCGCTGACCAGCCGCTTCATCGACTATTCGGAGGAAACCGCCAAGGAGCTGGCGATCGTCGCGGCGGCGGCGGAGGCGCATGCGACCTACGGCCCGCAGTGCATCCGCCAGTACATCGTGTCGATGTGCACCTCGGTCAGCGACCTGCTGGAAGTGCATCTGCTGCTGAAGGAAGTGGGCCTGTACGTCCCCGGCGATCCGCCGAGCGCGCAGGTGATGGCGGTGCCGCTGTTCGAGACGATCGGCGATCTGGAGGCGGCGCCGACGATCATGCGCGCGTGGTTCGCGCTGCCCGAAGTCGCCGCGATCGCCAAGGCGCGGGGCCATCAGGAAGTGATGATCGGCTATTCCGATTCCAACAAGGATGGCGGTTATCTCACCTCCACCTGGCAATTGTCCAAGGCGTCGACCGCGCTAAAGCCGGTGTTCGAGGCGGCGGGCGTCGGCATGCAGCTGTTCCACGGGCGCGGCGGCGCGGTGGGGCGCGGCGGCGGATCGAGCTTTGCCGCGATCCGCGCGCAACCGCCCGGCACGGTGCAGGGCCGCATCCGCATCACCGAACAAGGCGAGGTGATCGCCGGCAAATACGGCACGCGCGAAAGCGCGATCACCAATCTGGAGGCCATGGCCTCGGCGACGTTGCTCACCAGCCTGTCGCCCGCGCCGCTTTCCAATGCAGAGAATGAAAGTTTTACCGGCGCGATGGACAAGCTGTCGGACACGGCATTCCACGCCTATCGCGACCTTGTCTATGGCACCGAAGGGTTCAACAGCTTTTTCCGGCAAATGACGCCGATCGCGGAAATCTCGGGCCTGAAGATCGGCAGCCGCCCGGCGAGTCGCAAGAAGTCCGCCAAGATCGAGGATCTGCGTGCGATCCCCTGGGTGTTCAGCTGGGCGCAGGCGCGCGTGATGCTGCCGGGCTGGTACGGCGTCGGGCACGCGATTGCGGCGTTCGAGGACAAGGCGCTTCTCGCCGAAATGGCGGAAGGCTGGCCGCTGTTCGCGGCCACGCTCGCCAACATGGAGATGGTGCTGGCGAAATCCGACATGGGGATCGCCGAACGCTATGCGAGCCTGGTCGAGGACGAGAAGCTGGGCCACCGAATCTTCACGCGTATTCGTGACGATTGGCAGGTCACGCATGACGCGTTGCTGGAGATAACCGGACAATCGCGCCTGCTGGAAAAGCAGCCGAGCCTTGATGCCTCGATCCGGTTGCGGCTGCCTTATATTGAGCCGCTGAACCTCCTGCAGATCGAGCTGATGCGACGGCACCGCGCCGGCGAGGATGATGCGCGGATCGCCGAGGGCATCCTCCTGTCGATCAATGCGATCGCGACAGCGCTGCGCAATTCGGGGTGAGGCCTGGCCGTCTCGTTTTGCTGTTGCGAGTTATTCGCGATTGATTTAGCCGCTGTGTAGAGGCTGCAGCCAGCCTCTTGCGGGGCAGATCATGCAGGCGAGCGAGGTGGAAAGGGTGCGTGGGGTGCGGGCGTCGAGCGACACGCCGCGTCCATCGTCGCGACACGCGCCATCGACGACCGATCGCGCCGCACCTGCCAAGCCGAAGAAGAAGGTGCGCGCCTTCTGGCTGAAGCAATTGCACAGCTGGCATTGGGTGAGCGCGGCGGTGTCGTTGGCCGGCATGTTCCTGTTCGCGATCACCGGCATCACGCTGAATCACGCCGCCTCGATCGGGGCCGAGCCGCAGGTCACGCGTGCCGAGGCGATGCTGCCGACGCCGCGGCTTGCCGAACTGCGCGGCGATCATGCCGCCGCCGCGCCGCTGCCGCCGCGCGTGGCACAGGCTGTCGCCGATGCGGTGGCGATCGACCCAGCGGGGCGCGCGGGCGAATGGTCGGACGATGAGGTCTATGTCGCGATGCCTGGGCCGGGGCGTGATGCTTGGGTCAGCATCGACCGCCAGAGCGGCGCGATCAGTGCGGAAGCGACGTGGCGCGGCTGGGTGTCGTACCTCAATGACCTGCACAAGGGGCGGAACACCGGCGATGCCTGGTTCTGGTTCATCGACGTCTTTGCGGTCGCCTGCATCGTCTTCACGCTTACGGGGCTGCTGCTGCTCCAGCTCCACGCGCGACACCGCCCGTCCACCTGGCCGCTGGTCGCCACGAGCCTGCTCGTGCCGCTGCTGCTGGCCCTGTTCCTGATCCATTGAGGGGAAAACGCATGCGCCCATCCCATCTGCTCGCCATCGGTGCGCCGCTCGTCGCCGGGTCTGCCGCTGCGCAGACCGTCAGTGTCACCGTGCCGCAGCTGAAGGTCGCCGAATATCACCGGCCCTATGTAGCGGGCTGGCTGGAGCCGGCGGCGGGCGGGCCGGCGCGGACCGTTTTCGTGTGGTACGACATCAAGAAGCGCGGCGCGGAGCCGGGCACCAAATGGCTCGCCGACCTGCGCAGCTGGTGGCGCAAGGGCGGCCGGTCGCTGCATCTGCCCGCCGATGGCGTCAGCGGCGCGACGCGCGCGCCCGGCACCTATCAGATCCCGCTGCCCAAAGGGCTGGCGCCCGGCGCCTATGTGCTGAACGTCGAGGCCGCGCGCGAGACCGGCGGGCGCGAGCTGGTGCGCGTGCCGATCACCGTTCCGCGCCGCGGCGGCACTGCCAAGGGCAGCACCGAGCTCGGCACCGTCACCGTTCGTTGAGGATTCACCTTATGCGCCTGACCCACCTGCTGTTCGCCGCCACTGCCGCCGTATCGCTTGCCGCACCGGCGCTGGCGCATCGTCAGTGGCTGCTGCCGTCGACCACGACGCTGTCGGACACCAGCCAATATGTCACCGTGGACGCGGCGGCGTCGAACGACCTGTTCTATCCCGATCATGTCGCAATGAACCCCGATATGATCGCGGTGCAGGCGCCCGATGGCAGCAGCGGCACGATCGAGAATGCCGCCAAGGGACGGCATCGCACCACCTTTGACGTCAAGATCGACAAGCCAGGGACGTGGAAGATCGGCACCGAGACAGATGCGGTGATGGGGGGTTTCATGCTGAACGGCGAGCAATGGCGCGTTGGCGGGCGGCGCGGGCCGCCACCGGCCGCGGGTGCCGCCGCACGGCCGATGCCGAAGGTCGTTGCCACCGCCGCCGACATCCCGGCGGGCGCCACCGACGTGAAGCTGACCGAAGTGATGAACCGCAACGCGATCTTCGTCACCGCCGGCGCACCGAGCGAGGACGTGTTCACGCCGACGGGCAAGGGGCTGGAGATGCAGCCGATCACCCACCCGGCCGCGCTGGTCGCCGACGAGGAAGGGCAGTTCCGCTTCCTGGTCGACGGCAAGCCTGCCGCCGGGGTCAAGGTGATGGTGGTGCCCGGGTCCAAGAAGTTTCGCGAGAGTGAAGGGGCGCAGGAGCTCACCACCGGGGCGGACGGCGTGCTGCACGTCACCTGGCCGGTGCCGGGCGTTTACTGGATGAGCGCCACCGTGACCGACGCCAAGGCGACAGCGCCGCGTGCGACCGAGCGGCGGATGGGCTTCACCACCACGCTTGAGGTGCCGGCGCCCTGACGACACTGCCGCCGCGGCTCGTCGTGTCGCCGATCGACCCGGCGGCGCTCGCGGGGTGGGATCCGCGCGCAGCGGTAATGGAGCTCGGCGGCGCGACGATGGGGACGCGATGGCGGGTGCGGTTCGCGGCGCCGCTGCGGCTCGACCTCGCCGCGCTCACCCGTGCGATCGAGGCGATGCTGGACGGGATCGTCGCGGAGGTGAGCCATTGGGTGCCGGAGTCGCTGCTCAGCCGGTTCAACAAATCGCCGGTCGGACGCTGGATGGCGCTGCCACCCGATTTCGCGACGGTGATGGCAGCGGCGCTTGAACTTGCCGCAACGACGGACGGCGCGTTCGATCCGGCGGTCGGCGCGCTGGCGGACCTGTGGGGTTATGGTCCGACGCCGCGGGTCGGCACGCCCGATGAGGCGGCGATCGCAGGCGTAGTGGCTGCGGGCGGGTGGCGGCAATTGCACTTCGATCCGGCGGCGCGGCGGTTGCAGCGGCTGAGCGATGTCCAGCTTGACCTGTCGGGCATAGCCAAGGGGCATGCGGTCGATCGCCTCGCCGCGGTGCTGGCGGCGCATGACATTCGGCACGGTCTGGTGGAGATCGGCGGGGAGTTCGTGGGGTTCGGGATGCGCCCGGATGGCGATCCGTGGTGGGTCGAGCTGGAGACGCCGGGCATGGTGGCGACGCCGATCCGCGTGGCGCTGCACCAATTGGCAGTCGCGACGTCGGGCGACTACGTGCGCGGGCGGCACACGATCGATCCGCGCAAGGGACGGCCGGTGGAGCATGCGCTGGCGGTCAGCGTGGTACACCGATCGGCGATGCTGGCGGATGGCTGGGCGACGGCGCTTGGCGTGGTTGCGCCTGACGAGATGATCGCGCTGGCGAAGGCAAGGGGGCTGATGGTCCGTGCGCTGATCCGGCAGCGCGATGGGGTGCGCGAATGGATCAGCCCGGCGTTGGCGTCGCTGATCGAGGACTGACGGCAGCGGCGTTGCGAACGGATCGGGAGCCTCTGGCGGCCCGCTTGCGTTTAGGTGCGATGCTTGGCCGCCTCGCCTCTGCCCCCGACCTGCGTGACGCCGCCGCGGCGGCGATGCGCGACGCGCTGGCCTCTTTCGCACCGGACCGGCCGATCGTGATCCTGTCGCACTTCGACGCGGATGGCCTGGCCGCCGCCGCCTTGCTGTCGCGCGCGCTGGAAGGTGCCGGGCACCATGTCGCGATCGAGCTGACCGGCAAGGGCGAGACGCCGTGGGACGATGCGGTGCGCGCGCGGCTTGCCGCGCATGCGCCGGGCGGGCTGATCCTCGCCGATCTGGGCACGCGCGCGGACCCGGTGTTGCCGGGTTGCCCGACATTGGTGATCGACCATCACGTGCCGACCGGCGATCCCGAAAACGCGATCACGATCAGCGGCAACGGCCTCTCGCCCGAGCCGACCAGCGCGCTGCTCGCCTGCTGGGCTGCGGCGGCGCTGGGCGATGTGAGCGACATGCTGTGGCTCGCGGCGATCGGCCTGATCGGTGACATGGAGGACGGGCGCGACTTTCCCGAGCTGGGCGAGGCGCAGGCGCGCTGGGGCAAGACCGCGCTGCGCGATGCGGTGTCGCTGCTGAACGCGCCACGGCGGACCGCGGCGGCGGATGCCGGGCGGGCGCTGCGCCTGCTGCTGCGCGCCGATGGGCCCAAGGCGATCACCAAGGGCACCGACGCCGATGCCGAGGCGCTGCGCGCCGCCAAGCTGGAGGTGCGCGCCGCGATGGATGCGGGCAAGCGCACCGCGCCGATTGTGGTGGGCGACGTGGCGCTGATCCCGCTCGACACGCCGTGCCAGATCCATCCACTGATCGCGCAGCAATGGCGCGGGCGGCTGAAGGACAAGATCGTGATCGCCGCCAACCGTGGATACCGCCCCGGTTGGGTGCATTTCGCGGCGCGATCGGCGAGCGGGCGCAATCTCATCGACTTTCTGGCCGAGCACCGCCCGGCGGGCGCCGACGGACGCTATGGCAACGGCCATGCGCAGGCGACCGGCGGGGCGCTCCGCGCGGACGACTGGAACGGCTTCGTCCGCGAACTCGGCTTTCCTCAGGCACAGGTGCCATCATGACCGACAACAGCCGCCCGCTTCGCCTGGGCTTTCCGGTGAAGGTGATGGGCAAGCCCGGGCTGAAATCCGGCGACACGCGGCGCTGGCAGAAGAACCCGCACCTCAAATGCTCGCTCGAGCTGCTCGACGACGTGCTCGAGTATCTGAAGAGTGAGGATCTCGACATGTACCGGCTGTCGTCGGACATCGCGCCTTACGCGACGCATCCCGACATGCCGCAGTTCCACAACATGGTGGCGGAGAGTGACGCGGAGCTGCGCGCGTTCGGAAAAAAGGCGCGCGATTACGACATCCGCCTGTCGTTCCACCCGTCGCAATATGTGCTGCTGAACGCGCCCAACCCGGACCTGACCAAGAAGAGCATCTGGGACCTGTCGAGCCAGGCGGAGATGCTCGACCGGATGGAGCTGGACGACGAAGCGGTGATGATCACCCATGTCGGCGGCGTGTACGACGACCATGAGGCGAGCCGCGCGCGCTGGATCGAGGGATGGGAGCAATGCCCCGAGCATGTGCAGCGCCGGCTGGTGCTGGAGAATGACGACATCCGCTTTTCCGCCGCCGATGTGCTGTGGATCCACGAGCGCACCGGCGTCCGGCTGATCTTCGACTATCAGCATTTCTGGTGCCTCAACCCCGAGCGGCTCGACATGCGCGAGACGCTGGAGCGGTTTCTGGCGACCTGGCCGGCGGGTGTCCGGCCCAAGATCCACTTTTCCTCGCCGCGTACCGAGATGCGCGAGATCAAGCAGAAGATCACACCCAAGCAGCGCGCCGCGGCAAAGGCCGGCAAGGGGCGCGCGAAGTCGGGCGAGGTGCTGAAGGCGCCGGTGAAGGACACCGCGCGGGTGAAGACGGTGCTGCGCCCGCCGATCTGGACCGGCCATGCCGACTTTACCAACCCGTTCGAGTTCGCGACCTTCATGCGGATGGCCGAGGGGCTGTTCTTCGACGTGATGATGGAGGGCAAGTCCAAGGATCTTAGCCTGTTGCGGCTGCGCCCGGACCTGCTCCGCTTCGCCCCCGATGTGGCGGTGCGGTTCGGGATCACCGCGAGCGATGCGGCCGAGTTCGCCGACGACGAGGCGCGGCTCGACGGCGGGGTGGATACGGACGACGAGCCCGATGTCGATGAAGGACTGGCCGAAGCGGCGGAATAGCCGCCTCGCGCGTTGCGGCGGGTGACGAAAGGGAGATAACATGGAGATAAAGAAGCTGCCCGCGGGCGAACCGGCACCGAGCAACGCCGACTGCATCCGCATCCAGGAGCTGGACAGCGGCCAGTTCCGGCTCGCCGGATCGGTGCTGGTCCGGTGCGGCGATGGCGAGGAGGCCGAGTCGGTGTCGCTGGTCGGCGGCGATCCGTATGGCAGCTATGACGACGCCGAAGCGGCAGGTCTCGCTTGGGCAGGCGAACATTGCGCCGAGGTGCTGCACGTCTGCCGCTCCGAGGGAACGGCGCCGCTACCCGATGTGATCTGACGCGCGGATCACGGCTTAGCCGATCATTCCTCGGCTGAGCCGTAATCCGATATGTTGCGACGTGGGCCACCGTCGCCCTTGCGGTTCAGCGCCTGGCGCACGCGGTCGAGCAGGTCGCTGCGGCGATACGGCTTGCCCAATACGTCCAGACCACTTCGCAGCGGCCCATCGGCGACCAGCTCCTCGTTATAGCCGGTCGTCATCAGCACGGGGACGTCGGGTGCGATCTTGGCGATCTCCTGTGCCAGCACGATGCCGTTCATGCCGCCGGGCATCACCAGATCGGTGAACACTAGGTCGACCGAGCCTTCCGGTTCGGCCTTGAAGGTGGCGAAGCCGTCTTCCCCGGTTTCGGCCGTGGTGATGCGATAGCCGACTTCCTCCAGGATCTCGCGGGCGAGTGCGAGCACTTCCGGGCTATCCTCCACGACGAGGATGTGCGCGCCGGACTTTCCCGACGAAGCGGCCTTGCTGCGTTTCTCCGGCTCCTGCGGCAAATCGTGCAGTTCGCTGGATGCAACGGGAAACAGCATCCGGACGGTCGTACCCTTGCCCGGCGCACTTTCGATCTCCAGCCGGCCGCGCGATTGCTGCACGAAGCCACTGGCCATGGCGAGTCCGAGGCCAGTGCCCTTGCCGACGCCCTTTGTGGTGAAGAACGGCTCGGTCGCGCGCTCGATCACCTCGGGCGGCATGCCCTGCCCCTCATCGCGCACCTGCACCGCGACATATTCGCCCGGCGAAAGGCCGCGTGCGGCGGCATCGCCGTTGAGTTTCACCCGCGCTGTGGAAAGCTCGATCACCCCGCCGCCCGGCATCGCATCCTTGGCGTTGATCGCGATGTTCAGCACCGCCATTTCGAACTGCTGCGGATCGAGCAGCGCCTTGGGCAAGCCGCGACGAACGCTGAAATGCAGCTCCACCTTTCGGCCCAGCGCGCTTTCCATCACGTCGGCAAAGCCGTTGAGGCATTCGCTGACATCCACGGGGCGCGGATCAAGCCGTGTCTTGCGCGCGAAGGCAAGCAACTGGCCGGTCAGCTTCGCGCCGCGTTCGGCCGCGCCGCGCGCGCTTTCCAGATAGCGCAGCACGCGCTCGTCCGAACTGCGCGCCACCGCGAGCTCGAGATTGCCGTTCACGACTTGCAGCAGATTGTTGAAATCGTGCGCCAGGCCGGCGGTCAGCTGGCCGACCGCTTCCATCTTCTGTGCCTGAAGGTAGGAGCGTTCGCTTTCGCGCCGGCGCGTGACGTCGAGCTGGCTGGCGAAGAAGTACAGCAGATTGCCCGTGGTGTCGTACACCGGGCCGATGAAAACCGCATTCCAGAATGGCGAGCCGTCGCGCTTGTAATTCAGGATTTCGAGCGCGATCGAACTGGTCGAGGCGACCGCGTTGCGCAATTCGGTGACGCTTTCGGGATCGGTACGGGCGCCCTGCAGAAAGCGGCAGTTGCGGCCCAAGACTTCCTCTTCCTCGTACAAGGTCAGATCGAGGAAAGCCTTGTTGGCGAAGACGATCGGATTGTCGTCCTGATGCGGATCGGTGAGGATCATCGGCATCCGCGTCATCTCGATTGCGGCGAAGAACACATTGCCGCGGCTGTCGAGACCAGGCTCGGTGATCGTGCTTTCGCGCCAATGGCGCTTGCCGTCGCTGCCGCGACCGATCGGCTCGTGTCCGCCGACGTCCATCGATCCTTCTGCGGGTACACCGGCGCTCTGGCCACCGCCTTCTACGTCAGTCGGTGTGTGCCCAGAGCCTTTTTCTGCCACGCTGTTATCCGCTTCCATCTCGAATGCCGGCGATCTACCGGGCGGTGGTTCGCAATAGAAGAGTCAATCTGGCGCGTTGTTCCCTTCGGGACGCGCTTGAGCGGGTGTCGGTGCGAGTTGCGCGCCAGCAATGCGCTCCGTACGGTTGCGTCATGAAGCTCCTCTCCACGGCAGCAATCGCTGCGCTCGCCCTGTCGCTCGCCACCAATGCCGCTGCGGAGGTGGAGCGGTACAGCGTGATCTTCGGCGGCAAGACCGTGGGGCATTTGAACGCAGACATTCAGGGCGACCGGACCGCAATCGACTTCGACTACAAGAACAACGGTCGCGGACCGACGATGAAGGAGGTGCTGCGCACCGATGCCGCCGGGCTGCCGGTGGCGTGGGACATCACCGGCACGACCACCTTCGGCTCCAAGGTGGAGGAGCATTTCGCGACCGACGGCAAGGCGGCGCGCTGGACCGATGCGACGGGCAGCGGATCGGCAAACACGCGCGGCGTCTATATCGCGCAGAGCGGCAGCCCCTGGGCGACTGGCTTGTATGCGCGCGCGATCATGAAGGCGGGCGGCACCACGCTCGCGGCGCTGCCGGGCGGCACGCTGACGCTGACCAAGGGCGAAACGCTGAGCGTCAAAGGCGCGGGCGGGCCGCTGACGGTGACCGCCTATGACCTGGGCGGGATCGAAACCACGCCCGACACCATCCTGCTGGATGCGGATGGCGAGATGTTCGCGGCGGTCTCGCCGCGGCAGGTGATCGTGCGTGAAGGCTATGAGGGCGAGGCCGAGCGGCTGAAGACGCTGGCGGCGCAATGGTCGACCGACCGGTTCGTGGCGATCAACAAGAAGGTGGCGCATCGCTATGCCGGGCCGGTGCGCATCCGCAACGTGCGGGTGTTCGACAGCAAGGTGGGCACGGTGGGCGCGCCGGTGTCGGTGCTGGTGTCGGGCAACAGGATCGCGAAGATCGAGCCGCTGGGCGCCAGGGGTGCGGCGGGCGAGACGGTGATCGACGGCGCGGGCGGCACGATCGTGCCCGGCCTGTACGAGATGCACGCGCATACCGGGCAGGAAGGCGCGCTGCTGAACCTTGCCGCGGGCGTCACCACCATGCGCGACATGGGCAACGACAATGCGGTGCTCGACAAGCTGGTCGAGCGGATCGACGGCGGGGTGATCGCCGGGCCGCGGATCGTGCGCGCCGGCTTCATCGAGGGCAAGAGCCCGTTCAGCGCCAACAATGGCATCCTCGTCAACAGCGAGGCGGAGACGGTGGCGGCGGTGCGCTGGTACGCCGACCAGGGCAAGTTCTGGGGTGTCAAATCGTATAACAGCATGAACCCGGCGTGGATCCCCGCGCTGGTGAAGGAAGCGCATGCGCGCGGGCTGAAGGTGGCGGGGCACGTTCCCGCCTTCGCCACCGCCGATCAGATGATCGAGGCGGGTTTCGACGAGATGACGCACATCAATCAGTTCATGCTGCAATGGGTGATCAAGCCGGAGGAGGACACGCGCACGCTGTTCCGCCTGACCGCGCTGAAGCGGCTACCCGCGCTCGACCTCAACAGCGAACGGGTGCAGCACACCATGGGGCTGGTCACCGCGCGCAAGCTGCCGATCGACGTGACGCTGGGCATCCACGAGAATCTGCTGCTCAACCGCGACGGACAGGTTGCGCCGGGCGCGGTGGACTATATCGACCATCTGCCCGTCGGCGCGCAGCGTAGCCTGAAGCAGCAGTGGATCGACACCTCCGCTCCCGGCGACGATGCGGCGTATCGCGGCGCCTATGACAAGATTGTGGAGACGATCCGCATGCTGAACGATCGCGGTGCGATGATCGTGCCGGGAACGGACACGGGCGGGTCGTTCACGTTCCACCGCGAGCTGGAACTGTATCAGCAGGTCGGCATGACCCCCGCGCAGATCCTGACGCGCGCGACATGGGACATGGCGAACTATCTGGGGCAGGGCGCCACGCTCGGCTCGGTGGAGCAGGGCAAGCTGGCCGATTTCTTCCTGGTGCCGGGCGATCCGACCAAGGATCTGAAGGCGATCAAGCGCATCGCGATGGTGGTGAAGGATGGCGCCTTCTACTATCCGGCGGAGGTATATCCGGAGTTCGGAATCACGCCGTTCGCGGCAGCGCCCAAGGTGAGCGGCGGGGCAAAGTAAGGTCGGGTCACCCCGGGTCGGGCCCGGGGTGACGACTTATTTTGCAGCGGCCGTACTCATCGAATACGGCCGTGCGCTTGGCGCCGCGCCCCACGCCTTGTTCGGTGTCGCCTGCATGGCGAAGCGTAGCTCGCCGCCGCGCATCAGTTCCTCGTGGCGAAGGAATGTGCGGTCGAGCGGCCGGCCGTTCAACGTCACCCGGCCGACGTAGCGGTTCGCGTCCGTCAGGTCGTCCGCCACCATTGTGAAGCGCTTGCCATTGGGGAGCGTCAGTGCGGCGCGGTTCACGAAGGGGCGGCCGATGACATATTGGTTCGATCCCGGCGCCACGGGGTAGAAACCGAGCGCGGTGAAGACGAGCCAGGCGGACATCTGACCCAGATCGTCGTTGCCGGACAGGCCGTCGGGGGCGGCCTTGTACTGGCTGGCGACGATCTGCGCCAACCGCTCCTGCGTGCGCCACGGCTGGCCGGCGTAGCTGTAGAGATAGGCGACGTGGTGGCTCGGCTCGTTGCCGTGGATGTACTGGCCGATCAGCCCGGCGATGTCCTCGGCATGGCTATAGTCGAGCTTGCTGTTGTCGTAGTTGAACATCGCGTCGAGCTTCGCCACCGCGGCCTTGTCGCCGCCGAGCAGCGCGAACATCGCGGCCTGGTCCTGCGGCACGAACCAGGAATATTGCCACGCATTTCCCTCGGTATAGTCGCTGCCGTAGTTGATCGCGGTGGGATCGAAGGGGGTGCGAAAAGCGCCGTTCGACTTGCGGGCGCGGAGGAAACCGGTCTTGGCGTCGAAGCTGTTGCGCCAGTTCGCGGCGCGTTTGTCGAAAGTCGCGGCGATGTCGGTCTTGCCGAGCGCGCGGGCCATGCGCGCGATGGTCCAGTCGTCGTACGCATATTCGACCGTCTTGGACGCGGCCTCCGGCTCCTTGTCGATCGGCACGAAGCCGCGCTTCATATATTCGTCCAGCCCGCCGTAGGGGCCGTAGGTCGCGCTCTTCACCATGGCGGCGAGCGCGGCGTCGGTGTCGAAGCCGCGCACGCCCTTCAGATACGCGTCGGCGATGACCGGGACGGCGTGATAGCCGATCATGGTCCAGGTTTCGCGACCGTGGAATTGCCAGACGGGCAGGATGCCGAAGGGGCTTTCCTGCTGGCTGGCGAGAAGCGATTTCACGAAGTCGCGGTTGCGCTGCTCGGGCTGGACCAGCAGCAGCAGCGGGTGTTCGGCGCGGAACGTGTCCCATAGCGAAAAGGTGGAGTGGAAGGTGAAACCGTCCGCCTTGTGCACCTGATCGTCGGGGCCACGATAGCGGCCGTCGACGTCGGAGAAGACGCCGGGCGCGATCATCGCATGGTAGAGCGCGGTGGCGACTTTGCGCTTCATCGGTGCGGGGGCGTCGAGATCGACGCGGTCCAGCGCCTGTTGCCACGCGGTGCGGCTAACGGCGGCGACCGCGTCGAAGCCGCCCACTTCGCTGTCGAGATTGGCGAGGGCGCCATCCTCGTCGACGCCCGAGATGGCGACCTTCAGTTCGAGCGGCCTGGTGAGGTGGCCGAAGTCGAGCGCGGCGACGAGCGCCTGACCCTGTAGCTGCGCCACGTCGGTGCGCCCGCGGCCGGGCCCTTGGAAGCCCTTGTAGGCGATCTTCTCCTCGCGATTGTGGAAGGCGTGGCCGGTGAGCGGCGCACTGGCGCGTATCGCGAAGAAGAGCTTGCGCGCGGGTGCCCATCCGCGCGTCTCGCGCATGCCGGTGATCGTGCCGTCGGCGCGCACGCGCACCGAGGACCACAGGATCTTGCCGGAATAATCGTAGAGCGAGGAGCGCAGGTCGAGCACGACGTGCGCGGCCTTGCCGGCCGGGAAGGTGTAGCGGTGAACGCCGACGCGGGTGCCGGCGGTGAGCTCCGCGCGCACGCCGCTGTCGGCCAGCGTCACGGCATAATAGCCGGGGCGCGCGACTTCGGTGTCGTGGCTGAAGCGCGAGCGGTAGCCGGTGTCGGGCTTCGCCGCGCTGCCGGGATCGAGCGGCACGGTGTCGCCCGCCACCGGCATCATCAGGAAATCGCCGAGATCGGAATGGCCCGAGCCCGAGAAGTGCGTCTGCGAGAAACCCTGAATGGTGCTGTCGTCGTAACGATAGCCGGCGGCGTGGCCGTAGCAGTCGCGCACCTGGCAGGTGGTGTCGGTGTCCGGGCTGACCTGCACCATGCCGAACGGCGCGACCGCACCGGGGAAGGTGTGCCCCTCGCCGCCGGTGCCGATGAACGGATCGACGCTGTCATAGGTCGATTGCGCCGACAGCGGGGCGGCGGCGAGGGAGGTGGACAGAAGGGCGGCAAGGACGGAGCGCAGCATAAGCGGCTTAGAGCATGGTGCCGGTAAGGCGCCAAGCGCTGCTGCGATTGGTCAATTAGCTGGAAGTGCCTCCACTGATCGATTTCGCCATTCGCTCTGACGAATTTTCGTCACTTCCGTGAGACGTGGGAGGGGCTAGGCTGTTGTCAGAATATCAGAGACGAGAGGACGAGGCATGGACGCGAAAACAAGTGGCTGCCCGATGTCGGGCGATCCGCTGAGTGACAAGGCCAAGGAGCCCGAAGCACTGCGCAAGCTGCTCGGGCGTACGAACCGCGACTGGTGGCCGAACCAGCTGTCGCTCGAAATCCTGCAGCAGAACGGCCTGTCGGGCGATCCGATGGGCGACGATTTCGATTATGCCGCCGAGTTCAAGACGCTCGATCTGGAGGCGGTGAAGGCCGATCTGCGCGCGCTGATGACCGACAGCCAGCCGTGGTGGCCGGCCGATTACGGGCATTACGGTCCGTTCTTCATCCGCATGGCGTGGCACTCGGCCGGTACCTACCGCACCGGCGACGGGCGCGGCGGCTCCTCCTCCGGCTCGCAGCGGTTCGCGCCGCTCAACAGCTGGCCGGATAACGGCAATCTCGACAAGGCACGCCGCCTGCTGTGGCCGATCAAGCAGAAGTACGGCCGCAAACTGAGTTGGGCGGACCTGTTCATCCTGACCGGTAACGTTGCGATCGAATCGATGGGTGGTCCGGTGTTCGGCTTCGGCGGCGGACGCGTCGACATCTTCGAACCCGAGAAGGACATTTACTGGGGCACGGAGGAAGAGTGGGTCGGCAGCGAGAGCAGCCAGACCCGCATCCAGCCCGATCGCGAGATGGTGCTCGAAAGCCCGCTGGCCGCAATCCAGATGGGCCTCATCTACGTCAATCCCGAAGGACCGGGGGGCAACCCCGATGCGGCGCAATCGGCGCGCGACATCCGTGAAACGTTTGCGCGAATGGGCATGAACGACGTGGAAACGGTGGCGCTGACCGCCGGCGGCCACACCTTCGGCAAGGCACATGGCGCGGGCGATGCCTCGCTGGTTGGTGCGGAGCCGGAAGGCGGCGACATCGCGCAGATGGGCTTCGGCTGGATGTCGACGCACGAGACCGGCATGGGCGATCACACGATCACTAGCGGGATCGAGGGCGCGTGGACGCCGACGCCGACGAAATGGGACATGACCTATTTCGACATGCTGCTCGATCATGAATACGAGCTGGTGAAGAGTCCGGCAGGCGCAAAGCAGTGGCAGCCGGTCGGCAACCCGGAGGAGACGCTGGCGCCAAAGGCGCACACGCCCGGCGTCAAGGTGCCGACAATGATGACCACCGCCGACATGGCGATGAAGGTCGACCCCAAGTATCTGGAGATCATGAAGACGTTCCGGGCGGATCCGGACTATTTCGCTGATCAGTTCGCGCGTGCCTGGTTCAAGCTGTGCCACCGCGACATGGGCCCCAAGGCGCGCTACCTCGGCGCAGACGTGCCGGCTGAGGATCTGATCTGGCAGGATCCGATCCCCAAGGCCGATTATGCGACCATCGACGATGGCGACGTGACCACGCTGAAGCAGAAGATTGCGGACACGGGACTGACCGTGACCCAGCTGGTGAAGACCGCGTGGGCCTCCGCCGCGACCTTCCGCGGATCGGACAAGCGTGGCGGCGCCAATGGCGGGCGCATTCGGCTGGAGCCGCAGCGCAGCTGGGACGTGAACGAGCCGGAGAAGCTGGCCGAGGTGCTCAAGGCTTATGAGGGTATCAAGGCCGATTTCGATGGCAGCGCCAGCGGTGGCAAGAAGGTGTCGATCGCCGACTTGGTCGTGCTGGGCGGCATCGTCGGTGTCGAGCAGGCCGCCAAGGCGGCAGGCCACACGATCAGCGTGCCCTTCACGCCGGGCCGTACCGACGCGACCGAAGAGCAGACCGATGCCGAAGGGTTTGAGGTGCTGGAGCCCAAGGCCGATGGTTTCCGCAACTATCTCCAGGTGCGCTTCAACGTGCCAACCGAGGAGCTGCTTCTTGATCGTGCGCAGCTTCTGGGGTTGAGTGCGCCCGAGATGACGGTGCTGGTCGGCGGTCTGCGCGTGTTGGGTGCCAATCACGGCGATACCGACCATGGCGTGCTGACGGAGCGGCCCGGGCAGCTGACGAACGACTTCTTCGTCAACCTGCTCGACATGCGCACGGCGTGGAAGGAAGTCGACGAAACCGGCGACGAGCTGTACGTCGGCACCGATCGCGCTACCGAGGAACCGCGATGGAAGGCGACGCGCACCGATCTGGTGTTCGGCTCAAACTCGCAGCTGCGCGCGATCGCAGAGGTCTACGCCTGCGATGATGCGAAGGAGAAGTTCGTCTCCGACTTCGTGGCCGCCTGGACCAAGGTGATGAACGCGGATCGTTTCGATCTGGCCGCCTGATCCGAACGGGTGATCGAAGGGGCTGCGGCATCACTGGTGCCGCAGCCCCTTTTCTTGTGCCCGGGCCATGCCGTCCGCGGGCGTGGAACCGGCCTTGTGGCTGTGTTGTTCACCGGCGGATGGCAGATGATCCGCATAGCGTCGGCGACATTCTGGACCGGCTTGATGACCTGGCAGAGCAGCAGGACAGGCTGACGTTAGGGCGCACGATCGAGGCGTTCGGTCACCGAAGCTATGCTCCGTTCCTGGTCATCCTGCCGCTGCTGGAGATTTCACCGCTGGGCGCGATCCCGGGGCTGCCAACGATGCTGGCACTCGCGATAGCGCTCATCGCCGTACAGATGCTGTTCGGTCGCAAGCACCTCTGGCTACCCGGTTTCCTAGCCAACCGGTCCGTGACATCCGAGAAGGCGAAGAAGGCGATCAAGAAGGTGCGTCCGATCGCCGAACGCATGGACGAATGGTTTCATGGGCGGCTGCCCGCGCTAACCAAGGGCCCGATGGTGCGCGTGGCGGCGGCGGCGATCATTGTCATGACGCTGGCGGTGCCGCCGCTGGAGCTGTTACCAATGGCGACCACCGCGCCGATGGCGGCGATCGCCGCCTTCGGCATGGCGCTGCTCGTCAATGACGGGCTGCTGATGGTAATCGCCTTTACGGCGGCAGCCGGCGCGCTGGCGGTCGGCGCCGGGCTGTTGAGCGGACGGGGTTAGCCGCGGCTGGGCGATGCCCCGCCAATCAGCGGCGCGGCTTGCTCGGCGTCTTGGACTTGGCACCGGGCAAGGTGGCCGGCGCGTCAAGTGTCGGCAGCTGCGCGGCAGGCGCCGCCTGGTACGGCGGCGGATTGTCGGCAGCGATATAGGCGTGGAGGATGCGCGTCGGGTTCGCCGGCGGCTCGCCCTTCTCGATCGCATCGACATATTGCATGCCCTGCAGCACGCGCCCGAACACAGTGTATTTGTTGTCCAGGCTGAGGCGCGGCATCAGCATGATGTAGAACTGGCTGTTGGCGCTGTTTTCGTCCTGTGCGCGTGCAGCGGCAACCGCGCCGCGCACGTGCGGCAGGTAATTGAACTCCGCCTTTACGTCGGGCAGGTCCGAGCCGCCGGTGCCGTCGCCCTGCGGGTCGCCGCCCTGCGCCATGAAGCCGTCGATCACGCGGTGAAATGTCAGGCCGTCGTAGAACTTGCGCCGGGTAAGGTTCTTGATCCGGCGCACCATGTCGGGCGCGACGTCCGGCCGCAGCCAGATCGACACGCGCCCGCCGGTAGAAAGATCGAGGAGCCAGGTGTTCTCGAGATCGGTGGTGGGCGGCGGGGTATAGCGCTGCTTGGAAGCGGTGGCAGCGGCCGTCGTTTCCGGCGTCTTATCCTGCGCCATGGCCGGCCCGGCCAGCACGGCCGCCAGCATCGCGATCAATCCAACAAACCGCATCGTCATCCCAACCAGAATATGTGCACGCGGCCCTAAACCAGATCGTGCCTTGCGCCAAACTGAACTGCGCGGCGCTGCCGGCGTGAAAAGTTCGTTGTTGAAAGGGCGTCAGCCGCCGCGCCGCCCCGTCTGCGCGACCCGCGCGACCACTTCGTCGCGCACTGCCGGAGTCACGAACTTGCCGATCTCGCCGCCGAAGATCGCGATTTCCTTTACCAGCCGGCTGGCGATCGGCTGCAGCGCGACATCCGCCATCAGGAAGACCGTTTCGATCCGGTCGTTCAGCTGCTGGTTCATGCCCGCCATCTGATATTCGTACTCGAAGTCGGCGACGGCACGCAGCCCGCGCACGATGACGCTGGCGCCTTCGCGCTCGGCAAAATCCATCAGCAAAAGGTCGAAGCTGACCACGTCGATATGCGCGTCGAGGCCGGCACATTCGCGCTTCACCATCATCATGCGCTCGTCGAGGCTGAACATCGGGCTTTTCGATGGATTGGTCGTGACGCCGATGACCAGCCGATCGACCAGCTTCGCGCCGCGACGGATGATGTCCATGTGGCCCAGCGTAATGGGGTCAAACGTCCCGGGGTAAACACCAATACGCGTGGTCATGATCAATGATCCCTTTGCAGCACGAAGCGGGCGATGTCGCGGAGCAGGTCCGCCTCCGATCCGTAGTGGCGAAGATGCGCGATCGCCTGATCGACCAGCAGGCGGCAGCGTTCGCGCGCCGGCTCGATCCCGAGCAGCGAAACAAAGGTTTCCTTGCCCGCCCCGGCATCCTTGCGCAGCTTCTTGCCGGCCAGCGCCTCGTCCCCTTCGACGTCGAGCAGGTCGTCGACGATCTGAAAGGCTAGGCCGATGTCGCGCGCATAGCCGCGCAGGTGCGTGCGCCCCTCCGGCGGCACGCGGCCGAGGATCGCGCCTGCTTCGACGGCGGCCAGGATCAGCGCGCCAGTCTTCATCGCCTGCAGCCGCGTGACGGTGGGAAGGTCGAAGCTGGCATGCTCCGCCTCCAGGTCCATCATCTGCCCGCCAGCCATGCCCGACGGCCCCGCCGCACGGGCGAGATCCAGCACCAGCTCGGCGCGCACGAACGGATCGGGGTGCGTTTCGGGATCGGCCAGCACCTCGAAGGCGAGCGCATGAAGGCAATCGCCCGCCAGAATCGCGGCGGCCTCGCCAAACTGTTTGTGCACCGTGGGTCGGCCGCGACGCATATCGTCATCGTCCATCGCCGGCAGGTCGTCGTGGATCAGCGAATAAACGTGGATTGCTTCCAGCGCGACCGCCACGCGACCGGCGCAGGTCATGTCGCAGTTGAACAGCCGGGCCGTGGCAAAGACCAGAAGCGGGCGGAGCCGCTTGCCACCATCGATCGCCGCGTGGCGCATCGCGCGATACAGATCCGCGCGGGGGTCGTCCGGCACCGCGAGCAGCGCGTCGAACCGCGCGTCGATTTCGCGCGCCGTATCGGCCAGCGCCGCAGCAAGCGCAGGAGAGGGGCTCATCCGGCAGTAAACGGCGTGGCAGTGGCACGGCCCTCGGCATCGAGCCGGATCGCCTCGATCCGCGCCTGTGCCGCGTCCAGCCGCTCGGAACAGCGGGCGCGCAGGGCATTGCCGCGCTCGTACAGCTCGATCGCGTCCTGCAACGGCGTGTCACCGGATTCGAGACGGGCGACGATCTGCTCGAGCTCTTTCAGCGCGGCCTCGAACGACAGGCTCTCCACGGGATTGTCCATGCCTGCGCTATGGCCAGCGGCAGGCGAATAATCAAGGTTACGGCGCGTCCGCTTAACGGGCGAGCTGGTCGGCCGTCCAGGTCACCAGGATCGTCGCGCTCGCGAGCCCGAGGTCGACCGCAGCCTGGAAACGCGCCGGCGCAACGTCACCCGCGCGGTGCGTCAGGATCGTGATGTTCGCGCTGGGCGGATCGGACGCCACCGCGGCCAGAGAAAGCACGCCGACGGCAAGGGCGATCTGACGACGCTTGTTCATGGAACGAACGATAGCGCGGCGGGCGGCGCCCTGCAATCAGGCGGCGAGCGCGACCGCGCCGGTGCCGCGCGCACGATCGCGGCCGGCCGCCTTGGCGGCGAAGAGCGCCTGGTCGGCCGTGCGATACAGCTGCTGCCATCCAGCCTCGTCGTAGATCGGCCCCGTCGCGATCCCCAGCGAGGCCGTGACATGACGGTCGGAGGGCATCCGCTCGGCACGGATCGCGTGCAGCACCAGTTCCACTGCGATCGGTGCATCGGCAAAGGCCAGCAGTGCGAATTCCTCGCCGCCGAGCCGGGCGACGAGCGCGTCGCTTTGTGCGCCGACACGGGCGAGCACGCGCGACACAAGGCGCAACACTTCGTCCCCGCCATCATGGCCGAGCGCCTGATTCACCGACTTGAAGTGATCCATGTCGACAAGCACCAGCTGGTGGTCGCCCGACCGGCCGATCGCCTCGCGGAGGAAGGCGCGGCGATTGAGCAGCCCGGTGAGGGGGTCATGATCGGCAAGCCAGCGAGCGGCATGCTCCTGTTCGCGCGCTTCGTCGCGCTCGCGGGCGAGCAGGCGAGTGCGATAGGCGATGGCAAGGCTCGACAGCAGCGCTTCGGCCGCCATGGCAGCAAGCGTCGAATTGTCGAGCAGGAAGCTCCAGGACAGAAGGCCGAAGTTGCCGGCGGTACGAATTGCGGCCAGCAGGATCGGCAGCGCCCAGGCGCAGGCGAACAGCCACAGGTAATCGCTCCGCCGCCGCCACGCCTGCCACAGCACCGGGATGCTGGTGAGCGTGAGCAGGAGAAAGCTGAACGCGTATAGGCGGTCGAGCAGCACCTTTTCCCATCCTGTGGCCAACGCCAGCAGGATGGCGCTGCCGAGAACCATCGCGATTACGAGGTTGGTGAGATGGTTCAGCCATCCGCTGAAGACGCGCGGCTCGAAAAAGGTGCGGGCAAAAGCGATCGCGCACGCGCCGGAAGCGGCCAGCGTCAGATAGTTGATCCGCAGACGGTAATTGTTCGGCAGATCGGGCCAGACCCAGGCTAGCGCGCCCGACGAAGAAAAAGCGTAGCCGCCGAGCGACAGCAGCATGGCACAATAGACGATCTGGAAGCTGTGCCGCTGCGCTGACCAAAGTGCGAGATTGTAGACGAACATGGCAAGGCAAAGCCCGGCAAAGCCGCCGTACGATGCTGCCATCGCCAGGTTCGACGTGGCGCTCTCCTGCGGCGACGCGAGTCGCGCGCCGACCAACACGCCGCGCACGTTCGCCGCGCCGTCGATGCGCCAGAGAAGCCGTGAAACGGGTGCAGCGCGCGTTGCCAGCGGCATCTCGACTATCGCGCCAAACTGGATCGTGCGGGCAAGCGCCTTGCCATCAAAGCTGCGCTTGGTGACTACGCCATCGGCGTACACCGTCCAGAGCGTTACCTGCTGTTGCCATAGGCTGGCCATGCGCAGCGACACCGGTCCTTGCGCGGAAAGCGGCTCCGAGCGCGCCCAGTAATCGCCCGAGCCGAAGCTTTTCTGATCGCTCGTGCAGTCGAACCGGTCGCGAGCGCGCAGCATCGCAGCGAGCGTATCCCCAGCTCTTACGGGCGCGATGCACACGGAAACGGGGCTGCCGACCACGCCGATGTCGGCTGAGGCAGACGGCGCCAGCGCCCATGGGGCGACGGCGCACGCCACCAGCCACATCAGACACTGTTTTACCCACCCCGGCATGACTCGGGTTTAAGCTAGCAGGGCAAAGAATACGTAAACGAAACGAAACGAAACGCCGTCATGGCGGACGGTGTTCGGGGCGGCAACGAGGCCGTCCCGAACAGACGCTCGTCAGTTGGTCGGGGTTTCGGCGGCCGTCTTAGTGGGGGCGACGCCGCCGGCCGGTGCGCCGGCGCCGCGATACCGATCGAACCAGGCGAGGATTGCGCTCGCCTTTGCCGCGGATTGCGACGGCCGACTGGTGAAGCCGCCGTGGCTGGCGCCCGGCACCTTCACCAGCGCGGTCGGCACGCCGGCGATCTGGAGCGCGGCATAATATTGCTCGCTCTCGCTGACGGGGGTGCGGTAATCCTCGCTGCCGACCACCACCAGTGTCGGCGTCTTGACGTTGCCGACGAGGCTCAGCGGCGAGCGGTTCCAATAGCTCATGGGATCTTCCCACGGCAGCTTGGTGAACCAGTAGCGCGAGGTGAACAGCGTGTTGTCCATCGTCAACGCTTCGCTGATCCAGTTGATCACCGGCTTTTGCGTCGCCGCTGCCTTGAACCGGTTGGTTTTGCCGACGATCCAGGAGGTGAGCACGCCGCCGCCCGAACCGCCGGTGACGAACAGGTTGTTCGGATCGGCGACGCCTTCGGCGATCGTGGCATCGACCGCCGCCATCAGGTCGTCGTAATCCTGGCTGGGATAGTTCTTGTCGATCAGATTGGCGAATTCGGCGCCATAGGAGGTGGAGCCGCGCGGGTTGGTCCACAACACCGCGTAGCCGCCAGCGGCGTAAAGCTGGACGTCGGTGGCGAACGTCGGGCCATAGGCGGAGTGCGGCCCACCGTGGATCTCCAAGATCAGCGGCACGCGCGTGCCCGGCTGCCAGCCCGGCGGGGTCGCCAGCCAAGCGTCGATCGGGCGACCGTCCGGCGCGGTGACGGCGACCTTGCGGACCGGGGCCAAGGTCTTGGACGCGGTGAGCACCTGGTTGAGGTTCGTCAACCGGCGCGCCTTGCCGCCGTTCCACACCCATACGTCCGCGGGCGCCGAGGCGTCACCGCCAGTGTAGGCGATGGTGCCGCCGCGCGAGATGGAGAAATCGCCGCCGGTATAGGGGCGATCGAGACCGCCACCCGTCAGATTGTCCGCCAGCACGGTCGAGCGGCCATCTAGGCCGATCCGCGCGATCTTGCGCTGCCCCTTGTCGTCATAGCTGGCGTAGAGCGCGCGGCCGTCATCCGCCCAAAGCGCGTCGTCGATCGAGCGATCGAGCGAGGCGGTGAGTGAGCGCGGATCGGCCGCGTCCGCTCCGGCGACGTAGAGCTCGGCATTGGTGTAGGCGCGGCGCTTGTCGTCGAAGCCGATCCAGGCGATTTTGCTGCCATCGCGCGAGAAGCGCGGTGCGCCATCGGGGCCGTCACGGCTGGTGAGCGTGCGCATCGCGCCGGTGTTTACGTCGACCGCAATGACCTCGGAGTTCATCACCTGCCGCTCGGCATCCGCGCCGCGAATCGCGGAGAACAGGATCGTGCGCCCATCCGCGCTCCATGACAGCGGGCCGCCATCGTCGAAATTGCCGAAGGTGAGCTGGCGCGCCGCGCCGCCGTCTGCCGCCGCGACGAACAGATGATCATAGCCGGGCTTGCGATAGCCGGGACCGTCGTTGCGATAGGTGATGCGGTCGATCACCTCGAGCGGTTCGGCCCATTTCGCGCCCTCGGGCTTTGCCGGCGCCTTGCCGAGCTTCGTCGCCTCGCCAGCGACCGTGGCGATATAGGCGAGGCGGGTGCCGTCGGGCGACCACGACAGGCTGTTGGGATCGCCGGGCAGGCTGGTGACGCGTGCGCTGGCGCCGGTATCGAGCCAGCGTACGAACAATTGCGCGCGATCGCCATCCGAGGCGACATAGGCGATGCGGCTGCCATCGGGCGACCAGCGCGGGCTGGAGCCATTGGCGGCGAAGGGCGACTGCTTGCCGCTCGCCACGTCGATCAACCACAAGGACGATTGCATCCGATCGGTCATGATATCGCCGGTGCGGCGAACATAGACGATGGTGCGGCCATCGGGGCTGATCTGCGGATCGGCAGCGATCGACAGGCCGAACAGGTCCGCGCCGGTGAAGGTGCGGCTTGGGCCCTGTGCCGGCGCAGCATTGGTTTGCTTCTGCTGCGCGGCGGCAGGAAGCGCGCCGGTGAGAAGTGCGGGGGCTGTGCAGGCGAGAAGGAAAGCGAGACGGCGCATTGGGTTACTCCGGCGTGATGGCGCGTATGAAGCGCGATCGGGCGCCGGGCGCAAGCGTTTCGCCGTATACCCTGCCTATGAGCGCGTTGCCGTGATCAGGTAATTGAGCGCGAGCGACTCCGACAGGCTGAAGCCGCTGGTCGGCGAAAAGGCGATCCCGCGTGTGTCGCGCACGGACAGGCCGGCGTCGGCCAGCATGGTGCCAAGCTCGTCGGGGGTGACGAACCGGTTCCAGTCGTGCGTGCCGCGCGGAATGCGCCCGGTTCCCTCCGCCAGGGTGATCATGGTGACCCGCGACAGTGGCGTGCGATTGGGGGTCGACATGATCAGCAGGCCGCCGTCGGCGAGCGCGCCGGCCAGCCCGGCGACGAACGCGACGGGATCGGCGACATGCTCGATCACCTCCAGACAGGTAACAAGATTGAAGCGCTCACCGGCGACCGCCTCCACACCGCCCTCGCGATAGTCGATCGCAAGGCCGCTCGTGGCGGCGTGGTCGCGCGCCACCGCGATGTTTTCGGGCGCGGCGTCGATCGCGGCAACGGCGGCGCCCAGCCGCTTCAGCGGCTCCGCCAGCAGCCCGGCGCCGCAACCGACATCGAGCGCGGTCTTGCCGGCGAGTGGGGTGAAGCTCTCGGGATCGAGATCGAAATGCCGGTCGGCCTGTTCGCGAATGTAGCGCAGGCGCACCGGATTGAGGCGGTGAAGCATCGCCGAGGAGCCGCGCGGATCCCACCAATCCTGCGCCATTGTGCCGAAATGCGCCGCCTCGCGCGCGACAATGCTGGCGTGCCCGCCGGCTGGAGCAGTTTCAGTTGTTACAGTTGCGTCGGCCATGGGCCACTCCTATCAGGCGCGCCTGTTTTCCCCAAGCACCGGAAAGTCTTCCCGTGGCCCGCATCGTCATGAAATTCGGCGGCACCTCGATGGCGGGGATCGAGCGTATTCGCTCGGTCGCAGGTCGGGTGAAACGCGAAGTGGCGGCGGGTAATGAGGTGGCGGTGGTCGTCTCCGCCATGGCGGGCGAAACCGATCGGCTGGTCAATTTCTGCCGGGAAGCGAGCGCGCTTTACGACGCACGCGAATATGACGTCGTCGTTTCCGCCGGCGAGCAGATCACCAGTGGCTTGCTGGCGATTGCACTGCAGGCGATCGGCGTGCCGGCGCGGTCGTGGCTGGGATGGCAGCTGCCGATCGCCACGTCGGACGCCTTTGCCAAGGCGCGTATCGAGACGATCGATGCCGAAGCGCTGCTCGCCAGCATGGGGGCAGGCGAAGTCGCGGTGATCCCCGGATTTCAGGGCGTGCATGAAAACCGCGTGACGACGTTGGGGCGCGGCGGATCCGACACGTCGGCGGTGGCGGTCGCGGCGGCGATCAAGGCCGATCGCTGCGACATCTACACTGACGTCGACGGCGTCTATACGACCGATCCCAGGATCGTGCCGCGCGCGCGCAAGCTCGCCAAGGTGACGTACGAGGAGATGCTGGAGCTCGCCAGTGTCGGCGCGAAGGTGCTGCAGACGCGGTCGGTGGGCCTCGCCATGAAGGAAAACGTCCGCGTCCAGGTGCTGTCGTCGTTCACCGGCGAGGATGCACCGATGGCGGATACATTGCCCGGCACGATGATCGTGGGCGAAGAGGAGGTAGAAGACGTGGAACGCCAGCTGATCACCGGCATCGCGCACGACAAGAACGAAGCAAAGATCACGCTGACTGCGGTGCCCGACAAGCCGGGTTCGGTTTCGGCGATCTTCGAGCCGCTCGCCGCGGCGAACATCAACGTCGACATGATCATCCAGAACATCGCGCACGGCTCGCGATCGACGGACGTCACGTTCACCGTGCCGGCAGCGGATCTGGCGCGATCGATCGAGACGCTGAACCAGGGCCGTGCGGCGATCGGCTTCGAGGAGCTGGTGCATGATACGCGCGTTGCGAAGATCAGCGTCGTCGGCGTCGGCATGCGCAGCCATGCGGGCGTGGCGAGCACGATGTTCTCGACGCTGGGTGCCCGCGGGATCAACATCCTCGCGATCTCGACCAGCGAGATCAAGGTCAGCGTGCTGATCAACGAGGACGAGACCGAATTGGCGGTGCGCGTGCTGCACACCGCGTATGGTCTGGACGCCGACGAAGCGGCCTGATCGGCGCGGTTTATCGCTCGTGGCCTGACGTCATTCGCCGATGAGGTGAAGCGCGACCTGTCGGCGGTGCGTGCTGCGGCGATGCTCGAACAGGAAGATGCCCTGCCACGTGCCGAGCGCCGGGCGGGCGTTTGCGACGGGGATCGACAGGCTAGTGGCGGTGAGCGCCGAGCGTAGGTGCGCGGGCATGTCGTCCGGCCCCTCGTCGTCATGCTCATAGTCGCGCGATTCGGGGGCGATACGCGCAAGGTAGCGCTCCATGTCGCGGCGCGCCGCGGGGGCGGCATTTTCCTGGATCAGCAAGGACGCCGAGGTATGGCGGATGAAGAGGGTGAGCAGGCCCTCGTTGATGCCGGTCGAGGCGACCCAATCGGCCACGTCGAGGGTGAATTCGTGCAGGCCCTGGCGGGGGGCGGTGACGATCAATTCGGTGGCGTGCTGCCGCATGTTTGTCTCCGCCGCGCGACCGGTGTAGCGGCGCGGTGATGAACGATACCACGACCAACCGTTCCGGTTCCGCCCGTCTCGCCCGCCGCATGGAGCGCGGCGCCGCATTCCTCGGCAGCGACGTGGCCATCATGGCCGGCGCGATGAGCTGGGTAAGCGAGCGCAACCTGGTTGCCGCCATGTCCAACGCCGGCGGTTTCGGCGTGATCGCGTGCGGCGCGATGACGGTCGCGCTGCTCGATGCCGAGATCGCGGCGACGAAGGCGTTGACCGACAAGCCGTTCGGCGTGAACCTGATCACCATGCACCCCGATCTGATGGCGCTCATCGAGGTCTGCGCGAAGCATCAGGTGGGCCATGTCGTGCTGGCGGGCGGGCTGCCGCCCAAGGGCTCGCTGGAGGCGATCAAGGCGAGCGGAGCCAAGGTCATCTGCTTCGCGCCGACGCTGGCGCTGGCCAAGAAGCTGATCCGCTCGGGCGTCGACGCGCTGGTGATCGAGGGGATGGAAGCGGGCGGGCATATCGGCCCGGTATCGACCAGTGTGCTGGCGCAGGAGATCCTGCCGGCGATCGCCAAGGACGTGCCGGTGTTCATCGCTGGCGGGATCGGGCGCGGCGAGGCGATTGCTGGCTATCTCGACATGGGCGCGGCGGGCGTCCAGCTCGGCACGCGTTTCGTCTGTGCTACGGAATCGATCGCGCATCCCAAGTTCAAGCAGGCATTCATCCGTGCCTCCGCGCGCGATGCGGTGGCGAGCGTGCAGATCGATCCGCGCCTGCCGGTGATTCCGGTGCGCGCCCTGAAGAATGCCGGCGGCGAACTCTTTACCGCCAAGCAGCGCGAAGTAGCGCAGTCGCTCGACGAGGGCGCGGTGGCGATGGCCGAGGCGCAGCTCGCGATCGAACATTATTGGGCGGGCGCCCTGCGCCGCGCGGTGATCGACGGCGATGTCGAGCATGGCAGCGTGATGGCGGGCCAATCGGTCGGCATGGTGACCAAGGAAGAGCCGCTGGCCGACATTATCGCATCGCTGATGACCGAGGCCGCGCAGGCACTGGAGCAGCGCGCGGCCTGAGCCGGCGGCGCGCCCTCCGCCAGCCGCGCACGCCAGGACTCAGCCGATCATCGGCGGGCCGAAGACGGACCAGCCGGTGCGGTGCGCGAGCATTTCCAGCGCGCGCACGCCGAGCATCGAATTGCCGTGCTGATCGAGATTGGGCGACCAGACCGAAATGGCGGCGGTTTCCGGCACCACGGCCAGAATGCCGCCGCCGACGCCGCTCTTTGCCGGCAGGCCGACGCGCAGCGCGAAATCGCCCGAACCGTCATAATGTCCGCAGGTCATCATGAGCGCGAGCAGCTTGCGCATCCGCGTGGCAACGGCATCCGCCGCCTTGTCGTCGGGATTGCGGCGGGTGTGCGCGAGAAAGAGCCCGGTGCGCGCCAGTCCTTCGCAATCGAGCATGATGGCGCATTGATTGACATAGGCCTCCATCACTTCGTCCAGCGAGGAGTGAAGGTTGCCGTGGTGACGCATGAAGCTCATCATCGCGCGGTTCAGATCGCCGCCCTCATGTTCGGAGGCGAGCACCTCGTCGTTCAGGTCGATGCTGGTGAGACCGGCGTGATGTTGGACGAACTCGACTACGGCGCCGGCCTGCGACTTGTCGTCGAGTTGCTCGACGAGGATGTCCACCACGGCCAGCGCGCCGGCATTGACGAACGGGTTGCGCGGGATGCCGCAGGTGCGCTCCAGATCGACGATCGAGTTGAACGGGTCGCCCGATGGCTCGCGCCCAACCCGCTTGAACACGTTGTCGCCGATCGCGCAGAGCGCCAACTCCAGCGCAAAAACCTTGGCGATGCTCTGTAGCGGAAAAGCCGTCCGGGCAGCGCCTGCCGAGATAATCTCGCCGCCGGTCAGCGCGACCGCGATGCCGAAGTCGCCCGGCGCGAGTCCTTCCTTCTTGGCGTCGGCGGCCCGCTCGATCTCGGCGGCATTCTCGCTGATTTCCTGCGCGATCTCGGCGATGATTCGGTGCAAGTCGTCGTTGGCGCGCGGCTGCGTCATGTCTGCTCCAGGATGGTTGCGAGGAGGGAAGAACGCGGCGGCGATGCATCGGGTGCCATGGCGCGGCCCGGCGGCGAAACGATATCCTTTACTCCGCCTTCACCAAATGTGCGGCACATAACCGCTGGAAGCACCGGGGGGAGATCGGAGCCGCCATGTTACGCGTATCGCAAGCCATCACCGCCATTGCCGCCATCGCCACTGTCGCGGGCTGCGCGTCGCGGCCTAAGGAGGTCGCGGTTGTCGCGCCGCCGGCTGTGCCGGCGCCCGTGCCGGTCTATGTCACCCCGCCGATCACGCCGATCAATCGCGGGCTGACCCAGGCAGCGACGGTGTGGCACATGCGCGTGGCGCTGAACGTTGCGGCGCTCGCCTGTCGGGGGGCGCAGGAGGCGGTGATCGTGCAGCGCTACAATGCGATGCTCGCCACGCATAAAACCACGCTGGCGGGCGCGGAAAGCCAGCTGGAAGCGCAGTTTCGCGCGGGCGGAGGCGATTGGCAGGATCGCTATGACGATGCCATGACCAAGCTCTACAATTTCTTCTCGCAGGCGCAGGCGCGCGAGGGATTCTGCACCGCGGCGGTTGCGACGCTGACCGAGGCGGAGCGGCTTCAGCCGGGCGAATTGCCGGCGTTTGCCAATGCCGTGCTGCCGACGCTGGACGCGCCCTTTGCCGAGATGCTGGCACCGCGGCCGGTGATTGCGCTGTCGTCTTCGCCGGTTGCCGTGCCGTTTGCGGGCGGGGTGCCGGCGGCCTCGGCGGTAGCGGCACCGGATACAAACCGGCCTGTTAGCGGCGCGCCTTCGGCCACCGCCGTGCGGGCGCCGGCCAGTATCCCGGCGGTGGGCACGCGGGCGCCGCGGATCGAGGTCGATCCCGCCGTTCTGCAAGACTGACCGGATCGCCCCGCCGGGGCTACCCGAGCCGCCGACGTTCGGTTAACAACGGCGAAATGGAGACCGGCCACGCCGACCAGCCCGCCCAAGGGCGCTTTGCCGGCGTGGAGCATCGGCTGCCGGTGCGCGTCTATTTCGAGGACACCGACCTTTCCGGCGTCGTCTATCACGCGAACTACCTTCGCTTCATGGAGCGCGCGCGATCGGACATGCTGCGGCTTGCCGGGGTCGACCAGCGCGCGGCGCATGAAGCGGGCGAGGGCGCCTATGCCGTCGCGAGCCTTGCCATCCGCTACATCGCGCCGGCGCGGCTGGACGATGCGCTGGTGGTCGCCACGCGGGTGACGGCGGTGCGCGCGGCGAGCGTTTCCATTCATCAAAGAGTCATGCGCGACACGCTTGTGCTGGCCGAGGCGGAGGTCGTGGCGGCGCTGGTGGCGCCGTCGGGGCGGCCGCGGCGGCAACCGCGCGACTGGATCGACCGTTTCGACGCTCTCGTCGACAAGGGGGATAAGAGGCCTTGAACCCGTTCTTGAATACCGACGCTGCCACTCTTTCGCCGGTTGCGCTGTTTCTGCAGGCGGACATCGTCGTGAAGCTGGTGATGTTCGGCCTGCTTGCGGCGAGCATCTGGACTTGGGCGATCATTTTCATGTTCTGGCGCAAGCTGGGCCGTACCCGGCGCGCGACCGAGGCGTTCGAACGCGATTTCTGGAAGGCGGATGATATCGACGCGTTCTACAAGACGCGCGCCGAAGAGGATCTGCCGAGCGCGCGCGTCTTTGCCGCCGGCGTCGCCGAATGGCGCCGCTCGACCCAAGGCGCGGCAATCGATCGCGGCGGCACGCGCGAGCGGCTGGCGACCACCATGGGTGCGGCAGTGGCGACCGAGATCGACCGGTTGTCCGACCGGCTGAACATCCTGGCGACGGTCGGCTCGGTGGCGCCGTTCGTCGGCCTGTTCGGCACGGTGTGGGGCATCATGCGCAGCTTCACGAGCATCGCCAGTCAGCAGAACACCAGCCTTGCCGTCGTCGCGCCGGGCATCGCGGAGGCGCTGTTCGCCACCGCCATCGGCCTGTTCGCGGCGATTCCGGCGGTGATCGCGTACAATCGCTTCAGCCATGGTATCAACCGGATCGAGGCGCGGCTGAACCGCTTCGCCGACGGGTTCCACGCGACCCTGTCGCGCCAGCTGGACCGCGAACGGTGAGCGGCGCGCGAGCGATAATCCGCGCCGCGCAGGAGGGCTGAGGCGTGGCGATGCAGCTTCCCTCGCAGCGGTCCGGCGGGCGCCGTGCGCCGATGGCGGAGATCAACGTGACGCCGCTGGTCGACGTGATGCTGGTGCTGCTCATCATCTTCATGGTGACGGCGCCGCTACTGACCGCGGGCGTGCCGGTGAACCTGCCCGACAGCCGCGCCAAGCCGCTGGATCAGGACAAGGAGCCGACCGAAATCTCGCTCGACGCCGATGGCCGCATCTTCATCGCCAAGGATGAGGTGCCCGAGGGCACGCTGGGCGAGCGGCTGGACGCGATCGCCGCGCAGGCCGGCGAGGGCGATCCGCCGCAGGTGTATCTGCGTGCCGACCGTGCGCTGGATTACGGGCGCGTGATGCGCGTGATGGGCGAGCTCAATCGTGCCGGGCTGAACCGCGTGGCGCTGGTGACGATCGGGGACGAGTGACCCGAATGGAGCGGTCGGAAAAGGTCGGGCTGGGCGTTGCGGTCGCAGGACATGTGGTCCTGTTCGGCCTGCTGTCGGTCGGCTTTCTTGCGACGCCGAACCCGGAAAAGTTCAAGCAGCAGCCGATCGACGTCAGCCTGGTAAAGGACGTGGGGCTGGAGGCGACCGCGCCGCAGGCGGTGGAGGAGCCGGCGCAGTCGGTGGCGCCCGAAACGGGCGAGCCCGACGATGCCGCGCCGCCTGCACCATCGGAGCCCGCGCCGTCGGAGCCCGCCCCCGCGCCGGAGCCTGCGCCCGCGCAGGCGCAGCCTGAACCCAAACCGGCACCGCCCGAGCCAGCGCCCAAGGCCGCCCCTAAGCCAAAGCCCGCGCCCAAGAAGCCGGCGCCAGCGCCCAAGCCGGTGGAAAAGCCTGAACCCAAGCCGAAGCCCCGGCCGAACCCGGCGGCCGAGCGCGAGGCTGCCAAAAAGGCCGAGGCGGCAAAGGCTGCGGCGGCGAAGCGCGCGGCGGATGCCGCCAAGGCGAAAGCGGCGGCGGAGGCGAAGGCCAAAGCGGCGGCCGATGCCAAAGCGAAGGCGGCGGCGGATGCCAAGGCAAAGGCTGCGGCCGACGCCAAGGCGAAAGCAGATGCCAAGGCGAAGGCGGACGCGGCGGCCAAGGCGCGGGGCAGCGGATCGGACAGCAATTCCAAGAGCGCCAAGCCGCGCGGCGGGCGGCTGGGCGACGATTTCCTGAAGGGGCTGACCGCGGAGAAATCGGCGAGCAAGAGCCAGACACCGCGCGCGGCGAAGATCGACGGCGCGGCGCTCGCCTCGATCGTGCAGGCGATCGCGCGGCAGATCCAGCCGTGTGCCGATCGCCAGGTCGATCCCGGCCCGGGCGCGAACGAGATCGTAACGACGCTGAACCTCCGTCTGAACGAGAATGGAACGCTGGCGGCGACGCCGACGATGGTGCGCCAGACGGGCGTCAACGCGCAGAACGAACGCTATGCGCAGCGCGTCAGGGATCTGGGGATCGCGGCGTTCAAGGGCTGTTCGCCGCTGAAGCTGCCGGCGGAATATTACGACACCCCCAATGGCGGGTGGAACAACATCAACTTCAAGTGGAAGCTGCGCTGATCGGTGGTGGTGTTCCCGGTGGATGGATCATCGAGATTTCGTTGCCGGGATCGCGGCCGCTACATGCGACGTTCATCTCGCCCCATGGAAGTGGCGGAACGATGCATTGCCGCGGCGCCGGCTCCCCGTCCGAGTGAGAGGAAGACGATGAAACGCTTTGCCCTGTTGGCCCCGCTTCTGCTCGCCGCGCCGGTGATCGCGCAGGACGTGCCGCCCACGCCGCTGGTGGTGCCCGGCCAGGCCGCGCAGGCGGCGCCTGGCCAGCCTGGGCCCGCCGCGGCGACGCAGACCGCCGGCGGCCCGCTGGAGGTCGACGTGACGGGCGGCATCTCCGCGCCGATGCCGATCGCCATTCCGTTCATGCCAGCAGCCGCGATCGCGCAGACGCCGGCGGGGTCGACCGATGCGCTCGGCCGGCAGCTGGCCGAGATCGTGACCAACGACCTGCGCAATTCGGGGCTGTTCACCCCGCTGCAGCCCGCGCAGCTGCGCACGGTGATGTTTCCCGAGGTGCAGGCGCCGGCGTTCTCCTACTGGGGCGGCATGGGCGCGCAGGCGCTGGTGCAGGGTTATATCCGCGCCAACGGCGATGGGACGCTGACGGTCGGCTGCTATCTGTTCGACGTGTCGGCGCAGACCGAGCTGATCCGGCAAGGCTTCGTGGTGCCGCCGTCCGACTGGCGGCGTGCGGCGCATAAATGCGCCGACATGGTCTATACCCGCCTGACCGGCGAGGGGCCGTATTTCGACAGCCGGGTCGTGTACGTGTCCGAGACCGGGCCGAAGAACAACCGCATCAAGCGCCTGTCGATCATGGACCAGGACGGCGCCAACCACCGCTTCCTGACCAACGGCCAGTCGATCGTGCTGACGCCGCGCTTTTCGCCCAACCAGCAGTCGATCGTGTACATGAGCTATGTTGGGCGCGTGCCGGCGATCTATGTCTATGAGATCGGCAGCGGGCGGCAGCGGATGGTGGTGCAGAATGTCGCCACGACCTTTGCCCCGCGCTTCTCGCCCGATGGGCGCTGGATCCTTTTTTCCATGGCGACGGGCGGCAACACCGACCTCTATCGCGTGCCGGCGAGTGGCGGCACGCCGCAGAAGCTGACCAATTCGCCGGGAATCGACACCGGCGGCAGCTATTCGCCCGATGGCAGCCGCATCGTGTTCGAGAGCGACCGCTCGGGCGGGCAGCAACTGTACGTGATGAACGCCGACGGATCGAACCAGCAGCGCATCAGCTTCGGCGGCGGGCGCTATGGCACGCCGGCGTGGAGCCCGCGCGGCGACATGATCGCCTTTACCCGCATGTCGGGCGGGTTCCGGATCGGCGTGATGAGCCCGAACGGTGGCGGTGAGAAGATCCTGACCAACGGCTGGCACGACGAGGGCCCGTCCTGGGCGCCCAACGGCCGCGTGCTGATGTTCTATCGGTCGGCACAGGGGCGCAGCGGCAAGGCCGATCTGTGGTCGGTCGACCTGACCGGCGTGAACGAGCGCCGCGTGCCGACGCCGCTGGATGGCTCGGACCCGTCATGGGGTCCGATTCGTCCGTGAAGCTGTTATGACGGCAGCAGAGCTATGGAAAATGGGAGAAAACGAATGGCGAGACTGACCACCACGATCCTGCTCGCAACCGCGCTGGTGACCACCGCGGCCTGCTCCAAGAAGCGGCCCGAAGTACTGCCGCCGGCCCCGGGCGAGGCGCCCGCCGACACCAGCGGCGGCTACGCCGGTGGCGGGGCGACGACCGGCGCGGTGACGCCGGGCTCGTCGGAGGATTTCAAGCGTTCGGTGACGAGCGACACGGTGAACTTCGGCCTCGACCAATATGACATCGATCCGACCGCGCGCGAGATCCTGGACAGCCAGGTGGTGTGGCTGCAGCGTTATCCCAACGTGCGGGTGACGGTGGAGGGCCATGCCGACGAGCGTGGCACGCGCGAGTACAATCTCGCGCTGGGCGATCGCCGCGCCAATGCGGCGAAGAACTATCTGGTGGCGCGCGGCGTCTCGCCGTCGCGGATCACCACGATCAGCTATGGCAAGGAACGGCCGATCGCGCTGGGCTCGGATGAAGAGAGCTGGGCACGCAACCGTCGCGCGGTGACGGTGGTGCTGAACTGATGTGAGCCGGGGCCGCGGCGCTGGTTAGGCGCGGCGGTTCGGGATAGTGAGACGGGCGGGGCGGCGCGATGCTGCCGCGCCCGTTTTCGTGTCGGCGGTCGGAAGCCCGGATCAGGCGCCGGTCGCTGCGCCGTTCAACTGGCGCGCTTCCTCGACCAGCAGCACGGGTACGCCGTCTCGGATCGGATAGGCGAGGCCGGCGGCGGGGGAGATCAGCTCGCCGGCGGCTTCGTCCAGGGTCAGCGGCGTGCGGGTGGCGGGGCACACCAGGCGTTCGAGCAGCCAGGGGTCGATGGTCATTGCAGCGTCACGCGATCGTCGCCGTCGTGGCGGCCGAAGAACTGCATCAGTTGCACGATCAGCTCGGCGCGATCGGCGATGCCGGCGGCCTCGAGCAGCGCCTGTTTGGCGGCGACGTCGAAGGGCGCGATCTGCGCGATCCCGTTGACAAGGCTCTGGTCGTCGAGCCGCGAAACGGCCTCCCAATCGACGGCATAGCCCTGTTGCTCGGCGAAGCGGCGTGCCTCCATCTCCAGCGAGGCGCGCGAACCGAGCGACAGCGTTTCGGCCTCGGGGGCGGGGAGGAGCTCGGCCTCGACCTGGCGGAACAGCGTGGAAACGTCGAGCTCGCGGATCACGCGGAACAGCGACAGGCCCTCCAGGACGAGGTTCGAGCGGCCGTCGTCGGTCATCTCGATCTCGGCGATGCGCCCGACGCAGCCGATGTCGTAGAGCGCGGGCTTGTCGCCGGCGCCCGCCTCCATGAGGCGCGGCTGCACCATGCCGATGCGCCGGTCGCGCGCCATCGCGTCGGACACCATCGCCCGGTAGCGCGGCTCAAAGATGTGCAGCGGCAGGTGCATGCCCGGGAAGAGGAGCGCGCCGGGCAGGGGAAAGATCGAAAGCCGGGTCATCCGAACAGGATGGCGGACAGCCGCCGGCGCTGCGCCGACACCCAGGGATCTTCCAGGCCGACCACCTCGAACAGCTTCAGGAGCTGTTGCCGGGCGGCGCCCTCGTTCCAGTCGCGGTCCTGCGCGGTGATGGCGAGGAAGCCGTCGGCGGCCGCATCGCGGTTGCCCGCCGCCATCTGTGCGTTGGCGAGGTCGAGGCGGGCCTGAAGATCGTCCGGATTGGCGGCGACCGCGGCCTCAAGCGGGGCAAGGTCGCCAACCTGCGGGGCGGACTGCGCCAGTGCCAGCGCCGAGCGCGCGCGCTCGATGTCGGGGCGGGTTGCCACCTCCTCGGGTAGCGCGGCGAGCGCGGCTTCGGCCTCCTCGTGCGCGCCGGCGGCGACCAGCGCGCGGATGCGGCCGGAAAGCACGGCGGGGTGATCGGGCGCCATCTCGAACAGTTGATCGAAGATCGACAGCGCGCGCTCGATGTCACCTTCGCCCAGCACCTGCTCGCCCATCGCGATCAGCGGCTCGAGCTCGGCCTCCTGCGACTGTGCCTCGCCCTCGATCGGCAGCTGGCGCAGCAGCTGGTCAATCGTGGTGCGCAGCTGCGATTCGGTGCGTGCATTGGTGAGATCGGCGACGAGCTGGCCCTGGAACATCGCATAGACGGTCGGGATCGAGCGGATCTGGAATTGCGATGCGATGAACTGGTTCTTGTCGGTATCGACCTTGGCCAGCACGACGCCCTTGTCGGCATAAGCGGCGGCGACCTTTTCCAGCACCGGGGCCAGCGCCTTGCACGGGCCGCACCATTCCGCCCAAAAATCGATAATGACGAGCTTCGTCATCGACGGCTCGACCACGTCCGTGCGGAAGGCCTGAACGGCTTCCTTTTCCGCGGCACTCATTCCCAACGTCGCCAAAGGTCGCTCCCGATTAGTCGTTCGCCCCCTTATGTGGGGACGGGCCGGGGGAAGCAAACCCCCGGCCCGCCCGATAATCTAGCGACGCGCTACGCGATCAGAAGGCGGCCGATAGGCTGAACACCACGGTGGAGCCGGCGATCGAGCTGCCGTTCTTGGTCGAGGAGAAGTTCGGCTGCAGATAGGCGCTGTCCCGCTTCGAGATATTCGTGTCGACATAGGCCACCGAGAGGGTGAGCGGCGTGCTGGGGACGGCGAAATCGGCGCCGACCAGCCAGTCCATATATTCGCCGGTCGGCGCGGGGCTGGTGCCGTTGGGGCCGAGGCCCGGATTACCCTTCGAGAAGCCGACATGGCCCTTCAGCGTCAGCGGCGTGCTGGGAATGCCGACATTGCCGTCGGTCCAGATGTACAGATTGTCGTTCTTCTTGCCCGGGCGGGTCGGGATGCCGGTGGCATAATCGGCGCCGCCATCATACCATTCGCCGATCGCCTCCTGCTTGGGCGCATAGGCAACGCCGACGAGCAGATTGGCCGGGCCGAGCGCGCCCGATACCTTCACGTACGGCTCGGCAAAGTCGGTCTTGGAGAGGCCGCCCGGATACATGTACCAGGTGAGGCCGGCATCGACCGTCACGCCGGGCGAGACCTCCGTGCTGTAGCCGGCGAACAGGTCGAGCTCCATGTTGGAGCCGCCGAACGTGCCCCAGCCGGCAAGATTGCTGGCCCAGGTGCCGACATACAGGCCGCTTTCGTGCGTCACGGTGACGCCGCCCTGGATGGCGCCTTCCTTGTCGGTCTGCGAAACGCCGCGAAGGCGATAGTCGGAGGCGAGCGTGACGCTGCCGCTGACGGTGATCGGCTTGGGCGGCTCTTCCTGCGCAGCGGCAGGAACCGCGATGGCGGCCAGAAGCGCGGCGGGAACGTATTTCAGTATCGTCATGGAACCTCCTGTTGGCAGAGGCTCCTCCTGCTTCCGATCCGCCCGCGCTCCTCCTCCCCCCCGAGGGAGCGGTCGCGGGCTGGCCGGACGTGCTTACGCTATCGCAGCAAATCGAATGTTATATTGCTGAATTGCGTCAAAGTGTGTCTGTCATCACGGTTTATGCGGCGAGTGTGGCGATACGGCCACGCTGACCGCGCAGCTCTACCGGATTGCCGGCGGCCTTGCGACGCTGAAACCAGTCGCGCAGCAGCTCGGCGGTGGTGTGATCCACCGCATCGAGCTTCGACACGTCGAGTCGGACCGGCGCGTTCGACGGCACGCGATCAAGCGTCGCGGAGAGCTTGGGCAGGGTAACGAAGGTCGCCGCGCCGTCGAGCGCAATGGCATGCGCCTCGCCGTCGCGCTGTTCGCTGACCTTCAGCTTCAGGCGGCGAAGGTTCGGGATCAGCTCCAGCATGGTGAGCGCGATGCCGGTGAGCACGCCGGTCAGCAGGTCGGTCGCGACGACCATGAACAGCGTGATGGCCCAGATCGCGACCGGCAAGATACCGTAATCCTTGAACAAATGCTTGGCATGCTTGAGGCTGACGAGCCGCCAGCCGGTGACGACCAGCACGGCGCCGAGCGCGGCCATCGGGATGGCGCGCAGCAGCCAGGGCAGCAACGCGACGAAGCCGAGGATCCAGATGCCGTGGAGAATGGCGGAGGCGCGGGTGATGGCGCCGGCCTGGACGTTGGCCGAGCTGCGCACGATCACGCCGGTCATCGGCAGCGAGCCGGCAAAGCCGCACAGCAGGTTGCCGATGCCCTGCGCACGCAGTTCCTTGTTGTAATCGGTGCGCACGCCATCGTGCATCTTGTCCACCGCGGCGGCGGACAGGAGCGTTTCGGCCGAGGCGATAAAGGCGATGGCGACGGCCGCGGTGAGGATCGCGGGATCGCCGAAGCGCGACAGGAAGCCGCTTTCGGGCGGCGCGATCGCCGCGACGATCGATTCGGGCACGACGACCTTTGCGACGTCCAGGCCGAAGACGAGCGTCAACATCGTGGCCGCAACCACGCCAACCAGCGCGCCGGGCAGCAGGCGAAGCGCCTGCGGGCGAAACTTTTCCCAGCCGACCATCGCGCCGATGGTGACGAGCGCGAGCATGAAGGCGATCTCGGTCGCCTGGATATCAGTCGACAGGCCGAGCAGGCGACCGGGCATGGCGGCGAGATTTTCCGGGCCGGACGAGAGCGGGCGCTCGTCGAACAGGACGTGGAACTGGCCGACGACGATCAGCACGCCGATGCCGGCGAGCATGCCGTGCACCACCGCCGGGCTGATCGCGCGGAACCACCCGCCCAGACGAAAAATGCCGGCCACGACCTGGATCGCGCCGGCGAGAATGAGGATCGGGCCAAGCGCCGATAGGCCCTGATCGCGTACGAGCTCAAAGACGATAACCGCGAGACCGGCGGCGGGGCCGGAAACCTGCAGCGGCGAGCCGGCGAGCATGCCGACGACAATGCCGCCGATGATGCCGGTGATCAGTCCCTTTTCCGGCGCCACGCCCGATGCGACCGCGATGCCCATGCACAGCGGCATCGCGACGAGGAACACGACGATGGAGGCGGTGAGATCCCGCCC
This sequence comes from Sphingomonas dokdonensis, assembly GCF_002197685.1. Taxonomy (GTDB): domain Bacteria; phylum Pseudomonadota; class Alphaproteobacteria; order Sphingomonadales; family Sphingomonadaceae; genus Sphingomonas; species Sphingomonas dokdonensis. The sequence goes on along the minus strand of NZ_NBBI01000003.1, from coordinate 232,778 downwards.
CAGGAACTTGACCGAGGGGATCGAGACGCCGGGGCGCTCTGCCGCTGCTTGGGTCATTATTCAGCTGCCTCTTGGGTGAGGAAATCGGCCGCGAGCCGCTTTTCGGCAGGCAGTGCGACGGGGAGCGGGCGATCGCCGCCGACCGATTCGAAGCGGCCGGTCTGGCCGTTCAGTGCGAGCATCTGGCCGTTGTGGATATCCACGAACCAGCCGTGCAGCGCGATCTCGCCGCGCGCGACGCCGGCCGCGACCGACGGGTGCGTGCGCAGGTGGGCAAGCTGTGCGACCACGTTTTCAAGGCTGATCGCGCGGATGCGCTCGCTGTCCTCCAGCTCGCTGTAGCTGCTATCGACCACCTGGCGGGCCGCCGAGCCGTGACGCAGCCAGCCTGCGACGTTGGGCATGCTTTCCAGCGTCTTGGGATCCGCCGCGAGGCCCTTCATGGCGCCGCAATCGGAGTGACCGCACACGATGATGTCGCGAATGCCGAGCACCATCACGGCATATTCCACCGTGGCGGTGACGCCGCCGTTCTGCGTGGCATAGGGGGGGACGATGTTGCCGGCGTTGCGGCAGACGAACAGGTCGCCGGGCTGCGCCTGCATGATCTGTTCGGGCACGATGCGCGAATCAGCACAGCTGATCATCAGCGCCTTGGGCTCCTGGCCGAAGTTTGCGAGCTTCGAGTACAGCGCGCGGCTGTCCTCATAGACGGTCTTTTCGAAATTGAAGACGCGGCCGATCAGTTCGTTCACGAAGGCTGCTCCTTAAAACTAAAGAACCAACCTAGAGACCGCGCCTTTCCGCCGCGCAGCGGCCCCGTTACGTTTTGTGTCCGGGCAGCGCCCATTGCGTGATGGGCAGAACAATGGTGGCGACCAGGCCGCCACCGGCGTGATTGGAGAGGCTGAGCGTGCCGCCTTCCGCCTTGATCGCCTGAACCGCGATCGGCAGCCCCAGACCGAACCCGATGGTATCGCGGCCGCGGGCCGGATCGAGCCGAACGAACGGCTCGAGGATGTGCACCAGCTCCTCATCCGGAACGCCCGGGCCCTTGTCGCAGACCCGCAGCGTGACGATGCCGTCGCCGGGGATCAGCTCCACCGTGACGCTCTGACCATATTTGATGGCGTTATCGATGAGGTTGGTGAGCGCGCGCTTGATCGCCAGGCGGCGCAGGCGCAACTCGAAATGGTCGGGGCCGGCGTAGCTTGCGTCATGGCCGCTGTCGGTCGCGTCATCGACCAGCGTGGCGCACAGCACGGCAAGATCGACCGCGCTGGGGCGTTCGGGATCGTTATCGCCGCTCAGGAAGGCGAGCAGCGAGGCGATCATCGCCTCCATCTCCGCAATGTCGCCGCCGATCGCGTCGCGCGTGTCGGCGCTGCCGATCGCCTCCGTGCGCAGCCGCAGGCGCGCGAGCGGCGTGCGCAGATCGTGGCCGACGGCGGCGAGCGCCTCCGTGCGCGCCTCGATCAGCGCGCCGATGCGATCCTGCATCCGGTTGAACGCAGCCACGAGGCGGCGCACCTCGCGCGGGCCATCCTCCGGCACCGCGCCCACCGTATCGTGCCCCACACGGTCCGCCGCCTCCGCCAGACGGCGGAGCGGAAACAGCGCGCGGCGCAGCATGAGGCCGCCCAGCACCATCAGCGCGATGGCGGGCACCAGGCCGAGCAGGATGCGTTCAAAGGCGAAATCCAGTTTGGCGACGGCGTTCAGCGTGCGGAAGTGGAGCCAGCTGCCGTCGCGCAGGCGCAGCGCGCCGCGCACCTTGGAACTGCGGCCGGGCGAGATGAGCCGCAACCGCACGTCGCCCGTCCTGAGGCTCGGCTCCCATTCCACGATCTGGCGGCGCATGGGATCGAGCGCCGGCTCCACCGCCGGCGTCATGCCGGCCGCGCCGTCCCATTGCACCTCGTAGCGATCGGTCGTCAGCTCCAGCGCGAGCGCGGGGCGCTGCGCCGGTGCGCGATCCTCCAGCAGGCGGCGGCTGATGACGAGATGCTCGGCGAGGCGGCGTGCCTCGTCGTCGCGCACGGAGAATTCGCTCGCCCGCTCGTAGAGCAGCGTCGAGACGCCGAATTCGATGACCATGGTGAGCAGCAGGATCGCGACGACCTGCCCGAGCAGGCCGACCGACGGGAGAAAGCGCCTCAACTGCGCTCCACGGGCACGTTCAGCATGTAGCCGACGCCGCGCACGGTGACGATCGGCGCCTGTTCGCCGGCGCTCGACAGCTTGCGGCGCAGGCGGCTGACCAGCACGTCGATCGAGCGATCCGAACTGTCGCCGAGCCTAGTTCGCGACAGCTCGATCAGCCGCTCGCGCGCGATGACGCGCTGCGCGTGATCGGCCAGCGCGACCAGCAGGTCGAACTCCGCGCCGGTGAGATCGACCGACGCGCCGGTCGGCGAGGTCAGCTCGCGGCGCGGCAGGTTCACCGTCCAGCCTTCGAACCTGAGAAGGCCCTGGTCGCCCTCGCCCGAGCGGCGATCGAGCGCCGGGCGGCGCAGCACGGCGCGCACGCGGGCGACCAGCTCGCGCACGCCGAAGGGCTTGGCGATATAATCGTCGGCGCCGAGCTCCAGCCCGACGACGCGATCGGTTTCGCTCGACCGCGCGGAGATGAAGATGATCGGCACGTCGCTTTTCTGGCGCAGCGACCGGCACAGATCGATCCCGCTGGTGCCGGGCAGCATGATGTCCAGCAGCACCAGATCGACCGGGCCGGCATCGAGCGCGAGCCACATTTCCGGCGCGGCGGAGGCGGGGCGCACGTTGAAGCCGTTTTCCTGCAACGCCCGGGTGGTGAGGGTGCGAAGCGCTGGATCGTCCTCGACGAGCAAGATGGTAGGTGCGGTCATGCGGAAGCGCAGGTAGGCGGGAAGGGCCGGTTCGGTCAATCTTTCTACAAGAATGTTGTAAAGGGGGTTGCGGCCCTCAAAACCCGCTGCTAGTGGCCGCGCCTCACCCAGCCCGGAAGCAACCGGGACTGACGCCAGAGCGGGCGTAGCTCAGGGGTAGAGCACAACCTTGCCAAGGTTGGGGTCGAGGGTTCGAATCCCTTCGCCCGCTCCAGTCGCTGCCGAGAAAGGCAGCCTTTCTTGCGAAACAGCAGCGACTGCCGCCACCGGCCCGATGGGCCGGCAAGGACGCGGCTTTGCCACCCTGCTACAGCCGGGCACATGACCAACACAGCGATTCGCGTCGGCATCGGCGGGTGGACCTTCGAGCCGTGGCGCGGCAGCTTCTATCCCGCCAAATGGCCGATCAAGCGCGAGCTGGAATATGCCAGCCGGCACCTGACCGCGATCGAGGTGAACGGCACCTATTACAGCGGGTTCAAGCCGGCGACCTTTGCCGGGTGGCGCGAGACGGCGCCGGACGGCTTCGTCTTCGCACTGAAGGCGTCGCGTTTCTGCGCCAATCGCAAGGTGCTGGCGGAGGCGGGCGAATCCGTCGCGAAGTTCGTCGGGCAGGGGATCGTGGAGCTTGGCGACAAGCTGGGGCCGATCCTGTGGCAGTTCATGGCGACGAAGAAGTTCGACGAGGCGGATTTCCGCGCGTTTCTGGCGCTGCTGCCGCGCGAGAAGGATGGCGTCGCGCTGCGCCATGCGGTGCAGGTGCGGCACGAGAGCTTCGCCGTGCCGGCATTCGTGGAGATGTGCCGCGCGGCGGGGGTGGCGATCGTCTATGGCGCGTCGGCGGAATACCCTGCGATCGCCGACGTAACGGGCGATTTCGTCTATGCGCGGTTGGAGACGGCGGTGGAGGAGGAGGCGCTGGGCTATCCGCCGGCGGCGCTGGATCGCTGGGCTGCGGCGGCGCGGACCTGGGCGGGCGGCGGGGCGCCCGAGGGGCTGCCCTATGTGGTCGAGGCGAAGCCGGAGACGAAGCCGCGCGATACGTTCGTGTTCTTCATTGCCGGCGCGAAGGAGCGCAATCCGCACGCGGCGATGGCGTTGATCGAGCGGGTGGCGGGGTGAGAGGTAAGCTGGCTAGCTTCGCCAACTCGCTGAGAATCGGATTGAGAGGACGCCCGCTCGCCTATCTGGAAAGCTAATGTACAAACATGGAGCAGCACGGGCCTTGGTGCTGGCGATTTCGGTTGCCGTTCTTATTGCTGCGTCGTTTGTTGTTCTCGGCACGCGACCGCAGGGCATCATTAGCTATTACCGTGACACGCTAACCACGCCAGCATTCATCGCCTGGCTCCTTGGTCTGACTGTAGCTACGCTCTCCCCACCTTCCTTAGCCATTGGCAGTTGGTTCTGCTCGCGTGGTAGAACTTACGGATGGGTGTTTCACGTCCTTCTTTGGCCCGTCAGCTACGCGATTGTACGCGGTGCTATCGCGATAATGGTGATGAGTGCCGGAGAGCCAGACAGTGAAGGGTTGACCGGGTGGGCTAGCGATCCGGCAGTGATGCTGATGCTGCTATGTCCCCTAGCGTATTTCGTCACTCTCGCCTTTGTTAATTTGTGGCGTCGTAAGGCACCAGCAATCGGCGACTGAACAGCAAGCGCCGAATGGCGGATCTTGCGAGCGCCTTCGTCTTACCGATCAGCCGGCGTCGTGCCTGCCCTCAGACCATCTGCCCCTGCAACAGGCGGGGGAGCGCGCCGCTTTCGCCGCGGGCTTCGGCCATGAAGCGATCCTTCAGGGGCGGGACGGCGTTGACGGCGGAGATGCCCAGCCGGCGCACGGCGCTGGCGGTGCGGCCGGGGATGCTGAACAGGCGGTTGAGCCCGTCGGTCGCGCCCGCCACCAGCATCGTGTCGAGACTGCGCCAGCGGCGATAGCGATCGAGCAGTTGCGCGTCGCCCGCCTCCAGCCCCAAGCGGCGGCCGTCGACCAGCACCTCGACCAAGGCGGCGACGTCGCGGAAGCCGAGGTTCAGGCCCTGGCCGGCGATCGGGTGAATGCCGTGCGCGGCGTCGCCGACCAGCGCGAGCCGCTCGGCGGTGATCGAGGCGGCGTGGTGGAAGCCGAGCGGGTAGCTCGAGCGCGGGCTGGCGTTGGATAGTTTGCCAAGGAACCCGCCCATGCGCTTTTCCGCCTGCGCCAGGAACGCGCGATCGGACAGTTTCAGCATGCCCGGCCCGTCCGCCTGCTTCACCGACCAGACGATCGCGCAACGGTGCCCGTCGGCGTCGTCGACCAGCGGCAGTAGCGCAAAGGGGCCGGTCGGATAGAAGATCTCGAAGGCGTTATTCTCGTGCGAGATTTCGTGGTGGAAGGCGCCGATGATCGCGGCGTGATCGTAGCGCCAATTGGCGGTGGTGATGCCGGCCGCGGCGCGCGTGGGCGAATTGCGCCCTTCCGCCGCGACGAGGAGCGAGGCGGTGACTTCGCTGCCGTCGCTGAGCCGGGCGCGGACGCCGGTGGCGGATCGCTCCACCTCGGTCGTGCGGGTGAGCGGGCGGAAATCGACATTGCTCTCGGCCATCGTCTCGGCCAACGCGCGGCGCAGCGCGCGATTTTCGTACATGGTGCCGAGCGCGTCATCGTCGGCGTCGGGGATGAAATCGAGCGCGCCCGGCTCCAGTCCGTCGCTGACGCGGATCTGGCGGATGGCGCAACCTTGCCCCGCGAGCCGGTCGATCACGCCGATCGCCGAGAGCATGCGATGGCTGGCGCTGGCGATGGCCGAGGCGCGGCCGTCGAAGCCGGCGGACAAGGTAACGGCAGGGTCGGCAGGATCGACCACGATCGTCGAGAGGCCATGGCGATCGAGCGCGATCGCCAGTGTCGCGCCGACCAGGCCGCCGCCAAGGATGAGTACGTCCGCGTGCTGCATGTGCCTGGCCCTATCTGTCTCGTCGCGCGGCGGCTAGCTGACCCTTGGGGCGGCGCGCGTCGATCAGATGCGCCGGCCGCCTGCGGATCACGCCGCGCGTTTCGCCCGCTTTAGCGATTGGGGAGCGCGCGCGAAAGCAGCGCCTTAGCCCAGCCCGATGATCGCGATCTGGCGGCCGTAATCGGGCTCGCCGCGGTGGGTGGCGCGGCGATAGCTGAAGAAGCGATCCTCGTCGGCATAGGTGTCGAGCCCCAGCGCCTCGATCCGGCGGATGCCGGCATTGGCGAGGCGGTGCGTGACATAGGCCTCCAGATCGAATTGCGCGTGGCCCGCGCGGGCGTCCGCGAAGAACCGCTCGTTGGCGGGATCTTCCGCCTCGAAGCGGCGGCGGAATTCCTCGTTCACCTCATAGCTGGGGCGGGCGATGCACGGGCCGATCGCGGCGGCGATGCGGTCGCGTTGCGCGCCGAGGCGCTCCATCGCGGCGACCGTGGCATCGGTGACGCCGCCGATCGCGCCCTTCCAGCCGGCATGCGCCGCGCCGACCACGCCGGCGGCCGCATCGGCGAGCAGCACGGGCGCGCAATCGGCGGTGAGGATGCCGAGCGCGAGGCCGGGTCGATCGGTGACCAACGCGTCGGCGTGCGGGCGTTCGGCAAAAGGCGCGTTGACGCGGATGCAGTCGGCGCCGTGGACCTGGTAGCAGGTGACGAGCGGCGCGCCGGGCAGCACCGCGTCGGCCGCACGGCGGCGGTTCTCCTCGACCGCGGCACGATCATCGTCCGAGCCGAGCCCGACGTTCAGCCCACCGTGGAGGCCCTGCGACACGCCGCCGCGCCGGCCGAGAAAGCCGTGCGGCACGTCGCCGAGCGCACCCGCGCGAATTACTTCAACGTCACTCACAGGTCGCGCCTCATGATCAGATCGCGGTCGATCTGTTCGCCGGTCTTGAACGCATAATCGCCGATATGGGCAAAGCCGTGCTTGGCGTAAAAGGCGCGGGCGCGGTGGTTTTCCTCCCACACGGTCAGCAGGATAGCGCTGAGATCGCGGCGGCGCGCGAGGTCGCACGCCCAGTCGAGCAGGTGCGCGGCGACACCGCTGCCGTGCGCGGCGGGATCGACATAGAGTTGGTGCAGGTGAAGCGTTCCCTCGGTCGGCACCTCGCCCTTGAAGAAGCTGGGGCCGACCTTGCAATAACCGATCACCGCGCCGCCCTCCAAGGCGATCTGGAAGTCATAAGCCGGGTCGGCGAGGTGGCGGCGGAGCGTGCCGGCGGGGCCGTATGCCTCCGCCACATACGCCTCGATGTCGCCTGGCGGTGCGGAATGGGCAAAGGTCGCCATCCACACGCGGCGCGCCATGGCATCAAGGGCGTCGCCATCGGTGCTGACGGCATTGCGATAGTCGATCATTGGAATCCTGCGGGTTCGGGCCAGTCGCGATGCCGCATGGCCAATGCCTTGAACAAGGTGCCCATCGCCTGGACCAGCCGGTCGCGATCGGGCGCGACGCGCGGGCCGAGCGCGGCGGCGCGGGTGTCGATGCCGAGGCGGGTCAGGAACGCGCCCTGCGGCACGGGGCCGGAGACGATCGCGCCGCTCGCCGTGCCGACCGCCCCCAACGTGGCGAAATCGACGTGCGCGGTGAGATCGCGCTCGCCCGGTTCCTCGAACGGATTGGCAAAGGCGTGGCCGCGCACCGCCTGCAGCGTTTCGCCGATCGCCGGGCCTTCATAGCCATAATCGACCGCGAGCAGCGCGCCGCCCTGCGCGACGATGCGCGCGGCGAGCACGCGCATGATCCCGACGCTGGCGGGCGAGGTTTCGATGATCGCGCCCGATGGCGCATCGCGCAGCTCGTCTGGAATGATGCCGTCGGGCACCGAGGCGCCGGGGATGGGTAGGAACAGGAGATCCTGGCAGGCGACGATCCGTTCTTGCCAGCCGGCGCGCCCGCGCATCAGCTGGCGGATCGGCAGCGCGTCGAAGAATTCGTTGGCGATGACGATCATCGGCAGGTCGGTCGGCAGATCCTCGACATCGTCGTGCCAGGTGGCGGCGGGGACCCGCTGCGCCTGGCGCGCGCGCAGCGCCGGGCTGGTTTCGACGAAATGCACCGGCGGGGCGAAGCCGGCGCGGGCGGCGGCGCGCAGCGCATCGGCGGTAAGCGTGCCACGCCCCGGGCCAAGCTCCACCCAGCGGACATCGGGGCGACCGGCGCGATCCCACAGATCGGCCGCCCACAGCCCGATCAGCTCGCCGAACATCTGGCTGATTTCGGGCGCGGTGGTGAAATCACCATCGGCGCCCAGCGGATCGCGCGTGGCATAATAATGCGCATTGGCGGCGGCCATGAACTGGCTGACCGGGATCGGCCCGCCCAGGGTAATGGCGCGGGCCAGGCGCGCCGGCAGGTCGGGCTCGGCGGCGACGTCGGCCGGGGAGGGGGCGGGTGTTTCGGTCATGCGCGGCGCAGACATGGCGGGACGCCGCCGATCCCGCAAGCGGCGCCGTGCCGATTGTGCGTGCTGCCGCGCCGCTCCACCACCCGGCAGGAAAGTCGCTTTACAGCGCGTCTCGCCGGCGCAAGGACGAACGCCAGACAGCCTTGAGGATCGAGTACGATGCCTATCGCCCGCCACCGTGTCGAATCCGGCGGCTTCCTCACCTTTCTGCTGCTGATCACGCTGGCGCTGGTGATCACCGTGTCGGGCTTCATCGGCTCGCTGCTGTGGGCGGCGCTCGCGGCCTTGCTGTTCCAGCCGCTGTTTCAGCGGTTTCTTGAGCGCTGGCCCAGGCAGCGCAACATGGCCGCGGCGATGACGCTGCTGATCATCACGGTGGCCGTCGTGATCCCGGCCATCGTGCTGGGGAGCCTGATCGTCGATCAGGCGGCGGGCGTGTACAACCAGCTGCGCACCGGGCAGGTCGATTTCGCGGCCTATTTTCAACAGATGCACGATGCGCTGCCCCGGCGCGTGCAGCGGATGCTGGATTCGTCGGGGCTGAGCACGTTCGACCGGGTGCAGGCCCGGGTATCGGGCGTGCTGGCGAGCAGCACCAGCGATCTGGTGCAGCGGGCGCTTTCGATCGGCGCCAATGCCGCGGCGTTCGTGCTGGCCTTCGGTGTCGGCCTTTACGCCACCTTTTTCCTGCTGCGTGACGGCGACCGGATCGGGCCGGCGGTGGTGCGCGGGCTGCCGCTGGAGCCGACGGTGGCGGAGCGGCTGAGCGCGCAGCTGGTGCTGGTGGTGCGCGCGACGATCAAGGGATCGGGCGTCGTCGCGCTGGCGCAGGGCGCCCTGGGTGCGATCACCTTCTGGATCGTCGGGTTGCCCGCGGCATTGCTCTGGGGCGTGATGATGGCGATCGCCTCCTTGCTGCCGGCGATCGGCCCGGCGATCATCTGGGCGCCAGTGGCGATCTACCTGCTGGCGACCGGCGCGATCTGGCAGGGGGCCGTGGTGATCGCGTCGGGGGTGCTGCTGGTTGGACTGGCCGACAATATCCTGCGCCCGATCCTGGTGGGCCGCGATACCGGCCTGCCCGACTGGGTGGTGCTGGTGACGACACTGGGCGGTATTCAGATCGTCGGGCTGAGCGGCATCGTGGTGGGGCCGCTCGCCGCGGCGCTGTTCATCACCGGCTGGCAGATCCTGACCGAACAACGCTATGCCGACGAGCCGGCGCCCGTGCCGGTGGCGCCGCCGGCAGACCTCGGCAACAATCCCTGACACCGACCGGCGGCACGGCGATCGTCTGCGCCCCTGATGAGGGAAGCGCAGGAGGTTGCGTCTAAGTCTGCTGCTGGCCGACGCGCTGCGCCGGCAAGAAATGGTGCCCAGAAGAGGACTCGAACCTCCACGCCCTTGCGAGCGCCAGCACCTGAAGCTGGTGCGTCTACCAATTCCGCCATCTGGGCACGGGGTAGGCCGGCGCCTCTAGGGCCGGGGTGGCGGCCTTGTCAACAGGCACTTTGCACGGGTAGGGGCGGTGCCGAGATTTTTTTCCCGGCGGAGCGTTACATGAGAGACAAACTGTTCACGCTGATCGGCGGTGGCGGTTTTCTGGGCCGTTATGTCGCACAGGCATTGATGGCGACCGGGGCGCGGGTTCGCGTGGCGCAGCGCGATCCGCGCGGTGCGTGGTATCTGAAGCCGCTGGGCGCGCTGGGGCAGACCCAGTTCGTGGCGGCGGACATCACGCGGCCGGACACGATCGAGCGGGCGATCGCGGGCGCGGATGGTGTGGTGAACCTGGTCGGCAGCTTCACCGGCGACCTGTATCGCCTCCATGTGGCGGGTCCGCGAGCGCTCGCCGAAGCCGCGCGCAAGGCAGGCGTCGCATCGCTGGTGCATGTGTCGGCGATCGGCGCGGATCCCGAGGGCGATGCCGCTTACGCGCAGACCAAGGGGGACGGCGAAGCCGCGGTGCGCGAGGCGTTTCCGGGCGCCACCATCCTGCGCCCGTCAACCGTCTTCGGCCGCGAGGACCAGTTCATCAACATGTTTGCCGGCATGGTGGCCCGCCTGCCGGTGGTGCCGGTGCTGAAGCCGCAGACGCGCTTCCAGCCGGTGTTCGCCGGCGATGTCGGCGATGCGGTTGCCCATGTGCTGTGCGAGCCGGCGCGTTTCGCCGGGCGGACGTTCGAGCTCGGCGGCCCCGATGTGCTCACGATGCTCGAGCTGCAGCAATGGATCGCCACGCAGATCGGACGAGACCCCGCGTTCCTGCCGCTGCCCGATGCGCTGGGCGGGCTGCTCGCCGTGCTGCCGGGTGCGCCAATTTCACGCGATCAGTGGAAGCTGCTGCAAAAAGATACGGTGGTGGCGCCGGGCGCCGATGGTCTGGAGGCACTGGGCGTCACCCCGACGCCGCTGGCCGCCGTCGCGCCGGGCTGGCTGGTCAAATATCAGCGCGCCGGGCGCTTCGCGCGTCCGACCGCCGCAGCCTGAACCCGCTCTTCGTTACGCATAGCGGCCCGCGGCGGCGGGCATCCTGAAAGGCTGTCATGTCCGACCTGCTGATTGCGATCATCCTCGGCATCGTCGAGGGCGTCACCGAATTCCTGCCCGTTTCCTCCACCGGGCATCTGGTGCTCGCCACCGAACTGCTGGGCTATGATCCGCAGCGCTGGGCGGTGTTCAACATCGCGATCCAGCCGGGCGCGATCCTGGCGATCGTGGTGCTGTATTGGCGCACGTTCATGGCAGTGCTGAGCGGATTGCTTCGCGGTGAGCCGGGCGCGGTCGCCTTTGTGCGCAACCTGCTGATCGCGTTCATCCCGGCCGTCGTGTTGGGGCTGGCGTTCAACGACCAGATCGAGGCGCTGCTGGAAAATGCCGTGGTGGTCGCCTGGGCGCTGATCATCGGCGGGGTGGCGATACTGATCGTCGAGAAGCTGGCGAAGACGAGCAATGTCGGCGGCATTTCGGGTGTTTCGGCGATGCAGTCGGCGAAGATTGGCCTGGTGCAGTGCATCGCCATGATCCCAGGCGTCAGCCGCTCGGGCGCGACGATCATGGGTGCAATGTCGTTCGGCATCGACCGGCGTACCGCGGCGGAATTCTCGTTCTTTCTCGCGTTGCCGACACTGACGGGCGCGACCGTGCTTCAGCTAGTCAAGCACCGGGACGCGATTACCACCGGTGATCTGCAGCTGATCGGCGTGGGCGCGTTCGTCTCGTTTATCGTCGCGCTGGCCGTGGTGAAGGCGTTCATGGCTGTGGTGACCAAACATGGCTTTGCGCCGTTCGCCTGGTATCGGATTATTGCCGGCGCAGCAGCCTTGGTGATGCTTTCCGTTCGATAGGTCCGAACTAATACCTTCTTTATTCGTGTTCGAAGCGGCCAACCGCGTAAACGGTGGGTCAAAGCGCAAAATAGGTCAGCAATGCTGACTTGATGCCATTCTGGCGATGTGAGACCCACATCGGCGGAGGGCTTATGGCTGCTGATACCATGCTTCGATTCGTCGCGACCCCGCAGTCCTATCCGGACAAGCGGGCGGCCGAGCTGCGGGCGGAGGACTTTCGCGAGATCGCCGATCGCTATGCGGTGCCGAACGCGGAGGAGCAGGCCGGGCGCTGTTCGCAATGCGGCGTCCCCTATTGCACGGTGCATTGCCCGCTGCACAATCACATCCCCGACTGGCTGCGGCTGACCGCGGAAGGGCGCCTTCGCGAGGCGTACGAACTGTCGAACAGCACCTCGACCATGCCCGAGATCTGCGGCCGCATCTGCCCGCAGGATCGGCTGTGCGAAGGCAATTGCGTGATCGAGTTTTCAGGTCACGGCGCGGTGACGATCGGATCGGTGGAGAAGTTCATCACCGACACCGCCTGGGAAGAAGGCTGGGTCGAGCCGCTGGTGCCGGGCCCCGCGCGCGGGCAATCGGTGGGCGTGATCGGCGCCGGGCCGGCGGGCCTGAGCGCGGCGGAATATCTGCGTGGCTATGGCTATGAGGTGCATGTCTATGACCGGCACGACCGCGCCGGCGGGCTGCTGACCTACGGCATCCCGGGCTTCAAGCTGGAGAAACCTGTCGTCATGCGCCGGGTGGAGCGGCTGAAGGCGGCGGGGATCGTCTTCCACGAAGGCTTCGCCGTTGGAGAGGACGCCAAGTTCGGCGAGCTGCGTGCGCGGCATGATGCGATCCTGATCGCGACCGGCGTGTACAAGGCGCGCGAGATCGATGTGCCGGGCAACGAGGCGGGCGGCGTCATCGCGGCGCTGGATTACCTCACCGCGTCCAACCGCAAGAGCTTCGGCGATGCGGTGCCGGCGTTCGACGACGGCAGCCTGGATGCCGAGGGCAAGAACGTGGTGGTGATCGGCGGCGGCGACACCGCGATGGATTGCGTGCGCACCGCGATCCGCCAGGGCGCCAAGAGCGTGCGCTGTCTGTATCGCCGCGACCGTGCCAACATGCCGGGGTCGCAGCGCGAAGTGGCCAATGCCGAGGAAGAGGGCGCGGAGTTCGTCTGGCTGTCCGCGCCGCATTCCTTTGTCGGCGAGCGGGTGGAGACGGTGCGGGCGAACCGCATGCGGCTGGGCGCACCCGATGCGAGCGGGCGGCGCGCGCCCGAGGTCGACCCGGGCGGGCCGGTCGACATGCCGGCCGACATGGTGATCAAGGCGTTGGGCTTCGACGCGGAGGAGCTGCCGCACCTGTGGGACGCGCCCGAATTGGGCGTGACGCGCTGGGGCACGGTGCTGGTCGACAACAAGACGCTGATGACGAGCCTGGACGGCGTGTTCGCCGCTGGCGACATCGTGCGCGGGGCGAGCCTGGTGGTCTGGGCGATCCGCGACGGGCGCGACGTGGCATCGTCGATGCACAAGTATCTCAAGAGCAAGATCGCGGCGCAGCCCGCGAAGGAGGCCGCGTGATGGATCAACGCGATTATCTCGCCACTCATGGCATGTACCGGCCCGAGTTCGAGGGTGACGCCTGCGGGGTCGGCCTGGTCGCGGCAACCGATGGCAAGCCGTCGCGCCGCGTGGTGCAATCGGCGATCGATGCGCTGAAGGCGGTGTGGCATCGCGGCGCGGTGGATGCCGATGGCAAGACGGGCGACGGCGCGGGGCTGCATGTCGACCTGCCGCTGCGCTTCTTCGACGATGCGATCGCGATGAGCGGACACAAGGTGCGGCCGAACCGGCTGGCGGTGGGCATGGTCTTCCTGCCGCGCACCGATCTTGCTGCGCAGGAGACGTGCCGCACCATCGTAGAGAGTGCGATCATCGAGGCGGGCTATACCATCTACGGCTGGCGACAGGTGCCCGTCGACGTCAGCGTGATCGGGATGAAGGCGCAGGCGACGCGCCCCGAGATCGAGCAGATCATGATCGCCGGGCCGATGCCCGATGAAGTGGACGCCGCGGAATTCGAGAAGACGCTGTATCTCGTCCGCCGGCGGATCGAGAAGCGCGTGATCGCGGCGCAGATCCAGGGTTTCTACGTCTGTTCGCTGTCGTGCCGCTCGATCATCTACAAGGGGCTGTTCCTGGCCGAGAGCCTGTCGGTGTTCTATCCGGACCTGACCGACAAGCGTTTCGAGAGTCGGGTCGCCATTTTCCACCAGCGCTATTCGACGAACACCTTTCCGCAATGGTGGCTGGCGCAGCCGTTCCGGTGCCTGGCGCACAATGGCGAGATCAACACGATCCGCGGCAACAAGAATTGGATGCTCAGCCACGAGATCCGCATGGCGTCGATCGCGTTCGGCGAGCATTCGGAGGATATCAAGCCGGTGATCCCGGCCGGCGCGTCGGACACCGCGGCGCTGGATGCGACGTTTGAGGCGATCTGCCGCTCGGGCCGCGACGCGCCGACGGCAAAGCTGATGTTGGTGCCAGAAGCGTGGCAGAGCGACGTGGTGGACGACATGCCGCCGGCGCATGCCGCGATGTATCAATATCTCGCCTCCGTCATGGAGCCGTGGGACGGCCCGGCGGCGCTGGCGATGACCGACGGGCGCTGGGCCGTGGCGGGCATGGACCGCAACGCGCTACGCCCGCTGCGCTACACCCAGACGGCGGACGGGCTGCTGATCGTGGGATCGGAAAGCGGCATGGTGGTGGTGCCGGAGTCGACCGTGGTCGCCAAGGGGCGGCTGGGGCCGGGGCAGATGATCGCGGTCGATCTGGCCGAGGGCAAGGTGTACGACGATCGCGCGATCAAGGACCGGATCGCCGGCGAGGCGGATTACGCCGGGATGATCGGCAATTTCGCCACGATCGACGATCTGCCGCCGGCGCCCGCAACGAGTGTGCCGCATTACGACCGCGCCGAGCTGGCGCGGCGGCAGGTGGCGGCGGGGCAGACGCTGGAGGATATGGAGCTGATTCTCGCGCCGATGGTGGAGACCGCCAAGGAAGCGATCGGATCGATGGGCGACGATACGCCGCTCGCGGTCATTTCCGACAAGCCGCGGCTGATCAGCCAGTTCTTCCGGCAGAATTTCAGCCAGGTGACGAACCCGCCGATCGACCCGCTGCGCGAGCGCTACGTGATGAGCCTCAAGACCCGGTTCGGCAATCTCGCCAACATCCTCGACACCGAGGATCGGCGCGAGCGCGTGCTGGTGCTCGATTCGCCGGTGCTGACCTCCACTGACTGGGCGCGGCTGAAGACCTATTTCGCGAGTGCGGCGGCGGAGATCGACGCCACGTTCGAGGCGAACGGCGGCGCGGACAAGCTGCGCGCGGCGATCCAGCGCATCCGCAACGAGGCCGAACAGGCGGTGCGGCAGGGCAAGAGCGAGATCTTCCTGACCGACGAATATGTCGGGCCGGAGCGGATCGCGATCCCCGGCGTGCTGGCGGCGGCGGCGGTGCACACGCACCTCGTGCGGCGGGGGCTGCGCTCCTATGCGTCGATCAACGTGCGCACGGCGGAGTGCCTCGACACGCATTATTACGCGGTGCTGATCGGCGTCGGCGCGACGACGGTGAACGCGTATCTTGCGGAGGCGGCGATCGCGGATCGCCAGGCGCGCGGGCTGTTCGGCGACGTGCCGCTTGAGGAATGCCTGAAGCGGCATCGCAAGGCGATCGAGGAGGGGTTGCTCAAGATCCTGTCGAAGATGGGGATCGCGGTGATCTCCTCCTATCGCGGCGGGTACAATTTCGAGGCGGTGGGGCTTTCCCGCGCGCTGGTGAACGATTTCTTTCCGGGCATGCCGGCGAAGATTTCGGGCGAAGGCTATGCCTCGCTCCACATCAACGCCAAGGAGCGGCACGACGCGGCGTTCGACGAGGCGGTGGTGAATCTGCCGATCGGCGGCTTCTATCGCCAGCGGCACACCGGCGAGGCGCATGCGTTTTCGGCGCAGTTGATGCACCTGTTGCAGACGTCGGTCAGCACCGACAGCTATTCGACCTATCTGCAATTTTCGCGGGGGGTGGGCGATCTGCCGCCGATCTATCTGCGCGACCTGTTGCAGTTCAACTTTCCGGCCGAGGGCGTGCCGGTCGATCAGGTCGAGCCGATCACCGAGATTCGCAAGCGCTTCGTGACGCCGGGGATGAGCCTGGGCGCGCTGTCCCCCGAGGCACACGAGACGCTGGCGATCGCGATGAACCGCATCGGCGCTAAGGCGGTGTCTGGCGAGGGCGGCGAGGACAAGAGCCGGTATCAGCCGTACGAGAACGGCGACAACGCCAATTCGGTGATCAAGCAGATCGCGTCGGGGCGCTTCGGCGTGACGGCGGAATATCTCAACGCCTGCGAGGAAATCGAGATCAAGGTCGCGCAGGGCGCCAAGCCCGGTGAGGGCGGGCAGCTGCCCGGCTTCAAGGTGACCGAGTTCATCGCCAAGCTGCGCCACGCGACGCCGGGCGTCACGCTGATCTCGCCGCCGCCGCACCACGACATCTATTCGATCGAGGATCTGGCGCAGCTGATCTACGATCTGAAGCAGATCAATCCTCGCGCGCGGGTGTGCGTGAAGCTGGTGTCCTCGGCCGGGATCGGCACGGTGGCGGCGGGTGTCGCCAAGGCGCACGCCGATGTGATCCTGGTTTCCGGCAATGTCGGCGGCACGGGTGCGTCGCCGCAGACCAGCATCAAATATGCCGGCACCCCGTGGGAAATGGGCCTGTCCGAAGTCAATCAGGTGCTGACGCTGAACGGCCTGCGCGGGCGCATCAAGCTGCGCACCGACGGGGGTCTGCGCGTCGGGCGGGATATCGTGATCGCCGCGATCCTGGGAGCGGAGGAATTCGGCATCGGGACGCTGAGCCTCGTCGCGATGGGCTGCATCATGGTGCGCCAGTGCCATTCGAATACCTGCCCGGTCGGCGTCTGCACGCAGGATCCGCGGCTGCGCGAGAAGTTCGTCGGCACGCCCGAAAAGGTCATCAACCTGATGACCTTCATCGCCGAGGAAGTGCGCGACATTCTGGCACGGCTCGGCGTGCGCAGCCTCGACGAAGTGATCGGACGAACCGAGCTGCTGCGTCAGGTGAGCCGCGGTGCGGAGCATCTCGACGATCTGGATCTCAACCCGATCCTCGCCAAGGTCGATGCGACCGACGCGGAGCGGCGGTTCAGCCTCAACACCTTCCGCAACGAAGTGCCCGACAGCCTGGACGCGCAGATCATCAAGGATGCCGCGGCGGTATTCTCGCGGCGCGAGAAGATGCAGCTGACCTATTCGGTGCGCAACACGCACCGCGCGGTCGGCACGCGGCTGTCGAGCGAGATCACCCGCACGTTCGGGATGAGCGCACTCAACGACCATCACGTCACCATCCGGCTGCGCGGCTCGGCCGGGCAGAGCCTGGGCGCGTTCCTGTGCAAGGGGATCACGCTGGAGGTGTTCGGCGACGCCAACGATTATGTCGGTAAGGGCCTGTCGGGCGGGATGATCGTGGTGCGGCCGGCGGTGTCGTCGCCGCTGCGCAGCCAGGAGAATACGATCGTCGGCAACACCGTGCTGTACGGCGCCACCTCCGGCGCACTGTTCGCCGCAGGGCAGGCGGGCGAGCGGTTCGCGGTGCGCAATTCGGGCGCCACGGTAGTGGTCGAGGGCTGCGGCGCGAACGGGTGCGAATATATGACCGGCGGCACGGCGGTGGTGCTGGGCGCGGTCGGGCAGAATTTCGGCGCCGGCATGACCGGCGGCATGGCCTTCATCTACGATTGCGAGGACAATTTTGCCCGGCGCGCCAACCCGGAGAACATCACCTGGCAGCGGCTGGCCTCGGCGCATTGGTCGGGCGTGCTGCGCGACCTGATCGAGCGGCATGTCGAGGCGACGGACTCCAAGTGGGGCCGCGGCATTCTGGAGGATTGGGATCGCGCCGCACCGCGCTTCTGGCAGGTCGTGCCACGCGAGATGCTGAGCCGGCTAGTGCATCCGCTGGACGATGCGCCGGCGATGGAGGCGGCGGAATAGGCGACGGCCTATCTGCTGTGATGGCAGGCTGCGCGTGGCAGGCGGTGTTCCGGGTCCGCGGCTGCGCGCAGCTTTCGCAGAGCCCTGGATCCCAGCCCAAGGCCGGGATGACGATCATTTTAGGCAGTCGCGACGTGCATGGCGTAAACGCTTGCTAGCGCTACGTCATGCCGGGTTGGTCGTTGGCGTCCAGTTAGCCGCGACCCCACGTAGGGGAGTTTGCGGGACGGTGGATGCCGGGACGAGCCCGGCATGACGTAGGTGCGCCGGGGGCGTTAATCGTTCCTGCCGCGGCCGTTACCGTTACCATTCCCGTTGCCACGACCTCGCCCGCGACCGGGCGGTGGGCCGCGGCGATCGGGCGGGTTGGCGGCGGAGGGGAGGTATTGCGGCTCGGCGCCGAGCACGGGTTCTTCCTCGCGGCGGCCTAGCGGCTCTTCGTCGCGCGGGCGGCTGATGCTGACCGAGCCGTCCGGGCCGATCTGGAGATCCATGCCGAGATCATTTAGTTCGCCCGCGATCGGTGCGACCTGATCCTGCAACACGCCGACGAGCCCGGCCTCTGGGTCGACATCCTCGACCACCGGCGCCTTCGTGACGGGCTGGAGATCGAGCGCGCTGACCATGAAATTGCGCCAGATCCGCGCCGGAATGCCGCCGCCGTGGAGGCCAGGGTTCGGCGTGTTGTCGTCATTGCCGACCCACACGCCGACCACCAGGTCACCGGCAAAACCGACGAACCAGGCGTCGCGGCCCGATTGGGAGGTGCCCGTCTTGCCATAGGCATCCACCGACAGCGCGGCGGCGCGGCCGGTGCCGCGGACGGAGGCGGCGAGCAGGGTCAGCATGTCGTCATGAATGCGGTTGGGCAGCGTCTTCTGCCCGCCGGTGAGCGCGCTGTACCAGCTCTTGTCGCGCGTATCGGGCAAGCCATGCGGCTGCACCGGATAGCGCCCTTCGGCCACGCCGGCGAAGGCGGCGGTCAGCTCGATCAGCGACACCTCCGACGTGCCGAGGCCGATCGTCGCCTCGTTGGCGATCGGGGTGGAAATGCCGAGATCGCGCGCGGCGCGGATCACGTTGCGCACGCCGACTTCCTGCGTCAGCCGCGCGGCGACGACGTTAGACGAGCGCTGAAAGGCGCGTTGCAGGGTGATCTCGCCAAGATAGCGATTGTCGTCGTTCTTCGGCTTCCACCCGGCGATCTCGACCGGGGAATCGTCGACGATCGTGTCGGGCGACATGCCGGCGCGCAGGGCGGCAAGATAGACGAACAGCTTGAAGGTGGAGCCCGGCTGGCGGCGCGCCTGGGTGGCGCGGTTGAAGGCACTCTTCTTGTAATCGCGGCCGCCGACCATCGCCACGACCTTGCCATCGCGCGTCATGGCGACGAGCGCGGCCTGTGCTTGGCGCAAACCGGCCTGTTTGATTGCGCGTTCGGCCGTGCGCTGAAGCCCACGATCGAGCGTGGTGCGCACGGTTGCCTCCGTCTTGATCTCGCCCGCCTGATCGCGCGCCTCGGGGAGGATCCAGTCGGCGAAATAGGTGCCACTGGGCAATTGCTGCGGTCGGCTGGCGAGGACGCGCTGCGGCTGGACGTCGTCGGCCTCGCGCTTGGTAAGGAAGCCCGCGTCGACCATCGCGCCGACCACCACCGCCTGCCGTTCGCGTGCGCCCTTCAGATTGCTGGTGGGGGCGAGCCGTGACGGCGCCTTGACGAGGCCGGCCAGCATCGCGGCTTGGCCGATGTTCATCTTTTCGGGGGCGCGGCCGAAATAATGCTTCGACGCGGCACGCAGGCCGTAGACGTTGTCGCCGAAATAGACGTTCGACAGGTAGCGCGAGAGGATCTCGTCCTTGCTGAGCCATGCTTCCAGCCAGAAGGAGATGAACACTTCGCGGATCTTGCGCGCAGCGGTGCGATCCGAATCGAGAAAGGCGTTCTTAGCGAGCTGCTGCGTGATCGTGCTGCCGCCCTGGCGCACCCCGCCCGAGCCGACATTGGCCCAGGCGGCACGTGCGATGCCGCGCGGATCGATGCCCCAGTGCGAATAGAAACGGCGATCCTCAATCGCGAGAAACGCCTCGCGCACATGCGGCGGCAGCGTGGCCGCATCGACCGGCTCGGCGATGATCGCGCCGCGCCGCGCGATCGGCGTGCCGTCGGCGGCGGTCAGCGTGATCGAGGGCGGCGTGGGCGGCTTGAGCGACTGCGACAGGGGTGCGGTGATCGCGAGCCACGCGATCAGCAGCACCAGGAGGATGAGGATGGCGCCGAGCCCGCGCATGATCCAGCGCATCGAAATGCGCGGCAGACGACGTGCGGGGGCAAGACCGGGGGGCGGCGCGCCGCCTTCTTCCTGCCACGCGTCGAAATCGGGCATGGGGCCGCGCGGCTCGCCGGGCGAATGGTTGTAGCGGATGCGACCGCCGTCGAAGGGATCAGGGCGCATATCGTCGTTCCGGCGGTCAGCCATCGCGTATTACTTTACTAAGACAGTTGCCGCAAGGAGGCGCATCGTGCGAGGGAATAGAGCCATGAGCGGCGAAGCGGAAGCACTTCAATCGGATCAGCGGCCTTTGGTGGTCGGGATCGGCGGCACCATCGGCGGTGTGTCCTCCACCGAACGCGCGCTGAGCATCGCGCTCGACGCGGCGGCAGAGCAGGGTTTTCGCACCCGGCTGTTCGGTGGGGCGGACATGGCGAAGCTGCCGTTGTACGATCCCAAGGCGGCCGAGCGCACGCCCGAGGAGCGCGAGTTCGTGTCGGCGGTGCGCGGTGCCTCGGCGCTGATCATCGCCTCGCCCGGCTATCACGGCAGCATTTCGGGCGTAGTGAAGAACGCGCTCGACCTGCTGGAAGAAACCGCGCGCGACCCGGAGCGTGCGTATCTCGCGGACATGCCGGTGGGCCTGATCGCCACCGCTTATGGCTGGCAGGCGACGGGGTCGACCATCGCGGCGCTGCGCTCGATCGTTCACGCGCTGCGCGGCTGGCCAACGCCCTTTGCGGCGGCGATCAACAGCGCGGTCACCAAGTTCGACGACGAGGGCGGTGCGAGCGATCCGGCGGTGATCGAGCAATTGCGCCTAATCGGGCAGCAGGTCGCGCGCTTTGCGCCGCTGGTGAAGGGCGGCTGAGCGCACGCCTCGCGCGCCGTAGCGTCATTGCGGCGTAACATCTGTTATCTTGCCGTTGACAGCGTTGCTGCCGCTGGTCCACCTCCCCCGCTGCAAGCCGGCACAGACCGGCACCTTTACAGATGCGGAGAGCGGGCATGGTGCTGACCAAGGGCGACGAATATCCGATCCACCAAACGGCCGAGCCGGTCGCCTATGCGGGCACGGACCGCAATTTCTACGATCGGTTCTTCTTCAACGGCTATGCCCCCGGCGCCGACGAGGACGGCTTCTTCGCCGCGGCAATGGGCATCTACCCGCATATCAACATTATCGATGCGAGCTTCTGCTGGCTGAAGGACGGCAAGCAGATCAACCTGCACGCCAGCCGCGATCTCGGCATGGAGCGGATGGACACGCAGGTCGGCGGCATTGCCGTGGAGGTGCTGGAGCCGTTGAAGTCGGTGAAGCTGACGGTCGACGCGCCCGAGCACAAGATGCGGGCCGAGCTGACCTACACCGGGCGCGCCTTTCCGCTGGAGGAGCCGCGCTTCACTCGCCGCAACGGCCCGCGCGTGCTGATGGATGTGACGCGCATGACGCAGAACGGCACCTATCAGGGCTGGATCGAGGTGGATGGCGTGCGCACCGAGGTGAACAGCTGGCTGGGCACGCGCGACCGCTCATGGGGCGTGCGGCCGATCGGCGCGCCGGATGCGCAGCCGGCGAGTCCGCCGATCATGCCGCAATTCTTCTGGCTGTGGAGCCCGACCGCGATGGAGGACGGGGACTTCTATTTCCACACCAACGACGACGAGCATGGCCGCTTCTGGAACCGGCGCGCAGCGTGGAAGCCGCTGGGCGGCGGGATCGAGGACGAGACGCATTTCGAGTCAGAGTACGAGATCCAGTGGCAGCAGGGGTCGCGCCATGCACAGGGCGCGAGCGTCACGCTGAAGGACGAAAAGGGCGCGGAGACCAAGGTCGAGTTCGACATCGGCGCGCCGTTCATGATGCTGGGGCTGGGCTATACGCATCCCAAATGGGGGCATGGGCGCCACCAGGGCGACGGCGTGGTGGTGGAGCGCGAGGACTTCGTGCCGGCCGAACTTGACGTGATGCAGCCGCATCATTTGCATATCCAGGCGATCGCCAACGTCACCATGACCGGGCCGGACGGCAAGACGCGGCGGGGCAAGGGCGTGCTGGAGCAATTGGTGATCGGCCCGCACGCGCCGTCGGGATTCAAGGGGATGCTGGACGCGGCATGAGCGGGGATGCACTCACCGGGGCCGAGATCGAGGCGTATCTCGGCCGTTTGTGGCAGCGGGCGGTGACGGTGGAGGGGCTGGCGCGCATTCCCGGCGGGGCCAGCCGTGAGACCTATCGCTTCGACGCGCATGATGGCGAAAAGACGCATCGGCTGATCCTGCGGCGAGAGCCGGCGAAGGGCCTGATCGATACGGAGAGCGAAACCGAGTTTCGCGCGTATCAGAGCGCTGCCGGTGTCGTGCCGGTACCGCATGCCGTGGTGCTGGAGCGCGACGGCGCGGAGCTTGGTCGGCCGTTCTTCATCATGGAGCGGATCGAGGGCGGCGAGGTCGCCGGCAGCTTTGCGCGCGATCCGTTCGGCACGCATTGCCAGACGCTGGGTGAGGATTTCTTCGGCGCGCTGGGCCGGCTGGCGGCGCACGATCCCACCGGATCGCCGCTGGCGCAGCATGCGCCGGCGCCGGCGCCCGACCAATGCTGGCGCGTCGCACTGGATTATTGGGAGGGGGTGATCGACGAGGATGCGCTCTCGCCGCAGCCGATCGCCAAGGCGGCGATCCGCTGGCTGCGCGCCAACCCGCCGCCGCCGGCGCAGCGCGTGGCGATCGTTCACGGCGATTACCGATCGGGCAATGTGATGCACGACGGCGCCGGGAAGATGCTGGCGATGTTCGACTGGGAAATGGCGCATCTTGGCGATCCGCTGGAGGATCTCGGCTGGGCGCTGGACCCGATCTGGGATCATTTCGCGCCGGGCATGTCGTGCGGGATGCTGCCACGGGACGAGGCGATCGCGGCGTGGGAACGCACCAGCGGGCTGACGGCGGAGCCGGCGGCAATGCGCTGGTGGTCGCTGTTCGCATCGGTAAAGGGGATCGCGATCTGGATCTCCGCTTTCCGCGAATTCGTCGACGGCGGGCGGCAGGATCCGGTGCTGGCGGTATCGGGCTGGTACACCGCGCGGCGACAGGATGCGATCATCGCCGCGCAACTGGGCGGGCGGCATTATGATCCGGTGCCGGTGATGCCGTCGAGCGACCTGGCGCAGGTGCTGATCGGCGCGGGCATCGCGGCAGCGGGCGCGGGCGAGAAGATGGGCGCCGTGGATGCCTTTGCCGGATCGACGCTGACGGTGGCGGCACTGCTGGCGCTGCTCGGCGCGCAGGAAGCGGAAAAGGCGGCGGCGTGGCGCATGGCCGACATCCGCGACATGCGCCGCCTGCTCGGCGAGGATGCGCCCATCACGCATGAGGGCGAGATGCTCGATGCGCTCGACGGCATCTGGGGCACGCTGGCGACTGCGCTGATCGCGCAGCATGACGAGGTGGCGGAGGCGGACGGCGATGAGGCGCCGTTCCTCGACTTCTATCGCGAAAGCGCGGCACGGCGGGAGCTCGCCTGGCCGCTATGATCGACCTGCCGCTCTCCGGCGTTCGCGTGATCGATGCCGTGCCGGGGGTGCTCGGCAGCATCGGGCGGCTGCTGGGCGAGCTTGGCGCCGAGGTGATCCGCGTCGAGCCGCGCGGTGGCGGAGCGGATCGGAGGGCGGGCGATACGGTGGTCGGAGCCAGCCTGTCGTTCGTCGCCGCGAACCTCGGCAAGACTGCGACCGCGATCGACCTGCCGCGCGAGCAGGCGCGGCTGCTGGCGCTGGCGCGCGAGGCGGACATTCTGCTGGAGGCGGGGCTGCCGGGGCTTGATCGTGCCGCGTTACGGGAGGCTGTGCCGACGCTGATCCATGTGGCGATCAGCGATCTCGGCGCGGTCGGGCCATGGAAGGACTGGCAGGCGAGTGATGCCGTGCTGCATGCGTTGACCGGCGGGCTGTCGCGGTCAGGCCTGCCCGGGCGCCCGCCCTTGCTGCCGCCAGGGCAACTGGCGCTGGAAACCGCCGGGCCGCAGATTGCGGTGGCGGCGCTCGGCGCCTTCATCGGTCGGCTGCGGACCGGGGAGGGCGAAAGGGTCGACGTGTCGCTGCTGGAGGCCGGGATGCAGGCGCTCGATCCCGGCTTCGGCCTGTCGGGCAGTGCGCAATCGGGCGTGCCCTTGTGGAAGATGCCGCACAGCCGGACGGACGCGCGGCACCGTTATCCGATCCTGCCGTGCGCCGATGGCTTTGTGCGCTTCTGCATCCTCGCGCCGCGGCAATGGCGCGCGATGCATGCGTGGATGGGAGCGCCCGAGGCGTTCGCCGGGCCTGAATGGGACCGCGTGATCACGCGGGCGACCTCACCCGACCTCTTACCGGCGATCACGCGTTTCCTCGCCGACAAGACGCGCGGCGAAATCGAGGAGGAAGCGGCACGGCGCGGCGTGCCCGCAGCGGCAGTGCTGGACGCAAGCGAAGCGGTGGCAACGCCGCAGATGATCGCGCGCAATGCGTTTGTACCGGTCGAGATCGCGCCGGGCTGCACATTGCCCTTTCCCAATGGCACGATCGAGATCGACGGCGCGCGTGCCGGGGTGCGCGGTCCGGCTCCGGCGCTTAGCGAGGACGCGCGATTCATTGAGCCGCGGGCGTCGTTCGATGCCCCGCCAGCGGCGGACTATCCGCTCGCCGGCGTGCGGGTGCTCGACATGGGGGTGATCGTCGTCGGGGGCGAGACGGGGCGGCTGTTGGCCGATCTGGGCGCCGATGTGGTGAAGGTGGAGAACAGCGCCTTTCCCGATGGGCAGCGCCAGTCGCTCGATGATGCGCCGGTCAGCCTCACCTTTGCCGCCGGGCATCGCAACAAGCGCGGGCTGTCGATCGATCTGCGTGCCGAGCGGGGCAAGCAGCTGTTCCTCGATCTGGTGCGGCAGGCGGACGTGCTGCTTTCCAATTTCAAGCCCGGGACGCTGGCGAGCCTTGGCTTTGATGCCGAAACGCTGCGTGCGGCCAATCCGCGCTTGATCGCGGTGGACAGTTCGGCGTTCGGGCCGACCGGACCATGGTCGCGCCGGCTGGGGTACGGCCCGCTGGTACGCGCGTCGGCGGGGCTGTCGCGGCAGTGGGTCTATCCCGATGCGCCGGATGCGTTTTGCGACACGGTTACGGTGTATCCCGATCATGTCGCGGCGCGGATCGGCACGGTGGGCGCGCTGGCGCTGCTGATCCGGCGCATGCGCACAGGGGCGGGAGGCATGGCGAGCGTGAGCCAGGCGGAGGTGATGCTCGGGCATATGGCGGCCGACATCGCGCGGCGCGCAGCGAATACGGCGGGCATTGCGGTGGAAGCGGGTGTGCCGGCGGAGGATTGGCTGCTGCCGTGCGCGGGGGACGACGAATGGTGCGTCGCCACGCTGCGCAGCGCGGCGGATCGTGCGGCCGTCGCGGCGCTTGTGGGCGGCGCGGGACAGGACGCGGCGGCGGCTTGGGCAAGGACGCTTCCGCCGCAGGATGCCGCCGCCCAGTTGCAGGACGCCGGGGTGCCGGCGGGCATGATGGTGCGGGTCGCCGACCTGCCGAAATCGCCTGGATACCAGGCGCTGGGCACGTTTCGCGCGGCGACGCACCCGCTGCTGCCAACACCATTCCAGGTCGAGGGGCCGATTGCGCATTTTGAGCGTGTGCCGGTGCCCGATCAGCGACCGGCGCCGCGCATCGGCGAAGACAGCGCCGAGGTGCTGCGCGACTGGCTGGGGTTGAGCGACGATGCGATCGCGCCGCTGCTGGCCGATAAGATCATCGAACAAGCTGCCTAGAAAGGGATTGTAGCAAATGACCCAGCTCGGGAACGAGGCCGTCGCCGTCGAGACGCGTGGCAATGTGATGCTCATCACGATCAACCGCCCGGACGCGCGCAACGCGGTCAACCGCTTCGTCCATGAGGGTGTGGGCGATGCCTTGCAGGCGGCCGACAACGACCCCGAGATCCGCGTGGTCATCGTGACGGGCGCTGGCGACAAGTCGTTCTGCGCGGGCGCCGATCTGGTGGCGCTGTCGCGCGGGGAGAGCCTGGCGCCCGACGACAAGACCAAGGCCGCATGGGGCTTCGCCGGGATCGTGAGCCATGCGATTTCGAAGCCCGTCATCGCGGCGGTCAACGGGATGGCGCTGGGCGGCGGATTGGAGATCACGCTGGCCTGCGACCTTGCCGTGGCGGTGGACGAGGCGAAGTTCGGCCTTCCCGAGCCCAAGCGCGGCCTGTTTGCGGCCGCGGGCGGCGTGTTCCGGCTCCCTGAGCAATTGCCCAAGAAGATCGCGATGGAGATGATCCTGACCGGTGATCCGATCGATGCCAAGCGCGCGCTAGAATTGGGCCTGATCAACGCCGTCGCCCCGCGCGAACAGCTGCTCGACACTGCCTTTGCGCTGGCGGAGCGCATCGCGGTCAACGCGCCGCTATCGGTGCAGGCGTCGAAGCGAATGGCGCAGGGCATCTCGGACGGCAAGGTGGCGCGCGAGGAAGCCGCCTGGGCGCAGAACCGGCAGGAAACGAAGGTCGTGTTCACCAGCGAGGACTCGCGCGAAGGCCCCAAGGCGTTTGCCGAGAAGCGCGCGCCGGTGTGGAAGGCGAAGTGAGCATGGCAGATCCGGAGAAGGTCGCGGTCATCGTCGGCGTCGGGCAGGTCAACGACCGCCCGGCCGATCCGATGGCGGGGAAGGATGCGCTCGGCCTGATGATCGCCGCGCTGGAGGAGGCCGACAAGGATGCCGGCGGCGGCTGGCTGGCCGATGTGGATTCGGTCGCGGTCGTGCAGCAGATCAGCTTCCGCAAGGACAATCCGCTGGCGCAGAAGGTGGCGGACGGGATCGGATCGAAGGCTGGCCTCGTCTACGAGTCCGTTGGCCCCAACGGCGACAGCCCGATCCTGCTGCTAAACGAGGCGGCGAACCGGATCGCGCGCGGCGAGATCAAGATCGCGGCGGTAACGGGCGGCGAGGCGCTGCGCACCGCGAGCCAGCGTGCGGCGATCGCGGCAAAGACAAGCGTTGCGGACCAGAACCCGCTGCGCACCCTCAGTAAGGGCACCAAGCCCGGTTATCGCCAGATCTACGGGCTGGCGACGCCGGTCGACGTCTATCCGCTCTACGAGAATGCCGGGCGCGCGGCCTATGGCCAGACGCTGGAAGAGGGACAGCGCGAATCGGGCGAAATCTGGTCGCGCTTCTCCGAGGTGGCGGCGCAGACGCCGGCGGCGTGGATCCACGCGCCCAAGACGCCTGAAGAGGTGATCGAACCCACCGCGGACAATCGCCCGATCGCTTTCCCGTACACCAAGCTGATGGTAGCCAATTCGAGCGTCAACCAGGGCGCGGGCTTCATCGTCACCAGCCTGGCCGAAGCGCGGCGGCGCGGGGTGCCCGAGGAGCGGATCGTCTATGTCGGGCGCGGCGCCAGTGCGCATGAGGCAGGCGATTTCCTCGCCCGTGACCGCTACGACAAGTCGCCGAGCATGGAGGTGTGTCTCAAGCGCACGCTCGAGTTCAACGAAGTGACGGCGGACGATCTCGATCTGGTCGAGCTCTATTCCTGCTTCCCCTGCGTGCCGAAGATGGCGCGGCGGGTGATCGGCTGGCCGGTCGAGAAGCCGGCGACGGTGTTCGGCGGGCTGACCTTCGGTGGCGGGCCGATCGGCAATTACATGGCGCATGCCGTGGCCGAGCTGGTCGACAGCCTGCGGGGCGGCGAGGGCGAGAAGGGGCTGCTGTTCGCCAATGGTGGCTTTGCCACCCACAACCATGCGATCGTGCTCGGCACCCAGCCGCTGCCGGGCGCTGGCGAAGCGCATGAATTCGACCTACAGGCGGAGGCGGATGCCGCGCGCGGCGCGGTGCCGGAGCTGGTGAAGGATTACACCGGGCCGGGTGAGGTCGAGACCTACACCGTTTTCTACAACCGCGATGGTTCGGCCAAGGCCGGCGTGGTGGTGGCGAAGCTGCCCGACGGGAAGCGTACGCTGGCGCAGGTGCCAGCGAGTGACGCGGCGACGATCGCATTCTTGAGCGATGGTGCGGCCGAGCCGGTTGGGGCGGCCGGCGAAGTGGTCGCCGAGGGCGAGCTGATGGTGTGGAAACGCGCGTAAATCTCTCTCTTGCCGCGCGCGGGGAGAGGGTGGTCGAGCCGTAGGCCAGGTTGGGAGAGGGGCGGTGTCGGAGCGTTGTCGCCTTTGACTGTCCCTCTCCCAGCCAGCGGGGGAAGGGAGGCTGGCCGTACCGGCGGATAGCGGAGGCTTGCGCTTCGTTGTCGCTATCGCCTAATCGCGGCGGTGCCCTCCCCAGGCGCTGTTGGTAACGTCAGGAGGAATCCCCCATGCAGACCCGCGCCGGCCTTTCGGTCGATGATCGCCTCGCCACCTTTGTCGAGGCGGAGGCGCTTGCCGGTACCGGCATTGCGGCTGACGCTTTCTGGCAGGGCGCGGCGGCGATTTTCGATCGCTTCACGCCGGAGAACAAGGCGCTGCTCGCCCGCCGCGAGGAGCTGCAGGCGGCGATCGACGCGCGCTACATGGCGGGCGAGCCGGTGGATGCGGCGTTCCTGAGCGAGATCGGCTATCTCGTGCCCGAGCCGGCGCCGTTCGCCATCGGCACCGAAAATGTCGATCCTGAGATCGCCACCATGGCCGGGCCGCAGCTGGTGGTGCCAAGCCTCAACGCCCGCTTTGTGCTGAACGCCGCCAATGCGCGGTGGG
Organism: Sphingomonas dokdonensis; assembly: GCF_002197685.1. Lineage (GTDB taxonomy): Bacteria > Pseudomonadota > Alphaproteobacteria > Sphingomonadales > Sphingomonadaceae > Sphingomonas > Sphingomonas dokdonensis. Next base: position 204,060 of record NZ_NBBI01000003.1, on the reverse strand, counting down.
GCAGCCTGTACGATGCATTTTACGGCACGGATGCGCTGCCGGGCGCGGCGAAGCCGGGCGGCTACGATGCGGAACGCGGCGCGCAGGTGATCGCGCGGGCGCGGGCGTTCCTGGACGAGACGCTGCCGGGGTGGGAGGCTGCGCTGACGGGGGGTGAGTGCCCCCACCGATTTGCGCGCTTCGATAAGGGTGTGATGTTCGTCCACAACGGGCTGCACATCGAGATCGTGGTCGATCGCGACCATCCGATCGGCAAGACCGACCCGCTCGGCATTGCCGACGTGATCCTCGAAGCTGCGTTGACGACGATTGTCGACCTGGAGGACTCGGTCGCCGCCGTTGATGCCGAGGACAAGGTTGCGGCGTATCGCAACTGGCTGGGCCTGATGCGCGGCGATCTGGTCGAGACGTTCGAGAAAAATGGCGAGACGCTGACCCGCAAGCTGGCGGGGGAGCGAACCTATACGTCGCCGAACGGGACCAGTTTCTCGCTGCCGGGCCGGTCTTTGCTGTTCGTGCGCAACGTCGGGCATCTGATGACGACGCCCGCGATCCGACTGGCGGATGGTAGCGAGGCGCCCGAGGGAATTCTCGACGCGATCATGACCTCGCTGATCGGGCTGCATGACCTGAAGCGGCTCGGCAGCCTGCAGAACAGCCGCGCCGGTTCGATCTATATCGTGAAGCCCAAGATGCATGGGCCGGACGAGGCGGCGTTCACCAATCGGTTGTTCGACGCGGTGGAGGATCTGCTGGGGCTCGACCGCCACACGATCAAGGTCGGCGTGATGGACGAGGAGCGGCGCACGTCCGCCAATCTCGCCGCGTGCATCCATGCGGTGCGCGACCGGATCGTCTTCATCAACACCGGCTTCCTCGATCGCACCGGCGACGAGATCCACACCGCGATGCGCGGCGGCCCGGTGATCCGCAAGGCGGAGATGAAGGGCAGCGACTGGATCAAGGCTTATGAGGACCGCAACGTGCGCATCGGGCTGGCGTGCGGGCTTTCGGGCAAGGCGCAGATCGGCAAGGGCATGTGGGCGGCGCCCGACATGATGGCCGACATGCTGGAGCAGAAGATCGCGCACCCGCAATCGGGCGCGAACACCGCCTGGGTGCCGTCGCCGACCGCCGCGACGCTCCATGCGTTGCACTACCATCAGGTGGACGTGTTCGCACGGCAGAAGGAGATCGCGGGCGAGGCGCCGCCCGCGCTGGATCGCCTGCTGACCGTGCCGTTCGCCGCCGGGCGCAACTGGACGCCGGAAGAAATACGCGAGGAGTTGGACAACAATTGCCAGGGCATCCTTGGCTATGTCGTGCGCTGGATCGATCAGGGCGTCGGCTGTTCCAAGGTCCCCGACATCCATGACGTGGGGCTGATGGAGGATCGCGCAACCTTGCGCATCTCCTCGCAGCATCTTGCCAACTGGCTGCTGCATGGCGTGTGCACCGAAGCGGAGGTCGATGCGGCGCTCGACCGGATGGCGAAGAAGGTGGATGCGCAGAATGCGGGCGATCCGCTTTACACGCCGCTGAGCCGCGATGGGTTCGCGTTCAAGGCGGCACGCGCGCTGGTGTTCGAGGGGGTGAGCCAGCCGTCGGGTTATACCGAGCCGTTGCTGCATCAGTTCCGGCAGGAGGCGAAGGCGGCCTGATCTCGCGCTTCACGCTCTTCCGCCCTCGCAGGACGTAACTGGGCAGCGCGTGGCATACGCAACGGGGCGGTGGCATTATTTCGACCGCCCCGCTAAAGGGCCGCGCATCCATCAGCTGCCGAGAGCCACGCCGCCCGCATGCGAGTCGCCATTGCTTCCGATCACGCCGCCGTGTCGCTGAAGGCGACGCTTGTCGCCTGGCTGCGGGAGGCGGGGCATGATGTTCTCGACCTTGGCCCCGCCACCGATGCGCGGGTCGATTATCCCGATTACGGCTACAAGCTGGCCGAGGCGATCGCCTCCGGTGACGCCGTGCGCGGCATTGCCCTGTGCGGATCGGGGATCGGTATTTCGATCGCGGTGAACCGCAATCCCGCGGTGCGCTGCGCACTCGTTGCCGAGCCGCTGTCCGCCGCGCTCGCGCGCGAGCATAACGACGCCAACGCCATTGCCATGGGCGCCCGCCTTGTCGGTGAGGACATGGCGAAGGCGTGCGTTTCCGCTTTCCTCGAGACCGCCTTTGCCGGCGGCCGCCACGCCCCCCGCGTCGACAAGCTCGGCGCGCCCGCTTTCGAAAAGGAGCCAGCATGAGCACCAACCCTACCACGCTGAACGAGGTTCAGCCTGATGGCTTCTTCACCCGTACCCTTGCCGATGCCGATCCTGCGGTGTTCGCTGGCGTAGAGCATGAGCTGGACCGTGAGCAGACGCAGATCGAGCTGATCGCGTCGGAGAATATCGTCTCCAAGGCGGTGCTGGAGGCGCAGGGCTCCGTCTTCACCAACAAATATGCCGAGGGTTATCCCGGCAAGCGTTATTATCAGGGCTGCCACCCGTCGGACGAGGTGGAGAGCCTGGCGATCGATCGCGCCAAGCAGCTGTTCGGCTGCGGCTTTGCCAACGTCCAGCCGCATTCGGGTGCGCAGGCGAACGGCGCGGTGATGCTGGCGCTGGTGAAGCCGGGCGACACCATCATGGGCCTCAGCCTCGATTCGGGCGGTCACCTGACGCACGGCGCGCGCGCGGCGATGAGCGGCAAGTGGTTCAACGCGGTGCAATATGGCGTCACGCCCGACACGCACCTGATCGATTATGACGCGGTCGAGAAGCAGGCGGTCGAGACGCAGCCCAAGCTGATCATCGCCGGCGGTTCGGCCTATCCGCGCCACATCGATTTTGCCCGGTTCCGCGCGATCGCGGACAAGGTCGGCGCCTATTTCATGGTCGACATGGCGCATTTCGCGGGGCTGGTCGCGGGCGGCGTCCATCCGACGCCGTTCGGCCACGCGCATGTCGTGACCACCACCACGCACAAGACGCTGCGTGGGCCGCGCGGCGGCATGATCCTGACCGACGACGAGGCGATCGCGAAGAAGATCAACTCGGCGGTATTCCCAGGGCTGCAGGGCGGCCCGCTGATGCATGTGATCGCCGCCAAGGCGGTGGCGTTCGGCGAGGCGCTGCGGCCGGAGTTCAAGAGCTATGCCGCCGCGGTGGTGGAGAATGCCAAGGTGCTGGCCGCGACGCTGAAGGAGCGCGGCGCGGCGATCGTATCGGGCGGCACCGACACGCATCTGGCGCTGGTCGATCTCACCCCGCTGGGCGTTACCGGCAAGGATGCGGACGAGGCGCTGGAACGCGCGGGCATCACCTGCAACAAGAACGGCATCCCCAACGATCCGCTGCCGCCGGTGAAGACCAGCGGCATCCGCGTCGGCACCCCGGCAGGCACCACGCGCGGCTTTGGCACGGCGGAATTCCGCGAGATCGGCAACATGGTCGCCGACGTGCTGGATGGTCTTGCCAAGAAGGGTGAGCAGGGCGATGCCGACGTTGAAGCGGCCGTTCGGGAACGAGTTCGCGCGCTGTGCGCTCGTTTCCCCATCTACAAGTGAGGTGAACGTGTCCAAGATCGACGAAGTCCAGCAGAACGTCCAGAACACTCCGGGTCTCGGCAAGAAGATGGCGAAATATGGTGCGATCGGTGCCGTAATCGCGATCCCCGTGCCGTTCGTCGGCCCGGTGCTCGGCGCTTTGGTGGGTGCCGGCGTCGCCTACACGCGGCGTAACAAGATCTGACAAGGCGAGCGCCGATTACCCCGAAAGCGGGGTGACGGCGTGATCGGGCGTTGCGCTTTGCGGCACAACGCCCGACAGAGACTGCCCGGCCGTCGCGATCGGCGGCCGACATGATGGATTGAAGAACCCGATGCGCTGCCCCTTCTGTGGCCATGATGCGAGCCAGGTGAAGGACAGCCGGCCGACCGACGATGGCGCTGCGATCCGCCGCCGCCGCCAATGCGAAGGCTGTGCTGCGCGCTTCACGACCTTTGAGCGCATCCAGCTGCGCGAACTTACCGTGGTGAAGTCGGAGGATCGGCGCGAGCCGTTCGAGCGCGAGAAGCTGCTGCGGTCGATCGGAATCGCCGCGCGCAAGCGGCCGCTGGATGGGCTCGCGATCGAGCGGCTGGTGAGCGGCATTCAGCGCCAGTTGGAAACGAGCGGCGAGGCGGAGATCGCCTCGAAGCGGATCGGCGAAATGGTAATGGAGGGGCTGAAGGGCCTCGATTCGGTCGCCTATATCCGTTTCGCCAGTGTCTATCGCGATTTCAGCGAGGCGAAGGACTTCGAGGAATTCGCCGGGACGGTCGAGGAGGCTGGGCGTAGCTGATCGCGCAAGGCGCGCTTGTCTCCGCCCCCATTCGCCGGATAGGCGCATCGCATGACTGCTGAAGCTTCCCTGCCGCCTGTCATTGTGCTGGTCCGGCCGCAACTTGGCGAGAATATCGGCAAGGCGGCGCGTGCCATGCTGAATTTCGGGCTGACGGAAATGCGGCTGGTCGCGCCGCGCGATGGCTGGCCCAACCCGGCCGCGGGACCGGCAGCGTCGGGCGCAGACGTGGTGCTCGCCGATGCGCGGGTGTTCGACACGGTGGCCGAGGCTGTCGCGGATTGCCCGCATGTCTATGCCACCACGGTGCGAAAACGCGGCGTGACCAAGCCGGTGGTGACGCCCGAGCAGGCCGCCGGGCAGATGCGCAGTGCGAGCGGGCGCAGCGCGATCCTATTCGGGCCGGAGCGATCGGGGCTGGAAACCGACGACGTGGCGCTCGCGCGCGAGATCCTGACCGTGCCGATCAACCCCGAGTTCGGCAGCCTGAATCTGGCGCAGGCGGTGATCCTGGTGGCGTATGAATGGTCAAAGGGCGAAGCGCTCGCCTCGCCGCCCGAAGTGGTGCTGGATCCACCCGCGCCGCAGGAGGAGCTGGAAGGCATGATCGCGCAGCTCGATCACATGCTGGTGCAGGCGAATTTCTTTTTTCCGCCCGATCGCAAGCCGACCACGCAGCGCACCTTGCGTACCCTGCTGACCAAGCCGGGCTGGTCCAGCCAGGAGGTGCGCACGATGCGCGGCGTGCTGTCCGCGCTGGCGGGGGCGAAGGCGAAGAGGTCCGGCTGAGCGCCGGGGCCGCGCTTATCGCTTGGCGCCTTCCACTCGCATGATGACGTGCTGCCAGGCGGGTGTCTGAAAGATGCGCTGCCCGACAAAGCGCGCGCCGGCGCGCGTGACGTGGACGCGATCCTCGCTGAGGATGCGGCCCTGCCGGTCGTAGACGGGCACGTGGCGACCGTCGCGCGATAAAGCGGCGATCACATCCACATAGAGCGTCGGCGGGGTGATTGCGCGATACTGGCGGCTGGCGGTGAGCGCGATGTCTGACAGCGGCACTTGTGCGCGCGGCCGCTGCGCGAGCGGCAGGCGGGCGTACGGGTTCAGGTTGATCCCGAAATCCTTGGGGCCGACGAAGACGATCTTGCCGTAAAGGTCTGGGCGCTGCGCCAATTGCCAGCCGCTGCAGGTGTTGCGCGGCTTGTGATCGTACACCAGCACCACGAGCGTCGCAGCCTCGACCAGCGCGCGCTTCCATGCGCTGAGCGCTGGCCCGTCGCATAGGTCCAGATCGTCCCGGTACACGATCGCATAGCCGGGCAGTGCGCCGGTCTCGCGCGCCATGTTGACGACATCGCGCCCGGTGCTGTTGCCGAGGATAAGTGCGCGTTTGTCTGCGCCTGCCGCGAAGCGATCGACCTTCAGGTCGACCACGCGCATGTTGTATTGCTTGAACGTGGCCGGCCGATCGGCGCCCGGCGCGACGTCGAAGCGACCCGGCAGCCCGCCGCGCAGGTGCAGCAGCGCGCCGACTGCCAGCAGCGCCAGCGCGGCGGGCAGCAGGATGGCGGCGACGGTGCGGAAGGGCATGGCCTTGCTGCGGAACGGGCGCTCGACGAAGCGCCAGCTTGCCCACGCGAGGGCGAGCGCGACCGGGATCAGCGCCACGAACTGCCAGGTCGCAGGCCGGCTGCTGCTGGCGATGCGCAGAAAGGCGAACAGCGGCTGATGCCAGAGATAGGTACTGTAGCTGATGAGGCCGATGCCGACCATCGGACGGGAGCCGAGCAGGCGATACGCGAGACCCCTGCGGCAATACAGCAGGATCAGCACGGTGCCCGCAACCGGCATCAGGATCGCCGGGGAGGGCGAGGCCGATCCCTCCGGCAGCGCGAGCACCGCGGCTGCGATAAGGGCTAGGCCGAGCAGCGACAGGGCGTCCGAGCCGGGGCGATCCTCGGGCGCGCGGATCGTCGCGGCCCAGCCGCCCGCCGCCAGTTCCCAAGCGCGGGTGTGCAGCAAGTAGAAATTGCCCACCGGGTGCGCGCGCATGCTCCACAGGCTGAGCGCGAAGCTGACGATGCCGACGAGCGCGAGGGCGAGCGGCACGTGACGACGAAAGAAGCGATGCACCAGTGCCAAAAGCAGTGGCACGACGATGTAATATTGCTCCTCTACCCCCAGGCTCCACGTGTGGAGCAGCGGTTTGAACTGCGACTCCATGTCCCAATAGCCGCTGGTGACGGTGAGCAGGATGTTGTTCGAGAACAAGGTGGTGGCGACGATGCTCTGGCCGAGGTTCTGATAGGCGTCGGCGCTCATCAGGAACCAGCCGGCGAGAAGGCAGGTGGCCATGACGACGAACAGAGCGGGCAGCAGGCGTCGGGTGCGCCGCTCGTAGAAGCGCAGGATGGAGAAACGCCGCTCGTCCATCTCCGCCAGGATGATGCCGGTGATGAGATAGCCGCTGATTACGAAGAACACGTCGACGCCGACGAAGCCGCCCGCGAAGAGCGACACGCCGGCATGACTCAACAGGACCGGCAGGACGGCGATTGTTCGCAGCCCGTCGATCTCACGACGATGCTTCATCCGCGCGCCCCTTTCCCGACCCCGCTATGGTAAATGCGTAATCGCTGCTTTGTCAGCAAGCGTAGGGCAGGTCAGCCGACTGGCGGCGCGACAAGAGCCATAATGGTGGAAACAGCGCTTTGCGATTGCTGGTGGTGCCAGCACGGTCAGAGCCTGTCAGGCCGCCAGTATTTTCCCGAGGGGTGGTGCCGCGGTGCCCGGGTCGGCGCACTTTCGGCGCGTTTGAGCCGTGCTGGCTTGATCGCAGACGGTTCGGGCGGAACAGAGCGTCGACGCGTCAGTTGCCTACCCGTCACGCCGGCGAAGGAGCTGTTATTCCAGGTTATTCAGAGCTCGCCTTTTTCGATGGCGGGCATTTTGCCCATATCGTTGATTATGAGGAAAGCGGACGCCTGCAGCAGATCCGCCGCCGGATGGCCGAGGCCGTCCGCGGCCAAGCTCGGCAGGGCCGTTCGCCCGTGTGCCTGCGCCTGATCCGCTGAACCAGACGGTCTGAGGGCGCATCGCGACAGTGGGCGTGCCGCTTAAGTGTCCCGACGTTACTGATAGCCGCCGTCGGTTTCGCGTTGCACGGCGGCTTCCTGTTGCGCCTCTTCCATCGCGGCGGCCTGATCGGCCTCGCCGGGCTGCTGCTGATCCGGATCGGTCATCGCTGCGCGCCCGCGATCATGCAAAGTCACCCAGATGCTCGGCTTCGTCGTCCGGCAGGCCATGCTCGTCGGCCGGATCCGTCGGCACGGGCATGTTGGGGTCGGCCGACATATCGCCGGGATCGGGCTCGTTGCCCGGAATAAGGGTCGGGGTCATCTGCGGTCTCCTGTACCTGCACCACCAACGCGCCGTGTGGAGATAAGTTGAATCGGTCGGCGAACGCCGCCGCGCCGTTTGCGGTCGCTATCGATCGGCGCGGCGGCTAGGCTGGCGCAATGAGCACAGCAGGCGCCGGTCAGCGCAACATCGTCGTCTGGGCAGCGCTTGCTGCGAACCTGGCGATCGGGGTGGCGAAGTTCGTCGCGGCCGCCATCACCGGCTCGACCGCCATGTTGACCGAAGGCATCCATTCGGTGGTGGACAGTGGCAATCAGGTGCTGCTGCTCTACGGCGAACGGCGAGCCAAGCGCCCTCCCGACGCGCTGCATCCCTTCGGCTATGGCCGCGAGCTGTATTTCTGGGCGTTTGTCGTCGCCATTCTGATCTTTGCGGTCGGCGCCGTCGTGTCGATCTATGAAGGTTGGCTGCATTGGTCGGCGCCGGAGCCGCTTCAATCGCCGCTTATCAATTATATCGTGCTGGCGATCGCCTTTGCCCTGGAGGGCACATCGTGGATGATCGCGCTGCGCGAGTTCGGATCGGCAAAGGGCGATGCTGGGTGGTGGCAAGCGGTCAAGGATTCGAAGGACCCCGCGACCTTCACCGTCCTGTTCGAAGATTCGGCGGCGCTCGCCGGGTTGATCGTTGCTGGGGCTGGCGTGTGGGCGAGCCACTATTTCGCGGATCCGCGGATCGACGGCCTGGCCTCCATCGTCATCGGGGCGATCCTGGCATTTGTTGCGATATTCCTGGCGCGGGAAGCCAAGGGACTGTTGATCGGTGAGCGCGCGGACCCGAAGCTGGTCGGCGGCATCGCCCAGATCGTCGCGGCGCATCCGGCGATTTCGGCGGTGAACCATGTGCGAACGATTCACACAGCGCCCAAGCAGGTGTTCGTCGCGATCAGTGCGGATTTCGACGACGCGGTAACGATGGGTGAGGCCGAGCAGATCATCGAGAATATCGAGGATCAGCTGCGCGCCTCGTTCCCGCAGCTTTCCTCGATCTACATTCGCCCGGAAAAGCGGGAGCAGGCGGCGACGCTGGCTGCTGGCTAGCGGGCGGAGCGAAAGCGCCTGTCTTTTCGCCGCCTTGTGGGTGCGATCTATGCGCGGTCGCTGCTGCTGCCGATCGCGTCGAGGGTTGCCATCGCCTCGGCTGACAGATCGAGCGTGGCCGCGGCGAGATTTTCCCGCAGGTGCGCGACCGACGAGGTGCCGGGGATCAGCAGGATGTTGGGAGAGCGCCGCAGCAGCCAGGCAAGCGCGACCTGCATCGGACTGGCGCCAAGCTGCTGCGCCACCGCGTCCAGGCAGGAGGATTGGAGCGGGGTAAAGCCACCGAGCGGGAAGAAGGGCACGTAGGCGATTCCGTCGGCAGCAAGCGCATCGATCAGCGCGTCGTCCTCGCGATGCGCGAGGTTGTACTGATTCTGCACGCATACGACCGGCGCGATCGCGCGGGCTTCCGCCACCTGGCTGGCGGTGGCGTTGCTGATCCCCAGATGGCGGATCAGTCCTTCCGCCTGCATGGCGGCCATCGCCTCGAAGCTGCGGGCGATGGAGTGATCGCCGCGGCCATGATGGCCGGGGTGGATGCGGAAATTTACTACCTCAATCCGCGACAGCCCCAGATTGCGCAGATTGTCCTCGACAGCCGCGTGCAGCTGACCGGGCTCCTGTGCCGCATTCCACGAGCCGTCCTCGCCGCGAACGGCTCCGACCTTGGTCACGATCACCAAGTCGTCGGGATAGGGGGAGAGCGCCTCGCGGATCAGCTGATTGACGACGTGCGGCCCGTAGAAGTCGCTGGTGTCGATATGGTTGACGCCTTCCGCCACCGCCGTGCGCAGCACCGCCAGCGCAGCATCGCGGTCCTTGGGCGGTCCGAAGACGTGCGGGCCGGCGAGCTGCATCGCGCCATAGCCCATGCGCTTCACCGCGCGATCGCCGAGGGTGACGCTGCCTGCCTTATCGATCTTGGTCATGGATCTTTCTCCTTCGCCGCCCAGCTAGGGATTGGCCGCTGCGGCGATAATCCGGCATGATCCGCACGGGCTGTGCAGGAAACCGAACAATGAACCCCGATCTTGCCGACCTGAACGCGTTTGTAGCGGTCGCCCGGGCGCGTGGATTTCGCCAGGCGGCACATAAGGCGGGTGCGAGCGCGTCGACGCTGAGCGCCGCCGTCCGCCGGTTGGAAGCCGCGCTGGGCGTCCGCCTGCTGCACCGTACAACCCGCAGCGTGACGCCGACCGAGGCGGGCGCGCGCCTCCTCGAGCGGCTTGCGCCCGCGCTGGGCGAGGTCGCGGCGGCGCTGCAGGCGGTGGATGCGCTGCGCGACGGGGTGAGCGGCACGCTGCGCCTCAACGTGCCCGTCAGCGCGGCACGGCTGGTGCTGCCGATGATCCTGCCGGGCTTCCTTGCCGCCTATCCGGATGTGCGTGTCGAGATTGTCGTCGAGGACGGCTTCGTCGATGCGCTGGCTGCCGGCTGCGACGCGGGGATCCGCTATGACGAACGGCTGGAGCAGGACATGATCGCGGTGCCGATCGGTCCCCGATTGCAGCGGTTCGCGACCGCCGCGGCGCCGGCCTATCTTGATCGCCATGGCCGGCCTGCGCATCCGCGCGACCTTCTTGGCCACGCCTGCATTCTCGGACGATTCGCCAGCGGTCGCCTCACCGCGCCCTGGGAGTTCGAGCGTGATGGCGCGGTGGTGCGGATCGAGCCGAAGGCGCGGCTGACCGTGGGTGTCGGCGGCGGCATGGATTGCGCGGTCGATGCGGCGATCGCCGGTGTCGGCGTGCTGCACCTGTTCGAGGACTGGTTACGTCCGCATCTCGCAAGCGGCGTGCTGGAGCCGGTGCTGGCGGACTGGTGGCAGCCCTTTTCCGGGCCATTTCTCTATCACCCGAGCCGCCGGCTGGTGCCGCCGCCGCTGCGCGCCTTTATCGACTATCTGCGCGCATCCTGAGCGAAGTCGCTGAATTCGCGCAGCGCAGCGCGTCGACATTTTGCGATCACAGGAAGTGGTGCCCAGGGACGGGATCGAACCGCCGACACTGCGATTTTCAGTCGCATGCTCTACCAACTGAGCTACCTGGGCACACCGACGGATCGCCGGGGAGCGGTCCCCCTAATCGGGTGTGGCGCCGCTGTCCAGCCCATCTGGATCGATCTGTGTGCCGGGAAGGCGATATCCTTCGCCAAGCCATTGCAGAAGATCGCGATCCTTGCAGCGGCGCGAGCAGAAGGGCGTGTTGGCGGGGTCGGTCGGCTGCGCGCAGAGGGGGCAGGTGCTGGTCATGCGTCGAATATGGGGGTGCGGCCGGTGCGTTGCACGAGCATTGCCATCCATGCGCGGTTTTCCTCGATGCTTGCGCGGACGGCGGGGAGCAGGCTGAAGCGGTTCGAAGCGGTGGGCGGCGTGCGCTCGATCTGGCGCAGAATGGCCCGCGCCGCAGCGCCGACGGGATCGGACCGGAGCAATTCGGCCATGGATGGATGTGTTCTGGCCCGCACGATCTGAAGGAACCCGAAACCGTTCACTGCGGTACGTTCGAAGGGTTGCGGCAGAGCCGAATCGATCGCGGCGGCGACGGCCTGGCGCGCATCGCGGCCGGCGAGCGTCGGAAAGTCGATGCCGATCGAGCCGCCGATGTCGTGCCGCTCGATCGCAGCGGCGACCGCGGTGGCGGCGCGGACGGCGAGCGTGTCGAGCGGCGGGTCGCCATCGACGTCGAACAGCGTCATCGCCGGCGTCGGCCAGAGCCGCAGCATGCCGCCGGGGAAGGCGATATCGCCGGTGCGCGCCTCCTCCAGTATCTCGGACCAGCCGGCGGCCTCCAGCGCGTCGGACTCGTGCGCGCGCAGGACGCGTACCGGGGCGTCGATCAGGCGCTCGCGCAGCGTGGGGGCGGGGCGGGGAGCGGCGTCGGTGATGCGGCCACGCGGCGGCTTGGGGCGACCGACCTCCGGGATCGCCGCTCGGGTGATTTCGACGCGGATGGCGGCGCCAAGCGTGACGCCGGGTGCCGAGCGGGTGAGCGCCACCTCCTCGCCGCTGTCGAGCCTAGCTAACCCCCGCTCGATCAGGCGGGCGGGCGCGACGAGGCCGGGCTGCGGGCCGGCGCCATCCACGGCGATGCGCGCGCGCAGGATCTGTCCATCGTCACCGATCAGCGCTGCGCGCTGCTCACCGATCCCATCCTCGAAGAGCCACTCAGCCAAGAAGGACGCCCGCTGTCGCCAGCAGCGCGCGCGTTTCGAAGAGCGGCAGGCCGACCACGCCGGAGTAAGAACCATCGATGCGGCGCACGAACGCCTCGGCGCGGCCCTGAATGGCATAGCCGCCGGCCTTGCCCATGCCTTCTCCACCGGCGACATAGCCGGCGATCTCGGCATCGGTCAGCGGCTTGAACGCGACCGTCGTGTCGGAGAGGCGCGTGCGCATCGTGCCGGCGCCGTCGATCACGACCACGGCGGACAGGCAATGGTGGCGCCGGCCCGAGAGCAGGCGGAGCATGCGGACGAGATCGGCCGCGTCGGCGGGCTTGCCGAGGATGCGGGCGCCGACGGCGATGCTGGTGTCGGCGGCGAGAACCACCTCGCCATCGGCACGGGCGACCGCAGCTGCCTTTGCCATCGCCACGCGCAGGACGTAATCGCGCGGGCGTTCCGCTTTCAGCGGTGTTTCATCGACTTCGGGCGCGACCACACGCGCGGGAACAACGCCGATCTGGGCAAGCAGCGCCAGCCGACGGGGCGAGGCGGAGCCGAGGATCAGATCGGCGGGCATCGGCCCACCCATATCGTGTGACCGGCGCTTATTGCGGGCCGGGGCCGCCGCGGCCGGGCATGAAGCGGTAGGTGATCCGACCCTTGGTGAGATCATAAGGGGTCAGCTCGACGAGCACTTCGTCACCGACCAGCACGCGGATGCGGTTCTTGCGCATCTTGCCTGCGGTGTGGCCGAGGATCTCGTGATCGTTCTCCAGCCGGACGCGGAACATGGCGTTGGGCAGGAGCTCGACCACCTGGCCGCGCATTTCGAGAAGTTCTTCTTTCGCCAAAAAATCGATCTTTCTGCGGATAAGGGCGCGCGGGCGCTTAGCCGAAGCAGCGCCAAAAGGAAAGGCGCGCCGGCAAAGCGCTAGCAACGATGCTGCCAAAGTGTGGCCGCACCGACAACAATACAAGCAGTGGCCGGCAAGACGCGCCCGTGAGAGCGTCTTGCCGAGGGCGGCTTGCGATTAGCGGGTCGGCACCGGCGTCTCGACGGAATAATCGTAGAAGCCGCGCTTCACCTTGCGGCCGTACCAGCCGGCCTCGACATATTTCACCAGCAGCGGGGCGGGGCGGAACTTGGGATCGCCGGTCGTCTCGAACAGGACGCGGGTGATTTCGAGGCAGGTGTCGAGGCCGATGAAATCGGCCAGCGTCAGCGGCCCCATCGGATGGTTGAGGCCAAGCTGGCAGGCAAGATCGATGTCGCGGATCGTGGCGACGCCCTCACCCAGCGCGAAGCACGCCTCGTTGAGCATCGGCATCAGGATGCGATTGACGATGAAGCCGGGCGCGTCGTTGGCGTGGACCACCTGCTTGCCGAGCGCGGTGGCGTAGGTCTCGACGGTCTTCACTGTCTGGTCGGCAGTGGCGAGGCCGCGGATCACCTCGATCAGGCCCATTACGGGCACCGGATTGAAGAAGTGCACGCCAATGAAGCGTGCAGGGTCGGGCGAGGCCTGCGCCAGCCGCGTGATCGGGATCGAGGAGGTGTTGGAGGCGAGGATCGCCTGGTGTCCGAGAACTTCGCCGACGCGGGCGAAGATGGTGCGCTTCACCTCCTCGCGCTCGGTCGCCGCCTCGATCACGAGGCCGCACGACGACATGCCCTGGACGCCGTCGATCGGCTCGATCCGTTCCAGCGCCTGGTCGCGCGCCTGCGGCTCCAGCTTGCCCTTTTCCACCGCGCGGTCGAGCTGCCTGGCGATGCCGGCCTTGCCCGCTTCGGCGCGCGCCTTGTCAACGTCGGTCAGGAGGACGCGATAGCCGGCCTGCGCGGACACCTGCGCGATCCCCGCGCCCATCTGGCCTGCGCCGATTACGCCGACTGCCTGCATGATTCATCCCTCTTCTTGCTGCGTGAGGCGCGCTCTAGCCGGTTAAGGTGCGGCTTGTCGAAGTGGGAATGGAGAGGGCGTTTGACTCGCCGCCTTCTCGTCATGCTGAACTTGTTTCAGCATCCATCTCGCCGCGCACTCATACGCCGCGGATCAAGCCCAACCATGGATGCTGAAACGAGTTCAGCATGACGGGTGGTAGGGAGGGCAGCGCGTGCGCGATGAAAAGGCGGCGTTGTGCCCCTGTCTTGCCGGGGTTGTCCGAGCAGCCAGCGACGGGCTTTATCCGCAGCAAAGAGGTGTGCGACGCGGTGGACCCCGGCACACGGCCGGGGTGACGTAGCGGTGCCGGTCAGGCGGCCTTGCGCAGCGCCAGGCGATCCCAGATCTCGACCAATGCGTCGGTCAGTTCCTGCATCATCGCTTCGCTGTGCGCCGGGCCGGGGGTGAAGCGCAGACGTTCGGTGCCGCGCGGCACGGTGGGATAATTGATCGGCTGCACGTAGATGCCGTATTCGGCGAGCAGCACGTCGCTGATCTTCTTCGCCTTTACCGGATCGCCGACCATCACCGGCACGATATGCGTATCGCCCAGCATCACCGGCAACCCGGCCTCGGTCATCATCGCCTTGAGGCGCGCGGCGGCGGCCTGCTGCCCATCGCGCTCGACGCTCGAGCTCTTGAGGTGACGCACGCTCGCGAGCACGCCGGCGACGAGCACCGGCGAGAGCGAGGTGGTGAAGATGAAGCCCGGCGCATAGGACCGGATGACGTCGATGATCGTCTTGTCCGCGGCGATATAGCCGCCCATCACGCCAAACGCCTTGCCCAGCGTGCCTTCGATGATCGTCAGCCGGTGCGCGACATCGTCACGCTCCGAAATGCCGCCGCCGCGCGCGCCATACATGCCGACGGCATGGACTTCATCGAGATAGGTGAGCGCGTTGTACTTGTCGGCAAGGTCGCAGAGCGCCGCAATCGGGGCAACATCGCCCTCCATCGAATAGACGCTCTCGAACGCGATCAGCTTGGGCGCGGCGGGATCGTCGGCGGCGAGCAGTTCCTCGAGGTGCGCCAGATCATTGTGGCGGAACACGCGCTTCTCGCAGCCGGCATTGCGGATACCCGCGATCATGGAGGCGTGGTTCAGCTCGTCCGAATAGATGATGCAGCCCGGCAGCACCTTGGACAAGGTCGCCAGCGTCGCCTCGTTCGAGACATAGCCCGAGGTGAACAGCAGCGCGCCTTCCTTGCCGTGCAGGTCCGCAAGCTCGGCCTCCAGATCGACATGGTAATGCGTGTTGCCGCCGATGTTGCGGGTGCCGCCCGATCCGGCGCCGACGTCATGCAGCGCCTCTTCCATCGCGGCGATCACCTTGGGATGCTGACCCATGGCGAGGTAATCGTTCGAGCACCAGACGGTGATCGGCTTCGGGCCGTTGTGGCCGGCAAAGCAGCGCGCGCTGGGATAATGACCCTTGTTGCGCAGGATATCGATGAACACGCGGTAGCGGCCTTCGGCATGGAGCCGATCGATCGCCTGCGAAAAGGCACGCGTGTAATCGACAGGCCGCGCCGCAAGAGTGTCATTGGACATGGCCCCGTCGCTTACCCCCGTGTCAGTGGCATTGCCAGAAGATTCAGCCGTTTTGCGTGATCGCTTGCGCCACTGAGCCGCTGCCTAGCCACCAGCATTACAGCGGAATGCACTGCCCAAAGCCGTGCTTTGCCAGCGTTTCTTCAAGCCCCGCACCGATCGCGCCGGTGAACACCGCGACGTCTGGCGTGGTGCGCGCAAAGCTCTGCCCGCGAGTCAGATCCGCGACGCGGCGGGCGATTCCCGGGCCGCCGTCGACAAAGGTGACGCCCGGGCCGAACGCGAGCGCAAGCTCGTCGGCGAGCAGGGGGAAGTGCGTGCAGGCGAGCGCAACCGTGTCGAGCTTGTCCGCACCGGGGCTGGCGAGCATCGGTGCGACAGCATCGCGCACCGTCGCGGGCGCTACGGTCTCTCCGCGCAGCTTTGCCTCCGCCAGCGTGACAAGCGCCGCCGAGCCGTGGCGGATGACGTGGCAATCGGCGGCGAATCGCGCGGCGAGATCGTCGACATAGGCCTGGCGGACGGTGGCCGCGGTGCCGAGCACGCCGATGGTGCGCGTGCGACTGAGCGCCGCCGCGGGCTTGATCGCGGGCACCGTGCCGACGATCGGGATGTCCAGCGCATAGCGCACGGCGGCCAGCGCGATGGTGGAAGCGGTGTTGCAGGCGATGACGATGAGCCGCGGCGCATATCGCTCGGCAAGCCGGCCGAGCAGTGCGGGCACGCGGCCGGCAATCTCCGCCTCATCCTTCACGCCATAAGGAAAACCGGCGGAATCGGCGACATAGACGATCGGTGCCTGGGGCACGGCGCGGCGGGTGGGGGCAAGGATCGAAAGGCCTCCAACGCCAGAATCGAAAAACAGAATGGGCCGCGCATCAAGCATCGCCGCCGCTTAGGAAAAGGGCGCGCGGGAGGGAAGGCCGGGCCAGTCACATAGCGACGCACGCTGTTCATGATTTGTATGTTGGAAAACGCCCGATCATTGAGCTATCGTCATGATCAACGGAGGAATTGTCCTGGACACGGAGATCGTCTGGATGTCGCCGCTGGCGGCGATGCTGCTCGGCTATCTGCTGGGATCGATCCCCTTTGGCGTGCTGCTGACCCGCGCGGCGGGCGCAGGCGACCTGCGGCAGATCGGCTCGGGCAATATCGGCGCGACCAACGTGCTGCGCACCGGGCGCAAGGGGCTGGCGGCGGCGACCCTGCTGCTCGACCTCGCCAAGGGATGGTGCGCGGTGGTGATTGCGGCCGCGCTGATGCTGGACAACGAGCTGCTCGCGGCGGCGGGCGCATTCGTCGGCCATTGCTATCCCGTGTGGCTGAAGTTTCGCGGCGGCAAAGGCGTGGCGACGCTGATGGGCATCGTGCTGGCGCTCTATGCGCTGTTGGGGCTGGTCTATGCGGTGGTCTGGCTGGGGCTGCTGGCGGTGCTGCGCATCTCCTCGGTCGCGGGCATGGCGGCGGCGGTGAGCGCGCCGGTCGCGGCGGCGGTGTTCGGCCACTTCGACCTGGTGCCGCTGCTGCTCGCGCTGGCGCTGATCGTGGTGTGGAAGCACCGCGAGAACATCGGGCGGCTGATCGAGGGCGCGGAGCCGCGGATCGGCAGCAAGCGTGGCTGATGCGGATCCGCCGGCCGACGCGTTCGACCGGCTCCGCCTGATCCGCACCGCAGGCGTCGGCCCCGTTACCTATCGCCAACTGCTGCGCCGGTTCGGCAGCGCGCGCGCCGCGCTGGATGCGCTGCCCGACCTTGCCCGACGGGGCGGCGGACGCGCCGCGACACCAGCCGACTCCAAAGTGATCGCGCGCGAGATCGAGCGGGTGGCGGCGCTCGGCGCGCGGCATCTGTTTCTCGACGACCCGGCCTATCCGGCGCTGCTGGCCGCGCTGGACGATGCGCCGGCGGTGCTGACGGCGCGCGGCACCTTGCCCGAGGCGAGCCGCCCGGCGGTGGCGATCGTCGGGGCGCGCAATGCCTCGGCGGCAGCGTGCCGCTTCGCCCGCGGGCTGGCGCACGATCTGGCGTGCGAGGGCGCGACCGTCATCTCGGGCCTAGCGCGCGGCATCGACACGGCGGCGCATATGGGCGCCGGCGCGGCAACGGTGGCGGTGATCGCGGGCGGGATCGACGTCGCCTATCCGCCGGAGAATGCCGAGCTGCAGGCGCGGATCGGCGAGGAGGCGCTGCTGCTCGCCGAGATGCCACCCGGTACCGAGCCGCGCGCGCGGCACTTCCCGCACCGCAATCGCATCATCGCCGGGCTGGCGCAGGGCACGGTGGTGGTGGAGGCGGCGCCGAAGTCCGGCTCGCTCATCACGGCGCGGCTCGCCAACGAGGCAGGGCGCGAGGTGATGGCGGTGCCGGGCAGCCCGCTCGATCCAAGGGCGCAAGGGTGCAACCTCCTGATCCGCGACGGCGCCACGCTGATCCAGACCGCGGCGGACGTGCTGGAGCAGATCCGCCCGCTCGACGCGCGGCTCGTGCGGGCGCCCGCCGCGCCTTATCAACCGCCGTTGCCGGCCGATGCGGATGATGCCGCGCGGCGCATCGTGACCGCGCTGCTCGGGCCGGTGCCGGTGCCGGTGGACGAGCTGATCCGCCAGGCCGGGATTGTGCCGGCGGTGGTGCAGATGGTGCTGCTGGAACTGGAGCTTGCCGGCCGGCTGGAGCGCCATGCCGGTGCGCGGGTCAGCCTTTCCGCCTGATCGCTGGCTTCAGGCCGCCGGGGGCAGCCAGGACAGATCGATCGCGCTCAGCCGGTCGACGTAATTGGCGGCGCGGATCAGCTTGCGCTCGTCCAGCAGCGTGACGCGGCCGGACTCGCGCGCGATCAACTGCTCCTCCTCCAGCTGGCGCAGCATGCGATTGACGTGCACGGCGGTCAGCCCGGTGGCATCGCCGATCTCCTCCTGCGTCAGTCCGGGCACGAAGCTGTCGCCCACCGTGCCGTCGAACCGGCGCAGGCGATCGCGCACGTGCAGCAGCACGGAGGCGACGCGTGCCTTGGCGGACGTGCGGCCAAGACCCGCCAGCCGATCGGTGAGCATCACCCGTTCCGCCTGATCGAGCGCGACCATCGCCAGAAAGAGCCGCGGCTGTCGCATGGCGAGCTGCGCCAGCATCGCGCGGTCGAACGGGCACACGACGCTGTCGGAGAGGGCCGCCACCGTTTCGGGCGCTGTCGTATAAACAAGCGAGGGCAGTGATATGAGGTCGCCCGGAAACAGGAAGCGCAGGATCTGGCGGCTGCCGTCCGCCAGGATGACGAAGCTCATCATCATGCCACTTTGCAGAATACACAATTCGGTCGACACATCATGTTCGCGCACCAAGGTGGCGCCGCGGCGCACGACGCGCTGGCGTTCTTCCAGGCGCCCAAGTGCGGCTTGCTCCCTTGCACACAATGGGACGAATTCGCCGAGACGCTCGACAAAACGACTAACGGTCACGCGTGATTGCCCCTCGGATCAAGCATCTACCGCTAGTCGCGGGTCGGGCGGGGGCGCATTAAAGTCGATCAACATCGTTACGCCTCTGTCGCTTGGCGTGGCGGCGAGCGTCCGGTAATGCGCCGTGATGGACCGTATCCTTATTCGCGGCGGCAACCGCCTGTCGGGCAAGCTGCCGATCTCTGGCGCGAAGAACGCCGCCCTGACGCTGATGCCGTGCGGCCTGCTGACCGATCAGCCGCTGACGTTGCGCAACCTGCCGCGGCTTGCCGACGTGGATGGCTTTGGCCACCTGCTGAACCAGCTTGGCGCATCCACGGCGATCGAGGGCACCCGCCCGGACGAATTCGGCCGGGTGATGACGATCCGCGCGGGGCAACTGACCTCGACCGAGGCGCCGTACGACATCGTGCGCAAGATGCGCGCGTCGATCCTGGTGCTCGGCCCGATCCTGGCGCGCGCGGGCGAGGCGAGGGTATCGCTGCCGGGCGGCTGCGCGATCGGCAATCGCCCGATCGACCTGCACCTGAAGGCGCTGGAAGCGATCGGCGCCGAGCTGGAGATGAGCGCGGGCTATGTCACCGCGCGGGCGCCCAAGACAAACGGCGTCGCCCGGCTGACGGGCGGGCGCTATCGCTTCCCGGTGGTCTCGGTCGGCGCGACCGAGAATGTGGTGATGGCGGCAGTGACGGCCAAGGGATCGTCGCGGATCGAGAATGCCGCGCGCGAGCCGGAGATCGTCGACCTGTGCCGCTGTCTTGTCGCGATGGGCGCGCAGATCGAGGGGATCGGCACCGAGACGCTGGAGATCGAGGGCGTCGATCGCCTGCACGGCGCGACCTATGCCGTGATGCCCGACCGGATCGAGGCGGGCAGCTATGCCTGCGCGGCGGCGATCACCGGCGGCAGCCTGGAGCTGGTGGGGATCGATGCCGAGAGCATGGGCGCAACCCTGTCGGCGCTGTCCGACGCCGGCGTGCTGGTGGAGCTGACGAAGAATGCGGTGCGCGTGACGGCGCAGGGGCCGCTCCAGCCGCTGACGCTGACGACCGCGCCCTTCCCCGGCTTTGCCACCGACATGCAGGCGCAGTTCATGGCGATGCTGTGCAAGGCGGATGGCGCAAGCGTGCTGACCGAGACGATCTTCGAGAACCGCTACATGCACGTGCCCGAGCTGGCGCGGATGGGCGCGGACATCACCGTGACCGGGCGAACCGCGGTGGTGCGCGGCGTGGAGCGGATGGCCGGCGCGCCGGTGATGGCGACGGACCTCCGCGCCTCGATGAGCCTGATCCTCGCGGGGCTGGCGGCGGACGGCGAGACGTCGGTGAGCCGCGTGTATCACCTCGACCGTGGTTATGAGCGGCTGGAGGAAAAGCTGTCGGCGGTGGGCGCGGATATCGAGCGCGTCAGTGACGGATGAGGTGGCGGTGACTGGAACACGGGAAATGTTCGGCAAGCTATTTGTAAACGGATTAACGTAACGGCCGCTCCCGCCCAATCCCCGTCATTCCCGCGAAGGCGGGAATTCATAGACGCAGCGCCCGCTTCTCTCGTGAGGTCCAGAGCTTATGGATTCCCGCCTCCGCGGGAATGACGATGGAGAGAGTGGCAGGAGTCGCCCAATAACGGCCATTTGCGTTGCCGATGATGCCGCTTAGGCAGGCGTTGCCTTGGCCGTGATGCTATGTCCCTAATGCGGGCCGGGAGCTGCCAGGCAGCTTTGGGGATCGAGCAAGCGAAAGCAAGCGCCGTTCCGTGGCCTGATTGATGCTTCTAGCCTAGGTCACTCTTTGCCGCATCGGGATTGTGAATGGCGCTGAACAGCTTCCAGCAAAAGATGATCTCGGCACCGCAGGAGCAATGCGAGCGGCCGATCTCGTTCACTCTCAGTTTCTCAAGAGGCGCCTTCGGGAACCGACGTTCCTCGCCGCACATACAGGTCACATGTACCGCTCGGACATCGAAATTGATTCTATCGTCCTCGACTTTGACCTTATAGCTTTCGTTACAGGCCGGGTTGATGCAATGGATGACCTTGCCCGCCGACAGCTGGTCGGAGCGGCGCTTGACGAGTTGACCGCATTCGCAGGTAAACGAAACTCCAGGACCGAAGCCGTTCGAAGTCATGGTTCCGGTCGCAATGCGTTCGAGCTCGCCAAGCGCCTGCTCGACCTTGGCGCGGATCGCGCTGGCGCTGCCGAATTGCGTGACACTCACACCGCTCGATTTTGGCAACGAGACATGCAGCGCGGTATTCGAAAGCGCATTCCAGAGCTTAGCGAGGCG
This sequence comes from Sphingomonas dokdonensis, assembly GCF_002197685.1. Taxonomy (GTDB): domain Bacteria; phylum Pseudomonadota; class Alphaproteobacteria; order Sphingomonadales; family Sphingomonadaceae; genus Sphingomonas; species Sphingomonas dokdonensis. The sequence goes on along the minus strand of NZ_NBBI01000003.1, from coordinate 182,860 downwards.
CGCGCCATCAAAGCCCTGCTGCGTTCCGACCGTAACGTAATCCTTCTTCGTCAGGTCTTCGCCTTCCAACGCAGGCTGTGTGCTGATGCTGAAAGTGTAGGTTGAGGCGACATGCGGATCGACATCCTCCTCGATGAGCTTGATCACGTGATGTGGCCGCCAACTGCGAACCTCCTCGTGCGATATATAGTCGTGCGCTCGCGCCAGTCGGTCATAGCAGATACGCTCAATAGCAAGGCGGCACTCGAGCGCGGCATAAGTCAGCGACCGATTTGACCCTTCAGCCAGATGCCGCTTGATGGTGTCGATTGTGTCGTGGAGATCAATCATGAACTTGCAACCTAGACGCATAGCCTACACCACCGCCAGCTACCTTGCCTTGGAACCAAGTTAGTAACTGACTGCTGGCGGAAGTGCTGACGTTGTCCTTGGTCTTGCTTTGTTTCGGTCGATATCATGCTTGCACCGGTCCCTTGCTGATCGGACGAAGGGCGCCGCGAGCAATCACCTCAATGCCACCGCCTCACGGTCCAGCACGGCGGTTTCTTCGGCGTAGCTGGCGCAGTCGCCCGCCCAGTTCTGGTACAGGCGGCCGTTGGCGGCCTTGTACCAGCTGCGGCAGTGCGGGTCGGCCCAGACGGTGCTGGAAAGCAGCTGGGAAATGCGCTCGTTGAAGCGGCGCTGGCCGTCGGGGGTGACGTTGGCGGCCTTGGCTTTCTCCGCCTCCAGCGCCGACAGGGTCTGCAGCATGTAGCCGACCTGCTGCTCGATCATGAAGCTGATCGAATTGTGCCCGAGATTGGTGTTGGGGCCGTACAGCATGAACATGTTGGGGAAGCCCGACACCATGATGCCGAGATATGCTTCGGGGCCTTCCTTCCACGTTTCCTTGAGCGTGCGGCCTTCCTCGCCGATCACCTGCATCGACCAATCCCATTGGGTGGTTTCGAAGCCGGTGGCGAAGATCAGCACGTCTAGATCGTGGAAGCCGTCGGCGGTGCGCACGCCGTGCGCCTCGATCTGCTGGATCCCGGCGGTCTCGAGCGTCACGTTGTCGCGCATCAGCGCGGGGTAGAAATCGTCGGTGATGAGGATGCGCTTGCAGCCGATCGGGTAATCGGGAGTGAGCTTCGTGCGCAGCTCTGGGTCGGGCACCTGCTCCTCCAGATGGTCGAGCGCATTGCGGGTAAAGGCGGCGCGGCCCTCGGGCGTCCATTTAAACGCCTGCCAAAAGAAATTGTCGGCATTGTCGAAAATCATCGCGCGCTGCGACGCGCCGAGCTTCATCGCCATTTCAAGGTTGGTGGCCATCAGCGCCTTTGTCTCGGGCGTGACGCGGCTGTCGTTGCGCGGGACGACCCAGTTGGGCGTGCGCTGAAACACCGTGAGGTGGCCGGCGACCTTGGCAACCTCCGGGATAAGCTGCACCGCGCTGGCGGCCGAGCCGATCACGCCGACGCGCTTGCCGGCCAGGTCGACGCTGTCGTCCCATTCGGCCGCATGCCATTTGGGTCCGGCGAAATCGTGCACGCCGGCGATCTCGGGAAAGCAGGGCCGGCTGAGTTGACCCAGCGCGGGGACGATCGCGTCGAACGTTTCGGTTGCGCCCTTTCCGGTGGTGAGCGTCCAGGTGCCCGCGCCCGAATCCCACTTTGCCCGGGTGACGCCCTCGTTCAGGCGCAGCACGTCGGGGAGGCCGAACTGGTCTACCAGGCTTTTGGTGTAATCGTGGATCTCGGGGCCGCGCGCGTAATTGTGGCTCCAGTTCGGATTGGGCGCGAAGCTGAACTGGTAGAGGATCGCGGGCACGTCGCACGCGACGCCGGGATAGCGGTTTGCCCGCCAGGTGCCGCCGACCGAATCGGCATGTTCGAAGACGGTAACGTCGTGGCCGGCTTCACGCGATTTGATGGCGGCACACAGCCCGCCCATCCCCGCACCGATCACCGCGATTCGCTTGCTCATCCTGCTCTCCACTTGCGGTCTGCAGCCGCTCGCGGGCGAGGATGCCTTGTCGAACGCGTGGAGGGAAGGGGGTTTTAAGTCGCTCGCGTTAATCGCGGGCGTGGTAATCAGAGGCGTGCCCGCCGCGGCACGATCGTGCCACGGCGAGTTTCGCGTCGCTGCTTAGCGGCAGCGGACGTTGTTCTTGTCGATCGCCTGACCGGCAACCGCGCCGCCGGCGCCGCCGAGCAGCGCGCCGAGCAGGCCCGAGCCACCCGGACGAAGCGCCGTGCCGAGCACACCGCCGGCGATGCCGCCGACGATCAGGCCGGTGGTGCCGTCGTTGCGGCGGCAATAATAGCGGCCATCGCGGCCGGCATAGATGCGGTCATTCGTGCCCAGGCGGCGCTCACGATAGCGGGCATCGTCGCGATAATAGCGATCGGCCTCATAGCCGCCGTACGCGGGATCGGGGCGGTTATAATCATAGCCCGAATAGCCGTATCCGCCACCGCCGCCCAAGCCACCGCCCAGGCCGGTGCCCATGCACCCGCTGACCATTGTTGCCGCACCGATCGCGGCCAACGCAACTTTCCGCATCGCTTCCTCCTTCAATCCTTGGAACGAAGGGGTAATGGCTGGAGCGGGTGAAAGGTTGCGGCGAGCCGACGCGATAGTCCGGACCAACGGATCCGTGGCGACCGCTTCGGGTGAAGCGGTCGCCCGTTGCGGATCAGCGTGCGATGCCGCCCGCGGCGAGCACCGCTAGCGTCATGAGGTCGCCCGCGGTTGAAGTCATGGGGGCGATCTGCACCGGCTTTTCCATGCCGATCAGCATCGGCCCGATAACGCTGTCGCCGCCCAGCTCGCGCAGGAGCTTGGCCGAGATGTGCGCCGACTGGAGGCCGGGCATGATGAGGACGTTGGCCGGGCCGGACAGGCGGGCAAAGGGATAGTTCGCCATCTGCTTGGGATTGAGCGCGACGTCCGGCGTCATCTCGCCTTCGTATTCGAAGCCGACGTTGCGCTTGTCCAATTCGGTCACGGCGTCGCGGATCCGCTCCAGGAACGTGCCCTTGGGATTGCCGAAGGTGGAATAGCTCAAGAACGCGACGCGCGGCTCGTGGCCCATGCGGCGGGCGACCGCGGCGGTCTGTTCGGCGATGTCGGCCATCTGCTCGGCGGTGGGGCGCTCGTTCATCGTGGTGTCTGCGATGAAGACGGTGTGGCTCTGGCCGACCATGACGTGGATGCCGAAGGGCGTGCGGCCTGCCTCCGGATCAATTACGCGGCGCACTTCTCGCATCGATTGCGCCCAGGTGCGCGTGATGCCGGTGATCATCGCATCGGCATGACCCATCTGCAGCAGCACCGCGCCAAAGATGTTGCGATCCTGGTTGATCATGCGCTCGCAATCGCGGCGCAGATAGCCGCGGCGCTGAAGCCGCTTGTAGAGGAAGTCGACCATCTGCGGCACCAGCGGCGAGATGCGGCTGTTGTGCAGTTCGTATTCCTCGGGATTCTGGATGCCCATGGCGCGCAGGCGATCGGGCACGTCGTCGCGGCCGACGAGCACCGGAATGCCATAGCCGCCTTCCTTGAAGTTGACCGCGGCGCGCAGGACGACTTCCTCCTCGCCCTCGGCGAACAGCACGCGCTTGGGATGCGCGCGCGCGCCCTCATAGGCGAGGCTGAGGACCGAGGTGGTCGGGTTGAGCCGCGCGCGCAGGACCTGGCGATAGCCCTCCATGTCGAGGATCGGGCGTGTCGCGACGCCCGAGTCCATCGCGGCCTTCGCAACAGCGGCGGGGACGATCTCCATCAGCCGCGGATCGAACGGGGCGGGGATGATGTAATCGGGGCCGAAGACGTGCTGCACGCCATAGGCGGCGGCGACTTCCTCGGGCACGCGCTCGCGCGCCAGCTCGGCGATCGCCTGCGCCGCGGCGATCTTCATCGCGTCGTTGATTGCCGAGGCGCGCACGTCGAGCGCGCCGCGGAAGATGAAGGGGAAGCCGAGGACGTTGTTGACCTGGTTCGGATAGTCCGAGCGGCCGGTGGCGATGATCGCGTCGGGGCGCGCCTCCTTGGCTAGCTCGGGGCGGATTTCCGGCTCGGGGTTGGCCATGGCGAAGATGATCGGCGCGGGCGCCATGTCCTTCACCATCTCCGGCTTCAGCGCGCCGGCGGCGGAGAGGCCAAGGAACACGTCGGCACCGACCAATGCCTCGGTCAGCGTGCGCGCTTCGGTGACGGCGGCGTGCGCCGACTGCCACTGGTTCACGTCCTCGCGGCCTTGATAGATCACGCCGGTGCGGTCGCACATGATGACATTGTCATGCTGCACGCCCATCGCCTTCATCAGCTCGGTGCAGGCGATCGCGGCCGCACCGGCGCCGTTCACCACGATCTTCACGTCGCGCAGCGAGCGCTTGGTCAGCAGGCAGGCGTTGATGAGGCCGGCGGCGGTGATGATCGCGGTGCCGTGCTGATCGTCATGGAAGACCGGGATGTTCATCCGCTCGCGCAACGTCTGCTCGATGATGAAACATTCGGGCGCCTTGATATCCTCAAGGTTGATGCCGCCGAACGACGGCTCGAGCAGCTCGACGCAGTTGATGAAGGCGTCGACATCCTCGGTCTTCACCTCGAGGTCGATCGAATCGACGTCGGCGAACCGTTTGAACAGTACCGCCTTGCCTTCCATCACCGGCTTGGAGGCGAGCGCGCCGAGATTGCCCATGCCGAGGATTGCGGTGCCGTTGGAGATGACGGCGACCAGATTGCCCTTGGCGGTATAATCATAGGCGGTGGCGGGATCGTCGGCGATCGCCTGTACCGGCACGGCGACGCCCGGCGAATAAGCGAGCGACAGATCGCGCTGGGTCGCCATCGGCTTGGAGGCGATGATCTCGATCTTGCCCGGGCGGCCTTCGGAATGGAACAGCAGCGCCTCGCGCTCGGAGAACTGGATGGTGTTGCTGGTCTTGTCGGTCATTTCGCCCCCGGCCGAAGGTTTCAAGCCGGACCTTTAGGAGCAAGGGGGGAGGATGGGAACCATCCGCGCGCGGTTCTTCAACGCTCGCGCGCGGCATCGAAGGCGGCGCGGGCCGACTCGATCCGATCGACGTTCTTTGCCGCCCACACCCAGACGCCGCAGAAGGCGTAGCTCAGCCCCTCGCCAAGATCGGTCAGGCGATAATCGACGCGCGGCGGGACGGCAGCATGCACGGTGCGGATGACAAGGCCGTCGCGCTCCATCTGGCGCAGCGTCTGGGTCAACATCTTCTGGCTGATCCCGTCGGCGGCGCGGAGCAGTTGCGAGAAGCGCTGCTCACCATGCTCGGTCAGCACCTCCAGCAGGATCATGGTCCATTTGTCGGCGACGCGGCCGATCACCTGGGTGACGAGCGCCTCGACACGTGGGTCGAGGTTTTCGGGATAGTCGTGGTCGATCGCTGGTTTCTGCACGGTAAGTACCGAACTTTCAGGTGCCTTCTTTCGGTTGGTAACTGCCCCGCTTACCTGTCGTCCAGCATTTCGCATGGAGGCCAGCATGAAACTTTCGGGCAATACCATCCTGATCACCGGCGGCGGCAGCGGCATCGGCCGTGCGCTTGCAGAGGCGCTGCACGCCAAGGGCAACAAGGTGATCGTGGCGGGGCGGCGGCAGGGGCCGCTCGACGCGGTGGTCGCGGCAAATCCGGGCATGGCGAGCGTGGTGCTGGACGTGAGCGACCCGGCGGCGATCCGTGACGTGTCGGCGCGCCTGAGCGCCGATCATCCCGATCTCAACGTCGTGATCCAGAATGCCGGCATCATGGTGGCGGAGGATATCGCCGCCGACGACTGGACGCTCGACACCGCCGAGGCGATCATCACCACCAACCTGCTGGGGCCGATCCGCTTGACCGCGGCACTGCTGCCGCATCTGAAGGGCAAGGAGGGCGCGACGATCATGACCGTCTCGTCGGGTCTCGCCTTCGTCCCGCTGGTCGCGACGCCGACGTACAATGCGACCAAGGCGGCGATCCACAGCTGGTCGATCGCGCTCCGCGCGCAGCTGGCGGGCAGCGGGATTGGTGTGATCGAGCTGATCCCGCCAGGCGTGCAGACCGAGCTGATGCCGGGGCATGACAGCGATCCCAACGCGATGCCTCTCGCCGATTACATCGCCGAGGTGATGGCGATCCTGGAGGCGAACCCCGACGGCGAGGAGATCGTGGTGGAGCGCTGCAAGCCGCTGCGCGCGGCGCAGGACGACGCACAGCACGCCAAGGTGTTCAAGATGATCAACCAGCGGCGCTGACGCGCTGCTCCAGCGCGAGCAAGAGCTGTTTGTTCGGTAGGCCGCCGGCGAAGCCGGTGAGCGTGCCGTTGCTGCCGATCACGCGGTGGCAGGGGGTGACGATCGGCAGCGGATTACGCCCGTTCGCCGCCCCCACGGCGCGCGTGGCAGTCGGCCGGCCGATCGCGCGGGCGATGTCGGCATAGCTGCGCGTCTCGCCATAGGGGATGGTGAGGAGCGCGCGCCAAACGTCGCGCTGGAAATACGTGCCGACCGGATCGAGCGGCAGATCGAAGGCGGTGCGCGTGCCGGCGAAATATTCCTCCAGCTGGCGGACGGTGGCGGCGATCACGAGGTGGTGCGTATCCGCGCGCCGCGGAGCATAGCGCACCTGCGCTGCCGCATCGTCGTCCCACAGGATTGCGACGAGGCCGGCGTCGCTGGCGATCAGCGTGAGATCGCCGGTGGGCGAGGGGATGGTGGCGGTCGCAAAGGTCATGGCGTGGCTCCTTCGGCGTGACCCTAATAGCGGCCGGGCGAGCGTGCGTCCCGATGCTTGCGGCCAAAGCGCCCCTCGTCAGCGGCGGCATGTCTGGCTAGACGGGGGTGATCCGGCGGGCGTCGCCACGTCTGCCTGCCCGCATCAGCACCTCATCCGTTTCGACACCCGGAAAATCATGGCCGACCCAACCGCTCCGACGCCGATGATGGCGCAATATCTCGCGCTGAAGGAAGAAGCAGGCGATTGCCTGCTGTTCTATCGCATGGGCGATTTCTTCGAGCTGTTCTTCGAGGATGCGCGGATCGCGAGCCAGGTGCTCGACATCGCGCTGACCGCGCGCGGCGAACATGCCGGGGAGAAGATCCCGATGTGCGGCGTGCCGGTGCATGCCGCGACGGCGTATCTCCAGCGGCTGATCAAGGCGGGGCATCGCGTGGCGATCGCGGAGCAGACCGAAAGCCCCGAGGAAGCGCGCAAGGCACGCGGATCGAAGGCGCTGGTGAACCGCGCGATCATCCGCTTCGTCACCGCGGGGACGCTGACCGAAGAAGCGCTGCTGGATGCGCGCGCCGCGAACTGGTGCGTTGCGGTGGGCGAGGCGGCGGGCGGCGTCGGGATCGCGGCGGCGGACGTGTCGACCGGGCGGTTCGAGGTGATCGCCTGTTCGCCCCACGCGCTGGGCGCGGAGCTCGCGCGGCTGGCGGCGGCGGAAGTGGTCGCGGCCGAGGGGAGCGACGCGCCGGCGACGGTGTGGCGGCCGCGTGGCGAGTTCGACAGTGCGCGGGGCGAAGAGCGGTTGAAGCGCCTGCATGGCGTGGCGACGCTCGACGGGTTCGGTCAGTTCGATCGCGCGATGCTGGCCGCGGCGGGCGGGCTGATCGCGTACCTCGACCATAATGGAAAGGGCACGCTGCCGTTCCTGCGCGCGCCGGTGATCAGCCGCAGCGCCGAGGCGATGGCGATCGATGCCGCGACGCGCGAGAGCCTGGAGCTGACCTGCACTGCCGGCGGCACGCGCAAGGGCAGTCTGCTCGATGCGGTGGACCGCACGGTGACCGGGGCGGGGGCACGGCTGCTGGCGGCCGACATCGGTGCGCCGCTGATGGACAAGGCAGCGATCGAGGCGCGGCTGGCGCTGGTGACGCTGTTTCACGACGACGGCGACCTGCGCGCCCGGCTGCGCGAGCGGTTGCGCGCGCTGCCCGATATCGGCCGTGCGATCGGGCGGCTGGTGGCCGGGCGAGGCAGCCCGCGCGATCTGGGGCAATTGCGTGACGGGCTGGACGGCGCGTGGCTGCTGGCCGAGACGCTGCAATCGATCGCGGCGCAGCTGGTGGACGGCGCGGGCGGCGACCTGCTGGCGCGACTGACGCCGCGGCTGCGTGGGCATGGCGAGCTGATCGACCTGCTGAAGCGCGCGCTGGTGCCGATGCCGCCGATCGATGCGGCGAACGGCGGCTTCATCGCGGAAGGGTATGACGCCGCGCTCGACGATCTGCGGGATGCGGGATCGGGCGGGCGCAAGGCGATCGCGGCGCTGGAGGCGCGCTATCGCACCGAGACCGGGATCAACGGCCTGAAGATCCGGCATAACAACGTGCTTGGCTATCATGTCGAGGTGCCGGCGAAGAATGCCGAGGCGCTGATGAAGCCCGACAGCGGCTTCACGCACCGCCAGACGATGGCGGGGGCAGTGCGCTTCAATGCGCCCGAGCTGCACGAGGTGGCGAGCCGGGTGACCCAGGCCGGCGCGCATGCGGTGGCGGCGGAGGCGGCGCATCTCGAGGATCTGATCGCTGCCGCGCTGGCGCGCGCGGAGCCGATCGCGGCGACGGCGGATGCACTGGCGCGGCTGGACGTCGCCGCCGGGCTGGCGGAGCGCGCGGCGGAAGGGGGCTGGGCGCGGCCGAGCCTTGTGGAGCATTCGTGCTTCGAAATCATCGGCGGGCGGCATCCGGTGGTGGAGGCAGCGGTAGCGAAGACCGGCGAGCGGTTCGTGGCCAATGATTGCACGCTGTCGGAAAGTTCGCGGCTGTGGCTCGTCACGGGTCCGAACATGGGCGGCAAGTCGACGTTCCTGCGGCAGAACGCGCTGATCGCGGTGCTGGCACAGGCGGGAAGCTATGTGCCGGCGACCAGTGCGACCCTGGGGCTGGTCGATCGGCTGTTCAGCCGCGTGGGCGCATCGGACAATCTGGCGCGCGGGCGATCGACCTTCATGGTCGAGATGGTCGAGACGGCGGCGATCCTGGCGCAGGCGACGCCGCAGAGCTTCGTCATCCTCGATGAGGTGGGGCGTGGCACGTCGACCTATGACGGGCTCGCCATCGCCTGGGCAGTGGTGGAGGCGATCCATGAGGACAATCGCTGCCGCTGCCTGTTCGCGACGCATTACCACGAGCTGACGCGACTGGCGGAGCGGTGCGACGCGCTGTCGCTGCACCATGTGCGGGCGCGCGAGTGGAAGGGCGAGCTGGTGCTGCTGCACGAGCTGGCCCAAGGGCCGGCGGATCGCAGCTACGGCCTTGCCGTCGCGCGGCTCGCGGGCATGCCGCCGGCGACGGTGGCGCGGGCGAAGGCGGTGCTGGCGAAGCTGGAGGCGGGGCGCGCCAAGACCGGCGGGCTGGCGGCGGGGCTGGACGACCTGCCGCTGTTTGCCGCGGCGGCGGCTGTGCCGGAGGAGACAGTCGATCCGCTGCGCGCAGCGGTGGAGGAATTGGACGTCGATGCGCTCTCCCCTCGCGAGGCGCTGGACCAGCTCTATCGGTTGAAGGGGATCGTGCGGGAGGGGTGAAGGCGCGCGCGCCCGCTTGATCCCCTGCCGCCGCGCCCCGATATGCGCCCGCGATGCAGGACACACTTACCCCCAAGGCGATCGTCGCCGCCCTCGACGCACATATCATCGGACAGAAGGACGCGAAGCGTGCGGTGGCCGTCGCGCTGCGCAACCGCTGGCGGCGGCAGAAGCTGTCGCCCGATCTGCGCGACGAGGTGACGCCGAAGAACATCCTGATGATCGGGCCGACCGGCTGCGGCAAGACCGAGATCAGCCGCCGGCTGGCGAAGCTGGCCGATGCGCCGTTCGTGAAGGTGGAAGCGACCAAGTTCACAGAGGTGGGCTATGTCGGCCGCGACGTGGAGCAGATCGCGCGCGACCTGGTCGAGGAAGCAGTGCGGCTGGAGAAGGAACGCCGCCGCAACGCGGTGAAGGACAAGGCCGAGGAAGCGGCGATGGACCGGCTGCTCGATGCTTTGGTCGGCAAGGATTCGAGCCAGGCCACGCGCGAAAGCTTCCGCCAGCGCTTCCGCGACGGGCATCTCGACCAGACCGAGATCGAGCTCGAGCTTCAGGTCGCGCCGCAGATGCCGTTCGAAATGCCCGGCGGCGGCCAGATGGGCATGATCAATCTTGGCGAGATGTTCGGCAAGCTGGGCGGCGGGCAGACCAAGCGGCGCAAGCTGCTGGTGCCGGCGGCGTGGGAAAAGCTGGTCGAGGAAGAGGCCGACAAGCGGCTCGACCAGGACGAGGTGAGCCGTGTCGCGCTGGCCGATGCCGAGGCGAACGGGATCGTCTTCCTCGATGAGATCGACAAGATCGCGGTGAGCGACGTGCGCGGCGGTTCGGTGAGCCGCGAGGGCGTGCAGCGCGACCTGCTGCCGCTGATCGAGGGCACAACGGTTTCGACCAAGTACGGTCCGATGAAGACGGACCATATCCTGTTCATCGCGTCGGGCGCCTTCCATGTCGCGAAGCCGAGCGACCTGTTGCCCGAGCTTCAGGGCCGCCTGCCGATCCGTGTCGAGCTGAAGGGCCTGACGGAAGATGATTTCGTTGCCATCCTGTCCGACACCAAGGCGTCATTGCCCGCGCAGTACAAGGCGCTGATCGGGACCGAGGGCGTTACCGTCGACTTCACCGAGGATGGCATTCGCGCCGTCGCGCGGATCGCGGCCGAAGTGAATGGCGAGATCGAGAATATCGGTGCCCGCCGGCTGCAGACGGTGATGGAAAAGCTGCTGGAGGAAGTGAGCTTCGACGCCGAGGATCGCGCGGGCAGCTCGGTGACGGTGGATGCGGCCTACGTCGAGCAGCATCTCGCCAGCGTGGCGCGCAACACGGATCTCAGCCGCTTCGTGCTGTAATCCCGGAGGACGGGCGGCTCGTTTATCGAGCCGCCCGTTCCTTTCAGTCGATCAATAGGGTTCGACGGACACGCTGGGGCGCCGCGTCACGGTGATGCCGCGCTCGGCCATTTCCTTCTCGAAGTCATGCTGGGCATCGGCGACCTCGCGGCGATATTCGGCCCAGGCATCGACGCGATCGGCCTGATCGTTCGCGCGCGCCAGATCGCTGCGCAACTCCCGCCGTGCTTCGCTCAAATCGGTCTTGTAGTCGAGATAATGCGAGTTCGAGTCGCTATAAACCCAGCGGGGGACGTCGGCCTGTGCAGTCGTTGCGAAAGCGGTACCGGCAACAGCCAGTGCGATCATGGTCTTCATCTGCCATACTCCGGCTTTTGAAAAACTGGATCACCTGAACGGCTCGACTGTGCTTTGCGTTCCCGATACTATCGTGGCGGACGGTTCTGCTTTCCGATCAGATGCCAAGGTCTTCGCGCATCAACGCAGCATAGCGCTTGGCCTGATGGTCGGCAGCGCCGAACTGCTGCTCGATCGCAGTGGCGCGGCGGAAATAATGGCCGACGGCAAGCTCGTCGGTCATGCCCATGCCCCCGTGCAACTGCACCGCATTCTGCCCGACGAAGCGGACGGCGGCGGCCACCGTCGCCTTGGCCGCGGCGACCGCGCGGGCGCGCTGATCGGCGGGGTGATCGACATGCAGCGCGGCAAGATAGGCGGCGGAGGTCGCCTGTTCGGCGGCGATATACATGTCCACCATGCGATGCTGCAGCGCCTGGAAGCTGGCGAGCGGCTGGCCGAACTGCTTGCGCTCCTTGGTGTAGGCGACGGTGTCGCCCAGCAGCTTGCGGGTGAGGCCGGCGGCCTCGGCGCACAAGGCGGCGATCCCCTCGTCGCGCGCCTGTTCAAGGAGCGGCAGCGCGCTGCCTTCGTCGCCTAGCAGCGCATCGGCCGGCAGCGACACGCCGGCGAGCGTCAGGTCGGAGGCGGGCAGACCGTCGATCAGCGCATAATCGTGCCGCGACAGCCCATCGGCATCGGCGGGCACGAGGAACAGCGACACTCCGCGCACGTCGCGCGTGTCGCCCGAAGTACGGGCGGTGACGAGCAGCCAGTCGGCGCCGGGTGCGCCGGCCACGACGACCTTTTCACCATCGAGCGTCCAGCCGTCGCCGCTCCGCCGCGCGGTGGTGGCGACGGCTTCCAATGCCTGCCGGCTGTCCGCTTCCCCGGCGGCCAGAACGGCGCGGACGCTGCCGTCGGCGAGGTTCGGGAGCAGCGCCTCGGCGCGCTCGCCGCCCGTGCGTTTCAGCAGGCCGGCGGCGATCACCGCGGTTTCGATGTACGGCACGGGAGCAAGCGCCTCGCCGAGCGCGTCGGCGACCACCATCACCTCGACCGCGCCGCCGCCGAGGCCCCCGACTTCTGCCGGCAGGGCCGCGCCGAGCACGCCGAGATCGCGGCCGAGCGCCTGCCACAGCGCGGCAGCGTCGCGCGGGCGGTGGGGGTCGAATGCGAAGCTCTGCGCCAGATAGCGCGTGAGCGTGTCACGCAGCATCACCTGCTCGTCGCTGAGCGACAGATCCATGGCCCTCTCCCGTCCTATTCTTGGAACACGCTATGAATTGGCGGGGGAGCGGACGCAAGGCTCAGTCGGCGGCGACCGGCCCCGCTCCATTGGCCGACGGGCGGCGGCAGAGCCACACGATGATCAGCAGCCCGGCGCTGAGATAGGCGGACAGGCGGAAGAGGTCGGTCGAGGCGAGGAGATAGGCCTGGCCGACCATTTGGCGCGTGATGACCGCCGCCGCCTGCGTCGCGTTCATGCCGAGGTTCATCAGCCCCTCGCTGGCCATCTGGTAGGGCACGTTGGTGCCGATCGCTTCGGACAGGCGGCCCTGGTGCAGCGCCTCGCGGCGATCCCAAGCGGTGGTGATGATCGACGCGGCAAAGGCGCCCGCGACGATGCGAGTGAAGTTCGACAGGCCGGTGGCGGACGGCAACCGCTCGGGCGGGATACGATCAAGCGAGATGGTGAGCATCGACAGGAAGAAGGTCGACATGGCGATACCTTGCACCAGCAGCGGGAACACGAAGTCCCAGAAGCCGGCGTAGGTCGTGTAGCCCGAGCGCATCCAATAGCTGACCGCAAAGGCGACGAATGCGACGCTGGCGAGGATGCGCGCGTCGATCTTGCCCGACAGCCGCGCACTCAAGGGAGTGAGCAGGACCGCGACGACGCCGCTGGGTGCCGCGACCAGGCCGGCCCAGGTGGCGGTGTAGCCAAGCTGGGTCTGGAGCCACAGCGGCAGCAGCAGGATGTTCGCGAAGAACACCGCATAGCCGAGGCAAAAGGCGATGTTGCCGATCGCGAAATTGCGGCTGGCGAACAGCGACAGGTCGACGATCGGATTGGCGTCGGTCAGCTCCCAGATCAGCCAGGCGACGAAGCCGACGCCGGCGATCACCGTCAGCACGACGATCATCGGATCGTTGAACCAATCGGCGTTCTTGCCGAGATCCAGCATCACCTGGAGCGAGCCGACCCATAGCACCAGCAGGGCGAGGCCCACGGTGTCGATCGGCACCTTGGCCGTCGGGGTTTCGCGATCCTTCAGGTTCGCCCAGCAGATCGCGATGGTGAAGAAGCCGAAGGGCACGTTGATCAGGAAGATCCAGCTCCAATGGTAATTATCGGAGATGTAGCCGCCCAAGATCGGCCCCATGATCGGCGCGACAAGCGTGGTCATCGACCAGATACCGAGCGCGGTGGCGCGCTTTTCGGGCGGGAAGACGGAGATCAGCAACGCCTGGCTGCCGGGCATCATCGGGCCCGACACGGCGCCCTGCAGGACGCGGAAGATGATGAGCGAGGGCAAGCTCCATGCGATGCCGCACAGGAACGAGGCGATCGTGAAGAGCGCCAGCGAGGTGCAAAAGGTGCGCACCACGCCGAAGCGGCGCATGAGCCAGCCGGTAAGCGGCACCGATATACCGTTGGCGACGGCAAAGGCGGTGACGATCCAGGTCGAATTGTCCGAGCTGACGCCGAGATTACCGGCGATCGTCGGCAGGGAGACGTTGGCGATGGTGGTGTCGAGCACCATCATGAAGGTGCCGAGCGCGAGCGCGAAAGCGACCAGCCCGAGGCGCGCGCCGGTCAGCGGGCGCGGCTGCGCGGGCGCGCCGCCTGCGCGGGCGCCCGCGGGGGCAGCGGCGCTAGCCACCGTGCCGTTCCATCGATGCGAGGGAGCGGGGAGCCGAGCGGATCATCGGATCAGCGGTTCGCGGCGATGATCTGCGCGATCTTCGCCTCCACTTCGGGATCCGCCTCCGTCACATTCCCGCGATAGGGCTGCGCCGCCGGCGCTGCGAGGCGCGGTGCGCTGGTGTTTGCCGTATCCACCTTGGCCATCACCGAGAGGCCGACACGCAGCGGATTGGCGCGCAGCTCCTTGGGGTCGAGCGTGATCCGCACGGGTACGCGCTGCACGATCTTGATCCAGTTACCGCTGGCGTTCTGCGGCGGGAGGAGTGCAAAGGCGTTGCCGCTGCCGGCGGACAGACCCGCAACGCGGCCGTGATACACCACGTCATCGCCATAAGCGTCCGCCACCACCGTCGCGGGCTGGCCGATGCGCAGGTCCTTGAGCTGCGTTTCGCGGAAGTTCGCGTCGACCCACAGGCGATTGAGCGGCACCACCGCCATCAGCGGCGTGCCGGCGGCGATCTGCTGACCGACCTGCGCGTTGCGCTGCGCGACGACGCCGTCGATCGGTGCGACGATGTGCATGTGACTGCGCATGATGGCGGCGCGGCGATAGGCGGCGATAGCCGACAGCACGGCGGGATTGGTGTTCACGGCGGTGCCGGCCACGGTGCTCTGCGCCTGGGTGCGGCGGCTGCGCGCAAGGTTCAGCGCGGCACGGGCGACCTTTACCTGATCGGCGGCGTGGCTGAGCTCCTCGCCCGAGACGGCGCCCTCGGCGGCGGCGCCGCGGCGGCGGGTGTAATCGGCCTGGGCGGCGGAAAGCTGCGCCTCGGCCTGGACGACGGCGGCATTCGCTTCGCCAACCCGCGAGAAATCGGCGCGCGTGCCGCGCACGGCGCGGGCGAGATCGGCCTCGGCAGCGGCGAGGTTCACGTCAGCGGTCAGTGGATCGAGGTCGATCAGCGGCTGTCCGGCCTTCACAGATTGCGTATTGTCGGCATGGATGGCGAGGATCGTGCCCGGATCGCGCGCGGTGATCGCGACGACGTCGCCGGCGACATAGGCGTCATCGGTTTCCTCTTCGGGCGCGGCGAGCAGGAAGTGGAACACGGCCCAGATCGCAATGCCGATGACCACGACGATCGCCAGGCCGGTCAGGAGCCGGCGGCGCAGCGCCGGGCGACCGGCGGGTGGCGGGGTGGGAACGGCGGTATCGCTCATGATGCAGGGTTCCGGGAGGGATCAAAGCCGCCGCCGAGCGCCTGCGCCAGCCGCGCGCGGGCGGCGAGCGCATCGACGGCGAGGGTGGCGGCGGCGAGCTGGGCGTCGAGCAGGCGAATGTCGGTATCGATGCCGGTCAGGCGCGAATCGAGCCCGGCGTTGATGCGCACGGCGTTCAGGCGATTGGTTTCGGCAAAGCCGCGCACCACCTGCGCCTGCGCCGCCGCTTCCGCCTCGGTGGCGCGGATGGTGGCGAGCGCGTCGGCCGCCTCGCGCACCGCGCCGACCACGGTGCGGTTGTAGTCGGCGATCGCGAGATCGACCTGTGCGGTGGCGCCGGCGAGATCGGCCTTCAGCCGGCCGGAGTCAAAGATCGGCAGGTTCAGCGCGCCGCCCGCGCCAGCGGTGCCGGCGTCGGGATTGAAGAAATTGCCGATGCCGACCGCCTGAAGGCCGGCCAGCGCGATCAGATTGACGTTGGGGTAAAAAGCGCGGCGTGCGACCTGGCGGCCGGCGGCGGCGGCATCGACCCGCGCGGCGGCGGCGGCGATGTCGGCGCGGCGGGCGAGTAGGTCGGCGGGGATCGAGGCCGGCAGCGGCAGGCTGGTCGGTGCGGCGAGGCGCGTCTGGCCGATCGTGGCCGCGTAATCGGTGCCGCGACCGGCGAGCGCAGCGAGCGCGTCGACGGCGAGGATGCGGGCGGCCTCGGCGCGGGTCAGCGCGACGCGGGCCTGCGCCAGCAGCGTGGTGGCGGCCTGCACGTCGAGCTTGCTCGCCAGCTGGTTGCGGACGCGCGAATTGACCAGCTGCACCGCCTGTTCACGGGTGGCGATGGTCTGGCGGGCGAGCGTCGCAACCCGTTCTGCGCGGGCGACCTCGGCATAGGTGGTGACGATCGAGCCGGCGAGCATCAGTCGTGCGGCCTCCGCGTCATAGGCGCTGGCGGCGAGCGAGGCGCGCGCGCCCTCGATCGCAGCGCGCTGGCGGCCGAAGAGATCGAGGTTCCACGACAGGTTCGCCTGCGCCGACCCCAGGAAGCGGATGCTGCCCGCAAAGGGCGGGGGGATAGTGTAGCGGCCCGAGAGACGCGCGGCCTGCGCCGACACGTCGCCGGTGATGTTCGGGCCAAGATTGGCCTCCTGGCGACCAAGCGTGGCCTGCGCCTGTCGGACACGCGCGAGCGCGGCGTCGAGATCGGGGCTGCCGGCGAGCGCATCGGTGACGACGCGGTTCAGCTGCGGATCGCCGAATGCGGTCCACCAGGTCGGGTCGATCGCCGGCATGGGTGCGCCGGTAAGGCCGAGGTCGACCGGCGCCTTTGCGGTCAGTTGCGGTGCGGTGTCGGGCGGGGTGCAGGCGGCAAGCAAGGCCGCGAGCGACGCCACGCCGAACGCGCGTGGGTGGATCGCGATCAGGCGGCGCATGGGTCGCTGTCCTCCGCCATTTTTTCCTCCATGGTGGTGCGCAGCCGCTGCAACACGGCGATCATCTCGGCGATCTGCGCGTCGCTCCAGTCGGCGAGAAAGCCGTTCCAGCAGTCGATCACCTTGCGCTTGGCCGCGATCGCGGTGGCCGCGCCTGCCGGGGTGAGCGACAGGCGGATGAGGCGGCGGTCGGCGTCGTCGCGCTGACGCGACACCCAGCCCTTTGCCTCCATCTGGTCGATGAGGCGCGTCATCGCGCCCTTGTCGTGCCCGAGCTTGCGCGCGAGGCCGACGCAGGTGTCGGCGTGGCCGAAGTAGAGCGACACCAAGGTAGTCCATTGCGTCGCGCTGAGGCCGTCAGCGGCGAGCGTGCGATCGACAGCGGCCACGTTCATCTGGTGGATCAGGCGCACCAGGTAACCGGGCGAGGTTTCCGGATAAAAGGTCGAGTCGGTGAAGGTCACATTGGTTGCTTAGGCAATGATTGCCTGGGCAGTCAATCGGTGTGACGAAATGTTGCTGGCTTTCCAGTGCGCCGCGCGGCGCCTAGGCTGGCCGGATTGTAGAGGAGTTGCGCATTGCGTCTGTCGATCTCTCTGGCTGCGAGCGTTGCGGCCATGGCCCTTGTTCCCCCTGCTTACGCCCAAGCGGCAACGCCTGCGCCTGTCGCGGCGAAGGCGGCGCCTGTCGCCGATCTGGTGAAGGCGATCGACATCCCGTTCGAGCAATTCACCCTGCCCAACGGCCTGCGCGTGGTGGTGCACACCGACCGCAAGGCGCCGGTGGTGGCGGTGTCGGTGTGGTATGACGTGGGGTCAAAGCACGAGCCAAAGGGGCAGACCGGCTTTGCGCATCTGTTCGAGCATCTGATGTTCAACGGCAGCGAGAATGCGCCGGGCGACTTCTTCGAGCCGCTGAAGCAGGTCGGCGCGACCGACCTTAACGGCACGACCTATTTCGACCGCACCAATTATTTCGAGACAGTGCCGACCGCCGCGCTGGAGCAGGCGCTGTATCTCGAAAGCGATCGCATGGGCTGGCTGACCGGCGCGATCTCGCAGGCGGTGCTCGATGAGCAGCGCGGGGTGGTGCAGAACGAGAAGCGGCAGGGCGACAACGAGCCTTATGGCCTTGTGCGCTACAAGATGATCGAGGGCGTGTTCCCCGAGGGCCACCCTTACGGCCACAGCACGATCGGTTCGATGGCGGATCTGGATCGCGCCAGCCTGCAGGATGTGAAGAACTGGTTTCGCGATCATTACGGCCCGAACAACGCCGTGCTGGTGCTGGCCGGCGACATCGATGTGCCTACCGCCAAGCGGCTGGCGGCGAAGTATTTCGGGCCGATCAAGCGCGGGCCGGAAAGCGTCGCGCCGCCCGCCCCCGTGCCGGTGCTGGCGCAGCCGAAGAGCGAGGTGATGAAGGACCAGGTGGCGGCGCCGCTGGTGGTGAAGAGCTGGCCGGTGCCGGGCCTCAACGATCCGGCAGCGCCCGCACTGGAGGTCGCGGCCTCCGTGCTTGGCGGGCTGGCGAGTTCGCGCTTCGACAATGCGCTGGTGAAGGGCGACAAGACCGCGGTTCAGGTGAGCGCGAGCTATTCCGATTTCGCGCAGGTCGGCACCTTCACGATCAATGCGGTGGTGCGGCCGGGTGTCGACCCGGCAACGGTGTCACGCCGGCTCGACGAGCTGGTCGCCGAGTTCGTGCGCAACGGCCCGACGCCCGATGAGGTGCAGCGGACGCTGACCACCACCATCTCGCGCCGGATCGGCGGGCTGGAATCGGTCGGCGGCTTCGGCGGCAAGGCCGTCGCGCTGGCGGAAGGGGCGCTCTATTCGGGTGATCCGGGCTTCTACAAGAAGCAGCTGGCCGCGCTGGCGGCGCAGACCCCGGCCAGCGTGAAGGCGGCGGCGCAGAAGTGGCTGACGCGCCCGGCCTATAGCCTGACGGTCGTGCCGGGCGCGCGCGACGCATACGAGGAGGCACAGGTGCCGCCGCCGGCCGCGCAGACCAAGGCGCCGGAAACGCCGGTGAAGGGCACGCGCGCGCCGATGCCGCCGGTCGGCGAGGTGAGCGGCTTGTCCTTTCCGGCCGTGCAGCGCGCGCGCCTCGCGAATGGGATGGAGCTGGTGTACGCGCAGCGTGACACTGTGCCGATCACGCAGATGGTGGCGAGCTTCGATGCGGGCGCGGCGGCCGATGTTTCCGGCAAGCTGGGCACGCAGGGCATGATGCTGGCAATGCTCGACGAGGGCACGGCGCGATACAACTCGATCCAGCTTGCCGAGGCGAAGGAGCGGCTGGGGCTCGACATCTTTACCGGCTCGTCGGCGGATCGCACCACCGTCAGCTTTCGGGCGCCGAGCGCGAACCTGACGGCGGCGCTCGACATCTGGGCGGACCTGCTGCGCGCGCCGACCTTTCCCGAAAGCGAGCTGTCGCGGGTGCGGGCGCAGTTGCTGACGCAGATCGCGCAGGAGCAGACCGATCCTGAAGGCATCGAGCAGCGCATCGTGCCGCCGATCCTGTACGGCCCGGCGCATCCCTATGCCAAGAACCAGGGCAGCGGCGATGCGGCGGCAGTGGCGGCGCTGACCCGCGCGGACCTGATCGCCTATCACCGCGCCTGGCTGCGGCCGGACAAGGCCAAGGTGTTCGTGGTTTCCGATCGCCCGATGGCGGAGGTGAAGGCGGGGCTCGACCGGGCGCTGGCCGGCTGGACGGCGCAGGGCGCGGCGGGGACCAAGGTGTTCCGCGAGGATCGCATGATGCCGACGGCGCGCATCGTGCTGGTCGATCGGCCCAACTCGCCGCAATCGCGCATCACCGGCGTGCAGCGGACGGGGCTGCGCGGCACGCAGGACCTGCTGCCGGTGGTGACCGCCAACGATGCGCTGGGCGGCGACTTTCTCGGTCGGATCAACATGGACCTGCGCGAGGACAAGCATTGGTCCTATGGCGCCTATGGCGGCTTTGCGCGCCACGTGGAGGCCGCACCCTATCAGCTGAGCGCGCCGGTGCAGGCCGACAAGACCGGTCCCTCGATCGCTGCGATGAAGAGCGAGATCGGCGCGTTCGTGGGTAGCAAGCCGATGACCGAGGCGGAGTTCCAGCGGACGATCACGGGGGCGACTCGCTCGCTGGCGGGTGACTTCGAGACGTCGGGCGCGGTGCTGGCGGCGATGCAGGCCAACGACCTGTATCGTCGGCCCGACGATTATTATGCCACCATCACGCAGCGCTATCGCGCGATGACGCGTGACGAGCTGAACGGCGCGATCCGTAGCGTCATCGATCCGAACCGCTTCATCTGGGTGGTGATCGGCGACGCCAAGACGGTGCGCCCTCAGCTTGACACGCTGGGACTGCCGGTCGAGGTGTTGCCGGCCGCGTCCGTGACGGACGCACCCGAGGAGAGTGAATGATGGCTGGAGTGGACGGCACCTACGACGTCACGGTGAAATCGCCGCTGGGCGACCAGAAGTCGACGCTGACCGTGAAGAGCGACGGCAACACCTTCACCGGCACCAATTCGGGCGCCATGGGATCGGCCGACGTGTCGGGCGAGGTGAACGGCAACACGCTGACCTGGAAGCAGCAGATGACCGTGCCGATGCCGATGACGCTGGACATGAACGTGACGATCGACGGCGACACGGTGAACGGCACCGTCGGCGCTGGCGCGTTCGGCAGCTTCCCGCTGACCGGCACGCGGGTCGGCTGATCCGTTCGATTTCCCCTCCTCCTTTGCGGGGGAGGGGCTTTTGCCGATCAGCCACGTTTCAAGCGGGCGACCACCTCTTCGAGCTGATCGGTGGCGGCGTTCCAGCCGGGTTCGAAGCCCATGGCAGCATGCTGATCGCGTGCTTCGGCGCTCCAGTGGCGCGCCCGCGCGGTGTAGCGCGTTTGCCCTGCATGCTCGGCGAATTCGTCGATCCGCACCAGGAACGGCTCGGCCGGTACCCAGCCTGCTTTGAGCGCGTCGGTTGAGACGATCCGCTGCTGCGGGACAACCTCCAGATAGACGCCCTCCGAAGAATTTTCCTCGCCATCGGGGCCGCGCATCATCAACGCGCTGCGCCCGCCGGTGCGCAGATCATTCTCGATCACCTCGAGCGTCCACGGGCGCGGTACGAACCATTCGGCATAATGAAGGGTCCACGCCTGCCAGACGATGGCGACGGGCGCATCGATGACGCGTTCGATCTTCAGCTCGAACATAATCTCAGTCCTTTTCGGCCTAAGCGCCGGCGCGGGCGCGCTCGATCGTGGCGATGTCGATCCTGGTCATGGTCATCATCGCCTCCATCGCGCGTTTGGCGGCGGCGCGGTCGGGATCGGCCATCGCCGCCATCAGGGCGCGGGGCGTGATCTGCCACGAGAAGCCCCAGCGATCCTTGCACCAGCCGCAGGCGCTCTCCGCCCCGCCATTGTCGACGATGGCATTCCAGTATCGATCGGTCTCGGCCTGATCGTCGGTGAGCACCATGAAGCTGACGGCTTCGTTGGGCGTGAAGTTCGGCCCGCCGTTCAGCCCCAGAAAGGGTCGGCCGAGCACGGTGAATTCCACCGTCAATTCCTCGCCCGCCGGCATGGAGGGGTTGTCAGTCGCGGTATCGAGCGCCTGGCCGACGTGGCTGTCCGGGAACAGGCCGGCGTAGAAGGTGGCGGCCTCGCGCGCCTGACCGCGATCGAACCAGACGCAGGTCACCAGCTTGTCGTTAGGCATCGGGTATCTCCAGCAGGAGCGATCGGACGCTTATGCCACAACCAGCAGCCCTCGATGAAGACAGCATGTGGATTGCCGGCGACCGCAATCGGGCGGCACGCTTCATCAGCCTCCTCCACCTGCCGGCGAAAGCAAAAGGTTGAATAACCGCCGCCAAGCCGCCTAAGGCAGTCGTGTTACTTCCGAGGCGCGCATGACCGACATTCCCAACACGCTTCCCGACAGCCGCGAGACGACGATCCTCGACGCGCCCGACAAGATGGTCAGCGTGCGCGAGATGTTCGGCATCGACAGCGACATGCAATGCCCCGCGTTCAGCGAGGCGGACGAGCGGGTGCCCGATCTCGACCCCGCTTATGTGTTCGATCCGGACACGACCATGGCGGTGCTGGCAGGTTTTGCGCACAATCGCCGCGTGATGGTGCAGGGCTATCACGGCACGGGCAAGTCGACGCATATCGAACAGGTCGCGGCGCGGCTGAAATGGCCGTGCATCCGCATCAACCTCGACGCGCACATCAGCCGCATCGATCTTATCGGCCGCGACGCGATCGTGCTGAAGGACGGGCAGCAGATCACCGAATTTCGCGAGGGGCTGCTGCCGTGGGCGCTGCAGACGCCGACCGCGCTCGTCTTCGACGAATATGACGCCGGGCGCCCTGACGTCATGTTCGTGATCCAGCGCGTGCTGGAGACGGAGGGCAAGTTAACGCTGCTCGACCAGAATCGCGTGATCCGCCCGAACCCGCACTTCCGCCTGTTCGCCACGGCCAATACGGTGGGCCTCGGCGATACCAGCGGGCTCTATCATGGCACGCAGCAGATCAACCAGGGCCAGATGGACCGCTGGAACATCGTGGTCACGCTGAACTATCTGCCCGCCGCGACCGAGGCGAACATCGTGCTCGCCAAGTCGGGCGAGTATGACAAGCCGGAGGGCAAGAAGCAGGTCGAGGACATGGTTCGCGTGGCCGACCTGACGCGCAAGGGCTTCATTAACGGCGATATCTCCACCGTGATGAGCCCGCGCACGGTGATCACCTGGGCGCAGAACACGCTGATCTTCAAGGACGTGGGCTTCGCCTTCCGCCTGTCGTTCCTCAACAAATGCGACGAGGCGGAGCGGCCGCTGGTGGCGGAATATTACCAGCGCGTGTTCGGCAAGGACCTGCCCGAAAGCGTGGTGGGCAGGGGCTGAGTGGAGCGGTGACTGATCCCATGCCTTGCGTGCAGTGGCTGATCAGCCCTGGACTGCCGCGAGGAGGCACGTCTTACCTGTTCAGTAGCTTGGCAGACGCAGCCAATCGGCCCTTCATCCAGGCCTCCCGCGAAAAGGAGGTTCATTGGCTTGAGCGCGGCAGTCCCGAATTGCTAGAGAATATGTACGGTCCGCATCGGGCTGGTGCTTATTATCTTGATTTCAGTCCGGGATATTCGCGTCTGGATGGTAAGCTGAAGGAGAAGGCCGCGCATCTTCCGCGGGATGGAAGCGTCAAGTTCATCATATCTCTTCGTCACCCGGTTGATCAGGCTTATTCACATTACTTGCATGATCTGAAGGGTCATGTGAGCAAGGGTGAGCGAGCTAACTTTTATTATCCATTTTTCGGGCAAGCGGCAGTAAGTACGTACTTTGTCGATCGCACGCCGCTGTTCCGATATCTGAAGAGTGACTTCGGCACTGAGAACGTCTTGTTCCTCAACTTTCACACGATGTTCGATCAGGCTGCGGCGACAGCGGCCCGCATTGCAGCATTTCTAAGCGTTCCACAGCTAAAGATGCTTTCTGATGTGGTGAATGGTGCCGGGTGGATGCCGCGATTCGTCTATGGCGGCCAAAACGGAACCATTATCGAGCATGGAGGAGCGCTGTTATCCATCAAGCCGCAATCACTTATCCTCCTTAACGGACCGCTCAGCGAAGTACGGCGCGACGTTCCCGAGCATGTAGCGCTGGCGGCACTTGCCGGCGCGCAGTCGTGGCAGGCTAGGTTGTCACCCAAGCTTGTACGCTTGCTTGAGACGCAGGTGTTTGCCGCTGCAATCGAGGGCTATTCGGCCTTGCTTGGCGAAGACATCGCCGCTTATGCGCCGACGAGGTTGATTGCTGGTCCAGCGCCAATCCCGCCAGCCATCGCCGAAGCTCTGGTGTTGGACCCACCGATAGAACAGCGAGTTGGCATGGCGCAGAAGGCTTGATCGAGGCGCTCTCAAGTGGCGGTCTGTTGATAATGGTTAGCTCTGATCGACGAGGCAGTAAATAATGGCCAGCGAAACGCCGCTCGATCGGTTCAAGAACGTCCTTGGCGGCACGTCGCGTGCGCTGTCGGAGGAGCAGGAGGTGGAGCTTGCCTTTACCGCCGATGCGCCGACGCAATCGGGCAAGCATCTGAAAGTGCCAATGCCCGCGCGCAGCCTGCCGGCCGATCAGGTGGCGGAAGCGCGCGGCTTTGCCGATGGCTTTGCCCTGCGGCTGAAGCATCACGACACGGCGATGCACCAGCGCGGCGCGCCGCAGGAGGCGCTGGCGCGCGCGGTGTTCGATGCGGTGGAAGGCGCGCGGGTCGAGGCGATCGGCAGCCGGGGCTATCGCGGGATTACCGACAATCTGGCGCGCGCGCTCGACGTAAAGCTGCGTGCCGATCCGATCACCCGCGCCCGCACGCGCGACGAGGTGCCGTTGTCTACTGCGCTCGGGCTGCTGGTGCGCGAAGCGCTGACGGGGGAGCAGGCGCCGGCGGCGGCGCAGCCCGGCCTGACACTGGTGCGCGAGTGGATCGAGGAGCGCTCGGACCTGTCGAGCCTGGCGCTGGCGCTGGACGATCAGCGCGCGTTTCAGTCGCTCGCCAGGAAGCTGCTCGAGGATCTGGAGCTGATCGAGAGCGATCAGGTCCCGGAGGAGGCCGACGAGGGGGGCAGCGAGGACGAGGGCACCGACAGCGAGCAGCAGGACGAGGGCGAGGAGGGCGAAAGCCAGGACGGCGAAGGCCAGGCCGAATCCGAGCAGCGCGGCGAGCAGCGCGAAGCGGACGATAGCGAGGGCGAGGGCCAGGAGCAGGGCGAGGAAAGCTTCGACGATCTCGATGGCGAGCCCGGCGACGATGGCGAAGAGGGCATGCAGCCGGTGCGTCCCAATCGCCCGAACACCGACTGGTCGCCGCAATTCGAATACAAGGCGTGGACCAACCAGTTCGACGAGGTGATCGCTGCCACCGAATTGTGCGACGCCGACGAACTGGCGCGCCTGCGCGGCTATCTCGACCAGCAGCTCGTTCCGCTGCAGGCGGTCGTTTCGCGACTGGCCAATCGATTGCAGCGGCGGCTGATGGCGCAGCAGAACCGCTCGTGGGATTTCGACCAGGAAGAAGGGCTGCTGGACGCCGCGCGGCTGGCGCGGGTCGTCATCAATCCCATGCAGTCGCTGTCGTACAAGGCGGAGAAGGACACCGAGTTCAAGGACACGGTGGTGACGCTGCTGATCGACAATTCGGGCTCGATGCGCGGGCGGCCGATTTCGATCGCGGCGATCAGCGCCGATATCCTCGCGCGCACGCTGGAGCGGTGCGGCGTGAAGACGGAGATCCTGGGCTTCACCACCCGCGCGTGGAAGGGTGGGCAGAGCCGCGAGACGTGGCTGGCCGCCGGCCGCCCGCCGCAGCCGGGCCGCCTCAACGACGTGCGCCACATCGTCTACAAGATGGCGGACGAGCCGTGGCGGCGGGCGCGGAACTCGCTGGGCCTGATGATGCGCGAGGGGCTGCTGAAGGAGAATATCGACGGCGAGGCGCTGCTTTGGGCGCACAACCGGCTGATCGCACGACCCGAAGAGCGGCGTATCCTGATGGTGATCTCCGACGGCGCGCCGGTGGACGATTCGACCCTGTCGGTGAACAGCGGATCGTACCTTGAGCGGCATTTGCGGCAGGTGATCGACTGGATCGAGCGCAAATCGCCGGTGGAGCTGATCGCGATCGGCATCGGGCACGACGTGACGCGCTATTACAGCCGCGCGGTGACGATCATGGATGCCGAGCAGTTGGGCGGCACGATCATCGAGCAGCTCGCCGCCTTGTTCGACGCCGCGTAGCGAGCGGGTGCCCGGGTGAACGCTCCAGCGTCCGCAGCCGCGCCACGGACGTTCCTGCTGCTGGGCGGGGGCGGGTTTATCGGCACCAATCTCGCGGCGCGGCTGGAACGGGGTGGCCATCGCGTGCTGCTGACCGGGCATGGCACGCGTGGCGCATCGAACGGTCGCTGGGTCGACCTGCCGTTGACCGACACCGATGGCATCATGGCACTGATCGCGGATCACGCGATCGACACGGTGGTGCAGCTCGCCTCCTCCATGCTGCCGTCGAGCACGGAGGCGCATTACCAGGCCGAGCAGGATGCGATCATCGCGCCGACGCGGCGGCTGGCGGCGCGGCTGGCGGATCGCGGCGTGCGGCTGGTGTTCTTTTCGTCCGGCGGCACCGTTTATGGCGCCACCAGCCGCGATTATGCGACGGAAGACGATCCGTGCGCACCGATCGGCTTTTATGGGCAGGCGAAGCTCGAAACCGAGCTGCATCTCCAGTTCCTGGCGCGCACGCGTGGATTGCGCTTGCTGACGCTGCGGCCCTCCAACCCCTATGGCATGCACCAGTCGTTGACGGGCGCGCAGGGGCTCGTTTCGGTCATTCTGGGCAAGCTGCGCGACGGAGGGGCGCTGGAGGTGTGGGGCGACGGCACGGTGGTGCGCGACTATATCTATATCGATGATTGCGTGGAGAGCGTGGCCGCGCTGCTGGTGAACGATGTGGCGGGCACCACGCTGAACATCGGCAGCGGGATCGGCCATTCGCTGCTGGAGGTGGTGGCGACGGTCGAGGAAGCCTTGGGCGCGCGGGTGCCGTTGTTGTTTCGGCCGGCGCGCCCGGTGGACGTGCCGCGGCTGGTGCTCGATGTGGAGCGGCTGAAAGGACTGGGCATGTACCATCATCGTTCGCTGATCGACGGGGTGCGCGATTATGCGCGCCGCTTGGGAATATGCCGGTGAGCGGGCCGCGCATCGCCGGGGTGCTCGAGACCGCCTTGTACGTCGACGACATGGCGCGATCGGTGGCGTTCTTCCGCGATGTGCTGGGCCTGTCGGCAATGATCGAAAGCGATCGGCTGACCGCCTTTGACGCGGGGCATGGCAGCGTGCTGCTTGTCTTCGCGCGCGGCCTTTCAGTGGAGGATGTGGCGACGCCGCGCGGGACGATCCCGGGGCATGACGGACACGGGCCGCTCCATATGGCATTCGGCATCGGAGCCGCCGATTATGAGCGCTGGCGTTCGCAGTTGCGGGCGCATGGCGTGGCGGTGACGCAGGAAGTCACCTGGCCGGCGGGCGGCCGGAGCCTGTATTTCAACGATCCCGACGGACACGTGCTCGAACTGGCGACGCCCGGATTGTGGAAGAATGATGCGGACCGGCCCGCGACAGCGTCAGCGCGTGCTTTGTGATGATTTGTTGACGGCGGAACTTGGCTCGCCATCGCTGGATTGAAAAGCAACATCTACGAACCCAGGAGTTCCCGTGATCGCTCGCAGTCTATTCGCCGCCGGCCTGCTCGCCGCCAGCGCCTGTTCCGCCGACCCGCAGGCCGCCACCGCGCCCGCCGGCACCGAGCCGGCCGCCATGACGAACGGCGGCAAGCCGTTTGCCGAGACGGTCGTTGCGGATTTCGACAGCCCCTGGGCGATGACGTTCCTGCCGGACGGCCGCATGCTGGTGACGGAGAAGGCCGGGCAGCTGCTGCTCGTGGCCGCGGACGGCAAGAGCCGCTTGACGCTGGCGACCTTGCCGGTCGATTCCGCCGGGCAGGGCGGGTTGATGGACGTGGTGCTGGCGCCCGATTTCGCGCGGTCGAAGCGCGTGTATCTGAGCTGGTCGGCCGCAGGGGACGGCGGCAAGGGCGTGGTGCTGGCGCGCGGCGTCCTCGACGACGCGGCGGCCGGTTCGGAGAAGCTGCGCCAGATCGAAGTGCTGTTCCGCGCCACACCGCTGGTGGAGGGGAACGGCCATTATTCGGGCCGGATCGCCTTCTCGCCCGATGGACGGTATCTGTTCTTCACCAACGGCGAGCGGCAGAAGTTCGACCCCGCGCAGGATCCCAAGGCGACGCTCGGCAAGGTGCTGCGCCTGACGCTGGATGGAAAACCGGCGCCCGGCAATCCGCTCGCCGCGAAGGGTTTCCATCCCGCGGTGTGGAGCTACGGCCACCGCAACCTGCTGGGCATCGCGTTCGATTCAGCGGGCAATCTGTGGGAGCAGGAGATGGGGCCGAAGGGCGGCGACGAGCTGAACCTGGTGCTCCCCGGCCGCAACTACGGCTATCCGAAGGTGTCGAATGGCGATCATTATGACGGTCGCCCGATCCCCGATCACAGCCCCGGCGACGGCTTCGAAGCACCCAAGGTGTTCTGGACGCCGGTGATCTCGCCGGGCGGGCTGATGATCTATTCAGGCGACATGTTCCCGCAGTGGAAGGGCGATGCCTTCATCGGCGGCCTGTCGTCGCAGGCGCTGGTCCGCGTCGACCTGAACGGCACGGATGCGCGAAAGGGCGACCAGTGGGACATGGGTGC
Organism: Sphingomonas dokdonensis; assembly: GCF_002197685.1. Classification (GTDB taxonomy): domain Bacteria; phylum Pseudomonadota; class Alphaproteobacteria; order Sphingomonadales; family Sphingomonadaceae; genus Sphingomonas; species Sphingomonas dokdonensis. Next base: position 154,786 of record NZ_NBBI01000003.1, on the reverse strand, counting down.
GCGCATCCGCGAGGTGGAGCAGGCGCCCGACGGATCGATCTACGTGCTGGAAGACGGACAGCGTGGGTCGCAGGGGCGAATGATCCGGCTCACCCCCGCACAATAAGGTAGTTCATCCGCGCGGAGGCGATCGGCTTGTCACGGCTTTCCTGCCAGGCGATCGCCTCCACGTTGGCGATCCGGTTGCCAAGCCGGGTCACGGTGCCCGCCGCATAGGTGACGCGCTCGCGCCCGCCGCGCATGAAATCGATCGTGACGTTGATCGGCTTTACCCGGCCGCCGCCTTCGCCGGCGAGCTGGTGACGCAGCGCGGCGAGTGCGGCAACCTCGATCAGCCCGGTGATCGCGCCGCCCTGCACGAAGCCGGGGCGGCCGAGCACGTCGGGGCCGAACGGCATGGCAAGGATCGGTAAGCCGTCTTCCCACTGGAGGCTGGCGCCCAGCAGATCGGCATAGGGCGGCAGCTTCATGCGCCGTCCCCCAGGAACATGAAGGTGCCCGAGACATGCGCAATGGGATCGGTCGGATCGCCATCATGCGCCTGCCCGCGCACGAAGCTGATCGAACGTTTGATCGCGTAGCATTCGCCATGGCCGATCACGGTGTGACCGGGCTTGGCGGGGCGCAGGTAATCGACCCGCAGGTCGAGCGTCGCATGCGGCACGAACCGGCCGAGCTTGCGCATGGTGGCGAGGCTGGTGGCGATGTCCATCAGCGCGAAGATCGGTCCGGAGGCGATAACGCCCGTATCCTCGTCACCGATGATGTCTTCCTGATAGGGCAACGTCAGTTCGCACCAGTCGGGGCCGTGCGCGCGATAGGCGATGCCGAGCCGGCCGCCATGCCCGCCGAAGCGCACGTCCTTCATGCCCGGTATGTCGCCTAGAGCCTCTTCGATCTTCATCCCCGCCGTGTGACACCGGCGAACCTAGCGTGCAATATCGCGGCATTGATGCGCGCGATCGGCTCATCTAAGTCGATCGTATCATTTATGCGGGAGAGAGACATGGAAGAGCGCGTTACGATTACGGTGAATGACGGCATTGCCGACGTGCGGCTGAACCGGGCGGACAAGATGAACGCGCTCGACCCTGCGATGTTCGCCGGGATTAATGCCGCGATCGAGAAGCTTGCCGGCATGACCGACGTGCGCGTCGTGGTGCTGTCGGGCGAGGGGCGGGCGTTCTGCGCCGGGCTCGACATGGCATCGATGGCGGCGGGCGGATCGGGCAACGATCTGGGCAAGCGCAGCCATGGAATGGCGAATACGGCTCAGAACGTCGCCTGGGGCTGGCGCACGCTGCCGATGCCGGTGATCGCAGCGGTGCACGGCGTCGCGCTCGGCGGCGGCTTCCAGATCATGTCGGGCGCCTGCGTGCGCATCGCCCGTCCGGATGTGCGCCTGTCGATCCGTGAGACCTATTGGGGGCTGGTGCCCGATATGGCGGGCCTCGCGCTGTGGCGGACGCTGGCGCGCGACGACGTGTTGCGCGACCTGACCTATAGCGCGCGGGAATTCACCGGCGCCGAGGGTGAGCGCTATGGCTTCATCACCCGGCTTGCGGACGATCCGCGCGCCGCGGCGTTCGACCTGGCGTGCGAGATCGCCGGGCGTAATCCCGATGCGGTGAAAGCGTCGAAGCGGCTCATCAACCTGATGGTGGACGGCGACACCGCCACCATGCTGCAGGGCGAGAGCGACGAACAGATCAAGCTGATGCGCTCGCCCAATCAGGTGGAGGCCGTGAAGGCGAACATGGAGAAGCGCGCGCCGGTGTTCGTCGACTGACGCGCTGACACCGCGAAATGACGCGGCGGCTGGGATATATCCGGCCGCTGCGGCACAAAATGCGTCGCTGACGGTTGTCCTCCCCGAACAAACAGCAACGGGAGTTTACCATGGCAGACGCACTGACCGCCGACGTCAACACGGTTACCGGCAAGGTAAAGGAAACCGCCGGCGCGGCGACCAACGATCGCTCGATGCAGGCCAGCGGCGTGATCGACCAGCTCAAGGGGTCGGTGCAGAAGGCGATGGCGCCGGGCGTTGACGGCCAGCCGCAGGTGGTCGGCCAGGCTAAGAGCTTCGCCAAGCAGCGCCCCTGGGCGACCGCCGCGCTGGTCGGCGTGCTTGGCCTCGCCACACTCGGTACGCTGCGCGGCAGGGGCTGAGCCCGTCGCAGCCGGAACGTCATACCGGCCGTAAGAACGGGATAAGAGGTGCCGCGAACACTCAATCCGGATGTTCGCGGCACCTTTGCGTCTAAGTCGCGTCAGGCGCAGCGCAAGGACGGCGCCGTCCTGATTGTGCTGGCTACGCGCCCTTGATCTGCACAGCCTTTAGCCGCTCAACGAAATTGGCGGGCAGGCTCTCGCCTTTGGGATCGGTCATAACGATCGTCGTGTCGCAGGTGGCGATACACCGGCCCGACTGGAAGGCGGCGCTCAGCATTTCGAAGCTGCGATTACCGACCCGACCGATGCCGATGCTGATCTCAACGTCCTCAGGGAAGCTTCCTTCCGCCAGATAGTTGATCTCGTTGCGTGCGACCACGGCGCGGAACGACCCTTCGGCCATCATGCCGCGGCTCACGCGGCCAAGATGCTGGTTCAGGCGCACGCGCGCGTCCTCGAACAGCGCGGCGAAGGCGACGTTGTTGAGGTGCCCCATGGTGTCGAGATCCTGGAAGCGAGTCTGCTTCACGTCGTGGCGGGGATAGGATTCGCGCAGCAGGCGCCAAGGGGTGGGGCGGGACATGGGTGACTCCTCGTCATGCCGGACCTGTCGCGGCATCCACCGAGCCGCACGTTTCCGGTATCAGCGGTTGCGAATCCAGTGGACGCCGAGATGAGCCCGGTGTGACGACGCTAAGTGACGATGATCTTTTTGATGGCCCGTCACGGGAGCAAGTCCCGTGATGTCAGACGCGGCGCCAGGCGCCGCGCTGGCCGGCCTTGCGCGAGATCATGCGCAGCATGCGCATGTCCGCGCTGCGGCTCACCGAGGCGCCATGCGGATTGCGCCGTCGAGGCGGACGTCCTCGCCGTTGAAATAGCCGTTCTCGATCATCAGCTCAGCGAGTGCGGCATATTCGTCCGGCTCGCCGAGGCGCTTGGGGAACGGCACCGAGGCGGACAGCGCGTCCTTCACGTTCTGCGGCGCGCCCTGCAACAGCGGCGTGTTGAAGATGCCCGGCAGGATCGTGTTGCAGCGAATGCCCTCGTTCATCAGGTCGCGCGCGATCGGCAGGGTCATGCCGACGACGCCGCCCTTCGATGCGGAATAAGCCGCCTGGCCGATCTGGCCGTCCTCTGCCGCCACGCTCGCGGTGTTGACGATGGCGCCGCGATCACCGTCTTCGGTCGGGTCAAGCGTCATCATGCCGGCGGCCGACTTCGCAATGCAGCGAAACGTGCCGACGAGGTTGATCTGGATGATCCAGTTGAACGCATCGAGCGGGAAGTGCTTGATCGAGCCGTCTTCCTTGCTGCGGCTGGCAGTCTTGATCGCATTGCCGGTGCCCGCGCAATTCACCAGGATACGCTCCTGGCCGATCGCCTCGCGCGCCTTGGCGAAACCTGCGTCGACTGATGCCTCGTCCGTTACGTTCACCTTGCAGAACACGCCGCCGAGTTCCTTGGCGAGCGCCTCGCCCTTTTCTTCCTGAAGATCGAAGATGGCGACCTTCACGCCCTTGGCCGCAAGCCGGCGCGCGGTGGCCGCGCCGAGGCCGGACGCGCCGCCGGTGATGACGGCGGATACGGTGTTGTCGAGTTTCATGTGTAGGGTCCCCTCCCGATCGTCATGCCGGGCTGGTCCCGGAATCCACGGTTAACTCTGGCGCTAGGTAGCGCCTTCATCGATGATATTGGGCCAAGCACCACCGTCACCTCGGCACGGAGGCCGGGGTGACGGTTGAGTGGACGCGAGGTGTTACTCCGCCGCTTGCGCGACGTCGCCCTGCCAGTCGCAGTTTTCGATGATCGTGACGTTGGCCACGCCGCCGCCCTCGCACATCGTCTGCAGGCCGTAACGGCCGCCGCGACGCTTCAGTTCGTGCACCAGCGTTGCCATCAGCTTCGTGCCCGAGGCGCCGAGCGGGTGGCCGAGCGCGATCGCGCCGCCGTTCACGTTGAGCTTTTCCGGGTTCGCCTTGGTATGCTCCAGCCAGGCGACCGGCACCGAGGCGAACGCTTCGTTCACTTCGTACAGATCAATGTCGTCGATCGACAGGCCGGCCTTCTTCAGCGCCTTGTCGGTCGCGAACAGCGGCTCTTCGAGCATCACGACCGGGTCGCCGGCGGTGACCGTCAGGTTCACGATCTTCGCCAGTGGCTTGAGGTTATACTTCTTCAGCGCTTCCTCGCTGACGATCAGCACCGCGCTGGCGCCATCGCAGATCTGGCTGGACGAGGCGGCGGTCAGCACGCCGTCTTCGGACAGCTTCTTGACGCCAGCCATGCCCTCGGCCGACGCATCGTAGCGGATACCCTCGTCGGTGGTGTGCTGTTCCTTGCCCTCGGGCGTTTCCACCTCGACCGGCACGATCTCATCCTTGAACTTGCCACCCTGCGTGGCCGCAACCGCCTTGCGGTGCGAGTTCAGCGAATAATCGTCGAGCTTTTCGCGCGAGAAGCCGTACTTCTTGGCGATCATCTCCGCACCAGCGAACTGGTTAAAGTTGATGCCCGGGAACTTCTCCTCTAGACCCGGCGACTTGTTCTTGCCGAGACCGGCGTCGTAGAACAATTTGTAGGTCGAGCCCATCGGTACGCGGCTCATGCTTTCGATGCCCGCCGCGATCACCACGTCCTGCGTGCCAGACATCACCGCCTGCGCCGCGAACTGGATCGACTGCTGCGACGAGCCGCACTGACGGTCGATCGTCACCGCCGGGGTCGACTGCGCGAGCATCTTGGACGCGAGCACCGCATTGCGGCCGACCTGGCCGGCCTGCTCGCCACCCTGGCTGACGCAGCCCATGATGACGTCCTCGACCGCGTCGCCGGGGATCCCCGATCGCTCGATCACCGCATCCAGCACCTGTGCCGCCAGATCAACTGGATGGACACCCGCGAGCTTACCCCCGCGGCGACCACCAGCCGTCCGAACTGCTTCGACGATATACGCCTCGGCCATCTTCCGACTCTCCATAACAGATGTTATCCCGACCGCCCATGTGGCGCGATTTGACGCGCACGGCAAGAGGTGGAGAGGCGAATGAATGTAACCGAAGCAGTGAAGGAGCGGCGCTCCGTCCGCGGGTTCCTCGACAAGGAAGTGCCGATGGAAGTGCTGAAGGACCTGGCACTGACCTCTGCCCGCGCCGCGACCGGCGGCAACATCCAGCCATGGCACATCGACATCGTCGCGGGCGCGAAGATGGACGAGCTAAAGGAGATCATGCGCGGCAAGCTGGAGCGGCGCGAGACCGAAAAACCCGGCTACGACATCTATCCGCGCGAGATGACGGACGCGACCAAGGCGCGCACGTTCCAGATCGGCGAGATCATGTACGGGCACCTCGGCATCCCGCGCGAGGACAAGCGGGCGCGGGCGCAGTGGTTTGCGCGCAACTTCCAGTTCTTCGGTGCACCCGCCGCTTTCTTCGTGACGGTGGATCGCCGCATGGGGCCGCCGCAATGGGCCGACCTTGGCATGTACCTGCAGAACCTGATGCTGCTGGCGGTGGAAAAGGGCCTGGCGACCTGCCCGCAGGAATGCTGGGCGGTGTATCCCGACACGGTGGAGGCGTTTCTCGGCACGCCATCCGAACGCATGCTCTTTTGCGGGGTGGCGATCGGCTATGAGGACAAGGACGAGCCGGCCAACCGGACACGCGCGCCGCGCGCGCCGGAAGAGGAATGGCTGACGGTGCTCGCCTGATAGCTGGATAGCGCCGCTGCCCCGCCGATTGCTGCGGGTTGGCGGCAGCTTTCCGTACTCAGGCGGCGGTGGGCTGCGCTTCCTTGAGGGCGGCGAGCACCATGCGTTCCCACACCGCGGGGTCGCCGGCCGCTGCCATGGCGGCGCTGGGCGCGCGCAAGGTGTGCAGCACCGCGATCGCCGCGTCGCGGTAATCGGGCCAGGCGGCGTCCACGGCGCTGCCGGCCGATTCCTGATCGCCGTGGCCGTTGGCGCTCAGCCGCTCGCCGGCAAGCACGCGGGCGATGCGCTCCACCAAGGGGCCGGTTGCGATATCCATGGTCATGTCTCCTCTTTGAAGAGGAGCAACTGATCAGGGCCGCGTGCGGTTGCAGAGGCGACGCGAGGCGGTGCCGCGCCCGGGACACGCGGGGCCCCCTGACGCCGAACGTGCTGAGCCTGTCGAAACATGTGCCGCCAGCGCTATCGCTGGAGACACGCTCTTCGGCAGGCTCGGAGCGAACGGAAGACTTCTGGTGTCAGCCCTGTGCGGTCGCGCGGGCGCCGCCACCGCCGCCGCGACCACGACCGCCACGGCCGCGACCACCGCCACCCGGACGGGCACCGCCACCGCCACCGCCACCACGACGGCTGGCGTTCGCATAATCGCGCGTCGCAGTGGGGGCATGCGTCGCCTTCGGCCGTGCGGGACCACGCTGCTGGCGCGGGCGATCCTCGCGCGGGGCGGGATCGGCGCCGATCGCCTTTACGCGCGCGGCCTTCAGCGCATCGGCGCGCTTCAGGAAATCGGTCGGCAGGGCGCGCTGCGGCACCTTCTGACGCGTCAGCTTTTCGATGTCCTTCAGGTACGGCCGCTCATCGTCGGCGCAGAAGGAGATGGCGATACCGCTGGCGCCCGCGCGCGCGGTGCGGCCGATGCGGTGGACGTATTGCTCGGGCACGTTGGGCAACTCAAAATTGAACACGTGGCTGACGCCCGAAATGTCGATGCCGCGCGCCGCGATGTCGGTGGCGACCAGGATCGGCACCTCACCGCTCTTGAACGCGGCGAGCGCGCGCTCGCGCTGCGGCTGGCTCTTGTTGCCGTGGATGGCGTTGGCGGCGATGCCGTTACCGGCGAGCAGCTTCACCACCCGATCGGCGCCATGCTTGGTGCGGGTGAAGACCAGCGCGCGGTCAATGCCCTCTTCCTGGATCAGGATGGTGAGCAGCGCCTGCTTCTCGGTCTGGTTGACCAGCACGACCTGCTGCTCGACGCGCTCGGCCGTGGTCGAGGCTGGCACGACGGATACGGTCTGCGGATCGGTGAGGAACTGATTGGCCAAGTCGCGGATCGAGGTCGGCATGGTGGCCGAGAAGAACAAGGTCTGGCGACGGCGCGGGACCATGCGCACAATCTTCTTCAGCGCATGGATGAAGCCGAGGTCCATCATCTGGTCGGCTTCGTCGAGCACGAGGATCTCGAGCATCGTCAGATTGCAGAAGCCCTGCTCCACCAGGTCAAGCAAGCGGCCCGGCGTGGCGACCAGGATGTCGATCCCGCGCGAGAGATCCTGACGGTTCTTGTTGATGCTGGTGCCGCCGAACACGGTAGCGACGGTAAGGCGCGAATTGCGCGCATACAGCTTCGCATTGTCGGCGATCTGGCTGGCAAGCTCGCGCGTCGGCGCCAGCACCAGCATGCGCACATGCGTCGGCAGTACGCGCTTTTCGCTGCCCAGCAGGCGCTGGATCGACGGCAGCACGAAGGCGGCGGTCTTGCCGGTGCCGGTCTGGGCGATGCCGAGCAGGTCGCGGCCGGTCAGCACCGTGGGGATCGAGTCGCGTTGAATCGGAGTGGGGGTTTCATAGCCCTTTGCTTCAAGCGCGCGGACAAGCGGCTCGGCGAGGCCAAGGTCGGAAAATGACATGGAAATACCTATAGGTAGCGGCCCGCAAGCCAATCGGCGCACGGGAGGCGGGGAAATTGACACCCCGCGTGATATGGGAAGCCGGTTCGATCGACCGAGACGGAGCCGGGGCCGCAAGGCCCGATCACGCTGCCGACGTCTCGATACTGCGCTAGATGCGGGCGAACCGTCGCCAAGTCAAGTTCCCGCACGATCTGCGTCATCGCGTCCGCGCCCGTCCTTTACTCCGCCTCAACGGTTCGGTTCTAACTGGACCATGTGAATCGATCCTCCTTTGCCATCAACACCTTGCTTGCCGCGCAGCTTGCCATCGGCACGGCCTCTATCGGCCTGCTGGCGTTTGCGCCGCCCGCCAAGGGCGAAATGCTTCTGCTGCCGCTGCGGAGCGGCGCCCCGGTCGCGCGGCTCGCGCGCAATGGCGACGCGATGCTGCTGGCGCGCGGCCCGGGGGATGGGCTGGTCGTTCGCGGGCAGCGCGCGGCCTTGTTCTGGCCCTTGCTGCGGGCGGGCGTGCTGACGCTTGCGGCCCCGCGATCCTGGTGCGGAGAGGTGCGCTGATGTCCTCCATTGATGCGCTGCACGTGCGTGCGGTTCGCCTGCTGGCGATCGTGAGTTGCCTGGGCGTCCCCCTGCTGTTCGCCTGGGGCAAGGTGCTGGACATGCCCAACACCGTTGCGGCAACCGCCGCGGCGGCGGCTGTCACCGTCGTGCCGGTGTTCCTTGCGCTGCGCGCGCCCGAAGCGCTGGCGACGCGGCTGAGCTTCGGCATTCTTGCGGCGGTGATGCCGGCACTCAACGTGTTCATGATGGCCGAAGATGCCTGGCAGATGGATGCGCACATGTACTTCTTCGTCGCGCTGTCCGCGCTGGCGTTGATGTGCGACTGGCGGCCGCTGGTGGTCGCCTCGGTGCTGATCCTGGTGCACCACCTGCTGCTGTCGTATCTCGTGCCCGCCTGGGTGTTCGACAATGGCGGCACGCTGGGCCGCGTGTTGTTTCATGGTGTTGCGGTGGTGATGCAATGTGCGGCGCTGGCTTATCTTGGGGTGCGGCTGCGCAGTCTGATCGTGGCGCAGGATGCGGCACGGGCCGAAAGCGAGCGCCTGACCGCGGTGGCGCAGGCCGAGCATGACACGGCGGTTGCGTCACTTGCCGCGGTGCAGGAGGCGGAGGCGCGGTCCGCCAGCGAGCGCGAGCGGCGTAAGCGGGCGGAGGCGCGCTTGTCGGACGAGCGCCGGGGCGCCCTGATGGCGCTGGCAGACGATTTCGAAGCATCGGTCGCCACGGTGGCGATTGCGATCGAGGGCGCCGCGGCGGCGCTGGAAGGTTCGGCGGCGACGTTGACCCGGATCGCGTCGGACGCCGGGCGCCAGTCCAACGAAGTGGCCGCAGGCGCGGCGCAGGCGGCGGGCGCGACCCAAGGCGTGGCGGAGGCGGTACGACGCCTGACCGACTCGATCGGCGACATCGCCGACAGCGCAAGCGCGCAGGCGGCGCTGACCGGTACGGTGCAGCGTGATGCCGACGCCGGCAAAGGCAAGGTGCAGGACCTGGCCGAGCGCGCCGGGGACATCGGTGGGCTGGTGGGCGAAATTCACGAGATCGCGACCCGCACCAACCTGCTGGCGCTCAATGCCTCGATCGAGGCGGCGCGCGCCGGCGACGCGGGGCGCGGCTTTGCCGTGGTGGCCGGCGAGGTGAAGCAGCTGGCGGGCGGCACCGCGCGCGCCAGCGACAAGATCGTGGCGCTGATCGAAAGCGTGCGCGATGCGGTGGGTGCCGCCGAGGCCAATATCGTCGGTGCCGCTGACGCTGCCTCGCGCGTCGCCAACGCGGCGGGTGACATCAAGGGCGCGGTGGCCGGGCAGCGTGCAGTGGCGGCCGATATCGAGCGTACCGCGCACGAGGCTGCGCGCGGGGTGGACATGATCGAACAGCGGATCGCCCGGGTGGCGACGGTGGCGAACGAGACGAATACGTTGGCGGAGCAGGTGCGCGCCGCGGCCGGCACATTGTCCGACCACGCGCGAACCCTGCGGCGCAGCACCGATGGGTTCGTGGATCAGTTGCGGGGCGGCAGCAAGGCGGCCTGAGGACAGGAGGCGCATCACCCCAAACAGAAAAGGCGGATGGGCCACATCCGCCTTTCCGAGGTGAAGGAAACGGGCGCCAGCCGCGCCCGCGCGGTCACAGCTTGCGGCTGATCACTTCCTTCATGATCTCGTTGGTGCCGCCGTAGATCCGGCTGACGCGGGCACCGCGCCACATCTTCGCGATCGGATATTCGTTCATATAGCCGGCGCCGCCGTGCAGCTGGAGGCACTTGTCCATGACCTCCCACTGAAGGTCGGTGTGCCACAGCTTCGCCGCGGCGCCTTCCTCGTTGGTCAGTTCGCCCTTCAGGTGCCGCGCGATCGCCCAATCGAGGTGTGCCCAGCCGATCTGCAGCTTTGCCTTCAGGTCGGCGAGCACGAACTTGGTATTCTGGAAGTCGAACACGGTGCCCTTGAACGCCTTGCGCTCCTTCACGAAGGCGACCGTATCGTCGAACGCCTTCTGCGCCGAAGCATGGGTCGACACCGCGATCGACAGGCGCTCCTGCGGCAGCTGGCTCATCAGGTAGATGAAGCCCATGCCCTCTTCGCCGAGGCAATTGGTGATCGGCACGCGCACGTCCTCGAAGAACAGCTCGGACGTGTCCGCCGCGTCCTGGCCGATCTTGTCGAGCTTGCGACCCTTACTGAACCCCTCGCGATCACTTTCGACCAGGATGATCGACATGCCCTTATAGGCGGGCTGGGCGTCGGGATCGGTCTTGGCGACGACCAGCGTCAGATCGGTGTTCTGGCCGTTGGTGATGTACGTCTTCGACCCGTTGATGACATAATGGTTGCCGTCCTTCTTCGCGGTCGTGCGGATCGACTGAAGGTCGCTGCCCGTGCCCGGTTCGGTCATCGCGATCGCGGTGATGACGTCGCCCGACACCATCTTGGGCAGCCATTCCTTTTTCTGCTCCTCCGAGCCGTAATGCTCCATGTAGCCGGCGACGATATCCGACTGCAGCGAGAAGCCGGCGGGCACGCCCGAATAGGCCATCTCCTCGTCGACGATCGCATTGTAGCCGAAGTCGAGGCCAAGGCCGCCATATTCCTCTGGCACCGTCGGGCACAGCATGCCGACCGCGCCGGCCTTCTGCCAGAAGCTCTTGGGAACGAGCCGGTCCTTTTCCCACTGGTCGGCGTGCGGCACCCCGTCCTTGGCCAGGAAGCTGCGCACCGTCTGGCGGAACGCCTCGTGATCCTCATTGTACGCGAAACGGCCCGCGATCTGGTCGAGCGACATGGAAGTAACCTCGGTTGGAAAGCCAATGCACGCTTGTCGCCACACCGCATCAAGGGGTCAAGTAACTTTTGTTATGGTGCGTTTGCGGTCTGCTCGGCCCTCGACTTTGCGCGCAGCGCGGGCTTATGCCGGTGGTGAAAGAGAGGTAACGGATGAAACTTGCGAGCCTGAAGCATGGCCGTGACGGCAAGCTTGTCGTGGTGTCGACCGATCTCGCGTGGTGCGCCGATGCGACGCACATCGCGCCGACGCTGCAGGCGGCGCTGGACGATTGGGATCGGCTGCTGCCTGATCTGCAGAACCTGGCCACCGACCTCGACCATGAAGTGATCCCGCGCGAGCGCTTTCACGAGCGCGATGCCGCCTCGCCGCTGCCGCGCGCCTATCAGTGGGCGGATGGCTCGGCCTATGTGAACCATGTCGCGCTGGTGCGGCAGGCGCGCGGGGCGGAAATGCCCGAAACGTTCTGGCACGATCCGCTGATGTATCAGGGCGGATCGGACGGTTTCCTTGGCCCGCGCGACTCGATCCCGCTCGCGGACGAGAGTTGGGGCTGCGACCTGGAGGCCGAGGTGGTGGTCGTCACCGGCGACGTGCCGATGGGCGCCAGCCGCGAGGAGGCATTGGCGGCGATCCGGCTGGTCGGCCTGACCAACGACGTGTCGTTGCGGAACCTCATTCCCGGCGAACTGGGCAAGGGCTTCGGCTTCTTCCAGTCGAAGCCGGCCTCTGCCTTCTCGCCGGTGTTCGTGACGCCCGACGCGCTGGGCGACTGGTGGCAGGACGGCAAGCTGCATCGCAAGCTGATGGTCGACCTGAATGGCGAGCCGTTTGGCCGCGCGGAGGCGGGCGAGGACATGACGTTCGACTTCGGTACGTTGGTGGCGCATGCGGCCAAGACCCGCGCGCTGGGTGCGGGCACGATCGTGGGGTCGGGCACGGTGTCGAACCGCGACGCAGACGGTGGGCCGGGCAAGGCGATTGCGCAAGGCGGTGTCGGCTATTCGTGCATCGCCGAGGTGCGCACGATCGAGACGATCGCGGGCGGGAAGCCGGTGACGCCGTTCCTGAAGAAGGGCGATACCGTGCGCATCTGGGCGGAGGACGACCGGCACCACCCGATCTTCGGTGTGATCGAGCAGACGGTCGGCGGCTGATCGGTTGTAGCAGGTCGGGCCGATGGCGATCGGCCTGGCCTGCCGACAAGCGGGCTATTCGCGGGGTAGCGCGTGCCGGATGGGATCGCCCGCCGCGTCGGTGATCGCGAGCATGCGGGCAATGGCGACAGGGCGGCTCGGGTCGCCCTGATGCGCGTCGATATCGAGCGTGATGGCGCGGCGACCGGTGCGGCGCGGCACGACGCGGGCGACCAGCGGCAAGGTTGCGAGCGCGGGTGCCAGAAAGCGGATCTCGATATCGAGCGGGCGGAAGGCGGGATCGATCGCTGCGACGCCGGCTTGTTCGAGCAGCCCGGCAATGACACCGCCGTGATAGGCGGGGAGCGGCGCGCCGACATGCTCCGACCGCGGCCGCATGGTCATGCCGTCAATGGTCGGCACGGCGCCGAGATAAGCGGCAAAATTCGCAGCCGTCGACGGCGGTAGCATTTCGCTGCGCCCGTCCATGCGGCCGGGCGTGCCGCCGGGCATCGAGCCGACCAGGTAGCGCGCGACGGTCGCGCCGACGGGTTTGCCTCCACTGGTCAGATGCCCGCGCGAGAGCGCCAGATCGCCTTCGCGCGTCACCTCGTCGATGGTGCAGCTTATCGGCGCGGCAGGCAGCGGCCCGAACCAGTCGACGCGCAGATCCAGCGTCATCATCGGCGTGGGATGCGGCAGCGTGGTGAAGACGCCGCCGGCGGTCGCCTGATCGGCCAGCACCAGCGCCGCGCCCCGAGAGACGCGGCCGTGCGTGTCGCAGACCGCCGGCAGCGCCGCATCGAGCGAGGTCGCGACCGGCGCGCCGATCGTCGCGCGCTGCGACATGCCGAGCGCGGCGCAGGCCGGGATGGTGCGGATATGCTCGCTCGGCTCGGTGCCCGGGAAGCCAGGGTAGAGTTTCTCCGGATCGTGTCGGCTCACTTGGCGCGGTACCGTATCGGCAGGTGCTTCATGCCGCTGACAAAGCTGGCGCGTGTCCATTCGGGATCGCCGGCGAGCGCGAAATCGTCGAAACGGGCGAGCAGTTCTTCGAACAGGATACGCATCTCCAGCTTGGCGAGGTGCTGGCCGAGGCACAGGTGCGGGCCATAGCCGAAGGCCAGATGCTGGCGCACGTTGGCGCGGTCAATGCGAAAGGCGAAGGGATCGTCGAAGACCGCGCTGTCGCGATTGGCGGAGGGATAGGCCATGACGAGGCCGTCGCCCGCCTTGATCGGTACACCGCCAACCTCCGCATCCTTGGCCGCCGTGCGGAAGAAATGCTTCACCGGGCTCGCCCAGCGGATCATCTCCTCCACCGCATTGGGGAGCAGCGAGGGATCGTCGCGCAGCTTGCGCATCTCTTCCGGGTTGCGGATCAGCTCCAGCAGGCCCGCCGACGACGACGAACTGGTCGTGTCGTGCCCGGCTGCGGCGATGATGAGGTAGTAGCTCATCGCCTCCATGTTCCCCATCGGCGAGCCGTCAGTGAGCGTCGCATTGGCGATGATGGTGGACACGTCCTCACGCGGGTTCGCCTTGCGGTCGGCGGTGATGCGATCGCACCAGGCGTTGAATTCGGTGATCGTGGCGAACAGGCCGCCCATTTCCTCGGGACGCATGTGGTCGAAATCCTGCGCGCCGAAGACCTCCTGTGTGATCTTCATCAGGAACGCTTCGTCCTCGCGCGGCGCGCCGAGCGTCAGCATGATGACGCGCAAGGGGAACCAGATCGCGACCTCGCTGGCGAAATCGCATTCGCTGCCGAGCGCGGCCATATGCTCCACGCTTTCGCGGGCGAGGCTGCGGATATCCTCTTCCAGCTGCTTCATGTGCTTGGGCGAGAAATAGCCCTGCGTCATGGCGCGGAAATGCTTGTGGTCGGGATTGTCCATGCTGACCAAGTTGCGCGTCAGCTTGTTGCCGCCGGTCATCGCCATGATCCGCTCTTCATCGGCGATCGTGGCGAGCGTCAGGCGCGGGTCGTTGATGAAGGTGTCGGTGTCGAGCTCCACCCGGCGGATGTCGGCGTGGCGCGCCACCGTCCAGAAGGGGCGATACCCATCGGGCTCGCACCAATAGACCGGCGCTTCCTCACGCAGATAGTTGAAGATCGCATGGTAGCGCTCCTCATGCGCATAGCTGTCCGGATCGACGATCGCGGCATCGAATGCAGCCTTGTTCTCGGGCGAGGGAACGTGCGGGGTCAGGCCGATGCGTGGTTCGGGGCTGCGGGCGGCGGTGGCCATGCGATCTTTCCTCTCATGCTGCCGATCAGGGCCGGCTCGGGCGGAACCTAAGCCGAGTGTTTCAGCAAGATCAATGGAAGTCGTGGCTGCGGATCGGAATCACGTCCTCCGGCCGGTTGATGTCGGGGCGGTCGCGGTAGTGATAATCGATGCGGCCCTTGGCCTTCCAATCCGGATCGCCGCGATCGGGCGCGCCGGGGTGGGTCGCGCCGTCGCCGCGCGCGACCAGGCGGGGCAGGTCGATCTCGCCGACCTCGCGCAGCATCCCTGTCAGGTCGGTGATGTAATCAGCGACGACGTGAATCACGATGCCTTCCTTCTGCACGCGACCGCGGATGCTGACCATTGCGGAGGACATGACGGTGCGGCGCTGCGCCTCGAACCGGTCGGGCCACAGGATGCCGTTGGCGACGCCGGTCTCGTCCTCGATGGTGATGAACAAGACGCCCTTGGCGCTGCCGGGCCGCTGGCGGACGAGGATGATGCCCGCGACATCGACCATGCGGCCTTCTGGCGTATTCTTGAGTTCGCCGCAGGGAACGCAGCGCCGCTCGGACAGGCGGCCGCGCAGAAAGGTGAGCGGGTGCTGGCGCAGCGTCAGCTGGGTGGCGCGATAATCCTCCACCACCTCGCGCCCCGCAGTGAGCGCGCGCAGGTGGACGGGCTCCTCCTTTGTCTCAATCGCGGCGAGCAGCGGCAGCGGCGAATCGCCCAGCCCGCGGATTGCCCAGAGCGCCTGACGCCGATCGAGCCCCATGCCGGCAAAGGCATCCGCCTTGGCGAGCTTTTCCAGCGACGCCAGCGGCACGCCAGAGCGGCGCCATACGTCCTCCACCGAGGTGAAGGGGCGGATCGCGCGGGCGGCGAGGATCTTGCCGGCATCGGCGGCGGACAGGCCGTGCACGATGCGCAGGCCGAGGCGGAGCGGGTGGAGGCTTGTATAGGGTGGAAGGAGGCGCGCCTCGCCGAAGGGAAGAGGTTTGTAGGGCTTCGCTTCAAACAGCGTCGTGTCCCATTCGCTGCGCATGACGCAGACGGGCAACACCTCAACGCCGTGCGCGCGGGCGTCGCGGACGATCTGCGCGGGGGCGTAGAAGCCCATCGGCTGGGCGTTGAGCAGCGCGGCGCAGAACACGTCCGGGTGATGGCATTTCATCCAGGAGGAGGCGTAAGCGATCTTGGCGAAACTGGCCGCGTGGCTTTCGGGAAAGCCGTAACTGCCGAACCCCTCGATCTGCTTCACCAGCCGCTCGGCGAAATCGAGCGCGATGCCGTTCCCCAGCATGCCGTTGATCAGCTTGTCGCGGAACTCGCCGACACCACCGGTCATCTTGAACGTCGCCATCGCGCGGCGCAGCCGGTCCGCCTCCCCCGGGCTGAACCCGGCACCCAGGATCGCGACCTGCATCGCCTGTTCCTGGAACAGCGGCACGCCCAGCGTCTTCTGGAGCACGTCCTTGAGCAGCGGGCTGGGGTATTCGATCTTGGCCTGATCCGCCTTGGATAGCGCGCGACGCTTCAAATAGGGATGCACCATGTCGCCCTGAATGGGGCCCGGGCGGACGATCGCGACCTGGATGGCGAGATCGTAGAATTCGGTCGGCTTCATCCGCGGCAGCATGCTCATCTGCGCACGGCTCTCGATCTGGAACACGCCCAGCGTGTCCGCCTCGCGGATCATCTCGAACGTCGGCTCGTCGTCGTCCTGCAATGCATCGCTCGCCATCGTCATTGCGACGCCCTTGTGCTCGGCCAGCAGGTCGAACGCGCGGCGCATGCAGCCGAGCATGCCGAGCCCGAGAATGTCGACCTTCATGAAACCGAGATGCTCGATATCCTCCTTTTCCCATTCGATGACGTGGCGCGCCTCCATCGCGGCGGGCTCGATCGGGACGAGATCGTGGAGCGGATCGCGCGTCAGCACGAAGCCGCCGGGATGCTGCGACAGGTGGCGCGGCGTGCCGATCAGTTCCTTGGCGAGTTCCAACGCGAGCGCGAGGCGCGGCTCGCCGGCATCGAGGTTCAGCGCCTCGACATGGCTGTCGGGGACGCCCTCGTTGGACCAGCCCCATACCTGCCCCGCCAGCGCGCTCGTCATGTCCTCTGGCAGGCCGAGCACCTTGCCCACCTCGCGGATCGCGCCGCGGGTGCGGAAACGGCTGACCACCGCGGTCAGCGCGGCATGGTCGCGGCCATAGGTTTCGTAGATCCACTGGATCACTTCCTCGCGCCGCTCATGCTCGAAATCGATGTCGATGTCGGGCGGTTCACGGCGCTCCTCCGACACGAAGCGCTCAAAGAGGAGTTGGTGCTTGATCGGGTCGATCGAGGTGATGCCCAGCACGAAGCAGATCACCGAATTGGCAGCCGAGCCGCGCCCCTGGCACAGGATGTCGATCGACCGTGCGTAGCTGACGATCGAATTCACGGTGAGGAAATAGGGCGCATAGCCCATCTTCGCGACGAGCCGCAGTTCATGGTCGAGCTGGCGGGTGTAGGCTTCGGGCGGATCGTCGTCGAACCGCTGCGCCAGCGCGTTGCGCGACAGGCGTTCCAGCCCGTCCTGCGCACTGCGGCCGGACATGATGATCTCGTCGGGATATTGGTAATCTAGGTCGGTGAGGCTGAACGTGCAGCGCTCCACGATCGCCTCCACCGCGGTGAGTGCCTGCGGCAGATCGGCGAAGCGCCGCGCCATTTCGTCCGGTGGCTGGAGATGGCGGTCGGCATGGCGTTCGCGGCGGAAGCCCAGGTCGTCGATCGTGCACTTCTCGCGGATCGCGGTGACCACGTCCTGCAGCATGCGGCGATCGGGGCTGTGGTACAGCACGTCGCCGGTGGCGAGCGGGGCGAGGCCGTGGGCTTCGGCGGCGGCGGCGGTCTCATGCAGCCGGCGGCGCTCGCCCGGCCTGCGCCACGGCGTCAGGCAGACGTGCCCGCGAGTGCCGAAGATATCGGCGGTGGCGGCCAGCGCGGTCGGTGCCGCCCCGTCCCGCCCTGGCACCAGCGCCGCGACGAGGCCGCCGGCATGCGCGGCGACATCCTCCCAATGGAGAAAGCACTGCCCCTTCTCCCCGGCCTTTGCCTCCGCACGCGACTTGCCGAGCGTCAGCAGGCGGGTCAGCCGGGTCCAGCCGGCGCGATCCTCCGGCCAGACGAGCAGCGAGTCGCCGCTGACCAGATCGAGCCGGCAGCCGGGGATCGAGCGGATAAAAAGGCCGTCCTTCTTTTCCAGCTGCTCGCACGCATAAAGCGCACGCACGACGCCGGCGACCGAATTGCGGTCCACCACGCCGAGCGCAGGCATCCCCATCAGCGCCGCGGTGGCGAACAGTTCCTCGCACGACGACGCGCCGCGCAGGAACGAGAAGTGGGTCGTCACCTGAAGCTCGCTGTACGTCACGCGGCACCGGGCGGATCACGCAAAGGTGCCATGGATGTACCAGCGGTGGTCGCCCGTTTCGGCGCGTTGGCCGTCGCCGCGGCGAAAAAGCCAGAAGCGGCGTCCTTCCGTATCCTCGACCCGGAAATAATCGCGCACGGCGTCGCGCTCGCCGGGGCGGCGCCACCATTCGCCGGTGACGCGCTCGGGCCCGTCCGACCGGGCGACCATGTGCAGGCACCCTCGCCAGGCGAAGCGAAAGGGCGCGTGATCGGGCATCTTGGCCATGATCTGGTCGAGCGGTTCGGGGCGGCGGAGCAGGCGCGCGGGGCGGGGCCAGCGCTGGTGCCAGGGATGGTCTGAGGCGCGCGTGTCGAGCAGGCGCACGTCGTCGCGCTTCAGACGCATGCTCGCGGCGGCAGCGGCATCGAGTGGTGCGCCCGGCACGACCGAGCGTTCGGGCACGTCGCTTTCGACCGGCCGGTGGCGCCACAGGCGGGCGGGGCCGATGCGATTGGCGAGCGTATCGACCAGCGGGGCGAGATCGGGCGCCTGCTGTTCAGCGAGCGCCGCGCCGAGCGTTTCGGGGCCGAGCGGATCGGCGCGCACGAGGTGCAATGTCAGCGCGTCGAGGCCATAGCCGACCTCGATCTCCTCGATCCGGCGGGCGATCAGGCGCAGCAGGTGCGCGGGATCGCGGCTGGCGCGGGCGAGGCCGATGCGGATCACCTGATCGGTCGAATCGACGCGCGCCGCCACAAAGGCGAGCGCGCGGGCGCCGAGGCCGGCAGTGGCGAGTTCGACGGCAAGGTCGTCGACGAGACCGGCGAGCCAATGGCCGATCGCGTCCGCCGTGGCGATCGGCTCGGCGAAGCGGCGGGTGACGGCGATCGGCTGCACCGGTACCACGGGATCGAGCGGCTCGGGCGCGGCGCCGGTCGCCTGGTCGAGGCGGTGCGCGATGGTCCGGCCGAAGCGACGAACCAGCGGCGCGCGCGGCATCGCCATCAGGTCGCCGATCGTGTCCACGCCCAGCCGGGCGAGCAGGTCGCGCGCGGGCGCGTCCAACCGGAGCGCGGCGATCGACAGTGGGGTGAGTTCGGCGACATGCGCACCCGGGGGCACGATCGCGGCGGGCGCGCGCTGCCGCGCAAGGGCCCAGGCGGCGCCGGCGGTGTCGGCGATCGCCACCTGCGCGGCGATGCCAAGCCGGGCGAGCAGGCGGCGCAGGCGACGGACGAACGCCACCTCTCCACCGTGGAGGTGCGCGGTGCCGGTGATGTCGAGGAACAACCCGTCCGGGCCAGAGATCGCGACAACCGGGCACCAGCGGCGCGCGAGTTCGGTGGCGAGGCGCTGGAGATCGGCGCGGTCACCCTCCGGATCGGCATCGCGCACGTCCAGATCGGGCACGGCGGCGCGCGCCTGAGTGAGCGCGGTACCGGGGGCAAGGCCGAGCGCCTGCGCCTCGGGCGAGGCGGCAGCGATCTCGACGCGGCTGCCGGTCTTGTGAACGGTGACGAGAGGTGGAGCCTCTGACTTCCGTTCGTTCCGAGCGACGTCGAGGGACCGGCCTTGATCGCAGTGGCGTGTGGCCCGTGTCTCGACGTCGCTCGACACGAACGAGGAGGAGGGGCGGCGTGCCGCTTCCGGGGAGGCGGGGTGTCCATTTCCCGTTCGCACCGAGCTTGTCGAAGTGCGTGCCCGAGGCGTGGCGTTGGAGGCGCGCCCTTCGACCGGTTCGGGGCGACCGGCGGCGGGGGTGCACACCCGTGCCACGGTGCTGCCGAGCGTGCGGCCGGTGTTGAAAAACGCAGCGACCCCCGGCACTTGCGCGCCGGCGTCGTTGGAGCCGCAGCGCGCATGCTTGTCGGGGCGAGGGCCCTCGCCGGGATAGCGGACCGCGGGCATCGCCCGCCAGCGCGCGAGCGCGGCGGCGGCGCGGTCGTCGGCGTTGGGATCGAGATTGTCGAAGCCGCGCCAGCGTTTGCCGGGCACGTCCTCCGGATCGGGACGCACCGGGAGCGCCGTTGGCACAGGGCGCGCGCCTTCGTCCGGGCGCATCGCCTTGAATGGATTGTCGGCGGCTTCGCTGCGGCGGCCCATCTCGCGCATCGGCGGGCGCTGGTGCGCGGGCATCGCCTCGATCCGGCGCGCGACATCGGCGCGCGTCGATTGCGACCATGGTTTATCCACGGGGGGCTTGTCCGCAGGCGCGGCCGCGTCCGAGCGTGCCCAGCGGGCGCCGGGGCGCCAGCCGGTGTTCTTGGGCGCGTCGCATTGCAGCACCTGTTCCTCGGCCACCGCGGCGACGAGCGGCGCGAGGTCGAGCCCGGGTTCTGCCGGAGTGCCCGGTTCAGGCCGCGGCGGTGCGCGGCGCCGCTCGGCCCGGCGCACGCGATCGATCGCCCAGTGCGGCAGGTAAAGCGAGACGACCCGTGTCATCGCAGGCCTCCATCAAATTGGTGAAAGGTTCGCCGCCGCGCTGGCGCTCCAGCGCGACGGTCCAGCGCGCCCGGCCGATGCCGTGGCGCACGGGGGCGGATGGGGCGGAGGTGATGCGCCAGCGGGTCAGCGCGGCGGACGGCTGGCCCAGCGGATCGGCATCCTCGCGCGGGTGGCGGCGCATCAGCAGCGCGATGGTGCGCCCGCCCTCCGCCGCCAGTTGCAGCCGGCGGGTCGCGGCCATGCCGGCGCGCTTTACCTCGCCGATCACTGCGCCGAGGCCGCGATGGCGCAGCCCTTCCTCCATCAGCGCGAGTAGCTCGGCATCGTCGCGCGCCTCGGCATATAGCACGCGTTCGGGGGACAGGCCGGCCTGGTAGAGGCCGGGGGCGAACAGGTCGCGGCGGCGCACCACCCAGAGCACCGGCCCCCAGGCACGCGCCGCGATGCCCGCCATGAACAAGGTGGCGGCGGCATCGTCGCTTAGCTGCGCGGTGCCGGCGGCGACCTCGTGCAATGCGTCCAGCCGGAGGCCGCCATCGGCCAGTCGCGAATCGACCGGCGGGATGCCAAAGGGCAACGTCTCGCGGCGCCGATATCCGTCGCCTTCGATGGCACGAAGCGTTTCACGCAGCTCGGCAATGATGGCAGGAGAGGACACGGGCACGACTCGATGAAGCTATGTGTTCCCATTTTGTTCCGATTTCCGGCGGAGTCAATCGGCCGACTCGGCAGAAGCGGCGAGACGTGTTTGGCCACGACCGGTAGCCGACCGGCCTGCCTGTGGAGAATTTTGGCCAGATGCCCAGATCGTCTCAGGTGAAACCACCACTAGCGCGGTGCCTTGAAATTTTATAACAAGGCGGCCGAAGACGCGCTCCAGCGTTTTGCCGACGCGTTTCTAACCGGAGAGATCATGGCGGACGCCGTTCGCAGCAATTTGCCCCCGCTCGCGCTGCATGTGCCCGAGCCGAAATTCCGCCCCGGCGACACCGTCGATTTCGCGGATGTCGAGATCCCCGCCGCCGGCGCCGCGCGCCGCCCCGACACGGCGGAGGAGCCGCGTGCGTACACCGACCTCGTGTACACGATGGTGCGGGTGCTGGACGAGAACAACCAGGCCGTTGGCCCGTGGGATCCCAAGCTGTCGCCCGAGACGCTGCGGCGCATGCTGCGCCACATGGCGACGGTGCGCGCGTTCGACGAGCGCATGTTCCGCGCGCAGCGGCAGGGCAAGACCAGCTTCTACATGAAGTCGCTGGGCGAGGAGGCGGTGGCGGTGCCGCAAGCCTATGCGCTCGACGCCGACGACATGTGCTTCCCGTCGTATCGCCAGCAGGGCCTGTTGATCGCGCGCGGCTGCCCGCTGGTCGACATGATGAACCAGATCTATTCGAACACGGGCGACAAGCTGCAGGGCAAGCAGCTGCCGATCATGTATTCGGAGAAGCGGTTCGGGTTCTTCTCGATCTCCGGCAATTTGACCACGCAATATCCGCAGGCGGTGGGCTGGGCGATGGCGTCGGCATCGAAGGGCGATACGCGCATCGCCGCGACCTGGTGCGGCGAGGGATCGACGGCGGAGGGCGATTTCCACTCCGCGCTGACCTTCGCCACCGTCTATCGCGCGCCGGTGATCTTCAACGTCGTCAACAATCAGTGGGCGATTTCGAGCTTCTCCGGCTTTGCAGGTGCGGAGGCGACGACCTTTGCCGCGCGCGCGGTCGGCTATGGCATCGCTGGCCTGCGCGTCGACGGCAATGACGCGCTGGCGGTCTATGCTGCCACCCAATGGGCGGCGGAGCGTGCGCGGACCAACCAGGGCCCGACGCTGATCGAGCATTTCACCTATCGTGCCGAAGGGCACTCCACCTCCGACGACCCGTCGCAATATCGCAGCGCCGGCGAGCCGACGGCCTGGCCGCTGGGCGACCCGATCCGGCGGCTGAAGGATCACCTGATCGCGATCGGCGAATGGGACGAGGAGCGACAGGCGGCGATGGACAAGGAAGTCGCCGACGCGGTGAAGGCCGCGCAAAAGGAAGCCGAGAAGAACGGCATCCTGGGCCACGGCCTGCACCAGCCGCTCGATACGCTGTTCGACGGCGTGTTCGAGGAGATGCCCTGGCATCTGCGCGAGCAGCGCCAGCAGATGATCGACGAGGAAACCGAGAGTGGGCGGCCGTGGGATCGCAAGTGAGCCTCGCCTCGCCCTCTCCCCTGGACAGGGGAGAGGGTTGCGCAGACCTGGCAGCTCGCTGCCTAGTCGTAGCTGGGAGAGGGGTTGAGCGAGCCGACGGCTCGCGCGCCGCGACCCGGCGCCCACCCCTCTCCCAACCTTTGCTAGGCGGCGTTGCCGCCAAGCGCCGGTATCCCTCTCCCCTCCTGCGGAGTGGCGAGGGCAGGAAAGCCAAATGACCGACGTGATTGAAGAGCAGCAGGCCGACGCCACCACGCGCATGAACATGATCCAGGCGATCAATTCCGCCATGGACGTGATGATGGAACGCGACGCGGGCGTCGTGGTGATGGGCGAGGACGTGGGCTATTTCGGCGGCGTGTTTCGCGCCACCGCCGGCCTGCAGGCGAAATACGGCAAGACGCGCGTATTCGACACGCCGATCACCGAATGCGGCATCATCGGCGTGGCGGTGGGCATGGGCGCCTATGGCCTGCGCCCCGTGCCCGAGATCCAGTTTGCCGATTACATCTATCCCGCGCTCGACCAGCTGGTGAGCGAGGCGGCGCGGCTGCGTTATCGCTCGGACGGCGAATTCACCGCACCGATCACCGTGCGCTCGCCGTTTGGCGGCGGTATCTTCGGCGGGCAGACGCATTCGCAGAGCCCGGAAGGCATCTTCACCCACGTGTCCGGGCTGAAGACGGTGATCCCGTCGACGCCGTACGATGCCAAGGGGCTGCTGATCGCCGCGATCGAGGACAATGATCCGACGATCTTCTTCGAGCCCAAGCGCATCTACAACGGCCCGTTCAACGGCCATTGGGACCGCCCGGCGGCGAACTGGTCCAAGCATCCGGGCGGCGAGGTGCCGACCGGCTATTACAAGATCCCGCTCGGCAAGGCCGCGGTGGTGCGCGAGGGCGAGGCGGTGACGATGCTGGCCTATGGCACGATGGTGCACGTCTGCGCGCAAGTGGTCGAGGATTTCGGCGTCGACGCCGAGATCATCGACCTGCGCAGCCTGGTGCCGCTCGACATCGAGACGATCGAGGAGAGCGTGAAGAAGACCGGGCGCTGCCTGATCGTGCACGAGGCGACGCGCACTGGCGGGTTCGGCGCGGAGCTGTCGGCACTGGTGCAGGAGCGGTGCTTCTATCACCTGGAGGCGCCGGTGGAGCGCGTGACGGGTTTCGACACGCCCTATCCGCACAGCCTGGAATGGGCGTATTTCCCCGGCCCGGTGCGCATCGGCATGGCGCTGAAGAAGATCCTGAAAGACTAGGCTGCGGCCACCCGCCCCGTTCGTCCCGAGCGAAGTCGAGGGACGGGGTTTTACGAGATCAGTGTCTCGACTTCGCTCAGCACGAACGGAAGCAAGAACAATGGCGCGTTTTACCTTCAAGCTGCCGGACATCGGCGAAGGCATTGCCGAGGCGGAGATCGTCGGCTGGCACGTCGCGGTCGGCGACCGGGTCGAGGAAGACCAGAATATCGCAGACATGATGACCGACAAGGCGACCGTGGAGATGGAATCGCCGGTGTCGGGTACCGTCGTTGAGCTGGCCGGAGAGGTGGGCGACCAGATCGCGATCGGCGCGATGCTGGTGGTGATCGAGACCGATGCCGATGCGGCGGCGACGCCGGCCGCGGCGGCTGATGACGCCGCCGAGGTCGAGGACAAGCTGGGCGGCGTGGACGAGGCCGAGGCGTTCGAGGCGGAGAATCCGGGGGTCGAGGAAGTGACGGAAGCCGCTCCTGCCCCCACCGCCGTTCGCCCTGAGCCTGTCGAAGGGCGTGCCAAGAACGATATCGCTGGTGGCACGGGCTTCGACAAGCTCAGCCCGAACGGGGAAGGGGCCAGCGCCTCAACAACCCCGATCCTCGCCTCCCCGGCAGTGCGGGCGCGCGCGAAGGATCTGGGCGTCGACCTGTCCCAGGTGAAGGTGTCGGAAGGCGACCGTATCCGCCACGCCGACCTCGACGCCTATCTGCGCTACGCCGGCGGGCAGGGCTATCACGCGCCGCACGCCAGCCGCGCGCGTGACGACGAGCAGGTCAAGGTGATCGGGATGCGCCGCCGTATCGCCGAGAACATGGCGGCGTCGAAGCGCAACATCCCGCACTTCACCTATGTCGACGAAATCGACGTGACCGCGCTGGAGGAAATGCGCGCCGACCTGAACGACAATCGCGGGCAGCGGCCGAAGCTGACCATGCTGCCGTTCCTGATCGTCGCGATCTGCCGCACGCTGCCCGACTTCCCGATGCTGAACGCGCGTTACGACGACGAGGCGGGCGTGGTGACGCGGTCGGGCCGGGTGCACCTCGGCATGGCGGCGCAGACCGATGCCGGGCTGACCGTGCCGGTGATCCGCGACGCGCAGGACAAGAACGTCTGGCAGCTCGCCAGCGAGATCGGGCGCTTGGCCGAAGCGGCGCGCACGCAGAAACTGAAGCCCGAGGAGCTGGGCGGCGGGACGATCACCGTTACCTCGCTCGGCCCGCTGGGCGGCATCGCGACGACGCCGGTGATCAACCGGCCCGAAGTGGCGATCATCGGACCGAACAAGATCGTCGAGCGTCCCGTCTTCCGCGGCGACGACATCGTGCGGGCGAAGCTGATGAACCTGTCGATCAGCTGCGACCATCGCGTGGTCGACGGCTGGGATGCGGCAAGCTACGTCCAGGCGGTGAAGAAGCTGCTCGAGACGCCTGTGTTGTTGTTCGCTGACTGATGCTGCCGGCGATCGTCCTGTCGGTCACGATCGATCGGCCGTGGCGCGACGTCTATGAGGCGTTCTGGCGCCCGGCCGATTTCCAGCGCTGGGCGTCGGGGCTGAGCGAATTCGCGCTGCGGCAGGACGGCGACTCGTGGGTCGGCAAGGGCGCCGAGGGGGACATCCGCGTGTTCTTCACGGCCAACAACGCATTCGGCGTCATGGACCATCGCGTGATCCCCGACGGCGCGGATGCGGTGCACGTGCCGCTGCGGGTGATCGCCAACGGCGACGGCGCCGAGGTGCAA
The DNA here is from genome assembly GCF_002197685.1 of Sphingomonas dokdonensis. Taxonomy (GTDB): domain Bacteria; phylum Pseudomonadota; class Alphaproteobacteria; order Sphingomonadales; family Sphingomonadaceae; genus Sphingomonas; species Sphingomonas dokdonensis. The sequence goes on along the minus strand of NZ_NBBI01000003.1, from coordinate 129,225 downwards.
CTGACGCTGTTTCGTCAGCCCGGTATGGACGACGAGACCTTTGCGCGCGACCGTCGCTGGATCAGGAGCGACCTCGCCAGGCTGAAGGCGCTGGCGGAACGGGGCTAGCCTGCGGGCGCCACCCCGGACCTTTCGCCGGGGCGGCGGCAGGCGCCTAGACGCGGCGGCCGGAGAACAGCTGCACCAGCCCGACGATGACCGCGATAACCAGCAGGATGTGGATCAGGCCGCCCGCGATGTGCAGGCTGAAGCCCAGCAGCCACAGGATCAGCAAAATGACGGCAATGGTCCACAACATGGTCTTCGCTCCCTTGGTTTTCATCTCCAACGAGGGTGAGGCGCTGCGCGTTCCATGCGTGAGCAACATTCCGTAACAATTCACCCTGTAACAAATCACCGGGCGACGGCGGGGGATTGTGCGCGGCCTGCTCCTGCTCTATATCACGCGTGCTTTCTCTTACATCGCCAGATGCAAGGGGTCGCGGGGCTGGCTCCGCGGCGGCAAGAACCTGTGTGTATGGAGATCCGATGGCGGATGTTGCCGCGCTTGACCGACTGATCGAAGCCGAAGCCGAAGCGCTCGGGTTCGAGCTCGTGCGCGTGGCGCTGTTCGGCAAGGGCGACGATCGCACGCTTCAGGTGATGGCGGAGCGCCCCGACACGCGGCAGCTGACGATCGACGATTGCGCCGACCTGTCGCGCCGCATCTCCGACGTGCTCGACAAGCTGGAGGAGGAGGGCCGCGATCCCATCGAGGGCGCGTACCGCCTCGAAGTGTCGAGCCCCGGCATCGACCGCCCACTGACGCGCCTGTCGGATTACACCGACTGGGCCGGGCACGAGGCCAAGCTGACGCTGGACGCGCCGCTCGACGGGCAGAAGCAGTTCCGCGGCGAGATCGAAAGCGTCACGGGCGACGAGGTTGCGATCCGCAACCGCACCGGCAGCGTCGCCAGCGTGCCGTTCGCGCGCATCGTCGATGCGAAGCTGGTGCTCACCGACAAATTGATTGCAGCCACCGTCCCGCTCTCCGCCGAGGGCGCCGACGAAGAGATCGAAGCAGAGGAAACCGAGTAATGGCCACCGGCGTCACCGCCAATCGCGCGGAGCTGATCGCGATCGCCAACAGCGTCGCATCGGAAAAGATGATCGACAAGGGCATCGTCATCGAGGCGATGGAGGATGCGATCCAGCGTGCGGCGCGTACCCGCTACGGCCAGGAAATGGACATCCGCGCGAAGCTCGATCCGAACAACGGCGATCTGCGCCTGTGGCGCGTCGTCGAAGTGGTCGAGGAAGTGGACGACCTCTACAAGCAGGTCGACGTCGCCGGCGCGCAGAAGCTGCAGAAGGGCGCCGTGGTCGGCGACTATCTGGTCGATCCGCTGCCGCCGATCGAATTCGGCCGCATCCAGGCGCAGGCCGCCAAGCAGACCATCTTTCAGAAGGTCCGCGATGCCGAGCGCGAGCGCCAGTATGAAGAGTTCAAGGATCGCGCCGGCGAGATCATCACCGGCGTCGTGAAGCGGGTAGAGTTCGGCCACATCGTCGTCGATCTGGGCCGCGCCGAGGGCGTGATCCGCCGCGACGCGCAGATCCCGCGCGAGGTTGTGCGCGTGAACGACCGTATCCGCAGCCTGATCCTGAAGGTGGTGCGCGAGAATCGCGGGCCGCAGATCTTCCTGTCCCGCGCGCATCCCGACTTCATGAAGAAGCTGTTCGCGCAGGAAGTGCCCGAGATCTACGACGGCATCATCGAGATCAAGGCCGCCGCGCGCGATCCGGGCAGCCGCGCCAAGATCGGCGTCATCAGCCACGATTCGTCGATCGACCCGGTCGGCGCGTGCGTCGGCATGAAGGGCAGCCGCGTGCAGGCCGTCGTGCAGGAAATGCAGGGCGAGAAGATCGACATCATCCCCTGGTCGCCCGACATTGCGACCTTCGTCGTCAACGCGCTGCAGCCCGCCAACGTCAGCCGCGTGCTGATCGACGAGGAGGAAGAGCGGATCGAGGTGGTCGTTCCCGATGACATGCTGTCGTTGGCGATCGGCCGTCGCGGCCAGAATGTGCGCCTCGCCTCGCAGCTGACCGCCAAGGCGATCGACATCATGACGGAGACCGATTCGTCGGAGAAGCGTCAGCAGGAGTTCGTCACGCGGACCGAGACGTTCCAGAACGAGCTGGACGTCGACGAGACGCTGGCGCAGCTGCTGGTTGCAGAGGGCTTCACCGAGCTGGAGGAAGTGGCCTACGTCGAGCTTGACGAGCTCGCCGCAATCGAAGGCTTCGACGAGGATCTCGCGCAGGAGCTGCAGAGCCGCGCTGCCGAGGCGATCGAGCGCCGCGAACAGGCGAACCGCGAGGCCCGCCAGGCGCTCGGCGTGGAGGATGCGGTGGCCGAGCTGCCGCACCTGACCGAGGAAATGCTGGTGACGCTGGGCAAGGCCGGCTTGAAGACGCTCGACGACATCGCCGATCTCGCGACGGACGAGCTGATCGAGAAGAAGCGCGCCGAGCCGCGCCGCCGCAACGAGGACGCGCCCAAGCGCCCCGAGCACAAGGGCGGCGTGCTGGGCAGCTATGGCCTGACCGAGGAGCAGGGCAACGAGATCATCATGGCCGCGCGCGCGCATTGGTTCGCCGATGACGAGCAGCCGGTGGCCGACGTCGCCGAGGAGGCGTCCGAGGCCTGATGCCCTTCGTCTCGATCAGAATGGCAGGCTCCGCGACCAAGGAGCAGAAGGCGGGGATCGTGGCCGACGTCACGGCCTCACTCGTCTCGCGGCTGGGCAAGAACCCGGCTGCGGTGCAGGTCGTGATCGAGGAAGTTTCCACCGAAAATTACGGCGCCGGCGGCGTCCTGATCGTCGATCGGGACGCGCCCAAGGCGGCGACAAGCGAGGGAGACGCGCATGCGGGTTCCTCGCAATGATCGGCTAGCGGCGCTTCGGCAGGTCGGGTTTGGGTGCTCTCGCCGGGTGGCGGGGAGTGGCTCGGTGCGCGTGGGTACCGGTATACGTGCGTCCGGTGCTGCGATGGTTTCTGTCCGTCATGCCGGCCTCGTGCCGGCATCCACCGGCCCGCGTACTCAACCATCGTGGGACTCGCGGAAGAGTGGATGCCGGCACAAGGCCGGCATGACGACGTGGTTAAAGGGGCGGCAGGCTCAGGCTGATTGCCAGGTCTTCCCAGAACGGGTTTTCGCGTTCGATCACGTTGAGCTTGTACTGACGCGGCCACTTCTTGAGTCGCTTCTCAGTGGCAATCGCGGCTTCCATAGTGTCGGCCACGTCGTACCACACGAGTCGTTGTACGCCGTAGCGACCGGTGAAGCCGGCGAATGTGCCGTCGCGATGCTGGATCAGCCGGCCGATGAGATTGGACGTCACACCAATGTACAGCGTGCCATTCCGTCCGCTTGCCAGGATATAAACGCACGGTTGTCGCTCCCTCATGCCGGCGAGACTGGCGGTGGATTGATGCCGGGACAAGCTCTGCATGACGGAGGCGCTCGTGGCTGATCCCACCCGCACCTGTATCCTCTCGCGTGAGGAGGCGCCGCGAGACGGGCTTGTCCGGCTCGTGCTGGCGCCCGACGGGCGTGTGCTGCCCGATGTGCGTGCCAAGGCGCCGGGGCGCGGGGCGTGGATTGGAGTGGACGCGGCGGCGCTCGCTGCGGCACAGGCCAAGGGGAAGCTGCGCGGGGCGCTGGCGCGGGCGTTCAAGACGGGCGACTTCACGGTGCCTGACGATCTGGTGCAACTGATCGCGGCTGCGCTGGAGCGCAACGCGCTCGACCGGCTGGGGCTGGAGGCGCGGTCCGGCACCGTGCTGACCGGTTCCGACCGGATCGGCGAGGCGGCGCGCGCGGGCAAGCTCCACGCGCTGTACCATGCGGCCGACGCCGCGGAGGATGGGCGGCGCAAGCTGGCGCAGGCGTGGCGCGTCGGCTCCGACCGCGAAGGATCTGATCTGGGGGGCTTGGTTCTGCCGATACCTCGCCCCATATTGTCGATGGCGCTGGGCCGCGAAAACGTGGTACATATCGGCGTCACCGACCGCATGGCGGCCGGCAGGTTGAGCGACGCGCTCGATCGCTGGCGCCGCTTTATCGGCCCCGACCCTGCAGAAGCCCGTCAAGGCGATGCTTTGACGGACGATCTGATTGCCGCACCTTGCGCAACGGCCGCGCAAGGCGCATCGGCGCCCGACCTTTCCGGGCACGAACCGGCCGTGACGACACACGAGGAATTTGAGTGAGCGAGACCGACAACGAAAAGCCGAAACTTGGCATGCGCGCGCCTTTGGGAGTGCGGCGCACGGTCGAGACCGGCAAGGTGAAGCAGAGCTTCAGCCACGGCCGCTCCAATACGGTGATCGTGGAAACAAAGAAGGCGCGCACGTTCCGCAAGCCGGGCGAGGCGCCCGAGCAGGCCGCGCCGGCTGCACCCGAGCCCGCAGCAGCAGCGCCGGCCCCCGCCGCACCGCCGCCCCCGCCCCAGCGCGCGCCGTCCAACGAGACGCCGCAGGAGCGCGTGGCGCGACTCGCCCGTGAGGCCGAGGAACAGCGCATGCAGGCGCTGGAAGATCTGCGTCGCCGCGAAGAGGCGGAGCGTGCGCGCGCCGCCGAGGACGAAAAGCGTCGCGCCGAAGAGCGCGCGGCTGCTGCTGCCGCAGCACCCGAGCCGGCCGCGGCCGAGCCCGTGGCAGCCGAAGCACCCGCCCCGGAGCCGACGCCCGAGCCCGCGCCTGCTGCGCCGCAGCTGACCGTGCCGACCGGCGCGCCGATCATGTTCCGTCCGGTGGCGCCGGCGACGCCGCCTGCGCCGGAGCCCGAGGCACCTGCCGCCGAAGCGCCGGCCGCTGCGCCCGAGCCGGCACCGGTTGCGGCCCCGCCGCCGCCGCCGCCCGCCGCACCCGCTGCGCCGGCCAAGCGCGCCGCCCCGCCGGCGCCGCCGGTGGTGGAACTGGCACGCGATCCGTCGCTGCCGGCACCGCGTCGCTTCTCGCCGGTCGCCCGTCCCGAGATTCCCAAGCCGCAGCCCAAGCCCGAGCCGAAGCCCGAGCCCAAGCCCGCGGCGACCACCGCGGCATCCGCGCCCGCTTCGCAGCAGCGCAACATGCCGTCGGGCCAGGCGACCCCGCGCAACAACGCCGCACCCGCGCGTCCGCAGCAGCGTGACCGCAAGGGCGACGAGCGTCGTGGCGGCAAGCTGACCGTTACCCGCGCGCTGAACGAGGATGGCGCGCGCGCCCGCTCGCTCGCCGCGCTGAAGCGTGCACGCGAAAAGGAAAAGCGTGGCTGGACCGGCCCGCGCGAGCCGCAGGCCAAGCAGGTCCGCGACGTGCAGGTGCCCGAAGCGATCACCGTGCAGGAGCTGGCGAACCGCATGGCGGAGCGCGGCGCCGACCTGGTCAAGGCGCTGTTCAAGATGGGCTCGCCCGTCACCATGACGCAGACGATCGACCAGGATACGGCCGAGCTGCTGGTCACCGAGTTCGGCCACAATGTGGTGCGCGTCAGTGACAGCGACATCGACCTGGTGCTCGACACCGCGCCTGATGCCGATGCCGATCTGCGCCCACGTCCGCCGGTCGTCACCATCATGGGCCACGTCGACCATGGCAAGACCAGCCTGCTCGACGCGCTGCGCGGCACCGACGTGGTGCGCGGCGAGGCCGGTGGCATCACACAGCATATCGGCGCCTATCAGGTCACGCTGAAGGACAAGTCGAAGATCACCTTCCTCGACACGCCGGGCCACGAGGCGTTCACCGCCATGCGTGCGCGCGGTGCCGACGTCACGGACATCGTGGTGCTGGTGGTGGCGGCCGACGACGGGCTGATGCCGCAGACGATCGAGGCGATCAATCACACCAAGGCGGCCGGCAAGCCGATGATCGTGGCGATCAACAAGATCGACAAGCACGATGCCAATGCCCAGCGCGTGCGCGAGCGCCTGCTGGAGCATGACGTGCAGGTCGAGGCGATGGGCGGCGAGACGCAGGACGTCGAGGTGTCTGCGCTGAAGAAGACAGGGCTCGACGAGCTGATCGAGAAGATCCAGCTGCAGGCCGAGCTGATGGAGCTGAAGGCCAACCCCGACCGCGATGCCGAGGGCAGCGTGATCGAGGCGAAGCTGGACAAGGGCCGCGGCCCGGTCGCCACCGTGCTGGTCACGCGCGGCACGCTGAAGGTCGGCGACGTGTTCGTCGTTGGCGCGGAAAGCGGCAAGGTGCGTGCGCTGGTCGACGACAAGGGGCGTCAGCTCAAGAAGGCCGATCCGTCGATGCCGGTCGAGGTGCTCGGCATCTCGGGCACGCCGTCGGCGGGCGATCAGCTGCAGGTGGTCGAGAACGAGAGCCGGGCGCGCGAGGTGGCCGAATACCGCCAGGGCGTGCTGCTCCAGAAGCGCACCACCGCGGCGCCGGCGAGCCTCGAGAGCATGTTCTCCGCGCTGGCGGCGAACAAGGCGATCGAATATCCGCTGGTGGTCAAGGCCGATACGCAGGGCACCGTCGAGGCGATCGTCGCCGCGATCAACAAGATCTCGACCGACGACATCCGTGCGCGGATCCTGCACTCGGGCGTCGGCGGCATCACGGAAAGCGACGTCAATGCGGCGGCCGCATCGGGGGCGCCGATCATCGGCTTCCACGTGCGCGCCAATGCCAAGGCGCGCGAGATCGCCGATCGGCACCAGGTGGCGTTGAAATATTACGACGTCATCTACGACCTGGTGGACGAGATCCGCGCCGGCATGGCAGGCGAGCTTGGCCCCGAGGCGTTCGAAACGGTCGTCGGCCGTGCGGAAATCCGCGACGTCTTCTCGGCCGGCAAGCACGGCAAGGCGGCCGGTCTGCTGGTGGTCGAGGGTGCGATCCGCAAGGCGCTCAAGGCGCGCATTACGCGCAACGACGTCATCATCTACAACGGCGAAATCGCCTCGCTGCGGCGCTTCAAGGACGACGTCCCCGAAGTGCGTGCCGGCCTGGAGTGCGGCGTGACCTTCACGCAGAACTTCACCGACATTCGTGCCGGTGACTATCTCGAGACGTTCGAGGTCGAGCTGCGCGAACGCACGCTGTAAGCTGTATCTCCCTCTCCCCGCCGCCGGGGAGAGGGTCGGGGAGAGGGGCAGTCACGAGCGGCAGCATCTGGTAACTGCCCCTCTCCCAGCCCTTTCCGCGGAACGGGAGAGGGAGTTTTAGATGAATACCGAACAACCCGAAAAATCCGTTCGCACGCTGCGCGTTGGCGAACAGGTGCGGCATATCCTGTCGGAAATCCTGCAGCGCGGCGATGTGCATGACGACGTGCTGTCGACGCACATGGTGAGCATCACCGAAGTGCGCATGTCACCCGACCTGCGCCATGCGACGGTGTTCGTGAAGCCGCTGCTGGGCAAGGACGAGGAAGCGGTGCTGAAGGCGCTGCGGACGAATACTGCCTATCTGCAGCGCGAAGTCGCGCATCGCGTGAAGATGAAATACGCCGCCCGGCTCAAGTTCTTGAGCGACGAGAGCTTCGACGAGGGCAGCCATATCGACAAGCTGCTGCGCTCGCCCACCGTGGCGCGCGATCTGAGCGAGGGCGAATAGACCTTTATGCAGCGCCGGCGTCCGGCCGGCTTACGCCGCCCCGCCGATCCGAAAACCGGCGGTGCAGGGCGTGAACGCGCTGCCTGTCAGGCGGCGCGCTTCACCAGGGATGGGTTTGCCGCGGCGACGCCGGTGGCGAGCACCAGCGCGTCCTCGACGAAGCCGGTCGCGGTCTGGCCGTAGTGCGCCATGGAGGCACAGCGCAGTTTCCAGCCCACCCATGATGCCGCCAGCGCGGTGCCGAGCGCGACGGCGGCGCCGGTGACGCGCTGCCCCTTGGGCGCGAGTGCCGCGCCGGCATAGGCCGAGGTGACGCTGCGCACCGCAAGCCCGATGGGCACGATCCGGTCGGGCGCGGTCTTCTGCTTGTCGCCGACCATTTCGGCCGCGCTGAAGGCGATCGCGCCCCAGGCGATCAGCGGATTGCTGAACAATCTGGCGAGGGGCATATCGGCGGGCAGCGTGCCGCGCTGCCCTGCGGTTGCCAGTGCGGCGAGCGGCACGATGCCGCGCTGACCCGCGGCAAGGCCGATCAGATAAGATTGAAGCATCGGCGAAATCCTCCAGTGGTTCGGTCCAACAATCGCCGGGTGGCGGTTCGTATCCCGCGCACGGGAAAACAGTGGCGCCGGGCCGTGCGATGGAGGACAGCGCGGTATGGCCAAGCTCTATTTCTACTACGCCAGCATGAATGCGGGGAAATCGACCAACCTGCTGCAGGCCGATTTCAACTATCGCGAGCGCGGCATGGCGACGATGCTGTTTACCGCGGCGATCGACGATCGCTTCGCCACGGGGACGATCACCTCACGCATCGGCCTGTCCGCGCCGGCGACGATGTTCGATGCGCAGACCAATATCGCCGCCTGCGTGCTCGATCGCCATGCCGAGGCGACGGTGGCGTGCGTGCTGGTGGACGAGGCGCAGTTCCTCACGGCGGCGCAGGTCGACCAGCTGGCGCGGCTGGCCGACAGCGATGGGATTCCGGTGCTGGCTTATGGCCTACGCACCGATTTTCGCGGCGCGCTGTTCGAGGGATCGGCGCGGCTGCTGGCGCTGGCGGATTCGCTGGTGGAGATCAAATCGGTGTGCGCGTGCGGGCGCAAGGCGACGATGAACCTGCGGGTGGACGATGCGGGCCAGCCGATCGCGGTGGGGGCGCAGACCGAGATCGGCGGGAACGATCGCTATGTCGCGCTGTGCCGGCGGCATTTCGTGGCGGCGTTGGCGGGTGGGGGCGTGCCGGTGTGAGGTGATGCGCTTGCCGGTTTGCCGGGCGAGGTCGCTATAAATCCTCTACGTCACTCCGGCTTTACGCCGAGATCCAAGGTGCGGCGAGCGCTGGCCTTCATGATCCTGCCGGCAGCTTGCGCGGATAGATGGTTCCCGGATCAAGTCCGGGATGACGGTTGGAAACGAAGCATGATTACAGGACCGAGCCGCACCCATCGGGCCGCATACCCCCACACCTAGCGATCCGCGCACCGCCAGCGCCTGCGCGTGCGGAACAGTGGATGCCGGCACAAGGCCGGCATGACGGTAGGTATCGCCACAGCCGCTGGCGCTACCCCGTTCGTCCCCCTATCTCGCCGGCATCATGACACCCGACAATCCCATCTACGCCGCGGCGGTGTGGATCATTCCGCTGATCATCGCGATCGTGTTTCACGAGGTAGCGCATGGCCTGATGGCGCGCGCCTTGGGCGATCCCACCGCGGCGCAGCTCAACCGTCTGTCGTTCAATCCGTTCCGCCATGTCGATCCGATCGGCACGGTCGTGCTGCCGCTCGGGCTTGCGCTTGCCAAGGCGCCGGTGTTCGGCTGGGCGAAGCCGGTGCCGGTCGACCATCGCCGGCTGCGCAATCCGCGCTGGGGCATGGTGGCGGTGGCGCTCGCCGGGCCGGGGATGAACTTCGCGCTGGCGGCGGTGGCGGCGATCGCCATTGGCGTCACCTTCGGCCAGATGGAGGCGCCGCCGCAGGGTGTCGCGGGGTTCGTGCTGGCGAACCTCGTCAACTTCCTGCTGATCAACATCTTCCTTGCCGTCTTCAACCTCCTGCCGATCCCGCCGTTCGATGGCGGGCATGTAGTGCAGGGGATCCTGCCGCGACCGTTGGCGGCGCAATGGGCGAAGCTTGCGCGGTTCGGCTTTCCGCTGATCATCATCCTGTTGGTGGTGGTGCCAATGATCTGGCCGAGCGCCAGCATCGTCGCGCAACTGGTCGGGCCGCCGGCCGATTGGCTTGTGCGCCAGTATCTCGCCTTAGCGCAGGTGTTTGCGTGAACGGCTGGCTGATCCTCGACAAGCCGCTGGGGCTTGGGTCGACGCAGGGGGTGAGCGCGGTGAAGCGGGCGCTGCGCGACGGCGGCTATGGCAAGGCCAAGATCGGCCATGGCGGCACGCTGGACCCGCTGGCGTCGGGCGTGCTGCCGATCGCGCTGGGCGAGGCGACCAAGCTCGCCGGGCGGATGCTCGACAGCGACAAGGTGTATGATTTTACCATCCGCTTCGGCGAGCAGACCGATACGCTGGACGCAGAGGGCAAGGTGATCGCGACCAGTGATGTGCGCCCGACACACGACGCGCTGGCGGCGGTGCTGGCGGACTTTACCGGACCGATCGAACAGATGCCGCCGGCCTTTTCCGCGCTGAAGGTCGACGGGCAGCGCGCCTATGATCTGGCGCGCGCGGGCGAGGAAGTGGTTCTCAAGACGCGTGCGGTGACCGTGTTTTCGCTGGATGTAAACGCTGCGGCTGAGGCGGGCGCGCTGGAGGAGGCGACGCTGACCGCGCATGTCTCCAAGGGCACCTATATCCGTTCCCTCGCGCGCGACATTGCGCTCGCCCTTGGAACGGTGGGCCATGTCACCTATCTCAGGCGTACCAAGGCAGGTCCGTTCGACCTGTCCCAAGCGATATCGCTGGACAAATTGGGCGAAGCCGCTAAGGCGCGCACCCTTGAACACCTACTCCTGCCGTTGAGGGCGGGGCTGGACGACATCCCGGCTCTATCCCTCACTCCCGACCAGGCAGGGGCGCTCCGCCAGGGGCGCGTTCTGGCCGGGACCGCTGCCGACGATGGCCAGTATTTCGCCTGCCTGCACGATGTGCCGGTGGCGCTGATCGAGGTCCAGGCCCGCGAGGGTCGTGTCGTCCGCGGCTTCAACCTGTAGAAGATGTCGAAGGAAAACACATGTCGATCACTGCGGAACGCCGCCAGGAACTCATCAAGGATCACGCCCGCGCCGAAGGCGACACCGGTTCGCCGGAAGTCCAGGTCGCGATCCTGACCGAGCGGATCCGGAACCTGACCGAGCATTTCAAGGGCCACGCCAAGGACAACCATTCGCGTCGCGGCCTGCTGATGATGGTCAACAAGCGTCGTTCGCTTCTCGACTATCTCCGCAAGAAGGACGGGGATCGCTACCTCGCCCTCATCGCGAAGCTCGGTCTTCGCAAGTAATGACGGAAGGGCGCCCTTGCGGCGCCCTTCTCGCATATGCGCTTCGCGTGTGACGCGAGCGTGCAACGCCGCAGGGCAATAAGGCCCGATCGGCACGAGCCAAGACTGGCTCAAGCAGGCCCCGGCTGCATAGGGCGGCCGGAGTGAAGGAAACGAAATGTTCGACAAGAAAACGGTAAGCATCGAGTGGGGCGGCAAGACCCTGACGCTCGAGACGGGCAAGGTTGCCCGCCAGGCCGACGGCGCGGTCATCGCGACGCTCGGCGAAACGGTGGTGCTGTGCGCCGTCACTGCGGCCAAGACGGTGAAGGAAGGGCAGGATTTCTTCCCGCTCACCGTGCACTATCAGGAAAAGTTCTCCGCCGCCGGTCGTATCCCGGGTGGCTTCTTCAAGCGTGAGCGCGGTGCGACCGAAAAGGAGACGCTGGTTTCGCGTCTGATCGATCGCCCGATCCGCCCGCTGTTCCCCGAAGGCTTCTACAACGAGATCAACGCCATCGCTCAGGTGCTGAGCTATGACGGCGAGAACGAGCCCGACATCCTGGCGATGGTCGCCGCGTCGGCCGCGCTGACGATTTCGGGCGTGCCCTTCATGGGCCCGATCGGCGCCGCGCGCGTCGGCTATGTCGACGGCGAGTACGTGCTGAACCCGACCGACAAGCAGGTCGAAGAGGGGCAGCTCGACCTGGTCGTCGCCGCCACCTACGACGCGGTGATGATGGTCGAATCCGAAGCGCAGGAGCTGTCGGAAGAGATCATGCTGGGCGCCGTGCTGTTCGCGCACGATGCCTGCCGTGAGGTCGTCAAGGCGATCGTGAAGCTCGCCGAGCAGGCCGCCAAGGAGCCTTGGGAGCTGGCGCAGGTCGACGACAAGTCGGCGACCATGAAGAAGCTCGACAAGGCGATCGGCAAGGACATTGCCGCCGCCTACAAGCTGACCGACAAGCAGCAGCGCCAGAACGCGCTGAACGAGGCGCGCGCCAAGGCCCGCGAAGCGTTCGCAGACCTGAAGGAAAGCGACCCCGCCCAGTATCTCGGCACGCTGAAGCTGGTGAAGAAGCTGGAGGCGAACATCGTCCGTCAGGCGATCCTGAAGGACGGCAAGCGCATCGACGGCCGCACCACCACGCAGATCCGCCCGATCGAGGCGGAAACGCACTTCCTGCCGCGTGCGCATGGCTCGGCGCTGTTCACGCGCGGCGAGACGCAGACGATCGCGACCGCGACGCTCGGCACCCGCGATGCGGAGCAGATGATCGACGGTCTGAACGGCCTGTCGTACCAGCACTTCATGCTGCACTATAACTTCCCGCCCTATTCGGTCGGTGAAGTGGGCCGCTTCGGCGCGCCGGGCCGCCGCGAGGTTGGCCATGGCAAGCTGGCGTGGCGTGCGCTGCACCCGGTGCTGCCGACCAAGGAAGACTTCCCCTACACGATCCGCCTGACCAGCGACATCACCGAGTCCAACGGCTCGTCGTCGATGGCGTCGGTGTGCGGCGGTTCGCTGGCGCTGATGGATGCCGGCGTGCCGATCAAGCGTCCGGTCTCCGGCATCGCCATGGGCCTGATCCTGGAAGGCAAGGATTTCGCGATCCTGTCCGACATCCTGGGTGACGAGGATCACCTGGGCGACATGGACTTCAAGGTGGCCGGCACGTCCGAGGGCATCACCACGATGCAGATGGACATCAAGATCGCCGGCATCACCCGCGAGATCTTCGAGGCCGCGCTGCACCAGGCCAAGGAAGGCCGGGCGCACATCCTGGGCGAGATGAACAAGGCGCTGGGCGAGACCCGCACCGAGCTCAGCGCGCACGCACCGCGCATCGAGACGATGCAGGTCGACAAGTCCAAGATCCGCGACATCATCGGCACCGGCGGCAAGGTGATCCGCGAGATCGTCGCCACCACCGGTGCGAAGGTCGACATCGACGACGAGGGCGTGGTGAAGATCAGCTCGTCGGATCACAGCCAGATCGAAGCCGCGATCAACTGGATCAAGGGCATCGTCGAAGAGGCCGAGGTCGGCAAGATCTACACCGGCAAGGTCGTCAACATCGTCGACTTCGGCGCGTTCGTGAATTTCATGGGTGGCAAGGACGGCCTCGTCCACGTCTCCGAAATGAAGAACGAGCGCGTCGAGAAGCCGGGCGACGTCGTGTCCGAAGGCCAGGAAGTGAAGGTCAAGGTTCTCGAGATCGATCCGCGCGGCAAGGTGCGCCTGTCGATGCGCGTCGTCGACCAGGAGACCGGCGCCGAGCTGGAGGACACCCGTCCGCCGCGCGAACCGCGTGAGCGTGGCGAGCGTGGTGACCGCGGTCCGCGTCGCGATGGCGGCGGCGACCGTGGCGGCCGTGGTGGTGATCGCGGCGGCGACCGTGGCGGCGATCGCGGCCCGCGCCGTGACCGTGGCCCGCGCCGCGAGCGTTCGGAAGGCGGCAACGGCGGTGGCAACGATGACGGCCCCGCGCCCGAGTTCGCCCCGGCGTTCCTGACGAACGACCGCGACCGCGACTAAGCGGCTCGCCTTCGGGTGACATGAAAAGGGCCCCGGCAGCGATGCCGGGGCCCTTTTTGCTGTGTGTGGGGGCGAACGGGGAGGGTGGCGATTTGAGCGTCTCGCACGCCGTTCGTGCTGAGCTTGTCGAGACACGTGCCTCAAACGCTAGTGCTCGTGACACGCCCTTCGACAGGCTCAGGGTGAACGGGAGAGGGCGAGGCGCGGTCCTGCTCCGGTCACGCAAGCGTGCCCACCGTTGGTGCTGAGCTTGTCGAGGCACGGGCCCGCAGGCGCCAGCGCTCGCGACACACTCAGGGCGAACGGAATGTGGATATGGCTGGGTCCCAAACGCACGTCACCCCGGGCCTGAGCCGGGATCCCGCTATCTCTCCACCGTCGCGGCGGAAAGCGGGAGCCCGATCAGGTCCGGGGTGACGAAATACCCGAAAGGAAAGGGCGCTTAGGCGGCGACCTTTACCTTCTCTACCGCGATGGCGACACGGTTCGAGATCGGCTGCGCGATCTCGCCGGCGAGCTTCAGCGCGGACTCGGTCGAGCGCGAGCTCTGCGCCACGAAGGCGTCGAACGAGGAGCGCGCGAAGTCGCTCTGCAGCTGGAACAGCTCGGTCGGCGACTTGATCGCCGCCATCGAGCGGAACATGCCGGTCGCGCTCTCATACGAGCTCTTCATGTAGCTCGCCGCATCCTGGCCCATCTGCTCGAAGCCGCGCGCCGCGATCTTCGACGATTCGACGATCGCCTCGACGTTGCCCTTGCCGAAAGCGTTCATGTCCTCAAACGCCTTGGCGCTCTTTTCCATCTGCGCCTTGGCGCGCTCGCTCGCCTCGGCGAACATCGTCTTGGTCGTGGTGGTGGTCGACTGGATCGTCTCGTCCATGCTGGTTTCCTTCGCGCTGCGGTCCGCCGGTTCGGCGGCAGGTTCAACGGTGGCGGACTCTTGCGATACGATCGTGGCCGCCTTGGCCGTGGGTGCCGGTTTGTTCTTGCGAGCCGGCGCCTTCAGCACCGGCGGCACGGGGCTGGGCCCGTCCGCACCCGCCAGTTCGTCGGCGATCGCGGCAAGGCTCGTCGTCGGTTCCGATGTAACGGACATACGCACGTCTCCCTATGCTGCGTTGCAAAATAGAGAGTCTAACCTGCATTCGCAAGCCACTTTTGTGCAGCGCAACAAATCGTCGCAGTTGTTACTTCATCGCTCGCGCACGTAGCGGCCCGGTGCATCCTCGATCGCCGGCAGCGATCCGCCGCCGGGCACCCGCGCGCCCTCAACCGGCACCGTCTCGGCGCCGTGATCGCGCAGCCAGCCGAGCCAATAGGGCCACCAGCTCCCCTTGGTCTCCGTGGCGCCGGCGACGAATGCGTCGAGCGTGTCGGCTGGCGCGTCGTTGGTCCAATATTGGTATTTGCCCGCCGCCGGCGGGTTCACCACGCCGGCGATATGCCCCGACCCGGCCAACACGAAGCGTATCGGCCCCTGGAAGTGGCGGGTGATCTCCCACACGCTGTCGGCCGGGGCGATGTGGTCTTCGCGCCCCGCCTGGACGAAGGTGGGGGTCTTTACCGCGGTCAGGTCGAGCGGGGTGCCGTTGATCGACAGCGCGCCGGGCGTGACCAGGCGATTGTCGCGATACAGGTCGGTCAGATAGCTGCGGTGCCACGTCGCGGGCAGGTTGGTGGTGTCACCATTCCAATGCAGCAGGTCGAACGGCGCATAATCACGCCCGAGCAGGTAATTGTTGGTGACGTAATTCCAGATCAGGTCGCGCCCGCGCAGCAGGTTGAACGTCGCCGCCATGTAGCGCCCGTCGAGATAGCCGTCGGGCGACAGGGTGGCGAGGAACTGGAGCTGCTCCTCGCTGATGAAGTGCGTGAGGTCGCCCGCGCGCGCGAAATCGACCTGCGCGGTGAAGAAGGTCGCGCTGGCGATCGCGTCGGCCTCCCCCGTGGCGGCGAGCAGCGCCAGCGTCGCGGCCAGGGTGGTGCCCGCCACGCAATAGCCGATCGTATGTACCGAGGGCACGTCGAGCAGCGCGCGCACCACCGCCACCGCATCGATCTGCGCCGCGACGTAATCGTCCCAGGCGATGTCCTTCATGCTCGCGTCGGCCGATTTCCAGGAGACCACGAATACGCTGATCCCCTGTTCCAGGCACCAGCGGATGAAGCTCTTCTCGGGTGTCAGGTCGAGGATGTAGAAGCGGTTGATCCACGGCGGAAAGATGATGAGCGGGGTGGCGAGCACCTCCGCGGTCGTCGGGGTGTAGTGGATCAGCTCGTACAAGGGCGTGCGGTGAATCACCTTGCCCGGCGTGGTCGCCAGGTTGCGCCCGATCTCGAAGGCGTCGGCAGGGGTGTGCGTCAGCTGTCCGCGCCCGATGTCGGCGAGCATGTGCTGCATGCCCTTCAGCAGATTCTCGCCGCGCGTCTCCAGCGTCTTTTCGATCACCTCGGGGTTGGTGAGGGGGAAGTTGGTCGGGCTCATCGCGTCCACGAAGCCGCGGGTGGCGAAGCGCAATTGCGCGCGCTGCTTGTCGTCCAGCCCCTCGATCTGGTCGACGCCGCGCAGCATCTGCTCCGCCATCGTTTCGTAGGACTGGCGGATCCAGGCGAACAGCGGGTTTTCCGCCCATGCCGCGGCGGCGAACCTCTTGTCCTTCGGTTTGGCGTTTGCCGAAGCGGGAGCGGCGTCGGCGGCGGGGGTCAGAAACTGCTGCCACATCGCCAGCCCCTGCGCCCAGAAATCGCGCACCGGCGCGACCGCCGGATTGTCCGGCACCGCATCCATTGCGGCGATGCCCTGTTCCAGCATCATCTGCTGCGCGCGGCCGATCACCCACGTCCAATGCTGCAGGTCGGCCAGGCTTGGCGGCGTGGCTTGAGGATGGGGTGGCTGGCTCTGGTCGGTCATGCTCTACTCTCTCCAAGGTCGAGCATAGCGGTGCTTGCGCCAAACCACCAACCGGCATGACAGGATGGGCGCGTGCAAAGCCGAGCTATCGACGCGCCATCGTCCCGCCCGCTTCCGCTCCCGCCGCGCAGGGTCTATGCCGTGCCCTCGTCATTCACCCGAGGATGCCATGTCCGACGAATTCTACCGCATGAAGCGCCTGCCCCCTTACGTCATCGCCGAAGTCAACGCGATGCGGGCGGCGGCGCGTGCGGGCGGCGAGGACATCATCGACCTGGGCATGGGCAATCCCGATCTGCCGCCCCCGCCGCACGTCATCGCGAAGCTGGTCGAGGTGGCACAGAAGCCCGACGCGCACGGCTATTCCGCGTCGAAGGGCATCCCCGGCCTGCGCCGCGCGCAGGCGAATTATTATGGCCGCCGCTTCGGCGTCGACGTCGATCCCGAAACGGAAGTCGTCGTGACGATGGGGTCGAAGGAGGGGCTGGCCAGCCTCGCCACCGCGATCACCGCGCCGGGTGACGTGATCCTGGCGCCCAACCCCAGCTATCCGATCCACACATTCGGCTTCATCATCGCCGGCGCGACGATCCGCGCGGTGCCGACGACGCCCGACGAACGCTATTTCGAGAGCCTTGAGCGCGCGATGGCGTTCACCGTGCCGCGGCCGAGCATCCTCGTCGTCAACTATCCGTCCAATCCGACGGCGGAGGCGGTGGACCTTGCTTTCTACGAGCGGCTGGTCGCCTGGGCGCGCGAGAACAAGGTGTGGATCATCTCCGACCTTGCCTATTCGGAGCTGTATTACGACGGCAATCCGACGCCCTCGATCATGCAGGTGAAGGGCGCCAAGGACGTGGCGATCGAATTCACCTCGCTGTCGAAGACCTATTCGATGGCGGGCTGGCGGATCGGCTTCGCGGTCGGCAACAAGACGCTGATCGCCGCCATGACGCGGGTGAAGTCGTACCTCGATTACGGCGCCTTTACCCCGATCCAGGCGGCCGCCTGCGCCGCGCTCAACGGCCCGCAGGACATCGTGGAGCAGAACCGCAAGCTCTATCACAAGCGTCGCGACGTGATGGTGGAAAGCTTCGCGCGCGCCGGCTGGGAGATCCCCAGCCCGAAGGCGAGCATGTTCGCCTGGGCGCCGCTGCCGCCCGCGCTGGCGCATCTCGGCAGTCTGGAATTTTCCAAGCAATTGCTCACCCACGCCAAGGTCGCGGTGGCGCCGGGCGTCGGCTACGGCGAGAACGGCGAGGGCTTCGTGCGCATCGCCATGGTCGAGAACGAACAGCGGCTGCGCCAGGCGGCGCGCAACGTGAAGAAATATCTCGCCAGCATGGGGGTCAACGTGCCCGCGCGGAACGCCGGTTGAGCCAGGGCGCGCGCCGCCGGGCGGGGAACATCCATGATCGCCTATAACCCGCTGTATTCGCTTGCCGGGTTGCTGGTGGGCATGCTCGTGGGACTGACGGGGGTGGGCGGCGGATCGCTGATGACGCCGCTGCTGGTGCTGGCGTTCGGCTTCCATCCGGCGACGGCGGTCGGCACCGACCTGATCTATGCCTCCGCCACCAAGACGGTGGGTAGCGCGGTGCATGGCCTGCGCGGCACGGTGGACTGGCAGATCGTGCGGCGGCTGGCGGCCGGTAGCCTGCCCGCGGCGGCGCTGACGCTGCTGCTGCTCAGCCAGAGCGTGGAGCGTGGCAAGGATAGCGGCGCTACCATCGCGATGGTGCTGGGACTCGCGCTGGTCGCGACCGCGCTGGCGACCTTCTTTCGCGCGCGGATCGTGGCGGCGATCGGCCCGGCGTTCAGCCGCATGTCGCCCGGCACGCTTCGGCTGCTGACGGTGGCGCTGGGCGTGATGCTGGGCGTGCTGGTGTCGCTGACATCGGTCGGCGCCGGCGCGCTGGGCATGACGGCGCTGCTGCTCTTGTACCCCAGTGCTCCGGTCAGTCGTCTGGTGGGATCGGACATCGCGCATGCCGTGCCGCTGACGCTGATCGCCGGCATCGGACATTGGTGGCTGGGATCGGTGGATGGCATGCTGCTCTTGTCGCTGCTGGCGGGATCGGTGCCGGGCATCGTCATCGGCAGTCTCATCGCCTCCCGCGTGACCGACCGCGTGCTGACGCCGATCCTCGCGGCGACGCTGGCGGTGGTGGGGATCAAGCTGATCCTCTAGGGGCGTGGCCCCACGATGCAGGACCACAATATGATGCCCCGCCCCGGCTTTGCCTTTTCCACCGCGTTCAAGGTCCGTTATGCGGAGATCGACGGCCAGCGCGTCGTCTTCAACTCGCGCTATCTGGAATATGCCGATGTCGCGGTGACCGAGTTCTGGGAATGGACGGGCATTGCCGACGCGCTGGGCGATACGTGGCGCGAGATGGAGTTTCACGTCCGCCGCGCCAATGTCGATTACCTGAAGCCGCTGATGCTGGGCGATATGGTGGAGTGTTCGGTGCGGATCGAGCGGATCGGTGGCTCGAGCCTCACCAAACGCTTCGAGATCGCCAACCAGCAGGGCGAATTGTGCAACGTAATCGAGCTGGTGAGCGTCAACGTCCACCTGCCGACCGGCCGCCCCGTGCCGATCGAGGGCGACGTGCGCGCGTTCCTGGAGGCGCTGATGGTGGCGCAGCCCGATCGCGTGGCGTAAGGGCGCCGCCATGCTTGAGATGCGCCCCGATTGCGAACGCTGCGGCACCGACCTGCCGGCCGACGAGGGCGGCGCGTTCATCTGCTCGTTCGAGTGCACCTTTTGCGCCGATTGCGCCGATGCGATGGACGAGCGCTGCCCCAATTGCGGCGGCGAGTTGCTCGATCGGCCCGCACGGGTCGGCGCGGCGCTGGCGAAGAACCCGGCCTCGACCACGCGCTACTTTCGCGGCTGAGCCGCGCGCTTGCGGGCGGCGGCGGGGACGGGCATGCCGCGGGTGTGCCTGACCCTCTGACCTCCACAGCCGCAAACGCCGCGCGCACCAGCCGCATCCTGATCGTTGCCGGCTCCGATTCGGGCGGCGGGGCGGGCATCCAGGCCGATATCCGCACCGTCACGATGCTGGGCGGCCATGCCATGACGGCGGTTACCGCGCTGACGGCGCAGAATACGCTGGGCGTGCAGGCGGTGCATCCGGTGCCGGCCGAGATGGTGGTGGCGCAGATGCGCTCCTGCCTCGACGACCTCGGTGTCGATGCGGTGAAGATCGGCATGATCGGATCGGCGGACACGGCCGATGCGGTGGCTGACGTGCTGGAGCCGCTCGGCCGCGCGGGGATGCCGATCGTGTTCGATCCCGTGATGATCGCCACCTCGGGATCGGTGCTGGCCGATCCGGCGACGATTGCGGCGTTCGGGCGGCTGATGCGGGTGGCGACGCTGATCACGCCGAATGCGCCCGAACTGGCCGCGCTGACCGGGCGAGCCGTTGGTACGCAGCATGAGGCTTTGGCGGCGGGTCGGGACCTGGCGCGCGATACGGGTGCGGCGGTGCTGGCAAAGGGTGGGCATCTGGCAGCGGATGATGACGACGCAGCCGGCAGCGATCAGGTCGCGGACACGCTTATCCTGCCGGACGGCAACGATACCGCATGGGCGGACCCGCGCATCGAGACGCAGCACACGCATGGCACCGGCTGCACGGTGGCGAGCGCGGTGGCGGAGGGGCTGGGGCGTGGGTTGCCGCTGGCGGCGGCGATCGCCCGCGCGCGGCGCTTCGTGCGGGTGGCGCTGCGCGAGGCGCCGGGACTGGGCGCGGGGCATGGCCCGATGGGGCACCATCGCGTGCGGCTGGACTGCGATCTGGGCGGCGCGACGCCCAATCAGGTGACGCTGCCGGCGCGGGATCATGCGGCGAGTGTCGCCTTTTACCGGGCGCTTGGCCTCTCCATGATCGTGGAAAGCGGCGGTCGCTATGCGCGGTTCGAAAGCGCCGGCGGGACGACGCTGTCGGTCGAGGCGGCGGATGAGATTGGCGGCCGGCCGGTGATCTTTCTTGAGGTCGCCGATCTCGACGCGGCAGTCTCGGCGGCGCGGGAACACGGTATTCAGGTGGGTGAGGCGCAGGACCAGCCCTGGGGGTGGCGCGAGGCGCGGCTGGCGGACCCGGCGGGCAACCAGCTGTGCCTCTACGTTGCCGGGGAGAACCGCCGCTTTCCGCCGTGGCGGATCGGCTAGGTCAGGTCAGGCCGCGTCGAGCGCGCGCTGCAGGCGGTCGCGGATCGCGCGCAGTGCCGCCGGATCATAGGTCGGCGACGGCGCGGGCGTGGTCGATGCGTCCGGGACGACCGGTGGGAGCAAGGCTTTGTCGCCGCGCGTTTCCGCCGCGAGCAGCTTCTGCACGCCCTTTACCGTGTAACCCTCGGTATTCAGCAGGCGCTGGATGCGCTCGACCAGCGCGACGTCGGCGGGGCGATAATAGCGCCGGTTGCCGGCGCGCGTGACCGGGCGCAGTTCGGGAAAGCGCGTTTCCCAATAGCGCAGCACGTGGGGGGCGACGCCGGTTGCGGACGCCACCTCCCCAATGGTGCGAAAGGCACCTTCGGACTTTTCGCTACCGCTCACGCGCCTGCATTGACGATGCGATCGCGCATCATCTGACTGGCGCGGAAGGTGAGCACCCGGCGCGGCGCGATCGGCACCTCGACGCCGGTTTTCGGGTTGCGGCCAACGCGCTCGCCCTTGTCGCGCAGGACAAAGGTGCCAAAGCCGGAGATCTTCACATTCTCGCCGCGGGCGAGCGCGCCGCACAAAGATTCGAGGATCTGCTCGACCAGCCGCGCAGAGTCGGCGCGCGACAACCCCACCTGACGGTGCAGGGACTCGGCCAGATCGGCCCTGGTCAACGTGCCAACATCACTCATATGTCAAAAACTCCCCGCCGCTTATTGCGTCAGGTTATCAGGAACGGGTGCGAATCGGAAGCTGCATGTCGCCACTCGCCGCGTTTCAGAACCGGACGACGGCGGCGCCCCAGGTGAAACCGCCGCCCATCGCCTCCAGCACGACGATCTGGCCTTCCTGCACGCGGCCGTCGCGCACCGCGGCATCGAGCGCGAGCGGCACCGAGGCGGCGGAGGTGTTGGCGTGCTGGTCGACGGTCATCACGACCTTTGCGGCCGGTAGCCCGAGCTTGCGCGCGGTGGCGTCAAGGATGCGGGCATTGGCCTGATGCGGCACGACCCAATCGACCTGGTCCGAGGTGAGGCCGGCAACCACCAGCGATTCCTCCATTACGGCGGCCAGATTGACCACGGCATGGCGGAACACCTCGCGGCCCCTCATGCGCAGCTTGCCAACCGTGCCGGTGGTGGACGGACCGCCATCGACATAGAGCAATTCGTTGTGCCGCCCATCGGCGTGAAGACGCGTCGCGAGGATGCCGCGGCCGTCCGCCTCCGCGCTTTCCTGCGCCTCGAGCACGATCGCGCCGGCACCGTCGCCGAACAGGACGCAGGTGGTGCGATCCTCCCAATCGAGGATGCGGCTGAACGTCTCGGCGCCGATCACAAGCGCGCGGCGATGGGCGCCGGCGCGCAACATGCTGTCGGCGACCTGCACGGCATAGAGGAAGCCGGAGCAGACGGCGGCGACGTCGAATGCGACGCAATCGTCGATGCCCAGCATCGCCTGCACCTTGGTGGCGCTGGACGGAAAGGTCTGGTCCGGCGTCGCCGTTGCCAGGACGATCAGGTCGATGTCCTGAGCCAGCACGCCAGCCTTCGCCAGCGCGGCGGAGGCGGCGTCGCGGGCGAGCGTGGCGGTGGTCTCTTCGGGGCCGGCAATGTGGCGGAAGCGGATGCCGGTACGCTCGACGATCCACTCATCGGTGGTGTCGACCATGTCGGCCATTTCGGCGTTCGACACGCGGCGTGCCGGCAGCGCCGATCCGGTGCCGGTGATGACGCTGCGAATCATGCCGCCTGCCTCTCGAAATGCTTGAGATCCTCGGCAATGCGGCGCGCCAGATCGGCCTGCACCATCTTGGCCGCCACGCCGATCGCGGTCGCGACGCCGACCTCGTTGGCGCTGCCGTGGCTTTTCAGCACCAGCCCGTTCAGGCCGAGGAAGACGGCGCCGTTGTGATTGTTGGGATCAAGATGATCGCGCAGCAGCTGCGTCGCGGGGCGCGAGATCAGGAAGCCGATCTTGGAGCGGACCGAACTGGTGAAGGCGCGCTTCAGCAGGTCGGCAACGAAGCGCGCGGTGCCCTCTGCGGTCTTGAGCGCGATGTTGCCCGAAAAGCCGTCGCAGACGATCACGTCATGCTCGCCGCGCGACAGGCGATCGCCCTCGACGAAGCCGGTAAAGGTCATCGGCAGGTGATCGGCGCTGCGCAGCGCGGCGGCGGCGTCGCGGATTTCCTCCGTGCCCTTCTGATCCTCGCTGCCGATGTTGAGCAGCGCGACGCGGGGGCTGGCGAGGTCCATGGTCACACGAGCATAGGCCGCGCCCATGACCGCGAACTGAACGAGGTTCTTGGCCTCGACCTCGGTATTGGCGCCGAGATCGAGCACGCACACGTCGTTGTCGCCCAGCGTCGGCAGCAGGGCGGCAAGCGCGGGCCGATCGATCCCGGGCATGGTGCGCAGCGACAGCTTCGCCATCGCCATCAGCGCGCCGGTGTTACCCGACGAGACGGCGGCGCCGGCGCGACCCTGCTTCACGCAATCGATCGCGCGGCCCATCGAGGTCGTCTTGGCACGGCGCAGCGCGGCGCCCGCCTTTTCATCGCCCTTGATGACATCGGGCGCGTGGACGATCTCGGCGTTCTGGCTGAGGTTCGGGTGACGGGTCAGCCCGTCGCGAATCGCCGCTTCGTCACCGACGAGGAGGAACTTCATCCCCTCATATTGGTGACGCGCACGCGCGACGCCCGCGAGCATGACCGCCAGCCCCTCGTCGCCGCCCATCGCATCGACGGCGATCCAGGAACTGTCGGCCATGGCGGGACGATCTCCGTACTCTAGTCAGCGTAACCGGTTCGGCAGCGGGCGCGCAGGCGCGACCACGCTGCAGACGGCGTCAGCCCTCGACCGAGATGACCTCGCGGCCGTTATAATGGCCGCAGGATGTGCACAGATTGTGCGGGCGGCGCAGTTCGCCGCAGTTCGGGCACTCCTGGAACGCCTCAACCGAGAGGGCGTCATGCGCGCGGCGCATGCCACGGCGGGAGGGGGAAGTCTTTCGCTTGGGGACGGCCATCGCGGCACCTTGATCAATATTGTTCTAAACAAATACGATTGGCCCGACGACGATCGGCGCAGACCGGTGTCACCGGCCGCGCCGGGCAGCCGGGCGCATCGCGAAGACCCGCGCCTATAGCGGATCGCGCGGCCGTTGCAAGCCGCGCGGCGGGCTGGCACGCTTTCACGCAGCAAAAAGGGGAGGAAAAGATGGTCTTGCCGGTAACGCTTGTCATTGCCGCGGCCTGTGCGGTGATCAACATCTGGCTTGCGCTGCGCCTGGTGCGCGGGCGCGTTCGTGGAAAGGTGATGGTGGGCGACGGCGGCGATCCTGCGATGCTGTCGGGCATGCGCGCGCACGCCAATTTCGGCGAATATGCGCCGATCGTGCTGATTCTGATGGCGCTGATCGAGCTGGCGCGCGGGCCGCTGGTGGCCTTGTGGATCATCGGCGCGGTGTTCGTGGTGGCGCGAATCGCGCATCCGCTCGGCATGGGGCGGTCGGCACCCAATGGCTTTCGCGCCGGCGGTGCGGTGGCAACGTGGATCATCACGCTGATCCTGGCAGGCTGGGCGCTGGCGATCGTGGTCGGGATGGACGGCGGCGGCGGGGCGGTGACGCTGACGCCGGTGGTGCCGGTCGGGCGGGGCTGAGTCGCCGATCAGTCTGCCTGATCTGCCATGCCATTGCAGGCTGGGGGTGACGTCAGCGATTGTCAGGCGTTGCGGGGTGTGACGGAACGGATCAGTCGTCCAGTTTCGCCCCGTCCAGCGCCTTGTCGTGCCGAGCCTTTTCGGCCTGTTCCGCGGCGCGCTCGGCCTTGGTGCGGCCGAAGGCGGCGCGATTCGCCGCCGCGGTGTTGGCGGCATCAACCCGCGCCTTGGCCTTTCGAGCGCGGCGCAGGTTGATCACCTCACCCATGTCAGGCGCGCACCTCGCGTGCGATCGCGTCGAGCAGGCCGTTGACGAAGCCGGCCTCGCGCCGCTCGTAGAAAGCGTGGGCGACATCGACATATTCGCTGATCACCGCCCCCTTGGGCACGTCGACGCGCGAGAGCAGCTCGTAGGTGCCCGCGCGCAGGATCGCCTTCATCGGCTTGTCGAGGCGATCGAGCGACCAGCCGCTGGCGAGCTTCGCCGCGATCAGTTTGTCGATCTCGCCCATGCGGGCATGGGTGCCGGTGACGAGATCGTCGAAAAACGCGACGTCGGCCTCGGCATATTCGGCGTCCTCAATCGTGGCGCCGATGCGGTGATTGTGAAATTCGTGGAGCAGCGCCGGCATCGCGGTGCCTTCCATCTCATGCTGATAAAGCGCCTGGGTGGCGGCGAGGCGCGCGGCGGCGCGGGCCTTGGTACGAGCAGCGGTACGGGACATGGCGGCGGCCCTTACGCTCCTGCGCGCGAATCGACCAGTCCTTCGGTGCGTGGGTGCAAGGAGGCTTGGCTCGCGAGCGCGCTGGTAGGCGCTACCCACTCGCGTCATCCCGGCGTTGGGCCGGCATTCAACGCTCCATACGGGCCTGCACCTCAAGCGTCAGCATGTGCGGCATCATGGATCCCGGCGCGGGGCCGGGATGACGAGTCGAGTGAGTGCCGGTCTTTCCGCCCCTGCGACGTTACCGCTTGAGGCGCAGCGCCACCGATTGCGCGTGCGCGGGCAGCCCTTCCGCCTCGGCCAGTGCGACCGTTGCCGGGCCAAGCTTTTTCAGCGAGGCGGCGTCGAGTTGCAGGAAGCTGGTGCGCTTCATGAAGTCCGTGACGCCAAGCCCGCTAGCAAAGCGCGCGCGGCGGCCGGTGGGGAGGACGTGATTCGGCCCGGCGACGTAATCGCCGATCGCCTCGGGCGTGTGGCGGCCGAGAAAGGCGGAGCCGGCGTGGCGCAGCAGGTCGAACAACGGCTGGGGGTCGTCCACCGCGATCTCGACATGCTCGGGCGCGAGCGCGTCGACCAGCGGCATCGCCTCGGCAAGATCGCGCACGATCACGATCGCGCCGCTGCGCTCCCACGCGATCCGCGCGGTTTCGCCGGTCGCGAGGTCACCTAGCTGCCGCTCGACCGCCGCGACGACCGCATCGGCGAAGTCGGGCGAATCGGTGAACAGGATCGATTGGGTGGTGACGTCATGCTCGGCCTGGCTCAGCAGGTCGGCGGCGATCCACTCGGGATCGTTTGCGCCGTCGGCGACGACCACGATCTCGCTCGGGCCGGCGACCATGTCGATACCGACAACGCCATAGACCTGGCGCTTGGCCTCCGCGACCCAGGCATTGCCCGGGCCGGTCACGACATCGACGCGGTTGATCCGCTCGGTACCCCAGGCGAGCGCCGCGATCGCCTGCGCGCCGCCGACGCGCCAAACCTCGTCGGCCCCGGCGAGGTGGGCGGCGGCGAGGACGAGCGGGTTGATGTCGCCCTTCGGCGTCGGGGTGACGACCACCAGCCGCTCGACCCCGGCGACCTTGGCGGGGATGGCGTTCATCAGCAGCGTGGACGGGTAGGCCGCGCGGCCACCGGGCACGTAGATGCCGGCCGCGTCCACCGGCCGCCATCGGGCGCCGAGCCGCACGCCGGCATCGTCGGTGAAGGCGGTGTCCGCGGGGCGCTGCTTCTCGTGATAGGCGCGGATGCGCGTCGCCGCGAGTTCCAGCGCGTCGCGCAGAAAGGGATCGAGCGCGTCGAACGCCGCGGCGCAATCCGCCAGCGGGATCGACCAGCCGCTCTCGTCCAGATCGTGGCCGTCGAGCTTCTGCGTGAACGCCTTCAACGCGGCATCGCCCTCGTCGCGCACGCTGCGCAGGATGGTCGACACGTCGCGCGTCACGTCGGCATCCGATTCGCGGCGCGCGTCGACCAGTGCGGCGAAGTCGTGCGCGAAGGACGCGTCGGCGGTGGACAGCCGGATCATGCCGCCTGCGCCTCGCTCACGGCGCGGCGGAATGCCTCCACCAGTGGCACCACCAGTCCGGCGCGCATCTTCATCGCCGCGCGATTGACGATCAGGCGCGAGGAGACCTCCACGATCGTCTCGACCTCGACAAGGCCGTTTTCCTTCAGCGTGCGGCCGGAGGAGACGAGATCGACGATGCGCGGGGCGAGGCCCAGCATCGGGGCGAGCTCCATCGCGCCGTTCAGCTTGATGCATTCCGCCTGCACGCCGCGGCTGGCGAAATGCTGTGCGGTGAGATGCGGATATTTGGTGGCGACGCGCACGTGGCTCCAGCCGCGCGGATCGTCGGTTTCGGCCAGTTCCTTCGGTTCGGCGACCGACAGGCGGCAATAGCCGATGTTGAGGTCCACCGGCGCGTACAGCTCGGGGTAGGCGAATTCGCCGAGCACGTCCGAGCCGACGATGCCGAGCTGTGCCGCGCCATGCGCCACGAAAGTCGCGACATCGAACGCGCGCACGCGGATCAGCGCGATGGCCGGATCCTGCGTGGCGAAGCGTAGCGCGCGGCTGTCCTCATCGAAGAACGCCGACTCGGGCACGACCCCGGCGGCGGCGAGCAGCGGCTGCACCTCGGCGAGGATCCGCCCCTTGGGCACGGCGATGACGAGCGGTTCGGCCATGGCGGCGGGCTTTACGCACCGGCCCTAACGGGCGCAACACGCACCGATGGGCACCGAGGCAGCAAATCGCGAGTCGTTTCACATCCAGGCGGCCTATTGCGAGGCGATGGCGGCGCCGATCACCGCGCGCGTCTGTGTCGCGCTTGGCACCGCGCTGGATCGGGAGAGCGCCACCGGCCGGCGGGTGCTCGACTGGCCGGGCGAGCCGGTGGCGGATGCGCTAGTGCTGCGACTGGTCGGCGGGCTGCATGCGCTCCACCGCCGCGGGGTCGATCCGGCGCTGGACCGGGTGTTTACCGGGGCGGTGACCGGGCCGGGGGAGGTTGAGGCGATCTTGCGCGATGCTGTCCACACGCATGACGCGGCGTTGCTGCCGTGGCTGGGTGGGCCGCCGCAGACGAACGAGGCGGGGCGATCGGCCGGACTCATGACCGGGCTGCTCCATGTCGCTGCGCGCTTCGGGCCGGACATGGAGCTGCTGGAAATCGGCTCGAGCGCGGGGCTGAACCTGCTGATCGACCGCTATGCGTTCGACCTTGGTGGTATCCGGCGCGGTCCGGACGACGCACCCGTTCTGATCGCGCCCGAATGGCGCGGGCCGCCGCCGCCCGACGCGCCGATCGCGATCCGTTCCGTGCAGGGCGTGGACATCGCGCCGGTCGACGTGACCGATCCGGCCGAGGCCGAGCGGCTGGCCGGCTACGTCTGGGTGGATGCGGCCGAGCGCTTGGAGCGGATCGAGCGCGGGATCGCGATGATCCGGCAATATGGTGTGTCGCTGGTGCAGGGAGATGCGGCCGATTGGGTGGAGGCGAAACTGGCCGAGCCGCAGAACGCCGGCACCACCCGCGTGCTGATGCATTCGGTCGTGTGGCAATATCTGCCGCCCGCCGCGCAGACTCGTATCCGCGACGCGATGGCGGCGGCAGGCGCGCGGGCGACGCCCGAACGGCGGCTTGCGTGGGTGATGATGGAGCCCAATCGCGATCTCCACCGGCACGAGGTGCGCGTGCAGACATGGCCGGGCGAAACGCCGATGGAGCTGGTGGCGCTCACCCATGCGCATGGCGCCTGGGTCGAGGCGCTGGCGCCGCCCTATGAAACGCGCGATTATGTGATGCGGCGTGGGCCGTATGAGCGGGATTAGCGCGCCTTGCGCCAACGCGAGCGGTCTAGGTGCGGCACGGTGGATGCCGGGACAGGCCCGGCATGACCGGGGGTGGCGTCAGGGATAGCTGACGGTCTTGGGCTGGCCGGGGATCGGGATCCATTCGATCTCGTCGCCGGGCACCACCGGGAATTCGCGTGCCATCCACGCGCGCTTCGCCTCCTGGATGCGCTCGCGCGAGGAGCTGACGAAATTCCACCACACGTGCCGCGGCGTGGCAAAGGCGTCGCCGCCCGCCAGCATCGCGCGCGCGCCGCCGGTGGAGCGCAGCGTCGCGGCGATGCCGGGGCGCAGCACGTACAGCCGCTGCGGCTCCAGCGGCACGCCCTCCAGCGTCGCGTCGCCCTCCACCAGATAGATGGCGCGCTCGTCCGCATCGGCGTCGATCGGCACGCTGGTGTTCGTCGCCAGCACGATGTCGGCGTAGATCGTGCCGGCATAGGTGGTGGTGGGGGCGCTGCGGCCCCACAGGCTGCCCATGATGACGCGCGCGGTGATGCCGCCGTCGGTGATCACCGGCAGGTCGCCCGCCGCGACATGCTCGAACGCCGGGTCGATCTCCTCGCGCCCGTCGGGCAGCGCGAGCCACGTCTGGATGCCTGACAGCGGCGGCCCGTCGGGGCGGACCTCGGCCGGCGAGCGCTCCGAATGGACGATGCCGTGGCCCGCCGTCATCAGGTTCACCGCGCCGGGGCGGATGACGATCTCGGTCCCGAGCGAATCGCGGTGGCCGAGCGCGCCGTCGAACAGATAGGTGACGGTGGACAGGTTGATGTGCGGGTGCGGGCGCACGTCGATGCCCTCGCCGGGCGGCAGATGCGCCGGGCCCATCTGGTCGAAGAACAGGAATGGGCCGACCATGGTGCGTTCGCGGTGCGGCAGGGTGCGGTGCACCTTGAACCCGCCGATGTCGTGCGTGGCGGGAAGCAGCGTTAGTTCGATCAGATCCTCACGCGTCATGGTCGGTCGCCTCCAGCATGGTGAGCAGGTCGTCGGGATAGATGGGTTCGGGCCAGTCGGCGATCTCGTCGCGGCGGAACCAGCGCCATTGCGTCATCACGCGCCGCTCGAGCTCGGTATGGCCGGCGGGATCGATGTCGCCCGCGTCGACGTCGACGCGGAACCAGCGTTCGTCCGCCGTCACCTCGATGCGCTCGATGGTGAGGAAATCGACGTGGCGTTGCGCCACCTCCAGCCCCGGATCCGCACGGATGCCGGCTTCCTCGAACAATTCGCGCCGCGCCGCTGCGGCATAGCTCTCGCCCGGATCGAGCGCGCCGCCCGGCGTGCACCAGAAGGGTGCGCGATCGTCGCCCGGCGTGAAGCGGAACAGCAGCACCTCGCGGGCGCGGTTCACCAGCAGGATGCGCGCCGCCGGCCGTGCGGCGCGCGCGATCCGGGCGGCGGGCGCGACGCTCATCGCGGCTCGCCGGGCGCCAGCGTCTTCATCGCCAAGGCATGGACGTGATCGCGCAGCAGCTCGGCGAGCGCGCCGTTGACCAGCCGCTGCCGCGCGACGCGGTTGAGCCCTGAAAAGGCGGCGCTTTCCACCACCACGCGGAAGTGCGATTCGCCCGACCCGTCGTCGCCGGCATGGCCGCGGTGCAGCCCGCTTTCGTTGATGACTTCGAGGTGCGTCGGATCGAGTGCGTCGGTGAGGCGAGCGGTGATGGCCTGCTCGACGGGGCCGGTGGAAGGCGTGGTCATCGCGCCTATATAGTCCGTTTTTGCAGGGATGTTTTCGATTTTGGCGAAGGACCGGCCGAACGCGCGTTTTCATGGGAGGATCGAGGGCGACCGGCCGTGCGAGGCACCCGGTTGCGATGCGGCGGGCGAGTTTCGCGCGCCGCCGCTGGAGGGGCCGGGCGGTGATGGCCCGGGCCGCTACCGCTGGTTCTGCCTCGACCATGTGCGCGCGTTCAATTCGAGCTACAATTTCTTCGATGGCATGACGGCGGAGGAGATCAACCGCGCACAGCGGCCGATGGCGGGGTGGGAGCGCGAGACGCGCGCCTTTGCGCGGGCCGGCGCGGGCGATCAGGGGCCGCGCTGGGCCGACTTTTCCGATCCGCTCGATGCGATCGGCGCGCGCTATCGCCGCGAGGTCGCGCCCGAGCGGAGCGACGGCAAACCCCTGTCGGGGCAGGACCGCGCGAGCCTGAAGGTGCTGGGCCTGGCGCCTGATGCGGACCGTGCGGGGCTGCGCCGGCGCTACAGCGAATTGGTGCGCAAATATCATCCCGATCGCAACGGCGGGGATCGCAGCCATGAGGCGATGTTGCAAAAGGTGATTGCCGCCTATCAGCAATTGCGGCAGGCGCCGGCCTTCGCCTGAGCGGGCCGCGCAACCAGGCGGCTGCATGCTCGGGCCTTGCCCTGACCGGGCGCGATGCCATATTTCAGGCGGTGACAATGATCAGCAATCAGATCGACATGGCGGAACGACGCGATGATGGCGGCCGCGAGGACGGTGGCGGCACCGGCGTTGGCGTGGCGACTCGCACCCGCGCCAAGGTCAAGGAGCCGACCCCCTATCGCGTGCTGATGCTCAACGACGATTACACCCCGATGGAATTCGTGGTGCTGTGCCTGCAACGCTTTTTCCGCATGACGGCGGAAGAAGCGACGCGGGTGATGCTCCATGTGCACCAGAAGGGCGTCGGCGTGTGCGGGGTGTTCAGCTACGAAGTGGCGGAAACCAAGGTGGGGCAGGTGATGGATTTCGCCCGCGCCAATCAGCACCCGCTGCAATGCACGCTGGAAAAGGCCTGATCGCCCCCGGGCGGCCGTTATGATCGCCTTTGCCCTGTCGCTCGCGGTGGCGACCCCCGCCTTGCCCGAACGTGACGCTTGGTACGCCTGCCTGGAGGATTTCACGCAAGTGGCGATGGCGAGCAGCGGCACGCCGGCGACCATCGCGCTCCAGACCAACGAAGCCTGCGCCGCCGAGCGCAAGGCATTCCAGGTGGCGCTGTTCCGATCGCGCACGGTGCAGGGCGACGCCGCGGCGTTGACGGCGCGCTTCGCCGCCGAGGATCGATCGGCCTACGAATATGTGATCGCGCTGGTCGGTCGCCTGCGCTGAGGCGGGCGACCAATGCCTGCGACGTCATCCCGGACTTGATCCGGGATTCATGGTGCCGCGAACGCTGAGGCTGGAGGCACTAGCGGCAGCGCCCGCGGACGGTTGGACCCCGGATCAAGTCCGGGATGACGGCAGAATCGAGGCGAATGTTTCGCTCCCTCAGTCCACCATGCGCCAGCCGATCGTCTCGCCGGCGTGGAACGGCACCACCGACAGCGCATCGTCGCCGATCCGGTCGGGCACGCGAATCTCCACCCGCTCCAGCGTTACCGTGCCCTCGTTCAGTGGCAGGCCGTAGAAGCGCGCGCCGTTTTCGCTGGTGAACGCTTCGAAATGCTGAAGCGCGCCGTCTTCGTCGAACGCGCGCAGGTAGCTTTCTAGCGCGAAGGGCGCGTTGAAGATGCCGGCGCAGCCGCACGAGGATTCCTTGGCCTCGACGACATGCGGCGCGCTGTCGGTGCCGAGGAAGAATTTGGGCGAGCCCGAGACGGCCGCCTTGCGCACGGCGAGGCGATGCGTCTCGCGCTTGGCGACCGGCAGGCAATAGGCATGCGGGCGGATGCCGCCGTCGAAGATCGCGTTGCGATTGATCAGGAGGTGCTGCGGCGTGATCGTCGCGGCGACATTGGCGGGCGCCTCGGCGACATATTGCGCCGCCTCGGCGGTGGTGATGTGCTCGAGCACGATCTTGAGCGCGGGGAAATCGCTGACCAGCCGGCGCAGGATGCGATCAATGAACACCGCTTCGCGATCGAAGATGTCGATCGACTTGTCGGTCACCTCACCGTGGATCAGCAGGGGCATGCCGATCGCCTGCATCCGCTCCAGCACGGGGGCGAGCGCAAAGATGTCGGTCACGCCTTGCGCGGAATTGGTAGTGGCGTGCGCGGGATAGAGCTTGCACGCGGTGAACACGCCCTCTTCATGCGCCGCGGCGATCGCGTCGGCATCGGCCTGATCGGTGAGGTAGCAGGTCATCAGCGGGGTGAAGCCCGCGTCGTTCGGCAAAGCGGCAAGGATGCGATCGCGATAGGCGCGCGCGGCCTCCGCCGTCGTCACCGGCGGCGTCAGGTTCGGCATGATGATCGCGCGGGCGAACTGGCGCGCGGTGTGACGCGCGATCAACGCCAGCATCGCGCCATCGCGCAGGTGGACGTGCCAGTCGTCGGGGCGGCGGATCGTGATGCGGTCGGTCATGCAGGTCCTGCCATGCTTGGAATGCGCGCGCGACGCCCTAGCTTGTCGGCATGACCGACGCCACCACTCTAGCCGACCGCGCCCTTGTTCGTCTTTCGGGGGAGGACGTTCGCGGCTTTCTGCAAGGGCTAGTGACGAATGACGTCACCGGGCCGTTGCCGGTGTGGGCGGCGTTGCTGTCGCCGCAGGGCAAGGCGCTGTTCGACTTCATCATCTGGGCGGACGGCGACGACCTGCTGCTCGATTGCGAGGCGGAACAGGCCAATCTGCTGGCGAAGCGGCTGACGCTCTATCGCCTCCGTCGCCCGATCACGATCGCGCGCGACGATGCGCTGGCGGTGCATTGGTCGCGCGAGGGCGAGGCGGGCGTGCCCGATCCGCGGCTGCCCGAACTCGGTCGGCGGTGGATTGCCTTGGCGGGCGCGGGCGCGGAAGGCTGGGTCGCGCATCGGCTGTCGCTGGGCGTCACCGAGGGCGTGGCGGAGCTCGGCAATGCGGAAACGCTGTGGCTGGAGTGCAATGCGCGCGAGCTGAACGGCGTCAGCTTTGGCAAGGGCTGCTACGTCGGGCAGGAGAATACGGCGCGGATGAATTATCGCTCCAAGGTCAATCGCCGGCTGGTGGTCGCGCCGCTCGGCGAAGCGGGGCCGCGCACGCGCGCGACCTATCCCGAGCTCGGCCTGATGGTGGAGCATCGCCGCGTCGAGGACCTGGGCGATGCGCTGATGCCGACGTGGCTGGCTGCGGCCGTCGCAGGGTAAGGACACGTCCGTCACGGCCTTCGCGCGGCCGACGTACCCATGGTCACACCATCCCGAACGGCACCACATGGTTTGTCTGCGTATGGCCGATCTCCGCATTGCCGAGGAACGGCACGCCCATGTCGCGGCACCAGCGCTCCATCATCGCCGGCAGCGGGATGTTCCAGCCGGGCGTGTTTTCCTTCACCCCCGTCACCGCGCCCAGCCGCACCCCAGCGATGCCGCGCAGCTGCGGCGCGTTGGCCATGGTGAACAGCAGCCGGTCGATATTGTACATCGGCTCGGACACTTCCTCGATCAGCAGCTCGTGATCGGTAAGGTCGGGCAGCCACGGCGTACCGATCAGCGATCCGAGGATGGCAAGGTTGAATGCCGCGGCGGGGCGCTTGCCGAGGCCCGGCTCCAGCCCCTGCCGCTCGCCGCGCGCGATCCAGCCGAGCGAGCGCGCCACCGTGGCATCGCCGCCGCCCGAGCTGCGCAGGATGTCGGTCGGCATCGGGCCGTGCGCCACGCGCCCGATGCGACGGGCGTAGAGCGCGCCCAGCATGAAGCCCATGTCGGAATAGCCGACATATTTCTTGCGTCGCGCCGCGTCATTCAATTGCGGCATGATAAGCTCAAGGATGCGGTTCGAGCCATAACCGCCGCGCGCGAACCACACCGCCTCGAACGCAGGATCGTTGGCGATCTCCAGGAACGCCGCCGCGCGACGGGCGTCCGGCCCGGCAAAATGGCCGTCGCTTTCCCAGCATTGCGGGTGAAAGACGAGGTCGACCTCCGGATAGGCGAGCGCGGCATAGGCGGTCATCGGGGCCACCATCTGCGGGTTGGCCGTGTTCGCCGGCGCGACGATCCCGATCTTCATAAGGGCCCGATCTTCATCCGTGTCGCCGCCTTCGCCTTGCCCGTTGCTGCGCGCGGCGATAGCGCGCGGCCATGCAGGACGGCAACATCGCAGGACAATCCTTCTTTTTCGTGGGCGTCGGCGGCTCGGGCATGATGCCGCTCGCCATGATCCTCGCGGGGCGCGGGGCGATCGTCGCCGGATCGGATCGCGGCCTCGATCAGGGGCGCGTGCCGGCGAAGTTTGCGGACCTTCAGGCTAAGGGCGTGCAGCTGTTCCCGCAGGACGGCAGCGGCATCGTGTCGGCCGATCAGATCGTTGTCGCTTCCGCCGCGGTCGAGGTGACGGTGGCGGACATGGTGGCGGCGGACCGGCTGGGGTGCCGCCGGATGAGCCGCGCCGAGCTGAACGCGGCCTTGTTCAACGCCAGCCGCCTGCCGATCGGCGTTGCGGGTACCAGCGGCAAGTCGACCGTCACCGGCATGATCGCGCGCATCCTCCACGATGCCGGGCTCGATCCGACCGTCATGAACGGTGCGGTGATGAAGGATTTCGCTGGCGCCGATCGCCCGTTCGCCAGCGCGCTGGTCGGAACGGGCGATCCCTATGTCAGCGAGGTGGACGAAAGCGACGGCTCGATCGCGCTCTACACGCCGCGCGTTGCGGTGCTGAACAACGTCAGCCTCGATCACAAATCGCTCGACGAACTGAACGTCCTGTTCGGCGACTTCATCGCCAAGGCAGGCCATGCGGTGGTCAATGCCGGCAACCCCGATGCCGCCGCGCTGGCGATGCGACTGCCGCGCGATCGGGTGACGACCTTTGCGTTGAGCGGCGAGGCCGATCTGGTGCCGACCGACATCGAGGAAGAGCCGTTTGCCGCCGCTTTCACGCTGCGCGGCATCCGCATTCGGCTGAACGTGCCCGGTCGCCACAATGTCGCCAATGCGCTGGCCGCGATTGGCGCCACGCTCGCCGCGGGTGTGCCGTTCGATACGGCTGCGGCGGCGATCGCGCGCTACACTGGCCTGAAGCGCCGCTTCGACCTGGTCGGCGAGGCGGGCGGCGTCGCGGTGATTGACGATTTCGGGCACAACCCGGACAAGATCGCCGCGACCCTCGCGACGCTTCATGCCTTCCCAGGCCGGCTGCTCGTGCTGTTCCAACCGCATGGCTATGGCCCGCTCAAAACCATGCGAAGGGAACTGGTCGAAACGTTCACCCAGGGGCTTGGCCCCGACGACCTGCTGGTGCTGCCCGACCCGGTCTATCAGGGTGGCACCGTCAGCCGCGAGGTGACCAGCGCCGACATCATCAGTGACGTCGCGGTCAGCGGCGGCAATGCTCGGTACATTCCCGATCGCGCGGCGGCGGCGGCGCATTTGGTCGCAAGCGCCCGCCCCGGCGACCGCATCGTCATCATGGGCGCGCGCGACGACACGCTGCCGCTGCTCGCCGCGGAGATGGTGGCGCAACTCGGCACCCGTGATAGTGTCGGCTGATCGGCAACCTCCCACCCAAGGAAAATCGATGCTGCGCCGCCTGTTTCTCGATCATCCTGCCTCCGTCGGCGAAAGCTATGCGGAGCATTTCGGCGTGGCCGGGCGGTTCGGCGCGCGCATGATGGTTGGCGGCATGGGTGCGCTGGTCCATGCCGTGCTGCCGTTCGCCTGCAAGACCACCGGCAGCCGCACGATCGCCGAGCTGCATGCCGAGATGGTCGCCAAGCGTACCGCAAAGCGCGATGCCGAGACGCAGGTGAAGACGGTCGAATATGTGATCTGACGCGCCGGCGACGAGACGCCCGCCTTTCGCTTGGCCCGGCCCGTCGCTACATCGCGCCGCATGACAGACCCGCAGCGTCCACGCCTTGCCTATCACCTGACGCAGGGGAGCGGCCCGACGATCGTCTTCTTGCCGGGCTATGCCTCGGACATGACCGGCAGCAAGGCGCTCGCGCTGGAAAGCTGGGCGCGGGAGAGCGGGCGCGCCTTTCTGCGCTTCGATTATGCGGGATGCGGCGCCAGCGAGGGCGCGTTCGAGGAGCAATCGCTGGCCGATTGGCGCGACGACGCGCTGGCGATGATCGATCATGCGGTGGAAGGCCCAGTGGTGCTGGTCGGCTCCTCGATGGGCGGGTGGATCATGCTGCTGGCCGCGCTGGCCCGGCCCGAGCGCGTTCAGGCAATGGTCGGCATCGCCGCAGCGCCCGATTTCACCGACTGGGGCTTCAGCCAGGAAGAAAAGCTCTACATCCTCCAGCATGGCCGGCTCGAGCGGCCGAACCCCTATGGGCCGCAGCCGACCGTCTACACTCGCCGTTTCTGGCAGGCGGGGGAAGCCAATCGGCTGATGCACGGCGCTATCGCGCTCGACGTTCCGATGCGGCTGCTCCACGGCCAGCGCGACCCCGATGTGCCGTGGGCGCAAACGGTGCGGCTGGCGGAGCTGATCCGCGGCGACGACGTGCAGGTGACGCTGGTGAAGGACGGCGACCATCGCCTGTCGCGCGACGCGGACATCGCCCTGCTGATCCGCACCGTTGAGGGCGTGTTGGCATGATCCTGCTGGCGCTGGCGCTGCAGGTATCCGCCGCCCCGGTCGCGCCGGGATGCGCGGCGCTCGCCCTCACCGATCCGGTCGCGGCGCAGCAGCGCGCCATAAGCGATCGCAGCGCGGACGGGCGCGCGTGCCTTGGCCTGGCGTTGGCGGAGCAGGGGCAGTTCATCGCGGCGGCGCCCGCGTTTGAGGAAGCGGCGCGCGTATCAGAGCTTGCCCGCGACGGACTGGCCGCGCGTTATTGGGCGCAGGCCGGCAATGCCTGGCTGGCGGGGCAGGAGCCGGCCAAGGCGCGCGCCGCGCTGAATGCGGCCCTGGCGTCGGGCACGCTGGCGGGACTAGAGCGGGGCGAGGCGGCGCTGGATCGGGCGCGGGCGCTGGTGGCGCTGGGCGACCTGCCGACCGCGCGCGCCGACCTCGATCTGGCGTTAAAGGACGCAGCGGATGATCCGCTGGCCTGGCTGCTTTCCGCCACCTGGGCGCGGCGCACGGGCGATCTGTCGCGTGCGAAGGTCGATATTGCACAGGCGCTGCGCCGGGCGGCAGACGACGCGCAGGTGCAGCTGGAAGCCGGCAACATCGCCGCCGCCAGCGGCGACGAGGCGGGCGCGAAGGCGGCGTGGGGCGAAGCGGTGCGGATCGCGCCCGATAAGCCGGCGGGCCAATCGGCGGCTCGTGCGTTGACGCAGTTCACGGGCAATCAACAGCCATAATCTGGAGGATAGATGCGGTATCTCCACACCATGATCCGGGTAGCCGATCCGGACAAGACGATCGCCTTTTTCAAGGTGCTGGGCTTCGAGGAAGTGCGCCGCACCGACAGCAAGGCGGGCCGGTTTACGCTGATCTTTCTCGCCACGCCCGATGACATGCGCGGCCCCGGCGAGCGCGCGCGGGCCGAGGTGGAACTGACGTACAACTGGCCGGCCGAGGATGGCAGCGCGCCGGAGGAATATACCG
Organism: Sphingomonas dokdonensis; assembly: GCF_002197685.1. Taxonomy (GTDB): domain Bacteria; phylum Pseudomonadota; class Alphaproteobacteria; order Sphingomonadales; family Sphingomonadaceae; genus Sphingomonas; species Sphingomonas dokdonensis. Next base: position 91,390 of record NZ_NBBI01000003.1, on the reverse strand, counting down.
GCGGGCGCAATTTCGGGCATCTCGCGTATGATTGCGACGACATCTACGCGACGTGTCAGGCGGTGCTGGACGCCGGCTATACCGTTCACCGCCCGCCGAGGGACGGTTACATGGCCTTCGTGAAGACGCCGGACGGGATCTCGATCGAGCTGCTGCAGCTGAACGGCCCTAAGCCGCCGCAGGAGCCGTGGGCGTCGATGCCGAATACCGGCAGCTGGTAAGTCGGCCGGGCCGCCCGCGGGACCTCTCGCGGGCGGCACCGTGCCGGTATGGCAGTCGTCGCCTGATCGCGCGTGTTGAAGGGAGCTACCATGTCGCCACTTGAGATCGTTCGCGTGCCCGTGCTCAGCGACAATTACAGCTGGCTGGTGCACGATCCGGATAGAGGCGCGACAATGGTGATCGATCCGGGCGAGGCGCAGCCGCTGCTCGATGCCGCGGCGGCGCGCGGCTGGACGATCGGTGAGATCTGGAACACGCATTGGCACCCCGATCACGTCGGCGGCAATGCCGGCATCGTGGCGGCGACCGGCGCGACGGTCACTGGACCGGAGGCGGAACGCGAGAAGATCGGCGCGGTCGACCGCGGCGTCGGCGAGGGCGACAGCGTGTCGCTCGGCCAGCACCAGGCCGTGGTGATGACGGTGCCGGGGCATACGCAGGGGCATGTGGCGTTCCACTTCGCCGACGATGCGGTGATCTTCACCGGCGACACGCTGTTTGCGATGGGCTGTGGCCGGCTATTCGAGGGGACGCCGGCGGATATGTTCGGCAACATGCAGCGCTACGCCGCGTTGCCCGACGCGACGAAGGTGTATTGCGGGCACGAATATACCCAGTCGAACGGGCGTTATGCGGTGGTGGCCGAGCCCGATAATGCGGCGATCAAGGCGCGCCTGGAACGGGTGAACCAGGCGCGCGCCGCCGGCGAAGCGACGATCCCGACGACGATCGGCGACGAACGCGCCACCAATCCGTTCCTGCGCGCCACCAGCGCCGAGCAATTGGCGGCATATCGCGCCGCGAAGGATAGTTTTCGCGGGTAGCGGCGTTGTAGTGCTGAGCGGCCGACAGGAGGCACGACAATGGCCAAGATGTTGATTTCCTTTGCACTTGCCGCAGCAGTGGGCGCGGCCGGGATGACGGCGGCCTGTGCTGCCGGTGACAAGCGGCCCGGGCCGTACGAGCGGCAGCAGATCCGGCTGCAGAAAGAGCTGGCGCGCCTGACCCCGCAGCAGCCGGTCGATTGCATCGACACGCGCTTTCGCAACGTGTCGCTGGAGGCGATCGGCACCAAGCTGATCTATCGCGAAAGCCGCGATCGCATGTACGTTAGCGAAACCGCGGGCGGGTGCGAGAATGTGGCGCGCGGCGATGCGCTGGTGACGCGGCAGTTCGGGCCTCGGCTGTGTCGCGGCGATATCGCCACCACGGTCGATAGAGCCGCACGGTTCCAGACCGGGAGCTGCGCCATCGGGCCGTTCACACCCTATACCGCAGGCTGATCGCCAGACCGGATCGTTGCTGCTAGGCATCCGCTCATGGCGCGGGACCGCGCCTCTTCCCCAGCGGAGCCAAGATAATGTCGAACGAAACCGAAGCCGATCTCACCGGCGTTGCGCCGCGCGTTGCGCCCAAGCCCAAGGTGGACGAGATCGGCGGCCGCAAGCTGAAGCCGGCCACGCTGATGATGGGTCACGGCTATGATCCGTCGCTGTCCGAAGGATCGCTGAAGCCGCCGATCTTTCTCACCTCCACCTTCGTCTTTCCCAATGCCGCGGCGGGCAAGCGCCATTTCGAGGGCGTGACGGGCAAGCGGCCGGGCGGCGCGGAGGGCCTCGTCTATTCGCGCTTCAACGGCCCCAACCAGGAAATCCTCGAAGACCGGCTGAGCGTCTGGGAGGATGCCGAGGATGCACTCGCCTTCTCCAGCGGCATGTCGGCGATCGCCACGCTGTTCCTGTCGATGGTGAAGCCGGGCGACACGATCGTCCATTCGGGGCCGCTCTATGCCGCCACCGAGACGCTGATCGCGCGCATCCTGGGCAAGTTCGGCGTGAAGTGGCTCGACTTTCCGGCCGGCGCGACGCGCGAGGAAATCGACAAGGTGCTGACCGAGGCGGCGACCGGCAATGTCGCGCTGATCTATCTCGAAAGCCCCGCCAACCCGACCAACGCGCTGGTCGATGTGGAGGCCGTCGCGGCGAGCCGTGACGCGATCTTTACCGGCGACGGCAAGCCGCCGATCGCGATCGACAACACGTTCCTCGGGCCGCTGTGGGCGAAGCCGCTGCAGCAGGGCGCGGACATCGTGGTCTATTCGCTGACCAAATATGCCGGCGGCCATTCGGACCTGGTGGCGGGCGGCGTGCTGGGTTCCAAGGAGCACATCAACACGATCCGCTCCATGCGCAACACGATCGGCACGATCTGCGATCCGAACACCGCATGGATGCTGCTCCGCAGCCTAGAAACGCTGGAACTGCGCATGAGCCGGGCGGGCGAGAATGCCGCCAAGGTGTGCGAATTCCTAGCCGCGCACCCGAAGGTGGAGAAGGTCGGCTATCTCGGCTTTCTGGAGCGGGGCGAGGACAAGCGGCAGGCCGATATCTATCGCCGCCATTGCAGCGGCGCGGGCTCGACCTTCTCGCTGTATCTGAAGGGCGGCGAGCCGGAGGCGTTCGCCTTCCTTGACGCGCTGAAGATCGCCAAGCTGGCCGTCAGCCTGGGCGGTACCGAGACGCTGGCGAGCCACCCCGCCGGCATGACCCACCTGTCGGTCGCCGACGAGCGCAAGGCGGCGCTGGGCATCACCGACAATCTGGTGCGCATTTCGATCGGCGTGGAAGACGCCGAGGATCTGATCGCCGACTTCAGCCAGGCGCTGGATGCAATAGGCGGCTGATCCAGCCGATCTTGCCACTGCGCCGGAAATGTCGGCGCGGTGGCAGGTCAGGCAGCGGCGGCGCTTGCGCGGTGCCGCTGCTGCTCCTCCTGATACGTGATCAGTCGCTGCTCGAGCTTTTCGGCAGCCGCCCCCGTCGCGGCGCCGCGCAACGTTATCGCGTAGCCGTAGCCGACATGCGCCTCGAGCTCGTGCACCTCGATCCCGCCCAGGACCCAGGCCAGCATTGCTGCCACGTAAACCGCGTCCAGCGCGCGGAGCAGCGGATCGATTTCCACCGCGGCAAGCAGCGCACCATCGCTTTTCGCCTCGTTGAGAAGCGCCCACCAGAAGCCGTAACGCTGCGGTGTCTGCAATTCCCCGCGCAATTCCTTGCTGTCGAAGCGCAGCGCCTCGGTCCACAAGGTACGGTAAAACTCGGGATCGTCGGCAAGATAGGCGAGCGAAATCGACACCGCCTGAAAGATCCGGTCGGTGGCGCCGACGCGGTGAAGTTGCGAGAAACGCTCGTGAAATTCACGTACGTCCTCCAGCAGCGCGATGACGATGGCGCGTTTGGACCCGAACAGGTTGTACGGCGTGGTCAGCGACACGCCGGCGCGCGCAGCGATTGCGCGCATCGACAAGCCGGTATCGCCCGTTTCCTTGATCAGATCGCGTGCCGCGGCGATGATCCGCCGCCGACGCTCCGCCTTGGCGTCCTCGCGCCGGCTCACCCCAATTCCCTTTGCATGGCCGATCGATAGGCGGCGCGGGCGCAAGCTGCAACGGCGGGGTGGTAAATTTCCATAACGCGTTTGCAAAGTCTCTGGTCAGCCGTGCGGGTGCGGCCTAGCTTGGGTGGCAAAGACGAACAGAGGAGAGGGCCATGGCCGAGGCGATTACCGGGATCGGTACCGTGCGCGCGCGGAATGCAGGAGCGCTGGCGTGAGCGGGGTGGCGAATGGTCGCAAGGCGATCTTCATCACCGGCGCGGCGTCCGGCATGGGGCTGGAGACGGCGCGGCTGTTCGCGCGCGAGGGCTGGTTCGTCGGCGGGGTCGATGTCAACAGGGCAGGGCTCGCGGCGCTGGAAGAAGAGCTTGGCGCGGAAAATTGCCTGATCCAGCAATTGGATGTGACCGACCGCGACGCTTATGCCGCGGCGCTGGAGCGGTTTGCGGGGGCGAGCGGCGGGCGGCTGGACATCCTGTACAACAATGCCGGGATCGGGCGCGGCGGGCCGTTTGCCGACCAGCCGTGGGCCGATGTGCTGGCGGTCGTGAAAGTGAACTTCATCGGCGTGCTGACCGGAATTCACTTGGCAATACCGTTGCTTAAGGCGACGCCGGGATCCTTGTGCTTCACCACATCCTCGTCGTCTGCGACGTACGGCATGCCGATGATCGCGGTCTATTCGGCGACGAAGCATGCGGTGAAGGGGCTGACCGAGGCGCTGGCGATCGAGCTGAAGCCGTTCGGCGTGCGCGTGGCGGACGTGCTGCCGGCGCTGATCGATACCCCGATCCTGCCCGAGGGCGCAGCGGCGGCAGCGCCGAAAACGGGAGTTTTCCGCGCCATTCCGCCGCGCGAGGTGGCCGAGACGGTGTGGGAAGCATATCATTCCGACACGCTGCACTGGTATGTGCCGCGCGAGCTGGTGGCGCTGGACCATCGGGCGACGCTGCACCCCGAGCAGACGCGCGACGAGATGGCGGCGGGCACATTGTTCGCGACGATTGATGCGCAGATCGGCGCGACCGCCGGCTGAGCGGAGAAATTTGGCCACGGATCGTGGTGCGGCGGCCGGGTAGCGGCAATTAATCGGCCTCTTCTGGCCGGCAATGCCGCGGCGCTGGCCAGTTACCTTGCCATGCCCCGATCAGGCCGCTTTCAGCATGTCCGCGCGCGCGTCGAGGCCTATGGTGGCCATCAGTTCGGGGCGGTCGGGGCCGGGCTGGGGGGCGTAGGCGTCGGCGTTGAGGCGGCGGCCGCGCGCCCAATAGCCGAGCACCTTGCTGAGGTTCTGCGGGCGCTTCAGCCATGCCTCGGGATGCTCGAGCATGTGGAAGCCACGCATCATCGCACGCATCAGCTGAACGTCCGAGCGGGCGGCGATCGTGATGCCGTCCTCGACGAAGCTCTTGGCCAGCCGCGCCTTCAGCCGGGGGCGGTGATCGGGGGTGAGCGTGGCGCGGGCACGGCGGATGGCGGCGCGATCCTGCTTCAGCATCAGATCGTAATAAGGCTTCACCTCCGCCTGGATGCCGCGATGGTAGATGCCGAGCCGGGCGGCGGGATCGCGCGTGCTGTCGAGCGCGCGGCGCAGCACGCCGGCGCTGACCGCGGCGAGCGAGCAGCCGCGCCCGTAGAGCGGGTTGGTGCGCACCAGCGCGTCGCCGATCGCGAAGTAGCCGAGCAATGCGGGCTTGTCGTCAACGACGAGGTTGCGCCAGCGGCTGTGCAGATCGCCCATGCCGATGACTTTGCCGACCGGCTCCGACACGGCCGGATCGACCCATGGCGCCATGCCGGGCATCGCCATGCAGATGCGCTGAAAGGTATCGCCGTCCATCACCGCGCGGCGCAGCGCATGCTCGATCTCGGGCACGCAGAGCGTGATGGAGAAGCGGCGGTTGTCGGCGGGGAAGACGCCGAACTTGAGATAGCCGAGATCGCCCGACGCGGGGACGTCGCCGCGTGGCGGCTCCTCCTGCCCGTCCAGCAGGCGGTAATGGCGGGTGAAATACAGCACGCCGGCGGTTTCGGCCGCCTCCGCGATCGGCGCGCCGGCCTTTATGAGCTGTTCGATGAGGTTCGCCGCCTTGCCGCCGGCATCGACCACCACGTCGGCGGTGATTTCCTCGCGGCCCGCCGCAGTATCGGCCACCACCCCGGTCACAACGATGGTGCCGTGATTGTCGGGGTGCGAGATCGGCGCGCGGACCTTCACGCCGCTGCGGATCGTGACGCCGGGCAGCCGCTCGACATAGCGGCGGATCACCAGCTCCAGCGTGGTGCGGCGGCTGGTGAGGATGGTGAGATCGGCGTCGCCGGGCTGCGGCACATATTGCGCCTTCATCCTGGGCGGCAGCATGTCGGCAAAGGTGATGTCGCGGCAGCCGGCAGCGTAGAGATCCGCCAGCAGCGCGGGATGCTCGTCGCGGATGATGTTGCGCAGCCGGGCGAGAAACGCGTGGCTCTGGCGCAGCTGGCCGACGCCGCGGCGCTGCCATTGATCGAACGCCACATCGGGGCCGCCCTCTGGCGGCGCATCGTCGCGTTCGAGCAGCGTGACGCGGCGCGTGCCCCCGCCGAGTCGCAGCGCGGTGCACAGACCGGCGATGCCGGCCCCGACCACCACCACCTGCTCGCCCGACCGGTCTGAAACGCTCGTGTCCGACATGGCTCTCTCCATCATCCCGGCACGCCGAATAGTCCGAAACGCGACCAATCGCAAGAAATACAAACGCGTTATGATTATGCGGGTTGCGCTTGGCGGCGGGACGCGTCACCATGCTGGGCATGATCCGGCGAGAAAGCCGGGCAACAGCATAGGGAGGGGCTGCCATGCGCGCCGTGGTGAGACGCAACAAGCAATTGGTGTGCGACGAGGTGCCCGATCCCACGCCCGGCCAGGGCGAGGTGCTGGTGAAGACACTGGCCTGCGGCATCTGCGGGTCTGACCTCCACGCGGTGCATTCGTTCGAGAACATGCTGGAGCTGGGCGCACGCACCGGCGAGAAGCCGCGCACCGATCCGTCCAAGGACATGATCTTCGGCCATGAATTTTCCGCCGAGATCCTGGACCACGGCCCCGGATCGGCGAAGACGCTGAAGGCGGGCACGCGCGTCGTTTCCATGCCGATCGCGATGAAGCCGGAGGGCTATGAAGCGATCGGTTATTCGAACACCTATCCCGGCGGCTATAGCGAGCGGATGGTGCTGAGCGAGGCCATGCTGCTGGAAGTGCCCAATGGCCTCAGCGACATTCAGGCGGCGATGACCGAGCCGTTCGCGGTGGGCGAACATGCCGTCGCCATGTCGGCAGCGGGGCCGGACACGGTGAATCTCGTCATCGGCTGCGGCCCGGTGGGGCTGGCGGTGATCGCGGCGCTGAAATCGCGCGGGCTGGGGCCGATCGTCGCGGCGGATTTCTCGCCCGCGCGGCGCGCGGTGGCGGAAAAGATGGGCGCCGATGTGATCGTCGATCCGGCCAAGGAATCGCCGCACACCAAGTGGAGCGAGCTGGGCGTACCGCGCACTTCGTCGGAGCGGATGGCGGCAATGATGAGCGGGCAGACAGGCAAGCGCGCGATCGTCTTCGAATGCGTCGGCGTGCCGGGCGTCTTGCAGAACATCATCGAATCGGTGCCGGTGAGCACGCAGGTGATCGTGGCCGGCGTGTGCATGGAAACCGACAAGATCGAGCCGTTCCTGTGCATCAACAAGCAGATCGATTTCCGCTTCGTGCTTGGCTACACCGCCGACGAATTCGCCGCGACGCTGGGCAATATCGCCGAGGGCAAGATCGACGTGCTGCCGGCGATCACCGACGAGGTGGGGCTGGACGATGTGGCCGCAGCCTTTGTCGCGCTCGCCGATCCTGAAAAGCAGTGCAAGGTGGTGGTGCGGCCGGAGCTGCGCGCATGAGCCTGCCGATGGAGGCGCCGCGCGCGCTCGCCGCCGCGATGCCGCCGGTGCAGTTCGTGGAAACGAACGGCATCCGCATGGCCTATTACGAGGTGGGGCCGAAGGGCGAGGGCGTGCCCGTGATCTTCTGCCACGGCTTTCCCGAGCTGGCCTTTTCGTGGCGGCATCAGCTGGATGCGTTCGAGAAGGCGGAGCGCTGGGCGATCGCGCCCGACCAGCGCGGCTATGGCCTGACCAGCCGGCCGGAGCGGATCGAGGATTACGACCTCGAACATCTGACGGCCGATATCGCCGGCATGATGGACGCGCTGGGCATCGAAAAGGCGATCCCCTGCGGGCACGATTGGGGCGGCATGGTCGTGTGGCAATTCGCGCTGCGCTACCCCGAGCGGTGCGCGGGCGTGATCGGGGTGAACACGCCATTCCTGCCGCGCGGCGAGATCGACCCGATCGCGGGGATGCGCGCGGCCTATGGCGAGGACATGTATATCGTCTGGTTCCAGAAGCCGGGCGAGGCGGATGCGGCCTTGGCGGCCGACCCGGAGCGGTCGATGCGCTTCTTCATGCGCAAGCCGCAGATGACGCTGAAGGAATATGAGCAACTGCCCGCCGAGCAGCGGACGCTGGCGCTGGGCGAGGGGCTGAAGCTCTACGATGCCGAGAACGACTCGCAGCAGTTCCTGTCGGACGAGGAGATTGCGGCGTTTGCCGAGACGTTCGCGGCGACGGGCTTCACCGGCGGGATCAACTGGTATCGCAACTTCACGCGCAACTGGCAGGCGTCGGCCGATCTGGTCGAGCGCGTCGACGTGCCATCGCTGATGGTGATGGCGGAGAATGACGTGGTGCTGAGCCCCGCGATGACGGAGGGCATGGAGCGCTATGTCCCCGATCTGGAGCGGGTGCTGGTGGAGAAATCGGGCCATTGGACGCAGCAGGAATATCCCGACGCGGTGAACCGCGCGCTGCTTGGCTGGTTGGACAAGAGGTTTCCGCGCTGAGGCGCCATGGGGCGTTTCGGGGCGATGGTATCCTGGGCTGGGCGGGGGAGAGGAGCGGACCTCTTTCCTGTTCGGATGAGCCCGTAGCGGGGCGGGGTCGCGGCACTCCACGCGGCCTTGCCGGCGGGTTCGGCTCGTTTCGGCGAGTGTGAGGGTATGGCTCGTATCGGCAGATGGATGGCTGTCGATGCGGGCCGTGCCTTTTGGGGGGTGGGGGCGGAGAGAGCGGTCCGTCTGCAGAAGCTAGGTCCCTGTCATTCCCGCGAAGGCGGGAATCCAAAAACGCAGCGCCTGCTTTTCTTGTCAGGTTCAAAGGTTATGGATCCCCGCCTTCGCGGGGATGACGATGGAGAGAGTGGCAGAAGTCGCCCAATAGCGGACGTTCGAGAGCGCGATCTGAGCTTGCATATGGTGAAGGCGCTAATCAGAAAAGTGTTCGAGCCTCGCCCCGGAAAGAAGCGGCTTTATCGCTTCCAGCGTATCTACGTCTCGGTGCCAGAGAATGTAGGTGTAATCCCAATCTTCCGTGATCACACAATTCATCGCGGGGATGACAAACTGAAGGAACTGGCTCGCGTCCTTTTGCATGGCTTCCTGATGGTCGCTTAAGAACGGCTCCAGACGTGCAGGAAATTTAATTGTTTCGTTTGAATGATCGACTACCCCCATGTGGAAGGCTCCGAAGGCGGCCAACAGCATTCGGTTAAACCTCAGCCATTTGTCTTCACTGACCTCATCCAACAGGTGAAGCCGTTCTTTACCCAGCCACCCCGGCCACAGCGAAATGAACTCCTTTTTGAAATCTGATCGCACCTCGCCGTGCTCGAAGAACACCTCGTAAATGGCTTTCCCAGACATCGCCTGTTCTTCAGTCATGACCGACCGCTATTCGCAGCGAGGAAAGGCCGCAATGTCCGCTCTCCTCCCAAAAGCCGCCATTCCGCTCGCGCTATACTCCAATTGCTTGTCGCTCTGCCTACTCCGCAAACCCCACGAACCGTGCCGCTTCGCTCACCGGCTTGCGGCGTGAGACCACCGCGTTGGCGGGAAAGGTGTCGTCGGGCCAGCCCATCGCGACGCAGGTCTGGATCACCTGATCGTCGGGAATGCCGGCGTGTTCGCGCACCACGGGTGATTGCATGATGCCCTGGCTGTTGATGACGCAGCCGAGCCCGCGCGACCAGGCGGCGTTGACGAGCGCGGTGGTGACGGCGCCGCAATCGAACGGCGCGATGTCGCTGCCCAGCAGCACGCGATCATAGGTGACGACGATCGAAACGGGGGCGTCGAACTGGCGAAAGCCGCGCAGCACCCAATCGTGGCGCTTTTCCTTGTCCTCGCGCGCGATGTCCATGGCGCCGAAGAGTTGCTTGGCGATCTCGATCTGCCGTTCGCGGTGGACGCCGCCGTACTCCTCGCCGAGGCGGAATTCGCGCGAGTGGGGCACGCCGGCCAGGTTGCGCTCGGTATTGCCCTGGCGGATGCGGTCGAGCGGTTCGCCGGTCAGGACGGTGAAGTTCCACGGCTGGGTGTTGAGCGAGGAGGGTGTGCGCAGGGCGAGCGCGAGGATCTCCTCGATCAGCGCGCGGGGGACGGGATCGGGCTTGAACCCGCGGATGCTGCGGCGGCCGTTCACCACGTCGTCATAGCTTTGCATTGCTGCCTCTCCCGTCTTTTGCCCCTGCTCCTAACACAAACGCCATCCCCGCAAAGGCGGGGATGACGGATTGGGTGGTCAGGCCTTCAGCATCCGCTCGGTCACCATGCGTTCGAGGATGGTGAGCGGCATGGCGCCGTCGAGCAGCACCGCGTGGAACGTGCGCGGGTCGAAGGCGGCGCCCTGCTTCTTCTTCACCGCGTCGCGCAGGCGCACCCAGACGGTGTGGCCGATCTTGTAGCTGGTCGCCTGGCCGGGCCAGACGGTGTAGCGATCGATCTCGTTCTGGCTGCGGCCCTGCGCGATCCCGGTGGTGGCGATGAAATATTCGGTCGCCTTTTCGCGGCTCCAGCGCTTGTGGTGGAGGCCCGAGTCGACGACGAGCCGCGTGGCGCGGAACAGGAGCGACTGGAGATAGCCCACCTGGCCGAGCGGATCGCCCTCGAACATGCCCATCTCGTCCGCCAGCTGCTCCGAATAGAGCGCCCAGCCCTCGGTATAGCCGCTGAACCCGCCGCGGCGGCGGATGAGCGGGATATCCTGCGATTCAAGCGCGGTCATCACCTGAAGGTGGTGGCCGGGCACCGCCTCGTGATGCGTCAGCGTGGCGAGGCCGAATTTCGGGCGATCGAAGCTGTCGCGCAGGTTGATGTAGTAGATGCCCGGACGCGAGCCATCGATCGCGGCGTTCTGGTAATAGCCGCCCGGCGCGCCCGCCTCGATCGACTTGGGCACGCGTCGCACCTCGACCGGGGCCTTGGGAATGAAGGCGAACTGCTCGGGCAGGCGCTTTTGCATCGCGATCACCTGGCGGTTGAGCTGCGCGATCAGCTGTTCCTTGCCGGCGTCGGTGTTGGGATAAACCTGATCGGGGCGCTGGTTGAGCGCGACGAGCCGCTCGCCGACGGTGCCCTGGCTCATGCCCTGCGCCTTCAGGATGCCGTCGATGCGGTTGGTGATCTCGGCGACCTGCGCGAGGCCGAGGCGGTGGACCTCCTCGCCCGGCATGGCGACGGTGGTCGCGGCCTCGACGGCAGCAGCGTAATAGGCCTCGCCATCGGGAAGGCGCCAGACGCCGGCGTCATGCGACGCCTTGCCGCGCAGCTCGGTGACGAGCGCGCGCTGGCGATCGAGCGCGGGGAAGACCTGATCGTTCATGATCTTGGTCGCCTGGGCGACGCGATCGTCGGGGAGGTTCGCGGCTTTCAGCTTGGTGGCGAGCGCGGTCACGGGCACGGTCGCGGCGGCGGGCTGATCGCGCAGACCGCCCATCAGCTTGAGCGTCGTGTCGAGGATGTAATCGGGCGCGAAGACACCGCGCGCGGCATCGGCGCGCTGCCGCTCGGTATCCTGGTCGATCGCGGTGGCGAAGGCCGAAACGCGGGCGAGATAGGCGTCGGCGTCCGCGGCATCGGCGACGCGGTGCTGCGAGCTGAGGAAATCGGGCACTTCGCGATAGGCGCCCGTCAGCTGCGTCAGGATATAGGGCGCGAACCGGCCCATGCTGGCGCCGTAGGTGAACTGCTCACCACCAGCGATGCTGCGCTGGAGCTGATAGGAGACGACCTCGTAATCGATCCGCGCGGCGGGGGAGAGCGAGGCGGGGTTGATCTGGCGCAGCGCGGCGAGCTCCGCCTTCGCGCGGGCGAGATCCTCCTTCACGCCGGCGGCCGAGGCGTCGTTCAGTTTCGACTTGAGCGCGGCGCGCGCGCCATTGTCGAGGCCGAGCGCGGTGGCGCCTTCGGGATTGTCGTCGATCCGCGCGTAGAAGAACTGATCGAGCATCGCGTGCAGCTTCGCGTCGTTCGGGTTCTTGCCTGTTGTCGCTGTGGTGGCCTGCTGCGCGGCGGCCGGCACGGCGCTGGCAAGGGCAGCGGCGCCGGTGCTGCCGAGAAAGGTGCGACGATCCATAGGGTTGTACTCCTGGGGGGAACAGCCCGGTCACCGCCGTGCTGGACGCGCGGCGACCGGGAAAAGGGGCTCAAGGGCGAGGCGGGACGATCATTGTGCGCTGGTGGCGCCGGTTTCCCAGAAATAAGGCCCGCGCTTGGCGGTGCCGGTCGCCACTTCGTTCAGCGTCTTGGCGTCATACAGCCGGCCGCCGAGCATCACCTGCGCGACCTTGTCGCTGTTGCGGATGTCCGCGGTGGGATCGGCATCGAGCACCACCATGTCGGCTAGCTTGCCGACCTCGAGCGAGCCGATGTCCTGCGCCATGCCGAGCGACTGGGCGGGGACGATGGTGCCCGCGCGCAGCGCCTCGAGCGGGGTCATGCCGCCGCGCACGAAGGACCACAGCTCCCAATGCGCGCCGATGCCGGCCTGCTGGCCGTGCGCGCCGATCGACACGAGCACGCCGCGCTTGGCGAGCTTGTGCGCCTCGCGCGCATTGTCGTCGTCGACGAAATCGCCCTCCGGCGCCATCAGGCGACGGGCGTTGTCCGCAAGCAGCTTGGTCGGCGGGGTGTGTGCCTGAAGAAGCGGATTGGCGAAGACGTCGGTATGCTGGCGCCAGTACGGATCGGCAGCGAGGCCGCCGAAGGTGACGACGAGCGTGGGCGTGTAATTGGTCTTCGACGCGGCGAAGAACTGCAGAATGTCGTCGTAGAAGGTTTCCAGCGGGATGTTGTGTTCGACCGTCGAGTTGCCGTCGGCGATGTGGGTGACGTCGAGCCCGTAGATCGAGCCGCCCTCCGCCACGACCTGCATCCCCTCGCGCCGGCTGGCCTCGGTGATCTGCTGGCGCTGCTCGCGGCGCGGCTGGTTGTAGTTCTTGACGCTATGGCCACCCTGCGCCTTCAGCCGGCGGACGTGCGACATGGCATCATCCAGGCTGTCGATCTGCGCATACACATCGGCCGCCTTGGCGCCGTACACGACCTCGCCGGTGGAGAAGATGCGCGGGGCGAGGATCAGGCCGGCGCGCTGATATTCCGATGCGGTGAAGATCTCGCTGGCGCGGTTCGACGGATCGTGGATCGTCGTGGTGCCGAGCGCGAGATTCTGCATCATCGACCAGTTGCGCTGCGGCACCAGCTCGTCGCTGCCGGCGGGGCCGTGGGCGTGCGCATCGATCAGGCCGGGGATGATCGTCTTGCCGGCGGCATCGACGGTGGTGGCGCCAGCGGGGATCGCGGTGGAGGCGCGCGGGCCGACCGCGACGATGCGGTCGCCGCGGATCACCACCACGCCATCGTCGATGATGCCGCCATCGGTGCCCGCCATCGTCACGAGCCGCGCGCCGGTGATCGCAACGGTGCCGGTCGGCTTGGCCGCGGCCTGCTCCATCGCGAGCGAAACGCCAGCGGTCGGCGGGACGAAGCCGGGGGTGCCGTCCGCGCGGGGAGCGGCGGCGAACATGTTAGCGGTCTCGACGGTGTAGAGCGTCGGCCCGAGGCTCCAGTGCAGGCGCGTGCCGTCGTTCGACCAGTTCATGTAATCCGCGCCGCCGGCGCTGACGCGCGTGACCGGCAGCGCCTTGGTATCGGGCGACAGCGCGATCGTCTGCCCGCCCCGCATCAGCGGCACGACATAAGCGGCGTAATTCTGGCGGAAGGCGACATATTCGCCGGTCGGCGAGACGACGTAATCGGTCGCGAGCTCGCCCGTCGCGTGGACGCGCTTGTCCTGCCCCGACATGTCGGTGCTGACGAGTTGGCGCACCGACTTGCCGTCCTTGCGCTCGTCCTCCAGCATGAACAGGCGATCGTTGCCGGCGCCGAACTGCGGCGAGGCGGCGCCGCGTGACACGAGGCTGGCGGCGCCGCCGCTGGTCGCCACGCGGTACACGCCGGCATCCTGCGACCAGCGCGGGCTGGTGAGGCCGCCGGCACCGGTACGCTCGAACACGATGGTCTTGCCGTCGGGCGAGAAGCGCGGGCGGGCGTAATGGCCGGGCTGGCCGATCACGTCGCGCGCGCTGCCGCCGTTCGCGCCGATGACGCGCAGGCGGCCGAGACCATCGTCGGTCCAGCTGACGAAGGCGAGGCTCTTGCCGTCGGGCGACCAGCTGGGGAACAGCTCGAAGCCGTCGTCGCCGCGCGTGAGGCGGCGCGCGGTGCCGCCGGCGACGGGCTTCACCCACAATTTGCCGAGCGTTTCGAACACCACCTCGCGGCCGTCGGGCGAGACGCTGGCGAAGCGCGGCATGGCGGTGGTGAAGCGATCGGGCGCGACCGCGATCTGCGGGTGCGGGCCGTCGATCAGGCCGCGCGTTTCATCGATGGTGAAGGGGATCTCGCGCGCGTTGCCGCCATCGGCATCGACGCGGCGGATCTTGCCCTTGGCCCAGAAGACGAGACCCGAATTGTCGGGGAGCCACGCCATGTTGGGATAGACGCCGGTGACCGCCCAGGTTTCCTGCACGTCCTGATCGAGATCGTCGTAGATCTTGCGCTCCTCACCCGAGGCGAGATCCTTGACGTAGAGCTTCGAGCGGGTCGCCTCGCGGCGGACGAACGCGATCTTCTTGCCGTCGGGCGAGGGGGTGGGGCGGACCGCGCCGCCGGCGCCGGTGACGGCCTTGGTCACCTCGCCGCTGGCGAGATCGTAGCGCTCGATATCGAACAGGTCGGTGTTCGAATCCTGCGCATATTCGAAGATCGGGCCGGGCGTGACGTTGCGGGTGTAGAAGATCGACTTGCCATCGGCGGCGTAGATCGGCTCGCCCAGTTCCTTCTGGTGCGTCTCGTTGGGGCGCTTGACCAGCGGCACGCCGGCGCCGCCCGATACGTGGTACATCCACACCTCGCCGGTGCCCAATGAACGCCCGGTGGTGAAATGCTTCTTGGCGACGATGAAGCGGCCGTCCTTGCTCCAGCTCGGCTGGTTGAGCAGGCGGAAGTCCTCGCGGGTCACCTGGCGCTTGTCGCTGCCGTCGAGGTTCATCACCCAGATGTTGTCGCCGCCGCCGCGATCGGAGGTGAAGGCGATGCGCCGGCCATCGGGCGAGAAGCGCGGTTGCACCTCATAGGCGAGCCCTTCCGCGATGCGCGTCGGCGTGCCGCCCGTGATCGGCATGGTGTAGATGTCGCCGAGCAGCGTGAAGGCGAGCGTGCGGCCATCGGGGCTGACGTCCACGTCCATCCAGCTGCCTTCGCTGGTGCGGATCGGCACCTGGCGGATGGCGGCGCCGGCGGGGGCGTTCACGTCCCACTTGGGCTTGGCGGCGGGGGTGGTGCCTTGCGCAGCGGCGCCATGCGCGACAAGCGCGGCCAAGGACACGAGCGATGCCGTGTAGAACCTCATGAAATCCCCCAAAAACGACAATATGTTTGCCGTACTATCCGGGGGCGGGCGGCGCTGGCAATGCCGTAGGGGAAATGTTGGCAGCGGGGCGGGCCGCGCATCGCGGCACCGCCCGAGTGCCGGCCGCTCAGATGTCGAGCACGATCTTGCCGAAATGCTTGCCCGATTCCTGATGGCGGAAGGCGTCGGCGATCTGTTCGAGCGGGAAGTGGCGGTCGATCACCGGCTTGATGCCGTTCGCCTCGATCGCGCGGACCATGTCCTGCTGGTGGCGGCGCGCGCCGACGGTGAGGCCGATGATCCGCTGGTTGTTGTGCATCACCATCACGGTCGGCACATGGCCGCCGACGCCCGCGAGCACGCCGATCAGCGCGATATGCCCGCCGGTGCGCGTGGCGACGATCGACTGCGGCATGGTGCCCGAGCCGCCGATCTCGACCACATGGTCGACGCCGCGGCCGCCGGTCATGCCGCGCGCGACCTCGCCCCAATTTTCCTGGCTCTTGTAGTTGATGAGGTGGTCGGCGCCCATGCCGCGCAATCGCTCCAGCTTCTCGTCCGACGAGGAGGTGGCGATCACGGTTGCACCCGCCGCCTTGGCGAACTGCAACGCAAAGATCGAGACACCGCCGGTACCCTGCACCAGCACGGTGTCCCCCGCCTTGACCTGGCCGTTGACGACGAGCGCACGCCACGCGGTGAGGCCGGCGCAGGTGAGTGTCGCCGCCTCCGCATCGGAGAAGCCGGCGGGGGCGCGGGTGAAGGCGGTGGCGGCATTGGTGACATATTCGCGCGCGAAACCGTCCGCCATGTCGCCGGGTACGTCGCCCATCACCGCGCGATCGGGCTCGCCATCCATCCAGTGCGGGAAGAAGGTGGAGACGACCTTGTCGCCGACTGCGAATTCGGTGACGTCCTCACCCACCTCGATCACCTCGCCCGCGCCGTCGGACATCGGCACGCGGCTGTCCTCGACCGGGATCATGCCGGCGACCACGGCATAATCGTGGAAGTTGAGCGAACTCGCGCCGACGCGCACGACGATCTCGCCGCGGCGCGGGGCCTTGCGCTCGGTGTCTGTGACCTGAAGCCGATCGAGCCCGCCGGGCTTCTGCAACTGAATGGTGCGCATCATCTCTCTCCCCATGGCGCTGATGGCCGTTGGGAAAGGGGCGTAGATGGCGGGCGCGCCGCGCGCAACGGGAATTAAGTCAGGTGGTTTAAACTGCCACTTCGCCCGATCATCCCGCCGGCGCGTTACCGGCGGGATGGCTTAGCGTGCGGATCAGCGCCGCTCGGTGCTGCCGCGGCGCGGGCCACCGCGTGCCGGGCCGCCGCGGGGCGGGCCGTCACCGCGACCGCGCGGGTTGGTCGGGCGCGGGGCATATTGGCGCGTGCCGGCGGGCGGGCGGACCGGGTTGCCGGAGGGCTGCTCGGACACCTCGATCATCACGTCATCGTCGGCGGTCGCGGTCTTCTGCACCGCGGACATGAACTTGTTCGCCAGCGCGCGCGGCACCTGAAAGGCCGTCTCGTTCGGACCGATACGGATCGCGCCGACATCGTTCTTGGTCAGATTGCCGCGGCGGCAGATCAGCGGCAGGATCCAGCGTGGATCGGCATTCTGGCGCCGGCCGAGGTTCATGCGGAACCACACGACGTCGTCGAAGCCGGGGCGGTGCTTTTCACGCTGCGCGGCGCGATGCGCCTCGGGCGTGGCGGCGACGATCTCCTCGGGCGCGGGCATGGCGGCGCGATAGGCGCGGACCAGCGCGGCGGCGATGTCCTCCGGGCTCTTCTCGGCGATGACCTTCTCGGCGAGCGCGCGATCCTCGTCCTCCACCTCGACCGGGGCGAGCAGCTGCGTGAGCAGGCGATCGCGATCCTTGGCGCGCACGTCCTCGGGCGTGGGTGCGGGCACCCATTCGACCGGGATCTTGGCGTTGCGCAGCATCGATTCGGCCCAGCGGCGGCGCTGATAGGGGACGATGAGCACCGCGGTGCCCTTTTTCCCTGCGCGCCCGGTGCGGCCCGAACGGTGCTGCAGCGTCTCGCCATCGCGCGGCAGCTCGACGTGGATCACGAGGCTGAGGCTCGGCAGATCGATGCCGCGCGCGGCGACGTCGGTCGCGACGCAGACGCGGGCGCGGCGGTCGCGCAGCGCCTGCAGCGCGGCGTTCCGCTCGTTCTGGCTGTGCTCGCCCGACAGCGCCACGGCGGCGAAACCGCGCTCGACAAGGCTGGCGTGGAGGTGGCGGACATTGTCGCGCGTGGCGCAGAACAGGATCGCCGTTTCTGCCTCATACAGGCGCAGCAGGTTGATCACCGCATGTTCGATGTCCGACGGGCTGACGGCGACGGCCTGGTAGCTGATGTCGCCATGGCCGCGATCCTCCTCGACGGTCGAGATGCGCAGCGCGTCCTTCTGGTAACGCTTGGCGAGCGCCACGATCGGCTTCGGCATCGTCGCCGAGAACAGGAGCGTGCGGCGGCCCTCCGGCGTGCCGTCGAGGATCTCTTCCAGATCCTCGCGGAAGCCCATGTCGAGCATTTCGTCCGCCTCGTCGAGCACCGCGACCTTCAGCGCGGAAAGCTCCAATGCGCCGCGCTCCAGGTGGTCGCGCAGACGGCCGGGGGTGCCGACGACGATATGCGCGCCGTGGTTGAGGTTTCGCCGTTCCTTGGAGGCGTCCATGCCGCCGACGCAGGTGACGATGCGTGCGCCGGTCGGGCCGTAGAGCCAGATCAGCTCGCGGCTGACCTGCAGCGCGAGTTCGCGGGTCGGCGCGATGACCAAAGCGTGCGGCTCACGCGAGGGAATGATGCGGTCGTCCTCGCCCAGCAGCTCGGCCGCCATCGCCATGCCGAAGGCGACGGTCTTGCCCGATCCGGTACGGGCGGAAACGATGAGGTCGCGGCCGGCGGCGTCGGGCTCGATCACGGCGGCCTGGACTGGCGTGGGCGCTTCGTAGCCACGCTCGGCGAGCGCACCGGCGAGCGGCGCGGGTAGTGATTCAAATGTCATGCTTGGTCCCTAAGTGGCTCATCTGGCGCGCACTGCAACCCTTAGGGTTGACGGAAAGGCCGATCGTTGTCCGCCTGCGTCAGAAGTAACTCTGGCGGGGCCATAGCACAGCCGGACCCACATTGCACGCGGCGATGGCGGGGCGCACAAGTAGCCCGACGACGCCATGATCCAGCCTGCCGCCATCCCTATCCAAGACACCAGCGAGAAACGGCGATCGGCCGCGTTCCTCGTCGCTTATGCGCTGGCCTATGCCGGCGGGGTCATCGCCTATCTGCCGCTCTTGTCGCTGCTGCTGCCGCTGAAGGTCGCGCAGCTCGCCGGGGCGGCGCGGATCGAATTGTTCAGCGCGATCGTGATCGTGGGGGCGCTGGCGGCGAGCGGCGCCAATGTGCTGTTCGGCTGGCTGAGCGATCGGTCGATGCGCGCGGGCGGCGGCCGGCGGCGGTGGACGGCGCTGGGGCTGGGCGCGACGTGCCTGTCGTTCGGCGCGGTGATCATGGCGGATAGCGGGCCGGCGATCATGGCGGCGGTGGTGCTGTTCCAGGTGGCGGTGAATGCGCTGCTCGCGCCGCTGGTGGCGATCATGGCGGACGAGGTGCCCGATGCGCAAAAGGGCGTGGCGGGCGGGCTGCTGTCGGCCGCCGTCCCGATCGCGTCGGCCGTATCGGCGATGCTGGTGGGGCTTTCCGGCGCGGGCGAAGCGCTGCGGTTGCTGATCCTGGCGGGGATCGTCGTCGCCGCGTGCCTGCCGTTGCTGCTGATCCCCGCCCGGGCCGCACTGGTCGTGCTGCCCGCGCGGCCGGAGGTGGCGATCCGGCGCGGCGACCTGGTGCTGGCGTGGGGTGCGCGGCTGCTGGTGCAGGTCGCGGGCAATGCCATGTCGCTGTACCTGCTGTATTATTTCCAGAGCATCGTGCCGCGCGCGGCGGCAAGCGCGCTGGCGCCGCAGGTGGGGCAGCTGCTGACGCTCGCTTATGTCCTCTCGCTGCCGATCGCGCTGGTCGCGGGGCGGGTGTCGGACCGGATCGGGCGGCGCAAGCCGGTGCTGCTGGGCGGAGCGGTGGTCGCCGCCGCGGGGCTGGCGGGCATGGCGCTGGCGAGCGA
Source organism: Sphingomonas dokdonensis (assembly GCF_002197685.1). GTDB lineage: Bacteria > Pseudomonadota > Alphaproteobacteria > Sphingomonadales > Sphingomonadaceae > Sphingomonas > Sphingomonas dokdonensis. Next base: position 71,817 of record NZ_NBBI01000003.1, on the reverse strand, counting down.
CTGGCGCTGGGCGGCGGCGAGCTTTGCCCTCTATGCCGTCGGATCGGCGGTGTTCCTGGCGCTGCACGCCGCCTTTGCCATGCAGCTGCTGCCCAGCGCAGCCAATCGCGGTCGCGACCTGGGGCTGCTGAACCTCGCCAATACGCTGCCCGCGCTGCTCGGCCCGCTGCTCACCTGGACGCTGGCGACGCCCGACGATTTCACCGCCGTGCTGGCGGTGCTCGCCGGGCTGACCCTGGCGGGCGGCGCGGCGATGACCGGGGTGCGCAGCCGGCGGTAACGCCTAGCCGTCGAGGATCGCGTCGATCGCGGTGGCGAGCTCGACGTCGCGTTCGGACAGGCCGCCGGCGTCATGCGTGGTGAGTGTGATCTCCACCCGATTCCACACATTGGTCCATTCGGGATGATGGTCCGCCCGCTCGGCGATCAGCGCGACCTGCGTCATGAAGCCGAAGGCCTCGGCGAAATCGGTAAAGACGATGGTGCGGGTGATCGCGTCGCGGCCCTCGTCATAGTCCCAGTCCGCCAGGCTATCGAGCGCATCGGCGCGTTCGGCTTCGCTCAGTTGATCGACCACAATCCGGATCCTTTTCGACATGCTTGTCGCGTGGGAGGGGCAACGCCTATGGCGACACGGATGAGCGGACAAGACCTTCCCGGCGAACCGCCCTCGCTGGCGGCGATCGAGCGGCATGCGCGCCAGGTGATCGCGCGGCTGCCCGAGGCGTTTCGCGCGCATCTGGGCGACGTGGTGCTGCTGGTCGAGGAGGAGGCGGATGCCGAGACGCTGGCGAGCGTCGGGCTGGAGCATCCGCTGGAGCTGACCGGCGTGTATCACGGCCGCCCGATCGGCGACAAATCGTCGTTCGATTCGGGCGCGATGCCCGACCGCATCCATCTGTATCGCCAGGCGATCCTAGCGGAATGGTGCGAAACGGGGGTGCGGCTCGATGATCTGGTGGCGCATGTCACCATCCACGAGATCGGCCATCATTTCGGGCTGAGCGACGACGACATGCACGCGCTAGAGGACGCGGTGGCCGATTGAGCGCGGCGCTGGCGCTGAGCGACTTGGCGTGCCGGCGCGGCGGGCGGCTGCTGTTCGCGGGCGTCTCCTGCCCGCTCGCGGCGGGCGACGCGCTGGTGGTGACGGGCGCGAACGGCTGCGGCAAATCGAGTCTGTTGCGCATGATCGCGGGGCTGCTGCCGCCGTTCGAGGGCGAGGTGGCGTTGAGCGGGCGCGTTGCGTTGCTGGGCGAGGCGAGCGCACTCGACGGCGACCGGACGCTGGGCGCGGCGCTGCATTTCTGGGCGATGCTGGACGGAGTGGCCGATCCGGCGGGGTGCGTGGCGCGCGCGCTGGACGATGTGGCGCTGGCGGAGCTTGGCGATGTGCCGGTGCGGCTGCTGTCGACCGGGCAGCGGCGGCGCGCGGCGCTGGCGCGGGTGCTGGCGAGCGGGGCGGAGCTGTGGCTGCTCGACGAGCCGGCGACGGGGCTCGACATGGCGTCAATCGCGCTGCTGGAGGCGGCGGTGGCGCGGCATCGGGAGCGCGGCGGGATCGCCGTGATCGCGACGCACCAGCCGCTGGCGGTCGCCGGCGCGGCGACTCTTGATCTGGCGGCATATCGCGTGGCGGAGGCGGCATGATCGCGCTGGTGCTGCGTGACGTGCGGCGCAGCTACGCCGGAGGCGGGGCGACGCTGACGCTCGGGTTCTTCCTGCTGGTCGCGATCCTGTTCCCCTTTGCGATCGGGCCCGATGCGCGGCTGCTGGCGCGCGTCGGCGGCGGGGTGATCTGGGCGGCGGCGCTGCTGGCCGCGCTGCTGCCGGTGGAGCGGCTGATCGCGCCGGACCTGGAGACAGGCGTGCTCGATCAGATGGCGGTGCGCGGCTATTCGCTTCCGGTCGTCGCGGCGGCGAAGATGGCGGGGCATTGGCTTGCCTTTGCCCCGCCGGTGATGGGCGCGGCGCTGCTGTCGGCGGCGCTGTTCGGACTGGATTCGGCCGCGACGGTCACGGTGCTGGCCGGGCTGGCGATCGGCACGCCGGGGCTCGCCGCGCTGGCGGTGGCGACGGGCGCGCTGACCGCCGGCCTGCGCGGCGCCGGCGCAGTCGCCGGGCTGGTGCTGCTGCCGCTCGCCATCCCGCTGCTGATCTTCGGTGCGGGCGCGATCGAGGGCGGAGCCGGCGGGCTGAAGCTGCTCGGCGCGGTCAGCCTGGTGCTGCTGGCGGGCGCGCCGTTCGTCAGCGCGGCGGCGATGCGGATCGGGATGGAATAGCCCCGCGCGGGTGCCGGTCAGCGCAACGGCTTGCCGCTGTCCTTCCAGCGATCGAGGATCTGCGATGCGGCGATGCTTTCGGGTGTCGGGGCGGCGGGCGTTGGGGCGGCGGAGGGGGGCTCGGCGAGCGGCGCGCCGCTTTCGAGCAGGCGCGGCTTCGCGCCGCTGAGCGCGGCGAGCGGCGGCGCAACGGGGACGGCGCGCTCCATGGCGATGACCGGATCGGCGAGCCGCGGCGTGGGGGGCAGCGGCTGCGGCTCGTGCCCGGCATAGGCCTGGTGGAAGGCGGCGGCGGTGCCCCACACGCCCTTCCACCGGTGAAAGAAATGCGCGCCGATCACGTCGGTCATCACCAGCGAGCGGTTCCACGACGGGGTGACGGCATAGGTGTGGTAATGCGTGGCGAGGCCGACGGGCGCGAACACTGAACCAGCGAGCGCCGCCGCGGCGGTCCGCGCCGCGCGCGCCCAGCCCTTGGGGTTCGGGATGCGCGCCATGGCACCGTCGCAGGCGAAGCTGAACTGGCAGCCGGTGCCGCGCTCCACACCCTGATAGACGACGCCGCAGACGGTGGCGGGGAAGGCGGGGTGGCGCACGCGGTTCAGCACCACCTGTGCCACGGCGCGCTGGCCGTCGTCGGGCTCCGAGGCGGCCTCGTAATAGATGGTGGCGGACAGGCATTCGAGCGCGCGGGCGCGATCCAGCGCGGAGGCGCCGCGCATGCTGAACGGTTGGGCGGCGGTGACGCCGGTGGCGGCGGTCGCCGCGATCCCGCGCAGCGAGGCGGGGAGCGGGGGCAAGGGCGCGGTGCCGGTGGTGCCATCGCCGGGCGAGGCGAAGGTGGAAGCATCGGTGTCGCCGCCGGCGAGCGACGCGGCCGCGCGCACCATCGGCGGCAACGAGGCGGCGGCGCCGCTCCAGACGAGCGCGCCGAGCACGAGCGCGGAAATCAACAGAACGATCGGCGCCGCGATCATCGCCGCCTGCTGCCATGCGCGGCGGCGCGCCGGGCGGCGCATCCGGCGCAGCGCCGCGCGCTCGCGAGGATGTAGCGCGATCGTCATCGAACCAAGGCGTCCCTCATGCGGCGACGGTGCCGCGTGCCGGCGCCATTTAGGCGATCAGCTACCCAATTTCCCGTAAAGATTTCGCGCTGTCCACGGATCGGACAGATATGGGTTAACGCCGGCGGCTCAGCGCTGCGGGCCGGGCAGCGAGGCGGGCGGCGCAGCCGGGGGCGTCACACCGCCGCCGAGACGTTGCACGCCGTTCGGTCCGTCGACCAGCGTCGAGGTGGGCGGGGGTGTGCGCCGGGCGGCGGCATCACGTGCGGCCTCCTGCGCACGCCGCCGATCGGCTGCGGCGGCATCGGAGGCGGCTGCGCCTCCGCGATCGCTACCGAGCGCGCGATCGATCGCGTTGGGCTCCACGCCGCGTGACAGGCGGTCGGCAAGCTGCGCGGCGGCAGGGCTACCCACGGTTAGGGCGGCTGCGATCAGAATGGCAGAGCGCATGAGGTGACTCCCGTACAGGGCGCGCAAGGCGTGTCGCTGAGTGCAGAACGCAGCAAAGGCCCGGCAGCAATGCTGCCGGGCCCCGCTCCGTAGTGACTAGATCAGCCCTGCGGCGGAACGGTCGGGGTCGTCGTGGACGGCGACGTCGGGCTCGTTGCGCTGTCCTCGCTCGGATCGGTCATGTCCGTGCTCGGCTGCGTCGGCGTCGGCGTCATGGTCGGCGAGGTTGCCGTGTCAGGCGTGCTCATCGCCGGGTCCGACATGGTGCTGTCCGGTGCCGGCATGGTCGACTGCGTCGGTGCCGACTGGGTAGGTGCCGTCTGGGCGATCGCGGCGCCCGGAAGGGCCAGGGCAGCTGCTGCGATGATACCAAGAGTCTTCATTTTGCTCTCCTTTGGAGTCTTCATGAAACCAGTGAGAGTATAATGCGCGACAATCGATAAAGTTCTTCCGGCTATCGGCAGATAAACTCGCTTTATCTCAAAACAGATCAAATAACCGTTTCGAAGATGAATATCTGTTCATCCGCACTGTGCGCGATGTAACATGGATTGGTCCGCGAGAACTAATGCGACCATCGCTTCCACTACCGGTACGCCGCGAATGCCAACGCACGGGTCGTGCCGCCCGCGGGTCGCGATCTCGGTCGCCTCGCCGGTGCTGGCGATCGTCGGGACGGGCGTCAGGATCGAACTGGTGGGCTTGAAGGCCGCGCGCACGCGAATCGGCTGACCGGTGGCGATGCCGCCGGCGATCCCGCCGGCGTGGTTGGCGAGAAAGGTGGGGCCATTGTCGCCCGGGCGCATTGGATCGGCGTTCTCCTCTCCGCTGAGCGCCGCGGCGGCGAACCCGTCGCCGATCTCCACACCCTTTACCGCGTTGATCGACATGATCGCGGCGGCGAGCTCACTGTCGAGCTTGGCATAGAGCGGCGCACCCCAGCCGGCGGGGACGCCCGTCGCCTCGCAGGCGATCACTGCGCCGAGCGAGGAGCCGGCCTTGCGCGCGGCATCGACCTTTTCCTCCCAGCGTGCAGCGGCGGCGGCATCGGGGCAGAAGAAGGGGTTGGCGTCGATCTGCGCATCGTCGAACGCTGCCGGGTCGATCGCATCGCCGCCGATCGCCTCCACCCAGGCGCGGATGCGCACGCCCGGGATCACCGCGCGGGCGACCGCCCCCGCCGCGACGCGCGCTGCGGTTTCGCGCGCCGAGGAGCGCCCCCCGCCGCGATAGTCGCGAAAGCCATATTTGGCGTCATAGGCGTAATCGGCGTGGCCGGGGCGATAAGCGCGCGCGACCTCCGAATAATCCTTCGACCTCTGGTCGACATTCTCGATCATCAGGCTGATCGGCGTGCCGGTGGTGCGGCCTTCGAACACGCCGGACAGGATGCGGACCTGATCGGGCTCGCGCCGCTGCGTGGTGAAGCGCGAGGTGCCGGGGCGGCGCTTGTCGAGCCAGGGCTGGATGTCCGCCTCGCCGAGCACGACCCCCGGCGGGCACCCGTCGATCACGGCGCCGAGCGCAGGCCCGTGCGATTCGCCCCAGGTGGTGAAGCGGAAGACGCGGCCGAATGTATTGAAGCTCATGCGGCCCCCAGTTGCGAAAAAGCCGGCGCATGGTGCGCCGCCTCGCGCACGCCGCACGGCACCAGCCCGCCCTGCAACGGCAGCGCGAGGAAATACTCGCCGGCGTACGGCGAGGTGAAGTTGCGCGCGACGGCAGCGTCATAGCCGAAGCGACCGTAGAACTGGGGATCGCCCAGCACGAAGCTGAGCACCACGCCGGCAGCCTCCAGCTGCTCATGCGCGGCACCGACCAGCGCCTCGGCGACGCCCTGGCGACGGTAGGGCGGGGCGACCGCGAGCGGCGCGAGCGCGACCGCGGGGACCGGCTTTCCGGCGACCGTCACCGCCATGCGGCTGAAGACGACCGCGCCGGCCAGCGTGCCGCTATCCTCGTCATCGGCGACGAGCGTCAGCACCATATCGCCCGCGATGCACAGATCGCGGACGAGATCGGCTTCTTCCGGATGCGGGAAACTGGTGCGGAGCAAGGCGTCGATCGCGGCGACGTCGGCGGCGCCCGCGGGGCGGATCGCGATCGCCATGACGCTCAGGCCAGCGCGATGTCGGGCGCGTCCTCCGCCTTCATCCCGATGACGTTATAGCCTGCGTCGACATGGTGGACCTCGCCGGTGACGCCGCTGGCGAGATCGCTCAGCATGTAGAGGCCGGCGCCGCCGACGTCGTCGATGGTGACGTTGCGCTTCAGCGGCGCGTTCAGCTCGTTCCACTTCAGAATCAGGCGGAAATCGCCGATGCCGCTCGCCGCCAGCGTCTTGATCGGTCCGGCGGAGATCGCGTTCACGCGGATGTTGTCGCGGCCAAGATCAACGGCGAGATATTGCACGCTGGTTTCCAGCGCCGACTTGGCAAGACCCATGACGTTGTAATGCGGGATCACCTTTTCGGCGCCGTAATAGCTCAGCGTCAGCAGGCTGCCGCCGTTGGGCATCATCTTTGCCGCGCGCTGCGCCACCGCGACGAACGAATAGACGCTGATGTTCATGGTGAGCAGGAAATTGTCGAGGCTGGTGTCGACAAAGCGCCCGCGCAGCTCGTTCTTGTCCGAAAAGCCGATGGCGTGGACGACGAAGTCGATCGTCGGCCAGGTTTCGGCGAGCCGGGCAAAGGTCTGGTCCAGCGCGTCCATGTTGCTGACGTCGCAATTGAACAGGTGCGGGGTGCCGAGCTGCTCGGCGAGCGGGCGCACCCGCTTCTCCATCGCGTCGCCCTGATAGCTGAAGGCGAGCTCGGCGCCGGCCTCCGACAGCTTCTTGGCAATGCCCCAGGCGAGCGACTTGTCATTGGCCAGGCCCATGATCAGCCCGCGCTTGCCTGCCATCAATGCGTTCACGACGTCGCCTTTGCTTCCATTCCCGGGGGCGCCCCCTCTAGACCTGTCTCCGGGGGTTCCGCCAGTGCTGCGTTGAGATGGGCCCCAAAGACCAATCCGAGGCCGATGAGGTAGAAGAACAACAGCATCACCACTACGCCGGCGAGGCTGCCATAGGTAAGATCATAGCCGCCAAGATTGGACAAGACCAGCGGCAGACCCGCGGTCATGCCGACCCACCAGGCGGCGGTGAACAGCGCCCCGGGCCAGATGCGCGCATGCGTCGAGCGGTAGCGCGGCGGTGTGACGAAGTAGAACAGCATGAACAGCGCGCCGAACATCACCAGGCCGGGCACCGCGCGGCTGATCCCGACCCAGCCGGCGAGATCCTTGGCCCAGGGCAGCAACTGGTAGATGAACTGCTCCACAGCGACGAGAATGCCCTGCACCAGGAACGACAGCAGCGCGACGATCACCGAGGCGACGATGCCGAGGCTGAGACCGAGGCGCGCGCGCCACAGCGTCTGCGAGCTGTGCGTGCCGTAGGCGCGGCGGAAGATTTCGCGGATCGTTTCCACGAAGCTGCCGACCGTCCACAGGCCGACCAGCGCGCCAAGCCACAGAAGCGAGCCGGTGCGTGCGGCGAGCACGTCCGTGATCGGTTTACGCAGGATGTCGGCGACATCCGGCGGCAGGACGTGAAGAAAGGATTCGACCGCCTGTCGCGTCCCTTCGTTCTGCCCCAGCGCCGCCAGCACGGCGGCGGCGACGATGAAGAACGGAAACACCGTCATCAATGCCAGATAGGCCAGGTTGCCGGCGTGGATGAAGCCATCGGTATAGACGCCGGTGGCGGCGCGCTTCATCACCTCAAAGGCGTAGCTGCCCGGTTTCACCTTGGCCAATTGGCGATCGAGCCGAACGCGCGCGTGGCCCTGATGCCGGCGGCCCTCGGGTGTCAGCGCTACCGTCTCGTCGACCATCCCTGCCCCTTTTCCTGTCGGCGCCACACGGTGCCGAAAGGTCAGACGCCCATGTCGGTGCGCGGGTTCCCGCCGCCGGACCAGCCTTCCACGAAGCTGGCGAGCGCCGCGTCGCTGGCCGGTATGTCGATCATCAGCGTGACGAGCTGGTCGCCGCGGGTGCCGTCCTTGCGGTGAAAGCCCTTGCCCTTCAGCCGCAGCGTGCGGCCCGAGGAGGAGCCGGCGGGCACCGTCAGCATGACCGGCTTTTCCACCGTCGGCACCTTGACCGGGCCGCCCTTCACCGCCTCCGTCAACGTGATCGGCAGGTCGAGGCGCACGTCGTCGCCATCGCGGGTGAAAAAGCGGTGCGGCTGTACGTCGATGGTGACGATCGCGTCGCCCGCGCCACCGGGGCCCTGCTCGCCCTTGCCCGGCAGGCGCATCTGCGTGCCGGTCTCGACGCCGTGCGGGAGCTTGAGGTCGATCGTCTTGCCGTCGGAAAGCGTGATGCGTTGCGGTACGCTGGCGGCGGCGTCAACGAAGGGCACGCGCAGGCGATAAGCGGTATTGGCGCCGCGCGGCGGCGGCTGGCGGCGGCCGAACCCGCCGGAAAAGCCGCCGCCTGGGCCACCCGCGCGGCCACCAAACAGCCCCTCGAAAAGGTCGGACACGTCGACGCCCTCGGCGCCGCCGAAATCCTGGCTGCGAAAGCCGCCACCGCCGCCCGGGCGCGCGCCGGCAAAACCCGACCCGAACGGCGAGGCGGGATTGCCGTCGGCGTCGATCTCCCCGCGGTCGAAGCGGGCGCGCTTGTCCTTGTCGCTCAGCAGATCATAAGCGGAGGTGACCTGGCTGAACTTCTCCGCCGCCTTGGGATTGTCCTGGTTGCGATCGGGATGCAGCTCCTTGGCGAGCTTGCGATACGCCTTCTTGATGTCCGCCTCGGTGGCGCCCCGCGCCACGCCGAGCGTCGAATATGGATCCGCCATTGTTGCCCCAGTTGGTGTATTACCCGGCTATGTGGGGGAGGCGCCGAAAGAGTGCAATGTGGCGCGATCGCGGGACGCCCGGCGATCCGCGCCGCCGGCCAATCGGTCGTTTGGCGCATAAAGACGCCGTGGTGGCGCTATTAACCATGTTCATGGGTTTCGCGCCGTCGCCGCAGCGGGCAAAATAGCGGCCATGCGCAGGAAAGGAAATCGGCATCTCCTCGATGCCGTGCGGCACGCCCTTGAAGTGGCGGATGGGCTCGGCTTGTCCGAAACCAGCCTTCACCTCAATGCGGCGCTGGTGACGCTTGACGGGCGCGGCCTGCCGCCGCCGCCGCGGCGCACGGTGCACTGACCGGAGCCATCATGGCGCAGCCAGCGTGGCAACGGCGCCTTGTGCATCGCGCAGGTGCAGCTGCCAGGCGCCATTTGTCGGCGGCGAGATCGGCAGGGTGGTGCCGGTGAAGCCGTCCGGCACCGGCGTATCCGCAAGGCCGGCGATCCGGGTGAGGAGAAACAGGCCGGTGCCGGTCAGCGTGCAGCGCGCAGCCCCGGCGGGGCAAGCGACCGCCGACAGCTGCGGCAGCCGGACGAGCGTGGCGAGCGGGTGCCAGTCGCCCGCCGCCGTGTCGCGCACCAGCCGGTAGCGTAGCGGCCCGCGCGCGGCGGGCCCCAGCGCCTTGGCGGGATCGAGCGTGGCGATGGCGACGTGGTCGTCCTGCAATTGCAGCGAAAGCTGGGCGGTGGCGCCGGTCTCGCCGGCCTCCACCTCGACCCGGTCGGTTGCGGCAAAGCGCGTGGTGCCGGCGGCGCGCAGCGAAAAGGTGATCAGCATGTCCTGCGGCACGAAGGTATCGCCCGCGAGCGCGAGCGGCACTGCCGGCGGCGCCCCGGTCCGGCTGAGCGAGCGGGTGATAAGGGTGGCGTCCGGGCGGGCGGGAACGATGCGTACCGGCACCTTTACCGTGCGGCCGTCCGCCAGCGTCGCGCGGCCGGTCGCCTCGCCGGCCGGCCATTGTGCCGCGGCGGGCGCCTGGGCGGTGAGCGCCAGCCGGTCGTTGGTGCCGGCGCGGGTGAGGCCCGCGGGGGTGAAGGCGACGGTGTTGATCTCCAGCGCGGTGACCTGATCGAGCCGCGTGCCCGCAAGCGTGCCGCTGGTGTCGCCGGCATGCATGGTGAAGCCGGTGATGCTGCCCGCCTCGGCATAGGCGCGCAGATCGAGGCGGCGCGGCTGGGCGACGCCGTGGCTGCGGATCAGCAGCGATACGGGGCCGGGCTCCATGCCGGCGAGCGGCACGGTGAGCGCGAGCGCGCCGTCCACGCCAGCCTTGACCGCCACTGCACGGCGCTGCGTGCCGCGCTCAAGCCATGCCTCCGCGACACAGGACGCCGCGCCGCCGGTCAGGGTGAGCGGGGTGTCGCGGCCGACCACCAGGGTCGCGCCATCGGCCTGCCATTTGTCGCCGGCCGGGCTGACGAGGCGGAAGCGCGGGCCGTCGAACGGCTGGAAGCCCCAGAAGCCTTGCAGGCGCGCCTCGCCGCCCTCGGCCAGCGCGATCGCGGGCGTGGCGGTGGCGCCGACGACGAAGCCACCCGCGGCGGCATCGGCGGCGGCGGGCAGGTCGAGCGTCTTGCCCGCGGCGGTCGGCACGCGCAGCGTCATCGCGCGCGGATAGGCGGTGGAAAAGACCAGCGGCGCGCCGCCGACGGGCAGCACCAGCCCCGGCTGTGTCAGGCAGAAGGGGCCGGCGCTTTTCACCGTCAGCACCGGCGGGGTCGGCGCGGCAACGGTGGGGAGTGCGGCGACCAGCACCGACTGCGGCTTGCGGAACGAGGGCACGGTGTTGAGCAACAGCTCGATATGCCCTTCGCGCGGCACGCTGAGCGCCGGGATGAAACGCAGCTGCGCCGACTGGAACGCGCCCAGCATGCGGGCGAGATCACGCACCACGCCGATATACCCGCTGTAATAGCCAAAGCCGCCCTGCGGCGTGGCGCTGAGCTGCAGCGCGATATTGGCAGGCGCGCCGGCGAGCGTCTGCGCGATCGAGCTGGTCTGGCTGTCGGCCAGCACCGCGGCATTGCCGCTTTGCGCAAGGCAGCCGGCGCGCGGGTCGGACTGGCGCAGCAGGCAGGCGGCGTCGAGCTTGATCGCCAGGCTGTCGGCGAGTTTGGGCGATACGCGGGCGACCTCTGCCGGCTCGCGGGTGCGGATCTGCTCCAGGAACGTCTCGAGCCGGGTGCGGTCGAGCATCGCTTGGTTCAGCTCCTGCGAGGCGCGTACGAACGCGCCGGGCTGATCGCGGATCGCCTTGGCCACGCCGTCGATCGCGCCGCCGGTGTCGGGCACCAGGAACACCAGCGCCTGCTGCGCGCCCTCCGGCACGCGCATGTCGATCGCGGCTTCCTTCGGCTTCCACGTGCGCACGTCGGCGAGCCAGTCCTTGGGCGGCGGATTGGTCGCGCCGCGCAGGAAGGCGAGCACCATGCGGTAATGCGCGCTTTGCTCGACCGGCAGGTCGGCGACGACGCGGATGCGATCGCCGGCCGTCAGGTTCGGCACCTGCGACAGCGGCAAGGTGACGTCGCCATGCGTGACCGAGACGCGCAGCGACGGGCCGGCGAGATCAAAGGCATTGCCCTCCGCAGCCAGCACCGTGGCGGCCGGCGCGAGCAGGAGGAGGGAGGCGAGCGCGACGCGGCGCAGCGCCGTGCGCACGGGAGAAAGGGAAAGCGGCACGGCCCCCGTGTAGCCCGCTTTGCCGCCGCTGCAATCATCGCCGCGGCGGCCGGCGCGGTCAGCACGTGTTCAGCGGGGCCGGGGCAACATCGCGATCATGACACGCATCGCCCTGCTGCTCGCAACGATCGCCGGCCTTGCTGCGCCCGCCACCGCAGCAGCGCCCAAGGATGGTCAAACCGCCCTAGCCAAGGCGACCGCCGGGTTGGTGCCGGGCGCGCCGGTGCGCTGCATCAGCCTGAGCGGCATCACCGCGACCGAGATCATCGACGGCACGGCGATCATCTACCGCGTGGGCAGTCGGGTGTACGTCAATCGGCCGCGATCGGACGCTGCGCGGCTGGAGCGGCGCGACATCCTGCTGACGCGCAATGTCGGCACGCAATTATGCGATGCCGACAGGGTGCGACTGGTCGATCCCGGCTCCCGCGCCGTCCGCAGCCAGATCGTGCTGGGCGATTTCGTCCGCTACACGCGCGCTGCGGCGAGCTAGCGACCGCTCAGTTGAGCGGCTCGCCCGAAATGGTGATGCGGTGCATCAGCCGGCGGTGGCCGTGATAATCGTTCATCGCATGATGCCAGGTTGAGCGATTGTCCCAGATCGCCATCGATCCCGGCGCCCATTGCACGCGGCAGTGGAACTCCTCCCGCATGCCGACCTGATACAGATAGGTGAGCAGCGGCATGCTCTCCTCACGCGTCCAGCCTTCGAAATGGAGCGTGAAGGCGGGGTTCACGTAGAGGATCTCGCGCCCGGTGCGCGGATGCTTGATGACGACGGGGTGGACGGCGTGGGTGTGCACGTCATGCCCCTTCAGGTCCGCCGCCTGATCGGTTTTCGAGTAGATGCCGTCCTTGCTGTAGATATGGTCGGCCGAGTGGACGGCGCGCATCGTGCGCAGCGTTTCCTTCATGCCTGGCGACAGCGACTCGAACGCGGCGGACATGCTGGCGAACAGCGTGTCGCCGCCGGTCGGCGGGGTTTCGCGGGCGAGCAGGATCGATCCCATCGCCGGCACCTGATCGTAGCTGTGATCGGTGTGCCAGCCGCCGCCGATATTGGTCTGCTGGTTCTCCGCCTTGCGCACCTCGGCGATCTCGGGATAGCCGCCGTTCGCGGGAAAGTAGTTGTTGATGTCGATCTCGCCCCAGCGACGCGCGAAGGCGATGTGCTGTTCGGGGGTAAGCTGCTGGTCGCGCACGAAGACCATGCCGTGATCGGCCAGTGCCTGGCGCATCTCGGCCAGTGTCAGATCGTCGAGGCTGGTGAGGTCGACGCCTTCGAATTCGATGCCGACATGCTTGCCGATCGGGCGGGTCGTCACGCGATCCTTGAGCTGCGTTGCCATGATCCACTCCTGTCTCTTCTGTCTGATCGGGGTTTACCCGAGTCGCGGGAGCGGTATTGTCACCTTTGTGACATTTGAGCCGGCAATGCTCGCGGCGCTTGGCCGCAACCCGTGGTTCGCGCGCCAGCCGGCTGCGCTACAGCGAATGCTGGTCGCCGGCGGGCGGACGGTGGACCTGCAGCGCGGACAATGGGTCTATAGCCAGGGGGACGAGGGGACGGGGCTGCTGGCCGTGCTCGACGGGGCGCTGCGCATGGAGGTGGCGCTGGATGCCGATCGCGACGTGATGATCGGGCTGGCCTCGGCACCGACCATCCTGGGCCGCACGCGGCGCAGCGGCGGCGGGCCGCGCATCATCACGGTGCGGGCAAACACGCCGGCGCGAGTGCTGATGATCGCCGACGATGCGCTGGACCGCGCAGCGGCGACCGACGCGAGCTTGTGGCGGGCGATCAACGAGCTGGTGTACGCGCAGCTGGAGCAGGCGACGCGGCTGGCCGCCTATCTCCTGGTGCAGACGGCCGAGGGGCGCGTGGCGCTGCGCCTGCTGCAATTCGCGCAAGGCGACAGTGTGCCGGTGAGCCAGAGCGACCTTGCCGAAATGACCGGCCTGTCACGCAAGACGATCAACGGCCACCTGGCAGCGCTGGAGCGCAAGGGCGTGATCGCGCGGGGCTATCGCGCGATCACGGTGGTGGATCATGCCGCGCTGGAACGGATCGCGCGCGGCTGACGCTCAGTGCAGCTCGCCGCTGCCGATCGGCATGCCCGGCGGGATCTTGGGTTCGATCGCCTCGTCTTTCAGCGCGGCGGCGAGCGCGTCGCGGTCCCCCAGCAACCGCGCGGTGGTGAGCGCCCAGGCGCGGTCATTGGCACCGGCGATGCGGCTTTTTCCTTGCTTCGCCGCCCAATCGGCCAGCGCCTGATCGATGGCGACTTGGGCTTCGCTCCCGGTCGCCGGCGCGCGGGCGGCCTTCGCCAGGCTCAGCACGATGCGGGTGCCGATCGCGCGGCGGACGGCGGCAAGGCGATCGTCGGCGACGGGCGCGGCGGCGCGCGCGAGCAGGCGATCGGCCAGCATCCCCGGGCCGGGGATCGCGGCGTCGCGGCGGTGCTGATCGGCCATGCGTGCCAGCCGTTCGGGGGCGAGCAGCGCGTCCAGCGTCACCTGCGCCGCGACCTCGGCGGCGACCAGCGGATCGAACACGGTGCTGCCTGCGGTGCGCATCACCTCGATATCGAACTGGCGGTCGCGGTCGCCCGACCAGCCGGCCGACAGCAGCGGGATCAGCCGTTCGGGCACGTCGAGCGCGGCGGGATCGAGCGTCGCGAGCAAGGCGTCGAGTGCGGCATCCTGCGACGCGCCCGGCACGGCGGCGGCGACATTGTGGCCGTCGCCCGCCACGGCATATTCGGAAGTGACGCCGCCGATCAGCTTGGCCGCGGCCTCCACCTGATAACGGTGGAGCAGCCAGATCGGCACGAACTTGCGGCGCAGGTTAGCGGCGGGTTCGTCGGCGGCGAGCGCCTGCGGGCCGAAGCGGGCGATCGCGGCGGCGCGCACCTGCATCATGCGGGCAAGCTCGGCCACCGGATCGGCGCCATCGTCCCACAGGCTGCCCCAAGGCTGCGACGCCGATGCCGCGCGCGCATTCTCGTCCGACACGAAGCGCAAGCCGCGCTGCTGCGCATCGGCCGCCTTGGTCAGCGCGAGCGCGTCGGGGTCGCTGCCCGCCTTGTCGCCGTACAGCCAGTCGATCGCATACAGGTCCCACGCGCCCAGCCCGACACCATAAGCGTCCGACAGGTCGGGCGCGCCGTCGACCAGCCCCACGCGCGGCGCGGGATAGTCCATCACGGAGGCGCGATCCTGCGTACTGGCGGCGAAATTGTGCATGAGGCCGAGCGCGTGGCCGACCTCGTGCGCGGCAAGCTGGCGAATGCGGGCGAGCGCCACTTCGCGCGGGTCGTTGGGTCCGCCGCTGCCGGTCGCGGCGGCGCCGACCAGCCCTTCGTAGATCAGCATGTCCTGCCGCACCCGCAGCGAGCCGAGCAGCACCGAGCCCTTCAGGATCTCGCCCGTGCGCGGATCGGAGACGGCATAGCCGTAGGACCAGCCGCGCGTCGCCCGGTTGACCCAGTTGACGACATTGTAGTTGAGGTCGAGCGGGTCGGCGCCGTCGGGCAGGATCTTCACCTGATAGGCGTCGATGAAGCCGGCCGCGTCGAACGCCTGTTTCCACCACGATGCGCCCTCCAGCAGCGCGGTGCGGATCGGCTCGGGGGCGGCATTGTCGATGTAAAAGACGATCGGCTTCTTCACCCGCGACCGCGCGGCGCTGGGATCGACCTTGTCGAGGCGGAAGCGGTTGGCGAGGTTGCGGACGATTGGTTGGCCGAGCGGGGCGGCGAAATCGAGGATTTGGGTCGAGAAGCTGCCGCCGCGCGGATCGAAGCGTCGCTGGGTGTAGCCGCCTTCCGGCAGCGCGGCGAAGCTGTGGCGCACCACCAATGTGACCTGGCGCGCGTCGGGGGCGATGTTGCGCACCTCGGCCCCCGGCGTGTCGCTGGCAAAGGTCTGGCGCGCCTCGAACACCATGTTGCGGGGGAAGACGTGGGTCGCGGCCGGGTCGGCGGCGCTGAGATCGGGGACGAGCTTCCACCCCTTTTCGCCGGCATCCTTCAGCTGATCGGCGATCCCCTTGGTATCGCGTGCGAGGAACGGCGCGATGTCGACCAGCAGGCGGCCGTCGGGGCCGGCGATGGCGTCGCCCATCCACAGCGTGGAGGAGGCAAAGGCGTCGCTCGCCGCGGCCTGTTCGGCGGGGGAGCCGCCGGTGGCGCGGAAGCGGCTGTTCTCCAGCTCGAACGCGACCTTCTTGCCCAGGCGGCGGATGACCAGGATCTGCGCGGGGCCGGGCTGCGCGCGGTCGAGCCCGACAGGCGCGGAGCCGAGCCCGGTGCGCAGCGCGGTGGAATACAGGAGCCGCGCGGCGACGCCGTCGGCCCCGGGAGCGGGCAGCGACAGGAGGATGCGCCCGCCGCTGCGATCGAGGTGGACGGGAAGGAGACCATCGAGCTGCTCGGTATTGGCGAGCGGCGCGGGGGTTTGCGCGTGGGCGGACAGCGGTGCGGCGGCGAGTGCCAGCCCGAGCAGCATGGTCGTGCGGTTCATTGATCGTCCCCCCTGTTGTGCGATCACTAAGGAGAGGAAGTTTGCTTGACCAGCCGCCTCCCGCTTCGTCATGCCGGGCTTGTCCCGGCATCCACCGTGCCTCAGCCCCTCAGGCCGGCGAGTGCGCGGGTCAGTGGACCCCGGCACAGGGCCGGGGTGACGATGTGGGCGGGTGGTCGTGCGGGAGTTGCGCCACGAGCCTCGCACGGCGATAGCATCGCCATGACCGATCAGCCCGACGACCACAGCCGCCACAACGAGAAGATGCGCCGCATGAAGGTGGCGCGCGACAAGCTGCAGGCGCGGCGCACGCTGGAGCGCGGGTTGCTGCTAGTCCACACCGGCAACGGCAAGGGCAAGTCCTCCGCCGCCTTCGGCATGGCGATCCGCTCGATCGGCTGGGGCATGCGCGTCGCGATCCTGCAATTCGTGAAGGGGACGTGGGAGACGGGGGAGCGCAATTTCTTCACCGATCACCCGAGCGACCTCGTCAGCTTCGAGAGCATGGGCGAGGGCTTCACCTGGGACACGCAGGACCGCGCCAAGGATATCGCGGCGGCGCGGCGCGGGTGGGAGCGGGCCAAGGACCTGATCCTC
Source organism: Sphingomonas dokdonensis (assembly GCF_002197685.1). Taxonomy (GTDB): domain Bacteria; phylum Pseudomonadota; class Alphaproteobacteria; order Sphingomonadales; family Sphingomonadaceae; genus Sphingomonas; species Sphingomonas dokdonensis. Next base: position 55,308 of record NZ_NBBI01000003.1, on the reverse strand, counting down.
GATCCCGAGATCGACTTCGTGATCCTGGACGAACTCAACATCGTGCTGGCCGACGACACGCTGCCGTTCGACGAGGCGCTGGCGTTCCTGAAGGAGCGGCCGCTGACCAAGCATATCTGCATCACCGGGCGCGGCGCGCGGGCGGAGCTGAAGGAGATCGCCGACCTCGTCACCGAATTCGGCGAGGTGAAGCATCCGTTCAACGCCGGCTTCAACGCGCAGAAGGGAGTGGAATATTGACGAACCTGCCGCGCCGGCCCTAGGGGCGCGGCCGCGAACGGTTCCCGGAGACGGGATGAAAAGGGAAGTCGGGAAGGGCTGAAACGCTCGACCCCGCGCTGCCCCCGCAACTGTGATCGGCGAGTGCCGCCCACCCCATGCCACTGGAGCGATCCGGGAAGGCGGGGCGGCACGTTTGACCCGAGAGCCAGGAGACCTGCCGGTCGCACGTCGATCCATCGCGCGGACGGGGTGTGCCGGGCGGACGAGGCCGAAACCCTCGAGCGAACGACATGAGGGATCGGCTGACGGACGGTGCACACACGCGCCGGCCGCGGCCCTGTTTGGGGCAAGAACACGTGAAGTTTATTCAATGGCTGGCGGCATCGACCGCCCTCCTCGCCGTGCCGGCAGTGGCGCAGGATCTCGACCGCGACGGCGACATCACCGTGACCGCAAGCGGCGTCGCGCAGGACGTCGACACCACAGGCCAGGCGGTGACGATCATCGACCGCGAGACGATCGAGCAGCGCCAGACGGTCGCGCTGTCCGACCTGCTCCAGACCACGCCGGGCATCACCGTGACGCGCAACGGCGGCCTTGGCACCAACACCGCGGTGCGCATCCGCGGTGCGGAGGGCGACCAGACGCTGACGCTGATCGACGGCGTGCGCGTCAACGATCCGTCGTCGCCGGGGGGCGGGTTCGACTTCGCCAATCTGCTCTCCGCGTCGGTCGAGCGGGTCGAGGTGCTGCGGGGGCCGAACTCGGTGCCATGGGGCAGCCAGGCGATCGGCGGCGTGGTCAACGTGATCACCCGGCGCCCGACCGAGGGGCTGCAGGCGCGCGGCAATGTTGAATATGGCGACATGGACACATTGTTCGCGAGCGGCGGCGTGTCGGGCAGCAGCGGGATCATCTCGGGGTCGCTGAGCGGCGGATACCTGCGCACCGATGGCATCTCGGCCTATGACCGCGGCACCGAGCGTGACGGCTATCGCCAATATGGCGCGAGCGGGCGGGTGGAAGTGGCGTTCGCGCCCAACATCCGCCTCGACCTGCGCGGCTATTGGGCGGACAGCCGCACCGATCTCGACGGCTTCCCCGCGCCCGCCTTCACCTTTGCCGATACGAATGAATATTCGACCGCGCAGGAATTGTATGGCTATGCCGGGCTCAACGCCGACTTGCTCGACGGGCGCTTCCGCAACGTGGTGGCGTTCCAGATCGCCGACATCAACCGCGACAATTTCGACCGCGATGCGGCGGGCGGCGAGCCGCAGTTTTTCGGGCGCGGGCGCAGCGAACGCTACACCTACAAGGGCGACTTCCAGGCACTGGAGCAGGTCCGGCTGGTCGCGGGCGTCGAGCATGAGACGACGCGCTATTTCGACGGTGTCGGACGCTTCAGCCGCGGCGTGACGAGCGTTTGGGGCGAGGTGATCGTGACGCCGGTCGAGGGCCTCGCGGTGACCGGCGCGGTGCGCCACGACGACGACGATGCGTTCGGCGGCAACACGACCTTCGCCGCCAACGCCGCCTATACGCTGCCGACCGGCACGACGCTGCGCGCGAGCTATGCCGAGGGCTTCAAGGCGCCGACCTTGTACCAATTGTACGACGGCTTCTCCGGCAACCCCGATCTCGATCCGGAAACGGCGAAGAGCTGGGACGCCGGCATCGAGCAGCGGCTGATCGGCGATCAGCTCGTCGCCAGCGCGACCTACTTCAACCGCAAGACGCGCAACCAGATCGACTACGACCTGCTGACCTTCAGCTACAGCAACATCGCCCGGACGCGGGCGGAGGGCGTCGAAATCGGGCTGGTGATGCGCCCGGTCGAGCGGTTCACCGTCAGCGGATCGTACACGCATATCGCCAACGAGAACCGCAGCGCCGGCTTTGTCGGCAACGACCTGGCGCGCCGTCCGGAAGATACCGTCAGCATGTCGGCGGATTACCGCTTCCCGTTCGGGCTCGCGCTGGGCGCGACGGTGCTGGTGGTCGGCGACAGTTTCGACAATGCGGCGAACACCGTGCGGCTGGATGGCTATACGCTGACCAACATCCGCGCGGAACTGCCGCTGGGGGATCGTTTCTCGCTGTACGGGCGCGTCGAAAATCTGTTCGATGCCGATTACCGGACGGTGGCGAATTACGGCACGATCGGGCGCGCGGTGTATGGCGGCGTTCGGGTCAAGTTCGATTGAGGCCAGGAAAGGTTCGTCACCCCGGCCTTATGCCGGGGTCCACCGGCCCGCAAACTTGCCGCTGGTGGGTGTGCGGCGCGGTGGATGCCGGGACAGGCCCGGCATGACGAAGTAGAGGCTGAAAAGCGATGCGTGCGATCCTGCTTCTCGCCCTCCTGCTCGCCGGCTGTTCCGCCGCCGGGCCGGCCGTGCGCGGGGGCGGGATCGTGTCGCTCAATCCGTGTGCGGACCAGTTGCTGCTCGCGCTGGTACCGGCAGAGCGGATCGCGGCGATCAGCCATTATTCGCAGGATCCGCGCGCGACCTCGATTCCGCTCGACGTGGCGCGGCGCTTTCGCACCACCGCGGGAACGGCGGAGGAGGTGATCGCGCTGTCGCCCGATCTGGTGGTGGCGAGCGCCTTCACGCCGCCTGCGACGCGCGCCGCGTTCGATCGTGCGGGGCTGAAGACGCTGTATCTGGGATCGCCGGCCACGGTGTCGGCGAGCAAGCAGCAGATTGGTGAGGTGGCCGGGGTGGTCGGTGCCGAGGTGCGCGGGGAAGCGCTGAACGCGCGGATCGATGCGGCGCTTGGCGCAACCGAGGCGCAAGGGCCGGCGGTGCCGGCGCTGCTGTTCATCGGCGGTGATCTGGCGAACGGGGACGGGACGTTGCTGGACGAGATGATGGCGCATGTCGGGCTGCGCGATGCGGCGGCGGATTACGGCGTTACGATGACCGGGCGATTGCCGGTCGAGACGATCGTTGCGCGCCCGCCCGCACTGATCCTGTCGCCCGACGGGGGCGGGCGGACGGCGGCAATGCGGCGGCACCTGCTGGCGGCGACGGGTGCGAAGACGCGCGAGGTGCCGTTCGATCGCGAGCTGATCAATTGCGGCGGGCCGACGATCCCGGCGGCGCTGCGGCGGCTGGCCGCGATCCGGCGGGGGGTATGATGCGGCTGAACGCCAAGCTTGGATTGTTGGTGGCGCTGCTGTTCGCCGCGTCGCTGATGGCGGGCAAGGCGTGGGTGCCGCCGGAGGCCGCCTGGTCCGGAGATCCGCGCTGGACGATCGTGACGCAATTACGGCTGCCGCGGGCGGTGCTGGCGCTGCTGCTGGGCGGCGTGCTGGGGCTGTCGGGCGCGGTGTTGCAGGGGTGGCTGCGCAATCCGCTGGCCGATCCCGGCGTGCTTGGCGTGTCGTCCGCGGCGGCGCTGGGCGCGGTGGCGGCGTTGGTGCTGGGCGCGGGGAGCCAGTGGGGCGTGTTCGCGGCGGCGATGGCCGCCGCAGTGGGCGCGATGGCGCTGCTTGCCGCGCTGACGTGGCGCGCGGAAAGCCCGGCGGCGTTCGTGCTGGCGGGCACGGTGCTCGCCAGCCTTGCCGCAGCGCTGACCGCCTTCCTGATCTCGATCGCGCCCAATCCCTATGTCGTGGCGGAAGTGATCGAGTGGCTGATGGGCGCGCTGACCGATCGCGGGCCCGACGACCTCGCCCATGCCGCGCCGTTCATGCTGGCGGGGGCGGCGCTGCTGCTCGGCACCGGGCGGAGCCTCGACGCGCTGACGCTGGGACAGGATGCGGCGCGGTCGCTGGGCGTCGACCTCAGGCGGTTGCAGGCGCTGGTGATCCTGGGGACCGGCCTGTCGGTCGGCGCGGGCGTGGCGGTGACGGGGGTGGTCGGCTTCGTCGGGCTGGTGGTGCCGCACCTGTTGCGCCCGCTGGTCGGCGCGCGGCCGTCGGCGCTGCTGGTGCCGAGCGCGCTCGGCGGCGCGGCTTTGGTGCTGGGCGCGGACAGCCTGTGCCGGCTGGTGCCGGGGCCGGGCGAGGTGCGGCTGGGCGTCGCCATGGCGCTGATCGGCGCGCCGTTCTTTCTGGCGCTCCTGCTGGGCGAGCGGGGGCGGTCGTGGAGCTGATCGCGGAGGGCCTCACGGTGGCGCTGGGCCGGCGTACCGTGCTGCGCGACGTATCGGCGGCGTTTGCGCCGGGCCGCGTGACGGTGGTGCTGGGCGCCAACGGCGCGGGGAAGAGCACGCTGCTGCGCGCGGGCGCCGCGCTGGTGCCGGCGGCGGCCGGGCGGGTCGCGCTGGGCGGCGCGGATGTGGCGGCAATGCCGGTGCGCGAGCGGGCGCAGGCGATCGGCTACCTGCCGCAGGACGCCGCGGTGCATTGGAACATGCGGGTGCGCGATGTGGTGGCGCTGGGCCGCTTGCCGCATGGCGGCGGGGTGGCCGATGCGGCGGTCGATCGGGCACTCGCGGCGACGCGCACCGCCGACTTCGCCGAGCGGTCGGTGCGCGACCTGTCCGGCGGCGAGCGCGCGCGCGTGCTGCTGGCGCGGGTGCTGGCGGGGGAGCCGCGCTGGCTGCTCGCCGACGAGCCGCTCGCGAGCCTCGACCCGCTGCACCAACTGGAGGCGCTGGCGCTGCTGCGCGATGCGGCGGCGGCGGGCATGGGCGTCGTGGTGGTGCTCCATGATCTCACGCAGGCGGCGGCGGTCTCCGATGAGGTGCTGCTGCTGAAGGACGGACAGGTGCTGGCGCATGGTCCTACCGAAACGGTAATGACGCCGGACAATCTGGCGGCAGCTTATGGCGTCGCGGTGGAGGTGCTGGTGCGCGCCGACGGACGGCGGGTGATCGTGGCGACGGAGGCTGCCCGACAGCTGTCTTGAACATATAAAGATATCTTTATATGCTGCGCGTCATGCCCAGCCACGCCCAACTTGCGCCCGAGGGCGCCCGCGAAGCCCTGCTCGCCGCCGCGCGCGAGCGTATCCTCGTCACCGATGGCGCGTTCGGGACGGAGATCCAGAACTGGAAGCTCAGCGAGGCGGATTATGCCGGCACGCTGGGGCTGGGCCATGACCAGAAGGGCAACAACGACATCCTGGCGCTGACCAAGCCGGAAGTGCCCGAATCGATCCACCGCGCCTATTTCGAGGCGGGGGCGGACATCGCCGAGACCAACACCTTCTCGGCCAATCGCATCAGCCAGGCGGATTATGGCGCGGAAGGGCTGGTGCGCGAGATCAACATCGAGAGCGCGGCGATGGCGCGGCGCGTGGCGGATGAATATGCCGCACGCGACGGGCGCCGCCGCTTTGTGGCGGGTGCGATTGGACCGACCAACAAGACCTTGTCCTTGTCGCCCGACGTCAACGACCCCGGCTTTCGCGAGATCGACTTCGATTATCTGAAAGACGTCTATCGCGAGCAGACCGATGCGCTGATCGAGGGCGGGGCGGACTTCATCCTGATCGAAACGGTATTCGACACGCTGAACGCCAAGGCCGGCGTGATGGCGGCGTCCGAAGCGGCGGCTGCGTTCGGGCGCGACGTGCCGATCATGCTGTCGATGACGCTGACCGACCTGTCGGGGCGCAACCTGTCGGGCCACACGGTGGAGGCGTTCTGGCATGCCGTGCGCCATGCCAAGCCGGTGACGATCGGGCTCAATTGCTCGTTCGGCGCGGAGCAGCTTCGCCCGCATGTGAAGACGCTGTCAGAGATCTGCGACACGCTGATCATGGTCTATCCCAATGCCGGGCTGCCCAACGAGCTTGGCGCCTATGACGAGGCGCCGGCGACCACCGCCGGGCTGGTGCGCGAATGGGCCGCCGCGGGGCAGGTCAACGTGCTGGGCGGCTGCTGCGGCTCGACGCCGGCGCATATCGGCGCGATCGCCGAGGCGGTGCGTGGGCTGGCACCGCGGGTGATCCCGACGCCGGCGGTGCGCACGCGGCTCGCCGGGCTCGAGCCGTTTACCATGGCGGCGTGACCTAACTCCCTCTCCCCGCTTGGGGTACCCATCAAAGTATTACTTTGATGGGGCCTTTAGGAGAGAGGGTGCCGAGCGAAGCGAAGGCGGGAGAGGGGCAGTGGAAGCCGCCTTTGACTGCCCCTCTCCCCGACCCTCTCCCCGCACGCGAGGAGAGGGAGAAAGAAGAACGATGACCACCACCTCCTCCACCAGTTTCGTCAATATCGGCGAGCGGACCAACGTCACCGGATCGGCGGCGTTCAAGAAGCTGATCATGGCGGGCGATTACGACGCCGCCGTCACCGTCGCGCTCAACCAGGTCGAGAATGGCGCGCAGGTGATCGACGTCAACATGGACGAGGGCCTGCTCGACGCGGTCGAGGCGATGACCACGTTTCTGAAGCGGATCGCGGCCGAGCCCGACATCGCGCGCGTGCCGGTGATGATCGACAGCTCGAAGTGGGAGGTGATCGAGGCCGGGCTGAAGTGCGTCTCGGGCAAGCCGATCGTCAATTCGATCAGCATGAAGGAGGGCGAGGACAAGTTCCTCGCCGAGGCGCGCAAGTGCATGGCCTATGGCGCGGCCGTCGTCGTCATGGCGTTCGACGAGGTGGGGCAGGCGGATACCGAGGATCGCAAGGTCGAGATCTGCCAGCGCGCCTACAGGCTGCTGACCGGCATCGGCTTCCCGCCCGAGGACATCATCTTCGATCCCAATGTGTTCGCGGTGGCGACGGGGATCGACGAGCACAACAATTATGGCGTCGATTTCATCAATGCGGTGAAGCGCATCAAGGCGGCGTGCCCGCACGTCCATTTCTCGGGCGGGCTCTCCAATCTGTCGTTCAGCTTCCGCGGCAACGAGCCGGTGCGCCGCGCGATGCATTCGGTGTTCCTCTACCATGCGATCCCTGCCGGGCTCGACATGGCGATCGTCAACGCCGGGCAGCTCGACGTTTATGACCAGATCGATCCCGAACTGCGCGAGGCGTGCGAGGATGTGATCCTCAACCGCCCGGCCCGCCGCGACGACGAGAGCCCGACCGAGCGGCTGATCGCCATTGCCGAGCGGTTCCGCGGGCAGAAGGGCGCGGTGGCGGACGACAAGGCGGCGCTCGAATGGCGCGGCTGGCCGGTGGCCAAGCGGCTGGAACACGCGCTGGTGCGCGGCATCGACGCCTTCGTGGTCGAGGATACCGAGGAGGCGCGGCAGCAGGCGGCCAAGCCGATCGAGGTGATCGAAGGCCCGCTGATGGACGGCATGAACGTCGTCGGCGACCTGTTCGGTTCGGGCAAGATGTTCCTGCCGCAGGTGGTGAAGTCCGCCCGCGTAATGAAAAAGGCGGTGGCGCATCTGCTGCCCTACATCGAGGCGTCGAAGGAGCCGGGGGCGAAGGGCAAGGGCAAGATCGTGCTCGCGACCGTGAAGGGTGACGTGCACGACATCGGCAAGAACATCGTCGGCGTGGTGCTCCAGTGCAACGGCTTCGAGATCGTCGACCTTGGCGTCATGGTGCCGTGGTCCAAGATCCTCGATGCCGCGAAGGAGCATGATGCCGACATGATCGGCCTGTCCGGCCTCATCACCCCATCGCTCGACGAGATGGTGACGGTGGCCGAGGAGATGAAGCGCGCCGGCATGACGATGCCGCTGCTGATCGGCGGCGCGACGACGAGCCGGGTGCACACCGCGCTGAAGATCGATCCGGCGTATGACGGCGCCGTCGTCCATGTGCTGGACGCGAGCCGCGCGGTCGGCGTGTGCACGCAATTGGTTTCGGACACGCAGTCGATCGATTTCGTGGCGAGGACCAAGGCGGAATATGACGACGTGCGCGTGAAGCGCGCCAATGCCGGCGGATCGAATCTCGTGCCGCTGGAAAAGGCACGCGAGAATGCGTTCGTCGCGGACATGGCGCAGAAGCCCGCGGCGCCGCACCAGCCGGGCGTGCACCGCTTCGACGATTGGGATCTCGCCGATCTGCGCGAACTGATCGACTGGACGCCGTTCTTCCGCTCGTGGGAGCTGGCGGGCAATTTTCCCGCGATTCTGGACGACGCGATCGTCGGCGAGAGCGCGCGCTCGCTCTACGCCGATGCGCTCGCGATGCTGGACACGATCGTCGAGGAGAAGTGGCTGACCGCTCGCGGCGTCGTCGGGCTGTGGCCGGCGCATCGGGGTCAAGGAGCGGGGGGCGACGACGTGTTCGTGCAGCACCGCCATTCAGACGATCACCGCACGCCCGATGGCGGCAGCGTGCCCGAGCATATCCGCGTGCCCGATCTCGACCGCAGCAACGAGGGAAGCCGGCGCTTGTGCTTCCTGCGCCAGCAGGTGGCAAAGCGCGAGGGGCGGGCGAACATGTGCCTTGCAGACTTCATCGATCCGGAGGGCGACTGGCTGGGCGGCTTCGCTGTCGCGATCCACGGCATCGATCCGCACCTCGCGCGGTTCAAGGCCGATACCGACGATTACAACGACATTCTGCTGAAGGCGCTAGCCGATCGCTTTGCCGAGGCGTTCGCCGAGCGGCTGCACCAGCATGTCCGCACGACCTTGTGGGGCTATGCCCCCGACGAGCAGCTGACCAACGAGGCGCTGATCCGCGAGCAATATCGCGGCATCCGCCCCGCGCCGGGCTATCCGGCGTGCCCGGACCATACGCTCAAGCCCGAATTGTTCGAGATGCTGGCCGACGAAACGGGCGACGTGGCGGGCATCACGCTGACCGAGAGCATGGCGATGCTGCCGACCGCGGCGGTCTCCGGCTTCTACTTCGGACACCGGGACGCGGCCTATTTCGGCGTGGCGCAGATCGGGCAGGACCAAGTGGCCGACTATGCCACCCGGCGCGGGCGGCCGAAGGACGAGGTGGAACGCTGGCTGCGGCCGAATCTGAGCTAGGGAGAGGTTATCGGGAGCCGCCGTCACTCAAGGGTTTGCTCACGCCCCCTCCTTCGTCCGTCATTCCCGCGAAGGCGGGCATCCATAAACGCAGCGCCCGCTTCTCTCGCGATGTCCAGAGTTTATGGATCCCCGCCTTCGCGGGGATGACGATGGAGAGATTGACAGGTTCCGCCCAGTTGCGGACGTTCACCGATACGCTCATACCTTCTGCATGAAGCCTGATCGGTACGAGTGGCTCCATGCCGAGCAGAAGACGATAGCCAACGAAGGCACAGAAGTGCAGCGCGCGTGGCGCATGTATCGGGACGTGAGCGTTGGATCTGCAATGGCCGGGGTTATCTTGGTCCTGATCTTGGCGCTAACACCGCACCACCCGAATGGAGCTGTACGGATTCGCTATCTGGCCCCAATCTGCGTAGTCCTCGCGCTTGGATCAACAGCAGTCCTCTGGAAGTGGCGAGTACGGCATCTGTCCATTCGGTTCGCTGCTTGGTTGGTGCTCTTGTTCGCGGTCCCTCTTGTGATCGTTGTGATGCTTACCTGATCTCGGCGAAGGTCCGCTTTCCTCTCAGATTGCGGCTTTCGCTCTCTAGCGTCACAACCCGGTATGCGCCCCACCCGTCAAAACGATCTTCCTGCTGCCACAAGGGAGCCATCCGGGCCGGTCGGGCGCTTGTCCTTTGATGTCGGGTAGTCGAGGGCCGCAATCGATGAAGGCGTGGGTGGGAGTGTCGTTGATGGTCGCTGCGTTGCTGGCCGAGCCGTTGACCGCGCAACAAAGCCCCGCCGCACTGTACCCGGACCTGTTCGCCGCGGTGCAGACGGGGCGGTTGTTCCCTGACGGCAAGACGTTCGTCGATGCGACGCCGAAGCGCGATCCGACGGCGATCGTGGCGGATTACCGGCGGCTGGCGCCCAGGACGCCCGAGGCGCTGCGCGCGTTCGTGCTGGCGAATTTCTCCGTGCCCGGCATCAACGACCGCGGCGAGGCGGACCTTCGCCAGCATGTCCGCGATCTGTGGCCGATGCTGGTGCGCCAGCCCGACCGTGTGGTCGAAGGTTCGTCGCTGCTGCCGATGGCGCACCGCTATGTCGTGCCGGGCGGGCGGTTTCGCGAGATGTATTATTGGGACAGCTATTTCACCATGCTGGGGCTCGCCGTCGACGGGCAGCAGCCGCTGGTGGAATCGATGCTGGCGAACTTCACCGACGTGATCGAGCGGTACGGCCACATTCCGAACGGCATGCGGACCTATTATCTCAGCCGGTCGCAGCCGCCGTTCTTTGCGCTGATGCTGGACCTGTCGAAGGACGTCGATCCGGCGACGGCGGCTAGGCGGCTGGCGGCGCTGAAGACCGAACATGCTTATTGGATGAAGGGCGCCGATTGCCTCGATGCCAGCGGCGCGTGCGCGCGGGTGGTGCGGATGCCCGACGGGACGTTGCTCAACCGGTATTGGGACGACCGCGCCTTGCCGCGCGACGAAAGCTATGCCGAGGACGTGATCACCGCAAAGGAGGATCCGGAACGGCCGGCGTCGGTGGTGTACCGGCATTTGCGCGCCGGGGCGGAGAGTGGGTGGGATTACAGCAGCCGCTGGCTTGATGATCCGCAGCGGCTCGCCTCGATCCGCACGACCGACATCGTGCCGGTCGACCTCAACAGCCTCCTGCTGATGATGGAGGAGGCGATCGCGCGGCGCTCGGCGGCGGCGGGGGATTCCGAAGCAGCGGCGCAATTTCGGGCACTGGCGGCGAAGCGGCGCGCGGCGCTGGACCGCTATTTCTGGGTGGCGCGCGAGGGGCGCTATGCCGATTGGGACCGGGTGACGGGCAAGCCGACGCCGCGCGTCTCGGCGGCGATGCTGTTTCCGCTGTTCGCCGGCGCCGCCTCCCCGCAGCAGGCGCGCGCGGTGGCGGCGACGGTCAGGCGCGAGCTGCTGGCAACGGGCGGGCTACGCACCACGCCAGTGCGCACCGGGCAGCAATGGGACACGCCCAACGGCTGGGCGCCGCTGCAATGGGTCGCGATCGCCGGGCTGGAGCGGAGCGGCGAGACGGCGCTGGCACGCGAGATCGCCAAACGCTGGCTCGGCACGGTGGAGGCCGCCTATGCCGAGACGGGCAAGATGCTAGAAAAATACGACGTGGAGGAGCGCAAGGCCGGCGGCGGGGGTGAGTATCCGACGCAGGACGGCTTTGGCTGGACCAATGGCGTGACCAGCGCGCTGATGGAGCGCTACCCGGATTTGTGACCGGCTCAGGGCGAACGGAAGAAACCTAACAGCACCGCCCGCCGCCGCTGCCGTAGCGGGCCTGCTGGCGGTTCCGGAAGAATTCGGCGCGGGTCATCGGCGTTCGATCGGGATGATGGCTGGCGACGTGGCGGCAATAGGCGTTGTAGTCCGGCATGCCGACCATCAGCCGCGCAGTTTCGGCGAGGCGCGAGAGCAGGGTCATCGGGCGAGCTCCAGCGCGGGCGGGATCTCGGTTACGCTCGGGCGGGAAATGCGCCGCGCGGCGAAGCAGGTGCGCACGGTATAGACCAGGATCGCGGCGACGACGCCGAGGAACAGCGCGCAGAGCGCGGCGTCGATCCGGTCGTTGAAGACGATGCGGCTCATTTCCGCCATCGACTTGGCCGGCTTCAGCAATTCGCCGCGCGCGACCGCGTCGGAGAAGACGTTGGCGTGCGCGAGGAAGCCGACCTTCGGATCGGGGTGGAACAGCTTCATCAGCCCCGCGGTGCCGGTGCACAGCACCAGCCAGGCGGCGGGCACAATCGTCACCCAGGCGAAGCGGTCGCGCTTCATGCGGAACAGCACCACCGTCGCGAGCATCAGCGCGACGGCGGCGAGCATCTGGTTGGAGATGCCGAACAGCGGCCACAGCGTGTTCACCCCGCCGAGCGGATCGGTGACGCCCTGGTAGAGAAAGAATCCCCAGGCCGCGACGCAGATCAGCGTGGCGACGAGGCCGGGCAGGAAGCTCGACGTTTCCTTGAACCGCGGCGAGGCGAGGCCGAGCAGGTCCTGCAGCATGAAGCGGCCCGATCGCGTGCCGGCATCCACCGCTGTGAGGATGAACAGCGCCTCGAACAGGATGGCGAAATGGTACCAGAAGGCCTTCATCCCCGGTCCGCCGAGCACGTTGCTGAAGATCTCCGCCATCGCCACCGCCAGCGTCGGCGCGCCGCCCGCGCGGCTGACGATGGTCGTCTCGCCCACCTCGCGCGCGGTGGTGGCGAGCGCGTCGGCGGAGATGGGGAAGCCCATGGCGGTGATCGCGGCGGCGGCGGTAGCGGGATCTCCGCCGGTGATCGCGGCGGGGGCGTTCATCGCGAAATAGATGCCGGGATCGAGGATCGACGCGGCGATCAGCGCCATGATCGCCACCGCGCTTTCCATCAGCATCGCGCCGTAACCGATGAACGGCGCGTCGCCCTCGCTCGCGATCAGCTTGGGCGTGGTGCCGCTGGAAATCAGCGCGTGGAAGCCGGAGACGGCGCCGCAGGCGATGGTGATGAACAGGAACGGGAACAGCGGCCCCGCCCAGACCGGGCCGGTGCCGGTGAAGGCAAACTGCGTCAGCGCCGGCATGCGCAGCGGCGGCGCGAGCACGACGATGCCGATCGCCAGCGCGGCGATCGCGCCGATCTTCAGAAACGTGGACAGATAGTCGCGCGGCGCAAGCAGCAGCCAGACGGGCAGCAGCGAGGCAATCGCGCCGTAGGCGATCAGGCCGAAGCACAATTGCACGGGCGTCAGCGTGAAGAGTGGCGCCCAGAAGGCGCTTTCCGCCACCGACTGGCCAAAGACGATCGCCGCGATCAGCCCGATGAAGCCGATGATCGACACCTCGCCGATCGCGCCGGGGCGGATCCAGCGGGTATAGGCACCCATCAGCATGGCGAGCGGCACGGTGGCGATGACGGTGAACAGCCCCCAGGGGCTTTCCGCCAATGCGCGCACCACGATCAGCGCCAGCACGGCGAGGATGATGACCATGATCGCAAAGGCGCCGACCAATGCGATGGTGCCGGGGATCGCGCCCATTTCCATGCGGACGAGCTCGCCCAGCGACTTGCCGTCGCGGCGCATGGAGATGAACAGGATCATGAAATCCTGTATCGCACCCGCCAGCACCACGCCGGCGAGGATCCACAAGGTGCCGGGCAGATAGCCCATCTGTGCGGCGAGCACGGGGCCGACCAGCGGGCCGGCGCCGGCGATGGCGGCGAAATGGTGGCCGAACAGGACGCGGCGGTCGGTGGCGACGTAATCGAGCCCGTCGGCGCGGCGCACCGCCGGGGTGGGCCGCGCGGGATCGATGCCCATCACCGCACGCGCGATGAACAGCGCATAATAGCGGTACGCGACGAGATAGACCGAAACGGCCGCCGCGACGATCCACAGTGCGTTGACCGGCTCCCCGCGCACCGTGGCGACGACGCCGAAGCTGGCGGCGCCGACCAAGGCCAGCGCAATCCACGGAAGATGCCGCGTCATCACCAAACCCCCTTGCGCTGCGTCGTCATCCTATCGCCCCTAAGCCAAGGTTCGCGCGGGGACCAGCATCGCGCGGGCGGCGTGCTTCTGCGCGGCGATCGCGAGCCTTGGGAACCTCGATACGGGTTCCGGCGATTGGGGCACACAGAAATCGAGAGGTGCAACATGGCCGAAGCGACCTGGGGTGATACGGACGGCACGTCGATCGACTGGAAAATGAGCGCGTCGCTCGAAGACGTCACGCGCGCCGGCGAGGCCGTGCCCGAAGTCACCAATCTGGAGGCGGCGGTCCGCGCCTGGCAGCAGCTGGACGGCGCCATGCAAAAGGATGCGGTGCTGACGCTGGAGCGACCCGTCCATCTGGGCGGCGCGCTGCCCCTCGACAGGTTCGTCGGCTCCGCTATCGGCGATCTCGCGCGACACATGCCGGCCTGAGCGGCCGGCGATGCACCAAGAAAGAAGGAAACAGTGATGGCGAACAGCCAGTTGGAGATCGACCCCAGTTCCGTGCTCGACAATCTCGATGCCGAGCTGGTCGAGTTTACCGGCGAGGTCGACGGCGACGATTACGAGTTCGCCGTGCAATATGACCTGCTGGAGGCGCTGAGCGGCGACCGGCCCGATGGCGACGGCGTGGACATGTTCAATCGCTTCATCGATCAGGTGACGGAGGCGGCGCTGTCCGCGCTCAGCCGCAATTCGGATGCGAACCCGATCGTGGTGAGCGAATCCGACCTCGAATAGGCCGGCACGGCGTGGGCGGCGCGGCACCGGCTTGCGCCGCTCAGCCGCGCTTGCCACAACACGGCACATGAAGCGGCGGCACCTCGATCGATCGGCGACATGACCGCGCGCATCGCCCCGCCGCCCGGCGGCTTTGCCGGGCCGGTGAAACGCTCGATCACCATCGCCGGGCATCCCACCTCGATCAGCCTGGAGCCGCTGTTCTGGACGGCGCTGGAGCAGGCCGCGGTTGCGCACGGCCTGCCTCTGTCCGCGCTGGTCGCAGAGATCGATGCCGTGCGCATCCTGGCCGCCGAACCGCCCAATCTCGCCAGCGCGCTGCGCACCTGGTTGCTCGACATCAGCCAACGACGCAAAGTTGATAGTCACTCGCAACAAGGTTGACAGGATAGCGGCCTGCGTTCCATCGCAGGTCATGCCTTTCCCGGACAATCGCGCATGCTGATCGCCATTCCCGATGTGCTCGACGCGGCCGAGCTTGCCCGGCTACGCGGCATCATCGATGCGGCCGAGTGGGTCGACGGCAACGTCACCTCCGGCCAGCAGTCCGCGCTGGCCAAGCGCAACGAGCAACTGCCCGAGGACGGCGCCGCCGCGCGCGACGCGGGGCGGATCGTGCTCGATGCGCTCGGCCGGTCGGCGTTGTTCTTCGCCGCCGCGCTGCCGCTCAAGGTCTTTCCGCCCTTGTTCAACCGTTACGGCGCGGGGCAGGCGTTCGGCACGCATGTCGACAATGCCATCCGCATTCAGCGCGGCAGCGATTTCCGCATCCGATCCGACCTGTCGTGCACGCTCTTCCTCGCCGATCCGGCGAGCTACGACGGCGGCGAGCTGGTGATCGAGGATCTGTTCGGGCAGCAGCAGGTGAAGCTGCCCGCCGGCCATGCGGTGGTCTATCCCTCGTCCAGCCTCCACCGCGTCACGCCCGTCACGCGCGGGTGCCGCGTCGCATCGTTCTTCTGGCTGCAATCCATGGTGCGCAGCGACGCCGACCGGCGCATCCTGTTCGAGCTGGATCGCAGCATCCAGTCGGTGGCGGCGGACCGGGGGCAGGACGATCCGGCGGTGATCCGGCTGACCGGCGTGTACCACAATCTGCTGCGCCGCTGGGCCGATGCCTGAGCGCACGCGCGGCGCATGACCGGCAACCACCACATTCCCCTTGCCGGCGTTTCGCGCTAGCGCGTTTCTGTCGATCCGTTCAGGAACCCGACAGCGAACCGAGTTAGGCACGGGCGGCAAGGCCAATCCGCCTTCGTGCGTGTGAAAGAAAGAAGGAAGCCGCGATGTCGCAGACGGAAACGTTGATCGAGACGCCGGAGGCGCGCGGCCCCGCGCGTGCCGACCGCCGCGCCTTCTTCGCCAATGCGCTGGGCGCCGCAGCGGTCGGGGCAGGGGCGCTGGCGCTGACGGCGCAGCCCGCCGCCGCGCAAAGCGCCGCGACCGAGGTGGACGCGCTGAACTTCATCCTGAACATCGAATATCTCCAGGCGAACTTCTTCGCCGTGGCGACGGGCGGCACCGCGCTGGCCGCGGCGGATATTTCGGGCAGCGGCACGGCGGGCGCGGCATCGGGCGCACGCGCCGTCACCTTTGCCGATGCGATTTTCGCCTCGATCGCCAAGGAGATGGCGGCCGACGGGCTGGCGCACGTCAAGTTCCTGCGCGCGTCGCTCACCAGCAACTTTGCGGTCGCACAGCCGGCGATCGATCTCAGCGCAGCGGCCGGCGGCGCGTTCAGCAGCCTGGCGCGCCTCGCCGGGCTGGTCGGCGCGGGTCAGGCCTTCGATCCGTATGCGAGCGAGGACAATTTCCTCCTCGCCGCCTTCATGCTGAAGGACGTGACCGTCACCGCCTATCAGGGCATCCTCGGTCTCGTCACCACGCGTTCCTTCCTGGAGCCGGTCGCCGGCCTGATGTCGACCGAGGCGCATCATGCCGCCGCGTTGCGCGGCCTGCTGTATCGTCGCGGTCTCGCCACGCCGTCGCTGATCGAGGCGAGCGAGGCGATCTCCAATGCGCGCGACACGCTGGACGGCGCGGCCGCGGATCTCGACCAGGGTGTGCGGCCGGGCACCAATGCGGCCGGCGCCGCGGTCGCGAACGTCGCGCCGCTCACCGCCAGCGGCACCGCGATCAGCCGCACGCCGCAGCAGGTGCTCAACATCCTGTATCTGAACGGCGGCACGGCAACGAGCGGCGGGTTCTTCACCGCCGGGCTGAACGGCACGATCAAGTCGACCGCGACGAGCTGAGGCGCTGCCCCCCTCGCCCGCTTTATCCGTTTTCAGGACGTTCCCATGACCGAGCACGACACCATCACCCCGACGCACGATGCCGCCGACGCGCGGCACGCCGAGCGCCGCCGTTTCCTTCAGCTTGCCGGCGGCGCCTCGATCGCGGCCGGCGGCCTCGCGCTGCTGTCCGCCTGCGGTGGCAACGACGATAATGATCCCGATCCTACCCCGACGCCGACCCCCACGCCGACGCCGACCTCCACCTCCACCAGCAATGCCGATCGCGGCACGGTGAACTTCGCGTTGCAGATGGAATATCTGCAGGCGCAATATTTCAGCTACGCGCTCACGGGCGCGGGCGTGCCGGCCGATCTGCTGACCGGCACGGGCGCGGCGGGCGCGGTGACCGGCGGCGCGGCCGTATCGTTCAGCGACGCCTTTCTGGCCGCCTGTTCGCGCGAGATTGCGGCGGAGGCGCAGCGGCGCATCGCCTATCTGCGCGGCATCGTCACGGTGGAAGCGGTGGCGCAGCCTGCCATCGACATCTCGGCGACCCCCTTCTCCACCGCGCTGGGCGAGACGTTCAACCCCTATGCCAACCAGGGCAATTTCCTGCTCGGCGCGTTTTTCCTGCAGGACGTGATCGTCACCGCGTACAAGGGGCTGCAGCCGTTCATCAACATCGGCACGACACGCACCGGCTTCTTCGGCCTGCTCGGCGCGCAAAGCTATCACGCCGGGCTGATCCGCACCGCGATCTATGCCGATGCCGACCTGCGCGCCCGCGCCACCCGCTTCAGCGACGCGCGTGACGCGCTGGATGGCGCGAGCGATCAGGACCAGGGCGTCGTGGTGAACGGCGCGGCGAACATCTCGCCCGCCGACGCCAACGGCGTCACCTTCAGCCGCGCGACCACCACGGCGCTGAACGTGCTCTACGTGAACAAGGCGTCGGTGTCCGCCGGCGGCTTCTTCCCGGCCGGGCTGAACGGCGACCTGAAGACCAGCGCCGCCAGCTGACGCGCGGCGCGGGTTTACCGCGCGCCGCGAACGGCGTAGAACGGCCATATCCCCGGGGGACCGCTGTCGGCGGTTGAGAGGGGGGCACGAGCCCCCGACCCGCTGAACCTGATCCGGTTGACACCGGCGGAGGGAGGGAGCGGCGCGCCACCACCGGCAATCCGTCTTTCGCTCTTCGGCTATTGGAGAGTGACTGACATGGCCGACGTAGATTCCCCCATCGAAGCAACGCGCGGCGCCATCGGCGTCACCACCGGCCCGATCCGCGGCAGCCGCAAGATCCACGTTGGCCCGCTCAAGGTCGCGATGCGCGCGATCGATCTGGAGCCGGGCTGCGGCGAGCCCCCGCTCAACGTCTATGACACGTCGGGGCCGTACAGCGACCCGAACGTCCGCATCGACATCAACGCCGGCCTCGCCCCGCTGCGCCGCGACTGGATCATGGCCCGCGGCGACGTCGAGGCGTATGACGCGCGCGAGCTTCGCCCGGAGGATAATGGCCAGCTCGGCCCCGACCGCTCCGGCGGGGTGCAGCCGTTCCCCAATGTCGTCAAGCGCCCGCTGCGCGCGAAGCCGGGGCAGAACGTCAGCCAGATGCACTACGCCCGCCGCGGCATCATCACGCCCGAGATGGAATATGTCGCCACGCGCGAGAACCTCGGCCGCGAGATGCTGCGCGAATACGCCCGCGATGGCGAAAGCTTTGGCGCCGCGATCCCCGATTACGTGACACCCGAGTTCGTCCGTGACGAAGTCGCCCGCGGCCGCGCGATCATCCCCAACAACATCAACCACCCCGAATCCGAGCCGATGGCGATCGGCCGCAACTTCCTGGTCAAGATCAACGCCAACATCGGCAATTCCGCCGTCGCGTCGAACGTCGCCACCGAAGTCGACAAGCTCGTCTGGGCGATCCGCTGGGGCGCGGACACGGTGATGGACCTCAGCACCGGCCGCAACATCCACGACACGCGCGAATGGATCATCCGCAACTCGCCCGTGCCGATCGGCACCGTGCCGATCTACCAGGCGCTGGAGAAGGTCGGCGGCATCGCCGAGGACCTGACGTGGGAGATCTTCCGCGACACGCTGATCGAGCAGGCCGAGCAGGGCGTCGACTATTTCACCATCCACGCCGGCGTCCGCCTGCCCTACGTGCCGCTCACCGCCAAGCGCGTCACCGGCATCGTCAGCCGTGGCGGCTCGATCATGGCGAAATGGTGCCTTGCGCACCACAAGGAGAGCTTCCTCTACGAGCGGTTCGACGAAATCACCGAGATCATGAAGGCGTATGACATCGCCTATTCGCTCGGCGACGGCCTGCGCCCCGGTTCGATCGCCGACGCCAATGACGAGGCGCAGTTCGCCGAACTCTACACGCTGGGCGAACTGACCCACCGCGCCTGGGCGCAGGACGTTCAGGTGATGATCGAGGGCCCCGGCCACGTGCCGATGCACAAGATCAAGGAGAATATGGACAAGCAGCTGGAAGCGTGCGGCGAGGCACCCTTCTACACGCTCGGGCCGCTCACCACCGACATCGCACCGGGCTACGACCACATCACCAGCGGCATCGGCGCGGCGATGATCGGTTGGTACGGCACGGCGATGCTCTGCTACGTCACGCCCAAGGAGCATCTCGGGCTTCCGGATCGCGATGACGTGAAGGTCGGCGTCGTCACCTACAAGCTCGCCGCCCACGCCGCCGATCTCGCCAAGGGGCACCCCGCGGCCAAGATGCGCGACGATGCGCTGTCGCGTGCCCGCTTCGAATTCCGCTGGCGCGATCAGTTCAACCTCAGCCTCGATCCGGACACCGCGGAAAAGTACCACGACCAGACGCTGCCCGCGGAAGGCGCCAAGACCGCGCACTTCTGCTCGATGTGCGGCCCGAAGTTCTGCTCGATGAAGATCACGCAGGAAGTGCGCGACTTCGCCCGGCTGCAGAACCAGGGCAGCGAAGGCTTTCTCGCCACCGCTGAGGCGGAAGCCGGCATGGCGAAGATGAGCGGCGTCTATGAGGAAACCGGCCGCGAGCTCTACATGGGCGCCGGTGACCGCGAGCACGACTAAGTCGGCGTCTCACCGCTGAAGCTCTCCTGTACCCGCGGCTTGTCGGCCGCGGGTACAACCATTTTGGGGGTCACGTCGGGCACGCCGAACGCTAGTCTGACGGGCGATTCAGACGGGGAGTTATCGTGTCGGGCGTGGAGGCGTTGACGGAAAAGGAGAAGGAGACGCTGCGCCTGCTTCTCGTCGGCCATGACGCCAAGTCGATGGCGCGCCACTTCGACCTGTCGGTCCACACGATCAACGAGCGGCTGCGTGACGCGCGGCGCAAATTGTCGGTGTCGAGCAGCAAGGAGGCCGCGCGGCTGCTGCACGATGCGGAGGGCGCGGCCCCCGAAATGCTTGGGGACAGGCCGTTGCGGGATGCCAGCGTGCCGGCCGGCCCCGACGACAGCGGCCATGCCCCGCCAGCGCCGCGATCGTCGCGTTTCACCGGCTGGGCGATAGGAGGTATCGCCATGTTCTCGCTCATCGCCGCATTGCTCGCTGTCTCGACGCCCAATCAGGTGCCTGCCGAGCCAACCACCGCCGCTTCACCCGCGCCCGCCGAAAGCGTGGTCAGCAAGGCAGCGCGCGATTGGCTGGCGCTGGTCGACGCGTCCGACTGGCAGCGAAGCTGGGAGGGGACGGCGGCATCCTTCCGCGCCGCAAATACGGTCGCCAATTGGCAGGCGGCATCGCAGCAGGCGCGCGTGCCGCTCGGCCGCGTGGTCTCACGAACGCTGATCAGCGACGTCGACACGCCCGCGCCGCCCAACGGCTACCGCACGGTGCAATTCCGCACCGACTTCGCGAACAAGCGCGGTGCGACCGAAACGGTGTCGCTGAACCGCGAGGATGGCGGCTGGAAGGTCGTGGGCATCTATATCGAGTGACACGCCACGGTCCGTTTGGACGTCGAAAGCGCCGGGTCGCGCCTTCAGCAGCGATCCGGCGTCGGCGTCAATAATGATAGCGGCACTGCGCGATCTCCAGCGTCTGCGCGTCGCCGCGGCCGGTCACGCGGTACACGAGGCGGTGTTCGCGGTTGATGCGGCGGGACCACCAGCCCGTCAGGTTGCCGCCGAGCGGTTCGGGCTTGCCCGTGCCGCGAAACGGATCGCGCTGGCATTCCTTGATCAGCGCGTTGACGCGCTCCAGCCCGCGGCGGTCGTCGCCTTGCCAGTGCAGATACTGCTGCCAGGCCCGGTCGGAGAACATCAGCCTCACGGCTCGATCAGGTCGCGCTCGCTGCCCTTGCCCGCGTCGAGCTCGGCGATACTCGCCAGCAATTCGCGTGCGTTCGCCGGCGATTGCAGCAGATAAAGCGTTTCCTCGATCGACGCCCATTCGCTTTCGGAGATCAGCACCGCGCCTTCGCCCTTTTGACGCGTGATCGCGACCGGGGCCTTGTCGGCGACGACACGGTCCACCAGCGCCTTCATGTTGGCGCGCGCTTCGGAAATGCTGATCGATTGCATGCCTCAGATGTACGTGGTTGCGTACAAAGTTCAAGCGGGCTCCAACCATCCATGCGGCATATTCCGCCTTTGACCGGACCGGGGGGCGACGGGTGCGCAGCGTCGCTGCTACAGACCCGGAGATGTTGCCTGAAACTCCCCTTGCCGCCCAGCAGCCCACCCCCGATCAGAGTGCGCCCGAGGGCGTCCGCCACCCGCCTTACGCCTTTATCGCGCTGGCGGCGCTCGCCGGGGCGGTGCTGATCCTGGCGCTGCTGGGCGGGACGATCGCGCGGGGCGCGCAATTCCATTTCGACCAGACGATCATGCTGGCGCTGCGCACCGCGGGCGATCTGTCGCGGCCGATCGGCCCGCCCGCCGTGCAGACGGCGATGATCGATTTCACTGCGCTGGGCGGCGGCACGGTGCTGACGCTTGTTACCATCCTGGCGGTCGGCTTTCTGCTGGCGAGCCGGCATCTTCTCACCGCGGCGCTGGTATTCGGCGGCACCGTCACCGGATCGGCGCTGATCCACGTCGGCAAGATCCTGGTCGGGCGCGATCGGCCGGCGCTGGTGGATCATCTGGTCGAGGTGAGTTCGGCCAGTTTCCCCAGCGGCCATGCCGGCAACAGCGCCATCGTCTATCTCACCATCGCGCTGACGGTGATGCAGATCGTGCCGAGCCGCGCGGCGCGCGCGTACCTGTTCGGCGCGACGATCGCGCTGGTGCTGCTGATCGGCGCGAGCCGCGTGTACCTTGGCGTGCATTGGCCCAGTGACGTGCTGGCAGGGTGGAGCGCGGGCGCGCTCTGGGCGCTGTCGTGGTGGGCGTTCGGCGCCTGGCTGCGGCTACGATACGGCCGCCGCTAAGCCGCTGTCCTACACGCCGCCTTCTGTGTCATCGCGCCAACGTCGAACAGAAGGAGAACATAGATGCGGATGCTGGCAGAGCGCGCGATCGACGCAAATGGCCATCTTCTCGCGGGCAAGCCGAGCGGTCCCGGTCGCCGGGTCACGGTGAACCTGGCCGAATCGCCGCTGTCGTGGCTCGGCGCGCGCGGGTTGCTGACGGCGCGACAGCTTGCCGCGGGCGAGCAGCTGCGCGCCGATTACGAGCGCGCGGCGATCGGCCCGACGGTGACGATGCGCTGGTCGGCGCGCGTCGATGGCGGGGCGGGGCAGGCGCTGGAGCCGACCGCCGCGCATCTCGCCGCCAAGCGCCGCTTCGACGCCGCCGTCGCGGCGGTCGGACGCGGGCTGAACGATGTATTGTGGCGGGTGGTGTGTGCGGGCGAGGGGCTGCCGGTGGCCGAAAAGGCGCTGGGCTGGCCGGCGCGATCGGGGCGGCTGGTGCTGACCATGGCGCTCGATCGGCTGGCCGACCATTACCGGATCGCCTGAGCCGCGCCCGCGAGCGCGCAGGCTTGCGGCCGCCGCGGCTTGCGCGGATAAGCGGCGACCATGCGGCTTTCCATCACCAAATGTCACGGCTCCGGCAATGATTTCGCCCTGATCGACGCGCGCGATCTGGCGCTGGACGACGCCGACTGGGCACAGGTCGCGCGCGCGCTGACCGATCGGGCCGGGCCGGTCGGCGGCGATGGTATCCTGCTGCTGACCGGCGCGGACGCAGAGGCGGCGTTCGGCATGCGGATCTTCAATGCCGATGGCTCCGAGCCGGAAACCTGCCTCAACGGCCTGCGCTGCATCGCGCGTGCGGGCCTTGAGGCGACCGGCCAGCCGTCAGCGCACGTACGGCTGAAGACGAGCCATGCCGATGTGGCGCGCGACGCTGATCTCGCAGCCGGCGTCTATACCGTGCGCGAGACCGCCGGCCCCGCCAGCCTCGACGTGCGCGCCTGGCCGCTGGATGGCGAGGGCGACGAAATCCGCGAGGCGGTGATCGCGCGGCTGTCGCCCGACCTGCGCTTCACCGCGGTCGCGATGCCCAATCCGCATCTGATCGCCTTCGTCGATCGGGTGGACGAGGCCGAGCTCGTGCGGATCGGCGAGATCTGCGAGGGCGCGCCCGCGTGGCTGCCCAATCGCGCCAACGTATCCTTTGTCGAGCTTCGAGATGCCGATACGCTCTACGTGCGCACGTTCGAGCGCGGCGTCGGGCTGACCAACGCCTGCGGCAGCGCGATGGGCGCGGCGACGTTCGTGGCGGGGCTCACCGGGCGCCTGCCGTTCGACCGGACGGTGACGGTGCGCAATCGTGGCGGGCTGGTGCGCGCCTCCGCGAGCGAAGCGGGCATGGTGACGCTCAGCGGCAATGCGACGGTGGAATGGACCGGCACGGTGACGATCGATCTGGCGCAAGGCACCGCGCACGATCTGGCGGTGACGCAGCGGCACCCGGAAGAGATCGCCGCCTGGGCCGCGATCTAACCGAAGCATCGGTCAGCGCCCCGCACGACCGGCGGGGCGCCGTTGACGGCATCAGGCGCCGGCGGCCTTCAGCGCCTGCTCCACCTGCGGCCAGCTCGCCGCATCGAGCTTCTCGCCGTTCAGGATAAAGGTCGGCGTACCGGTCACGTCCTTGTCGCGCATCGCGACCTCGGAGATCTTCGCCAGTTCCTCGATTCGCGAGCCGTCGGACAGGCACTGGCGCGCCTGCGCCTCGGTCAGCCCGCGCTGCTTCATGAAATCGATATAGCCGAGATGTTCGACCCAGGCGGTTGCCTGCTGCGCCGGGCTCATGCCCTGCAGCCGCTGCTGGAAATCGGCCGGCACGCTTTCCAGCTTCTGCAGGAACTGATCCTGATCGACGAACATCTGGTGCAGGACGGGGAAGAACGGCGCCTCGCCGACGCAGCGACCCAGCGTCGCGACGCCAAGGTCGGGCGCGTGCACCAGGAAGTCGCGGAATTCGAACGAGACCTTGCCGGTCTTGATGTAATTCTCTTCCAGCGGCTGCGTCGCGGTGCGGCCGAAATTGCCGCAGGTCGGGCAGGTGCGCGAGCCATATTCGACGAGC
The DNA here is from genome assembly GCF_002197685.1 of Sphingomonas dokdonensis. GTDB lineage: Bacteria > Pseudomonadota > Alphaproteobacteria > Sphingomonadales > Sphingomonadaceae > Sphingomonas > Sphingomonas dokdonensis. The sequence continues at coordinate 31,231 of NZ_NBBI01000003.1, read as the reverse complement.
TTCAGCGGCGCATTGGGATTGCCCATCAGATAGCCGCCGTCGGCCGTCTTGGAAACGACCTGCGTCCAATCCTGCCCGGCCGGTGCCGGCGCGGCGGCGATCGAATTGGGCGCCGCAGTGTTGGTGCTACCGCCGTCGCCGCACGCGGCAAGCATCGCCAGCGCGCAGGCAAGAAGCGGGGTGGAGGCGGCGAGACGCAGGTTCATGCTGTTAACTCCGTACTACGATCACTTGGCGCCGGCGGCGCGCAGCTTTGGTTCCAGCTCGGCCCAGCCGGTGTTCTCGATCAGCGTGCCGTTCAGTTCGAAAGCCGGCGTGCCGCTGATCTTGCCCTGAATCGATTGCGCGACCTTCAGCGTGCTTGCCACGTTCGCCTCCTTGGCGAAGCAGGCGGCGATCGCGGCGTCGCTCATGCCGGCCGCCTTGGCGATCGCGGTCAGCCCGGCGCCATCGGCCAGCTTGCGCATCATCTGCGACTGACTCGTGCCGGCGGGCGCCTGCCCCTGCGCCTGGTCAAAGGTCACGGCCTGCTTCAGCCACTGGTCCTGCCGCGCGAACAAGAGGTCGTGCATTTTGGGGAACAGCGCCGGGCCGGAGCAGCGCGCGAGCGTGGCGGCGACCAGATCGTAGCGATCGTGCACCGAGCTGCGCACCTCCAGGCTGGTCGAGCCCGAGGCGATCATCTTGTCCTTCAGCACCGGCGCCGAATCGCGCGAGAAATGCGCGCAATGCGGGCAGGTGTAGCTGACATATTCGATCAGCTTCACCTTGGCCTTGGGATTGCCGATCACATAGCTGCCCGAGGGCGCGAGCGCGGCTGTGGCGGTCCACGGCCTCTGCGTGGCGGCGGTCAGCGGCGCGGCGAGCGCGATGGCGGCGAGGGCGAGCAGTTTCTTCATTTGACGATGGGCAGTCCACTGGAGGCGCCGACGCTGGCGGCAAGCGCCTCCAGCACGGCCTTGAGCTCGGGATCTTCGATGGTCTTGAGGCTCTGGCCAAGCTCCACCGGCACCGGGCGGAGCGTCGGCGCGGGCTGCGGCCTGGCGCGGGGCGCCAGCTCGCCCTGGCGGATCGCGACCTTTGCGACGGCGGAATAGCCGAAAAACAGATTCACCCGCTCGATGATCTCGGGCACGACATGCTGGATCATCACGCCATGCGCGCTGCGCACCATCAGCGTCAGCGTGCCGTCCTGCTTCTTGCCGACGGGAAACTTGATCGATTCGGGCGCGCTCGCCGCCGCCAGCTTCTCGCCGACGATCTCGGGCCAGCGCGTCACGATCGCCGACTGGATGAAGCCGAAACGGCGGAATGCCGCGCCGCCCGCGCTGGGCAGCAGCTCGGATACCGGGCGCGACCGATTGGATCGCGCGGGTTCGGGCTGGGACTGGGAGGCGCGCACCCGCTTGCTCATCTGGCGCCCCATGCCATAGCCGGGGTGTGGACGCCAAGCGCTCGATCGCCGAAACGCTGCTCGATTGGTACGATCGGCACGCCAGAACCCTGCCGTGGCGGGCGCCGCCCGGCGTGCGGCCGGACCCGTATCGCGTCTGGCTGTCGGAGGTAATGCTGCAGCAGACGACGGTGGCCACCGTGCGCCCGCGCTTCGAGGCATGGGTGGCGCGCTGGCCCGATGTGGCGAGCCTGGCGGCGGCGGACGAGGCGGACGTGATGGCCGCCTGGGCGGGGCTGGGCTATTACGCCCGGGCGCGCAATCTGGTGCGCGCGGCCAAGGCGATCGCCGCCGATCACGGCGGGAAACTGCCGGACACCGAAGACGCGCTGCGCGCATTGCCGGGGCTTGGCGACTATACCGCGGCGGCGGTCGCGGCGATCGCTTTCGGCCGGCGCGCGGTGGTAATCGACGCCAATGTCGAGCGGGTCGTGTCGCGGCTGTGCCGCGCGGCCGGCAAGCCCGCGGTGCGCCGTGCGGCCGAGGCACTGACGCCCGATCAGCGCGCCGGTGACTTCGCGCAGGCGATGATGGACCTGGGCTCCGCGATCTGCTCACCGAAACGGCCCAAATGCCTCCTCTGCCCGCTCGCCGACGCCTGCGCCGCGCATCGCGCGGGCGAGGAGGAAGCGTTTCCGGTCAAGCCCGCCAAGAAGCCGCGGCCGACGCGGCACGGCACGATCTTCTGGCTGGAGCGCGCGGCGGCAGGCGGCGGCCTTGAGGTGCTGCTCGTCCGCCGGCCGGCCAAGGGGCTGCTCGGCGGCATGCGCGCGCTGCCGACCGGGCCGTGGACGGAGACGCAGCCCGGCCTCGCGGAGGCGCCCGCCGCCGCCGATTGGACGATGCTGAACCAACAGGTCAGCCACGGCTTTACGCACTTTACGCTCGAACTCGCGCTTGCCGTGGCGCGCTGGGACGCGCATTCAGCGCCCATCGCGGCCGAATGGTGGCGGGTGGACGATCTTGCAGCGGCAGGATTGCCGACCGTGTTTGCCAAGGCCGCAAAGGCGATAGGGAGGGTGCGATGAGAACGCATTGGCTGGGCGGCACGCTGGCGGTGCTGGCGTTTGCGACGACGGCGGGTGATGCACGGCAGGCGCAGCGATCGGCCCAGCCCGCGCCCGCGCCAAAGGCGGCGCCCACCGCCAGCGCCGCACCGGCAAAGAACCCGCTGCTGCGCGACACGCAGGCGCTGTTCGACAGCCTCGTCTCCAGCGGCAAGATGCCCGGCATCGTCGCCGCCTTCGGCGTTGGCGACATGCCGACCCAATTCGTCAGCGCCGGGCGGATCGCCGACGATCCGGGCGCGGCGCCCGCCGGGCCGGACAGCCTGTGGCGCATCTATTCGATGACCAAGCCGATCACCGGCATGGCCGCCATGCTGCTGGTCGAGGATGGCAAGATCAGCCTCGACGATCCGGTGAGCAAATATTTCCCCGGCTTCGCCACCATGCGCGTCCTGACCAGCCCGGACACCTCGCTCGACAGCGTGCCGGCCAAGAACCCGATCCTGATCCGCAACCTGCTGACCCATTCGGCGGGGCTGGGCTACAGCATCAGCGCCAAGGGGCCGCTGCTGAAGGAATATGAGCGGCTCGGCATCGTCCCGGCGCAATTGAACACCCAGGTCGAGGCAAAGGCGCGCCAGACCCGCCCGACCAACCTCGCCGAATTCGCCGGCCGCGTCGCCACCGTGCCGCTGATCGCGCAGCCGGGCACCAAATGGCATTATTCGATCGGCCTCGACGTGATGGGCGCGGTGATCGAGAAGGTGAGCGGCATGCCGTTCGACCGCTTCGTGCAGACGCGGCTGCTCGATCCGCTGAACATGCGCTCGACCTACTGGAGCGTGCCCGCCAGCGAGGCGAGCCGGCTGGCCACCAACTACATCTTCGTCGGCGACAAGCGTACGGTGATCGATCCGGGCGCGCGATCGGTCTATCTGACGCCGCCCAGCTTTCCCTATGGGGGCGCCGGCCTCGTCTCCTCCGCGCGCGACTACGATCGCTTTCTCCACATGCTGTCGAACGGCGGCATTCTCGACGGCAAGCGCGTGATGAAGGCGCAAACCGCCGCGCTCGGCATGTCGAACCTGCTGCCGCCCGGCGTCCTATTCGAAGGGATCGGCGGCGGCACCGGCGGCACCATGTCGGCGCGCATGGGCTTTGGCGCGGGTGGATCGGTGTATCTCGAGGATGCGCCGGGCGGCATGCCGACCAAGGGGACCTATGGCTGGGGCGGGGCCGCCGGCACGATCGCCTGGGTCGATCCGATCAACAAACGGCGAGGAACGGTGATGGTGCAATTCATGCCTGCGGAGCAATGGGGCCTCCGGCAAAGCATCCCGCCCGCGCTGGCGCGCGACATGCAGCGGCTGACCGGCCGATGAGCGTGCCGGGTTTCACCGGCGGCACGCTGAGCCGCATCGCCGATCACCGCAACGATGCGGAGGCATTCGCCGCCGCGCTGGGCGACTGGCGCGCCCGGCTGCTGAAACTCGACGGCTTCGATCCCGAGATCACCGAGGATGGCCGGCTCGGCTGGACGATGGTGACCGAGGCGCCCGACGACGCGCATATCGTGCTGCTCGGTTTCGACGAGGGGCGCCCGCGCTTCGCCGCCGCGCCGGAGGGCGTACCCGCGCCGCCGCTGCGCTCGCCAGCATTGTTCCGCGCGCTTGATCAACTCGCGCCGGGTGAGGCTGCGACCTATGCCATGGCGCGCTCGGTGCTCGATTGGAACGCGCGCCACCGTTTCTGCGCAAATTGCGGCACGATGACCGACAGCTTTCGCGCCGGCTGGGGCCGCAAGTGCAACAATTGCGGCACCGAGCATTTCCCCCGCGTCGACCCCGTCGTCATCATGATCGCCGAGCACGACGGCCGCGCGCTGCTCGGCCGCCAGCCGAGCTGGCCCGCGGGCCGCTATTCGGCGCTCGCCGGCTTTCTGGAGCCGGGCGAGTCGATCGAGGAAGCGGTCGCGCGCGAGATCCAGGAGGAGGCGGGCGTTGCCGTCTCCGGCGTGCGCTATGTCGCCAGCCAGCCGTGGCCCTTCCCGTCGCAGCTGATGATCGCCTGCGTCGGCATCGCCGCCGACGATGCGATCACGCTGGACGAGAACGAGCTGGAAAAGGCCGGCTGGTTCACTCGCGACGAAGTGCGCGCCGCGCTTGCCGGCGACGGCCCGTTCGTCGCCCCGCCCAGCTATGCCATCGCCCACACGCTGCTGACGCTCTGGGCCGACGAGGGCTGAGTGGGAGCCCCCTCTTCCCGGCCAGTGCCGGGAAGAGGGGCGGCGCCTTATTCCACCACGCCTAACTGCTGCAGCACGAACGCACCCCATTCGGCATTCTGGCGGTAGCGCTCGAACCGGCCGGACTTGCCGCCGTGCCCGGCCTCCATGTTCACGCGGAACAGCAGCGGGTTGCTGTCCGTCTTCTTGTCGCGCAGCTTGGCGACCCATTTGGCGGGCTCGTAATATTGCACCTGGCTGTCCCACAGCCCGGTGCCGACATACATCGCCGGATAATTCTTCGCCGCGACCTGATCGTAGGGCGAATAGCTCAGCATATAGTCGTAATATTGCTTCTGCGCCGGATTGCCCCATTCGTCATATTCGAACGTGGTGAGCGGGATCGATGCGTCGAGCATCGTCGTCACCACGTCGACGAACGGCACCTGCGCCACGATGACCTTGTAATCCTCGGGCGCCATGTTCGCGACCGCGCCCATCAGCAGGCCACCGGCCGAGCCGCCCATCGCTGCGACGCGATCCTTGGCGGCATATTTCTGCGCCACCAGATAGCGGGTGACGTCGATGAAGTCGGTGAAGCTGTTCTTCTTGTTCAGCAGGTGGCCGTCATCATACCATTGCCGCCCCATCTCCTGCCCGCCGCGGATGTGCGCCAGCGCATAGACGACCCCGCGGTCGAGCAGCCCGATCCGGCCGGGATCGACCGCCGGGTCCATCGAATTGCCGTAGCTGCCATAGGCATATTGGAACAGCGGGGCGGTGCCATCGCGCTTCACGTCCTTGCGATACACCACGCTGACCGGCACCTTGGTGCCGTCGCGCGCGCTCGCCCAGACGCGTTCGGTGACGTAATTGGCGGGATCGTAGCCGGGCACCGGCGCTACCTTCAGCACGCGCCGCTCGCCCGTCCTGGCGTTCACCTCATAGGTGGTGGTGGGCGTCACCAGCGAGCCATAGGTGTAGCGCACCCAATCGCTCGCCGGCTCCTCGTTGACGTCCAGCGCCATGCGATAGGCCGGCTCGTCGGCCTTCACCGGCAGCGACTTGCCCGCCGCGTCGAGCAGCCGGATCATCCGGTTCCCGCCTTCGCGCTGGTCGATCGCGACATAGCCCTTGAACGGCTTGAACCCCTCGATGAACACCGCGTCGCTCGCCGGCGTCAGGTCCTGCCACGCCGCCGTGCCCTGCTTGGCGGCACCGTCCGCGACGGTCATCAGCGTATAGTTCTTGGCGCGCAGGTTGGTGCGCATGATCCAGCGGCCGTCCATGTGATCGGCCTGGTAGCGCAGGTCGCGCTTGCGCGGCGCCAGCGTCTGCAGCGCAGCGGGCGTGGCGGCGGGGGCGCAGCGCTGCTCGTCGCTCACCGTCGACTGGACGACCACGCAGACGAAGCGATCGTCGCTCGTCCGCCCGATCCCCATCTGAAAGGTATCGTCCTTTTCCTCGTACAGCATCCGGTCCTGCGCCACCGGCGTGCCCAGCGTATGCGCCATCACCTTGTACCCGCGCAGCGTGGTCGGATCCTTGGCGACATACAGGATCGTGCGGTTGTCGTTCGCCCAGACGACGTTGGGCTCGGCATTGGTGATCGTGTCGGCCAGCAGCTTGCCGGTCGAAAGGTCCTTAACCTTCACCGTATATTGCCGCCGCCCAACCACGTCCTCGGCATAGGCGACCATGCGATTGTCGGGGCTGACCGCCCAGTCGGACAGCGCGAAGAAGCTGTGCCCCTTCGCCATCTCGGGCTGGTCGAACATCACGTGCGCCGGGGCATCGCGATCACCCTTGCGCCGCTCGACAATCGGATAGTTCGCACCCGTGTCGAACCGGGTCTGATACCAATAGCCGTTCTTCAGATACGGAACCGAGCTGTCGTCCTGCTTGATGTGGCTCACCGTCTCCTTGAAGAGCGTTTCCTCCAGCGGCTTGAGCGACGCGAGCTTCGCATCGGCATAAGCGTTCTCGGCCTGAAGATAGGCGAGCATTTCCGGGTTCTTGCGGGTGTCGTCGCGCAGCCAGTAATATTCGTCGTTGCGCACGCCGGCCGGCGCCTTCACCGCAAACGGCTTCTTGGCGGCGACCGGCGCCTCCTGCGCGCCCGCACCCGTCGCCACGGCAAGCGCCACGCCCGCCAGCAAAGTCCTGCGCATCCTTGTTCTCCCCGCTCGCCCGATTGATCTTGGGGCGTGTGATACGACAGGCGCGGGCGGGCGCAAGGGGGCGTCAGCCCCGCTTGCGCGGTGCCGTCATCCGCGCTTACGCGCCTGGCGATAGGTGCCCAGCACGCGCACCCATTTGGTCTGGAAACCAAGCTCCTCCAGCGCGCGATCGACATTCTCGTCGCCGGGCTTGCCCTCGATGTCGCAATAGAAATCGGTCGCCGCAAACGTGCCGCCGCGCTGATAGCTTTCCAGCTTGGTCATGTTGACGCCATTGGTCGCAAAGCCGCCCAGCGCCTTGTAGAGCGCGGCCGGCACGTTCTTCACCTCGAAGATGAAGGTCGTCATCCACGGCCCGTCGCCCACCGCCGGCTTGCCGCCGCGCGCCAGCACCACGAAGCGCGTCATGTTGTGATCGGCATCGGCGATGTCGGTGGCGAGCAGGTTCAGCCCGTAGATCTGCGCCGCCGCGGGCGGGGCGAGCGCGGCCACGCCCGGCGCGCCCTGCTCTGCCACCATCGCGGCGGCGCCGGCGGTATCGGGGTAGGACACCGGCCGAATATCGTGCGCCTTCAGCCAGTGGCGGCATTGCCCCAGCGCCTGCGGGTGGCTCATCGCCTCGCGCACGTCGTCGCGCGTGCCCGTGCCCATCAGCGCATGGCGGATCGGCAGAAAATGCTCGCCGGTGATCACCAGCCCCGATTCGGGCAGCAGGAAATGGATGTCGGCGACGCGCCCGTGCAGCGAATTTTCGATCGGGATCATCGCCCGATCCGCCGCGCCGGTCTTCACCGCCTCGATCGCATCGTCGAACGAAAAGCACGGCAGCGGCAGCGCGTCGGGAAAGGCTTCGCTCACCGCGACATGGCTGTTTGCCCCCGGCGCGCCCTGAAACGCGACCGCGCGATCGGGGGCGGCGGCGGCGGCGGCAACCATGCTGGCGACGATCGGACGGGCGGGCGCGGCGAAATTTTCCATTGATCTGCCCGCTAAGCATTGATCATCTTCGTCTCAAGCGCTTGCCGTCCGATCACGGCTTTTCTATGGACGCCAGACTTTCGAGGGGTAACCGCACGACATGGATGATCGGACCAACACGATTGCAGGCTGGGTTCTTGCTGCCTGCGGCGCCGCGCTGGGGCTGTCGATCGTCGGCGGCATGGTCTTCCATTCGGGCGAGGTAGAGAAGCCGGGCTATCCGATCGAGGCGGCCGAAGAGGCTGGCGGCGGTGCCGCGGCCGAGGTGCCGATCGCGACGCTGCTGGCCAGCGCGGATGCGGCCAAGGGCGCCGACGTGTTCAAGAAGTGCGCGGCCTGCCACACCATCAACCAGGGCGGGGCGAACGGCATCGGGCCGAACCTGTATGCGACGATGGGTGAGGGCGTGGCGCAGGGCAAGGGCGGCTATGCCTTTACCGATGCGCTGAAAAAGGTCGGCGGCACCTGGGATTTCGACAAGATGAACGCGTGGCTCACCAGCCCGCGCAAGTTTGCGCCCGGCACCAAGATGACCTTTGCCGGCCTGTCCAACCCGCAGGATCGCGCCAACATCATCCTGTATCTGAACCAGCAGGGCTCCAACCTGCCGCTTCCCGCCGCACCGGCAGCCGACGCTGCTAACCCGGCCGAGGGCGGCAACGCGGTGGAGGGCGCCGGCGCCGCGCCCAACGCGACCAGCGCGGTCGATGCCGTGAAGGAAGACGTGCGCGGCGAAACCGGCGACATCGCCAACACCGCCACGCCCGCCAGCGGCGCTCCGTCGGTCGACCCGGCGGCGCAGAAGCAGACCGGCCGCTGATCGCTTCCCGCGACCCCGTCGGGCGTTTCGACGCCGGCGGGTGAGCGATAGCGCGCGGTAACTCCGTCCATGCCAAGCGCGCATGCTGGCTGAACGCGTGCGCAGGTGTCCGCTCCCGACAGCGGCGCAAAAGTGACCTGAGCTTCTCGCAGCAAATCGCCGGGAGCGGCGCAGGGTTCTGCGCAAACTCTCCCGTCGTCCCAATCACTGCGTCATCCCGGCCTCGTGCCGGGATCCACTGTTCCACAAACCCTACGCCTCAGAGTCTGCGGCGCGGTGGATGCCGGGACCAGCCCGGCATGACGCCGGTGAGTTCCGCCAGTGTCTCACGGCCGAAGGGCGCCAAACGGGACCGTTGATATGCGGGTGCCGCCCTTGCGCTACGAGTGATCCACGCCGCTGCCGCCCGATCGGCGGATCAGACCGGGCCAATCACGCGCCGGCCGACCAGAAGCGCTTTGTCTTCATCAGCGCCTTGTGCGCCTTGGCCGCCTTGCGCAGCAGCCGCTCGCGCGCTTCGGCATCGACCGGATGATCGGCAAGGCCGAAGCGTTCCAACAGCCCCGGCGCGACCGCGAGGTCGTTCAGTGCACCCAGATGCGCCTGCAGCGCCGCCAGCTTCTTGCGAAACTTCTTGTGCCGGCGAACCGCCTTCTTGCCCGTGACCAGCGGCGCGAAGAATTCGGTCGCATAGCGCGCCTTCTTCGCCAGCTTACGCACTTCGTGCCGCGCCTCGTCGTCCAGCGCGGCGAGGTGCTTGCCCCGCTTCTTCAGCCGCCGCCGCAGCGTCGTCATCGTCGCGGCGGCAAATTCGGCGGCAGGCTGGCTGACCGCTTCGTCATGAGCCGGCCGTAGCCGCCAGTCGCCAAGCGTTACCCATTCCACCAGTGCGATCATCAGGTCGCGGGTGTTCTGGTCGTCCAGCGCAGCGCGCGCGGCGGCATAGGCGCGGTCGCGGGCGGCGGTGAGGCTGTCGGGCGCCTGCGTACCCAGACCGTCGATCACCACGTCGAGATCGCGCGCCTCGCCCAGCGCCCGCGCCAGCTCGCGCAGGCCGGCGGTGAAGGTGGCGAAGCAATCGTCGTTCAGCACCTGCTTGAACAGCGACAGCGCGGCACGCAGCCGCCGCAGCGCCACGCGCGTCTGATGCAGCGCCGTCAAATCGTCGCGGGTGCGCAGCACGTCCTCGTTCAGGCGGAACTGTCGCAGGCAGCCGCCGACGATCGCGGCGACGGCCGCTGCCACGTCGGCTGCCGGGTCGATCGACAGCGGCGCCGCTTTCACCGGCGCGCCCAGCTTGCCATCGGACAGCCGATAGCCGCGTTCGGCCTTGGTCAGCACGCCGAGCCGCAGCGGCACCTCGGTCCCGAGTCGGCGGGCCAGCGCGAACAGCGCGGCCGGCGCGCCACCTTTCAGCTCCGCCTCGATTTCGGCGACGGGGGCTTGCCGACCGGCGGCGGTGACGGTCCCTTCGTCCAGCACCAGTTCGATCTCGGCATCGTCGGTGACGACCTGCCAGGCGCGGCGGCGCACCGTTACCGAGAAAACCGGCGCGATCCGGGCAAGCACCGCCTCGTCCACCATCGCGCCGAGCGGGGACGATCCGCCGAGATCCGGCGCCGGCCCGGCCACGTCATGCTCCCATTCGTCACGCGCGAAGATGCCCGCGCCGCTGGTGCCCGCCGCCTTGATCGTTTGGATGTACCGCTCGCCGATTCGCCGCACGCGCAGCGACAGGCCCTTGTCGCGCAGCGCGCCATCGGGCGTGTCGAAATAGGTGGTGCTCTGCGCGCCATCGTCGGGGGTGATGCCGGCCAGCACGGGCGACCGGGCGAGCGCCGCGCCGTCCGCCGGATCGATCACCAGCTTGAGTTCGATCTCCATGTCGCCGGTGCCGCTCGCCTCGTTGGTCATGCGGCACCAATGGTCAGCGTGCGGCTTCGATCCGCCCCGCCGGCGGCGTGGCGGGCAGTTCCAGCCAATCGGTCGGCGGCAGGCCATAAAGCATGTCGAAGAATTCGAGCTGCAACCGCGCGGGCACGGCCCGGTTGCTGTTCCACAGCATCGCGATTCCGCTGCGATCGGCGGGATCGAACAGGATCAGCGAGCCATAGCCATCGACCGAGCCGCGATGCCCGACCAGATCGTGCCCGCCATAACGATAGGTGCGCCAGCCGAGGCCATAGGATGCATCGGTGAGCGCGCGGTCCATCGCGCCGCGCCGCCCATGCGGCGGGGTCGCGACGCGTGGTTCGTGCATCGTGGCGAGCGTTGCCGCCGGCAGCACGCTGGGCGCCGCACCCATTTGCGCCAGCATCCATCGCGCCAGATCGCGCACCGACGAGTTCACGCCGCCGGCTGCGGGAATCTTGTAATAATCATCGTTCACGCTCACCGCGTGCCGCCCCAGCCGGTGCGGCCGGGCCCAGCGCCCGGCATTCTCCAGCCCGGCGCGCCCGACGCTGGCGTTCTTCATGCCCAGTGGCTCGAACAGGCGCGTGCGTGCGGCGGTGGCATAATCCTCGCCCGTCGCCCGCTCGACGATCTCCGACGCGGCGTCATAGGCGACGTTCTGATAGGCATAGCAGGTGCCCGGCGGGCAGAACGGCGGCAGCGTGCCCAGCCTGCCACGGATCGCCCTGGGGTCCGCGCCGGCCTCCAGCTGGTCGTCCCACGCATTGCGCACCAGCCCCAGCCGGTGCGACAGCAGATCGGCGACGGTCGCCTTGTCGGTGCCGCCCGGCAGCGTCAGCGTGGTGTTCATGCTCGACAACGGGGCGTCGAGCGACAGCCGGCCCTGATCGGCGAGCCGGGTGACGAGCGCGGCGGCAACCGCCTTTGACAGCGAGGCCCAGCGGAACACCGTGTCCGGCGTCACCCGCTGGCCCGATCCCGCCAGCGTCTCGCCATAGCCGCGGATGAAGCGCAGCCGTCCACGCTCGATCGCCGCCACGGCGAGACCCACCGAATTGGCCTCCTGCATCACCAGCCCGATCCGCTGGTCCAGCCGCGCATAGTCGACCCGCGCGGGATCGGCGGTGATCTCGACCGGCAAGCGCAGCTTGGCGCCGATCTGATCGGCGGTGTCCTTGGGCTGCGACCAGGTGATACCCAGCGCTACGCCAACGGCGACAAGCAGCGCGACCATGGCGGCAGCCACCCAGTTTCGTTTGGCTTTCGCTTTTTTCACTGTTCCGTGCATCAATGGTCCTGGCTGCGGCCGACGCGTTCCCGCTTGAGGCCGTTTGTCGCCGCTTTCCAGCCGAAAAGCGCCGCAGCGAGCCGGAAAGCGGCCGGCTTCACGCCGGTCCAACAAGGCACTCTTGGTAATAATCCTTCCGCCGCCGCTATTTTCTGCTAACGAGCGCCGGCATGGCAGGAGCTAAAATACCCGATTTCGGCGAGCGCGCCTCCGCGTCTCGAGAAGCAAAGCAGCGCGCGCTGGACAAGCTGCGCGAGAAACCCGCGGTCGATCCCGAGGCGGCAGCCGCGCGCACCGCCGCGCTGGAGGCCAAGGAGGCCGCCGCCGCCGAGCGCCGCGCCACCCACCGTGCCGCGATCGAGAGCGAGAAGGCCGCCCGCGCCGAAGCCCGGGCAAAGGCCGAGGAAGAGGCTGCTGTCGAGGCGGAACGGATCGCCGCATCGCGCCGCGCCGCCCCGATCAAGGTGCCGACCCCCGCAGAGCTGAAGGCCGCACGCGACGCGCGCTACGCCGCACGCAAGGCCCGCCAGCGCGGGTGACCCCGCGTGAGCTGATCGGCACCGCGGAGGTGCCGGGCGGGCCGCCGCTGCGGCTGTTCCGCCGCGGCGCTGACTTCATGATCGTGCTCGACCGCAACGAGCTGATGAGCACGCGGATGAGCGGCTCGGAGGTGGCGCTCGGCACGATGACCTGTGCGCGACTCGCCGGCCGACCCGCGTCGCGTCTGCTGATCGGCGGCTACGGCATGGGCTTCACGCTGCGCGCCGTGCTGGAACGGCTCACGGCGGACGCGCAGGTGGTAGTGGCCGAGCTGGTGCCCGGCATCATCGAATGGGCGCGCGGCCCGATGGCTGAGATGACTGCGGGCTGTCTCGACGATCCGCGCGTCACGCTCGACATGGGCGATGTCGCCGACACCATTCGCCGCGCCGACTCAAGCTATGACGCGATCATGCTCGACGTGGACAACGGCCCCGACGGACTGACGCGCCCCGCGAATGACGGCATCTATGCGGCGCGCGGCTTGGCCGCCGCCTATCGCGCGCTGAAGCCCGGCGGCACGCTGGCGATCTGGTCCGCCGCGCCCGATCCCGTCTTTGCCAAACGTCTGGTAAAGGCCGGCTTTGCGGTGGAGGAGGAGCGGGTGCGCGCCCGCGATAACGGCAAGGGCGCGACCCACGTCATCTGGTTCGCCCGCCGCCCCTGAATGCGTCAACCAACTTACTGAAAGACACGGCGCAGGAAGGGCCGCTTGTGCGACCCTTCCCCTCGCTCAAAGCAGGTCGCCGCCGCAGGCCGACGCCGTCGTGCCTTCGCGCTCGAACGCCTTGATGACGTTGCGGCCGACCGTCCAGCGGTGCACCTCGTCCGGGCCGTCGACCAGCCGCTGCGAGCGGATGTGGGTGTACCAGGCGGCGAGCGGGGTATCGAGGCTGAAGCCCAACGCGCCGTGCAGCTGGATGGCGGTATCGACCACCTGATGCACCATGTTGGCCAGGAAGATCTTGGCGATCGAATTTTCCTGCCGGATGTCGTCGCCGCGCTCCGCCTTGTAGGCGATGTGGAGCAGCATCAGCCGCGCCTTGTAGATCTCCGCCGCGCAATCGGCGAGCATCCACTGAACACCTTGGCGCTCGGACAGTTTCTTGCCGAACGTCTCCCGCTGAACGACGTGGGCAGTGGCGAGATCGAGCGCGCGCTGCGCCATCGAAACATTGTGCATGCCGTGGCGTAGGCGGCCGTAGGCGAGGCGATGCTGGCCCATGTTGAAGCCATTTCCCTCGCCGCCGAGCAGGTCCTCCGCCGGCACGACGAGGTCCTTGATCTCGACCTCCGAATGGCCGCCGCCCAGTATCTCGGTCAGCGGGCCGTGCACCGCCATCGTCTCGATGTCGCGGACGATCCTGTAGCCCGGATTGGGCAGTTCGACGATAAAGGTCGAATAGCGCTGGTGGCGCGGCGCGTCGGGATCGGTCATCGCCATGACGAGCGCGATGTCGGCGACGCTGGCGGCGGACGAGAACCATTTCTCGCCGTTCAGCACGTAATTCTCGTTGCCGTCCTTCACCGCGCGGGTCTGCATGCCGGTCGCGTCGGCACCCGCCGCCTTCTCCGTCATCGAATAGCAGATGCGCTTCTCGCCGTTGAGCAGCGGCTTCAGATACTTCTCCTTCTGATGATCGGTGCCGTGCGCCAGCAGCGTCATCATCGTCGCATCATCGGGCCCTTGCGTGTTCATCGACAGCGCGCCGAGGTGGCTCTCGCCAAGTTCCATCTGAACGAGGGCGTTGGCGAGCGGGCCGAGGCCCATGCCGCCATATTCCTTGGGGATGAACGGGCACCACAGCCCCTGCGCACGCGCCTTGCCGCGCAGTTCATTGAGGACGGTCTTGTAATCCTCGCCATCGGTCAGCCGCTTTTCGGCTGGCTTGCATTCGTCCTGCACCCACTGGCGCACCTTGGCGCGTATCGCCTTTGCTTCTGCGGGAATTTCGAAATCGATCGACATGCGGCATCCTTTGTCGGGAGGTGGTGGTGGTCGCCGGATTGACGATCAGTTCTTCATCGCTTCCGCGGCCTTGTTGAGATCGGGCGCATTGGGCGATCGCATTGCGACGCCACCTTCCTGCCCCGCCTTGAGCGCCGCCGCCGCGCCCTCGTGCGACATGATCTTGGACAAGACCGCCTGGCCGGCGCGCTCGAACGATTCGCGATGATCCACCACATACTGGCGAGAGGTGCGATACCCCTCGAGTAGCCCGTGGATCTCGGGGATGACGTAGCGCGCGACGAGGTCCCAGCTTTTCAGCGTGTTGGCGCGGTTGGCCCAGTCATGTGCGAAGCCCAGCACCGTGCCGAAGCCGCCCGCCGATTCGGAGAGCTTGCGGATCGCGGCGACCAGATCGTCGGGGGTGCCGATTACCGCTGCGGCACCATCGGCGAAGGCCGTCTCGTCGACGGCATGATCGGGCGAGGTGAATTCCTTCGCGCCGGGCCGCATCAGCGTGCCGACGGTATATTCGTTGTGCCATTTCATCAGCCCGGCGCCGGCCTCGGCACGCGCCTGCTCGCGCGTTTCGGCGATGTGCCAGCTCATCAGCACGCGCCAATTATTGCGGCTCACCGTCTTGCCAGACTTCGCCGCCGCCTGCTCGGCAAAGCCCCATTGCGTTGGCAGCGCGGCGAGCCCTGCGTCCGAATTGGAGCCGATCGACAAGGCACCGATGCCGTATTTGCCCGCCAGCGTCATGCCCGAGGGACTGATCGACGAGGCAACGACGAACGGCATGTCCTCCTGCAACGGGAAGAGCTGCAGCCGCGCGTCGCGCAGTGTGAACCACTCGCTTTCGTGGGTGACGCGCTCACCGGCGAACAGCCGGCGAATCACGCCGATCGCCTCGTCCTGCCGGTCGCGCTGGGTCATTGGGTCGATGCCCAGCATGTAGGCGTCTGACGGCAAGGCGCCGGGGCCGGTGCCGAAGATCACCCGACCGCGCGTCATGTGGTCGAGCTGAACGATGCGCTGCGCGACGTTGAAGGGGTGGTGATAGGGCAGGGAGACGACGCCCGTGCCGAGCCGGATGCGCTGCGTCTGCTCGCCAACCGCCGCCAGGAACAGCTCGGGCGAGGCGATCGTCTCCCAGCCGGTCGAGTGGTGCTCGCCCACCCAGAATTCGTCGAAACCCAGCTCGTCCATATGCTTGGCGAGCGCGATGTCGCTGCGGAACTGGAGCATCGGATGCTCGCCGATCGGGTGGTGCGGCGCCAGGAACGCGCCGAATTTCAAACGAGCCATGATCAACCTCTCACGCGTCAAATCCGTGGACGCGCGACGGCGTGGCCCGGGCATCGGCCCGTTAGCGCGAGCGTAGCGGCATCCTCTCCCAAGGCGCCCCCGCGACGCCCCGATCTTGTTACGACCTGCTTGGCGCAGGCTCTAATCGACTTGACTTAGTTGATCAGCGGCTGCGGCCGTTTTGTCAAGGCAGCCCTGCGTTTCGTAAGGATTAGCGCAGCTTTTCTGCGCTCCCGCTGGCGAGCGCGTCCTTGATCTCCTGCACGCTGAGGCCGAGCACCGCCGCCAGGCTGTCGACGGAGGCGCCGCGGTCGGCGAGCGTGCGGATGCGGGCGGGGTCGACGACCATGGCGTAGCCGGTGGTGTCGCGCTCTTCGCGGACGATGTCCTTGCGGCCCGAGCCGCGGCGGCGCTGGGCGGCGGCGGTGTGGGGATCGCTTTGCGCGAGCTTCGCTTCGGCCTCGCGGCGTTCCTGGCGGATTCGCTCGCGTTCTGCCGCCCCCGCCTCGCGGGCCTTGGCGCGTGCCTCGAGTCGTTCCGCCATGCCGGTGTCGCGTGATTGCGCCCGATTCTCGCGCTCCCGGGCGCGGCGGGCGGCGCGTTCTTCCAGGCTGTCGTTGGTGCGAACCCGCACGTTGGAGAGGGGCGGGCCGCCCCAGCTTTTGTCTACCACTCAGCACCCATGATCGACCCGGCTGCCCCTTTTGACAGCTTTGCAGAGCGGCGGCCCGTTACAACGTGAGGGCCCTGTTTGCCAGCGCAGCGCGGCCGCGGAACTGGACGCTGCGGCCTGCGCTTGGATCACGATCGGCCATGACCGGCCTTGTTTGAAGGGGCGCCGGCCAGATGCGGTGCGGATGCCCGGTGAAAGGACGACCATGGCGGATGATGGACGCGGACGCGCGGTGCCGAGTGGGCGATTGTCGCGCTTCGGCCGCTTCGGGCGGCTGGCGGGCGGGGTCGCCAGCGGGGTGCTGGCGGAAGGGACGCGCCGCCTCGCCGCCGGCGAGCGTCCGCGGATGGGCGACCTGCTGCTGACCCCGGCCAATGCGTCGCGCGTGGCGGACCAGCTGGCGCATCTGCGCGGTGCGGCGATGAAGCTGGGGCAGATGATCTCGATGGATGCCGGCGACCTGTTGCCGCCCGAGCTGACGCAGATCCTGGCGCGGCTGCGCGACAATGCCCACCACATGCCGCCGGCGCAGCTGGAGCGGGTGCTCGCCGCGGAATGGGGTCGCGACTGGCGGCGGCGCTTTCGGCATTTTCAGGCGCACCCCATCGCCGCCGCCTCGATCGGGCAGGTGCACCGCGCCGAGCTGCCCGACGGGCGCGTGCTGGCGATCAAGGTGCAATATCCCGGCGTCGCGAGCAGCATCGATGCCGATGTCGACAATGTGGCGACCCTGCTGCGGGTTTCCGGACTGCTGCCGCGCGAGATCGACATCGCGCCGTTGCTGGCGGAGGCGAAGCAGCAGCTGCGCGACGAGGCCGATTATGTACGCGAGGCCGCGATGCTGGAGCGGTATCGCGCGCTGATCGGCGATGACCCGGCCTATGTCGTGCCCACCGGGGTGCCGGAACTCAGCACGCGGCAGGTGCTGGCGATGGAATATGTCGCAGGCGCCCCGATCGAAAGCCTGGAGGGCGCGGACGAGGCGGTGCGCGACAAGGCGGCGGGGGCGCTCGTGTCGCTGGTGCTGCGCGAATTGTTCGACTGGGGGCTGATGCAGACCGACCCCAATTTCGGCAATTATCGCTGGCAGGCCGAGACGGGAAAGCTGGTGCTGCTCGATTTCGGCGCGGCGCGGACGGTCGAGCCGGCGACGCAGGCGGGGTACCACCGGCTGCTGATGACCGCGCTGGACGATGATCGGCAGGCGGTGCGCGAGGCGGCGATTGCGGCAGGCTTTCTGGGGCCGGCGGCGGCCGAGCGGCACCGCGACATCGTGGATCGCATGATCGACATCATCGTGGCGGAGCTGCACCGCGCCGGGCCGTTCGACTTCGGCGATCGCGGCTTCGTGACGGTGGTGCGCGAGGAGGCGATCCCGATGGCGCGCGATCGCGACACCTGGCACGTCCCGCCGGTCGACACGCTGTTCGTGCAGCGCAAGGTGAGCGGCACCGCGCTGCTATGCGCGCGGCTGAAGGCGCGGGTGGACCTGCGCGGCATGATCGAGGCACATCGCGACGCCTTTCCGGCTGCCCAAAGGTGAAAGCCGAGGGAACGGCGCGGCGCGGCGTTCGTCCTTAGCCCCACGCAAGCAAAGGATTTTTTCCCCGTGGCGATCTTCAACAAGGACATGGTCGATCTGGCGACCAAGAACACGCTTTGGCAGAAGGAAGTGTATCGCGATCGCAAGATCCAGATCGTGCTGATGAGCATTCCGGCCGGCGAGGAGATCGGGATGGAGACGCACCCCGCGGACCAGACCACCTTCATCGTCAGTGGCGAGGCGCAGGTGGTGATCGACGGCCATTCGACCAAGGCCGGCTCGAACCACATGGTGGTGGTGCCCAAGGGGTCGGAGCACAACGTCGTCAACAAGGGCAAGGGCGAGCTGAAGCTCTTCTCCGTTTATGCCCCGCCCGCCGAACCCGAGGGCGCGGCGTTCAAGACCAAGGAAGAGGCCGAGGAGGCCGAGAAGGGCCTGCTCGCCAAGGCGACCGACAAGGTGAAAGAGGCGATCGGCAAGTGAGCCGCGCCGAGCGCATCGTCATCACCGGCGCGTCGAGCGGGATCGGCGCGGCGACGGCGATCGAATTTGCGCGCCGCGGCGCCGTGCTGGTGCTGGCGGCGCGCGGCGAGGCGGGGCTGAAGGATATCGCCACGCGGTGCCGGGCGGCGGGCGGACAGGCGCATATCCATGTGGTCGACACCACCGATGCCGGCGCCGTCGCGCGGTTGGCCGAAGTGGCGGTTGCGACGCTTGGCGGGATTGACCTGTGGTTCAGCTGTGTCGGCGTCGGCGTGCTCGGCCGCTACGAGGATGTGCCGATCGCCGATCATGCCCGCGTGATCGACGCCAATCTCGTCAGCCATATGAACGACGTGCATGCGGTGCTGCCGATCTTCCTGGCGCAGGATCGCGGCACCTGGGTGAACATGATTTCGGTCGGCGGGTTCGTCGCCACGCCCTATGCGGCGGCCTATTCGGCCAGCAAGTTCGGCTTGCGTGGCTTCAGCGAGGCGATCCGCGGCGAGCTTTCCAAGAAGCCGCACATCCATGTGTGCGACGTCTATCCGACCTTTGTGGATACGCCTGGGATCGACCATGCCGGCAATTACACCGGCGCGCGGCTGACGCTACCGCCCGGCGCGCTGGCGCCGGAGACGGTGGCGAAAGCCGTGGTGCGGCTGGCCAAGCGGCCGCGCAACACGACGGTGGTCGGCGCACCGGCCATTGCGCTGAAGCTCGGGCAGCTGGCGGTGCCCAATCTGTCGGCGGCGATCATGAGCGGCTTTCTCGACCATTGGGTGCGCAAGGCGCCAGCGGGCGAGGACAATGATGGCGCGCTGTTCGATCCGCCGGAGACCGCAAGCGGCCCGGACGGCGGTCGGCGACGCCCCGATCAGCGGCGCAAGGCTGGCGCGGCGGTTGGCGCTGCTGCGGTCGCGGCGGGTGTCGCAGCCTTCATGTGGCAGCGCAGGCGCTGAGCGAGCCGCTGGTGACGCCCGACGGGCGCTACATCATCGTGCGCGGGCGATTGTGGCGACGGGCCAATCCGGCGTTGGCGGAGGCGGAGCGGCAGGCGCACGTCGACGCGCTCATGGCGGCGCGGCGTGCCGTCCGCACCGCGCTGCAGACGGGCGACGCGGCGGCGTTGAAGGCTGCCCGCGCGCAGGTCGACGCGGCCAAGCGCGCGCTGGGCGAGCGCGGGCCGCTGTGGTGGACCGACGGGGCACCGGACGAGAACCGGCGGCTGGCGCGCAACAGCTCCTATGCCGGCTGGTTCGCGACGCTCGACGCCGACGCAGCGCGGCCGACCGGCTGCGACACCGAGGGGCCGCCCGTGCAGCCTTGAGGACGACCAATCAGCGCCCGGTCGAGGCTGGACGCTTCCTTACCGTATTTGCACAAAGAGGATCGCGCCGTGAGCCGCAAGACGTTGACGTTCCTGATCGCGGAGAGCGAACCGCCGGAGGCGCGCGACACGCGCCGCGACTCGGTCGGCCAAAGCTCGGGCGAAACCTATCAGTCGGTGCTGCGGCACATCGTGCCCGACGCGCAGCTGGTGCGGATCAAGCCGGTCGATGACGGTGACGATGCCATGGATCGCGGCGCGATCGAGGCGGCCGATGCGGTGATCCTGACGGGCTCGCCGCTCCACCTCCATAAGGAATCGGCCGAGGGGAATCGCGTGATCGACTTCATGCGCGCGGTGTTCGCGGCAGGCACGCCGAGCTTCGGCTCGTGTGCCGGGCTTCAGGTGGCGGCTGTGGCGGCGGGCGGCACGGTGCGGGCGATGGAGGCGCGGCGCGAGGCGGGCTTTGCGCGGCGGCTGTACGCAACCGACGCCGGCCGGTCGCATCCGCTATTGGATGGCCGCCCGCCGGTGTTCGACGCGCCCGCAATCCACACCGACGAGGTCGAGACGCTGCCGAATGGCGCGACGCTGTTGTGCACCAACGCCACCACCAAGGTGCAGGCGGCGGAGATCCGGCACGGCGCCGGCGTGTTCTGGGGCGTGCAATATCATCCCGAGATCAGCCTGTTCGAGGTGGCCGCGGCGCTACGGCGGCAGGCGGACGACCTGATCGAGCATGACCTGGCGCGCGACGAACAGGCGGTGGAAAGCCACGCCGCGCTGATCGAGGCGTTGCATCATGCGCCCGAGCGGCGCGACCTGGCATGGCGGCTGGGGCTGGACGACGAAGTGGTGGTGCCCGAGCGGCGCACCGCCGAGATCCGCAACTTCATCGAGCATCTGGTGAAACCGACCTGTTCGGCGCGCGGACGCGCGTAAGGCGCCGATCGGCGGCGGGCACGGTCGCCGCTGGTATCCTGCCGCCGGCTCTGCCAACGGTGGCGGTATGAAGGTGCGCGACTTTCTGCTGCTGGTGCTGATCTGCCTCGTCTGGGGCTATAGCAACGTGCTGAGCAAGATCGTGGTCGGCACCTGGGGCGTGCCGCCGCTGTTCTTCGCCGCGGTACGTTTCCTGGTGGTGATCGCCGCGACGGTCCCCTGGCTGCTGCCGATGCCGCGTCCGCGCTGGCGCATCCTTGTGATCGGGCTGTTGATGGGGGCGGGCAATTTCGCGTTACTGTTCATCGGATTGCAGAGCGCCAGCCCGTCGGCGGCGGCGATCGTGATCCAGATCGGCGTGCCGTTCACCACCTTCCTGTCGATCGTCATGCTGGGGGAGCGGATCCACTGGCGGCGTGGCCTCGGCATCGCGCTGACGCTGGCGGGGGTGCTGCTGGTGGTGTGGAACCCCGAGGGCGTGGCGCTGTCTGCGGGGCTGTGGTTCGTGGTCGGCGCGGCGTTCACCGGATCGCTCGGCGCGGTGCTGATGAAGCAGGTGGAGGATGTGGCGCCCTTACGCTTTCAGGCGTGGGTGGGGCTGGTCTCGTTCCTGCCGCTGGCGCTGGCGACCGCGCTGTTCGAGCAGGGGCAATGGAGCAGCGCGGCGGCGGTCGGATGGCCGTTCGTGGCGGCGGTGCTGTTTGCCGCGCTCGTCGTTTCGGTGGTGGGGCATACCAGCTATTACGGGCTGATCCGCCGCTACGAGGCGAACCTGCTGGCGCCGCTGACGCTGATGACGCCGCTGTTCACCATCGCGTTCGGGGTGATGCTGACCGGCGACCGGCTGGACATGCGGATGGTAGCGGGCGCGATGCTGGCACTGGCGGGCGTGCTGGTGGTGGCGCTGCGATCGCGGCCGCAGAGCCCGATCCTGGCGGAGCGCGAGCAGGCCTGAGGCGCGGACGCTACGTCCCGGCGAGATGCGCGCGGACGAAATCGAGGTCGGTGGGTTTGTCGACGTCCACCGCGGCGAGGCCGTCGCGGCATTCCACCACCGCGGCGACGACGCCGGCGCGGCGGCCGAGCGCGGCGATCGCCTCGGCGAGCGAGAGCCGGCCAAGGAGGTAGCGCAGCAGCAGCCCGGGGCCGAGCCGGCCGACGATGCGCCACGGCCGCTTGCGATCGCGCTCCACCGCTTGCCACAGGCGCACGGCGGCCTCGGCCTTGGGCGTGGCGAGCAGGAACAGGTTGCAGCCCGACCAGTCGCCGTCGGCGAAGCGCAGATAGGTGCGGCGCGAGCCGGGCGCGGCGCGCTCGACCGATTCGCGGCGGGCGAGGAGGACGGCGACGTCCGCGCCGGGCGGCACCTCGGCCACGAAATCGCGGATCCAGGCTGGTCGGAGCAGGGCATGATCACCGGTGGTGACGAGCAGGGGCGCGCCGAGCGTGGCGAGCGCCGCGCCGGTGCTTGCGCTGGGGCCGGCGGCGGCGGGGAGCATCCGGGCGTCGTTTGCCGCGGCTTCGGTTGCAACGGCGGGAGCGTTCGCCGCGACGGCGATGTCGCCGACGTCTGCGGCGCGCAGGGCATGGATCACGCGCGCCAGCATGGTCTGCCCGTCGAAGTCGATCAGCGCCTTGTCGGCAATACCGGCATAAGCGGCGACCGGGTCGGTGCCGCCGCGCGATCCGGCGAGCACGACGGCCGCCGGCATTGAGTTTGCCGTCATCGCAGTGCCGTGTGCCGCCAAAGCTGCCACAGCACGCCGGGGGCTGCCATGATCGGGTGCCGCTCGCGGAACGGCGTCACCAGCACCTGCAGGCCGGTATGCCGCTCGATCTTCCACGCGGCGTAGCGGGTGGCGCCGTCGAAGGTGAAGGCGGCCTTCATCAACCGCGCGAGGTTCAGCCGCTTGCCGGCGCGCTCCAGCCGCAGCCAGGCACCGGCCAGCGCGGCGATGCGCGGCTCGGGCAGGTGGGCGGAGAGGGTGTCGCCGTGCTGGTCGAACGCGACGCCGGCCGCGCGCCAGGCGAGGGTGAGCAAGGTGCGGTAGCGCGCCCGGTCGTAGCCGAGGATCTGATCCTCGCGCCCCGGTGCCTCGACGCGCAGCTCGGCCGCGTAGGTGGCGCGAAACAGCGCGCGCCAGAAATCGAGCGCGTCGCCCGCCGCCGGCCCGTGCAGCGCGGCGAAGCGCGACGCGGTCATCGCGGCCTCCGCCACCGCGTCGATCGTGCGGCGGCTGAAATCCGCATCCTGGCTCCAGACGAGCGCGGCGGGCTGAACGAAGCGCGCCCAGATGGTGGTGTCGATCGTGTCGCCCTGCGCGGCGCGCGCAAAGGTATCGAGCGGCATGGCGGCGACCTTGGCGCGGATCACCTGTCCGCCGACGCTCACTTCATGATAGCTGACGTCGGGCCACAACAGGCGACCGATGGCGGTGCGCGAACGGCCCTCGCGCAGCACGTAGAAATCGAGCAGGCCGTCGAGGTCGCCCGTGCGCAGCACCGAGCCGTAGAACAATGCGGCGCTGCCGCCCAGGCGCTCCGCGATCAGGCGGCCCGCCTGCGCGACCTCGGGCAGCACCGGCCGCTGCAGCTCGGTGGCAAGGAAATCGGTGAGCGCGGTCAT
Source organism: Sphingomonas dokdonensis (assembly GCF_002197685.1). Taxonomy (GTDB): domain Bacteria; phylum Pseudomonadota; class Alphaproteobacteria; order Sphingomonadales; family Sphingomonadaceae; genus Sphingomonas; species Sphingomonas dokdonensis. Next base: position 7,977 of record NZ_NBBI01000003.1, on the reverse strand, counting down.
GGCGTCACGAACCGGATCGGCGCGCCGGTGCGCACGTCGATGGTGCCGCCGGGGAACAGCTCGCCGTCGAGGATGAAGCCGCGTTCCAGCTTCAGCTGCACCGGCGGCACGGCATGGGCATGGTGATACCCCTTCCGCTCCAGCCAGCCGCCCTCGCGACCGGCGACGATCGCCGCCGCGGCGACGGGCAGCATGCGCGGGGGTGCCTCGACGGCCAGCACATCGAGGCCAGTGCTGGTGGTGCCGAGCGGCTTGATCCCCAGCGGCATCTTGTGAAGCGTGGAGGCGAGCAGCAGGTAAAGGTCGCGCACCTTGGTCTCGCCGGTGCTGTAGTCGAGGATCTCGACCTTTTCGCCCACGCGCCAGCGGTTGGCGTGGCTGCCGAAACAGGTTTGCGCCACCGCGCCGACCAGCGACAGGCCGACCGCCAAGCCGTCGATCGCGCCGAGGCGATGCGTGCCCTGCGCCAGCTCGGTCGCCATCACGAAGCCGCCGACGCCGAAGATGAAGCCGCACAGCGGCTCCTCGGCATCGCGGCGGATCTCGATCGGCGAGCGGGTCTGGATGCGTCCCTCGGCATGCGCAGTCATCGCGTCCTGCAAGGTCCAGCCGACGGGAATGCCGAGGTCGAGCGCCAGCGCGTTGGTCTTGCCCGAGGGCAGCAGCGCGAGCGGCGGCAGGTCATCGCCATAGATGCCCGCCGCGGCGCTCAGCACATCGCGCACCGTGCCGTCACCGCCGTCGATCACCAGCAGCTCGAGCTTCTGCTCGGCAAAGGAGCGCAGCGTGGCGACGAGCTGGTCGTTGGTGGTCGGCGCCGCCGCGAGCACGCCGGGGCCGATCTTGCGCTCCAGATCGACGGTCCAGTTGCGGCGGCTGCGCGGGTTGCTGATGATCCCCGCCCGGGCCGCCCCGCGCGCAAAGCGGAAGGTGGCATTGGGCGTGGCGGCAAGCGGCTTGCGATCCAGCATCGTGATCAGATCCGCGCGCGGCCCACTTTTGGGTGGAACGGCGTCGCCGGTCGGAAAGGGCACTTTCACGGAAATCTGACGTCCTCACAGATGCAAAGCGAAAGGGTTTGATAATCGTCGGCTAGAGCGTTGCCTGCGCAAATGGGCGCAAATGCGGCAGTTCCCGAGCGGAAGTGGAAACTTGTTCTTCTTTCCGGCGTGTTCTCGAACCAAGTGACGGCATCGTTCTTCCCGTTTGCGGCGAGAAGGGGGCGATCTGTCAGCTTGGTAGGTTGCCACGGGCGGCGGCGAATTCAAGGTGGTCGGCCGGGGAGGCCCTTCTCTCACCGCCGGCTCAGGACATAGGCGCCGTGCATCAGCGCGACGAGCGCCACCGCGGAGGCGGCGAGCGAGGCGATGCCGGCGCCGATCGTGCCGAGCGACGGCATCAGCGCGAAGATCAGCGCGAAAAGCACGGCAACGGACGCGACGCGGATGCGTAGCGCGCGTGCCGCATGGCCGGTGCCGAGCAGCACGGGCTCGAAGCCCACGGCCATGATGTCCAGCCCGGCAGCGAGGCCGAGCAGCACGAGCACGGGGAACGCGCCGAGATAGGCCGCGCCGGCGATGAGGTGCAGCGCCGGCCTGCCCAGGAGCGGCACCAGCAGGCAGGTGGCGAAACCGACGCCCAGCGCGAGCTTCGCCGACTGGCGCACCAGCCGACGCAGTTCGCCCGGCCGCTGCCCGGCGTGGGCGCGCGTCACTTCCGGAAAGACGCCGCGTGCGAACAGATCGGCAAGGCGGACCAAGGATTGGCTGAGCTGATAGGCGAGCCGGTAATTGCCCGCCGCCGCGGCGCCGGTGAGCAGCCCGACGAGCACGACCGCGAATTGCCGGCTGGCGGCGTTTAGCGTCGAATTGACGTTGGTGACGAAGGCGAAGTGCCAGATGCCGAGGTTCTCGGCGGGTGTCGCTGAAACTCCGCGCCAACGACCGAGCGCGTGCGGGGCGACGCGCGCGGCGCTGATCCAATAGCCGAGCGCGGTCAGCACTTCGGCCGCCGCCCAGGCGATCAGGAACCCGGTGAGCGTGGCGCCCTGCCACACCGCGACGATCGCGCCGACGAACCGGCTGATCGAGGTGACCGAATCGGCGGCGGCGCCCACGGCGAAGCGATCGTGCAGGCGCAAGATGCCGACGGCTGTGGAGCGCACCGACAGGAGCAGGATCACGGCAAAGCCGAACGCCTGCCACGCCAGCGCGGCGGACCAGCCGAAATGCGCCTGCATCAGCCACAAGGCGACGGCCGCAATGGCGATGCCGAGCAGCGCGCCGCCAATGTCGAGCGCGAGGCAGAAGCGGATCAGGCGCGAGAGCGCGCCGGCATCACCGCTTTCGCGGTGCGCCATGCCGAAGCGCACCACGATCTGCCACGTCTGAAAGGCGACCAGCGCGGCCACTGCCTGCGCCGTGCTGAGGATCAGGGTGAAGGTGCCAAACGTCTCGACGCCCAGCGAGCGCGTGGCGAGCGCGAGATAGACGATGCTGAGCACGGCGCCGAGGCCCTTGCCGGTCAGCAGCCAGCCGACGTTGCGCAGCGCGCGCCGGAACGGAGATATTGGTTCGGGGGGGGACGTCAACGGCTGTCTTCCAATCGCCACCGCGCTATGGGGCACGCGGATGCGCATCGCTTTCCTCTATATCGCAGAAGCCTATCAGTGCTACCACGGCGCGGCCATCGCGCTGGAGCTCGCCCGTCGTACCGACTGGACGATCGTCAACCATTATAACGATCCCGAGACGCCGCACCATCTGGCGCGGATCGCGGCGGCGTGGGGTGGGCCGGCGATCGAGGAGCGGCCACTGCGCAAATCGTGGCTGACGCGCACGGCGCAGCAGCGGCTGCGGCGGCTGGGCATGTTCAAGGACATGGTGATGCGCGACAACATCGCCGAGCTGAACGGCTATGACGCGATCTTCGCGGTGGAGAATACCGCGGCGGCGTTGCGCCGGCTGGGGGCGGATCTTCCCCGGCTGATCTACAGCCCGCATGGCTTCGGCGACCGGGCGCGCGGCTTCATTCCGCGCATTGCGACGTTCGATCTGGTGCTGCTCGCCGGCGAGAAGACGGCGGCGCGGATGCTGGCCGAGGGCTTGGTCCGAGAGGGCGGCTATGCGCTGACCGGATCGGTGAAGCTCGACACCGCGGCGCGCATCGCCAAGGCGAACCGGCTACCCTTTGCGCGCGAGCAGCGCACCGTGCTCTACAATCCGCACAAGGAGCCCAAGCTCACCTCCTGGTACAAATTCATCGAGCCGATGCTCGCGGGGTTCGCCGCCGAGCCGGGGATGAACCTTGTCGTCGCGCCACATGTGAAGCTGTTCCGCCGCCGCACGGAGGCGGTGCGTGACGCGTGGCGCGCGCGCTCGACGGCGAACGTGCTGGTCGATCCCGGCTCCGATCGCTCGGTCGACATGAGCTATGCGGTGGCGGCGGACATCTATGTCGGTGATGTCAGCAGCCAGGTGTATGAATTCCTTGCCCAGCCGCGGCCGTGCGTGTTCCTGAACGCGCATCGCATCGACTGGCGTGATGATCCGAGCTTTGCGCATTGGCATCTGGGCGATGTGGTGGACGATCCGGCGGACCTGATGGCGGCGATCCGCGCCGCGCCCGAGCGGCATGCGCTGTACCGCGAGCGGCAGGAGGCGCTGGCGAAGGCGAGCCTCGGCGATACCTCGCCGGGCGCGGCGGGCCGGGCAGCCGAGGCGGTGATCGCCTTCATGGAAGGCCGGCGGGCGGCGGCATGAAGGTCGGGTTTCTCTTCAATCACGACGCGCTGCATCAGATCCGCCACACCGCGCCGGTGATCGCGGCACTGCTGCGCTACCGCCAAGTCGAGGTGGTGGTGCTTACGTCCTCGGCGGCGCAGGAGGGGGAGGTGCGCCGGCTGCTCGGCGCAGCGGCGGGGCAGGTGCGGTTCGTCTCCTTGACGGTGGGGCGGGTTGCGGCGGCGCTCGACCGGGTGGTTCGCCATGTCGCCCCGTTTCGCCGGATCGCGACGTTGCGCGAGAATCTGCCGGCTTTCGCGGCGCTGGATGTGCTGGTTGTGCCCGAGACGACGTCGCTGCTGCTGCGCGATCGCTTCGGGCTCGATCGGCTCAAATACGTGTGGATTCCGCATGGGGCGGGGGATCGCTCGGTCGGCTTTCGCGACGTGATGCGCGGGTTCGACCTGGTGCTGCTGTCGGGCGCGAAGGTGCGAGACCGGATGCTGGCAGGCGGGCTGATCACCCCCGACAATCACGTGGTGGTCGGTTATCCCAAGTTCGACACGATCGACGATGCGCTGCCCGCGCGCTTGTTCGACAACGATCGGCCGGTGGTGCTGTACAACCCGCATTTCGATCCGTTGCTCTCCTCCTGGTACGCGATGGGTGAGGCGGTGATCGCCTGGTTCGCCGGGCAGCGCGATTTCAACCTTGTGGTCGCGCCGCATGTGATGCTGGCGCAGCGGCGGATGCATGCCTCGGTCGAGCATCGCGTGGTCCGTTGGCGGCGCGATGTGGCCGAGCGCTTTCGTGATCTCCCGCATATCCGCGTCGACATGGGGAGCGAGGCGTCGGTCGACATGACCTATACCCGCGCGGCGGACATCTATTTGGGCGATGCCAGTAGCCAGATTTACGAATGGATCGTGCGGCCGCGCCCGGCGATCTTCCTGAACGCGAGCGGCGCGGATTGGGTGGGGAACCCGGATTTCACGCATTGGCGGCTGGGCGAGGTGATCGACAGCGTCGATGCGCTGCCCGGCGCGCTCGACCGCGCGGTGGAGAGCCCCGACCGCTACCGCGCGGCGCAGGAGGCGGCGTTCGCGGCGACCTTCTCGCGTGACGAGGAGCCGGCATCGGTGCGCGCGGCGGCGGCGATCGTCGCGCGGTTCGGCGCCTAGCCGACGCCCCAGTCGACCATTGGCCAGCCGCGGGCGGCTGCGAGGTCGCGCAGCTTGCGGTGCGGGTTCACCGCCACTGGCTCGTCCACCCAGTCGAACGTCGGGCGATCGGTGACGTGATCGGAATAGAAGCGGATGTGCGTGGTGGCGCGGTCCAGCCCGGCGCGCGCCAGCCAGGCAGCGATCATCACCTGTTTGGCGGCGGCATAGCAGTTCGGCCCGTCAAGCTGCGGCAGGATCGCGCCGGCCGCGCTGCGCTCAGCCTCCGTCGCGACGAGATCGGTGATCCCCAGCTGCGCGGCGATCGACGCGGCGTAGAAACGGTGGGCGGCGGAGGCGATCAGGATACGGCGGCCTTCCTGCCGGTCCGCCGCCAGTTGCGCACGGGCGCCGGGGCGGATGTGATGCTGCGCGATCCAGCGGGCAAAGGCGTCGGCCACCTCGGCCATGCGCTGCGGCGGCACGGCGGGGCCGAGCATCAGGCGATGCATCCGCTCCTTCAGCCGGTCACGGTCCAGCAGCCGCAGCGCGCGCGCCGCCGCCGGGCCGAGCAAAGCCGGCGCGAGCGCGAGGCGGGCGGGCTGCAGCCGGCGCGCGGCGAACAGCAGAAACGGCGTCCAGGTCGGCAGGCTGGTGATCGTGCGATCGAGATCATAGATCGCCAGCAGCGTCTTGGGAGCGTCGGTCATCGCGGCGCCCGTGCATCGGGTCGGCGGCCGGTGTCAAAGACCCTCGTCGGCCGCGGCTCAGGAGATTTGCAGCGCGACTTCGCTCAGCAGCAGCCGCGCGATCGGCTGATCGCCCACCTCCACGTCCATGGCACCCCCGATCGCCCGCTGCCCGCGGCGAACGGGATGGCGGATCAACGTCCGCGCGTAGCGCTGGGCCTGCGCCATCGCGGCGTTCAGATCCGGCAGCTCGATGTGCTGGGCCCGATGGGCGACATTGTCAGGGGTGCGGACGCGAAAGACATAGGTTGGCATGCGACGTACAAAGCTCGAACCGGCAACGCGTTGCGCCCGGCAACAAAATATGACGGCGGCGCATCATCGGGCCGCTAAACCATTGTAATCGCCCGCCGCCAACCCACATCGCGGTTAGTGTTCAACAACAGAAAGGAGGTGGTCGAATGTCTCATTGTCTCACGCCGCTCGCGGCAAGTCTGATGGGTGTGACCGCCGACGCGGGGGTTCTCGCCTGACGATCGCCACGAATGGCTGACAATGGAAAGGCCGTGCCCGCAAGGGTGCGGCCTTTCGCTTTTTGGCGGCAACAGCTCGATGCGCCGCGCATTCATCCGCTCGCGTCGGAACACGCCGCGGCCCGCCTCGTTGCTGTGGGGCGGAGACCGGCCTCGGCCGTACGCTGGAGAGAAAACATGACCGACAAGCAACCAACGCAGGCGGACGGCGCCGACGCGCCGATGCATGGTGACAAGCCGCGCGACGATATCGCGAGCAACCCCGCGGGCAGCGGCGAGAGCCAGGGCGGCGCTTATCCCAATCCCCATACCGGCAAGAAGGGCGGCGACTTCGATGGCGGCCAGTCCAAGCGCGCCTATCACGGCACCGGGCAACTGGGCGAGGAGAAGACCGGCGAGCAGCCGAACGCCGGATCGACCGAGTAGCACGGCGAATAGCAGGCCAGCGACGACCGCCAGCAAGGAAGGTTCCGCGGGCGAACGATCGGAACGGTAAACGGTGTTGTGCGATCAAGGGAGCGGCGAATGGATTATGTGAAGCTCGGCTCGACCGGCCTCGACATCTCGCGGCTCTGCCTCGGTTGCATGACCTATGGCGACCCGGCGCGCGGCAATCACGAATGGACGCTGAGCGAGGAACAGAGCCGACCGCTGCTGCGCCAGGCGATCGAGGCCGGCATCACGTTCTTCGATACCGCCAACGTCTATTCGGACGGCAGCTCGGAGGAGATCGTGGGCCGCGCGCTGAAGGAGTTCGCGCGCCGCGACGAGGTGGTGATCGCCACCAAGGTCCACGGGCGCATGCGGCCGGGGCCCAATGGCGCGGGGCTCAGCCGCAAGGCGATCATGCACGAGATCGACGCCAGCCTGACGCGGCTGGGGACCGACTATGTCGATCTCTACCAGATCCATCGCTTCGACCATGACACGCCGATCGAGGAGACGCTGGAGGCGCTCCACGACGTCGTGAAGGCGGGCAAGGCCAGGTATATCGGCGCGTCCTCGATGTACGCTTGGCAATTTGCGACCATGCTGCATGTGGCCGAAGCGAACGGCTGGACGCGCTTCGTCTCGATGCAGAATTACCTCAATCTCCTATACCGCGAGGAAGAGCGCGAGATGCTGCCGCTCTGCGAGGCGGAAGGGATCGGCGTGATCCCGTGGAGCCCGCTGGCGCGTGGCCGGCTGACGCGCGACTGGGATACAACCACCGAGCGATCGCAGACCGACAAGTTCGGTCGCACGCTTTATGCCCGCACCGCCGATGCGGACCGCAAGGTGGTGGAGGCGGTCGCCGCCGTGGCGGCAGAGCGCGGTGTGCCGCGCGCGCAGATAGCGCTCGCCTGGGTGTTGGCGCAGCCGGTCGTCTCGGCGCCGATCGTCGGCGCGTCGAAGCAGGGGCATCTGGCGGATGCGATTGCAGCGCTCGACATCGTGCTCAGCGACGCGGAGGTACGCCGGCTGGAAAACGCCTATGTTCCGCACGGCGTGGTCGGCTTCCAGTAAGTAGCGCCCGTCGCGCCATCCCGGGCCGATTCGAGCAATCGAAAAGGTCAACATGCCCAGAGAATCGGACGCGTGGTTGCAGTGTGCGGCCGGCTTGCGCGCCGATTCGCCGTAGCCGTGGCCCGGCAAGACCGCGCCGACATGCTGCCGAAGACTCGGCTAAGTACCTGATCCTTCTTGGTGTTTTGCGGTTTTTTGCGCGGTTGTGCAAAAAAGCCGTTGACCGGTGGGAACCCTTTCCCTAGATGGGTGTCACCGCAGCGGTGGCCCGGACGGGTCGCCGCGGTGGTTTAGCGAAAGCTTAGGCGCCGAGATCGCCCCACGAAAGAGGGGTTGGTTGTGGCGTCGGTTTTTGTCGCTCTTTGAC
>NZ_NBBI01000002.1 GCF_002197685.1 Sphingomonas dokdonensis | reverse complement strand
GCGACGCCCGGCAATGCGGTAGCGTCTGCGATTCGGCAGCAAGTCGGCGGCAAGCTGAAGGATTTCTACCGCGCACGCGGCTATTGGCCGTTGTGGATCGTCGGTGAGTCGCCCGGCGCGCAGGCGCCACCACATCCTGCCGATTGTCCGCACAAGCGGTGAGCACGGTCGCGCCGAGCAGCAGCACGCCGAATGTTGCACCCTTCATCGCAATCTCCCTTAAACGCGGGGCTTTACACCCCAGACATCCGGTCAACGCCGATGACGGCGCGATCGTTCCTCCACGGCAACGATCGCGGTTGCAAGTAACGGCAGAGAGAGCGGAAGCCCCCGCTGCCAAGGCACGTCAGTCGCGATCGCGGCGTCCCAGCAGGCGCAGGCGCAGCGCGTTCAGCTTGATGAAGCCGGCGGCATCGCGCTGGTCATAGGCGCCCTGATCGTCCTCGAACGTCACCACCTTTTCGCTGTAGAGCGAATGCGGCGACTTGCGGCCGACCACGCTGACATTGCCCTTGTAGAGCTTCAGCCGGACGGTGCCGGTCACCTTTTCCTGGCTGTGATCGACAGCCGCTTGGATCATCTCGCGCTCGGGCGAGAACCAGAAGCCGTTGTAGACCAGCTCGGCATAGCGGATCGCCAGCTCGTCCTTCAGGTGCGCCGCGCCGCGGTCCAGCGTCAGCTGCTCGATGCCGCGATGCGCCAGGTGATAGATCGTGCCGCCGGGCGTTTCGTACATGCCGCGGCTCTTCATGCCTACGAAGCGGTTCTCGACCAAATCAAGCCGGCCGATGCCGTGCGCGCGGCCGAGGTCGTTGAGCTTCGCCAGCAGCGTCGCGGGCGACATCGCCTCGCCGTTTACCGCCACGCCGTCGCCACGCTCGAAATCGACCGTGATGAACTCGGGCGCATCGGGCGCGTCCTCCGGGTTCACCGTGCGCGAATAGACGTAGTCGGGCACCTCCTCCCACGGGTCCTCCAACACCTTGCCCTCGGACGAGGTGTGCAGAAGGTTTGCATCGACCGAGAACGGCGATTCGCCGCGCTTGTCCTTAGTCACCATGATCTGGTTCTGCTCGGCGAACTCGATCAGGCGGCTGCGGCTGGTGAGGTCCCACTCGCGCCATGGCGCGATTACCTTGATGTCGGGTGCGAGTGCGTAATAGCCGAGCTCGAAGCGGACCTGGTCGTTGCCCTTGCCAGTCGCGCCGTGGCTCACCGCATCCGCGCCGACCTGGCGAGCGATCTCGATCTGGCGCTTGGCGATCAGCGGACGCGCGATCGACGTGCCGAGGAGGTACAATCCCTCGTACATCGCGTTGGCGCGCATCATCGGGAACACGTAGTCCTTGACGAACTCCTCGCGCAGATCGTCGATGAAGATGTGCTCGGGCTTCACCCCCGCCATCTCCGCCTTACGACGCGCTGGCTCCAGCTCCTCACCCTGCCCCAGATCGGCGGTGAAGGTCACCACTTCGCAATTATAGGTTTGCTGAAGCCACTTCAGGATGACGCTGGTGTCGAGGCCGCCGGAATAGGCAAGGACGACACGCTTGATGGAGGAGTCAGTCATGGCGCGCGCGTTAAGCGCTGCGCCGGGCAATCGCAATCGTCATTAGATCACCGGATCGTCGAAGGCGGCGACCTCCCGCTCGTCCGGCTCGCGCAGCGCGAACCAGCAATAGGCGAATAGGAGGACGCAGCCGGTGCCCGCGACGAGGTACGGCAGCGAATGCCAGAATTCGTACAGACCGACGCCGATCGACGGACCGAGTACGAAGCTGGCACCGTTGATACTGGTCACCTTGCCCGCCACGGCGCCCTGCTGCCCCGGCCCGACCGCCAGGCTAGACCCGGCAGTGAAGCCCGGCCGGGTGAAGCCAAAGCCGAGGCTGGCGAGCGCATAAGCGGTGGCGATGCCATAAAGCGAGGTCGCCATACCGGTCAGCGCGGTACCGGCGGCGGCGAGCACCAGCCCGACCAGCACCAGCGCACGCGGCGCAAGGTTCAGCGTCGGGATAATGCCCCATTGCGCGAGCAAGGCGGCGCCCGCCCCCATCATCAGCACGATGCCGGTCGGCTCCAACGCCTGCGCCGGGGCGACATGCAGGCGATCGATCACCAGAAAGCCGATCGCTTGGCCCGTCATCGCCTGCGCATGCCCCATCACCAGGCCCGCGATCATCCAAGTGCGGATGCGCGGATCGAAATAGCTGACGCCGGTGCCGCCCGCCGGCTCGGTCGCGGCACGGATGCTGGCACCGCTCGATTGGCCACCGATCGAAGGGTAGGCATTGGCAGCGCCGCGACTGCCGGACACGACGCCGCGATCGTCGGGCAGCATCGCCCGCACCGCAAGGAACATTCCCATGCCGAACATGGCAAAGACGAAGGCCGGGCCGGCCAGCCCGATCACTACCGGGCCGATGTTTCCCAGGATCAGATAAGGCGCGATCGCGGGGCCCAGGATGGTGCCGAGGCCGAATGCACTGGCCAGCAGCGTCAACGCGCGGGTCCGCTCCTCGCGCGTCGTGTCGCCAGCCACCATCGCCTGCACCGCGGGCGGCGCGGCCGAGCCAAAGGTGCCATAGATCAGCCGCCCCAGGATGAAGAGCACAAAGGCGGTGGTGCCGCCGATCCAGCCGTTGATGCCGGCAGCGAGGAACACGCCGCAGGTCGCCAGACTGACGCAGAAGCCGCCCATGCCGAACAGGATCATCATGCGCCGACCGTGCCGGTCCGACCGATTCGCCCAGAACGGCGCCGCGATCACCCACAGCAATGCCGAGACGGAAAAGGCCGCCGCCACCGCGCTGTCGGCGACGCCGAGCGAGCGGCCGAGCGCCGGCAGGATCGACTGCAACGCAGTGTTGCCCGCCGCGATCGTCAGCATCACCATGAACATCAGCGCAAAGCGCCGATCGAACGGCCGCCCCTTTCGCCTGCGTCGCGCAACCGTTGCGATGCCGCCCTCCTGTTCCGGTTCTACCGCCGTGGCATTGATTAGGCGCTTGGGGGCGCGGCGCAACCCCGCTATGGCAACCCTCTCGCCCGTGCCGCGTTCGGCACCATTGTTGTCTTCCGGGGAGACTTTTTTCCTCCATGCCCAGCTCCACCAGTGCGGTCCGCCGCGTCCGTTCCGACAAATCCGGCGTGCCGAAGCCGTGGCAGATGTTCTTCTCGGGCTTTCTGAAGCATCCCGTCATGGTGGGCTCGGTGATCCCCTCGTCGGGCAAGCTGATCGACAAAATGCTGGCGCCGGTCGACTGGGAAAACTGCAAGCTGTTCGTGGAGTATGGCCCGGGCGTCGGCACCTTCTGCCGTCCGATCCTGGAGCGGATGGCCCCGGACGCACAACTGATCGCGATCGACACAAATTCCGATTTCATCCGCTATCTGAACCACACGATCGTCGATTCGCGGTTCGAAGCGGTGCACGGGTCCGCCGCCGAGGTGGAGGCGATCGTCGCCGAGCGCGGGCATGAGGCGGCCGACTTCGTGCTGTCCGGCCTGCCCTTTTCCACCCTGCCGGCGGGCATCGGCCCGGCGATCGCCGCGGCGACGCAGCGCGTGATCCGCCCCGGCGGCGCGTTCCTGGTGTATCAGTTCAGCCCCAAGGTCCGCGACTTCCTGGCGCCGCACTTCGCGCGCATCGATCATGACATGGAATGGTGGAACGTGCCGCCTGCGCAGCTCTACTGGTGCTGGAAGGACTGAGGCGTCAGTGAAGTCGCCCCGGGCTCGACCCGGGGGTCCGACCATCGGGTGGCGCAGCGGCTCACCCTTCGGACGCAGCGTCCGTGGCACAATGGTTCCGCCTCCAGGCCGAGCCGCCGACGCGAACGGTCCGCCAGTGCTGCGCGACACATGCCCGAAACCAAAAAAGCCCCGCCGGTCACCAGACCAGCGGGGCTTTGTATATGGTGGGCGCGACAGGGATTGAACCTGTGACCCCACCCGTGTGAAGGGTGTGCTCTACCGCTGAGCTACGCGCCCGGTTGAAACCGGAAGCGGGCCTTTACGGGGCGAAATCGCCCCTGTCCAGCCCGCAAGATCAAATCAGTTCAACGAATCCTTCAGCACCTTGCCGGCCTTGAACTTGGGCTGGCTCGACGCCTTGATCGTCATCGGCTCGCCGGTGCGCGGATTGCGTCCCGTGGATGCCTTGCGCTTGGTAACGGCAAAGGTGCCGAAGCCGACCAGACGAACCTCGTCGCCCTTCTTGAGCTGTGCGCTGATCGTGTCGAACACGGCCTCGACCGCCCGGGTCGCGTCGTTCTTGGCGAGCCCGGACACGGTCGCAACCGTCGCGATCAACTCCTGCTTATTCATGCACCGACCCCCGTTACGCTGTGCGGTAATTCGAAAAATGTGGATTCGGCCCGCCCAGGGCCGGTTTGTCCAGTAAGACGGCTGGTCCGTGCGGTGTCAAACGAAACCACGGCGGTCGCGATGAACCGCCGTGGTCCCGAGTGTCATTAATCATAACGACTTAGTGGTGAAGCTCGCCCCCTGCCAGCGCGATCGGCGCGGGCGGTTGCGCTGCCAGCTCGTCAGCGTCGGTCCAGTCAATCGCTTCCAGCGGCTCGGTCAGCGCCAGGCGAAGCACCTCGTCGACATGCGTCACCGGGACAACCTTCAGCCCGTCCTTGATGTTCTGCGGGATGTCCGCCAGGTCTTTCTCATTCTCCTGCGGAATCAGCACGGTGGTGATACCGCCGCGCAGCGCAGCCAGCATCTTCTCCTTAAGCCCGCCGATCGGCAGCACCCGGCCGCGCAGCGTCACCTCGCCCGTCATCGCGATCTCGCGCTTCACCGGCACGCCGGTCAGCGTGGAGACGATACAGGTGACAAGACCGATACCCGCCGATGGACCGTCCTTCGGCACCGCGCCTTCAGGCAGGTGAACGTGGACATCCTTGCGATGGAACAGGCTCGGCTTGATCCCGTAGGAGGGCGCTCGCGCCTTGATGAAGCTCATCGCCGTTTCCGCCGATTCCTTCATCACGTCGCCCAGCTTGCCGGTCAGCTTGATCGCGCCCTTGCCGGGCACCGTCACGCTCTCGATGGTCAGCAGCTCGCCGCCCACTTCAGTCCAGGCGAGGCCGGTGACCGCACCGATCTGGTTTTCCTCTTCGGAAAGGCCATGACGGTACTTCTGCACGCCTGCGAATTCGTGGAGGTTCTCCGGCGTGATCGTCACGCTGGTCGCCTTGCCTTCCAGGATCTGGCGCAGTGCCTTACGGGCGAGCTTCGCGATCTCACGCTCCAGCGTGCGTACGCCCGCCTCACGGGTGTAACGCTGGATCAGCGCACGCAGGCCTTCCGGCGTCAGCGTGAACTCGCCTTCCTTCAGGCCATGCGCCTCGATCTGCTTGGCGATCAGGTGCCGCTCGGCGATCTCGACCTTCTCGTCCTCGGTGTACCCTTCGAGGCGGATGATCTCCATGCGGTCGAGCAGCGGCTGCGGCAGGTTCAGCGTGTTTGCCGTGCAGACGAACATCACGTCGCTGAGATCGATGTCGATCTCGAGATAATGGTCGTTGAACTTGCTGTTCTGCTCCGGGTCGAGCACCTCGAGCAGCGCCGAGGCGGGATCGCCACGGAAGTCCTGGCCCAGCTTGTCGATCTCGTCGAGCAGGAACAACGGGTTCGCCGCACCGGCCTTTTTCAGGTTGGTGACGATCTTGCCCGGCAGCGAGCCGATATAGGTTCGGCGATGGCCGCGGATCTCGGCCTCGTCCCGCACACCGCCGAGCGACTGGCGGATGAACTCGCGCCCGGTCGCCTTGGCGATCGACTTGCCAAGCGAGGTCTTGCCAACGCCCGGTGGGCCGACGAGACACAGGATTGGCCCCTTCAGCTTGTTGGTGCGTGCCTGAACCGCGAGATACTCGACGATCCGGTCCTTCACCTTCTCCAGCGCATAATGATCCTCGTCGAGGATCGCCTGCGCAGCGGCGATGTCCTTCTTCAGTTTCGACTTCTTGCCCCACGGCAGGCCGAGCAGCACATCGAGATAGTTGCGCACGACAGTCGCCTCGGCGCTCATCGGCGCCATGGTCTTAAGCTTCTTCAGCTCGGCTGTCGCCTTGGTGCGCGCTTCCTTGGAAAGCTTCAGCGTCGCGATCTTCTGCGTCAACTCGGCGACCTCGTCCTGATCGCCGTCCTCGCCCTCATTGCCGAGCTCGCGCTGGATCGCCTTTAGCTGCTCGTTGAGGTAATATTCGCGCTGCGTCTTCTCCATCTGGCGCTTGACGCGGCTCTTGATCTTCTTTTCGACCTGCAACACGCCGAGCTCGCCCTCCATGAAGGCGAACACCATTTCCAGCCGGCGCGCGGGATCGATCTCGACCAGCAGCGACTGCTTGTCGGCGACCTTGATCGAGATGTTGCCGGCAACCGCATCGGCCAGGCGCGAAGCGTCCTCGATCTCGCCAAGCTGCGAGGCCGTCTCGGCCGGCAGCTTGCGATTGAGCTTCGCATAATTTTCGAATTGATCGATCACCGATCGCATCAGCGCGGACACTTCGGTGCCCTCCGCCTCGACGTCGTCGATCATCGCCACTTCGGTGGTCATGTAGCTACCGGCATCGGTCAGCCCGCCCAGCCGGCCGCGCTGCTTGCCCTCCACCAGCACGCGCACGGTGCCATCGGGCAGTTTCAGCAATTGCAGCACGGTGGCGGTCACGCCGATATCGTACAGGTCGTCGGCTTTGGGATCGTCCTCGGCCGGGTCGAGCTGCGCGACGAGAAAGATCTCCTTGTCGGCAGCCATCGCCGCCTCCAGCGCGGCGACCGACTTGTCGCGGCCGACGAACAGCGGCACGATCATGTGCGGAAAAACAACGATGTCGCGCAGTGGCAGAACGGGGAAGGTCTGGGTCATGCAAACTCCGGTGCCGCTTCGAACAGGCGGCATTCCTCGTTTATATGGGGAGTGTGTCCAATCCATCAATCGTCGCGAGATGATCGTGGGGCAAAGCGCCCCGTCACGGCATTTCACGCCCGCATGATCGCTTCTTCATCGTGGCTCGCTGCGGCCCTGCTTCTTTCATCAGGTCCGCCCCTCGCTGCGGCCGGCCTGCCACAGAAAGGCGAGCCGCCCCTTACCGCGCAGACGCAGGTCTCCGGCGGCCCCCGCCCGGCCGAGCAGACTGCGCTCATCTTCGATCACGCCGACCTCTCGATCGAGGTGCGCCCCAAGCAGCACCGCATCGAGGGCTCGGCGCTCCTCTCCTTTACCGCGCGTTCGCCGCTGACGCGCCTGATCATCGATCTCGATCGCAATCTGCCCGTCTCCGCCATCGCGATCGACGGCGAGGCGCTGCCCCGGCGCGCCTGGTCCAATCCGGAGGGCCAACTGGTCATCACCCTCCCGCGCCCGCTCGCTGCCGGGGAGAAGGTCAGCGCGCGGATCAACTATGGCGGCACCCCGCACGTCGCGCTCAACGCGCCATGGGACGACGGCATGGTCTGGTCCACCACCCCCGACGGGCGACCCTGGATCGCCAGCACGACGGAGGGCTATGGCTGCGACCTCCTGTGGCCCTGCCTCGATTTCCCGACCGGCGAGCCAGCAAGCGTCGACCTCCACATCACTGTGCCGCCAAGGCTGAAGGCGCCCTCCAACGGCCGGCTCATCAACGTCGAAACCTTTCCAGACGGTCGCACCCGCTGGAACTGGCAGGCGCGCCAGCCCAATACCTACGCCATCTCGCTGGCGGTCGGCCCGTTCGAGGAGATCACCGGCAGCTACACGAGCCGCTACGGCAACACGATCCCGCTGCACTACTGGCATCTGCCCGGCAAGGCGGCCGAGGCGCGCGCACTGTTCGCCGAATTCGCCCCCACGCTCGATTTCTTCGAACAGGTGATTGGCCCCTACCCCTTCGCCGACGAAAAGCTTGGCGTGGTCGAGACGCCGCACATGGGCATGGAGCACCAGACCATCAACGCCTACGGCAACAACTACGCCAAGGCGCCCGAGGGGTTCGACTGGCTGTTCCAGCACGAGTTTGCGCACGAATGGTTCGCCAACCAGATGACGGCGGCGAATTGGGACGATTACTGGCTCCACGAAGGTTTTGCGCAATATATGCAGCCGCTCTACGGCCGCTGGCGCGAGGGTGAGGCACGCTATCTCATCATGCTCGAGCCGCAGCGCAACCGGATCACCAATGCCGCACCCGTCGTCCGCGACAAGCTGCTGACGGAGGAGGAGGTGTACGAGCCGAGCAAGGGCGGCGCGGGCACCGACATCTATTTCAAGGGCGCCTGGACACTCCACACGCTTCGCTGGCTGATCGGCGACCGCGCCTTCTTCGCCGCCACCCGCCGCCTCGTTTACGGCCGCCCCGATCCGAAGCCCGGCAACTTCAGCCCCCGCTACGCCTCGACCCGCGAGTTCGAGGCGTTGGTACGGGAGGAGTCAGGTCGCGATCTCGGCTGGCTCTTCAACGCCTACCTGCGCCGCGCCGCTTTGCCCGAGCTGGTGCAAACGCGCGAGGGCAACCAGCTCACGTTCGAATGGCGCGCCGGCGGCCCCTTCCCGATGCCGATTGACGTGCAGATCGGCGACCGCATCGAGCATGTGGCAATGGAGGATGGCCGCGCCGTCGTCACCATACCAGCTGGCGCGCATGTCGTGATCGACCCCATGGCCCGGGTGCTGCGCCGCTCCGAGGCGGTGGAACGTTTCCAGGCGTGGCAGGCCCGACCGACAGCGGCCGCTCGCCAATAAAGTCCATCAATACGCAGCGACACCGCCGCATCGCGTCCAATTCACCCGTGCGCGGCCAGGGGAGCGGCAGTGTGAAAGCTGAAGCTATTTCTTAGCGTCGCGGCGCTTCGCCTGCATTTCGCGCAACTCCGCAATTTTGGCGGCTATCTCAGGCTCGCCACAGATCCCCCGATCGAATGCATTCAGCGCCTTCAGGCGAATACAGGCTGACGCCACCTCCTGCCGAGGAATCATGTCGAGCGGTTCGAGGCTCGCATCGCCACGCTTGATCACGTTGCGCAGCTTGGAAAGATAAATGTCCCAGCCTTGTTTTTCATCAGTCCGGGCAAGCGTTTCCTCCGCCTGCCGCCGCAAGCGTTCCGCTTTGCCAAACTGCCTCATCTGGCGGGCGGCATTCGCAGCGCGTGCCTGAAGCCACATCTTGTCCTTGGCGGCAATCGCCGCATCCAACGCACCCACTTTGCTGATGAATGTGTCCTGATACCGCCCCAGTCGCGGATCGCCTTTATTGTCGCCCTCTCCGGCCAACTCGCCCGGCGACACTTGCCATATAGCGGAAAGAAGTAATCCGAGCGCCTGCGGCTTGGGTCGACCCAGTGCCGTGGCTAGCCAGTAAGCACGATAATAGGTCGTATCCGCCTCGATCAAACGCTTGTATTCGGCGGTTGTTATCAGGCCGGCGAGCTTCTGTGTCTCTGCTTTTGAAAACGTATCGAACGCGATCAGTTTATTACTCGGGCATTCGGGAGGCGGAAACGGGAAATGCAGATAACTGTAGGGCCGACCATCGGGTCGCTCGCCGTAGGTGCTGTACATTGACGGCTGCCATGCCGCGAATTGCTCGCCGCCTACCGGACAGGTCATGTACTGCGGGCCGCCATGAAGCGGCGGCAGTAGCGCTGGCGGCTCGGCCGGGGCAGCTTGCAAGAGCAATGCGAGCAACAGCAACCTTCACCTCCCAGTTGGTCCCTGGCGGTGGAGACTATGACGTCAGTTGCGCCGCCACAACGCCGATTTGCGCATGATCATCGCTACAGCCACGCCCATCCGCCTTGACCCCGTGGTTCGGTCGGGAAGCAGGACGTATTTCTCCACGCAAAGCCGCCGCGGCTGAGCAAACAGCCCTCACCCGAACAGCCGCTTGAGGCTGCGCTTCAGCATGACGAACTGCCACAGCGTCCGCCCATGTTCCTCGCGCCCCGCACGATGCGCCTCTGCCATCGTGCGCAGCGCCTGCATGTCGAACCAGCCGGTATCCGCCAGCACGCGCGATCGTGACAGCGCCGCGGCCTCGCCGGCCAAGGCGCCGCGAAACCACGCGCTCACCGGCGTGACGAAGCCCATCTTGGGCCGATAAAGGATCTCGCGTGGCAGATAGCGCTCCATGGCTTTCTTCATCAGCCATTTGCCCTCGCCATGCCGCAGCCGCATGGCCGCGGGCAGCCGCGCGGCGAAGGACACTAATCGATGATCGAGCAGCGGCTCGCGCGCTTCCAGGCTCACCGCCATGCTGGTGCGATCCGTCTTCGCCAGGATGTCGCCGGGCAGCCAGATTTTCATGTCGGCATATTGCGCCCGGTCGACCGGATCGCGCGCCGGCGCATCGCGCATCGCCGCCACATAGCGGTCCTCCGCGCGATGCCCGCCCAGCGCCCGGCGCGCCGCATCGCTGAACAGCCGCGCGCGCATCGACGGCGTGGTAACGCCCACTGACCGCGCATACGCCTCCGCCCCATCGTCGGCGAGCGCCAGCAGCGTCGTCTTGGCGCGCAGCGGCCGCGGTGCCCAATCCGCCTTGGGATAGAGCCGCCCCAAGGTGCCGAATACCTGGCTGCGCAGCGAGGACGGTAGCAGGCCGCGCACCCGCTCCTCCGCCGCCTGGAAGCGATAACGGCGATAGCCCGCCATGATCTCGTCCGCACCATCGCCGGACAACGCCACCGTCACCTTCTCGCGCGCCAACGCGCACACCTGATAGGTTGCCAGTGCCGACGCATCGGCAAACGGCTCGTCGAACGCGGCCACCAAGGTGTCGATGAGGCCGAAATCCTCCGCATTCACCACGCGCGTGGCGTGATCTGTTCGGAAGCGGGCCGAAACGGTCTCGGCATAGCGCCGCTCGTCATGCCCCGCTTCGGCAAAGCCGATGGTGCAGGTCTGCACCGCGCGCGGGCTCGCCTCCGCCATCAGCGCGACCACTGCCGAGCTGTCGACGCCGCCCGACAGGAAAGCGCCAAGCGGCACATCGGCGACCAGCCGCGATCGCACGCCCTCGCGCATGTGCGCGACCAGCTCTTCCTCCAGCGCCCTGGCCGATCCGCTCGCCCGATCGGCGAAGGAGACATCCCACCATTGCACCGGCGCCGGCACCGGCTTGCCCCGCTGCACCAGCAGATAATGCCCGGCCGGCAGCTTGCTGACCCCAGCGACGATGCACGCGTCGTCGGGAACATAGCCGAACGCCAGATAATCCTCGATCGCCCGCACGTCGGGCACCCGGCGCAGCAGCGGATGCGCGAGTAACCCCTTCAATTCGGAAGAGAACGCCAGCGCCCCGTCCGCCAACCGCGCGTAATGGAGCGGCTTCACCCCCATCCGGTCGCGCGCCATGAACAATTGCTGCGTGCGCGCATCGTGGATGACGAAGGCGAACATGCCGTTCAGCCGCTCCAGCATCGCCGGACCCCAGGCCGCCCAGGCGGCGAGCAGCACCTCGGTGTCGCCGCTGGTGCCAAACGCCCAGCCCTTCGCGCCGAGCTCGGCGCGCAGCTCGTGATAATTGTAGATGCACCCGTTGAAGAGCAGCGAGAGCGCCCCGCTCGCATCGTGCATCGGCTGCGGCGAGCCCTCCACGTCGATGATCGACAACCGCCGATGCCCCAGCCCTACGCCGGGCGCAGTCCACACGCCCTCCCCATCAGGGCCGCGCAGCGCCATCGCATCGGTCATCGCCCGGATGCGCGCGGGATCGACGGGCTTCGGCGTCTCGGGATAATAGAGCCCGGCAAGGCCACACATCAGCGCATCACCTCGCCCGACACCTGCTCGATCGACCCCAGCGCTGCACGAAACCGCCGGATCGCCGCCGTGGCGTCCTGCCCCTGCCGCTCCTCGGCCGACAGATGCACCGCCACCGCCGCCGGCTCGCCGCCGATCAGCCGCGCCTTCAGCGTCGCGAGCTTCACCATCACCGGACTGGCCGTCACCGCGCCCGCCACACGGTACCAGGTCACCACAACGCGCTGCACCGGCCCCGGCGCCGTGATTCGCATCGCCGAACCACCGTCGATCGGCGCGAGCGACGCGACCCGCACCCAGCGGTCGCTCTCGCGCAGCACGCCGGTGCCATAGGTGATCACTTCCTTGCCCTCTTCCTGACGCGCGAACACGGCGATCGCCAGGTCCACCGCATGGCCGCGCCCGTCGACGTAGCGGCCGATCAGATTGTGGTCCGCCGCCGGATAGAAGGGCTGCCACGGCGCCCGCTCGCTCAGCGGCGCGCGCTGCCATCCCGGCACGTCGGGCAGATGAAGCTGCGGCGGCAGCGCTTGCGACCGTCCGCCGATCGTCGCCGCCCAGCCGACGAACAGCGCCGCGCTCGCCACCACCAGCGCCGCTGCGCTCAGCGGCCCCGCCACATACCGCCGCGGCGCCGGCAAAGCGGCCGGATCGAACGCCGGCTCATCGGGGGCGCGGTCGAACCAGCGCCAGCCACCCGCCATCACCGCCGCCATCACCAACGCGAAAAACACCCAACCATAGACGATGTGGTCGAAGCCGGTCGCCGCCTCCAGCCCGACGATCTGCGCCGCCAGGATCGTGCCGAACGCGCGCACGCCATTGGCCAGCACCGGCACGACCAGCGCCACGCCCATGAACACCGCCCGCCGCCGCCACGAACGAAAGCAGGTGCTCGCCACCAGCGCGGCAAACGCCACCATCGACAGTACGAACTTCGAGCCCGAGCAGGCCTCCGCCACCTCGAAATAATAAGGACCCGCATGGATCAGCACGCCCTCGACCGCCGCCGGCACGCCTGACAGGTGCAGCAGCGGCATGACGATCGCCACCGTTACTTGCTGCAACGGGGGCTCCAGCCACTCGCCGAACGGCACGGCGAAGAAGGCGTAAGCCAGCGGAAACAGCAGCGCCCGCCCGACATGCGGCCCCAGGATCGTCACCACCGCACCCTGCAGCGTGATGATTAGCCCGAACTGCCGCGCCGCCGCGACACCTGCGGCCTCGCCCAGCAACCATCCGCCGCAGCCCGCCGCCACCAGCGCAAGCCCCGGCCACCACGCCACAGGGGTCAGCTCCGCCAGCGCCTCACGCCGCGACCAGACCAGCCAGCCGACCACCGGCAGGATGAACAGGCAGTGGCCATAGGTCGTGCTGGTCCACCACAGCCGCGCCAGATCGGCCACGTCGCGGTGGAACAGCAACAGGATGCAAAGCGCCACGCCGCCCAACGCCGCCAGATGCACGCGCCAGCGCGCCGCCGGCAGTGCGCCGATCGACAAGGGGATGGCTGTGCTCACACCACCTGCCGCTCGGCATGCAGGCCCAGCAGATCGTCGAGCGGCGTCAGTCGCGCCGTCCAGCCATAGCGCCGGATAACCTGCTCGCGCGCTGCATGGCCGAGCGCGGCCGCGCCGGCTGGATCGTTCAACAAAGCCGTGATTGCGTTGGCATAATCGCGCGCGTCGCCCGCGATGCGGATCGTGCCGGCATGGTCGATGCCCTCCGCCGCCGGCCCGCTCGCCACCACCGGCCGCGCCATCGCCATCGCTTCCAGCACCTTGTTCTGCACCCCGCGGGCAAGCTGGAGCGGCGCGACCACCACATCCGCGGCGGCAAGCCAGCCGCGCACATCGGCGACCTCGCCCGTGACCGTCACGTCTTGCCCTGCCAGCGCGCGTACGCCAGCCGTCGGCGCGCGTCCAACGATCGCGAAATGCGCCCGCGGGATCAGCGGCAGCACCGATCGGGCGAACCAGGTCACGGCATCTACGTTCGGCCGGTAATCCATCTGGCCGGTAAAGACGATCAAGGGGTGCGCGCTGTGGACCGGCGTCGACCGCTGCGGATCGTAGCGCACCGTGTCGATCCCGTTTTCGAGCGCGCGGCTGCCCGGCAGCAATGCCGCCTCTGCCGCGCTGACGAAAAGCGGTGCGGTGACACGGCGGGCCACGCTGCGCTCAAACGCGCCCAACAGCCGCGCCTCGCGTTTCATCATCCAGCGCATGGGGCCGATCGCATCATCGGCGTAGGCATCGAACTTCGCGGAATCGAGGTCAACGAAATCCATGATCGTCAGCGGAACGTCGGCAGGCAGATACTGCGCCATCTGCCCCGAAAAGGCGTACACCGCGTCGATTGGGTGACGCTGCACGATCGCATTCACCGCCGCCGTCACCCGGCGATCGGCAAAGGCGGTCAACGACACCGGCCGCCCCGTCGCCAGCGCTTCCGCCGCCGCGCGCACCTGCGACTTGGTGCGTGGGATGACCACGCATTCGCCCAGCAGCGCGCGATCCTCATCGGTGACCGCAGCATCGTCATCGACGAACGCCACCAGATGCACCCGCGCACGGCCCGACAGGTGTTTCAGGATATTGTAACTGCGGATCCGGTCGCCCCGGTCGGGCGGAAACGGCGCACGATGCGCCAGAAACAGGATATCCACCTCAGCCCAGCCCCCGGCTGATCCACGGGCCGATCAGCGTCGCCACCGGCAGCGGCAGCTTCTTCCAGGTGCGCACCATCAGCGCGTATTTGGGGTTGAGCGGGTTCACCTCGCGCGCCGGCCCGCTCGACCATTTGGCGTAGCGTAGCGGCGTGCCGACGAAGCCCCAGTTCTTCTTGAATGCCGCAGGCCCCGTCCCCGCCTTCGAACGTCCGAAATCGAACTGCGTACAGCCGCGCGCGCGGGCATGTGCCATCAGCGCGAAATACATCCGGTCATTGGCGCGCAAACCACGCGCCGCCTCGGTGCCGCCTCCCCAATAGGGATAAACGGTGCCGTTGAAATACAGGCTTAGCACGCTCGCCACCGCGCGTCCTTCATGCCGCACCGTGAGGACGTCCGCGTCCATCGTCTCCAGCACCGCGCGGAACAGTGCACGCGGAAACACCGGTGTGCCAAGATTGCGCACCGATTCGGCGTAGATGCGGTAATGCTCGTCCGCGAGCGCCAGCCCGCCCGTCACCACCTCCAGATCGTTCGCCAGCGCCTTGCGCACCTCGGCGCGCTGCTTGCGCGGAATAGCGAGCAGTTCGCCCTCGTCATCGGCAGCGATCGGCCGCACGAAGCCGAGATAAGTGGCGTCATCGATCGCCCAATCCGCCGGCAAGGCGCCGCCGCGCAGTTCTACGCTGGGATAGCCGATCGCGCGCGCCGCCGCCGCCAGCGGCTCCACACCCTCACCGATGAGGCCGCCACCCACGGCAAAACCGGCCGACACAAGCGCTTGGCCGAACAATGGCGATCGCACCTCGGTCAACGGCAGATAGCCGACGATCGCTCCGTCACGCTCGGCGATCAGAAACCGCCCGCGCTGCCCGCACCCGCGCGCCACTGCATGCGTCCATGCCGTCAGATGAAAGGGGGTGGCATCAGGGTGCGCCGATACGAAGGCGTCGATCCGCGCTTCCTCGCCCGCCGCCTCACGAACCGTCAGCGCCTGCTGTCCCGCCCCCGGCATCGTCACTGTGCCCGCTCGCGCGCGGCCACCTCGTCCACGCGGCCCCAACGATGCCGCTTCAGCAGCCCGCGCAGCTTGCCGCTCATCGCGCCAAGTCGGCTGTAATGGCGAACCCGCGAGCGCAGCGGCGCCCCCGCCACGCGTGGCTGGCCCGTGTCCACCTCCCAAGGATGAAAATAGAACATGCCGGCATGGCCACCGCCATTCGCCTGCCGCACCGCCAGATCGGTCAGCGCCGCCGGCAGCATGCGGAAGAATCCGCCGCCCACCGCCATGCGCCGCCCGGCAAGCTCGGCCACCGACACCGGAATCTCGATCAGCCCGCTGTCCGCCAGCGGTTTCCAGGTGAAGCGGGGGCTCTCGCGCCAGCCGTAATGATCGTGCACTACCGGCGCGACGCTTGAGGAATAGGCATAGCCCTCCTCCGCCAGCACCGGATGCGCCCAGGGCGTGCGCGTATCGACCGAAAAGCTGGGTGCGCGATAGCCGGTCACCGGCCCCCCGCCGGCATCCTCCAGCGCCGTACGCGCCTTGCGCAGGTCCGCGCGAAACTGCGCCGCATCCATGGTGAAAACGCGCTGGTGGTCCCACCCATGGCTCGCCACCTCATGCCCCGCATCCACGATCCTGCGGATCAGCGCGGGGTGACGCGCCGCCACCCAGCCCAGGGTAAAGAATGTCGCCCGCACGCCCTGCTCGGCGAACAGGTCAAGCACCGCGCCGGTGTTGTTGCAAACGCGGCTTTCCAGCCCGTCCCAATCGCCCTTGCTGATCGTGTTCTCGAACGCGCCGACCTGGAACCATTCCTCCACATCG
Source organism: Sphingomonas dokdonensis (assembly GCF_002197685.1). Classification (GTDB taxonomy): domain Bacteria; phylum Pseudomonadota; class Alphaproteobacteria; order Sphingomonadales; family Sphingomonadaceae; genus Sphingomonas; species Sphingomonas dokdonensis. The sequence goes on along the minus strand of NZ_NBBI01000002.1, from coordinate 723,280 downwards.
ACCGACATGCCATTCACAATGGCGCCGGCCTGAGCGGGGCCTGTACGCGCAGCGCTGGTCATGTCACGCCGCCGCGCCGCGTACCGCTTCCAGTCCGTTGCGCGGCGCGGGCGCATCGCTCTCCACCCAGTCGACCAGCAGTGTCAGCATCCGGCGAAGCGCCGCATCCTGCTCTTCCACCCGCTGTTCCAGTTGCGCGATGCGCTGCAACAGCTCGGCATTGCCAGCACCCGATCCGCCCGTGTCACCATCGCGCGCCGGCGCCGGGTTGGGCACCGCACGCACCGACGGCGTAACACTCGACGCGCTGGGCAGGTCGCGCGCGGCATCGGCACGCACCGTGTTGACCAGCGCCGCGTCGATCACCTTGGCGTCCGTCACCGCGGCATGCAGCAGCACCCGCCCCATCAGCTGGTTCAGCCGCCGCGGCACGCCGCCGCTCGCGCGATGCAGCACCGGAAAGACGTTGTCCGCGAAGTCCGGCGTTCCGGTCCAACCGGCGATCGACAGCCGGTGCGTGACGTAGCTGGCCACCTCCTCGGGTGCCATCGGCTCCAGATGATGGATCGCGATCACGCGCTGGCGCAATTGCTCCAGCCGCTCCGATCCGTTCAGCCGCTCGCGGAATTCCGGCTGGCCGAGCAGAAAGATCTGCAACAGCGCGCGGCCACCCGCCTGGAAATTGGAAAGCATGCGCAGCTCTTCCAGCGCGGATACCGGCAGCGCCTGCGCCTCGTCGACGATCAGCAGCGTGCGCCGCCCGGTGCGCGCAACGGCATGCAGTCCGCGCTCCACCAGCGTCAGCAATTCCGCCTTAGATCGTCCCGCCGGCTCGATGTCGAGCCCGGTCGCGACCACCCGCAGCAGATCGTCGCCCTCGATCGCCGTCGACACGATGGTGATGACGTTGAGGTTGGCCGGGTCGATCTGCGCCGTCACATGGCCCACCAGCGTGGTCTTGCCCGCGCCGATATCGCCCGTGATGACGATAAAGCCCTCACCCTGGGCCAGACCATAGCCGAGATAGGCCATTGCCTTGCGGTGCGTGGCCGAATCGAACCAGTAACGCGGGTCTGGCGTCAGCTGGAACGGCCGCTCCGTCAGGCCGAAATGTTCCTCATACATGCCGGGCGATCCCTGTTCCTGCTGTCCGCTCAAAATGTGTAACGCGCGCCAAGCAGCGCCTGCGCCGACCATTGATTATCGAAACCATCTTGATCGAAGGTGTAAACGCCGAGCGAGGCAACGGTGCCCAATCGCCCGAACTGCCGCGAATAGGTGCCGGTCGCGCCCAGGTTCAGCACGCCGCTGCTCAGCGGCAGGCCGCTGTCGTAATAATTGGCGAAGACGTTGGCATCGACCTGCGACACGCGGCTCAGCGCGCGCGACCAGAACAGCTGTGCGTAATAGCTTTCGTCCTCCACCCCGATCACCACGGTGCCGGGCACCAGGACCGGCGTGTTCAGCCGACGATTGGCATAGCCTGCGCCCACCCCGTACGAGGTGCGGCCCTCGACCGCAGAGGCGACCGCATCGATCCCGCGCGCGCGATAGGTGGCGGTGGAGATCGACTGAAAAACGTTGTTCAGGCACCCGCCGGCGCCGCCGCCGTTCGCGCCCGGATTGCCGCCGAAGATGCATCCGTTGAACTGCTGGCCGAACGGGTTTGCCGTACCCTGGAACGACGTCGGCATCTGGCGCAACCCGTCGCGCAGCTGCCGGCCGAAGGTTTCGATGCCGTCATACACCAGCACCTGCAGCCCGGTGTTGCGCGCCATTTCCCAGGTCAGCGAACCGAAATAGATGTCCCCGCCGTAGCGATAGCCGGCGTTCGCACGCAGTTCGAGCCGCGGGCTCGGGCGCCAGATCACCCCCGCATCATAGATCAGCCCGTCGGTGTTATAGGCTATCCGCTCGGGCGAGGCTGGGTCGGTGACGAAGCGGCCATTGCCGTCCAGCACCGGGTTGCCCGCCGCATCGAGCAGCGGATCGCGCTGCGTTGCCTTGATCTTCTCGTATCCGGCACCGGCGCGCAGCGCGACCGTCCGGCTCACCGGCAGGGTCACGTCGCCGCGCGCGAAATACCCCTCATACTTCTGGTCGAGCTGCCCGGCGTCGTCGCGTTCATAGGCGCCGCTCACCGTCACGCCGACCGGCAGCACCGTGCCCGCCGCCACGCCGGCGGATGCCTGCGCGATGAAGTTGGTCGAATCGTCGAAATAATCGAGCCGCGGCTGGCCGGGTGCAACGCCCGTGAAGCCAGGCGCCTCGACCTTGGTATAGCCGCCGAACGCCGACGCGGCGATCTGTACCGGCCCTGCCGAGGTGTTCAGCACCGGCCCCGCATACAGCGAATAGACCTGCGTGATGTTGTCGACATTGCCGACCAGATTGCCCGGCGCCGCGCCGCGAATATCGGCGCGCGCCCGCGTGGCGAGTGCACCACCCTCGATCGACAGCCCCCGCGCGACCCGCACCGATCCGCGCGCCAGCCCGGTGTGGATGTCCTGATCGCCCAGATCGTCGCCCCACGCGATGCGGCGCTCGTAGCGATAGCTCACCTGCCCCTCGGCACGCCGTCCGCTGATTGCGGCATCGACGCCCACCGCGATCTGCGAATAGGTCAGCACATCGTCGCCACCATCAAGGTCGGCGTCGAAGACCTGGGTGAGCTCGATATAGGGCGCAACGAAGCGGTCGCGCGCCTGCGCACCACTCGCGGCAAGCGCCATCGCCAGGGCGATGCCGCAGGCCGATGCTTTGTTCGAGAGCCTCAGCACGTGCCTTTTCCTATCCGTAATAGCTGCCGAACCGGCCACCGCCCGGCTCGTAGGAGCGCGAATTCAAGACAAGGCTGATCTGCTCGCACCCATCGAGGAGGTTCACCGCCTCGCGAACTTCGGCCTCCGTGGTGCGATCCGCGCGCACCACCAGCATCACTTGGGCAACCAGCAGCGCCAGCACAGACGCCGGCGACGCGGCCAGCGCCGGCGGCGTATCGAACACAATGATGCGGCGTGGATTGTTCGCCAGTAGCTGGTCGATCACCGCGCCCGTCCGCGCGCTGGCGAGTAATTCGGTGTCGGCATGGCTGCGCTTGCCGGCCGGCAGCAGCGACAGCTGCGGCACGTCGGTCGGCACCACGAACTCCTCGGGGTCGAGCGCACGGTCCGCCAGGATGTCGAGCATTCCGGTGGAATCCTCCAGCCCCAGCGTGTCCATGATGTTCGGCTTGGCAAAGTCGCCGTCGATCAGCAGCACCTCGGCATCGCGCTCGGCCGCCAGACTGATCGCCAGGTTGATGGAGCAGAACGTTTTGCCCTCGCCCGGCTTGGCCGATCCCACCAGGATCGTGCGCGATCGCTCGCCCAGCGGACCCGCCGCCAGCGAGCGCGCACCGAGCAGCAACTGCCGCTTCACCAGCCGGAATTCCTCGGCCAGCGCCCCGATCGGCGCGCCGGGCACCAGCATGCCCTTCTCGGCAAGCAACGCACGATCGATTCGCGCGATGCCGTCCGAGACAAGCGCCGGCTCCTCGTCCTCTTCTGCCCCGGCGCGAAGCTCGGGCGGGATCGCCATCAGCGTCGTCGCCGCTTCGCGCGACAGCGTTTCTGCGCCGTCGGGAGCCGGCGGCGCGGCAGCGATCAGGTCAAAGGGTGCGTCTTCGTGCTTCGCTTGATCGAAATCGCTATCGAACGATCCGTCGACATAGGTCGCGTACGGCAACGCCGATGGAGCAACGACAGACTGCACCGGCTCCGCATCGACCACCACCGCATCGACCGGCTCGACCTTCGGCGCCGCTGCTGCCGCTGGCTCACCGTCGCGCCGCCGCAGGTGCGCGCCAAAGTCATAGACCCGTGCCGCGCGCTCGATCAGCGATTCGTCGTGTTTCTTGTCGGCGTTCGTCATGCCGCTAGACCTCGCTGAAGCATCTCGACGCCAAGCAGCGCCACATAGCCGACCGCCAACGCGCCCGCGCCGCCGATGAAGAGCCGCAAACGCTTGCGCCGCAGCTCGGACTGTTGCCGCGTCAGCATCTCGCCGATCGAGCCGATTACCGGCATGCCGGATGCCTTCTCCAGCCGCTGCGCCGTCGGGAAGGTGGCTTGCAGCTTCGACATCGCAAAGGCGCCGCCGATGCCACCCAGGATGCCGACGATCAGCACGCCGGTCAGCAGCAGCGGCCGGTTGGGCGCGGTCGGCGTGCGCGGCTGGGTCGGCGGATCGATCACGCTGAACTTCACCGCGTCGGTCTGCGTCTGCGCCTGGCTGCGCAGGTTCACCTGCTCACGCTGGGCGAGCAGCCGATCGTACTGATCCTTCAACACGGAATAATTCCGCTCGATCTCGCCCTGCTGCGCCGCCGCTTCGGGATCGCTGGCCAGCTTCGCGCTGAAGCTGTCGAGATCGCTCTGCAACTGCTGCTTGCGCATGCGCAGCGCGGCGACGTTCGCCTGCCGCTCGGCCAGCATCGATTGCAGCGACAGATAGGCGGGGTTGCTCGCCCCGCCGCCGGCGCCACCGGTCGGCTCATTGCGCGCGGCGGCTTGCGCCTGCGCCAGCTGGGCCTTGAGCGCGATCACATCGGGATGGCTATCGGTATAGCCGCGCCCGCGCGCATCGGCGAGCTGGCCTTGTATGGCCGCCAGTCGCGCCCGCGCCGGCCCCGCCTCCACGGTGCCGCCCGCACCCGCAATCGTCGCCGGGGTAGCGGCAAGCTGTCCCTGCATCGCCGCCAGGCTGGAGCTCGCCGCCGACAGATCGGCATCGATTTGGCTCATCTGCGATCGCGCCGCCCCGATCCGGTCACTGACCGAACCGGTGCCCGGCAGCGCGGCGAGATAGCTATTCTGGAACTCGGTCCGCTTCGCCTCGGCATCCTGCAGCTTCGCGCCGAGCGACTGGAGCTGTCCGTCGAGGAACTGCAGCGTCTGCGCGCTTTGCGTGCGATCGTCCGACAGGTTCGTCTCGACAAAGATGTCGATCAGCTTCTGCGTGATGCTCGACGCAAGCTTCGGCGTCGCCGCCGTGCTCACGATCTCGAATAGATTGTCCTGCTGCGCCGTGATCTTGATGGCGTTCTGCAAGCCGGCGGCGCGATCCGCGACTTCACGGTCGGTCGACGCTGTTTTCGCCAGATCGGTGCCGCGCACCACCTTTTCGAGATTTACCGACGAGGTCAGCGTCTGCCGCACCGTGTCGATGTCGCGCTGTTCGTCGCCGGCACGGCTGGGATCGCCCGCCGGCAGCACCGATCGCATCTGCACGAACACGCGCGCGCGGCTTTCGTAGCGGCTCGGGATCTGGCTCACCGCCAGCCAGCCGAGCAGGCAGATGCCCCACGCGACGCCCAGCGCCAGCCAGCGCCTGGTCCACACGGCATGAACCGCGATCCTGACCTCTTCGTACAGCCCCGTCACTGGCGCGCCCCTTAGAACATGCTTTCGGGGATGATGATGACGTCGCCCGGCTCCAGCCGCACGTTCGCCGTCGAATCGCCATTCCGCAGCAGGCGGTTGATGTTGAGCTGATATTCGGTCTGCTTGCCGGTCGCCTTGTTGTACCGGATCAGGCGCGCGCGATTACCGGCGGCATATTCGTTCAGGCCACCGACCGCGATCATCGCATCCAGCAGCGTCATGTTCGCGCGATACGGCAGCGCGGCGGGCTTTTCCGTCGCGCCGACGATGCGGATCTGCTGGCTGTACGTGCCGGAGAAGCTGTCCACGATCACGCTGACGATCGGGTCCTTGATATATTCGCCCAGTGCCAGCTTCATGTCGTCGGCCAGCATGGCAGGCGTCTTGCCCACCGCCGGCATGTCATTGATCAGCGGCGTGGTGATCCGCCCGTCGGGGCGCACCTGCACCTTTGCCGACAGCTCGGGATTGCGCCACACGAAGATCTGCAGCGAGTCGAGCGGCCCGATGATATATTCGTCCCCGGGCTGTTCCTGCTGTGCTACAAAGGAGGCAGGTGGCAATTGCGGCCGCGATCCGCCACCGCTCGCGCAGGACGCAAGCACCGTGGTGGCCAGCAAAGCCGCGGGCAAGGAACGATAGCCTCGCGATAAGCGCATCAAAACACCTCCAACTGCACCGGCAATCGACTGCGCAGCCATGCTGCTTCGTCGGTCGCCGCTACAGATCCTCTTGAAAGTAAGAGGTGAAGATAGCGTTATGCGCGGGTAGCGACTACCTCGATGGGCGCTGGGTGTCCCAAAAAGGCACTGGGACTCGCGGTTGCGCCATAGGCGCCGGCCAGAAAGATCGCGATCACGTCACCAATCTGCACTGGTGGCAACGCCACGCGGTCCGCCAGCCGATCGAGCGGCGTGCACAGGCAGCCGACAACGGACACCTCTTCGTCCGCCGGCATCTCCCCAATCCGATGTGCCACCGCCACCGGATAGTTACGACGCACCACCGTGCCGAAATTGCCGCTCGCGGCCAGCTGATGATGCAGCCCGCCATCAACGATCACAAAGGTTTCGCCGCGGCTCTGCTTCCGGTCCACCACCTGCGTCAGATACACGCCGCACTCACCCACCAGCCAGCGGCCAAGCTCAATCGCATAGCGCGTGCCGACGCGCGTGAGCGGCGACCCCGCCAGTCGCACGCCCAGCGCGGCGCCGATCGCCGCGACATCGACCGGTGTGTCGCCGCTGAAATACGGAATGCCGAATCCGCCGCCCAGATTGACCAGCGGCGGGATGTGCCCAGCCTCCTCGCTCAGCCTTTCCGCCAGCGCCAGCGTCGCCGCCTGCGTCTCGATCAGTGCCTGCGTGTCGAGCGCCTGGCTGCCGGCAAAGATGTGAAAGCCGCGCCAGTCCGCGCCGCCTTGCACAAGCTCCTGCACGAGAGGCGCGACCCGCTCGGCATCGATGCCGAACGGTGACGGCCGCCCGCCCATCTTCATGCCCGAGCCCTTCAGCTCGATATCCGGGTTCACCCGCACCGCCAATCGCGGCGCGACGCCGAGCCGGTCACCGATCGCAAGCGCGCGCGTTGCCTCGCCTTCCGATTCGACGTTCAGCGTCGCGCCGGCGCTGATCGCTGCCGCCAGTTCGCTGTCGCGCTTGCCCGGTCCGGCAAAGCTGATCGATGCCGCCGGCTTCACCACCGTCGCCTTGGCCAGCTCGCCGGCCGAGGCGACGTCCAGGCCATCGACCATCGCGCCGATCGCCACAATCATCGCCGGATGCGGATTGGCCTTGATCGCATAGTGCAAATCGACGCCGGGAAAGGCAGCGCGAAACGCCGCCACCCGCGTCGCAACGATCGTCGGATCATAAACGAACAGTGGCGAGCCATGCTCCCGCACCCAGTCGCTCGCCGAGCGCCCGGCAATCATCAGATCGCCCGATTGCGCCGCAAATTCGGGCGGCAGCGGGCCAAACGGCTTGCTCATTCGCTGATCCTCCCCGCCTGAAACGCCGCGCGCAGCGACGCCCGGTCGAGCTTGCCATTTGGATTGCGCGGCAGCTCGTCACGCCACTCGAACATCGCCGGCTGCATAAAATTGGGCAGCTCGCGCTTCAATCGCTCGCGCAAGGCCGCCTCGCGCGCCGCGTCGCCGCGCAGCACCACCGCGATCGCCTGCCCCAGCCGAGTATCGGGCACCCCGATCGCCACCGCCTCCGTCGCCTCGCCGCCAGCGACGATCGCTTCCTCGATTTCCCCCGGGCTGATGCGGTTGCCGGCGGATTTGATCATCTCGTCATCACGCCCGACGAAGCGGAGCAGGCCATCCGCATCGCGCACCGCCGTGTCGCCCGACCAGACTGCGGTGCCGCCATAGCGCGAAAAGCTCGGCGCCGGGCGAAACCGTTGCGCGGTACGCTCGGGATCCTGCCAGTATCCCCGCGCCACCAGCGGCCCCGCATGCACCAGTTCGCCCGGCTCGCCAGCCGCCGCCGGGCCGCCGTCAGGCCGCACGATCAGCACCTCGGCATGCGGGATCTCGCGTCCAATCGACTCCGGATGCGCATCGACCAGCGCCGGATCGAGAAAGGTCGAACGGAACGCCTCGGTCAGCCCGTACATCGGGTACAGGTCCGCCTGCGGAAACCGCGCGCGCAGGCCGCGCACCAGCCGCACCGTCAGCGCCCCGCCAGAATTGGTCAGCCGCCGCAGCCGCGCCGCCGTCTCGGCCGGCCAGTCGGTCTCGAGCAACTGCACCCACAAGGGCGGCACACCCGCCAGCGTGGTTGCCCCGACGCGCTCCACCGCCTTCACCACGTCGCGCGGTGTCAGATAATCGAGCGGCGCCACCGCCGCCCCCGCCAGCCAGCTCGAAAACAGCTGGTTCTGCCCGTAATCGAAACTGAGCGGCAGCACACCCAGCACCACATCGTCACGCTGGAGCCGCAGGTAATGCGCGACGCTGTTCGCCCCCAGCCACAGATTGGCATGGCTCAGCATCACGCCCTTGGGTCGCCCGGTCGATCCCGACGTGTAGAGAATGGCCGCAAGCGCATCGACGGCCGCCCCGGAGCGCGGCAGCACGTCACCCACGCCGACCGCCTCGTGCACCGCGACACTCGCAACATCATCCGCCAACAGCGTCGCGGCGCGCGCGGGCTGCGTCAGCAGCAGGCGCGCGCCGCTGTCCGCCAGGATGTGCGCTACCTGCGCGCGCTTCAGCAGCGGGTTGATCGGCACATGGATCAGCCCCGCACGCGCCGCAGCCAGCGGCATCAGGCACGCTTCGCGCGTCTTGGGCAGCCACGTCGCCACCCGATCGCCCGCCGCCAGCCCCTGCGTCACCAGCCACCCGGCCATGCGCCCAACCTGTTCCTCCGCCGCGGCAAAGGTCAGCGTGCCGGCGCGCTCGGCCAGCGCAGGCGCATCGCCATCGCCCATCAGCACATGGTCGATTGGCTTGGGAGTCGGATCGAGAGGCACCATCGGGCCGCCATAGCGCCGGGACGTTGCGGATTTCATCCCCCCGGCTTAACGCGACCGCGAGAAAGTTAAGGGGACGCAGGTGATTCCGGAAAGCAAACCCGAAGTCGATGCAACGGTGCGCGCCGTATTGAAGGACGTGCTCGCCTTGTCGGACGATCAGGTCGCGTCCTTTGACGACACCACGCCCTTGTTCGGGGCGTTGCCGGAACTCGATTCGATGGCGGTTGCCGGCGTGCTGACCGAGATCGAGGATCGCCTCGGCATCGTCATCGACGATGACGAGGTGGACGGCGACATGCTCGAAACCTTTGGGGCGCTCACCACCTTCGCCGCCAGCAAGACGCTCGCCTGAGCCATGGCGGGCACGCCCGCCGTGCGGATCGACCATTACGAATGGCCCGGCGGCCGCGAGGCGATGCTCCGCCTCGGCCCGCCCGGTGCGCCGACGGTAATCGCCGCGTTGCCCTTCTTTGAGGAGGGCAATCGCACGCGCGCCGCGATGGTCGACGTGCTCCGGCGGCTCGCCGCGCATGGCATTGCCGGCGCGCTGCCCGATCTCCCCGGCACCGGCGAAAGCCTGACCGACACCGCCGACGCCACACTATCCGCTTGGCGCAACGCCTTCGCCGCTGCCTGCGCGCATCTCGGCGAGCCCGTCCACATCTGCGCCTGGCGCTCGGGCGCGCTCATCGACGGCGAAGCGCCAGCCGCCAGCCGCTGGTACCTCGCCCCGCAGTCTGGCGAGGCGCTAATCCGCGAACTGTCGCGCTTGCGCCATCTGTCGGGTGGGACGGACATCGCCGGCAACGCCATTTCCGAAGATCTCATAGCGGCGCTCGCACCCGCCGAGCCAATCACCACCGGCAGACTGCGGGTCGCCCGACTGCAGGGCGACGCGAAGCCGGCGGATTGCCTGCTGCCCGGCCGCCCCCTGTGGCGCGGCAGCGAGCCGGACACCGATTCCGCGCTCCAGCAGGCCGTGGCCGACGACATCGCTGCGTGGATCAAGAGCATGCTCGCCTGATGCGCGGCGCTCAAACAATATGAGCCGCTGCATTCTCACCTTCCCCGTGGCAGGTGAAACGCTGGTCGGCACGCTTGACGACGCGCTCGGCACCACCGGCCTCCTCATCGTCTCGGGCGGCAACGAAGTCCGTGCCGGCGCGCATCGCGGCATGGCGATGCTTGCCGCGCGGCTGGCGAAGGCCGGCACCCCGGTGTTCCGCTACGACCGGCGCGGCGTGGGCGATTCGTCGGGCGACAACCGAGGCTTTCGCGCGGCGCAGGACGACCTGCTCGCCGCCGCCGCCGCCTTCCGCGCCGCCGCGCCGCACGTCACTCGCGTGGTCGGGTTCGGCAATTGCGACGCCGCCACCACGCTCGCCTGGTGGGGGCGCGACGCGGGCTGCGACGCGCTCGTCCTCGCCAATCCCTGGACCGTCGAAGCCGCACAGGCGCTGCCACCGCGCGCGGCGATCAAGGCGCATTACCTGGCGCAGCTGCGCGATCCGGCCGCGTGGAAGCGGATCGCCACCCGCGGCCTGTCGCTCGGCAAGCTGATCCGCGGGCTAAGCCGCGTCGCCACGCGCGAACAGCCAAGCGACCTGGCGCAGCGCACCCTCGCCGCCATCGCCGCTTGGGGCACCGACGCCACTTTGGTGCTCGCCCGCGGTGACGGCACGGCGATCGCTTATGCCGATGCGGCGCGGCATGCGGGCATGACCCCGCACACCGTCACCATCGACACCGGCTCGCACAGCTTCGCGCGCCCGGGCGATGCCGCCGCGCTCGAAGCCGTGATCCGACAGGCGCTCAGCGCGCCTTGATGAACGCGCGAATGTCGTTGGACAGCTTCCGCAGATCCTCGTCGCGCACGTACATCATGTGCCCGGCATGGTACCAATGCCAGGTGATCCGCCCGTCGTTCGGAATACCGGTGCGATTGAGCGAATATTCTGCGCCGAAGAACGGCGTCGCAAAGTCGTAATAGCCCTGCCCGACAAACACGCGCAGGCCACTGTTCTCACGCAGCGCGCGGCCGATGTACGGCGCGACGTTCAGATAGCCTTCACCACCGCGCGGCCCGCCTATCTTCCAGTCCCAGTCGCCCACGCCGCCGATCGACGAATAGGTCACGTCGGGCGAGTATTTCAGCGTCTCGCGCGCGTAGGCGTTCATCGCTGCGGTATAGGCGCCGTCGATCGCATAGAAGCTGGGGTCATTGTCAGGCGTCTCGCCGGCGTCGTCGTAATCCTTGCCGAGATAGCGCGTGTCGAGCCGCCCGATCGTCTGTCCGCGGTCGCGCAGCAGTTCCTTGTAGAAACGCCCTGGCGATAGCCGCAGGTCGGCGCGCGCCAGATAGTCCTGCGACACGCCGGTGTAGCGCGACAGCTGCGGCAGGATCTGCTGGCGCTCCGCGGCGCTCAGCGCATTGCCCTTCAGCAGTGCGGACGCATAAGGGCCGATCGCAAATGCCTTCGCCTCAGCGACGAATTCCTCGACCGTCGCGGGGCGGTTCGGGACCTTGTTATGGTACCAGGCGGTCGCCGCCATCGACGGCAGGTTGGTGACATAGCCAAGCTCGTTGCCGGGCGAATCGGCCGCGGCGCTGAAATCCAGGATCGAGGAAATCAGGATAATGCCGTTCACCGCAACGTCGGTGTAGGTTCCTTCCAGCTCGTTGATCACTGCCGCCGAGCGCGTAGTGCCGTAGCTTTCGCCGCCGATGAATTTGGGCGCGTTCCAGCGGCCGTTCTCGTTCAGCCACAGGCGGATAAAGGCGGCCATGGACTTGGCGTCCTTAGTCACGCCCCAATAATCCTTGGGGTCGGTCTTGCCGAGCGCCCGGCTGAAACCGGTGCCAACCGGATCGATGAAGACGATATCGGTGACGTCCAGCAGCGAATCGACATTGTCGATGATCGGATAGGGCGGTGCGCCATCGTCGCGCGCATCCGACGGGATCACCACGCGCTTTGGCCCGAACGCGCCCATATGGAGCCACAGCGAGCCTGATCCCGGCCCGCCGTTCCACAGGAACGTCACCGGCCGCTTGGGATCGGTCGGTCCTTCCTTGATGTAGCTGTAGGAGGTGATCGCCGCGAGCGGCTTGCCCTCCTTGTCCTTCAGATACGTTTCGCCGGCGATCGCGCGATAGTTGATGCGCGTACCGCCAAAGGTGCCGCTGTGCCGGGTGACGGAAACGACGGGTGGCGGGATGGCGACATCATCGGTCCGCGCCTCGCGCTTCGTCTCCGGCTTGTCACCGCCGCGGTCTTGCGCGGCCAGCGGTGCTGCAACCAGTGCGGCGCTCAGCGCCAATGCGATCCTGAACTTCAAGCGATCCCCCAAAACTTCGTCACGCCGGGCTTTTCCCGACATCCAGTGTTCCGCGTCCGTGACGCGCGTGCCGCAGAGTGCGGCACCCTGGATGCCGGCACAAGGCCGGCATGACGATTTTAGGGATGTTATTCTGCCGCTTCTGCCATTTTCTCGAAATCCGCCTCGGCAAGGAAGCGCTCCGCATCCAGCGCGGCCATGCAGCCCGTGCCCGCCGCCGTCACCGCCTGGCGATAGGTCTTGTCCATCACGTCGCCGCACGCGAACACGCCCGGCACGCTGGTGCGCGTCGAGCCGGTCTCGACCTTCAGATAATGATCCTCGTCGAGCTCCAGATGCCCGCGGAACAGCTCGGTCGCCGGATGGTGCCCGATCGCGACGAAGCCGCCCTCGACCTCAAGCCGCGAATGCTCGCCCGTCACCGTATCCTCCAGGTCGAGCGCGACCAGCCCGGCAGTGCCGCCGCCGTCGACGAATTCGCGCACTTCCTTGTTCCACAGCACGGTGATGTTGGGATGCGCGAACAGCCGCTCCTGCAGGATCCGCTCGGCGCGCAACGAATCGCGGCGGTGGATCAGCGTCACATTGTCCGAATGGTTGGTGAGGTACAGCGCCTCCTCGACTGCGGTATTCCCGCCGCCGATCACCGCCACCTTCTTGCCGCGATAGAAGAACCCGTCGCAGGTCGCGCAGGCGCTGACGCCCTTGCCCTTCATCGCGTCCTCGCTCGGCAGCCCCAGCCACTTGGCCTGCGCGCCCGTCGCGATCACCAGCACGTCGCCCTCATACACGTCGCCGCTATCGCCGATCAGGCGGAACGGGCGGCGCGTCAGGTCGACCTCGACCACCGTGTCCCACATCAGCTGCGTGCCGACATGCTCGGCCTGCTTCTGCATCTGCTCCATCAGCCAAGGGCCCTGGATCACGTCGGCGAAGCCCGGGTAGTTCTCGACATCGGTGGTCGTCATCAGCTGGCCGCCGGGCTGAATGCCCTGCACCAGGATCGGCTTCATGCCGGCGCGTGCGCCGTAGATCGCCGCGGAAAGACCGGCCGGGCCGGAGCCCAGGATGAGCATGCGAGTCGAATGTGTCGTCATGCGCCCGATGTAGGGTGGCGCGCTGGCCAAGGGAACCATCCTGCCACGCCGCTCTTGTGACAGGGCGACCGCGCGCGCATGTCTGCGCCGACCGCCTCCACCAAACATCGCAGGTTTGCCCCAGCCATGACCGACTTCGCTCAGTTCCTCGCCCCCGATCATGGCCAGCCCGCCCGCCTGATCCACTGCGTCCACCCCGACAGGTTCAGCGACTGGCTCGCGCAGCAACCCGCCCGCACCCGCACCGCGGTCGCCGCCAACAAGGTGGTCGGCAAGCCCGGCAACCGCGCGATCCTGCCGGGCGACGGCGCGGAGGACTGGGCGATGCTGCTCGTCTGCAACGAGGCGGAAAGCTCGCCCTGGCGGATCGCCTCGCTCGGCGATGGCCTGCCCGAGGGGACGTACCGGCTGGCGGACGGCGAGCCGGGCGCTGCGATGCTCGGCTGGGCGCTCGCGCAGCACAAGTTCACCCGCTACCGCGCCGCCGAGCCGCACGGCGCCCGCGTGCTGCTCACCGGCGAGCCCGCGCGGATCGAGGAAACCGTCCGCCTCGCCGAGGCGACCGCGCTGGTCCGCGATCTGGTCGACACCGGCGCCTCGGACATGGGGCCGGGCGAGCTGGAGGAGACCGTCACGGCGCTGGGCAAGAAGCATGGCGCCAGCGTCACCTGCGTGCGCGGTGACGCGCTCGCCGACGGCTATCCCATGATCCACGCCGTCGGCCGCGCCGCCGCCAAGCACCGCGCCCCGCGGCTCATCGAGCTGGAATGGGGCGATCCCGCCCACCCGCGCATCGCGCTCGTCGGGAAGGGCGTATGCTTCGATTCGGGTGGGCTCGACATCAAGCCGTCCGCCGGCATGCGGCTGATGAAAAAGGACATGGGCGGCGCCGCGCACATGATCGCGCTCGCCGGCCTCGTCATGACGGCCAAGCTGAAGGTCCGGCTGCACCTCCTGATCCCGGCGGTAGAGAATGCTATCTCGGCCGACGCCTTCCGCCCCGGCGACGTACTGCGCACGCGCCACGGCCTGACGGTCGAAAACACCAATACCGATGCCGAGGGACGGCTGATCCTCGCCGATGCGCTCACCAAAGCGGCCGAAGGCGCGCCGGAACTGATCCTCGATTTTGCCACGCTCACCGGCGCGGCGCGCGTCGCGCTCGGCCCCGATCTGCCCCCCGTCTTCGCCAATGACGAAACGCTCGCCGCCGACTTCCTGGAGGCCGGCACGGCAGCGCACGACCCCTTGTGGCGCCTGCCTTTATGGGACGGCTATGACGACATGCTGCGCTCGGACGTCGCCGACATGGTGAACGCGCCCGATGGCGGCTTCGCCGGCGCGGTCACCGCCGCACTGTTCCTGCGCCGCTTCGTACCCAAAACCGTCGCCTGGGCGCATGTCGACACCTTCGCCTGGCGCCCGGCAGCCAAGCCGGCGCGCCCCAAGGGCGGCGAGGCCCTGGGCCTGCGCGCCGCCTGGGGCGTGCTGAAGAAACGCTACGGCTAAGCGCTGATTGCAGGTCAGCCGACCGCGGCCGCGATGATGGGCGCGAACTTCGCCGCGGTGAGGCTCGCGCCGCCCACCAGCGCGCCGTCCACTTCGGCGGCATGCAGCAGACCCGCCGCATTGTCCGCCGTCACCGACCCGCCGTACAGCAGCCGGATCGCACCGCCCTGCTCCGTGCCCAGCGCCGCGACCAGCGCACTGCGAATGGCGGCATGCATCGCCTCCACATCGGCTACCGTCGCCACCTTGCCGGTGCCGATCGCCCAGATCGGCTCATAGGCGATCGCCAGCCAGCCGCCGTCGGCGCCATCGGGCAAGGACGCGCGCACCTGCGCCGTCACCACCTGCTCCGCCTCGCCCGCCTCGCGCTGTTCCAGCGTCTCGCCAACGCACAGGATCGCGTCGAGGCCATGGCGGCGGCACGCCTCGGCCTTCGCCTTCACATCGGCATCGCTTTCGCCCTGCCCCTGCCGCCGCTCCGAATGCCCGACGATCGAAAAGGCAGCGCCCGCTTCCTTGATCATGGGCGCAGAAACGCAGCCGGTATGCGCACCGCTATCGGCGGCATGCACATCCTCGGCGCCGATCGGAAAGCCGGCGCGCTCAGCAGCGGGATGGATCAACGTCGCGGGCACCGCCACCGCCACGTCGACGCGCGCATCGATCGCCTTGGCGATGGCATCCAGCTCGGCAAGCGCCGCCAGATTGCCGTTCATCTTCCAGTTACCCGCCACGAACTTGCGCCGCATGCGCTCTCCCCTTGTTGGTTGCGCCGTTGCGGTAACGAAGCGCCGCCCTTAAAGCGAGCGCCGTTCAACGGATTGGCGCTGCATGCTCGGGTTCTTTCGTCGTATCATTCATTCGCGCCTCGGCGTGGTCGTCACCATGGTGGTGCTCGGCGTCATCGCGCTCGCCTTTGCGCTGGGCGACATCACCGGAATCAGCGCCGGTGCCGCCAGCGGCAAGACCGTCGCAAAGGTCGGCGGCGAAAGCATCTCGGAAAGCGATCTCACCCGCCGCGTGCAGGATGAGCTGCGCGGCGCGCAGCAGCGCAACCCCGCGATCGACATGAGCCAGCTGATCGCCGCCGGCGGCGTCGAGGGCGTGCTCGATCGCATGCTGAACGGCATCGCACTCCAGGAATTCGGCAAGGATCAGGGCATGGCGGTCAGCCGCGCGCTGATCGGCAGCGAGCTGCGCAACATTTCCGCGCTGCAGGGCCCGACCGGCAAGTTCGACCAAGCGATCTATGAGCAGGTGCTGGCGCGCAACCGGCTTACCGATGCGCAGGTCCAATCGGATATCGCCCGCGAAACCATGGTGCAGTTCCTGCTGCGCCCGCAGCTGGGCGCCAGCCAGGTGCCGCAATCGCTGTCGCTCCCCTACGCCTCGCTGCTGCTGGAGCGTCGTGCCGGCCAGGTCGCGATGATCCCCGCCGCCGCCATGCCGACCGGCGCCGCGCCGACCGATGCCGAGATCCAGGATTGGTACAAGCGCAACGTCTCGCGCTACTCGCTGCCCGAGCGCCGCGTCGCGCGCTACGCGGTCGTCACGCCAGAGATGGTAAAGGCGCGCGCCACGCCGACCGATGCGGAGATCGCCGCCGCCTATAACGCAGACAAGTCACGCTGGGCAGCGCGCGAGACGCGCACCGTGTCGCTCGTCACCGTGCTCGACCAGAAGGCCGCCGACGCGCTCGCCGCCAAGGTCCGGGCCGGCACCTCGATCGCCGATGCCGCGCGTGCTGCCGGTTTGGAGGCGCGCCGTCTCGAAAAGCAGGACAAGGCCGCGCTGACGCAGGCCACCTCCGCCGCCGTCGCCGACGCGCTGTTCGGCGCACAGAACAATGCGGTCGTCGGCCCCGTGCGCGGCTCGATCGGCTTTGTCGTCGGCAAGGTGGAGAATGTCGCGCAGGTCGCCGGCACCGCGCTGGCACAGGCTCGCCCGACCATCGTGGAGGAATTGACGCAGAAGAAGACGGCAGACGCGATGGCGTCCATCCGCGACGCGCTGGAAGATTCGATCGCCGACAATGCGAACTTCTCCGAGCTGGTCGCCGATCAGAAGCTCACCGCCGCCACCACGCCGCCGCTCACCGCCACCGGTGGCAACCCGGAGAAGCCCGATGCGCAGCCTGACGCTTCGCTGATCCCGATCCTCGCCGCGGCCTTCCAGTCGGAAGAGGGCGACGATCCGCAGGTCGTGCAGACCGCAGCGGACGGCAGCTTCGCGCTGGTCGCGCTTGATCGCATCGTGCGCGCCGCGCCGCGCCCGCTCGCATCGGTCCGCGCTCAGGTGGTCGAGGATTTCACCGCCGATCGCGCCCGCCGCGCGGCGCGCACCGCCGCCACCAAGGCGCTGGCCGCGATCAACAAGGGCGCCTCGCTCGACAAGGCACTGTCCGACGCCGGCGTGCGTGGCGGCAAGGTCGAGCGGCTGGTCGCCGCCCGCTCGCAGATCAACGCCGATCCGCGCGGTCCCAATCCGGTGCTGGCGCTCATGTTCAGCATGAAGGGCGGCACCGCCAAGATGCTCGAATCGCCCGCCGGCAACGGCTGGCTGATCGTGAAGCTGGAGCAGATCACGCCCGGTGACGCCGCCAAGATGCCCGAGGTGCTCAAGGCGACCCGCCAGGATCTCGGCCGCGTGGTCGGCGGCGAATATGCGCAGCAGTTCACCGAAGCGGTGAAGAAGGCGCTGGGCGCAAGCCGCAACCCCGATGCGATCGCCCAGGTAAAGGCGTCGCTGTCCGGCCAGGGTGGCTCCAATCCGTAACGCGGCGGCTCTCGAGGCGCTGGCACAGGGGCGGCCGGCGCTCGTCTGGCGCCGCCGCATCGCCGACACCGAAACGCCGGTCGCCGCCGCGCTGAAGCTTATCGAGCCCGGCCGTGGCGATTTCCTGCTCGAATCGGTCGAGGGCGGCGCCGTGCGCGGGCGGCACAGCCTGATCGGCCTCGCCCCCGATCTCGTCTTCCGCGCAGAGGGCAACAGCGCCGCGATCAACCGCGACTGGCTCACCGATCGCAACGCCTTCGCCCCCTGCGAAGCGCCGACGCTTGCAGCTTTGCGCGATCTGGTCGCCTCGTGCCGGATGGACGTGCCCGTCGAGCTGCCGCGCGCGCTCGCCTGCCTCGTGGGCTATTTCGGCTATGAGACGATCGGGCTGGTCGAGGATCTGCCCGCGCCCAAGACGGACGCGCTCGGTCTGCCCGACATGATGTTCGTCCGCCCGACGGTGATCCTCGTCTTCGATCGCCTGGCCGACACCTTGTTCCTCGTCGCCCCCGTCTGGCCTCAGGCTGGCGGCGATGCCGCGGCGACCGTGCAGGCGGCCGAGGAGCGGCTCGACGCCATCGAGGCGCGGCTCGAGGCGACCACCCTGCCCCCGCGCGTGCGCGGCGACGCGGCCGATATCGCGCTCACCCCCGTGCTGCCCGAGGGCCGCTATGGCGAGATGGTGCGCGCGGCGAAGGACTATATTGTCGCCGGCGACATCTTTCAGGTCGTGCTAGCGCAGCGCTTCACCGCGCCCTTCACGCTGCCGCCGTTCGAGCTCTACCGCGCGCTGCGCCGCATCAACCCCTCCCCCTTCCTCTACCATCTCGACCTGCCCGGCTTCGCGCTCACCGGCTCCAGCCCGGAGATCCTGGTGCGCGTGCGCGACGGCGAGGTGACGATCCGCCCAATCGCCGGCACCCGCCCGCGTGGCAAGACGGCCAGCGAGGACGAGGCGAACCGCGCCGCCCTGCTCGCCGACCCCAAGGAGCGCGCCGAGCATCTGATGCTGCTCGATCTCGGCCGCAACGACGTGGGCCGCGTCGCTGCCGCCGGCTCGGTCAGCGTCACCGACAGCTATACCGTCGAATTCTACAGCCACGTCATGCACATCGTCTCGAACGTGGTCGGCACGCTCGATCCGAAGCATGACGCGATCGACGCGCTCTTCGCGGGCTTCCCCGCCGGCACGGTCAGCGGCGCGCCCAAGGTCCGCGCGTGCCAGATCATCGCGGAGCTCGAGGGCGAGAAGCGCGGCGCCTATGCCGGTGGCGTTGGCTATTTCTCCCCTGACGGCTCGATGGACTCGTGCATTGTCCTGCGCACCGCGGTGGTGAAGGACGGCACCATGCACGTCCAGGCCGGCGCCGGCATCGTCGCCGACAGCGATCCCGCCTATGAGCAACGCGAGTGCGAGGCCAAATCGGGCGCGCTCCTCGCCGCCGCGCGCGAGGCGATCGCGCAGGCGAGCGGCAGCGGCTTCGGGCAATAGAACGACGCGACATAACGACTGGGAGTGGAGCCAATGCTGACCGTTCATCACCTCGGCCTCTCACAGTCCGAGCGCGTCGTGTGGCTGTGCGAGGAACTCGGCCTCGATTACGACTTCAAGCGATACGACCGCCGCGCCGACAACCGGCTCGCGCCCGACGCGTACAAGGCGCTCCACCCGATGGGCATCGCCCCCATCATCACCGACGGCGATCTGGTGCTCGGCGAAAGCGCCGCGATCTGCGAATACATTAACACCGTCCATGGCGGGGGCCGTCTCGCGCCGCCGCCGGGCGACGCGGAATATGCCGATCACCTGTTCTGGTTTCACTGGTCCAACGCCACCTACATGGCGACCAAGATGATGGTCGGCGTGATCGGCTACGGCGGCGGCGATCCGCAACGCGTGCCGTTCGTCATCGAGCGCGCCCGCCGCGCGAACGTGCTGATGGAGGCTCGGCTCGGCACCACGCCCTTCTTCGGTGGCCGCAACCTGACGCTGGCCGACATCATGATGGTCTATTCGCTCACCACCTCGCGCGCGTTCGGCGCCGGCGCGCCGATGGACGATCTGCCCAACACCCGCGCTTACCTCCGCCGCATCGCCGAGCGCCCCGCCTATCAGCGCGCGATGGCGAAGGCGGAGCCCGGCATGGCGCCGATGATCGACTGACTCGCCACGCGCGCGCCGGGCTTCCCAGCAGCCCAGGCGCGCGATACGCTTCGGCCATGCGCTTCCTTCCCCTGCTCGCCCTCCTCGCGGCGACCTCCGTCGCGTCGCAAACCACCCAGCCGGTCGCGACGCCCGCCAATCCGGCGCCCGCCCCCGCCCGCTGGCCGACGAAGGAAGGCGACGTCACGCTGCCCGCCTTCCGCTTCAAGACGGGCGAGACGATGGACGTGCGCATGCACTACACCACGCTCGGCACCCCGCGCCGCGGCCCGGACGGGCAAATCAACAACGCCGTGATGGTGCTCCACGGCACCGGCGGCAGCGGCAAGCAATTCCTCTCGCCGCAATTCGCCGACGAGCTCTACGGCCCGGGCCAGCCGTTCGACATCACCAGACATTACGTCATCCTGCCCGACAACATCGGCCACGGCGCCTCGTCCAAGCCGTCCGACGGCAAGCGCATGGCGTTTCCGAAATACGACTATGACGACATGGTCGCCGCGCAAAAGGCGATGCTCGACAAGCTCGGCGTCACGCGGCTGCAAGTAATCCTGGGCACCTCCATGGGCTGCATGCACGGCTTCGTGTGGGGCGAAACCTACCCGGGCTTTGCCGAGCGGCTCGCGCCCTTCGCCTGCCTCCCCGTGCCGATCGCCGGCATGAACCGGATGTGGCGCAAGATGCTGATCGACGGGATCAAGGCCGATCCCGCGTGGCAGGGCGGCAATTACACCAGTCAGCCCGAACAGGGCCTGCGCACCGCCGCCAGCCTCTCGATCATCGCCGGCAGCAACCCGCTGGCGCTACAAAAGCAATATCCTACCCGCGCCGCTGCCGAGGCGTTCCTCGCCGAGGCTTTCGCCAAGAACAGCGCGAACCGCGACGCCAACGATTACATCTATCAGGTCGACGCCTCGCGAAACTACGACCCCTCGCCGATGCTCGAAAAGATCACCGTGCCCGTACTGTGGATCAATTCGGAAGACGATTTCATCAACCCGTCGGGCTATGGCATCACCGAGCCCGCCGAAAAGCGCATGCCGCGCGCCACCTTCCGCCTGATCGCCGCCACGCCCGAAACAAAGGGGCATGGTACGCACACCTGGGCCAAATTCTGGAAGGCCGATCTCGCACGGCTGATGGCTGAACCGGTGACGCCCGCCCGTTGATCGCCTGCTGCCGGGGCGCTGGGGATCAGCGCTGCGGCTCGTCGTCCAGCTCGATATCGGTGCGCGATTCGGGGATAGCGGCCTCCGCCTCGCGCTGCGCCTGCCGGCGTTCGGCCGCCCAGGCCTGCCCGGCAACGATGCCGCAGCCGCTTTGGCCGCCGGTGCCGACCGGCGAACAGGTGTTGGGCAATCCGCCTGCCACCCGGCCGACGCGATCGACGGTCGCCGCACGGTTGATCCAGCTCTGGTTCTGCGCGGGCACTTCGGGCGCCTGACGCAAGGCCTTGGGCACGCGAAACTGTTCGTTGGGATCGAGCCGGCTGCACACCACGATCTCGTCGCTGGCAGCGGTCGGGCATTTCTCTTCCCCGGTCAGCGTCACCTGCCGGATGCGCTGCGGCGGCTGGCCGGTTTCCGCCTGGGCGCTGGGCTGCGGCTCGGATTGCGCCATGGCGCCGGCTGGGGCGACGGCGGCCAGCACCGCTGCGGATAGAACAAGGGAGCGAACCATCGAAACACGACCTCCTGGGTGATCATACAACGTCTGCGGTGCGCGCTTTCTCCCGCATGAACGGCATCCCCCATGGACGCCTACGCAATATTACATCCGCGCAACAGTCGTTGCGGCCGGCCCGCGTTGCTTTATGGACCGGCGCCATGATCCTTGTCGTCGACAATTACGACAGCTTCACCTGGAACCTCGTCCATTATCTGATGGAGCTGGGCGCCGAGGTGCGTGTCGAGCGCAACGATGCGCTGACGGCGGCGGAGGCGCTGGCCTCCAACGCCACGGGTTTTCTCGTTTCGCCGGGGCCGTGCACGCCCAACGAGGCGGGCATCAGCCTCGATCTGGTCGCCGCCTGCGCCGAGGCGCGCCGGCCGCTGCTCGGCGTCTGCCTGGGCCATCAGGCGATCGGCCAGCATTTCGGCGGCCGCGTCGTGCGCGGCGGGCTGATGCACGGCAAGACCAGCCCGATCAAGCATGACGCGACCGGCGTTTTCGCTAACCTCCCCTCGCCCTTCACCGCCACGCGCTACCATTCGCTGATCGTGGAGGACGTGCCCGACGTGCTGGTGCCTAACGCCCATGCGGCCGACGGCTCGGTCATGGGGCTGCGCCATCGCGAGCTGCCGATCCACGGCGTCCAGTTCCATCCGGAAAGCATCGCCACCGAGCACGGCCACGATCTGCTCGCCAACTTCGTCGCGCTGACCGGCGCCAAGGCGGCGGCATGACCACCATCTCCCTGCTGCCCGATCCTGTCAGCCCGCTGTCGCGCGAAAGCGCCGCGCAGGCGTTCAGCGACATTCTCGACGGCCGCGTCAGCGAGGAAGCGATCGCGCGCTTCCTCGTCAACCTGTCGACCCGCGGCGAAACGTCGATCGAGATCGCCGAGGCCGCCCGCGCGCTGCGCGATCGCCTGATCCCGATCAGCGCCCCGGCGGGTGCGATCGACGTCTGCGGCACCGGCGGCGACGGGCATCATACGCTCAACGTCTCCACCGCCGTCAGCCTGGTGGTCGCCGCCTGCGGCGTGCCGGTTGCCAAGCACGGCAATCGTGCCGCTTCGTCGAAGGCGGGCGCGGCCGACACGCTGGAGGCGCTCGGCCTCGACATGGAGCGTGCCGGCGCGATGGCCGAGGAAACGCTCAACGAACTCGGCATCTGCTTCCTGTTCGCGGCAAACCATCACCCCGCGATGAAGCGGATCACGCCGATCCGGCGCCAGATCGGCAAGCGTACCATCTTCAACCTGATGGGCCCGCTCGCCAATCCGGCGCATGTCACGCGTCAGCTGATCGGCATCGCGCGCCCCGATTACGCCCCCGTCTATGCCGATGCGCTGGAACAGCTCGGCACCGAGGCCGCGCTCGTCGTATCGGGAGAGGAAGGGCTGGACGAGGTGTCGGGTGCCGGCCCCACCATCGCCGTCGCCATGGGCTCGGCAAAGATGAGCGGGCGCATCGTGCCCGAGGACGCTGGCGTTCAGCGCCACCCGATCGACGCCATCCGTGGCGGCGATCCGGCGTATAATGCGACGGCGCTGCGTCAGCTGCTCACCGGTACGCCGGGCGCCTATCGCGACGCCGTCCTCCTCAACGCCGCCGTGGCGCTGACGCTCGTCGGCGAGCCGCTGGAAAACGGCGCCCGCCGCGCGGCCGAGGCGATCGACAGCGGCGCGGCCAATGACCTGCTCGACCGCTGGATTGCCTGGGCATGACCATTCTCGATTCCATCCTCGCCACCAAGCGCGAAGAAGTCGCCGAACGCCGCGCCGCACGCTCGATCGCCGATCTCGACGCGCTCGCGCAGGCGCAAACCGCGCCGCGCGGCTTCAAGGCGGCGCTCGATCGCGTCGCCCGGGCTGACGGCGCGACGATGCCAACCTACGCCCTGATCGCCGAGATCAAGAAGGCCAGCCCCTCCAAGGGCCTGATCCGCGCCGACTTCGATCCGCCGGCCCACGCCCGTGCCTATCAGCAGGGCGGCGCCACCTGCCTCTCGATCCTTACCGATCATCAATATTTCCAGGGTCACGAGGATTATCTGATCGCCGCGCGCGCCGCGTGCGACCTTCCCGTGATCCGTAAGGATTTCCTGGTCGATCCGTGGCAGGTCGCCGAGGCGCGCGCGATCGGCGCAGACGCGATCCTCATCATCATGGCCGCGCTGGACGACACGGCCGCCGCCGAGATCGAAGCAGCCGCCATCGAACGCGGCATGGACGTGCTGGTCGAGGTGCATGACGCCGACGAGTTGGAGCGCGCCCTGTCGCTCCGCTCGCGCCTGATCGGGGTCAACAATCGCGACCTGCGCGATTTCTCCGTCAGCTTCGATCGCACCTATGAACTCGTCGGCCGTGCGCCGGCGGGCTGCACCTTTGTTGCCGAAAGCGGTCTCAACACCCGCGCCGATCTTGATGCCATGGCCCAGCATGACGTGCGCTGCTTCCTCATCGGCGAATCGCTGATGCGGCAGCCCGACGTCGCTGCCGCCACCCGCGCGCTGGTCGGATGAGCGGCCTTACCCATCTCGACGAGGCCGGCGCCGCGCGCATGGTCGATGTCGGCGGCAAGACCGAAACCTCGCGTGAGGCCGTCGCCGAGGGCCGCATCACCATGTCCGCCGAGGCCGCGCAGGCCATCGCCGCCGGCGCGGTGGCAAAGGGCGACGTGCTCGCCGTGGCGCGCGTCGCCGGCATCATGGCGGCCAAGCGCACCAGCGAGCTGATCCCGCTGTGCCATCCGCTGCCGCTGACCAAGGTGACGATTGATCTGAGCGTCGAGGCGGACGGCGTGTCGGCCACCGCCACCGTCGCCACCGCTGGCCGCACCGGCGTCGAGATGGAGGCGCTCACCGCCGTCTCCACCGCGCTGCTGACGATCTACGACATGGCTAAGGCGCTCGACAAACGCATGGTCATCGGCGGCGTTCGCCTGCTGACGAAACGCGGCGGCAAGTCGGGCGATTTCACCGCCTGAGCGCTCGTACGCGCGGAAACGGGCTGTCACCCGCGCCGACAATCTGCCACGTCGCGGCGTATGAGCGAATTGCTTCCCGTCGCCGAGGCGCAGGCCCGCCTGTTTGCCGCCAACCCGCCCGTCGCCACCGAAGTGCTGCCGATTACTGAGGCGATCGGTCGCTGGATTGCCGCTCCGATCTTGGCCGAACGCACCCAGCCCGCGCACGACCTGTCGGCGATGGACGGCTACGCCCTGCGCTGGGCGGACATGCCCGGACCATGGCGCGTCATCGGCGAAAGCGCCGCCGGCCGCCCCTTCCCCGGCGTGGTGCGTGACGGCGAGGCCGTCCGCATCTTCACCGGCGCCGCGATGCCAGATGGCGCCGATACCGTGCTGGTTCAGGAGGAGGCCGAGCGTGATGGGGAGCGCCTGATTCTCGACGGGGCCGGCCCTCCGCGGAAAGCGGCCAATGTTCGCCATAAGGGGCTGGATTTCTCCAAAGGTGATCCATTAGTGGCCGCCGGTGACCGCCTGACGGCCGCCCGTATCGCGGTCGCCGCCACCGGCGGTGCCCGCAACGTCACCGTCCGCCGCCGTATCCGCGTCGCGATCGCCGCCACCGGCGACGAATTGATTGAACCCGGCTCCGGCACCTCTCCGGACGCACTTCCCGAATCCAACCGATTGCTGCTGCGCGCACTTCTGGCTGACGTCCCGGCCGAGATCATAGACCTGGGTATCCTCCCCGATCAGCAGGACGTGCTGACCAAAGCCTTCGCAACGGTCGACGCCGATCTGCTGGTAACAACCGGCGGCGCCTCCGTCGGGGATCACGACCTGGTCCGGCCCGCACTCCTTGCGGCCGGGGCCTCGATCGACTTCTGGCGCGTCGCGCTTCGCCCGGGCAAGCCGCTAATGGCGGGACGACGCGGGGATCTGGCGGTGCTTGGCCTACCCGGTAATCCCGTATCCGCCTTTGTTACCACGCTTTTGTTCGTGAAGCCGCTGGTGGCGCATCTCGCCGGCGCCCATCGTCCGCTACCCACTACCACGCGCGCGATCCTGGGCGAGGCCCTCCCTGCGAACGGCCCCCGAACGGACTATATGCGCGCCGAATTGCGCGACGGCCGCGCCTTTGTCGCCACCATCCAGGACAGCTCGATGCTTCTCACCCTGGCACGCGCCGGCTGCTTGATTGTCCGCGCCCCGCACGATCCGGCGCGAGAATGCGGCGAATCGGCGGAAATCTTCATGATTGGTTGACGAGGCTTCCTACGTTCCTTAAAGGTTCTGCGTCTGTTCGCGGCGGAGGCGATGCGATGCTTACCAAGAAACAGCATGAGCTGATCTGTTTCATCAATGATCGACTGGCCGATACCGGCGTGTCCCCCTCGTTCGAGGAAATGAAGGAGGCGCTGGATCTCAAATCCAAGTCGGGCGTGCACCGTCTGATCTCGGCGCTGGAGGAACGCGGCTTCCTGAAGCGCCTGCCCAATCGCGCGCGCGCGCTGGAAGTCTTGAAGGTGCCGGAGCGTACCGAAGCTAAGGGCAGCATCACGCCGGCCACAACGCGCCGCATCGTTCCCGAACCCGCCAACGACGTGGTTGAAGTGCCGCTGCATGGGCGCATCGCCGCAGGCGTGCCGATCGAAGCGATCGAGGGCGCTAGCTCGCTCCCCGTCCCTGCCGCGCTCCTTGGTTCGGGCGAGCACTTCGCCCTTGAAGTTGCCGGTGACTCGATGGTCGAGGCGGGTATTCTCGACGGCGATTTCGCTTTGATCCGCAAGCAGGAAGTCGCGCGCGATGGAGAGATCGTCGTGGCACTGATCGAGGACAGCGAGGCAACGCTTAAGTTCTTCCGCCGTGAGGGCGCGATGATCCGGCTCGACCCCGCCAACCGCGCCTACGATCCGCAGCGCTATGCACCCGCGCAGGTTCGTGTGCAGGGAAGGCTTGCCGGCATTCTACGTCGTTACTCCTGATTTGGTTGTCGGCACGTGAAGCGCTTGGCGATTAGGTTGGCTTGTTAGGCAGTCATGAATCCACTGCCATTAGCGGTTGGGACGTGGCCTTCCGTTGTTAGCGTCGGGTGTGTTTGACAGCTGAGAAGACGATAAATGCCTGGTTTGATTGACGGCAGCCGGTTGCCAAGCGGTCGCGATCCACGGGTGCGCATCACCCGGATCAAGGACGGTTCGCACGTCGCCGCTCGCGAGCGTGATGGCCGCGCCGCCGACCTGAGCAAGTGTTTCGCGGTCCAGGCGCAGCCAGCGCGGCGTGCAGCCGCGTGGCAATCGCCGTTCGCTGATCACGATATCCGACGCGCGACAGACGGCGATCATGTCACCGATTGGCACCAGATAATTGCTCTTTGTCGCTAAAACGCGCCACTCGCGCCCGCCAGCCCGAACGCTCGTTCGGCATAGATCGCGGCTGCACCTCGCCTCAGCCTGCTCTGACAGAGCGACCGGTAGTTCCTCTGCACCAGCCGCCTCCGCCAGCATGGTGCGAGCATAATCGCCAGCGCGATCACGCAGCAAAGCCAGTCGACCATCCGGTAGCCGCACCGCGACGTGGCGGCCATCGCCCGTGACCAGCACATCAGGCGCCGGCGTCAGCACCGTCCAGCCCGCCCCGATGATCATTGGTATCATGCCGAGCCGCCGCAAGCGCGTGCGCCACAAAGCCATCCACAACCCGCCGGCGACAATAAGACCAAAGGCCGCGAGCGGCATGACCGGCAGCGCCGTTGTTGCGCCGGGCGCACGTGCGGTGACATGGGCAATCCACAACAGCAGATCGAGCATTTGGCCCACGATCCACCAGATCGGCGCCCCGATCTGGACGGCATCAAGCGTGAGAGCGATGGCTTCCAACGGCATGATAACAAAGGTTGTCAGGGGGATGGCGAAGATATTGGCCAACGCGCCGTAGATTCCGGCCATGTGGAAGTGAAACACCGCAATCGGCATCAGCGCCACTTCGACGACCAGCCCGGTTAGTAACAGCGATGCCGCGCCCCGCGCCACGCGCCTAGCCCATCCGTCGTCACGAGGCGCAAACCAGCCGCGAACCCGCGGATGTTCGGCAAGCGCGATGATCGCAGTGACAGCGGCGAACGATAGCTGAAAGCTTGGTCCGGCGAGCGTTTCCGGCCACAGCAGCAGCACGAATAGCGCGCCCGTTGCGACAAGGCGTAGCGTCAGCGCTTCGCGCCCAAGCGCCATGGCAACGAGCACCAGCAAGGCCGCGACGCAGCTACGCACCGTTGGCACCTCGCTACCGGTGAGCCAGGTATAGCCCAGCGCAGCAGCAGCGCCGCATGCCGCGGCGATCAGCGGAACACGCCCGCTGACCGCCAGCCGCATGTTGAGCGCAAGCAATCTGGTCGCGAGCAGCATGGTGATACCGACGGCGGCGGTAATGTGCAGTCCGCTGACGGACAGGAGGTGCGCTAGGCCGGAGCCACGCATCGCGTCCTGATCCTCATTGCCAATTCCCCCCGTATCGCCGGTCGCGAGCGCTGCGGCGATGCCACCGCCACTGCCGTCGACCCGCGACTGGATGTGGCGGGCAAGGCGCGTGCGGACAGGCTCACCAACGCTGCCGCCCGAGAGGATTGTCACTTTCCCAAGTGCGCGACCGGTCGCGCCAATGCCTTCGAACCAGGCGACGCGCGCAAAGTTGTAGGCCCCCGGCACAGCGGGCGGCGGCGGCGGCATCAATCGCGCGCGCAAGCTGACGCGAGCGCCTGGAGACAATCCGCTGGGAAGGTCTTTCTCGGCAACGTTTACCCGAATACGCAACGGCCGCTCGGCCGGCGCGCGATCGCGCCACTGCAGGTCGGTGAGTCGCAGACGGACCAGCCCGCGTGCCGGCAGATGATCCACCTGCTCGACCCGTGCGGCCACCTGAGCGACGATAGGCCGCTGAAGCACCGGCGCCCGCGCACGCTCCGCCTTGGCCCATACCAGCGCAAGCCCGAGGGTAAACGCCACCGCGCCGATCGCAAGCGCTCGGCCCGCTCGCCCGCCCCGCCCAAGCGCCAGGGCAAGCAGCGCGATCGCCACCCCTACAAGCAGGGCGGCCTGCCACTGCGTCTGGCTCGGCAGCACAAACCAGGTTGCTACCCCTGCCCCCACCATGACGGGCAGCCATAACGGCAGCTGGTCGCGCTCCGCCTCCAGCCACCGCGCGAGACCGGCCCGCGCGGTTTGTAGCGCCGGGGGGTGCGTGCTAGGGGCTGGCGCGGCCTTTGTTGCCATGTCGTTCTTCAGCCTGGGAGCTTGTGCGCTTGAGCGCAACCACCGAAAATCGCGACCCCGGTGTCGTCACCCGATTCGCCCCGTCGCCGACGGGGTTCCTGCATCTTGGCGGCGCTCGTACCGCCCTGTTCAACCTGCTGTATGCGCGCCACCACGGCGGCAAGTTCCTGCTGCGCATCGAGGATACCGATCGCGCGCGGTCGACGCAGCCGGCGATCAACGCGATCCTGTCCGGCATGCGCTGGCTCGGGCTCGACTGGGACGGCGAAGAAGTCTTTCAGTCGACCCGCGCCGCGCACCACGTCGAGGTGGCCGAGGCGATGATCGCTGCCGGCGCGGCCTATCGCTGTTACATGACGGCGCAAGAGATCGATGCGATGCGTGCCGAGGCGCAAGCCAAAAAGCAGCCGCTGCGCATCCGCTCGCCCTGGCGCGACCGGGTCAACGACGATGCCGCCGCTCCCTTCGTCGTGCGGCTGAAGGCGCCGACCGAGGGCGCGACGACGATCGAGGACCGCGTGCAGGGCAGCGTGACGGTGCAGAACGCGGAGCTGGACGACCTGGTCCTGCTTCGGTCGGACGGCACGCCCACCTATATGCTGGCGGTGGTGGTCGACGACCACGACATGGGCGTCACCCACATCATTCGCGGTGACGACCACCTGAACAACGCGTTCCGCCAGTTGCCGATCATCAAGGCGATGAGCTGGCCAGAGCCGGTCTATGCACACATCCCGCTTATCCACGGCAGCGACGGCGCGAAGCTGTCCAAGCGGCACGGCGCGGTCGGGATCGAGGCGTATCGCGACGATCTCGGCATCCTGCCCGAGGCGCTGGACAATTACCTGCTGCGTCTGGGCTGGGGCCATGGCGACCAGGAGATCATCAGCCGCGCGGAGGCGGTGGAATGGTTCGATCTCGGCAGCGTCGGCAAGTCGCCGTCCCGCTTCGACCTGAAGAAGCTGGAGAACCTGAACGGCCATTACATCCGCAGCGCCGACGACGCGCGGCTGGCCGACCTTGTCTCCGCGAAACTGGAGCTGGATGCTGGCGACAAACGCCGCGCGCTGATCGCTGCGGCGATGCCCGCGCTGAAGCCGCGCGCGGCCAATCTGAACGAACTGGCGGACGGCGCAGGTTTCCTGCTTGTGTCCCGTCCGTTGCCGATCGCGGCCGATGCAGAGCCGCTGCTCTCGGGCGAGGCCCCGACCACGCTGGCCAAGGTGCATGCTGCCCTTGACGCGGTGCACAAGTGGGATACGGAGACGCTCGAAGACGCGGTGCGGCAGGTTGCCGAAGCGCAGGGCTTGAAGCTCGGCCAGGTCGCCCAGCCGCTCCGTGCCGCACTCACCGGCCGCCGGACATCTCCCGGTATCTTCGACGTGCTCGCGCTGCTCGGCCGCGACGAAAGTCTCGCCCGCATCGCCGATCATGCCGCGGATCACACGGCCGCCCAGGGGAAGGATGAACACGATGACTGACGCCAAGCTGTCCCTCGCGGATAAGGACTTCGGCTATCCGGTGCTGTCCGGCACGGTCGGCCCGGATGTGGTCGACATCCGCAAGATGTATGGCCAGACCGGTGCCTTCACCTACGATCCGGGCTTCACCTCGACCGCCTCATGCCAGTCGAAGCTGACCTATATCGACGGCGATGAAGGCGTGCTGCTGCACCGCGGCTATGCGATCGGCGACCTTGCCGAACAGTCGAGCTTCATGGAAGTCGCCTATCTGCTGCTGAACGGCGAGCTGCCGAACGGCGACGAGCTGAACAAGTTCGAAGGCACGATCACGCGCCACACCATGCTGCATGAGCAGCTGGCGACCTTCTATCGCGGGTTCCGCCGCGACGCGCACCCGATGGCGATCATGTGCGGCGTGGTCGGCGCGCTGTCCGCCTTCTACCACGATTCCACCGACATCCACGATCCCACACAGCGCATGATTGCGTCGCACCGGCTGATCGCCAAGATGCCGACGATCGCGGCGATGGCATACAAGTATAGCGTCGGGCAGCCGTTCCAATATCCGGACAACTCGCTGAGCTACACCGGCAACTTCCTGAAAATGACCTTTGGCGTGCCGGCCGAGCCTTACGAGGTGAACCCGGCGGTCGAGCGGGCGATGGACCGCATCTTCATCCTGCACGCCGATCACGAGCAGAACGCCTCCACCTCGACCGTCCGCCTGGCCGGTTCGTCGGGCGCCAACCCGTTCGCGTGCATCGCAGCGGGCATCGCCTGCCTGTGGGGCCCGGCGCATGGTGGTGCCAACGAAGCGGCGCTCAACATGCTGCAGGAAATCGGCACGCCGGATCGCATTCCGGAGTTCATCAACCGCGCTAAGGACAAGAACGATCCGTTCCGCCTGATGGGCTTCGGCCACCGCGTGTACAAGAACTACGATCCGCGCGCGACGGTGATGCAGAAGACGGTGCGCGAAGTATTCGATGCGCTGAAGGTCAACGATCCGCTGTTCGAGACCGCACTGCGGCTGGAAGAACTGGCACTGAGCGACGATTACTTCATCGAAAAAAAGCTGTTTCCGAACGTCGACTTCTATTCGGGCGTGATCCTGTCGGCGATCGGTTTCCCGACGTCGATGTTCACCGTGCTGTTCGCCCTGGCCCGCACGGTCGGCTGGGTCGCGCAGTGGAACGAGATGATCACCGATCCCGACCAGAAGATCGGCCGTCCGCGTCAGCTATACACCGGGCCGACCGCGCGCGACTACGTTCCCGTCGGGCAGCGCTGAGGTGCGGCGCTGGCGCCCGGTGCTGTTCGCACTGGGCGCGGTGCTGGCCGTGCTCGGCCTGCTCTTCATCGGGCAGGGGCTGGGCTACGTACAATGGCCGCGGTCGAGCTTCATGCTCGACCAGCGCGTCTGGGCCGATCGCGGCGCTGGTGTAGCGGTGATCGGCCTTCTTCTAATCCTTGTGGCGCGTCGGCTGCGCTGACCGGCAAGCTAAGCAGCGGCCGGTTCAGCGCTCAAAGGCATAGCCGATGCTGAGCAACGCTTGCGCCCCCTTATAGTCGAACAGATCATTGTCGCTGTCGCGCCGCTGATAGGAGCCGCGCAGGCTGAACGTCACCTGGCGCTTCGTATAAGCAAGCCGAATGGCCGCAGTGTCGAGACGATCTTTCGTAATTCCGAACGCAGATCGTGGAGCCAGCCGGAAAACACGATCGGCGCGCGACACGCTAGCGGTGACCTGCACCAACGGTGTCAACGCATAGCTGAGCGATCCAGCATAGTTCGTCTGCCGAACGGTCTCGGCAGAGAAGCCGGGAGAAATGGTGATCGCGCGATCAGTCTCAGTTGTGAGTAACAGTCGCCCGCCGAGGCAAAGCGTGGCGGAAACATCCCAGTTCAGGCCATCGAAATTCTTGGCGCCAGGCGGGTTCACGGCCGACGCGAGATCCGCATAGCTGAGCGAGGCGACGAGTTGCAGCCGCGTGCCGAGGCGCCGATCCACCCGCAAACCGGCATTGGTGATGCTGACGCTGGACAATCGTCCGGGGAAGAACTGCCGCTGCCGGTCATAGATGACATCACGCCGCCGTGCGAACAGCGCGATGATCCCGACGGAAGGGTGAACATAGTTCAACGCACTCCCGTAACGGGTCTCCCGCACCTCCTGCTGGCGCGCGCCCCGCGTATCAGTCCGGGTGTTTACATATCCGATGTGGCCGCTGGGGCGCAGGCCGAACTGTGGGCCACAAGTCACTCCACCGAGTGCCTCCTTCACCGTCTGCACGTTCCTGGCCGCAGCATCGATCACGCCATCAGGAGCGCCAAGATCGATGAGATCGATCTGACGACGCGAATAAGCGAGTTCCGGCGCAACCGCGCAGAACGCCACCGGCACCTGCGACTCCGTCCTGATCGATAGCCGCTCTCGGTTCAGGCTGTGATTCCGCGCATAGGCATCATAGCCGGCACTGCCTTGGACGGTGATCAGCGCACCTCCGCGCGGCAACACCATGTTCAGCGCAGCTGTCGGTGCAGCCCGAACATCCTCGTTCTTGATCCCGCGCAGTGCCGCGCTGGCGTCGCTGCCACGCGACACATTACTATCGTAGAAGATATCCTGCGACACCGTCAAAATCACGGCACGTTCGGGTGTTTCGAACATGCGCTCGGGCAGGGACGCGATCTGTGCGCCGGCCTGATACGGCAATAGAAGCGCGCTGCCCGTCAGCAGCGTTGCGAGGCCCGCCCTCAAGCGGTGCGCTCCTGCGGTGAAGCCCGCCATCGATTGCGCCAGCGTCGTTGCAGCACGCGTCGCATGGTGCCGAGCAGATTATGGCCGGCATCGTATAGCCGGGCGGAGCGTGCCGCAGTGACAACATCCAGGTTCCGCATGACCGGTACGGGCTGCAGGCAGGCGCGAACCGCGGTCGTCCGGGCAATGATCATTCTTTTGCGCTGCGCTTGCGCGGGTTGCATGCGCTCCACGTCCGCAATTGCGAGCGGTGCGGCCTGGATTGCGCCGGCCTCCTGGGCGGAGCGCAACAGCGCTTCCCCGACTGTCGTGCGGCTCATGATAAGGCTGCGCCCATCCTGCTCCTCGAAGGTCGGATATCCTGCGGCATCGCCGTACCACGCGTCCGCGCAGGCTATGTCAGCGGCACCGCCCACTGCGTCCGGACAGATCTTGCAGCGAAACTGGACCTGTCGGCTGAGATGCCGGCCCCAACTGTCGGCATAGGACATCTCACCCGATCGACCGTCCGCCGTGCTCGCCACGGTGAGCCCGGGCCAGCCCTGCCCCCGATAGCGAAATGCGGTGATCTCGTCAGGCGCCAGCCCCATGGCCCGCACGATCTCGTCTGCGCCTGCGCTACTGGGCAGCCCACCGCAGAAGAACGAGAACATGAGTGGCACGGCCGTCGCCACCCTGCTGTCATATCGCTCAAGCTGCCGGAGCGCCGACACGTCACAGGGCTTACCGACGAAGGCGAACCGCCCGCCCTCGCCAAGCGCTTGATCGATCGCCGCCAATGGCGATGATGCTGCGTAGCGCGAGCCGGCGCCCGCCAGCACCTCTTTGCGCGTGGTGGACCAGCGCATACGGTTGCCGGTCGGACGCGCCGGATCTGCCTCAACATGCAACACGCGGTCGACCAGCTTGCGCTCCAAGGCGTGGATCAGCAGCGCCGACAAGGCGCCGCCTGACGCGCCCGCATACCGAACCACCGGGTCGCTCGCGGCTCCCGTCACTGTCGATTGCCAAGGTCCCCAAAACGGGTGCCGTCGTCCCCCGGACCGCCATGGCGCAACTTTGCTGCCCGGACAGCAGCCCGCGATCCGCGCCTCGGCGCCACGCGAGATCGGGCGTTGCTGAATCGGCCGCGCGAAGCCGGGCTCCTGCGTGGTCATCGCGATCGCCCCTGAGGAAAGACCGGCGCAGAGTCCGCAGCCACTGCACAAGTCAGCCGCCAGCACGCGGGCGATGGTGGGCGACGGTGGCTTCATGCCGCCATGCTCACTGCCAGAAACGTCGACCGCAGCGTCTCTCGGTAGTCGGCCAGCAGCGTACCGACCTTGGCCATGCCCGCTTTTTCCGCCGCGGCCAGGGCGAGGCGCCGCTCCAGCGCCTTCAGTACGAAGGCGACCGCCTGTGCTTCATCCATCCCGGCGACCGGGATCATGGTGTCGTAGCCAAGCAAACCGAAAAGGCCGGAGAACTTGCGGCTGTACGCCACCGGCACGACCGGCACCCCGCTTGAGAAGGCGGCAATACACGCATGCATGCGCGCTGCGATCAGCAGATCCAGCCCCGATATGTAACTCTTGGCATCCGAAGGCGACGCGAAGGTCGCCACCCGCACCGCACGTGGAAACATCTTGGTAAGGCGATCGCACAACGCATCATCGTCGTCCGTGGCATCGCGGTTGCTCGAAGCATGTGGAACGAGGTGAATTTCGACATCGTCGCGCTCGTGCAGCGCAGTCAGCAATTGACGGGTGAATGCCGCGTAATCGTACGACAAGCCGAAACGATTGGTGCCCCTTTCAGCTTCGCTGAACAGCAAGCCCGATGGATTGACACCGACCCGCAGCCGCGCGCCGCCCCGGTCATGCGAGCGATCCTCGAACGGCAGTTCGAACGCGACATCCACTGCCAATCGCACATCAGCCGACGGTGCCATGTCCTGCGCCACGTCACGCGATAGCTCATCCCGCGCGAACACCGCCCGGCTGCGCCGCATGACAACGGCCGCAGGCGCCATGTAGCCGCGCCGGGTGAACGGACCGATCGTCTGCGGCGAGAGGATCAGCGGCTTGCCTCGTGCAAGCGCCATCAGCTTGCTGATCATCAGGAAGGAAAAACGGCGCGGTCCGTAAATGTCGGCGAAACTGTCGCCGGCTCCGATATCGAGGACACAATCCACCTCCCGCATCGCGCGCCAGATCGATCCGCCCGGACGCAGCGACCGCCAATCGATCGGCACCACGCGGCTGTTCGGCAGGGAGATCGACGGCTGTTGATCGTCGCGCGCGCCCATGATTACGAAGCGCGGCGCGAGGCCGCTTCCCTCGGCCACCTCGCGCGCAATCGTCAGGTTGGCGACGGTGAGCGCCCCCACACCAAGATTGCCAGAGTTGATGGAGTGCCACAGCAATCCGATCGTGATCGGCCGCCCCGCGTCGCCCGACGTGCGCCGATCGCCGTCAACACTTGCTCGACCATGCATTGTTGTGCGCGCCCCCGTCATTGCGGGCGACGCAGCGGCTGGTGCCACGGCTATCACGCGCTTCGGCGACGTGTTTGCCGCAACTTCGACGCAGATGTGCGGATTGGCTCCGCTTTCGATCTATCTACAACGAAGGTGCTCCATCCCGCCGGCGTCGATCTCCGTCGGGTCCGCAAAGCACTTTTCAGCAAGACGATGGCTCGCTAGCCCTGATGGGATGAGTTCTCCTTACCCCCAAGCACTTGCGTTCGAACACCCAGAAGACCTTGCTCGCTGGTTCGTCGAGAACCACGAAACCAGTAGTGAATTGTGGATACGCATCTACAAGGCCGGGTCGGAGCAGCCTTCGGTGACATGGACGGACTGCGTCGTGGAGGCGATCCGGTTCGGGTGGATCGATGGCCTGACGCGGTCAGGTGGCACGAGCTACTATCTCCAGCGGCTGACCCCGCGCCGCGCGGGCTCG
This sequence comes from Sphingomonas dokdonensis, assembly GCF_002197685.1. Classification (GTDB taxonomy): domain Bacteria; phylum Pseudomonadota; class Alphaproteobacteria; order Sphingomonadales; family Sphingomonadaceae; genus Sphingomonas; species Sphingomonas dokdonensis. The sequence goes on along the minus strand of NZ_NBBI01000002.1, from coordinate 687,418 downwards.
AACTGGTCGATCAAGAACCGCGAGCACACCACCAGACTGATCGCCGAAGGACGCATGTTGCCGGCCGGCCTGGTGCATGTGGAGGCAGCGCAGGGCGACGGACGCTGGGAAACCGCTTACGCCGGATCGGCCGACATGGTCATGCCGCAGGATCTGCTGGATGCACTCGCCGCCATGCCCGAAGCAGAGGCGTTTTTCCGCACGCTCGACCGGAAGAACCTGTATCCGATCTACTACCGTCTTCAGACGGCCAAGAGGCCGGAGACACGATTGCGGCGCATGAAGAAAATTCTCGATTATCTCCAGCGCGGCGAGCATTTCCACTAAACTGTTTGACACGGCCGTGATTGGCGACGTGCATGCGCGCCTGAACAGAGCTTGAGGAGCAAAGCAGGGCAGAAACCCTCGCGAACGCCACAGCCGCTGACGCGCCGGCGATCATTCCCACTCGATCGTGCCGGGCGGCTTCGAAGTATAGTCATAAGTAACGCGGTTGATGCCACGTACTTCGTTGACGATGCGGGTCGAAATGCGTGGCAGGAAGCCGCCGGGGAACTCGAACGCCTGCGCCGTCATGCCGTCGGTCGATGTCACCGCACGCAGCGCCAGCACGCTGTCATAGGTCCGCCCGTCACCCATCACCCCGACCGAGCGAACCGGCAGCAGCACCGCGAACGCCTGCCATATCGCATCATAGAGACCCGCATTGCGGATCTCCTCCAGATAGATCGCGTCCGCCTTGCGCAGGATGTCGCACCGCTCTTTGCTCACCTCGCCCGGAATACGGATCGCGAGGCCCGGCCCCGGGAACGGATGCCGGCCGACGAAAATGTCGGGCAGCCCGAGCTCACAACCAAGCTCGCGCACCTCGTCCTTGAACAACTCGCGCAGCGGCTCGACGAGCTTCATGTTCATGCGCTCGGGCAGGCCACCGACATTGTGGTGGCTCTTGATCGTCACCGACGGCCCGCCGGTGAAGCTGACGCTTTCGATGACATCCGGATAGAGCGTACCCTGCGCCAGGAACTCCGCCCCGCCGATCTTCTTCGCCTCGTCTTCAAAGACCTCGATGAACGTCTTGCCGATGAACTTGCGCTTGGCCTCCGGGTCGGTAACGCCGGCAAGGCCGTTCATGAACAGCGCCTCCGCGTTCACATGGACCAGCGGAATATTGTAATGGCCGCGGAACAGGCTGACGACCTGGTCTGCCTCGCCAGCGCGCATAAGACCGTGGTCGACGAAGACGCAGGTCAACTGGTCGCCGATCGCTTCGTGGATCAGTACCGCGGCCACTGCAGAGTCGACGCCGCCCGACAGACCACAGATCACCCGGCCGGTGCCGACCTGCGCGCGGATCTCTGCAATCTTGGTTTCACGAAACTCGGCCATCGTCCAGTCGCCAGCAAGGCCGCAGACGTGGCGCGCGAAATTCTTGATCAGCTTGCCGCCATCGGGGGTGTGCACCACCTCCGGGTGGAACTGCATGCCGTAATAGCGACGGCTTTCGTCCGCGGTGATGGCGAACGGTGCGCCCGACGACGAGGCGACAGGCGTGAAGCCGGGGGCGAGCGTCGCGACGTGGTCGCCGTGGCTCATCCACACTTGGTGCCGCTCGCCCTCGTTCCACAGACCATCGAACAGCCCGCAACCCGAATCGACCTGCACGAACGCTTCGCCGAACTCGCCCGAAAAGCCCCGGTCCACCTGTCCGCCGAGCTGCGTGTTCATCACCTGCTGGCCATAGCAGATGCCAAGCACCGGCACGCCGCTGTCGAACACCGCCTGCGGGGCGCGCGGGCTTCCCTCGTCCACGACTGAGGCGGGACCGCCCGACAGGATCACACCCTTCGGCTTCATCCGCTCGAACGCTTCCGCCGCCGATTGGAACGGTGCGATCTCGCTGTACACGCCCGCCTCGCGCACGCGGCGTGCGATCAGCTGGGTCACCTGGCTGCCGAAATCGACGATAAGGATGCTGTCGGGGTGTTCCATGGCGGGCCTGTAGCGGGGTGCGGGTGCGGGTGAAAGGGGGTTGGCTCGCGTTTGCGCCGTATCAGCACAAACGAAAAGGGCCGCTCCATGATGGAGCGGCCCCTTCCTGTTCCGACCGGAGCGACTGCCCCGGATAGGTCGAAACGGTTTACGCCGCTTCGTCGAAATCCTCGTCGGTCATCACCGGACCCGAGTCCTGGCCCTTGGCAGCGACGTCACGGTCGACGAACTCGATGATCGCCATCGGCGATGCGTCCGACGCGCGAATGCCGGCCTTGATGATGCGGGTATAGCCGCCGTTACGATCGGCGTAGCGCGAAGCCAGCGTGTCGAACAGCTTCACCAGCTGCGCATCGTCGAGCAGGCGCGCGTGCGCCAGACGACGGTTGGACAGGCCGCCCTTCTTGCCCAGCGTCACCAGCTTCTCGATGTACGGGCGAAGCTCCTTTGCCTTGGCGAGCGTGGTGGTGATCTGCTCGTGCTTGATGAGCGCGGCCGACATGTTGCGGAACAGCGCGGCGCGGTGTGCCGAGGTACGCTGAAGCTTACGACCGCCTACACGGTGACGCATGGTAAATCCTTCTCGTTCGTCAGGGGGCCGTCTTACGGAACCCCAAGCCGGGTGGGACGTGTGGGCCACCCTGTGTGCGTCACCCCGGCTTTTGGCCTGGGCCCCGGTAACTTGCTGGCCGGCTGGCGGCGTGGCGGAGCCACGCCGTCGGACCTCGCTATGCGAGGCCGGCCGGGCTTTCGCCGTTACGCGGATAGCATGCTATCCGCGTGCGGCTCAGCCCATGATTTCCTGCTCGAGCTTTTTGGCCATCTCTTCGATGTTCTCCGGCGGCCAACCCGGGATTTCCATCCCAAGCCGCAGGCCCATCGACGACAGCACTTCCTTGATTTCGTTCAGCGACTTGCGGCCGAAATTCGGCGTCCGCAGCATCTCCGCCTCGGTCTTCCCGACCAGATCACCGATGTAGATGATGTTGTCGTTCTTAAGGCAGTTGGCCGACCGCACCGACAGTTCAAGCTCGTCGACCTTCTTGAGGAGGTAACGGTTGATCTGCTGCGTGTCGCTGACCGGCTCCGCGCCAGCAGCCGGGGAGGCAACGCCGACCGGGGCCGAACGCGCAACGGCCGAGTCGTCGAAGTGCACGAACAGCGCAAGCTGGTCCTGAAGGATGCGGCCAGCATAGCCAAGCGCGTCTTCCGGAGTCACCGTGCCGTCGGTTTCGACAGACAATGTCAGCTTGTCATAGTCCAGGTCCTGACCGACGCGGGTCGGATCGACCTTGTAGCTGACCTGGCGAACCGGCGAATAGAGCGAGTCGACCGGGATCAAACCGATCGGCGCATCGGCCGGGCGGTTGACGGTGGCCGGGACATAGCCCTTACCCACGTCGGCGGTCAGCTCCATGTTGAAGGTCGCACCTTCGTCGAGGTGGCAGATGACCAGATCCGGGTTCATCACCTCGATGTCACCAGACACCGCGATGTCGCCGGCCTTCACTTCGGCCGGTCCGGTTGCGGACAGCTGAAGACGCTTCGGGCCTTCGCCCTGCATCTTGAGCGCGATCTGCTTCACGTTCAGGACGATGTCCGTCACGTCCTCGCGCACGCCGGCGAGGCTGGAGAATTCGTGCAGCACGTTCTCGATCTTGATCGAGGTGACGGCCGCACCCTGCAGGCTCGACAGCAGCACGCGGCGCAGCGCGTTGCCCAGCGTCAGGCCAAAGCCACGCTCCAGCGGCTCGGCGACGAAGGTCGCCTTGCGCTTGCCATCGCCGCCCTTCTTCTCGAGCGCGTTGGGCTTCTTAAGTTCCTGCCAGTTCTTTGCGTTGACGGACAAGGCTCGTGTCCCCTGATGTTGGGCCAGTCGTGGGGCGCGACCAGCCGGGAAATAAAAAGCACCCCGACTCGTCAGCCGGGGGCCAGAACCATCAGACGCGGCGACGCTTCGACGGACGCACACCGTTGTGCGGGATCGAGGTCACGTCGCGAATCGACGTGATCTGAAAACCGACCGCCTGCAGCGCGCGAAGCGCCGACTCGCGGCCCGAACCCGGACCCTTCACTTCGACTTCCAGGGTGCGCACGCCATGCTCGGCGGCCTTCTTGCCCGCGTCCTCGGCAGCGACCTGCGCCGCGTAAGGAGTGGACTTACGCGAACCCTTGAAGCCCATCATGCCGGCGGACGACCAGCTGATCGCATTGCCCTGGGCATCAGTGATGGTGATCATGGTGTTGTTGAAGCTGGCGTTAACGTGCGCCACGCCGGCGGTGATGTTCTTGCGCTCGCGACGGCGAATACGCTGCGGTGCCTGTGCCATTTGGTAATCCTGACCTTTGTTTCAAGCGGAGGCCGGGAGGCGACATGCCTGCAACCAGCCCCGCGACAGAAGAAGAAGCGCGGTGCTTACTTCTTCTTGCCTGCGATCGGCTTCGCCTTGCCCTTGCGGGTGCGCGCATTGGTGTGCGTGCGCTGGCCACGAACCGGCAGGCCCTTGCGGTGACGCAGGCCGCGGTAGCAGGCGAGGTCCATCAGACGCTTGATGTTCATCGCGGTCTCGCGACGAAGATCGCCTTCCACGGTGTAGCCGGCGTCGATCGCCTCGCGGATCTGAAGCACTTCCTGATCCGACAGGTCCTGCACACGGCGCTCCGGCGCGATCTCGAGCTTCGTGATCAGCTCCTGCGCCTTGGCCGCGCCGATGCCGTGAATGTACTGCAACGCGATCAGAACGCGCTTGTTGGTCGGGATGTTGACACCCGCGATACGTGCCATGAATTCTTTCTCCTCGTGCTCCACGAGGTGCGGCATGGATCACGCACCCCATCTCTCAGCATGACTTCCACCACGCAGGAAAGCGGCAGGCGCGAACGACGCCGCCGGTAACCGGAGTGCTGGAATGGCGTGCAGTTAAGCGCGCGCAAACGCCATGTCAAGCGAACGGTTCCCCGCGGGAACGTACTTCATCGTCGCATTGCATCCACCGACACCCCGACACGAAGCCGGGATGACGGCCATTGTGTCACTTGCCGTCGAGGATCGCCTCGATGGCACGGGTCACATCCGCAATGTCGGCCATGCCGTCGACCCGGCGAACAAGCCCGCGCGCGTCGTAGATCGGCAGAATCGGCGCCGTCTTGGCGCGATACTCCGCCATGCGCGTGCGAACGGTTTCTTCGTTGTCATCGGGGCGCCGCTTGAACTCGTGCGCGCCGCACACGTCACACGCGCCCTCGACCTTGGGCTGCTTAAACCTGTCGTGATAGCCGGCGCCGCAATTTGCACAGGTGAAGCGGCCGACGATCCGCTCGACCAGCGCGTCCTCGTTCACCTCAAGCTCGATGACCTGATCGAGCGTACGGCCGCGCTCGCTTAGCAGCAGATCCAGCGCCTCGGCCTGCGCCGCGGTGCGCGGATAGCCGTCGAAAATGGCCCCCTGGCTATCGGAGAGCCGATCGAGGTTCTCACCGATCAGCGCCGACACGATCGCATCGGAGACCAGCTCCCCGGCGTCCATCACCGCTTTCGCCTTGAGCCCCACCGGCGTGCCCGCCTTGACCGCGGCGCGCAGCATGTCGCCGGTCGAGAGCTGCACCATGCCACGCTCGGCGACCAGCCGCTCGGACTGGGTACCCTTGCCGGCACCCGGCGGCCCAAGAAGAATGATGTTCACGCGAAAAGCCCTCCCCTGTTCGGTCGCGACCGCGCCTCAGCGCAGCCGGCCACCCTTCAGCTTCGCCTTTTTGATGAGATCGCCATACTGGTGCGCCAGCAGGTGCGACTGGATCTGCGTCACCGTGTCCATCGTCACGTTGACGACGATCAGCAGGCTGGTACCGCCCAAATAGAACGGGATCGACAGCGCCGACACCAAATACTCCGGCAGCAGGCAGATCACCGCCAGATAGGCCGCGCCGATCACCGTGATGCGCGTCAGCACATAGTCGAAATACTGTTCGGTATTCTTGCCGGGGCGGATGCCCGGAATGAACCCGCCGTAGCGCTTCAGGTTCTCGGCCGTTTCCTCCGGGTTGAACACAACCGCGGTGTAAAAGAACGAGAAGAAGATAATGCCGGCGCCGTAGAGCAGCATGTAGAGCGGGCTACCGTGCTGAAGATATTGGTTCAGCGTGATGATCGCATCGCCCCACCAGCTGTCACCCGACACGGCGGTCCCAGCGAACTGCGTCACGGTCAGCGGCAGCAGCAGCAGCGACGACGCGAAGATTGGCGGGATCACACCGGCGGTGTTGATCTTCAGCGGCAAGTGGCTGCGATCGGCCTGAACGCCGCGCGCCGTCTGGCGCTTGGGATATTGGATCAGGATACGGCGCTGCGCACGCTCCATGAAGCAGATGAACAGCACGAGGCCGACGACCGCCAGGATGATCGCGATCACGACCGCCGGACTGACCGAGCCGGTGCGCCCACCCTCAAGCAGGTTGACCAGCGTCGTCGGCAGATGCGCCACTATTCCGGCCATGATGATGAGCGAGATGCCGTTGCCGATGCCGCGGCTGGTAATCTGCTCGCCGATCCACATCAGGAACATCGTCCCGCCGATCAGCGAGATGACCGCGGCCACACGAAACAGCATGCCCGGCTCGACCACCGCACCACCAGCCTCAAGGCCCGTCGCGATGACATAGCCCTGGATCGCCGTCAGCAGCACCGTGCCATAGCGGGTGTACTGGTTCAGCTTCTTGCGGCCGCTCTCGCCTTCCTTCTTGATCGCTGCCAGCTGCGGCGACAGCGACGTCGCGAGCTGTACCACGATCGATGCCGTGATGTACGGCATCACGCCAAGCGCGATCAGCGACGCACGCTCTAGCGCACCGCCCGAAAAGGTGTTGAAGAAGTCGAGCACCCCGCCCTTGGTCTGCTGCGCCAACGCAGCAAGCCCGGTCGGATCGATGCCAGGCAACGGCACATAGCTGAGCAGTCGGAAGACGATCAGCGCGCCGATCGTGAACCAAAGCCTCTTCTTGAGATCGGTCGCCTTCGCGAACTTCGCGAGGCTCATGTTTTGCGCCATCTGGTCGGCTGCGGATGCCATATTAGCCTTGGGCCTTGGTCTGAAACAGAAACGGCGGGGAAGGTGCTGCTGCCCCTGCCCCGCCGCTCATATAGTCGCGCTCGAAGGCTTGTCTAACCCAACGAGCAATTTCCACTCCGGCAATCGCCGGAGCCGAACCGGGAGCAGCTGGCGCGCGCCTCCGGCCAAGCCGAAGGCGCCGACGCTCAGTTGCCGGCTTCCGCCTTCTTGGCGAGCCGCGCCTCGCGCGCCTTGCCCTTCTTGGCAGCAGCCTTCTCGGCAGCCGGGGTCACGTCGATGACGTTGACCGACCCACCGGCCTTTTCGACCGCCTCACGCGCACCAGCCGACACGCCGGCAACGGTGAAGTTCAGCTTGGCCGAGATCTCGCCCTTGCCGAGGAGGCGCACGCCGTCTTTGCCACCACGCGCCAGGCCAGCAGCCTTCAGCGCGGCGTGGTCGACGTCCGTCGCGGTCAGCTTGCCCGAATCGACAGCCTTCTGGATCGCAACCAAGTTCACCTCGGCATAATCCTTGGCGAAGATGTTGTTGAAGCCACGCTTCGGCAGACGCATGTGGAGCGGCATCTGACCGCCCTCGAAGCCTGCGATCGACACGCCTTCGCGGCTCTTCTGGCCCTTCTGGCCACGACCACCGGTCTTGCCCTTGCCAGAGCCAATGCCGCGGCCGACGCGAATCTTGCGGTGGCGGGCGCCTTCGTTGTCGCGGAGTTCGTTCAGTTTCATGTGTGCACTCGCTTTCGCTGTGTTCGCGCTGATAAAAAAGGAAGGGGGCCCGTTAGCCCCCTTCCCCCTATTTGTCACTAGCCGATGTAGCGGACGATCAGTCCTGAACCTCGACCATGTGCTGCACCTTGCGGATCATGCCGCGCACCTCGGGGCTGTCTTCCAGCTCCGACACGCGGTGCATCTTGTTGAGGCCCAGGCCAACGAGCGTCGCGCGCTGGTCCTTGGTGCGACGGATCGGCGATCCGGTCTGCTTGACCTTGATGGTTGCCATGTCGGCTTACTCCGTGACGGCCGCAGCTTCGGCAGCGGCGGTCTGCGCATCAGCGCCATGGCCGCGACCGAGCAGGTCGGCGATCTTCTTGCCACGACGCTGGGCAACCGACTTCGGCGAAGTCTGGCTGTTCAGCGCCTCGAACGTGGCGCGGATCATGTTGTACGGGTTGGACGTGCCGACCGACTTGGTCACCACGTCGGCAACGCCGAGCGACTCGAAGATGGCGCGCATCGGACCACCGGCGATGATGCCGGTACCCTGCGGCGCCGAACGAACCGTGACGCGGCCGGCACCGAAGTGACCGTTGCCGTCATGGTGCAGCGTGCGGCCTTCCTTGAGCGGCACGCGCACCATTGCCTTCTTGGCAGCGGCGGTTGCCTTGGAGATCGCCTCCGGCACTTCGCGCGCCTTGCCGTGACCGAAGCCGACACGACCCTTGCCGTCACCAACGACGACCAGCGCCGCGAAGCCGAAGCGCTTGCCGCCCTTCACCGTCTTGGACACGCGGTTGATGTGGACGAGCTTCTCGATCAGCTCCTCGCCACCATCGTCCTGACCGCCGCGACGGTCATCACGACGACCACGGTTGCCGTCACGGCCGCCACGATTGCCGCCCGGGCCACCACGACCACGGCCGCCACCCGGACCGCCGCGACCACGACCGCCACCGGCATAACCGCCGCCCTGCTGGGGCGCGTCATTGGTGTTGGTGGGGGCAGCTGCGTCCTGCTGCGCCGTTTCCGGCGTGTTGTTTTCGTCAGCCATGTTTTAGAACTCCAGTCCGGCCGCACGCGCGGCTTCCGCCAGCGCCTTCACCCGGCCGTGAAAGAGGAAGCCGCCACGGTCGAACACGACCTGCGTGACGCCGGCAGCCTTGGCTGCCTCGGCGATCCGCGTACCGACCGCGGTTGCCGCGTCGATGTTGGCGGTGGCACCCTCGTGGCCCTGCAGCGTCGACGCCGCAGCAACGGTGCGCCCCTGCGCATCGTCGATCACCTGCGCGTAGATGTGCTTGCCCGAACGATGCACCGACAGGCGCGGACGCGTGCCGCTGCGTGCACGAAGCGCCGTACGGTTGCGGCGACGCCGCTTTTCGAAAAGCGAAAGGCCCTTGGTCACTTCTTCTTTCCTTCCTTACGGAAGATGAACTCACCCGCGTACTTGATGCCCTTGCCCTTATACGGCTCGGGCTTGCGCCAGCGGCGGATCTCGGCGGCCAACTGGCCGACCTTCTGCTTGTCCGCGCCCGAAATCTCGACCGTGGTCTGATCCGGGGTCTTCACCTCGATGCCAGCCGGCACGTCGATGTCGACGTCATGGCTGTAGCCGAGCTGAAGCTTCAGCTTGTTGCCCTGCGCTGCGGCGCGATAGCCGACGCCGGTGATCAGCAGCTTTTTGGTGAAGCCCTCGGTCACGCCGGTGACGAGGTTCTGCACCAACGTACGCTGCATGCCCCAGAAGGCACGCGCCTGCTTGGTCTCGTTCGCAGGCTGCACGGCAATGCCGTCCGACTGGATGTCATAGTTGATGAGGTCGGACATCTGCAGCGACAGGGTGCCCTTGGGGCCCTTCACCGACAGCTCCTTGCCATTGACGCTTGCGGTCACGCCGGCCGGAACCGGAACCGCCTTTTTGCCGATGCGGCTCATCAGAACACCTCCGCCAGCACTTCGCCGCCGACGTTCTGCTCGCGTGCCTCGGCATCCGAAAGCACGCCGCGCGGCGTCGACACGATGGTGATGCCCAGGCCGTTCATCACGCGCGGCAGGTCCTGCGACCCACTGTAGATGCGGCGGCCAGGCTTCGAGACCCGGGCGACATGCTTGATCGCCGGCTGGCCCTCGAAATACTTCAGCTCGATGCGGACGCCCTTTACGGGGCCCAGCTCTTCCTCGCTATAGCCACGGATGTAGCCTTCGCGCTGGAGCACGTCGAGCACACGGGTCCGCAGCTTGGAAGCCGGCGACACGACGCTGTCCTTGCGTGCGCGCTGGCCGTTGCGGATGCGGGTGAGCAGGTCACCCAGGGGATCGGTCACTGCCATTTTCGTGATCCTTACCAGCTCGACTTCGTCAGGCCCGGGATCAGGCCCTTGTTGGCCAGATCGCGCAGCATAACGCGTGCGAGGCGGAACTTGCGGTAGTAAGCGCGCGGCCGGCCGGTGATCTCGCAGCGGTTGCGAACACGGGTCGGGTTCGCGTTGCGGGGCAGCTCGGCCATCTTCAAGCGCGCGATGAGACGCTCGGTCTCATCCAGCGACTTGTCGTTGGCCTGCGCCTTCAGCTTCGCATACTTGCCGGCATATTGCTTCACGAGCTTCTTGCGACGCTCGTTCTTGTTCACGGAACTCAGTTTCGCCATGGACTTAAGCTCTCTCGTTCAATTCGTTGCCAAGGGGCTCATGCCGCCTTCTTCTCTTCTTCCGCCTCATCCCGCGGGAACGGGAAGCCGAACAAACGAAGCAGCTCGCGCGCTTCTTCGTCGGTCTTAGCGGAGGTGGTGACGATCACGTCCATGCCGCGCACCTTGTCGATGCGGTCATAGTTGATCTCGGGGAACACGATCTGCTCCTTCAGGCCGCAGGCATAGTTGCCGCGCCCGTCGAAGCTCTTCGGGTTCAGGCCGCGGAAGTCGCGAACGCGCGGCAGTGCGATCGTGATGAAACGATCCAGGAACTCGTACATGCGCTCGCGGCGAAGGGTCACCTTCACGCCGATCGGCATGCCTTCACGCAGCTTGAACTGCGCGATCGACTTCTTTGCCTTGGTGATCACCGGCTTCTGGCCTGCGATCAGTTCCATTTCGGAAGCCGCCTGCTCGACGCGCTTCTTGTCCTGGGTCGCTTCGCCGACGCCCATGTTCAGGACGATCTTTTCGATGCGCGGGATCTCGAGCGCGTTCTTGTAGCCGAACTTCTCGGTCATCGCCTTGGCGATGACGTCGTCATACTGCTTGCGGAGGCGGGGCGTGTAGCCATCAGCCATCGATCTTCTCCCCGGTCTTGACCGCAACGCGGACCTTCTTGCCATCCTGGGTCTCGAAGCGAACGCGCGTCGGCTTGCCGTCGGCGGTCACGTGCGCGACCTTGGAGACGTGAAGCGGCGCTTCGAAACGATTCAGACCGCCCTGCGGGTTGCCCTGCGACGGCTTGGTGTGGCGGGTCGCGACGTTCACGCCGCCGACAACGACCTTGCCGTCCTTCGGCATGGACGCAGTGACCGTGCCGGTCTTGCCCTTGTCCTTGCCGGACAGAACGATGACCTGGTCGCCCTTCTTGATCTTGGCAGCGGCCATTACAGGACCTCCGGAGCCAGCGAGATGATCTTCATGTGCTTCTTGCCGCGCAGTTCGCGCACGACCGGGCCAAAAATACGGGTGCCGATCGGCTCCTCGTTCTTGTTGACCAGCACCGCGGCATTGCCGTCGAAACGGATGGTCGAGCCGTCCGCACGGTGAATGTCCTTGGCGGTGCGCACGATGACGGCGCGGTGAACGTCGCCCTTCTTCACCTTGCCACGCGGCTGGGCTTCCTTGATCGAGACGACGATGATGTCGCCGACGCTGGCCGTGCGGCGCTTGGAACCACCAAGCACCTTGATGCACTGCACCCGCTTCGCGCCGCTGTTGTCAGCGACGTCGAGATTGGACTGCATCTGGATCACTGATCCGCTTCCTTCTCGCTTGTGGGGTGGATACCGACCCAACCCCGCCTTTAAAAAAACGACCCCGGCCGCGGCTGCCCGCGTCCAGGGGGAGCGGCCCGGTAGCCGCTCCGCAGACAAAAGGCAATGCCCCGCGGGGCGCCGCCATCTGTCTACTCTCTTACGCCCCCACCCCTCAGCTGGTCTCCGGCACGATCCGGACCCTGGCCGATACTGATGCGGGCGCCCTGGCTACGAAACCAGCCGCGGCTTTACGCCGAGGCCGGCTCGTCGATTTCGACCCGCTCGGGCGTCGCATGGGTGTTCACCCGATCGACGACCTTCCAGGTCTTCAGCTTGGAGATCGGTGCGGTCTCTTCGATCCGCACGGTCTCGCCCTGCTTGTACTCGTTGCCCTCGTCATGGGCGTGGTACTTCTTCGAACGACGGATGATCTTGCCGTAGAGCGGGTGCTTCACCTTACGCTCAACGTTCACGACCACCGTCTTGTCGCCCTTGTCGGAGACGATCAGCCCGGTCAGCACGCGCTTCGGCATGGCTGTGGTCCTCTTACTTGCCGGCGGCAGCGGTGCGCTGCGCCTGCAGGGTCTTGATGCGGGCGATGTCCTTGCGGACCTCGCGCACGCGGCTCGGCTTTTCGAGCTGGTTCGTCGCCGCCTGGAAGCGCAGGTTGAACTGCTCGCGCTTCAGGTTGCCCAGCTGTTCGGACAGTTGATCGTCCGACTGGCCGTTGATGTCGGTCTTGTTAGCCATGATCACTCACCTCCGAGGTGCGTGGTGTCGCCGAGGCGGGCCACGACCTTGGTCTTGATCGGCAGCTTCATCGCCGCGCGTTCGAACGCTTCGGCGGCGAGCGGCCCAGGAACCCCGTCCAGCTCGAACAGGATGCGGCCCGGCTTGACGCGAGCCGCCCAATATTCCGGCGAGCCCTTGCCCGAGCCCATGCGGACTTCGGCCGGCTTGCCCGACACGGGAACGTCCGGGAAAACGCGGATCCAGAGACGGCCCTGACGCTTGATGTGACGCGTGATCGCGCGGCGAGCCGCCTCGATCTGGCGTGCGGTGATCCGCTCCGGCTCCATCGCCTTCAGGCCATAGGACCCGAAGTTGAGCGCGGTGCCGCCCTTGGCGTCGCCGCTGATGCGGCCCTTGAACGCCTTGCGGAACTTGGTGCGCTTTGGTTGCAGCACTTCTTCTACTCCTTAGCGGCGGTCGTCGCGCGCAGGGCGCACGCCGGAGGTCTGAGCCTCCATCATCAACCGATCGGTAGCCATCGGATCATGGCCGAGGATCTCGCCCTTGAAGATCCAGACCTTCACGCCGCACACGCCGTAGGCGGTGTGCGCCTGTGCCTCGGCATAGTCCATGTTCGCACGCAGCGTGTGCAGCGGAACGCGGCCTTCGCGATAGCTCTCCGACCGCGCGATCTCGGCGCCGCCGAGACGGCCACCGCAAGCGACGCGGATGCCGTCGGCGCCCAGACGCATCGCGGACTGCACCGCGCGCTTCATCGCACGACGGAACGCGATGCGGCGCTCGAGCTGATCGGCAATGCCCTGCGCCACGAGCTTGGCGTCGACTTCCGGCTTGCGAATCTCGACGATGTTCAGCGACACGTCCGAGCTGGTCATCGCGCCAAGCGCCTTGCGGAGCTTCTCGATGTCCGAGCCCTTCTTGCCGATGATCACGCCAGGGCGTGCGGCGAAGATGGAGATGCGGCACAGCTTGGCCGGACGCTCGATGACCACCTTGGAGATCGCCGCCTGCGGCAGCGTCTTCATGATGTACTGGCGGATCTTCAGATCCTCCAGCAGCAGGCGACCGTAATCGGCGCCCTCGGCGTACCAGCGGCTGTCCCAGGTGCGGTTGATCTGCAGGCGCAGACCGATGGGGTTGCTCTTGTGACCCATTAGGCTTCTTCCTGCTCGCGCACCACAATCCGCAGCCGCGAGAACGGCTTCAGGATACGGGTGGACTTGCCGCGGCCGCGCGTGGCGAACCGCTTCATGGTGATCGACTTGCCGACCGACGCCTCCGACACGACGAGCGCGTCGACATCGAGGTTGTGGTTGTTCTCGGCATTGGCGATGGCCGAGGCCAGCACCTTGCGTGCGTCAACAGCCATCGCCTTCTTCGAGAAGGCAAGGATGTTCATCGCGTCAGCAGCCGAGCGGCCGCGGATCAGACCGGCGACCAGGTTCAGCTTCTGCGCCGAACCGCGGATCTGCGTGCCGACCGACAGCGCTTCCTTTTCGCCGACCTTGCGGGGGGACTGAGGCTTGCTCATCAGCGCTTGCCCTTCTTGTCAGCGGCGTGACCCGGGAAGAAGCGCGTGGGCGCGAACTCACCCAGTTTCATGCCGACCATGTCTTCGTTCACCGACACCGGCACGAACTTGCGGCCGTTGTAGACGCTGAACGTCAGACCGACGAACTGCGGCAGGATGGTCGAACGACGCGACCAGGTCTTGATCGGACCTGCACGGGTGCCCTGATCCTGCGCCACCTCTGCCTTCTTCAGCAGATGAAGGTCCACAAACGGACCCTTCCAGACGGAGCGAGCCATTACTTCTTCCTCGCGTGGCGGCTACGGATGATCATCTTGTCCGTCGCCTTGTTGTGACGGGTGCGCGCACCCTTCGTCGGCTTGCCCCACGGGGTGACCGGGTGACGGCCGCCCGAGGTGCGGCCTTCACCGCCGCCATGCGGGTGATCGACCGGGTTCTTCGCAACGCCGCGGGTAAGCGGACGCTTGCCCATCCAGCGGCTGCGACCCGCCTTGCCGAAGTTCTGGTTCTGGTTGTCCGGGTTGGACACCGCACCGACGGTCGCCATGCAATCGCTGCGCAGGTAACGCTGCTCGCCCGAATTCAGGCGAACGATCACTAGCCCGCGATCGCGGCCAACGACCTGCACGTAGGTGCCGGCCGAACGCGCGATCTGACCGCCCTTGCCCGGCTTCATCTCCACATTGTGGACGATGGTGCCGACCGGGACTTGACCGAGCTCCATGGCGTTGCCCGGCTTCACGTCGGTCTTCTTGCCGGCGACAATCTTGTCACCAACGTTCAGACGCTGCGGCGCGATGATGTAGGCCTGCTCGCCATCGGCATAGCTGACCAGCGCAATGAACGCCGTGCGATTCGGGTCGTACTCGAGCCGCTCCACCGTTGCCTCGGCGTCCCACTTGCGACGCTTGAAGTCGATGTAACGATACTTCTGCTTGTGACCGCCCGCGATGCCGCGGCTGGTCACGTGACCCTTGTTGTTGCGACCGCCGGTCTTGCGCTTGCCTTCGGTCAGCGCCTTGACGGGCGCGCCCTTGTGCAGCGTCGAACGGTCGATCAGCACCAGGCCACGCATGGCCGGGCTGGTCGGGTTATAATGCTTGAGTGCCATCTTACTTGGCCCCCTCGGTGACGTCGATCGACTGCCCGTCCTTGAGCGTGACGATCGCCTTCTTCATGTCCGACCGGAAATAGGGCTTGCCCTTCCAGCGCTTGGTCTTGCCCTTCTGGACGATGGTGTTCACGCCAACGACACTGACGTCGAAGATCGCTTCAACCGCCGCCTTGATCTCCGGCTTGGACGCGCCCGGCGCGACCTTGAACACCACGGCGTTCTGCTCGGAGAGAAGGGTCGACTTCTCGGTGATGTGCGGCGCGACGATCACGTCATAATGACGGTTGTCGATCGCCTTCTGCTGCTGCTTAGCCATTGAAGCGCGCCTCCAGCTTCTCGACCGCCGCGCGGGTCAGCACCAGCGTATCGGCCTTGATGATGTCATAGACGTTCGCGCCAACCGCCGGGAGCAGATCCACGCCCGGCAGGTTGTAGCCGGCGCGGAAGCCCTCTGCGGTGTCGCCGTCGATCACAAGCGTGCGCTTGCCGACGTTGAGCGTCGCGAAGTGCCCCTTGAGCTCCTTGGTCTTCTCGACTTCGAAGCCGTCGAGCACGATCAGCGAACCGGCCTTGGCATGGCTCGACAGCGCCATCTTGAGACCAAGCGCGCGAACCTTCTTGTTAAGGCCCGGGTTGAAGTCGCGGACGCGGGCGCCGTGCGCCTTACCACCGCCGATGAAGACGGGAGCCCGGCGATCGCCGTGACGAGCGACACCGCCGCCCTTTTGGCGACCGAGCTTCTTGCCCGAACGGGCGACATCCGCGCGCTCGCGCGTCCCGCGGGCGGTGCCGCGACGCTTCTCGAGCTGCCAGGTAACGACGCGGTGCAGGATGTCGGCGCGCGGCTCGAGGCCGAAGACCTCGTCCGACAGCTCGACGTCCGCCGCATTGTTCCCGGCGAAGGAGGAAACCTTGACCTTCACGTTCAGCCCTCCTGGCCGTCGGTCGCTTCGGGTGCCGGAGCAGCCGCTGCGTTGTTGCTATTGGCAGCCTTCAGGCCAGCCGGACGCGGCGCGTCGGCATGCGGCTTCAGCTTCACGGCGTCCTTGACGAACAGCCAGCCACCCTTCGAGCCAGGGACCGAGCCCTTGACGAAGATGAGACCGCGCTCGACGTCGGTACCGACGATCTCGAGGTTCTGCTGGGTGCGGTTCTTGTCACCCATGTGGCCGGCCATCTTCTTGTTCTTGAAGACGCGACCCGGATCCTGACGGTTACCGGTCGAACCATGCGAACGGTGCGAAACCGACACGCCGTGGGTCGCACGCAGACCGCCGAAGTTCCAGCGCTTCATGGCGCCGGCAAAACCCTTACCCTGGGTACGACCCTGGATGTCGACGAACTGGCCGGCAACAAAGTGATCGGCCGAGATTTCGGCGCCGACGTCGAGGAGATTGTCCTCGGTGACGCGGAATTCGTGGACGACCGCCTTGGGCTCAACTTCGGACTTGCCGAAGTGGCCGCGCTGCGGCTTGGCGACATTCTTTGCCTTGGCGACGCCTGCACCAAGCTGGACGGCGGTGTAGCCGTCACGTTCTGTTTCGCGGCGAGAGACGACCTGAAGCCCTTCCAGCTGCAGGACGGTGACCGGCACGTGGCGGCCATCATCCTGGAACAGGCGGGTCATGCCCATCTTCTTCGCGATCACGCCGGTACGCATGATCCGTAGCTCCTCAACAGAGGCACCCTGAGGCCCATCCCCAAGGTGCTTGTGACCGATCCTGGAAGGACCGATCGCTTTTCCAGCCCGGAATATGCGAAGCGCGCCCCCGTCCCGGGCTGATCGCTTCCCGAAGGAAGCAGACGGGAGACGCTGTCCCAGCCACCAAGGCAGCTGGCGGTATCTCTTGCTTTAGGTGCCCTTGCTGGGTCCTAACCGTTCCCGAACCTGCGGAAACGACAAACCCGCGGGACTCACGTCAACCGCGGGATGCTGGCCATTACGCCAGCTTGATCTCGACGTCAACGCCCGCCGCGAGGTCAAGCTTCATCAGCGCGTCGACGGTCTGCGGGGTCGGCTGCACGATGTCGAGCATGCGCTTGTAGGTGCGCACCTCGAACTGCTCGCGGCTCTTCTTGTCGACGTGCGGGCCACGGTTGACCGTGAACTTCTCGATACGCGTCGGAAGCGGGATCGGACCGCGAATCAGGGCACCGGTACGTCTGGCGGTGTCGGCGATGTCGCCGGTCGCCTGGTCGAGCACACGATGGTCGAACGCCTTCAGGCGAATGCGGATGTTGCTGTCCATAATCCCTACCGATGCGAAAGAGCGGGCCGCGTGATCGCGGCTCTTGCTGTTCGTGAAACTTGCGAGGCGCGGCCAATAACCGCGCTCTCATAAAAAGGCAACCGCCCGGCACACCAAATGGCGTGCCGGGCGGCAGCTTTGCGGCGAACCGCTTAGATCTTAGGAAAAGATCTTACTTGGTGATGCCGCTGACGACACCGGCGCCGACGGTACGGCCGCCCTCACGGATCGTGAAGCGCTGGCCCACGTCCATGGCGATCGGCGCGATCAGCTTGATGCCCAGAGCGACGTTGTCGCCCGGCATCACCATCTCGGTGCCCTCAGGCAGCTCGACGGTGCCGGTCACGTCCGTGGTACGGAAGTAGAACTGCGGACGATAGTTGGCGAAGAACGGCGTGTGACGGCCACCCTCTTCCTTCGACAGCACGTACACTTCCGACGCGAAGTCGGTGTGCGGCTTGATCGAGCCCGGCTTGCAGAGCACCTGGCCACGCTCCACCTCGTCGCGAGCGACGCCGCGGATCAGCGCGCCGACGTTGTCGCCAGCCTGGCCCTGGTCGAGCAGCTTGCGGAACATCTCGACGCCCGTGACGGTCGTCTTGCGGACTTCCGGGTGGATGCCGACGATCTCGACTTCCTCACCAACCTTGATGATGCCGGTCTCGACGCGGCCCGTGACCACCGTACCACGACCCGAGATCGAGAACACGTCTTCGATCGGCATCATGAACGGCTTGTCGAGCGGACGCTCGGGCTGCGGGATGTAGTCGTCAACGGCCTGCATCAGCTCGAGAACGGCTGCCTTGCCGAGCTTTTCGTCCGAACCCGACAGCGCGGCGGTCGCCGAACCCTTGATGATCGGAATATCGTCGCCCGGGAACTCGTACGACGACAGCAGCTCGCGAACTTCCAGCTCGACCAGCTCGAGGATTTCCTCGTCGTCCACCAGATCGACCTTGTTCATGAACACGACCATCGCCGGCACGCCGACCTGACGGGCGAGCAGGATGTGCTCGCGGGTCTGCGGCATCGGGCCGTCGGTAGCCGAGACCACCAGGATCGCGCCGTCCATCTGCGCCGCGCCGGTGATCATGTTCTTCACATAGTCGGCGTGACCGGGGCAGTCGACGTGCGCATAGTGACGGTTGGCCGTCTCATACTCGACGTGCGCGGTCGAGATGGTGATGCCGCGGGCGCGCTCTTCCGGTGCCTTGTCGATGTTCTCGAAATCGACCTTCTCCGACAGGCCCTCTTCCGAGAGAACCTTCGTGATCGCTGCGGTCAGCGAGGTCTTGCCATGGTCGACGTGACCGATGGTGCCGATGTTCAGGTGCGGCTTGTTCCGCTCAAACTTAGCCTTAGCCATTGTTGTCCTACCTTCTGGATTTCCACTGGAGCCGCACGAGGACTCGTCGTGAACGCGGCCCCATAACGACTGAATCTCTGTTTCGCAAACCCTCTCCCGCCACACGGGCCTGCCGAGTGGCGGGAAAGCACTTAGGCCATCTTGGCCTTCACTTCGTCGGCCACATTCTGCGGCACTTCATCATAGTGCGAGAACTGCATGGAGTAGCTCGCGCGGCCCTGGGTGAACGAGCGCAGCTGGTTCACGTAGCCGAACATGTTCGCGAGCGGCACCATTGCCGTCACCGCCTGCGCATTGCCGCGCGTATCGGTGCCCTGGATCTGGCCACGACGCGAGTTCATGTCGCCGATCACGTCGCCGAGGTAATCCTCCGGCGTCACGACCTCGACCTTCATCACCGGCTCGAGCAGGGTGATGCCTGCCTTTGCCGCCGCTTCGCGCATGGCGCCGCGGGCACAGATTTCGAAGGCCAGTGCCGACGAGTCGACGTCGTGGTACGCGCCGTCCGTCAGGTGAACCTCGAAGTCGATGATCGGGAAGCCGATAAGGTGACCGGTTTCCGCCGTCTCCTTGAAGCCCTTTTCCACCGACGGGATGTATTCGCGCGGAATGTTGCCGCCCTTGATCTCGTCGAAGAACTGGTAGCCCGACCCACGCTCGCCGGGGACGAGCGTCGCCTTCACGCGGCCGAACTGGCCAGAGCCGCCCGACTGCTTCTTGTGCGTGTAGTCGATATCGACCTTCTTCTTGAGGTATTCGCGATACGCCACCTGCGGCGCACCGACGTTTGCCTCGACCTTGAACTCGCGCTTCATGCGATCGACGAGGATCTCGAGGTGAAGCTCGCCCATCCCCTTGATGATCGTCTGACCCGATTCGTGATCGGTCGATACGCGGAACGAGGGATCCTCGGCAGCGAGGCGATTGAGCGCGATGCCCATCTTTTCCTGGTCCGCCTTGGTCTTCGGCTCCACCGACAGCTCGATCACCGGCTCCGGAAACTCCATGCGCTCCAGGATGATCGGGTGCGCCGGATCGCAGAGGGTATCGCCCGTCGTGGTCTCCTTGAGGCCCGCGATCGCGACGATATCGCCCGCACGCGCTTCCTCGATGTCCTCACGCGAGTTCGCGTGCATCAGGAGCATACGGCCGATCTTTTCCTTCTTGTCCTTCACCGAGTTCAGGTAGCCGCCCTTGGTGAGCACGCCCGAATAGATGCGCGCAAAGGTCAGCGAGCCGACGAAGGGATCGTTCATGATCTTGAACGCCAGCGCCGAGAACGGTGCCTCGTCCGAGGACGGGCGCTCGTCCGGCGTCTCGCCGTCGAGCTTCACGCCCTTGATCGCCGGCACGTCGAGCGGGCTCGGCAGGAAGTCGACCACGGCGTCGAGCAGCGGCTGCACGCCCTTGTTCTTGAACGCCGAGCCGCAAACGACCGGCACGAACGACATGTTGAGCGTGCCCTTGCGGATCAGCTTCTTCAGCGTCGCCGCGTCAGGCTCGTTGCCCTCGAGATACGCTTCCATCGCGTCGTCGTCCTGCTCGACGGCAAGCTCGATCAGGTCGCTGCGATACTTCGCCGCCTTCTCCGCCATGTCGTCGGGGATCGCCTGATATTCGAACTTCGCGCCCAGCGACTCTTCGAGCCAGATGATGGCGCGGTTCTCGACCAGGTCGACCAAGCCCTTGAAGCCGCCTTCCATGCCGATCGGGAGATACAGCACGGCGGGCTTCGCACCCAGGCGATCGATGATCGACTGCACGCAGAAGTAGAAATCAGCGCCGGTACGGTCGAGCTTGTTGACGAAGCACATGCGCGGCACGCCGTACTTGTCGGCCTGACGCCACACGGTCTCGGACTGCGGCTCAACGCCAGCAACGCCGTCGAAGCATGCAACCGCGCCGTCGAGCACGCGCAAGCTGCGCTCCACCTCGATAGTGAAGTCGACGTGACCCGGGGTGTCGATGATGTTGATGAGGTGCTCGGGACCCTTCCCTTCCTCAGCCTTCCACTTGCAGGTGGTGGCTGCGGAGGTGATGGTGATGCCGCGCTCCTGCTCCTGCTCCATCCAATCCATCGTCGCGGTGCCTTCGTGCACTTCGCCGATCTTGTAGGACTTGCCGGTGTAATAAAGGATGCGCTCGGTCGTCGTCGTCTTGCCGGCGTCGATGTGCGCCATGATGCCGATGTTGCGATAGAGTTCGAGCGGATGGCTGCGGGCCATGGTCGGGCTTTCCTTAGCGATGTGGGGAGCAGGCCCATGGCCGGCTCCCCACGATATAGTTCACGTGCGTTGCGCTTCCAAGACGGAAGCCACGGCCATTACCAGCGATAGTGGCTGAAGGCGCGGTTCGCTTCGGCCATGCGGTGCGTGTCTTCGCGCTTCTTCACCGCGTTGCCGCGGTTGTTCGACGCGTCGAGCAGCTCGCCCGACAGACGCGCATCCATGGTGTTCTCGCTGCGGCCGCGCGCCGCGGCGATCAGCCAGCGGATCGCAAGCGCCTGCGCACGCTCCGGACGAACCTCGACCGGCACCTGGTAGGTCGCACCGCCGACGCGGCGGCTGCGGACCTCAATGCCCGGCTTGATGTTGTTCAGCGCGTCATGAAACACGCCCAGCGGATCACGCTTGGCGCGGGTCTCGACGGTGGTGAGCGCCGAATAGACGATGCCCTCGGCGACGGACTTCTTGCCGTCCAGCATCACCGAATTCATGAACTTGGACAGAACCTCATCCCCGTAAACGGGATCAGGCAGGATTTCCCGCTTCTCGGGACGACGACGACGTGCCATCTGATATCTTCCTTCTAAACTTCAGCCGTGTTGGTCGAACAATAGTGTCGACCGGCTTACTTCGGACGCTTTGCGCCGTACTTGGAACGGGACTGGCGACGGTCCTTGACGCCCTGCGTATCGAGCACGCCGCGCAGCACGTGGTAGCGCACGCCCGGAAGGTCGCGCACACGGCCGCCGCGGATCAGCACCACCGAGTGCTCCTGCAGGTTGTGGCCTTCACCCGGAATGTAGCTGATGACTTCGCGCTGGTTGGTCAGGCGAACCTTGGCCACCTTGCGCAATGCCGAGTTCGGCTTCTTCGGGGTCGTCGTGTAAACACGGGTGCAGACGCCGCGCTTCTGCGGGTTCTGCTCCATCGCAGGGACCTTGCTCTTGGCCTTCTGCGGGTCGCGGCCCTTGCGGACCAGCTGGTTGATCGTCGGCATTGAAGCCTTCACCTTTCGTATAGGTTACTTTGCTGGAGCCCTGACAGCACTTGGAATACGAAAAGGACCATGGGGCGGCCGCATAAAGCCACCCGGGTCCTCTAAGCATCCAGCAATGTTCAAGCTTGCCCATGACGAGTCAGACCCGGCACGAACGGGCGCGGCTATACGCATGGGGGCCGCCCGCGTCAATCAGCGGCAGCGGGCGCGCGCGGCGCGGCGGTCGTCAGCCAAGCGTCTCCAGCAGCAGCTTTTCGAATCGTGCCGGATCCTCGACCTGCGGCGAATGGCCCAGCCCGTCCAGCCGCACCAGATTGCCCTTGGGCATCTTGCGCACCGCGTCCGGCGCGATCTGCGGAATGGCCTTCAGGAATTGCTGCAGCGATGCCGACGCCTGTCCGCGCCCGAACGCGGTACGATCCAGCGTCCCGACGATGACGGTCGTGGGCGCTTTCAGGCGGTACAGCTCATGCGCCACCGGCTGGGTGCGGATCATCTCGCTCGTCTTGGCCTGCGCCAGCGACACGATCGCCCGCCCCTGCCCGGCATACATCCCCGTCTGCATCCAGACCCAGCGATCGTAGGACGGCTTCCACGTGCCGTGGTAATAGTTCGCCTGCTGATACGCCTTGATCGAGGCATAGCTGGTCTTGCGCTCATTCGCCCACAGCGAGTCGACATCGTTATACGGCACGCCCTCCTCCGACCGGTCGATCAGCCCCAGTGGATTGACCAGCACCAGCCGGTCCACCGCATCGGGGAACATGATGGCGTAGCGCATCGCCAGCATGCCGCCCATCGAGTGCCCGACGATCGTCGCGCGGCTCACCCCGCGCGAGGCCAGCAGCCGGCGCGTGTTGTTGGCCAGCATGGCGAGGCTGTACTGCGCCGCGCGCGGCTTCGAAGATTTGCAGAAGCCGATCTGGTCGGGGACGATCACGCGATAGCCTGCCTTCACCAGCGCCCGCGCGCTCGACGCCCAAGTCGCGCCGCAGAAGTTCTTGCCATGCAGCAGCACGACCGTGCGGCCGTTCGGACGCTCCGCGGCAATGTCCATAAAGGCCATGCTGGCGGGCTCGCCCACCACGTCCACCGTCATGGTCTGCACCGGCCAGGGGTAGGTGAAGCGTTCGAGGTTTGGGCCGAAGTCGGGGTCGTCGGGCGCGGCACCCATAAGCATCGCCGCCGCCGCCATTCCGCCGATCAGTCGCCAACCCCGCATCGCCCACCACTCCCCATGTGTCAGGCCGCCGCCGTTAACCACAAAGCGGCACGGACGCCACTTCTTCAGGGCGTCACTTCTTCAGCGGGTCGTGGCCCCAGTTCATGAGCGAATAGCGCCACGCGCTATGCTCCTTGTCGTCCTCCGGACCGCCCTGCGCCATGTGACGGTGCACGTAGCCGACCACCTTCTTCATGTGCGCATAATCGTCGTCGGTCAGGTCGGCCTTCTTGGTACGCTTGATCTCCACGATCCGCCGGCCTGAAGCATGGCCGACGCTTTCGCCATCGCCGTTGCCATCCTTGCCCTTCCAGCCAACCTCCTTGGACTCGTCGGTATTGAGAAACTTCTCGATCTCGGCCGGCGGCATATTCACCGCCTCGTTGAAGTCCTTGTAGACCTGCTCGCGATCGTCATCGGTCATCGGCGCACTCCTTCACGCCGATGAACCGTTGCGATCACATCTGGTTCACTCGACCCGCGCACCGCCTTTGATCACGGCAACGGGCCGCTCCAGCACCGTGACGTCGGCCAGCGGGTTGCCGGAAACGGCCACCATATCCCCGAAGTGACCCACTTTGATCACGCCGACGTCCTTGCTGCGGCCGAGCGCCTCCGCTGCGGTTAGCGTCGCCGCGCGGATCGCCTGCAGTGGGGTCATCCCATATTGAACCATGACGCGGAACTGCTTGGCGGCGTCCTTGTGCGGCATCACGCCGGCATCGGTGCCGAACACCATCTTCACGCCCGCGGCATTGGCCTTGCGGAAATTGTCGCGCTGGATCTGCGCCACTTCACGATCCTTGCGAAGATTATCCTCCAACACGCCGTTTTTGGCGCCTTCTGCCTGCGTATATTCGGTGTTGTAGATGTCCATCGACAGGTATGCGCCGCGCTCCTTGGCGAGCCGGATGCCCTCGTCGTCGATCAGGCTGGCATGCTCGATCGTATCGATCCCGGCGCGGATCGCCGCCTTGATCCCCGCGGCACCATGCGCGTGCGCCGCAGTCTTCAGCCCCCATTGATGCGCCTCGTCCGCAATGCCCTTCAGTTCCGCCTCCGAGAGCTGCTGCTGACCCGGCTCGGTGTTCCGGCTGAACACGCCGCCCGTTGCGCACACCTTGATCACCTCCGCCCCGTATTTGCGCTGCTCGCGCACACGGAAGCGCAACTCGTCCGGGGTGTCGCCGATCGCCTTGCCATGCTGATCGAAGGACGGCGGAAAGAAGGTGCTGTCGCAATGCCCACCCGTGGCGCCGAGCGCATGCGCCGCCGGCACGATGCGCGGCCCGATCATGAGCCCCTCATCGATCGCCTGCTTGTAGGCGACATCGTTGTAATTCTCCGACCCGACGTTGCGCACCGTCGTAAAGCCAGCGCGCAGCATCGCCGCGGCGTTGCCAACGCCTTGCACCGCCCAGAAGCTGTCGGTGAACTGCAGGCCGGTATAGCCGCCGTACAGCGGCGTGCTGTCGAGATGCACATGCATGTCGATCAGCCCGGGCACGAGCGTCACGTCACCCAGATCGAGCCGCGCCGCACCCGCCGGCGCCGTCCCACCTACCGCAGTGATCCGCCCGTCGGTGACGGTGATCACCGGCTGCTCCACGATCCGCCCGCTTTCGACGTCAAGCATCCGTGCGGCGGTAACGACCACCGTCTCCGCCGCGGCAGGAACAGCAGCGAGAACCGCAGCAGCGGCAAGCAACATGGTCTTCAATGAACGCCCCCTCGAGATACCCGCACCGCGATAAAGCGCGCGGGGCAGTCGGGCAACGTCGATCGCCGTACAAGCAATACAGGAGATCATGTCGCGAGGCCGCGGCGGGCTTGGCCGCAGCCAAAGGCTAGCCCGGCAGACGAGCCGCTAATTGAGTGGGACGATCACTTCATCAGGATGCGCAACATTCAGTTCGCGGCGCACCAGCTCATCGACCATGTCAGGATTGGCATGCCGCGGATCGAGCAGCGCAACGCGATTGCGCAACAGCTCGCGCTTCTGATCCAGCACGGCAAACCGATGCTCGCGCTTGGCCACCTGCCGCTTGTAATCGCCATAGGCGAGCAGCCCATTGGTGCCGAGCACCGCATAGCCGCCGAAGAACGCCATCACCAGCAGCGCCGCAGCCGGCCACGCAGCACGTTTCAGGACTGCAGAAAAGGAGGATGGCTTCCGGCGCATGACAAACGTGATGTCGCCGAAAGCCCGCCTATTTTCAAGCGCTTTTAGCGCGAACGTAGCACGTCGCGACCGGCATAAGCGGCCACCGTGCCAAGCTCTTCTTCGATGCGGATGAGCTGGTTGTACTTGGCAAGCCGATCGGAGCGCGCAAGGCTCCCGGTCTTGATCTGACCGCAGTTGGTGGCGACCGCCAGATCCGCGATCGTCGAGTCCTCCGTCTCACCCGACCGGTGGCTCATGACGGCGGTGTAGCCAGCGCGCTCCGCCACTCGGATCGCCTCCAGCGTCTCGGTCAGCGTGCCGATCTGATTGACCTTCACCAGCAGCGAATTGGCGAGCCCGCGCGAAATGCCGTCGCGCAGCCGAGACGGATTGGTCACGAACAAATCGTCGCCGACCAGCTGTACCTTCCCGCCGACCTTGTCGGTCAGCGCCTTCCAGCCATCGAAATCGTCCTCGGCCATGCCGTCCTCGATCGACAGGATCGGATAGCGCGCCACGAGATCGGCCAGGTAATCCGCCATCGCGCCCGGCTCCAGCGTCAGCCCTTCACCGGAGATGACGTACTTGCCATCCTTGAAGAATTCGGTTGCGGCGCAGTCGAGCGCCAGCATGACGTCGTCGCCCGGCGTATAGCCCGCCTTCTCGATCGACTCCATGATGAAGTCGAGCGCATCGGTGGTGCTGGCAAGGTTTGGCGCGAAGCCACCCTCGTCACCCACCGCGGTCGCCAAACCCTTCTCGTGCAACCCCTTCTTCAGCGTGTGGAAGATTTCCGAGCCGCAGCGCACCGCCTCCAGGATGCTCTGTGCACCCACGGGCATGATCATGAACTCCTGGAAATCGATCGGATTGTCAGCATGTTCGCCGCCATTGATGATGTTCATCATCGGCACCGGCAGCACATGCGCACCGACACCGCCGACATAGCGATAGAGCGGCAGCCCACGAGCGTCGGCAGCCGCCTTCGCCACGGCCAGGCTGACGCCAAGGATCGCGTTGGCGCCCAACCGTCCTTTGTTCTCCGTGCCATCGAGTTCGATCAGCGCGGCGTCAATCTCGATCTGGTCCTCGGCTTCCAGACCGCGGATAGTGTCGGCGATCTCGCCGTTGACCGCCTCCACCGCGTTGTCGACGCCCTTGCCCATCCAGCGGCTCTTGTCGCCGTCGCGCTTCTCGACCGCCTCGTGCGCGCCGGTCGACGCGCCGGAGGGCACCGCCGCACGACCGAAACTGCCGTCCTCCAGGAACACGTCAACTTCCACCGTGGGGTTGCCCCGGCTGTCAATGATCTGGCGGCCTTGCAGGTCGATGATTGCGGTCACGTAACGATCCTTCTACGATGGCGAGGATTGGTTCGCCCTGCCCGATAACGAGCCGTGCACGCCGCGGCAATTCAGGATGGAACCTCGGCCGGCGCCACGGGGTTCTCCGAGCGATACAGGAAGGATTTCCCATGGCCGACGACACGACCAAGCCAATGACCGATCAGGACGTCACGTCCACCGGCACTGATCCCTACGCCCCCAAGGACGCTTTTCAGCCGGTCGATCCGCTGAAGACTGCCGGCACCGCCAATGGCGATTCTATTGCGAGCCCGTCCACCAACACGGCGCAATCGCAGAGCGGCAGCACGAACAGCGACGGTTCGATCTCCGGCTCGCCGCGTCAGGCGATCAGCGACGGGATTGTGAAGCTGAAAAGCGAAGCAGGCGATCGGGCGCGCACCGCGGCTGATCAGGGCAAGGCGAAAGCAACCGGGGCGCTCGATCAGATCGTGGCGATGCTGAACGATGCGGCTGGCCAGGTAGATGAAAAGCTTGGCGAGCAATACGGCCAGTACGCGCGCAGCGCAGCCGATCAGGTGCAGGGCTTCTCCTCCGCGCTAAACGATCGCACGGTCGACCAACTGCTCGACGATGCGCGCGAACTGGTCCGCAAGAGCCCGACGGCGGCGCTCGGCATCGCAGCCGCCATCGGCTTTGCGGCGGCGCGCCTCGTGTCTGCTGGACTCGATAACCGCGACAAGGCGTAACATCGATGCTGCTGGAAAGAGCCGGCGCGGAGGAGCCCGGCATCGGCCAGCTTGTGTCGCAGCTTGCCGGGGACGCACGGGAAGCGGCCCAGGCTGAAGTCGCATTGGTCAAGGCACGCGCGCTGTTTGCGGTGACCCGCTACAAATGGGCCGCCGTGTACTTCGGCGCCGCTGGCGTTCTGGCCCTCGCGGCACTGATCGCATGTCTCGTCGGCGCGATCATGACCTTGGCCACGTTGGTCGGGCCTGGCCTTGCGACACTCGCCGTTGTTCTGGGCGTGCTGACGATCGCCGCAGTACTCGGCCTCATGGGCAAGGCGCAGCTTTCCCGAAAGGCAGATTCTTGAGCGCGGATCCGCAGGCAGCAACCGTCGCACGCGCACAGGCGCGAGCAGAGGCGGCGCGCCAGCGCCTCAGTCAAAGCGCGTCTACGCTTCAGGCCCGGCTCGATCCGCGAGTTGTCGCACGTGATGCGATGGACAATCTGCAGGACAGCAGCGAGCGCGCATTGCGCACCGGCATTCGGTCGGCCCGGGCACATCCCGAGCGCGTCGTCTGGGGTGTGACGGTTGCGCTTGCCTGGCTCGCCCGCCGCCGGATCGCCGCCGCTTTTGCCAGCAAGCGCCGGCTGAAGGCCGAAACCGACGCGCAGCTAGCGCGTTCCATTCCAGGTGACTGGCCGCAATCGGCCGAGAGGAAAAGCAAATGACCGACGCTCGCAACGAGACTTCGACCAAGACGCCCGGCCATGATCAGCACGACTCGCTGCGCGACCGGGCAAGCCACGCTTATGAGAGCGCCGTGAATCGCGCTGGCGAAACGGCCGAAACCTCCCGTGAAGCGCTGCGCGACGCCGCGCATCAGACCGGTGACTTCGTTGAAAGTAACCCGCTCAGCGTGTTGGCAGGCGGGATCGCGCTTGGTGCCATCGTCGGCGCGCTGGTGCCGCGCAGCGAGCGTGAGAAAGAACTGCTTGCGCCGGTTGGAAAAAAGGTCGGCATGGCTGCGATGGCAGCTTTTGCCGCCGCGAAAGAGACAGGCAAGGGTGAGCTTGCGGATCGTGGCCTGACGAAGGACGGCGCGCGCGAGCAGGCGAAATCACTGCTTCAGGGCGTCGCCTCCGCTGCGTCCAACGTCGGCAACGCCGCCGCCGAGGCCGGTCGCGAGCAGATCAAGACGGGCGCCTGAACTGGCGTAACTGAAGGGTTCAAACCTAGCCTCGAAGGCGATAAGGGAGCGCGCCATGAGCAAGCTACATCTCGTCTTCGGCGGCCGGGTTGCCGATCCCCGCACGCTGGACTTCACCGATCTCAAGTCCATCGACATCGTCGGCGTGTTCCCGGATTACGCCTCCGCCGAAAAGGCGTGGCGCGGTGCTGCACAGCGGACGGTGGACGATGCCGAGATGAAATACGTGGTGGTGCACTTGCACCGCTTGCTCGAGCCGGACCTGCTCAAAAGCGCGATCTAAATTTCTATCTCGTCATGCCGGGCTCGTCCCGGCATTTTTTGGTCCGATCGCTGCGTCGAAAGCGCACGCGCAATCTAACTAGCCGGCAAGCGGCAAAAGCAGGGAGCTCCGCCGAGCTCCGAGCGCGGACTCCCGCGGAACCAAATACATAGCTGCGGTCGCGCCGGAGCTGATGGTATCGGGTCTAGGCGGGGTTAGTCCTGTTGATCCGCATCCCCGATGCAGGACGAAAACAGATTGCGGCGCAACTCAGGCGCATGCGACGACTGCAATCAAGGCTTCCCACTTGGCCTCTGGCTGGCGCCAAGAGAGCGTTGATGGCGCCTCGAAACAAAACATCGGGCCACAAACCAGGACGAACAACCGCCGCGTATCGAATGGAACGGGCTCGCGGCACGCTGAATTCCGCCACTGCTACTCAATACGTCGCATGGCCTCGCCCCCGACAGCCTCGTCTGAACGACACGTCCGGACGAGGCTGCCGCGGTCAGATGAACTCGATCTTGGACACCAGATAATAACGGTCGCCTGCCGGCACCGACACCTCGACCTCGTCGTCGACGCTGCGGCCGATCAGCGCGCGGCCCATCGGCGAATTGTAGCTGATCCGGCCGGTCTTCGCGTCCGCCTCGGTCTGGCCGACGATCTGATACTTCACAGGCTTGTCGTCTTCGTCGAGCAGAGTGACAGTGGCGCCGAACACCACCTTGTCGCCCGACAGGTCGCGCGGATCGATGATCTGCGCCCGCGACAGCTTGTCCTCGATGTCGGCGATCGATGCCTCGATCTGCCCCTGCCGCTCCTTCGCCGCGTGATATTCGGCGTTTTCGGACAGGTCGCCGTGAGCGCGCGCCTCCTCGATCGCGTCAACGATCTGCGGCCGCTCGATCTTCAGCCGTTTCAGGTCAGCCGTCAGCTTGTCATGGCCTTCCTGCAACATCGGCATCTTTTCGACGGTCGCCATCGCGCGTTACCCTTCAATAAACCCGTCCCCGAGCGCCCCGCTGGTGGCCGCTCCGCACCTCAAACAGAATGTGGGATCAGTTGTGCGACTGCGAATAATAGGCCTGTAGCGGACGCACTTCAAGGTTCTGCGACGCCGAAGTGATCGCTTTTGCCGCCTGGATGCTGGCCTGCGCGGTCGTGAAATACGGAATTTTCTGATTCACAGCCGACGCGCGGATCGGCTGCGAGTCCTTCAGGCTCTGCCATCCCTCTGTCGTATTGAAGATCAGCGCGATGTCGCCGTCCTTGATCCGGTCCACGATATGCGGCCGCCCCTGCGCAACCTTGTTGACCAATTCGACCGGAATACCGGCGCGCTCCAGGTGATCGGCCGTGCCGCCCGTCGCTACGATGGTGAAGCCGGCCTCCGAAAGCTCGCGCACCGCCGCGGTGATTGACGCCTTGTCCTCGTCCTTCACGCTGACGAACACCGCGCCTTCGCGCGGCAGGACGGTGCCGGCACCCAGCTGCGACTTCGCAAAGGCGGTGGTGAAATCGCGGTCGATGCCCATCACTTCGCCCGTCGACTTCATCTCGGGAGAAAGCACGGGATCGATGCCGGGAAAGCGGTTGAACGGGAACACCGCCTCTTTGACCGCAAAATAATCAATGCTCCGGTCGATCTGCGGCAGGTTCTTCAGCTTCTCGCCGGCCATCACGCGCGCCGCGATCTTGGCGATGGGTGCGCCGATCGCCTTGGCGACGAACGGCACCGTGCGGCTGGCGCGCGGGTTCACCTCGATCAGATAGACCTTGTCGTCCTTAACCGCGAACTGGATGTTCATCAGGCCGCGCACGTCGAGGCCGCGTGCCAGCGCCTCAGTCTGCCGCTCGATCTCCGCCACGATCTCAGGCGGCAGCGAATAGGGTGGGATGGAGCAGGCGCTGTCACCCGAGTGGACGCCCGCCTCCTCGATATGCTGCAGCACGCCGGCGACCACCACATCATCGCCGTCACAGATGGCGTCGACGTCCACCTCGATCGCGTCGCGCAGATACTGGTCGATCAGGACGGGCGCATCGCCGGACACCTGCACCGCCGTCTGGATGTAATCGTCGAGCTGCGCCGGGCCGTCGACGATCTCCATCGCGCGGCCGCCCAACACGAAGCTTGGACGCATCAGCACGGGATAGCCAACCCGTTCGGCCACGTTCAGCGCCTCGTCGCGGCTGCGCGCGATGCCGTTGTTGGGCTGAAGCAGGCGCAGCTTGTCGACCAGGGCGGCGAACTGCTCACGATCCTCCGCCAGATCGATCGCGGAGGGCGAGGTGCCGAGGATCGGGATCCCCGCGGCTTCGATCGCCCGTGCGAGGTTCAGCGGCGTCTGTCCGCCGAACTGGACGATCACCCCGACGAGTTCACCCCTGGACTGTTCGACATGCAGGATTTCCAGCACGTCCTCCGCCGTCAGCGGCTCGAAATACAGGCGGTCCGACGTGTCATAGTCGGTCGACACCGTCTCCGGGTTGCAATTGACCATGATCGTCTCGAACCCGGCATCGGCCAGCGCGAAGCAGGCGTGGCAGCAGCAGTAATCGAACTCGATCCCCTGCCCGATCCGGTTCGGCCCGCCACCCAGGATCACGATCTTGCGACGATCCGACGGCATCGCCTCATTCTCGGGCTCGCCAAAGGTCGGCGCCTCGTAGGTCGAATACATATACGGCGTCTTGGCATCGAACTCGGCCGCGCAGGTATCGATGCGCTTGAAGACGGGACGCACGCCAAGCTTCACGCGGTGCTCGCGCACCTCCTGTTCGGTGACGCCGCCGGTCATCGCCTTCACCGCCTCGTGGATCAGGCCCGATCCTTGCGCGATGCCGCGACGCATGCCCCGCAAATTGGCGGACTGAAGCGCCAGCCAGGCAAGCCGCTTGTCGCTGAACCCCATTGCCTTCAGGCGGCGCATGCCGGCCGCGTCGATCGGCAGGCCGTTGCGGCAGACCTCTTCCTCCGCGCGCACGATCTCCTCGATGCGCTCAAGGAACCAGGGATCGTATTTGGCGATCGCGTGCACCTCGGCAACGGTGAAGCCTTCGCGCAGCGCCTGGGCGGCGACCAGCAGGCGATCAGGCGAAGCCACGGCAAGCGCCGCCTCGATCTCGGCACGCGGTGCGCCGACCAGCCGCTCGACACGGTCGAAACCGCTGAGGCCGGTCTCAAGGCCGCGCAGCGCCTTCTGCATCGATTCGTGGATATTGCGCCCGATCGCCATGACTTCGCCGACGCTCTTCATCGCGGTCGAGAGCACCGCCTCGGCGCCCTTGAACTTTTCAAAGGCGAAGCGCGGGATTTTGGTAACGACATAGTCGATCGTCGGCTCGAAGCTCGCGGGCGTCGCGCCCGTGATGTCGTTCTCGATCTCGTCGAGCGTGTAGCCCACCGCCAGCTTCGCCGCGACCTTGGCGATCGGGAAGCCGGTGGCCTTGGAGGCGAGCGCCGAGGAGCGCGACACGCGCGGGTTCATCTCGATTACGATCAGGCGGCCGTCCTTCGGATTGACCGCGAACTGTACGTTCGAACCACCTGTTTCCACACCGATTTCGCGCAGCACCGCAATGCTGGCGTTGCGCATGATCTGATATTCCTTGTCGGTCAGCGTGAGCGCCGGCGCGACGGTGATGGAATCGCCGGTGTGGACGCCCATCGGATCGATGTTCTCGATCGAGCAGATGATGATGCAATTGTCCGCACGGTCGCGGACCACCTCCATCTCATATTCCTTCCAGCCGAGCAGCGATTCCTCGATCAGCACCTCAGTGGTCGGCGACGCGTCCAGCCCCTTGCGGACGATCTCGATAAACTCCTCGCGATTGTACGCGACACCGCCGCCGGTCCCGCCAAGCGTGAAGCTGGGGCGGATGATCGCGGGAAGCCCGGTCTTCTCCAGCGCCTCCAGTGCCTCGGCCTCGGTATGCGCAACGGCGGATCTGGCGCTTTCCAGACCGATCTTGTCCATCGCATTGCGGAACTTCAGCCGGTCCTCCGCCTTGTCGATCGCCTCCGCATCGGCGCCGATCATGGTGACGCCGAACTTCTCCAGCGTGCCGTCGTGGAACAGCGCCAGTGCGGTGTTGAGCGCCGTCTGCCCGCCCATCGTTGGCAGGACGGCGTCGGGCCGCTCCTTTTCGATGATCTTGGCGACGATCTCGGGCGTGATCGGCTCGACATAGGTGGCGTCGGCCAGCTCGGGATCGGTCATGATCGTCGCCGGGTTCGAATTGACCAGGACGATGCGATACCCCTCTTCCTTGAGCGCCTTGATCGCCTGCGTGCCCGAATAATCGAACTCGCACGCCTGACCGATCACGATCGGCCCGGCGCCGATGACGAGGATGGAGGAGATGTCGGTGCGCTTGGGCATGGTGTCTCTCTTGGTCCTACTCGGCAGCGGCCGCCCCGGCGCCATGCGGCGCGAGACTGGCTCCCGAAATCTTCTTCACTTCGGCTGCGATGCAGGCAGAGGCCTTCTCGGCCTCCGCGCTTGACATGTCGCCGGGCAATTCCATGGTCACGGTTGCGGCGGACGTTGCGGTCAGCCGTACCTTCTCCACCCCGCACTTGTTCGGAATGGAGGAAAGCCGCGCCTGCAACTGGTGCCGGTTCGCCGGGGCGGCCTGCGAACAGGCAGCCCCGGCAAGAATCAGCACCGGGGCGGCAAGCCGGCCCGGTACGATCACCGCAGCGAACCCACGAAGCGTTCGAACAGGTAGAAACTGTCCTGCGGCCCCGGGCTCGCCTCGGGGTGATATTGCACGCTGAACGCGGGCTTGTCGGTCAACTCGAGCCCGGCATTGCTGCCGTCGAACAACGACACGTGCGTTTCGCGCGCATTCGCCGGCAAGCTGTCGCGCTCTACGGCGAAGCCATGGTTCATGCTGGTGATCTCCACGGCACCGTCGGCAAGCCGCTTGACCGGATGGTTCGCGCCGCGGTGGCCCTGGAACATCTTGGTCGTGCGCGCGCCGACTGCGAGGCCGAGCAGTTGGTGACCCAGGCAGATGCCGAACAATGGCTTGCCCGTCTCAAGCAGCTTCTGGATCACCGGAACGGCATATCCGCCGGTCGCTGCGGGATCGCCCGGCCCATTCGACAGGAAGATGCCGTCGGGACTGAGCGCCATGATCGTCTCAAAGTCGGTTTCCGCCGGCACCACCGATACCTTCGCGCCTGCCTGAACAAGGTTGCGGAAGATGTTGTGCTTGCTGCCGTAATCGATCGCGACGACATGCGGGCGATCCTCACCGCCGGCGCTCTCGTAGCCGAAACCGAGCCGCCAGACACCGCCGCTGCGATCGTCGCCCCAAGTGCCATGCGTCTCGCGCGTCACGCTCTTGGCGAGGTCCATGCCCTCCAGCCCCGGCCATTCGCGCGCCATGTTCAGCAGCAAGTCGAGGTCGAACTCGCCAGTCGCCGAATGCGCGATCACACCATTGGGCGCGCCGCCGGCACGGATGCGGCGGGTCAGTGCGCGCGTGTCGATGCCGGCGAGGCCGATGCGCGCATGCCGCTTCATCCAGCCGGCAAGGTTCTCCGCCGCACGGAAGTTCGATGGCGCGGTCGGGTCCTCGCGCACGATCATGCCCAGCGCATGCGGCTCGTCTGCCTCTACGTCGTCCGGGTTGGCGCCGACGTTGCCGATGTGCGGAAAGGTGAAGGTGATGACCTGCCCCGCGAACGACGGATCGGTCATGATCTCCTGATAGCCGGTCATCGCGGTGTGGAAGCACACCTCGCCTACCGCCTGCCCCTCGGCACCGAAGCCGTGCCCCCACAAGACATCCCCGGTGGCGAGAACGAGAACGCCGGTGGCCCCCTCGGGTTGAGGCGCGTGCAAGGGCTTGGCGTCGGCCATGGGGGCGGGCACTCCTGGGTAAGCGGCGATGTACGTTAAGTGCGGCGCGCTAAAGCCCACCCTCCCCCGCGTCAATCTGATATGGGCGGGCGCACCATGATTCGAGACGATATCAAGCAAGCCCAGATCGCCGCCATGAAGGCCGGCGACAAGGACACGCGCGCCGCCATCGGCCTGATCCAGGCCGCCATCAAGAACCGCGACATCGAAGTGCGCACCGCCGCACAGGCGCCCGACGACGATTCGCTCGTCGTCGAGGTCCTGCAGAAGATGAAGAAGCAGCGGATCGAATCGATCCAGATGTTCCGCTCCGGCGGCCGTGAGGAGCTCGCCGCGGCAGAAGAGGCGGAGGTCGCGGTGATCGACCGCTTTCTCCCCAAGCAGATGGACGAGGCGGAAACGACCGCCGCGATCGAGGCGATCAAGGCCGAGATCGGCGCGGCCGGCATGAAGGACATGGGCCGCGTCATGGCCGAGTTGAAGGCACGGCACGGCAACGTGCTGGACATGTCCAAGGCCAGCGGGCTGGTGAAGGCGGCGTTGGCCTGAGACTGACGTAGCGTTTGGAGAGATGTGGTTCGACAGGCTCAGCACGAACGACTTTGTTGTGGAGAGGACACCACCCCTCCCCCGTTCGCCCTGAGCCTGTCGAAGGGCGTGTCACAAGCGCTGCCCTCTCGACCGGCCCGCACCGATCTGCCACAAGCACCCCACATGCCGTTCTGGACCTATCTGCTCCGTTGTTCGGACGGCAGCTTCTATGCCGGGCACACGGATGCGCTAGAACAGCGGATCGGACAGCATCAGATCGGGCGCGGGAGCGACTATACCGCGCGGCGTCAGCCGGTTGCACTGGCTTGGTGCCAAGACTTCCCGTCGCGTCTGGAAGCGCTTGACGCCGAGAAGCGGATCAAAGGATGGTCGCGGGCGAAGAAGGAAGCCCTGATCGCGGGCGACTGGGAGCGAGTGTCGCAATTGGCAATCGCGTATGGGGCACGTCCTTCGACAGGCTCAGGACGAACGGGGGAGTGTAGGACCTCGGCTCCATACAACTCCGTGCGTCCTAACCTTGTCGAAGGGCGTGCCAAGCAGACCACATCACCATGTCGCTGACCCCTGCCTTTCTCGACGAACTGCGCGCCCGCACCTCGCTGTCCGCGCTGATCGGCAAGACGACAAAGCTCACCAAGGCCGGGCGCGAGCACAAGGGCTGCTGCCCGTTTCACAACGAGAAAACGCCAAGCTTCTACGTCAACGACGACAAGGGCTTCTACCATTGCTTCGGCTGCTCCGCGCATGGCGACGCCATCCGCTGGATGACCGATCAGCGCGGGCTGCCGTTCATCGATGCGGTGAAGGAGCTGGTGCAGGCGGCGGGCATGGAGATGCCGGCGCAGGACAAAAGGTCGGCCGAACGCGCGGAGCGTGCCCAGTCGCTGCACGACGTGATGGCCGCCGCCGCCGAATGGTTCGAGCAGCAGCTCGACGGGCTGGAAGGGGCGCCGGCGCGCGACCTGCTTCAGCGCCGCGGCATCTCCGATGCGACCCGGCGCAACTTCGGCTTCGGCTATGCCCCCGATGCGCGCGGCAAGCTGCGCGCGGCGCTGAAGCAGTTCGGCGACCCCATGCTGATCGAGGCGGGCCTGCTCATCAGCGTCGAGGGCAAGGACCCGTACGACCGCTTCCGCGGCAGGCTGATGATCCCGATCCGCGACCAGCGCGGGCGCGTGATCGCGTTTGGTGGCCGCATCATCGGCGATGGCGAGCCGAAATATCTGAACTCCCCCGACACGCCGCTCTTCGACAAGGGACGGACGCTGTACAATCTCGATCGCGCCGCCCCTGCCGCGCGCAAGGCGGACCGGGTGTTCGTCGTCGAGGGGTATATGGATGCGATCGCGCTGGCGCAGGCCGGGCTTGGCGAGACGGTGGCGCCGCTCGGCACCGCGCTGACCGAGCATCAGCTCGAACGCCTGTGGCGGATGGTCGACGTGCCGACGCTCTGCTTCGACGGCGACAATGCCGGGCAAAAGGCCGCGATCCGCGCCGCGCACCGCGCGCTGCCGATGCTGGCGCCGGGGCGCAGCCTCTCGTTCGTGACTCTGCCGGAGGGTCAGGACCCGGACGATCTGGTGCGCGCAAAGGGTGCCGCGGCGTTCGAGGCATGCGTGCGCGAAGCCGTGCCGCTGGTCGACCGGCTATGGGCGCACGAGCTTGCCGCCGAGCCGATGACCACCCCCGAACAGCGCGCGGGGTTTCGCGCGCGCATGGGCGAGCTTGCCAAGACCATCCTCGATCCCGTCGTCCGCTCCGAATATCAGGCGGAGTTCCGCCGTCGCTACGACGAGCAGTTCGCGCCCGCCCCGCGCCGTTTCGAACCGCGCGCGCCGTTCGTACCGCGTCGTCCGGGGCAGAAGTGGACGCCCCCTCCCCTCCCCGTGACCGAAGATGCCAAGGCGTTGCGCGCGACCGGCATCGATCGCGTGCTCGCCAAGGCCGTGCTCGCCGGGCTGATCCGCCACCCGGCCGAGATCGCTCGGCACATGGAGGTGCTCGGCTCGCTGCGGCTGGCGGACGGCGCCCTTGGGCGATTGTTCGAAGCGGTCGTCGATGTCGCGCTGGAGGATCGGGCGCTTGATAGCGCACGGCTCGTTACCATATTAACGAACAGCGGTTTCGAAGCGGTCGCACGCGACCTGCTGAGAGCAGATACGATGGCCTATTCCTTCACGCAGCCGACCGGGGATGCGACGCGCGCCAGGGACGACCTGGACGAGGCGATCGCGATCCTTGTGACGCAGCCTGAGGTGAATGCGGCTTTAGCTGATGCAACGTCCGCCATGCAGGCGCGCTTCACCGAAGAAGCGTTTGAACGGCAGGTGGCGTTGGTGAGAGAGAAACAGGCGCTGGAGCTTCGGCTTGCAAATCTCGTTCAGTCGAACGAAGACGCCCGCGCTTTTGATTCCGAGGACGATTGATGGCGAAGGTTAACGGTAGCGGTGCAGAAGACGGCGTTGAAGTGGCCGATGCCCCGCTGATCGACCTGAACGACGCGGACATCAAGAAGATGATCGCCCGCGCCAAGAAGCGTGGGTACATCACCTACGAACAGCTGAACGCCGCCTTGCCGCAGGACCAGATGTCCAGCGACCAACTCGAGGACATCATGTCCGCGCTTAACGAAATGGGCGTGAACATCGTCGAGAACGAGGAGCAGGGCGAAGACGGCGAGGAGCAGGAGCAGCCGGAAGACGAGGTCGAGTCCGTCGACGGCGAACCCGACAACGCGCCCGTTCCCGAGAAGAAGAAGGAAACGGTCGACCGCACCGACGACCCGGTGCGCATGTACCTGCGCGAAATGGGCGCCGTCGAGCTGCTCAGCCGCGAGGGCGAGATCGCGATTGCCAAGCGGATCGAGGCCGGCCGCGATACGATGATCATGGGCCTGTGCGAATCGCCCATCACCTTCAACGCGATCATCGATTGGTCGACCCAGCTCAACGAAGGCACGATGCAGCTGCGCGAGATCCTCGATCTCGACGCCATGCTGTCCAAGGGTCCGTCGGCCGAGCAGGTCGAAGGCGCCGAGGAAGACGATAACGGCGAGATCAGCGAAAAGACCGCGGGTACCAGCTTCAAGGAAGAGGATGAGCCCGAGGAAGCGTCGTCGGACGACGATGACGACATGACCGAGCGCCGGACCCCGCGTCCGTCGGACGACGAGGAGGAGGACAATACCCTCAGCCTCGCGCAGATGGAGGAAACGCTCAAGCCGATGGCGCTTGAGAAGTTCGCCAACATCACTGCGATCTACAAGAAGTTTTCCAAGATGCAGCAGGGCCGGCTCGACGCCATGGGCGGCGGGACCGAGCTGACGGCGGCGGACGAGCGCAAGTATCAGAAGCTGCGCGAGGACCTGACGGCGGAAGTGGAGAGCGTCCAGTTCCACAATGCCAAGATCGAATATCTTGTCGACCAGCTGTACAGCTATAACCGCCGGCTGACGACGCTGGGTGGGCAGATGCTGCGTCTGGCCGAGCGCCACAAGGTGAGCCGCAAGGATTTCCTCGAACGCTACATGGGCCATGAGCTCGACGACACGTTCCTCGCGACCGTGAACGGCCTCGACAAGAAGTGGACCGCCTTTGCCACCAACGAGGCACCGGCGGTGGACCGGATCCGCACCGAAATCGCCGAAATTTCGCAGCAGACCGGCATGGCGCTCGGCGAGTTCCGCCGTATCGTCAACATGGTGCAGAAGGCGGAGCGCGAGGCGCGCATCGCGAAGAAGGAAATGGTTGAGGCGAACCTGCGCCTCGTGATCTCGATCGCCAAGAAGTACACCAACCGCGGCCTGCAGTTTCTGGATCTGATCCAGGAAGGCAATATCGGCTTGATGAAGGCGGTG
Source organism: Sphingomonas dokdonensis (assembly GCF_002197685.1). Lineage (GTDB taxonomy): Bacteria > Pseudomonadota > Alphaproteobacteria > Sphingomonadales > Sphingomonadaceae > Sphingomonas > Sphingomonas dokdonensis. The sequence goes on along the minus strand of NZ_NBBI01000002.1, from coordinate 648,279 downwards.
GACAAGTTCGAGTATCGCCGCGGGTACAAGTTCTCGACCTATGCGACCTGGTGGATTCGCCAGGCGATCACCCGCTCGATCGCGGACCAGGCGCGCACTATCCGCATCCCGGTCCACATGATCGAGACGATCAACAAGCTGGTCCGCACCAGCCGCCAGTTCCTGCACGAGCAGGGCCGCGAGCCGACGCCCGAGGAAATGGCCGAGCGCCTTTCCATGCCGCTGGAAAAGGTCCGCAAGGTGATGAAGATCGCCAAGGAGCCGATCTCCCTTGAAACGCCTATCGGCGACGAGGAAGACAGCCATCTGGGCGACTTCATCGAGGACAAGAACGCCGTCATCCCTGTGGACGCCGCGATCCAGGCGAACCTCAAGGAAACGGTCACCCGCGTTCTTGCCAGCCTTACGCCGCGTGAGGAGCGCGTGCTGCGCATGCGCTTCGGTATCGGCATGAACACCGATCACACGCTGGAAGAGGTCGGACAGCAATTCAGCGTAACGCGCGAGCGTATTCGCCAGATCGAGGCAAAGGCGCTTCGCAAGCTGAAGCACCCGAGCCGCAGCCGGAAGATGCGCAGCTTCCTCGATCAGTAAGCAACCACCAGCAACACGGCGAAGGGCGGGAAGAGCGATCTTCCCGCCCTTTCCTTTTGCGCCCAAATCGCTGATCCGCCGCTCAAAGGCGTCTCACTAGCTCACAGAAGTAATGGCGCGGCGACGATGTCGGGGAATCGTCGCCGCGTCATCTGTCACCGTTTGCCGAGGTTGGAACCATCGATCCTCGAGCACGGACTGCGACGTTTCCGACACGGTCGAACGCCGTAATCAGCGCCCGCAAAGTGGCGGGTTCATCAAACGTCGTCGCTGACAGGGAGAGCCGGGGAAGGATTGCTCTCCTGTCCGGCATCTTGCGCTTGATTCTCTTACCATTAACGCAATAGCCGGATGACACGTAGTAACATCAAAAACATAAGTTAGTCATGCAGCGCGCTTTGATATTTGACCGACTATTCTGATCCAAAATGGCGGCTTTCTACCAATTAGACGCTCAGCTCATGCCAGAATGGCATAATCCACTTGCCGCACGACTTTTGCCGCTTACGCTGAGGCAATGGCGAAACATTCCTCGCAACCTGCTGGCGTCGAACAGCAGGTAACCGCGTCGGACCTCGTCCGACACTTTGGGATCTGGCAGGATCGTGCCAGTCGAGCACCCGTGTACATTCTTCATCGCGGCCGGCCACGCTTGGTGCTGACGTCGCTAGACGTGATGGATGCTTTGTGTGCTCCCCATGCGCAGCCGCCGACTGGCAGTCATTTGAAGACGCTGCTTGAAGCCATGTCGGACATGATCGTCCTGCTGGCACCCGATCAGGCGATAACGGGCGCGAGCCGCGGTGCCCGCGCGTATTTCGGTGACAGCGTTGACATTGGTGCTCCACTGGAGGGGCTGTGCGCGTCGGGCGACGAAACGCTGCAGACGGCTATTCTTCGCGTCAGCGGATCGGGTCTGGCCGAAACGATCGAGTGCCATTCGCCCCGCTTTCCCGAGCGCCTGCTCGCCTATCAGATCAGCAACGGGCCAAGCGGTTGCGTGCTGCAGATCCAGGATGCGACGGCGCTGGAAGAACTGCAGCATTGGCGTGACCGACACGAGGCGATCTTTCGCGCGGTCGAAGCGGCGGGCGGTGCTGCGGCCATCGTGAATCTGCGCGGTCGGATCGACTATGCATCGCCACAACTCTCCGCACTTACCGGCGCCAGTGTCGAGGCCCTCACAACCGCGCGCCTTGTTTCACTGGTAAACGTCACTGACCGCAGCAATCTGGGCGATGCATTCGAAGGCACGATCGATCGGCGGGCGCCGCAATCGATCGAGGCCGGGCTGCTGATCGGCGGCGCCGATCTTCAGCGCGTGCGGATCGGACTGGCCCCTCTGCTCAGCAGCGGCCACGTCGTGGGCGTGACGGTTATCATCAACGCCGCTTAGGCTTAACGGCCTGTTTACCGTACTATCCCTATTGCTGCTGCTCAATTTGTGGGGAAGGGTAACAAGGCGGTGCCATTTAGCGCATTAGCAACCGCAAAGCGCTGTGCCATTGATCTGATCGTTGATCAGGAAGGCACGCTCGCCTGTGATCATGCGGTGGGACTGTGCCTGCCTACCGCCAGCACGCGCGACCTTGCAGACGCGGTTCATGCGCTTTGCCACCTCCATGGCGCGGCACCAAGCCTGGTGACGCTTGCTGCCTCGCCGGATGCCGACAACGCGCTTGAACGAATGGCGGCCGCCTTCGATGCGGAGCGGGCGATGCTCGCCACCGTGACTGCCGCCGTTGGTCCGATACCCTCCACGCCGCGCCATGCACAGTCCGAAGCTGCCATCACGACGCAGCGTCACGCGCTGGCCACGCTGGCGCAATCGGCGCGAATGGGCTGCGCCGGTGGCGCTGCATTGGCACTCCTCCTCGATTGGCATGCCGTCCGCGCGGTTCTGACGGCAGCGGCCGCGCGCGCGAACATCGCCGTTCCTCCTTCACAGCTCCCATCTCGCACCACGATCCTTGCCGCGGCACAGGATATGGCCACCGATCCGTCGCGTTCACGGGCGCTTGCTTTTGGTGCGCAGCAGCTGGCGGTGCAGCACCATGGCCTGTGGCGCTTGCTCGCTGCCCGCGCAGAGGCGCGCTCCGCTCTTTAACAACAGTATACGGCCAAGCCGCTTGCACCTGCGGCAGAATTCGATCATCCCAAACCCGATATTCGAACGAGACGGGAAGAGGGCATGAAGCGTTTCGAAGGCACGCAAAGCTATGTCGCGACCGATGATCTGAAGGTCGCGGTCAACGCCGCCGTTATGCTGCGACGGCCGCTGTTGGTGAAGGGCGAGCCCGGCACCGGCAAAACCGTACTCGCTTATGAAATTGCCAAGGCGACCGGCGCGCCGCTGATCGAGTGGAACGTGAAATCCACCACCAAGGCGCAGCAGGGCCTGTACGAATATGATGCGGTGGCGCGGCTGCGCGATGGCCAGCTCGGCGACGAGCGGGTCCACGACATCTCGAACTATATTCGCAAGGGCAAGCTTTGGGAGGCGTTCACCGCGCCCCAACTTCCCGTCCTGCTGATCGACGAGATCGACAAGGCCGACATCGAATTCCCGAACGATCTCCTGCAGGAGCTCGATCGCATGGAATTCCATGTTTACGAGACGAAGGAAACCGTGCGCGCCGCAGAGCGCCCGATCGTGGTGATCACCTCCAACAACGAAAAGGAGCTCCCCGACGCCTTTCTGCGCCGCTGCTTCTTCCACTACATCAAGTTCCCGGATCGCGAGACGATGCAGGCGATCGTCGACGTGCATTTTCCCGGCATTCAGAAGATGCTCGTCAGCAAGGCGATGGACATCTTCTACGACGTGCGCGACGTGCCGGGACTGAAGAAGAAGCCGTCGACCAGCGAATTGCTCGACTGGCTCAAGCTGCTGCTGCACGAAGACATGCCGCTCGACGTGCTGCAGAACCGCGATCCGACGAAGGCAATCCCGCCGTTGCACGGTGCGCTGCTGAAGAATGAGCAGGACGTCATGCTCTTCGAACGCCTCGCCTTCATGGCCAAGCGTCAGGCGAACAAGGGCTGACGCTTCGCGCTGGTGATCGCCCGGATTCGTCCGGGTCCGATCACCGGCATTGCCCTTGATCGACTGAAGCCTTCGGACGTTCAGTTGGCGGTTAACTGTTGCGCGGCTATCCGGGCCTGTGCTCCTCACTCTGCTCCTCGCCGCCGCGCTTCCCACGCCAAATGCATCGCCGGCGATGCAGCCGCGCGGCACGTTCACCCTGTCGCCCGACGCTGAAACGCGGTGGATCCCTTTCGATCTGACGCCCGGCAATCAACTGCGCTTCTCGCTCGAAATCGACGGGCGCACGGCAAGCGCGATCCTCGACACCGGCGTCAGCTACTCCGTTCTTTCGCGCCGTTTCGCCGATCAGGCCGCACTCAAGGTAACAGCCGGCGGGAACGCGACAGCGATTGGAGGCATGGTGCCGATCGGCTGGACACCGACGCAACAGGTGCGCCTCGGCAGCGTCACCCGTGTAGGCGGCGGCCTGGCAGTGGCCGCGCTGCCCGCGCTGGCCACCGGCAGCGCCGAGCCGGTGGACCTGCTTGTCGGCCGGGATCTCACCGCGTCCTTTGCGCTGGATATCGATTTCGTCGCCCGGCGCTTTCGGCTGCTGCCCAGTGGCCGCATGCCGTTCCGCGGCTTCACTGCGCCGCTTTGGATTTCCCGTGATCGGCTAGTCTATGTCAGCGAACTGAGCCTCGGCGCCACCAGCCTGCGCCCGATGATCGTGGATACCGGTGACGGCTCTTCGGTTACCGTCACGGCCGAAGGCTGGACTGCGGCGAAGATCGATGGTGTACGCACCACCAGCACCATTTCGTTCGGCCTTGCCGGCACGGTGACGAGCACCATCGGGATCGTACCGGTTCTTCGCCTGGGCGAGCTTGCCGCGCGCCGCGTGGAGGTTCGCGTGGAGCCCGCCGGCGGCTTTTCCGAGACGATCCAGGCGGCAGGCAGGATCGGCACGGGCTTTCTTCAGAATTATCGCGTGCTGCTCGATCCCACCGCACGGCGCATGATCCTGGCGCCCGGCGCCAGCGCCGATCAACCACCGCTCCGTTCGACCAGCGGGCTCCTGGTCGGCATCGATCGCGACCGCCTGCGGGTGCTGCACGTCATGCGCAACGGGCCGGCCGCCCGCGCGGGCTGGTCGGCCGGCGAGACGATCTGCGCCATTGATGGTCAGCCAATCCCTAAGGATTACGCCACCAGCCCGCTCGCCACCTGGTCAGCCGATACGCCAGGACGTACCGTGCGATTGCGGCTGTGCGACGGCCCGGAGCGTCGGCTGGTGCTGCAGCAATTCTACTGAGCACCGCACCTTCGGCAGCCGCTAAAGCTGTTATTGCCGAAAGGCGCGGTTGAACTGGTCGATCAAAGGCTTGAGCAAATAACTGAGCATCGAGCGTCGCTGGGTCTGCATATAGGCCTCCACCGGCATGCCGACCTTTAGCTTTACTGCGCCGAGTTTGTGTACCTCCGCCTCCGGCACGCGCAGGCGGATGTCATAGAATGGCGCACCGGAACGCTCGTCGCTTTTGCGATCGGCGCCGATGTAGAACACGCTGCCGGTCAGCTCGGGCGTGGTCTGCGCATTGAACGCGGAAAAGCGCAAGGTTGCGGGCTGTCCGATGTGCAATTGATCGATGTCCGCAGGCGTCACCGCGACATTGACGATCAGCGGCTCGGAATCAGGCACGATCTCCATGATCGTCTGCGCCGACGGCACCACGCCACCGATCGTCTGATAGACCAGATTGTCGATCACCCCGGCGTAAGGTGCGCGCAGTAACGAGCGTTCGGACGCGTCGGTCGCCGCGATCGATCGCACGCGTTGATCGCCCAGTTGCGCCATCACGCCCGCCAATTCCTGCCCCGCCTGCACGCGGGCGTTGCGTTCCGCCTCGATCGCCATCTGCCGCAGTTCGGCGATTCTCGCGTTCTTCTCGGCAATGCGCGCCCGCAGTGCGTTGATCGTCCCGTTCAGTTCGGCCGCCGTCCGTTCCAGCTGGTTGACCCGCGCCACCGTCACCAATTGGCGGGCGTAGAGTCCGCGCAGCGCCTCCAGCTCCGGCGTGAGATAACGTCGCTGGTCCTCCGCCCCGGCGAGTTGCGCGTTGGTCGCTGCCACGTCCTGCTGCGCTTGGGAAACGCGCTCGCGAATGGCCCGCTGCTCGGTCGCCTGCAACGACTGCCGTGCCGCAAACAGACGGTCCGCTTCGGCCATCGCCAGCTTGGCAGTCGGCGCCGCGTTCGACGTGAGCGACGCCGGGTAGCGCACCGCCGCAGTCCCGTCGCGCTCGGCCGTCAGGCGCGCCTGTGCGGCCAGCAGTTGCTCCAGTGACTGGCCGAGCGAGGCCGCGCTATCGCCGCTCACCCGATTGTCGAAGCGCATGACCGGGTCACCCTTGCCAACCCGGTCGCCATCCCGCACGAAGATCTGAGCGATCACCCCGCCGCTCGGATGTGCCACACGCTTCACGCTTGATTCCACCGACAGGCGCCCGCTGCCGATCACGGCGCCGGTCACCTGGATCACCGACGCCATAAGTGCGATGGCCGCGATCAGTGCCGCCACCAGCAGTGCCGACTGCCGCAGGCTACGATCCAGCGCGTGCTGCGGATCGTGCAGCGGCCCGCTGTCGACCACGGCGGGCATGGACAGGTTGAGCGCAAGGTCACTCGCCATGATCGTCACTCCACCATCGGCGCAACGGCAGGCGTATCACGCGGGTCGGCACAGACCGATACCTCCGCCAGCCTTTCGGCCTCGCGTCGTTGCCGTTCAGTGAGGCGCGCGCGCACGTCTTCCTTGAGCCCGTAATCCACCATGCCGCCTTTGCGCATGACCAGCACGCGGTCGGCGCTGTCGATCACCGAGGCGGTGTCGCCCACCACGATTGTCACCGCACCACGCGCGCGCAAACCTGCCAGGCACCGGCGTAGCGCGACATGGCCGTCGCTGTCCTGAAAGCTTCCCGGATTGTCGAGCAGCACCAGAAAGGGTTCGCCGAACAGCGCGCGCGCCCAGGCGATCCGCTGCTGTACTGACAGCGCCGGTGCGGGCTGATCGGGATCGCCGAGCATCGTGTCATATCCCGATGGCAGGCGGACGATTGCATCGTGCGCACCCGCCGCCGCCGCGGCGCGGGTGATCGCGTCCGGATCGGCAGGTGCCGCAAAATCGGCGATGTTCTGTGCCACCGTGCCCGGCATCAGGCTGGGCAATTGGGACGAATAGCCGATATGTCGATGCCGCGCGGTCTCACCCCACTGGCTCAACGCCGCACCGTCGAGCCGCACAGCGCCGGTCGCGTGAGGCGCCTGGCCCGTCAAAACCTTCAGCAGCATCGACTTACCAGCATCAGCCGGCCCGATCACCGCCACCAACTCTCCGGCAGATGCGGCAAAGCTAATATCCTGAAGCGTCAGACGGCGCGTGCCAGGAACCGGCACCGAGATGCCGCTTACCTCCAGATCGCGCGTGGGCGGCGGCAGCGCCACCACCATTTCACTTTTCGGCTGCTCTTGTAGCGGACCGCGTAGCTGCCCCCATTCGCGATACGCCCCGGCAAGGGTTTCGCTCGCGCCCGCAATCTGGCGGAGCGGATGGAAGACCAGAACGGTCAACAGCACGCCGGCAGCAAGTGCGCCATGGCTCGCCGCATCCCGCGCCATCATCCATGTGCCACCCGCCACGACGCCGATCGTGCAAGATCCGGCCAGCAGCGAGACGGCCCATTTCACGCGCTCGGCCTGCCGACCGACCGCCATTTCCGCATACGCCGCCATCAGCCGCCGCCCCCGCACCACCTCGGTCGCTCGCGCTGTCAGGCCCAGCAGAGCAAATTGATCACGTTCGGTGCTCAGCACGAAGTCCGCCACGTCGCGTACCTGCTTTGCCTCGTTCGCGCCAACGGCGGATTTGCTCGCCTGCATGCCGCCGAGCAACACGGCCACCGCGATCGATGCGCCGGCAAGCGGAATGACAGCCAGCCAGCCAAGCACCACCGCCAGCACAGCGATCAGCACAATGCTCGATAGCGCATCCACTACCGCCGACACGTGGCCGCGCAGGAAAGCGGATCGTAGCAAATCCTGCCGCGCTGCTCGATCTGCGCCCGCGCGATCGCAACAGGCGGCAAGGGCGGTGAGGATGCGCTGTCGCTTGGCCAGCAGCAAGGTGTGGAACAGGACAAGACCGGCAGCCAGCGCCAGCAGTCCGACGATCGTTTCCGCGCTTCGGCCCGGCAGCGCGGTGTCGAGCAGCAGGAGCAAGGTGAGGCAATAGCCGATCGTCACGATCCACAGCGCTGGCGCGAGAAGCGCCAAGGCGCGAACCGCCGATCGCAGCGCCACCTGCACATCGGCGTTCCCGCTCGCTTTCTCTGCTGATCCGGGCATCACCGGCGCACCATGCGTTATCCTCTGGGTGTCGACGCACACCTGCGAAAAAGGCGCGTTGAGACAAGGAAGAGGGACGCCGCACGAATGCGACGCCCCTCTCGCCGGGGGACCTCAAGCCAAGGTCAAGAGAGCGTCAGCTCACTCACAAAGGCATCATAGCCGCCGGTGATGCGGATCGTCTGCGTCGCACCCGCACCATTGTCGAAGCTGATGATCAGCAGGTTGCTGGTCGGATTGCCGGTGAAGGAAATCCGGCCGCCCGACGCTTCGTAGGCGGCAGCAAGCCCTTCATAGGTCGAGATGATCGCCGAATCGCCTGATGCGAAGCCGTTCAGCCCCGGCGCATCGGTGCCGAACAGGCCGTTATACTGGCCGAATACCAGCGTATCGCCGTCGCCGAAATTCAGATCATAGATGGCGTCCGTGTCCGATGCGCCGTCGATCTGGTTGCCGAAGAAGCGGAATTGGTCGGCACCCGCGCCGCCATAGAGCTTGTCGTCGCCCGCTCCACCGACAAGGATATCATCACCCTTGCCGCCACGAAGAATGTCGTTCCCGCCGCCACCGACCAGCTGTGAGTCGTTGCCCGTCGCGCGCAGATCGTCGTCGGTCGTGTTCTTGCCTGAGATATAGTCGACCAAAGTGCCCTCCTGAACCCTGTATGGGAGCGATGTGCCGCTCGAAGACACGGCCTCTCCCGAGTCTCTGGAAGGCGTTATGCCGCTATGAAGCATCACGCGCAGCGAGAGACTAGACGAAAACGGATCAACTATTTTGTGAATTACTTCAGTTGCTATTCAAGTCATTAAGTGACCAACTAATATTTCGCCCTATCAACTATGTTCCGGCAGCAACGCTTGGCGAGGACCATAGGAAATGGCCCGCCCGCCGCGTACGGCAAGTACGTTATCGACGGCCACCAGCACCGACGGCCGATGCGCCACCAGGACAACAATGCCGCCTCTTGCCTTTACGCCCTGGATCGCCTCGATCAGCGCCGCTTCGCCGGTCGTGTCCAGGTTCGCATTGGGCTCGTCCAAGAGGATCAAGAAGGGATTGCCGTAAAGCGCGCGGGCCAGTGCGATCCGCTGTCGCTGCCCGCCGGATAGCCGCCGCCCGTCGATTCCCACGTCGGTATTGTACCCGTCCGGCAGTTCCCGGATCATCGCCGCCACACCCGCCTCTTCTGCGGCGGCAATGATCCGCTCCGGCGTGGTTTCCGGATCGAAGCGCGCAATGTTTTCGGCGACCGTCCCGGGCAACAGCTCGACATTCTGCGGCAGGTATCCGATGTCGCGCCCCAAGGCCGCGCGCGACCATTGCGCCATGGTGGCACCATCGAGCCGCACGTCGCCGCTGGTCGCCGGCAGGCTGCCGGCAAGCCCGCGCAGCAGCGTTGATTTGCCAGAGCCGCTCGGCCCGAGAATCGCGACCGCTTCGCCAGCATAGGCCAGGAACGTAATACCGCGCACCACCGGCTCAGGGCTTCCCGGTGGCGCAAGCGTCAGCCCCTCAGCGGCCAGGGAATGGCGCGGCGACGGCAGCAGCTGCTCGGGGCGACGGTCTGCCTCGAACGTCGTGATTTCGCCAAGCCGGCGCCAACTCTGGCGCGCGGCAACGAAGCTTCGCCAATTGGCAATGGACGCCTCGATCGGTGCCAGCGCGCGGGAGGAAAGGATCGAGCTGGCGAAGATCACGCCCCCGCTGGCCTTGCCGCTTAGTACCAGCAGCGCGCCGACGGTCAGCACGCCCGATTGCAGGAACAGGCGAAAGATGCGCCCCGCCGTGGTCAACCGGCTGGCCTTTGCGCTCAGCCTCACCTGCGCCTGGCGATAGGCGCCGTTGGCAGCACGCCAGATCGCCTCCAACTGTCCCTGCATGCCCATGGCATGGATCGCCTCGGCATGGCGGCGACTCGTGTCGATCGCCTGCTGGCGCTCCCGGTTCAGCTGCATCAGGTCGGCCATTGCCGCCTGCGTCGCCCGCTCGGTCAGCACCGTCAGTGCGATCAGCACGATCGCGCCCGCCAGCACGGTGAAGCCGAGCCACGGATGCAACAGGAACAGGATGGCGACGAAGAAGAAAACCCACGGCAGGTCAACAAGCGCGGTCGGCCCCGCCCCGGCCAGAAAACCACGCACCTGGTCGATGTCGCGGATCGGCTGCCCCGCATCGCGCGCGGGATAGAGCCGTGCCAGCGTCAGCACCAATTCGTGCGCCTTGGTCTCGAACTGCACGTCGATGTTGCTCGAAAGATGCGTGAGCAATTGCCCGCGAACGGCATCAAGCATGCCCTGAAAAACATAGGCGACGATCACCATCAGCAGCAGCCCGACCAGCGTCGGAATGCTGCGCCCTGGGATCACGAAATCATAGACCAGCATCATGTACAGCGAGCCGGCGAGCAGCAGCACGTTCAGGCACGCGCTGACGATGCCCACCCCCAGCATCGCGCGCCGAAGCAGCGGCTTGATTGGCGAAAGCGCCGCGTTGTTGTCGGGGCGTTCCCCGCTATGCCTGGTGATCGTCGGGCTCCCGCAGCCATGGTGTGATCGGCATCGGTCACACCGCTCGTGGCGTCGAACAAAGAAACCAAATGCGCGACCGAGCAAGCCGCCATCCGCTGAACACCGCCATTATGGACACGTCTGCGCACGCCTAATCTTAAATGAAGCGTAAACCGGCGGACAGGTTGGTCGCCGGTGAAGTCATCCTACCCGCGCGATACTTCAGGGGAGCGGGAATATCGTGCCAAGGTCGCGCGCAGCCTTTGATGCATTATCTTCGTTTGGCGCGCAGAAGCGTGTTTTGTTTGGACGAACACGCGGCAGACCACTCAGGCTCGCCCTCTGCGCGTCGGGCGGTGGTCATGTCCGCCAGGTGCTGGATCTCGAAAGCGTCTGGCGCGGTCATGACTTCTTTTTCGTGACCGAGGATCTCGCGCTTGGTCGCTCGATCGCACAAAAGCATGCCACGTCATTCGTCGCGCATTACGCCCTTGGCCAGGCAAGACTTGGTGCTCCACTACGGATGTTGTTCGCCGCGATCCGCAATCTGTGGCAATCCTTCCTGATCATCATGCGACAGCGTCCGGATGTGGTGCTCACGACCGGCGCGGGCTCCATGTTCTTCGTGCTTTTCTTTGCACGCCTCTCGGGTGCGCGCATTGTGCTGATCGACAGCTTCGCGCGATTTCGTGCGCCGTCGGCCTTTGCGCGCATCGCCGGCCCGCTGGCGCATGTGCGCGTCTCCCAATCCGCCGCCTCCGCCGACCTATGGGGCGCGACGGAGACCTTTGATCCGCTCCGGATGCTTGATGGCCAGCGCCCTGCCAAGGAACCGCTGGTGTTCGCGACGGTCGGCGCGACGCTGCCGTTCGATCGCCTCGTTCGCATGGTGGAAGATGCCAAGCGCCAGGGCTTGTTGCCGGAACGGGTGATCCTGCAGGTCGGCGAGACCACCTACATGCCCGGTGCGGTGGATGAGGTGCACGCCTCTTTGCCCTTCGATGCCGTTCAGGACATCCTGCGCCGTGCCGATATCGTCATCTGCCATGGCGGCACCGGATCGTTGATCACGGCTTTGCAGAATGGATGCCGGGTTATCGCCGTCCCGCGCCTGTTTGCGCTCGGCGAACATTATGATGATCACCAGCTTGAGGTGACCTCCGCCTTTGCGGAGCGCGGCCTGCTCGCAGTGGTCGATCAGCAGCAGGATTTCGCCACCGCGCTGGCAAAGGTCCGGGCGCAGGATCCCGTCATGGCGACGACCGAACCAGCGGCGCTTCGGCGCTATCTCGCCGCACTCCTGACGCGCTGGTCGAGACCGACCGGAGGCTACGCGCCCGCGCTCACGCCCGAGGCGCAGCGGGGGTCGTAAGCACGTCCAGCACGACTCCGGTCGCCCGCCATAAAGCGCGGCCCGCAGCAATCGAATCCGTGCCGATCCCCTTGAAGCGGCCTTGCACAAGGCGGCTCGCACCAAATGCCGCGACCGCCATCGGCAACATGCATGCAGCGCCAACCACGACGACCGGCACCGTCACCAGCGCCGACAAAGGCCGCGGTGGCTGACGATCTGCACCATTATGAGTAAGTTCGGTGCGAGAGAGGCGAGCGTTCTGTTCCATCACGCGCATGAACTGATCCAATGCTATCGACCGCGCAACATGATCTTGACAATACACCCTCAGATCGCGGGATAATTACCTAGATTAACAGTTTAGAAACGAATGTCTTTTCCGCGGTTCAGCGCATATAGCTAATCGATTCAGACGGCCAAGCCGCGGGCACCTCACACCAGGATTACCTGCCCACCTCCGGCCGTTGCTCACGACTATTTGCGCCGGACAGGTCAGGCCGGCTCAGCATGGCGAGCAGCAGGAACGCAACGCCTGTCGACTTGCCCGACATCAGACAAGAGACGCATGTACATGGCATCATGGCTGTGAACGCGCGGTACGTTACGATTGTATTCGGAGCAAAACAGCAACACGCCCGGTCTCGTCACTGCTACCGGCTCAGGCACGCAAAAGACTAAACGCGCGATCGTGTGTGGTAACACAGGCGATCGGCCAAGCCTCAGCAGCAGCCACAAGCCCTCAATACGGGCTCAGGTCCGGCGTTGCATCCTCGCCGCGCGCCTGCGCCTCGCGCTTTGCGCGGCGGGCATTCTGCACGAAACAGCCGGTGGCGCCCCCTGCGCCCACCGTGCTGCAGGAGCCAATCCCCACGGCGCCAACATCCTGGTTGCCCTTTTCCCGGGCCGCCCAACTTTCGTTCTCGGGCGTAACCTCCAGCGTCCGCACTTCCTTGGGGATACGAAACTGCTCTTCCGCGCCGCGCCGCTGACAGACGACGATCTCTTCGCCGTTGCCGTTCGTCGGGCAGCGTTCATTGCCGTAAAGGACCAGCACGCCGTTCACCGGCGCATTGCGGGAAGTTTCGGTGGAGACCGTCTGGCGGCGCGTGCGCGGCGCACCCGGCAGCGCCACCGGCTTGGACGGCGGCGGCAGGATCACGACCTTTGATGGCGAAACGCCCGGCTGCTCGGCCTCTTGTGCCGAAAGCGGGCTCGTTACGGCAAGCATCGCAACCAACACCGGCCTGCTCATACGCATGCCCCTGCCTCCTCTCAAATCCGCTTCGCCGCGGCGATCGCAACGCGGCAGCCCAGCCCGATCACTGCGGAAAGCAGCGGGTAAGCCGGCGCATTTTCAGCGCCGCTCGCCAGTGCCGTGTCGCGATGCTCCAGCTCCTCGGCCTGGAACTCGGCGATCGCTTCGCGCAGCTCGGGTTCTTCATTGCCCAGCTCGACCAGCTGGTCGGCATAATGCTTGTCGATCTCGGTCTCGACCGCAGCCGTGCAGGCCATCGCCGCCTCAGGACCGATCGTGGCAGTGACGGCGCCGAGCGCGTAGCCGGCCATGTCCCAGAATGGCTGCAACAAGGTGGGGCGCACACCGCGCTCGACGATCAGCTTGTCGAAGAACTGGCGGTGCCGCTCTTCCTGCAACGCCATGCCGGCAATCTCGCGCGCCAAGGGGGAACGATGCCCCATGATTGCCAGCTGGCCCGCATAGATCCGCGTTGCGCCATATTCACCCGCCTGATCGACACGGATCATCGCCTTTGTATCGCGTCTGCGATCGCCCGGTTTCCAGTTCATCGCGCTCTTCCGATCAGCCACAGGATCACTGCCGCGCCGCCCAGCGACAGGATCGCGTTATACCCAGCCAGAGAAACGCCCAGCAGCGTCCATTGTGCCGCGTCGCAGCGGATCACGGGCGCAGCCAGCAGCCGGCGCAGCATTTCGTCGGTCGAGACGCCCTCTCCCGTCGCCATGGTGGAACAGGCGGTGATCCCCTCCCACCAATGATATTCCACCCCGGCGTGGAACACGCCGATCAGCCCGGAAACCGCGATCAGCGCGGCAGCGACGACGATCATCGTCACCTTGCTTGATCGGCCCGGCACGATGAAGGCGAACGCCGCCACCAGCACCGCGGCATAATGCGGCCAGCGCTGCCAGTGACACATTTCGCACGGCACAAGGCCGCCGATCAGTTGCGAACCCCAGGCACCGGCGAGGAGAAGGAGCGGAAGAAGCAGCGCGATGAGGCGCGCACGCGATTGAGCTAAACTCACTTGGCGGCCAGATCTTTCTTCATGGAAGCCGTCACCGCCGCGACCTGCGCCGGTCCGCCAACGCGCGCCACCGTCTTCAGCGCATACCAGAGCTGGAAGTCCTCAATGCCTTCCTTCTTCAGTGTGTCGGCCGAGGTGGTGAAGCGCGGATCGTCCTTCGTGTCTTCCTCAAGAATCTTGTCGTCGGCCTTCACCTCGTTGATCAGGTGGCGGCGCAGATCGGCCTCGCGGAACACCGGCCGGCTCTTGTAATCGGGATCGCTGATCTGCGGCACGGCGATATCAGGCTCGATCCCGCCCTCCTGCACCGACCGGCCGGACGGCGTGTAATAACGTGCGGTGGTGAGGCGCAGCGCCGTGGTGGGGCCAAGCTGCAACAGCGTCTGCACCGATCCCTTGCCAAAGGTGCGCTCACCCATGACTAGCCCGCGGTGATGATCCTGCAGGGCGCCGGCGACGATCTCGGAGGCGGAGGCTGTGCCGCTGTCGGTCAGCACGACGATCGGCAGCCCGTGCGCCATGTCGCCAGGCTTGGCGTAGTACCGCTCCACATCGCCCTTCTCGCGCCCGCGCTGCGAAACGACCTCGCCGCCTTCCAGGAACACGTCGGCTACCTCGATCGCCTGCGTCAGCAGACCGCCGCCATTGGAGCGCAGGTCGACCACATAGCCCAGTGGGCGATGACCGAGCGACTTCTCAATCGCGACCATCGCTGCGCGCGTGTCGGCGCCGGTCGTCTCGGAGAAGGTGTTGATGTTGACGTAGCCGACATCGCCCTTCACCTCCCATTTCACCGGACGCTGCACGATCAGCTCGCGCACCAGCGTCAGCTCGATCGGCTTGTCCCGGCCCGGCCGCACCAGGGTGATGTTCAGCTTCGATCCCGGCTTGCCGCGCATCTGCGCCACCGCCTCGTCCAGCGTGCCGCCGTAGATCAGCTTGCCATTGATGTGGGTAATATAGTCGCCGGTCTTCACCCCGGCACGCCAGGCGGGCGAATCCTCCTGCGGCGCGATCACCTTCACCGCGCCATCCTCCAGCGACACGGTAAGGCCAAGGCCGCCGTAATTGCCCTCCGTCTGGATGCGCAGATTCTCGAAGTCGCCGGCATCGACATAGCCCGAATGCGGATCGAGCGCGGCAAGCATGCCGTCGATCGCGCCCTTGATCAGCTGTTCGTCGGTGACCTTGTCGACATAGTCCGCCTTGACGCGATTATACACGTCCATGAAGCGCTCCATCTCGCGATAGGCGCCCGTATCCACGGCGGCCATCGCGCCCGTGGTTAGCGGCGCCAGCGCAAGCGTGGCGACCAGGGCAGTGGCGGAGAGCAGCGGAAACTTCATGTAGGTCACGTCCTCGGGCGAACCGGATGGATCACCTGTAGCGGCTTTCGCATGCCCGATCAAAGCGTGTGGCAGGTGAACAGGGGCTGAGCGCCGGCAGACCTAATCGGATCACCCGATCATCGCGGTAAGGTCGACCGGCCGGCCTTGCCGCCGCAACTCCACGGTGATCCGCGGCACACCCGCTTCCAGTGGCGCGCGGCCGAGCGGATCGCCGGCGGATACCTGCGCGCCGCGCGCCACTGCCGTGGCTCCCAAGCCAGTGACGAGGGTGTTCCAGCCATTGCCGTGATCGACGATGACGATGCTGCCGTAATCGCGAAAAGGGCGCGAGAGCAGCACCTGCCCCGCCGCGGGCGCGCGCACGATCGCCCCACGTGCGACGGCAAAGGTCAGCCCACGCGATCGCACCCCGTTGTCGGACAGCTCACCAAATCCCGTCACCAGCCGCCCAGCGATCGGCAGCTGGTACGGCGCATCGCGCGTAACAGGTGCGACGATCGCGCGCGGCGGGCCGGGCAGCGCGGCCAGCTCTTCCAGCGTCGCCTGCGTCTCGCCGAAGGCGCTCATGCGATCCACGATGTCCCGCGCCTCCTCGCCCAACGCGATCGCGCGATCGGATTGCGCCAGCGCATCGCGGTTCAGCTGAACGGCGGCGCTCGCATGTTTGGCGCGAACCGCTGCCAGCGCCTGCCGCTCCGCCACCAGCAGGCGACGGCTCTGCTCCAGCCCTGACACCGCCTCGGCGGCCGCGGCTCGCAGCCGCCGCGACTGGGTGAGCGCCGCGCGCAGATCCGCAGTGTCGCGCCGGATCGTCGGCAAGGTACTGCCCAGAACGGCGCGCACATGCACAAGGTCGGTCACCGAACCCGGCTGCACGATCGCCGCCGCGACGGGCCGGCGCGCCAGGGAGGATAAGGCCGCCACCAGCTTGGCTACCGGTCGCTGCCGCTCTCCAAGCGCGGCCCGCTGACGCGCCAGCAATCCTTCGGTAATCGCGACCTGCGCCTGCGCCGCTGTCACGTTCGCTGCCGCGCGATCGATGCGTGCGGCCACGGCCGCTTCCTCCGCCCGCGCCTTGGCCACGGCGCCACGCTCCCGCGCGGCCTGCCGCGCCAGATCGGCCGCGCGCGCATTGGCCTGCACGGCTTCGGCGCGCGCGAGCTTCAGCCTTTCGCGCTCGACTGCCAACGGATCGGGCGCGGTCGCGCTGGCGAGCAGCAGCGCCGCGCCCGTCAGCATCACTGTCCACCCCGCCCGCATCGCGGATCAGCCTTCGCGATGATAGGGGTGATTGGCAAGGATGGAGGTGGCACGAAACAATTGCTCGGCCAGCATCGCGCGCGCCAGCATGTGCGGCCAGGTCGCACGGCCGAAGGAGAGCAACAGGTCGGCCCCTTCCCGCTCGGCATCGCCAAAGCCATCCGCCGCGCCGATCATGAAGCGCGCCTCGCGCACGCCATCGTCGCGCCAGCGCTCCATGATCTTCGCGAACTCGACCGAGGACAGCACCTTGCCCGTTTCGTCCAGCACCACCCGGCGCGTAGCCGGCACCACATCGGGCAGCTTGCCGCCGCGATCGGGCAGTTCGGTCACGCGGGTCGGCCAGCTGATCCGCTTCAGATAGCGGTCGACCAGCTCGGCCTCGGGCGATCGCCCGATCCGCCCGCGCGCCACGATATGCAGGATCAGATCAGGCGTTCCCGGGTGCCGGCGGCGTAACGCCGGGCACAGGCGCGTCGCCGAACGACCACATCCGCTCCAGATTGTAGAAGGAGCGGACCTCGGGGCGGAACAGGTGGACGATCACGTCGCCCGCATCGATCAGCACCCAATCGGCCGTGGGCAGGCCCTCGATCCGCGGGGAGCGGCCGGTTTCGCCCTTGATCTTCTCCGCCAGCTTCTGCGCCATGGAGGCGACCTGACGGGTCGAACGGCCGCTCGCGATCACCATGTGATCGGCGATCGACGATTTTCCCGCAAGCGGGATCGAGATGGTATCGGCGGCCTGGTCATCGTCCAGGCTGTCGAGGACAAGCTTATGCAATGCCGCGACGCTGTCTGCGTCGGAGGATCGATAGGCGTTGGCGGAAGCGGGCAAGTTCACTCCTGGGTGAAAGGTTTGGCTGCTGATATGGGATGCGCATAGCGTTGATGCCAGGCAGGATCTGCGGCGCGCAGCTGCGTCGCGGATGTCGGGTCAGGGCGGAAACGCAGCAGCACCAGGGCTGGCACACTCCACTCGGTCCAGTTCTTCGCCTGGCGTGCGGGCCTCTGGAAGCGCCGCAGCCAACCCATCGCGGGTGCCGCGCGGGCAGCACCATCATAGCCTGGCCGCGCGATCACCGCAATCGGAACCGTGCGTGCGATCCGCCGCCAGTCGCGCCAGCGGTCGAATTGCTGGAGATTGTCCGCCCCCATCACCCAGACAAAGCGGTGGCGAGGATAGCGGCGGACGAGCGCGGCGAGCGTATCAACCGTGTAGCGCGTGCCAAGCCGCCTCTCGATGTCGGTCGGCCGAATGCGCGCGGCACGTCCCACCCGTCGGGCGGAGGCAAGCCGCGCAGCAAGCGGCGCCATGCCGGCGGCGGGCTTCAGCGGATTTCCCGGCGACACCAGCCACCACATCTCGTCCAGGTCCAGCGCCTTGATCGCCGCCAGGCTGATCCCGCGATGCCCGCTGTGCGCCGGATTGAAGGAGCCGCCGAGCAGGCCAATACGATGCGGACGCCGGCTCATGGGCGGTCCCCTCGCCACGCCCCGTCATCCCGGACTTGATCCGGGATCCAACCCTCCGCTGGCACTGCCACTCGCCCCTGCTGCCCCACCGCTCCGGGCAAAATGGATCCCGGATCAAGTCCGAGATGACGCTGGAGGTTTGGCCACGTTCCACCAGGTCTTGGCGCATAGCGCGCAAAAGACCTCAGAAGCTCTGCTCCGCATAGACGCGCGATACGTCGCCGCCCCAGGCGCCATGATAGCGATCGAGCAACTGCTCCGCCGGCACCTTGCCCAGCCGCACGATCTCACGCAGCGGATCGAGGAAGCCCGTTTCGTTGTCGCCCGCACTGTTCGTCCGCCCGCGTGCGGCAAGCCCAGCATTGGCGATATCCAGCACCTCGCCGGCAATGTCGCGCAAGTTGCCGCGCCCCGGCACCGGCGCGTCCAGCCCCACCTTCGGCACGGCATCACGCAGCGCCTGGCGCTCGTCGAGCGTCCAATGCTTCACCAGATCCCACGCAGCGTCCAGCGCGTCCTGATCGTACAACAAACCGACCCAAAAGGCCGGCAGCGCGCAGATCCGGTTCCACGGCCCGCCATCGGCGCCGCGCATCTCCAAAAACGTCTTGAGCCGTACCTCAGGGAAAGCGGTCGACAGATGATCATTCCAATCGTCCAGCGTCGGCTTCTCACCGGGCAGGACAGACAGCTCGCCCTTCAGAAAATCGCGAAACGACAGGCCGGCGGCATCGATATACTGGCCTTCGCGATACACGAAGTACATCGGCACATCGAGCATGTACTCGGCGTAGCGGTCATAGCCAAAGCCATCCTCGAACACGAACGGCAGCATGCCGGTGCGCGCGGCGTCCGTGTCCGACCAGATGTGGCTGCGATAGCTGAGATAGCCGTTCGGCTTGCCTTCGGTGAACGGCGAATTGGCAAACAGCGCCGTCGCCAGCGGCTGAAGCGCAAGCCCGACCCGGAATTTCTGCGCCATGTCGGCTTCGCTGGCATAATCCAGGTTCACCTGGATCGTGCAGGTACGCAGCATCATGTCGAGCCCCATTGTGCCGACGCGCGGCATGTGGCGCAACATGATGCCATAGCGTCCCTTGGGCATGATCGGCAGTTCGTCGCGCGCCTTGTCCGGCCACATGCCGAGCCCGAGGAAACCGATCCCCAGCTTCTCGCCCGCCGCCTTCACCTGATCCAGATGACGGCCAGTCTCGGCGCAGGTCTGGTGCAGATTGTCGAGCGGCGCGCCCGACAGCTCGAACTGCCCCGCCGGCTCCAGGCTGACCGACCCATCGGCGCCGGTCAGCGCGATGAGGTTGCCACCCTCCTCCACCGGCTTCCAGCCATGCTGCTCCAGTTCCATCAGCAGCGCACGGATGCCGCCGGGTTCACCCCAGCTCGGCGCATGATGATCGTCGCGGGCGTAAACGAACTTCTCGTGTTCGGTGCCGATCCGCCACCGCTCCTTGGGCTTCTCGCCGCGCGCGAAACTGGCGATTAGCTGGTCACGCGACTCGATCACGGGCGAGTTGCTGTCTGAAACGGTTTTGGTCGTCATGGCGCGCCCTTAATGGGGGATTGCGGGCGGTGCTAGATGCTCCCGCCGCTTGGGATGCGTCACCAGTCGCCGACGCTTGCCATCCAGATCGCCACGGCGGCCGCCGCCGCGGTGTCGGCACGCAGGATACGCGGGCCCAGGCTGATGCCGACCGCCTGCGGCAAGGCCCGAATCGCCGCGCGCTCCTCATCATCGAAGCCACCTTCCGGCCCGATCAGGATTGCCGCTGGCCCGGCCTTCATCGCGTCACGCGCCGGCGCCCCGCCCATCTCGTCGGCGAAGTACAAAGCGCGCTCCGCCGACCAGTCGCGAAGCAGCGCCGGCAGCTTCATCGGCTCGGCGACCGCCGGTAGCGCGGTTCGCCCGCACTGCTCCGCCGCCTCGATCATATGCGCGCGCAGCCGCTCCACCTTCGGTCGATCCACCACCGTGCGATGGGTGATGACGGGCAAGAGGCGCGCGACGCCAAGCTCGCACGCCTTTTCCGCCATCCAGTCGACCCGCCCCTTCTTCAATGGCGCCGCGACCAGCCACAGGTCGGGCACCGCCTCGCGCGGGGCGAGCTGCTCGGTCACGTCCAGCGTCACGTCGCGCTTGCCCGCCGCCGCCACAATCGCCAGCCATTCGCCCGTCACGTCATCGAACAGGCGCACCGGATCGCCCGCCTTCACGCGCATCACGCCGGCAAGGTAATGCGCCTGCGGCCCGTCGATGCGCAGCGGCCCGAGGTTGAGGGTCGTTTCCACGAACAAACGCGGCGTAGAACGGGGCGGCCAGGCGGGGGTAGCGATCATGCGCGCGGCGTCTTACGCCCGCCGCGCGCGATCAGCCAGCGTGCGGTGAGAAACAGGATCAGCCCCGTCACCGCGATCAGCAGCACGATGCCCGTTACCACGCCCGCGACGCGGAGGATGGCGTAGAATAGCGCCTCCACGAAGCGGCCGATGGCGACGGACAGATGGATCATTCAGCGCACGCGTCGCCACGTCTGCGACTTGCAGCCGAAATTGGCGAACAGGCAGCCGGTACCGACAATCGTATCGCGACCAGTCTGCTCGATCGTACCGTCAAAGGTCTGGCCGATATCGGGCACATAGACCTGACCGTACCACAAGCCGTCTTCTCCCTCGCGGAAATCGCGAAACAGCTGCGTGCCAACCAGCCGATCGGTGCCGCCGGCTGCGGCATCTGCCTTCGCCTTGTCGCTCGCCTGGATCACCGTGCCGCACAGGCCGCGGCCGCAGCGCGCCACCTTGATGCGCACGCTGTCCGCGGCATTTCTCCACGTGCCTTCCCACGGGTTCGCGCGCTGGGCGCTGGCGGGCGCCGCGGCAAGGAACAACGCTGCGGCGGCAGAGATACGCGATACTGACATGGCCTGGCCGACCTCCACTGGCGTGACATGCCGCCTGCTCGCCACCGGTGTAGCGGAAAACAGGCGTTCTTTGCGCGATATAGGAAAGCGCTGTGGCGAAACCACGGCAGCATGGTTTAGGCGGTCGGGCGTGACATCCGCACCAGACATCACCCCTGACAGCCAGCACCGCGGCCTCGTTGCCGCACTGCCGGCCAGTGTTCGCCCCTTTGCGCTGCTTGCCCGTTTCGATCGCCCGATCGGCTGGTGGCTGTTGTTCTGGCCCGGCGCTTGGGCGGTGGCGCTGGCTGGCGGGGCAATCTCACGCTGGACGCTGATCGCCTGGTTGCTGATCGGCAGCATCGCCATGCGCGGTGCGGGATGCGTCTATAACGACATTGTCGACCGCGATCTCGACGCCAGCGTCGCGCGCACCCGCTCGCGCCCGATCGCCTCCGGCGCGGTATCGCTGAAGGCGGCCTGGGTCTGGCTGCTCGTGCTCTGTCTCATCGGCCTCCTCGTCCTGGTGCAGTTGCGCCTCGACACCGCGCTGCTCGCACTCGCCAGCCTTGCGCTGGTCGCCGCCTATCCTTTCATGAAGCGGATCACCTGGTGGCCGCAGGCGTGGCTCGGCCTGGTCTTTTCCTGGGCGGCGCTGGTCGGCTGGCTTGAGGCGTGGGGCAGCCTCACCGCCACTGGCCTCCTGCTCTACGCCGGATCGATCTTCTGGGTCATCGGATACGACACGATCTACGCCTTGCAGGATCGCGAGGACGATGCGCTGATCGGCGTGCGCTCTTCCGCGTTGCGCATGGGCCGCCACGTGCGCGGCGGCACCGGCATCTGCTACGCCCTAGCGCTGCTGCTCTGGGCCGCGGCCTTCTGGCTCCATCGCCCCGATCCTTTGGTCTGGCTCGCGCTGCTGCCGCTGGCGCTTCATCTGCTCTGGCAGGTGGCCACCTTGCGCCCCGATGACGGCGCCGGCGCGCTCACCCGATTTCGCGCGAACCGTTTCGCCGGCCTGCTCATGTTTCTCGCCTGTCTGGTGGTCGGCACGTCGCTTTGACGCGATCTGGCCGCCAGGCATCGGTTCGTGGCCGAACCGTGCACACTAGCGCCCGACGCATACCGCTCCTAAGTCGTTTTGATGCTGACCCCGACCCAGGCGCAGGAGCGCGCCGCCGACATTGTTGCCCGCGCCAGAAAAGCCGGAGTCGATGCCGCCGACGCCGTGTTCGCCGCCGACGCCTCGTCCGAAATCTCCGTCCGCTTGGGCAAGCTGGAGGATGTCGGCCGCTCCGAAAGCGAGGATCTGGGCCTGCGCGTCTTCATCGGTCAGCGCTCCGCCAGCGTCTCCACCTCCGACCTTTCCAGCGACGCGCTGGACGCGCTGGTAGAGCGCGCGGTGGCAATGGCGCGCGAGGCGCCGGAGGATAAATGGGCCGGCCTAGCGCCCGAGGATCGCCTGATGCACGGCGCCCCGCCCCTGCTCGATCTCGATGACGGCGCGGAAGTTTCGCCGACCGAGCTGCGCGAGGCAGCGCTCGCGGCCGAAGAAGCCGCGCGTGCAGTGCCGGGCGTCACTAACAGCGAAGGCGGCGGCGCCAGCGCAGCGCGCAGCGTGTGGGCGCTCGCCACCAGCCACGGCTTTTCCGGCGCTTATGCCACCACCGGCTACGGCCTGTCGGCCAGCGTGATCGCCGGTGAGGGCAGCGGCATGCAGCGCGATTACGGGTTCCACTCCGCCCGGCATCGCAGCCGGCTCGACTCGCCCGAAGCGGTTGGCACGCTCGCCGGTGAGCGGGCTGTAGCGCGACTGAGCCCCGGCCGGGTCGAAAGCGCGGCGCTGCCGGTGGTCTTCGATCCGCGCGTCGGCGCCGGGCTGCTGGGACACCTCACAGGCGCGATTTCCGGCCAGGCGATTACGCGTCGAACCTCGTTCCTGCTCGAGTCACTCGGCAGCGCGGTGTTCGCGCCCGGCATCACCATCTCGGACGATCCGCACCGCCCACATGGTCTGCGCTCGCGCCCGTTCGATGGCGAGGGACTGCCAGTGTCGCCGCACGCGATCGTGGAGGATGGCGTGCTGCAAACCTGGCTGCTCGACAGCGCCTCCGCCCGGCAGCTCGGCATGTCACCCACCGGCCATGCAGCGCGCGGCGTCGGTGGTGCGCCCGGCGTCACGACCAGCAACTTCTACATGCATCCCGGCCTGATACCGGTTGAGACGCTGATCGGCGACATCACGCGAGGCGTGTACGTGACCGAGCTGATCGGCCAGGGCGTGAACGGCGTGACAGGCGATTACAGCCGGGGCGCCGCTGGCTTCCTGATCGAAAATGGCGAAATCACCCGCCCGATCGCCGAGTTCACCATTGCCGGCAATCTCAAGGAGATGTTCGCCAATCTTACACCAGCGAATGATCTGGCGTTCCGCTATGGCACCAACGTGCCCACTATGCGGATCGACGGGATGACCGTGGCCGGTGGATGACCTTGCGAGCGCGATCGCGAGGATTACGCGCGAGGCGGGGCAACTCGCGCTGGCGCGCTTTCACACAGACTTTGCCCGATGGGAAAAGTCGTCCGGCAGCCCGGTGTGCGAGGTCGATCTCGCGGTCGATGCACTGCTGCGCCAGCGCCTGTTTGCGCTCCTGCCCGACGTCGGGTGGCTGTCGGAGGAGACCGCCGACAATTCCGACCGCCTGGCGCGGCGCCGCATCTGGGTCGTCGATCCGATCGACGGTACGCGCGACTATATCCGTGGACGTCCGGGCTGGGCCGTGTCGGTCGCGTTGGTGGAAGACGGTAAGCCGGTAGTCGGTGTCTTGGATGCACCGGTGCGCCAAGAGTTCTGGCAGGCGTCTGCCGGCGGCGGCGCGACGCTCGACGGGCGGAAATTGCTCGCCAGTCAGCGGGATACCTTCGCCGGTTCCCGTGTGCCCACGGACGCTCTGCCCAAGGCCGACCGGGATCTGGCTATGGTGGAGAAGCCGAATTCAATCGCACTACGCATGGCGATGGTGGCGGACGACCGTGCCGACCTGGTCGCCACGCTGCGCTGGGGCAACGAATGGGACATCGCCGCCGCCGCGCTGATCGCGATCGAAGCCGGCGGCGCGGTCACCGACGCGCTTGGCGCAGAGTTGGCGTTCAACAAACCCGATCCTCGCGCCTTTGGCGTGATTACCAGCAGCCGGGGCATTCATCAGGCTGCGCTGGATCGCCTTTCGGTGCGGGCGCAATCGGTGATGGCGCCGAGCAGCGGCAGTTAAGCACTGCACCGGTCAAACAACGGCTCAGCGACTACCGAACATCAAACCGGTTGAATGCCGGCGCAGGGCCGGCATCCTCAATTTACTTCTGGCAGGCAACCACCGTTGCGATGACGCCG
The DNA here is from genome assembly GCF_002197685.1 of Sphingomonas dokdonensis. Classification (GTDB taxonomy): domain Bacteria; phylum Pseudomonadota; class Alphaproteobacteria; order Sphingomonadales; family Sphingomonadaceae; genus Sphingomonas; species Sphingomonas dokdonensis. Next base: position 623,710 of record NZ_NBBI01000002.1, on the reverse strand, counting down.
AGCGTATCCTGCGGATCACGCACCCGCACCGTGTCCAGGCCGAGCTCCTTGGCCGGATAATCGTTGCCGCCCGGAAAGATCGCGTCGCCGACAAACATCATCGCGTCGAGCGGAATGCCACTTTCGTCGCGCAGACGCTTGAGGCCGTACGCCTTGTCCACACCCTCCTGCGTGATGTCGATCGAAGTCGCGCCGCCCATATTGATCGACAGCCCCGGCAGCCGCTTCTTCAGATCGGCCTGGATCACCTTGCGCTTGGCGAAATCCGGATCCCACACTTCCTTGGCGTGGATCGGCGCTTCCTGCCCCAGAGCGGAGAAGGTAATCTGACTGCCACGATCCTCAATCCGCTCGCCCCAAGTCTGCTCGGGGACGAAGCCGGTCGACTTCAGCGACTCGTCAAACGCCGTCAGGATCTTCTGCTTCTGTTCATCGGAGAACAGTTCGGCATAAACGGTGCCCCATTTGCTGTCGCGATAGGTGTACAGCTTGGTACCCGTGGTCGGCATCAGCCACAGCTTTGAACGGTCGGCCCGTTCCGGCAAGCGGCTCGCAACCTGCTTGTCGAACTGCGGCCAATCTCCGCCCGAAATCACCGCGACATGCGCGACGGTCAGCAGATCAGCGAGCGCTTCCCCCATGTCTTCCTTGATCGCCTGCTTGCTCTCCGCCAGCGTGCCATCGAGATCAAACGCCACCAATTGCTTCACTTCACTCTCCCCAAGATGAACGTGTCGATCGCATGCGCCACGCCGTCGGCATCGTTGCCCAGCGTCACTTCTGCCGCATGCGCCTTAACCTCGTCAGTCGCATTACCCATTGCGATCGCTCGGCCAGCGCGCTCGAACATTGCGATATCGTTCGCCTGATCGCCAAGCACGACCGTCTGGCCAAGCGGCACGCCAAACGCCTCCGCGAGCCGGGTGATCCCGTTGCCCTTGTTTGCCGTCGTTGCGGTAATATCGAGATAATAGGTCTGCGATTTGACGATTGTGGCCGCACCATCGTACGCCGCGACAATCCTGTTGCGGAGAGCATCAAGCACGCCTTCGTCGTCGCAGACAAAGGTGATCTTGTCGGCGCGGTCGAGCAGGTTGTCGAAGTTCCCGCAAAGCACCGGCTCCTGGTTGGAGGCCAGCCGCTCGCTCGGGACATGCGGCCCGGTATCCGATGTCGCAAACCATCGGTCGTCAGCGAACACCCAGATGTCGACCGGCTCGCCCTTTGCAAGACACGTCGCCCCGCGCGCTACATCCTCGTCCACGACGTCACGCGACAGCACCTCGCCATCTGCGCGACAGATCAGCCCGCCGTTGAAGGCTCCGATCGGCACATCCAACGACAGCCTCTCCGCGAGCGGTGCCAAGCCCGAAAACGGCCGCGCGCTGATCATGGTGAAGCTGATCCCGGCCTCGCGCAGGCGCTGAACGGCCGCGATCGTCGCTGCCGTCAGATCCTTATTCTGGTCGACCAGCGTTCCGTCGACATCGCTGATGACGAGCGTCACAGACGCACGCTCATTGCGGGATCTCGACATGGCCGCCGAAGCCGAAACGCATCGCGGACAGCAATTTGTCGCCGTACATGTCGTCGATACGGCTGCGGTATCGCGCAAACAGCGCGGTGGTCAGCACGGCCACGGGAGTCGCCTGCTCCATCGCCGCGTCGATCGTCCAGCGACCTTCGCCTGAGTCGGCAACCTTGCCCGAGAACTGCGAGAGCTTCTGATCCTGCGCCAGCGCGGAAGCGGTGAGATCGAGGAGCCAGGATGAGATCACGGAGCCACGTCGCCACACCTCAGCGACTTCCGCCATGTTGAACTCGAACCGCTCTTCCTCAGGCAGATGATCAACATTGCGGCCCCACAGGACGTCGAAACCTTCGGCATAGGCCTGCATCAGGCCGTACTCGATGCCGTTGTGAACCATCTTCACGAAATGTCCCGCACCGGCGCGGCCGGCGTGAATATAGCCCTTCTCCGCCCGTGGATCGCATTCCTCGCCGCGTGTCGGCGTGCGCGGAACACTGCCCACCCCCGGCGCCAGCGTGTCAAAGATCGGATCCAGCAGATCGACAGTGGCCTTGTCGCCGCCGATCATCATGCAATAGCCGCGTTCCAGACCCCAAACGCCGCCGGAGGTGCCGACGTCGACATAATGCACGCCCTTTTCGGCGAGCGTCTTGGCGCGGCGCACGTCATCTTTCCAGAAGGTGTTGCCGCCATCGATGATGATATCACCCTCGGCACAATCTTCGGCGCACAGCGCTTCGATCGTCTCCTCTGTCGGCGCTCCGGCGGGCAGCATGACCCAGTAGATTGCCGGCGTTCCAAGCTTGCTCTTTATATCGGCGAGCGACTCTGCCGCGATCGCGCCGTCGCCCTTCAGTTCCTTCACCGCGTCGGCATTGCGATCCCACGCGACTACCTCGTGTCCACCGCGAATCAATCGACGCGCGATGTTGCCGCCCATGCGGCCAAGGCCGATGATGCCGATTTTCATTTGTTCAGGCTCCACGTGAATTTGCCGTCGGGGCTGCTCCCGCCGATCGCTGCGTCAGGCGGAACGCCTGATGCACAGCAATCAGCGAGTTCTAGGCGAACGGGAAAGCCCGCATTCCGTTCCCGATGCTGATCAGGCGTCCGCCGGATGCTTCGCCTGGATTGAGCCCAACAGATCGTCGAACGATTTGCTGAACGAGGCCACGCCTTCCTCCACCAGCCGGTCAGTCACGCCCGGCAAGTCCAGCCCGAGCCGGTCCGCGTCGGCAAGCACCTTGCGGGCGCCATCGACGTCCTGCGTCAGGGACACGGCCGAGGTGCCGCGCTCGCGAAAGGCATCCATGGTTTTAGGGGGCATGGTGTTGACCGTATCCGGCCCGATCAGTGTATCGACGTAGAGCGTATCGGGGTAATCGGGGTTCTTGGTGCCCGTCGAAGCCCAAAGCAGACGCTGCGGCTGCGCGCCCTTGGCCGCCAGCGCCTGCCAGCGGTCCGACGCGATGAAATCCTGATACCAGGCATAGGCAAGCTTCGCATTGGCGATCGCCACCTTGCCCTTCAGCGCCTTAGCCTCCTCGCCGCCTTTGCCGGCATCAATCGCCTTGTCGATCTCATTGTCGATGCGGCTGATGAAGAAGCTGGCGACGCTGGCGATCCGATCGATTGGTTCGCCACGCTGCACGCGCTGCTCCAGCCCCTCGACATAGGCCATGGCCACGGATTGGTAAGACTCCTGCGAGAAAAGCAGGGTTACGTTGACGTTGATGCCCTTGGCGATCGTCGCTGCGATCGCGGGGACCCCGGCCGCAGTGCCCGGGATCTTGATCATGAGATTGGGGCGATCGACCGCCTTCCAGAGCTTCTCCGCCTCAGCAATCGTACCGTCGGTGTCGTTCGCAAGGTACGGCGAGACCTCCAGGCTGACATAGCCATCCTTGCCGTCCAGCCGATCGTAAACCGGGCGCAGCGTCTCGCAGGCAGCCTTAATGTCCTGAATCGCAAGGTGCTCGTAGCGATCCATGGTGGCGGCACCCGGGTTCGCCTTATCGAACGCCGCAAGCGTGCCGTCATAGGCGGTGCCCTCGCCCATGGCCTTCTGGAAGATCGTCGGGTTGGAGGTGACGCCGGTCACGCCATCTTCCTCCACGAGCTTCTCCAGCCCGCCCTCTTCCAGGAACTTGCGGTCGACGAAATCCAGCCACACCGCCGTGCCGAGGTTCGCGAGATCGTTGAGCTTGCCCATCTGTCCTGTCTCCGTCCGTTCGTGTCGAGCGAAGTCGAGACACGTTGCCATCAACAACGCCCACCCGTCCGATCCCGATCCTTTGACTTCGCTCGGATCGGACGGGGGCCTATGTTTTCAGTTAGGCAGCCATCGCCTCATTCGCCACCTTCACCACGTTATCCACGGTGAAGCCGAACTTGTCGGCAAGCTTCGCGATCGGCGCGGAAGCACCGAAAGTGGACATGGTGATCGTCCTGCCGGAAAGGCCGACGAAGCGATCCCAGCCGATCTCGCCCGCCATCTCGATCGCGACGCGCGCACTGACGGCCTTGGGCAGGACACTTTCCTTGTACGCGTCGCTCTGCTTCTCGAAGCGGTACCAGCTGGGCATCGAGACGACGCGGCTCTTCACGCCATCGGCAAGCAGCTTTTCATGCGCCTGGATTGCGAGCCCCACTTCGCTGCCGGTAGCGAGCAGGATCACGTCGGGCGTACCGTCACTGTCGGCGAGGACATAGCCGCCCTGCTTCACACCGTCGGCGCTGGCGTATGTGGATCGATCGAGCGTCGGCAGCGCCTGGCGCGACAGGACCAGCGCAGCCGGCTGCTTCGGCGTCTCGACGATCGCGCGCCATGCCGCGGCAACCTCGTTCGCGTCGCCTGGGCGGAACATGTCGAGACCGGGCGTGGCGCGCATCATCGCCAGCATCTCGATCGGCTGGTGGGTCGGCCCGTCTTCGCCGACGCCGATCGAATCGTGCGTGAAGATCCAGGTGGTGCCGAGCTCCATCAGCGCCGACAGGCGCACCGGCGGGCGCATGTAATCAAGGAAAACGAGGAAGGTGCTGCCGTAGGAGCGCAGCCCCGACAGCGCCATGCCGACCGCGACCGAGCCCATGGCATGTTCGCGCACGCCGAAGTGGAAGTTGCGGCCGGCGTAATTATCCGCCTCGAACGATGCCTCGCCCTTGATATCCGTCTTGGTCGACGGTGCGAGATCGGCCGAGCCGCCGATCAGCCACGGCATCTTTTTGGCGATGGCGTTCATCACCTTGCCGCCGGCATCGCGGCTGGCGATGCCCTTGGCGTCCGCGTCAAACGTCGGAATGTCGGCATCCCAGCCATCGGGCAGCGTGCCGTTGACGATCGCGTCGACTTCCTTGGCGAAATCGGCGTGCTCGGTGCGATACTTCTGGAGCATGGCATCCCATGCCTCGCGCAACGGCGCAGCGCGGCTGGACATGGCCTTTTCGAAGCCTTCCTGCACGCCGTCGGGGACGTAGAAGTTCTTGTCTGTCGGCCAGCCATAGGCTTCCTTGGTCAGGCGGACATTCTCTTCGCCCAACGCCTCACCATGCGCCTTCTCGCTGCCGGCACGCGGTGAGCCCCAGCCGATCACCGACTTCACGACGATGAACGTCGGCTTGTCGGTAGTGGCGCGAAACTCCTCGAACGCCTTGGTCAGGACGGCAACATCGTTGGCATCGTCGACATGGATGACATGCCAGCCATACGCCTCAAAGCGCTTGCCCACATCCTCGTCGAACGCGAGGTCCGTGTCGCCCTCGATCGAGATCTGGTTGCTGTCGTAAATCCAGCAGAGGTTGGAGAGCTTCAGGTGGCCGGCGAGGCTCGCGGCCTCCGAGGCAACGCCCTCCATCATGTCGCCGTCGCCGCACAGCGCATAGACGTCATGATCGAAGAGGGTGAACCCGGGCTTGTTGTAGCGCGCCGCCATCCAGCGCTCGGCGATCGCCATGCCGACCGAGTTACCGCAACCCTGACCGAGCGGGCCGGTGGTCGTCTCGACCCCGACGGTGTGGCTGTATTCCGGGTGGCCGGGCGTCTTGGAGCCAAGCTGGCGGAACTGCTTGATGTCGTCGAGGCTGACAGCCGGGCCGCCATCAGGCTGCTTCACGCCGGCAAGGTGCAGCAGCGAATAGAGCAGCATCGAGGCGTGGCCGACCGACAGGACGAAGCGATCGCGGTTGGGCCAGTGCGCGTTCGCTGGATCGTAGCGCAGGAACTTTGTCCAGAGCGTGTGGCCCACGGGCGCAAGCGCCATCGGCGTTCCCGGGTGACCCGAATTGGCGGCTTGGACGGCATCCATCGAAAGCGTGCGGATTGTGTCGATCGCGAGCCGCTCGGACGAGCCGTCCTCGTGAACGTCGGCAGGCGCGTTGGTGGCGTTGTCGGTCATCAGAGCTCTCACTGGATGGTTTTGGATCAAACGCGCGGGATCATCGCCCGGTTGCTGAGTCGCCCTCCCCCTAGACGCTCGACCCGTCGCGTTCCAGTCGCGCAACGAAACGCTCCTTTGTGCAGCAATCATACAGGTTCATCTCGTCACGCTGCTGAAACGAACCAGGGGAATGGCGGCAATGGATCCGATCATCAGCATCGCCAGCATCATCGCGATGCTTGTGGCCAGCGGCGGTCTAATCGCCGTGAGGCGGCCGGGCAGCGTTGATTGGCGCTGGCTGGCGACGGCGGCCGGGCTCGTTTTCCTGAACGACCTTTTGCTCACGAACGCTTACGGCCTGATCCCCCATGCATTACGGGGGCAGTGGAACTGGCAGGGCAAGGTGCTGGCACTCGGCGCCACGTTAGCGATCGCTGCGGCGCCTCGCTTCGGATGGCGGCAGGCTGGCATGACGTTGCAACAAGCACCCGGTAGCCTGCGCGCGTCGCTTCCGATCGTGATCGGCTATTGCGCCCTCTTTCTTGCCATCGCGCTGGTGTTTCCAGACGATCCACCCACCGGAGAGACGATAGCCTTTCAGCTAACCATGCCTGGGCTGGAGGAAGAGCTATTCTACCGCGGCCTTCTGCTGCTGGCGCTCGACAAGGCCTTTACCGGGCGCAAGCGCCTCCTCGGCGTCGATTGGAGTTGGGGCGCGATCCTGTCCTGCGCATTGTTCGGCCTTGCGCACGCGTTCCGCTATGCCGACGGCAGCTTCAGCTTCGATCCGATCTACATGGCACTCACGTCCGTACCATCTCTGCTCGCCGTATGGCTGCGGCTGCGCACCGGCAGCGTGCTCCTGCCTGTAGTGTTACACAATTTCGGCAATGCTATTGGGCTGATCGTCTAAGCTGGTCGCCCAAGCCGCGTAGTGACGCCATCGGCTGCGATGTAGGCAGCGTCCACCTCGTCAAGAAACAATCCGTGGCCAAGCGCTCCTGGTATTGCAGCGATCGCTGCCGCCAAGGCTGGAGGATCGGTCATGGCATTAAAGCGACAGTCGGCGACCAGATTGCCATTATCAGTGCAATAGCTTGGCCGGATCGTGACAGCGGCACCGAGGTTCTCAAGCTGCGCCACTGCGAAAGCGCGGGCGAAGGGCAGCACCTCGACCGGCAGTTTCGCCGCGCCGATCGCCTGCACCAGCTTCGATCCGTCCGCGATGACGATGAAGCGGCGCGCGGCGGCAGCGACGGCCTTTTCGCGCAGCATCGCGCCGCCGGCACCCTTGACCGCCCAGAGCCGAGAGTCGATCTCGTCCGCGCCATCGATCGCGAGATCCAGCGTGGCGAAATCGGCAAAGTCGCGCACGATGATCCCGCTGGCTGATGCGGCGGCCGTACTAGCCTCGCTGGTCGCCACCGCTTCGATCCTGAGCCCGGCGGCGCAGCGGTGGGACAGTGCGGCGATGGCAAAGGCCGCGGTGGAGCCGGTGCCGAGGCCCACGACCATCCCGTCGCGTACCTCTTGCACCGCCGCCTCCGCGGCCAGCCTCTTGTTATCCTCGACGCTCATGCCACGTCATAACGCGGCACGGCGTTGATCGATCAACCGTGCGTCAGCCGTACTTCTGCTCGTCCCACCACGGAAAGAAGTCGGGCATATTGCTCGATACCTTGTCCGGGTATGCCGGCGTGCGCTTTTCGAGAAACGAGGTGACGCCCTCCTTCGCGTCACCCGAACGACCGCGTGCCAGGATCGCGCGGCTGTCGATCTTGTGCGCATCCATCGGGTGCTGGAATCCAAGCCCGCGCCACAGCATCTGGCGGGTCAGCGCGACCGAAACCGGAGCGGTATTGTCCGCAATCTCGCGCGCCAGCGCGTTGGCGACCGCGAGCAGTTCGCCCCCCGGTACCACCTGCTTCACCAATCCACCGTTCAGCGCCTCCTGCGCGTCAAACACGCGGCCCGAATAGCACCATTCGAGCGCCTGACTGATGCCGACGACACGTGGCAGGAAGAAGCTGGACGCCGCCTCCGGCACGATGCCACGACGCGCGAACACGAAGCCGAACCGCGCCGAGTCGCTGGCGATGCGAATGTCCATCGGCAGCTGCATGGTGGAGCCCACGCCGACAGCTGCGCCGTTCACCGCCGCGATTACCGGCTTCAGACATTCGAAGATGCGCAGCGTTAGCCGACCGCCGCCGTCGCGCGCTTCCTCCATGTCATAGGTCAGTTCGAGCTTGCCGCTGCCACGATCTGGCCGATCGCTGCGCTTGTCATAGTCGAACGTCTTTGCGCCCGCCGACAGATCCGCGCCTGCGCAGAACGCACGACCGGCGCCCGTCACGATCACGCAGCGTACATCGTCGTCAGCGTCAATCTTGTCGAACGCGTCGATCATCTCGGTCATCATCGTGCCGGTGAATGCGTTCAGCTTGTCCGGCCGGTTCAGCGTGATCGTCGCGACACCGTCCTTCACGTCATAGATGATCTGCTCGTAAGCCAAGCCGCCTCTCCTTGTCGTGCCGCCCCTCCGGCAGCTTCGCCAATCACCATAACATTATTTATGGTGGCGGACGCAAGCGAGTCGCACATGCCTGATTGCCGCTACGGCAGTTTTCGAATTTCGGGTTCGCTTGATCGCGCCCGACCGACGGGCCGTTTCCAGCAGACGGTCAACAAGGCTTGCAGGCTTGGGTTGCACGCGCCTACAGGTGCGCCGCACCCGCGAACGGGATGAGGAAGCCAAGGGGAGTCTTCGTGAACGCAGACGAGATGAAGGCCGCGATCGGCAAGGAAAGCGTGTCCGAATGGGTCGAGGTGACCCAGGAGATGATCAACAAGTTCGCCGACGCGACCGGCGACCATCAGTTCATCCATATCGACCCGGAACGCGCCAAGCAGACGCCGTTCGGCACCACCATCGCCCACGGTTTCCTGACGCTGTCGCTTCTGCCGCTGCTGTCGGCCAAGAACCCGAACATGCCGCGCCTCGACGGCGTCAAGATGGGGGTCAATTACGGCGGCAACAAAGTGCGCTTCCTTGCACCCGTCCCGTCGGGCTCAAAGGTGCGCGGCCGCTCGAAGCTGACCGAGTTCGACGAAAAGCGCCCCGGCCAGTATCAGTTCACCACCGAAACCACCATCGAGATCGAAGGCAGCGAGAAGCCGGCTATGATCGCGGAGTGGATCACGCAGGTCTTCACCTGATCCTTTCTACCCGCCGCCCTCCCCGGGGAACGCCGCCCGCATTCACGGGCGGCTCGGCAATCCATTCTACTCAAGGACAATAACCATGCGTTCCGCCGTCATTGTTTCCACCGCCCGCACGCCGATTGGCCGCGCTTACCGCGGCGCCTTCAACAACACGCTGTCGCCGACGCTTGCCAGCCACGCGCTGAAAGCCGCCGTCGAGCGCGCCCATATCGACGGCGCCGAAGTGCAGGACGTGGTGATGGGCTCCGCGCTCCAGCAGGGCGCGCAGGCGACCAACATCGCGCGCACCTCGCTGCTGCGCGCCGGCCTGCCGACGTCGGTGTCGGGCATGTCGCTCGATCGCCAGTGCGCCTCGGGCCTGATGGCGATCGCTACCGCCGCGAAGCAGATCATGGTCGACAACATGGACGTGACCATCGGTGCCGGCGTCGACAGCATCTCCATCGTCCAGACGCCGCAGATGCGCGTGCAGCCCGATCCCGAACTGGTCGCGATGCACAAGGACATCTACATGCCGATGCTGCAGACCGCGGAAGTGGTCGCCAAGCGCTACGGCATCAGTCGCGACGCGCAGGACGAATATGGCTTCCAGTCGCAGCAGCGCACTGCCGCCGCGCAGGCTGCCGGCAAGTTCGATGACGAGATCGTCTCGGTCACCGCAAACATGGCCGTCACCAACAAGGAGACCAAGGAAGTCTCCTACAAGGAAGTGACGCTGGCGAAGGACGAGGGCAATCGCCCCGATACCACGCTGGAGGGCCTCAAGTCGCTGAAGCCGGTGCTCGGCCCCGATCTGAACATCACTGCCGGCAACGCATCGCAGCTCTCCGACGGCGCATCGGCCAGCGTGCTGATGGAAGAGAAGCTGGCCGAGAAGAAGGGCCTGACGCCGCTGGGCCGCTATGTCGGCATGGCCGTCGCCGGCACCGAGCCGGACGAGATGGGCATCGGTCCGGTCTTCGCGATCCCCAAGCTGCTCGAGCGCTTCAACCTGAAGATGGACGACATCGGCCTGTGGGAGCTGAACGAAGCCTTCGCGGTGCAGGTGCTGTATTGCCGTGACAAGCTGGGCATCCCTAACGAGCTGCTCAATGTGAACGGCGGCGCGATCTCGATCGGCCACCCGTATGGCATGTCGGGTGCGCGCATGACCGGCCACGCGCTGATCGAAGGCAAGCGTCGCGGCGCGAAATATGTCGTGATCACGATGTGCGTTGGCGGCGGGATGGGCGCTGCGGGTCTTTTCGAAGTCCTTTAACGCTTCGACCCGGCGCGGCCCAAGCTGCTCGCGCCGGCACGCGCAAACAAAGGGGCCTCGATCGCGCATGCGATCGGGGCCTTTTCGTTGCCTTTCGCCGAAACGCGGTGAGCAACGGAACGCGCCCTGCCGCAACGTTACGCAACCAACGCGGTCCGCTCTCGTTCTCCAGCTAAATTCACAGCAGGAGATGATGGAATGGCCGATCACGACAGCCCGCAGGAAGTTGCCGAAACCTTTTTGAGCAAGCTGGAAGACAGCCCGTTCATCATGATCGGCCTGATGGATGGCGAGCATTCGGAGCCGATGAACGTCAAGCTTGACGAGGCCCAGCCGAACACCCTGTTCATCTTTTCCGCCCACGACAATCGCATTGCCAAGGGCGGGAAGGCAATGGCGCAGTTCGTCGGCAAGGGTCACGATTTCTTCGCCTGCCTCTCGGGTCAGGTGCGCCAGGAAACCGATCAGGCGACGTTCGACCGTCTATGGGACAACCGCGTGGAAGCGTGGTTCCCGAACGGCAAGGCGGACGCCCGCCTCAACCGCTTCGACATCAGCTCCGCCGAGCTGTGGGAAACCGACGTTTCCATCGGTGGTCGGTTGAAGATGCTGTTTGGCGGCACGATCGACTCCTCCGAATCGTCCAGCCACGCCAAGGTTGGCTCAATCGCCTGAACCAGAACGCCGGGGTCGCATCGCCTTCAAAATGGCGGTGCGGCCCCAGCCATTTTGCCGGCGTCACATTCAATCGTGCGCCGTGATCCACTCCTCGACCACCGGCGCGATCCGCTCGCGCCACTTGGAGCCGTTGAAGATCCCGTAATGGCCGACACCCTCGGCCATGAAGTAGCGCTTGCGATCCTCCGGCAATGCGGTGGCGATGGTCAGCGCGGCCCTGGTCTGGCCAAGACCAGAAATGTCGTCGCGCTCCCCCTCGATTGCCAGCAGCGCGGTGTCGGTGAGCGCGGCGGGATCCACCGGGCGGCCACGGTGGGTCATGGTGCCGTTCGGCAGGGCGTGCGTCTGGAACACCAGGTCGATCGTCTGGAGGTAGTATTCCGCCGTCATGTCGCAGACCGAGCGATATTCGTCGTAGAAATCCTTGGTCGCGTCCGCACTCTCGCCGTCGCCGCGGACGAGGTGTTTGAACATCTCCCAATGGCTCATCATGTGGTTGCCGAGGTTCATCGACATGAAGCCGGTGAGCTGAAGGAAGCCGGGGTACACGCGCCGCCCCGCGCCCGGATACATCGCCGGCACGGTCGCGATAACATTCTGCTGGAACCAGGAATGCGGCCGCTCGGTCGCAAGCGTGTTCACCGCGGTGGGCGCCTCACGCGTGTCGATCGGCCCCCCCATCATGGTCAGCGTCTTGGGCCGGCAGGGATGCGCGTCGGCGTTCATCAGACAGGCCGCAGCATAGCAGGGCACGGACGGCTGGCAGACCGCGAGCACGTGCGCCCCACCCTTGTCGCCATCGGGTCCGATCGCTTCAAGAAAGGCGACCAGATAATCGACATAATCGTCGAGATCGAAGCGGCCGTCCGCCAGCGGCACCAGCTTCGCATCCTGCCAGTCGGTGACATAGACATCAGCGAACGGCAGCATGCGCTCCACGGTGCCGCGCAACAGCGTGGCGAAATGCCCCGACATGGGCGCCACGATCATCAGGCGCGGCCCGCCCTCGATGCCCTCGCGCACGAACCGCTTGAGCGATCCGAACGGCTTTTCCAGCACCACTTCCTCGCGAACGGCGACTTCGCGCCCGTCGATCAGCGTGTGATCGAGCCCGAATGCCGGCTTGCCCCGCGACGCTGCTGCATGTGCGAACACCTCCAGCGCGGAGGCCATGACCTGCCCGCCGCCGAAATACGCGAACGGGTTTGCCGGGTTCTGCAACATGCCCACACCGAAATTGGCCATGGCACTGGCGGTCGCAAGGAGCGACCGGTTGAATTCATAGGCGTCGTAGAGCATCCGGTATCCTGTAGCACCTTTGGTCCGACATGGGGCGCATTGTGCACCTGCACAACGGCTTGTACCAGCCGATTGCTCCCGACGGTGGCCGTTGAGCCACACTCCCCACACTGCTAGACGGGCGCGCATGGCCAGCAGCGCGACGAGCGAACCGCCCCCGAGCCGGCGGATCGGCAACCTTTCCATCGTCTGGCGTCATGCCAAGCGTTACCCCACGCAGATCGCTGCCGCCTGGGTGGCGCTGGCTGTCACGTCCGCAGCGACGATCGCGATCCCCTACAGCTTCAAGCGGATCATCGACCGCGGCTTCACCGCCGGCAGCGGCGAGGCGGTGGCGGGGGCGTTCCACTACATGCTGATGATCGTCGTCGTGCTGGCGCTCGGCACGGCGGTGCGGTTCTATTTCGTGTCGTGGCTGGGCGAGCGCGTGGTGGCGGATATCCGCACCAGCGTGCAGCGACACCTGCTGACGCTCAGCCCGCGCTTCTTCGAGGAAAACCGCCCGTCGGAGATCGCCAGCCGCATGACGGCGGATACCGCTCAGATCGAGATGGTGGTCGGTACCACCGTATCGGTCGCGCTGCGCAATGCGTTCACCGGCATCGGCGGGCTGGTCTACCTGTTCGCGATTTCCCCCAAGCTCGCCGGGCTGCTGACGCTGGGTATCCCGCTCATCATCCTGCCGATCGTGCTGCTGGGCCGGCGGGTACGCAGCTATTCGCGCACCTCGCAGGACCGCGTCGCGGATGTCGGCGCGATGGTGACGGAAACGCTGGGCGCGATGAAGATCGTGCAGGCGTTCGGCCAGGAAAAACGCGAGAGCGATCGGTTCGCGGGCGCGGTGGAGGCGACCATGGAGGCCGCGCAGCGCCGCATCGCGTTGCGCGCCGTGATGACGGCGATCGTCATCGGGCTGGTGTTCGGATCGATAACCCTGGTGCTGTGGGAAGGCGCGACCGACGTTGCCGCAGGGCGCATCTCGGGCGGGTCGATCGCCGCGTTCGTGCTGACCGGCGGCATCGTGGCGGGCGCGTTCGGTGCGCTCACTGAGGTGTACGGCGAGCTGCTGCGCGGCGCTGGCGCAGCGGGGCGGCTGACCGAATTGATGGCCGAGCGGCCGGAGATCGCGGCGCCCGCCAAGCCGGTCGCCCTGCCCCAGCCGGCACGCGGCGCGGTGTCGTTCGAAGGCGTCGAGTTCCGCTATCCCACGCGCCCCGATGCGGCGGCGCTGCACGATTTTACGCTGGCCGTCGCGCCGGGGGAGACGGTGGCGCTGGTCGGCCCCTCCGGTGCCGGCAAGACCACGTTGTTCCAGCTGCTCCAACGGTTCTACGATCCGATCGCGGGGCGGTTGACGGTCGACGGCGCCGACCTGCGCGATGTCGATCCCGCCGCGCTGCGCAGCCGCATCGCCATGGTTCCGCAGGAGACGGTGATCTTTGGCGCATCGGCACGCGACAACCTTCGCTACGGCCGGTGGGATGCCGATGACGGCGCACTGTGGGCCGCTGCGGAGGCGGCCAATGCCGCCGGCTTCCTGCGCGATCTGCCCCACGGGCTCGATACCTTCCTGGGCGAAGGCGGCGCGCGGCTTTCGGGCGGGCAGCGCCAGCGCGTCGCGATTGCGCGCGCGCTGCTGCGCGATGCGCCGATCCTGCTGCTCGACGAGGCGACCAGCGCGCTGGATGCGGAAAGCGAGCGGCTGGTGCAGGAGGCGCTGGAGCGTCTGATGGCGGATCGCACGACACTGGTGATCGCGCATCGTCTCGCCACCGTGCGCGCCGCCGACCGGATCGTGGTGATGGACGGCGGGCGCATCGTGGAGCAAGGAAACCATGCCGCGTTGATGGCGGGCAGCGGGCTGTATGCGCGGCTCGCCAGCCTGCAGTTCAGCGAGGCGGCATAAAAAAAGGGAGAGGACCGATGGCGAGCGAGTTCGACGTGATCGTCTATGGCGCGACCGGCTATACCGGTCGCCTTGTCGCGGAATATATCGCCGGCGCTTATCCTGAGGGTGTGCGCTGGGCTATGGCCGGACGCTCGCTGACCAAGCTTCAAGAGGTGCGCAGCGCAATCGGCGCCGTTACCGACCTGCCGCTGGTGGTAGCCGACGCCGGCGACTCCGCCGCGCTGCGCGCCATGTGCGAGCGTGCGACGGTGGTGATCTCCACGGTCGGTCCGTACCAGCTATATGGCAGCGAACTGGTCGCCGCCTGTGCCGCGACCGGCACCGCCTATGTCGACCTGTGCGGTGAGCCGGGCTGGATGCGCCGCATGATCGACGCGCACGAGGCGGAGGCAAAGCGCACGGGCGCACGGATCGTCTTTTCGTGCGGGTTCGATTCAATCCCCTTCGACCTTGGCGTGCTGACGCTTCAGGAACATGCGATCGCACGCTTCGGGCGCCCGGCACCCCGCGTGAAGGGACGCGTGCGCACGATGAAGGGCACGTTCTCGGGCGGCACCGCGGCGAGCCTGAAGGCGACACTGGCCGCGGCGGCCAAGGACCCGTCGCTGGTGCCGCTGCTCGCCAGCCCGTTTGCACTGACGCCGGGGCACAGCGGGCCGCACCAGCCGACCGGGCTGATCCCCGAGTTCGACACCACCATCAACTGCTGGGTCGCGCCGTTCGTGATGGCGCCGATCAACACCAAGAACGTCCACCGCACCGATTTCCTGCTGGGCGGCCTTTATGGTGCGGACTTCGTCTATGACGAGATGATGGTCACTGGGCTGGGCGACATGGGCAAGGCGGCGGCCGAGGCGCTGGCCAAGTTCAACCCGTTCGCCGGGGACACCGGGCCAAAGCCGGGCGAGGGCCCGACCCGCGAGGAACGTGAGGCTGGGCATTACGACCTGCTGTTCGTCGGCCTGATGCCGGACGGATCGCGGATCGACACGGTGGTCACGGGCGACCGCGATCCGGGCTATGGCTCCACCAGCAAGATGCTGGCGGAAAGCGCGCTGTGCCTGGTGCAGGACGTGGCGGGCGACGGCGGCATCTGGACGCCGGGCGCGCTGATGGGCGCAACGCTGCGCGACCGGCTGGTGGCGAAGGCGGGGCTTACGTTTACGACCGGATGATCGGGATCACGCGGCGGCTTGGGCAAGAGTGGTCAACGGCCGAAGGCGATCGCCCCTGCGGCCGCGAAGCCGACCACGGCGACCGCGCCGAGCAGCCGCGCCAGTTCCTCCTTGCGGAAGTCAACCAGGCGCCGCTCGTTCAGCCAGTATGCGCCATTGCCCTCGCTCACGACCGCGCCGAACGCCACCATGCGGTCGAGAAGCCGCCGTTCCAGCTTGCCGGTCGGATCGATGGCGGCGGCGTTGGCTGGCTTGATCGCGCCCGCGATCCGCAGCCGGTCAACGATGCGGTTCTGCGCGCGCGTGGTGTAGCGTTCCGCGGTGCGGATCATGAAATTGGCCATTGTTACTTTCTCCGCCCCTGATGCCGGATGTTGCCGGGCCGTCCGCGCCGCTTCAGCACGCGCGGCGGGCCGGACTTGCGATCGTCGCGCCGGTTCGGCCGGGCGCCCCTACCCTCTTCCATCTCGAAGCGCAGCGCGCCGGTGACCGGGTTCGCCTCCGCGAGCCGCAGCCGCAGCCGCTGACCAAGCGTATATTCGTCGCCGCTCGTCTCACCGACCAGCCGCCGCCCCGCCTCGTCATAGCGGAAATATTCGCCGCCGAGGTCGCTGACCGGCATCAGCCCGTCACCGCCGACCCCTTCCACCGTCGCGAAGAAGCCGAAGTTCTGCACCCCGGTGATCCGCGCATCGACGATTTCGCCCACCCGGTCCGCCACGAAGGAGGCGACGTAGCGGTCGATCGTCTCGCGCTCCGCCTCCATGGCGCGACGCTCTAGCTTGCTGATCGTATCGCCCAGCCGCTCGAAATCCTCGTCGCCGTTCAGCCCGCCGGGGCCGAGCGCATAGGCGCTGGTCAGCGCGCGGTGGACCAGAAGGTCCGCATAGCGGCGGATCGGCGAGGTGAAATGCGCATAGGAGCCGAGCGACAGGCCGAAATGGCCGTGGTTGCCGGGGCCGTAATAGGCCTGCGTCTGCGAGCGCAGCACCTGCTCCATGACCTGCGGCCGGAAATCGGCGTCGCCGACGCGGTCGAAGATGCGGTTGAAGGTCGCAGGCTTGATGACCTGGCCGAGCGCGAAGGGGATGTCGAACGTGTCGAGATAGTCCTTCAGCGCCGACAGCTTCTCGCGCGAGGGCGGCTCGTGGATGCGGTACATGACCGGCGCCTTCCTCGCCTCCAGCGCCTTGGCGGCGGCGACGTTGGCGGCGATCATGTAATCCTCGACGAGGCGGTGCGCATCGAGCCGCTCGCGCGGGGCGACCGAGAGCAGGCGGCCCTTTTCATCGAGCGCGACCTGGCGCTCGGGCAAGTCCAGCGCGAGCGGTTCGCGCTTGTCGCGGGCGGTGGCGAGCGCGGACCAGCAGGCCCAGAGGTTCTGAAGGGCCGGAAGGATATCCTCCTCGGCACGGGGAGGGGGACCAGCCGCAGGCTGGTGGAGGGGGGCTTCCACAAGCGGTGTGTCCTGGGGCGATCCCCCTCCACCAGCTTCGCTGGTCCCCCTCCCCGTTCCGGGGAGATTATTATCGATCATCGCCTGCGCGACTTCGTAGGCGATGTTACGCGCGATGCGGACCACGGCGCGGGTGAAGCGCCAGGACTTCAGCGCACCCGTCTTGGTAACCTGAAGGTGGCAGGCCATGGTCGCGCGATCCTCGCCTTCCTTCAGCGAACAGACGTCTGCGGACAGGATCTCGGGCAGCATGGGGACGACGCGGTCGGGGAAATAGACCGAATTGCCACGCCGCCGCGCCTCGCGGTCGATCGCGCCACCGGGGCGGACGTAGAAGCTGACGTCGGCGATCGCGACCACCGCGCGGAAGCCGCCCTCGTTGGCGGGATCGTCGTCGGGGGCGGCCCAGATCGCGTCGTCGTGATCGCGCGCGTCGGCGGGATCGATCGCGACGATCGGCAGGTGCGTCAGGTCCTCGCGATCGTCGCCCAGCGGCTGGCGCGCGACGCGGGTCGCCTCGCCCAGTGTTTCTTCGGTGAAGACGTGCGGAATCTCATGACGGTGGATCGCGATCAGCGAGAAGCTGCGCGGGGCGAACGGATCGCCCAGCCGCTCGACGACACGCGCGGAGATGCGCGGTGGGCGGCCGGTGCGCTCGGCCAGCACCAAGTCGCCGGCCTGCGCCCCGCCGGCGTCGGAGACGGCATATTCGCGCTTTTCCTTTTTCTCCACGCCTTGCAGCCACAGCCGGTCGCCCTCGCCGCGCAGCACGCCGATCATCTGCTCGGCGGCGGGGGCAAGCGTCTTCATGGCATGCGCGATCCAGCCGTTGCCGGCCTCCTCCGTCCGCGCAAGGATGCGAGTGCCGATCCCAAGCTCGCCACGACGACGCTCGCGCACCCGCACGCGCGGCGCGGGAACGTCGGCCTCCCAGCGCTCCGGCGTCGCCCAGATCGTACCACCATCGTCGACGTCGACGACGCGCAGCACGGTCACCTTGGGCAGCCCGCCCGTCTTATGAAAAGCGCGGCCCGGCGCGCTGTCGATCAGCCCCTCGTCCGCCATGTCCTTCAGCAGCGCCTTGAGTCCGATCTTCTCCTGCGCGGTCAGCCCAAAGGCGCGCGCGATCTCGCGCTTGCCGGCGGGCGTCTCGCTGGTGGCGATGAAGTCGAGGATCTGCTGGCGGCTCGGAAGCCCTGCCTTTGGTTTGCGCATCCCGGCTAGATAGGTACTCGCACGCCCAGGGTCACGCGTCGATCGTCTCCTCGTCCAGCCGCGCCGCATTCTCCTGGATAAAGGCGAAGCGGTGCGCGGGATTGGTGCCCATCAGCCGGTCGACCAGATCCTTGACGCCGGCGCGCCCCTCATATTCCTGCGGCAGGGTGATGCGAATAAGGCTGCGGCTGCCTGGATCCATGGTGGTTTCGCGCAGCTGGCCGGGGTTCATCTCACCAAGGCCCTTAAAGCGCGCCACGTCGACCTTCTTGCCCTTGAACACCGTGCGCTCGATCTCGGCGCGGTGCGCGTCGTCGCGGGCGTAGAGCGACTTGGCGCCGACCGTCAGGCGGTAAAGCGGCGGCTGCGCGAGGTAGAGGTGCCCGCGGCGAACAAGATCGGGCATTTCCTGAAAAAAGAACGTCATCAGCAACGTCGCGATATGCGCGCCGTCGACGTCCGCGTCGGTCATGATGACGACGCGTTCGTAGCGCAGATTGTCGGGACGGCACTCCTTGCGCGTGCCGCAGCCCAATGCCTGGATCAGGTCGGCAATTTCCTGGTTGGCGAGGATCTTGGCGCTGGTCGCGGAGGCGACGTTCAAAATCTTGCCACGGATCGGCAGGATCGCCTGCGTCTTGCGGTCGCGCGCCTGCTTGGCGCTGCCGCCGGCGCTGTCGCCCTCCACGATGAACAGCTCGGTGCCCTCGTTGCTGTCGATCGAGCAATCGGTCAGCTTGCCGGGCAGGCGCAGCTTGCGCGACGAGGTCGCGGTCTTGCGCTTCACCTCGCGCTCGGCCTTGCGGCGCAGGCGGTCGTCCATCCGCTCCACCACATAGCCGAGCAGCGCGCGGCCCCGGTCCATGTTCTGGCCGAGCCAATGGTCGAAATGGTCGCGCACCGCTTTTTCGACCAGCCCGGCGGCCTCTGGCGAGGTAAGCCGGTCCTTGGTCTGCGATTGGAATTGCGGATCGCGGATGAACACGCTGAGCATCAGCTCGCTGCCGACCATCACGTCGTCGGCGGTCAGCTCCTTTGCCCGCTTGTTGTTGACGAGGTCGCCGAATGCGCGAAGCCCGCGAACCAGCGCCTGGCGAAGCCCCTGTTCGTGCGTGCCGCCATCGGGAGTCGGGATGGTGTTGCAATACCAGCTGTAGCTGCCCTCCGACCACAAGGGCCAGGCGACCGCCCATTCGACGCGCCCCGCCTCGGCCGGAAACTCCTGCGACCCGGCAAAGAAGTCCGCCGTCGCGCATTCGCGCGCGCCGACCTGTTCGCGCAGGTGGTCGGCGAGACCGCCTGGGAACTGGAACACCGCCTCCGCCGGGGTGTCGTCGCCGATCAGTTCGGGCGCGCATTTCCACCGGATCTCGACACCAGCGAACAGATAGGCCTTGGACCGCGCCAGCCGGTACAGCCGCGCGGGCTTGAACAGCAACTCGCGCCCGAAGATCTCAATATCCGGCGTGAAGGCGACCGAGGTGCCGCGGCGGTTAGGCGCCGCGCCGACGGTTTCGAGCGGGCCGAGCGTCACGCCTTTGGAAAAGCGCTGGCGGAACAACTGCCGGTCGCGCGCGACCTCCACCACCGTGTCGGAGGAGAGCGCGTTGACGACGGACGCGCCCACACCATGCAGACCGCCCGACGTGGCATACGCCTTGCCGGAGAATTTGCCGCCCGAGTGCAGGGTCGACAGGATCACCTCCAGCGCGCTCTTGTCCGGGAACTTGGGATGCGGATCGACCGGCATGCCGCGGCCGTTATCGGTGATGGTGATGCGGTTCCCCGCCGCCAGCGCTACCTCGATACGGGTCGCGTGGCCGGCCACCGCCTCGTCCATCGCATTGTCGAGGATCTCCGCGGCGAGATGGTGCAGGGCGCGCTCGTCGGTGCCGCCGACATACATGCCCGGCCGACGCCGAACTGGCTCCAGCCCCTCCAGCACCTCGATCGAAGATGCGTCGTAATCGGCGCTGGATGCGGGAGCGCGGAACAAATCTGGGTCAGCCATTTCATCCATATAGCAGCCGGCCGCGGCATCGCGACCTGTTGCCGCGCGGCAACACTTCTATACCGATGCGCCGCGGCAATGTTTCGAAATGCATCCTTTGCGTCCCGAGCGCCGTTCCGACGGGCACTTGAATGAAGCATCTGAAAGGTTAGTGTATGAAGCGTCTGCTGCTCTCCGGCATTGCCGCCGCCCTGGTGGCCCCGGCAGTTTCCGCCCAGACGGTTGACGGCGATCCCGGGTTCTCGGGCGTCTATGTCGGTGCCGCTGGCGGCTATGACGTGCAGCCGAACGACGTCGGTTCCACCATCCTATTCGATCGCAGCCTGAACGGCGGCTTCGGCAGCACCGTAACGACCGCGACCGGCGCGAACGCCTTCGGTCCTCCGGTTGGCGGCTTCTGCAACGGCCGCGCACAGGCCGGAACGTCGCCGACCAACCCGGTTGCTCCGGCGGGCTGCGTCAATGACGAGGACGGCTGGGCCTATTACGGCCGTGTCGGCTGGGATCAGCAGCGCGGTAACATCGTCGTTGGCGTGGTGGGCGAATTCGGCAAGAGCGAGATCACCGACAGCGTCACGGCGTTCTCGACCACGCCGGCATCCTACACGATGACCCGCTCGATCAACTGGGAAGCGTCGATCCGTGGTCGCGTCGGCTACACGCCGAACAACACCACCTTGTTCTACGGCACCTTCGGTCCGGGCTACGCCCGCATCGATCGCGACTTCACCACCACCAACACGGCGAACAGCTTCGCTGAGCGCGGCAAGCGCAACCAGTGGGGCATCACCGGCGGCGGCGGCGTCGAGCAGCGGATCGGCAACAACTTCTCGGTCGGCCTGGAATATATGTACCACCAGTATCAGGACGATGATTATCGCGTCCGCGCCGGCAACACCGGCACGACCGCGGCGACCAACCCGTTCCTGCTCGGGAACGCCTCGGGCACGGACTTCCGTCGTAGCGACGACAAGTTCCGCTGGCACTCGCTGCGCGCCACGGCAGCATTCCGCTTCTGACACGCTGAGGGCGGTAGGAGGAATCCTCGCTACCGCCCGAGCAACAAAAGCCGAGCGCCTGTGTCTCGGCCGACACAGAAAAGGCCACGCTGGGTATCATTCCAGCGTGGCCTTTTCTGTTTTGCTTGAGCCCTGGCTTAGCGCATCCGCGGACCACCGAAAGGCAGCGGTGCGGCGCGCCGGTCGCGCCGCGGCAGCTGCGCCTGATAGGCGTGGCCGCAATGCTCCACGCAATAAGGAAAGCCGGGGTTTACCTTGTCACCACAGAAGTGGAAGTCCGCCTCACCCGGGTGACCCATCGGCCATTTGCACACCTTGTCGCTGAGATCGAGCAGGCTGGTCTTGCCGGCGATCTCGGGCGACGGCTTGGCCGGCACCAGTCGGCGCGGCGGGGCCGGTGCGATCGGCGGCTGCTGCTCGCCGGGCGCCTGACGCACGAAGCCGCCCGGCCCGACCGAACGGACCATGCGCTGCGATTCGGGCGACCGCTCCGGCTCCAGCGGCGTCGTGATCGTGATCGGCTTGGGCGCCGACACCTGCGTCATTGCGGGCGGGCTGGCCGGGGCTGCCGCGACCGGCGGGGCGGGTGGCGCCGGCGGCGGTGACTCGGGCTCAGGCGGCGCAGGCGGCGGCGGCGCGGCTACCGGCTCGGCAGCAACGACGGGCGCGGCCTTGGCCTCTGCATCCTTTGGAACGACAGGCGACGGGCGCGACTGCAGGCCCAGCCGGTGCGCCTTGCCGATCACCGCATTGCGGCTAACGCCACCCAGTGCCTCCGCAATCTGGCTGGCGGTCTGGCCGCCTTCCCACATCTTGCGAAGCGTATCGATCCGTTCCTCGGTCCAGGACATGGGCCTTGCTGTTCCTTCAATCTTTGCGCCGGTTGCAGCGAGCGTCGGCAGCGACTACGCCCATTCGCGATGAGCAGCCACCCTCCGATTGGTCAGCAACCCGCCGGCCAGGACAATTCTTTGGTCAGGAACGCGCCCGGCGTTCCGTCCATCCGGAACGTCAATTGGGGCGGCCTGAAGACCTTATATGTGAAGGAGGTGCGGCGCTTCTTCAAGGTCCAGCTGCAAACGATCTGGGCACCCGCGATCACCACCTTGCTTTACCTGGTGATCTTCACCGTCGCCCTGGGCGGGCGCGGCGCGGTGCAACTCAGCGGCACGGCGGTCGCGTTCGGCGACTTTGTCGCGCCCGGGCTGATCGTCATGGGGATGCTCAACAATGCCTTTGCCAACGCCAGCTTCTCGCTGCTGGTCGGCAAAATTCAGGGCACGATCGTCGATTACCTGATGCCACCGCTGTCCACTGCGGAGCTTTTGGCGGCGCTTGTCGGCGGTGCGGTGACCCGCGCGTTCCTTGTCGGCTTTGCCGTGTGGCTTGCCATGAGCTTATGGCCGGGCGTCCACGTGCTGCCCGCCCATCCGATCGCCGTGTTGTGGTTCGGTCTGCTCGGCTCAGTGTTCCTGGCGCTTATCGGCCTGCTCACCTCAATCTGGGCGGAGAAGTTCGACCATGCCGCCGCCGTCACCAATTTCGTCGTGGCGCCGCTTACCTTGCTGTCGGGCACCTTCTACTCGGTCGATCGCCTGTCGCCGGTATTTCAGGCGATCAGCCACGCCAATCCGTTTTTCTACATCATCTCGGGTTTTCGATACGGCTTCCTCGGCATCGCCGACTCGCCTGTGCTGCTGGGAAGTGTGATCGTCCTGTTGCTCGACGTTGCACTTGCGGCGCTCTGCTACACGCTGTTGCGCCGCGGCTGGCGGCTGAAGAACTAGATCAGAAGCCGTCCGGCATCGTTACCGGGCCAACGACGCGGGCATATTCGCGGATTGCGTAGCGATCGGTCATGCCGGCGATGTAGTCGGCGATATGTCGGCTGAAGGCAGGCTCCTCGGCCGGCAGGCTTTGGCGCCACTCGGGCGGGAGCGCCGCCGGGTCGGCGTGGAAGGCGGCGAACAGGCCCGCAACCACATCATGCGCGGCGGCCGCCGCCTCGAGCTGCATCGGATGGTGGTACAGGTTCGCATACATGAAGCGTTTCAGGTCGCGTTCGGCCAAGCGCATCTCGTCCGAAAAAGCCACCAGTGCCTGCCCAGCGGCGCGAACTTCGTCCACCGAGGTCACGCCCGATGCCGCAACGCGCCGGCGGCTTTCCTCCAGTAGATCGTTCACCATCACGCCGATCTGACTGCGCACCAGCTCGCGCGCCTGCCGCCGCTCGCTGACATCGGGAAAGAGCGCGCGCACCCGGTCCCAGCCGTGTGCGACTAGCGGCACCGCCATTAGTTGGTCGAGGCACAACAGCCCGGCGCGTAGGCCGTCGTCGATGTCGTGATTGTCGTACGCGATGTCGTCCGCCAGCGCCGCGACTTGCGCCTCCAGACTGGCATAGGTGTCGAGCGCGAGATCGGCCTCCATGTCCGCCGCGTGCAGCGCCCAGCCCGGATGCCGGGCCGGACCGTTATGCTTGGCGAGCCCTTCGAGGGTCTCCCACGTCAAATTCAGCCCGTCAAACCGCGGGTAGGCTCGCTCGATCCGCATCAGCGTGCGCAGCGTATGGCCGTTATGATCGAAGCCGCCGGCGGCGCTCATCGCCGCTTTCAGCGCATCCTCGCCAGCATGGCCGAAGGGCGGGTGGCCGATGTCGTGCGCCAGGCACAAGGCTTCGGTCAGATCCTCGTTCAGCCCCAGCGTGCGCGCAATGGTGCGGCCGATCTGCGCGACTTCAAGGCTGTGCGTCAGCCGGACTCGGAAGTGGTCGCCATCGGGCGCCAGGAATACCTGCGTCTTGTGCCGCAGCCGGCGGAAAGCGATGGAATGGACGATACGGTCGCGGTCGCGCTGATAGGCGTCGCGCGGGCCGCGTTCGCCTGCCTCGCCGGTCTTGCTTTGTTCTTCGTGGAGGCGGCCTTTGCTCTGCGCCGGGTTGCACGCCCATGGCGCGAGCACTGTCACTTCGCGGGCAACCTCGTCATCTTCTGGCCGTCGTCGCTGGTGAACGGAAACGCCGACAAACCCTGCTTTGCCAAGGTGTTGACGAACTCGCGAGCTTCCGCGTCGGACTTGAACGGACCGGTCACCACGCGATTGGTGGCGCGCAGCGGCGTGGTGTAGGCCGATTTGCCCTTCAGCGCCTCAGCCTTGCTCTGTGCCGCCGCCCATGCCTTTGGCAGGTCGTCCTTGTTCGCGCCGCCCGCCACCTGCACCCAGATACGCGCCGGCTCGGCCTTTGCCGCCTTGGCGGCAGCAGCCTTTTCTTCGGCAGCCTTCTTCGCCTCCGCCTGCTTCTTCGCGTCGGCAAGCTTCTTGGCGGCGGCCGCCTTGGCATCGGCCGCGGCCTTCTTTGCAGCAGCCTCGGCCGCTTTCCGGGCGGTTATGGCCTTTTCTTGGTCCCCGGCGGCCAGAAGATCGGCGGCCGCCTTTGTCGCCGTCGCGTCCGCGACGGCGGGCGGCGCGGCTTCAACACGCGCCGCCGTTTCGCTAACGGGCTCCGGCTCAGGCGCCGGTGGACGAACCGGCGCGATCCCCAGCTCCGAACCCGGGATGGAGATGCCCGCCATGATGCGGGCGAGGATCGTGTCCTCACTCACCGCGGGAGTGGCGGCGGTCGGGGTCGACGCAGTTGTTTCTGCAGCGGTCTGGACCGGCGCCGGATTTAGCGGCGGGGTCGCGGCGATGCTGGTCGGAACCGAAGCCTCAGCCGTGGGCTGTGGCGCCGTCACCGCCGATGGTGATGGGCTCGACGGCGTGAGCGCGGGCGACCGCGTCGGCACCGGGCGCGGCGTCGATGGCGTTGACGACGCGAGTTGGACCGGTGCGGCAGCAGGCGCCGTGCCGGTCGTCGGCACGGACGGCGTTTGCGGGAGCGGCGTAGCCGGGCGCGGACTCGCGCTCGCCGTTTCAGCGGCGGTGTCGACCGGCGCCGTCGGGACAGGCTGCACCACCGCCTGCGGCGGCGCGAATGCGACCCCGGCGTAGCGCGGCGGCTCAAAAGCAGTCGGCTCGTTGGCGGGGCGGCGCACCGATGCGCTGCTCGCAGCCGCTACCGCCACCGGAGGCTTCTCGGCCGGCTTCGTCCGCTGCTCGCTCTGCCTGGTGCGGCTCGCACGGCGCTCTGCCGCGGCAAGCTCACGTCGACGCCGCGCATCCTCGCGCGCGCTGCGCCGCTCGCTGCCGGCATTGGCCTTCGGCGCAGCCGCTGGTGCGGCGGCGACCTGCACGGGGCGTGAGACTTCGGGAACCAGTGGTGGCAAGGGCGGCACCATGCGCGCATCCGCCAGACGCTGCGGCGTCGGGCGCAATTCACCGAAGTGCACGGCAAAGGCGCGGTCGGCGGCAGGCAGCCCGGCGACCCGCGAAAAGAATGGGGCAAGCGCCGCGCCCATGCCCGGCGGCATCATGGTATTGGCGATCTTTTCCGCGCCCGGCACATCGCCGGTCAGGGCCAGCACAAAGGCCCGCACGCGCCAGGCGCTGCGATCGTTCCGCCGCACCTGATCGTCGATGACGTCGAGCGCTTCCTGCCGTTTGCCCGAGATCCCGAGCGACAGCGCGTAGCGGCGCTCCACTTCGTCGTTGCTGCCGGATTTCAGCGCGACACGATAATCGCGCTGCGCCCGCTCCTGCTCACCGACCAGATCATAGGCGAGGCCGCGATCGCCAGCGAAGCTTTTCGCATCCAGACCGTATCCGATCGCCTGATCGAAATAGCGCAGCGCCTCGCCCGGCCGCTCCTGCGTTACCAGGATGCGCGCCATGCCGGCCTTTACCCGGCCGTTCATCGGATCGACGTTCTCGGCGCGCTTCAGCAGCGACGCCGCGGCGTTCACATCACCCAGCCGCAGTGACAGTTCAGCGGCCTCGAGCAATGCGGAGAGATCGCGCGGGTTCGCGCCAAGCCGCCGCATCGCACCGGCCAGCGCATCAGCGTCGGGCGTTGGGCGGGGTACCGTCTGGATCTGCTGGCCGGGATAGCTCTGGGCAAGCGCTCCCGGCGCGCCCGCCAAGGCAGCGGCGATGATAAAAGGACGAGCGATCGACATGGAAGGCAATGTGTGAACCAGGCGCGATGAACCAGCAATGAGTTCGGCGCACGCACGCGCCGAGCCGCACGCGGCGGCCGACGAACGCCGGCCGCCATCGCGCATCAATGCTTACTGGTTGTTTTGACGGTGCAGGAAACGCGGGATGTCGAGCGAATCCTTGTTCTCTTCCTCTGCACCGCGCTGGTTGCCGCGCGACGCATTCTGCATCCGCTCGAACAGGGTACCACCCAGCTTCACGCGCGGCTGCGGCGGCACGTCGGCCCCGTTGTCGCCACCCGACAGCCAGCGACGACGCGGTGCCTCGCCACTGTCGTCGTCACCGAACACGCGCGGCTCGTTCGGCTTGGCCGGGGTTGCGGGCGCGCCCTGCTGGGGCGCGGGCACGACCGTGTCGCTACCCAACAGCAGCTCGTCGCCGGGGCCTTCCTCCACGCTGCGCGCCGCATCGGTGAGTTCAACGGCGGGCTTGGTGCCCGGTGCCGGTACGCCAGCCGACATCGCACCGGCCGCCGCGCCCGTAGGCTGCGGCGCGGGCGCTGATGCTGGTGCTGCCGGTGCGGCCGCGGGCGCGGGCGCAGCAGCGGCCGGTGCAGGCGCAGCAGGTGCCGCGTCCGGGCGGCGCGGGGCCGAGAAGCTGAACGCACGGGCGGGCTCTGATGCCGGCGCCTCGGTGCGCTCGACAGCCTCGATGCCGGTCGCGACGACCGACACGCGGATGCGGCCCTCAAGCTCGGGGTTGAATGCCGAACCCCAGATGATGTTGGCTTCGGGATCGACCAGTTCGCGGATGTGGTTCGCGGCCTCGTCCACCTCGAGCAGGCGCATGTCCTCGCCACCGGTGATCGAGATGATGACGCCCTTTGCGCCCTGCATCGACACGCCGTCGAGCAGCGGGTTGGCGATCGCCTTCTGCGCGGCGATCAACGCGCGGTCGTCACCGTCCGCCTCGCCGGTCCCCATCATCGCCTTGCCCATCTCCTGCATCACCGAACGGACGTCGGCGAAATCGAGATTGATGAGGCCCGGCATGACCATGAGGTCGGTGATGCCGCGCACGCCCTGCTGCAGCACCTCGTCAGCCAGTTCGAACGCCTGCTTGAAGGTGGTGTTGGCGTTGGCGATCAGGAACAGGTTCTGGTTCGGAATGACGATCAGCGTGTCGACGAACTTCTGCAGTTCCTCGATGCCCTGGTCGGCCGAGGTGCCGCGACGCTTACCTTCGAAGGCGAACGGCTTGGTTACGACGCCCACGGTCAGGATGCCCATGTCGCGCGCGGCCTTGGCGATGACCGGAGCGGCGCCGGTGCCGGTGCCGCCGCCCATGCCGGCGGCGATGAAGCACATATGCGCGCCTTCGAGCAGCTTCGAAACCTGCTCGATCGTTTCCTCCGCCGCGGCGCGGCCGATCTCGGGCCGGCTGCCGGCGCCGAGACCCTGCGTGATCTTGGCACCGAGCTGAATCTTCTGCGGGGCGATCGACTGCTTCAGCGCCTGCGCATCGGTGTTCGCGACCAGGAACTCGACGCCCTGCACGTCCGCGCGCATCATGTTGGCAATCGCGTTGCCGCCCGCGCCGCCGACGCCGATCACCGCGATCTTCGGGGTCAGTTCGTCCACCTCGGGTGCAATGAATTCGATGCCCATCGCCAAATTACTCCGTCATTTCGGGCACCAAACACTGGCCCGTCATCGCCATTAATCTTTGTGCAGCATCCCGGCGCTGCGTTCCAGCCGAAAAGCGGCCGTCGCGAATCAATAATTCGCCTTGGCCGCCTGAAACAACCGTTTGAGCGCGCCCAGACCCTTTTGCCGCACCACCATCTGCTGCGTCGGGACCAGACCGCGCAGGTCGACCGGGTCGGATGCGGCGAAGAACGCCAGGCCCGCAAGCGTCGCAAACCCGGGCCCGCCATGCGCATCGGGAAGCCCGGTGAGCCCGCGCGGCCGACCGACGCGCACGGTGCGGCCGAGCACCTGTTGCGCGTAATCCGCGATGCCCTTCAGCTCCGCACCGCCGCCGGTCAGCACCACCTGACGACCAACGGGCCCTTCGAACTTCAGTTCCTTCAGCGCGGTCTGCACCTCGTTGACGAGGTGTTCGAGCCGGGTGCGGATGACCGAGATGAGCGCGGCCTTGGTGATCTGCAAGGGATCGGCATCGTCGTCGGCGCGGCCGGGGCGGATCGCGATCATTTCGTGATTGTCGCGCGGGGAGGCGTTGGCCGAACCGTGGAAGCACTTCATGCGCTCGGCCTGGCTGCGCGAGGTGCCAAAGGCCGAGGCGATGTCGTCGGTGATGTCGCACGAACCGATCGGGATCGACTTCAGCCCCACCAGCATGCCGCCGGCGAACAGCGACACGTTGGTCATGCCTGCGCCGATTTCGACCAGTGCAACGCCAAGATCGCGCTCCTCTTCGCTGAGGCAGGCAAGGCCGGTGGCGATGGGCGAGGCGATGATCGACTTTACCTCCAGGTGCGCGGACCGCACGGTGAGGTCGAGGTTGCGCACCGGCGAACCATCGGCGGCGATGACGTGGATGTGGACGCCCAGGCGATCGGCGTGGAGGCCGAGCGGCTTCTTGACGCCGGTGAGCCCGTCGAGCGTGTAGAGCGCGGGCTGCGCATGGAGCACCATGCGGCCCTGCGGGTCGATCGCCTGCCGCCCCTCGCCGAGCAGGGCGTCGATATCCTGCTGCTCGATACGATGGCCGTTCAGCTCGACCTCGATGAACGCTTCGTCGCTGACGAGGCCGCCGGCGGAGAAGCCGGCCCAGACGTTTTCGATGTTGAAGCCGGCGATCCGCTCCGCCTGCGCCACCGCCTCGCGCACCGCGACCTCGGTCAGCGCCATGTCGGCGATATAGCCGCGCTTTACGCCCTTCGACTCGCGCTGACCCGTGCCGAGCACGACCAGCTCGCCGCCGTCGCCGCGCTGCGCGATCATCGCCGACACCTTGGAGGTGCCGATGTCGAGCGCGGTGATGATACCTTCGGGTGCCGCCTTTGCCATCGCCCTGTTTCCCTGTTCCCTGCCCCGTGGTGTCGTTTTAGACTTCGTCGATCCGTGCGAAGCGTGCGGGGGCGGCCGATGCGCCCTCCCCCGTACCTGCATCAGGTACGCTATGTTCCATGTCGGTCCCCGGCTTACGCGCGACGAGCTTGGCCGGATCGCGCATGTCGAAGCGCAGCCATCCCTTGCCGAGCAATGCGCGGGCACCGTCGAGTTCCGCGAACTTCACCAGCGCGGCCGCGGCGCCCTCCTGCGGCAGGGCGAGCGTCTCGCCGCTGTCGAAGGTCAGATCCCAGCGACGGTTGCCGACCCAGGTGGCTGCCTTCACCCGCGGCTTCAGCGCGGGCGCGGCGGCGAGCAGGCGCTGGTACGCGGCCTCCTGCCGGTCCGCGCCGGGGCCAATCACCAGCGGCAGATCGGGCATGCGGTTGCGGTCGACCGGCTCCAGCGGCACGCCGGTGGCGTCGATCAGCGTCAATTGGCCGCCATTCTGCCACACGGCAGCGGGCTCGCGCTCGACCACATGGATCAGCAGGCGGTCGGGCAGCCGGCGCGAGACATAGGCGTCCTTGATCCAGCCATAGGCCAGCAGCCGTTCGCGCACGGTGGTGAGATCGACGCGCAGCATCGCGCTTGGCTGATCCTCCAGCGCAACGGCGTACACCGTTTCGCGGTTCATCCGCTTGATGCCGGTGATGTCAACGCCCTCGACCTTCAGGCCAAGCTCGCCCGTGGCGTCGGCCATGGCGGTGCCGATCGCGGCGGGAACGCCGAACCATGAAGCGGTGGCGAGCGCGGCGGCGCCGCCAAGGCCGAGGATCGACCAGGTGACCGCACGGCGCAGCGTCGCTTCACTGACCGGCAACGCGGCGACGAGGCGATCGCCCAGTGACTTCTTGGGCGGGGCGCGGCGCACGGTGGGGCGGCGCGCCGGCGTGGCGCGGCTGGCGGCGCGGCTCATGCCTGTTCCCCCACCAGCGGATGATCGCGCAGCGCCTCGTCGACGATCGCCTGGACGAGATCGGGATAGGAGATGCCGAGGTGGCGCGCCTGTTCGGGAACGAGGCTGAGCGGCGTCATGCCGGGCTGGGTATTCACCTCCAGCAGGAACAGGCCGTCGACGCCGCGTTCATCGTCCCAACGGAAATCGGCGCGGCTGCAGCCCTGGCAGCCGAGCAGCTGGTGCGCGCGCAGGGCGAGCGCCTTGCACGCCTCCGTGATCTCGTCGGGCACCGGTGCGGGGAAGATGTGGTCGGTCAGGCCGTCGGTATATTTGGCGTCGTAATCGTACCAGCCGGACTTGGGGCGCAGCTCGGTGACGCCGAGCGCGCGGTCGCCGAGCACGGCGGTGGTGAGCTCGCGGCCGCGGATATACGGTTCGGCCAGAAGCTCGTCGAACTGCTGCCACGGACCGGCCGCGTCGCGGCTGATCGGGGTGCCGTGATTGCCCTCCGCCGTGACGATCGCGACGCCGACCGATGAGCCTTCGTTGACCGGCTTCAGCACATACGGGCGCGGGAGCGGATCGGCAGTGTAGAGATCCTCGGTCGCGACGATGCGGCCACCGGGCATGGGGATGCCGTGCGGGACCAGCGCCTGCTTGGTCAGCACCTTGTCGATCGCGATCACCGACGTGGCGAGGCCGCTATGCGTATAGCGGAGCCCCATGATGTCCATGAGGCCCTGGATCGAGCCGTCTTCGCCCGGCGTGCCGTGGAGCGCGTTGAAGACGAGATCGGGCTTGGCCGCCGCAAGCGCAGCGGCGACGTCGCGCTCCATGTCGATGCGCGTGACGCGGTGGCCGCGCTCTTCCAGCGCATCGGCGATGCCGGCGCCCGAGGAGAGCGACACCGCGCGCTCGGCGGACCAGCCGCCCATCAGGACGGCGATGTGCATCCCGCTCACGATGCCACCCCGACGCGCTGGATTTCCCATTCGAGGGTCACGCCGCTGGTCTCCTTCACGCGGGTGCGGACTTCCTCGCCGAGCGCCTCGATGTCGGCGCTGGTCGCGTTGCCGAGGTTGAGGAGGAAGTTGGTGTGCTTTTCGCTGACCTGCGCGTCGCCGCGCGTGAGGCCGCGGCAGCCGGCCTCGTCGACGAGCTGCCATGCCTTGTGGCCGGGCGGGTTCTTGAAGGTCGAACCGCCGGTCTTGGAGCGCAACGGCTGCGACTCCTCGCGCGCGGCAGCGATGCGATCCATCTCGGCCTGGATCGCAGCGGGTTCGCCGGGTTCGCCGCGGAAGGTGGCGGAGACGACGATCGCGCCGTCTGGCAGGTCGGAATGGCGGTAAGTGTAGTTCAGCTCGGACGCCGCGAGCGTACGACGTTCGCCGCTGCGCAGAATCACGTCGCATTCAACCAGCACGTCGGCCGTTTCGCGGCCATAAGCGCCGCCGTTCATCCGCACGAAGCCGCCGACGGTGCCGGGGATGGAGCGCAGAAACTCGACGCCGGCGATCCCTGCGTCACGCGCGGTCGAGGAGACAAGAATGCCGCTTGCGCCGCCGCCGCAGCGCAGCGTGGTGGCGTCCAGCGCCTCAACCTTCGCGAACGGCTTGCCCAGCCGCACGACGACGCCGGGATAGCCGCCGTCGCGTACGATTAGGTTGGAGCCCAGGCCGAGCGGAAGCACGGGGACGCTGCGGTCGAGCTTGGCCAAGAAGTTTGCCAGATCCTCAACCTTGGCGGGCTCGAAGAGAAACGCAGCCTTGCCGCCCGACTTGAACCAGACGAGCGGCGCCAGTGGGGCATTTTGCGTCAGTCGGCTCTGCGGCGGCGCAGGCGTGGCGGGTGGCGTCGTCATCGACGTGCCTCGATCGCCGGTGCGAGCGCCGAAGCCCATTTGGTGATGTCACCAGCGCCAAGGCAGATCACCTGGTCGCCAGCCTGCAGATCGCCTGCCAGCACCGTGGCCAGCGCATCGGCATCGGCTACCGCCGCGACAAGACGGTGCCCGCGATGGCGCAGCCCCTCGACCAAAGCGTCCGCGTCGACGCCGGGTACCGGCGCTTCGCCGGCGGCATAGACCGGGGTCACGTACACCGCGTCGGCATCGTTGAAGGCGCCCTGGAACTCGTCCATCAGATTGCCAAGGCGCGAATAGCGGTGCGGCTGGACGACGGCGATCACCCTGCCCTGTGCCGATTCACGCGCGGCGGAAAGGACGGCGCGGATTTCGACCGGGTGGTGGCCGTAATCGTCGATGATGGTCGCGCCCGCAACTTCGCCCACCTTGGTGAAGCGGCGCTTCACGCCGTTGAACTTCTCGAAGCCCTTCTGGATCGTCGCATCGTCGATGCCGAGTTCCAGCGCGACGCCGATCGCGGCGAGCGCGTTCTGGACGTTGTGGCGGCCGGGCATCGGCAAGTCGATACCTTCGATCGAGCGGGTGGTGCCGTCGCGGTGGCGGATGATCGCCTCGAACCGGTTGCCGCCTGGATAGGGCGATACGTTGACGCCGCGCACATCGGCGCTGGCCGCGAAGCCGTAAGTAACGATGCGGCGGTCGCGCACGCGCGGGATCAGCGCCTGCACTTCCGGGTGATCGAGGCACAGCAAGGCCGCGCCGTAGAAAGGCACGTTTTCGACGAACTCGACGTAAGCGTCCTTGGCCTTGTCGAAGCTGCCGTAATGATCGAGGTGCTCGGGATCGATGTTGGTCACCACCGCGATGGTGCCGTCGAGGCGCAGGAAGCTGCCGTCGCTCTCGTCGGCCTCCACCACCATCCAGTCGCTGTCGCCGAGGCGCGCGTTGGAGCCGTAGCTGTTGATGATGCCGCCGTTGATCACGGTGGGGTCCACCCCGCCCGCATCGAGCAACGCGGCGACCATCGAAGTGGTCGTCGTCTTGCCGTGCGTGCCGGCGACCGCGACGGTCGATTTGAGCCGCATCAGCTCGGCGAGCATTTCCGCGCGGCGAACAACCGGGATGCGCTGGCTCAGCGCAGCTTCCACCTCGGGATTGCCGCGCTTCACCGCGGTGGAGATCACCACCACCGCGACGCCATCGACGTTGGCGGCATCGTGACCGATCGACACCGTGATACCGCGTGCGCGCAAGCCCTCGACGACATAGCCCTCGGCAACGTCCGAACCCTGCACGCTATAACCAAGGTTGTGCATCACTTCGGCGATGCCGGACATGCCGATCCCGCCGATGCCGACGAAATGGATCGTGCCGATGTCGGTTGCGACACCTTTCATGCGAATGCTTCCTTCGGCTTGGCGCTGCCCACCGGCAATCTGGCGACCGGCGCGTCCAGGCTTTCGACCAGATCGGCGAGGTCGCGCGCGGCATCGGGCTTGCCGCAGGCGCGCGCGCGTCCGGCGGCATTCTCCAGCGCCGCGGGGTCAAGACCCAGCTTCTGCATCTGCTTGGCGAGTTCGCTTGGCGTAAAGGCGGTCTGCGGGATCGTCCGTGCGCCGCCGGCCGCGGTGATCTCGCGCGCATTGGCGGTCTGATGATCGTCGGTCGCGCCGGGCAGCGGCACCAGGATCGCGGGACGGCCAGCAGCGGTCAGCTCGGAAATGGTGGAGGCGCCCGCGCGCGCGATCACCAGATGCGCCCAGGCCAGCTGCTCGGGCAGATCGGGCAGATAGGTCGCAAGGTCGGCGGCGATATCCAGCTCGGCATATTTGGCGCGGGCGGCGTCGATATCCTCGATCCGCGCCTGGTGCGTCACCTGAAGCCGGCGGCGGAAGGCGACGGGGAGCATGGCGAGGCCGTCGGGCACCACCTTCGACAGGACACTCGCGCCTTGCGATCCGCCCGTCACCAGCACGCGGAAGATGCCGTCTTCCTCCAGCAGCGGATAGGGGCGCGTGCGCAGCGCCAGCACGGCATCACGCACCGGATTGCCGACATGATGCGCCTTGGCCTCATACTTCGGCTTCAATCGCTCGGTCTTGCCATAGGACGTGGCGATCGCGTCCACCCGGCCGGCGACGAGACGGTTGACGCGGCCGAGCACGGCATTCTGCTCGTGCACCGCCGTCGGGATCTTATCCGCGAAGGCAGCGGCGAGTGCGGGGAATGCGGGATAGCCGCCAAAGCCGATCACCGCCGCCGGCCGGAACGTCTTGTACAGTTCGCGCGCCATCGCCCGGCCGCGCCACATCTCGCGGGCGGCCTTGGCCCAGCCGAGTGGCCCGCCGGCGAGCCGCCCGGCTGGCAGCACATGCGTCTGCACACCATCGAACAGGCCGGGAAAGCGCACGCCGCGCTCGTCGCTGACCAGCGCAACGCGGTGGCCGCGCCGCATCAACTCTTCGGCGAGGGCCGCCGCCGGCACCATATGGCCGCCGGTACCGCCCGCCGCGAGAACGAAGTGCCGCGCCCGGCTCATGCCGCGCTCCCCCAGCGCGCCACATAGGGGCTACGCAACAGGAACGGATTGCGACGGGTGAAGGTGAGCAACAGCCCCATGCCGATCGACAACGCGATCATCGAGGAGCCGCCATAACTGATGAACGGCAAGGTCATTCCCTTGGAGGGCGCAAGCCCCGTGTTGACGGCCATGGAGATCAGCGCCTGAAGGCCGAACTGCGTCGCGAGACCCGATGCGGCGAGCAATTTGAAACTGTCCTGTTCGTCCAGCATCTTCACGAACACGCGCGCGACGATCGCGAGGAACAGTAGCGAGATCACCATGCAGGCGATCAGGCCGAATTCTTCGCCGATCACGGAAAAGATATAGTCGGTGTGCGCTTCCGGCAGGCCGAACTTCGACGTGCCGGCGCCCGGCCCGGTGCCGGTCCAGCCGCCCGAGGTGAGCGTGCGATGCGCGGCGTCGGTCTGGAAGTGCGCGCCCTCCGCCTCGTTGGGATCGCGGAACAGGAAGCTGTCGATGCGGGTGCGCGCGGTGCCGTAGAACATATACGCCGCGCCGACGCCGAGCGGCGCCATGGCGATGAACGCCGCCAGCGTCTTGGTGGGCGTGCCGGCGATGATCAGCAGCGTCATCCACACGAGGCCGAACACCATGGTCTGGCCGAAGTCCGGCTGCATCATCAGCAGCGCGCCGACCGTCGCGGTCATGGCGCAGGTGATGGCGGTGAGCGGCAGCCCCTCTTCCTTGGTGCGCAGCGACAGGAGCCACGCCACCGTGACGATGAAGCACGGCTTCAGGAACTCGGACGGCTGGAATTGCGAAAACCCGACGCCGAGCCAGCGCTTGGCGCCGTTCACCTCGACGCCGATGCCCGGGATGAGGACCAGCAGCAGCATGAAACCAAACGCCGCGGCGCCGATCACCGCACCGCGCCGCGCGACGTTGACTGGCAGCATGGAGATGCCGATCAGCACCGGCAGCGACACCGCGACCCACATTACCTGGCGCCAGAAATAATACAGCGGCGGCAGCTTCAGCGATTCACCCGAATAGCGCATCGCGGTCGCGGGCGACGCGGCGGCGACCGAAAGGAGTCCGACCGCGATCAGCGCAAAGGTGAGCAGCAGCAGGACACGGTCGGTATCCCAGAACCAGGTGCCGAGCGGCGAGCGGTCGCCGCGGCCGCCGCGGTCCTTGAACCGGCCGCGAATCCCTTGCGTGGTTGCCAGATCGGTCACGCCAAGTCCCCCACCGCGTCGCGAAATGCCTGGCCGCGATGTTCGTAATCGCGGAACTGATCGAAGGAAGCCGCCGCCGGCGACAGCAGCACGGTGTCGCCGGGCTGCGCCTGCGCGGCGGCGCTGGCGACGGCGGCCTCCAGCGTCCCCGCCTGTTCGACCGGCACCTTGCCATCGAGCGCGCGCGCGAAGACCGGGCCGGATGCGCCGATCGTATAGGCGCGCACGACATGGCCGAAGTGCGGGGCGCAGGCGTCGAGATCCTCGCCCTTCCCCTTGCCGCCGACGATCCAGTGGACGCGCGGGAAGGCGGCGAGCGCGGGGGCGGTGCTTTCGGGGTTGGTTGCCTTGCTGTCGTTGACGAAGGTGACGCCGTTCCGCTCGGCGACCTTTTCCATGCGGTGCGGCAGCCCGGCGAAGGTGGCGAGGCCACGGTCGATGTCCTGCTCGGACACGCCCAACGCCTGCGCGACGGCGATCGCGGCGAGTGCGTTCTGCGCGTTGTGCGGCCCCTGCAACGCGGGCCAGCGCGACTGGTCCATGCACACGCCAGGCGCGATCTTGGTCAGGTGTTCGCCGCGCGACGATAGGCTGCGGGCGATCTGCGCGGAGGGCGTGTCGCCGATGCCGATCACCGCGTCGTGCGTCGGCGACTGCATCGCAAACAGCCGTGCCTTGGAGGCGGCGTAGGCGTCAAAGCCGTCGTAGCGGTCGAGGTGGTCGGGCGTGATGTTGAGCAGCACCGCCACGTCGCAGTCGAGCGTCTGCGTGAGGTCGATCTGGTAGCTCGACAGTTCGAGCACGTAGACGCCGCCTT
The DNA here is from genome assembly GCF_002197685.1 of Sphingomonas dokdonensis. Classification (GTDB taxonomy): domain Bacteria; phylum Pseudomonadota; class Alphaproteobacteria; order Sphingomonadales; family Sphingomonadaceae; genus Sphingomonas; species Sphingomonas dokdonensis. The sequence goes on along the minus strand of NZ_NBBI01000002.1, from coordinate 587,103 downwards.
CGGGAAGCGGATCGGCACCGAGCACCGGCAGGCCGATGTTGCCGCCCATGCGCGCGGACAGGCCGGCGGTGTCGAGAATGTGGGCGACCAGCGCGGTGGTGGTCGATTTGCCGTTGGTGCCGGTGATGCCGACGACCTTGTGCGGCGGCAGCGTAGCGCGCGCCTGCGCGAACAATTCGATGTCGCCGATGATCGGCACGCCTTCCGCGCGGGCCTTGGCGGCGAGCGGATGCGTGTTGAGCGGAACGCCGGGCGAGACGACCAGGCCCGCGGCGCCGGTGAGCGTCAGTTCGGCGATGTCGTGGACGATCACGCCGTCGATGTCTCCGGCGGCTTCGCGCGCATCCGGGTTGCTGTCCCACGCCACGACATGCGCGCCCGCCGCGGCGAGCGCGCGCACGGTGGCGAGCCCCGAGCGGGCGAGGCCGAGGACGGCGTAGCGCTGGCCGCTCCAGGCGGGCGAGGTGATCACCGCAGCTTCAACGTTGACAGGCCGGCGAGCGCCAGCACGAGGCTGATGATCCAGAAGCGGATGACGACGGTCGGCTCGCTCCAGCCCATCTGTTCGAAATGGTGGTGGATCGGCGCCATGCGGAACACGCGCTTGCCGGTCCGCTTGTACCAGAACACCTGGATGATGACGCTCATCGCCTCCACCACGAACAGGCCGCCGATGATGCCGAGTACGATCTCGTGATGCGCGACCACCGCGATGGTGCCGAGCGCGCCGCCGAGTGCGAGGCTGCCGGTATCGCCCATGAACACCGCCGCGGGCGGCGCATTGTACCATAGGAACGCGAGCCCCGCGCCGATCATCGCGCCGCAGAAGATCGCGAGGTCGCCCGCGCGCGGGACGTGGGGGATGCCGAGGTAGTCGGCGAACTTCACGTTGCCGGCGAGATAGACGATCAGCATGAACGCGACCGAGGCAATGATCACCGGCATGGTGGCCAGGCCGTCGAGCCCGTCGGTGAGGTTCACCGCATTGCCGAACGCAACGATGGTGAAGGCCGCGAAGACCGGGAAGAACCAGCCGAGCTGCAGATAAACGCCGTTGGTGAACGGCAGGTACAATGCGGTGCCGTTCTCGTAGCTGATGATCCAGGCGGCGATGCCAGCGATCGCGAATTCGAGCAGCAGGCGCACACGGCCGGGGACGCCGGCGGTGCTCGCCTTTCGTACCTTGTCATAATCGTCGAGGAAGCCGATCGCGCCGAAACCGAGCGTGACGAACAGACAGGCCCAGACGAACGGGTTGCGAAGGTCCATCCAGATCAGGATCGACAGTGCGAGGCTGGTCAGGATCATCAGCCCGCCCATCGTCGGCGTGCCGCGCTTGGCAAGGTGCGTCTGCGGGCCGTCGGCGCGGATCGGCTGCCCCTTGCCCTGGCGAATGCGCAGCCAGCCGATGAACTTCGGCCCGATGACGAGGCCGATGAACAAGGCGGTTGCGATCGCCCCGCCGGTGCGAAACGACAGATAGCGGATGAGGTTGAGAACGCCCGGGAATCCGAGCTGTTCGGCAATCCAGTACAGCACTACATCTTGCCCCCGGCGAGCGCCGCGACGATCCGCGACAACCCAACCCCGTTCGATCCCTTGACGAGTACCGCGTCGCCCGGCGCGAGCATATCCGGAAGGACCTCCAGCGCCGCCGCGGCGGTGGGCACATGGACGAATTTGGCTTTGCCCTCAAGCGCCTGTGCCAGCGGCGCCATCTGTTCGCCGACGAGCAGCGCCGTTTCGACGCGCGCGGCGACGATCGGATCGGCAAGCGCGGCGTGATAGGCGGGCGAGCCCTCCCCCAGTTCGCGCATTTCGCCCAGCACCGCGACGTGGCGACCGGGCTCGGCCGACAGCACCGCGAGCGTCGCGGCCATGGAGGCTGGATTGGCGTTGTAGCTTTCGTCGATCACCAGCGCCTCGCCATGGCGCACGCGGGCGAGCAGCCGCGCGCCGCGCCCCGGGAGGCCGCCAAGGTCGGCGAGCGCAAGGCCGGCGAGGCCGAGATCGCCGCCCACCGCATCGACCGCGGCGACGACCGCCAACGCGTTGGACACCCAATGCGCCCCCGGCTGCGCCACGGTGAAGCTCAGTTCGCGCTCACCCACCCTTGCCGTGACGAATGTGCCGCCGGTTTTCACCGTCATGGTTTCGATCGGGTGCACGTCGGCGTTCTTGTCGGTGCCGAAGGTGACGATGCGCGCCGCATAGGGCCGAGCCGCGGCGATCAGGCGATCGCGGTGCGGGCTGTCATAGGGGACGATCGCGATGCCGCCCGGTTCGAGGCCGCGAAAGATCTCGCTCTTGGCGTCTGCGATCGCGCTTTCGTCGGGGAAGAATTCGGTATGCGCCGGCGCGATGGCGGTAACGATGGCGACATGCGGACGCACCAGCGTGGTCAGATGCGCGAGCTCGCCGGGATGGTTCATGCCCATCTCGAACACGCCGAAGCGCGTCGCGGCGGGCATGCGCGCGAGGCTCAGCGGCACGCCGGTGTGATTGTTGTAGCTCTTGACCGAGCGGTGCGTCCGGTCGGGTGCGCCGCGATCGAGCGCGGCGAACAGCGCCTCCTTCGTCGAGGTCTTGCCCACCGATCCGGTGACGCCGATGATCCGCGCATCGGTGCGCGCGCGGGCGGCGCGGGCGAGGTCTTCTAGCGCGGCGAAGGTATCGGCGACACGGACGGCGGGGTGCGGCGTGTCTTTGGAGACGAGCGCGCCGGCTGCGCCCTGGGCGAACGCCTGGTCGAGGAAGCGGTGGCCGTCGGTCGCCTCGCCGCCCAGCGCGACGAACAGATCACCGGGGCCGACTTCGCGCGAATCGAACGCGACGCCCGACACCGCGAAGTCGGCCAAAGCGGTGCCATTGGTGGCGGCAGCGATGTCAGAAGAGGTCCAGAGGGGGAGCATGGCGCCCTATAGCATCTTGATCGCGCGCGGCGTGTGCCAAACCGCACTTGTGATCGCGGACTTGATCCGGGATCCATGGTGCCCCGCATGGTGCGCCTCAAACAACGAGCGACAGCGCTCGCCGATGATTGGATCCCGGCGCAAGGCCGGGATGACGAACGTGGAACGGTTTGACAATGCCCCGCTCAACGCAGGCCGCTCACCGTGTCGCCGGTCACGAGGTCGTAGCGCAGGCCGAGCTTGCGGCGCTCGCGCGGCGGCTTGTCGGCGTCGCTGACCTGCGGCTTGGACGGAACCACGAACTTACGCTTCACCTGCAACCTCCCTGGCTACACTCACGTCATCAAATGGCAGGACAATGTCCCGGACGATCTGGCCCTGTTCGTGCCCCTTGCCGGCGATCAAGACGATGTCGTCGGCGCGCGCCTGCTGGATGGCGAGGCGGATCGCGCCGCGGCGGTCGCCATGCTCGATCGCGCTGGGGGCGCCCTTCAGGATGTCGGCGCGGATCGCGGCGGGTTGTTCGCTGCGCGGATTGTCGTCGGTGACGATCGCCACGTCGGCATGCGCCGCGGCGACCTGCCCCATCGGCTCGCGCTTGCCCTGATCGCGGTCGCCGCCGGCGCCAAAGACGAGGATCAGACGGCCGGTGACATGCGGGCGCAGCGCGGCGATCGCCGCCTCCAGCGCATCGGGGGTATGCGCATAATCGACATAGACGGGCGCACCGCTGGGCGCGATCACCGCGCGTTCGAGGCGCCCGCGCACGGGCTGCAATCGGCCGAGCCCGGCGATGGTGGCGGCAACATCGCCGCCGGTGGCGATGACGAGGCCGGCGGCGACCAAGGCGTTGGCGGCCTGATAGGCGCCGATCAGCGGCAAGGTGACGCGATGCTCGGCTCCGCCCGCGGCGATCACCAGCCCCTGCCCCAGCAAGGTCGGATCGCGCGAAACGAGGCGCAGGTCGTCGCCATGTTCGCCCACGGTGAACAGGCGGTTGCGGCGCTGGCGGGCAAGATCGACGACGCGTTCGGAATTGGGATCGTCGGCCCACACCACCGCGGTGCCGTCCGGCGCCAGCACCTCGGAGAACAGCCGCAGCTTGGCGGTGAAGTAATTGGCCATGTCGCCATGGTAATCGAGGTGATCGCGCGACAGGTTGGTGAAGGCGGCCGCGGCGACGCGCAGCCCCTCCGTGCGATATTGCGTCAGGCCATGGCTCGACGCTTCGAACGCCACGTGGGTGACGCCTTCGCGCGCGAGCCCGGCGACGTTGGACAGGAAGGTGACGACGTCGGGGGTGGTGAGGCCGGTGCTGACCTGCTCGCCCGCGGTGGTAACGCCGAGCGTGCCGATCGACGCGGCGTGGTGCCCTGCCATGCGCCACAGCTGACGGGTCAGCTCGACGGTCGAGGTCTTGCCGTTGGTGCCGGTGACGGCGACGGCGGTCTCGGGGAATGGCGCGAAGAAACGGGCGGCGAGCGCGGCGAAGCAGGCGCGCGGATTGTCGTCGGCGATATGCACCGCACCCTCGACCACCGCCGAGTGGCGCGCAACCACCGCGACCGCCCCGGCGGCGACCGCGGCGGGGATGAAATCCTCCCCGTTCACGCGCGCGCCCTCGAACGCGCCGAAGATCGTGCCCGGCGCCACCTTGCGATGGTCGATCGCGAAGCCGGTCACGCCCGCGGTCTCGGTGCCGCCGGTCAGGGTGCCGAGCTTCATTCCGCTTCCACCTTCTTGTCGCCGGGGGCGTGCCACAGCAGCGCCTGAAGCTCGCGGATGTCGATATCGCGCTGGTTATCGGGGATGACGCCCAGCATCGCGCCCGTGCGGCTGATGACGCGGCTGACGACCGGTGCGGCAGTATAGGCAGCGGTGGTCTGGAAGGAGTTCGCCTCCACCCGCTTTGGGCTGTCCATCATGGTCAGCACGACGTAGCGCGGTGCGTCCATCGGAAAGGCGGCGGCAAAGGTCGAGACGTTGCGGTTATGCGCATAGCCGCCGCCTTCCGCCGCTTCCGCCGTGCCGGTCTTCCCGCCGACACGGTAACCGGGCGCCTCCGCCTTGCGGCCGGTGCCGTCGGTCACGATCAGGCGCAGCAGCTGGCGCAGCCGCGCGCTGGTCGACGGGCTGATAACGCGGCGGCCCTGCGGCGCCTTGCCCGGCGCGACCTTCAGCAAGGTCGTCGGGCGCCAGATGCCGCCGTTGACCAGGGTCGCATAAGCATTGGCGAGGTGCAGCGGGGTCACCGCGATACCGTGGCCATAAGCGGTGGTCATCACCGTGGTGCGCGCCCAGTAATGCGGCCAGAGCGGACGGCCCTTCTCCAGAAGCTCGATATCCGGCTTGGTATCGAAGCCCATCTTGCGGAACATGTTCTGCATCCGCGCCGCGCCGATCTCGTCCGCGATGCGCGCGGTGGCGATGTTGGAGGAATGGATCAGCGTTTCGGGGATGTTGAGCCAGCGCTTTTGCGCGTGATCGTCCTTGATACGGAAGCGGCCGACCTGAAGCGGCGCAGTGGCATCGAAGCGGCGCGACATGTCGGTGACGACGCCGGTGTCGATCGCGGTCGCCATGGCGATCGGCTTGAACGCGGAGCCGAGCTCATACACGCTCTGCGTCACCGTGTTGCGCAGCTGCTCCGTGCCGGCCATGCCGACGCGGTTCGGATTGAACAGCGGCAGCGAGACCATGGAGATCACCTCGCCGGTATCGACGTCGAGCACGACGCCGGCGGCGGCGCGCGCCTGCATCGACGCCATCGCCTGGCCGAGTTCGCTTTCCATCGCGGCCTGCACGCGGCTGTCGATCGAGAGGGTGACGGGGGTGCCCGACAGCGCCGGGTTGAGCAGCCGCTCGTCGAGCGCGCGCTCCATGCCGAGGCGCCCGTGAACGGTGGGGTCCTTGCGCGTGGTGCCGATGTAGCCGAGCACGTGGGCGGCGAGCGTCGACTGCGGGTAGAGCCGCTGCGTCTCGCGATCGAAGACGATGCCCGGCTCACCGATGGTGTTCACCGCCTCGACCAGCGCAGGCGACGCGCGGCGGTTCAGATAGGTGAAGTTCACGTCCTTGCTGATGAGCGCGTAGAAATGCTGCTGGTCGCCGACGTCGGGCATCAGATCGGCCAGCTTCTTCGCGATTTCATTCTTGTCGCCGAGCAGGCGGCGCGGGTGAACGCCGATGGTCCAAGCGTCGATGGTGCGCGCGAGCTGCTGCCCGTTGCGATCGACGATGTCGCCGCGCGGCGCGGTGCTGATCGCGGCGACGCGGCTGGGACCGCCGTCGAACGCAAGCATTGCGAGGCGACCGATGACCAGGAAAATGGCCGCCGCGAACAGCAGCAACAGCACCATCAGGCGCTGATGTTGCGTGGCGAGCAGCGCCTGGCGCTGTTCGCTGACGCGCGCCGGGCGCGTCGCGCGGGCGACCATGGTGGTCAACGCAGGGAACCCCGTTCCGAGCGCGCGCCGCTCATCAGGTCGCCAAGCGTCGAATCGCTGAGCAGCGACTTGTCGAGCATCGCCACCGCATGCGTCTTGCGGATCGTGTCGTTGGCGGCAGCGGTGGTCGTCACGGCAGCCTTGATCACCATCGGCCGGGCAGCGGCGGGCGCGCGGTCCGCGGCGGCGACCGCAACCTTTACCGTGGTGACGGGTGCGCGCGGCGCGGCAGACTTGGCCGCCACCTGCACCAGCGTTGCGGGCGCGGCGGCCGGCGCTTCGTCGATCACGGCGGGGGCGATCTCGGAGCGGCGCGAGGGAACGATCAACTGGGCGGTCTGCGTCCCTGCATCGCCGGCGCCAGGCGTCATCGCACCCGGGCGGAAGCTGATGGCGGCCAGCTGCCCTTCGTCGCGCACGAACTGCGATGCGGTGGGCGCCACCAGCGCCAGGGTATCGCCGTTCCACCGTTCGAGCTGCGCCAGGTTCGAGCGGACGTCGAACTCGGTTTCGAGCGCGCGAATGTCGCGCTCGGCCGAGCTGATCTTGGCGTCGATCTGCGCCAGGCGCTTGCGCTCCGCCGCCACCTGCAGGCTGACGAGGTAGAAGCTCAGCGACACGATCACCACGCCGCCAAACCAGCCAAGTCCCTTTAGTCGATACGCCGCCGTCATTTACTCGTCTCCACTCGCCGTCCGCCCCGCCACATCGTGTTGCCCGCTATCGCCCCCCGGCGCATTCCATGCCGGCGCCGCCGTCCGCCGCGCCGCCCGCAAGGTGGCGGAGCGCGCGCGCGGGTTGCGCGCCACCTCCGCCGCACTCGGGCGCACCGCGCGCCCGATCATCTCGAACGTCGGCGCGCGCTCGTCCACCGCCGCGGGACGATGCCGCGAGCCAGCGGGCGTGCTGCCACTGCGCGCACGCAGGAACCGCTTGACCATGCGATCTTCCAGCGAGTGGAAGCTGACCACCGCCAGGCGGCCACCAGGAGCCAGCACCCGCTCCGCCGCCGCAAGCCCCGCCTCCAGCTCACCGAGTTCGTCATTCACATGGATGCGCACCGCCTGGAAGGCGCGGGTCGCCGGATCCTTCTTGTCGTGCGGCCGATGGCCGAGCGCCCTGCGCACCACGCGGGCAAAGTCCGCGGTGGTGGTGAGCGGACGCGCCGCCACGATCGCGCGCGCGACCCGGCGAGACTTGGGCTCCTCGCCAAAGCGCCACAGCACGTCGGCAATCGCCGCCTCGTCGGCGTTGTTCAGGAAATCAGCGGCGCTGTCGCCTTCCTGGCTCATGCGCATGTCGAGCGGGCCATCCTGCTGAAAGGAAAAGCCACGGTCCGCCTGATCGAGGTGCATCGACGACACGCCAATGTCCATGGTGACGCCGTCGACCGCGCCTACCCCAAGCGCGGCGAGTTCGCGGTCGAGGCGGGAGAAAGTCGCCGGCACAAGCGTCAGCCGGGCCTCCGCCCCCTCCAGCGCACGGCCCGCTGCAATCGCGTCGGGATCGCGATCAAAGGCGAAGACGCGCGCCCCCGTAGCCAGCAGGGCACCGGTGTAGCCGCCTGCACCGAAGGTGGCGTCAACCATCGTTTCGCCTGCTGCGGGGGACAGCGCGGCAAGCACTTCATCCAGCAGGACGGGGATGTGCGGCGCGGCGCTCACAGCGCGATCCCCTTGTCGCGGCACATGATGGCGGCATGGCGTTTCACCATTTCGTCCACACCATCGTGCGCAACGAGCGCACGCGGATCCCAGATCATGAAGCTTTCGTAATCGCCGAGAAAAAAGGCGATGTCGCTGATTCCGGCAAGTTCACGCTCGGCCGCGGGCAGGATGAAGCGGCCGCTGCCGTCGAATGGCACGGGTTCAACGGAGGCGCCGCGCATCCGCGGTGCGTAATAAGCAGCAGAGCCGGTGTGCGCATTCGCCTCGGCCTGGCGCTGCACCAGCTGGTTCTTGGCGAATTCGATGTAGCCGCGATCGTGCGCGATCAGGCAGGGAAAATCGGGGTGAACGCCGACCAGCACGGTGCCGCCGTCCTTGCCGTCGGGCCGCGGCGCGTTTTGGGCCAGCGCCGCGCGCAGGGTGCTTGGAATCGCGACCCGGCCCTTGTCATCGACAAGACCGACCCCCTTTCCAAGATAATCCACCCGTTCCGACACGCCCACCTCGCACAAGGCGCGCAAAAGACCCTGTTCCAGAAAGCAGCCCTCGCCGCTCGCTGGTTGCCGCACGCTGCAGACAACAGTGGTCCTGCCCCTCTGTCACCAGATGAGTATCAGCGAGCTTTGGGGATGTGAAGGGAAATTCGGGGAAATCCGGGGAAATACACTAGTCCGGCGGGAATCTCGGGGTTGTTGCCGGCATTCGCGGCGCACGTTCGCGATTGGTTCTGCGGCATGGTCGGGTCATCGCGCCGCAGCCAGGTAGAATCGTCATCGATTCCCCGGATTTCCCCGGCGCACCCATGATCATCGTGCGCCGCCCTCAGGTGCGGGGTTCACGCGGGCGGGATCGGGTGCGGCTTGGCTGCCGGCGGCAGGATTGGCGGGCACGGCATCGGGCGCTGCCGGTGCAGGCTCGACCGGGCTGGGTTCTGCGGTACTGGGTGCGACGCCGAGCTGGGCAAGCGGCTCGTTTTCCGCTTCTGCCGCTGCCGCGCTATTGGCGGCCGTCATGTTCGCCACTTCGGCAGCGCTGGTCGCGGCCGTCGGAGATTGCTGGCGATTGGCGGCGCTGAACAGCGCGCTGGCAAGACCGATCAACAGGATAACAGCCGCCAGCCCGACCATGCCGACCCGGACACGCTGCATCGCTTGATTAGAGGTTGCGCCCTGCTTCATCTTGTCGCTCGACTCTAACGCCGTGTCGCGCGCTTGTCGAACATCGCGGGTCAAGCGCGCGCCGCAGCCAGCCCCTTCGACTCGCGCCACTCCGGATTGTACAAGGTGGAGAGATAGCGAAAGCCGGTGTCACACAGGATCGTCGCGATCCGCTTGCCCGGGCCAAGCGCCTTGGCCAAACGCACCGCACCGGCGACGTTGATGCCCGACGACAGGCCAAGGCACAGCCCTTCCTCGGCAAGCAGTCGGTCAACCCACTCCAGCCCCTCGGCATCGGAAATGCGGAACTGGGTATCGATCGGCGCACCTTCCAGGTTGGCGGTGATCCGCCCCTGCCCGATGCCTTCGGCAACCGAAGAACCTTCGCCCTTCAGCTCACCATTGGCGTAGTAGTTATAAAGAGCGGCGCCATGCGGATCGCTGAGCGCAATGGTGATCCGCTCGTCCTTTTCCTTGAGCCCCAGGCCGACGCCGGCGATCGTGCCGCCGGTTCCAGCGGCACAGGTGAAGCCGTCGATCCGCCCCTCCATCTGGGTCCAGATTTCTTCGGCCGTACCGACGATATGCGCGCGGCGATTGGCGATATTGTCGAACTGGTTGGCCCAGATCGCACCCGGCGTTTCGTCGGCGATGCGGCGCGACTGATGCACGAAGTGGCACGGACTGGAATAAGGCGCTGCCGGCACCGTCACCAGCTCGGCACCCAGCGCGCGCAGCGTGTCCATCTTTTCCTTGGATTGCGTATCCGGCATCACGATGATCGTGCGATAACCCTTGGCATTCGCGACCAGCGCGAGGCCGATGCCGGTGTTTCCCGCAGTCCCCTCGACGATCGTACCGCCGGGCTGAAGCGCGCCGCGCGCCTCGGCGTCCTCGACGATGAACAGCGCCGCGCGGTCCTTCACGCTGGCGCCGGGATTGGCGAATTCGCATTTGCCGAAGATGTCGCACCCGGTCGCCTCGCTCGGCCCGTTCAACCGAACGAGCGGTGTATGACCGATGAGCGAAAGCGTGTCTGAAGCGATGTGCATGGTCGCCTAGATGGCGCGCGCCTTGCGCGGCGGCAACCACAGCTTGCGCTTTGCCTGATGATAGCCATGCTACTTGGCGTGCCGCGTCGTCTCGGCTGAACCGGTCGGCCGCCGCCGCGTTGCCGTCCGATCAAGCCATGACCGTGAAATGCTCATTTCCGCCCGTTGCCGCGCCGAGTGCGCGCGTCCTGATCCTCGGCAGCCTGCCCGGCGAGCGAAGCCTGGCCGAGCAGCGCTATTATGCGCATCCGCAGAACCAGTTCTGGGCGTTGATGTCGCCCGTGATCGGGCGAGACTTGACTGCGTTGGCCTATGAGGATCGACTTGCGGCGCTTCAGGCGGCGGGCGTCGCCCTGTGGGACGTCGTGGCCTCGGCGCGGCGACGCGGGAGCACCGATGCGACGATCCGGGATGCCAGCGCGAACGATCTGGCGAGTCTGCTGGACGGACTGCCGCAACTGCGCGCCGTCGCCTTCAACGGCGGCAAGGCGCTGTCGCTTGGGCGTCCGCTCCTGCGCGACCGACCTCTTGCGATCCTCGCCCTGCCCTCGTCCAGCCCGCTGCACACCATCGGCCGGCCTGCCAAGCAGCCAGCCTGGGACGCGATTACAGCCTATCTTCACTAGGTGAACACATCGAAGGTGCAAGGCGTTGCGCAACGACCATTCAAGTACCGTTCATCGCCAATGGGATATCACTTGAACAACTATTCGGGTTCCAGCCGTTGTTAGTGGTTATTCTACAGCGCGGCGGGATATACGGCACAGTTCATGAGCGGCACGCGGGCTTAATAGACTCGCCACACGCCGCACGGAATTGCTTGCCGATCTCTGCTTATCCCCGAAGAGGCTCGTTCTGCCGACACCGACTTGCACGGAACCGGCGCCGGACGGCCTCGTTTCACAGTTGAACAATAAAGACGAGGAGTAATCATGTACCGTTACGCATTCCTGCTGCTAGCCGCTGCCACGCCGCTCGCCGCCAATGCGCAGGCGACCCAGGCTCCCGCCAGTCCCATGCCCGCCACGCCGGGCGCCCAGGCTGCGCCGGGTACGGCGACCGCGCCTACGGCACCGACTGCCACAGCACCGACGGTCGGCGGCACCGTGTATGACGCGCAGGGCGGCATGGTCGGCACGATCGCCTCGACCGACGGCACCAACGCGGTGGTCGATACCGGCACCGTCAAGGCGGCAATCCCGCTGACGTCGTTCGGCACCGGGCCGAACGGTCCGATGCTGACCATGACCAAGGCCGAGCTTGAAGCGGCAGCCGGTCAGGGCGCAGCGGCAGCGGCGCAGAATTTCCGGTCGCAGCTGAGCGCGGGTGCCAGCGTCTATGGCGTCGGCGGCGCGTCGCTCGGCACGATCAAGGCGGTTGACGGCGAGTTCGTCACCGTGACGACCGAAAAGGGCGATGCGCGCTTGCCGCTCGGCTCGTTCGGGCCGGGGCCGCAGGGCGTGACCATCGGCATGACCGCCGCGCAGCTTGATGCCGCGATGGCCGGTCAGTGAGATAACGGCCGCGGGGCAGTTTGGCCCCGCGGCCTTTTCTTTCGGCCTGTCCTCGGAGAAGATTGGCCTGTTTTACCGGCAAGCTGGCCAGCACGCCCGATGAGGGCTCAGGCCGGTGCGGTTGCACTCTCCAACGCGGCACGAACGGCAGCCAATGCGTCGTTCGCTTTGTCACCCTCCGGTCCGCCGCCCTGCGCCATGTCCGGTCGGCCGCCGCCGCCCTGACCGCCCAAAGCGGCCACCGCGCGCTTCACCAGATCCACCGCATTCCAGCTGCCGACCAGATCGTCGGTGACGCCAACGGCGACCGTCGCGCGGCCATCGTTGATCGCGACCAGCGTGACGATGCCCGAGCCGATGCGCTGCTTCGCCTCGTCCACCGCGCCGCGCAGCCCCTTCGCCTCGAAGCCGTCGAGCACCTGGCCGACGAAGGCGACGCCGCCGACCGTTTCCGGTCCGGCCGGCCCCGCACCGGCACCGCCGCCGAGCGCCAGCGCCTTCTTCGCCTCGGCAAGCTCGCGCTCCAGCCGGCGCTTTTCCTCCAGCAGCGTGGCGACGCGGCCGGGCACCTCGTCGGGCGTGGTGCGCAGCGCGCTGGCCGCCTCGCGCAGCTTCTCGTCGCGGGCCGACAGATAGGCGCGCGCGGCCTCGCCGGTCAGCGCCTCGACGCGGCGCACGCCGGAGGAGACGGCGCTCTCGCCCACGACCTTGAACAAGCCGATGTCGCCGAGCGCGTTGACGTGGGTGCCGCCGCACAGCTCGACCGAATAGGTCTTGCCGTCGTCGTTGCTGCCCATCGACACGACGCGCACTTCGTCGCCGTATTTTTCGCCGAACAGCGCCATGGCGCCCATCTCGATCGCGTCGTCGGGGGTCATCAGCAGCGTCGTCACCGCGCCGTTCTGGCGAATCTTGGCGTTTACCGCAGCCTCGGCGTCGGCAAGTTCCTCGGGGGTCATCGCGCTGGAATGGCTGACGTCGAAGCGCAGGCGGTCGGGGGCGACGAGCGAGCCCTTTTGCGCGACATGGGTGCCGATCCGCTGGCGCAGCGCCTCGTGCAGCAGGTGGGTCGCCGAGTGATTGGCGCGGATCGCGGCGCGGCGCGCGACGTCGATCGACAGCTTCACCGTATCGCCGACCTTGAGCGTCCCCGCGGTCAGCGCGGTGTGGTGGACCCACAATTTGCCGAGCTGCTTGGACGTGTCGGAGACGTTGCCCGCCACCCCGGCCTCGTTGCCGAGCGTGCCGGCGTCGCCGACCTGGCCGCCGCTTTCGCCGTAAAAGGGCGTCTGGTTGACGATCACGTCGACCTGATCGCCGGCGGTCGCCTGATCGACGCGCGCGCCGTCCTTGACCAGCGCGAGCACCACGCCCTCGCCCACATCGCTGGCATAGCCGGTGAACTCGGTCGCGCCGACTTCCTCGGCGAGGTCAAACCACAATTCGTCCGACGCCTTGGCGCCCGAGCCCTTCCAGGCGGCGCGCGCGGCGCGCTTCTGCTCCGCCATCGCGGTATCGAAGCCGGCGCGGTCGACGCCGAACGACTGGGCGCGCAGCGCGTCCTCGGTCAGGTCATAGGGGAAGCCATAGGTATCGTAGAGCTTGAATGCGGTCTCGCCGGAGAGCACGTCACCGGCGTTCATGCCGGCGGTCGCCTCGTCGAGCAGCTTCAACCCCTTGTCGAGCGTCTGGCGGAAACGCGTTTCCTCCTGGCGCAGCGTTGCCTCGATCAGCGGCTGCGCGCGGACCAGTTCGGGATAGGCGGCGCCCATCTCGGCAACCAGCGCGGGCACCAGGCGGTGCATCAGCGGCTCCTTGGCGCCAAGCAGATGCGCGTGGCGCATCGCGCGGCGCATGATGCGGCGAAGGACATAGCCGCGGCCATCGTTCGCCGGCAGCACGCCGTCCGCGACCAGGAAGCCCGAGGTGCGCAGGTGATCGGCGATGACGCGGTGCGACGCCTGATTGTCGCCGGTGGTGGGCGTGTGCGTCAGCGCGCCCGAGGCGGCGATCAGCGCCTTGAACGTATCGGTATCATAATTGTCGGTGACGCCCTGCATCACCGCGGCAATCCGCTCCAGCCCCATGCCGGTGTCGATCGAGGGGCGCGGCAGATCGCCGACGATCGTGTCGGCCTCCTGCACGAATTGCATGAAGACGAGGTTCCAGATCTCGACAAAGCGATCGCCGTCCTCATCCGGCGAACCCGGAGGGCCCCCGGGGATATGCTCCCCGTGATCGTAGAAGATCTCGCTGCACGGACCGCACGGGCCGTCCGAGCCCATCGCCCAGAAATTGTCCTTGGTCGCGATGCGGATGATGCGGTGATCGGGCAGGCCGGCGATCTTCTTCCACAGGTCGAACGCCTGATCGTCGGTGTGATAGACCGTCGCGGTCAGCTTCTCCGCGGGCAGGCCCCATTCCTTGGTCAGCAGCGTCCAGGCGTGGGTGATCGCCTGTTCCTTGAAATAATCGCCGAACGAGAAGTTGCCGAGCATCTCGAAGAAGGTGTGGTGCCGGGCGGTGTAGCCGACATTGTCGAGATCATTGTGCTTGCCGCCCGCGCGCACGCACTTCTGCGATGAGGTGGCGGTGGAATAGGGGCGGCTTTCCAGCCCGGTGAACACGTTCTTGAACGGCACCATGCCGGCGTTGACGAACATCAGCGTCGGATCGTTCTGCGGCACCAGCGGCGCCGAGGGCACGATGCTGTGCCCGGCCGAACCGAAATAATCGAGAAAGCTGCGGCGGATGTCGTTCGTCGAGGTCATGGAGGGCGACTTAATAGGGTGCGCGTGCGGTGACCAGTGTTTGTGTTGGGGTGGACGGGCGATGCGACCGATGCCGCGCGCCCTTCCCTGCCGCCGTCACCCTGCACTTGTTTCGGGGTCCATCTGTTCGCCGGCGCGGACGTCGCTTGCGGCGCAGTGGATGCTGAAACAAGTTCAGCATGACGGCAGGTGAGGAAGGCTCAGGCGCCTTCGCCAGCGGTGCTGAGCCCGAGGCACATGCTTTTACCCCGCCGACGCCCTCTCTGTCCCGCCGTCACCCTGGACTTGTTTCAGGGTCCATCTGTCCGCCGGCGCGGACGTCGCTTGCGGCGCAGTGGATGCTGAAACAAGTTCAGCATGACGGCAGGTGAGAAAGGCTCAGGCGCCTTCGCCAGCGGTGCTGAGCCCGAGGCACATGCTTTTACCCCGCCGACGCCCTCCCTATCCCGCCGTCACCCTGAACTTGTTTCAGGGTCCATCAGTCCTCGGGCGCGGACGCCGCTTGTGGCGCGATGGATGCTGAAACAAGTTCAGCATGACGGCAGGTGAGGGCGAACGAGAGGCGAGAGGGAACGTCGCTCGGCTCAGCCCTTGGTGGCGCCGCCCGCTACCGGCGGAAGCGTCTGCTGGTGCTGGACGACGCGCCAGACGTCGTGTTCCAGGCGACGCATGGTGGTGGTGCAATAGGCAACATATTCCTCGCCGTCGCGGGTCGCATCCGCCTTGTAGGCGATCGCGATCAGCCCTTCCTGCGGGCGCATCACCTGCTGCTCGCTGAACGAGACCTTTGACCAGCGCGGCGTGTTCGACACCGCATCGATCGCGACCTGCGCCTTGAACACGAACGGCTGCTCGGGCAGCACCATGACGCATTCGTCGTCGACCAGCTCGCGGTACACATCGGCGTCGCCGGTCCAGAGGCTTTCCTCGAATTCCCAGATGCGATTGTCTTCCATGCATTCATCTCCTGACGCGTGGACCAACAGCGCAGCGGCCGCGGGTTCGTTCCGCTGGCGGGCGGCGGGCGGGTCTGCGATGAGGGTGCGATGAGCGCGCTTGCCTATCTGGCCGCCGCGATGGCGGAGATCGCGGGCTGCTTCAGCTTCTGGGCGTGGCTGCGGCTGGACCGCTCGCCCTGGTGGGTCGTGCCGGGCGTCGCGTCGCTGTGCCCTGTTCGCCTGGCTGCTGACTCTGGTGGATGCCGACCATGCCGGGCGCAGCTATGCCGCCTATGGCGGGGTCTATATCGCCTCGGCCTTGCTGTGGCTGTGGCTGGCCGAGGGCGTGCGGCCCGATCGATGGGATCTGCTGGGCGGCGGCGTCTGCCTCCTTGGCGCGGCGGTGATCCTGTGGGGACCGCGGGCGTAGCGCGATACGCCCCAAGATGACGCGCGGGCTTGACCTTGGCCCGGCAATCCCCTTCACCGGTGAAAACAGACCGTCGCTGCCCGCCGCCTTTCCTGACGCGCCGCCAACACCTCCGATCCGGAGGGGCGCCGACCGGATGCATTCGAAGGGCACGCCGGTTCCACGATGACGGAGCATACATGGCCAAGCGGCTGACCTTGTATATCATGATCGGCCTGGCGGCGGGCATCGTCCTTGGCCTCGCGCTGAACGGGCTGATCGACGACGGATCACCGGCCGCCGCCGCCCGGCTGAGCGAGATCGCCGGCTATTTCTCGATCGTGACCGCGGTGTTCCTGCGGCTGATCAAGATGATCATCGCGCCGCTGGTGTTCGCGACCCTCGTTGCGGGCATCGCGCATATGGGCGACACCGCGGCGCTGGGTCGCATCGGCATCCGCGCGGTCGGCTGGTTCATCTGCGCCAGCCTCGTCAGCCTGACGCTGGGGCTGATCCTGGTGAACCTGTTCCAGCCCGGTGTCGGCCTCGGCTTTGCGATCCCGCCCGTCACTGAGGCGAGCGGGGTGGAAAAGGCCGCGTTCAACCTGCGCGATTTCGTGACGCACGTGTTCCCCGCCTCCGGCATCGAGGCGATGGCCAATAACGAGATCCTGCAGATCGTGATCTTCTCGATCTTCATCGGCGTGGCGATCACCGCGGTGGGCGAGAAGGCCGCGCCGCTGGTGCGCGGGATCGAGGCGCTGGTGCAGGTGATGCTGACCGTCACCAATTACGTGATGCGGTTCGCGCCGGTGGCGGTGTTCGCCGCGGTGACGGGCACGCTGGCCGAGCGCGGGCCGTCGATCATCGGCAATCTCGCCTATTTCATGGGCACCTTCTACCTCGGCATCGTCCTGCTCTGGCTGGTGCTGATCGGCGTCTGCTACGCGATCGTCGGGCGGCGCACGACGCTGCTGGTGCGCTATATCCGCGAGCCGCTGCTGCTGGCGTTTTCCACCGCCTCGTCCGAGGCGGCGTATCCGCGCACGTTGGAGGCGCTCGACAAGTTCGGCGTGCCGCCGCGGATCGCCAGCTTCGTCCTGCCGCTGGGGTATAGCTTCAACCTCGACGGCTCGATGATCTACATGACGTTCGCGACGATCTTCATCGCGCAGGCGTATGGGATCGACCTCAGCCTGGGGCAGGAAATCACCATGCTGCTGGTGCTGATGATCACCAGCAAGGGGATCGCCGGCGTGCCGCGCGCGAGCCTGGTGGTGATCGCGGCGACCTTGGGCTTCTTCGACATTCCGGAGGCCGGGCTGCTGCTGATCCTGGGGATTGATCACTTCCTCGACATGGGCCGGTCGGCCACCAACGTGGTCGGCAATGCGGTGGCGGCGACGGTGATCGCCAAGTGGGAGGGCAAGCTCGATCCGCTGGAGCCCGATGCGATCGTGGGGCCGAGCGCGCCGAGCGGCGGCGGGCCGGTGCATCCGACCGACAGCTTCGACGACACGCCGATTATCGAGGGGGATCGGCGCTAATCGGCGCGGATCGTCGGGAGGGTTCATGCGTCCGGTCGCCAGCTTTGATCGCCCGGTGCTCGCCACCGAGCGGCTTCGGCTGCGGCGGCCGGAGATGCGTGACGTGGCGGCGATTGTGCGGATCGTCGGGCAGCGCGACGTGGCGGTGCGGCTGTCGCGGGTGCCGCATCCGTACGGCGCGGCGGATGCGCGCTTCTTTCTGGACGCGGTGGTGCCCGGCGAATGGTGCTGGGCGATCACGCTGGCCGGCGACGATGCGCTGATCGGCGTGGTGGGGCTGACGCCGGGCGCCGAACCGGGCGCAGCGGAACTGGGGTATTGGCTCTCGCCCGACCATTGGGGGCGCGGCTTCATGACCGAGGCGGCGCGCTGCATATTGTCGTACGGGGTCGAGACGCTTCGGCTGACGACGATTACCTCCGGCTATTTTGCGGATAACGCGGCGTCTGGCCGGGTGCTGGAGAAGATCGGCTTCGTGGAAAGCGGTCGCGCGATGCGGCCGTGCCTTGCGCGGGGTCATGATGTGGCGTCGGTGGAGATGCACCTGCCTCCCGGCACGATGGCCTAGGGCTCGGCGCGCCGCCACGGAGCGGCGCGCCGAGGATCACGATCAGGCGTAGGCGTAAGGGCCGCCCTTCGCGAGCGCGGTCTGGTACGCCGGGCGGGCGTGGACCTTGTCGAGCCAGGCGATCGTTGCCGGGCGCGAGCTATCGAGGCCGCCGCGGCTGCGCGCCGCCTCCAGCGGAAAGCTCATCATCACGTCGGCGGCGGTCATCGCATCGCCGGTGA
Organism: Sphingomonas dokdonensis; assembly: GCF_002197685.1. Taxonomy (GTDB): domain Bacteria; phylum Pseudomonadota; class Alphaproteobacteria; order Sphingomonadales; family Sphingomonadaceae; genus Sphingomonas; species Sphingomonas dokdonensis. The sequence goes on along the minus strand of NZ_NBBI01000002.1, from coordinate 568,901 downwards.
ACCACGGCCGGCTGGCGAGGTGCGATTCGACATAATCGAGGTGCGTGTCGATCATCGGCTGGATGCGCTTTTGCGCGGCCTTGCCGAACAGCGGCACGCGGGTGAGCACCAGCTTGACGAGCAGCGGCGGCATCAGCGAGCCTTCCGCGTAATGCACCCAGAAGCGGTAATCGAGCGCCGCGGCACGGTTGGCCGGGGGGCCGAGGCGGCCGTCGGCCTTGTCGACGAGATATTCGACGATCGCACCTGTTTCGGCGATCACACGGCCGCTGTCACCGGTGTCCTCGATCACGGGTGACTTGCCGAGCGGGTGGACGCGCTTCAGCTCGGGCGGGGCGAGCATGGTCTTCTTGTTCCGCTCGTAACGCTTCACCTCATAGGGGAGGCCAAGCTCCTCAAGCATCCACAAGATGCGCTGCGAGCGCGAATTTTCGAGATGGTGAACTATGATCATTGGCCCCTCCCCTGTGCATATGCCGTGACGATCCAGGCGGCGGCGGGGAAGTCGACCACGCCATCTGCCACCCGGTCGGCAAGCACAACGCGCAAGCGATCGAGCAGTGCCGGGCGATCGGCTTCCGATGCGGCGGCGATCGCGCGTGATACCGGACCGATGCGGCGGAAGAAGTCGATCGCGTCCTCGACCGGGTCGTCGCCCGCGCCGGCGCGGTAGCGGTAATCGACCGGGGTGATGGCGATGCGGGCGAAGCCGGCGTCGTCGAGCAGGCGGTGGATGACGTCGCGATCGGCGAAGGCGAACGGGCCGGGTGCGTAACCGGTCGGCGCATCGAGCGTGCCGCCGATCGCCGCGATCGCGTCGGCGGCCCAGATGTTCTCTGCCGCGCTGCGGAAGCAGGAGAAGACCAGCGGCGCGCCGGGGCGAAGCGCGGCGGCGATGCCGCTGAAGGCGCTGGCGGGATCGTCGAAGAACATGACGCCGTGGCGCGAGACGGCCAGGTCGAAGGGCGCGGCGTCGGCAAGCTCCGCGGGCACCATGCCGGTGACGAAGCGGGTATTCGCCAGTCCCTGCTCGGCGGCGCGCTGCTGCGCCACGGCAACGAGCGCCTCCGACAGATCGATGCCGAGGACGGATAGCGACGGCCGGGCGGCGGCAAGCGCGAGCGAGGTGGCGCCGGCGCCGCAGCCCAGATCGACCACTTGGCCTTGGGTCGGCGCGACAGCGAGGATCGCGGCGTCGAGGTGGCGCGACAGATCGGCGAAGCTGCGGTCGGTGCGGCGCCATTCGGCGGCCCAGACATCGCCGACGCGGGCCTGCCAATCGGGTGCGGTGGTCATCGAGCGGTCCTCTTGTGTCGACGGGACGGTAGCAGATCGTGGCTCAGGTGCGCGCGCCGCAAATGCTGAGAAAGGTGGGGCTGTCGCACGGTGTCGGTGACGGCGCTGTTGCTGTTCCGGGCGAAGGTTCTCCTGAACAGGTCGCACCCCACGCCCTGGAAGCGGAGCCTGAAAGCCGATGTCAGCCCGGACAGACAAAGGGCCCGCACCTTGCGGCACCGGCCCTTGTGATTTGCTGACCTGTCAGTGCAAGCGATCAGACGTCGTCTTCGTCCGTCTGGCCGGCCATCAGTTCCTCGCCCAGTCCTTCCTGGCGGGCGCGGATCTGACGCTCAAGGCGCTCGGCGACTTCGCCGTTCTCGCGCAGGTAGTTCTTCGAGTTCTCGCGGCCCTGCCCGATGCGGATCGAATCGTAGCTGAACCAGGAGCCCGACTTCTCGACCAGACCGGCCTTCACGCCGAGGTCGATGATCTCGCCCAGCTTCGAGATGCCCTCACCGAACATGATGTCGAATTCGACCTGCTTGAACGGCGGCGCGACCTTGTTCTTCACCACCTTCACGCGGGTCTGGTTGCCGGTGGCTTCCTCGCGATCCTTGACCGAGCCGATGCGGCGCACGTCGAGGCGGACCGAGGCGTAGAACTTCAGCGCATTGCCACCGGTCGTCGTTTCGGGCGAGCCGTACATCACGCCGATCTTCATGCGGATCTGGTTGATGAAGATGACAAGGCAGTTCGACCGGCTGATCGTGCCGGTGAGCTTGCGCAGCGCCTGGCTCATCAGACGGGCCTGAAGGCCGACGTGGCTGTCGCCCATCTCGCCCTCGATCTCGGCGCGCGGCACGAGCGCGGCAACCGAATCGATCACCAGCACGTCGATCGCGTTCGAGCGCACCAGCGTGTCGACGATCTCCAGCGCCTGCTCGCCGGTATCGGGCTGGGAGACGATCAGTTCGTCGATGTTGACGCCAAGCTTCTTGGCATAGGCCGGATCGAGCGCGTGTTCCGCGTCGACGAACGCGGCGGTGCCGCCGGCCTTTTGCGATTCGGCGATAGCGTGGAGCGCAAGCGTCGTCTTGCCCGACGATTCCGGGCCAAAGATCTCGACGATACGGCCTTTGGGCAGGCCACCAACGCCGAGCGCGATGTCGAGCCCGAGGCTGCCGGTCGAGACAACCTCGACCTTCATCGCCTCCTTCTGACCCAGCTTCATTGCCGAGCCCTTGCCGAACGCGCGATCGATCTGCGCGAGGGCGGCGTCGAGCGCCTTTTGACGATCGGAGTTCGCGCTTGCCATGTTGTTGGGGATCACCTTGAGATTGGCGGCCATGAGGAAGCCCTTTCGCTAGAGCAAGCGCGCGAACCGTTCAACGCGTGAAGCGTACGTATTGCATTTGTTCTGTTGGAACAAGTGGGGAACGTAGGATTTTTGTAGACGGCTTGTGCGGGCGCGCGGCGGAAGTTGCGCACTTATGGTGATCGGTCGGTCTGTGGATGGGTGGATGCCGGGACGGGCCCGGCATGACGATTGTGGGTCGGTCGACGCGCCGCAACGGACGGCAGCGCGCGTGGTGGGTTGGATCCCGGATCAGGTCCGGGATGACCGGCGCTCAGGGTGCGCTCGTTACCGTGGTGGTGCTGGCCGGCGAGACGACGGCGTTGGCGGCAACGGTGTTGGGCGCCGGGCGATTGGCGACGCGGATCGCGGGGTCGCCCTTCATGCCGGGGAAGCGCGGCCACATGCCCTGGGCGAGCGCTGAGCGGCTGACCGACTGTTTGCGGCCGGTCTGCCCCTCGTACATCCAGTAATTGCGCAGCACGGTAACGACGTAGCCGCGCGTTTCCCAATAGGGGATGCTTTCGATGTAGAGCAGCGGATCGCCGTTATCGCGGACGATCGAGTTCCACTCGCCGACCGGCTTCGGCCCAGCGTTGTAGGCCGCGATCACCTTGGGCAGCAGGCCCTGGGTCAGGCCCATGTCGCGCAGCTTTTCGAGGTGGCGCTGGCCAATGTCGATGTTGGTCGACGGACGCGTCAGCGCCGATTTGTCGACCGAGACGCCGCGTTCGCGCATGTAATCGGTGGCGGCGGCGGGCATGATCTGCATGAGGCCGTAGGCGCCGGCAGGCGAGACGACCTTGTTGCGGAAGCCCGATTCCTGGAGCGTGTGGGCGTAGACCAGCGCCTTGTCGATCCGCCACCCCGTGTCGGGCGTCCAGTTCGGCGTCGGGTAGCGTGTTTCGGCGGTGGCGACGAAGCCGCGCGGGCAATTGTGTGCGAGCCACACGACGCTGGCGGGCAGATCCATCTGCTCAGTGACGCGCATCAGGCTGGCGAATTCGTTGGCCGGGCCGATCTTCGCCTGCTGGCGGATGACGTCATCGGCGGCGTCGAGCTCGCCGATCTCGGCGAGTGCGGCGGCGACGCGGACGTTGGGGCGACGCTCCAGCGTGGCCCAATCGCTGGTCACCTTCTGCGGCTTCACCGCGCTGGTCTGCATGCCGAGCGACTGGCGGGCGAGCTGGCCGTAGAAGGTTTCGCCATATTGCGACGCGTTGCGCAGCCGCGCCTCGATGCGATCGGGACGGCCGCAGGTCATGTCGGCGCGGCTCGCCCAGTAGAGCCCGGCAGCGCGCATGTCGGTATCGCCGGCGCGCGCGGCGACGTCCTGGAAACCCTCGCCGGCCGCGGCGCAATCATTCTGCCGCCAAGCGGCGAGCGCACCCGTCCAGCGCGCGTGGGTGGCCCAGTCGCCCTGCCCCTGCGCGGCCTTGGCGCCGAGACGGCGGGCATCATCGTCGCGGCCCTGCAGGAAATAGATCCAGGCGACGCGCGACTGCCATTCGGTGGTCGCTTCGGGTGTCAGTCCACTGGTCGAATCGAGCAGCGACTCTGCTTCGCGCCCCATGTCGCCCTTCACATAGGGCTGCATGCGATCGGCGAGCTCGGCGGCGATGGCGTCGCTGCGGGTCGCCTTGGCACGCACGCGGATCGGGGCGCCGTCCTGCCAGACGAGCCGCTGCTGCTCGGGCAGGCTCGGCAGGTCGGCGGCGCCGCGCGACTTGGCGAGGCGGGCGATCGTCTCGGCCTGCGGCAGCTCGGGTGCCTCGGTCAGCAAGCGGACCAGCGGCTCCATCTCGACGCGCGGCGAGCCCTTGGCGGTGTAAAGCTCGGCGCGGGCATAGCTGTGCAGCGGGCCGGTAGGCATGGCATCGAGGCTGAGCTGCGCATCCTGCCAGCGACTTTCGCGAATTGCGGCAAAGACGGCGCGATACTGCGTGCGCTGCTCGGCGGAGAGCTGCGTGGGCAGCGCAGGGCGGGCGGCGCTCGCCTTGGCGGCGGCCGGCGGCTCGGCTGCGGCAAGCGCAGGTGTCATCGCGGCAACACTCACGGCGGCAAGCAACACGCGGCTCACTTCGATCCCCCCATCAACATTTGCAGATCTCTCCAAGCCTCAGCCTTCAGGACGGGACGCTCCAGCAGCATGCGCGGATGGAAGCTCGCCACGACCTGGCTCTGAGTGTCAGCCTTATGGTTAAAAGGGTGCAAACGTCCGCGTGCCTCGATGACGTTCGCCGACAAGATCGCACGGCTCGCCGCATCGCCCATCACGAGAAGGCGTTTTGGCGCGGCCAGGCCAACGTGATGGCGTGCGATTTCGGCGAGCCGCGCCTCCATGTCGCGCGGGAGACGCCCGGCGGCGGGACGCGCGGCGCACAGGCTGGCGAGGTGCACGTCCGCGCGGCTGCGGCCGATCGCGGCGAGCATGCGGTCGAACAGGCGCCCCGCCGCACCGCCAAGCAACGAATCGGCCGCGTCGCGCTCCGGACAGTCGATCAGGATCATCAGGTCGGCATCCGCCGGGCCGGTCGCTGGCACCAATGCGGTGTTCCACCCCGCCTCTGGCGCGGATGCCCCGATACGCCAGGCGAGCAGCTCGGCCATCGTTCCGGGCAGCGTCTCGCCGGGGATCGCTGGCGCCGGGGCGGCGGGCGCTGCCGCTGGTGCGTGGGACGGGGGGGGCAGCGCCACGACCTGGTCGGCCGGCTCGGGCGCGAGCCAGTCGAACGGCTCGTCGCCGACCAGCACGTCAACGCCGGCGTCGCGCCACCATTCCATGGCGCTTGCCGCGGCTTGTCGCCAGTCGATGGTTAAATCTGCCCCCATGTGCACCCACTTAAGCCTGATGGTTGACGTGGCGGTCAATTCACTGGACAGCCACAGGGGACGGAACGTTGCCGGCATGCGCCCGACTGCGGGGGCGATGGGCGGGTTGGCAGATGGAGAGAAGAATGAGCGAACGCGAGTCGATGCCGTATGATGTTGTGATCGTGGGCGCGGGGCCGGCCGGCCTCAGCGCGGCGATCCGGCTGAAACAGCTCGCAGCGGAAAAGGAAGCCGACATTTCGGTCTGCGTGCTCGAAAAGGGCAGCGAGGTCGGCGCGCACATTCTGTCGGGGGCGGTGATCGACCCCAAGAGCCTGGACGAGTTGCTGCCGGACTGGCGCGATGACGGCTGCCCGCTGGCCGAAGTGCCGGTGACGCAGAACATCCATTGGGTGCTGAGCAAGGGCGGCAAGTTCAACATGCCGCATTTCGTCACCCCCTCGTTCATGCACAACAAGGGCACCTACACGGGCAGCCTGGGCAATCTGTGCCGCTGGCTCGCGGGCAAGGCCGAGGAGCTGGGCGTCGAGATCTTCCCCGGCTTCGCCGCGGCCGAGATCCTGTTCAACGAGGACGGCAGCGTGAAGGGCGTCGCGACCGGCGACATGGGCGTGGCGCGCGACGGCACGCACAAGCCCGATTATCAGCCCGGCCTCGAGCTGCACGCCAAATACACCTTCTTCTCCGAGGGATGCCGCGGGCACCTGTCAAAGGAGCTGATGCGCATCTTTGACCTGCGCGCCGATTGCGACCCGCAGTCCTATGGCCTGGGCATCAAGGAATTGTGGGACATCGATCCCGCGCTGCACGAGCCGGGCAAGGTGATCCACACGCAAGGCTGGCCGCTGAGCGAAAGCGAGACCAACGGCGGCGGCTGGATCTATCACCAGGCGAACGGCCAGGTGAGCCTTGGCCTCGTCACCTGGCTGAACTATTCCAACCCGCACGTCTTTCCGTTCATGGAAATGCAGCGCTGGAAGACGCACCCGGAGATTGCGGCGCTGCTCAAGGGCGGCAAGCGCGTGAGCTATGGCGCGCGCGCGATCAGCGATGGCGGCTTGCAGTCGATCCCCAAGCTGGTCTTCCCGGGCGGCGCGCTGATCGGCGACAGCGCCGGATTCCTTAACGTGCCGCGGATCAAGGGCACGCATACCGCGATGAAGAGCGGCATGATGGCCGCCGAGGCCGCCGCCGACGCGATCCTGTCGCAGCGCCAGAGCGACGAGCTGACCGCCTACCCCGCCGCGTTCGAGGCGTCTTGGGTGAAGAAGGAGCTGTCGATCGTCCGCAACGTCGCGCCGCTGGTGAAGAAGTTCGGCGACTTCCTGGGATCGGGCATTGCCGGCATCGCGATGTGGATGGAGCATTTCGGCCTGAAATGGCCGCTGACCATGAAGCAGCATGCCGACCACGACACGCTTTGGCGCAAGGATCTGGCGAAGAAGATCGATTATCCGAAGCCCGACGGCGTGCTGACGTTCGATCGCCTGTCCTCGGTATTCCTGTCGAACACCAATCACGAGGAGGACCAGCCGGTCCACCTGACGCTGAAGGACCCGGACGTGCCGGTCGAATACGACCTGCCGCTCTACGACGAGCCGGCGCAGCGTTACTGCCCGGCGGGCGTGTACGAGATCGTCGGCGAGGAAACGGGCGATCCGAAGTTCGTGATCAACGCGCAGAATTGCGTCCATTGCAAGACGTGCGACATCAAGGACCCGACGCAGAACATCAACTGGGTGGTGCCCGAGGGCGGCGGTGGGCCGAACTATCCGAACATGTGAGACGGCGGTGCGACGCCCCGCACCCGCCCTTGCTACCGGTGCGCGCGGCGGCCGTTCCGGCGGCCGCGCCACTTTCCGCCTGACGGTCGCGCTCGCCGCCCTGGGCCTGCTCGCCCCCGTGCCGGCGGTGGCGAAAACGCCCGACCTGCTGGCGTACATGCAGGCGCGCGCCGCGGACGCCGATGGCGCGGCGGCGCTGGCGGCGCGGCGCTACGCCGATGCGCTGGCAGCGGCGCCGGGCGACACGCGCGTCGCCGCTTACGCCTATCGCCAGGCGGTGGCGGCGGGCGACCTCTCGCTTGCCTTTTCCACCATCAGCGCGCTCGGCCAGGCGGCGCCGCCCGATGCGGACCTGCTGATCCTCGCCAGCGCAGCCGTGCATGACGATGCGGCGGCAGCGGACGCCGCGATCGCGCGGATCGGCAAGGGGCAGTTGGCGGTGCTTTCCTCGTCGCTCGCCGCCTGGGCGGCGCTGGCGGGCGGGCGCGATCCGCTGCCGCTGCTCGCCGCCACGCGCGACGATCCGGTGGCGCGCCGCTTCGCCAGCGAGACGCGCGCGCTGATCCTCATCGCGCAGGGCCATGTTCGCGAAGGCATGGCCACGCTGCGCGCCATACTAGGCAACGGCCAGGCGAGCGAGGATCTGCGGATCATCGCCGCGCGGCTGCTGGTCGGCATGAACAAGACGGCCGAGGCGCGCACCTTGCTGGTCGGCGATGCGCCGGCCATCGCGGCGATGCGCGCGCGGCCGGGCGATGGCAGCAAGCCGACGCTGGGCTTTGGCGTGTCGGCGCTGCTGACGCGCGTGGTGACCGATCTGATCGCCGGCCCGCCCGGGCCGCTGCCGCTTGCGATGGCGCAGGCGGCGGTGGTCGCCGACCCGGCGAACGACCGCGCGCGGCTGCTGCTCGGCTATTCGCTGGGTCGATCGGGTGAGACGGTGCGGGCGCTAGCGACGTTAGAGGCGGTGGGCGACAACAGCCCCTATGCCGCGGCGGCGCGCGGCGGCCGGGTACAGATCCTGGCGGGCGCCGATCGCATGGACGAGGCCTTGGCCCAGGCCGCGGTGCTGGCGAAAAGCGACCGGGCCGATGACCTGCAACGCTATGCCGATCTGCTCGCCAGTGCCGACCGGCCGGCCGCGGCGGCGCCGCTTTACCGCCGGATCATCGATCAGGCCGGGGACAGAGCGGAGTGGTCGGCGTGGATGCAATATGGCGCCGCGCTGGACGAGGCGGGCGATTGGCCGCAGGCGCGCCGCGCGCTGGCCGAAGCGGTGCGGCTGGCACCCGACGAGCCGCTGGCGCTCAACTATCTCGGCTATGCGCAGATCGTCCATGGCGAGCCGGTCGCCCCGGCGCAGGCGATGCTGGAGAAGGCGCGTCGGCTGCGACCCGAGGATGCGGCGATCACCGATTCGCTCGGCTGGGCCTATTTCCTGTCAAACGAGCCCAGGCGCGCACTGCCGCTGATCGAGCAAGCGGCGGCTGCCTCGCCGGTCGATCAGGAGGTGAACGAGCATCTTGGCGACGTCTATTGGGCGCTCGGCCGGCGTTTCGACGCGCGCTACGCCTGGCGCGCGGCCAAGGTGGCGGCAGAGCCCGACGAGGCGGCGCGGTTGGCGGCAAAGATCGCAAACGGCCCGGCGCCGCGCCCATGACCGACGACGTGGAGACGGTGGAGCTGGCACCCGCCAAGCTGAACCTTGCGCTGCACGTGCGGCGCCGGCGCGCCGACGGATATCACGATATCGAGACGCTGTTCGCCTTTTGCCGCGACGGCGATGTGATCACCGTCCGACCGGCGGCGCAGGACGCGCTGAGCATCACCGGGCCGTTCGCGGCCGCGCTTGGCTCGCCTGCTGGCGCCGCCGGTGACGCTGTCGACCCCGACAATCTGGTGATCCGTGCGCTGAACGGCTTTCGCGGCCGCTTCGCCATCGAGGATCGGTACCGGATCACGCTGGAGAAGAACCTGCCGGTCGCCTCCGGCATCGGGGGTGGATCGGCGGACGCGGCGGCGACGCTGCGGGCGCTGGCGCGCATGCACGGCATCGCGGCGAACGATGCGCGGCTGTTCGCCCTATCCGCAGGCTTGGGGGCGGATGTGCCCGCCTGCTTGGTCGGGCGCACCGCGCTGGGCACCGGCAAGGGCGATGCGCTGGTGCCTTTGGCGGATCGCGAGGGAACGCCGGTGTTGCTGGTCAACCCCGGTGTGGGCGTATCAACCGCCGCAGTCTTTTCGGGCTGGGACGGCGTCGATCGCGGCGCGCTGGACCCGAGCGATCCGGAAGGCGGGCGTAACGATCTCGAGCCGCCAGCCCGCGCCGTGGCGCCGGTGATCGACGACGTGATTACCCTTTTGGCGGGACAGCCCGGCGTAACGCTGGCGCGCATGTCCGGCTCCGGCGCGACCTGCTTTGCCTTGTTCGACACGGCGGAGAGTCGCGATCGTGCGGCCGCCACGGTGCGCGCGGCGGCGCCGGCGTGGTGGCTACTCGCCACGTCGCTGTCGTGATCACGCTGGAGCGCGACGGGCCGATCGCCCGGCTGACGCTGAACCGCCCCGAGCGGCGCAACGCGATGGGCATGGCGCATTGGCGCGCGCTGGCCGATATGGTTGGTACGATCGGCGATGACGTGGCCGTGGTGCTGCTCCAATCGGCCGTGCCGGGCACGTTTTCGGCCGGGGCGGACCTCAGCGAGATCGCATCCCTCGCCGAGGACGTGGAGGCCCGCGCGCCGTTCCGCCTGGCGCTGCGCGCGGCGGTCGACGCGATCGCTGCGTTGCCGATGCCGGTGGTGGCGGCGATCGACGGGGGTTGCCACGGCGCCGGCGTCGCGCTGGCGCTGGCGGTGGACCTGCGGGTCGCCGGGCCGGGCGCCAGCTTCGCGCTACCGCCGGCGCGGCTGGGGATCGGCTATCCGGCGGAGGACCTTGGCCTTTTGCAGCGGCTGATCGGGCCGGGACAGGCGGCGCGGTTGCTCTACACGGCCACGCCGATCGACGCGGCGGAGGCGCACCGCATCGGCCTGGTCGACGTGATCGGCGATGGCGCGGCGGTCGCGGCGACGATCGCCGACAATGATCCGGCGGCGCTCGGGACGCTGAAGGCGATGCTGCGCGATCCCGCCGACCCGGCGCATGGCCGCGCGTTCGAGGACAGTTTCGGCAGCGCACGTTTTCGGGCGGGCACGCAACGCTATCGTTGATCGCGCACGATGAAGGGGCGATAGCACCTAGATGCCGATCGACCAGTCCCTCCCCTTCCTGCCCGTGCGCATCGCCGTGCTGACCGTTTCCGACACGCGCGGGCTGGCGGAGGATCGTTCGGGCGATACCCTGGTCGCGCGGCTGGAGGAGGCGGGCCACGTGCTGGCCGACCGGCTGATCCTGCGCGACGATGCCGATGCGATCGTCGCGCAGCTGCATGCCTGGATCGAAGATGCGGCGGTGGATTGCATCATCACCACCGGCGGCACCGGCGTGACCGGGCGCGACGTGACGCCCGAGGCGGTGGAGCGGGTGGCGGACAAGATGATCCCGGGGTTCGGCGAGCTGTTCCGCTGGCTGTCGTTCAAGACGATCGGCACTTCGACGGTGCAATCGCGCGCCTGCGCCTGCGTCGCACGCGGCACCTATATCTTTGCGCTGCCGGGCTCGACCGGGGCAGTGAAGGACGGGTGGGACGGCATCCTGCGCGATCAGCTCGACAGCCGGCACCGGCCGTGCAACTTCGTCGAACTGATGCCCCGGCTGACCGAGCGCTAAGCGCCTGTAATCGGCGGGCGAGCATGGTATGTTCCGCCGCAATGAGCGTTGTAACCACTACCCTCCCCGTGGCCGATCCGTGCGATTTTGTGGTGATCGACGTGGAGACCGCCTGCTCGCGCGTCAGCAGCATCTGCCAGATCGGCATTGTCGGCTTTCGCGCCGGCAAGGAGGTGTTCGCCTATGACACGTTAGTCGATCCGTGCGACGAATTCTCCCCCTTCAACACGCGCATTCATGGGCTGTGCGAAGATCATGTCATGAACCAGCCGACCTATGCCGGCGTGCATGAGATCGTGGCGGGGCACCTCACCGGGCGGGTGACGGTGGCGCATTCGATGTTCGACAAGGGCGCGCTGGCGGCGGCATGCGCGGTGCATGCGCAGACGCCGATCGAGGCGACGTGGCTCGACAGCGTGCGCGTCGCCAAGCGCGCCTGGCCCGATCTGCCGAGCCATCGGCTGAGCGCGCTCGCGAAGTTTCTGGGGCTCAGGCACAAGCACCACAATGCGCTGAGCGATGCACGCACGGCGGGCATGGTGATCGTGCGCGCGATCGAGCATACCGGCATCGACATCGCCGGTTGGCTGAACCCCGCGACCTATCGCACCGCTGCGGCACCGAAGGCCGCCGCGGAAGGCCCGCTGAAGGGGGAGCGGATCGCGATCCTCGGCGCTACCCGCAACGGGGCGCTGGGCCGCTGGCTGGCCGAGATGGGCGGGCGAGTCGTCGCCTCGGTCGGCACCAGCTCGACGATGCTGGTGGTCAGCAACGAGCAGCCATACGGCCGATTCTTTCACGCCAGCCCCGCGCATCGCCGCGCGGAGGAGCTGCAGCGTGCCGGCTCGCGGATCGAGATCGTCATGGAGGACACACTGCGCGCGCGAGTCGCGGCGGCGGGCTGACGCCGTGCGCGATGCTTTATTGGTGTGACGAGGATAGGTTCAGATAGCGAGGTTGCGGGCGGTTCCATTTTCACGCCTGCGATGAGGATTAAGGCCATCGACCCCTCGCCAACAAAGCATCACGGCCAGCAGCGGGGGTAAGCGACACTCCTTCCGCCTTGACGCTGCCAGCACCTTGCGCTCTCGGGCGCGGGGTGCTGCTCATTGGGGCTTGGCCGGGTAATTATACGCTTTGGAGTATTTGTTTCGCCAGAGAGCGTCCTGCACCTGAACGACGACCTTCCTCTTCAAGGCATCACTGAATAGTTTTTCGACGGTCTCGCTGGGAACGAATATCCAATGCGACTGGGCGGGCTCAATGGTAACCGGACATCCGTCTTCAAGATCAAAGTTAGAGAGCGAGCTGTGGCACCATCCGATTCGAACTGGCAAACTCTTGAACCGCACTAGATGGCTGATCCGGTCCCGCCAAGTTACTCTCCGCCAAGGATACACAAACGAGACATTCGTGATGTGAGCCGCACTAGAAGAGGGATTTTGGACTGAAATACCCAGCCCCGCTTTTGCAACCCCTTCGATCGTCTCCACAGCAAAGGTCAGGCGCACCTTGATCTTAGGAGTGGATCGTGTGGCGTTCCATATGAATACCAGCGTGGAAAGCGCAGCGCCGTAGATCGCTAGGTAGTCAGTAAGTTTCATATCGCCTCGTCCCGGCATTGGGCGACAATCCAAGTGCCGAGTCAACGACAACTCGTACATGCCTCGTACACGGCACGCACAAGCCAAAACGGGCAGCTTTCGCTGCCCGCTTTTAGCTTTACAAATGCTTGGCTTTCTTGGTCGGGGCGACAGGATTCGAACCTGCGACCCCCACACCCCCAGTGTGATGCGCTACCAGGCTGCGCTACGCCCCGACCGAGGGGGGCGCCTCTACGCGGCGCGCCCCCATTATGCAAGCGGCGATCAGATTAGCTTGCGCCAATGCTGCCCGTCCCACGCGTCGATCGACATGGCGCTGGGCGAATGATCGCGCAGCGCGCGGCCGAATGCCTTCTGGTGATCGGCCTGGCCGTGCGCACCCAGCGCCTCCGGGCTTGCCCAACGCTCGGCGACGCGCACCAGATCGGGATCGGCCGCGTCGAACGCGAAGGAATATTCCTCGCAGCCATCCTCGGTGCGGACCACCGCGGCGTGATCGGCCAGCATCTTGGCGGCCTTTGCGCCCTCGCCTGCGCCCAGCTTGATCGTGCCCATTACCAGGATCGTCATTCACCTCTCCTTTTGTTGTCTGCGCCCGGTGGCGGGCGAGCCAGGTCGTCACGTACCTGCACCGGCGGATTGCGCCAAGGGCGCAGCAATGTTAGCGGCGCAGGCTTCCCGTGGCGCCCTATTCCGGGCGCCGCGACTCATGTGCACGCAAGGACGGCATGTTCATTTCCCCTGCTTATGCCCAGACGGCCGGCGCCGCCGGTGCCGAGGGCGGCCTCGCCGGCTTTCTCAGCCTCGCCCCGCTCGTTCTCGTCTTTATCGTCTTCTACTTCCTGATGATCCGCCCGCAGCAACGCCGGATGAAGGCGCTGCAGGCCGCGGTGGCCGCCGTGAAGAAGGGCGACACCGTCGTGACCGCCGGCGGCGTGGTCGGCAAGGTGATCAAGGTCGACGATCAGTTCGTTGACGTGGAAATCGCGCCCAACACCCGCATCAAGGTGGTGAAGGCAACGCTCGCCGAGGTGACGGCGCTCGGCTCCAAGCCGGCCAACGACTAAGAACTGGGCCGCCAAACATGCTCGATTTCCCGCGTTGGAAGGTTGTCTCGATCTGGCTGACGATCGCCGTGCTGTGCGCATTGGCGATTCCCAGCCTGATCCCGCAGCGGATCACCGACAAATGGGGCGTCAACCTGCCCCGCATCAACCTGGGGCTCGACCTCGCCGGCGGCAGCTACCTGCTGCTCGAGGCGGACGTGAACGACGTCGCCGAGAGCCGGCTGGAGGCGATGCGCGAGCAGGTGCAGACCGAGATGCGCCGGCAGGATCCGCGGATCGAGATCGGCGACATTTCGTCGCGCGGCGGGCGGCTGTCGTTCCTGCTGCGCGATCCTTCGCAGGTCGATGCCGCGCGCGAGCGGCTGCTGAGCATCACCGGCGGCGGCGTCGGCATGACCGGCCAGCGCGAATGGGACATCCAGGTGGTCGATTCGAGCCGCCTGGTGCTTACCCCGACTCAGGCGGGGCTGACGCAGGCGGTGGACACCGCGATGGGCGACGCGACCGAAGTGGTCCGCCGCCGTATCGACGAGCTTGGCACGCGCGAGCCGACGATCATCCGTCAGGGTTCGAACCGCATCGTCGTCCAGGTGCCCGGCTTGCAGAATCCGCAGGCACTGAAGGACCTGCTGGGCAAGACCGCAAAGCTGGAATTCAAGCTGGTCGACGAAAGCGCGACCCCGCAGCAGCTCGCCAGCAAGCAGGCGTCGGCGGGCAGCCAGGTGCTGGTCTATCCGAACAACCCGACCGGCATCCCGCTGATCGCGGTAAAGCGCTCCGCGATCATCACGGGCGACCAGCTCAGCGATGCGCGCATGGAGTTCAGCCAGCAGACCAACGAGCCGCAGGTCGCGATCACCTTTGACAGCCAGGGCGGGCGCAAGTTCGCACGGGTGACGCAGGAGAACGTGAACAAGCCATTCGCCATCATCCTCGACAATCAGGTGATCTCCGCGCCCAACATCAACGAGCCGATTACCGGTGGTCGGGCCCAGATCTCGGGCAGCTTCACGACCGAAAGCGCCAATGCGCTCGCCATTGCGCTGCGCTCGGGCAAGCTGCCCGTCGCGCTGAAGGTGGTGGAGGAATCGACCGTCGGCCCCGACCTCGGCGAAGAGTCGATCCGTGCCGGCATTCTCGCCTCCGCCGTCGCCGTGGCGCTGGTCGTCGCCTTCATGCTCGTCACCTACGGCCGGTTCGGCGTCTATGCGAACCTCGCCGTGGTCATCAACGTGTTCGTCATCGTCGGCGTGCTGGCGCTGATCGGGGGTACGCTGACGCTGCCCGGTATCGCCGGCTTCGTGCTGACGATCGGTACCGCGGTGGACGCCAACGTGCTGATCAACGAGCGTATCCGCGAGGAGCGGCATCGCGGGCGATCGGTGGTGCAGGCGGTGGAGCTGGGCTATAAGGAAGCCAGCCGCACCATTTTCGAGGCGAACATGACCCACGCCATTTCGGGCATCATCATGTTCCTGCTCGGCTCGGGCCCGGTGAAGGGCTTCGCGGTCGTGCTGCTGATCGGCATCGCCACCAGCGTGTTCACCGCCGTGCTGTTCACCCGCATGCTGACCGCCGGGTGGCTGCGCCGCACCAAGCCGAAGACGATCAACATATGATCGCCGCACCGACCACCATCGTCCCCGTCCTTGCGGGGAACCCTGTTTCCGGACGGCCGGGCCTTAGTTGCGGCCCTGCCCGATCGGCTTCCTGCACCCGCGGGAATGACGGAAGATTGCCATGCGCCTGCTGAAACTCGTTCCCGACAACACCAATATCGATTTCGTCCGGCTGCGTGGGCTGGCGTTCGGCCTGACGCTGATCCTGTCGGTGCTGGCGATCGGCGTCACCTTCGCCAAAGGGCTGAACTTCGGCGTCGATTTCGAAGGCGGACTGATGATCGAGGAGCGGTTCGTGACGCCGCCCGATCTCGATCGCCTACGCGAGGTGGTGAACGCCCAGAATGTCGGCGAAGCCTCGCTGCAGCAGTTCGGCGACCCGCGCACGCTCACCATTCGCCTGCCGATCCAGGAGGGCGCCGACGAGGGCGCGACCAATGCGGCGGTGAAGAAGGTGGAGACCGCGATCTCGCAGGCCTTCCCCGGCGCGACGTTCAGCCGTTATTCGACCATCTCAGGCAAGGTTTCGGGCGAGCTGGTGCGCAACGGCGTGCTTGCCGTGGTGCTGGCGGTGCTCGGCATCGGCCTGTTCGCGATCGTGCGGTTCGAATGGCAGTTCGGCGTGTCGACCATCGCGGCGATCGTCCACGATCTGTTGATGACGCTCGGCTTCTTTGCGCTGACGCAGTTCGAATTCGACCTCAACATCGTCGCCGCGGTGCTGACCATCATCGGCTATTCGATCAACGACAAGATCGTGATCGACGACCGGATCCGCGAGAACATGCGCCGTTATCGCAAGATGGAGATGCGCGAGATCGTGAACCTGTCGGTCAACGAGACGCTGCCGCGCACGGTGATGACCTCCGTCACCATCTTGCTGGCGCTGGGCGCGCTCTTGTTCCTCGGCGGGCACGTGCTGCGCGGCTTCACCGCGGCGATGATCCTGGGCATCGTGGTGGGCACCTATTCGTCGATCTACGTCTCCTCCTCGCTGCTGATCACGCTGGGCCTGCGCGCCAATCCGGCGCCCGAGAAGGTGACCCGCAGCGGCATCGAGAACGCCGAGCGCGTGGCGCCGCGCGGCGAGTGACGCGGGCGTGAAGATCAACCGCGAGCGCGACGCGGGCGGGCCGATCGTCCGCGGCTTCGCGCGCGGCGGCTTTCGCCTTGACGAGGAGCAGGTGCTGCCCGCCGTGCTGCTGACCGTCAGCGCGGCGCAGGGCTGGTCCCCGCCGCCGCTGGCTGAGCTTGACGAGGCGGCGCTGGAGGCGATCCTGTCGCCGGCACCCGAGTTCATCCTGATCGGCACCGGGGCGACGCTCGCGCGGCCACCACGTGCACTGGTGAATGCGGTGGAGGCACGCGGCATCGGCGTGGAAATGATGGACAGCCGCGCTGCTGCGAAGGCCTGGGGCGTGCTGCGCAGCGAAGGGCGGCAGATCGCCGCCGCGCTCTACCCGCTCGACGCATAGCGCCTGCCCCTCGCCCGGTTGGGGCGGATTAGCGCTCGATCATCGCGCGCATGGTGATACGATCGGCGGCATGGCAACAGACAGCGGCACCGTTTCCTTCATCGTCGATCAGCTGGCGCAGACGAACGACGTCGCGGCGAAGCCGATTTTCGGCGAATACGGCATCTACAGCGATGGTAAGCTGGTCGCGCTGATCTGCGACGGGCAGTTGTTCGTCAAACCAACGCCCGGCGGGCGCGCCTTTGCCGGCGATTGCGCGGAGGCGCCGCCCTACCCCGGCGCGAAGCCCAGCCTGTTGATCGATGCCGATCGGTGGGACGACGCGGACTGGCTGGGCGAGCTGGTGGCGATCACCACCGCCGAACTGCCCGCGCCCAAGCCGAAGACGCCGCGTAAGCCCAAGGTGCAGAAGTCAGCCTGACGGGCTGGGCGGCCCCTCCCCCTGATGGAAGGAGCCGCCGGTCGTTATGCCACTGACGGGCGGCGCGCGAAGACGCCGAAGCTGGCGATGATCGCGTAGCAGATCACCGGCAGCACGAGTGCAAACGCCAGGCTGCCCGTGGTGTCCGCCAGCGTGCCATAGAGCGGCGGGACGACGGCACCGCCGACGATGGCGGTGGCGATCACGCCCGATCCTTCGGCAGCGCGCTTCCCCAGCCCCTCGGACGCGAGGCTGAAGATCGTCGGGAACATGATCGAGTTCGCCAGACCGATGGCGATCAGCGCCCAGCCTGCCGCCGTACCGCTGCTGTTGGCGGAGAAGAGCAGCAGCATGATCGCGACCGAGCCGGCGGTCGCCAGCACCTTGCCCGGCGACACCACGCGAAGGATCGCCGAGCCGGCGAAGCGGCCGATCAGTGCGCCACCCCAATAGAAGGGCACGTAATTGCCGGCGGTTTCCAGCGGCACGTTCCACACGGTCGGTTGTGACAGGTAGACGACGAGGTTCGAGCCGATCGCGACTTCCGCGCCGACATAGAGAAAGATGCAGGCGACGCCGAAGGCGAAGCGCGGGCGCTTCAGCAGCGTCAACGGGTGGAAGATCGAGCCGCTCTGCTCCTGCTCTTCCTTGAGGCGATTGCGGCGGGTCCAGACCACGCCCGCGATCACCAGCAGCGCCACGGCAAGGCCGATATAGGTGTGGACGATCGCGCGCGATGCCTCGACGCGATAGGCGTCGAGCGCGGGGCCGCTCAGCGTCGCGGCGCTGACGCCGGCGAGGCTGCCGAGGATCAGCGTCGAGCCGACGCGCGGGAAGATGGTGGTGCCGAGCGAGTTGAATGCCTGCGCAAAGGTGAGCCGGCTCGACGCGGTGCGCGGCGGGCCGAGCAGCGAGATCAGCGGGTTCGCGACGACCTGAACCACGGTGATGCCGGCGCCGAGCACGAAGAGCGCCAGGAGGAACATGCCGAAGGTGGCCGAGCTGGAGGCCGGGATGAACAGCAGGCAGCCCAGCGTCATCAGGATGAGGCCGAACGTCGCCGTGCGCATATAGCCGGCGCGGCGGACCACCGCGGCGGCTGGCAGCGAGAACAGCAGATAGGCGAGGAAGAAGGCGGAATTGACGAGGTTCGCCTGCGCGTGGCTGAGCGTGAACAGCTCCTGCAGCTTGGGCATGACGATGTCGTTGAGGCTGGTGATGCCGCCAAAGATGAAAAACAGCGCAAAGACGAACCAGCGCAGATCGGGCGCGTCGGCATAGGCCGCCCCCACCGCGTCCGCATCTTGCGCGGCGGCGTCGGCACCCGTCGTTACCTGGGCAAATGCCATGAATTAATCCCCTCCGAGAACGTGTAACCGTTTACCGGGAAATTGCCGGAGGGCAAACGCGCCTTTCGCGGGTGTCACTTGTGGCGGGGAAACCACCACATCACGGTGAGGGGAAGCGGGGTCCACGCGCCGATGCGGATGCCGGCAAAGCGCAGCGCGTCCCCTACCCAGCCGTTGCAGGTGCGCAGCGCGCTGTATCGGCCGCGTGCCTCGTAAAAGGCGTCATAGCCGAAATAGCCGTGGCGCCGCTCGCCGCCGTCAGCGAGCGACGCCCGGACATAAGCGGCAAGGCGTCGGTATTCGGCGGGGCGCACGACCAGTCGCCGCACGCTGCCGTCGGCGGCGGGGTGCGGCAGATGATCGACATGGAGCATCGTTCGGCTGCTGCCGAGCGCGGCGGCCGTCACGGTCGAGAGCTTCAGGTCTGCCCAGGTCGGGGTGTTCAAGTAGAAGTCGCGGTCGCCCCAACCGATCGAGACATGATCGTACGCGCCGTAGCGGGGGTCGCGCAGGTCCGTGGCTGGGAAGATCGGGCGCCAGTCGACCCCTGCCGCGACTTTCGGCAGGACAAGGCCGGTGTGGATCCCGTTGCTTTCGATGAATAGCGTGACCCCCTGCTCGGGCGCTTGCCAGCCGCGGTTCGTCGGCAGCGCGCCGCCGATCAGCGCCGCGATCGGATACGCGAGCAGGACCGTTAGAAGGCCGGCGAGGACAAGCGGTAGCGGGCGGCGGCGCATCGGCAGCGTGTATCAGGATGACGGGCGGCTGGCATGCGGCTTTGCGCCACCCCGCCCTCGCGCTGGCCTACAAAACAAAACGGCCGCACCCGGATGGGCGCGGCCGCTTGTTTCGCCGTAAAGGACGGGATCAGTTCGGGCGGCCGATGCCTGCGATCGTGCGGTTGATCAGGGCGCGGTCGGCCTCGGCCCCGTGACGCTCCGCGATCAGCGCGGCGGCGGCGTTAGCCGCGGCTTCAGCCGTCTTGGCGCGGACTTCGAGCAGCGCGGCGCGTTCGGCGGCGGCGATCTTGTCCTCGGCCATCTTGCCGCGGCGCATGACCAGCTCGTCCGCATCCGCCTTGGCCTTGGCGATGATCACTTCCGCCTCGTGATTGGCCTGCGCCGCCATCTCGCCCGCGGTCTTTTCCGCGTCGGCGATCTTGCGCGCATATTCGTCGCGCAGCGCCTCGGCTTCGGCGCGCAGCGCCTTCGCCTCGTCGAGCTGGCGGCGGATGTCGGCGATCTGGCGATCGAGGCCGCCGACGATCAGCGCCGGTACCTTTTTCCAGATCAGGATCGCGAACAGCACGAGCATCGCGAGCGACACCCAGACGGTGCCGTTCAGGCCGAGCAGCGCCGGATCGACGTGATGCTCCGGGCCGCCCTCGGCAACGCTGGTGCTTAGCGCCTCGGAGCCATCGGCCGTCATGCCGCGTGCTTCCGCCGCATGGGCAAGATTCTGCGCCACTTCGGCCGAGCCGCCGGTCGCGGCACTCAGGATGATGAACTCAGCCATGTGCCATCGCCGCCTTCACGGCGCCCCTTGCTTCGTCCGCCGACACCTGAACGCCCGAAACGCGCGCCACGATGTCCTGGGTGGCTTCCGCCGCAACCGCCTCGATATCGTCGAGCGCGCGCTGCGTGGCCGCCGTGATATCCGCCTCAGCCGCCGCAACGCGCGCCGCCTGCTGGTCGCCAGCCGCGTTCAGCGTTTCCTCGCTGGCCTTGGCGGCACGCTGGCGTGCCTCCGCGACAAGCGCCTGGGCTTTCTCGCGATTGGCCTGGTCGCGCACGCGCCAGTCCGCCTCAACCTTGTCCGCTTCGTCACGCGCCGCCGAAGCCGCCGCGAGATCCGCCGCGATCGAATAATCGCGCGCGTCGATCGTCTTCTGCACCTTGGGCAGCATGCCGCGGCCCACGACAAAGAAGACAACGCCGAAGGTGACGACGAGCCAGAACAGCTGCGACGCCCAGGTTGCGGCAAGTTGGGAGATCTGAGGCATCTTGAACCCTTAACCTCCCCTCCGTTCGCGGGCCCGGCTTATGCGCGCTCGATCACCAAGGATCGAGGCCCGGGCCGCGCGAACGGCGGAGGATTTCGTTTCGTGTTAAGCGACGAAAACCAGGATCATCGCGACAACGAACGAGAGCAGACCGAGAAGCTCGGCACCGGCGAAACCGATGAAGAGACGGCCCTGCTGCGCGTCGGCGGCACCCGGATTGCGCAGCGCGCCTTCGAGGAACTTGCCGAACACGTTGCCCACGCCGAGCGAGGCGAGGCCCGCGCCAACAGCGGCCAGACCGGCGCCGAGCAGCTTTGCGGCTTCTGCGTCCATTTTAGTAACTCCCTATCAAAATCAGATGGTTGGATTGAACAGTACGAAACTCAGTGCAGGTTGACCGCGTCGTTCAGGTAGAGCGAGGTCAACAGCGCGAAGACATAGGCCTGGATACCGGCGACCAGCAGTTCGAGCGCCGAAATGCCGACCATCAGGCCGAAGCTGGGGATGCCGACCAGCAGGCCGATCCCCGCGCCAGCGTTGCCGGCGTTGATCACGAAGCCCGCCAGCACCTTCAGCAGCACGTGCCCGGCAGTCATGGCGACGAACAGTCGCAGGCCGAGGCTGAACGGGCGCACCATGAACGAGACGAACTCGATCAGCGGAATGACCGGCAGCAGCCACCAGGGCGTGCCATGCGGCACGAACAGGCTGAAGAAGTGCAGACCGTGGCGCCAGAAGCCGACCACCAGAACGATCGCGAAGCTGAGGATCGCGAGAATGCCGGTGATGGTGAAGTGGCTGGTGAAGGTGAACGGATGCACGCCGACGACGCCCAGCGGCATCAGGCCGAGGATGTTGGCGAACAGGATGAACATGAACAGCGAGAAGACGTAGGGAACGTAGCGCTTCCCCTCTGGCCCGATGTTCGATGCGAGCATGTTGTCGATGAAGCGCACCACGCTTTCGACCATCACCTGCCCGCGGCCGGGGATGAGCTTGCCCTTGGTGCCGAGCGACATGAAGGCGATGAGCCCTACCGTCGCGACCGCCATCCACATCGCCGAATTGGTGAAGGCGATGTTGTACCCGGCAATCTGCCAGTCCTGGGTGCCGAACAACGGCTCAACCAGGAACTGGTGCATCGGATCGATCTTGCCGCCGCCTTCCGCCACGCCTGTTTCCCTTAACGAAAGCGCCCGATCTTACTTCGGGCGCTGGCTAGAAATCCGAATGATGTTCCTGAACGCGGCGCCCGTCCCGAGGGCGAGCATCACGAGCAGACCCCAGGGCTGCGTACCCGCGAATCGGTCGATCACCCAACCGATCAGCGCGCCGCCGACCATTCCCCCGATCAGTTCGGCGAGCACTCGGTTGCCGAGGCGATAGCCGCCATCGGGTTCCGCCTTGCCCGCCCCTGTCCGGTGCGCCTCGTCCGTTTGCGCCGCCTTCAACCGCTCCTCAAGAGAAGTCAGGCGAGCATCGGTGCCGAGGGTGTCTGGTCCGGGCTCGTTCTCTGCCATCCAAGCGTCCCCCACATGTTTTTGGGCAGGCGCAAGGTAGCCAAGTGGCGAGCCCGCCAAGGCGCCGTCCGGTTAGCCGGGGGGTGTGGGGGTGTCAACACTTGCGCAACCTTGTGTCACAGCGGCGCAAGGAGCGAAGCCGTGTGAGCCGAACGCGTTGACGGCAGAGACGCAAGAGCGGCCGCTGGCCGCGGGCCGGAGCCACGCGGCGAAAGAGGAGGAGATGGTCGGCCGGGCGCGCGTCACCTCGGCCGGCCAATCAGCCCCGGGTCAGACGATCAGACGCAGCGTGGATCGCGAGTCGGTGCACCAGCACCACGAGTCGCCCATTCGCCGGTCGGCGTGCGGTACTTTTCGCCGGTGGACGTCTGCTGGATGAGGTTGCAGCCGCTGGTGAAGGCGAGCTGCTCGACCGTGGCGCCCGATGCCTGCGCCTTTTGCGTGTACGCCGCCTTGCGCTGGATGTTGATCGCGTTGACCAGCGCGCGCAGATCGGCCGAGCCGCCTCCTACCACGCCGAGATAGCCGTCGGGCTGCTCACCCACCTGCCCGGCCGCGCGCGCGGCGGCGTAGGCCGGGTCGCGCTGCGCCCAGGCGGCGGCGGACACGCCGCTAAGGGCCAGCGCCCCAGCCACCATCAGCATCGCCTTTTTGGTCTTCATCAGAAAATTCCCGGATTCTGCTTGATCAGCGACTTCGCCTCATTGTCGAGGCGATACACCACTTCCTGCGTCACGCTGATGTTGAGATTGATCACGATCGGCTTGTCCGGCGCGGATACGTTCACGCACGCACCGCTCGCCAGACCAAGGCCGACCACCACCATTCTCTTCACCATTGCAGAAATCGTGTGCCCCTGATGCTTCGTCAATGTGTCGCTCATGGCATATTCTCGCTTGCGGGGGGCTGAATGGCGGGCGGGTCGGCGCGCTTGTTCTGCTCCTCGAGCAGCGCGGGCAGGTTGCGCTCCACCAGCCGCTTGGGATCGTAGAAGGAGGCGGCGGTGTCGATCAGGCTGCGGAACGGCGCCTTGATGCGGACATTGAAGACGAACGGCAGCCGCTGCAGCCGCCGGATGAGGAAATTGGACTTGGCGCCCTCGCCCTGGCTGACGCCGGCGAAGCGCACTTCGGTGACCATATCGCCGGCCAGCGGGCCGTTCATCACCAGCTCCAGATTGCGGTAGCGCAACGAGCGGAGCGCCTGGAACGCGATATTGCCCCAGGTGCCCAGATCTTCCTTCGTCAGTTCGCCGAGATAGGCCAATGTTCCGCCACCCTCGCGCACGACCAGGCGGCCGTTTTCGATCCGCCCGCCGGACTGGTCGAAGATCATCGGCAGTTCGCCGTCGAAGACGCCGGTGGCGTCGATGTTCTTGAGGTCGAACTGCTGAAGGAACTGGCGCAGCTGCACGCCTTCGGCGCGGAAGGTGAGGTTGCGATCGCGGGGCGAGGAGAAATCGAGCAGAGTCGGCTGCAGCGTCAGCGTGCCGCCGCCGAACGGCCAGCGCCCGCCCTTCACCGCGACCCTTAGGTCACGCAGCAGCTGATATTTGATGACGCCGTCGGTCACCGCCACGCCGGGGTTGATCTCCGCCACGGTGGCGATCTGGCCGGGTGCCGATTCGAGCGCCAGTAGATCGGTGAACTGCACCTGCCCCTTGATCCCGCTGACGGGGCCGAACGCCGCCGCAAGGTCCACCTTGTCGGTGCCGAAGGTACCGGTGGAAGTGACGCCGTCGGGGCTCCACGCGATCCGGCCATTGCCGCGGATGGTGCCGCGCACGTCGGCGATGACGCCGAAGGTCAACCGGGTCAGCTCCTCCGGCTGGAAACCATCGCCGAAGGTGATGCCGGGGACGGCAAGTTGCGCCTCGCCGCTGCCGCTCGGCAGCGCGTGACGGATGGCGACCTCGGCGACCTTGACGCTCTTTTCCGGCGTGAACAGCGTACCCTGCGCCGTGATGACGTTGTCGCGTAGTGCGAGCGAAACATCACGTGCGTCCAACTGGTTGAAGCGCGGATCTGCGGCAGCGTCCGCAACCTTGAGCGCGCCGGTCAGCGCCAGGGCGCCATTGGCAAAGCGCCAGTCGCCGCGCGCGCCCGAGAGCAGCAGCGGCACGTTGCCGATCTGGCCCGCGCCATCGGCAAAGGTGCCGGCCAGTGCCGTGCCGTTCGTCACGCGCCCGCTGAGCTTGCCGAAGTTCAGCCGCGTCACGCTGTCCGGCCGCCCGATCCGTGCAGCGACTTGCGCGAGGGTGAAGCCGAGATCGGCATGGCGCCAGCGAACGTCACCGATCGACAGCGCAAGCGGCGAGCCGCCGAGCGCACCGGCGAGGCGGACGTTGTTCGTTGCGATACCGCCGCGCAACCTGCCGCCCTCCATCCGCAGCAACGCCCCATCGGCAGGGCAGAGCGTGAGGCTGGCCGGGCGCAGGCGCAGCCCCGAAAGGCTGAGCGACTGGAAACTCGCGGGCACGCAGCTAGAGTCGACCGAAAGGCGCGCGCCCGAGGCGCGGACAACCAGCGGCAGGCGCAGCGCCTCCAACCGCCCGCCGCTGCCAAGCGGGCCGGTGAGGGTCGCGACGGTCTTGAGCCGCCAGCCGCCGTGCGGCGAAAAAGCAAAGCTGGCCGGCGACAGCGCGAGGCTGGCGTCGCCGGCGGCGTAGCGCGCGATCCGTGCGGTGCCGGTCACCGTGCCGCCGGGCCGCGCCTGCGCCAGATCGATGCGGCCGACCGGCAGCCCGCCGCCGCCGAACCGTAGCACGCCATCGGCACGCAATCCGCCTCGCTCGCCCAGTTCCAACCCGGCGCCATCCCCGAACCGTACGGCCGCGCCCGAACGGGACTCCATCGCCAACGTACGCACGGTGACCAGAGGCTGGCCCGCGGCGGTGCCGAGCGCCACCTCGCCGTTCAGCGCAAAATCGCCCGCGGCGGTGGCGAGCGCCTGCGCCAGCGAGCCGGCCAGCGGCGCCACCGGCGTTCCTGTCGCCGTGCGTGCGACGCTTTCCAGCTGTCGCCGGGTGCCAGGCGCAAGCGCAAGGTCGCGTCCCTCGATGCGACCGGCAGCGATGGCGCGACCGGCGGCCACGCGCCACGTGCCGGCAAAGCTCGCCGCGCCACCCCGCACCATGTCGCTTTGCAGCGTCTCGGCGCGAAGCCGGGCTTCGCCCTCGGTGCGCGCG
The DNA here is from genome assembly GCF_002197685.1 of Sphingomonas dokdonensis. Classification (GTDB taxonomy): domain Bacteria; phylum Pseudomonadota; class Alphaproteobacteria; order Sphingomonadales; family Sphingomonadaceae; genus Sphingomonas; species Sphingomonas dokdonensis. The sequence goes on along the minus strand of NZ_NBBI01000002.1, from coordinate 543,638 downwards.
GGGCTACCGTTGAAACGGATCTGGCCGTCCAGGCTGGCGAGCCGGATGCCCGGTGCGGCGATGCGGTCGGTGCGCAGCCCGGCGGTGCCTTGCCAGCGATCGAGCGCGGCGCCGAGCGCCACGTCGACGGTCGCGCGCGGTGATTGGACGGTGACGCCATCGCAGCTGATCGCCTGCATCCGCACCGGCCCGGCGATCGTCGGCGCCTCCTTGCGCACGGCGATGTCGAGCAGCGCTGTTGGACGCTGCATCGTGCAACCGCCCATCGCAATGCGATCGGTGACCGCCGCCAGCGTCCCGCGGAAGCCATCGTTCAGCTGGCCTCGGCCGGCAAGCTTCAGCCCCACCACGCCGAGCGGCGTGGCAAGCCGCATCCGCGCGTCCGCGACGTTCAGCTCGATCGCCGGCAGCGCGAACGGCTTGCCCGACGGGGCGGGCAGCAGGCGATCGAGCGCGCCGAGCGACAGGCGGCCATCGACCAACGTGCCGCGCAGCCGGACCTTGCCGGCCGACACCGTCGTCACCGTGGGCGTCCCGCCGATCAGCGACAGTCGCGTCTCGACCCAGTCCGCGACCAGATCGGGATTGCGCGGATCGCCGATCACGACGTTGGTCAGGCGTTGCCGCTGGAGCCCGAGATCCTCGATCTGATAGCGCGCCGGCACGCCATTCGCCGCGAGATTGTTGTCGACGACGCGCGTTGCGATCGGCACCCGGCCGAACCACAAGGCGAGCAGCACGATGATGACGAAAAGGAGCAGGCCGAGCAGCACGCGGAGCCAGCGTCTCCGGACCGGCCACTCTTCCTCCGCTACGACCGCCACCTGACCCCTTCCAAAACGCGGAACGGCCACTCTCCTAGGGGCTGATACCGCCGGTTGGAAGCGGGCGCGCGCGCCTGGCGCGACCATCGCGCGGCGCGGAGCGATTGCACTATCGCCGGCCGCCGCCTAGCCATGCTGCCGATGGCCGACAGCGACCCGAATGCGACCGACAACCACGGCCATCGTGCACGGCTTCGCAGCCGCCTGTTGGCGGGCGGCGGCGAAGCGCTGCTGGACCATGAGCTGATCGAATATCTGCTCGCGCTCGCCATTCCGCGCCGCGACACCAAGCCGCTCGCCAAGGCGCTGCTGCGCGAGTTCGGCGGGATCGGCGGGCTGCTGACGGCGGATGCCGAGGCGCTGATGCGCGTGCCGGGCATGGGCGAGACGAGCGCGGCGGCGATCAAGATCGCGCAGGCGGCGGCGGTGCGGCTGGTGCAGGCGGAGGTCGCGGCGCGGCCGGTGCTCGGCAACTGGCAGGCGCTGCTCGACTATCTCCACGCCGACATGGCGCATCACGTGATCGAGCGGGTGCGCGTGCTGCACCTCAACAGCCGCAACATGCTGATCCGCGACGAGGTGATGAGCGAGGGCTCGATCGATCAGGCCCAGGTGCATGTGCGCGAGGTGATCCGCCGTGCTATCGACCTCGGCTCGGCGGCGATCATCCTGGTGCATAACCACCCCTCCGGCGACCCTTCCCCCAGCCGGGCGGATATCGAAATCACCAAGGCGATCGTCGATGCGGGCAAGGGGATGGGGATTGTCGTTCACGACCATCTGATTGTCGGCACCAGCGGCCATGTGAGCCTGCGCGCGAAGGGGTTGATGTAGCGCTTCACCGTCATGCCGGCCTGTCCCGGCATTCACCGGGCCGCGGATCCGGCGCCACGAGGTTTGCCGGCCGGTCCCCCCGGCACAAGGCCGGGGTGAAGAAAGGTCAGCGCTGGGCGTTCTTCTCCGCCTTTTCCTCGGCCGCCGTCTTCGGCTCGGCCAGCTGCGGCGGTTCGGACGTCATCATCGAGCCTTGCAGCGCGATGTCGAGCTTCGCATCCTCGTTGAGCGGGTTGCCGTCAGCGTCGGTTTCCGCGAGCGGATCGGTTTCGGCCGGGTTCTTGGGGCGGTCGGACATTGGAGTCTCCTTCTCCGCTGCAACGGCTCGGGTGCGCCGCCCGTTCCGCCGCTCACTTCGCGTGGTAGAAGTCGTACACCTGCTGTGCGACGCCGGCGCTGATCCCCGGTGCCTTCTGAAGGTCCGCCAGACTGGCGTTGCGCACCGCCCGGCCGGTGCCGAAGTGCATCAACAGCGCCTTCTTTCGCGCCGGGCCGATGCCGGGCACTTCATCGAGCGGGCTCGCCCCCATCGCCTTGGCGCGCTTCTCGCGGTGTGCGCCGATCACGAAGCGGTGGACTTCGTCGCGAAGGCGCTGGAGGTAGAACAGCACCGGCGAGTTGACCGGCAGCATCAACTCGCGCCCGTCCATGAGGTGGAACACCTCGCGCCCCTCACGGCCGTGATGCGGCCCCTTGGCGACGCCAACCAGGCACACGTCCTCGATGCCGAGATCCTCGAGCACCGCCTTGGCCGCGTTGAGCTGCCCCCGGCCGCCGTCGAGCAGGACGAGATCGGGCCAGGTGTCGCCGTCGCGATCGGGATCCTCCTCCAACGCGCGGGCGAAGCGGCGCGTGAGCACCTCGCGCATCATCGCGAAATCGTCGTCGGTCGCCGCCTGCTTGATGTTGAACTTGCGATACTGCCCCTTGCGAAAGCCCTCCGGCCCCGCGACCACCATCGCGCCGACGGCATTGGTGCCCTGGATGTGGCTGTTGTCGTAGATCTCGATCCGCTGCGGCGGCTCGGCAAGCTCGAACAGGTCGGCGACCTCGCGGTTCAGCTTCGCCTGAGTGGTCGATTCGGCAAGGCGCCGCTCCAGCGCTTCCCGGGCATTGCGGCAGGCCTGCTCCATCAGCCGCTTGCGAGTGCCGCGCTGCGGCACCTCGATCGCCACCTTGCGCCCGGCCTGGGTGGTCAGCGCCTCGGCCAGCACCTCGGCATCGGGCAGAACGCGATCGACCAGCACGGTGCGCGCGGGCGGCACCTCCTCGTAGAATTGCATCAGGAAGAGCGTCATTACCTCTTCCTCGCTCACCTCTGCGGTATGCGCGGGAAAGAAATCGCGATGCCCCCAGTTCTGCCCGCCGCGAATGAAGAATGCCTGGATACCGATCACGCCCTCGTGGCTGGCGAGCGCAAAGATGTCGGCATCGCCCACCCCTTCGGCGTTGATGAATTGCGTGCCCTGAATGAAGGTGAGCGCGCGCAGTCGATCGCGCAGGATCGCGGCCAGCTCGAAGTCCATCGCCTCTGCCGCGGCTTCCATCTGCTTGCCGAGCTTGGCCTGCACGTCCGTGGTCTTGCCGGCGAGAAACTTCTTCGAATCGGCGACCAGCTCGTCATAGCCGGCCTTGTCGATCCGCCCGACGCAGGGCGCCGAGCAGCGCTTGATCTGGTACAGCAGGCATGGCCGATCGCGCGTCTTGAAGAAGCCGTCGGTGCAGCTCCTGAGTAGGAACAGCTTCTGGAGCGCGTTGAGCGTGTTGTTGACGCTGCCGGCGCTGGCGAAGGGGCCGTAATAATCGCCCTTGGCCCGCCGTGCGCCGCGATGCTTCTGGATGCGCGGATAATCATGATCCTGCCGCAACAGGATGAACGGAAAAGACTTATCGTCGCGCAGCAGGACGTTGTACGGTGGGCGGTAGCGCTTGATCAGCTGCGCCTCGAGCAACAGCGCCTCGGCCTCGTTGTTGGTCGTGACGATCGTCATGGAGCGCGTCTGCGACACCATGCGCTGCAGCCGCTTGGTCAGGTTCTTGAATTGCGTGTAGTTGCTCACCCGGCTTTTCAGCGCGCGCGCCTTGCCGACGTACAGCACCTCGCCCTTGGCATCGTGCATCCGGTACACGCCCGGCTTCAGCGGCAGCGTGCGCACGACGTTGCGGATCGCGGCGACGCCCGCCTCCAGATCGGGCTGGTCGCTGCCGCGGATCGCGAACGTGGCTTTTTCTTCGTTGAACCGGTCGGGGGGGCCGTAGGAACCTTGCATCGTCGCCTGAATCTAGGGTGTGGTCGCTCGCATCACCACCCCCGTGATGAGCAAGGGGAACGCCCCCCGCCGCACAGGTGTTGAGCGACACATGACCAAGAAACGCGACAGCAACCGCCCCTCCAAGGCCGATCACCACCAGCGCAACGTCGCCATCGGCGCGGCCACCGCTATCGGCGCGATCGCCACCGGGCTGGCCAGCGCGATCCACTTCGGGCTGTTCGACCGGTTCTTCGCGCCCAAGGACGGCCATCGCGCGCCGGAGCTCGAAGGCGATCATCACCCCGGCCCGGACGAGCGCGCGTCCGAGCATTTCCGACCCGATCCGACCGCGCCCGTCTCAGCCGCGGATCGCGAGGCATTGCGCCCTGCGACCGGTCCGGCGCCGGGCTTTTCGGCCAATCGCGGCGATCTGCGCAGCGAACCCTGAGCGATTGGGTCGCCGCGTCTCACGCCGGGCAGCCTGCGCCGGCGTGAGACACGCGACTTACTTGGCTGGCGCCTTGACGCCGCCGCTACGATCGAACGCCTTTTCGCCGCCGATCCAGGTCTGCTCGACGCGGGTCGTGCGCAGCGTCGTCGGGTCGGCGGTCAGCGGATCGCGATCGACGATGATGAAATCGGCCTTTTGCCCCGGCGCGAGATTGCCGAACTTCTGCTCCGCCATCCCTGCGTAAGCCGCGCCGCCGGTGAACGCCCACCATGCCTGTTCACGGGTCACCGCCTCTTCCGGGCGCCAGCCGCCGGGGGGCTGCCCCTGCGCGTCCTGCCGCGTGAAGGCGGCTGCCCAGCCATCCCACGGGTCGGGCTTTTCGACCGGGAAGTCGGAACCGAACGCGAGCTTGCCGCCGTTCGCCAGCACCGATTTCCAGGCATAGGCGCCCGCCAGCCGCGCCGGGCCAAGCCGTGCCTCCGCCATGGTGCGATCGCCGGTCTGGTGCGTCGGCTGCATCGAGGCGATGGTGCCGAACTGGCCGAAGCTCTTGAGATCGGCGGGGTCGATCACCTGCGCATGCTCGATCCGCCAGCGCCGATCGCCCTTGTAGGTCGCGCTGAGCACCTGGATCGCATCGAGCACCTGGCTGTTGGCGCGATCGCCGATGGCGTGCACCGCCAGCTGGAAATTGTCCATCGCCGCGCGGCTCATCTGGTTCTGCAGCTGCGTATCGGACAGGAAGCTGAGCCCCTTCTCACCCGGCGCGTCGGCATAGGGCGCCTTCATCGCCGCGCCGCGTGAGCCGAGCGCACCGTCGAGATAGATCTTCACCCCGCCCATGCGCAGCCGGTCGTCGTAAAGCCACGGCGTCGGCCCCTTGCCGCCGATCCGGCTCGCCGTCTCCACCCCCGCGGCATAGCTCATGATCCGTACGCGGAGCGCGCCGATATCGGCCATGCGACGGTAGCTCAGCCAATCATCGACGCTGGTGCCCATGTCGGCGACGGCGGTGATGCCGTTGGCGAGCAGGCGCTGCTGCGCCTGGAGGAAGGCGGCGTCGCGTTCCTTGGCGAGCGGCTGCGGCACCGCGCGCTCGATCAGTTCCTTGGCGGCATCGACGAAGACGCCGGCGGGCGCGTTGCCGGCTTTCTCGATCCGGCCACCGGCGGGCGCGGCCGTGCTGGCGGTGACGCCGGCTTCGCGCATCGCGATGCTGTTGGACCAGCCGGCGTGGCCATCGGCGCGCTCAAGCCAGATCGGGTGACCGGCGGAAATGTCGTCGAGATCGGCGGCGGTGGGGAAGCGGTTCAGCCCCCATGCTTCCTGGTTCCAACCGCGGCCGGTGACCCACTTCCGCTCGGGATTGGCGGCGATATAGGCCATCACCATCGCCTTTGCCTCGTTCAGCGAGCGCGCGCCCGACAGGTCGAGCGACAGCGTGCCGAAGCCGAGCGCCATGACGTGGCCGTGCGCATCGATGAATCCGGGCAGCAGCGTCTTGCCGCCCATGTCGATGCGCCAGTCGTAGAGCGGCTTGCCCGCGTTCTTCTTGAGCTCGCGGCGGCTGAGCTTGGGCGGCTGTTCGCCCGACGGCACCAGGCGGGTGACGCGGCCGTCCTTGTCGATCAGCACCGCCTTGAAGCGGATGACGCGGCCGTCAGCAGTTGGCGCCAAGCCGTTGACGTTATCGACAATTCCGTCAGCATAGGCCGGGCTGGAAAGCAGCGCGGCGGCAAGGAGCAGAGCGCGCTTCATCGTGGCAGCCTCCGGACGAGGGCGCTGGTATCCTGGCGGCCGCCGTCCATTTTCTGCACCTCGCCGAAGAATTGATCCACCAAGGCCGCCACCGGCAGCACCGCGCCGTTCCGCTTCGCTTCTTCCAGTGCCAGGCCAAGATCCTTGCGCATCCAGTTGATCGCGAAGCCGAAATCGAATTCGTCCTTGGCCATGGTCGGCCAGCGGTTCACCATCTGCCAGCTTTGCGCCGCGCCGCCGGAGATCGCCTCCAGCACCTTGTCGAGATCGAGCTCGCTCGCCTGGGCGAAGCGCAGCGCCTCCGACAATCCCTGGAGCACGCCGGCGATGCAGATCTGGTTCACCATCTTGGTCTGCTGCCCCGCGCCGGCCGCGCCGACGTGAACGATGCGGGCCGCATATGCCTCCATCACGGCCTGTCCCTGGAGAAAAGCGGCCTCGCTGCCACCACACATGGCCGATAGCTGGCCCTTTTCAGCGCCAGCCTGGCCACCAGACACCGGCGCGTCGACGCACAGGGGGCGAGCCGCCGCCAGTCGCCGCGCGATGTCGGCGGAAACGGTCGTGTGGTCGATGAATACCGCCTGGTCCGGCATCGTTGCAAAGGCGCCATTGTCGCCCAGCGTCACCTCGAACAGATCGGCATCGTTGCCGACGCAGGCCACCACCGCGTCCATGCCGCGCGCAGCGGCGGCGGGCGTGTCGGCGACGGCAAGCCCGGTTGCCTCCGCCTTCGCACGGGTGCGGTTATAGACGGTGACCTGGTGGCCCGCGCGCGCGAGATGGCCGGCCATGGGGGCGCCCATCACGCCCGTGCCGATGAAAGCGATCTTCATAACCATCGGCGATAGGGGCAGTTTGCACGGGGCGCCAGATGGTCCTAGAGCGCGCCATCGATCTGGATCATGGATCCCGTTCGGGCCGAGCCCGTCGACGCCCTGCCCTTCTTCGCCGAAGAAACGACAGCCCTCGACCGGCTCTGCTTCGCGCGGCTTGGGATGTTTACTTATGGCGACTGCGGCACAACCGACGACCGATACCCTTCCCGTCAGCATCGCGGATATCCGCGACGCACATGCCCGCATTCGCGACCAGATCGTGCGCACCCCCACGCTCGTCAGCAAGACGCTGTCGGCGCTGGCCGGCGCGACCATCTATCTCAAGTTCGAGAACCTGCAGTTCACCGCAGCGTACAAGGAGCGCGGCGCGCTCAATACGCTGCTGCTGCTGGACGAGGAAGCCAAGGCGCGCGGCGTGATTGCGGCGTCGGCCGGCAATCATGCGCAGGGCCTCGCCTATCACGCCAACCGGCTGGGCGTGCCCGCCACCATCGTGATGCCCACCACCACACCGACGGTGAAGGTGGTGCAGACCGAGGGACATGGCGCGACGGTGGTGCTGCACGGCTACACCTTTGACGAAGCCTATGCGCATGCCCGCGTGCTGGAGGCGGAGCGCGGCTATACCTTCGTCCACCCGTTCGACGATGCGCGCGTGATCGCCGGCCAGGGGACGGTGGCGATCGAAATGCTGGAGGAAGTGCCGGCGATCGACACGTTGGTCGTGCCGATCGGCGGCGGCGGGCTGATCTCCGGCATGTCCACCGTGGCACGCGCGGCCGACCGGCCGATCGAGGTCGTCGGCGTGCAGGCCGAGCTGTTCCCCTCCATGTACAACAAGCTGCGGCATACCGAGCTGCCCTGCGCCGGCGACACGCTGGCCGAAGGCATCGCGGTGAAGCAGCCCGGCGGCATCACGGCGCGGATGGTGGAGGCGCTGGTCGACGACATCCTGCTCGTCACCGAACGCAGCCTGGAGGAATCGGTCAGCTTGCTGCTCCAGATCGAGAAAACGGTGGTCGAGGGCGCGGGCGCGGCGGGCCTCGCCGCGGTGCTCGCCAACAAGGAGCGGTTCGCCGGCAAGACGGTGGGCATCGTGCTGTGCGGCGGCAATATCGATACGCGGCTGCTCGCCAACGTGCTGCTGCGCGATCTGGCGCGATCGGGTCGGCTGGCGCGGCTGCGCATCCGGCTGCAGGACCAGCCGGGCGCGCTGTATAACGTCGCGCGAATCTTCGACCAGGAGCGGGTGAACATCCTGGAACTGGCGCACCAGCGGATCTTCACCAACCTGCCGGCGAAGGGGCTGAGCCTCGACGTCGAGTGCGAGACGCGCGACCGGGCGCATCTCGACCGGCTGCTCGCCGCGCTCGACACGGCCGGTTATATGGTGAGCCTGATCGAGCTGGCGTGATGATCGACGGGTTTGACCCATATCGGGTCAGATCGGGCTTGCGGCAATTTCCGCGTCGCGCTGCGTCGCGGAAATACGCCGGCATGCCCCTTCATGCGGCTTTTCACCGCGCGCCGAGCGTTCCATATTCTGAGACAGGCGCGATCAACCAGCGTGCCTGTGTGGGGATTTGCCGGCGGTGACTGCGCCTTTTCGTTTTCCGCGTTTCTTTGTGACCAGCCCGGCGCCCTGCCCCTATCTGCCCGGACGGCAGGAGCGGAAGGTGTTCACCGAATTGTCCGGCCCGCACGCCAGCGAGTTGAACGATGCGCTGGGGCGGATCGGCTTTCGCCGCAGCCAGTCGGTCGCCTATCGGCCGTCATGCGTCGGCTGCAACGCGTGCATCTCGGTCCGCGTGGTCACCAAGGAATTCGAGCTCAACGCCACGCAGCGCAAGCTGATGCGGCGCAACGAGGATCTGGAAATCACTGCCTGCCGCCCCTGGGCGACCGAGGAGCAATATCAGCTGCTACGCGCTTATCTGGCGCAGCGCCATCCAGGCGGCGGCATGGCCGGCATGGAAGACCAGGATTATGCCGACATGGTCGAGCATTCGCCGGTCAATTCGGTGGTGGTCGAATATCGCGAGCCGGCCGTTGACGGGCGCCCCGGCCGGCTGATCGGCGCTTGCCTGACCGACCGGCAGGCGGACGGGCTGTCGATGGTCTACAGCTTTTTCGATGCCGAGGAGGGCGCACGGCCGGGCCTTGGCAACCTCATCATCCTGGATCACATCCTGCGCGCACGCGCGGCGGGGCTGCCCTACGTCTATCTCGGCTATTGGGTGAAGGGCGCGGCGCGCATGGCGTACAAGACGCGCTATCGTCCGCTCGAGCAGCTCGGGCCGCAGGGCTGGACGGTGTTGAGCGACGCGGAACTCGACACGCCGTCGGCCGGCGAACTCGCCTTTTCCGGCGCCTAGTCGTCACCCTGGACGGTAACGTCCACCTCAAGCCGCTCTACGCCGTCGCCGAGGCGCGAGCCGGCGACGGGCGAGGCACCGCCGGCATCGAGCGCGATCGCGACACGAACGTGATGCTCCTCGGGTGACCGGCCCAGCCAGGGATCGAAGGCCACCCAGCCGAGATCGTCTATATGCGCCTCCGCCCAGCCATGCGGCGTGGGGCGGTGATCGCCGGTGAGATCGCAATAACCGGTGACGTAGCGCGCCGGTGCGCCCGCCGCGCGCGCCGCGGCAATGAAGACATGCGCCATGTCGCGCGGGGTCAGCGCGTCCAGGACAAAGGCTTCGGCAGCGGTGCGGCCGGCCTCGGGGCGGCCGCAATCGTCGGCAAACCGCTCACGAACCGCGGTGTTCAGGCGGCGCAGCGCGGCGAGATCCCGGCCGCTCGACACCTCGCTGGCAAATGACATGATCGCCTGGTTTGCCGCCGTGGCGGGCGTGGTGCGCAGAAAAAAGCGCGGGGGCAGGCATTCGGTGACGCCGCGCAGCACGCCGTCCGAGGAACTGGTTACCACCTCGCCCGATACGATCAGCTCGATCCGCTCGATCGCGCCTTCGCAATACAACATGGTGGTGGCGTTGCCGAACCCGTCGCGATGCTGCGTCATGCGCGAATCGCAATCCACCGCGATCTGCCAGTCGGCCACCGTCTGATCGTGCGTGTCGCTGGGCGTCATGCGCAGCAGCTGAACGATGCGGCCCTGCGGCGCGGTGAAGGCGTAAACGGTGCGGTGATCGATGGAGAGGCGCATCAGTGAAACTTGAACTGGCGGGCAATGGCGGCGTGCAGCTGATCGTTTTCGGCGATCACCGCCTGAAGATGCTGGTGCAATCCCGACACGATCACGTCGCCGCTGCGCGTCTTCAGCGCACGGGCGTGGCGGCTGCGCGCCATGCGATCGGCCTCGCCATTGGTGCCCGTGCGCCGGGCGAGTTGCGTGAGCACGTCGGTGACCTCCTCGATCGCGCCGGCAACGCTGCGCGGCAGCTCGCTGCGGGTCAGCAGCAGGTCGATGACATTGGCCGGCACCAGCCCGTCATTGTACAGCCAGCGATAGGCGGTGACGGCCGAAACGGTCTGCAGGATGGTGGTCCATTGATCGCGGTCCACCGTACCGCCGACCTCCGCGCCCTCGGGCAGCAGGAGGTGATATTTGACGTCGAGCAGCCGCGCGGTGTCATCGACGCGCTCGGTCGCCTGGCCGAGCCGGATGAACAGCGTCGTCTGGTTGCGCAGCATGCGGTGCAGCGCGCCCTCGAACCCGCGCGTCTCGTGCTTCACCGCATCAACCAGCGCCAGCGTGCGATCGGTGTCGGCGCGGGCGACGCGCTTGTCGAACACCAGCCAGGCGCTGTTGATCGCCGACCAGGATTCGCGGGTCAGCGCGATGCGGACCGCGCGCGCGTTCATCCGTGCCATGTCGAGGCAGCGGACGAGCGAGCCGGGGTTGCTCGAATCGCTGGTGAGAAAGCGCGATACCGCCTCGCGCGTCAGGCTGGCGCCGGTCGCCTTGAACGCGGCCTCGGTGTCGGTGACGGTGAGTGCCGACAGCCACGCCGCTTCGCCGGCGGGGCGCGCGGAGAGGACGTCGAGGCGGATCGTCGCCTCGACCAGCCGCGCGATGAAGTCGGCGCGCTCGATGTAGCGGCCGAGCCAGTAGAGCGAGGAGGCGGTGCGGCTCAGCATGGCGCGTTACCACTGATGCGCGACGACCGGGATGCTTGTTGCGGCGTCACAGGCTCTGCTCCTGCGTCATGCCATCCGGCCCCATCGTCTGCGTCTGCTTCATTCCCTCGTCCAGCAGCACGAAGCTGTCCTTGGTGCCGCCGCCCTGCGAGGAATTCACCACCAGCGAGCCTTCGCGCAGCGCCACGCGGGTCAGCCCGCCGGGCACCACCTGCACGCCCTTCGCGCCGCTGAGCACGAAGGGTCGGAAATCGACGTGGCGCGGCGCGACGCCCGATTCGACCAGCGTCGGCACGGTGGAGAGCGCCAGCGTGGGCTGCGCGATATAGCGGTGCGGCTCGGCCTCCAGCACCTGGCGGAACTTCTCGATCTCGCCATTTGACGCGGTGGGGCCGACGAGCATGCCATAGCCGCCCGAGCCGTCGACCAGCTTGACCACCAGTTGGTCGAGATTGTCGAGCGTGTAGCGCAGCGCCTCCGGCTCGCGGCAGCGCCACGTTTCGACGTTGGGCAGCTTCGCCTCCTTGCCCGAGTAGAAGCGGACAATTTCGGGCATGTAGCTGTAGATCGCCTTGTCGTCGGCGATGCCGTTGCCGGGCGCGTTGATGATCGCAACGTTGCCGGCGGCGTAGGCGGCGATGAGGCCGGGCACGCCAAGCATCGAATCGGGGCGGAACACCAGCGGATCGAGGAAGTCGTCGTCGACGCGGCGGTAGATCACGTCGACCTTCACCCGGCCGGCGATGGTGCGCATGTACACCGCATCATTGTCGACCACGAGATCGGCCGCCTCGACCAGCTCGATCCCCATTGAGTCGGCCAGAAAGCTGTGCTCGTAATAAGCGGAATTGTAGTGGCCGGGGGTCAGCACCACGCAGGTCGGGTTCTGCCCGCAGCCGCGCGGCGCGACCGAGCGCATGGTTTCGAGCAGGCGATCGGGGTAGCTGTCCACCGCCGCCACGCGCAGCTGGCCGAACAGCTCGGGGCACAGCCGCACCATCGCCTCGCGGTTTTCCAGCATGTAGCTGACGCCAGACGGCGTGCGGGCATTGTCCTCCAGCACGAAGAACTGGTCGGGCCCGGTGCGCACCAGATCGATGCCACAGATATGCGCCCAGATGCCGTGCGGCGGGCGGATGCCGACCACCTCGGGGCGGAATTGCGGATTGAGGAAGATCAGATCCTCGGGCAGCACGCCGGCCTTCAAAATCTCCTGCGCGCCGTAGATGTCGTCGAGAAAGGCGTTGATCGCCTCGACCCGCTGGATCAGCCCCTCGGACAGCCGCGCCCATTCGTCGGCGAGGAAGACCCGCGGCACGATGTCGAAGGGAATGATCCGCTCGCTGGCGTCATTGTCGCCATAGACCGCAAAGGTGATGCCGAGCTGGCGAAAGGTGCTTTCGGCTGCCTCTTGTCGACGGCGCAATTCGTCGGGCGGGGTGTCGGCGAGCCAGTCGACCAGATTGGCGAGCTCCGGCCGGCTCGCGCCGTCGGTGCCCAGGATTTCGTCGAATGCCCATGTCCCCATCAGACGGTTAACGCCCCATCGATCGTTTCGGGTGCATGCTGATATATATTGTTGCAGCGCACAAGGGCGTGGGTCGTTCGCGGTCGGCTGCGATGGCCTTACGGCCTGTCGCCGCTGGTGTTCACGTGCCCTTCGGCAGTGCGGCGAGCATGCCGCTGGTCAGCAATTGCGGCAGAACCCGTGGGCTGTTCGCGCCCTTTGGGTACCACAGGTACAGCGGCACGCCGGCGCGATTGTGCGCCTCAATGAAGCGGCCGAGCACGGGATCGCCGTCGGTCCAGTCGCCGACCAGCACCGCGACATTGCCATCGGCGAATGCCTGACGCGCGGCCTCCGTCTCGATGGCCGCTTTCTCGTTCACCTTGCAGGTGAGGCACCAGTCGGCGGTGAAATAGGCGAACACCGGGCGACCCTCGGCACGCAGGGCAGCGAGGCGTGCTTCGCTGAACGGCTCGACACCGGCGAGCGTCGTCTCGGCGGCGGCGGCGGGCGCTTGCGGGCGGACGAGCACTGCCGCAGCGAACGCCAGCGCCAAGGCGGGCGCCGCCGGCCACCACGCCCGCTCACGCCCCGCCAGTTGCCGCCGCCCGGTCCACCACAGGCCGAACGCGGCAAGAAGCGTCGCCGCGAGGCCCAGCGTCATGCCGTCGACCCCCGCCTGACGCCCCAGCACCCAGGCGAGCGCCAGCGCGGTAAGGAACATCGGTATCGATAGGATCCGCCGCAGCCGCGCCATCCACGCGCCGGGCTTCGGCAAGCGACGGCGCAGCGCGGGCACGAAGCCGATGGCGAGGAAGGGCAACGCGATGCCGAGCCCCAGCCCGGCGAAGACCAGCAGCGCCGCCGCCGGTGGCAGGACCAGCGCGGCGCCGAGCGCGGCGCCCATGAACGGCCCGGTGCATGGCGTGGCGACAAAGGCGGCGAGCGCGCCGGTCATGAACGCGCCGCCCGCTCCCGAATGGCTGGCGAAGCGCGGCGTCGGCAGCTCGAACAGCCCGGCGAGGTTCAGCGCGATGCCGGCGACCAGCAGCAGCAGCACGGCGATCACGCGGGGATCCTGCAGCTGGAACGCCCAGCCGACCGTCGCCCCCCCGGCGCGCAGGGCAAGCAGCAGCCCGCCTAGGGCCAGGCACACCAGCACTACCCCGGCGGTATAGGCCAGCGCCTCGCGCCGCGCGGCGCCCTCCGTCTCGCCCGAGCGCGCGAGGCCGAGCGCCTTGAGGCTGAGGATCGGGAAGACGCAGGGCATCACGTTGAGCAGCAGCCCGCCGAGCACCGCCCCCGCAAAAGCGAGCAGCGCGGTGCCGATCGCGAAGCCTGGCGCAGCAGGCGAAGCGGCTGACACGATGCCGGGCGCGGCGGTGAGCAAGAAGCCGCGATCCTTGCCGACCGCAAGCACGCCGTTGATCGCACCGTCGGCGGGGCTGGTTGCGGCCTTGGTGGTCAGCGTCAGGCGATCGCCACTGCGCACCGCCACCTGCGGCGCGGCATAATCGATCGCGCCGCCCGCCAACGGGTAGAAATACACGTCTTTCGCGTCACCTTCGGCGTCCGCCGGGAACGGCACGGCGAGGCGGAACTGGCCATCCGCGATCTGCCACATCGCGGGCGAGCCGAGCGGGCGTGGCAGCTTCTGGCGCCAGGCATCGAACCGCGCGCGGGTGGCAGCATCGATCGCACCATCGCCAACGACCAGCTCGGTCGAGAGCGTCTGGCTTTCGGGTACGCAGATCTCGGTGGTGCAGACGAGGTAATCGGCCTTCACCGTGATCGGCAGCCGGGTGCCCGGCGCAAGCCCGGCGGGAATCGTCAGGTCGACCAGCTGCGCGAACGGCGCCTCATAGACATAATTCATCAGCCCGGCGACGATCAGCCGCTCGGGCACCGGATAACGCAGGCCGCCGGCCTGGACGCCATCCGGGAGCGTCCATGTCAGCCGTGTTTCCACGCCCGCGTCACCCGGATTCTGCCAATAGCCGTGCCAATCGCGCTCGGGTCGCGAATCGAACGCCAGCGTGACGGTGCTGCCCGCCGCCGGCCGTGGCGTTTCCGCCACCAGGTCGATCGCGACATGCCGCGTCTGCGCCGCCGCGATCGGCGACAGCAATGCCATCACCGTGAAAAGAAACGCCGATAGCCACGCTTGCTTAGCCGCCATGGGGCGGACATACCGCGGCCGCCCCTGCTTTGCACCAAGGTCTGTCATGAAAGCTTTGCTCGCCGCCCTGCTCGCCTCGATTGCGCTGCCGCTGACCGCCGGCGCGGCTGCCGCCCAGGAGGCGGCGCTCGAGTCGGCGCAGCCGCCGGCCCCCGCCCCGGCCGTGACGCCGCAGAACCCGCCCAAGCTGATCGTGGCGATTTCGGTGGACCAGTTCTCGGCCGACCTGTTCGCGCAATATCGCAACCATTTCACCGATGGCTTCGCGCGCCTGCTGCAAGGCGCGGTGTTCCCCGCCGGCTATCAGAGCCATGCCGCGACCGAGACGTGCCCCGGGCATTCGACGATTCTTACCGGCATGCGCCCGGGCCACACCGGCATCATCGCCAACACCTGGATCAACCAAAAGGCGGTGCGCGCCGACAAGGAAGTCTATTGCGCCGAGGACGAGCGGATCGCGGACACCGACCATAGCAACTACACGCCGGCCGACTGGCATCTGAAGGTGCCGACGCTGGGCGAGATGATGAAGGCCGCCAATCCGGCGAGCCGCGTCGTCTCGGTCGCCGGCAAGGATCGCGCGGCGATCATGATGGGCGGACACAAGATCGACGAGGTCTGGTTCTGGGGCGGCAAGAACTTCATTTCCTATGCCGGGCGGGTCGCACCGCCGGCGGTGCAGCGCGGACAGGAAGCCGTGGCCAAGCTGATCGCGCAGCCGCAGGAGCCGCTGCCCGTCCCCGGCTTCTGCCGGCCGCTGATGCAGCCGATCGCGGTAGGGGGCCAGACGATCGGCAATGGCCGTTTCGCTCGCGATGCGGGCGACACGCGCGCATTCCGCGCCTCGCCCGCGCTGGACGGCGCGGTGTTCGCGATTGCCGCCGGGCTGATCCAGGACATGAAGCTTGGTCAGGGCAGCGCCCCCGACATCATCTCGATCGGCGCCTCGGCGACCGATTACGTCGGCCATGGTTATGGTCCGGGCGGCGGCGAGATGTGCCTGCAGATGGCGGAGCTCGACAAGACGCTGGGCGGCTTCTTCGCGGTGCTCGATTCGTGGGGGCTCGACTATGAAGTCGTGCTGACTGCCGATCACGGCGGCCATGACATGACCGAGCGCCAGCAGCTGCGCGCGATGCCGGGCGAAAGCCGCGTCAGCACCGACATTTCGGTGAAGGCGATCGGCGAGGCGATCGGCAAGCAGCTCGGCATCGCTGGGCCGGTGCTGCTCGGGTCGGAGGGCGACATCTACATCGCCGATTCGGTACCGGCCAATCGCCGCCCGGCGGTGAAGGCGGAAACGGTGAAGCGGCTGCGTGCCTTCCCGCAGGTCGCCGCAGCGCTGACGCGCGAGGAGATCGCCGCGGCTGCAATCCCCGCCACGCCGCCGGAGACCTGGACGCTGGCGGAGCGCGCGCACGCCTCGTTCGATCCGGAGCGCTCCGGCGACATCCTGCTGATGCTGAAGCCGCGCGTCGTGGGCATCGCCAAGCCGGGCCCCGGCTATGTCGCGACGCACGGCAGCCCGTGGGATTACGACCGCCGCGTGCCGATCCTGTTCTGGCGCAAGGGCATGGCAGGCTTCGAGCAGCCGCAATCGGTGGAAACGGTGGATATCGTGCCGACGCTCGCCGCGACCATCAAGCTGCCGGTGAAGGGCCTCGACGGCCGTTGCCTTGATCTGGACAGCGGCACGCCCGACACCTGCCGTTGAGTAACAGCTGACGTGCGGGGCGGCGGGCCGCTGATCGGCCGCCCCGCACCTCTCATCTTTCAGGGTTCAGGGCTCACGCGTCTCATAGGCGCGCACACCGGCGCCGAGCTGATTGGTGCCGAGCGCCAGCCGCTCGCCGCTGACGTTCGCCACAAAGGCGGGGCTCTTGGACTGGCCCGGCGCGAGGCTCGCCACATTGTCGTGCACGCTGAGGCCGGCGGAGCGATACTTCTGCTGCTCGGCGGCGACCACGATCATCCCCGTCCAGTTTTCCTTGCGCGCCCCCTGAACAAAGGTGTTGCGCGCGATCTCGCCCGTTGCGCCCTCGGGCAGGTCGATCATGTAATTGGTGCGGTTGCCGGCCGAGTCGTCGAAGCTATTATCGGTGATGAGAACGCGCGGCACACGCAGCTTCACGTAATGGCCGCCCTGCCCACGCTCGAAGCGCGAATTGGTGATCGTCACCGTGCCGCGGCTGCCGAGATAGACCGAATGCGCGCAATCCTCGGTCTCGTGGCATTGGCCGAGCCCGGAGAAGGTGGAGCGGTCGATGGTGACGTTGCTGGCCTCGTCCGTGCCGCCGAGAATGCCCTCCTGACTGTCGAGGAACATCGAGTTGCGCACCGTCAGGTCGCCGATCTCGATGCGGATGCCGGCGCCGTTGCCGTCGGGCACGCGGATGCCGCGAAAGACGAGGCCGTCGACGACCGAGCCGCCGCCGCGCAGCACCAGCGCGGCCTTGCCCTCGCACGCGCCCTCGAAGATCGCGGTGCCGGCGCGGACGGCCTTGAAGGTGACGCGGCCGGCCTGCTGGATCGCGCATTCGCGATACACGCCCGGCGCGATCAGCACGGTGAAATCCTGCCCGCGATTGGCCTGCAGCGCATCGTCGAGCGAGCCATAGCCCTCGCCTGTCTCCTGGACCGTAAAGGGGGCGCTGGCCTGCTGGGCCTGCGTCGCGCTCGCGGCGAGCGCCGTGGCGAGGAGAATGGGGGCAAGACGCATGGAACGATCCTTTCGGAACCGCCGTGGCGTGGCCGGCCGCGCGGCGGAAGCCTCAAACGTGCATCTTACTCGCGCGCAGTAGCACGGCGCGTTGCCAGCCGGCGTGTTTGTCCCGTCGCGGCACGCTTCCGCCGTGTCTCGTTTCCTGTTGCAACTGACTTAATCGGGCCGCACAAGCGCGGGGAAACATCACGTCCATAGGCGGAGAGGCACAATGCAAAGCTATCTGAAGCACTATATCGACGGCGCATGGGTCGACAGCGAGGGTGGCAAGCGCCACGAGGTCATCGACCCGTCGACCGAGCAGGCCGCGACCGAAATCACGCTGGGCAGCGAAGCCGACGTCAACAAGGCCGTCGCCGCCGCCAAGAAGGCGTTCAAGACCTGGTCGCAATCCTCGGTCGAGGATCGTATCGCGCTGCTCGAGCGGATCATCGCGCTGTACAAGAAGCGCATTCCCGATCTTGCCGCCGCGACCAGCCGCGAAATGGGCGCGCCGATCTCGTTCGCGAACATGGCGCAGGCGCCCGCCGGCCTCGGCCATTTCATGGGCACACTCGCCGCGCTGAAGGAATTCAGCTTCTCCGAGAACGCCGGCAAGGGCGCGCGCGTCGTGCATGAGCCGATCGGCGTCGTGGCGATGATCACGCCGTGGAACTGGCCGCTGAACCAGATCTGCGCCAAGGTCGCGCCCGCACTTGCCGCCGGCAACACCATGGTGCTGAAGCCGTCGGAAGAAGCGCCGGCCAACGCGATGATCCTGGCCGAGATCCTGGAAGAGGCTGGCGTGCCGGCGGGCGTGTTCAACCTCGTCAACGGCGACGGCCCGACCGTGGGCGCCGCGCTCTCGTCGCACAAGGACGTCGACATGGTGAGCTTCACCGGTTCGACCCGCGCCGGCGTCGCGGTGGCGACCGCAGCGGCAGCGACCGTCAAGCGCGTCCACCAGGAGCTGGGCGGCAAGGCGCCCAACGTGGTGTTGCAGGGCGCGGAGCTTGGCAAGGTACTGCCGCCGACGCTCTCGGGCGTGATCGCCAACACCGGCCAGAGCTGCATCGCGCCGACCCGCCTGCTCGTCCACAAGAGCCAGGTCGGCGAGGCCGAGGAGGTGGTGAAGGCGATCATGGAAGCGACCCAGGTCGACAGCCCCGACAAGGAAGGCGCGCACATCGGCCCGGTGGTCAACAAGGCGCAGTTCGAGAAGATCCAGACGCTGATCCAGTCGGCGCTCGACGAAGGCGCGCGCCTCGTCACCGGCGGCGTGGGTCGCCCGGACGGCCGCAACGCCGGCTATTACGTGAAGCCGACGGTGCTCGCCGACGTGACGCCGGAAATGCGCATCTATCGCGAAGAAACCTTCGGCCCGGTCGCGACGATCTCCACCTATGACGACACCGAACAGGCGGTGGAGATGGCGAACGACACCGATTACGGCCTGTCGGCAACGATCTCGGGCGATCCGGTCGAGGCGGCGAAGATTGCCGGCAAGCTGCGCGCGGGCCTTGTCACGATCAATTCGTGGGGGCCGAATGGCTCAACGCCCTTTGGCGGTTACAAGTCGTCGGGCAACGGGCGCGAGGGCGGGAAATGGGGCCTCACGGACTTCATGGAAGTGAAGACCATCGTCGGCGAAAACGCCGCCTGATTGGAAACACCAACAGCGGGCGCCCCCATCGGGCGCCCGTTTTTCTTAGGGGAGAGGGAATAATGATCGTTAGCGTTCTGTATCCAAACCATGACGGCGCGAAGTTCGACGCCAGCTATTACAAGGCGACGCATGCCGAGCTGGCACGCGACATCTGGAGCCCTGAGAAGATCGAACTGATCGAGGGCCAGGCCCCCGGCGGTGGCACGCCGCCGTTCGCGCTCATTGCCAATTTCCACTTCGCCTCGCCCGAAGCGATGGGTCAGGCAATGGCAAGCCCGCGTATGGGCGAGTTGCAGGCCGACGTGCCGAACTTCACCGACATCACGCCGCAAATCATGGTCGGCCGGGCGCTGTGATGTGATGCTGGTGCTGCGCGCACCCTGACCAGGGTAGCGCGGGGCATCTTAGCCTCCCAAAGTACGTCAGGCACGAAAAAGGGCGCCGCGATTGCTCGTGGCGCCCTTTTCTTATCTGCTGCGCGGATCAGCGACCGGCTGGTGCCTCGGCACCCGGCGCTGCCCCGACCGGAGCACCTGGGGCACCCGGCGCACCGCCCATCATCTGCTGCTGCTGCAGCTGACGAAGCACCGCCTCGGGCAGGAAGTCGATCAGCTCGACATCAAACACGAGGGTCGAGTTACCCGGGATCGGCCCCTTGGTCTCGCTGCCGTAGCCAAGCTCCGGCTTGATCCAGAAGCGATACTTGGCACCCTTCGGCATCAGCTTCAGGCCCTCGGAGAAGCCGGGCACCACACCCGTCACCGGAAAGGGCGTCGGCTGCTGCGACTTGTCAAAGGTGGTGCCGTCGAGGAGCTTGCCCTCGTACATCACCAACGCGACGTCCGTGTCGGTCGGCTTCGGCCCCGAACCGGGCTCGATGACCTGATACTGGAGACCCGACGCCGTCGTCACCACGCCCGACTTGCGCGCGTTGCGCGTCAGGAAATCGTCGCCCTGTACCGCCAGCGCGGCGGCGGCGACGAAGGCGGCGATGATGCCGACGATCAGCCAGACAACATAGCTGCGCTTGACCGGCGCGATCGGAACGGCGGTTACGGTCGACATGGCGATCCCCGAGGTCAGAACCGGGCGCGAATCACGCGCCCGGATGCAGCGAATAGAGAGAAAGTTGAGACGCTCGCGCGGTTCTTACCGTGCGCCGTCACGCTCCGCCCGCTTGCGCTCCAGCTTGCGCGCACGGCGCACAGCGGCCGCACGCTCACGTGCACGCTTTTCCGACGGCTTCTCATAGTGCCGACGCAGCTTCATTTCGCGATAAACGCCCTCGCGCTGCAGCTTCTTCTTGAGCGCGCGCAGGGCCTGGTCGACGTTGTTGTCGCGAACGATGATCTGCATAAAACCGACACTTCTCCGAGATCTGAAACAGCCCGATTCCGCGAAACGGAAACGGCGGCCGCGAGCATAGCCCGCGCCGTGAACCCGCTGCGTCTACCACCACCCCTGCCCCCGCGCAACCCGCCGTGCTGTGGCGATTGCGTCACAGCGTCGCCGGTTCCCTTTGCGTGCGGCGACGGCGGCGGTACAGCGCGCCGCATGACGATGCTTTCGCTCTACGACAGCCTGTCGCGCTCGCTGCGCGCGTTCGAGCCCCTCGATCAAGCCAAGGGCGTGCGCGTCTATTCCTGCGGGCCGACGGTCTATAACTATGCGCACATCGGCAACCTGCGCGCCTATGTCTTCACCGATACGCTTGCGCGCGTGCTGCGGTGGAAGGGCTATGACCTGACGCACGTGATCAACATCACCGACGTCGGGCACCTTACCTCCGATGCCGATGCCGGCGACGACAAGATGGAGGCGGCGGCGAAGCGCGCGGGCACCGACATCTGGGCGATCGCGCGCCATTATACCGACGCGTTCAAGCAGAACCTCGCCGATCTCAACATCGCCACGCCGACGCATCTGCCGCTCGCGACCGACCATATCGCCGAAATGATCGACTTCGCGGCCGCGATCGAGCCCAAGCATTGCTACCGGCTGGACAGCGGGCTGTATTTCGATGTCAGCACCGTGCCTGATTACGGGCGGTTGGCGCGATCGCGCGACGACGAGGGCGAGAGCCGGATCGATCCGGTCGCGGGCAAGCGACACGCACAGGATTTCGCGATCTGGCGCACCAGCGCGCCGGGCGAGAACCGCCAGATGGAGTGGGATTCGCCCTGGGGTCGCGGCGCGCCGGGCTGGCACCTCGAATGCTCGGTCATGAGCAAGAAATATCTCGGCGAGACGTTCGACATCCACACCGGCGGGATCGATCATCGCGAGATCCACCATCCCAACGAGATCGCGCAGAATCAGGCGCATTGTGGCTGCGGCGACAGCGGCGCGGCCTTCTGGATGCACAACAACTTTCTGGTCGAGCGTGCGGGGAAGATGAGCAAGTCATCGGGTGAGTTCCTGACGCTAAAGGCGCTGGTCGACCGCGGTTTTCACCCCCTCGCCTATCGGATGCTTTGCCTGCAGGCGCATTATCGCAGCGAGCTTGAGTTTTCCTGGGAAAACCTCGCGGCGGCGCAGGTGCGGCTGAAGCGGATGGTTCAGGCGATCGAGGGCCTGCGCGCGCGCGCCGATGCGCCGGCCAAGGGAAGCGCGGCGGCCTATCGCGAGCAGCTCGACGCGGCGATTTCCGATGACCTGAACACCGCAAAGGCGCTGCCAGTGCTCGACGCGCTGATCGCCGACAAGAAGGTGTCGCCCGCCGATCGGGTGGAGGCGCTGGGCGATTTCGTCGCGGTGCTCGGCCTGCCGCTCGATACGATAGGCCGACAGGATCTGCGCGTGCGGCCCGCCTCGGCCACGATCGACGAGGCCACGATCGCGACGCGGCTGGCGGAGCGACAGGAAGCGCGCGCCGCGAAGGACTTCGCCGCCTCCGATGCGATCCGCGACTCGCTCCTCGAAGCGGGCGTCGAGGTGATGGATGGCGATCCGCTCGGCTGGGACTGGCGGATCGTGTCGGCCTGAGCTGCGGCGCCTTACCTGAGCGGGACGTCGCGCTGCGCGAGGATCGGCGGCGTGTAAGGCCGCGTGCCGGGGGGAATGGCGGCGGCGGCCGCCTCGATCGCCGCGATTCGGCGCTGGGTGGCGGGATGCGTGCGGCTGCGGAAGATGCCCCCGTCGATATCGTCGCCATTGTCACGCCAGAAGCGCGCGGCCGACGCTGGATCGTATCCGGCGTTGTAGAGCAGCGCGACTCCGAGCACGTCGGCCTCCAGCTCCACCTTCTGGCTTAGCGCGGCGTTGCGGCCGAGCTCGCGCAACAGCCCGCCCTTCACCCCCGCCGCTTCCAGGCGAACGCGGTGCCTGAGAATGGTATGCGCCAGCTCATGCGCCACGATGACGGCCGTCTCATCGTCGCGGTAACGCTCGAAAAAACGCACGCCGATCTGGACGACCTTGCCGTCCGACAGTGCAGTCATCTTGGTCCCGAGCACCACCTCGAAGCGGCTGCGGCAGCCGGGCTCGGCTGCGAGTTGCACGTCCTGGCGCTTGCCATTGCGAACGATCGTCAGGCGAACGGGCATGCCCTGCCGCTCCAGCACACCGAGCGCCGCATCGCGATCCGCGCTGGAAGGCGGCGTTGCGGTCGCCGTCAGCGGCTGCGACCCGATGGCCGCGACGCCGTCATTGGCCTGCACGCCCACCCTGGCAGCAGGTGAGCCGGCAACCACGGCCTCGACAGCAACCGGCGTGGCAAAGCCAAACACCGTGCGGGCCGATGCCAATGAACCTGCATCATATTGCGTCTCGGCCTGAAGGACGAGGCCCGTTGCGGGCGCCGTGTCGCGGCACAGGGCCGCGTTCGCGGTGACCAGGCGATGCGCGATCGTGGCGAGCCTCAGGTCGATCGCGCGAAGCGCCTCGAAGCTGGCAGCCTGATCCTCCGTGGCCGCGGGCGGGGCAAGCGGCGGGGCGGTGGCAACGGACGCAGCGACGAGGGGCAGGAAAGCAAACACATCTACCCGATAGGCGAGCCGATCGCGTCGCGCTATCACCCTCGATCATGAAGGCTGTTCTCCCCGCGCTCGCCCGTCCGCTGCTCGAAGCGAAGCTCCCCTCGGATCTGGACGTAGCGTGGTGGTCGAGCCCAGCCGAAGCAAAGGCGATGATCGGTGACGCGGACATCGCCTGGGTGGACATGCAGCCGACGAAGCTGACCGAGGACACGCTACGCGCGGCCGGCGACGGGCTGAAATGGGTATCCACCATCTACGCCGGGCTGGATGCCTTTCCGCTCGACGTGCTGCGCGCGCGCGGGGCGACGCTGACCAACGGCGTCGGCATCAACGCGATCGCGGTGGCGGAGTATGCCGTGCTGGGCGTGCTGGCCGGCGCCAAGCGGCTGGACGAGGTGATTCGCGCGCACGACCGGGCCGAGTGGCTGCGCGATGCACCGGGCAAGATCGAGCTGGCGGATACCAAGGCGATCGTGATCGGCTATGGCGCGATCGGCAAGCTGATCGGCGACCGGCTGGCGGCGTTCGGCGTCGAGGTGACGGGCGTGACCCGCTCGGGCAGCAACGGCACGCTGACGCCCGACGCATGGCGCGTGTGTCTGGGCGATTACGACTGGGTGGTGCTGGCGGCGCCCTCCACCAGCGAGACAAAGGCGATGATCGGCGCAGCGGAACTGGCGGCGATGAAGCCGGGCGCGTGGCTGATCAACATCGCGCGCGGCGACATGATCGACGACGACGCGCTGCTCGCGACGCTGAACGCCGGCACGATCGGCGGCGCGTTTCTCGACCCGACCAATCCGGAGCCGCTGCCGGCCGATCACCCGCTATGGAAAGCGCCCAATTGCATGATCACCATGCATCTGTCGGGCCGCAGCCAGACCAAGATGTTTCAGCGCGCGGCGGCGATGTTCCTGCGCAATCTGGAGGCGTTCCGCGCCGGGCGGGCGATGGAGAATGTCGCGGATCTCGACCGCGGCTATTGATCAGCCGATCATTCCGCCGTCATCGGCCGCGAGCACGCGGCCCATGGCGTCGAACAGATTGTCCATCGCCACGGGTTTGAAGATCACTTCGTCCGCGCCGGCGGCAAGGCAGCGTTCGCGCAGATCAATGGCTGTGTCGGCCGTAACGACGATGATCGGCACGCGCCCCTTCTGATCAGGACGGGCGCGGATGTGCCGAATGGCGGTAATTCCGTCCATGCCGGGCATGCGCAGATCGACCAGCAGCATGTCGAATTCCTGACCGTCGAGAATGCGCAGCCCTTCTTCTGCGCTTTCTGCCTCGATCATGTCCGCACCGGCCACGTTAAGCATATCTCGGACGACCCTGCGGTTCATGCGGTCGTCCTCGATGAACAGGACGTTCATGGCCGTGCGCCGAACAGGCAGAATAGATGTTCCATCGCCGGCGCTGTTATCGGCTCAAGCCGCTTGCGAAACAAGAGTGCAGGCGACCGGTTCGTCGCTAAACAGCGCCTGCACCAGCGCTTCCTTTCCAATCGGCTTGGTGATGAAGCGCGAAACGCCAGCATCACAAAGCATTGCCTGTTCGGCAGGATCTAATGCCGGACCCAGCAGGGCGATCCGCGCGGCCGGCGCGTGGCCCGCCAGTGCACTCACGGCAGCGATCGGATCGTCGCTGGTACGCAAGGTCGCGTCGTCGATGAGGATCGTCGCCGGCGGCTGGTTCTCGGCAGATTCGGCAGCCTCCTCACCCGTGGCGGCGAAGGCTACGGTGCCGCCGACAGGCGCGAGCAGCGCCTTGAACATGGCGCGGGTGATCGGGTTGCGATCGACGACCAGCACGCCCGATCCCGGCACGGCGACAGCCTCACCCGACTCGGCCGGCTCATACGGGAGGTCGAGCACAAAGGTGGCTCCCTCGCCTTCGTTGCTTTCGACGGTCACCTCACCCCCCATGGCTCGTGATAGATTGCGGCAGATCGACAGGCCAAGGCCCGTGCCGCCGAACTGGCGCGTCGTGCCGGTATCCGCCTGACGAAATGCCTCGAAGATCACGTCGTGCTTGTCCGGTGCGATACCGATGCCGGTATCCGCAACCACCAGCCGCCACCGATCGCCCTGCGCCTCAGCGACGACGCTGACGTGACCGGTGGCGGTGAATTTCACCGCATTGGACAACAGGTTGAAGATGATCTGGCGCAAGCGCGTGGCGTCGGCGATGGCCCAGCCCGGCGCGTTGTCCAGAGCAAGCGTAAAGCCAAGCTGCTTGTGCCGCGCCTGCTCCTCCCAGATTCGCGACGCGTCCGTGATCGTGCGTCGGATATCGGTCGGCGCCTGCTCGATCGTCATGCGACCCGTTTCGATCTTGGCGACATCCAGGATGTCGTCGACCAACGCACGCATCGTCATCCCCGCACCATGAACCACAGACAGCCGCTCGCGCATGGGCGGATCGACCTTAGCGTCGGCAAGCATCACCTGCGTCATGCCGAGAATGCCGTTCAGCGGCGTGCGGATCTCGTGACTGGTGGTGGCGAGGAATTCGGTCTTTGCCGCCAGTGCCTTGGCCAGGGCCGTGTTGCTCCGCGCCAGCGCGTTGCGACTGCGGCGGATCATGACAATGCCGATGACGAGTATGGCGATGATCAGCAGCGTGCCGAGGAACAGCCATTGCTGCGTGCGCGCGCGCGCGCGTTCGAAGGCAATCGTCTTCTGCAGATCCGCCGCCTTGAGCTGCGCGATGCGAAGCTCCTGATTGGCGAAGTCGAACTGCGCGCTGGCGATCGCCGCACTGTTCGACCGGGCAATGTCGGTCGCCTGATCGTCCAGCCGCTTCAGCGCGGCGAGATGCTTGATCGCCAGATCGGTGCGACCCAGCTTCGAATAGATCTTGTAGGCGATGTCATGCGCGGAGCGATCGGGCGGCAAGGTCTTGGTCAGATCCTCACCAGCGAACCGCTGGTCGATCAGCCGTTCTGCGGCAACCATGTCGCCCCGCTGGAACGCGGCCTGCGCGGCGAGCGAGACAAAGCCGCTGCGATGCGCCGCCGCCTCCGGCTTGGCGGACAGCGCCAGGCCTTCGTTGATCGCGCGTTGCGCGCCGGCCAGATTGTTTCGGGCAAGCCGAACATCGGCGACATTGGTGAGGATCTGCGCGTAGATGAACGGGCTCTTCATCTCGCGCGCGAGGGCAAGCCCCTTGACGAGTTCGGCTTCGGCGGCGGCGTAGCGCTTCAGCTCGCGCAGTGCGATGCCGCGCCCGTTGTAGATGGCAACGGACAGCCCGGGATCGGCACGGTAGACGTCGATCGCCTGCCCGAAATATTTGAGCGCCGATTCGTGATCGTTTGCCGTGGCATAGACCAGCGCGATCATAATCAGCGACTTGGCGCGACTGCGGGTATCGCCGAGATCGCGGAACATGTCGTGCGCCCGGCGCAGATCGGACAAGGCGCGGCCGATCTGACCGACCGTGTACAATGCCCCGCCTTCCGACAGGAGGACATCGGCATGCAATTGCGTGCCAGGCACGGTCCTTTTTGCTAGTCGGCTTGCCTGCCCTAGGATTTCGACCGCGCGCTGATGCTGCACGACGCGGCTATACGCCTCGCCCATGAGCCAGAGCGCCGTCACCTCCATCTGCGGTGATTTGGCTCGGCGTGCATAGGCAAGCGCGGAGCGCGATCTCGAAACCGCATCCTCCGGATCGCTCTGCATCTCCGCTTTCACGGAGGCGGTCAGTGCATCGAACTGCGGGTCGCGGCCGGTGGGCGACGGCGCGGCCGCGGCAAGGACCAGCGGCATGGCTAGCGTCATTGCCGCACGGCCGATCCGCGAACCGATCACGCGCGCTTCCAGGCGGTCGCCAATGCGTTGAACGTGGCGCGCGTGTCCTGCGACACGAGCTGGTGCCCGTCTTCTTCCATGAAAAGCAGCAACGCATCGAGCGAGATGGGGCGGCTGATCAGGAAGCCCTGCACCATGTCGCACCCCATGACGGTGAGCAGCGCCAGCGCGGCCTGTGTTTCGACTCCCTCGGCCACCACTTCCATCTCAAGCGCATGCGCGAGATCGATGGTGGATCGGACGATCAGCGGGTCGCGATTGGAGCTGGTCAGCTGAGTCACGAACAATTTGTCGATCTTCAGCTCGCGTGCCGGCAATTGCTTGAGGTACGCGAGACTGGACAGACCCGCACCGTAATCGTCGATCGCGATGACGATGCCGATGTCGGCAAAGCGCTGAAGATTCGCGATTGCCGACGACGGGTCGCGAATGACCGAGGTTTCGGTAACTTCAAAGCCCAGCTTCGCGCCTGATCCGGTAATCAGGCGGCACGCCGTTTCGACGAACGCCTGGTCGCCGAGCAACTGACCCGAAATGTTGATGAAGATGCGCAGATCGTGTCCCGCGGCCTGCAACCGGCCCTGATCGGCGATCGCACGTTCGATCGTCCAGACGGTCAGTGCGTCGATCAGCCCGCCATCTTCCGCGGCACCAATGAAGTCGCCTGGCGGTACCAAGCCGCGCGTGGGATGTTGCCACCGCACCAACGCTTCCGCGCTGCCGATCTCCTGCCGGCGAACGTGAACCTTGGGCTGATAGGCCAGGAACAGCTGGTCCTCGGCGATCGCCGTGCGCAGTTCGGCGGCGATCCGGCGAGCCTCGTGTGCGCCGGGCGCACTGACGTCGTGGCGGATCGGCACATGCGCCGCACGCGCCTCCGCCAGGGCGGCTTCGGCCTCCTCTGCCAAACGCACGTCATCGGAATTCACGGATCGGACAGCCGCCGCACCGAAATAGATTTCCAGCCGGTGGGGCTCGCCATCGAGCAGGAACGGCGCGTCGCATTCCTCCCGCAGACGATCCAGCATATCATCGAGCTGGGTCGGCTCCACCCCCTCGGTCGCGATTTCGATCGTGGTGCGGCCGACAACGGTGAGCCGGAGATGCGGCATGGCCGTAGCCAACCGAGCCGAGACGTCCGTGACCAGCAGATCGCTGCGAGCGCAGCCGACATGGCGACGCACAGCCGCGAAGTTCGCGATCTCCGCGAGCACCAGAAAGCGCCACGTCAAACGCGGGGCGAGCACCGCAGGCAAAAGCTCGGACGCACCGCCAGACGCGACGGGCACATGGGGAGCGGGATTGCCGAGACCGACCATAAGGCCCGGATATCCGGCAGGGCTGAAGATACCCTTAATGATCCAAAGTGGCACGCGGCAGCGACACTGCCGTTAATAAACTCTCTTGAACATTGGTAAACAGATTGTTAACTATAGTTTACGTCTTACGGACGTGAACACTAGGGAGTTCAAGATGCTCGCTTTCATTCTCGCGCTGATCTACGGCAACGGCGACGTTAAGCCCTGGTAAAGGGGTTTGCCGGCGGGCTGATGAGCCAAGCTACGGCTAGGTAGCAAAAGGTTCGTTACCTGCTGGTCGGTTCGCTACGGTGATCAGTTACAAGTTCCGGGCTGTGGAAGACGCAGCCATCGAGAACTGAAAACCCCCGCGCCAGTCTCTGGCCGGGGGTTTTCAATATTTCAGATCCTGAACTTTAAGTCAGGCGATTTAGTTCTCGGCTGACACTGTTCACCTGAGACTTTGCGCCACGGCCTCGTTCACGATCTTGCCGGCACGCACGTTAAGCCCTGACATCAGGCCCGGATTGTCGTCGCACGCGGCGATCCCCTTGTCGGCAAGCGCGAGACCATAAGGAAGCGTGGCATTGTTCAGTGCGTGACTGGACGTGAGCGGCACCGCGCCGGGCATGTTCGCAACGCAATAATGAATGACGCCATCGACCTCATAGGTGGGATCGGCATGGGTGGTCGCATGGCTGGTTTCGAAACAGCCACCCTGATCGATGGCGACATCGACCAGCACCGAGGCCCGCTTCATCCCGCCGAGCATCGCGCGCGTGACGAGCTTGGGCGCCGAGGCGCCGGGGATCAGAACGGCGCCGATCACCGCATCGGCGGCGCCGATCTCCTGTTCGATCACATCCATGGTGGAGTAGCGCGTACGCACGCGCCCCTGAAACAGCTCGTCGAGTTCGCGCAGCCGGGGCAGCGACCGATCGACGATCGTCACTTCCGCGCCAAGACCGATCGCCATGCGTGCGGCATGCGTGCCAACGACGCCGCCGCCGAGCACCACCACGCGCGCCGGCGCCACGCCGGGCACACCGCCGAGCAGCACGCCCCGACCACCGTTATAGGCCATCAGCGCAGCGCCGGCGGCCTCGATCGACAAACGACCAGCCACCTCGCTCATGGGCGCGAGCAGCGGCAGACCGCCGGCGCGATCCGTCACCGTCTCATAGGCAACGGCGCTCACGCCGGAGGCCATCAGACCTTTGGCCTGCTCCGGATCGGGTGCGAGATGGAGATAGGTGAAGAGAATCTGGTCATCGCGAAGCTGTACCCATTCATTGGGCTGTGGCTCCTTCACCTTCACGATCATCTGCGCGGCGGCAAAAACCTCCTCGGCGCTGGGCAGGATCTTGGCACCAGCGGCCTCATAGGCGGCATCATCGGCCGTGATGCCGGCGCCAGCTTGGGTTTCGACAAGCACTTCGTGACCATGCGCGACATATTCACGCACCGCGCCCGGCGTCAGACCGACGCGATATTCGTGATTCTTGATTTCCTTGGGCACACCGACGCGCATGCGAGTCTCCTGGTTTCAGATGAGACCATCTATGGTGGCAAACGCCGTCGCGCTAGGGCACACAGACAGTCCTTAAACAACAACGCCCCCGGCCGAGCCGCGCGACGCGCGCTCCGCCGAGGGCGAGTGTAAGAAGATCTGGCGAAGACTAGATGTCGTCGCCGAGCGCACCCTTTACCTTGCCCATGAACTCCTGGCCTTTGCCTTTGGCTTCCTGGCTGGCGCCTTCCGCTTCGAGCCGGTCGTCCTGCGCCGTGCGCGTCGCCGGATCCTTGTCCGCCATCGCCTGCTTGGCCTTGCCGACGGCCTCGTTCACGTTGCCTTTGATCTTGTCGACCATCTCACCCATGACAATACTCCTGCCTAAAATAGATCAACGACAGGACATGGGCGATGTTCCCTTACGCACGGGGGTGAGCATCGCGATAAACGTCGAGCAAATGGGCGGCATCGACCGCGGTGTAGATCTGGGTCGAGCCGAGGCTGGCGTGCCCGAGCAATTCCTGCAGCGAGCGCAGATCCGCACCGCGGCCGAGCAGGTGCGTGGCGAAGGAATGGCGCAGCGCATGCGGGGTCGTGCGGTCCGACAGGCCGAGCGTCGCGCGCGCGGCGCGGACGGCGGCCCGCACCACGCCGGGTGACAGTGCGCCGCCGCGGACGCCGCGAAATAGTGGCTGAGCCGTGTCGACCGGCCAGGGCGCTGCCGCGACATACGTCTCCAGCGCAGTGCGCACCTGCGGCAGCAGCGGGACGATGCGCGTCTTGTTGCGCTTGCCCATGACGGTGATCGTTGCGCCCAAGGGCAGCGCCGCGCCAGTCAGCGCCAATGCCTCGCCGATCCGCAGGCCAGCGCCGTAAAGCAACAGCAGCAAAGCCCAGTCGCGCTTGCCAGTCCATTCCAGCCGGGCGGCATCGCCCACCTCTTCGGCGAGCGCCACCGCCTCATGCGGGGCGATCGGGCGCGGCACGCCCTTCTGCACCCGCGGCCCCTTCAGCCGCGGCGCGCTGCCGGCGCCATTCGCCCAATCGAGAAAGTGGCGCGCGGCCGACAGTTCACGCGCAGCCGAGGCGTTGGTCAGCCCGTCGCCGCGGCGATGCGCCAGATAGGCGCGCAGGTCGGCCGGCGTCACCGCAGCCAGCGCGCCGCGATCGACTGAGGTGCCGAGGTGCCGGCCTAGAAAGGCGATGAGCCGGACGGCGGTGGCGCGATAGGCACGCACCGTATGCACCGAACGGCGCAGCGTGCGCGAAAGGTGCGCGGCGTAGAGGGTTGGCAGGTCTTCCACCCGCGCTTTGTATCACCGGCTTTTCACCGAGTCGCCTGCGCCCCATATGCGAGGGCCTCATGTCTCGTGCCCGTGTTCTCGTTCTCAATTCCGCGCTGGGTCCGCTCGATTACCGCGTGCCGCATGGCATGACGGTGGAGCCGGGCTCGATCGTCGTCGCCCCGCTCGGGCCGCGCCAGTTGATGGGCGTGGTGTGGGAGCCCGAGCGGCTGCCGTCCGATGCGGAGGTCGGCGACAATCGCCTGCGTAATCTGTTGGCGGTGGCCGACGCGCCGCCGCTCCGCCCCGCATTGCGGCGACTGATCGAATGGACGGCGGACTATTACCTCGCGCCACCGGCATCGGTGGCACGCATGGCGCTGTCCTCGACATCGGCGCTGGAAGGCTCGCGTCATGTCGTCGAGTATCGCGCCACGGGCCACGTGCCCGAGCGGATGACGACGCAGCGCGAACAGGCGCTGGAGCGGATCGGCGATCGCCAGGGGCTGATCCGCGAGCTTGCGGCGATCGCCGACGTGTCGGACGGGGTGATCCGCGGGCTGGTGAAGGCGGGCGCGATCGAAGGGGTCGAGGTGGATATCGACAGCCCTTATCCGCAGCCCGATCCCGATCACGCGCCGCCGGCCCTCTCCGACGATCAGCAGGCGGCGGCGGATGTGCTGATCGGCGACGTCGCGGCAGGCGCGTTTCGCCCCACGCTGCTTGATGGGGTGACCGGATCGGGCAAGACCGAGGTGTATTTCGAGGCGGTGGCAGAGGCGCTGCGGCATAAGCGGCAGGTACTGGTGCTGCTGCCCGAAATCGCGCTGACCGAGCCGTTCCTCAAGCGCTTCCACGATCGCTTCGGCTGCGAGCCGGTGGCGTGGCACTCGGGACTGCGTTCTACCCAACGGCGACGCGCGTGGCGGGCGATCGCCAGTGGCGAGGCGCGGGTGACGGTCGGCGCACGATCGGCATTGTTCCTGCCTTATGCGAACCTCGGCCTGATCGTCGTCGACGAGGCGCACGAGACGAGCTTCAAGCAGGAAGACGGCGTGCATTACCATGCGCGCGACGTGGCGGTGATGCGCGGCAAGTTCGAAGGCTGTCCGGTGATCCTCGCCTCCGCCACGCCGGCGATCGAGACGCGGCAGCAGGTGACGCTGGGCAATTATGCCGAAGTGAAGCTGCCCGCGCGATTCGGGCCGGCCGAGATGCCGGCGATCGCGGCGCTGGATCTGCTGGAGCACAAGCCCGATCGCGGGCGGTGGCTGGCGCCCCCGCTGGTGCAGGCGCTGGAGGAAACGCTGGCGCGCGGCGAGCAGTCTTTGCTGTTCCTCAACCGGCGAGGCTATGCGCCGCTGACCTTGTGTCGCACCTGCGGGCACCGATTCCAGTGCCCGAATTGCACCGCCTGGATGGTTGAGCATCGGCTGACCCGGCGGCTCGCCTGTCACCATTGCGGGCATATCGAGCCGGTGCCGCGCGCTTGCCCGGAGTGCAGCGAAGAGGACAGTCTGGTCGCGTGCGGCCCCGGCGTCGAGCGGATCGCCGACGAGGCAACCGCACTATTTCCGGAGGCGCGCGTTGCGGTGGTGACGTCCGACACGATCTGGTCGCCGGCGAAGGCCGCCGAGTTCGTCGGGCGGATGGAGGCAGGTGCGATCGACATCGTCGTAGGCACGCAGCTTGTCACCAAGGGCTATCACTTTCCCAATCTGACGTTGGTGGGGGTGGTCGATGCCGATCTCGGGCTCGAGGGCGGCGATCTGCGCGCTGCCGAACGGACCTTTCAGCAAATCCGCCAGGTGTCGGGTCGCGCCGGTCGCGGCGAGAAGCCGGGGCGCGTCTTTATCCAGACGCATGCGCCGGGTGCGCAGGTCATGCAGGCGCTGGTCACCGGCGATTCGGACGCCTTTTACGCGGCGGAAACCGACGCGCGGCGCGATGCGGGGGCCCCGCCGTTCGGGCGCTATGCGGCGATCATCGTGTCGAGCGAGGATCAGGGCGCCGCACAGGATGTCGCCAAGGCGATCGGGCGCAGCGCGCCGGAGGTCGAGGGCATGCACGTCTATGGCCCCGCCCCCGCGCCGCTGGCGATGCTGCGCGGGCGGCATCGCTTTCGCCTGCTGGTCCACGCCCGCCGCGCGCTGGACGTGCAGGAGGTGATTCGCGGCTGGCTGGGTGCGCTCGACTGGCCGTCAAAGGTGCGCGTCGCGGTGGACGTGGACCCGTACAGCTTTCTCTGATCGGCGGTTCGGGCGCTTACTGGCCGCGCGGTCGGCGCAGCACGATGTAGAGCGCGCCTTGCCCGCCGTGCCGCGGATGGGCGCCGCGCACCGCCGCGATCGCGCCGGCGTGGCGCGATCCGGCGAGCCAGTCGCCGATCGCCGCGCGGATTGCGCCGCGGGCATGGGGACGCTCGCTCTCGGGGCGCGGCGGCTTGCCCGTTACCAGCAGGATCACGCGATCACCCCGCGCCACCGAGCGCGCAAGCGCACCATCGAGCAGATCGTGCGCGGAATGCAGCGTGTGGCCGTGGAGGTCGATCGTGGCGTCGGGCGTCACCAGCCCGCGCGACAACCGTTTGTCCCAGCCGCCATCCAGGGTGACGCCGGGCAGTACGCGCTTAGGCGCTTCGATCGGCTTTCGCTGCGGCGGCATCGGCCGGCTGGCAATGGGCTTGGCCGCCTGCTTCACCGGCTCCCTGGCGGGTGCGGGTTTTGGCACGGTCGCCGCCGCCACGGCGCGCAGCGGACGAACCGTTTGCATCACCCGCGCCCAGAGCGCGGCTTCCTGCGGATCAAGGCCGCGCGACACCGGGCCGTGAACCGAGGCGCGCCAGCGTGCCGGTCGGCAGCAGCAGGAAAGCGGTGCCGCGCGCGCTCATGCCGCCCGCGATCGCGCGCGCCTCGTCGCCGGCGCCCCAGAACGTGTCGAAGCGATTGGTGCCCTTGATCGCGCCGCCGGTATCCTGCGCAACCCACAGGCCGGTCGCGTCGGTGCGATCCATCGACAGGAACACCGGTGCGCCGAGCGGCACGAAGCGGACGTCGGCCGCCACTGTCGCCTGATCGGACACCGGCAGCCCCATCGCGCCGAGCGGTGGCCCGTCGAGCACGCGGAAGAAGACGTAGCTCTTGTTTTCGCGCATGATCGCGCGGCCTTCGTCGGGATGGGCGTGAAGCCAGGCGACGATGCCCTGCATGCTCGCTTCGCCGCGGCCGATCAGCCCGCGATCGAGCATCAGCTTGCCGATGCCGGTATAGTCGCGGCCGTTCTGGCTGTCGTAGCCGATGCGCAGCACCTCTCCATCCGCCATGCGAACGAGGCCGGAGCCCTGCACTTGGAGAAAGAACAATTCCACCGGATCAACGGCATAGCCGAGGATCCGCGCCTTGCCGGACAGCGCGCCTTCCTCGATCATGGTGCGGTCGTAATAGGGTACGAAGTTCGCGCCCTCGACACGGCCGCGGATCTTCTTGCCCTTCAGATCGGTGGAGAACTGGCCGAGATCAACGTCCACCAGATCGTTCGGGCGGGCATAGATCGGCGCATAACCAGCGCGGTGCGTGCGCGACCCAGCGATTTCCGGAATGAAATAGCCAGTTGCGAATGCCTTGCCGTCGCCGACCTGCACCGTTTCGAACCAGCGGGTGAAGAAGGTGCGCGCATCGCTGCCGCGTGCCGCGGCATCGCAGGCGGGCTTCCAATCGGCGCCGCGCGTGAGGCCGGTCGGATCGGTGCGCCGCACCAGCGAGGGACAGCTGATGCGAAAGGCAGCGAGCGCGCGCTGGGCGCCGTCATCGGTGATCGGCAGGGTGGCGATCGGCGGCCCGGCGACAATACCGGCGGTGGCGGCGGTAACCGCTTCGGCGACGGGCGTGCTCGGCACCGGGGGCAGCGGCGTGGCGCGTGTTGGTTGGCGCACCGGCCCGGCGGAACGGGTGGTCGGCCGGCTCGCCCCGCCAGCCGGACCTGACCCGGAGGTGCTGGGCGGCACGACACCCCCAACACATGCGGAAAGCGCCAGCGCCGACGCCAGCGCCATTCCCCCACGACCCAACATCACGCCCCCAATTCTTGTGCTACAGCCTTGTACGCCGAGCCGGAGCCGGAGGCGCATACCTTGATGCTCAGGCTTCGTCGGTGTCGGCCAGCTTCCAATTCGGGTCGCTGCTGCGCAGGGTGCGCGCAAAGGTCCAGACGTCGTGCGTTTCGACCGCATCGCTGGTCGAGCCGGCGATCACCTGGCCCTCGGCATCGCGCGTGACGGCGGCGATCAGCGCGTCGAAGCGCACCGTGATGCGCGCATCCTTGCCCTGCAGCGACGCGCCAGTGATGAGCGCACGCTCGATCGATACCAGTCGATTGTCGAGAACTTCACCAGCCTCGGAACGCTGCGCAATGGCATCGCCGAAGGCTCGCGCCACATCGTCAGACACGAGATCGCGCAACGCCGCCTCTTCGCCCTTCCAATAGGATTCCAGGATCATGCGGTAGGCCGCCTGCGCACCTTCCATGAAGCGCGCGACGTCGAAGCCCGGCTCGGCCGCGACGATCGCGCGGACACCCGGCTCGGCACCGCCCTCGAACGGCTTCACCGCCGGCTCGCGCGGCTCGTTGGTTTTCTCCACAGCACGCGGCATCGGCGCGGCAACGACCCGCTCCTCCGCTGGCTTGGGCAACGGCTGCTCATGCCCCGTACGCTTGCCCAGCACCGAATAGAGCCGGAGCGCAAGGAATGCGGCAACCATCGCGAGAAGGACTATGTAGAACACCCGGCCTCCGATACGCTAAGCTCACAACATAGTCGCCAACGCGCCGGGTTTCAAATGGCTGCGCCCGTTGAAACGGCCCTGCCCCCCTGCTAGGCGGCGCGGCTGACGCGCGCGGCCCGGCCGCGCCCTCTTTCCCGAAGGACGATTGAGCATGGACGAGCAGGATTTTGGCGCCGCCACCGGCAACGAACCGCAGGCAAATGGCGCGGATACCGCCCCCGCGGTGGGCCTGATCTCGCAATATGTGAAGGATTTGTCGTTCGAGAATCCGAACGCGCCGGGCGTATTCCAGAACCAGCAGGGCCCTGAAATCAACGTCCAGTTCGACATTGCCGCCAATCAGGTGGCCGATGACGCGCACGAAGTGACGCTGAAGATCGAGGTGCGCGCCGAGACGCAGGGCCGTGTCACCTTCCTGGTCGAGCTGGCCTATGCCGGCCTGTTCGGCGTGCGCAACGTGCCGCTCGACGCGCTGCAGCCGTTCCTGCTGGGCGAAGCGCCGCGCCTCCTGTTCCCGTTTGCGCGTCGCGTGGTGGCCGACACGATCCGCGATGGCGGCTTCCCGCCGCTACTGCTCGAGCCGATCGACTTCAACGCGCTGTACATGCAGCAGTTGGAGCAGCGCGACGCACAATTGGCGTCGGGCAACTTCGGCCAGGCCTGAGGCTCCTGCCGGCTTCTCGGCCACGCGCCGGGGAGCCGGACCATCATTGACCAGACCCGCCGCCGCGCTTCCGGAGTGACCCAATGAACCTCACCCGCGCGCTCGGTTCGGTCGGCGGGCTGACGCTCGCCAGCCGCATCCTCGGCCTTGTTCGCGATTCGCTGTTCGCCCGCTTCGTCGGCGCGGGTTTCGCCTCCGACGCTTTCCTGATCGCGTTTCGCCTGCCCAAC
This sequence comes from Sphingomonas dokdonensis, assembly GCF_002197685.1. Classification (GTDB taxonomy): domain Bacteria; phylum Pseudomonadota; class Alphaproteobacteria; order Sphingomonadales; family Sphingomonadaceae; genus Sphingomonas; species Sphingomonas dokdonensis. Next base: position 506,962 of record NZ_NBBI01000002.1, on the reverse strand, counting down.
ATGTTTCGCGCGCTGTTTGCGGAAGGGGCGTTTTCCGCCGCGTTCATCCCGATGTTCAACCGCAAGGTGGCGGAAAAGGACGGGCGCGGGCTGCCCGACGGCATCGGCTTCGCCAGCGATACCTTGTCGATGCTGTTGCCGGTGCTGATCGGCTTCACGATCGTAATGGAGCTGGCGGCGTGGCCGGTGACGTGGCTGCTGTCTGGCGGGTTCAATGCCGCGAGCCGCGACGAATTCGCCTTTGCCGTCGAGCTGTCGCGGATCACCTTTCCCTATCTCATGCTGATCAGCCTCGTGTCGCTGCTCGGCGGGATCCTCAATTCGCTGCAACGCTTCTGGGTAGCCGCCGCCGCGCCGATCCTCCTCAACCTGACGCTGATCGCCGCGCTGCTGCTGTTTCACCACCAGGACAATCTGCTCACCGCGCGCAACCAGGCGATCGCCGTCACCGTCTCGGGCGCGCTGCAATTGCTGTGGCTGATCTGGGCCTGCCGCCAGGCGGGTGTGGCGCTGGAGATGAAGCGGCCGACGCTCACACCGGAGGTGAAGCGACTGCTGGCGCTGATCTGGCCGGCGGCGGCGGGCGCCGGTGCGGTGCAGATCAACCTGGTCGTGTCCACTGCGCTCGCCGCCAGCCTGCTCTCCGCAGGGTCGGTCAGCTACATCTATTTCGCCGACCGGCTGAACCAATTGCCGCTGGGACTGATCGGCATCGGGCTTGGCACCGTGCTGCTGCCGACGATCTCGCGCCAGCTTGGCCGCGGCGAGGATGCGGCGGCAATGGAAACGCAGAATCGCGGCATGGAGCTGGCGCTGTTCCTGACACTGCCCGCCACCGCCGCGCTGGTCGTGTGCGGCGCGCCGATCGTGGCGGCGCTGTTCCAGCACGGCGCCTTCACCCCGGCCGACACCGTCGCGACGGCGCAGTCGCTTGCCGCCTTCTCGATCGGGCTGCCGTCATACATCCTGGTAAAGGTGCTGACGCCGGGCTTCTACGCGCGGCAGGATACGAAAACGCCGGTGCGCTACGCCACCGTCTCCATGGCGGTGAACCTCGTCCTCAATCTCCTTTTCATCTACCCGCTCGGCCATATGGGTCCGCCACTGGCCACGGCGCTTGCCTCCACCGTGAACGTCGCGCTGCTGTGGCGCGCGCTGGTGGCGCGCGGGCATTTCGTGGCGGATGCGCAGCTCAGGCGCCGCGCGTGGCGGCTGGCGCTCGCCGCGGTGCTGATGGGCGTCGTCATGTGGTTCGCCAACGACCTGTTCCGTCCCTATACCACCGGGCCGAGCCTGCACCGCTGGGGCGCGATGCTGGTGCTGGTCAGCGCGGGTGCGCTGGTCTATTTCGCCGCGACCTTCCTGTTCGGCGCCTTTCGGCTGGCCGATGTGAAGCGATTGGTTCGTCGATAGGATTTCCCCACAATGCGCGTCGTTTCCGGCATCAAGCCCACCGGCAATCTTCACCTCGGCAATTATCTCGGCGCGGTGAAGCAGTGGGTGGCGATGCAGGACGAGATCCAGGCCGCCGGGGGCGAGACGATGTATTTCATCGCTGACCTTCATGGCCTGACCGAGTGGATCGCCCCGGCCGAGCTGACCGCCAACACGATCGAGATGACCGCGACGTTGGTCGCCGCCGGGATCGACCCCGAACGATCGATCCTGTTCAACCAGACGCGCGTGCCGGCGCATAGCGAGCTGGCGTGGCTGCTCAATAACGTCGCCCGCGTCGGCTGGCTCAACCGCATGACGCAGTTCAAGGACAAGGCGGGCAAGAACCGAGAAGGCGCGAGCGTCGGCCTGTACGATTACCCGGTGCTGATGGCGGCTGACGTGCTGCTTTACAACGCCACGCACGTGCCGGTCGGCGAGGACCAGAAGCAGCATCTGGAGCTGGCGCGCGACATCGCAACCAAGTTCAACCAAGATTACCAGACCGAGCTGTTCACCCTGCCCGAGCCGCTGATCAGCGCCGCCGCGCCCCGCATCATGAGCCTGCGCGATGCCTCAGCCAAGATGTCCAAGTCCAACCCGTCGGTGCAATCGGTGGTGAAGCTGGTCGATTCGGACAGCGAGATCGCCGACAAGTTCCGCAAGGCGAAGACCGATCCCGAGGCGCTGCCCGACAGCTGGGAGGCGCTGGCCGAGCGGCCGGAGGCACGCAACCTCGTCACCATCTTCGCCGCTCTGGCGGATCGCACGCCGCAGGATGTGGTGGCGGAGTTCGCCGGTCAGGGCTTTGGCCAGTTCAAGCCGGTGCTGGCCGACTTGGCGGTCGCGAAGCTCGGGCCGATCCGCGACGAGATGGTGCGGCTGCTGAACGATCGGGCCGCGATCGACGCGATCCTCGCGCGCGGCGCGGAAAAGGCGCGCGATCTTGCCGCGCCGGTGCTGGCGGATGCGCAACGCGCGATGGGGCTGCTCGCCTGATTGCACGTGTGGGGCCACGCGCGATTGCCGATTACCATGCCGTGTGTAACACTGCGCGCCCGGCCGCGTGAGTTTTCGCCATCCTAGACGCCCTTCGCAGATTCGGTCGTTCACGGCGCGCACCGTCCACCGCGCGGGGCGAGCGTGTGTATGCGATCGGCGACGTGCACGGCTGCGTCGACCTGCTCGACGCCTTGTGGGCTCGGATCATGGCGCATCAGGCGAGCCGACCGGCGGCAGCGACGCAGATCGTGTTTCTTGGCGACATCGTCGATCGCGGGCCGGCTTCGCGCGGTGCGCTGGCGTGGCTGGATGCGAAGCGGCACGAGGTGCCCGGCATCACCACCCTGCTCGGCAACCACGAGGAGATGCTGCTGAGAACCTGCGATCGCGATCCGATGAGCTTCGCCAACTGGCTGCGCAACGGCGGCGCGGAGGCCGCCGCGAGCTTTGGCCTGCCGCCGTTCGACGGCGGTGACGCCGGCAGCTATATCGAGGCGGTGCGCGCCGCCGTGTCGCCCGAGTGGATCGAATGGATTCGCCGCTGGCCGCTCACCGCGGTGTCAGGCGATTATTTCTTCTGCCATGCCGGCATCCGCCCCGGTGTCGCGCTGCGCAAGCAGCAGCGCCGCGACCTGCTGTGGATCCGCGAAGAGTTCATGGACGATCCGCGCGACCACTGTGCGGTGATCGTTCATGGGCATACCATCACGCCCAAGGTGGAAGTGCTGGCGAACCGGATCGGCGTCGACACCGGGGCTTACGCCACCGGCGTGCTGAGCGCGGTCTGCCTGGACGGAACGAGCGTCGAGGTGATCGCGACCGATCGCTGACGGGAGTGCCCTACACGCGCTCCAGCAGGTAATAGCCGATCTTGGGCTTCATCGCGGCCTTTACCAGCTCGACCCCGACTTTCTTGGCGCCGCGGATCAGCCCGCCAGCGCCGCCCGTCTCCACCGAGATGCTGCGGCGGCGCACTTCGCTCACTGTCTTCAGCCCGTTGTGCGCGGCGAGCCACGCGATCGTCTTGTCCGAAAAGGCGTTCAAATGCTCCAGCGGCTGAATCGAGGCGAACGCTTCCGTCTCGCCGGGGATCGCCTTTGCGCCGCCCGTCGCGAACATCGCCTCGGTCGGTAACCCCTTGGTCTGGAGCAGCTCCTCCAACTTGCCGCGATAGGGGATCGCCGCCTTGAACAAGCCGCCCGGCGCCGTTGCCCGTGCCAGCCGCGCGAAGTCGCGGCCGGGGTGGACGAGGTGTTCGAGCACCTGTTCGGTATGGACGAGGTCAAAGGTCATGGTGTCGACGTCCGCGTCCTCGATCACCTCCAGCCCCAGCGTTCGCGCCAGCCGCTTCTTGTCGTCGCCGATCTCGGTCACATAGACGGTGGCGCCCATCGCACGGGCGACGCGCGCCCAGCGGCCCTGCCCGACGCCGAAATCGAGCATGGTGATGTCGGCCGGATGCTTGCCGATCCGCTCGAACAATACGGTGAACTCGCCGGCAATGCGGTGAAACTCGTGCAGCGTCAGCAGGCCGTGCTCGTATTCGTCGAGGAATTCGGCCGAGATCATCTGGGTGTAGATGACGCCGAGCATGGCATCATCGGGTGTCTGCACCTGGAATAGCAGGTCGCAAGTGCGGCATTTGTCGACCTCGAACGGCACGCCAGCGAGCAGCGTCCAGTCGATCACCCCCTGCCGACCGAAGTTCGATTGCACCAGCGCGCGGACCGGATCCTCGTCATAGCGTGCGGCGTAGATGCGCGTGAGATCGGTGCCGGCGCATACCGGGCAGGCGGTACGTGGGGCAAAGCCGGGTGCCGTGGTCGGCTGAGTCATGTCGGGGCCGGCCTCCTTGATGGGTAGGGCCTTGCGTACAGCCGTGTGCACCCGCGCTGTCAAGGAACCGCAGCGCCCGCGCCCGCCGGCATGTTGCGCCACTGCTGCCGCGCGGCGCGTTGCACCAGCGCCAGATCCACCAGCCAGCCCAGCGCCATCGCCGCGATCGTCCAGACCGGCGCGAACAAGGCGAGCGTCACCGCCACCGCACCGACGTTCACCAGCGACGACCAGATCACGGCGCGCGCAAGCTGGCGATAGCCGCCCGCCGCCTGCACCATGATGTTGGCGGGCACCTGCATCAGTATCAGCAGGGTGACCGACATCCATGACACGGCCGCCGCGCTCACGATCCCGAGATCGTAATCCACCGGAAAGACCAGATGTGGGGCGAACCGCAAAATTCCCACCGCCAGCACGACCGCCCCCAGCCAGGCGAGCATCAGCACGCCAAAGAACAGCCGCATCGTTCGCCGCAGCTCGTCATGCGCACTAGCAGCGACCAATTGCGCCATCTGCGGTCGCTCATATTCCCCAAGGGCGTTCTGCACGACGTTCAACGGGCGCAGCAGCAGCGCGGCGGCGGCGAGCGGCGCCATCGCCGCCGCGCCGGCGGTAAGCGTCACCAGATAGACGTGCGTGTTCGCCGCAGCCTCCGATCCCACCACGCCAAGCAGCGCCCAGCGCGACTGGCTGCGCCATGTCTCGCGGTACGATCGCCAGGCACGCCGCGTCGGCGGAACGATGAGGCAGGAGAGGTAAGGCGCGCCGAACGCGACGAGGCTGCCCGCCGCGCCGATCGCCAGGGCACCGTAACAGGCTGTCTCGGGCTGAAGCCGCAAGCCATAGGCGCCGCCGCCAAAGGCGAGCAGCGTCAGCGCGCCATAGCTCAGGTCGGAAATGGCGGGGGCAGCCGGACGGTCATGCGCATAGGCCCATGCCCGGCCGACCCAGCGCAGGATCATCAACCCTGTATAGCCACCATAGCAAAGCGCCGCGGGTACCGGCAGCGTCATCGCACTGGCCAGGAGGCCAAAGCACAAGGTGGCGAAGGCGGCCGCCACACCGGTGGCGGAGAGGATCGCTGCACCCGCCTGTGCCCGGTCCTGCGCCGACGGTGCGGAGATCGTCTGCAACGGCGCCCCAAACAACGCCATGGCAAGCGCAACGGTGAACTGGGCGGCGACGAACAAAAAGGTGAACGTGCCGAATGCCGCCGGTGTTTCGAGCCGCAGCATCGCAAAGGACAGCAGGAAATGCGTGCCGGCGAGCACCACCGGCCCCAGCCCGGCGATCAGGTAACGACGGACACGTAGGCGATACCAATGGCCGGATCCGTTCAATGCGTCGCGCGCCACCGATGCTCCCCATGCGACCCGGCAAGCTGCGGTTCGTGACGAAAGCGGCCGCCGGGGGCAAGCGCTTTAGCAACAAAGCGTAACCGACACGGTGTTGCAGATACCGCCCATTTGACGCAAGTCGGCCCGGCGGCAGGGGCACCGCCATTAGTTGAGGCAGGGACAAGGACGAATGGCGCGGCGTTTCATCGTTCACGTGGGCGCGCCCAAGACAGGCACGTCGGCGTTCCAGGAATGGGCCGTGCGCAATCGGTCGGCCTTGCTGGATGCTGGCTTCCTTTATCCGGAAGCCGGCGCCACGCGGCTCGGCAACCATGCCGCGATGGTGAGCGCGCTCGGCGGCGCGATCGAGGACGAGCAGCGATCCGCGCACTTGCTGCGCGTGTTCGACCGCGAGCTTCGTGCACATCCGGACGCCGCCGTGATCCTGTCGGCCGAGCTGATGACGACGCTCAAGTTCATGCCCAACATGACCCGGCTAAATCGGGCGCTCGGCCACCACAGCGCGGATGCGACGGTGGTGCTGGTGGTGCGCGATCAGGTGGAATGGCGGAACTCGTGCTTCGCCCAGGCGCGCGAGATGCTGACCCCGTTGCCGCGATTCAACAAATACGTGAACGTCGGCAAGCATGGCCCGCGCGGCGGCAATTGGGATTTCCTGGAGCAGCGCTATCGCCGCGCCGGGTTCCGCTTCGAGACCATCGCCTTCGACAAGCGGGTGCGCGAAATCGGCATCGTTGCCGCGCTCACCGCCTTGCCATCGCTCAGCGACCTTGCGTCGGTCGCCCAAGAGGAACGCGTGGAAGCCAACCCGACCGCCAGCGCCCTGGCGCTGCTGGCCGCCGAACAGGTGCGCGCAGCGGTTGCCGGTCCGACCGGAGCTATGGATTCGCTGCTTCGGCAGCGTCTTGCCGCGCTCGTCAGGAAACATGCGACCGACCTTCCGCCGACGCGCTTCAACGGCTTTACCGAGGCGATGGCTGACGAGATGCGCGGCATCTTCCGCGAGAGCAACGAGGTGTTCGCCCAACGACATTTCGGCACATCGTGGCAGACGCTGTTCCCACCCAAGGCGATCGATCACGTCTCCCCCGACATCATCGACGACCTCACGCCCGCCGAGCAGGATCAGGTCCGCGCCGTCGCTGGACGAGCGGTGATCGAGGCGCTGGAAACGGGGCTGATCCGCATCGCGCCAGAACCCTTGCCTGGCTGACCCCAAGTGCCGACCTCAAATGCCGACCCCAAGTGCTGCGCCCAGTGCTGACCTCTGAACGGAGCTGAACGATGCTGGTAGAAGACACGTCCGCAATCGCGGATCTGCTCGCCTGCCCGGTTTGCCGCGGCCCGCTGCGCAAGAGCGCCGGCGAGCAACTGCGCTGCGAAACGCCCGACTGCGTTCATCATCAGGCGCCTTACCCGCGCCTTGGCGGCAAGGACGTGTTGATCGACTTCGATCACAGCGTCCTCGACCGCGAGACGACGCTGGCGAGCGGCGCCAGCAGCGTGGTCGGGCGTGGTCGCTGGCGAGTGCTGCTCAGCCGCGTGATCGACGGGTCTAACCGCTATGCGTCCATGCTCGCGCAGATGATGGTGGAGGGCGTACAACAGCCCACTGCCCCACGCCGCCCGGTGATCGTGGTCGTGGGCGCTGGCGAGATCGGCGTCGGGTCGGAGCCGCTATACGAGAGCCCGGACGTCGACGTGATCTCGTTCGACATCTACGCCTCGCCCAACGTCACCTTTGTGGCGGACGCCCACGCGATCCCGCTGCAGGACGGCGTGGCCGATGCCGTCTGGCTGCAAGGCATGCTCGAACTGGTGGTCGATCCCCGGCAGGTGGTCGCCGAGGCGAGCCGCGTGCTGAAGCCCGATGGGCTGATGTTCACCGACACCGCCTTTATGTGGCCGGTGTGCGAACAGGCGTACGATTTCAATCGCTGGTCGCCGAGTGGGCTGCGCTGGCTGTTCCGCGACTTCGATGTGCTGGCAGCCGGGCAATCAACCGGTCCGGGAACGATGACGGTGCTTGCGATCCGCTATCTACTTCAGGCGTTGCTGCGGAGCACCAAATTGGGGCAAATCGCCGCCTTCCCGTTCGTCTGGATCAGGCTGCTGGATTATCTTTGTGGCGATCGACGATCGCTCGACGCCTCGGTGGGTAATTTCATCTTTGGCCGCAAGCGCATGGCGCCGATCGGGATCGATGATCTGCTATCTTATTATGGCGAGCAGCCTGCGTTCAAACGCGTCATGCGATCCCTGGCACGTGACCTAAACGCTCGCCGGGCGCTCCTCGATCAAGATCGCCAACGACCGATCAAATAAACGCAAGAACGATCAGAAGCCAGAGCAGCGCCGCCAAGCCGAGCCATATTCCCAGGTTAGCGGTTTCCAACGCACGTTCCGAGGTAATGCGGGCTGGGGAAAATAGACGATCGTCGCGCGAGTGTGACAGCGCGAACCGAACCTGCTTCTTCCTATCAGCCACTTAGATCGATCCGCCTCGTATCCGACCCGACTCAGGGCGATTCCTTCGAAGCAGCTTGCGACGCCACCATCCTCGCCCATCAAACTACCGGTGCGATCGCCAGAATAGGCGGCCTAACAGGCCCACGACTGTTAAGCCGCAGCCTCTCCTCCAACTATCTGGGTTTGCACCCTAGTTATGAAGTCAAGACGCTTGCGCTGAAAGATTGTTCCATTGCTGCTCAAAACCGCGCGCCACCACGCTTTCGGACGATCCTCAATTTACGCGTTTCGCGCTTGACCAACCGTCGACGCGCCGTAATGCAAGTGTTCAGCAAGGACAGGCGCTAGCCCGGGGGGGGGCACGGCAGAAAAAGCCAACGCTTAAAACATGCTAATTTGGGGGATTTAGCAACAGGGGGGGCATGCTTTTCCATGTCCGAGATGTTTTCATCACGCGATTGGCTGACGCCGATCGAGAGTGACACGGCCCCCAGCCAGGGTCGGCGTGCCATGCGGATGCGCTTCTACGTGGCGCTCTTGATGGGTGACATTGTGGCGCTTGGCACCGGCTTCGCGATCGGCCGCTCGATCGGCGACCTGCGGGGCCTGCCGCCAGAAAGTTTCGGCCTGCTCGCGGCCGTCATGCCGATCTATCTTCTGATGGGATCACGCGCTTACACCGCCACCACGCTTGAGCGGTGGCGCGCGTCCGCAGGCATCGCCTTTGCGCAGCTGCTGACGGCATTTCTGGTGACGATCTTCGTGGCCTTTCTGCTGAAGGAGGTGTCACCAATCTCCCGGCTGAGCACCGCCCTGAGCTTTATTTTCTCGGCCGTGTTCCTGCTGCTTATCCGCGGCGTTATCGGGATGGTCAGCGATCGGGTATTCCGGGGCGCGGCGCTCAGCCGGATGCTGATCATCGATGGCGTGAACATCCCGCTGCCCAGCGGATTGAAGATCGTGTCGAGCGAACCCGTGGATTCGACCGAGACGACGATCCACCCGCTCGCGCTCGACCGGCTTGCGCGCCAGCTAAAGGGCATCGACGAGGTTTATGTCGCCTGCCCGCCGACCCGACGTGCCAACTGGGCCACCGTATTGAAAGGCACCAGCGTCGAGGCGCAATTGCTGATCCCCGAACTTGATACGATCGGCGTGATCGGGAACAAGCATTTCGCCGGGATTGCCTCCGTACTTGTCTCGGCAGGGGGGTTGAAGCTGCGGGATCGCTTGCTGAAGCGCTTGCTTGATCTGCTCATCGCGGTGCCGACGCTGATCTTCCTGGCACCGCTCCTGCTCGTGGTCGCGCTGATCATCAAGCTCGACAGCCGTGGCCCGGTGTTCTTCGTTCAGAAACGCGTGGGCAAGGGCAATCACCTGTTCGCCATGTACAAGTTTCGCAGCATGCGCTCGACAGATTGCGACAGCGACGGCAATGTCTCCACCCGGCGCGACGACGCACGCATCACACGCGTCGGCAAGTTCATCCGCGCGACCAGCATCGACGAACTGCCGCAGCTGCTCAACATTTTGAAAGGCGACATGAGCTTCGTCGGCCCTCGCCCGCATGCGATCGGCTCGCTCGCCGGGGACAAATTGTTCTGGGAAGTCGATCAGCGCTACCACCATCGGCATGCCTGCAAGCCAGGCCTCACCGGCCTGGCACAGGTGCGCGGCTTCCGTGGCGCGACGCACCGCCGCGAGGATCTGGTGAACCGGCTGGACGCCGATCTGGAATATGTGAACGGCTGGAGCCTGATGCGCGACGTCGCCATCCTGTTCGCCACCTTGCGCGTGGTGGTGCACCGCAACGCCTTCTGAACGGCTGTTCAGTAATCGAGCAAAAGCTGCTCGGCGATGCGCCCCCAGTCGAGACGCTGCGCGGCCGTATGAGCGGCGCCATCGCATAGTTGCCGGCACAATGACGGATCGTCCGCTGCGTGGGCCAGTGCGGCCGCCAGCGCCGCCGGATCGTCGGGCGGCACCAGCAACCCATTGGTGCCCTGCTCGACGAGATCGACCAATCCGCCGACTTGTGTCGCGATCACGAACCTACCATTGGAGAAGGCCGCTGCCAGCACGCCGCTTTGGCTGGCCTCCTTGTACGGCAGCAGGACGCAACTTGCCGCGCCGATGCGGTTGATGAGCGATCGGGCGGGCACGAACATGTTGGTAACGATGGTGCCCGGCAGTTGGCTGAGGCGCGGTTCGAGGCGATCGAGCTCCGGGCCGTTGCCGGCGATGTCGATTGCGAGCGGCCGCCCCTCTCCCGCTAGGATCTCGAGCGCGGCCGCCAGCGTATCCAGCCCCTTATACGCCTCCATTCGGCCGAACATCAGTGCCCGGAAGTCCGGCGGCGTGGGATTGCGCGTCGGCGGTGGCAACAGGATGCCATGCTCGGTCAGCCGGACACGCGGGTCGGGCGTTTCGCTGCGCAGATAGGCCCGTTGATATTGCGCCACACAGGCGGGACCGTGCAGGAACAGCCGGTCGACGCGCCGCCGGGTGAAGCGGCGCAGGGCAGCCAAGCGCGCGGCGACACCTGCGTCGCGGCCGGCATGCGGCACCGGATCATGGATGGTCACCGCCGTGCGGGTGGCCCGGCGCGCCGCGATGACGCTTGCCGCCGCAAACCCGGCCTTGATGAAGCCGGACGGCTCCTGCCAGTGGAGCACATCGGGACGAAATCGGCGAAGGTCGGCCAGAAGGCGGACCAACTCGGCCGGGATGGCAAAGCTGTTGTGGCTAAGCTGCAATCGTGGGTGGCTCGGCATGTCGCGGTCGGCGAACTCCGTCGCCAGCACACTCGTGTCGATCACCAGCAGCACCTCGGCACGGTCGGCGAGCGCGGCGGACAGCCGAAGGGCATATTCCTCGAAGTGAGGCGCAACCATCAGGATACGGTGCGGGCTGGCGCTCAACGCGTGCGCTCCTGTCGCCGGTGGCGGGTTGCCATGGTGGCATCGGCCGCGGCGATCACCTGCTCGGCACAGCTTCGCCAACCATAAGCAGCGCGTACCGAAAGCGCCGCCGCCCTGCCCTGCGCTCGCAAAGCGTCAACCGACTGAGCGGCGATCCACGCGGCGGCGTCTTCCGCGCTGCTGTCTTGCGCAACATAGCCGCCGTGCCAACCGACCATCGAGCGCGCGCCGGCCATTTCGCCCACCACGGCCATCGCTCCCATCGCCATGGCCTCCAGCACGATTAACGGGAAGCTATCGAGCGTCGAGAGATGCGCCAGCACGTCTGCTTCGCCGAGAAAACGGATGAGATCGTGTTCGTCCACCCACTCGATCAACTCGATCGATTGGCGGAGGGCAGCGGCGTCGATCGCGATCCGCAATGCCGCAGCAGTCTGCGGATCGGCACGACCGATGATCCGAGCCGAGACGTCAATGCCCCTGTCCCGCAGCGCGGCACAGAGCGCCACGGTGCGAAAGGTGCCCTTGCCCTCCGACAGCCGCCCGGCATGCACCAGGCGCAGCGTCGTCCCGTGCCGCTCCGGCAGCGGTGCCGCGAGGCTTGCCGGCGGAAGGAACGTGCGCAGCAGCGATTGGGGAACATGCCGCGGCAGGGCGATCTCCGCCTCTTGACCGTCGAACAGCAGGGCAAGCCGATCCGCACCGGTCAGGAGCGCGGCACAGGCACGCCACAGCGCCGGCACGCGCTGCAACCGGGCATTGGCGCCCAGATGCGGCGTCACCATCACCGGCAACCCGAGTGCGCGCGCCTGCCAGACATAAGCGAGGTCGGCCATGGCGCTCCATTGCAGCCAGACCAAATCGACCTTTTCGCGCGCGAGCCGCGGCAAGACCGACAGGCGTCGCGCGGCACGGGGCAGTTGCCGCGGCTTGAGATAGGCGGTGTCGGTGGTTTCCCATGTTGCGGTCCAGCGCGTCTGCGTGGCATTCACCGCCTCGGTCGCGCGCGTGCAAAAGGATTCCAGGCCGCCCCAATGCGCACGCGAGCCGCCAAGCACCACCATGCGCCGCTGGGCAGCCTTCTCCACGTGCCCGCCCGGGCTCAGCGGCGTTGGCTCAGCGGCAGGCTGACCCGGGGGCCGCGCCCACCCGCGACGTCGCTGGCGCTCGCCATCCAGAGCCACGCGAGCGCGATCAGGAGAAATACCTGGCTGAGCGCATCGCGGTCGAACAACATGGATTCAGTCAGGTTATGGCCGAGGCAGAAGACGAACGCGGCAGCGGCCAATGGCCGGACCGGGTGATCGCCGCCACGCAGCAAGCGCTGGGTCGGCCAGACCAAGGTCGCAAACAGCACGAGCAAGGTGCCCGGCAGACCGATCTGCACCAGGAGGTCGAGATAGCCGTTATGCCCCTGGCTGATCTCCGTCACCCAGCCCTTGGCATATTGGAAGATCGGCCCGGTCGGTCCGAGATCCCAGAACGATCCATAGCCGGCGCCGAACAGCGGATAATCCGCGTAGAAGCGGATCAGCGCGGTCCAGATCTGCGTCCGGCCGGTAAAGCCAGCGGGATCGGTCAGCATGTCGAGATAAGGCGTATTGTCGACCGCCATGCTGACGAACAGAAGCGCCGGGATCGCCAGCAGCACCCATGCCAGCCCGCTTGGCGCCAGCCGCTCTCGGCCCTTGCTCTGCGCAAGCCAGGCAAATAGCGCACCGATCGCGAGGCTCACGACGACCATGATCTGCGACGTTTCGGAGTCTGACAGGTAAAGAAAGATGGCGCTCGCCACGATCACGCCCAACCGCAACCCGATCTGGATCCGCTCGGCATAAAAGGCGAACAGCAGGATCGTCATGGCGCAGGTAAGGCCGGCATAATTCTTCTGAATCATGATGCCGCGCCAGTCGCCTGTCAGATCGCTTTCGAAGCCGTTCGCGTTGATCGGATGTACACCTATCGCAGGGTTCGTCAGCGCGACCACGAAGTTCGCCGCCAGCGTCAGCACCAGAACGCCCCGCACCAGCAGGATCGAGCGCTCAAGATCGAGCTTTCGCACCAGTGCAAAGGTCGACCAGAGAACCAGCGACGTCAGCACCAGCCGCCGAAGGCCAATCGACGGCTCGATCGCCCACCCAAGGCTGATCCAGCACCAGCCAAGCGCAAGCAGCAGCGGCCACGGCACCACCAGCAGCCGCTCGGGTCGCCGCCACGGCTCCAGGGCAACAAGCGCCGCAAAGGAGATCAGCAGATAGCCGCCCATGCGAATCTGGCTTTGCAGGCCAGTATTTTCGCTCGTCATCGACGGGCCAAGAATGGTGAGCACCAGCAGCGCGACAAAGCCGGCATTGGCGATCCAGTCGGTCCAGCCTGCCGCCTCCGCGGTGCGCGCGTTGAGCGGCTTGCGGCGGCGCCGCGCCAGCGTCGGGGCGGCGGGTTCCGGCGGTCGAACGGCGTCAGACAAGACGTGAGCCCTTTGCGTCGAACAAACGGTGCTGTTCCCCGATGAAGCCGGCGACGGCGCGGCGCAAGCGGTCTCGCTCGGGCAGGTCGCTGATCGGCTCGGGCGCGGGCAGCGGCGCGCCGACGAGTGCGGCCAGTTCCGCCTCGTCGTTTGCGCAGTGAATGCCGGGGCGGCCGCGCAGCGCGCGCACGGTTGCGAGCTGGTGATCGTTGCGATGTTCGTCGAGCGCGCCCAGGCGCGGAAACAGGATCAAAGGCTTGCGATGCTTTTGCGCCATCACGATCGTGCCGATGCCGGCGTGCGAGACGATGCGCGAGCATTGTTCGATCAGTCGTTCGAACTCGATCGGCCCGACGACCTGCTGCGCGCGCATGTGCACCGGCCGATACGAGCCGCGTCCCGTTTGCGCGAAAACGTCCTCGTCCAACGACGGCGCGAGCCGATCCATGATGCGGACGAAGCGGTCAAACGGCAATTGGGTCCCGACCGTCACCAGGATCACAGAAGCGCACCCTCATAGGCGCGACCCGGCGATTGAAGGTGCTGCCATTGCGTGTACCAGCGCGTCGCGAACGGACGGGCCAGCGCGCCGCTGAGCGACGGACGATCGGACGCGGCGATGCTGTCGATCCAGACAGTGCGCGCACCCAGGAGCCGCCCGACAATAAGGCAGAACAGGCCCGGCAACGCGCCCGTCGTCACCACCACATGCGGGCGCAGGCGCCACACCAGGCGAACAGACGCGAGCAGCGCCGCCAACGCGCGGCGCGGCTCGTCACGATTGGCATCGGGCAGCAGGTGGACGCCCACCACCCCGTCGCGCATGGCGAGTTCGTGATTGGTGGTGGCGAAGATGACGTGATCGCCCGGCAGTGCCGGCCGCAAGAGCATCAACTCCTCCCAATGACCGCCGCCCGAAGCAATCGCGAGAACCGTAAACTGGGATGATCGCTTACTTGGCACCGACCGTACTTATGCCCCCGACCGGCGCCCGATGCACCCACATGATAGCCACTTCCGCCGATTGTTCAGCGGCAGACCAGACAATCGCTGGGTACGCGAGCATCCCCGCTATCGCAAGCGCAGGCGGATCGATAGCCGATGGAATAGTCGCTGAAACAGGCAATTGGCAGCGGCGCTTTCGAGACTGCCGACAAGACACTATGCAGTGAGAAAGCGCGGGGGCCGAGCGATGCAGTTTATGAAGGACTTCTGGCGCTGCGGGATCATTGCCGACGACGTCCGGCATCTGGCGCGCGCCGGCACGCTCGATCGCGCTGCGGTCCACTGGCTGCCCAACTGCGATCCGCTGCATTATTACGCCGATCCCTTCGGGCTCTGGCGCGACGAACGGCTATACCTGTTCCTCGAGAGCTTCAGCTATCGCCGCGGGATCGGCCATATCGACGTGCTTGTGCTCGACACCGATCTCGCGATCATGGAACGGCAGGTGGCGTTGCAAGAGCCATGGCACCTTTCCTACCCGTTCGTCTTCGAAGCCGACGGCGAGACCTGGCTGTTGCCCGAGGCACATGAATCCGGTTCATTGTGGCTTTATCGCGCCAACAGCTTTCCGCTCGGATGGAAGCGTGCGCACCAGATCGTCCTCGACCACGTGCCGCTCGACGCGTCGCTGATCCGGCATGAGGGCACGTGGTGGCTGTTCTATGCCCCCGCCGATCCGCCGGGCGCGCGCCTGACGAGCCTTTGTGCGGCATGGGCCGAGCGACTGGACGGCCCATGGCATCCGCATCCCGCCAATCCGATCCTGGTGGATGCCGGAGGGGCGCGGCCGGGCGGCACGCCGTTCGTCATGGACGGCGCCGTACATCTTCCGATCCAGCGCTGCCACGGCAGCTATGGCAGCGGCCTGCGCCTGCTCCGCTTCGATCGGCTGACCCCAGCGCGTGCGACCGCCACCGTCGTGAGTACATTCGACGCACCGGCTTCGGCGGCGCCGTTCACTGATGGCTGCCACACGCTGTCGGCTGCCGGTGGGGTGACGCTGATCGACACCAAGCAGATGCGCTTTTCCGCCGCCGCGCTGGCCGCCTGGCCGGAGCGTTGGCTCCGGCGCAGGCGTACACCGGGCGATCAGTTCGCCTGATAATAATCCGAATATTGCTTCGAGTAATAATACAGACCGCCGACCGCCTGCGCCGACGGATCGACCTGCGTGTACAGCGCGCCCACCGGGTTGCTGCCGTCGCTGCGCAGCCAGTTGAGCGACGAGATCGCCGCCGAAACCGGCGTGCTGTTCCACTTGATGACCAGCGTCGTGGCGTCTGCCAGTACCGCAAGGAAGCGGCCGTCGGCGAGACCCATCAGCGGCGGCAGATCGAGCACGATATGCTCGTACCGCTCGCGCAGGCCACCCAGCAGCTGCTCCATGCGGCCCTCGCCGAACAGGTTCTCCGCCGAAAAATACGGGCTCAGCACCAGCAACTGATCGAGATTCGGCACATCGCCGGGATGGATCGCCTCGTCGACGCCCGCCTCGCCATGCAGCACCTCCACCAGACCGACTGCC
The DNA here is from genome assembly GCF_002197685.1 of Sphingomonas dokdonensis. Lineage (GTDB taxonomy): Bacteria > Pseudomonadota > Alphaproteobacteria > Sphingomonadales > Sphingomonadaceae > Sphingomonas > Sphingomonas dokdonensis. Next base: position 490,942 of record NZ_NBBI01000002.1, on the reverse strand, counting down.
GGCACCGGCGTGCGCACGATCTGGCGCACGGCGGCACGACGGATGTCGCATTCGATCAGCAATGTCTTGGCGCCGGCGGTCGCCAGCGTGCGGGCGAAGGCGACGGCCGAGGTGGTCTTGCCCTCAGCCGGCAGCGACGAGGTAATGGCGATCACCTTGGGCGAACGCGTTCCCTTCACCCCAAGCACGGCGGCGCGCGCGATGCGGTAGGATTCGGCGAACATCGAGGTCGGCCGCTCCAGCATCAGGTCGGCCGGGTTCTGCCCCTTGCCGACCTTGGGCACCACCGCGAGCACCGGAATGCCGAGCTGGTCCTGCACATCCTCGACTGAGCGGAACCCGCCGCTGGTCATTTCCATAACTGCAATCGTCCCCGCACCAGCCGCAAGCGCCACCAGCAGCGACAGCGCATAGAGCAGAGGCTTGTTGGGCGAGGTCGGCCGCGGCTGCGGCTCGGCCCGGTCGACCACCTCGGCCTGCGCGATCGAAAGGCGCGCCGCCTGCGCGCTCTCCAGCGACATCTGCGACATCTTGTCGTAGAGCGCGCGCTTCGCCGCCGCCTCACGCTCGAGGCTGGCCGCGGTGACCGAATCGCGGGCGCTCGTCTCGCGCTCGCGCTCCAGCGAGTTCAGCGACTGACGCAGGCTGTCGGCGCGGGCCTCGGCCGCGGATGCAGCGGCCTGCAACGAACCGACGACGCGGCGCGCCTCGGCGTCGATCTGCGAATCGAGCGCCATCAACTGATCGCGCACGCGAATGCTTTCCGGGTGCCGATCGCCATAGCGCGCCTCGACCTCACCGCGACTGCGCACCACTTCGGCACGCTGGCGACGCAGGTCGGCGATCACCGGCGATCCGAGCACTTCGGAGACGGCATCAAGGCCGCCGCGCGACACCTGCGAGCGCGCCGCCGCGAGCCGTGCCCGCGCGGCCGCTGCGTCGGACTCCGCCGTTGCAAGGCTGCTGGCGAGCGGTGCGACCTGCTGGTCGTTGATCGTGCCAACCGTGCTGTTGGCGACGCTGCTTTCAACGATGCCGGCGCGGGCGCGATAATCCGCTGCGCGTGCTTCCGCCTCGCTCGCCTGCTTGCCAAGCTCGTCCAGCCGCTGCTGGAACCATTCGCTCTGCCGCTCGGCGGTGCCGACCTTGTTGGTGGTGCGGCTCTCGATGTAGCCGTCGGCGAAGGCATTCGCGAGCTTGGCGGCCTTCAGCGAATCGGTCGAGGTGAAGCGCACGTTCAGCACGTAGGTCAGCTTCTCGCGATCGACGTTCAGGTGCGAGAGGACCGCCGCCGCCAGCGCATTCTCGCGCGCCTCGGTGCTGCCCAGATTGGCGTTGTTGTTCACCTCCTCGACGAACTCCGGGTCGGTCGAGAGGCCGTAAGCGCGCACGATCGAGCGGGCGAGATCGAGCGAGCGGATTGCGGTGACTTCCGTCTCGATCGCTTCCGGGGTCAGTTCCGCGCGGGTCGCCTGCGCGTTGTTCGCGAGCGGATTGCGAGAGGGGTCGAGCCGCACCTTGGCCGTCGAAGTATATTTGGGCGTCATGAACGACACGGCGGCGACGCCGAGGATGAAGATGGCGGCCGTTACCGCCGCCATGATCTTCCAACGGCGGCGGACGGTGTCGCGCACCACGCTGATGACGTCGGCCAGGCGCGCCTCATACTCGTCGGCTTCGTGTCTGACTTCCATGCTCGTCTGGCCTCGGTCGTGAGCCCCCAGGGGCCCAAAGGTTGTTACATGTGATAGGTGAGACCTGCCTCGATCCGTCCCTCGCCGGCATTGTTAGTGCCGGCCTGCGCCCCACGCGAGTCCCGCTTGGCGTAGCTCAGCGAGCCCTCCAGCGTCATGCGACGGGAAATCAGGTAACGGGCGCGCGAGGCGAGCCGATAGGTAGAGTTCGTACGGTCTTCGTTGATGAAGTTCTGCAACGCGTATTGACCGTCCGCCGACAGGATCAGATTGTTCAAGAGTTCATAGTCGCCGCCCAGCGTGAGGCGATTATCCCAGAACGGCCGGGGCGTCACGTTGCCGAATGTCGCATCCTCGATCGTGCGGCGTGCACCCGTGCTGATGGTGAAACGCTCGGTCGGGAACAGGTCGACCTGCACTTCCGCGATCACGCCACCGACCGAGTCAAAGCTCGCCGCGCGATAATCGCGGTTGCTGTAACCCACGCCAATCGTGCCGCGTGCGCGCCCGGCGAGGTCGACGTTCAGCCCGACCACCGCGCGCGCCGCATCCGAACTCAGTGCATCGACCCCAACAACGTTGCCGTCAAACGTCGTACCGACGTAGCCAAGTTGGCCGAAGAGCGAGATGCTGGGCGTGCGGGCATATTCGAATTGCCCGGTCAAACGGCTGACGTGGCGGTTGCGGTTTTCCTGGCTCCGCAACGTGCCGTCGCTCAGCCGCACCGGCGCGAAGCGGAAGTCGGCGTAATCAGCGAGCAGGAAGGCGCGCACGCGCCCGCTGGTATATTCCGGCCGAATGGACACAAAGTCCCGGCGAAAGCGCGATAGCGCCGCAACGTTGGAATCGACCTCGCCCGAGAACTGATTCTCGAAACTTTGCGAGGCGCTCGCCTCGCCCGTCACGGTAATGGCACGGCCGAGCTCCACCTCGCCGACGGTGCCAAGATTCCACTGCCGCTCGTTGCGCCGGCTTTCCCCGATGTAGTTGCGTGCCAATCCGGACGCATTGACCTGAAGCGAGTGACGCGACCAGATCGACGCCACCCGCAACGATGGCTCGATCGAGATATAGGGTGCGGCCGTTTCGTTGCGTTGGGTCAGATAGGCGTTGCTGGTTGCCCCGGCGTTCGTTTCCAGCCGCGGAAAAAACATCAGGCCACCGACACGGACGCCGGTGGGCGTGTAATCAGGCCGCGGACGAGAAGCGACGCTGACGTTGCGATCGCGGTTGAAGCCCTGCGGCACCGCGGGCTGCACGACGAGCCCGTCCTGCGCATGTGCGACGACCGGCGCACCCGCCGCCATGACGGCGATCAGCGCCAGCGCCGGGCGCGTGCCCATCGTCAAGAATGTTCCCCGCCGCGTCACCCCCCGCCGGACCTCAGAAGAAGCGCTCGCCGATCCGCACCGTATCCCCCGGATAGACGATCAGCTCAGGCGTCAGGCGATAATTCACCTCGTCCGTTTCACCCTGGCGGCGAATGCGGATGACGTCGCGATTGGCGCGCGGGGTAAAGCCCTTGGCCAATGCCACCGCGTTCATCGCGGTCAGTCCGTTCACATACGGATACTGGCCCGGCGCATCCACCTCGCCAAGAATGTAGAACGGGCGGAAAACCATCACTTCCGCCGCGACGCGCGGATCGCGCAGATAACCGTCGGCGAAGCGCGCCTGCGCATCGCGTGCGATCTCTGACACCGGGCGATCACGCGCGGGCACGCTGCCGATCAGCGGCAGAGAGATCATGCCGTCGGGATTTACCCAGAACTCGCCCGTCAGGCTCGGCTCGTTGAACACGGTAACGCGCACCCGGTCACCGACACCCAGACGATAGTCGCTGACAGCCGATGCCGCAGACGCATAGCGTTCACCCGACGAAATAACAGGCCCCTGCCCCTTTTCGGCACAGGCCGAGAACAGCAAGGTAAGTAGCAGAAGGAACGCCGGGCGCAGCAGCATGGAGCCTCGTGGTAATGGTGACGGCGACAGCCTGATTGGCATGGTCCGGCAACGGACGCAATGTGGCACGGCGATCCGCACCAGTGATGGCTGCCACTAAGCACGCACCCGCAACGCTTAGGCAAACTCAGGCACGACAGGATCAATAATCTTTTGAAATGCGCACGTTGGCGCTCTGCCGCCCCAGCGTGGAAATGCTCGACAGGAGCGAGAGCCAGCGGGTCACCTGGAACTCCACCCGCGTGGCGGAATACCCCTGCCCGTCGGTCACGATCTCTGCGTACAGGCGCCGCGAGATATATTTGCCGGCCGCCACCGAGGTGCCCTGCCCAGTCTGCGGATCGGCCGGCAGGATGCGCAGGCGATCCAGCCCGGCAGCGCGACGTACTGCGTTGATCGGATTGAGGCCGCCGGACCCATCCTGCAAGGCGGCAACCGCGGCGGCCAGTTGCAGCGCCTCGGGCGCGGACAGATTCGTGATGGAGGTGCCGAACAACAGCCGTGAGAGCAGTTCGTCCTGCGGCAGCGCGGGGGTGCTGGCAAAGGTGATCTCCGGCTTCAGCGCCACGCCCGTCACGCGAATGGAGGCGCGCAATCCGGTAGAGTCGGCATTCGCCTCGATATCGAGCGCCGGATTGGCCGGCACCTCGCCGGCGAACCGGATCACCCCGCGTTCCAGCTCGAACTGGCGTCCGGCGAACTCGTAATCGCCGCGGATAAGGTCCGCCCGGCCGGTGATTGCGGGATTGTCGGGTGTGCCGCCGATCGTGAGGTCGGCCGACCATTCGCTGTTCAGCCCCAGGCCGGTGACAAGGAGCTGCTCGCTCGCCTTTGCCTTGATGTCGAGCTGCCACGGTGCGGCCGGGGCGGCGTTGTCATCGATGCCGTCCGGCTGGTTGATCTCGCGTACCGTGATCTTCGGCACGGCGCTGGCGACCGATGCTTGCCCCAGCCGATAGCGGCTGCGGTTCAGCTTGACCGTACCCGAGATGGTGCCGCCCTGGCCGCTCGACTGGAAGCGCAGCGGCCCGGTGACAGTCGCGGCGATGTCGTCGCGGTTGATCATCACTGCGCGGTCCGCGTTCAACTGCAGGTCGAGCCCGATCCCGCCGCGCGCCGCAAAGTCGAACCAGCCGGTGCCGGAAACGCGGCCGTCACGCCCCGCCGCCGCGGCAAAGCTGTCGATCGCGAGGCGCGAGCCGGCGAAGCGCCCTTCCGCCGCAACATCGCGCAGCACGGTGCCCGTCGTGGCGCTCTCGATCCGCGCGCCCGTCGCCTTCACCGAGCCGCGGATCACCGGATCCATCAACGTGCCGCGTACGTCCGCAGCGATCGCCACGGGGCCGGACAGCGCGAACAGCTCCACCCGGCTCAGCCGCCACAACGTGTCGGCGGGGCCGCTGTAGCGCAGTTGCGCAAACAGTGGCGCGCGGGTGAGCCGCGTCGCCAGATCGCCCTCCCCGAGCCGCAGCAGTGCCTGCGCGCGGCCGATCGTCTTGCCACCCTCCGCCGCGATCGCGCGCAACCCGACACGGTCGGCGGTCAGCACGCCGGCCAGCCCCACGTCGATCGGATCGGACGAGGCCAGCAGCCCCGATCGCGTCAGTCCGCGCACCCGCATGTCGATCCGGCCGGTCGGCGCCGCGCCGTCGGCGCTGGTGAAGTTGAGCTTGCCCGAGGCCGCGCCGCCAAGCCCCAGCCCGGGATAGCCGATGTCGAGCACCGCCAGCGGCATGTCGGCGAGCGTCGCCTCGATCGCGTTGCCGGACGGCCCGAACCGGCCGGAGACAGTCCCCGAGCCGCCGGCAAAGGTCACCTTGGTCGGGGCAAGCCGCCAGTCGTCGCCCTCGCGCGTCAGCAGCGCCGGACTCTCCAGCCGCAGGGGGCGACGATCCACGGTGCCCTGCGCGACGATGCTGTAGCGATCGGGCGCAACCTGGATCACGCTTTGCAGATCAAAGGCGCGCCCGCGCGATCCCGCGGCCGAGGCGCGAACCTGCCCCACCCCGTTCCGCAGCGACGCGTTGAACGCGACGCGTGCGATGCTGAGCGCGCCGCGACGCAGCCCATTGCCGTTGAAGGTCGCCTCCACGCTGGTGCCGGCGGGATCGAGCAGCGCCACGAGCTCCAGGCGTCCCTGCCGCACCGTTACCGCGTCGGCGAGGCGCGCCCCGCGCAACTTCAACTGCGCCTCGATCCGCTGCGCCGTGCCGGCGGGGCTGAGCACGACCGCCCCGTCGATGCCGCCGCCGTCCACGGCCAACCGCCCATCGAACCCGGCATCTGTAATGGTGATGAGACCGGCCGCCCGTGTGCCGCTGACGGTCAGGCTACGCACCGCGATCTGCGCGTCGGCGCCGCGCGGCAGCAGGATCTCGCCCGCGCCCTCGAAAGCGCCCAGCCGTGATCGCCCAGCGGCGGTGAAGACGAAGCCGCCCGGATCGGGATCGAGATGCAGCCGCACATCGCGCAGCCCCAATGCATCGTTCGGCCGCTGAAAAACTAGGTCAAGCGTCGGTCGCTCGATCGCGCCGTCGAGCTGGAGCGTCACCGGGCCATAGGTCGCCTGTTGACCCGCGCCGCTGAACACGAAGGTGCCGTCGCGCCGGCGATAGCCGTTGCCCGTCAGGCGGATCGACGGGCCGGTCAGCACCAGGTTGCGGAAGTGGAGGATGCCGTCGGGCGTGCGCTCCAGATCGGTCACGATCCGCGGCAGCCCGCCCGCCAGGCTACGAAAGAAGCCGTTGTCGAGCCGCACCATCTGCGCGGTGCCCGACCCGACCACCCGCGTGCCGCGCCCGCCCGGCCCCGGCACCACCCGCAGCCGCGATTGCACATCGACAACGCCGAGCCCCGGGATGAGATAACGCCCGAGCGCGCCGTTCAGCCCGACCTGATAGTCGCCGGTGCGCAGATCGAGCAGCAGGCTGATCCGCCCCGACAATTTGTCCGAGCGGAGCCGCAGGTCGTCGCCCGTCACCATCGTGGACGTCACCCGCAACACGCCGTCCACCGACAGGTTGCGTAAGATACCGCCCGCCACGTCCCCCACGCCCGTCACGCGCTGCGCCGTGAACCGCGCCGGCAGCACGATCGGCGCCTTGGACAAGCGGCCCTTGCCCGCGATCCGCACCCCCTCGAACCCGGCGGCGTCGAAGGCGAAGCGCGGCGCGAGGATGCGATAGTCGAAAGCGGCGGTCGCAAATGCGCCTTCCAGCACCGCGCGCAGCTCGACGTCGCGCCCAGTCATGTTGGGAAACAAGGCTGCCGGCCGCAGCAGGCGTGCGCGCAGCCGCAGGTTGCGCCAGGCATTGGCGGCAAGGTCGACGCCCCCTGTCGCATCCACCGCCAGGGCAGCCGAGCGGAGCGAGAGATTTCCCTCCAGTCGCCGCTTGGCAAAGGTCGCCGCGCCATTCACCAGCACACGCGGGCTGGTGAGGCGCTGCGCCTTGCCCTTCACCAGATCGCCCGGCGTTACCGCGCCGGTCAGCGTATAGGCGCCCGCGCGGTTGCCGAGCGCCAGGTCGATCACCGGCACGCCGCCCGCGGTTGCGCTGGCCTGCCCCTGCCACGTAGCCCAGCGGCCTGCGCCGCTCACGTCCATCGTGAGCGTCCGGCGAATACCCGTGAGCCGGGCGAGAACGCCGCTCGCCGCGCCCCGCGCGCGCACGTCGATGTCGAAGCGGTCGCGATCGGGCGCCGCATCGATCCGCAGCCGCAGCGCATCGCTGCCCTGCACCAGCGCATCGATCGCCACCATCGCGCGGCCATCACGAATGTCCGCTTTGCCCTTCAGCCGCCCGAAGCGCAGCACGCCCGTGACCCGCGGCGCCACGGTCAGCCGGTCGATCGACAGGTCACCGATTCGGATGTCGAAATCGGGCAGCAGCGGCGAATTTCGGTTCGTCGGACGTGGCCGCGGCAGCTTGGCGAGCATCGCGACCGGGACGTGGAGCGAGCGGATGTCGAGGCGGTTGGAGAGCCAGGCGAACGGCCGCCAGTCGAGTTCGGCGCGCGGCGCGGCGAATACCAGTCCCTCGGAATCGTGCACCCGCACGTCGCGCAGCACCGCCGCGCCGTATAGCGAGCCGTCGATCCGGCCGACGGTGACGTGGATGCCGTTGGCGGGCCGCGCGGCGTTGATCCGCTCGGCCACCCAGCGGTGCCCCACATCGGTGTCGATGATCCACAAGGTGGCGAGCAGCACGCCGGCGATTGCGGCGACGATCCCGGCCAGCAGCCGCCACCAGCGCATCAGAATGCCTGTCCGAGCGACACGTAGACGGCGACACGCGAATCGCCCGGTTGCGGGTTCAACGGCGTGCCGACATCGACACGGATCGGGCCAAAGTTGCTGTAATAGCGCACGCCCACGCCCGCGCCGTAGCGCAGACCGGAGAAGTCGGGCACGCCGGACGTATAGATGTTGCCCGCATCGAAGAACGGCACCACACCGAAATTGCCGAACGCCTTGATCCGGCCTTCGACCGCAAACTCAGCCAGGCTGCGCCCACCGATCGGGTCGTTGTTGGGGTCGCGCGGCCCGATCGACTGATAGCCATAGCCGCGCACGGACGCGCCGCCGCCGGCATAGAAGCGCCGCGACGGCGCGATCGCATCGCGCGGCGCGCCCAGGATCGTGCCGAGCCGCACCCGGCCGGCCAGCACCACGCCGGGCTTGATCGAATAATAGGCGCTGCCGTCGAGCTGCGTACGGGCATAGCCGAACGCTGATCCCTGCAGCGACAGTTCGGGGCTGAGCCGTCCGCCCAGGCGAAAGCCCTTGGTCGGGTTCAGGAGATCGTCCGAGCCGTCATAGGTGAGGCTGGTCGGCGCAGCGGCGATGAAAAAGGTGCGCCGACGCGGCTCCCCGGTCGAGACGATGACGTCGCGCTCGTCAGAGGCGAGCAGTTCCGCGCCGAGCGACCACGTCCAGGTCTTCTGGAAGAAGATGTTGGTCTGCCGTTCGAGACTGCCCGACAGCAGGAAGGTGTTCGCCTCATAGGCATCGCGCTCGGTATGCGTGGCGGCGACCTGTGCGGTGAGCACCCGGTCGCGCCCGCGGAAATTGTTGCGGCGGAAGGTGACGGCGCCAAGTTGTTCCTGCGTGCCGAGCACCGCGCGCAGCGTCACCGCGACTTCGGGCGGAAAGAAGTTGCGATGCGTCCAGCTCGCCTCGACGCGCGCGCCCTCACCCGTGCCATAGCCCAGCTCGCCCGCGATCGTGCGCGGCGGTGCCGGTTCCAGTCGCACGTCGATGTCGACCGTTTCGGGCGTGGTGCCCGGCACCGGCTTCACCTCCGCCACCGAAACGAGGCCGGTCTGGATCAGCGCACGGCGCAGATCGGCGAGCGCCGGCTCGAAAAACGGCTGGCCCGGCGTGAAGCGGGCGATATCCTGGACGTGATCGGCCCCGAACACGCGATTGTTCGGATTGGTGCGGATCTGGCCGAACACGCGCGGCGTGCCGGGATCGACCGCAAGGTCCAGCGTCGCGGTGCGCGCCTCGCGATCCACCGTCACCACCGGATCGCCGACGGTGGCGAAGGGAAAGCCCTGCTCGCCCACCTCGGCACGCAGCTTCGCCTCGCCTGCGACGATCGCGTCGGCGTTCACCGGGTCGTCCGCCTTCACGCCAAAGGCATCGCGCAGCGCCGGCGCCTTGCTCCCCGCCGCCTCTACTCCGGCGATGGTCACGTCCTTCAGGCGATAGATCGGGCCGGGGCTGGCGCCCAGGATCACCATCGGCCGGCCAGCGACGGTTTCGATGCGTGGCTCTACCTCCGCATCATAATAGCCTTCGGCGCGCAGCAGCGTGACCAGCGTCTCGGCATCCTCGCGCGCGCGTCGATCGATCTGCGCCGCATTAGCCGGCTCGGCGTCATTCTGGTCGAGTACGGACAGGTCGGCGAAGCGGCTGCGCAGCAGCGGACTGCCGATCCCGTCCAGCCCCTCGATGCGCCAGCCATAGCGGGTCTCGCCCACCGCGGTTGCGCCCGCCTGCGCGCTGCCCGGCGTTTCGGGCGGCAAGTCGGGCCAATCAACACCGATGTCGGGCATGTCGGCGAGCGGAGCGCCGGCATCCAGCGGCTGCTCGGCATCGGGCACGACCACCTGTTGCGCCGCGACGGGCTGCGCGGCGAGCAACGCGATCAGACCTGCCGCGCCGATCGGCCCGCTCCGCCCGTACATTCCCGCCGCCCTAGGCGCTTGCCGGGCAAGCGGCAATGCCGTGCAAAATCAATGTATCGTGCCGGCGGGCGCGTCCGTCGCAAGCAGCCGCACGAGCCGCTCCACCTGCCGCCAGCGACAGAAATGCACCACGTTGCCGAGCGCGCGGCTGCGATCGGCGCGGATCGCCGCCTCGTCCGCGGCAAAGGCACCGAAGGCGCGAATCAACGAGGATGCGTCCGTCACCAGGTGACGGTCGGCAAGGTAAAGCTGGGACAAGGAAGAACCTGCGATCTGGTGGCCCACCGCCCTAAGCCGTGAACCGCCACCGACCAGTGAACGCCAAGGGTTAATGCCGCAACAAGCGTGAATGGTGGCGCTTTGTGGCGCACCGTGCCAAAGGCTGGGCGCATGTCATCTCCCTCGCAGCGTTCGGATTCCGCCGGCGGCTTCGTGCTTGCCGTGTCGTTGATGATCGGCACGATCATCGGGCTTGTGGCCGGTCAGCCGTCGCTCGGCTTTCTGGCCGGTCTGGTCGTCGGCGCGGCGATCGCGGTCATGATCTGGCTGAAGGGGCGCCGCTGAAGGAGCAGGCGGAGCGGCAGACGTCTGTTAGGCTCAGGGCTGCCGCAGCAATAGCTTGACCCGCCCGATCACTGCCGCCTCGTCCGCGCGGCAGCGGATCGGCGCATAATCCGGATTGTCGCTGAGGAGCAGCAAATCCGCGCCCTCGCGCCGGATCCGCTTCACCAGCAATTCGTCGCCCCGCCGCACCACGAAAATGCCGGTCCGCGTCAGCCGGGTGTCCGCACGATCCACCACCAGCCGGTCGCCGGCGAGGATCGTCGGCTGCATCGAATCACCCGACACATCGATGATCGAGGCATCGCGCGGCGCCACGCCAGCGTCGCGCAGCATCGGCGCGGCAAACGCCTCCCGCCGGATCTCGCGCTCCGTCGCGACGGCAGCGCCTCGGCCCGCTGAGGCGGCGACCGTCAGATACGGCACCGCCACCGTCGCCTCGCGCGCCTCGCCGCCGAGCACCTCTTCGTCCACGCCGAAGAATTGCGCGAGCAGCCGCCGATCACGCTCGGCAAGCGTCCGCGGCGTCCCACGCCGGACGAATTGCTGCAGATAGGCAAGGTTGCGGCCAAGCATCCGCGACAGCTCCGAGAGGCTGATTCCCTGCGCCGCGGCCAATCGCTCCAGCGTCTCGCCAACCGTTTCTGCCATGCCCGTACGATAGTCTAGGAAATTTCCTAGACAAGTTGGAAAAGTTGCGAGAACAAAATGCGAACGATGGGAATCGGGAGCTTGTTCATGTCGCTGCTGGTCAGGATTGATCGCTATCTTCGCCGTACCGGAACGTCGCCCTCCACCTTCGGGCGGCGCGCCGTGAACGATCCGCGCCTGGTGCACGATCTGCGCCGCGGCCGCCGACCGGGGGCACATATCTGCGAGCGGGTGGATGCCATGTTGCAGGAGGCCGAATGATGCGCGGCCCCGGCACGGCGCGTCTGCTGGCACGCGCGCTTTCGGCCTCGGCGGCGCGCAACGGCCTGGTGGTGGCTATTGAGGAACATGGCGCGATGCCGTGGCACAGCGCCACGTTCAGCGGCTATCGCCATGCATTGACGCTCACCGCCACCCCGGCCGGCGCCTTAGCGAACCGGTGGCTGGCGACGATCGGCACGCTGGACGTGCCGCTGCCCGGCGCGTTGCTTGCGGATCTCAGCGTGACGGGCGCGGTGAAGCGGCGGGGAGAATGCTGCGTCGAGGTGGAGGCGCTGACAGTGGCGTACGCCTGACCGGAGAAGATGTGGCCGATCAGCGCCGCGCCATCTGACGCAGCATCAGCAGCGTGTCGGCCAGCGTCTCAGGCTGATCGGCTGGCGCAGGCGTCGGCGATACCGTTTCGGGCTTTGGCGGCGCCTGCCGCTGGCGGGCACCGCGCTCCAGCCGGTCAAGCAGGCTGGACAGCGGCACACCACGATCCCGCGTCGGTGTCTCCAGCGGCGCCGCAGTGACCGGCTCCTCCGCTGCTTTCCCCGTCTCGACCGCAGGCGGCCTGGGCTGATCCCGACGCGCGTCGTCCATGCGGACAAGCTCGGTATCGGGGGTAACAGCGTCAAGCCTTGCCAGCGGCGCGGCCTCGAAAGGCGCCGGGCCGCTTGGCTCCGGCGTGGCTTTCGTTTCGATCGCGGAGGGCGCCGTTGGTGCGAGATCGTGTCGGCTGGCAACCGCGGGCGACAAGCGTGATACCACCGGCACGGGATCGCGCGGTACATCGGGAATTGACACCGGATCGAACGCGGCGAGTGGCTGATCCAGGTCGCGCGGCAGATCCTGCTCGCCGCTGCGATCGCGGAAGAGTGGCTTTGCCGTCACCATCGGCAGCGGTGGGCCGAGATCCTCTTCGGCACGGATCGGTCGGCGCGGCGCGGCGTCGGGATGCGCGTCCGCGCGCCGGATCGTCGGCGCGCGCAACGCGGCGTCAGGGTTGGCCAGCGCGGGCAAGGGCTGCGCGCCGATGCGATAGCCGCGCTGCCGCAGCATCAGCGCCGCGATAACCACGAAAGGAACAAGCGCAATCAGCGCCAGCATTGTTCGGCCAAACGCACCGATTGGCGGCGTTGCGGCCGACAGAATATAGGGCAGCCCCAGCCGCCACATCAGCACGTCGAGCAAGGCTTGCGGCAATGCCGCGATCAACGTCGCCGCCACCACGCCGATGATCAGCAGTGCAGCCGGCACCATGGCTCGCTTCATGTGCGCTGCGCGTTGTTCTGCGTTCATGCCTTACCCTTTGCGGCGGCCGCGATCAGCCGCCGATATACAGGTTCGTACCGCGAAATATTTGAAAACCAGTTACGTTCCTGTTCCACGAAGGCGCGGGCGCGCGCGCGCCGCGCCTCCCAGCCGTCGCGATCGCTCAGCAGCGTAGCGAGCGACTCGGCAATCGCCGCCGGATCGTCCGCGGCGAACAAGGTGCCGGTGTCGCCGTCGCGGATCAGCTCGCGATGGCCGCCGACATCCGACGCCGCCACCAGCCGCCCCTGCGCCATCGCCTCCAGCGGCTTCAGCGGCGTGACCAGATCGGTCAGCCGCATCTTCTTGCGCGGATAGGCGAGTACGTCGACGAGGCTGTAATAGCGTTCCACCTCCTGGTGCGGCACGCGCCCGACGAAGCGGATGCGATCCGCCACCGGCGATGCCGCCGCCTGCACGCGCAACGCCGCCTCCATCGGTCCGCCGCCGACCAGCAGCAACTGCGCCTCGGGCCGCCGCGCGACGAGCGCGGGCATGGCGGCGATCAGATCGTCGAGCCCCTCGTAATCGTAGAAGCTGCCGATGAAACCGATCACGTCGCCGCCGAGCCCCAGCGTCTCGGCCAGTGCGGCGTCGCGCGGCGGCGGATCGCCGAACAGCGCCATGTCGACGCCGTTGGGGGATACCATGATCCGCTCGTCCGCTACCCCCCTCGCCAGCAGATCGCGTTTCAACCCCTCGCAGATCACCGCCACCGCATCGGCGCGCTTCACCGCCCAGCTTTCCAGCGCGCGCGTCGCGCGATAGCGCGCCGACCCTTCGGTGCCGGTGCCGTTGCCGACCGCCGCATCCTCCCAGAAGGCGCGGATCTCGTACACCAGCGGCACTTTAAGCGCCCGCGTCGCGCGCATCGCGGCCAGCGCGTCGAGCACCGGCGAATGCGCGTGGATGATGTCGGGGCGAAACTGCTTGGCGACCGCCAGGATGCGCCGCCCGAACTTCGCGACTTCGGCCATTTCGCCCAGCGGTGCCGGCAGTTGCCTCGCACGGCCGGTGCGGTGAAAGGTGATGCCGTCGACCATCTCGGTCGCGGGCGCATCGTGATGATGCCGCGGCCCGGTGACCGCCGCCACCTCCCATCCGCGCGCCTGCTGTGCCTTCACGATAGCGCGCGTGCGAAACGTGTATCCGCTCTGCAACGGGAGGCCATGATCGAGTACGTGAAGAATATGCATGATGGCCTGCTGCCATCACCGCGCTTAACGGCACGTCAACTGCCGGCAATTAGGCGAGTGATGCGTTCGGGAGCTTTGACCACCATCTCATGATCGACAATCTCGCCCTTGGCATCAGTCATGGCTTGCTGCTGCTGGCGGCATGGCTGCTGCTGCGTCGCGACGATCTCGACTCGGAAAAGCCGCCGGTGGATAGGCCGGCGCGCCCGGGGCGCCCCCCGCGTGCGTGATCTCGCCTTTATCGGCTTTCTGGTGGCGCTGTTCGGCCTCGGCTTTCGCCGGCCGTTCATCTTCGTGCTGTCGTACATCTATATCGACATCGTCTCGCCGCAGCGGATCACCTATTATCTGCTGAACAGCGTGCCGATCTCCGCCATCGCGGCCGGATTCGCGGTGCTCGGCTGGCTGGTGGTGGACGACAAGAGCGATTCGCGCTTCGCCCCGCGCCAGGCGCTCGTCATGCTGCTGCTCGTCTATTGCGGCATCACCACGCGCAACGCCGATTTCCCAATCGAGGCGGCGGGCAAATGGGAATGGGTGTGGAAGAACCTGGCGTTCGCCGCCTTTCTCCCCCTCACCCTGCGCACCAAGCTGCGGATCGAGGCGCTGCTCCTGTTCGTGGTGCTGTCGGCCAGCTCGATCATCATCGTCGGCGGGATCAAGACGCTCGCGTCGGGCGGCGGCTATGGCGAGCTGAACTTGATGGTCGCCAACAACTCGGGCCTGTACGAAGGGTCGATCATCTCGGCAGTGTCGATTTCGTTGATCCCGATCATTCTGTGGCTCGGGCGACATGGCACCATCTATCCGTCCGGCCGGCTGGTCTGGCTGTTCTGCGCGGCGCTCACCTTTGCCTGCCTCTTGATCCCGGTCGGCACCTCGGCGCGCACCGGCCTGCTGTGCATCGGGCTCCTTGCCGTGCTGATGCTGCGTGAGGTGAAGAAGAAATTTCTGTACCTCGCCGCGCTCGGCCTGGCGGGGGCGATGGCGGTGCCGTTCCTGCCAAGCGCGTTCAGCGAGCGGATGGGGACGATCAAGACCTATCAGGCCGATGAATCCGCCTCCACCCGCCTCGCCGTGTGGAAATGGACGTGGGACTATGTGAAGGACCACCCCTTCGGCGGCGGCTTCGACGCCTATCTGCAAAACCGCATCCGCTACGATACCGTGCAGGTGGCGGGCGAAGGCGCGAACCGCACCGTTCAGCGCAACCTGACGGTGGACAAGAGCCGCGCCTATCATTCCAGCTATTTCGAGGTGCTGGGCGAACAGGGCTATTTCGGCCTGGCGCTGTGGCTGCTCATCAACGCGGTCGGCATCATCCGCATGGAGGTGCTTCGCCGGCGCTATCACGAGGGCGACTTCGCGTGGGCGGGCAGCCTCGCCGGCGCGCTGCAACACGCGCACCTGATCTACCTGCTGGGCGGCGCTTTCGTCGGCATCGCCTTCCAGTCTTTCCTGTACATGGTGATCGGCGCGCAGATCGGCCTCGACACCTATCTCGCCCGCCGCCGCAGCGAAACCGCGTGGCGCCCGATGCGGCGCGAACGCCCGGCGCTGGCCGAGAGCTAAGCCCCACAAAACGCGTCATCCCGGACCTGGTACGGGGTGACAGACTTGGCGGGTGAACCGCACCCCACCCTTCTTGCGAACGAATCGCGAAAAGCCGATCCGTCAAGCCTTTTCTCAAATCAGCGCCGCTTGCCACCTTCCCCCACCCGCCTGCCGCTGCTATCGCCGCCCCGACGCTTCACATCGCCCGTCCGGGCGCGCCCGCGCGTGGGTTTCCTGCCCCCGCTTCCCCGCCGCGCCCGAGCCGGGCCGAACCTATGGGGAAAGGACCCGCATGACCGCCATCGGCCAAGATACGTTGAAGGCCCGCCGCACGCTCCAGGCGGGCGGCAAGAGCTACGATTACTATGCGCTCGACGTTGCGGCCGAAAAGTTCGGCGACATCTCGCGCCTGCCCTTCTCGATGAAGGTGCTGCTGGAGAACATGCTGCGCTTCGAGGACGGCAAGACCGTTACTGCCGACGACGTGCAGGCGGTGGTCGACTGGCAGAAGGAGCGCCGCTCCGACCGCGAGATCCAGTATCGCCCCGCGCGCGTGCTGATGCAGGATTTCACCGGCGTGCCTTGCGTGGTCGATCTCGCCGCGATGCGCGATGCGATCACCAAGCTCGGCGGCGACGCGGCCAAGATCAACCCGCAGGTTCCCGTCCACCTCGTCATCGACCACTCGGTGATGGTCGACGAATTCGGCACGCCCAAGGCGTTCGAAGAGAACGTCGATCTGGAATATCAGCGCAATTCGGAGCGTTACGAGTTCCTGAAGTGGGGATCCAAGGCGCTCGACAACTTCAAGGTCGTGCCCCCGGGCACCGGCATCTGCCACCAGGTGAACCTGGAATATGTCGCGCAGGCGGTGTGGGCGTCGAACGAAAACGGCGGCGGCGCGATGATCGCCTATCCCGACACCTGCGTCGGCACCGACAGCCACACCACCATGGTGAACGGCCTGGGCGTGCTCGGCTGGGGCGTCGGCGGCATCGAGGCTGAGGCTGCGATGCTCGGCCAGCCCGTCTCCATGCTCATTCCTGAGGTCGTCGGCTTCAAGCTGACCGGCGCGCTGGGCGAGGGCATCACCGCGACCGATCTCGTGCTCACCGTCACGCAGATGCTGCGCGCCAAGGGCGTGGTCGGCCGCTTTGTGGAATTCTACGGCCCGGGTCTCGACCAGATGACGCTCGCCGATCGCGCAACGATCGCCAACATGGCGCCCGAATACGGCGCGACCTGCGGCTTCTTCCCGATCGACACCAAGACGATCGACTACATGAAGCTGACCGCGCGCCCGGCCGACACGATCGCGCTGGTCGAGGCTTATGCCAAGGCGAACGGCTTCTGGCGCGATGCCAACACCCCCGATCCCGTCTTCACCGACACGCTCGAGCTCGACATGGGCTCGGTTGTCCCGTCGCTCGCCGGCCCGAAGCGTCCGCAGGACAAGGTCGCGCTCGACAAGGTGGACGAGGTGTTCAACGGCGATCTGGTCAAGGTCTACAACAAGGCCGAGCCGAAGCGCGTCGACGTGGCCGATCGCGGCCATGACATCGGTGACGGCGACGTCGTGATCGCGGCGATCACCAGCTGCACCAACACGTCGAACCCGTCGGTGCTGGTCGCCGCCGGGCTCGTCGCCCGCAAGGCACGCGAACTTGGCCTGAAGCCCAAGCCCTGGGTCAAGACCTCGCTGTCGCCGGGCTCGCAGGTCGTCACCGACTATCTGGTGAAGTCGG
The DNA here is from genome assembly GCF_002197685.1 of Sphingomonas dokdonensis. Taxonomy (GTDB): domain Bacteria; phylum Pseudomonadota; class Alphaproteobacteria; order Sphingomonadales; family Sphingomonadaceae; genus Sphingomonas; species Sphingomonas dokdonensis. The sequence continues at coordinate 473,812 of NZ_NBBI01000002.1, read as the reverse complement.
GCCTGCAGGACGATTTCGACGCGATGGGCTTCAACCTTACCGGCTATGGCTGCATGACCTGCATCGGCAATTCGGGCCCGCTGCCCGGCCCGATCAGCAGCGCGGTCAACGAAAATGATCTCGTCGTCGCGTCGGTCCTCTCGGGCAACCGCAACTTCGAAGGCCGCGTGTCGCCCGACGCGCGCGCGAACTTCCTCGCCTCGCCGCCGCTCGTGGTCGCTTATGCGCTGAAGGGCAGCGTCACGACCGACATGAACGAGACGCCGATCGGCGAAGGGACGAACGGCCCGGTCTATCTCAAGGACATCTGGCCCTCGAACCAGGAAGTGTCCGAGCTGATGACCGCGAACATCGACGCAGGGATGTTCGAAAGCCGCTACGGCAACGTTTATGCCGGCGACGCCAAGTGGCGCGGCATCGAGGTGACCGGGTCGGACACCTACAGCTGGCCGGCCGCATCGACCTACATCGCCAACCCGCCGTACTTCGACGGCATGGAGATGACGCCGGCGCCCGTCACCGACATCATCGAGGCGAAGCCGCTGGCGATCCTGGGCGATTCGATCACCACCGACCACATCTCGCCGGCCGGCTCGATCAAGGCCGACAGCCCCGCGGGCGCGTGGCTGATGGAGCGCCAGGTGTCGAAGGCGGACTTCAACAGCTACGGCTCGCGCCGCGGCAACGACAATGTCATGGTCCGCGGCACCTTCGCCAACATCCGCATCAAGAACGAGATGGTGCCGGGGATCGAAGGCGGCATGAGCCGCTATGGCGAGGAAGTGATGCCGATCTACGACGTCGCTATGCGCCACAAGGCGGATGGCACGCCGATGGTCGTCGTCGCCGGTAAGGAATATGGCACCGGCTCCTCGCGTGACTGGGCGGCAAAGGGCACCAACCTGCTCGGCGTGCGCGCGGTGATCGCCGAAAGCTTCGAGCGTATCCACCGCTCGAACCTCGTCGGCATGGGCGTTCTCCCGCTCCAGTTCGCCGAAGGCGTGACGCGCGAGACGCTGAAGCTGACCGGGGACGAGACGTTCACGATCCAGAACGTCGCCGGCCTGCGCCCGCGCCAGACCGTCACGGTGACGATCGCCCGCAAGGACGGCACCACCGAGACGGTTGAGACGCTCTGCCGCATCGACACCGTCAACGAGCTGGAATATTTCCTCAACGGCGGCATCCTGCAGTACGTGCTGCGCAACCTGGCCGCCTAACCGGCGCCGTCTGTCCGTCCGCCCCTGCCCGAAGGGGCGGCGGACAGGAATTGTTGCTTTCGTTACCTCTTTCCCCCGCTTATGTCGGGGGGAAGAGGAGTTTCGATGCAGGCCACACTCGATTTCGCGCTGGGTGAAACCGCGGACATGATCCGCGACACCACCCGCCGCTTCGCCGACGAAAAGATCATGCCGCTCGCCGCGAAGATCGACGCGGACGACTGGTTCCCCCGCGACGAACTATGGCCCGCAATGGGCGAACTCGGCCTCCACGGCATCACCGTCGAGGAAGAGTACGGCGGCCTCGGCCTCGGCTATCTCGAACATGTCATCGCCTGCGAGGAAGTGAGCCGCGCGTCGGCCTCGATCGGCCTCAGCTATGGCGCGCACTCCAACCTGTGCGTCAACCAGATCCGTCGCTGGGCGAGCGCCGAGCAGAAGGCAAAATACCTCCCCAAGCTGATCAGCGGCGAACATGTCGGCAGCCTCGCCATGTCGGAGGCGGGCGCGGGCAGCGACGTCGTCTCGATGAAGCTGAAGGCGGAAAAGACCGACACAGGCTATGTCCTGAACGGCACCAAATTCTGGATCACCAACGCCGCTTATGCGGATACGCTGGTGGTCTACGCCAAGACCGGCGAAGGCTCGCGCGGCATCACCACCTTCCTCATTGAAAAGGACATGCCCGGCTTCTCGATCGGTCAGAAGATCGACAAGATGGGCATGCGCGGCTCCCCCACGGCGGAGCTCGTCTTCGACAATTGCGAAGTGCCGGACGAGAACGTCATGGGTCCGCTCAACGGCGGCGTCGGCGTGCTGATGAGCGGCCTCGACTATGAGCGCACCGTCCTCGCCGGCATCCAGCTCGGTGTGATGCAGGCCTGCCTCGACGTCGTCCTCCCCTATCTTCGGGAGCGCAAGCAGTTCGGCCAGCCGATCGGCGCCTTCCAGCTGATGCAGGCCAAGGTCGCCGACATGTACGTCGCGCTGAACTCCGCCCGAGCGTACGTCTATGCCGTCGCGCGCGCCTGCGATACCGGCCAGACGACCCGCTTCGACGCCGCCGGCGCGATCCTGCTCGCCAGCGAAAACGCCTTCAAGGTCGCCGGCGAGGCGGTGCAGGCGCTGGGCGGCGCGGGCTATACCAAGGACTGGCCGGTCGAACGCTTCCTGCGCGACGCCAAGCTCCTCGACATCGGCGCCGGCACCAACGAAATCCGCCGCATGCTGATCGGCCGCGAACTGATCGGAGCGGCATCGTGATGCACGCAAACGGCCGTCACCCTGAACTCGTTTCAGGGTCCATCTCTCCGCAGGCGGCCACGCCGCGCGTCGCACGATGGATGCCGAAACAAGTCCAGCATGACGGAGGCACGGCGCAATGACTGCCCCCGTCCTCGACACCAAGACCTCCTCCACGGACGCGACTTTCCAGGCTAATGCCGCGCACAACCGTGCGCTTGCGGAGCAGCTGCGCGCCGACGTCGCCCGGGCCGCGCTCGGCGGCAACGAGAAATCGCGTGAGCGCCACACCGCACGCGGCAAGCTCCTCCCCCGCGAGCGTGTCGAACGCCTGCTCGATCCCGGCTCGCCGCTGCTGGAGATCGGCCAGCTCGCCGCGCATGACGTCTATGGCGAGGATATTCCCGGCGCCGGCCTCATCACCGCGATCGGCCGCGTCTCGGGGCGCCAGTGCATGATCGTGTGCAACGACGCGACGGTGAAGGGCGGCACGTACTACCCCCTCACCGTGAAGAAGCATCTGCGCGCGCAGGAGATCGCCGAAGCGAATCGCCTGCCCTGCATCTACCTCGTCGATTCCGGCGGCGCGAACTTGCCACACCAGGCAGAGGTGTTCCCGGACCGCGATCACTTCGGCCGCATCTTCTTCAACCAGGCAAACATGTCGGCCAAGGGCATTCCGCAGATCGCCTGCGTGATGGGCAGCTGCACCGCCGGCGGCGCCTATGTCCCCGCCATGTCCGACGAAACGGTGATCGTGCGCGAACAGGGCACGATCTTCCTCGCCGGCCCGCCGCTCGTCCAGGCCGCGACTGGCGAAGTCATCAGCGCCGAGGATCTCGGCGGCGGCGACTTGCACGCGCGCAAGTCCGGCGTCGTCGATCACCTCGCCGAGAATGACGAGCACGCCCTCACCATCGTGCGCGACATCGTTGCCACGCTGCCGCCGGAGCACGAGGCGGACGTGAACCTGCGGCCATCGAAAGCGCCAAAATACGCCGCGGAGGATCTCTACGGCATCGTGCCGCAGGACGTGCGCGCGCCCTATGACGTGCACGAGGTCATCGCCCGCCTTGTCGACGGCAGCGAGTTTCACGAGTTCAAGGCGCTGTACGGGTCCAGCCTCGTCTGCGGCTTCGCGCACATCCATGGCGCGCCCGTCGCGATCCTCGCCAACAACGGCGTCCTGTTCAGCGAAAGCGCGGTCAAGGGCGCGCACTTCATTGAACTCGCCTGCCAGCGCCGTATCCCGCTCCTGTTCCTCCAGAACATTTCCGGCTTCATGGTCGGCGGGAAATACGAGGCGGAAGGGATCGCCAAGCACGGCGCGAAGCTCGTGACGGCGGTCGCCACCGCCAGCGTGCCCAAGATCACCGTGCTGATCGGCGGCAGCTTCGGCGCCGGCAACTACGGCATGTGCGGCCGCGCCTATTCCCCGCGGTTCCTGTTCACCTGGCCAAACAGCCGGATCAGCGTGATGGGCGGCGAACAGGCCGCCAGCGTGCTCGCCACCGTCCACCGCGACGCCGCCAACTGGACGCCCGAGGAAGCCGACGCCTTCAAGGCCCCGATCCGCCAGAAGTATGAGGACGAGGGCAACCCCTATTACGCCACCGCCCGCCTGTGGGACGACGGCGTGATCGACCCCGCCCAGACTCGCGACGTCCTCGGCCTCGCGCTCGAAGCCTGCCTCAACGCCCCCATCCCCGAGCGCCCGTCGTTCGGCGTGTTCCGGATGTGATGGGGAGGATTAGCGACCCAAATCCTCCCCTGAACGGGGAGCGGGACCACGCGAAGCGTGGTGGAGGGGCTGGCGGCACGTCGCCCCTCCGCCCTAAGCACTTCCGTCACCCTGAACTTGTTTCAGGGTCCATCTCTCCGCAGGCGACGACCTCGCTTATGGCACAGTGGATGCTGAACCAAGTTCAGCATGACGCCGGCTTGGGCAAAGTGGCCCTCCTCAAGGAGCACCGTCATGCTGAACTCGTTTCAGCATCCATCCCGCCGCGCACGGCTCGGGAGCGGCTCCAGCCCAAGCGACGGCGCCAGATCCACCCAGTCCGGGTTGTCGCTCTCGATCAGGTTGATCTTCCACTGCCGGTGCCAGCGCTTCAGCTGCTTCTCCCGCGCAATGGCGCTCGGCATGTCCGCGACAAACTCGTATCGCACGAGCAGGAACACACCGTAGCGGGACGTGAACCCAGCCGTTGTACCGCTGCGATGCTGCCACAGCCGCGCGACGAGGTTGCTCGTCACGCCGATGTACAGCGTGCCCCGCCGCTGGCTGGCGAGCAAATAGACGCAAGGTCGCTTCACAACGCCCCCCTCCCACGCGCGGCACCATGGATGTTGAGCCAAGTTCAGCATGGCGGCGGCTCGCCGGCAACGCCCGCTCTCCGGCTTCAGGAACACCACCCATGATCCTTCCCCTCCTCCTCGCCCTTCAAGTCACGCCGGTCGCGCCCTTGCCCAAGGGCACCGCGCTCCCGCCGCCCGCGTCCGAAGAAGGCCAGGTCATAGCCCCCGTGCAGCGCCTGTTCGATGCGCTCGCCGCCAACGATCCCGCCGCGATCCTTGCCGAGGTCCGCCCCGACGGCCGCGCCACCGCCGTCGTGGAAAAGGCCGACGGCACCACCGCCGTCACCAATAGCGACTGGCCCGCCTTCGCCGCCAAGCTCGGCAAGCCCGGCCCGAAGCGCGCCGAAACCTTCACCGGCATGCCCGCGATCGAGATCGACGGGAATATCGCCATGGTCTGGGGCAGCTACACCTTCACCGTCGACGGCAAGCCCAGCCATTGCGGCACCAACCACGTCGATCTGGTGCGCGACGGCGGCCGCTGGCGGATCAACAACGTCACCTGGACGCAGCGCACCACCGGCTGCGCGCAATGATCGCCGTCCACCGTCTCACGCCTACAGGTATGCTCCGTTCCATGATCACTGCCCCCGCCCCGACTGGCGAAAAGCGCAAAATCCCCGACTTCCTCGACATTCTCGGGGTTGCGGCATGATCGGCTCGCTCCTCATCGCCAATCGCGGCGAGATCGCCTGCCGCATCATCCGCACCGCCCGCGCGCTCGGCGTGCGCACCGTCGCGGTCTATTCGGATGCCGATGCGGACGCACTGCACGTGCGCGAGGCAGACGAGGCGGTGCACATCGGCCCCTCGCCCGCCCGCGAATCCTATCTCGTCGGTGAGCGGATCATCGCCGCTGCCCGCGAAGCCGGCGCGGAGGCGATCCACCCCGGCTATGGCTTCCTCAGCGAGAATGCCGATTTCGCGCAAAGCGTGATCGACGCCGGCCTCGCCTGGGTCGGCCCGCGCCCCGCCAGCATCCGCGCCATGGGGCTGAAGGACGCCGCCAAGAAGCTGATGCAGGAAGCCGGCGTGCCCACCACGCCCGGCTATCTCGGCGACGATCAGTCCCCCGATCGGCTGCAGCGCGAGGCGGATGCGATCGGCTATCCGGTGCTGATCAAGGCGGTCGCCGGCGGCGGCGGCAAGGGCATGCGCCGCGTCGATGCATCGGAGGATTTCGCCGATGCGCTCGCCTCGTGCCGACGCGAGGCCGCGGCGAGCTTCGGCGACGATCGCGTGCTGATCGAAAAGTACATCCTCTCGCCGCGCCACATCGAGGTGCAGGTGTTCGGCGACGGCCACGGCAATGTCGTCCACCTGTTCGAACGCGATTGCTCGCTTCAGCGCCGCCACCAGAAGGTGATCGAGGAAGCGCCCGCGCCCGGCATGGACGCTGCCACGCGCGAAGCGGTCTGCGCCGCGGCGGTGAAGGCGGCGCAGGCGGTCGACTATGTCGGCGCCGGCACGATCGAGTTCATCGCCGACGCCAGCGCGGGCCTGCGCGCCGACCGCATCTGGTTCATGGAAATGAACACGCGCCTCCAGGTCGAACATCCGGTGACGGAGGCGATCACCGGCCAGGATCTGGTCGAATGGCAACTGCGCGTCGCCAGCGGCGAACCGCTGCCGTGCCGCCAGGATGAGCTCACCATTACCGGCTGGGCGATGGAAGCGCGCCTCTATGCCGAGGATCCGGTGAAGGGCTTCCTGCCCTCGATCGGCCGGCTCGACGCGCTCGATCTCGGCGACGCGGTGCGCGTCGATACCGGCGTCGAGCAGGGCGCCGAGATCAGCCCCTTCTATGATCCGATGATCGCCAAGCTGATCGCGCATGGCGACACGCGGGACGAGGCGCGCGAGCTGCTCGCCGATGCGCTGGACGAGGCGGTGATCTGGCCGGTGCGCACCAATGCCGGCTTCCTGGTCGAGGCGCTCGATCACCCCGACTTCGCCGCCGGCAACGTCGATACCGGCCTCATCGCGCGCGAGGGTGAGGCGCTGATGCCGCCCCCGCAGCCGAGCGAAGAGGCGCTGATCGAGGCCGCCGCCGCGCTCGCGCCCGACCGGCCGAGCGCCGGTTTCCGCCTCAACGCCCCCGCGCGCCGCGAAGGCCGCTTCCTCCTCGCCGGGGAGCCGATCGCGATCGACTTCACCGACGCGCCAGTGGTCGAGGTGCCCGCACCGCTCGACAGTGTGCTCATCACCGAAGGCGGCCAAACGTGGGAGCTCGCCCCCTTCCGCGCGACCGGCGCCACCGGCGGCGCGGCGGCGGACGGCGCGATCCTCTCGCCCATGCCCGGCCGGATCATCGCGGTGGAAGTCGCCGCGGGCGACGCGGTGGTGAAGGGCCAGAAGCTCGTCACCCTGGAGGCAATGAAGATGGAGCACAGCCTCGTCGCGCCGTTCGATGGCATCGTGGCGGAGCTGAACGCCGAAACCGGCGGCCAGGTCACCGAGGGCACGTTGCTGGTAAAGGTGGAGCGGCAGGAGGGCTGACCTCCGGCCGCCTGCTGCCGGAAGGCGCGCTCAAGCCACACCCGCTCCGTCACCCCGGCCTCCGTGCCGGGGTCCACGGTCCCGCAAACCTCAACGTCTGAGGTTCGCGGCCCGGTGGATGCCGGGACAAGCCCGGCATGACGCTCACTTCACCCGTTCGAAGAGCGTCTTACCCCAGCCGCGACAGCGCCGCCGCCAGCCGCTCCGCCTCAGCCGCCTTCTCCGCATGATCGGCCCGCGCCTTCTCCACCGCCTCGGGCTTCGCACGCTCGACGAAGCTCGGGTTGTTGAGCCGCCCGGCGAGCCCGTCGCGCTCCTTCTCCGCCGCGGCGATCGCCTTGGCCAAACGGGTGCGCTCGGCGGCGAGATCGATCACGTCGCCCAGCGCGATACGGAAGGTGGCCTCGTCCACCACCACCTGCGCGGTGCCGCCCGAGACGTCGCCCGGATCGATCCGCGCCAACCGCGCGATCGTCGCCGCGTTGCGCTGCAACCGCGCCTGCGTCTCCGCACCAGCGTCCGCCACCGCATAAGGCAGCCGCGCGCCCGGCGGCACGTTCAGCTCGGTGCGGCTGGAACGCACTTCGCTGACGAGGCGGATCAGCCAGTCGATCTCCTGCGCGGCGGCCGGTTCGATCGCGCGCGCATCGGCCATCGGCCAGTGTGCGACGATCAGGTCATGATCGCGGGGTGCGAGCGCGTGCCACAGTTCCTCGGTGATGAACGGCATGAACGGGTGAAGGACGACCAGGATCTGGTCGAGCACCCAGCCGGCAACTGCCTTCGTCTCCTCGTCGATACCACCCTTGATCAGCTCCAGATACCAGTCGCAGAACTGGCTCCAGACAAACTGGTAGATCGCGTTCGCCGCGGCATCGAAGCGATACTCGCCGAGCGCGAGGTCGACCGACTGGATCGCCTTGATCGCCTCGCCGACGATCCATTTGTTGACCGGGTGGGTCGCCGCCGGCGGCTCCAGCGTGGTCGATCCGCCGATGCCGTTCGCCTGGCAGAAGCGGCTGGCATTCCACAGCTTGGTCGCGAAGTTGCGATAGCCCTCGACCCGCTTCTCATCCATCTTGATGTCACGGCCCTGGCTTTCCATCGCCGCCATGAAGAAGCGTAAAGCGTCGGCGCCGTACTTGTCGATCAGCCCCAGCGGATCGACGGTATTGCCCTTGGACTTGGACATCTTCGCGCCGTCCGCCGCGCGAACCAGGCCGTGCAGGTAGAGCGTGCGGAACGGCACGTCCTTCATGAAGTGCATGCCCTGCATCATCATGCGGGCATCCCAGAAGAACAGGATGTCGAAGCCCGAGATCAGCACGTCGTTTGGATAGCGCCCGCCGAGCGTGGGATCGGTGTTCTCCGGCCAGCCCATCGTGGCGAAGGGCCAGAGCGCGGAGGAGAACCACGTGTCGAGCACGTCGGGGTCGCGCGTCAGGGCAACGCCCTCGCCCGCCTGCGCCTGTGCCTCGGCCTCGGTTTCGGCAACATAGGCCGTGCCGTCCGCATCGAACCACGCCGGGATTTGGTGGCCCCACCACAGCTGGCGCGACACGCACCACGGCTGGATGTTCTCCATCCAGTTGAAGAAGGTCTTCTCCCACGTCTTCGGGACGAGCCGGATCGCGCCGGATTTCACCGCCTCGATCGCCGGCTGCGCCAGCGTCTTGGCGTCGACATACCATTGGTCGGTCAGCCACGGCTCGATGACCACGCCCGAGCGATCGCCGAACGGCGTCTGGATCGTGCGCGGCTCGGCGTCATGCTCCACGCCTTCCTTGTCGACGTGCGGCACCAGCACGCCATCGGCCTTGAGCCGGGCGACGACCGCCTTGCGCGCGTCAGTACTCGACAGCCCCAGGAACGCGGCCGGAATTAGGCCGTCCGCGGTCTGCGCCACGTTGGCCTTGGCGTCGAGCATGTTGAGCATCTCGCCCGCCTTCATCCCGGCGCGCTTGCCCACCTCGAAATCGTTGAAGTCATGCCCCGGCGTGATCTTCACCGCGCCGGTGCCGAGCGACGGATCGGCATGTTCGTCGGCGATCACCGGAATCAGGCGGCCGGTGATCGGCAGCTTGATCTGCTTGCCGATCATGTCCTTATAGCGCGCGTCCTCCGGATGCACCGCGACCGCCATGTCGGCGAGCATCGTTTCGGGGCGCGTCGTCGCAACGGTGATCGTGCCCGATCCGTCGGCCAGCGGGTAGCGGATCTGCCAGAAGCTGCCCTTCACCTCGCGCGTCTCGACCTCGAGATCGCTGATCGCGGTGCCGAGGCCCGGATCCCAGTTCACGAGCCGCTTGTCGCGATAGAGCAGGCCCTGGCGGTGAAGCTCGACGAAGACCTTGAGCACGGCCTTCGAGAAACCCGGATCCATCGTGAACCGCTCGTTGGCCCAGTCCATCGAGCAGCCCAGGCGGCGGAGCTGGCCGGTGATCTGGCCGCCGCTCTCCGCCTTCCACTCCCACACCTTGGCGACGAACTCGTCGCGGGTGAAATCGGTGCGCTTCTGCTGCTTGAGCGCCATCTGCCGCTCGACCACCATCTGCGTGGCGATGCCGGCGTGATCGGTGCCGACCACCCAGAGCGCGTCCTTGCCCTTCAGTCGGGCGTGGCGCGTCAGAATGTCCTGCAGCGTGTTGTCGAGCGCATGTCCGATGTGGAGCGAGCCGGTGACGTTGGGCGGCGGATTGACGATCGTCCACGGCTCCGCACCGGGGCGCTCGGGACGGAATAGGCCGTTCTCTTCCCAATGGCTGTACCAGCGGGATTCGATCGCGGCGGGGTCAAAGGTTTTGGGAAGCTCGCTCATGATCGCGGCTCTACCGGGCGATCGCGATGCTGCAAAGCCATCGCGCCGCCGCCACCGGCCAGTCCGCGCTTGGCATGGGGCACCGATGTTACTTATACGCATGTAAGTAAGCTCTGGAGAGAATCGATGGCGCATGCGCACACGCTGGCCGGCAACCCGCACTGGCTTCCCGCCAACCCGCCGTCCGCGCTGAACGACATTCCCGGCACGCGCGGCCTGCCCTTCGTCGGCAATACCTTTGCCGTGCTGAAGGATCCGATCGGCTTTGCCAACCGCGCGGCGGCGAAATATGGCCCGGTGTATCGCAACCGCACCTTCGGCGGCGACAGCGTGGTGCTGCTCGGCGCGGACGCCAACGAGCTCGTGCTGTTCGACAAGGAGAAGAATTTCTCGTCCGAGCAAGGCTGGGGACCGATCCTCAACCTCGTCTTCCCGCGCGGGCTGATGCTGATGGACTTCGACAAGCACCGCGCGGACCGCAAGGCGCTGTCGGTCGCGTTCAAGCCCGAGCCGATGCGCCATTATGCGCAGGAGCTGAACGCCGGCATCGCCGATCAGGTCGCCGGCTGGGCGAACCGCACCATGCCGTTCTACAGCGCGATCAAGGCGCTGAGCCTCGATCTCGCCGCGACCAGCTTTCTCGGCGTGCCGCTCGGGCCGGAGGCGTCGCGGATCAACCAGGCGTTCGTGGACGAGGTGCAGGCGTCGGTTTCGCCGGTGCGTACGCCGCTGCCGGGTACGTCGATGCGTCGCGGCGTCAAGGCGCGCGACTATCTGGTCGATTATTTCACCCGCGAAATCCCGAAGCGGCGCGGCGGCGACGGGCAGGATTTCTTTTCGCAATTCTGCCGCGCGACCGACGACGACGGCAATCTGCTGGCCGACGACGCCATCGTCGATCACATGAACTTCCTGATGATGGCCGCGCACGACACGATCACCTCGTCCGCCACCAGCCTCGTCATGCTGCTGGGCCGCAATGTCGAATGGCAGGAGAAACTGCGCGAGGAGGTGCTCGGCCTCGGCAGCAATGACGGCAGCGTCGCCTATGAACAGCTCGACCGGCTGGTGCTCACCGAATGGGCGTTCAAGGAATCGCTCCGCCTCATGCCGCCGGTGCCCTCGATCCCGCGCCGCGCGCTGCGCGATTTCAGCTTCGGCGGCTATCGCATTCCGGCGGGTACGTTCGTCGGGGTCAACACCGCCTACACGCACCACATGGCCGAATATTGGCCCGATCCCGAGCGGTTCGATCCCACACGCTTCTCTCCCGAGGCGTCGCGCGGCCGGCATCGGTTCGCCTGGGTGCCGTTCGGCGGCGGCGCGCACATGTGCATCGGCCTGCACTTCGCCACCATGCAGATCCGCATCCTGGTTGCCCATCTGCTCAGCCGATACCGGATCGATTTGGCGCCGGATTCCGGGACCGACTGGCAGATTTTCCCCATCCCACGGCCGAAAGACGGCTTGCCGGTGACGTTCAAGCCGCTCTAACCCCTGCGCGGCGCCCTGCCGACGATCCCTTGCGCTCCCCACGGGCGCGAGGAGCCGTGCTAAGGGGCGCCCTGTCGGAACCGGGCTTATTCACAGGGTGTTCAAGCCTTTATCGCTAGCCAGCGGGAATGCGGATGTGCCTTGCCCTGATTCTGCTCAGTCTCTCCTCGCCCGTGCTGGCGCAGCCGGGCGAGCAGCAGCGTGACGGCGTCGCCGCCTGGCGGGCGCTGCAGGAGGGCCGCATCCTCTCGATCAAGGAAATCGAGCGCCGCGTGATCCCCACCATGCGCGACGCGCAATATATCGGCTTCGACTTCGAAATGCCCAGCGCCGTCTACACCCTCAAATTCCTGCGCGACGGCACGGTGATCTGGGTGGACGTCGATGGCCGCTCGGGACAGGTGATCGGCCGCACCGGCAAATAAACCGTACCTTTTGCACCGCACGCGCCGGTGCTAATCCACGTTGTTTCTATCTGGGAGTGACCATGCGCGTCCTGATTGTCGAGGATGAGCCCAATCTGGGCCAGCAGTTGAAGAACACGCTGGAGGGCGCCGGCTATGCGATCGATCTCGCCACCGATGGCGAGGAGGGGCACTTCCTCGGCTCGACCGAGAATTACGATGCCGTGGTGCTCGATCTCGGCCTGCCGGAGGTCGACGGGCTGACCGTGCTCGATCGCTGGCGCAAGGAGGGCAAGGTGATGCCCGTGCTGGTGCTCACCGCGCGCGACAGCTGGTCGGACAAGGTGGCCGGGCTGGACGCCGGCGCCGACGATTATGTCGCCAAGCCGTTCCAGACCGAGGAGCTGATCGCCCGGCTACGCGCGCTGATCCGTCGCGCCTCGGGCAATGCTTCGTCGGAGCTCACCGCCGGCGATGTGCGGCTTGACACGCGTTCGGGCAAGGTGACGCGCGCCGGCGAGCCGGTGAAGCTTACCGCACAGGAGTATAAGCTCCTGTCCTACCTGCTGCATCACAAGGGCAAGGTCGTCAGCCGGACCGAGCTGATCGAGCACATCTACGATCAGGATTTCGACCGCGATTCGAATACCATCGAGGTGTTCGTCACCCGGATCCGCAAGAAGCTTGGCCAGGACGTGATCACCACGATCCGCGGGCTTGGTTACAGCCTGGAAGATCCGTCGGCTTGAAACATGTCGCCGCGCGGCTCTTCCCATAAGCCGATGCGGTCATACCCCGCCTCGCGCCAGCCGTCGGTCACGATCACCGGATCGGACGATGCGAAGCTCGGCGGCGCGGCATAGGCGGGCGCGATGCCACCGATCGTCCAGGAGGCGAGCAGAAAGCCCGCCATCAGGCTGACGAACATGCCGGCAAGACCTGCCAGGATCAGAGTCGGAAAAGTACGCAACACGACCGTTCTCCCTTCGGTTGAATCGAACAGAAAAGCGCCAGCATGGTTCCGATGCGCGACGAAGTGATGAACGGCGGCGATGTGCGCATGACGAGCACCGGATCGCTGTCACGCCGCATGATCGTCATTGCGGCAATCTGGATTTCCTTGCTGCTTGCCGGTGGCGGCTTTGCGCTGGACCGCGTGCTCACCTCTGCGGTGACGCAGAACTTCGACGATCAGCTCGAATATGTGCTGCAATCCTTGCTCGTCTCGGCGGAGATCGGCCCCGAGGGGGAAGTGATCTTTAATCGCGAGCCGGCGGACCAGCGCTTCCTTGAGCCCTATTCTGGCCTCTACTGGCAGGTTTCGGCGCCAGGTCGCGAGGCGTTCCCCTCCCGCTCGCTGTGGGATCGCCAGCTGGCGCATGTCGAAACGCACAACGACATGGGCGTTCACATCTACAACAGCGATCAGTTCGGCGCGGAGAAGCTGCGCATCGTCGAGCGCGACGTGAAGCTGCCCGGATCGGACGTGCGCTGGCGCTTCCAGGTGGCGCAGACGCGCGAAGGTGTCGATGCGCAGATCGGCGCGCTCCGCCGCACGTTGGTGCGCAGCTTCCTGCTGCTCGGCGTCGGCCTTGTCGTGCTCGCCGCGTTGCAGACCTTTTATGGCCTGCTGCCGCTGCGCAAGCTGCGGCTGGAGATCGCGCGGATGCGCGGCGGCCGTACGAACCGGATTGCCGGCCCGCTTCCGGTCGAAGTTGCGCCACTGGTCGAGGAACTGAACGCGCTCGTCGCGCACAATGAAACGCAGGCGGAGGAAGCGCGCCGTCACGCCGGCAATCTCGCCCATGCGCTGAAAACGCCGCTCACGGTCATCATGAACGCCGCCACCGCCCAGTCGGACGATCTGGCGGATACCGTGGTGCGCGAAGCCCGCACGATGCGCCGCCAGGTCGATCACCATCTCGCCCGCGCCCGCGCGGTGGGGCGCCGCGGCTCCGCGCACAGCCGATCGGAGGTATGGCCGAGCGTCGAATCGGTCGAGCGCGCGGTGCAGCGGCTCTACCAGCACGTCCGCATCGACATGGACGGGCCGAAGGATCTCGTCGCCCACATCGAGCGGCAGGATCTGGACGAGATCATGGGCAATCTGGTCGAGAATGCCGCCAAATACGGCGGCGGCAGCGTGTTCGTGACGGTCGGCGCGCAGGCCGGCTTCGTCGAGATCATGGTGGAGGACGACGGCATGGGCATCCCCGAGGCCGATCGCATCCGCATCTTCGATCGCGGCGTCAGGCTCGATACGGGCAAGCCCGGCACCGGCCTTGGCCTCGCCATCGTGCGCGACGTGGCCGAAATCTACGAGGGCACCGTCAGCCTGGAGGAGAGTGAAGACCTGGGCGGGCTGCTCGTGCGGCTCCGCTTGCCGATGGCGGCGTGATCGGCTCACGCCGCCGGCGACGCTGCCTTATTCTGCGCCGGGCAGCGGGTTCGCCTTCAGCAGCCTGGCGAGGTGGGCGGCATTGGTCGCCGTCATGGCCGCCGTCTTGGTCACCTTGTCGGGCGTGTCGGGCAGATCCTTGAAATCGGTCGAGCCCATCGCCTCGCCCACCCAGTAACAGGCGGCAACCGGCGGGATCGTCCAGCCAGTGTCGTTCAGCGACTGAAACAGCTGCGCCGACGACCAATGCGCGCCATCTTCGTTGCCGACGATCGCCGCTACGGCGACCTTGCCGTAACTCGGCATACGTCCTTCATCGTCGGTCTCACTGATAAACGCGTCCATCCGCTCCAGCACGCGCTTGGCGATGCTGCCGATCTGACCCATCCAGATCGGCCCGCCGAAGATCAGGATGTCGTGCGCCAGGATCTTCTCGCGGATCGCCGGCCAGTCGTCACCCTCGCCCTCGTCGCTCGTGACGCCGGGCTTCACGTCATGCGCGGCGATGCGGACCGTCTCGGTCAGCGTCACGTCCACCTTGGCAAAGGCGTCGCGCAGCACCGCGATCATCGCATCGGTGGAGGATTCGCCGCTCGCCTTGAGCGTGCAGTTGAGCGCAATCGCGCGGAGTGTGTCGGCCAAGTCGGCGCCTTTCCCGTTCGCAGCCGCCACGGATTGGCGGCCTCGACGCGGTCAACGAGCCGACCATCGCATCGTTGCCGCCACCTGGTCAGCGCTTCTGGCGCGGCTCCGCCGTCAGCCGGGTAATCAGCGCCGCACTGCGCAGCGCCTGGCGCGGGATGCTGGCAAGGTCCACCCACTCGCCCTCTGCATGCGCGCCGCCCCCCGCCACGCCCATGCCGCCCAGCGTCACCGCATCCGCCGCGACGAAGCTCGAATCCGCCGCGCCACGCTTGGCCGGGTCCATCTCCTGCATCTCGGGCAGGCCAAGGTCGCGGTTCACCACGTTCAGCTGGTCCATCAGCGCGCGATTGCCCGCCGTCGGCGGCATGGAGGGATAGCCTTCGAAAAAGCGCATCTTGGCGTCCGTTCCCGGCAGATGCTGCGCCACGATCGCCTCCATCGCCGCCTTGATCCGCGCGTCCTGCTCGGGCGTCAGGCTGCGCAGGTCGCCCCGCGCCACGGCGCGTGCGGGAATGACGTTGGTCTTGCCCTCGGCCGTGCCCTTCACCCCCGCCTCGTCGAGGCTGGCGGGCGTACCGCCCACCACCACGCTGGCATTGAACGTCAGGTTCGGCTCGGGCAGCTTTTCGCGAAACGCGTCAAGAATCCGCGCCAGCTCGAACACCGCGCCATACCCCATCGAAGCGTTGAAGATGCCGCTCGAATGACCCGTCCGTCCGGTGGTGACGATCTCCCAATTGGTGGAGCTGCGCCGCGCGGTGGTGGCGTAATCCTGCGTGCCATCGGTGGCCAAATTCTCATATTCCAGCGCGACATCGGCCCATTTGCCCGCGGCGATCAGATCACGCCGCGCCACGTCCATCGGCGCGCCGGTCTTTTCCTCGTCGCCGGTCAGCACGACCTTCAGGTCCGCACTCTTGAGCGTGCCCGCCGCCTGCATCGCCCGCAAGGTGGCGACGATCACCACCAGCCCGCCCTTGTCGTCGCCCACGCCCGGCCCCGTTGCGCGGTTCCCTTCGCGCGACCAGCCGGTGAAGGGGCTGTCAGGCTCGAACACCGTATCGAGATGCCCGATCAGCAGCACCCGCTTGCCGCGGCCATTGCCCTTGTGCGTCGCGACGATGTGACCGGCCCGCCCGGTCTCGGTCATGTCGATCCACTCGACGTCGAAACCCAGCGGTTCCAGCTCGGCGCGCATCATCTCGCCCACCGCCTTCACCCCGGCGATGTTGAGGCTGCCCGAATTCTGCCGCACCAGCTTTTCGAGCAACGCCTCGTTGCGCGGCACCTCCTGCGCGACCGCTGCCTTCATCCGCATCTCCGGCGCCGAGGCGGCGCCACCGAGAGCGAGGGCGGCGGCGGGCAGAATGGCGGCAAGCGCGAAAGAACGAGCGATCATCCGGCAAGGCTAGGCCAGCGGTTGCCGAATGGATAGGGGATCATGTCAAATCGTTGCGCCTTCGGCCGGTGATTGAACGGACCTTCGGGTTCGCACATTGAAATATTGCCGCGCAGGTCGGCGCGGTGATGCGAGCGGGCGCAAAAGCCAGCCGCAAACGCAGGAGACCGAATATGAGCCTTATCATCGCTGCCGGGCTGTTGCTCGGCGGACAAGCAGCGGACGCGCACCGCATGGAGATCGATCACCGCGGCCAGCGCGTGGACGTCACCTATCGCAGCACCATGGACGTCACGCACAAGCAGGTGGGCACCGTCGGCGTCGGCGGCCGCCCCAGCACGCTGCGCTGCGCGTGGAAGGCGAGCGTCAGCGTGAACCGCGAGGCGCGCAGCGCCGCCGGCCATGTGCTCGCCCGCACGATCGCCAGCGATGCCCCGATCGAGGGCAGCCGCCCCGGCTGGTGCGCCGCGCAGCAAGGCGCGATCGCACAGGAAGTCGCGGCCCGCACCGGCGCCGTCCGCGATCACCTGCTCGCCGTGGCGGAGCGTGACCGGGAAGCGCTCGCGCTGGAGCTCGATGCTGCCCATTCGCCGGTACGCAGCTGACGTGAAGCCCCTTGCGATCATCATGGCCGCGGCATCCTGTGCCGCGGCCCTTCCCGCCCTGGCGCAGACCGGGCTTGGCGCGAGCGTCGAGCTGGCAACCGACGAGCGGCGGCGCGGCATCAGCTGGAGCGACGGTGAGCTCTCGCCCGCCGCCAGCGTCAACGTCGGCGTGCCCTTCGGCCTCGATCTCGACGCCCGCGTCACGGCCACGCGCGGCGATCCGCGTCACGGCGGCGCCGACGCGGTATTCGACCTGACCGGCGGCTTCACCCGCGACATCGGCAGCGGGCTACGGGTGAACGGCTTTGCCACCGGCCATCTGTTCGCCGGCGCGGCCGAAGCATTGGACTATGCCGAACTGGGCCTCGGCGCCAGCTTCGCGCTCGGCCCGGGCGAGGTCGGGCTCGACGCGCGCTATGCGCCCGATCAGCGCGCGATCGGCGGCGACAATCTGTGGGTCGGTGCGCGCGCGCGCGTCGGCGTGCCCGCCACACCCTTCACCTTCAACGCCTCGCTTGGCCGGTCGACCGGCAGCGTCGACGATCCTCGCCGCGCCGCGCGCCTGCGCCCAGGCGGCGATTACACCGACTGGTCGCTCGGCGTGGATCATATCACCGGGCCGGTCAGCGTCGGGCTGCTCTACACCGGTACCGACATCGGCGCCGTCACCCCGTCGCCCTTCGCCAATGCGCGCGATACCGGCGACCGGGTCACCGCGCGGCTCGCCATCAGCTTCTGACCGCCGGGCGCCAGGCGCCCTCCCCTCTTCCTTTTCGTCCGCCGTGCCGCCACAACGCGGGCCAACGATAAAGGGAGAGGGACCATGAAGTCACCGATCTGCGCGATGCTGGGGGTGGATTTCCCGCTGCTCGCGTTCAGCCACTGCCGCGACGTGGTCGCCGCGGTCAGCCGTGCCGGCGGCTTCGGCGTGCTAGGCGCGACCGGCCATACGCTGGAAAGCCTCGAAACCGAGCTCGCCTGGATCGACGCGCATGTTGACGGCAAGCCCTACGGCCTCGACGTGCTGATCCCCGAGAATCTCGCCACCGGCGGCGCCAAGGGCCTCACCCGCGCCTCGATCATGGACAAGGTGCCGGCCGAGCATCGCGCCTTCGTCGGCCAGCTGGCCGAAACGCACCACTTCACCATGCCGGAGGAGCGCGCCGATTCCGATGCACCCGCGCCGTTCGATCCGAACTTGGCGCTGGAGATGCTGGATGTCGCCTTCCGCCACCCGATCAAGCTCATCGCCAATGCGCTGGGCGTCCCGCCCCAGGCGATGATCGACATGGGTCGCGAACGCGGCGTGCCCGTCGCGGCGCTGGTCGGCGCCAAGGAACATGCCATCCGCCAGGTCGATGCCGGGGTCGACATCCTCGTCGTGCAAGGCGGCGAGGCCGGCGGCCATTGCGGCGAGGTGTCCACCATGGTCCTCGTCCCCGAGGTGATCCGCGCGCTTGAGGCGCATGGCAAGCGTGTCCCGGTCCTCGCCGCCGGCGGGATCATGACCGGCGGTCAGATGGCCGGCGCGATGGCGATGGGCGCCGATGGCGCATGGACCGGCTCGGTCTGGCTCGCGACGCCGGAAAGCGAATGTTCGGACGTGTTCCGCGAGAAGATGGTCGCGGCCAGCTCGCGCGACACGGTCCGCTCGAAGAGCCGCACCGGCAAGCCGTCGCGCCAGCTGCGCTCGGCCTGGACCGATGCATGGGAGGGGCCGCAGTCGCCCGGCCCACTGCCGATGCCCTATCAGTCGCTGATCAGCGAACCCGCGATCCGCGCCTGCGACCTTGCCGCGCAAAAGGGCGATCCCGCGGCGCGCGAAATGGTCACCTATTTCGTCGGCCAGGGCGTCGGCCTCGTCGATCAGGTCCGCCCCGCCGGGCAGGTGGTGCAGGATTTCAAGATGGAATTTGCCGAGGCGGCGGAGCGCATGGCCAATCTGGTCGACGCGTGACTCGGCTCGTCCGATCGGCGCTCGCCTTATCGTAGTGGTAACACTTAGGTAATATTCTCCTCTTCAGGGCTGGCGCGCACGCCATCGTCGGCGTGCCGCTTAGTTCCTGGAGAAACGCGAGCCATGCGGCTGTATCGTGCAAGCTCGTTCATTTTCCCGCGCAGCCTGCAATTGCGGCTTTTCGCGGTGTGCTTCGTCGGCACGCATCTGCCGCTCACCGCCTTTCTCGTCTGGGCAACGATAACCGGCCAGCTGGACCTGCTCGGCGTCCTGCTGGTGACGGGCGCAACGCTGATCGGCACGATCATCGCGGTTGGTGGCATCTATGCGCTCCTCGCCCCGATCGACGTCGCCGCACGCGCGCTGAACGATGCCGAAAACGGCGAGATCGCGCTGGTGCCGACGGTCGGCGGCACCGATCTTGCCGCTCGCCTGCTCGCCGGGGTGAACCGCGCCGCCGGCGCCACGGCGGAACGCGTGCGCAAGCTCAGCCGCGAGGCCAGCGTCGATCCGCTGACCAACGTGCTGAACCGGCGCGGCCTGCTACAGGAACTCGACGCGCTCACCGAGCAGGAGACCACCGGCGCGCTGGCGCTGGTCGACATGGACCATTTCAAGCTGGTGAACGACCAGCTTGGCCACGACACGGGCGACCGCGTGCTGCGCGATTTCGCACGTGTTCTCTCCGGCACGGTCCGCCAGACCGACTTCGTTGCGCGATGGGGCGGCGAGGAGTTCCTGGTCTATTTCCGCGGCGCGACCGAGGCGCAGGCACAGTCGGTGCTGATGCGCATCGCCGAGCGGATCCGCAACGAGCCGCTGGCGCATCTGGGCGAGCGGCCGCTGACCTTTTCTGCCGGCACCACCGCCGCATCGCGTCGCACGCTTGATGAGTCGCTACGCCGCGCCGATGCCGCGCTTTACGAGGCGAAGCATCGCGGCCGCGCCCGCATCCTCAGCAATGCGGAGCTTGGCTGAACCCCGTCAGCCGCGCCGATCAGATCCCCTCGCCGAACACCTGGTGCCCCGCCGCCTCCAGCGCGGCGGTCAGGTCCGCGACACAGGCATCCACCACCTCGCGATCGGGCGAGCGGACGACGAAATTGGCGCCGGTCCGCCCCTCGCGAAAGAACGGGTAGCTGCCGATCGCCACGCCCTCGTGGCGGCGCTCCGCCTCGCGCAGCAGGTCGGCGATCTCGCTCTCCGCCACCCAGCAGCCGATCTGGCGGCTCACCACCGGCTGCCCGCCCTCCAGCGTGCCCGTCAGTGCGTCGAGCATGCCCGCCGTGATATGCGGCACGCCCGCCATGATGAAGATGTTGCCGATGCGGATGCCCGGCGCGCCCGACATGCGGTTCTCGATCAGGTCGGCGCCCTCGGGCACCCGCGCCATGCGCAGCCGCGCCTCGCTGATCCCGCCGCGCGTCGTGTAATACCGCTCCAGCACCGCCACCGCCTGCGGATGATGCACCACGCCGACGCCCAGCGCGGCGGCGATCGCGTCCACCGTGATGTCGTCATGCGTCGGTCCGATGCCGCCGGTGGTGAACAGGTAATCGTTGCGCGCGCGCAGCGTATTCACCGCCTCCACGATCGCCTCTTCGCGATCGGGCACCACGCGCACCTCGACCAGCCGAATGCCCTGGACGTTCAGCCATTGCGCGATCTGCGCGATGTTCTTGTCCTGCGTTCGGCCCGAAAGGATTTCGTCGCCAATGACGACGAGGGCGGCGGTCCAGATGCGTGCGCTTTCCATGCCGGCCCCGGCATAGCCTCGCAAAATCGCCCGCGCCACGCTATAACGGTGGGCATGACCGAATATGTTACCGTCACCAGCGATGCGCCGATGGGCCGCAACGGCGCGATCAAGCTGCACGGCCCGGACGCCTTCGCCGGCATGCACACGGCAGGCAAGCTCGCCGCCGAAACGCTCGACATGATCGTGCCGCACATGGTCCCCGGCGTGACGACCGCAGAGATCGACGCGCTGATCTACGCCTTCATCAAGAGCCGCGGCGGCGTGCCCGCGACGCTCGGCTATCGCGGCTACACGCACAGCTGCTGCATCTCGATCAACCATGTCGTCTGCCACGGCATTCCCAGCGAGAAGACGCTGAAATCGGGTGACATCGTCAATGTCGACGTCACGCCGATCGTCGACGGCTGGCATGGCGATTCATCGCGCATGTACCTGATAGGCGACGTGCCGCTGAAGGCGCGCCGGTTGGTCGACGTCACCTACGAATGCCTGATGCTCGGCATCGAGCAGGCGAAGCCCGGCAACACCATGGGTGACGTGGCGCACGCCATTCAGAGCTTTGCGGAATCGCACCGCTACGGCGTGGTGCGCGATTTCTGCGGGCACGGGCTCGGCCGCCTGTTCCACGATGCGCCAGAGGTGGTGCACGTCGGCCGTCCGGGCACCGGGCCGGAGCTGAAGCCGGGCATGATCTTCACCATCGAACCGATGATCAACATCGGCCGTCCCGACGTTAAGCTGCTCGATGATGGCTGGACGGCGGTTACGCGTGATCGCTCGCTGTCGGCGCAGTTCGAGCACTCGATCGGCATCACCGAGGACGGCTGCGAGATCTTCACCACCTCGCCCGCCGGTCTGCACAAGCCGCCCTACGCGTAATCACGCCATCATCCCGGTCTCGAGCCGGGATGAGTACGGGTGCAACACGATGGCCTGACACGTTGGTCAGGCTAACGCACCCGACTTACCTACTTCCCTTCCTCCCCAACCTGGGTCAATCTCCGCGCAAAGCTCGAAACAAGGGCGGGGAGAGGAAGAATGCGGATCGTGGTTGCGCTGCTCGCGGCAGCGGCGCTCGTGTCGTGCAAGGCCAATACCGGCGAAAGCGCCAGCGCCGCCGCGGATCGCTCAGCGACCACCGGCATCGGGCGCGTCGATGCCGCCCTGCTCACCACCGGCGGCGACGGCCGCGATTGGGCGATGACCGGCTACAACTACAGCGAACAGCGCTTCTCGCCGCTGACGCAGATCAACGCCGGCAACGTCAACCAGCTTGGCCTTGCCTGGTATGCCGACATGCCCGACGCACGCGGACAGGAGGCGACCCCCGTCGTGGTCGACGGCAAGATGTTCGTCACCGGGCCATGGTCCAAGGTCTTCGCCTTCGACGCCGCGACCGGCAAGAAATTGTGGGAGTTCGACCCCAAGGTCGATCCGCAAAAGGGCGTCCAGGCCTGCTGCGACGTGGTCAATCGCGGCGTCGCCGCGTGGAAGGGCCGCCTGTATGTCGGCACCATCGACGGCCGCCTGATCGCGCTCGACGCCGCCACCGGAACGCCTGACTGGTCAGTCCAGACCACCGACAATGCAAAGCCCTACACTATCACCGGCGCGCCGCGCGTGGTGAAGGGCATGGTGATGATCGGCAACGGCGGCGCGGAGTTCGGCGTGCGCGGCTATGTCACCGCCTATGATGCCGCGACCGGCGCAAAGAAATGGCGCTTCTACACCGTCCCCAACCCCACCGGCGCAAAGGATGGCGAGGCCAGCGACGCCGCGATGGCCAAGGTCGCGCCCACCTGGTCGAAGAACGGCCAGTGGAAGCAGTCGGGCGGCGGCGGCACCGTGTGGGACTCGATCGTCTATGACGCGGAGCTCGATCAGCTCTACCTCGGCGTCGGCAACGGCTCGCCCTGGAATCACGGCCTGCGCAGCGAGGGCCAGGGCGACAACCTGTTCCTCTCCTCGATTGTCGCGTTGAAGCCCGAAACGGGCGAATACGTCTGGCATTATCAGGAAACGCCCGGCGAGACGTGGGATTTCACCGCGACGCAGCCGATCAATCTCGCCACGCTAAACATCGGCGGGCAACAGCGCCGCGTGCTGATGCAGGCGCCCAAGAACGGCTTCTTCTACGTCATCGACCGCACGAACGGTAAGCTGATCAACGCCGGCCAGTTCATTCCGGGCGTCAACTGGGCGACCGGCTACGACATGAAGACCGGCCGCCCGATCGAAAACCCGGAATCGCGCTATTACAAGACGGGCAAGCCGTTCCTCGCGACGCCCAGTGCCATCGCCGCGCACAATTGGCAGCCGATGAGCTTCAACCCGAAGGTCGGCCTTGCGTTTATCCCCGCGCAGATCGTCGGTTCGGCCTATCTCAACCCATCCTCGCCGCTCGACGGGACGAAACCGATCGGCTTCAACGTCGGGCAGGATCTCGGCAATGCCATGTATCCACGCGACGCCGCGGCGGTGAAGCAGGCGATCGCCGGCGCCACCGGGCGCCTCGTCGCCTGGGATCCGGTCGCCAACAAGGCGCGCTGGACGGTGGATTATCCCACGCCCTGGAATGGCGGCACCATGACCACCGCGGGTAACCTCGTCTTCCAGGGCACGGCGCTCGGCGAATTCCGCGCGTACGCCGCCGATACCGGCAAGCAGCTGTTCTCCTATCCCGTCGGCACCGGCGTGATGGCCGGCGCCGCCACCTTCATGATCGGCAACGAACAATATGTCGCGGTGCTTGCCGGCCGCGGCGGCGCGCTGCCGCTGTCGATCGGCTATGCCATCGGCAAGGCGCGCGACGTGCCCAATCAGCCGCGGCTGCTCGTCTTCAAGCTCGGCGGCCAGGCGCAGATGCCCCCGCCTGCCCCGCCGCCCGCCATCGCGCCACCGCCCCTGCCCAAGAACACGGCCACGCCGCAGCAGGTGGCGCAGGGGCAAGCGCTCTACGGCCGCTATTGCCAGGTCTGCCACGGCGCGAGCGCGGGCGGCGGCGGCGTGCTGCCGAACCTGCAGCGCTCGGCCACCTTGGGTGATGCCGACACGTGGAAGGCGATCCTCATCGACGGCATGCTGAAGGACAAGGGCATGGTCAGCTTCGCCAAGGTGCTCACTCCCGAGCAGGCGCAGCTGATCCGCCTTTACGTCATCGACGAGGCGCATTGGGCGCAGAAGAACCTGAGCAACGGCGCGAAGACCGTGGCGCCGGCACCCGCCGCGCAGAAGTCGCCGGTGCCGACGGGCGTGCGGTAGCGCTCGCTCGTGGAACGCGCCGCGCGGACCGGTGCCGAAAGAACGGGCAGCACATCGCCGCTGCCCGCTTTTCAGGCATCGGTAACGGCGTGTTGCATGGCGAGTCGCCACCTTGCCCTCGGCGCCCCCGGCTGGCACGTTCGATGCAAGCACCAGTACCGGGGCGAGGGTTCTAACCAGGGGTGGGCGTTTCCGCGTGAAGAAGATCGAAGCGATCATCAAGCCGTTCAAGCTCGATGAAGTCAAAGAAGCGCTCCACGAAGTCGGCGTGTCAGGCATCACCGTCACCGAGGCCAAGGGGTTCGGCCGCCAGAAGGGCCATACCGAGCTCTATCGCGGCGCCGAATATGTCGTGGATTTCCTCCCCAAGGTGAAGCTGGAGGTCGTCGTGGAAGACAGCCTGGCCGAGCGGGTGGTGGAGGCGATCGCACAGGCCGCCCAGACCGGGCGGATCGGCGATGGCAAGATCTTCGTCATCCCCGTAGAGACGGCATTGCGCATCCGCACCGGTGAGCGCAACGACGACGCGATCTGATCTCGAACCCGTCAACCCGGCAGCGACCGGGATCGTCCCGTAACGACAAAAGACCCGGCGCCTGCCGGGGCGACGCAGAGGAATAGAGAGAACATGGCTACCACCGCCAACGACGTCATCAAGCGCATCAAGGACGAGGAGATCGAGTGGATCGACCTCCGCTTCACCGACCCCAAGGGCAAGTGGCAGCACCTCACCATGGTCGCCAGCGTGATGGGCGAGGACGAGTGGACCGACGGCCTGATGTTCGACGGTTCGTCGATCGAGGGTTGGAAGGCGATCAACGAGTCCGACATGATCCTGAAGCCGGATCTGGATGCGGTGTACACCGATCCCTTCTCGGCTACGCCGATGCTGATCGTGTTCTGCGACATTCTCGAGCCGTCGACCGGTGAGGGCTACACCCGCGATCCGCGCACCACGGCGAAGCGCGCCGAGGCCTATGTCGCCTCCATCGGCGTGGGCGACACCGTGTACGTCGGCCCGGAGGCCGAGTTCTTCATGTTCGACAACGTGCAGTTCGACACGAACTACGCCGAATCCTACTTCAAGATCGACGATATCGAGCTGCCGACCAATACGGGCCGCGAATATGAGGGCGGCAACCTCGCGCACCGTCCCCGCGCCAAGGGCGGCTATTTCCCCGTCGCGCCGGTCGACAGCGCCGTCGACATCCGCGGCGAGATGGTCTCGACCATGCTCGAAATGGGCCTGCCGTGCGACAAGCACCACCACGAGGTGGCCGCCGCGCAGCACGAACTGGGCCTCACCTTCGGCACGCTGACCACCACCGCCGATCGCATGCAGATCTACAAGTACGTCGTGCACCAGGTCGCCCATGCCTATGGCAAGTCGGCGACCTTCATGCCCAAGCCGATCAAGGAAGATAACGGCTCGGGCATGCACACCCACTTCTCGATCTGGGAAGGCAAGACGCCGCTGTTCGCGGGCAACGGCTATGCCGGGCTGTCGGAAACCTGCCTGTATTTCATCGGCGGCATCATCAAGCACGCCAAGGCGATCAACGCCTTCACCAACCCGACCACCAACAGCTACAAGCGGCTGGTGCCGGGTTACGAGGCGCCGGTGCTGCTGGCCTATTCCAGCCGCAACCGCTCGGCCTCGTGCCGCATCCCGTACGGCACGGGCGCCAAGTCGAAGCGCGTCGAGGTGCGCTTCCCCGATGCGATGGCGAACCCTTATCTCGCCTATGCCGCGCTGCTGATGGCGGGCCTCGACGGCATCCAGAACAAGATCCATCCGGGCGACGCGATGGACAAGAACCTGTACGATCTGCCCCCGGCAGAGCTCGCCGAAGTGCCGACCGTTGCGGCATCGCTACGCGAGGCGCTCGACAGCCTGCTGGCCGACCACGACTTCCTCTTGAAGGGCGACGTGTTCACCAAGGATCAGATCGAGGCCTATGTCGAGCTGAAGTGGGGCGAGGTCGCGCGTTGGGAAATGACGCCGAGCCCGGTTGAGTACGACATGTACTACAGCGCCTGAGCGGGCCGCGCCGGCACGCGCTGCGGCGGCCAACGGCCCGCCGCACAGGCGCTGCCGGCCGGCCTCGCCCAAGCGAGGACCGACGACGCGGCTTTGCCGCGGCGGGCCAAAATAAAGGGGCGTCCGGCACCAACGGGCGCCCCTTTCCATTCCGCAACGCTGGATTGCCGGCAACGCCCTCGACCCACGCCGCATGCCGGCTACAGTGCCGCCATGTTCAACGACACCACCACCCCGCTGTCACTCCTCGCCACGCGCCGCTCGGGCAAGCCGCGCGACCTCGCCGCACCTGGCCCCAGCGCCACCCAGCTCGCCGAAATGTGCGCCATCGCCTGCCGGACGCCCGACCATGGCAAGCTCGCGCCCTGGCGCTTCGTGATCGTCGCGCCCGAACAGCGCGCCGCCTTCGCCACATTGCTCCTCGACGCCTATCGCGCCGACCGTCCCGAGGCGAAGCGGCTGGAGCTGGAATCGATCGAGCAATTCGCCCACCAGGCACCCGCGCTGGTCGTCGCGCTATCCTCGCCGCGCACCGACAGCCAGATCCCGCTCTGGGAACAGGAGCTATCCGCCGGCGCCGCCTGCATGAACCTGCTCCATGCCGCGCATGCGATGGGCTTTGCCGGCGGCTGGCTCACCACGTGGGCGGCGTTCAACGACCGGGTGCGCGACGCGTTCGGCGCCGCGCCCGAGCGGATCGCCGGCTTCATGTTCATCGGCACGCCGTCACGCCCGCTGGAGGAACGCCCCCGCCCCAACCTCGCCACCACCGTCACCGCCTGGCGCGGCTGAACCGCTAGCTGCGCCCGGCAAACATGAAGGCGGCGGCACCGACCAGGCACGCGAAAGCGCCCGCGTGCCGCCAACTCAGTTGCTCGCCCAGCACCACCACGGCAAAGACGCCGAACACCAGGAGCGTGATCACCTCCTGCGTTACCTTGAGCTGACCGCCCGTCCAGCCGCTGGCGAACCCCAGCCGGTTGGCCGGCACGGCGAAGCAATATTCGACCAGCGCGATGGCCCAGCTCAGCAGGATGACGGTCGGCAGCGGCTTCGCCATCCCGCCCTTCAGATGCCAATACCAGGCGATCGTCATGAAGACGTTGGAGACGAGCAGCAGCGCGACAACAGGCATGGCGCGATCTAGGCGCACGCCCGCGCCGAAGGGAAGCCGAGATAGGCCGCCAACAGGCCGCCGGACCTGCGTCAGCGGCCGCCCGCGCTCCAGCCGATCAGCCCAGCCGGCCGCGCAGCTCCAGCATCGCGATCGCCGCTTCGGCCGCACCACCGCCCTTGTTGAGCTGCGCCGGGTCGGCACGGCGGATGGCCTGTTCCTCATTCTCGGTCGTCAGGATGCCGTTGCCGATCGCGATCCCGTCCATGGTCAGCGCCATGATCCCGCGCGCGCTCTCGTTCGACACGATCTCGAAATGATAGGTCTCGCCGCGGATCACCACGCCCAGCGCGACGAACCCGTCATAGCGCCCGGCATCGGCCGCCATCGCGATCGCACCCGGCACTTCCAGCGCGCCGGGCACCGTCACCACCTCGGCGCTATGCCCCGCCGCCTCGATCGCGGCCTGCGCGCCGGCGATCAGCATGTCGTTCAGGTGATCGTAGAAACGGGCCTCGACGATGAGAAAATGCGCCATCAATCTTCCTTTGAACTGCCACACACGGCCGGGCGGCTAGGCTCGTAGCGCGCCACGCAGCGCAGGCAAGCTGACCGTGCGGAGCAACGGGGCGAACGCACCGCGTCCGCCCTTCATCACATCACTCGCCGCGCGTACCCGGGATCGCGCGCTCGCCGACGATCGACAGGCCGTAGCCGTCGAGACCCACCAGCGTGTGGTGCGTGTTGGTGAGCAGCACCATCTCTTCGACGCCGAGGTCCGCCAGGATCTGCGCGCCCACGCCATAATCGCGCAGTTCCTCGACCTCGGGTGCGCCCGCGCCCTTGCCCTCGGCGCGCAGCTGCATGAAGCGCGAGACGACGCCCTTCATCGCGCGATTGATCACCACGATCACGCCCGCGCCTTCCTCCGCGATCATTTCCATCGAGGTGGAAAGCAGCCCGGCGCGCTCGGACGCTTCGCCGAACATGTCGACGAAGAAGCTGGCGGTATGCATCCGCACCAGCGTCGGCTTGGCGGGATCGATCTTGCCCTTCACCAGCGCGATCGTCTCGTCGCCGGTCGCCTTGTTGTGGAAGGTCAGCGCCTTCCACTGCCCGCCCCAGCGCGACTCGAACGTCATCTCCGCCTTTTTCTCGACCAGATGGTCGTGACGGCGGCGATAGGCGATCAGGTCACGGATCGTGCCGATCTTCAGGTTGTGGAGCTGCGCGAACGAGACGAGGTCGTCCATCCGCGACATCGTGCCATCCTCGTTCATGATCTCGCAGATCACGCCCGAGGGGTTGAGGCCCGCGAGCCGCGACACGTCCACCGCCGCCTCGGTATGGCCCGCGCGCACCAGCACGCCGCCGTCACGCGCGACCAGCGGGAAGACATGCCCCGGCGTCACGATCTCCTCACGGCCCTTCGACGAATCGATCGCCACCGCGATGGTGCGCGCGCGGTCGGCGGCGGAAATGCCGGTGGTCACGCCGTCGCGCGCCTCGATCGAGACGGTAAAGGCGGTCTCGTGGCGCGTGCCGTTGTGGCGGCTCATCAGGTCGAGGCCCAGCGCGTCGACGCGCGCCTTGGTCATGGCGAGGCAGATCAGCCCGCGCCCGTGCCGCGCCATGAAATTGATCTTCTCCGGCGTCGCCATCTGCGCCGGGATCACCAGATCGCCCTCGTTCTCGCGATCCTCGTCATCCACCAGGATGAACATGCGGCCGTTCTTCGCCTCGTCGATGATCTCTTCGGGGCTGGAGAGAAACGCGTGGCGCAGACGGGCGAGTTCAGCGGGCTTTTGCACGATAATGTTCCATCCGTTGGAGATAGCGGGCGAGCACATCGATCTCGATGTTGACGGCGCTGCCCGGCGCCAGATCCGAAAGCGTCGTCACCGCCTGGGTGTGCGGAATGATGTTGATCGCGAAATGCGTCGATCCGTCGTCGGCGTCGGTCACCTCGTTGACGGTCAGCGACACGCCATCCACCGTCACCGATCCCTTGGCCGCCAGAAACGGCGCCAGATCGCTGGAAACGCGAAAGCTGACGCGCTTCGAATCGCCATCGGGGCGGATGCCGATCACCTCGGCGATGCCGTCGACGTGGCCAGTCACGATATGCCCGCCCAGCTCGTCGCCCAGCTTCATCGCGCGTTCCAGGTTCAGCCGGCGCCCCTCGGTCCATTGGCCCTGGCCCGTGCGGTGCACCGTCTCGCCCGACACGTCGAACGCCAGCCAGTTCGGCCCCTTGTCGACCACCGTTAGGCAAACGCCCGAACAGGCGACCGAGGCGCCAAGGTCGATCTCAGGCGTGTCGTAGCTGGTACTGACCACCACGCGCGTATCCCCGCGCGTCTCCACGCGCGTGATATGCCCGACGTCGGTTATGATCCCGGTAAACATCGGACACGCTCGTAGACCTCGAGCCGGTCGCTGCCAAGCTGGCGCGTATCGGTGCAGGTCCAGCGACCATGCGCCGCATCCAGGCTACCCAGTCCGATGTCGCGGAGCGCCGGCCGCCCGCCGCCGATCAGGATCGGCGCGCGATACAGCACCAGGCGATCGACCAGATCTGCCGCAAGGAAGGCCGCCGCCGCGCCCGCGCCGCCCTCTACGAACAGATGGTCGCCGGAGAGCGTCGTGATCTCTTCCGGCGAAGTGATCCGCACCACGCCGTCGTCGTCCACCGCGCGCGTCGACATGACCACACGCACCGGTGCCCGCGCCTCCAGCCCGGCCAACCGCACGTCGAGTCGCGGCCGGTCGACATCCCATGTCCCACGCCCGACCAGGATCATGTCGTGCCGGCTGCGTTCCAGATGCACATGCGCCCGGGCGGCATCGCCGGTGATCCAGCGGCTTGCGCCATCCGCCATCGCGATACAGCCATCGAGCGAGGTGGCGAGCTTCAGCGTCACCTGCGGCCGCCCATGCGCCATCCGCCTGAGAAACCCTGCCATGGTCGCGCGCGCCTCGCCCGCGCGCACGCCCGTGACCGTCTCGATCCCGGCATCGGCGAGCCGCGCCAGTCCCTTGCCATTGGTCCGCGGATCGGGATCGCCCAGCGCGACCACGACGCGCGCCGGCTTGCTCGCCACCAGCAGATCCGCGCAGGCCGGCCCGCGCACGGAGCGATGCGCGCAGGGCTCCAGCGTCACATAGACGGTGGCCCCTGCCGCCTTCGCGCCCGCCTGTTCCAGCGCCATCGCCTCGGCATGCGGCCGCCCGCCCGGCTGCGTCCACCCGCGCCCTACGACCTTGCCGTCGTGCACGATCACGCAGCCGACCGACGGATTGGGGCTCGTCCGCCCCTGACCGCGCGACGCCAGCGCGAGCGCCGCGCCCATCCAGCGCGCGTGATCCGCGCCCGCCATCACGCGCGATCCTGGCTTACAGACCCCATTTGGTCATTTTGTCGTCCAGCTTCTTGAACGACGCGCGCAGCTCTTCCTGCCGGCGCTTCTGATCGTCGATCTGCTTCTGCTTGATCGGCGCATCGATCGCCTGCTGCGCGATGATCTCGGCATCGGTCCGATCCGCGCGCCATTGCTGCACATAGACGATCTCGGGCTTGTACACTTTTTCGACCTTTGAATCCTTTGCAAAGCCGATCAGGAGCAAGCCCGTCAGCACCACCGACAGGCAGAGAAAGACAAGTTCATGCTTCTGCCGCTGATGCAGGAATAGACGAAGGTCGCGTACGGCCTTGAACGGACTCATCCGGGCAAAGAATTGCATGGGCCCGATATAATGCAACCGACCCGTCGAAGCCAGCCCTCCGGCGGCTAAGGGTCGGCAACAACGCGGGAAAAGCGGCGCCACCTTTGCAGCGCCGCCCACCCGACCCTTCGCTCGTCTATGACTCGAGCCGGAAGCGCACGGTCAGTTCCTTGGTCGCTTCCATGGCGACGCCGTCGCGCGTTGCCGGCTGGAACCGCCATTTGGCCAGCGCGTGCAGACGCGTCGCGCGGCAGAATTCGTCGCTGGTGGCGCTGACGCAATCGGCGTCGAGCACGCGACCGTCGCGCCCGATCGTCACGCGCATGGTGACGACGCCTTCCCGCTCGGCACGGCGCTCACCCGGCGGATAGGTCGGCTGCATCTGGCGGGCAAAGCGGGGATCGGGCCGCGCCTCCACCAGCACCGGCGGCTTGGCCGGCTCCACCCGCGTCAGCTCGCCGACCGGCGGAAGCGGCGGCAACGGCAAGGGCGGCAGCGGGAGCGGTGTCACGACGAAAGCATCGCTCGCCGTCGTCGGCGCGATATTGGTGCTGGTGCTCGGCCGCTCGGGCAGCGTGCTGACCTTCTGGTCCTTGATCGCCGGCGGCGGCTCGATCGGTTCGGGTGGCGGTGGCGGATCGAGCGGGATGTTCTCGACGATCAGCGTGCCGCGCTGCTTGATCGCCTCGATCACCGGGGCGGAGAATATCAGCGCGCCGATCACGGCGGCGTTGATCGCGACGGCAACAACAAGGCTTCCGGCATTCACGCCGGACGGCCGGGCATTTCGGTCCGCGTACATGATCCTCTCCTATGGTTTTCTTGTTTCTTCTCCTTCCGAGCCTTCGCTCAGGCTGTGATGGTACCACATAACATATCGTGCGCAAGCGGCAGCGCGCGCCGCCGCCGTCAGGCGCCGCGCAGCCGCGCCAGCGCGCGGTCGCGCCCGATCAGCGGCAGCAGCGCCGCCATGTCCGGGCCATGATCGCGGCCCGTCAGTGCCTGGCGCAGCGGCAGGAACAACGCCTTACCCTTGCGCCCGGTCGAGCCCTTCAGCGCGCCCGTCAGCTGGTGCCACGGGTCGGCACCCCAGTCGATCGCCTCCGCCGCATCGGCTGCCAATGCCAGATACGCGCGGTCGTCATCGGAGAGTGCCGCCGGCGTGATCGGTCCTTCGATCACCTGCCACCAATCCTGCACTTCGGCGACCGTGGAAAGGTTGGGTCGCACCGCTTCCCACACCTCGGCCGTCACTCCGGCCGGCAGCCGATCGCGCACCGCCTCGTAGGGCAGCTGATGCACGATCCGCGCGTTGAGCTGCGCCAGTTCCGCCTCGTCGAAGCGTGCCGGCGCCCGCCCGAAACGGCCGAAATCGAACGTGGCGAGCAGCGGCGCCATCTCCACCACCGGCTCCACCGGATCGCTCGTCCCCAGCCGCGCCAGCAGCGCACGGATCGCCTGCGCCTCGATGCCCATCTCGCGCAGCTGGTCGACGCCCAGGCTCCCCAGCCGCTTGGACAGCTTGCCCTCGCTCCCGGTCAGCAGCGCAGCATGCGCGAAATGCGGCGGCGTGCTGCCCATCGCGGCGAACATCTGGATCTGCAGCGCGGTATTCGCGACGTGATCTTCGCCGCGCATCACGTGGCTGATGCCAAGATCGATGTCGTCGATCGCGGACGGCAGCATATAAAGCCACGATCCGTCCGCACGCCGGATCACCGGATCGCTCATCGTCTTTGGGTCGAACCGCTGGTGCCCGCGCACCAGATCGTCCCATTCGACCACCGCGTCATCGTCCAGGCGAAAGCGCCAGTGCGGCCGCACACCCTCGTTCTCCAGCCGCGCGCGATCCGCATCGCTCAGCTGCAACGCCGCGCGATCGTACACCGGCGGCAATCCCCGGCCGAGCTGGATCTTGCGCTTCAGGTCCAGCTCCTGGCTGGTGTCATACGCCGGATAGATCCGCCCGGCCGCGCGCAATTCCTCGAACCGCGTTTCGTACAGGCCAAACCGCTCCGACTGGCGCACCTCCGCGTCCGGCGTCAGGCCCAGCCACGCCAGATCCTCGCGGATCGCGTCCACGAACCGCTCCTCGCTCCGCTCCGCATCGGTATCGTCGATGCGCAGCACGAAGCGTCCGCCCTGGCCGCGCGCAAACATCCAGTTATGCAGCGCGGCGCGGATGTTGCCGACGTGCAGGCGGCCGGTCGGCGAAGGGGCGAAGCGGGTAACCACGGTCATGCCGCGCGCGTTAGGCCCGCCGCGGCCGAACCGCAAACTGTCTCACCATCCATGTCGCACGATTGCAACACGGGGCTTTCGCGCTAAGGGGGCGGCGCAGAAAGGGCGGGACGCTTATGAAACTGATGACCGGCAACTCGAACCTGCCACTGGCGCGCGACATTGCCTCCTATCTGGAGATCCCGTTGACGGAGGCGCTGGTGCGCCGCTTTGCCGACGAGGAAATCTTCGTCGAGATCATGGAGAATGTGCGCGGCGAGGACGTGTTCCTGATCCAGTCGACCAGCTATCCGGTCAACGACAATCTCATGGAGCTGCTGATCTGCATCGACGCGCTGAAGCGCGCGTCGGCCAAGCGCATCACCGCCGTCGTTCCTTATTTCGGCTATGCGCGGCAGGATCGAAAGCCCGGCCCCCGCACGCCGATCTCGGCCAAGCTGGTCGCCAACCTGATCACCACCGCCGGCGCCGATCGCGTTCTGTCGGTCGATCTGCACGCCGGCCAGATCCAGGGCTTCTTCGACATCCCGACCGACAATCTGTTCGCCGCCCCGGTCATGTCGGCGGACATTCTGGCGCGCTTCGGCTCCAAGAATCTGATGGTCGTCTCGCCCGACGTCGGCGGCGTGGTGCGCGCCCGTGCGCTGGCCAAGCGGCTCCACAACGCCCCGCTCGCGATTGTCGACAAGCGGCGTGAGCGCGCCGGCGAATCGGAAGTCATGAACATCATCGGCGATGTCGAGGGACGCTTCTGCATCCTCATCGACGACATCGTCGATTCGGCCGGCACCTTGTGCAACGCCGCCGCCGCGCTGCGCGAATCGGGCGCCGAGGATGTCGTCGCCTATGTCAGCCACGGTGTGCTGTCGGGCGGCGCGGTCGCGCGGGTCGAGGGCTCGGCGCTGCGCGAACTCGTCATCACCGATTCGATCGGCAATCAGGAGGCGATCGGCGATTCGGGCCGCATCCGCCACCTCACCATCGCGCCGCTGCTGGCGGAGGCCATGCGCCGCATTGCTGACGAGACCAGCGTCTCCTCGCTGTTCGACTGACACGATAAAGGCGCCGGCTCGACAGAGCGGCGCCCCATGCCGTCAGACCGGCAAGCCCGGCGTCGTGCAGCGACGCGGGCGAACCCGCGACCGCATCGTCAATCGTTGCCGAGCGCCACGATATGGTCGAACACCGCCGGGTGCAGCGGCTTGGTAAAGGCGCAGCCGTAGCGGTACTTGTCGCGCCACGCGACCACCGCCTCCAGCCCGGCCAGCCCCGGCAGCGTCAGCCACACGGTCGTGCCCGGCCATAGCGTGAAGCTGGTCTGCGCGCGAAATCCGGTGGTGGAAAGGTCGACCACTTCGATCTCGAAACGGGTGGTGCCGCGGTCGCGCAGGTGGGCGCGCATCTTGACTGCCTTGCGCAGTGCGCGACGGTTTTCGTCGCCGTCGGACGGGCTTGGGAGCGGAATGGCGTGATCCATGGCGAGGACTATCCGCCGCGAAGGTTACTTTTCCGCAAACGTCGGAACCGTTCCGGTCGGAGCGCGTACCCCCGCCCGGCCGCGCCGCTTCAACTCGGCCTTCAGCTCTTCCGGTTTGGGCGCGACGAGAAACCCGAAGCTTACCGTTCCCTCCTTGGTGTTCACCACATGGTGCAGCCGGTGCGCCTGGACGATCCGCTTCATATAGCTGGATTTGGGCAGAAAGCGCGTGCGCACCCGCTCATGCACGATCACGTCGTGAAACCCGAAGTAGATCGCGCCGTACGCCGCGATCCCGGCGCCGATCCAGGCATAGCCTGGCCACCAGCCCCCCTGCACGCCGCCATAGATCAGCACGATCGACGGCACGGCAAAGATCACGCCATACAGATCGTTCAGCTCGAATCGCCCGGTACGTGGACGATGATGGCTTTCGTGCAGGAACCAGCCCGGCCCATGCATCACCCAGCGGTGCATCACATAGGCGAACGCCTCCATCCCGGCGACGGTAAGGAGAAACAGGAAAAGGCCGGACCAGATCGACATGCGTCCCCCATATAGCCATCGTGCGCGCGCGTCGCTACGGCGCACCGCGTTATGACAGACGCATTCGATCCCGAACGGCGCACCGCTGCGCTCGAGTCCAAGGCCTGGCCCTATGAGGAAGCGCGAAAGCTCCTGAAGCGCTGGCCGGAGGGGAAGCCCGACGGGGAACCGATGCTGTTCGAAACCGGCTACGGCCCCTCGGGCCTGCCGCATATCGGCACCTTCCAGGAAGTGCTGCGCACCACCATGGTGCGCCGCGCC
Source organism: Sphingomonas dokdonensis (assembly GCF_002197685.1). GTDB lineage: Bacteria > Pseudomonadota > Alphaproteobacteria > Sphingomonadales > Sphingomonadaceae > Sphingomonas > Sphingomonas dokdonensis. The sequence continues at coordinate 438,347 of NZ_NBBI01000002.1, read as the reverse complement.
TATGAGGAAATGACCGGCCGCCCGACCCGGCTGGTGGCGTTCAGCGACGACATGGACGGCCTGCGCAAGGTGCCGGACAATGTGCCGAACAAGGAGCTGCTGACGGCGAACCTCGGCAAGCCGCTGTCGCGCATCCCCGATCCGTTCGGCAAGTTCGACAGCTTCGCCGCGCACAACAACGCCATGCTGCGCGACTTTCTCGATCGCTTCGGCTTCGAATACGAGTTCGTCTCGTCGACCGATTATTACACTGCCGGCCGCTTCGATGAGCCGCTGCGCAACGTCCTGCGTAACTACGACAAGATCATGGCCGTCATGCTGCCGACGCTACGCGCCGAGCGGCAGGCGACCTATTCGCCCGTCCTGCCGATCAGCGAAAAGTCCGGCATCGTGCTCCAGGTGCCCGTTGAGGTGGTCGACGCCGAGGCGGGCATTATCCGCTTCGAGGATGAGGGCGAAACGGTCGAACAGTCGATCCTCGGCGGCAAGGCGAAGCTCCAGTGGAAGCCCGATTGGGGCATGCGCTGGGCCGCGCTTGGCGTCGATTACGAGATGTACGGCAAGGACCTGATCGATTCGGGCGTGCTCGGCGGCAAGATCGCGCAGGTGCTCGGCGGGCGCCGGCCCGAGGGGCTGATCTACGAGCTGTTCCTTGATGCCAAGGGCGAGAAGATCTCCAAGTCGAAGGGCAACGGCCTTTCGATCGAGGAATGGCTCACCTACGGCCCCGACGAAAGCCTCGCCTTCTACATCTATCGCGAACCGAAGAAGGCCAAGTCGCTCCACCTCGGCCTGATTCCGCGTGCGGTGGACGATTACTGGCAGTTCCGCGCCAATTATCCGGCGCAGGGCTGGAAGGAGAAGCTCGGCAACCCCGTCCACCACATCCACAATGGCGACGTGCCGGCGGCAACGCTGCCGGTGACGTTCGGCCTGCTGCTGAACCTCGTCGGCGTGATGGGCGAAGGCGCCACGAACGAGCAGGTCTGGGGCTACCTCGGCAATTACCTCCCCGATGCGAACGCCGCGGCTCATCCGGAGCTCGACCGGATGATCGGCTACGCCCTCTCCTATCACCGCGATTTCATCGCTCCCACGCTGAAGCGCCGCGCGCCCGAGGGCGTCGAGGTGGCCGCGCTCGAACGGCTCGATGCCGATCTCGCTACCCTGGGCGAGGACGCCTCGGCCGAGGACATCCAGAACGCGGTCTATGAGATCGGCAAGACCGGCGGCTTCGCGGAGCTGCGCGACTGGTTCAAGGCGCTCTACGAAACGCTGCTCGGCTCCAGCCAGGGGCCGCGCATGGGCAGCTTCATCAGGCTGTACGGCGTCGCCAACACCCGCCGCCTCCTCGCCGAGGCACTGGCGGCAAAGTAACCCGGATCGACCGGCGCCCCCTTCCCCGCGGGAGGTTGGCGCCGGCCACCCCGATCCGCTACCCTCCCGCGCATGTGCAACGAGGCCGCCCGCCGCATCGCCCTTGGCGAATTGCGCACCGATTGGGACGAGACGCGCATCCCGCTCGTCTTTCCCGAGGGCGCGCCCAACATGGCGCCGCTCGACAGCATCCGCATCACCGATCCGACGATCATCATCCGCGGCGTCGATGGCCGCGCGGATGAGGCGGAATGCGTCACCCGCCGCTGGAGCTGGCCTGGCACCGGCGGCCGCCCGGTGTACAATTTCCGCTCGGACGGACGCGACCTGCGGGCCGGCCGCTGCCTGATCCCGGTCGACAGCTTCTTTGAATTCACCAAGCCGGCCGATCCCAAGGCCAGGCGCAAGGACAAATGGGCCTTCCGCCTTATCGGCCACGACTGGTTCTGCATCGCTGGCCTGTGGCGCAAGGACGCAACCGTCGGCGAGGCCTTCACCATGCTCACCTGCGAGCCCGGCCCCGACATCGCGCCCTATCACTCGCGCCAGGTGGTCGTGCTCGGCCGCGACCGCTGGGCCGAGTGGCTCGACCCGTCCGTGCCCTCCGGCGATCTATGCCAGCCGCTTGCCGCTGGCAGCCTCTCCGTCACGCAGGTCCGCTGATGCGCCGCTTCTTCTCCCCCGATCAGCTCCGTCACGCTCCTGCGCAGGAGCTGCACAACGGCGCCTTCACCGCCTATGCCGAAAAGCCCGCCCGCGCGGCGATGATCCTCGCGGCCATCGGCGGCGCGGAGGAACCGGAGGATCGCGGCGAGGCCCCGATCCGGGCGGTTCACGACGCCGACTACCTCCAGTTCCTGCAGGACGCGCCCGCCGCCTGGGCTGCCGCCGGCCGCCCGGGCGACGCGCTCCCCTACGCCTTCCCGATCGTCGGCCGCCGCCCGCTCCGCCTCGATCGCATCGACGCATTGATGGGTCGCTACGCCTTCGACGCGACCACCCCGCTCACCCCGAAGACCTGGGCCAGCGCCTATGGCAGCGCACAGTCCGCGCTCGCCGCCACCCACGCCGTGCTCGCCGGCGACCGCACCGCCTTTGCGCTCTGCCGCCCGCCCGGCCACCATGCCGGCGCCGATTACTTCGGCGGATATTGCCACCTCAACGTCGCCGCCATCGCCGCCCAGGCCGCGCGCGATGCGGGGCACGAGCGCGTCGCGATCCTCGACATCGATTATCATCACGGCAACGGCACGCAGGACATCTTCTGGCAACGCAGCGACGTCTTCTACGCCAGCGTCCACGCCGATCCCGCGACCGATTACCCCTTCTACTGGGGCCATGCCGACGAAATCGGTGAAGGCGCCGGCGAAGGCGCGACGCTCAACCTCCCGTTGCCACACGGCACGAAGGCGGACGCCTTCCGCGCCGCACAGGCAATTGCGCTAGACGCCATCGCCCGCTTCCGCGCCACCTTCCTGGTAGTCAGCTACGGCGCGGATACATGGGAAGGCGACCCAATCAGCAAATTCGCGCTGACCACCCCCGACTACGCCGTGCTCGCCCGCGACATCGCCAGCCTCGGCCTGCCGACCGCCATCGTCATGGAAGGCGGCTACGCCATCGACGCGCTCGGCGCCAACGTCGCCAGCTTCCTCAGCGGCTTCTGAGACAGCCTTCAGATAAAGGTGCACACCCGGGGAAGGCGGGTCCAGCTACGGAACAGCGCCGGCAAAAATCACCAGCCTGCACCAACGCCTTCCCACCTGCCCCCCGGGGCGCGCGACACCTCTACGAAGCGCATAGCGTCATGCCGGGCTAGTCCCGGCATCCACCGCGCCGCAGACCTTAAACTAGCGAGTCTGTGGTAAAGTGAATCCCGGCACGAGGTAGTTCACCGGACCATGCGGTAAATACACAAAGGTCTCGCAAGCGTCAGGGAGCCGCTCACGAGACTAATCAGACAAGCGCGTCTTCGCCTAAATCCAGTCCCACCCGCTCACTCCGGCTCGATCGCATCCACCGGCCGCAGGTTGCGCTGGCTCGCCGCCACCGCCTCCACCCGCTCCATCACGCGCAGCACGTTGCCCTGCGACAAATTGGCGAGCTCCGCGTCGCTCCACCCGCGCCGCGCCAGCTCGGCGAACAGCCGCGGATAGCCGTCGACGCCGCCCATATCCTCGGGCGCGGTGCCGCCGATGCCGTCATAATCGCCGCCGATCCCCACCGCACCCTTGCCGGCCACCTTGGCGATATGCTCGACATGGTCCGCCACCGTCGCCGCCGTCACGCGCGGCATCGGGTGTTCCGCATCCCACGCGACCAGCGGCGCGGGTGACTTGGCGCCATAGGCATCGGTCGCCAACCCCCGCGCCTTGCCGAACTTGGTGCGCGCCTGGTCCCACGCACGCCACTCGGCCGATAGGAAGGCGGGGTACAGGTTCACCATCACCACGCCGCCCGCCGCGCCGATCCGGCGCAGCAGATCGTCGGGAATGTTGCGCGGCACGTCGGCGATCGCGCGCGCGGAGGAATGCGAGGCGATCACCGGCGCCTTCGAAATGTCCAGCACCGCCGCCATGGTCGTGTCCGCCACGTGGCTCACGTCGACGATCATGCCAATTCGGTTCATCTCGGCCACCACATCGCGGCCAAAGGCGCTAAGTCCGCCGGCACGCGGCGCATCGGTGGAGGAATCGGCCCAGTCCAGGCTCTTGCCATGCGTCAGCGTCATATAGCCGACACCCAGCGCCTTCATCTGGCGCAACACCGAAAGCCGACCGTCGATCTGATGCCCGCCCTCGATCCCGATCATCGATGCGATCCTGCCGTCCTTCTGCGCGCGGCGCACGTCGGCGGCGCTCGTCACCAGCGCGAATGCCTTGGGGTTGGCCGCCACCACGCGGCGCACCACGTCGATTTGCTCCAGCGTCATCTCAACCGCGCGCGGCCCCGTGATGGTCGCTGGGATCCACACCGACCAGAACTGGCCACCCACCCCGCCCGCACGCAGCCGCGGAATATCCGTCTGAAGCGGGTACGGCAGCGCCGCGGTGTTCTTGGTCAGGTCGACGTCCTCGACCTTCGCCTCGTGCTGATCGCGAATCTCCCATGCCAGATCGTTGTGCCCGTCGATGATCGGCGCGCGCTCCAGCAACCGGGTGATCCGCGCAGGCACGGCGGGTGCCGGCGCGGCGGCGGCTTGGGCGGCGAGCAGGATGGCGAGCAGGGACATGGCAACTCCGTAGAAACACAGCCTGTCGAGGAACTTACCATCAGGCCGGGGGTTGTGATCTGGCTCGCGTGGGACCGAGCGTCGCAAACGTCTTGCAAAGCTGTCGCCGGCGCAAGCGTCAACCTGGCTCTGCCGCATTTTTGCGTCGGGGCCGATTGCTGTTGAGGAGAAGATAGGGTAGCACAAAACGGAAACGAACAAGATGAACGACAGAATGATCTCGATCACGCCGTCTGGCTGGAAAGACGTAACACAGATTAGTTTTCCGGCATCCCACAACGGTATATGGTTCGGGCCGGGAGATGGAGTAGTTTCGGTGGACGACGACAAGGAATATTATTACAGGCGCGCCGAGTATGAGCTCGAGATGGCCCAGCGAACCGAAGTACCCGAAGCGGTGAAGGCGCATTATACTTTAGCCGGTTATTACCTCGACAAAGTGTACAATGACGAAGCGAACGCCGCCGCGCCCTCGCTCCCGTAATCACCCGATCACCCCTTCCAGCGTCGCCATCGATGGCGAGGTGTGGCTGAAGCCACGGGCAGCCCCATCATTGCCGTTTGCAAAGCCTCCCGCATGCGGCGGTTGGAACCGCCAAGCCTGCCGGGCCTGACCCAGCCGATCCAGCCCACCACCCCGGCGAAGGCCGGGGCCCAGTTGCGCACCAAAAATGGCAGCCACGCAGGCCGCCACGACCGAATGACCGGTACGTCGCTCGCGTCGTCGCAAAGGCGGCCTCTACGGGCCAGAGCCAAACGGCAACGACGCTTCCACACGACCAAAGGCGACAGGCCGGGCCGTCGCACGCGGCGCCCCCTCGATCAGCCGTCCTTGCGCCCCTCGATCAGCCACGGCCGCGGCCGCCCGGTCGGCTTCGCCTTCCCGTCCAGCCGCACGGCGCGCTTCACATACACCGGCTTCAGCAGCAGCGTGCCCTTCATTCGTTCACCCGTCGGCTGCGCGAGGATGCGCTTCACCACATTCTGCCCCGCGACCACCCGGCCGAACGCGGCATAGCCGGGATTGTCCGGCTTCCAGTCCATCCACGGCATCGGGCCGACGGCGATGAACCAATTGCCGTTGGCGGATCCGGGCTCGCCGCGCCGCGCCATGGAAATGGTCATGTCGAGGTGCTTGATCCCGGTCTTCTTGGTCGATTCATGCGGGATCATGTCGAGGAAGCGGCGCGCGTCGGTGCGGATGCCCGATTGGATGAAGCCGAGCGACGGCGCGTTCTTCTGCCGCGCGGAACGATAGAAACTGATCCCGTCGAAGCGGCCGTCGTCGACATATTTCATGAAATTGGCGGTGGTCGCCGGGGCGCGCTTCGCGTCGAGCGCGAGGACGATGTTGCCCAGCGCCGTTTCCAGCCGCACCCGAACATAGCCGGGCGTCGCGCGATCAGCGCGCTGCGCGGCGGCGGGCAGCGCCGCCAGCAGCGCCACGATCATCAGAAAATACCGCATCATGCGCCGCTTAGCCGCTCGCACCGCACCGCACCACTCCCCTGCGCCACGCCGTCCTCGCAGCAGGGTCACCCGCACGTCCGACCGCAAAAACCACGAGCCAGAAAAGAGAAGCGCCAGAAATGAGAAGAGGTTGCCGGATAGCCCACCAAGGCTATCCGACAACCCCTAAACATGGTCAGCGGCCGGAGAGCTCCAGCCCGGGAGACCATGCAGGCCTCTGAACGCTACAGTGCCCGGCGTTGTCTGGAGGACAATACCCCCCGCCGAACCGCTACAGCCTCAGAAGCGCGTCCCCCGAACGAACTGAACCGACCCCATTGCTGAACCATGAGACATCGGATCACCTCCTTTCGCTGGTTGATAACAGTCGTGACCGCGTCGGCCACATCCGCAATCTGAGTCCTTTCCGACGCGGAAACAAGACTTGTTTTGCAGGCAAGTTTGAACGAACATCCGCGCCCCGCCGATGATCCGCCAGGGCGCGTTCGATCAGCCGCGGCAATCCTCGATCACCCGGCCGATCTCGGCATAAGGCGGCACCACCAGCGTCGGCGCGCCGCGCTGCTCGATCGCCACGCGCCCGCGGCTGAACGCCATCGCATCGAGCAGCGGCTCGCGCGCCGCGAACACGGCCTCGGCCGCGCCTGCGGCGGCCTGAACCGGCACGGCGCGCGTCGCGCTGCTGGTGCGGATCGTCATGGCGCCCGCAGCAGCGCCAGGCCGCGACAGGATCACCCGCCGCGCGGCCAAGTCGCAGCGCAGCGACAGCGTCGCCGCTCCCCCGCCCTGCGCGAAGGTCGCGCGCGTGCCGCCCGCCTCGCGCGCATAGCGCCACGTGCCCGGCGTCAGCGGCCAGTCCTGCCAGTCACCCGCGAGCGGCGCCGGCTTGGGTGCCGGCGGTGGCGGCGGCAGGACGGGGGTCGGCGGCGGCGGGGCTTCCACCGGCGGCGCGACGCAACTCGCCATCAGGAACGGAAGAAGGAGGGCGGTCGCAGGCAAAAGACGCATGGCTCACCCTAGCCCGCACTCGCGCCCCGGCTCAACCGGAACCGGCGCGCGGGACCATCGGTTCAACCGAAAGACGATCAGCGCAAAGAGAGACAGCAATGAGCACAGCCGACACCCCGACCACCCTCGCCCTGATCGAAGCGACGCTTGTCTCGACGGTAAAGGTCGAAAGCCGGGATGGCGACAAGATCGGCGTGGTGCAGTCCTTCCTCACCCACAAGGTCAGCGGCCGGGTCACCCACGCCGTGCTCAGCCTCGGCGGGTTCTTGGGGATGGGCAAAAGCTATTACCCCCTGCCCTTCTCGCTCCTTCAGTTCGACGCGGTGCGCGACCTCTACGTCGTCACCATCGACCGCCGCATGCTCGAAGGCGGCCCGAGCTGGGCGAACAACGCGCCTCATTTCGACCAGGCCTATGCCGATCGCGTCGCGGGCTATTATGGCGTCGGCGGCGAAGACCTGACGCTCCGCTGAGGCATTTCAGCCCTGCCTGACGCCCGGCTCCTGGCGCCGCTTGCGAATGCGGGCGGCGAGCCGTGCGACGCCCGCCACCACGCTGGCGACGAGGCAGCCGAACCAGCCGAAGAACACCGCAAATGACGCGCCGCCACCTTGGTACGGGCGCGTATCGGTATAAACGGTCCACGCCCACCCAGCCGCGGTCAGTAGCGCGAGGACCACCCAGCCTGCCCGCGTCGGCCGCCCGCACAGGATCAGGAATGGCACCAGCGTCGGCCCGGCGATCAGCGCGACCTGCGACACCAGCAGCCCCGCGTTCTCAAAATAACCCGCAACGGCAATAACGACGGCGGCGGTCGCCAGCGCATAAGCGGCGGCCCACCCGACGAACCGCCGTTTCTGCATCACCGCCGCTTCGCCATCCGCATCTGCTGCTGCTTGCCGAAGCGCGTCTTGCGCGTGCCCGGCTTGCCCTCGTTGCTGCGCCCCATCAGCGGCGCTTTCTGCTCGTGCACCGGCAGCCCCAGCTCCTCCTGCTCCAGGTTGCGGATCTCGTCGCGCAGGCGGCCAGCCTCCTCGAACTCGAGGTCCGCCGCGGCCTTGCGCATCTTCTTTTCCAGCTCCTCGATATAGGCGCGCAGATTGTGGCCCACCATGTGCGGGCGTTCCTCGTCACCGGTATCGATCAGCACGCCATCCTTGTTCGACACATGCGCGATGATGTCGCCGATGTTGCGCTTGATAGTGGTCGGCGTGATGCCGTGTTCGAGGTTGTACGCTTCCTGCTTCTCGCGGCGCCGCGCGGTTTCGTTCATCGCCCGCTCCATCGAGCCGGTGATGCGATCGGCGTAGAGGATCACGCGCCCGTCGACGTTGCGCGCCGCGCGCCCGATCGTCTGGATCAGCGAAGTTTCGGAGCGCAGGAAGCCCTCCTTGTCGGCATCCATGATGCACACCAGCCCGCATTCGGGAATGTCGAGCCCCTCGCGCAGCAGGTTGATGCCGATCAGCACGTCGTACACGCCCAACCGCAGGTCGCGGATCAGCTCGATACGCTCCAGCGTCTCGACGTCGGAGTGCATGTAGCGGACCTTCACGCCCGCCTCGTGCATATACTCGGTCAGATCCTCCGCCATCCGCTTGGTCAGCGTGGTGACGAGCGTGCGATAGCCCAGCTCCGCCGTCTTGCGGCACTCGACGATGCAATCCTGCACCTGCTCCTCGACCGGCTTTATCTCGACCGGCGGGTCGATCAGCCCGGTGGGGCGGATCACCTGCTCGGCAAAGACGCCGCCGGTCTGTTCCATCTCCCACCCGCCCGGCGTCGCCGAGACGCTGACGGTCTGCGGGCGCATCGCATCCCATTCGTTGAAGCGCAGCGGGCGATTGTCGATGCAGCTCGGCAGACGAAAGCCGTATTCCGCCAGCGTGATCTTCCGCCGGTGGTCGCCGCGCGCCATCGCGCCGATCTGCGGCACCGTCTGGTGGCTTTCGTCGACGAACAGCATCGCGTTCTCGGGCAGATATTCGAACAAGGTGGGCGGCGGCTCGCCCGGCAGGCGGCCAGTGAGGAAGCGGCTGTAATTCTCGATGCCGTTGCAGCTGCCCGTCGCGGCGATCATCTCCAGATCGAAATTGGTGCGCTGCTCCAGCCGCTGATGCTCCAGCAGCTTGCCCTCCGCCTCCAGCTCCTTCAGCCGCTCGGTCAATTCATGCCGGATCGCCTCGCTCGCCTGCTTCATCGTCGGCCCGGGCGTCACGTAATGCGAGTTCGCATAGATCCGCACCGAGTTCATGCTCGCCGCCTTTTTGCCGGTCAGCGGGTCGAACTCCACGATCTCCTCGATGTCGTCACCGAAGAAGCTGATCCGCCACGCCGCATCCTCGAGGTGGCTGGGGAAGATCTCCAGATTGTCGCCCTTCACCCGAAAATTGCCGCGCTGGAACGCCGCATCGTTGCGCTTGTATTGCAGCGCGACGAGCTTGCGCACGATCTCGCGCTGGTCGACGCTCTGCCCCTTCTTCAGGTCAAAGATCATCGCCGAGTACGTCTCGACCGATCCGATACCGTAGAGGCACGAGACCGATGCGACGATCAGCACGTCGTCGCGCTCCAGCAAAGACCGCGTCGCCGAATGGCGCATCCGGTCGATCGCCTCGTTCACCGAGCTTTCCTTCTCGATGTACGTGTCCGACCGGGGCACATAGGCCTCGGGCTGGTAATAATCGTAGTAGCTGACGAAATATTCGACCGCGTTCTCGGGAAAGAAGCTCTTGAACTCGCCATAGAGCTGCGCCGCCAGGATCTTGTTCGGCGCCAGGATCAGCGCCGGGCGCTGCATTTCCTCGATCACCTTCGCCATGGTGAACGTCTTGCCCGATCCAGTGACGCCGAGGAGCACCTGATCCTTCTCGCCCGCCTTCGCCGCCGCCACCAGCTCCGCGATCGCAGTCGGCTGGTCGCCCGCCGGCTGATAGTCGGACACCAGTTTGAACGGCTTGCCGCCTTCCACCTTGGCGGGGCGCTGCGGACGGTGCGGCACGAAATCCTTGCCGGTCTCGGGTTCGGCAAGCGTGGTTCGGATCTGGATCGCCATGGCCGTGAATATGGGGGCGCGGGCGGCGGAACGGAAGGGCAACGAGCGCGCAAAGGCCGCGACCATGCGTTGCACTCGCGCCACCCCGCTCCTACTTGCGCGAACACTTGGGCCGATCACGCTCTGCCTTTTCCTTACGGAACGGCGGCAGGGCGCGGTCGGCTATTCGGCCTGCGAACTTTTCTTGCTTGCGGCAAGAACGCCGGACGACAAGGTACTGGGTACCGAACGGGCGGTCAGGTGTTGCAGACTGCCGAATGAATTCAGATGGCGCGCCCTCCCCGCATGAGGCGCCATCAAGGAGCGAGATCGTTGACCGTGCTTGCAGAACCGAAGTTGATTCCCGACCACAAGGCGTTCCTGACGGTGAACGTCAAATGGGTGCGCCACTGGAACGAGCATCTGTTCAGCTTCGCGGTTGATCGTCCGTCGGCGCTGCGCTTCCGCTCGGGCGAGTTCATCATGATCGGCCTGCCGGGCGAGAATGACGATCCCAAGCCCGTGATGCGCGCCTATTCGATCGCCAGCCCGTCCTATGCCGACGAGCTCGAATTTCTTTCGATCAAGGTGCAGGATGGCCCGCTGACCGGCCGGCTGCAGGCGATCCAACCGGGCGACCAGCTGTATATGGGCAAGAAGCCGACCGGCACGCTCGTGTGCGACGCCCTGCTCGGCGGCGAGCGGCTGTGGATGCTGTCCACCGGCACCGGCCTTGCCCCGTTCCTCAGCCTCGCGCGTGACCCCGAAGTGTACGAGCGCTTCAACCAGGTGATCATCGTCCACGGCACCCGCCGCGTGAACGATCTCGCCTTCCGTGAGGAGCTTTCGGCCAAGCTCGCCGACGATCCGCTGATCGGCGACCAGGCGCAGGAGCAGTTCCACTATATTCCCACCGTCACGCGTGAGGATTTCGAGCGCACGGGCCGGATCACCGACCTGATCGCCGACGGCCGCCTCTTCGCCCCGCCGGTCACCGGCCCGGCGACGTTCGATCCCGAGACGGACCGCGTCATGCTGTGCGGCTCCACCGCGATGATCCGCGAAACCGCGCAGATGCTCGAAGGGCTCGGCCTCACCGAAGGCTCGAACGCCAACCCCGGCCAGTTCGTCATCGAACGCGCCTTCGTCGACTGATCGCCACTCCGTCACTCAAGACCGTAACGTCACCCCGGCCCTGTGCCGGGGTCCACTTTTCCCCAAACTCGACAGCTTAGAGTTTGCGGCACGGTGGATGCCGGGACCAGCCCGGCATGACGGGTAGGTGAAGCCGGCGGCCGTTCCGCTCCTCCACCCCACGTCACCCCGGCCCCGCGCCGGGGTCCAACCCTCCACACACGCTGCAACCGATGCCAGCGCGCCACGCTGCGTCCCCAGGGCCCGGCTCGACAAAACCACGCCCCGCCCAATCGCGCGCCACGCCCCTCGACACGCAACGTCACCCCGGCCTCGTGCCGGAGTCCACCCCGCCGTTCACTCTACGGTCGACGAAGGTGCGCCAGGCCGGACGCCAGCACCAACCACGCCCGACGTTTCCAGATAGCGATCGCACACCCCCTTCACCCCGGCGCTCCGCCGGCTATGCTACGCGCAACAAAGGGGAACCCAATGCGCCGCACCATCATCGCCGCCCTGCTCTGCACGCTTGCCACGCCCGTCGCCGCCGCGCCCGATTACCAGGCGCAGATCAAGGCCGATTACGATCGCGATCTCGGCAAATTGTGGGACCAGCTGCACCGCAATCCCGAGCTGTCGTTCCGCGAGACGAAGACCGCCGCGGCGATCGCCGCCGAGTTCCGCAAGATCCCCGGCATGCAGGTGACCGAAAAGGTCGGCCAGACCGGCGTCGTCGGCGTGCTGAAGAACGGTGCCGGCCCGACCGTGCTGATCCGCGCCGACATGGACGGGCTGCCCGTGCAGGAAAAATCCGGCCTCCCCAATGCCTCCACCGTGCGCCAGGTCGGCGTGGACGGTGTCGAGGTGCCCGTGATGCACGCCTGCGGGCATGACACGCACGTCGTCGGCCTGATCGCCACCGCACGCCGGATGGCGGCGATGAAGGATCGCTGGAACGGGACGCTCGTCTTCATCGGCCAGCCCGCCGAGGAGCGGATCGGCGGTGCCAAGGCGATGGTCGCCGACGGCCTCTACACCCGCTTTCCCAAGCCCGATTACGCGCTCGCCTATCACGTCGACGCCAGCATGGAGACGGGCAAGGTCGCCGCAAGCGAGACGATCCAATATTCCTCGTCCGATTCGGTCGACATCGTCGTGCCCGGCGTCGGCGCGCATGGCGCCAGCCCGAACACCGGCAAGGATCCGGTTTATATGGGCTCGCAGATCGTGATCGCGCTGCAGGGCCTGATCAGCCGCGAACGCGCGCCGCTGCTGCCCGGCGTCATCACCGTCGGCTCGTTCCATTCGGGGCTGAAGCACAACATCATCTCCGACGAGGCGAAGCTTCAGGTCACCGTTCGCGCCAATGACGAGGGCACGCGTGCGCAGCTCGTCTCGGGGATCAAGCGGATCGCGGAGGGTGTCGGCGTCATGAATGGCATGGCCAAGGACAAGATGCCCGTCGTCACCGTGGTCGAGGGCACGCCCACGACGATCAACGACACCCCGCTCGCCCGCCGCCTCAATGCCGTGATGGTCGACACGCTCGGCGCGGACAGCGTCGTACCGTTTCACCAGATGGGCATGGGCGCCGAGGACTTCGCCTATTTCGTGCAGCCGGATACGGGCGTGAAGGGCTATTATTTCGCGGTTGGCGGCACGCCCAAGGCAACGCTGGATGCCGCGCGCAACGGCGGGCCACCCGTCGCCTCACACCACTCGCCCTTATTCAAGATCACGCCCGAGCCGGTGGTGGTGACGGGCGCCACCGCGATGACCGCCGCCGCGCTCGAGCTGCTGAAGCCGGGAGCCGCCGAATGATGCGCGCCCTCACGATCCTGGCGCTCGCGGTGACGGTCGCCGGCTGCGACGTCGGCCCCGATCCGGCCGAGGTCGCCCGCGTGCGCGACGGCACGGAGGCGGTGCGCCGCGCGCTGAAGCGGCCCGAGACGGCGCAGTTCAAGGGCGTCGCCGCGCATGGCGGGGCGGTGTGCGGCGAGGTGAACGCCAGCGTCGGCATGGGCCGCACCGGCTACGAACGATTCATCGTCAGGAACGGTGAGGTGACCTTCGCCTCGCAGCTAAAGACCGATGCTGAAATGGACGCGCGCTGGGCCGCGGACTGCCAATCGTAAAACGGAAATCGGCCACTGGCCGGCAGACGCCAGCCCGTGGCCGATTCAACCCCGGAAGCAGGCCGGCGCTGCTTAGATGTCGGCCGCCAGTGCCTTCAGATCGGCCAGCGGACGCGCCCCGAAATGGCTGATCACCTCGGCCGCGCACACCGCGCCCAGCCGCAGCGACCGCTCCAGTCCCCAGCCCTGCGCCTGCCCATGCAGGAAGCCCGCGGCGAACAGATCGCCCGCCCCGGTGGTATCCACCACCTTGTCGACCGGTGCCGCCGGCACCGTCACGCGCTCGTCACCGGCGATGGCGCAGGCGCCCTGCTCGCTCATCGTCACGACGATCAGCGGCACCTTGCTCTTCACCGCCGCGATCGCCGCCTCGGTGTCGGCGGCCTGCGTCAACGACATGATCTCCGCTTCGTTGGCGAACAGCACGTCGATCAGCCCCGCATCGATCAGCTGGTGGAATGCCTCGCGATGCCGGTCGATCACGAACTCGGCCGACAGCGTAAAGGCGATCTTGCGCCCCGCCTCGCGCGCCACGTCGATCGCCGCGCGCATCGCCGCGCGTGGCTCTTCCGGATCCCACAGATAGCCCTCGAGATACAGATACTTGGCGCCTGCAATCAGGTCGCGGTCGAGCGCTTCTGCCGGCAGGTAATGCGATGCGCCAAGGAAGGTGTTCATCGTCCGCTGCCCGTCCGGCGTCACGAAGATCAGGCAGCGCCCGGTGGTCGGGCTGCCCGCCCGCGACGCCGTATCGAACCGGATCCCCGCCGCGCGAATGTCATGCGCGAACACGGTACCGAGCTGGTCGTCCGCCACCTGGCCGATGAACGCGCAGCTGCTGCCCAGCGCCGCCATGCCGGCGATCGTGTTCGCCGCCGACCCGCCCGACACTTCCTGCCCCGGCCCCATCTTCCCGTAAAGCGCGTCCGCCTCCTCGGGCGAGAAGACCAGCGCCATCGCGCCCTTGGTCATGCCGTTGTCGGCGACAAAGGCGTCGGTAGCGGGCGAGAGAATGTCGACAATGGCATTGCCGATCGCGACGACGTCATAGCTGGTCTGGGTCAAGGAAGGATCCTGCAGGCGCGTCCGCCCCAAAGCGCGCCACGCCGCGCCTTCACGGGGAGAGACAGCGGCAGGGCAAGGCCCGGTTCAAACGGGATGAGTGTTGCGCGCGCCGTAATTGCCACGCCCGCCTTGCGCAACCACGCAGCCGCGCGCATGCGGGGCATATGGTGACGGCATTCGCGCTCAGCCTCGGCCAGCTTGGTGATCGGGCGGTGCTGACGGTGCTTGGAAGAAGCCTGGCGGTCACGCTCGCGCTGTTTGCGCTGCTTGGCGCGGGTGTCTGGTGGGCAGTCGACCTGCTGCTCGCTCAACAGGCATTCGGCGGCGCCCTTGCCTCCGCCGCAGCGGTGGTGGTGAGCATCCTCGCCTTCTGGCTGCTGTTCCGCGCCGTCGCGATCGCGGTCGTTGGCCTGTTTGCCGACGATATCGTCGCAGCGGTCGAGCGGCGACACTATCCCGCCGCCCTCGCCAGCGCCCGCGACGTGCCCTTTGCCCGCGCGCTGCGCATGGGGCTCGCCTCAGCGCTACGCTTCGTCGGCGTGAACCTGCTCCTTCTTCCCGGCTACATCCTCCTTCTCGCGACCGGCATCGGCACCGCGGCGCTGTTCCTCGCGGCGAACGCCTGGCTGCTCGGCCGCGATCTCGGCGACATGGTGGCGGCGCGCCACCTTTCGCCCGAGGCCATGCAGGCGTGGCGCCGCACCACGGCAGCGCGTCGGTTCATCCTGGGGATGATCGGCACCGGATTGTTTCTGGTGCCGTTCGTCAACATTCTGGCGCCGGTGATCGGCGCCGCCCTTGCCACCCACTTCTATCACCGGAACCGCCGATGACGCGCTTTTCGCTCCCGATCCTCATCCTATGTCTGTCCGGCTGCGCCACGGTGCCGGGCTCGCTGTCCGAACGAGCCGACCCGGTGCCGATCCCCTATGGCGCCGCCGGTCTGGAGCGCGTCATCGGGCAGGATGCCAACGGCCTGGTGCGCCTGTTCGGTCAGCCCGATGCTGACGTGCGCGAGGGCAATGCGCGCAAGCTACAATTTCAGAGCGCGATCTGCGTACTCGACACGTACCTCTATCCCAAGGGCTCGGCCGCGCCGCGCGTCACCTATGTCGATGCGCGGCAGCCCGACGGGCGCACGATCGATCGCGCGAGCTGCGTTGCCGCCCTCACGCGCCGGGTGGGCGGAAAATAGCAGCGCCAGCAAGCGTTAGCGTGATCTTCGCAAAGCCAGGTGCAAACAGCGCCATGCTGCCGCGCGCCAGCTTTCTTGTGCCAGGATGCCCCTTGTGACTGACGAAGCACCGCCCGTGATCACCGCCACCGGCTTGGTGAAGCGCTTCGGCGGTCGCCCGGTCGTCAGCGGGGTCGACCTCGTCGTGCCGCAAGGCATGATCTACGGCGTGCTCGGCCCCAACGGCGCCGGCAAGACGACGACCCTGCGCATGCTGCTCGGGATCATCGAGCCGGACAGCGGTGAGCGTACCCTGCTTGGTCACCGCCACCCGCGCGATGCCAGCGACCGGGTCGGCTATTTGCCCGAGGAACGCGGCCTCTACCCCGCCATGAAGGCGCGCGAGGCGATCGCCTTCATGGGCGCGCTGCGTGGCTTGCCGTGGAAAGAAGGGCGGGCGCGGGCACAGCAGTTGCTGGAAAACACCGGCCTCGGCCATGCCGCCGATGAAAAGATCCGCAAATTATCCAAGGGCATGGCGCAGCTTGTCCAACTGCTCGGCTCGGTCGTTCATCAGCCCGACCTCCTCGTGCTGGACGAGCCATTCTCAGGTCTCGATCCGGTCAATCAGGAACGGCTGGAAGCGCTGATTCTCGGCGAGCGCGATCGGGGCGCCACCGTGCTGTTCTCCACCCATGTCATGGCGCATGCGCAGCGGCTGTGCGACCGTCTCGCGATCATCGCCGGTGGCCGTCGCCGGTTCGAAGGCACGGTGGCCGAAGCGCGCGGCACTCTGCCGCAGCAGGTCCATTATGTGCCGCATTTCCCGAACGACGATCTCGCACGTCACCTTCCCCCAGACGCTCGCCGCGATGGCGACGGCTGGCGTTTCGAGCTGCCACATGACGGAATCGAAGCGCTGCTGAAGCGGCTGATCGACGCAGGCTATGGCATTTCGGGCCTGTCGATCGAGCGGCCGGGGCTGCACGAGGCGTTCGTGCGCATTGTCGGCCAGGCCGCATTGGAGCAAGCCGCATGAGCCGCCCCTCGGGCAAGTTGCGCCGCCGCCTGCGCCAGACGCTCACCATCGCGCGGCGTGATTTCACCGCCACCGTCTTCACGCCGATCTTCCTGCTGTTCCTCTTTGCGCCCGTGATCATGGGATCGTTCGGCGCGATCGGCGGGCTTGGCGCGGCGTCGGTATCGGCGGGCTCTGCCGAAAAGGAGCGGCTGGTCGCGATCGCGGCGCCGCGCGAGGCCGATGCGCTGGTCGCCGCGGACAAGCAACTGCGCCCGATCTTCCCCGGTGAGATCGCCCCGCCGATGCTTGAAGTTCGCCCGCCAAGTGGCGATTCCAGCCAGCAGGCCCGTGCCGCGCTGAACACGCCCGATGTCGACGTTGTCGCCGTCATGAGCGGCCCGCTCGAGGCGCCGTGCATTCTCTTCGGCCCGAGCGCACGCGATGCGCGTTATCTGGCGGCCGTATCGGAACAGGCGCGGCGCATCGCCGCCGCCGGTCCGCTCGCACCAAGCCGCCCCGTCTTTACCAGAACGGCGCGTGACAAGCCGACGCTCGGTGGGCGAAACGCCGCCGCCTTCGCCGCAGTGTTCGGCATCTTCTTCCTCACCCTGTTCCTGTCCGGGCAAGTCGTCGGCACCATGGCGGAAGAGCGCAACAACAAGGTGATCGAGGTGCTCGCCGCCGCCGTGCCGCTCGAAAGCGTGTTCCTCGGCAAGCTGCTGGGCATGTTCGGCGTGGCGGTGCTGTTCGTGGGCTTCTGGGGTTTGGTGGCAAGCCAGATCGGCATGCTGCTGCCCGCTGGTGCGGACCTTGCCGGCATGGTGCCGGCGGTCGGCTTCGGTACCTTTGCCCTGCTGTTCGCCGGCTATTTCACCACCGCCTATCTCCTGCTCGGCTCGGTCTTCCTCGGGATCGGCGCGCAGGCGTCGACCATGCGCGAGATCCAAATGCTTTCGCTCCCGATCACCATCCTTCAGGTGGCGATGTTCGGCCTAGCCTCCGCTGCCGCGTCGAACCCGGGCACGACGCTCGCGACCGTGGCCGAGATCTTTCCGCTCTCCTCACCCTTCGCCATGGCGGGCCGTGCGGCGAACAGCGCCGCGCTCTGGCCGCACCTCGCGGCGCTTGCATGGCAGATGCTGTGGGTCGCGATTTTCATTACCGTCGGCGCGCGGCTGTTCCGCCGCGGCGTGCTGCAATCGGGCAGCCCGGCCGGCGCTTGGAAGAAGCTGCTCGGAAAGGCCGCAAAGGTGAGCAGCAACCTGCCAGGTTGAACAGAACAGGAGCGGCATCGCCTCTCGCCTAGATGACACGATGTCCGCGCCGGCGCCGATCGATCGTAAGCGGCTGCCGCCAAGCATCTTCCCCGCCGCTCGACACCCCGATATGCTCGTCCGCGGAGGGCGGGGCCATGGCGATCGGCGTTGAAGCAACTGCGGGTTTACCGAGTGGGGAGGCGCATACCCACGCGGTGGAGCAGGCCGCCGGCAAGACGGGACATGGCGATCACCATCCGACCGCCTGCCTCAACTGCGGCACATCGCTGATCGGCTCGCATTGCCACGCCTGCGGTCAGGCTGGGCATGTGCACCGGACGGCCGGCGCGATCTTTCACGACATCGCGCACGGCGTCTTCCATTTCGAAGGCAAGGCATGGGAGACGCTGCCCATGCTCATCCGGCGCCCCGGTGATTTGACGCGTCGCTATATCGATGGCGAGCGCGCCCGCTTCGTCTCGCCGCTGGCGATCTTCCTGTTCACCGTCTTCCTCATGTTCGCCATCGTGGCAAACCTGCCCGGCTGGTCGCTCGCCGATGGCGATTTCCTGAAGTCCGGCCTCACCGAAGGCATGGCGGAAACGCGCGCCAAGGTGATCGAGGAACGGGAGCGAGCGGACCAACAGCTTGCGATGTACCAGGAGTCGTTGAAAACGGCGCGCGCCAAGCCCTCGCCCGACGCCGAGCGGATCGCGAAGCTGGAACGCAATCTGGCGGACACCGTGGAGATGCGGCAATCCTTGGTCGACGCAGAAAAACGCCTTCCAACTATGTCAACGTTCAAGGTGACGAGCGACGGCAAGCCCGTGAAGACCAACTGGTTCGAGGACAAGTTCCGTCACGCGCAGGAAAACCCCAAGCTACTGCTGTACAAGCTGAAGACCTCGGCCTACAAATACAGCTGGGCGCTGATCCCACTCTCGATCCCGGTCATGTGGCTGCTCTTTCCCTTCAGCCGCCGGTTCAAGCTTTACGATCACGCGGTTTTCGTCACCTATTCGCTTACCTTCATGTCGCTGCTCACGATCGCGCTGGCGGTGCTGCAGGCATTGGGCGTGCCCTTCGTGATCGTCATGGCCGCCGCGGTGCTGATCCCGCCGTTCCACATCTACCGTCAGCTGAAAGGCACCTATCAACTCGGCCGGACCAACGCGCTTGTTCGTGCGGGCCTGCTGATCGGCCTGATCTACTGCGCCGTTGTGCCGACTTTTGCGGTGATGCTGCTTTACCTGGGCCTGGCGTAGCGACGTCGCGGGAGCGGCGGCGCACCCGCTCGCCGGGGCGCCGGCCTTGTCCCGCGTCGCAAGGTTAGTCTCGGCCGCGCGAACAACTCGGCGACGCCTGCAGTACGCGACCATATGATTTAACGCCTTGCGCACTGCCGATCGGCGCGGCAGTCGCCAACCCACGCCATCAGGCGAACAACGCACACGAAAAGGGCGGCGCCCGTCGCCGGGGCCGCCCTTATATGGAATCAACGTCAGGCTTTCACTGAAACCTAGAGCGCTGCCCTGCCTCAGGCTCCCGCCGGCGACGGATTTCCGAACGGGCCCTGTGGGCGCCGCGTCTTCGGGATCGACGTACCAACGCTCGGGATCGAGGACTTCTTCGGCTGATCGACACGGCCGATGCCTTCGCCGGCGATCAGCTTCTTGATCTCATCGCCCGACAGCGTTTCATATTCGAGCAGCGCTTCGGCCAGCAGGTGAAGCTGGTCGCTATGATCGGTCAGCACCGTCTTGGCGCGCGTCAGCCCACCCTCGACGATCGTCTTGATCTCGTGATCGATCAGCTGCGCCGTCTCGTTCGACATGTGCGTCGGCTGCGAGGAGGAATAGCCAAGAAAGCTTTCGCCCTCAGGCTGCGCGTAGTCGACCGGGCCGACCTTGTCCGACATGCCCCATTTGGTGACCATGTCGCGGGCAAGGCCCGTGGCGTACTGGATGTCACCAGAGGCGCCCGACGATACCTTGTCGTAGCCGAAGATGATCTCCTCGGCGACGCGGCCGCCCATCGCCACCGCCAGGTTCGCGTACATCTTGTCGCGATGGTAGCTGTAGCTGTCACGCTCCGGCAGGCGCATCACCATGCCCAGCGCGCGGCCGCGCGGGATGATCGTCGCCTTGTGGATCGGGTCGGACGCCGGCTCGTGCAGGGCGACGATCGCGTGGCCCGCCTCGTGATAGGCGGTCATGCGCTTCTCGTCGTCGGTCATGACCATCGACCGGCGCTCGGCGCCCATCATGACCTTGTCCTTGGCTTCCTCGAACTCCTGCATCGCGACCAGCCGCTTGGACTTGCGCGCCGCGGTCAGCGCCGCCTCGTTGACAAGGTTTGCGAGGTCTGCGCCCGAGAAGCCCGGCGTGCCGCGCGCGATCACGCGTGCATCGACGTCGGGTGCCAGCGGCACCTTCTTCATGTGCACTTCAAGGATCTTGATGCGGCCCTCGATATCGGGGCGCGGCACCACGACCTGCCGGTCGAAACGGCCCGGCCGCAGCAGCGCGGGGTCGAGCACGTCGGGGCGGTTGGTCGCCGCGACGATGATGATCCCCTCGTTCGCCTCGAACCCGTCCATTTCGACCAGCAGCTGGTTCAGCGTCTGCTCGCGCTCGTCGTTGCCGTTGCCCAGCCCCGCACCGCGATGCCGACCGACCGCGTCGATCTCGTCGATGAAGACGATGCACGGCGCCGACTTCTTGGCCTGTTCGAACATGTCGCGCACGCGGCTCGCACCCACGCCGACGAACATTTCCACGAAGTCCGAACCGGAAATGGTGAAGAACGGCACGCCCGCCTCACCCGCGATCGCGCGGGCGAGCAGCGTCTTGCCGGTGCCGGGCGATCCGACCAGCAGCGCACCCTTCGGGATCTTGCCGCCCAGCCGGGCAAACTTGCTCGGGTCCTTGAGGAACTCGACGACTTCCTCCAGCTCCTCGCGCGCCTCGTCGATGCCCGCGACATCGGCAAAGGTGACCTTGCCTTCCTTCTGCGTCAGCATCTTCGCGCGGCTCTTGCCGAAGCCCATCGCGCCGCCGGCGCCGCCGCCCTTCTGCATCTGACGCACGACGAAGAATGCGATGCCGAGGAAGAGGAGGAAAGGCAGCGCCTGGACCAGCATATACTGCCAGATCGAGGGGCCTTCGTCGCGCTTGCCCGAGATCTCGACGCCGGCCTTGCGCAGACGATCGGTCAGCTGCGGATCGGACACGGGATCGGTGCGGAACTTCTCACCGCTCGACAGCGTGCCCGTGATCTGCTCGCGCGAGATCGTCACGTCCTTGACGGTGCCTTCGTCGACCTTGTCGAGGAACGCCGAATAGGCAATCGCATTGCCGGTCGCCGTCCCCGATCGACCGTCGAACATGGTCACGACGATAGCCAGCGACAGAAGAATACCCACCCAAATGAGGAGGCTCTTCATCCATGGATTGGGGCCGTTGCCGCCATTATCGCCAGGCTGCTTGTCGTTCTCGTTCATGCCTTACCTTTCAACAGCGGTAATGTAGGCGGCCTGAGGTTAATGGCAACGGAACGAGCGGCGAATTTCGTCGCTCACCGTGATCGATGCGGCGGCGCATCGCGAAAGTGCCAGCGTCCGCGCCGAGGGGCGGCCAGCACGCCGGCATGCGTCGCCCGGCGCCCGGCGGCGAGGCTGTCGAGCAGTGGCTCGATGTTCGCCGACGCATCGAATGCGGGCGCGGTGATCGCGTGAGTCGCACGCACGGTGGCGATCGCCCGGCGGACCAGCCGGCGCAGCATGTCTCGGGGCAGTTCGGCGGCATCCAGCGTCACGATGCCTTCCGCCGTTGTCACCCGCTCGCGCCACATCAGCAGCGCCATTTCGCCAAGGTCGCGCTCTGTTTCCGCAATCGCGGCGGCGCTGCGCGCCAGGGCGGCCGGGTCGAGCCACTCGTTGCGGTCGAGCAATTGCCGAAAGCGCGTACGATCGTGTCGCGGGTCGCTGTTCGCCGGATCGTCCACGAACGGCAGCCCGGCTCGCCGCACCGTGGCGCGCAACGCCGCCCGGCGCCAGCCAAGCAGCGGACGCACCACCGGCGCACCGGCAATTACCGTCGCCGCCCGGATCGACGCCAGCCCCGAAACCCCCGATCCGCGCGAGGCGCGCATCAAGAAGGTTTCGGCCTGATCGTCGGCATGGTGCGCGGTGGCGATGGCCAGCGCGCCGCGCGTCTCCATCCACGCAGCAAGCAGGCCGTAGCGCGCGTCGCGGGCGCGTGCCTGCAGGCTCGCGCCGCTGATCGCCCCCTCCACCACCAGCGTGGCATGCGGCAGATCCAGCCTGGCCGCTTCCTCC
Organism: Sphingomonas dokdonensis; assembly: GCF_002197685.1. Classification (GTDB taxonomy): domain Bacteria; phylum Pseudomonadota; class Alphaproteobacteria; order Sphingomonadales; family Sphingomonadaceae; genus Sphingomonas; species Sphingomonas dokdonensis. The sequence continues at coordinate 416,102 of NZ_NBBI01000002.1, read as the reverse complement.
GCCACCATCCGCGCCTCCGCCGCCGCAGCCTCGCGCAGGCCATGATCGACGGTGGCGGCGATCACCGCACCGGGGAATGCGGCACCGGCGAGCACCAGCAGCGCCATGCTGTCGGGTCCGCCCGACACCGCCACCGCCAGCGGCCGCGCTGGCGTCGGCGCCTCACGCGTCAGCACCAGCAGATCGCGGTGGAATTGGCTTACGTCCGCGCCAGCGACCACGCGGTCACTTGCACTTGGCGGAGGTTCGCGCGCGCGCCACGTCGTCCTTCATCCCCTGCCCGACCCGATCGCCATACACGTCGAGCAGTTCGCCATAGACCTTGCAGGCGTCCGCCGGCTTGTTCAGCTTCATCAGCGCTTGGCCAAGATAATACAGGCTGTCCGGCGCCCGTTCGCCATCCGGCATCTTCTTGTAATTGTCGTAGAACGCGATCGAGGCGAGGCTCGGCTTGCCATCGTCGAGATAGGATCGGCCGAGCAGATTCTGAGCAAAGCTGGCACGCCGCGACTTGGGATAGGTCGCCACCACCTTTTTCAGTTGGTCGGCGGCTTCGGGATAGAGCTTCGCCGCCCACAGGCGATAGCCGTAGAGATACGCATCCTCGTCCGCCTGCCCGGTGGCGGGCTTTTCCACCGCAGCCACCTGTGCCGCGCGGCTGCCGCTCGCGCCAGCCGCCGGCGTGGCCGCCGCGCGCGGCGGCGGCGGCACCACGGGACCGCCTTCGGGCAACGTGCCTTCGCCGGCCGGCGCGGCGGCATCGCGGCTCAGGCGCGCATCGGTCGCCTTCTTGTAGGCGGCGAACTGGTCTTCCAACTGGCGCAGGCGATATTGCGATTGCTCGATCTGCCCCGTCATGGAGGCAATCTGCGACTCCAGCGAGGACACCCGCTGCGTCAGATCGTACACGGCGCTGGAGGCCGGTGCGCCGATCTCCTCCGGCGTTGAGGGTGCCGGGCGAACCTGCGGCTCCAGATACGTTCCCGCGCCGCCCGGAAATACCTTGCGCTGCACGGCGCGCATTTCGCTTTCGAGCTTGCCGACGCGGCCGTCCAGACCGGACTGGGCGAGCGCCGGTGTTGCGACCCCGGCAAGGATCACGGCGAAAAGCAACCTAGGCATCGATCAACAGCCCCCCGGCAATGGGTTAACAACCCGCTATAGCTACACGCGCGCGCCTGTCGCCAGCCTTAAGGACACACAGCCGGTCCGCTCGCTCAACGCCCCGCCGGCGTCTGACCGGCAAAGGCGGGCGGCACCGACGATGCGGCAGCCGGCGCCGCGGTCGCCGGAGCGGCCGCCGCGGGCGCCGCGGGCGCCGCGGGCGCCGTCTCACCGCCGGCCGCGTTGCCGCCAAAGCGCGTCCGCAACGCATCGGCGCTGACACGCACGTTCTTGATCGCGCGCCGCCCGTCGCCCAGCGGCGGCAGCACCGATCCGTTCAGCGTCACCTGCAGCTTGTCCGGCCGGCCAACATTGATCATCGGATTGTCGGCACCCGGCGGCACGTCGAACCGCTCACCCGCTTTCATGGTGCCAAGATACAGCGTCTTGTCCGCCGCGTCGTACACGCGCAGCCAGACCTCGTCGGTCGCCGTCAGCGCCACCTGCGGCGCCGCCGCGGGGGCCGCGGACGGGCGCGCCGCCGGAACGGCCACCGCCACCGATGGGGCGGCCGGCGGTGTGCCGTCACCACGGAACAGGCTGCTGCCCAGCCACAGCACGGCAAGCACCGCAATCGCCAGCGCGACGCCGGCCGCCGCGATCACCAGCCCGCGGCTCGGCACGCGGGTCGGGTCCGCCACTTCATACGGCTGATAGCGCGGCGTGGCGCGCGGCGCGTCATGCGCTTCGGCCCGCACGTCACGGGCCAGCGCCACCTCATCCTCGCCCAGCGCGCGGGCATAGGCGCGCACAAAGCCAACGGCATAGGTCGGCGATGGCAGCGCACCGTAATTGGACGCCTCGATCGCCTCCAGGTGACGCAGCGGCACACGGGTACGGGCACCGATCTCGGCCAGCGACATCCCTTGTCGCTCGCGCGCGGCGCGTAGCCTCTCGCCAACAGGTTGCGGGAAGAGCGTCGCGTTGTCGCCGCGCTCGGCCTCAGTCATTCGCTTCTCCGCTAGGGCTGAACCGACCCCGTTCAGCCTCGCCTGCACGTCTCACAGAGCCGGCCATCTGTGTCAATCGAGCCACACCGCTTTTGGTCGGCAACGTCCCTCGCTTCACCGAAGGCGCAGCCAAACTCAGCCCAGTTCCACCCCGTTTGCCTGCGCCCAGCCGGCCAGTGCGGCGCGCATGTCGCGCGGCGGATTGGCCAGAAGCCGGCCCATCTCGGCCGCAACCGCCTGATAATCCAACGATCGCACCATGGCCTTGATCGGCCCCACCGCCGCGGGCGTGATCGACAGGCGATCGATCCCGATCCCGATCAGTGCCAGCGCCTCGAGCGGCCGTCCGCCCATCTCGCCGCAGATCGCCACCGGCACGCCGGCGTCACGCGCCGGTGCCAGCACACTGGCGATGAAGCGCAGGATGGAGGCCGACAGCCAGTCGTACCGCTCCGCCAGCTTCGGGTTGGCACGGTCGGCGGCGAACAGGAATTGCGTCAGATCGTTGGTACCGATCGACAGGAAATCCACCTGCGGCAGCAGCAGGTCGAGCTGATAGGCCAGGCTCGGCACTTCCAGCATCGCGCCATAGCGGATCTCGTTCGGCATCCGCCGGTTGCGCGAGGCAATCCAGCTGCGCTGCTGTTCGAACAGCGCGCGCGCCTCGGCGAACTCCCACGCCTCGCTCACCATCGGGAACATGACGTTGAGCGTGCGCCCCGCCGCCGCCTCGATCAGCGCGCGCGCCTGCGCCTTCATCAGCCCGTTGCGTTCCAGCGCAAGCCGCAGCGCGCGCCAGCCCATCGCCGGGTTCTCCTCGTCGTCGCCCTGGACAAGGTACGGCAGCGCCTTGTCCCCGCCGATGTCCACCGTGCGGAAGATCACCGGCCGGTCGCCCGCCACGTCCAGCACCTCTCGATACAGGCGCTGCTGGCGCTCGCGCTGCGGCAGGGTCGCGGACACCAGGAACTGGAATTCGGTGCGGAACAGCCCGATCCCATCCGCACCCGTCACGTCCAGCGCGCCGACGTCGTCGCGCAGCCCGGCGTTGACCATCACTGTCACGCGGTGCCCATCCCGCGTCGTAGGCGCCACGTCGCGCAGCGCGGCGTAGGCGGCACGGCGCTTCTGCCGCAACGCCAGCTTGGCGTCGAACGCCTCCTCCATCGCCGCGGAGGGACGCACCACCGCCGATCCCTCGTTGACGTCGAGCAGCAGCAGGTCGCCCTCCGCGATCTGCCGGCGCACCTCGCGCACGCGGCCCAGCACCGGCACGCCCATCGCCCGCGCCACGATGGTGACATGCGCGGTCAGCGATCCTTCCTCCAGCAGCACGCCCTTCAGCCGCCGGCGATCGTATTCCAGCAGTTCGGCCGGCCCCAGGTTGCGCGCGATCAGGATCGTGTCCTGGCGAAGGCCCATCTGCGCCGCGGTGCCCATCTGCCCCGATACGATGCGCAGCAGCCGGTTGGACAGGTCCTCCAGGTCGTGCATCCGGTCGGCGAGCAGCGGATCGTCGATCTGCCGCATGCGCTGGCGCGTGCGCTGCTGCACCCGCTCGATCGCCGCTTCCGCGGTCAGGCCGCTGTCGATCGCCTCGTTGATGCGCCGCGACCAGCCCTCGTCATAGGCGAACATCTTGTAGGTTTCGAGCACCTCCTCATGCTCGCCGCCGACGCCGAACTCGGCCTCGCGGGTCATGCGGTCGATCTGCTCGCGCATCTTGTCGAACGCGGCATAGACGCGGTGGCGCTCGGCCTCGATGTCCTCAGCGACGGTATGCTCGATATGGATACGCGGCTGGTGGAACACCGCGCAGCCCGCCGCCATGCCCTCCACCAGCTTCTGTCCGGTCAGTCGAATGCTGGCCGTCGACTGCTGCGGGCGATCTTTGGGATTGGCCGGATCGATCAGCCCGGCATTGGCGATCAGCTCGCTCAGCACCATGGCAACCGTCTGCAACGCCTCGATCTCGATATCGGCATAGCGGCGCGGATCGGCATGCTGCACCGCAAGCACACCCACCGACCGCTCGCGCCGGATGATCGGCACGCCGGCGAAGCTGTGGAAGCGGTCCTCGCCCGTTTCGGGCTTGTAGGCGAAATCGGGGTGACTCGCCGCCTCGTCGAGGTTCAGCACCTCGCCGTTCTGCGCAATGGTGCCGACCAGACCTTCGCCCAGCGCCAGCTTGGTGACATGCACCGCGTCGGCGGCAAGGCCGCGCGTCGCGAACAGCTCCAGCACGCCTTCGCGCAACAGATAGATCGAGCAGACCTCGCTATCCATCGCCTCGCCGATGATATCGACCACCTGATTCAATTTGGCCTGCGCGTTGGTACGCGCCGCCATCACGTCATGCAGGTTGACGAGTATTTCACGGGCGGAAGCGGCGGCGGACAGCATAGGATGTGGCTAGCAGGCGCGGGGGCTGGGTGCCACGCAACATTTGCTCCGCGGCACCGCAGCGAACGTGTCAGCTCTTGCGCTTCTTCGTCTTTTTCGAGGATGCTGCACTGTCGCGGGGGAACAGCACGGCGGCAACGCCGATCGCGATCGCACCGACACCCGCCGCCGCACCGACGATCTTGCCAATCGACCAGCCCTGCTTCTCCGGCGTTGCCCATTCGTCGGACGACGACTTGGACGCGGTCGGCGCTGTCGGCGTGTGCGGCGGCTCCTCGATCGGGAAGGGCGAGGTGTTGGCTGGCGGCACGGGCGGCGTTGTGGTCATGATGATCCTTTGTGATGAAATGCTTTAACGCGCCCGACGCCGCGCGGCTCCCGATCCGGACGCGCGACCCGCCGGCTTAGTCGAACAATCCGTCCGGGCTGCCCGCCGGCGGATTGAGCCCCAGATGCTTCCACCCGCCCGCGTTCAGCATCCGCCCGCGCGCGGTTCGCGCGACAAGGCCGAGCTGGATCAGATAGGGCTCGATCACTTCCTCGATCGTGTCGCGTGGTTCGGAAAGTCCAGCAGCCAGCGTTTCCACCCCGACCGGCCCACCGCGATAGATGTCCGCGATCATGGTCAGGTAGCGCCGGTCCATCGCGTCGAGGCCCAGATTGTCGACCTCCAGCCGGTTGAGCGCGCGATCGGCGGCGATGGCGTCCACCTGCGCCACGCCCGCGACATTGGCGAAGTCGCGCACCCGGCGCAGCAGCCGCCCGGCGATACGCGGGGTGCCGCGCGCGCGCCGCGCGATCTCCGCTGCGCCGTCGGGTGCGATATGAAGGTCGAGCAGCCCGGCCGCACGCGTCACCACGCGCGTCAACTCTTCCACGGTGTAGAATTGCAGCCGCACCGGAATGCCGAACCGGTCGCGCAGCGGCGTCGTCAGCAGCCCCTGCCGCGTCGTCGCGCCCACCAGGGTGAAGCGCGGCAGGTCGATCCGCACGCTTCGCGCCGACGGTCCCTCGCCGATCATCAGGTCGAGCGCGCGGTCCTCCATCGCCGGGTACAGCACCTCCTCCACGGCGGGCTGAAGCCGGTGGATCTCGTCGATGAACAGCACGTCGCCGTCCTCGAGATTGGTCAGCAGCGCGGCCAGATCGCCCGACTTGGCGATGACCGGCCCTGAGGTTGCACGAAAGCCCACGCCCATCTCGCGTGCCACGATCTGCGCCAGCGTCGTCTTGCCAAGTCCCGGCGGGCCGAAGAACAGCACATGGTCCAGCGCGTCGCCGCGCCCCTTGGCCGCTTCGATGAAGACGCGCAGATTGTCGCGCGCCGCCGCTTGGCCGACGAATTCGTCGAGCCTTTTGGGGCGCAGCGCAGCGTCGGCGTCTTCGGCCCGGCGCGCCGGCGTGATGAGGCGATCGGTATCGGTCATTTCGCCTGTGCCTTTAGCCCTGCTCACGCCGCGCGCCTATGGCTTTAACCCGGCCACTGCCCGCCCGATCACCGGATACCGGTGAGCGCCGCCTCCAGCCGCTGCCACAGCGCCGCCACCGCTTCCACGCTGGTCGCCTGCCGCGACGTAAAGGCGCCCAGCGGCGCCCGCCGCTCAGCCATCGCCTCGAACGCGCTCGCCATAGGAATCGCAGGCCAGTCCGGATGCTGGGCGAGCGCCTCGCGATGCACCGCTCGGCGGCGATCGACCATCGAGAAAACGGGCGCCAGCGTCACTTTCGGCCCCTTCTTGCGCCCGACATGCGCCGCGATCGCATCCAGCGCGCGGCGCGACAGCGCGGACGGGATCACCGGCACCACCACCAGATCGGCCGCGCGCATGATCTGGTCCGACGTGTCGGTCAGCCCGGGTGGGCAATCGATCACGATCCGGTCGTAATCCTGCGCCAGTTCGCCGACCAGCTTCGTCAGCCGGTTCTTCTTGTCCAGTGCCCGAAAGGCGACGTCCAACTCGCGTAACGAAGCATCCGCCGGCAGCAGGTCGAGCCGCTCGATCGCCGTCGGCCGCACCAACCGCCGCCCGCTTACCTCGCGCCGGATCACCGCGCCGGCCTCGCGACCATGGCCGTCATGCCCCAGGATCCACGTCGCCGCCGCCTGACCGTCGAGATCCCACAGCAACGTGCGCCGCGATGACAGCGTCGCAGACGCCCAGGCAAGGTTCACCGCCAGCGTCGTTTTCCCCACGCCGCCCTTCAGGCTGTATACCGCAATCGTCCGCCCGCTCATCAGTCGTGCACGATCCCTTCGCCGGCAATGGCAATCCACGGGTGCCGGCGATTCTCGTACACGGAATAGCCCGGTGCCGGAAAATGCGGATCCGCAAAGCAGCCGACCGCAACCGCAATCAAGTCGGCCTGACGCTCCAACACGTAGAACAGCGTCGTGCCGCAGGTCACGCAGAAGTGATGAACCGCCGCACTGCCGCTGCTGCCCACACGCCGCCATTGCCGCGGCGTACCGGTTACTGTCACTGCGTCTTCCGGAAAGCGCGCCTGTGCGGCAAACGGTGCACCGCTGCGCCGCTGGCAATCAAGACAATGGCACACGGACACGCGCACCGGATCGCCTGTGCACTCGATCAACAGCGCCCCGCATGCACAGGACGCCGTCCGGCTCACTTCTTCGCCGCCTTGCGCAGCGCGAGCCGCACCAGCGCGTCCAGCGTGGCGCCGGTGCCCAGTTCTTCCTCCGCCGCCGCCACCGCGCTCGCCGCCTCCGCGGGGCGGAAGCCAAGGTTCAGCATGGCCGACACCGCGTCCGCGCTCGCCCCCACAGGCGCGACCTGCGCAGCCGCAGACGGCCCGAGCACGATGCCGCCTGCCTTGTCCTTCAGCTCGCGCACGATCCGCTCGGCCAGCTTCGGCCCGACGCCATTGGCGCGCGCCACCATCGCCTTGTCCTGCGCGGCGACCGCGCGGTTCAGCTCCGCCGGCTCCAGTGCGGACAGGATCGCAAGCGCCACGCGCGCGCCCACGCCCTGCACCCCGGTCAGCAGCCGAAACCAGTCGCGCTCGTCCGCCCCCGCAAATCCGACCAGCCGCTGGAAATCCTCACCGACCAGCATCTCGGTATGCACCTGCACCGCCTCGCCGACCGGCCCGAGCGCCGCCAGCGTGCGCGACGACGCACCGACCAGATAGCCGACGCCGCCCACTTCGATCACCGCATGATCGGCGCTCGTGCTGGCGAGAATACCCTTGAGATACGCGATCAAAGCTTGCGGTCCGTCATGTCCGACGATCCGTAGCGCCTCGGCAGCGGCGGGCCAACTCCTCGCGCGACTTAGCCGCCCGCCTGCAGCCGCCGCATCATGCCCGCGGCGCTCGCGCGGTGATGCGCATGGCAGATCGCCACCGCCAGCGCGTCCGCCGCATCCGGCCCGGCAACCTTTGCGCCCGGCAGCAGCACGCCGATCATCGCCTGAATCTGCCGCTTTTCCGCACCGCCGGTGCCGACCACCGCCTTCTTCACCGTGGACGGGTGATATTCGTCGACGATCATCCCCGCCCCTGCCGCCGCCAGCAGCACCACGCCGCGCGCCTGCCCCAGCTTCAGTGTCGATTGCGCATTGGTATTGCCCAGCACTTCCTCGACCGCCGCACTGTCGGGCCGCTCGGCACGGATCACGTCGATCAGCGCAGCGTACAGGTTGGTCAGCCGGCGCGGCAGCGGCATGGATGGATCGGTCTTGATCTGCCCGTTCGCAACATGCCGCAGCCGGTTCCCCTCCGCCGAGATCACGCCCCAGCCACTGGTTCCGAGCCCCGGATCAAGGCCAAGGATGATCATGAAACAAGCCCCGCACCGGGGATCGTCACCCCAGCTTCTCCATCACCTCGTCGGAGACTTCGTAATTGCCCCACACCTGCTGGACGTCGTCGTCATCGTCCAGCGCGTCGATCAGCTTGAACAGCGTCGCCGCATCGCCCTCGTCCACCGCGACCATGGTCTGCGGCCGCCAGGCGAGCTTCGCGCTTTCCGCCTCGCCCAGCACCGGTTCCAGCGCCTTGGCGACTTCGTGCAGGTCCGCCTGTGCGGTCCAGATTTCGTGGCCGTCCTCGCTCGACGTCACGTCCTCGGCACCCGCTTCGAGCGCGGCCTCGAACACCTTTTCGGCGTCGCCGACGCTCGCCGGGTAGTTGATGAGGCCCAGCCGGTCGAACGCATGGCTCACCGAGCCCGACGCGCCCAGATTGCCGCCGTTCTTGCTCACCGCGGTGCGCACGTTGGTGGCGGTGCGGTTACGATTGTCGCTCAGCGCCTCGATGATGAGGCTGACGCCGCCGGGGCCAAAGCCTTCGTAGCGGATTTCCTCGTAATTCTCCGCATCGCCCCGACTCGCCTTGTCGATCGCGCGCTGGATATTGTCCTTGGGCATCGACTGCGCCTTGGCGGCGTTCACCGCCGCGCGCAGGCGCGGGTTCATGTCGGGATCGGGAAGCCCCATCTTCGCCGCAACGGTGATTTCGCGGCTCAGCTTCGAGAACATGCCCGAACGCTTCTTATCCTGTGCACCCTTGCGGTGCATGATGTTCTTGAATTTGGAATGACCTGCCATGGCAAGCGCCTCTAGCGCCGGATACGCGCCCGGCTCAAGTCGCCGCGCTCACCCGCTTGCGCGATTTTCCGCGATCATCGTCTCCAGACGGGCCAGCCGCGCGATCACCTCGCCGTCCAGCTTGCGATGCAGCCGCAGGATTTCCAGCTCGGCGCGCAGGTTCGTCTCGTAATCCAGCTCGGCACTCAGCCGATCCTTTGCCGCCTGCCGGTTCTGGCTCATCATGATGACCGGCGCCTGCACCGCCGCCAGCGTCGACAACATCAGGTTGAGAAAGATGTAGGGGTAAGGGTCGAACGCCATCCCGAACCGCGCCAGCACGTCGCTGTTGAGCAGCATCCAGCCGAGCAGCACGGCACTGAAGACGATGATGAAGCCCCACGAGCCGCCCACTTCCGCGACTCGGTCGGCCAGCCGCTCGCCCAGCGTCGATCGTTCGTCGGCGACGTCCGACGCATCGCGCACCCCGGGCGTGCCCGCGGCAATTGCCGACAGGACGCGCCGTTCCTCCTCGTCCAGCGCCTCGGGCGGCTTGCCCAGCAGGTGCCGCGCCAATTCCCCTATGTCCGCCCTCTGACTCGTCATTGCCACCCCCATTAACTCACCGCGCATTAGCGCCAGCCGACGCAAACGTCTTGCCCCGCACCGCCGGTTTCGGCCAAACGCTTCGCCATGACGATAGCCGTGGACATGGGCGCCGACACCTCGGGTGCGCCGGTCCTGATCGACCTAGAGGAACTGCTCGCCACCCGATTGCTCGTGCAGGGCAATTCGGGCTCGGGAAAGTCGCACCTGCTGCGCCGCCTGCTCGAACGCTCGGCGGGTCAGGTGCAGCAGGTGGTGATCGATCCGGAGGGCGATTTCGTGACGCTCGGCCCGGCGTACGGCCATGTCGTGGTCGAGGCGACCGACTATTCCGAACGCGAGATCGCGCGAATCGCCGGCCGGCTGCGCGAACACCGCGCCTCGGTGGTACTCAGCCTCGAAGGGCTGGAGGCGGAGGGGCAGATGCGCTGCGCCGCCACTTTCCTGTCGGCGATGTTCGATGCCCCACGCGAACATTGGTATCCCGCGCTCGTCGTGGTCGACGAGGCGCAGCTCTTCGCCCCCACCACCGGCGGCGAAGTGGCGGAGGACGTGCGGCGCGCCTCGCTGTCGGCCATGACCAACCTCATGTGCCGCGGCCGCAAGCGCGGCCTCGCCGGCGTCATCGCGACGCAGCGGCTCGCCAAGCTCGCCAAGAACGTTGCGGCCGAAGCATCGAACTTCCTGATGGGCCGCACCTTTCTCGACATCGACATGGCGCGCGCCGCCGACCTGCTTGGGATGGAGCGCCGCCAGGCCGAGGCGATCCGCGACCTGCCCCGCGGCACCTTTCTCGCGCTTGGCCCCGCGGTCTGCCGCCGCCCGCAGACGGTAAAGATCGGCGCGGTCGAGACCAGTGCGCGCTCGGGCAGCCCGAAGCTGACGCCGCTCCCGTCCGCCCCGCCGGCCGACCTCCAGGAGTTGATCTTCGCCGCGCCCGAGCCGGAGGCGGCGCCGCAACTGCCGATGGCGTTCGAGGCGCGCCCGCGTCGCGTGCCGGCGGAGGAGCTGATCTCCGACATGGCGCGTCCCGCGCCGCTGCCGCCCGAGCCCGAGCGCTCCGACGAGGAAGTCACCGCCATCGTCGCCGACGTGCTCCGGGCGATCGTTGAGGATCCCGAATCGGCCGGTCGCCCGGCCTCCGTGCTGTTTCAGGACTTCCAGGTCCGCTGCCGCATGCAGGGGCTATCGCGGTCGGGCATCGAACTCGGCGACTTCACCCGCCGGCTCTCGTCGGCGCGCGCCGGCATCTTCGACACCAGCGATCCCGAATGGGCCGAGGCGGTGGCGCTGGCCGGCGCGCTGCCCGATGAAATGGTCGGCCCGTTCCTGCTGGTCGCCAAGGCGGCCAAGGAAGGCGCACCGTGCCCCAGCGACGCGGCCCTGGCGGACACCTACGGCACGTCCTCGCTCGGCCGGGTGCGGCGCCTGATGGGCTATATCGAAAGCCGCGACCTGATCGTCACCCGCACCGATCTGTCGGGCAAACGCTCGATCACCATCGCTCGCCTTGGCTGGACGACGGCACCCGCAGAGGCTGCGTGAGGAACGCGTCATCGCGGCTTTGAGCCGGGATCCATGGAGCCGCGAACGCTGCCGCCCTCGCTAAAGAGCGGACGCTTGCAGCCTCGGCGCTTCAGCGCGCCTCGCAACGGATGCGGTTCTTCGCCATGCTCACTTCGGCCATGTCGCCGGGCTCGGCAACGGTGCGCGCGATGTGATCGCCCACCGTCATCTCGAACACCGCCGGGCCGCTGACGGCGCACGCCAATCGTCCGGCGGTCATCTGGCAGGCATCGGCAAAGCGCGCCGGATTGCCGATGTCGCCGCTCTCGGGCGGGCGCAACTGCATGCCGACCATCGTCGACCCACCGAACAGCGCGACGCCCAGCCCCTTTAGCGCGCGCGCCTCAAAGGCCGGTTTGCCGCTCGGCTGCTTTGCCGGCTTCATCGCAAACTGCGCCGCCATGCGCCCACAGAAGCCCGCGGCGGGATCAGCCGCCGGCACCTGCGCGGCGGCTGGCAGCAGAAGCGACAAGGAAAGAATGATCGATTTCACCACCGTCGCCTCTGCCTTTGTTTTCTTGAAAGGGAGCCGATCGGCTCAGAGCATCCCCAGCGCCTGCATATAGGTTTCGAGGATCATCTCCTCCTCCTGATATTCCTCGCGCTTCTTCTTGCGGATCGACATGATCTTGCGGATCGCCTTGGGGTCGTAACCACGGCTCTTCGCCTCGGCCATCACGTCCTTGATGTCGTCCGAAATGCCCTTCTTCTCTTCCTCGAGCCGCTCGGCACGCTCGATCAGCAGGCGCAGCTCTTCGGCGGCTACCTGACCGCCACCCATGCCCTCGCCGCGTTCTTCAGCCATCGTCTAAACCCCAAATGTGAAGCACCGCCGGCCCCACGCGAATCACGCGAGGCGGCGGTGCGGTTGCCGGTAGATCGGTTGTGGCGGCGGCTCTTATGGAAAGCCGCCGCGGCGATCAAACCTTAATCGGTGAGCGGCTTGGCCACGTCGCCCTTGTGCATGACGAAGCGCACGCGCTCCAGTTGGCGCACGTCCTGCAGCGGCGACGAATCGACCGCGATGATGTCGGCCGCCTTGCCCGGCTCGATCGTGCCGATCCGGTCGCCTTGGTTCAGCACCTCGGCCGCGGTCACCGTCGCGCTGCGGATCGCCTCGGTCGGGGTCATCCCGACCTTCTCAACCAGCAGGGCGAATTCCTGCCCGTTGTCGCCGTGCTTTGAAACGCCGCTGTCGGTGCCGAACGCGAACTTCACGCCCGCCTTGTACGCCCGGCGATGGCTGTCCTGCATCGCCGCCGCCGCGGCCTCCGCCTTGGGGAGCACCGCGGCGGGCAGCACGCCGGAGCGCGCCTGCGCCACCGCCGCGACCGGGGCGATCTCGGTCGGCACCAGATAGGCGCCGGTCTTCTTGAACATCGCGATCGCTTCATCGTCGATGAAGCTGCCATGCTCGATCGTATCGACGCCTGCGGTCAGCGCCGCTTTGGTGCCTTCGGCGGCATGGCTGTGCGCCGCCACCTTGCGCCCAAGGTTGTGCGCCGTATCGACAATCGCCTTCATCTCTTCCGGCGTAAAGGCGCGGCCAAGGCCGCCCGACACGTTGGACAGCACGCCGCCCGTCGCGGTGATCTTGATCACCTGCGCCCCCAGCCCGATCTGCCGCCGCGTCGCGCGCACGCAATCCGCCGGGCCGTCGCACAGATTGTCCACCGATTGCGCCACCGCATGGGCATAAGGCTCGGCAAGGCCATTGAGCGGATCACCATGCCCGCCGGTCACGGAGATCGCGGTGCCGGCATTGACGATCGTCGGCCCGGTCACGTCGCCGCGATCCACCGCATCGCGCAGCGCGCGAATGCCGCGCGGGTCACCGCCCAGATCGCGCACCGTGGTGAAGCCCGCGTTCAGCGTCGCCTTGGCATTGCCCGCGCCATACAGCACGTCGTCGGCCTGCTCGGTATTGAGCGCCGTCATCCGCGCGCGCAGCGGATCGCCGCCGATCCCCAGCAGGTGAACGTGAAGATCGATCAGCCCCGGCAGCACGAACTTGTCGTTCAGCGCCACCAGCTTCGCGCCCGCCTCGGGCGGCACGAAGCCGTCGCGCACCTCGGCGATCTTGCCGTCGCGCACGATGATCGTGCTGTTCCCGCGTGGTGCCTGCCCCGGCCGGTCGAGCAGCGCACCGGCATGGATATAGGTCACCGCTGGCGGAGCAGGAGGCGCCGCCGTCTGGGCAAGGGCAGGCGTGGCCGCCGCCAACAAAGCAGCCAGAAACATCGTCTTCATCGCCTACCCCCCGTGTCGCGCCGCCTTGAAACGCGGCGCTCTTGTTGTCAGGCGGTGGAGTAGAAGATGCACGGCCTGCAGGACAAGCGGGGATCGCCAGAAATCGTCAACACAGCAGTGCGATCGAGTGGCTCCCGCCAGCCGCCCCTAGCGCGCGTTCCGGGCGACGCTTTCCTCCATCCGGCGCAATTGCTCGGGCGTCGCCTCACCCTGATGCTGCGCCTTCCACTCGGCATAGGGCATGCCATAGATCGCGGTGCGTGCCTCCTCCTTCGGCAGGTCGCCCGCTTCCATCACCCAGTCGGACAGGCAGTTGCGGCAAAAGCCCGCCAATCCCATCAGATCGACGTTCTGCGCGTCGGTGCGGTGGCGCAGATGGTGCACCAGCCGGCGGAACGCCTTGGCCGCGGTTGCGTCGTCGATCGCGTCGATCGGGTCCATCATCGTCTCCAAACTTGATCGGGCGCAAATAGGCATTAGTCGGGCGCAGGCAAAGCGAGGAAACCGATTACATGGCACGAGCGATCACCCCCCGCAGCCGCAAGGTGCGCGTACTCGCCACGTTGGGCCCGGCCAGCAATGCGCCGGAGATGATCGCCCGGCTGTTCGAGGCCGGCGCCGACGCGTTCCGCATCAACATGAGCCACGGCGATCAGGCATCAAAGGTGGCCGTGATTCAGGCGATCCGCGCGCTGGAGAAAAGCCATGGTCGCCCCACTACCATCCTTGCCGATCTGCAGGGCCCAAAGCTGCGCGTCGGCCAGTTCGCCGCCGGCCGGGTGGAGCTCGCCCGCGGCTCCCGCTTCGTGCTCGATCGCGATCCCGCCCCTGGGGACGAGACCCGCGTCGAGCTGCCGCATCGCGAGATCTTCCAGGCGATCGAGCCCGGCGCGCGGTTGCTGCTCGACGATGGCAAGCTGGTGCTGCGCGTTACCGAGCATGACGCCGATCGGATCGAGACATTGGTCGAGGTCGGCGGCCCGTTGAGCAACAATAAGGGGTTGAACGTACCCGACGTGGTGCTGCCGATGGCCGCGCTCACCAACAAGGATCGCTCCGACCTCGCCTTCGCCATCGATGCCGGGGTGGACTGGATCGCTTTGTCTTTCGTGCAGCGTCCCGAGGATCTGGCCGAGGCGCGCAAGCTCATCGGCGGCAAGGCCGCGCTGCTCGCCAAGATCGAAAAGCCGGCGGCGATCGACCGGCTCGAGGAGATCGTCGAGATGTGCGACGCCGTCATGGTCGCACGCGGCGACCTTGGCGTCGAACTGCCGCCCGAAACGGTGCCCCCGCTACAGAAGCGCATCGTGGAAACCTCGCGCCGGCTCGGCCGCCCGGTGGTGGTTGCCACGCAGATGCTCGAATCGATGATCAGCTCCCCTTCGCCGACGCGCGCGGAGGTGTCCGACGTCGCGACCGCGATCTACGACGGCGCGGACGCGATCATGCTGTCGGCGGAAAGCGCGGCGGGCAGCTGGCCGGTCGAATCGGTCGCGATGATGAACGCCATCGGCGAATCGGTCGAGCGCGATCCGGCCTATGCCGAGCGGATCCGCTTCACCGTCACCCGCCCCGACCCGACCACCGCCGACGCGCTGGCCGAGGCGGCGAAGAACATCGCCAACACCGTTTCGGCCAAGGCGATCATCTGCTTCACCACATCGGGTTCCACCGCGCGCCGGATTGCGCGCGAACGCCCGTCGGTGCCGGTGCTCGTGCTGACGCCGAAGTTGGAAACCGCCCGCCGGCTCGGTCTCCTCTGGGGCACCCATGCGGTGCGCACCCGCGACGTCGATTCGTTCGAAGAGATGGTGGCCAAGGCAAAGCGGATCGCGCTGCGTCAGGGCATGGTGAAGGCGGGCGACCGCGTGATCATCACCGCGGGCATCCCGTTCCGCACGCCCGGCGCCACCAACGTGCTGCACGTCGTCGGCATCCTGGGCGACGAGCTGAAGGGGTTCGGCTGAGGCGTCGTCCGCGCCTCACCTGATCAATTCAGGAAACCGTGCCGCGCCAGCTCGGCGCGCAGCGTCGCGGCATCGGTGAAGGGCACCGCGTGCATCCCCACCGCCTCGGCGCCCGCCACATTTTCGTGCCGATCGTCGACGAACAGCGCCTCGTGCGGCGCCAGGCCGAAGCGGTCCAGCGCCAGCTCGTAGATCGCGGCATCGGGCTTCACCAGCCGCTCGGCCCCCGACACCACGATGTCGCGGAAGCGATCAAACATCGCCGCTTCCTGCTGCCGGAAGGGCGCAAAGAACTCGTCGGAAAAATTGGTGATCGCGAACAGCGGCACCCCGGCGTCGTCCAGCTCGGCGACCAGCGAGGGCATGCCCACCACCGGCCCCGGAATCTGTTCCGAGAACCGCGGGCCCCATTGGGCGATCAGGTCCGCATGCTGCGGAAAGCGCGCGGACAGCTCCGCCGACGTCTCCGCAAAGGGACGGCCGGCGTCATGCTGGAAATGCCACTCCTTGGAGCAGACATCGCGCAGGAATACGTCCAGCGCCTCATCATGGCTGATGAGGCGCCGGTAGAGGACCTTGGGGTCCCAGTCGTACAGGACGTTGCCGATGTCGAAGACAACGGCAATCGGCCGCATCAAGATCAGCCCTGGCGAGCCTTGAAGCGACGATTCGTCTTGTTGATGACATAGGTCCGGCCGCGACGACGGATGACGCGGTTGTCGCGATGGCGGTCCTTGAGCGACTTCAGGCTATTGCGGATCTTCATGGCGGATTCGCTTCTACTTTTTATGCGTGATCGGAAAGGGTGCGCGCCTAGTGGCAGCCCTCTTGCAAGTCAAGACGGAGCCGCCAAGAGAGGTAGGCGTTGAGTATCCGTAACAAAGGCTGGAGGAAGAGTCATGGGCCGTTTTCTGATCGTGGCAGGCATGGCGGCGGCGCTCGCCGGCTGCGCCACCGGGCCGTCGCACTTTCCCGTTCAGGCCACGCGCTTCCATTTCAACGCCATGACCGATCGCGGCACCATCGCCGTGGAGCCGCTCACCGGCACCGGCACTGCCAGCCTTGAGTATAAGACCTATGCCGCCGCGGTGCAGACCGAGTTGCTACGCCTCGGCTATACCATCCCCGCCCCCGGCGCGACGCCCGATTTTCTCGCCACCGTCTCGTTCAGCCGCGCCGCGCGCCCGCTGCCGCCGCGCCGCTCGCCGGTGTCGATCGGACTTGGCGGCGGCGGGATCAGCGGCGGGCGCGGCGGCGGCGTCGGGCTTGGCGGCGGGGTCAACTTTCCCGTCGGCGGCTCGGGCGTGGGCGAAGGCGTGGTCACCGAATTGTCCGTGCGCATCCGGCAGGGCGCCGACGCCGTGTGGGAAGGCCAGGCGCAGTCGCTGACCGACGTCACCGCGCCCGATGCCGATGCCGGCGCGGTCGCCGCCCGGCTTGCCCGTGCGCTCTTCACCGACTTCCCCGGCGAAAGCGGCCGCACTATCGAGGTGCCATGACTCTCAGCATCAACGCCGCCTTTGACAGCGGCAACATCCGTCTGGTCGCGATCGAGGGCGACCGTGTCGATCTGGAGATCGTGAAGGATCACCAGTCCGACTTCTATCAATGGTTCTACTTCCGCGCCGCCGGGCTCGCCGGCGGGCGAAAGACCTTTCGCATCCTCAACGCTGGCGGCTCGGCCTATCCGTTCGGCTGGCCCGGCTACCGCACCCGCGCCTCGACCGATCGAAAGGCGTGGCAGACGATCGAGACCCGCTACGCCGATGGCGTGCTGGAATTCGAATGGTCGGGTGAAGAAGCCGGCGGCGACGCGCAGGTCGTCTGGTTCGCCTATTTCGCGCCTTATACGATGGAGCGGCACGCCGATCTGATCGCGCGAATCGCTGCACGGCCGGGCGTCACCCACCGCGAGCTTGGCACCACGCTGGACGGGCAGGCGATCGATTGTTTCGACATCGGCACCGGTCCCAAGTCGGTCTGGCTCTACGCGCGCCAGCACCCCGGCGAATCGATGGCGGAATGGTGGATGGAGGGTGCGCTCGACTGGCTGACCAGCCCGGCCGCCGCCCCGCTCCTTGAGGCCGCCACGGTCCATGTCGTGCCCAACATGAACCCCGACGGCACACGCCGCGGCCACCTGCGCACCAATGCTGCCGGCGTGAACCTCAACCGCGAATGGCATGAGCCCACGCCCGCGCGCAGCCCCGAAGTGCTCGCCGTGCGCAACGCGATGGACGAAACCGGCGTCGCCTTCGCCATGGACGTCCACGGTGACGAGGCGATCGCTGCCAATTTCATCGCTGGTTTCGAAGGCGTGCCTTCCTGGACCGAGCGGCGCGGCAAGCTGTTCACCGAATTTGGCCAGCGGCTCGCCGCGCACACCCCCGACTTCCAGACCGCGCTCGGCTACGAAAAGTCACAGCCCGGCCGTGCCAACCTGTCCATGTCGACCAACCAGCTCGCCGAGCGGTTCGGCGCGGTCAGCGTCACGCTGGAAATGCCGTTCAAGGATCATGACGCCAATCCCGATCCCCAATTCGCCTGGTCGCCCGAGCGGTCGGCCAAGCTCGGCGTCTCGTGCCTCGAAGTGCTCAGCGAGATGATTGGGGACATCTGATGGAGATGCGCGAGGGCGGTCTCGACGATCCACAAGTGATCGCCCTCGTCACGCACCATCAGGCGGAAGCGCGCGCCACCACGCCGCAGGACAATGCCCATGCGATGGGCGCAGACGGCCTGCGACATCCCGACATCGGCTTCTGGGGCGCGTGGGAGGGTGACGACCTGCTCGGCATCGGTGCGCTGCGCCAGCTCTCACCCACGCACGGCGAAATCAAATCGATGCGCGCCGCGCCCGGCCACCTGCGCCGCGGCGTCGGCCGCGCCATCCTGACGCACCTTGTCGCGCTCGCGCGCACCCGCGGCTATGAGCGGGTGAGCCTGGAAACCGGCACCGCGCCGATGTTCGCCGCCGCCAACCAGCTGTATGAGCGCGCCGGCTTCGTCGACGGCCCCGTCTTTGGCGGCTATCCCGAAAGCCCGCACAATCGCTTCATGACGCTGCCGCTCGGCTGATCGCCGCACCAGCGCCAAGCGCGGCTTACCGCACGCGCCGTGCTCCAACAAAGGCGCCGCCCACGACCAGCAGCGCCGCCACCGCACATGCCGCCGCGATCAGCCCCGCCACCTGCCCGCCCGCCGCATAGATCGCCGCCAGCGCCCACAGGAACACCGCGGCATAGGGCAGATTGCCACGCCCGCGCACCAGCGCCGCAGCCGCGATAAGGCCGGCCACAACGACGATCGTCGCACCGATCAGCGCCGCCGCCGCGCCGCCCTCCACGCCGTGAAAGCGCAGCGATGCGGCGATGTTCACCGTGGTCGCCACCGTCAGCCAGGCCGTCAGCGCGCTCAGCGGCAGATAGACGAACCACCGCTCCCCGGCAGACAGCCGCACATCCGAACCCGCGCGATAGATCACCAGCAGGCACACCAAGGTCCACGCGATGATTGCCACCGAGATCGCGCTCAGCCCATAGACCTGCGTATGGGCAGCCCAGATCGCATTGCCGAAGAACGCGCCCGCCGCCGGCCAGCGCACCCGCTGCAACAGCCTGTTGCCACGCTGCGCCGGCAATAGCTGCCAGATCGCAAAGGCAAGCGAACCCGCATAAAGCGCGCCCCAGATCGAAAAGGCCCATCCCGCCGGCGTGATCAGCGTGCGCACCGCGTCCGATCGCGCGCCGATCGGTTCGCCGATGCCGAGCTGCGGCAACAACGGGGTCAGGATCTGCAGCACCGCAGCGACCATCACCGCGATCATCGCGGCAGTGATCGAGCCGCCCTGGTCGTTACGCATGCGTGTCGTCATCTCCGCCCAACGCGCGTAGTGGCGCCCTGTTGCACCCTCGACATCGGTGATGGTGCCAAACTGCGCCTCGCCTCCTCCGCCGCCGCCAGCTACCCTTCGGCACCTGGCCCCGGCAGGGGCGATTCGGGAGAGGCTTGTGATCGATCCATCGCTGCGCGACCGCGCCGTTCAGCTCTACGACGCCTTCACCCACGAGCATCGCGACCGGCGCACCCTGCTGCGGCAGATGGCCGCGCTCGCCGGCTCCGCGGTCGCCGCCGAGGCGCTGATCGCCGGCATCGCCGCCTCACCCGCCGCTGCCACGATCATCGACCCCGCCGACAAGCGGCTGCTGGCCGAGATGCGCACCGGCACCCAGGCCGGAAAGCCCGCGCGTGCCTATCAGGTGGTGCCCAAAGAGGCCGCCGGCCCGCTCGGCGTCGTGCTCGTCATCCACGAGAATCGCGGCCTCACCCCGCACATCCAGGATGTCGCCCGCCGGATTGCGCTCGCCGGCTTCGTCGCGGTCGCGCCCGATCTGCTCGCCCCCCAGGGTGGCACCCCGGCGGACGAGGACAAGGCGCGCGATCTGATCGGCACCGTCGATTACGATCTCGCGCTCGCCCAGGCGCGCGGTTTCGCCGCCGACGCGCGCAAGCTGCCGCGCACCACGGGCAAGGTCGGCATGGTCGGCTTCTGCTGGGGCGGCGCGTTCGTGAACCGGATGGCGGTGGCCGGCGGCATCGATGCCGGCGTTTCCTATTACGGCCCCGCCCCCGCGCCGGCGGAGGCCGCCAAGGTCCGTATCCCGCTGATGCTCCACTACGCCGAAAAGGACACCCGCGTCGCGCAGACCGGCGCGCCGTGGGTGGCGGCGCTGAAGGCGGCAGGCAAGCCGGTCGAGGCCTTCACCTATCCGGGCGTCGATCACGCCTTCAACAACGACACCTCCGCCGCGCGCTACGACAAGGCCGCGGCGGAGCTCGCCTGGGGCCGCACGATCGCCTTTCTTCATCGCAACCTGCACGGCTGAAGCCGTTCACCGCCGGGGAGCATGCCATGTCCGATCTGATCTTCTACACCAATCCCATGTCGCGCG
This sequence comes from Sphingomonas dokdonensis, assembly GCF_002197685.1. GTDB lineage: Bacteria > Pseudomonadota > Alphaproteobacteria > Sphingomonadales > Sphingomonadaceae > Sphingomonas > Sphingomonas dokdonensis. The sequence goes on along the minus strand of NZ_NBBI01000002.1, from coordinate 395,697 downwards.
GCCGCATCGCCCGCTGGATGCTGGAGGAAGTCGCCGCACCTTACGAGACGCGCGTCGTTGATTGGGCCGCCAAGCCCGACGACTTTCTCGCCGCCAACCCGATGGGCAAGGTGCCGACGATCGTCCACGGCGATCAGGTGGTGACCGAAACCGGTGCGATCATCGCCTATCTGGCGGAGGCATTTCCGGAGGCCGGCCTCGCGCCCACGCAGGCCGAGCGCGCACCGTATCTGCGGTGGATGTTCTTTGCCGCCGGCCCGCTTGAGGCCGCCACGACCGATCGCTCGCTCGGCGTTGCCCCGACCGCCGAGCAACAGGGCATGGTCGGCTATGGCAGTCTCGACCGCGTCGTCACGACGCTGGAAAGCGCCGTGGCGGCGAACACCTACATCGCCGGCAATCGTTTCACCGCCGCCGACGTCTATGTCGGCAGCCATATCGATTGGGGCCTGCAATTCGGCTCCCTGCCGCAGCGCGCGGCCTTTGACGACTATCTCGCCCGCATCAAGGATCGCCCCGCCGCCGTCCGCGCCCGCGAAATCGACGACGCGCTGATCGCAGAAGCACCGGGCTGACAGGCTGCTCGCCACGCGGCCAGCAGCCGTTCAGCCTTCTCATGCGTTTAGGCCCCGATGGCCTATGCTGCTGCGACCGCCGATCCACGTTGGAGCCGCGAGCGCCTGCTGTCGGCGCTTGGCGCCGTCCTGTTGCAGGCGATCCTTGGCTATGCCCTGATCACCGGACTCAACGTGCGCTTCCCGCAAAGCGTACAGGAAACGCTCAAGCTGTTTGCGGTCGACCCGCCGCCTCCCCCGCCAAAGCCGAAAACCACTCCGGAGCCGCGCGCCGCCAAGACGCGCGCGGAAGGAGAAGCATCGGCGCGCAACATCCGCAGCCGCGCGACCGAGGTGGCTGCCCCCGAGCCGATCGTGGTGACGCCCCGGCCCCCTCCGCCGGTGATCGCCGCGCCGAAACCCTTTGTGGAAAACGACCCCACCTCCGGCTCCGCGCCCGTGCGCGGCCCAGGTACGGGCGCTGGCGGTAGCGGCGACGGATTCGGCAGCGGCGGGCGCGGTGATGGCGATGGCAGCGGCGGCTATGGCGACGAAATCGGCCCCGAGTTCCTGCGCGGCCGCCTCACCACCGGCGACCTGCCCGAATCGGTGTTCGCCACCGGCTTCAGCGGTACCGTCGGCGTGCGCTACATGGTGGCGGTGAACGGGCGGGTGCCGACCTGCGAGATCACCCGCTCCAGCGGCAATGCGGCGGTCGACGCCACCACCTGCCGCCTGATCCGCGAACGCTTCCGTTTCCGCCCCTCGCTAGACGGCCGCGGGCGCCCGGTACAATCCTGGATCGTCGAGAATCACAGCTGGGAAGTGGAAGCGGACAGCGAAGAGGTGGTCGAAACGACACGCCGGCGCCGCACGCGTCTATGGTGACTCGTGCGGCTACCATTCGCCCCAGCCCTGCGCGCCAGCCAGATGCTCCGCGATCCGCCGCCTGGTCGCAGGCGTCGCGCCGTCGGGCAGCGCATCGGCCGCGAACCAGCTGATCTCGGCGATTTCGCGCGGGTCGGCGATCACGAGCGACGCCGGGTCCTCCACCGCGCAGGCAAAAACGATCACGTGATCGTCCTTCCCTTCGCCTCGATTGTGGAACACGCCCTGAACCCGCTCCACCGCCACCTGGGCCAGGCCGACCTCTTCGTGCAACTCGCGCCGGATCGCCGCTTCGGCGCTTTCACCTTTGTCGACGCCGCCGCCCGGCAGATACCAGCCCGCGACATAATGGTGACGCACCAGCGCGACGCGCCCCGCCGGATCGATCAGCAGCGCGCGCACGCCAAAGGTGCGCGGCTTGGCAATTTTCCAATAAAGCCGCATGGCGCGCCCGGCGATCCGATAACGCCAGGCGACCACCGTCAGCTGCCTAGCGTAACGCTCAGGAAGGCTGGCACCGGCCCGTTCCATTCGCCCGGCGCGCTGACGTCGCGATCGTTATCCACCGGATCGCGGCGGCGGCGGTAGTCGCCCGAGTCACGGCTGCGCTCGCGTCCGCGATCCCGGCCTGCGCTGCGATCGGCCGCACGGTCGCGGTCACGACTAATTTCGCGCTCGGGCGCCGGCTCCTCGCGACGCGGCTCGTTCGCCTCATGGCGCGAGCGCCGCGGCTCGTCCGCGTCTTCACGCGCGCGACGCGCGCGCTCGGGCTTGGGCTCTTCCGCCAGCGCGACTTCACGCCGCTCGATCTTTTGCCCGGTCAGCTTCTCGATATTCTCGATATTCTCGGCGTCGTCAGGTGCCACCAGCGTATAGGCGATGCCCGTCGCCCCGCCGCGCCCCGTGCGCCCGATCCGGTGCACGTAATCGTCGGGATGCCACGGCGCGTCGAAGTTGAAGACGTGGCTCACGCCCTTGATGTCCAGCCCGCGCGCGGCGACATCCGACGCGACCAGGATGTTGATCTCGCCCTTCTTGAACCGGTCGAGTTCCGCGATGCGTGCCGGCTGCTCCATGTCGCCATGGATTTCGCCCGAAGCGAAGCCGTGCTTCTTCAGGCTCTTGTTCAGCTCGCGCACCGCGGTCTTGCGGTTGCAGAAGATGATCGCGGTGCTGACCGCTTCTTCGCGCAGCAGGTGCCGCAGCGTGCGCCGCTTCTCGAATGCCGAGCCCTTCACCGGCACCACCCATTGCGCGATGTTGACGTTGGTCGTCGCCGGCCGCGCCACTTCGATCGTCTTGGGGTTGCTCAGGAACTTGTCCGCCAGCTTCTTGATCGGCGGCGGCATGGTCGCGGAAAACAGCAGGGTTTGCCGCTGCTTGGGCAATTTGGTGCAGATTTCCTCGATGTCGGGGATGAAGCCCATGTCGAGCATCCGATCCGCCTCGTCGATCACCAGCATGCTGCAGCCGTTGAGCAGGATCTTGCCGCGGCTGAACAGGTCCATCAGGCGGCCCGGCGTCGCGATCAGCACGTCGACGCCCTTTTCCAGCGCCTTCACCTGATCGCCCATCTGCACGCCGCCGATCAGCAGCGCCATCGATAGCTTGTGATACTTGCCGTAGATCTCGAAATTCTCGGCAACTTGCGCGGCCAGTTCGCGCGTCGGCTCCAGGATCAGGCTGCGCGGCATCAGCGCGCGCGCCCGGCCGTGCGCCAGGATGTCGATCATCGGCAGCACGAAGGACGCCGTCTTTCCCGTTCCCGTCTGCGCCACGCCGATGATGTCGCGCATCATCAGCACGCTGGGGATCGCCGACGCCTGGATCGGTGTCGGATCGGTATATCCGGTGTCGCCAACGGCGCGGAGAAGTTCTTCTGAAAGGCCGAGGTCGGCGAAGCTCATGGCAATCCTGAAAAGAAGGCGCGTCGATGCGGCCCTTTTACGAGGCCGGCGAGACGCGATTGCGGTGCAATTGTCAAGGTAAACGGCGCCGAACGCCGCTTTTTACGGTTATTTCTTCTCGATCAGCGTGCGGAACCGCGCGATTTTGCAATAACCGCCCGATCGGGTGCGCAGCGCATCCCGCTTGGCGCAGATCATGCCGTCCTTTGATCGCTTCAGGTAAAATCCACGATAGAAGTTCAGCGACGGGCAATCGTCGTCCAGCTTCGCGCGCAACCGGCGGCCATCGGTGGCGACCAGATCGACATCACCCTGCGGCGAAACAACCGCACTGGCGAGCACGTTCGCGGGCACGCACTTGGGCGCCTTTTTCTCTTCCCAGTCGATCGTCGGCTGAGCGCGCGAGAGTCGGGGCGACGGCAGGCGGGGAATACGGATCACGATCCGCTCGCGATACGACATCTGCGCGAAACGCACCGCTGGCTCGCTGGCGGAAATCATCAGCGGCGCGGCCAACAGCAGCGGCAGGATGGGAAAGGCGCGGATGGGCATCGTGATGGTGGCACAACATGCCGCGAATAGTTTGAACAACGAATGAATTGCGGCGATTGTCGGGCTATGACCCCGCAGCAGACCCGCTTGCTCGACGCACTCGCCACCCTTCTTCCCGCCCGCGCGATCGTCACCGATCGTGATCTGATCGCGCCGTGGGAAACCGACTGGCGCGGCCGCTGGCACGGCGTGTCGCCGATCCTCCTCGAGCCCGGTTCGGTCGCGGAGGTGCAGGCGATCGTCGCGGCGGCGGCGCGCGAGTGCGTGCCGCTGGTCGCGCAGGGTGGCAACACCTCCATGGTCGGCGGCGCGACCCCGCCCGCGTCGGGCGAGGGCGTGATCCTGTCGCTGCGGCGGCTGAACCGCATCCGATCGGTCGATCCCGACGCCGGGCTCGCGATCGCCGAGGCCGGCGTGATCCTCGCCGACCTTCACGCCGCCGCCGCCGATCACGGCCGCCGCTTTCCGCTCACCCTGGGCAGCCGCGGATCGGCGACGATCGGCGGCCTCGTCTCCACCAACGCCGGCGGTACGCAGGTGCTGCGCTGGGGCACGATGCGCGGCCTCGTTGCCGGCGTGGAGGCGGTGCTGGCGGACGGCAGCCTCTACGAAGGGCTCGCCGCGCTGAAAAAGGACAATCGCGGCTATGACCTGAACCAGCTGCTGATCGGCGCGGAGGGGACGCTCGGCATCGTCACCGCCGCCACGCTTCGCCTCGCGCCCGCCATTCACGCGCGCACCGTCGCGTGGATCGGCCTCGCCACGCCCGACGCCGCGCTGCGCCTGCTCCGCCGCTTCGAGGCTGCCGGCAATGCGGTCGAAAGCTTCGAGCTGCTGCCCGACGAATCGCTCAAGGCGGTGCTCACCCACATTCCCGACACGCGCGCGCCGCTGGCAGGGGAGCATCCGTGGCACGTCCTGGTCGAGGCGGTTAGCAGCGATCCCGCCGCCCCCGCCCCTGCCGCCTTCGTCGAGCGCGTGCTCGAAACCGCGCTGGCAGACGGCATCGTCAGCGATGCGACGATCGCCGCGAGCGAGACACAGGCAGAGGCATTCTGGCGCATCCGCGATTCGATCTCGGATGCCGAGCGCGCCACCGGTCCCGCCGCGCAGCACGACATTTCGGTGCCGGTGGAGGCGATGCCGCGCTTTCTGATCGAGGCAGCGGCCGCCTGCGACGCGCGCTTCCCCGGCACGCGCGCCAGCGGCTTCGGTCATCTCGGCGACGGCAACGTCCACTTTCACGTCCGCGCCCCCGCCGGCGCCGATCGCGCGCAGTGGCTCGCCGAGGAGGCGCCCGGCGTCACGCGTTTCGTCGACGATCTCGTCGTCGCGGCGGGCGGCTCGATTTCGGCCGAGCACGGCATCGGCCAGATGAAGCTGCACGAGCTCGAACGCCTCTCGCCCCCGCCGCGCATGGCGGCGCTGCGCGCGATCAAACGCGCGCTCGATCCCGCCGGCATCTTCAATCCCGGAAAGCTTGTCGCGCTTGCGCCGGGCGGCGCGGGCGAATAGTGCCCCCGAACCCGGGCGGCGGGCGCCGCTCCTTGTCCGTATCTGGAGAGATTTGATGGCCAGCGCGCCGCAGCAGCAGCTTCCGCTTTTCTACAACGGTCTTGAGCCGCTCTCGAGCGAGTTGCATGCCGACTACAAGATTCGCCCGGCCCAGTCCGCGCCCTTCCTCGCGACGCAGCATGCCATCCCCGTCACCATCGACGAATTCGCGCTGGTGCAGCGGCATCTGCCGATCGTCTTTTCCGCCGGCGACGATTCGGTGCCGATCGCGCTGATGGGCCTCAACGAAGGCGTGAACGTCTTCGTCGACGAAGACGGCAAGCTGGTCGACGACACCTTCTACGTGCCGGCGTACATCCGCCGCTATCCGTATCTTCTCGCCCGTCTGCGTCCCGACGCGGAGGAGCTGTCCTTGTGCTTCGACCCGACCTCGGACACGATCGGCCAGTTCGACGAGGGCCAGCCGCTGTTCGAAAACGGCCAGCCGTCCGAGGTGACCAAGAACATTCTCGCCTTCAACGAGCAGTTCGAGCAGGCTGGCGCCCGCACCCAGCAGTTCATGAACGAGCTGCGCGAAACCGAGCTGCTGATGGACGGTGAAGTCTCGATCCAGCACGACGGCTATGAGCAGCCGTTCATCTATCGCGGCTTCCAGATGATCAACGAGGAAAAGCTGCAGAACCTGCGCGGCGACCAGCTGCGCAAGATGGTGCAAAGCGGCATGCTCCCGCTGCTCTATGCGCACCTCTTCTCGCTGTCGCTGATGCGCGAAGTATTCGCGCGTCAGGTGCGCCTGGGCAAAATGCCGAACAACACCATGCCGGCCTGATCACCGCATGAGAGAAGGCGCCGCTCCCAGCCGGGACGGCGCCTTTTTCTTTGCCCGATCGGCCGGAGTATCGGTGTGACACGCGCTGCCTTGCGCCCGGGGTGCGCAGCCGATCGCAAAGGCTTATCGGTTTATCCGTAGAGGCTTGAAACCGTTTGCACCCGCATTACGTTATGCAGGTACGGTTTCCGTGTTCCCCCCTTTCGCGGAACCGTATGGCACACCTTCCAGGTGTGTCTCCTCCCTGAACCTTGGCCACCTCGGGCCTCGCCCGAGGTGGTTTTTTTGTGCGCCTATTCCGCAGCCAGGGCCGCCGGCTGATCCAGCGCCTCCTCCTCCAGCGCATCGATGATCGTCCGCACGAGCGCCGTCACCCGGTCAAAGCCGATGCCGGGGCGATCGAGCCGATCGTCGAGATACAGCGCTCGATCGAGTTCGAGCTGGATGCCATGCACCTGTCGCCGCGGGCACGCGTGCCGCTCCAATATATACCCGCCGGCATACGGCACGTTCAGGCTCTGCGCATAACCCGCGCGCGCCACCGCCCCCGTCACCCGCTCGACGAACCGCGCGGCCGCGGACCGGCCGAAGCGATCGCCCACGACAATCCGGGTGCGGCTGCCGGCGATCGGCGGCATGGAGTGTACATCCAGCAGGATCGCCACGCCGAAACGGGCATGCGCCGCCTCCAGCGCGCCTGCCAGCGCCGCATGATATGGCCGGTGCGCGTCGGCGATCCGCGCCGTCACCTCGTCCCCGCGCAGCCGCCGCCGCCACAGCTCGCCCGATGCGATCGTGCGCCGGGGCACCAGGCCAAGCCCGCTGCGCACCTTGGCGCTCAGGTGCCCCGCCGGCGCGCCATCATCCAGCCGCGGGTCACGATCATGCTCGCCGCGGTTGAGGTCGATCCAGGCGCGCGCGGTGCGCTGCACCAGCGCCGTCTCGTTACGCAGCGCGCCCAGCAGCACCTGATCGACATAGCGATCCTCCAGCACCGTCAGCGCCTGCATCGACACCCGCGCCGCCTCCGCCAGGCTCGCCGGATACTCCCGGCCCGCATGCGGCACCGACAGCACCACCGGGCTTTCGGGAGGCAACGCGCCGATCAGGTCAAAGGACGAAGCCATGGTCGATCAGCCTATGAACTAAGTCCCCCCACCGCAATCCGATACCGCTTTCGCCCGGCTCGGCTGGAAAACGTTAAAGGGTTTGCGCATAAGGTCGCGTCTGAACGCAAGGACTTACGAATGATCCGAATCTTGCTGGCAGAAGACGACCAGGTGATGCGCGAATATCTCGCGCGCGCGCTGGAGAAGTCCGGCTATGCGGTAACCGCCGTTGATCGCGGCACGGCCGCATTGCCCCTGATCGAACAGGAGGAATTCGATCTCCTGCTGACCGACATCGTGATGCCGGAAATGGATGGCATCGAGCTTGCGCAGCGCGCCGGCGAATTGCGCCCCAAATTGCGCGTCATGTTCATCACCGGCTTCGCCGCCGTCACGCTGAAGGCGGGCAAGGCGATGCCGCAGGCGCGCGTCCTCTCCAAACCCTTCCACCTGCGCGACCTGGTGATGGAGGTCGATCGCATGTTCGAGATCGGGGAATTCGAGGAATTGCGTTAAAGGGCTTGCGCGGGTCGGCAGGCCCGGCTAATGGCGCCCCTCCCGGAGGGCGTGTAGCTCAGTGGTAGAGCACTGTGTTGACATCGCAGGGGTCGCAAGTTCAATCCTTGCCACGCCCACCACGAAAAACCCCGGCGGTCTTCGGACCGCCGGGGTTTTTCCGTTTCTGGCCTCAACCCTTGCGCCGCCAGACCACATAACGCGACAATTCCCGGCCGCGCCTCAGGGCGCCTGAACCACGCCCCGACGCACGCCGTCGGCAAGCTGCGCGCGCAGAACGGCAAGCGTCGCATCACTGACCCGCGGCCGCGCCGCCACCTGCTTGCCCTTGCGCAGCCGTGCCCGCTCCTTCTCCGGTGGATCGACGCGCCGCACGCGTACCGCGGCGACGCCGGTGTGCCGAATGCCCAGCTGCTCCGCCGCCCCGCGTGACAGGTCCACGATCCGCCCCCGCGCAAACGGCCCTCGATCGTTGATTCGGACCAGGATCGTCCGCCCCGTCTCCAGCGCCGTCACTTCGACATAGGTCGGCAGCGGCAACGTCGTGTGCGCACCGGTGATCCATTTCGGACGAAAGCGTTCGCCCAGCGCCACCTGATTGCCGCTCTCCGCGCCATACCAGCTCGCATAGCCCAGCACGTCGAAGCTCGGGTCGGCCGCCGGCCGATACGTGGTGCCGCGCACGCGATAGGGCTTGCCGATCACCACCGGCGTGTCGCTGACCGGGCGGTAGCGCGTGGTGCCACAACCGGCGAGCGCAAGCGCGACCCCGGCCGCAAGCGCCGCGCGCCGATATGTCCTGCCTTCGATGTTCATGGCGCCAAGTCTAGCGCCGCAGCTAGGCGGACGGAACCGGGGAGCCTGGCAATAAAGGACATGCGCATGGCACGCGCCCGCCTCATGAGCGACGCTCAGGCAATCCTACGTATCTTGCGTGGATCGACCCGACTTTGGTGCGACCGATTGTTCACCGCTCGCCCGCGATTATGCCACCACAAGATCAACGAATTGCTAAGGGAAGGATGAGTGAAAGAGTTTTTCGATGCACGCGTTGCGGCGCTGATCGACCAGCCACGGCAGGCGCTCCACCATCGCGAGCGAGCGGTGGCCGAACGCCGCGCCGCGGGACGCGCGATCGATCCGCGCGCCCAGGCGGCGCATCTCGAACTCGCGCACCAGCATGATCTTGCCCAGGCGCTCGCCTGGCACGATGCCGAGCGGCCCCGACGCGTTGCGATCCGGCCCGGTAGCCGCGCGCAGACGCTGGACCTCTCCGTGGCGCTGCCGCTGCGCGTGGCCTATCCGTGCCTAACGAAAAGGGGCAACGCCTGACCGGCGTCACCCCTCTCGCTTTTCCGCTAACAATCGTCGGGGCGACGCGCCCGCAGGCCCGCCGCCGATCCGTCGATCAGAGCTTCTCGGTAAGCTCCGGCACGAGCTTGAACAAATCACCGACCAGGCCGAGGTCCGCCACCTGGAAAATCGGCGCGTCCTCGTCCTTGTTGATCGCGATGATCGTCTTGGAATCCTTCATGCCGGCAAGGTGCTGGATCGCGCCGGAAATGCCGACCGCGATATACACTTCCGGAGCGACGATCTTGCCGGTCTGGCCGACCTGATAGTCGTTGGGCACGAAGCCCGCGTCCACCGCCGCGCGGCTGGCACCGACGCCCGCGCCCAGCTTGTCGGCCAGCGGCTCGATGATCTTGGTGAAGTTCTCGCCGTTCTGCAGCGCGCGGCCACCCGACACGATGATCTTCGCGCTGGTCAGCTCCGGACGCTCGCTCTTGGCGATTTCCTGGCCCTCGAAGGTCGACAGGCCCTTGTCGCCGGTCGAGGCAACCGCCTCGACGGTGCCCGAGCCACCCTCGGTCGCCGCCTTCTCGAACGCCGTCGTGCGGACGGTGAGGACCTTCTTCGCGTCCGACGTCTGCACGGTCGCGATCGCGTTGCCGGCATAGATCGGGCGCGTGAACGTGTCCTCGCTCTCGACCGACAGCACTTCGGAGATCTGCATCACGTCGAGCAGCGCGGCGACACGCGGCGCGATGTTCTTTGCCGAGGTGGTGGCCGGCGCGACGAACGCGTCGTGGTGACCCATCAGCTCGACGATCAGCGGCGCGACATTCTCGGCCAGCGCGTGCGCAAAAGCGTCGTCGTCAGCCACGTGGACCTTGCCGACGCCAGCGATTTTGGCGGCTTCCTGCGCCACACCATCGACGCCCTTGCCGGCGACCAGCAGATGCACGTCGCCCAGCTTCGACGCGGCGGTCACCGCGGCGAGCGTGGCATCCTTGACGGTCGATCCGTCATGTTCGACCCAAACCAGAGTCTTCATCTTGAACCTCTTTCCTCTCCCCGTCGGGGCCGCTGTGACGCAGCGCCCGGAACGGGATCAGTGACCGGCGTTGCGCTTACTTCGCGACGCCCATCGCCTTGAGCTTCATCACCAGCTCGTCGACATCGGCGACCTTGACGCCGGCCTGGCGCTTGCCCGGCTCGACGACCTTCACCGTCTTGACGCGTGGGCTCGTGTCGACGCCGAAATCGGCTGCCGTCTTGGCCGCGAGCGGCTTCGACTTGGCCTTCATGATGTTCGGCAGCGAGGCGTAGCGCGGCTCGTTCAGGCGAAGATCGGTGGTGACGATCGCCGGCAGCTTGAAGTTGTCGGTTTCGAGACCGCCATCGACTTCGCGCGTCACCTTGACGCTGTCACCCGACACCTCGACCTTGGACGCGAACGTCCCCTGGCCCCAGCCGAGCAGGCCGGCGAGCATCTGGCCCGTCTGATTGTTGTCGTCGTCGATCGCCTGTTTGCCCAGGATGATGAGCTGCGGCTGTTCCTCGTCGGCAATCGCCTTCAGGATCTTGGCAACGGCGAGCGGCTCGACCTTGTCGTCCGAGGTGACGAGGATCGCGCGATCGGCACCCATGGCAAGCGCGGTACGCAGCGTTTCCTGCGCCTTCTGCTCGCCGATCGAGACGACGACGATCTCGGTCGCCACGTCCTTTTCCTTCAGGCGGATGGCTTCCTCGACCGCGATCTCGTCGAACGGGTTCATGCTCATCTTGACGTTGGCCAGATCGACCCCCGTCCCGTCCGCCTTCACGCGGGGCTTTACGTTATAGTCAAGCACGCGCTTGACCGGCACCAGAACCTTCATTCCACTCTCCCAAGCGTCACCCCGGCATACGCCGGGGTCTCCCGGTTGCGTCGCGCTCCATGTCGGGGAGATGCCGGCCGAAACCGGCATGACGATGGAGAACGATCAGTCGAAACTTACGCCGCCTTCTTCACCTCGGCGACGATCTTCTGCGCGGCATCGCCCAGGTCGTTCGCAGGAACGATGGCGAGGCCCGAATTGGCGAGAATTTCCTTGCCCTTCTCGACGTTCGTCCCTTCCAGCCGAACAACCAGCGGCACCGAAAGGTTCACTTCCTTCGCCGCGGCGACGATGCCGTCGGCGATGATGTCGCACTTCATGATGCCGCCGAAGATGTTGACGAGGATGCCCTTCACGTTCGGATCGGCAAGGATGATCTTGAACGCCGCGGTCACCTTCTCCTTCGAGGCGCCGCCGCCGACGTCGAGGAAGTTCGCCGGGAACATGCCGTTCAGCTTGATGATGTCCATCGTCGCCATGGCAAGGCCAGCGCCGTTCACCATGCAGCCGATGTCGCCGTCGAGCTTGATGTAGGCGAGGTCGTACTTCGACGCTTCCAGCTCGGCGGGATCTTCCTCCGTCTCGTCGCGCAGCTCCATCAGGTCCTTGTGGCGGAACATGGCGTTGCCGTCGAAGCCGACCTTGGCGTCGAGCACCATCAGCTTGCCATCATCGGTGACGGCGAGCGGGTTGATCTCGATCTGCTCGGCATCGGTGCCGAGGAACGCGTCATACAGCTTGGCGGCGACGTTTGCCGCCTGCTTGGCGAGATCGCCGGTCAGGCCCAGCGCGGCGGCGACTGCGCGGCCGTGATGCGGCTGGAAACCCGAGGCGGGATCGATGTCGATCGAATGGATCTTCTCGGGCGTGTCATGCGCCACCGTCTCGATGTCCATACCGCCCTCGGTCGAGGCGACCATCGAGATACGGCTGGTTGCGCGATTGACGAGCAGCGCGAGGTAGAATTCCTTGGCGATGTCGACGCCGTCGGTGACGTACAGGCGGTTGACCTGCTTGCCGGCCTCGCCGGTCTGCACCGTCACAAGCGTGTTGCCGAGCATCTCGGTCGCCGCGTGGCGCACCTCGTCCTCCGTCTTGGCGAGGCGCACGCCGCCCTTGGCCTCGGGGCTCAGCTCCTTGAACTTGCCCTTGCCGCGGCCACCCGCGTGGATCTGCGCCTTCACGACATACAGCGGCCCAGGCAGCTTCTTCGACGCTTCCACCGCTTCCTCGACGCTGAGCGCCGCAAAGCCCGCGGGGACAGGGACGCCGAACTTCGCCAGCAGTTCCTTGGCCTGATATTCGTGAATGTTCATGCCTTGGCTCGCCTTACCATAACCGAAAACATCGCAGCCTTAAGCACAGGGGGGCCGGCGAATCCAGCCTTAGCGTGCGCTTTGTCGCTCGGCGCGCCCCGATGGGCAGAGCCATGGATGATAACGCGTCGCAGCTACAACAAGCAACATGGCCAATGTTGCCCTAGCCCCGGTTGCCGCTTTGTTCTATCCCAGCCATGTGCCGCTTCCTTACCCTGCCCTGCACGCGAGCCACACCGGCATCTGGATCGCACGCGATGGCGAGGTGCGCGCGGTCTCGCGCGGCGAGGCGATCCGCACGGCCGCGGACACGCCGATGATCCTGATGAACGCGCCGCTGATCGGCCAGCGGCTGGGCTATGCCGATCTGTCGGGGCTCGACCTTTTGGAGCTCTACGCCTTTCTACGCCCCGCGCGCTTCATGGTGCCGACGCCGAAGGGGCTGGCGGCGGTCACCGGGCTCGCTCTGCCCGCGGACGATGCCGCGGTCGCCCCCTTCCTCCTCGCCGCGGCGGAGCGGATGCTGGCGATCCCGCAAGGCGACTGGCCCGAGCGCGAGGGCGCCTGGACGGCGGCGCAGTCGCTGTTTCGCCTGCGCTGGTCCTGGGCGCCGCTGCTGGTCGATCGGCTCAAGAAACCGGCGCAGAACGAACGCTGGCTGTTCTCCAAGCTGCCCGAATGGGACGAGGTCGCCCCCCGCCCCGCCCCGCGCACGATCACGCTCGATCCCGCCGAGACACAGGCGCAGCTTGCCCATCTCGTTGGTGACGCGGCGGAGGCGCGCCCCGGCCAGCGCGCCTATGCCGCCGCCGCCGCGGACGCCTTCGCCCCGCGCGCCGGGCGTGAGATGCCCAATCTGGTGCTGGCGGAGGCGGGCACCGGCATCGGCAAGACGTTGGGCTATCTCGCCCCCGCCAGCCTCTGGTCGCACGCGGCCGGCGGACCGGTGTGGGTATCGACCTATACCAAGGCGCTGCAACGCCAGCTCGGCCACGAAACGCGCCGCGTCTATCCCGACGAGGCGGTGCGCCGCGAAAAGGTCGTCACCCGCAAGGGCCGCGAAAATTACCTGTGCCTCCTAAACCTCGAGGATGCGCTGCAAGGCGGGTTCGCCGGCCGTGCCGCGGTGCTGGCGCAACTGGTTGCGCGCTGGGCCGCCTATAGCGCGGACGGCGACATGATCGGCGGCGACCTGCCCGGTTGGCTCCCCACCCTGTTCCGCCGCAACGGCTCAACCGCGCTGACCGATCGACGCGGCGAGTGCGTCTATGCCGGCTGCCCGCACTACCGGAAATGCTTCATCGAGCGTGCCGCGCGCGCCTCGGCGGAGGCGGAGATCGTCATCGCCAATCACGCGCTGGTGATGGTCAACGCCGCGCGCGGCCGTGAACTGTCGACCCGCCCGACGCGCTACGTGTTCGACGAGGGGCATCACCTGTTCGACGCCGCCGACTCGATGTTCGCCACCGCCCTGACCGGGCAGGAAACGATCGAGCTGCGTCGCTGGATCGTCGGGCCGGAAGCGGGCAGTCGCGGGCGCCGCCGCGGCCTTGCCGCGCGCCTGTCGGACGTCGCCAGCTATGACGAGGCAGGCGGAGAGGCGATCGCCGATGCGGTGCGCGCCGCGCAAAGCCTCGCTGCCGATGGCTGGCTCCAGCGCGTGGCGGAGGGCGCGCCGTTCGGTCCGATCGAGACGCTGCTCGCCAGCGTGCGCGGCCTCACCTACGCCCGCGCGGAAGGAGCCGAGGACGCCGGCTATGCGCTCGAAACCGAACTTGCCGAGCCATCGCCCGAACTGATCGAGGCTGCCGCCCCCGCCGCCGAGGCGCTCGATTCGCTCTATCGCCCGCTGGTCGCGCTGGGAAAGCGGCTGGAGGCGGTGCTGACCGATACGCCCGACTGGCTCGACGGTCCGGCCCGCGCGCGCGTCGAGGGCGCAATCGCCTCGCTCGGCTGGCGCGCGGAGACGGTGGCGTCGTGGCTGTCGCTGATCGCGCGCGTCGGCGGCCCGGCAAGCGCGGACTTTGTCGACTGGCTAGCGGTCGACCGGGTCGAGGGACGCGAGTTCGATATCGGCCTCCACCGTCACTGGCTCGATCCGACGCGCCCGTTCGCCGAAATCGTGCTCAAGCCCGCGCACGGCGCGCTCGTCACCTCGGCGACGCTAACCGCCGGCGGCAGCTGGGAAACGGCCGAGGCACGCGTCGGCGCCCCGCATCTGCTCCGCCCCGCCACGCGCTTCCAAGCCGAAAGCCCCTTCGATTATGCCGCCCGTGCCGAGGTGCTGGTCGTCACCGACGTGAAGCGCGGCGACATCCCGGCGCTCAGCAACGCCTACGGCCGCCTGATCGAGGCGGCGGGCGGCGGCACCCTCGGGCTGTTCACCGCCATCCGTCGCCTGCGCGGTGTCCACGCCCGCATCGCGGACCGGCTGGCGCGCGCCGGCCTGCCGCTGATGGCGCAGCACGTCGACCCGATCGACACCGGCACACTGGTGGACATCTTCCGCGACGATCCGCACGCCTCCCTGCTCGGTACCGATGCGCTGCGCGACGGGGTGGACGTGCCCGGCCATTCGCTGCGGCTGGTGGTGATGGAGGGCGTGCCCTGGCCCAAGCCGACCGTGCTCCACGCCGCGCGGCGGCTGGCAGGCGGCGGCAGCGCTTACGACGATCGCATCGTGCGCGCGCGCATGGCGCAGGC
This sequence comes from Sphingomonas dokdonensis, assembly GCF_002197685.1. GTDB lineage: Bacteria > Pseudomonadota > Alphaproteobacteria > Sphingomonadales > Sphingomonadaceae > Sphingomonas > Sphingomonas dokdonensis. The sequence goes on along the minus strand of NZ_NBBI01000002.1, from coordinate 380,644 downwards.
GTTCGGCCGCCTGATCCGCTCCGCCGACGATCGCGGTGTCTTCGTTCTCCTCTCTGCCGCCACGCCGTCGCGCCTGCTCGACGCCTTTCCACCTGGCGTGCCGATCGCACGCGTGCCGCTCGACGAAGCGATCCTTAGGGTATCTTCCCGGCTTTCATCGCACGCCACCTTCGGGCATGAGGCGGCTCCCGCACCTTGACGGAGAGCAAGCTTGAAGACGTTGACGCTGCTGCGCCACGCAAAATCGGGCTGGGACGATACGGTTGCGCGCGATTTCGATCGCCCGCTGAACGCCAAGGGGCGGAAGGCCGCGCAGGTGGTCGGCGCGCACCTGCGCAGGCTTGATCTCGATTTCGACCACATCGTCGCTTCCCCCGCGGAGCGCGTGAAGCAGACGATCGAGGACGTCGCCGCCGGCTACGGCCGCACGATCGCGCCCGCCTGGGACACGCGGCTGTATCTCGCCTCGTCGGCCACCTTGCTCGACGTCGCGCGCGAGACGCCGGCCGATGCCGATCGCCTGCTGATGATCGGGCACAATCCGGGGCTGGAGGATTTCGTGCTGCTGCTGATGGGCAAGGGCGATCCGGCCCTGGTGCGCGAGGCGGAGCTGAAATATCCCACCGCCACGGTGGCGGAACTCACCTTCGACATCGACCATTGGGCCGATCTCGCCCCCGCCAGCGGTACGCTGACGCGCTTCATCCGCCCGCGCGATCTCGATCCCGCCTTGGGGCCGAGCGAAGACTAACCCGTCAACGCCCCTGCGCGCGCCATTTCTGGATGGTGCGCTCGATGATCTCGTCCTCGTAGCCGACGTCGCGCCACAGTTGCGAAAAGATCGGGTCGGCCGAGGCCGGGCGCTTCACTTCCTCCAGCCGGTCGAACGACACGCGGATCGGGATCGCCACGCCCTCGCCGCAGATGATGCATTCCTGGTTGCGCAGCGCCGGGATCGAATCAAGGAAACCGCGTGCACCTTCCGGCATGGCGGCGCGCACGAACGCCTGGTCGCGATCGTTGTTGAGCCGCATGGAGATGATCGTGCCGCATTGCGACAGCACGCCTTCGGCAAGGTCGGACGGTCGCTGTGTGATCAGCCCCAGCGACACGCCGTATTTGCGCCCTTCCTTCGCGATCCGGCTCAGGATGCGCCCCACCGACGATCCGTCATCGTCGCGCGGAATGTAGCGATGCGCCTCCTCGCACACGAGCAGGATGGGTCGCTGCGGTTCGTTGCGTGACCAGATCGCAAAATCGAACACCATGCGGCTCAGCACCGCCACCACCACCGACGTGATCTCGTTCGGCACGCCCGACACGTCGATGATCGAGATCGGCCGCCCGTCGCCCGGCAGGCGGAATACGCGCCGGATGAACTCGGCCATCGTATCCGCCACCAACATGCCCGAGAACATGAAGCCGTAGCGCGGATCGGCCTTGATCTCCTCGATCTTGCTCTTCAGCCTGAGGTACGGCGCGGTGTTCGACGCCTTGTCCATCTTCCCCATTTCCAGCTGGAGAAGGTTGGTCAGGTCGCTCAGCAGATACGGCACCGGCGCATCGACCGTCAGCTTGGGGATCTCGCTCCCCACCCGGCTCTTGGCGCGTGCGGCAAGCAGGCACTTGGCCAAAATGTCGGCGTCCACCTGCCGCTCCGCGCCCTGCGTCGTCAGGAACACCTCGCAATGTTCCTCGAAATTCATCAGCCAATACGGCATCTGCAGATTGGACACGTCGTAGATCGCGCCGTTGTTGCGGAACGCCGCGGCATATTCACCGTGCGGATCGACCATCACGATGTGCCCCTGCGGCGCCATTTCGCAGATCCGGTGCAGGATCAGCGCCGCGGACGTCGACTTGCCCGTGCCGGTCGAGCCGAGCAGCGCGAAATGCTTGCCCAGCATGGCATCGACATACAGCGCCGCGCGAATGTCGCTGGTCGGATAGACATTGCCGATCTCGACATGCGCGCGCCCTTCGGCGGCATAGACCTCGCGCAGGTCGCCGCTGGAAATCGGATACACTTCCGCGCCCGGCGTCGGATAGCGCGTCACACCGCGACGGAATTGATAAAGCTTGCCCGTCAGCTTCTCCTCGTCGCCCTCGCCCAGAAAGTCGATCGAGGCGGCGATCCGCCCGGTGGTCAGGTCTTCCAGCCGCAACGCGCGAATGTTGGCGATCAGCCATGACGTGCCGACACGCACCTTGATCTGGCCGCCCACCTGGCCGCCCGACGCGATCACCGGATCGGCGTGGACGGAAATCGCCGCCAGCGCCGCCGGATCAAGCAGCACCTCGCTGCACGAGCCGGCAATCTCCGTCACGACCCCGATCGGTTCAAGATCGGCAACCCGGCGGCGGTCGCCCGCAACCGCAGCGATCGCGTGCTCGAACGCCTGCTGCGTCGGCATTTCACTCATCGGGGCTTCCTGCGCGCTTTCCCATCACGCTTGGTTTAGAACGGAAGCGTAAACATTGCGTGAGCGCCGTTCCGCCGTTCCGACAGGCACTTACACCCGCTGCGCCAGCCGCCCCGCGCCCCAGCCCAGCAATACCGACAGCGCCACCACGGTAAGGCCATAGGGCAGCGCGTTGCGATCCGCCGCCTGCGCGACATAGCGTTCGAAGCCCGCCTTCTGCACGTCGATCTCGCGCACCGCCGCCGCCAGCACCTTGCCGTCGCGGATCAGAAACGTTTCCGCGGTGAACTGCCCCACCGGCACGCGCGCGGGAATACTGACGCGCGCACGGTACAGCACGCCTTGCGTGATCTCCACGGCATTGGGCGCCTCATGGTACAGCCCGGCGCGCTGGCGCAGGTCCACCAGCCCGCGGGCGAAGCGGTCCTGCACCGTCGGCGTTGCGGAGGACGCCGGCGACAATTGCAGGCTGTCGAGCCCCAGTTCGTAGATCGCGCGCGTGCGATCGTCGACGATCTGGTTCACTGGCCGCGACGAGGCGATGGCGTAGAAGCTGGGCGCCGAACGATAATTCAGCGCCTCCGCATTCACCCAGACGCCGGCCAGCTTCTCCTTCTCGCGCACGGTGATCGACTGCACCGGCCCCTTCACCACCACCACCAGGTCGGTGCGCCGCTCATCGTCGGGCAGCCGCCCGCCGGGATAGAGGATCGCGCCGAACAGCAGCAGCTCCGCGCCGGTAAAGGAATAGGCGATGCGGATCTCGCGCTGCGACACGTCGGGCACCAGCACCGGCTTCGCCTGCGCCAGCAGCAGCGGCGACAGGAGCGCGAGCGCCAGCCGCTTCACGACAGCTCCACCGAATAGATTTCGTCGGGCCGCCACCCAAGCCCGATCGCCACCCGACCGGCCAGCAGCAGCACCAGCACCGCGAGCGCCAGCCGCAGATATTCCGGCCGCGCCTTGGCCGCAAAGCGCGCGCCGACCTGCGCGCCGACCACCGATCCGATCAGCAACAGGCCGGCCAGCAAGATATCCACCGCCTTGGTCGTCAGCGCATGCACCATCGTGGCGCTCGCGGTGACGAACAGGATCTGGAACAGCGACGTGCCCACCACCACCTGCGTCGCCATGCCGAGCAGGTAGATCATCACCGGCACCAGCACGAAACCGCCGCCGACGCCCAGCAGCATCGTCATGATGCCGGTCGCAAAGCCGAGCAGGAACGGCGCCAGCGGCGAGATGTACAGGCCCGACCCGTAGAAGCGCATGCGGAACGGCAAGGAGGCGACCAGCGGATGGTGGCGCCGTCGCCGCGCCGGCGCCGGCCGCCGGCCGCGCGTCACCGCGATCGCCTGCAAAGATTCCTTCAGCATCAGCCCGCCGACCGACGCCAGCAGCAGCACGTAGGTGATGGCGATCGTCGTATCGATCTGCCCCGTCGCCTGGAGCAGCCGGAACAGCCAGGCGCCAAACAGCGAGCCGACGATGCCGCCCGCGACCAGCACGCCGCCCATCTTCACGTCCACGCCGCCGCGCCGGAAATAGGCCATCACCCCGGACACGCTCGCGCCGGTCACCTGGCTCGATGCGGAGGCCGCCGCCACCGTCGGCGGGATGCCGTACACGATCAGCAGCGGCGTGGTGATGAACCCGCCGCCGACCCCGAACATGCCCGACAGGAGGCCGACCCCACCGCCGAGCGCGATGATCACGAGCGCGTTGACCGAAAGGTTCGCGATCGGAAGGTACAGGTCCATGCGCCCGTCGATATGCCCTTCGACCGCCGTGCGAAAGCGCCTCTGATCAGAAATCGGTGCCGATCGACAGCGCCGGGCCGGATGTCGGCGTCGCATTCCCCGCCAGCCGCGCGCGCCATTCCAGCGACAGCCGCACCGCCGCGCCGCTGCCCAGCGGCACCACCGCACTCGCGCTCGGCCCCGCATCCAGCCGCGCCGCGCCGCGCTGCGCCGCGCCCCATGCGCCCAGCCCCAGTTCGATCCGCGCCGCGCCCGCGCGTGCGACCACCCGCGACGCCCGCACCGCGCCGTCGGCATAGCCCTCCGTCCCATCGCGCGCGATCACGCCGGCTTGCCCATAGCCATCCAGCGTCAGCCCGGCTGCCAGCGGGACGGGGCCGAGCCCCGCCACCACGCCCAGCGCCGGGCCGCCGCGCGCATTGTCGATGCCGATCCGCTGCTCGGCGACGAGGTGCACCGGCAGCCGCGTCGGCTGCCAATCGAGTCCGATCGCCGCCTCGCGCTGCCGGCTGCGCAGCGCCGTGGAGAACCGCCCCGCCAGCGCCAGCCGCGCCTCGGGCAGCAGCAAATAGGTCAGCCGCGCGCCGGCCTGGCTACCGCCCAGTTGCGGCACAAAGGGCGCCGCCTGCCCGCCCCGCACGATCAGCCAGCCGCTGCCGCGCAGCCGCGCCGTGACCGGCCCATGGCTCAGCGGCGCACCCGGCGCCGCGATGGGCGCAGCCACAGCCAGCGGCACACCCTCTCCCGCCGTCGCCTGTCCGCTCGGCGCAAGCGGAGGCGGCACATCCACCATCGTCGGCACCAGCATCGCACCCGCCGCCATCACCCCGGCCGGCTGGCGCGCCGCACGGCGAGACGCATGAGGCAATGGCTGGCGCGCCAGCGCCTCGCCGGCAGGCAACGCGGGATCGTGCGGCGCTTCACCCTGGGGCGCCGCGCGTGCCGAGGCGTCGCGCTCCAGCACGGCGACCGGCGCCAGCGCTTCCGCCAGCGCGAGCGTGCCGTCGGCCGGCCATAGCTGAACGATGCGCATCCCGATCCACAGCGCGATCAAGCTGCCGAGGAAGCGGAACGGCCGCCCGCTCCCGCTTACCGCCACGCTCACGCGCCGGTCGCCTCGCCGGGAAAGACATGCGTCGTCTTGTCCCAGCGCGGCGCCGCGCCGCCCAGCATGCGCGCGTAGCGCCCCGTTGCGCGGATCGCGGCAAACATCGCGATCATGTTGCCGACCACTGCGCGCGGGACGGACCAGATCGCCTCGCGCCAGCCGTAGGCGCGGCCGGTGGAGGTCGCCCGCCACGCGAGGCGCCAGGCCAGCAGCACCGCATTGATCGACAGCGCCGTCGCCAGCCCCTGCCCGATCGCCGGCATCGCCACGCCCGTCACCACATGCAGCACCGCCGACAGCCCCCAGCCGACCGCCGCCAGATAGGCCGCCGCCAGCACGACCACGGCCAGCGGCGCGCGCCGGTCGCGCATCCGCATCCAGTGATCGGCAAGGTGCGTCGCGCGCGCCCACCCGATCCGGTCCCAGCCGGCCAGCGCGATGCCGGTCATCCACCGGCTCTTCTGGCGCACCGCCGCCATGACGGTGGACGGAAAGAAGGCGCGCACCGCCACCAGATCGCCGCCCGCATCCTCGATCCGCGCGAAACAGGCCGAATAGCCCAGCGCGCCGGCGCGCAGCCCCAATTCGTAATCCTCGGTCAGGCTCGTCTCGTCGAACGGCGCGCCATACGTCCGCGCCAGCGCGTCCAGCACCTCGACCGCAATGGCGCACCCCACGCCCGACAACGGCAGCCCGGCCCCCACCGCAGCGCGCAGCACCATCTGGCGACCATGCGAATCGGCAAACTCGTCGGCATAATGGCCCGACACCAGCCGTGCCTCGCGATCGATCAGCGGCAGCACCGGGATCTGCACCAGCGGGTGGCGATCGATCAGCGCGGCAAAGACGCGAAGCTCGGACCCATGCACTACATCTTCCGCATCGTGCAGCACCACGCCGCGCGTCCGCACGCCCGTTTCCGCGTCGTCGCGCGCCAGCGCCCGCCACATGGTGTTCAGATTGTCGGCCTTGGTGGTCGGTCCCGGCCGCTCGCCGATCACCAGCCGCACCCGCGCGTCCCGCTCCGCCACGCCCGCGACCGCATCGATCGTCGCACGATCGTTGAGATAGCAGCCGACATAGATGCGATAGGGCGCGTCGCCATAGCGCGCGAGCGCGGTGCGCAGCATCGCCCCGATCACCAGCGCTTCGTCCCAGGCCGGCACGAAGACGGCGAATGCCGGCGTTGCCGTTGGCACCGGCAAGCTGCCGATCGGCCGCCGCGTGCTGCCGTGGCGGAGCCGATGGCCGAGCCATGCAAGATCGACCAAGAGGTCATCCAAGCCGCCGACAAGAAAGCCGACAGCCGCAAACAACATGAACTCGCGCACGATTGCGTCGAGCCACGCTAAAACAAGCGCCCCCATCGCCAAACACTCCCCCCTTGGTCCGGCGGGGCAATTCTTTCCTTATCGCGAAGGCCGAAACAATCTTTTATTAACCATTCGGCCGATGCGGGATCATTTTGGTGAAATCGGGCGAACCAAATCGATCGGGGCGCGTTCGCCCGTCTAGTCCCACCCCCCTTTCGGGACTGGTGCCGGAACCCAAGCCAGGCACCGGCCGCGTCGGACCACCATCCGGCGCGGCCGCTCCGGGGTTGCCGTCATCGCAGCGCCTGCCGCCGACAGGCAAACGGGCCGGGCGATCGTCTCGCCCGGCCCGCTGCTGCACGATGGCTGCTTACCAGTAGAAGTTGCGGATCACGTCCAGCACGATGCCGCGGCGGTAATCCACCAGGATCACGTCGTTGTAATGCCGCACCCAGCGGGCGTTGGCGCGTGCCGGCGGCAGGCGATAACGCCACGGATCGTTGATCCAATACCGCTGGCCGTAATAGTTAGGCGCGATCCGCACGCCCGGTCGGAAGGTGTTGTAGCGGAACGGCGCACGCCAGTTGCCGCGCGAATACAGCGCCCGGTTGCTCGAGCGATACGTGCGCCAGTCGTTGCGGCCCCAGCGGCGATCGCGGTCGCCCCAGTCGCGCCGATCGCGCCGCACGTCGCGGCGGGCATCGCGCAGGTCCTCGCGATATTCGCGCCGCGCATCGCGCAGGTCGCGTCGCTCGCCCTCAACCCGGCGCCAATCGCCGCGGCGCTGCGCCTCGCGCACATCGCGGCGCTCCTCGCGGATATCCTGCCGGTCGCGGCGAAGCTCGCCATAAGATTGCGCAGCGGCAACGCCCGGGATCACCGTGGCGGCCATCAGCGCGGAAAGGATCAACTTACGCATGGTCGTAAAACCTCCATCCTCCAAACGCTGCACCGAACACCGGGTGCCGCGCCGTGATGAAGATATGCCGCGATTCGCCTGAACCGGTCGGGAATGGATCAGTCAGCCGTCAGACAGGATCATGACGCGGTCGTCACGTCCGTCCGCGCGGGTCGGATCAGGGGCGCCCGCTGCCGCCCGGCCCGCCGGCACCCGCCGCGCCGACCGTGCCGATGTTGCCGAACAGGTCGGCAAAGAAGCCGCGCTCGCGGCCCAGCGTCGGCGTGGTGCGCTTGGCGGGGCTGATCGAGGCCACCTGCTCGGCGCCCGAACGGCGGATCGCGGCAACGTTGCCGGCCTGGTCGAAACTGATCTGCACCGTCACCTGCTCGCGCACCTTGGGGGTGTTGAACGCATAGTTCCGGCTATCGCGCGAGATGTAATACCAGTCACCCTGGTTGAACTGGCTGGCAAAGCTCGGCTGGCCCAGCGTCGCCAGCACCGACTGGCGGTTATCCACCCCTGGCTGCACCGCGTTCAGCAGATCCGCGTCCACCACATAGCCCTGGTGCGAGCGCAGCGGCGCGCAGGCCGATGCGGCAACCGCCAGGGTCGCGGCGATCAGGAGGGGAAAACGCATGGCTACTCCGCTAACGGCGTGGGGGCAAAAGGGACTGAGCCGTGCGGCGCGCCGTTGCGCCGCCGGCCAATCCCCTCAATATGCGGGGCAGACACGCGACACAAGCACGACAGGCAAACACGATCTTGGGACTATTCGACCGTTTCCGCCGCCGCGACCGCGAGGCCGCGGCTGCCCTCTATGCCGCCGTGGTGGCAAAGGCGCGCGAGCCGCATTGGTATCTTGAAGGCCAGGTGCCCGACACGCTCGACGGGCGCTTCGACATGGTGGCCGCCGTGCTCGCCATGGTGATGCTGCGGATCGAGGCCGAGCCGGCGGGCGACATGGACGCCGCCGCGCTCGCCACGGACCTCACCGAGCGCTTCGTCGACGACATGGACGCACAGGTCCGCCAGATCGGCTTCGGCGACATCGTGGTCGGCAAGCACGTCGGCCGCATGATGGGCATGCTCGGCGGGCGGCTCGGCGCCTATCGCGCGGCGATGGAAACCGGCGACCTCAGCGAACCGTTGATCCGCAACATCTGGCGCGGCGAGGCGCCGGCGCCGGCCGCGTCGACCCATGTCAGCGACGCGTTGCAGCGCTTCCACGCCGCGCTCCGCTCCGTGCCGCTCTCGGCCTTGCGCGAAGGACAGCTTGCATGACCCCCGAATTCTCCCGCCCCCTGCGCATCGACGCCATCGGCGAAGGCGACCGGCATGAGGTGATCGAGGCGAACGATGCGGAGCGCAAGGCGCTGGCCGGCCGCTTCGGCCTCATCGCTATCGAGCATCTGACCGGCGACTTCACCGTGCGCCGCGAGGCAGCTGGTATCCTCGTCACCGGCCGCGTCACCGCCGCCGCGACGCAAGCGTGCTCGATAACCGGCGATCCCCTGCCCGCGCGAATCAATGAGGAGGCGCGCTTGCGCTTCGTCGACGACCTTGGCGGCGGCGAGGAAGTCGAACTCGACGATGCCGACATCGACGTCCTCCCGCTCGAAGGCGCCGCGATCGACCTGGGCGAAGTCGCGGCCGAAACCTTGGTGTTGGCGCTCGACCCCTTCCCCCGCGGCCCCAATGCCGAGGCCGCACTGAAAGAAGCTGGCGTGCTCAGTGAAGGCGAAGCCGGCCCCTTTGGCGCCCTCGCCGGCCTGAAGGACAAGCTCGCGAAGAAGTAAGTCGCGGCCCCAAGCACCCCGTCATCCCGGACTTGATCCGGGATCCAAGGCGCCGCGAGCGCTGGGCTCGGTCCCGTAACGCTCACCGGGCCACAAACACACCATCACGGCAGCGCCGGGCGCCCAGCGCCCGGCCGCCCGCTCACCGCCCGCCGCGCACCTTGCTCAGCGTCGTGCCCGCGGTGATCTGCTCCACATCGGTCTTGAGGTGCAGCAGCCGCACGCCCTTTTCGCCCGCCGCGCGCGCCAGCGCCGGGGCGAAGTCCGCTGTCGCCTCCACCGTTTCGGCCCACGCGCCATAAGCGCGCGCCAGCGCCGCAAAGTCCGGGTTCACGAGGCTGGTCGCCGATTGGCGATGCGGGAACTCGCGCTCCTGGTGCATCCGGATCGTGCCATAGGCGCCGTTATCGACCACGATCACCAGCATGTCGCAGCCATGCTGCACCGCCGTCGCCAGCTCCTGCCCGTTCATCAGGAAATCGCCGTCGCCCGCCAGCGCCACCACCGTCCGTTCGGGCCGGCGCAGCGTCGCGGCCACCGCCGCCGGCACGCCATAGCCCATCGCGCCCGCCGTGGGCGCCAGCTGCGTGCCCGGCCCGGCATAGCGCCAATAGCGGTGCCACCAGCCCGAGAAATTGCCCGCGCCGTTGCAGATTATCGTATCCGCCGGCAGCGTCTCGCGCATCGTCGCCACGCAGGGCCCGAGGTCCAGCGCCACGCCGTCGCGCGCCTTGGGCGTCGACCAGGCGCAATAATCGTCATGCGCCTCCAGGTCGTGCGCCCGGCGCGGCCCGTCGACCAGCGCCAGCGCCTCGCCGAACTCGCTCATCGAGGCGCAGATCGCCAGATCGGTGCGATAGGTCATGTTCAGCTCGGCCGGGTCCGGATGCACATGCACCAGCCGCTGCCCCGGATGCTCGGGCGTGATCAGCGTATAGCCATCGGTCGTCGCCTCGCCGAGCCGCGCGCCCAGCACCAGCAGCAGGTCCGCCGCCTTCACCCGTTCGACCAGCAGCGGGTTGGGGCCATAGCCGAGGTTGCCGGCATAGGCCGGGCAGTCGTTGGGCACCGCATCCTGCCGGCGGAACGCCGCGACCAGCGGCACGCCCGCGCGATCGGCCCAGGCGGCGACATCCTGCCCCGCCGCCGCGTCCCAGCCGGCCCCGCCGATGATCGCCACCGGCCGCTCCGCCGTCGCCAACAGGTCGGCCAGCTGCTCCATCGCATCGGGATCGGGCGCCTGCCCCACCCGCTCGACGCGCGGGCGATCGATCGCCACCACCTCGTCGAGCAGCATGTCCTCCGGCAGCGCCAGCACCACCGGCCCCGGCCGCCCGTTCATCGCCGTAGCGTAAGCGCGCGCGACATATTCCGGAATGCGCCGCGCATCGTCGATCCGCGCCGCCCATTTGGCGATGGGGCCAAACATCGCGGCGAAATCGACCTCCTGAAACGCCTCGCGGTCGCGCGTGCCGCGATCCACGTCGCCGATGAACAGGATCATCGGTTGTGAATCCTGCATCGCGACATGCACGCCGATCGAGGCATTGGTCGCCCCCGGCCCGCGCGTGACGAACGCCACCCCCGGCCGATGCGTCAGCGCGCCATCGGCGCACGCCATGAACCCGACGCCGCCTTCCTGCCGGCACGTCACCACATCGATCGCCGGCACGTCGACCAGCGCATCGAGCACGGCGAGAAAGCTCTCGCCGGGCACGGTGAAGATCCGGTCGCAGCCTTGCGCGACGAGCTGGTCGACCAGAATGCGGCCGCCGGTACGGGTGGGTGTCTCCATGCCGCCATGTGTAGAGCGGCGCCGGCGCAAGGCAACGCGCGATTGCCGCCTGCGTGAAGTCAGCCCCTTGCTAAGCCGATCGCCTTAGTCGATCCTCGCCCGCAAAAGATCACCGGCAAAAGATCAAAGGAGAGGATCATGGCGGATTTCGAGCTGGTCACCGACGGCCTGCGCTTTCCCGAAGGCCCGGTGATGATGCCCGACGGCACCATCGCGCTGGTGGAAATCGAGCCGGGGCGCATCACCCGCGTCCACCCCGATGGCCGTAAGGAGACGATCGCCGAGCCCGGCGGCGGCCCCAACGGCCTCGCGCTCGGCCCCGACGGCATGCTCTATTGCTGCAACAACGGTGGGTTCGACTGGCACGAGAATAACGGCATGCTCGCCCCCGGCGGCATCGCCAGCAACTATTCGGGCGGCCGGATCGAGCGGATCGACCCCACGACGGGTAAGGTCGAGGTGCTCTATAAATCGGGCGACCACGGCTGCGTGCTGCGCGGCCCCAACGATCTGGTGTTCGACAGCCATGGCGGCTTCTGGTTCACCGATCACGGCAAGATGGATCACAAGAAGCGCGTCCACGATGTCGTCGGCATCTTCTATGCCAGGGCGGACGGCAGCTATCTGGAGGAGGTCGTCTTCCCCTCCAACAACCCCAATGGCTGCGGCCTCTCGCCCGACGGCAAATGGCTCTACGCCGCCGAAACCTACACCTGCCGGCTGATGAAGTTCGCCGTCACCGCACCCGGCAAGGTCGATGCGACCGCCGGCGTCGGCGGCCCCGGCATCCCGGTCTATCGCCCGGCGGGGTGGAAGTTCTTCGATTCGCTCGCGGTCGAGGCATCGGGCAACGTCTGCGTCGCGACCATCGGCGAGCCCGGTATCAGCGTCGTCTCCCCAGACGGCGACCTCGTCGAGTTCGTCGCGACGAACGACATCTTCACCACCAACATCTGCTTCGGCGGCGACGACATGCAGGACGCCTATCTCACCCTCTCGGGCACCGGCCGCCTGGTAAAAACCCGCTGGAACCGCCCGGGCCTGAAGCTCAAATGTTAGCGGTGAGTCTTACCACGCGCTTTTGTACATTCATTTATAGCATTTGAGGAAGCTGATCTAATTGGCGGTCCTTTTCCGACACCGTTCACAAGGATCAAAGCTTCATTCAATTTTATCGCGATATGACCCAGCCCGTTAGCATCGGCTATCTCTAAAGCGCTTGCGATCCGCTCTTCAAGCAGGCGAGCTAGCTGGAGATCCATCCATTTTCCATCTAAATTCTTTCTATTACGGTTCAAATATACTTGGTTAATAGCATCAGGGGTTACGGGGGGACCGATTCGATGCAGTTAGAATACAGTCGCGCGGCCGTAAGCGCCAGCCGCTCAGATGAGGCAGAACGCAACCTACGACGCTCTGCGTTGGCTACAGCGAAAATAATGTACGCCTTTCGACGTAAGCGCGACTTGAGGTTTGAAGGTTTGGCCTTGTTCGAAGATCCTGCTTGGGACATGCTTCTGGCGATATACATTGATGAATCGGTCGGACGACTGGTTTCTGTCTCTTCAGCATGTATTGCTTCAAACGTCGCGCCAACTACTGCACTCCGGTGGATAGCTCGACTTGAGCAAACCGGAGCCGTCAAACGCGAAGACGATCCTTATGACAAGCGGCGGTCGTATGTTCGACTTACCGCAGCCGCACGGTCCCAGTTAGATGATCTATTAGGTAACCTTTAAAACTTGCTCCGATGGAGTGAGCGTTCTGAACGCCACACCCATCTGCGGATCAAGATGCTGAGCAACGCCGGTTCTCAGCACCGTGTCGCCCTTCAGGATGGTCACCTCCATTCGGACATGATCTTACTACCTTGCGACGTTCGCAATTTCGCTTTTGCAGGCTATCCACTTTGCGGTGCCGCCAACACGAGCACGGATGGCGGTAATTGGGAGGATAGCGGTCCTTCTGCTGTCGGATGATATTAACGCTTAGCTGCCATTTCTCCTCGTCGGTGTCAGCCGTTCTCTGGCGGGAGCAATCAGCCGTTCGACGAGAGACAGCGACAGATCGGCGCGATAGCCGGTGAACGTCATGCTGTCGTTGCGGTCGCTGTAAAAAACCTCAGCAAGAACCGCGCTTTCGCCATCCTCGACCTCCAGATACATACCGTCATGTTGAATGTCGTTGCCGATTGTGACCGCATAGCTCTGTCCTAAAATCTCGATCATGCTCGCATCGTGGCGTGAAGCGATCGTCCGCAATCGAGCGTCACCCCTGTCAGCTTGGTGGGCGAAGATTAGGCAAAAGCGGAACGGCGGCTTCGGGAGCCCACGGCCGCACTCCCCCTATCCGCCCCGCCCCCGCCAAGCACATTTGCCTTCCGGACGATCCCCGCTAAGGACGCCGCATGCGCGATACCGTTATTTTCGACTTTGGTGGCGTCGTCACCTCCTCTCCGTTCGAAGCCTTTAACCGCATGGAGCGCGAGCGCGGGCTGCCGCACGATCTGGTGCGCAGCATCAATGCGACCAACCCGGACGACAATGCCTGGGCGCTGTTCGAACGCGCGGAGATCGATGCGGCGGGCTTCGACAGCAAGTTCGCCGAGGAGGCGCGCGTGCTCGGGCACGAACTGCGCGGCGAGGACGTGCTGGCGCTGCTGTCGGGCGACATCCGCCCGCGCATGGTGCACGCGCTCGATTGGCTGAAGACCAACGGCTATCGCCTCGGCTGCATCACCAACAACGTGCCCGCAGGCGAAGGCGCCGGCATGTCGCGCTCCGCCGAAAAGGCCGCCAAGGTGTCCGAGGTGATGGCGCGCTTCGACCATGTGATCGAATCGAGCAAGATCGGCATCCGCAAGCCCGATCCGCGCATCTACGAGCTGATGCTGACGACGCTCGGCAAGGAGCCGGCGCAATGCGTCTACCTCGATGACCTCGGCATCAACTGCAAGCCGGCCGCCACGCTCGGCATGCACGCGATCAAGGTGACGAGCGAAGCGCAGGCGCTCGACGATCTCGCCGACGCGCTCGGCGTGGCGCGCGGCAGCTTCTGACGGTCAGGCACGGTCGCCCAGCAGCACGCGGCGCATGTCGCCGCGCGCCGCGATCGTCAGAAACAACAGGTACGGCAGCAAGAACCCCGCGCCGCCCAGCAGCGCCACCGGCGCGAGCAGCAGGCCGTGCGCGGCAAAGCGCGCGCGCCACGCCGTCCAGGTCGCGGACAGGATAAGGAAGCACAGGAAGTCGAGGTTGAATTGCCCCGGCCACGTCAGCCGAGCCATGTCGCCGAAGAAGATCGGCAGCAATCCCATGCCATGCCCCGCGATCACCAGCGCCGTATAGCCCACCAGCACGATCCACATGGCGATCAGCAGCACGCGAAAACCCGTCACGGCCTTCCTCCCCTCAGCGTTGCCGCACAGATTATCCGCGCCGCTGGGCAACGCAACGCACGGCCGCGCTTGAACCGGGCGGCGCGCGTTCGTATCGCTGGTAACGACCTGGGCGATGCCGAACGGAGCCGCGATGAAGAAGCTTTACCCCGATGCCGCAGCGGCGCTTGATGGCCTGTTGCACGATGGCATGACGATCTGCGCCGGCGGCTTCGGCCTGTGCGGCATTCCTGAGCGGCTGATCGACGCGATTCAGGCCGCGGGCGTGAAGGATCTGACGATCGCCAGCAACAATGCCGGCGTCGACGGCGAAGGGCTCGGCAAGCTGCTGCGCACGCGCCAGGTGAAGAAGATGATCTCCTCCTACGTGGGCGAGAACAAGGAGTTCGAGCGCCAGTATCTCGCCGGCGAGCTCGAGGTGGAATTCTGCCCGCAGGGCACGCTGGCGGAGCGTTGCCGCGCCGGCGGCGCCGGCATTCCCGGCTTCTACACCAAGACGGGCGTCGGCACGCTGGTGGCCGAGGGCAAGGAGGTAAAGGTGTTCGACGGCGAGGAATATATCCTCGAACGCGGCATCCGCGCCGACATCAGCGTCATCAAGGGCTGGAAGGCGGACGAGAGCGGCAACCTCATCTTCCGCAAGACCGCGCGCAACTTCAACCAGCCGATGGCGACCGCGGGCCGCATCTGCATCGCCGAAGTGGAGGAAGTGGTGCCCGTCGGCAGCCTCGATCCCGATCACATCCACCTGCCCGGCATCTATGTGAAGCGCATGATCGTCGGCGCACCCTACGACAAGAAGATCGAGTTCCGCATGACCCGCCCGCGCCCCGAGGGCGCCGCCGCATGAGGATCGCGCCCGCGCTCCTCGCCGCCGCCACCTTGCTCGCCGGCTGCGCCACCACGCCGATGGCGCGCACCGCCGGGCCTGCGAACGTACCGCCCGGCATGCAATATCTCTACGGCTCGGGCGAGGCCGCCGCGCTGAGCGAGCAGGCGTATAACGCGCTCGTCGACAGCGTCCGCGCGCAGCTTGCCAAGGGCAGGCCCGCGACCGCCGCCATCCTGCTGCCCGCCGCCAACGGCACGTCCGCACCCGGCACCTGCGGCGACAAGCCCTATGCCGCGGTGTTCGACATGGACGAAACCGCCGTCCTGAACCTCGGCTACGAATATAACGACGCGCAGACCGGCGCGACCTACGACACCGCCCGCTGGTCGCGCTGGGAAGCGAGCGGCGCCGAAAAGGTCGCCGCCGTGCCGGGCGCGCGCCGCGCCTTTGTCGCCCTGCGCGCGATGGGCGTGACGCCGATCATCAACACCAACCGCAACGCCGCCGGCGCCGTGCCGACCGCCCGCGCCCTCGCCTTTGCCGGCCTCGGCGACTTCAAGCACCAGGAAACCCTGTTCCTGAAGGGCGACGCCGACGGCAAGTCCGCCAAGGACGGCCGCCGCGCCGCGATCGCCGCGCGCTGGTGCGTGCTGGCATTGGGCGGCGACCAGCTCGGCGACTTCACCGACGCCCTCGGGACCACCCCGGCCGCGCGCCGGCGCTCGGTATCCTCCTCGGCCTATGCCGATTGGTGGGGCCGCCGCTGGTTCGTGCTCCCCAACCCCGTCTACGGCACCGGCCTCGGCAGCGGCTGGGACGATACGTTCCCGGCCAGCACGCGCTGGACCGATCCGGGCGACGCGGCGTCGGTCGCGCAGCCGAAATGATGACGCGCCCCGCCCCGCGCAATCCGGGCAGCCGCTGGCTGTTCGTCGGCGGCATGCTGAGCCTGGCGGCGGCGGCGCTTCACCTCGCGAGCATCGTCGGCGGCGGCGACTGGTATCGCTTTTTCGGCGCGGGTGAGGCGATCGCGCGCGCTGCCGAGCGCGGCAGCGCGGTGCCCGGGCTGCTTGCCGCCGGCATCGCCGCGCTGCTCGCACTCTGGGCAGCCTTTGCCTTTTCGGGCGCAGGGTACGGGCGCCGCCTGCCGCTGCTGCGGACCGCGCTGGTGCTGATCTCCGCCATCTATCTCGCGCGCGGTCGTCGGCGTCGTGCCCGGCGGGTTGCGGCGCCCCGATCTCTCCGCGGCGTTCCTGTTCTGGTCGTCGCTCATCGTCCTCCTCTACGGCCTCGTCCATGCGATCGGCACCTGGCGTGCCTGGCCCGCGCTTTCGAAAAAGGAACCTGCCTGATGCCCTGGGACCGCAACCAGATGGCCGCCCGCGCCGCCAAGGAGCTGCGCGACGGCTATTACGTGAACCTCGGCATCGGCATCCCGACGCTGGTCGCCAACAACATTCCCGACGGCATGACGGTGACGCTGCAAAGCGAGAACGGCATGCTCGGCATCGGCCCCTTCCCCTATGAGGGCGAGGAGGATCCCGACCTCATCAACGCCGGCAAGCAGACGATCAGCGAGCTGCCGCAATCGGCCTATTTCGGCTCGGACCAGAGCTTCGCGATGATCCGCGGCGGGCATATCGACCTGACCGTGCTCGGCGCGATGGAAGTGGCCGAGAATGGCGACATCGCCAATTGGATGATCCCGGGCAAGATGATCAAGGGCATGGGCGGCGCGATGGATCTCGTCGCCGGCGTGAAGAAGATCATCGTCGTCATGGAGCATGTCGCGAAGGACGGCAGCCCCAAGTTCATCCCCGCCTGCACCCTGCCGCTGACGGGCAAGAACGTGGTCGACATGATCGTCACCGACCTCGCCGTCTTCCAGCGCCCCGACCACCAGAGCCCCTTCCACCTCACCGAACTCGCCCCCGGTGTGACGCCAGACGAGATCGCGGCCAAAACCACCGCCGGGTATGAGGTGGCGCTGAGCTAACCCCACCCGTCATCCCGGCCCCCGAGCCGGGATCCAACCCACCGCGCAAGCTGCCAACCGCAGAAAGCCACCACCACCGTCATGCCGGCCCCCGTGCCGGCATCTACCGCACCGCGAGCGCAACAGACGTGGAACGTGCGGAACGGTGGATGCCGGGACCAGCCCGGCATGACCGGTAAGCACCAGGGTGCCAGGGGTCGGCCAACCCAACTCGCGCGCCAGAGCAGAGCCCACCGCGCACGCCGCTGACCGCAAAGCCATCCCACTTTCCCAAGATCGTCATCCCGGCCCCCGAGCCGGGATCCAACCCACCACGCAAGCTGCCGCCAGTGGAAAGCCGGCCCTATCCCGCAACCGTCATGCCGGCCAACGTACCGGCATCCACCCCGCCGCGAGTCCCACGACGATCGCTCTCGAGAACGCCTGACACGCGCCCGCACCCACCCCCACCGACGCAATCTTTGTACCCGCAACCCGCATCCACTCTTCCATTTGTTGCGCCACCTCGTCTAAGGCGCCCCCGTTATGGCCAGTCGTCCGCTCACCCTGTACGAGAAGGTCTGGGCCGCTCACGTCGTCGAACGGCGCGATGACGGCACCTGCCTGATCTATATCGATCGCCACCTCGTGCATGAGGTTACCAGCCCGCAGGCGTTCGAGGGGCTTCGTGCCGCCGGTCGCCAAGTGCGCCGGCCGGACCTGACGCTCGCCGTCCCCGATCACAACCTGCCGACCACCCCGCGCGTCGATGCCGACGGCCGCGAACTGCCGATCGCCGACCCCGAAAGCGCAACGCAGCTCACCGCGCTGCGCCAGAATGTCGCGGCGTTCGGCGTGCCCTATATCGATGCGCTCGCCGCCGAGCAGGGCATCGTCCATGTCGTCGGCCCCGAACAGGGCTTCACCCTCCCGGGCACCACCGTCGTCTGCGGCGACAGCCACACCTCGGCGCACGGCGCGCTCGGGGCATTGGCGTTCGGCATCGGCACCAGCGAGGTCGAGCACGTCCTCGCCACGCAAACGCTGCTGCTCAGCCCGTCCAAGACGATGGAGGTCCGCGTCGAGGGCACGCTCGGCTTCGGCGTCAGCCCAAAGGACGTGATCCTCGCGATCATCGGCCGCATCGGCGCGGCCGGCGGCACCGGCTATGTCATCGAATATACCGGCAACGTCATCCGCGAGATGTCGCTCGAAGGCCGGCTCACCGTCGCCAACATGTCGATCGAGGCGGGCGCACGCGCCGGCATGATCGCGCCCGACGACACCACCTTCGCCTATATCAAGGGTCGCCCGATGGCGCCCAAGGGCGCCGACTGGGACAAGGCGGTCGCGTGGTGGCGCAGCCTCGCCACCGATCCCGGTGCCAGCTACGATCGCACCGTCGTGATCGACGCCGCCGAGATCGCGCCCGCGCTCACCTGGGGCACCAGCCCCGAGGATGTCGTCTCGATCACCGGCACCGTCCCCGCGCCCGACAGCTTCGCCGACGCCTCGAAGCGCGAGGCGGCGCAAAAGTCGCTCGACTATATGGGGCTGACCCCCGGCACCCGGCTGCAGGACGTGCCCGTCCAGCATGTCTTCATCGGTTCGTGCACCAACAGCCGGATCGAGGATCTGCGCGCCGCCGCCGCCGTGGCGGAGGGCCGCCGCGTCGCCGATGGCGTGCGCGCCATGGTCGTCCCCGGCTCGGGACTGGTGAAGCGGCAGGCGGAGGCCGAGGGGCTCGATCGCATCTTCACCACCGCCGGCTTCGAATGGCGCGAGCCGGGCTGTTCGATGTGCCTCGCGATGAACCCGGACAAGGTGCCGCCCGGCGAACGCTGCGCCTCCACCTCCAACCGCAATTTCGTTGGTCGGCAGGGGCCGGGCGCGCGCACCCACCTCGTCTCCCCCGCCATGGCCGCGGCGGCGGCGGTGACGGGGCACCTGGCGGATGTCCGTGAGTTGATGGGCTGAGGCGCACATCCCTTCTGCGCTCCTTCAAAGCCTGGGGCGCAGCTGGGGAAATGGTGGTGATGGGCGGTGCGGCCCGTTATATGCGCGGCGCCGGCCGGGCGAAGACCTTGCCGGACAGGGAAGAGTAACAAGGGGAAACGCGTCATGAAGAAGGTATTCGTCCTACTGATCGCAGGCTCGCTCCTCAGCGGCGCCGCCGCTTACGCCGCGATCGCCAAGCCTGCCTTCCGCTCGACGTCGCAAAGCCGCGCGGGATGATCGGGCGCGCCTCGGCCAGGATCGCGCTGGCCGCCGGGCTGGTGCTGTCGCTGTCGGGGCAAGCCAAGCCGCCTCCCGCGACCGCGCCGGTCGAGCTCAGGCGCATCGATTGCGGGCAGCTCGTCGATCAGGATCTGGCGCCCTATTCGGATACGTTCGCGCTGAACGGGCGCCGCGCGACCTTCACCGTCCCCTGCTATCTGATCCGCCACGGCAAGACGTGGATGTTGTGGGATGCCGGCCTGCCGCTGCGCTACCGCGGGGCCGATCCCGCCACGAACGACGGCGCCACGCTGGCGCGGCCGGTGGAAGCATCGCTCGCGCAGCTCGGCCTGAAGCCGCAGGACATCACGCTCGTCGGCGTCAGCCATTATCATTGGGATCATAGCGGGCAATTGCCCAGCTTTCCCACGTCCCGCCTGCTGATCGGCGCGCGCGACTGGGCAGCGATCCAGGCGGGCGACAAGCGCCCCGGGCTGGATCGCGCCTTCTTCGCGCCCTGGACCCAGACCGGCAGCACCCAGGCCGGCGGCACCGTCGATCCCGTCAGCGGCGATCGCGACATCTTCGGCGACGGCAGCGTCGTGATGCTCGACCTGCCCGGCCACTCTCCCGGCCACCATGGCCTGCTCGTGCGACTAAAGGATCGCGGCCCGATCCTGCTGACCGGCGATCTGGCGCACACCCGCGACAATTATGACGACGATGGCGTGCCGGTCTTCAACACCGATCGCGCCGAAACGCTCGCATCGTTCGATCGCTTCAAGCGGATCGCCCGCAATCTCGGCGCCACCGTGGTGATCGAGCACGTGCCCGCCGATATCGACAAACTCCCCCCTTTTCCGGAGCCCGCCCGCTGATGGAACCCGTGAAGCAAGTGTCCGGCCGCGCCTATCCCTGGGGCGCGAAGAACATCGACACCGATGTGATTATTCCCGCGCATTGGTTGAAGACGATCACCCGCGCCGGCCTCGGCCGCGGCGCGTTCGAAACGGTGCGCGCGCAGCCCGGCAACATCTTCGACGATCCCGCTTACGTCGGCAGTCCGATCCTGATCGCGGGCGATAATTTCGGCTGCGGCTCCAGCCGCGAACATGCCGCCTGGGCGCTAGGCGACATGGGCATCAAGGCGGTGATCGCGCCCTCCTTCTCCGACATCTTTTCAGGCAACGCGTTTAAGAACGGGATCGTACCCGTTGTTCTGCCGCAGGAGGCGGTCGACCGACTGATCGAGGTTGCGAAGACCGATCCGATCACCATCGATCTCGAGACGATGACGGTCACCACGCCCTTCCAGGATCGCTTCACCTTTGCGCTCGATGCATTCCGCCGCCAATGTCTGATGGAGGGGCTGGACGAGGTCGGCCTGACACTGGCAAGGGATACCGCGATTTCGAAATTCGAGGCGATGCTCGATCAGCATCGCCCGTGGATCGCGGGAGAGAGCAATGCGAGGACTGTTGTCGAGGGCGCCGGGCGGACCTGAAACGCTGGAGATCGGGGAGCTTCCCGATCCGGTCGCCAAGGCAGGGGAAGTGATCGTCGCCGTCAAGGCTTGCGCGATCAACTATCCCGACGTGCTGATCATCCAGGATAAATATCAGTTCAAGCCGCCCCGGCCTTTCGCGCCGGGCGGCGAGATGTCGGGCGTGGTCGAAAGCGTCGGCGAGGGCGTGACCGAGTGGAAGCCGGGCGACCGAGTCATGGGCAACACCGGCAACGGCGCCTTGGTCGAGAAGATCGCGGTGCGCGCCAACAACATCTACGCCATTCCCGACGAACGCTCGTTCGAGGAAGGCGCCGCGATGCTGCTGACCTACGGCACGACGATCCACGCGCTGGTCGATCGCGGCGGGATCAAGGCGGGTGACAGCCTGCTGGTGCTCGGCGCCGCCGGCGGCGTCGGCCTTGCCGCCGTCGAACTCGGCAAGGCGTTCGGCGCGCGTGTCGTCGGCGCGGTGTCGAGCGAGGAAAAGGCGCAGGCGGTGCGCGACGCCGGCGCCGACGACGTCATCATCTACGGCCGCGCGCCTTTCTCCAAGGATGAGAGCAAGGCACTGGCCGATGCCTTCAAGGAAAAGGCCGGCAAGAACGGCTTCGACCTCGTCTATGACGCGGTTGGCGGCGATTATGCCGAGCCGGCGCTCCGCTCGATCGCCTGGGAGGGCCGCTATCTGGTGATCGGCTTCCCCGCCGGCATCCCCAAGATCGCGCTGAACCTCACCCTGCTGAAAAGCTGCGACATCCGCGGCGTCTTCTGGGGCGCCTATGCCGCGCGCGAACCGGAAAAGAACCGCGCCAGCATCAAGCAGCTGTTCGACCTGTGGGGCGAGGGCAAGATCGCGCCGCGCGTGACCGAGGTATTCCCCTTCGACCGCGGCGGCGAGGCGATCGCCAAGATGGAAAGCCGCGCCGCGATCGGCAAACTGGTCGTCCGCGTCGCCGACTGATCACGCGGGTGCCGGGCGCGGTCCGGCACCCGTTTTCGCTTCTGGCCGGCCATGTGTCGGTTGCGGCCAATCATCTCCGCAAACAGGCCGATTGTCGCCGGTAACAGGCCGCGACACTCTTCAGACCGGCCACCGAAACCGGCCCCTCTCGCCTCCGAGAGGGGCCGATCCGGTCACCGCCCCAGCAGCATCCGCGCCTGGCTCGCCACCTGCGCCAGCATCGCCGCCGACGGCATCGTCGCCTGCCGCGCCCGGCTGATCACCGCCGCGAAACGCGCCACCGCCGCCTCGTTCTCCGCCATCCAGGCATCGATCGAGGCACTGGAATCACGCGGTTTTTCGCGCGCCAGGAAGTCGAGCCGCATCTGCTCGAAGTCCCGCACCAGGCCCGCGACCAGCAGCCGCTCCCACGGGTCCGACGGCTCCAACCGCGCCGCCGCCGCCTGCGCCCAGTCCAGCCCCAACGCCTCGCCAAGCCGCGTATAAGCCCGCGTCAGCTCGGTCTCGTCGGTCTTCGACTTCGCGCTGAGATCGACCAGCCCGACCGCGCCGTCCATCTCGTGCAGCCGCACCACGCGCACCGCCAGCGACTCGGGCGCCCCGGCCGCAGCAAGCGATTCCGCCATGCGCGCACTGGCCGCGCGGGCTTCCTGCAACAACAGCTCGCTCGCCTGCCCCTGCAAGGCCGCCACCCCGTTGCCGAGCCGCGCCAGCACCGCGCTCGGCAGCGTGCCGGGCGTCACCACGCGCAGCAGATCCGCCACCTGGCCGCGCACCGCACGCGCCACGCCGTCGAACAGGGCAAGCCGCCCGCCCTCCGACATGGCCGCCGTCTCGATGTCGCGCCACAGATTGCCAAGGTCGAACAACTGCTCGACCACGACGAACATGGCGGCGACATCGCCTACTGCGGCGCCTTCTTCCTCGGCCAGCTCGAACGGGTTGAGCAGGCCGATCCGGTTGACGATCCGGTTCGCCAGCTTGGTCGCTACGATCTCGCCGCGCAGCTGGTGCTGATCGATTGCGGTGCCGAACTCCTCCTGCATCTGCGTCGGGAACGCCGCGCGCAGATCGGGCTGGAGCAGCGGATCGGCGCCCAACCCTGCCGCTTCGATCGCATCCTGCAAGGCGAGCTTGGCGGTGGACAGCAGCACGGCGAGTTCCGGCCGCGTCAGCCCCTGTCCCTCGGCGGTGCGCCGCAGCAGGTCCTCGTTGGTGGCAAGCCCTTCCACCTGGCGATCCAGCCGCCCGGCTGCCTCGAAGATCTCGATCGCGCGCACAAAGCTCGGCACCGCGCGCACCCCGCCGCGTTCGGCGATCGACAAGGCCAGCGTTTGCAGCCGGTTGTCCTCCAGCACCAGGTGCGCAACCTCGTCGGTCATCGCGCCGAGCAGCGCATTGCGATGGTCGAACGTCAGCCGCCCTTCGGCCATCTCGCGGTTGAGCGCGATCTTGATGTTCACTTCATTGTCGGAGCAATCGACGCCGGCAGAATTGTCGATGAAGTCGGTGTTGATCCGGCCGCCCCTGGCCGAAAACGCGATGCGCGCGGCCTGAGTGACGCCAAGGTTGGCGCCCTCGCCGATCGCGGTTGCGCGCAGATCCTCGGCGTTGACGCGCAAGCGGTCGTTTGCGGGATCGCCCACCGCCGCATTGTTTTCCGACGCCGCCTTCACATAGGTGCCGATGCCGCCGAACCAGATAAGGTCGACCGGCGCCTTCAGGATGGCGGAGATAAGCGCGGAGGGTTCCAGTTCGTCGGCTACGATGCCGAGCGCTGCCTTGATCTCCGGCGTCAAGCGGATCGACTTGGCACTGCGCGCGAACACGCCGCCGCCAGCCGAAATCAGCCCCTTATCGTAATCTTCCCAGCTTGATCGCGGCAGGCTGAACAGCCGCGCCCGCTCGGTCCAGCTCTTCGATGGATCGGGGTTAGGGTCGAGGAAGATGTGCCGGTGGTCGAATGCCGCGACGATCTTCAGCGTCTGCGACAGCAGCATGCCGTTGCCGAACACGTCGCCCGACATATCGCCGCAACCAACGACGCGGATCACGTCGTTCTGCACATCCACCCCGCGCTCGGCGAAGTGGCGTTGCACCGAGACCCACGCGCCCTTGGCGGTGATGCCCATCGCCTTGTGGTCATAGCCGTGGCTGCCGCCGCTGGCGAAGGCATCGCCCAGCCAGAAGCCGCGCTCCAGCGCGATCGCGTTGGCGACGTCGCTGAAGGTCGCGGTACCCTTGTCGGCCGCCACCACGAAATAGGGATCCTCGCCGTCGTGGATGCGCACCGCCTCGGGATGCACCACCTTGCCCGCAACGATATTGTCGGTGATCGACAAAAGCGTGCGGATGAAGATGCGATAGCTCTCGGTGCCTTCGGCCAGCCAGGCGTCCCGGTCGACCGCAGGGCTGGGCAACTGCTTGGGGTAGAAACCGCCCTTCGCGCCGGTCGGCACGATCACCGCATTCTTCACGCGCTGCGCCTTCATCAGGCCCAGGATCTCCGTGCGGAAATCGTCGCGCCGGTCGGACCAGCGCAGCCCGCCGCGCGCGACCGGCCCGGCGCGCAGGTGGATGCCCTCGACGCGCGGGGAATAGACCCATACTTCGCGCCACGGCAGCGGCGCGGGGAGACCGGGGATGCGGCTGCTGTCGAGCTTGAACGCCAGCGCTTCGGCCGCGGCCGGCGCAAATGCATTGGTACGCAGCGTCGCCGCGATTACCGCCTTGAACGCGCGCAGGATGCGATCGTCATCGATCGCGGTCACGGCATCCAGCCCTGCTGCGATCTCGGCATCGATCGCATCGACATCGCCCGTCGCATGCGGATCATGCGCCAGCGTGAAGCGGTCGATCAGCGCCTTGGCCAGCATCGGGGCCCGGCCCAGCGTGTCGGCCACCGTGTTCAGGCCATAAGCCATGCCCGCCTGCCGCAGATAGCGGAACCACGCGCGATACAGCAGCACCGCCGATGGCGTCAGTCCCGCCACCAGCATCAGGCGATTGAACGAATCGTTCTCCGCCGCGCCGCGCAGCACCGCCCCGATCGCGCCCTCCAGAACGGTGCGATCGATGTTCGCCACATCGCCCTGCGGCTCGACCATGAAGTCGTGGATGAAGCTGTCGCTGTCCTCGCGCAGGCGGGTCGGCAATTCGCCGATCACGCGATAGCCGAAGTTTTCCAGCACCGGCACCGCTTCGGAGAGCGCCAGCGCGCCATGCGACTTGTAGATCTTCAGCCGGTGGTCGGCCCCGGGCGCGGGCTGGTAGATGTGCACCGCGCGGTCGCCCGGATCGGCGAGTTCGGAAACGCGCAACACATCCTCGG
Organism: Sphingomonas dokdonensis; assembly: GCF_002197685.1. Lineage (GTDB taxonomy): Bacteria > Pseudomonadota > Alphaproteobacteria > Sphingomonadales > Sphingomonadaceae > Sphingomonas > Sphingomonas dokdonensis. The sequence continues at coordinate 355,328 of NZ_NBBI01000002.1, read as the reverse complement.
CTGCTTCCTCGGCGGTGGAAATGTTGCGGTAGTTCAGCGGGAACGCGCCCGCCCAGCGGATCGCCAGCCGCGCGGCGCGCGCCGGCGCGATCCGATCGGCGAGCGCGGATTCGACCTCGCGCTCCCAGCCGCGCACCATCTTTTCCAGCCGCTCGTCGAGCGGCTCCACCTCGGGCATCACGCCCGCCTGGCGCAGATCGATGGTGTAGCGGATCAGCGCGACGCGGCCGTCTTCCAGTGCGATCGACCAGTTGAGGATGCTGCCGTTCGCCGCCTCCGCCAGCATGTCGCCGATCGCCACGCGGCGCGTGGTCGATACGTCGTCACGCGGCAGCCAGACAAAGGCGAACAGGTGCCGGCCGAGTGCCGAGCGGACCAGCGCCAGTTTCGGCCGCGGCCGATCGGCCAGGCTCATCGCGGTGAGCGCCAGATCCTCCACCGCATCCGCTGCCACCGCCGTCACCAGATCGTGCGGCAGCGTCGCCATGGCATGCGTCAGCGCCTTGCCGGTGTGGCCGGCAGGGTCGAAGTTCAGCTTGGTCTCGAGATCCGCGAGCCGCTGGCGCAGCACCGGCACGCTGCGCGGCGGTGCCTTCAGCGCGGCCGAGGTCCACAGGCCGGCGTGAATCGACAGGCCTGCGATCGTCGCCCCGCGACGGATCGGCACCACCACGAGGTCCAGCGGCACGCGGCGATGCACGGGCGAGATCAGGCTGGATTTCAGCAGCAGCGGCGCGGCCTTGCCGCTCGCGAAATAATCGAGTGCCAGCCGCCGCGACTTGTCCGCCAGCAGCGGCGGCTCCTGCGTGTTGCGCACGATGCCCAGCGGCTCGCCGTCGATCGTGCCGTCCGCCATCCAGCGCTCATGGCCGAGCAGGGTGAAATGCCGGTCGAGGAACCAGCGCATCAGCGCCGCGCCCTCGTGATCGTCACCGGTATCCTCGATCGCGCCGGCGTCGGCGGCCAGCGTCGCCTGCATGCGCCGCCAATCGGCCACGGCCACACGCACATTGGCAAGATCGCTGGTGAGATCGTCGATCAGCTCGCGCCGGTCGCGCGCATCGGCGCGCTCCGTCTCGATATAGATCATCGATTCGGGCGATCCAGCCTCGCCCACGCCTTCCAGCGCACCCTCGGAGTCGCGCCGCACCGGCACGACGGGGTGGATGATGCGGTCGATGGCGATGCCGTGGGCGGCGATCGCTCCGGCAATCGAATCGACCAGAAACGGCATGTCGTCGTTGACGATCGCCAGGCGCATGCGCCGCTGCGGCCCGTCGCCCGGCAGGGGCTCCAGCGCGATCGCTACCGTGCCGGGTGCACGCGTCTGCGCGGTCGCCGCGAGGAATGCGGCGGCTTCCACCTGCTCCTCCGGTCCGAAAAGCTGCATTTCGCCCGGCAGAGCCCCTTGAGTCAGCCGGTCAGCGAGCGCTTGCGTCAGCGCCTTCATCGAGGTTTTCGACATGGGCGCGCCTATGCGCCCGCGCGGCGCGCCGCTCAACCCTTGTTTCGGATGCAACTACCCTCAGGAAAGCGCCGCCGCCGCCCGCGTGGCGAGATCGTGATCGTCGGGCAGCGCGCCGATGATGTCGAACATGCCGTCGCCCCGCGCCTGCGCCACCAGCACGACGAGCTGATCGGCGCTTGCCGGAATGTCGAGCGCGAGGGTGGCGATGGGCGTGTGGCGCTTGCTGCCCACCCCCGCATCGTCACCGCGCGATGCGCTGGGGCCGTCGGCCCAGACGGACGGTGCCGCTTCCACCCGCGGCTGGCTGCGCACGGCGGCGGCAAGCTCGGCATCGAGCTGCGCCTGCTCGGCCGCGCCGACGATCTCCTTCCAGTTGATGACTCCATAGACATGGTCGATCACGTCGCCGTTGGACGAAAACGGCATCAGGATGCCGCGATACAACGTGTTGTGCCCGCGCGTGCCGACGAACTCGGCCTCAAAACCGATCGGCGCGCGGCTGGCGATGATCTGCAGGTAATGATCGGTCAGCCGCGACAGCAGCGATCGCGCCGGCACCTGCGAGATGCGCGTGATCTCCTCGTCCACGCCGCATTCTTCGCTCAGCGCCGCACCGATCGCGATGATCGCCGGATCGTCCATGCCGCTGGTGAAATCCAGCATCACGCCATGCGCCGCGAAATCGGTCGGCCCGGCCGATTCGAGATCCTCGATCGCCGGATAGGACCGGCCCTTCAGCAACGACACCCAATGATTATAGGCGCGAACGTGCATGCGCCGCTCGTCGCTGCCGATCACCTTTGTCGCCTCGCCGATGCCCCCTTCGGTCGGGTCACCGCCGCGGTCAGTGCGCGCCCCATCGTAGCCGCGGATATCCATGATCGTCGTCCCCAGGAGCACATGCTCCGCCGATGCTTTTGCCCGCCACATGGTAAAGACGACGTAAACTCGAGAACCGCTTGCGCCCTGCTCACACCCCTGCTAGGCGCCCGCTTCCAGCGCGCTCGAACGAGCGCTCGTTGCCGCTTTAGCTCAGCTGGTAGAGCATCGCATTCGTAATGCGGGGGTCACAGGTTCGAGTCCTGTAAGCGGCACCACAGATTTTTCAGGTTTAACCTGACATTGCGGCCTCCATGGCTTGCGGTGTGGAGCGACTGGCTCCGGTGGGGTTCCGGTGCAGGGATCCCGGAGCCAGTCGTTCGATATCTTTGATTATGCCCATCAGCGCACGCGTGACGGTTGGAAATTCGCCGACAGCGTAAACCTCAGTCTGGCTGCTGGCGCGATGCCCCATGAAGCCTTCAAGGTCCCATCTCTCGGCGCCGCGATTGCGGGCGATCGTTGCGAGACTGTGGCGAAGCACATAGCCGCGCCATTCGCGCGCCCTTGGCATTCCGAGGTTCAGCAGCATGGTATCCCACGCGCGATCCACGTCCTGCACCGGCCGACCATAATAATTCACCAGCCAACCGCGACCGGCGCGCTCGTCCGGCTTTAGAGCCTCATACTCGTCCAGCTCGGCACTTAGCCATTCCGCCAAGAGCGGCAGCACAGGGAGCATGGCGCGGTGCTTCTTGTTCTGTGCGCGTCCGTGCGGGTTAAGGTCGATATTTGGCGCTCCCCGCCACCATTGCTGCCGATCCGGCGCGACGTTGATATCGACCACCGCACCGGGCCGAGCGATGGTGCAGATTGAGGCGACCAGAAACGCATGGAGCGATTGCCGCTGCTTCCCCGGCTCGGAAGCGTAAGCCACCATGCGCGCCAGTTCCTCGACGCCGATGCGGGTCCGTCGTTTGCGTTGCACCTGCTGCGCCGGCAGCGGCTTGTAGATCGGCCGCTTGTCCGAGCGCGGCGGATCGGCGTTGGCCGCATGGTTCAGAACAGCGATGATCTGCGCAATCGCCGCCTCCGTCGCCGCCGGCGAGCGAGGCCGCGACTTGGTAATCTCGCCCTTGCCGTTCTTCCACGTGACCGGCTGCTCCCGCGACCAAGCGCGCAGCGCATTGGCAAACACCGTGGTGCAGGCCGCGCCGCAGCTCGTCGTGATACCGAACCGCCCTTCGCCGCCTTTCGCTTGCTCAACGTCGAGGAAGTCGAGAACGTGATTGAGCCTCGCCTGGATCGTGTCACCGGAGGCGCGGGTGTCACCCCACTCCAAGCGATAATCTGCGATCGCGTCGGTCAGCAGATACGCCTGCGCCTGCGCAAGCGGCTGGCCACACGCATTGCAGAATGCCGGCGCCTCGTCTGCGTCAGCGAGGTAGCGGCGGTCGAGCGCTAGGATGGCAAGGTCCTCTTGCGCCGTCCCCGTTGTCGCGCTTCGGATGCGTCCCGCAGCGGGATCGTACCACCAGATGGTGAGGTTTGGGGATCGAAGGGAGCCGTCTTTCTTTCGGTCCCAATCGAGCCAGTATTTCCCCCGTCGATAGAGCGGCGTCGCGCGGCTCGGCATCGGGACTGCTCCTTAAGATACTCTGCTTTCGCGCGGTGTGTCAGGTTGAAGAGGCCAAGACTGGCAAGCAGCTCCAGGTCAGCACATTCAAGGCGGATGCCCTTGCCATCCTCAACGGCGCGGCTCAGGCGCAAATCAAGGCGGACGATCGAGGAGGTCGTCATTGCCAAACCCAGCAAGGTGCATCTTGGATCATGGGACTTGCAGCTCAGCGTGCGAGCCGCTCGCCCCGCCGCTCTCCTCACCCTTGTTCCAGAGGCGGAAGAACACCCCAAGCATGTCGACCGCAATCGTGACGAATGCACCATCGCGGTTGCTGGCGATGAGCTGGCCCTCGATACTCTCGCCGCGCCGCCACCCGCTCTCAGTTTTCCAGAAGAACACCGGGCAAGGTAGAGACTGCGCACGAGGCTGACTAAGCAGGTCGGCGAATGCGCTCGCGTGCTGCTCCCAATCATCAACGCCGACGCTCTTGGCAAAGTCGATCAGCGGTTTGCCTACAAGTCTCTCGTCGTTGCCAGCCGCTGCAATTGCAGCTTGTGCTTCTTCCGGCGAACTCTGATCAATGCCAGCTTCGATTTCGGAATTGATGATGTGAGTACGAATGGCTCTCGAAAACGCTATTTCGTCAAACTCGCCCGTCCTCTCCCTTTTAAGCGCATACTGAAAAATTGGTTCGTGCAGCATCACAAGAAAGATGTGCATCTGGTCAGGTGAATAACCGAAGCTTAGGCCCCAGGCGAGAGCGTCACGGTAGATGCCCGCGATCCCCTTCATTGTCTCAATGCTGGCGTTGAAGCGATGAAGGTGCAGCAGGATCGCGGCGATGTTCGCTTCATAAAACGGATAACGCCGTGCATTACCTCGACCGCTTCGCTCGCCATGAGGCCGAATGAGGCCATGACGTATCCAAACGGTGAGATTGTTGTCGGTCATTCCTACGTGAGCCACGAGCTCTGACCGAGCAAATGAGTAAAGCCGTAGGGGTGAGTTGTCCGCTTCATCCCTTGGCACAATCGAGTCGGCCGACGATCCCCACACCGGCAATGGAGAGAGCTTCGGCCGACCCTTTTGAGGCGAGGGTCGATCATCGGAGGGCGCGCTGGTAGTCAGAATCTCACCCTCCGTTCACAACTGGTAGTTGAAGCGGTAATCGACTAGCAGTTGATCCGCAAGTGACTATCTGCGCCTCAAGCCAAGAGCGCTTTGCTCCGCCAGCAGTCATCACGCTTGCCGTTCTGCATCGCGATCAAACATTCCGACCAGCCGATTGTGGGTGTCGATCGCATATTCGGCAGCCACCCAAAGCGTGCCCTCATTTGGAGAACGGCGGCGGCTTGATTCGTTTGCCAGGGCGTCAAGAAGATCGGCAAGGCGCGCGGTTCTGGTCGCGATAACGTCCAGGTCCGGCATGGCAGCGGCCTGCGCCGCGCTCACGATCGCGCCTCGCCTAACATCCGCCGCGCGTCCGCGACGATCGGCGCGATATGCTCGAACGACCAGGCGATCGTGCTGCCCTCGTCTTCGTCGTTCCGGAGGGCGTATTCGATCTTCCAGAGGAGCGCGCGCTGGTGCGGCGCCGGCGTCGCCAGCATTCGCCCTTCGATCGCGTTCATCCACTCGAATGTTGCGTCGCGCGTGCGGCCGGCGCGGTCGCAAGCCGGCGTTCCGTCAACAGTGGTGAGGTAGTGCCGCTCGGCCGCCTTTGCGGCATCACGCGCCACCAGCCAGCGCGCATGAAGCTCCTCCCATGAGTCGTCGGGGGCGCCGGCGGCCGCGTCGAAGCGGGCGAGCACGGCATCGAGAATGGACGCGCGTTTCGGCGCGCCCGTGGTATGGGCGAGAACAGCCATGAACGATCTCCAAGCGATCGGTTGTGGTCAGAGCCGGGTGGAAGTTGACGCTTCCGCCCGGTTCGTTACTTTGGTTGCATGGTAACGGGCGCCAGTCAAGAAACTTTGCAACCACGGAAACGGCGCGGGCCAGCGCCGACCGGCAAGGGTGAGCCTGTTCAGGTGCGCCTTCAGCCCGATCAGCTCGCCAAGCTGGACGCGTGGATCGATCGGCAGGAGCCGCGGCTGTCGCGACCAGAGGCGATCAGGCGGCTTCTCGCGACAGCGCTAAATGCTTGATGAGCGGACGCCGACGATGAGCAAGCTGGGTGAGCGATTACTTGCATTCGGCGAGATAGCTCTCGGTCCGGCAGTAGCCGTTCTTTTTTGGATGACCATGATTCTTATCGTGGTCGCGACACTGGCTCATGGCAGCTTGTTTCAGGCCAACTTTTTCGAAGCGTTCGGAGCAGTCGGCCAAGTTTTATTCGCTGGTGCGGTGTTCTGGTTGGGCTGGCAGCAATTTCAGTTTACCAAGAACTTCATGCAGCGACAGGAAAAGCTCGCGGCGCATTCCATCAGGAGCGAGCTCTACAACAAATTGAAGCCTGTGCGTTTCGCGCTATCGACGCCTCACACAATCGACACAGACTACGTGGAGACGGTCTGGTCAATCTATGAAGAGATCGTTCGTATTTTCAGTCACGATACCGGTCACAAAGTCTCCATGCTGGCTCGAAAGATCAACGATGTATCATTTCATGCTGCCATGTTCGCCAGTGCGCGAAAAGCGGGCGATCACAATGAATTTGATGCCTTGAGGGACAAGCTTAAAGCTCTCGCGATTGAAGCGGACGATTTATATGAGGAAGCACTACTCGCGATGGACGACGAGATAGATATCAACATTTACGACTGATCGGAATCGTCACGGGCTTGGGGCACGAGTAGCAACACAGTTTCTAACGCTCGACGTCCGGCGAAGCTTCGACTGAGAGCCCACGGCGGAGGTGTCCTCCGCCATGCCAGCAGCAAAGGCGCGCTTTTCCGCCGATTTTCTTGGCGATTACGGCCCCGATACCCGCTCGATACCCGCAGGATCGGCCGCCAACGGCGTAGGCGACAAGCGCCACAGATGGTTGAGCGGCGTTGAGCGTGGTCGTGTTCGGCGCCGCAGGAGCCGCTTGCTTACCGACCACGTGATAGCCATCCATGCCGTCTTCGCCATGAGCGTTGTAGCCGGCGCTCGTGGCGGAGAACCCCTCCGCCTCGCTGCCGCATTCTTCAACTGCTAAGCAAAACCATGACGACAGCAGATCAGCCCTCCAGCAATCAGCTCGCCGCGTTTCACGCGCGAGGCCGCCAGCTCCTGATCGAGCAGACGCGCTCGCTGGATATGATCATTCATTCGCTACACAGCATTGACCCAGCTCAAACCAGGCCCTCAGTCTGGGTTCCGACATTAATGCTTCAGGCGGTTGGAGTGTCGGTTCACAGCGTGCTCGCACTAACACGAGAGCGGGACATGGCGATCCGGGACGGCTTCGGTATTGCCCGTTCTGCTGTAGAGACAGCAATCAACGCGGCCTTCATCGCAGTGGAGGGCGAAGAGTTAGCTCAGCGAGCAATCCGGCACATGCGCCAAAAAAGATGGCGCGATCTCCACCGTGAAGCTCGTATCGGTGATTTCCAAATTACCACCTCACGTGATGTCGGCCTGGAAATCGACGATATTTCAGGCCTGCGCGAAGCGTTGGACGAATTTACGCGGAAGAAAGGTGGTGCGGAAATTCGAGAGTGGACTGACGTGAGTTTAGCTGATCGGATCGCGGCAATTTCCGCGAAAAGCCGGCGAGGAGGGCTCGGTCTCGGGTCAGCGTTCTTCGGCATTTACCGCCCAGGTTCTGAGCTTCTCCACGGCAGCTATTATGGAGTGAACTATTTCTGGCAGGGGAGCCGGGAAACACCCGCTCGCGATCATGATGCGTTCGAACACCTCTGGGTGATGGAACATTTTACAACACTACTCTCCTGCATTTTCCTTGGCGTCTCGGGAGCTATCGATGCCATATCGACCATTAACGACTTGCCCGATCATGCGGTACGGCAGGATCTGCTCTCCAGGCAGCTTCAAATTCTGGTGAAGGGCATGAGCGCTGCCGACCCTGACGATCAGCATAGCTTCACAGCTGAGGTCTCCCGACGCGATCCCGACGCTGGGTAGCGTTGATAATGGCGGAGACCGCCTCCGCCGCGGCGACGCATTTCCGTGCATTTTCGGCGGCCGACACCCGCTCTCGACAGCTCCTATACCCGCACCATCGACCGCTGAATTCGTGTGCGTCGGGGTAAAGTGGGCCGGAATCTCGGTTTCGAGTTGCAGAACTATAAGGGTGCGCAAACGGGTGTAGTGTCAATGATCCAATCTCGGCCGTTCACCAGTCATTGGGGCTTGCCCGACTCTGGACGCTCGTTCATCCTATCATGCGGAGCGCGAGCTATGCTCGCGCTCCAGCCACACTTCATGGCTTGGCCGCCACTGGCAGGCGAAAAGGCGCGCCCAACCGGTTGAAGGCATTCATAGCCGCGATGGTGATCGTTAGGTCAACGAGATCCTTGGACGCGAATGCAGCGGAGGCGGCGGCATAGGCCTCGTCGGAGGCGTGGGTGCTGCTGACGTTGGTCACCTCCTCGGTCCAGGCTAGCGCTGCGCGATATTGATCCGGGAACAGGTGCGGCACTTCGGCCCAAACGGGGACCAGCGCCACCTTGTCGATCGACATGGTCTTGAGCAGATCGCGGGTGTGCATGTCGATGCAATGCGCGCACCCGTTGATCTGCGAGACGCGCAGGAAGATCAGGTGGATAAGCTCTTCGGGAAGGCCGGTGCCCTTCGTCACATATTGATGAATGCCGTTCAGGGCCTTGGCGCCTTCCGGCGCGACTTCGTACCAGTTCAGACGCTTGATATCGGTCATGATGTACCCTCGTCGTCAACGCCGACCTCCGGCGCTCGCCGACGTGACGAGATGCGGCCGCACGCCGTGACATCTTGCGCGCATCTTTTTCTTTGACCCTTCATGTCACACCCGCTTGGCCGCCTCGTCATGCGTGCAGGAAACTGCATTGGGAGACACGGACATGAAGATCGTCATCATCGGTGGCACCGGCCTGATCGGCCGCCCGCTCCTCGACTTGTTGCGCAAGGCGGGCCATAAAGTCGTCGCCGCATCGCCGAGCGGCGGTATCGACGCACTCACCGGCGCCGGCCTTGCCGAGGCGCTGGCCGGCGCGTCGGTGGTGATCGACGTCAGCAACGCCCCCTCGTTCGAAGACGAGGCGGCACTATCCTTCTTTCGCGGAACGACGACGAACATCGTTGCAGCATCGCGGGAGGCCGGAATCGGCCATATCGTTGCGCTTTCTGTGGTCGGCACCGACCGGCTCCAGGCGTCGGGCTATTTCCGTGCGAAGCTCGCGCAGGAGCAGCTCATAGCCGCAGCCCAGATTCACTTCACGATCGTGCGCGCGACCCAGTTCTTCGAGTTTCTGGCGACGATCGCGGACGGCTACACGCGCGACAATGGCGTGTACCTGCCGAGCATCGCGCTTCAGCCGGTCGCCGCGGGCGACATCTCGGCAATGCTCGCCGAGGTGGCCATAACCGCTCCCGCCGATGGGATCGTGGAGGTCGCCGGACCCGAGCGGGCGCCACTCGCCGAATTTACCGCCAGCTGGCTCGGTGCCCATGACGATCCGCGCCGCATCACCGTCACCGCCGATCGCGACTATTTCGGCGCTCCCGCCGATGATGCGGCACTAGTCCCCGGTTCCGGCGCGCGGATCATGCCGACCCGGTTCGATGCGTGGCTGCACGCGACAACACCGGAGCACGCCGCATGAACAGGTATCTTCCCCTCGTCTTCGCGGGGCTGCTCGGTGTCGGGGCTGCCGCCAATGGCCTGTTCATGCTGCTTTCCCCGGCCAACTGGTATTTCGCAGTGCCCGGCGTCACCACCACCGGTCCCTTTAACCAGCACTTCCTACGCGATATCGGGCTGATCTTCATGCTGGTTGCCATCGCCCTGCTCGCCGGTGTCGCCCGGCCGGCGACGCGCGTCGCGCTCTGGTCCGCGGCCGCGCTGTGGCTGCCTGGGCACGCCTTGTTTCACGTTTGGGAGGTGGCGGTCGGCATTTGCGGGCCGAGCGCGCTGGTCCAGGATTTCCCGGCGGTCACGCTGCCGGCTATATTGACCGCCGCGCTGGCGCTTTGGGCGTGGCAGAATGCGCGGCGGGACGTCCGCGAACCTCGTCCGGCGGAGGATGTGCGTGCCGCACAATGACGAACGCCTTGCCGATTTCAAAGCGCAACGCCCCCGGCTACTGCGCCTCGGCTACCGCATGCTCGGTTCGATGAGTGAAGCGGAGGACGTGGTCCAGGAGGCCTGGCTGCGCTGGGCCCGAACCGGCGCGAGCGTCGACACGCCCGCGCCCTATCTGACCCGCATCGTCACGCGCCTCTGCCTCGACCAGCTGAAGTCCGCCCGCTCCCGGCGCGAGACCTATGTCGGCGCCTGGCTGCCCGAGCCGCTGATCGGCACCAGCGAGCCAGAAGAGACGATCGCCGACGACGTCACGCTCACGCTGATGATGGCGATGGAGCGACTGTCGCCGCTCGAGCGCGCTGCCTTCCTGCTTCACGACGTGTTCGACACGCCGCTGACGGAGGTCGCGGCTACCCTCGGCCGCGAGCCGGCGGCGGTGCGCCAGCTTGCCGCGCGCGCACGCAAGCACGTCCAGCATGCGCGTCCGCGCTATACGGTCGCCGCGACCGAAGCCGATCGGATCGCTCGCGCCTTCTTCGCTGCCGCGCGTGACGGCGACGCCACCGCGCTGTCCGAGATGCTGGCGCACGACGTCGCGATCCATGCCGATGGCGGCGGCAAGGTGCTCGCCTTCCGCAACGTCATTCGCGGCATTGAGCGGGCGCTCCGCCTGTTCGTTGCGCAGCGGCGCAAGCAGGCAGCACCGCCGACGCTCCTCCATACCACCATCATCGACGGGCTGCCCGGCTTTGTCAGCATCGATCAGGGCAATGTGCTACAGACCACCGCGCTCGACGTCCGCGACGGCCGGATCGCTGCGATCTACATCGTCCGTAATCCCGATAAGCTCCGCCACCTCGACGAGACACTTAAGAGGGACGCAAATGGTACCGTCGGGGATGTGCAATGACCCAATGTCGGACGTTGGGGCTAGCCTCCCGCCTTCCCGACACCGGACGTTTGTTCATGTCAGCTGACAACGATAGGCAGGCGCCATTCGCCCGGCCCCTTGCACGAGATTACCGCAAGGAAAAAGCCATTGCGGATCGCACATCATGGCCCGCGCCATCTGTGGTGTGTATCGCAGCACCCGCAGCACCCGCGACCACGTCAGGTCGTCTTATTAGTCAGCGGGCTCGGACCCGCGAACAGACCAAGCTCGTTAAGTGCTTTACAGCGACGAGGCGGGCAGAACATGAACAAAATTGAGCGAGGCACCGGACGCGTGCTACTCTTGATCCACGGTCTGGGCGGAAGTTGGCGATCGTGGAGCACGATCTTGGACCCGCTCAGCGCGTCGCGAAGAGTTATTGCGGTTGACCTTCCAGGCCACGGCACCACGCTCGCAGAACCTGATAGCGGGACGTTCGACGGTCTGGTCGGCAGTGTCGAGCGGTACATCGTGGGAGCCGGCCTGACCGGCGTTGATGTGGTCGGTAGTTCCATGGGCGCGCGGATCGTGCTCGAACTCGCCCGGCGCGGGATAGTCGGGAACGTTGTGGCACTCGACCCCGGCGGCTTCTGGCGCGGCTGGGAGCGAACCTTCTTCAGGGTTACCATCGGCGCTTCCGGTCGCTTACTGCGAGTGATTAAAGCACGCTTGCCGGCGCTAAGTAGAAACACGGCGTCACGCACGGCCCTGCTCGCTCAGCTCTCCGCACGACCTTGGGCGCTCGATGGACAGATCGTCGCAACAGAGCTGGAGGGGCTCAGCACGACGCCGACATTCGACGCGCTGGTGCATGATCTCGCTACGGGACCTGAGCAGACCGGCCCCGCCGCTATCGGCGTTGGACGGGTTGTCATCGGGTGGGGCAAGCACGACCGGCTGTGCCTGCCAAGGCAGGCCGCGCGTGCGCTAACAGCCTTTCCGACGGCTGAACTCCACTGGTTCGAAGACAGCGGTCATTTTCCGATGTGGGATACGCCGGAAGAGGCGGTCGCGGTCATTCTTGACGCAACTCGGTAAGGCTTCAGCCGCTTTCAACGACTTGATCGCTGCCTACCGGCCGCCTCTTGAATAGAAGGTCATCCCCCCGACTTCGTGATAATGAAGGCGAGTAGAAAGCCGATGACGGCGATCAGCCCGGAATAGTCATGCGTCGATTCAGTCGCCTCGGGAATCATCGTGTCGACTAGCATGGCGAGGATCGCGCCCGCGGCCACTGCGGTCACCGCGGCGATCACCTCTGGACCGGCACTCGCCAGCGCGACGTTCCCCAGCATCGCAGCAAGCCCGGAGGCGAGCGCGATGGCGGTCCTAACCCGAACACGTACCGAGCGCTGCGTCCGGCCTTCTTCATGCCGGCCGCGCTGGAGAGACCCTCGGGCACGTTCGAGAGGAAGATGGCGGCAACAGTCACGGCGCTGACCCCGCTGCCGCCAAGTAGGCTGACGCCGATCACCACCGACTCCGGTATTCCGTCCAGCAGCGCACCCACAGCGATCGCGAGACCGCCACCGCTATCCGCGTCAGGCTGGCGCTCATCGCCGTTTGAGCCGGAACGCTTGCGATGGCGCGCGCCGCGCCGTGAGATGACGATGTTCGCCAACGTATAAACCAGCGCGCCACCGACGAACCCGGCAGCGGTGGAGTCGAAGCCGCCTTGCCGGAATGCTTCGTCCATGAGGTCGAACGCCACAGCCGAGATGAGCACTCCCGATCCGATGGCCATCACGCCAGCGATCAGCCGCTGCGGCAACCGGACGAACCATGCGATCAGTGCGCCCAAGATGAGCGCCGAGCCGCCGACAAAGCCCCAAAGACCAGCCTCGATCATGCCGATCTCATCATCTCGTTGACCTTGCCGACCAAGGCATCGAGCGAGAAGGGCTTAGTCAGCAGTTCCATGCCCGGTTCAAGATGTCCGTTTCCGACGGCGGCGTTCTCAGCATAGCCCGTGATGAAGAGGATCTTGAGGCCCGGCCGCAGCGACCGTCCGGCATCGGCGACCTGCCGGCCGTTCATGCCGTTCGGAAGGCCGACATCGGTAATGAGCAGATCGATGCGGGCGCCAGATTGCAGAACCTTAAGGCCCGCCGCTCCGTCTGCGGCGCCGATCACGGTATAGCCGACCTCGTCCAGGATCTCGTCGACCAGATGGCGGATCGTGGCCTCGTCATCGACGATCAGGACCGTGCCGCCACCTACCCGGTCGAGCACGACCGCTGCGTCGACATCCTCGGCCGTCTCCGCCGTGCCCGCATAGCGGGGAAGATAGATGCACATGGTCGTCCCCTCGCCCACCTCGGAATAGATGCGGACTTGGCCGCCGGATTGCCGTGCGAAGCCGTAGATCATCGACAAGCCAAGCCCGGTGCCCTGGCCGATGGGCTTGGTCGTGAAGAACGGTTCGAAGGCCCGTTCGATCGTCCGCTGGTCCATGCCGGTACCGGTGTCGGTCACGCAGATCGACAGGTACTGGCCGGGCGGGAGATCGCGTTCGCGGGCCGCCCGCTCGTCGAGCCATTTGTTGGCGGTCTCGATCGTGATGCGGCCGCCATCTGGCATCGCATCGCGCGCGTTGATGCAAAGGTTCAGGACCGCGTTCTCGAGCTGCCCGGCATCGATGTTCGCCGTCCACAAGCCGCCAGCCCCGACCACCTCCAGCGCGTTAGCCGGGCCGATGGTCCGCCGCAGTAGGTCCTCCATTCCAGCGATCAGCCGGTTGACGTCGGCCGGTCGCGGATCGAGCGTCTGGCGGCGCGAGAAGGCAAGCAGGCGTTGAGTTAGTGCCGCAGCGCGTCGCCCGGCGCCTTGTGCGGCGAGCACGAAGCGATCGAGGTCGTCGAGTCGGCCTTTGGTCAGTCTCACCTGCAACAGCTCGAGGTTACCCATCATGCCGGTCAGCAGGTTATTGAAATCGTGCGCGAGGCCGCCGGTAAGCTGCCCGACCGCCTGCATCTTCTGCGCCTGGCGGAGCGCATCCTCTACCGCATGCTGCTCGGTTAGATCTCGGCCGATGATGTAGAAAAGGTCGGACCCCTCTTCTGGGACTGCCGTCCACATGATCGTCCGCTTGCCACCGTCGCTGGTAAGGACGTGATCGACGAAATTGGTTACCAGTTCGCCTGCCGCCAGCCGCGCAACGACGTCGGCCGTTGCCGCATGATCGGCGGCGTCGACGATCTCGATGAACGGGCGCGTCAGCAGCTCCTCCTCGCTCCAACCCAGCACTCGCGTCCAGGCAGGATTGACGTGGAGGAGATAACCATCGAGCCGCGCCGTCGCCATCAGGTCGTTAGTCAGCTGCCAAACCCGATCGCGCTCGGCGGTGCGTTCCTGAACGTGCTGCTCCAGCGTCTCGTTCAGCGCGCGCAGCTCCGCCTGGCTGCGTGCGAGTGCGGCATCGGCCCGAACGCGCGCGGTTGTCTCGTTAGTGAAGATGAACAGGCCGGCGATCTCGCCCTGCCCATCGAGAATGCGCGAGTAGGAGAACGTGAACCAAGTGTCCGCCTCCCCGCGATCGGTGTTCAGCTTCCACGGAAGGTCCGTAAAGCGCCGACTGCGCCCGGCGAATGCATCGCGGATGATCGGCTCGGCCTGGTCCCAGGCATCGGCCCAGACGTGGCGAAACGGAGCACCCATCGCCCACTCGAGCCGAGGCCCGAGCAACGGAAAGTAGGTTTCGTTGAAGAAGAAGGTCAGCTCTTCGCGGCCCCAAGCAAGGATCATCGACTCTGGCGAGTTCAGGACCGTGCTGAGCGTCGCCTTGAGAGCTTCCGACCAACCGCCGGGCTCACCTAGGGGGTGATTCGACCAGTCCCGATCGAGGATCAACCGCGTCGCCTCTCCGCCGCCTTCGAGAAAGCGGAGGGGGTGCGGCAAGGAACGCGGCTCGGCAACTGAAAGATCGGTCATGTCGAGGCGACTCTACCTTCCACGGCATCGCTTTAGAATCGCCCAAAACACGTTGGCAGACCAATCGCCTGTACCATCGTTGCTCTGCTATGCAGTCTCGGCAATTGCGAGGGAGAGCCGTCCTCGAGCGTCTTCCTAAGAATAAATGACCCAATTACGGTCATTCGCGACCTGTTCACCGCGTCCCAGCTGCGACCATTCGTTCATTTTAATCTCTGCTATTTGTTCAAGTTGAAGGAGGATCGGTGGCGATGCGGGTTGTGTAAACTTCCATTGAGGTCACCCCAAGCGCCATCGTTTACCAAATCAAAAGATCAGATCCCGAGAAGGCGCCGATATTCCGCCTCGGCGAACCCATAGGTGTCGCCAGCGAGCCGCAGCAGCCGCTCGCGATCGCGGACGATGACACGCCCGCGTACGGAGCGGACAGCCTCATCCTCTTCGAGCTTATGGAGTGCATCGGTTACGCTGCTGCGGCGGACACCGAGCATAAGCCTGAACTCCTCGTGCGTCATGCAGATGTCGTCCTCGCGTACTCGGTCGTGATAGAGCAGGATCCATCGCGCCATCCGTCGCTCGATCGAATGCGCGAGCGACGAGACGATCGTTCTGGACATTTGGGTCATCACCACATCGACGAAGCGGAGCAGAACGGTTCGGATCGCCGGACGTTCGGCCAGTATCCCATTCAAAGCTGCGGCCGACAGCCTCATCGCCGTGCCGTGTTCGGCCCTCATCACCACGTCATGCGACCAGCGCTCGTTGCCAAGTAGCAACTGCCAACCGATGAACCCCTCGCTGCCGACCAGCGCGACCGCGTAGCGGCGGTCGCCCTCGAGCGAGTCGAGTATTGCAGCGATCCCTGTCAACGGGAAGCAGATGCTGTCTGCCGCATCGCCGGCGCGCGCGATCATGTCACCGTTGCGGAACGGCAACAGCTCCAAATGCGGCGCAAGGGCAGCGCGGTCAGCGTCGTCCAGAAGGCATAGCAGCGCATTCGCCTCGCACGGCAACGCGTTGGAACCTGGGGTCAAATCCACCTTCAAAGCCTGATCATCCATGCCGCTGTACATACTTCCGAACCTCGCTGCTCAAACGCCTGCGTCTACTTTCGTACCGAAACGCTGAGGCTCGCCCAATGGTTGGGAAACAGACAGTTACAGGAGGGACCATTGCGCAGAACCATTTCGATGCTGATCGCCGCTTCGACCGCGATGGCGGGCGTTCCAGCGTTCGCCCAGTCGGCGCGCTCGATCACGGCAGCTCCGCCTCCGCCGCCGCCCACGACGTCCGTGCAACCGCCCAAGGCCGCGCCCGACATGCAGGCGGTCCTTGATGCATTGGCGTCGCTCGGTGGAAAGCCGATCGAGACGCTCACGCCTGCGGAGGCCCGTATGCAACCCTCGGCCGCGGACGGAGCAAAGGCGGCGATGCAGAAGAAGGGGATGTCGACCGCGCCCGATCCTGCGGTGACGACGCAGGACCTGCCGTACGGCAGCGATCCCAAGCAGTTCGCGCGCATCTACAAGCCGACGAACGCGCCCGCAGGTGGCAAGCCCATGCCGGTCATCGTCTACTATCACGGTGGTGGCTGGGTCATCGCCAACGTCGGCACCTACGATGCTGCGCCGCGAGCCATGTCCAAGGCACTGAACGCGATCGTCGTCTCTGTGGAATACCGCCACGGACCCGAGTTCAAGTTTCCGGCGCAGCATGATGATGCGGCTGCTGCCTATCGCTGGACGCTGCAGAATGCGGCCAGCTGGGGTGGTGACCCCGCAAGGATCGCGACGGTCGGTGAGAGCGCCGGCGGCAACCTCGCGGTCGCGACCGCGATCTACGCCCGTGACAACGGCCTGACCGCGCCGCGGCACATCGTCTCTGTGTATCCGATCGCGAACAGCAGCATGACGCTACCATCGCGGAAGGATTCGTCGAACGCCAAGCCGCTCAATACCGCGATGCTGCCATGGTTCGGCTACTACTACCAGACGAGTAAGGCCGATGCGCAGGATCCGCGCCTGAACCTTGTCGCGGCGAACCTGCGCGGCCTGCCACCGACGACGATCATCAACGCGCAGATCGATCCGCTGCGCTCGGACGGTGAGACGCTCGCGGCAGCAATGCGCGCGGCGGGTGACAAGGTCGAGCAGAAGACCTTCCCGGGCGTCACCCACGAATTCTTCGGCATGGCCAAGGTGGTGGGCGGTGCGAAGCAGGCGAACGATCTCGCGGTCGCACGGTTGAGAGCGGCGTTCGAGGCACCTGCAGCCCGCCGCTGAACGTGACGGGGGCGGCGTCGAACCGCCGCCCCCTTGCCGGAGAGGACTAACGACCATGACCCAAACCCCCGTCCGCTATTCTCCCGACGTCGAGGACGTGAAACCAGACGAAGCCGAGACGATCATGAAGCTCAACCAGACGTTCGACAAGATTCTGGAAAAAACAGCGGAGGATTATGGTCACGCCGTACGCTCGGTCCACGCCAAGGCGCACGGGTTCCTTCAGGGAACGCTGACCGTCCATGACGGCCTACCCCCCGAACTGGCACAAGGCCTATTCGCGACCGCCGGCCAGCACGAGATCGTCATGCGCTTCTCGACCAACGCGGGCGACATTCTGCCGGACACCATCAGCTTGCCGCGTGGTCTGGCGCTGAAGGTCATGGACGTCGAAGGCGAACGCCTGCCCGGCGCCGACGGACGGACGCAGGACTTCGTCATGGTCAACGGCCCGGTGTTCCAGAACAAGACCGCCGACCAGTTTTTGGGCAACCTGAAGCTCTTGGCCGGCACCACCGACAAGCTCGATGGCACCAAGGAGGCAATGTCCAAGGTTCTGCGCGGTGTGAACACCGTGCTCAGCGCGGTCGGGATTGAAAGCCCGAAGGTGCAGACGCTCGGCGGGGCGCCCAACTCCGATCCGCTCGGCGAGACCTACTTCAGTGTCACGCCGTTCCGCTACGGTGACTACATTGCCAAATTCGCGATCTTCCCCGTGTCCAAGGACCTGGCCGATCAGACCGACACCACGATCGACGCGACTGGCCGGCCGGACGCCCTGCGGGACGTGATCCGGTCAGAGACCCAAGTGCTTGAGATGGAATGGGAACTGCGAGTGCAGCTGTGTCGCGACCTGGAAGAGCAACCGGTCGAGGACCCGACTGTCGAGTGGAAGCAGGCCGATGCGCCGTTCCAGACCGTCGCAACCATTCGGGCAGCCAAGCAGGACAGCCTGACCAAGGACAAGTTTCAGAAGATCAACGAGGAGATGCGCTTCTCGATCTGGACCGGCCTCGCCGCGCACCGGCCGCTCGGAAACATCAACCGGGCACGCAACGAGACCTACCGCCACTCCGCCGACTTCCGCGCTCACGTGAACGGCTGCCCCTACCACGAGCCTGCTGGCGGTCGCGTCTGACCAAGAGGGTGGCGCTCGGTCCCTTGGCGCTGATCGTGAGCAGATCGGCGTGGCGACGAACTGAGCGCTTGATCGTTCTGGAAGCCATCGCGTCGTTGCTTTCGAAGCACAGGTGAGACGGCGGAGCCGACGACACATTCGCGAAACCTTGAACCGCCAGGAGGCTGACAAATGCCGATGATTACCGCTGGCGACCTGAACATGAAGGTGTCGCTTCACGGCGCGGAGGAGGGACAACCGTTGCTCCTCATCCACGGCTGGCCGGATGACGCATCCACGTGGGATCAGGTTGCACCTGCTCTGGCTGCCGAAGGGTTCCGGGTCATCGTCCCGACGTTGCGTGGGTTCGGCGCCACTCGCTTCCAAAGCGACGATGTCTTGCGAACCGGCAACAGCGCGATGTTGGCGATGGACATGATCGCACTCTTGGACGCGATGGGCATCGACCGCTTCGTGGTCGCCGGGCATGATTGGGGATCGAACACCGCCGAGGCCCTGGCCGTCGGGTGGCCCGATCGGGTGGAGCGGATGGCAATGCTGTCGACTCCTCCCCGGCTTGGCGGCATGCCGACACCGCCATTCGAACAGGCCCAGCGGCAATGGTATCATTGGTTCATGGCGACCGCGCGCGGGGCGGAGGTGGTACGTGAAGACCGGCGCGGGTTCACCCATCTGCATTGGGTCAACTGGTCGCCGCCGGGATGGTTCGACGAGGCGACGTTCGAATGTGTCGCTCGGTCGTTCGACAATGCCGACTGGGCCGAGGTGACACTCCACAGCTATCGCGCGCGTTGGGACGAAGCGGAACCCGATGCACGGAGCGTTTGGCTGGAGGACAAGGTCAAGGCGACCAGGACCTTGTCTCTGCCGACGCTCTACATCCACGGCGATGCCGACGGCGTGAACCCTCCCTCGACCGCGGAGGACGTGCGAGCAAAGTTCGCCGGGCCGTTCGCGCGCATCACCATGACCGGGGTCGGCCACTTCCCGCAGCGAGAGAACCCGCAAGCGGTGGTGCGCCACCTCCTTACCCTCTTTGCCGGCAATCCCGCCGCGCTCACCGATGTCACCGATAGGAACCTGTCCATGAAGAAAGCCGCCCCCTATGCCGCCGGGATCGCCGCCATTGGCTTGTTCGCCGCTGCGGCAGCCGGCGTCGCCCACGCGCAGGGACGCAGCGCGCAGCTAACGCAGGTGGCGCAGTTCGACCATCAGGCGACCGGCGTCGCCGTGACCGAGGATGGTCGCCGCTTCGTCAACTTCCCCCGCTGGACCGACGACGCGCCCATCTCGGTTGCCGAGGTGATGAAGGACGGATCCTTACGCCCCTATCCCGACGCGAAGTGGAACAGCTGGCGCAATGCCCGCGCCAACGAGCTGCCGGTCGCCGATTATTTCGTCTGCGTGCAGTCGATCGTACCCGATGGTCACGGCAACCTGTGGGTGCTGGATCCCGGCGCGCCGGGCAACGAGAAGATTCTCGAAGGCGCGCCCAAGCTCGTCCGCATCGATTTGGCATCGAACACGGTGACGAAGACCATCCCGGTTCCCGGCGACGTGGCGTTGCAGGGCACCTACCTCAACGACATCCGCTTCTCGCCCGACGGCAAGACCGGCTACATCACCGACAGCGGCACGCGCGGCGCGATCATCGTCGTAGACCTGGAAAGCGGCAAGAGCCACCGCGCGCTCGACGGCCATCCCTCCACCCAGATCGACAAGACGGTGAAGGTCACGCTCGACGGCAAGCCGCTCGTCCGCCCCGACGGTCGCCAGCCCGCCTTCGCTGCCGATGGCATCGCGATCTCCAAGGATGGCAAGACGCTCTACTATCAGGCGCTGACCGGCAAGACGCTCTACTCGATCGACACCGCCAAGCTGCGGCCGGACATCAGCGAGGCCGACCGGGCGGCAGCGGTGAAGACGGTCGCGCAGACCCACGTCGCTGATGGTCTGTGGATGAGCAAGGCGGGCGTGCTCTACCTGACCTCGCCGACCGATTACGCGATCAAGCGGCTGAACGGAGCGACCGTCGAGACGGTGCTGACCGACCGCCGCCTGCGTTGGCCCGACACCTTCTCGGAAGGCCGTGACGGGACGATGTACGTCACCGCTAGCCATATCCAGGACACCAACTGGTTCACGCCTGGCGCACCGCCGTCGATCAAGACGCAGCTGTTCTCCTTCGCACCCGCCAAGTGATCGGACATCCCATGACCTATCTGCAATACTCGCCCGACATTGAAACACGAGAGCCCGGCGAACAGGAGAGCATCGACGGCATCATCCAGGGCATGACCCAGGAGAGCCAGACAGTCGAGAAGCGTGATGGGCATGCGGTACGGGCTAGCCACGCCAAAAGCACGGCCTGTGTGATCGGCAAGCTCATCGTCGCGCCTGGATTGCCGCCTGAACTCGCACAAGGCCTCTTCGCGGAACCAGGCACGTTCGATGTCGCCGTCCGTTTTGCGCAAGGGCCCGGTGAAAAACTCGGTGATCGCGTCTCGACCCATCGCGGCATGTCGATCAAGGTGTTCGGCGTCGAGGGCGCGAAGCTGCCCGGCCATGACGCGCCGACGCAGGACTTCGTCCTGGCCAGTGGCACGACCTTTCCGGCGGGGACCGCCGCCGGTTTTCTTTCGCAAGCCAAGAAGATCGGCCTGACGGTTCCCATGCCCGAGGGGGTGAAGAGCGCAGCCGCCTCCGTCGCTCGCAACATCAACAAGGTCCTGAACGCCGTCGGCGCCGGTCCAAGCCCGACGCTCGACTTCTATGGCCACCCCTTCAGCCACCCGCTGATCGAGGAATATTTCAGCCAATGTCCGTTGCGCTTCGGCGACCATGTCGCCAAGATCGGGGCCTTTCCCGTTGCCGCCGAGCAACAGGCGCTCGCTGATTGGCAGCTCAACCCACATCAGGACGAGGATGGCTTCCGCCAAGCCACGGTCGATTACTTCGCGGGCAACGATGCGGTGTTCGAGCTTCGGGCGCAGCTATGGACCGATGGCGAGACGCAGCCAATCGAGGACACCTCCGTCGATTGGCCGACGAGCGAGAGCCCGTACCGCACCGTCGCCACGATCCGGCTGCCGCGGCAGTCCGCCTATGGTCCCGACCGCGTCCGCTACTTCGACGAGGTGATGACGTTTCGCCCGGCTCATAGCCTCGAAGTCCATCGCCCGCTGGGCGGTGTGATGCGCGCGCGGCTGCAGGTCTACCAAGCGCTCGGCGATTTTCGCCATCGCGAAAACGGCATCGCCGCTGCGAACACCGCCACCATCCAGGACATTCCAGCCTGAGCTGAACGCCAGTGCTGCTGATGATGAAAGGACAGTTATGAAGCTCGAAAGCAGGAACACCGGTCAGGCGGAGAACGCGTGATGGCGCGCTTTTCCGACAAGGTCATCGTCATCACCGGTGCCGCCTCCGGGATCGGTGAGGGCGTGGCGCGCCGCTTCGCCGAAGAAGGCGCGACGCTGGTGCTGGGCGACATCGACAAGGGTGCGCTCGACGAGCTGGCGGGTGAACTGGGCGGGACGGTCGAGACCCGCGAAACTGACGTGTCCGACCGCGCGGCATGCGAAGCCCTGGTTCAAGCCGCGGTCGACCGCTTCGGTCGAATCGACGTGTTGGTCAACGACGCCGGCGTCGACCATCTGGGCAAGGTGGACGAGGGCAACTTCTCCGAATTCACCAAGGTGATCGAGACTGACCTCTACGGCGTCGTTCACATGAGCCGCGCGGCGATCGCACACTTGCGCCGGTCGAAGGGCTGCATCGTCAACGTCTCGTCGGTGTCCGGACTGGGCGGCGACTGGAATCACAGCTTCTACTGTGCGGCAAAGGGCGCGGTGAGCAATTTCACCCGCGCGCTGGCGATGGACGAGGCGAAGAACGGCGTGCGCGTCAACGCGGTCAACCCGTCGCTCACCTACACCGCGCTGACCGCAGGGATGAAGAAACAGCCCGAGCTGATCGCCAAGTTCGAGGAACGCATCCCGCTCGGGCGCGGCGCCGAGCCTGCCGACATCTCGGGCGCGATCGCGTTTCTCGCCAGCGAGGACGCGCATTTTGTGACGGGCGTGAACCTGCCGGTCGACGGCGGGCTGACCGCATCCAACGGGCAACCGCCGCTGTCGTGACTGTCGGGGCGGGCCATGCGTCCGCCCACTATTCAGGATTGGACCATGCCGCTGGTGCCTGATCCATCACGGGCAAATCGCTCAGGTCGATTGATTCACGTCGCAACAATTTGACCCAGTTTCGGTCGTTCACGCCTGCTCTGCCGCTACCCGTAAGCGGACGTTCGTTCAGGGAGATGCTACGGCCGGGAATGGCCGCCAGCAGACTGTCTGCTTTCAATACAGCGATCACCTGAAGCAGAAACAAAGATGCTGCTGACGCAGTCTACCTTAGCGGATCGCTTGCTGAGTTGCGGCATCAAAGCGACGTTGTAACTTAGCTGGTGTCTGCTACTCTCAACTCCGTTCGAAATCGCACTTCTCCGCGAGCGCAGCGCCCCGGCGGACCAACGCTTCAGCCGGCATCCTCCCGTCGGCCTCCAGGAATCGCAGGGCCATGCCTGGCTCGCAGCTCGCGGTCCCATTTGGCCATGTCGAGGACGTAGGACGAGAACGCGAGCTCGCGGTATCCCATCGAATAGCGCCACTCGCGAGGGTCCAGCGCCGCAAGCTGATCGGTGGCAATCGACGTGGTTCCGAGATAGGCGATCAGGTCAGCGGTCTGGAAGTCGTGGCCGATCCAGAACGACAGGCTGTCCTCGTCCGCGACAATGCGCCCGCTGGTCAGCACATTGATCAGCTCATGGGCCTGGCGGATCGGGTGGCCGTTGAGGCTTGCTCCGTGGAAGACACGGTTCGCGATGACGATGCCGGTGTGCACGTCGCACGGCGCGTCGACCTCCCAGTTGAGCTTCTGGAAGAACGCCACCTGATTGGCCGGGTCGGCAAAGATCTCGCGCCGCTTGTCGAGCTGCTTCCTGGCGCCGCGGATGTGGTCCCAGCTGTTGCGCATCTCGTGGACGGACACCGGATGGTAGGCGTTCTTGCACTCGAGGAGGAAGAGCGACCCGTCGCGCCAAGCAACGACATCCAGTTCCAGCTCCTTGCCGGCGATCTTTGTCTTGAAATCGTTCCGGACCAGGAAGCCGACGGAGCGGAGGGCCTCGGTTACAGCGAGGACCATTCGGTCCCTTGGACCGATGGCGGCGGCACGGAGGCGGTTGGCGACGATCACGTTGCGCACGAGGTTCGAGACGGCGACCACGTGCGGCGCAATCACGTAGTAGCCGCCGGCATCCACGAAAGGGCGGTACTGCAGGTCGAGGTGCGGCTCGCCTATGTCCATGGTCAGAAGCGAGATGATCTCCCGGGACTTGTCCTCGTCGCCAAAGATCAGCCGCATCTGCTCGACCAGGTCGGCGTGTCTGATCACAAGTAGGGTCGAGGTGAGCGTAAGCTCCCCTCGCTCGGCCGGATCCTCTAGGTCAGCCAGACGTCGCTGGTAGGCGCAACTGAGGAAATTGAAGTAGCGCTGCACCTTGAAGATATCCATCGAGGTCACGCGATCGGTGATCGGGAAGATCAGCTCGTCGAATGTGCCGAAGTTGTCGACGTCGAGCGCGAGCATCGTCTGAAGCTCGTCACGGAATAGGTCGTCTCGTCCGAAGAACTGCTCGAATAGCTCGGGCACGGCCGGCAGCTTCAGAACCAACCGGCGCACGGGCTTCTCGAGAATTTCGAGCAGAGTTTGGAAACTGCCGTCGTCGAAGCCGCGATCGATCACGGATCGCATGGAGACAGCCGGATCGGCCTCCTGCAGATAGGTGAACCGGATCATCCCTTGGTTCTGCGCCTGGATGTAGCCGAGACGTATGGAGCGCTCGACGTCGGGATCGATGGAGGAGACCGTGACGGTCTCGCCAGCGTTGTCAGCGCGGTAAGGGAGGCCATCGATGAACAGCTCCGCCTCCCTGAACTTGGTGAGACGGATCGCGGCGACCAGCAGCCGTTCGTAGACTAGCGCGTTCTTGCCCACGGCGTGCGCGTCCACATAGGCGAAGCTGGCGCCATCGACAGGGAACATCGAGGCATAGGTGCGCAGGACCAACGAGGCGGCTTCCGCGTACTCCTCCGAGGAGTAGCGATGGCCGCTCAGGGAGCTCGCCTCGTTGTCGTTCAGCCAGCCATGGTAGAATAGGCTGTTGACCATGACGAACACGGTCTTCAACACCTCGGCGCGGCGCGACCGGATAGTCGCCTCAATCTCCTGCTGCAAAACGAGAGCATTGCCGGCGAGGCGCGAAAGCGCCTCGACCGATTCGAGATACGCGATCCGGTCCGGCGACGCGGCCAGAAGGTCGCGGACACCGAGCGCGGCCTTGGCAACCCTAGCTATCAAAGAACCGCGAAACCCGTAGCGAGAGGCCCGCAGAACCCCATCGCGCCGCACGCAAGCGATCGCGTGATCCGCGTCCATGAAGACCATTGCGAGCGTAGTCGCGATTGCCTCGCGAGGCCGGTCGTCGGCTAGATGGCGCTCAAGCACATCGACGTGCGCCTTGACTTCCGCGGCGAGCGCCTTCGACGTCGGGGGACGCGCTTCAGCGCGCAATAGCGCGACCATCGCGGCCTGGGTCCGGGCGGCGACCAGACGGGCCAACAGATCGGCAACGGGCCGCGGTTTCGACAATTCACGCTCTTTCTACTTGGCGTCGGGGCATGCCGATATGATGCGGATACTCGGGCTCCGCCACGCGAAAATAACCATTGCCGCTCCACATAGTGGCGACGACCGACGTGGCTCAGCAACCGATAGGAGCTGATCTAATCGGCACACAAAGCGACACGGACATTCAGCCGATACATCTCGCTTCCAGAAGGCGCGGGAGGTTCGCACCGCCACTTGCCGTCCAGCCGCCGCGCGGGCAATGAAATCGTAAGAGGGGCAGATGGCATCAGACGAACACGTATCGGTAGCCGTTCAGGACGACTTCGTCGCTCGGCAGACGCGCGCCAAGCCAATCCCCGCCCTTGCGGAACTGATCTGGAACAGTCTGGACGCCGACGCCACGCGGGTTGAAGTGGAACTCGTCTACGGCAGTCTGCTGGGAGGGCTTTCGCGAATCGTCGTGCACGACAACGGAGACGGGTTCTCGCGAGACGAGGCCAAGGGGCTGTTCGGCAACCTCGGCGGGTCTTGGAAGAGGATGACGCGGCGGACCAGGACGGGCGACCGCATGATCCACGGCCAAGAGGGACGCGGCCGCTACAAGGCGTTCTCCCTTGGCGGCATGGCCACTTGGAAAGTATGCTACGCGGCCGAGGGTGGGAACCGGGCGTTCGAGATCCGCATCGCCGAGCACGACCTCACCGACGTCGTGATCACACCGGACGAACCGGCACCGGACCGCACCACGGGCGTGATCGTCGTCATCGACAACCTGCGGCGCGAGTTCCGCTTGTTCGAGACCGACGAGGGCTTCCAGGAGCTCGCGGAGATATTCGCCCTCTATTTGAAGAGCTACAAGGCCGTAAGCATCTCGGTCGGAGGCAACCGGATCGACCCGGACCAGGCCATCCGGTCCGAGGCTTCGATGACGCTAGCCCCGATCACGGCCTCCGACGGTTCGCAGCATGACGCCGAACTTCAGGTGATCGAGTGGCGCGCCGACACCAAGCGGATACTCTACTTGTGCTCCCGTGACGGCTTTCCGCTCGACCAGTTCGAGACCAAGTTCCACGTTCCGGGCTTTTCGTTCTCCGCCTATCTGCGATCGAGTTACGTCGAGCACCTACAGAACGAGGGACGGCTCGGCCTGATCGAGCTCGACCCGCCGCTGTCCGGCGCGATCGAGCGCGCCCGGTCGGGGATCAAGGACTATTTCCGCAACCGCGCCGCAGAGAAGGCACGGACGGTCGTCGACGTATGGAAGGCCGACGAGGTCTATCCATACGAGGGCGAACCCCTGACGACGGTCGAGAAAGCGGAGCGCCAGGTCTTCGACATTGTCGCCGTTCACGTTCAGGAACTGGCACCCGAGATCGGCGAGAGCTCGGCGACTGCGCAGGCGCTCCACCTGCGCATGCTGCGCAACGCCATCGAACGCGGTCCAGAGGAGCTGCAGCTCATCCTGAAGGAGGTGCTTGACCTTCCGCCCAGACAGCATAAGGAGCTCGCCGCGCTTCTCCAGGAGACGAGCCTCACCGCGATCATCACCGCCGCGAAGACGGTCGCCGACCGGCTGAAGTTCATCGCAGCGCTCGAGAGCATCGTCTTCGATCCCGTGACCAAAGGCCGCCTCAAGGAGCGCAGCCAGCTGCACAAGATCCTGGCCGAGAATACCTGGATATTCGGCGAGGAGTATAATCTGTGGGTCAACGACAAGGACCTGCGCAACGTGCTGGTGCGGCACAAGAAGGTCCTCGACCCCTCGCTGCAGATCGACGATCCGGTCAAGGTCTCCGGCCAGAAGCGCGCCATCGTCGATCTGATGTTCTCGCGATCCACACGCCGTCACCGCGCAAATGACATCGAGCACCTCGTCGTCGAACTCAAGGCGCCGAAGGTCAAGATCGGTGCCGACGAGATGAACCAGATCAAGAAGTATGCGCAGGCGGTCAGGGCCGATGACCGGTTCAGCACCGTGAAGGGCATCCGCTGGCACTTCTGGATCGTCTCGAACGGTTACGACGAGATGGCCAAGTACGAGATCGAGGCTGGTCCCGATCCCGAGCGTCGCCTGATCGCCCGGACGGGAGACCATACAGTGGGCATCAAGACCTGGGGCGAGATCATAGAGGAGAACCGCGCCCGGCTGCAGTTCTTCCAGGAGCAAATGCAGCACACCGTCAGCGAGAGCCAGGCGGTCGAGCACCTGCAGGAGAAGTACAGCCGCTTTCTCGAGGGTGTGCTACCGGGCGAAGGTGACAAAGCCGAAGCCGAAGCTGAACGCGACACCGACGGCCAGCCCGGTGAAACAAACATCGAAGCATACGAAGAAACCGATGAGGCGGCAAACGCGCCCCGATAAGTCCTCATCAACGTGAGCGAGGCCGAAGGTGGGTCGGTTGCAGACTGACAGTTCGTAGATGCGGGTTCGGCAAAGCTGTCGCCAACGGGTTGCGATTTGAACTCCTCGCCGACATCGCTCACGGTGGCCGACGGACAGGTCGCACTCAACGGCAACAGCACGACGGCACTGGCGCGAGGCAATGCCGCCGACGATGCTGTGACGTTCGCGCTCGGCACGCCCGGCGGCGCAACACCGGCGATGACCAAGGCCACCCGGTTCGATGTGACCGGCAAGGCGGAAGCGGCGCTGGTCAACAACCAGTCCAACGCCGCTTCGGTGCTTGCGTCCGCGGTCGAAACCGCCGGTATGCCGCTTAATGCGGGAAGCGTGCGCGGATCCTCGATCGGCATCACCGGGAATGAAGCGGCCGCCACCGCCTATGGCAACAGCGCGACCAACGACGGACCGTATCGGGGATCGGTCAGCTGCCGTTCGCCCTGATCGCCAACCTCCAGACCGACAACGGTGCCGTGATCGCGCAGGTGACGGGCTCCGGGTTCAGCGCCCAGCCCGGTCCGGTCATCGGCACCCAGTTCGACATCAGCGGCAACGGCCTCGCGGCGACCGCGGTGGGCAACCCGGCGAGCAGCGCGATCGCTGCCCCCCACTGACGCGGCGCGTTGCTGAGTCTTATTTAAGCCCCCGCGATCCGGTGGCGGGAAAGGCCGTCAGGCTTCCCCGGCGCGGTGGCCTTTCAAGTCTGGCGCGGGCGGCGCGGCCGCAGCGGCTACATGGTCGATCTCATCATATTCCACGACGCGCAACCACAGATCGTCGTCTGACTCGGTTTTGTCCGCGTCCCCCGGGACTACGTCGCTGTTTTCAGCAAATAGCACGATCGCGTCACGACCATTCTTGGTGCTGGAATAGAGTACGCCAAGGACCGGCTCGTCGTCGCCCCCCGATACCGCTGTTCGAAAATACTCGGTGATGACCTGCGTAGGGAGATAATCGACATGGGGTCGGCGCTTCCGATCGATCTGGGCTCGGAAGTCGTCGATGAACGAATGCATGAACATGGCGACCGCGCGATCCTTGGCGAATTCGGGGTCGAAAAGACTCGGGACGTCAGGCGCACGCCGCACATCGAGCACGAGAACGTCTTTCAGCGTCTCGAACCTGGCCGAAGCAAAGCGCGCGTTCTGATCGGCGACTTCGGCAAGGGCGGTGGCCTGGTCGATCGCACCATAGAACATCGGGATCCCGGCCGGGCTCATCCGATTGGGCATGTTAGCCAGCTCGTACGGCGGCGGCCCCATCCGTCTCGGGCTGAAATCATGTTCGCCGACCCCCAACTCCTGCACGCGGAACCACAGCGACCCCACGGCGAGCCTGATGATCAGGCGATGGTCATGGGCGAACCTGCCGATCCGCTCGAGCAACTCGGGAACGTCATAGGCGGCTTCACCCCAGGTCAGATCATGGTCGAGGTCGCGATCCTTGTGCTGGAGGAAGAAAAAGCGCCGACGATGCTTCACGACGTTCTTGAAGGCTTCCCAGCTATTCCCGATCGCCTCGTCATCGGGCGTCCCCAAAGGGTTCAGCAGGCACCAGTCCTGCTCGGGCAGCGCGTCGGCGATGTCCGCCACGAGCGAACAATCATAGTCATTGGGAAGTTCAAGCTCGATATAGGTCTCGAGCAACTCTCGCGCGTCGAACTCGTCCTCCGGAAACATGCGATCCTTGGTCTCGGGATCCTGCGGCAGGATCTGATCGGCGCTCGCATATTCCAGCTCGATCTGCGGGAGCATGAACTCGAGTACCGCCGTAAGCGGTGCGGCGACGACTCCTTTGCCGAGCGCGCCGCAATAATCGCAAGCGTTCGCCACTGCGTTGTCAGCGACCGCCTTTTTTAGGTGCGGGTCGCCGAAGCAGGCGGTGCACACCGTCTTGCCATCGATGTGACTGAGCCTGAGCGACTGGTCTTCCTCCATAATCGCGAGCTCACTGAAATGTCCCATGTCGCATCCATATCCAATGTGTGGTGCTCGATGTGCTCCTTCGACCAAACCGCCGCAATCGCCAAGGGTGCTTGGCGCCCTGTCACGTCTCGGTGCGGCGACGGTGAACGGCTTAGGCGCCACCGTGATCGCTCAAGCGCTCGCCAAGGCGCAGGGCCTCGTTTTCCTTCTGACTTGCCACTAGCGCCGCCTTCAGGTCTTCAATTGCGTCCTTGTCGCCGAGCGCGTGACGTATGTCGTATCGAAGCTCGAGGAACTCGCTGCGAAAATGCTCAGCGGTCAGCCGTCCGAGAGCTGAGTCGATCCAGCGGAGTGCGTCTGCCGGGTTGCCCCGGGCGAGACGGGCGCGCGCCATGAGGCGTTCGATCCATTCGCTGCTGTCCAGATCCTTGCGCGCTCTGAGGATCGCCTCGGCATCCGCCGCTCGCCCCATGTCAATGAGCAACTCGGCTTTTCGCTGGAGGTGAAAGGGCTGCGGGGCGACTTCGGCCGAATAGAAGGCGAGCGCCTGGTTTTGCAGCGCGGCGCGCTCGCCCTTGGGCAGCCGCGATGCCTCGAAGTAGATTTCGCCCCACGAAGCCTTGTCGTTGTCGGAAGACAGCGATTCCGGGGTTGGCCGCGTCAGCCGACTGAAGATGGACTCGAAGAGCTGCGGTTGCTCGGTTGAAAGATACCGACCGATGGCGCCGAAGGTGCGGTATGCCTGCTGGACGCCCATTTCGGCGGCATCGACAATCGTATTGGCGATCACGTTGGCATGTTTGCGGAACAGGTCGGAGCGCCACGCCCCACCGCCCCAAGGCAGACGTTCGACCGCACCAAGGAACACGGAATAGGACACCTCTTCGGTGCCGGCGGATTGGGTGAGGATATCGTCGACAAGGGCGACCGCGCGCGGAGCGGTATCCTTGTTCGTGCGGTAGATGTCGATCAGTTGGAGACGCGTCTCGCTCAAGGGCGCCGGCCCTTTCAGCACCTGCTCGAAAAGCTCGGCAGCCTCGCGTGTTTCGCCGAGGCGCTTCAAAGCCTTGGCCTTGTGGTGCCGCACCTGGGCAGTTTCGAGGTCCGACAAGTCAGGCAAATTTGCGAGCAGGTCGAAGGCGGCGAGCCGCTCGCGCAGCCGTCCCGCCGCGACGTCGTCGCCGTCGGTCTTGTCATGGAGAAAAAGCTGCTCGATCGCTTCGATCACGGCGATGACCGCGAAGAGCGGAGGCTTTGCGGCGCGAAGCCCCTTGGCCTCCTCGACCGGATCGGGAATCAGCTCGGGACGCAACTCACCGGTGTCCCAGACGGCAAACAGCGCATAGCGAAAAATAGCGGGCCGGCTTCCCGACGCCACCAGGCGCTCGAGCTTCTGCAGCATGATCCGGCAGATCGTCCAGAACCGCAGGCCGGGTTCGCCCGCCACCTGAATCAGATACGCTTCGAACAGCCCATCGAGTTCGCGATCGCGCTCGGCGCGGCACCAGGTTCGGGCGCTTAGAGCTCCGAACACGACATCGTGGAGCCGGGCAACTTCCAGCCGGTCGGCTGACATCAAGCCGTTCGTGCGCAGCTTGCGCAATCCGAGCGGCAGGATCGTCGTTTCGAGGAAGTCACGCCCGCAACCGGGTTGTCCTGCCCAGGCGAACACCGAGAGTTCCCGCTCCAGTGCCGGCCACAACCGTCCCAGAAGCCGGTCGGCGAGGCGCTGAGTGCCATCAGCCATTTCGCCGACCGCCTGGCAATCGGCTTCGATCTCGGACCAGCTTGTCCCTTGCCGGACCACCGCATTCATTAAGGCCAGGCTCAACGGATGCCCGTTGACCGTCTGCCAGATGGTCTGAAACACCTCGCCTGGACAGGGTTCGACATCCTGGTTGAGCAGGCTTTTCGCCAACTCTTGCTGCATCAACGGCAACGCATAGGAAGCGGCTGAAGCCTGACGCTGGGTCAGGATGACGTGGGAACCCTGACCGCAAAGTTCGACCAACGCGGGCACGGTCAGCGTCGGGTCGGCATCGTCGATGACGAGCAGACATGCGCGGGTGCGCAGCAGCGCGACGATATTGCGTTGCTCGCCGCCCCGGTCGAGGGGCATGCTGTGAAGTTGCTGGATGCTGGTCACGCCCATACCTTCCAGCCAGATGACAAGATCATAGTCATCTTCGTGGCTGGAAGCATAGGCTACGGAGGCCGCGGATTTTCCAAGCCCGCCCATGCCGCTGATCGCGATGCCGCCATCGGCCTTCAATCTTGCGCTGATCTCCTCATCGACGAGACTGCGCGCCAGATAGGCTCGGTCCGGCAGCGGCGCGAGATTGCTCACGGCCTCCTCGTCGCGGAGTCGCTGCAGTTCCGGGAGATAAGAGGCGAGCCGCCTGACGACGGTATCGCTCACGATGAGCTCGTCGATGAGGCGCTCGGCGATCTCCTCGCTGCCCCAGAGATGCAGGGTGCGACCCTGCATCTGGGGAAGCCTTTGCATCCGCGTTTCGAATGCCTGGGCAATTTGCGGCCGCTTGCGATCGCCCGCCAGGAGGAAGATGTCGGTTGCCGATGGCTTGCTCGCCATCGCTTTCAACAAATCCCCTTTCGCCTTGGACATTTGCCCCCCGAAATAGCCTTTCCGATCGGAATATTCGGCTGCGATACGACCATCGTCGCTGACGGAGTCGACAACGCCAGCCACCGGATAACCGAGCAGGTTGGTACCGGCATGACTCATTGGGACAAGAAGAAGGGCGTCGAGAAATGCTGCTCCGAACTTTTCGAAATCCGCAGAAATATATCCGACCGCTTGGGCGAGCCGGTCGATCTGCGACGCCCTTCTCTTGAGATGTATTCCCATCTGTTTGCAGCCTCATGTTCGGTCCGCCGGCATTTAGCGCCATTATAGGAGCGTTCTATCAGATCGCGACGCAATTGAACGGTTCTCAGACTGGCCATCACCGGCGTCATGCGCGTGCCTCAACGGCGGCTTTTGGGAAATGCTAAGCCGTGGTCGAACGACCGAAGTTGGGGCGCGTAGCTGCCGTCGCGAGCTTTATGAACAAGCGTCCGCTTACGCTATCTGCGTACCCGAAAGCGGACCGGCCGTATTCCACCCAATTACAACGTATGTTTATGAGGAAGGCGACGCACTTTCGGCTGTGCGCCGCCGCTCTCCGGCTCTCTGGTTCCATCGTTCAACGCAACCGAGCTCTTGCCTCGCTGCAAATCAACTAGTCTGATTGTTGAATTGGGCGTTACTTCGTCAGTCCTACGCTCAGCGTTGCGTGAGACGACGCTTTCGTTGCAATTCAGCAGATCCAAGCCACGTCCAACGCCGAAATCACATGTTTCGACATTCCTCCTAAACCCATTTCGCGGTTGCAAAAGCAAGACGATTGTAATGCAAGCACCTTTCCCCGATTAGGGCCGACTTTCTCAGGGAGAGAGGTTGAACTGAAAGGATCGGCATTCACAACACACTCTCCCTCCAACGTCAGGCGCGTGTCGCCCGCTTGGAACGATAGGGTCGCGGCGCGTAGTTGAGGTTCTGCACCCAGGGAAAGCTGGGGCGGCGATGCTTGTTTGCGATATTGGGAATGTCCTGATCAATCGCGCCGGGTGACAGCGCCATGAGGTGCGGATTGGCCAGCGGCTTCATGGTCGGGTTGAGATAGCCGCACTTCAGCACCACGATCTTGAACGCCGTGGGCTCCAACTTCAAATCGCGGAACGCCTCCGCCGCATGATAGGCGCGCCGCTTGGACGACAGGGTCATGGTGATGCCGTCGAATTCGATCACCGCCTCGCGCTCCGCCGGATCGGTAACGGGGTGGAGGTACTTCACCGTTGCGTTCACCTTGACCGGTTTGCTTTCGACCGGATCGAGCGTCGCGCCGACCGAGAGCGGGATCGTCTTGCCGACGCCCGCCGCATAGCAGGCATCGGTCGCCGGCTTGTCGGTCATGCCGCCAAGCAGCACGTTCTTCGCGCCGGCCTTCATAATCGCCTGAAGGAAGTGCGTCTGGTCCGCATTGCCGCCGCCACCGGGATTGTCGCCGCTGTCGGAAATGACGACCGGCTGCGTCTTGGCGGCCATGGCGGTGGCGATCGTCTCCTCGATCGTGCCCGTCGGGCTGCCGAACTTGAACTCTTCGCGCGCATCCCAGTAACGGGCGGCGAGTTCGGCGGCGATGCGGGCCTGCATCGCGGGATCGGTGCCGGTGACGCACACCGACGCCGCCGAGCGCGGCTCGTCCGCCCAGACGTAGCCGACCAGCTGCGACACATCGAGCACGCCGGGCATGCGGTTGTACTCGCTCAGGTCAGCCCACAGTCGCCGGCCAGGATCCCATTCGGTGCTGCTCTGCTCGCCCGCGAGGCCGACCGGAATGGTCGCCCAGACGATGCTTGGCTTGATGCCGTAGCGCAGGCAGTGGGTGAGCATGTCGGTGGCTCGCATTGTATTCTCGACACGGTCGACGTGCGGTGCGGTGCGATAAGCGGTGATGCAGTCGAGATTGTCGACGATCCGCTGGCTGACGTTGCCATGCAGGTCGTAGCTGGCGGAGATCAGGCAGTCGGGGCCGACCACCTGGCGCGTCGCCTCGTACCAATCGCCCTCGGCGTCGTTCATGCCCTCCACGAACATGGCGCCGTGCATCGCGCAATAAACACCATCGAGCGGCAGCATGGCGCGCAGCATGCCGAGATATTCCGCCTTCAGCGTATCATAAGCATCGCGCGCGATCGGGCCGCCGGAGCCCGCGTTCGCCACCAGCGTCGGCATGAACGGCACGTCGTAGCGCTTCAGAAAGGTGAATTGCGGGCTGTCCAGGATCTCCTGCCCGCGCAGCACGCGGAAATTCTCCAGTCGCGACCGGATGCGGCTGTAGGTGCTGCACTCCGACGCAATGCCGCCGATCGCGATGCGCGGCTGCTTCTTGTACGGCGGGATGATCTGCGCGGTGGCCGAGGTCGCCGTCGCGGCAAGCGCGGCGACGGAGGTGGACTTCAGAAAGGAGCGGCGTTCCATGGGGCTAATCCTCCGCGGTTCGTAGGCCAGAAGTAACCGCCGCCGCCCCGATGGTCGAGGCGACGGCGCAAGGGGATCAGAAGGCGGCGCTCAGCGAGGCGGTGATGCCGAACCCGCCGCCGATCGTATAGGTCGGGTTGGAGGCCGGGATCAGCGTCGAGCCGTCCGTGCTGCGCGTCGGCAGCGCGTTGGACGTCACGCCCTGGATGCCGACGAGCTGCTTCTCGTCGGTGATGTTGGTCATGTTGAGCGTAAACTGCGGCTTCTTGATGAAGCCGATCGTATCGAAGCGATAGCCGAGCGAGGCGTTGGCGGTGCCGTAGCCGGGCAGTTCCTGATCGTTCATGAAGGTCGAATACTGCGAGCTGACGTAGCTGCCCTCGACAAGGGCGAAGAGTCGCCCGTTGTCAAAGCGCAGACCAGCCGACCCGACCCATTCGGGGCTGAGTGCCGCGCGCTTGCCCGCCGTCGGCAGGAAGACGCCGCGGGTCGGATAATTGTTCTTGGTTGTGGCCTTCAGATATTGGCCGGATACGTACGGGCTGAAGCCCTTGTACGGTACCAGGCCGATCTCCGCTTCGACGCCGCGTGCGCTCTGATCGCCGACATTCACCGCGAAGCCCACGTTGGTGCCGCCCACGATCTGCGTGCCCTGCACAAGACGATCGGTCAGGTCATAGTTGAACGCTGCGATGGTGAAGTGGACCAGATCGCCGTGGTGGCGAAAACCAATTTCCTGCCCGACTGAATATTCGGGATTGAAGTTGCCCGATGGCGTGCTCGAGGCGATCCCGGTCGCGACGTTGTAGATGTTAATATAGGACGACACCGCTGAGGGCGCGCGAAACGCGGTGGTAATGTCGGCGAAGATCTGGTTGCGATCATCGAAGCTGTAGCGGATCGAAGCCTGCGGCAACGGCTTTGCGCTTAGGCTGTCGGTGCGCATCGCGGTGCCCGGCAGCTCGCTGGTCGCGGTGCGATCGACCCAGACGAACTTGAAGCCGAAGTTGATGAGCAGCTTGTCGTCGGCCAGCTTGCTGGTCATGTCGGCATAGACGCCGTTGACGTTCTGTTCGATGCGCGCGGCGAAGTTGCGCAAAATGCGGCCGTCCTGCAGCGTAACCGACCCGACCTTGCCGAACGTGTCACGCACCGTGCCGTCCACGCTGACCGGCTGGTATGCGGCCTTTTCGGTGTGGACGAAGTGCGAATACCAATAGCCGAGGCGGAACTGGGCGGCGCCGACGTTCCAGCGCAGATAGCTGTTCTGGCCGTAGGTCTTCTGGTCGTAATAGTCGACGTTCATCATCGTCGCGGTGCCGAGCGGCGTCGCCGCGGTAACCGACCCCGGCGTTACGACGGCGCCCGGTGCGACCAGCGGCCCGGTCGGCTCGGTACCGTAGAAGCCGCCCGCCAGGTTGAGGTTGCTCGCCCCGTTGGTGACGCCGTGAGTGTAAAGGTAATAAGGCGTGACGACAGCGTCGAGGCTGTCGGTCAGCGTAAAGGTTGACGGGGCACTGATCGACAGGCTCTGCCGGTCATTGGCGCGCAGGCGGTAATAGGTGTTGCGGCCCGGCGCGTAGGTATCGTCCCACGAGAAATCCTTTCCGAACTCCGCGAACTGCGCCAGCGTCGGATTGCGCGCACCGGCAAAGGAATTGGACTCATTGTACGTCGCGACCAGCGAGATCGTGTCGCCGTTCGCGAATTCCTTCACGAACTTGCTGTCGATGTGGTTGCGATAGGCAACGCCCGGTCCACGCCACGCCTCGTTGTAGGTGCGCGAGCCGGAGACGAAGCCGCGTATGCCGCTGTTGCCGATCTCGCCGGTTTCGAGCCGGAGGAAATAGCGGCGCAGACCGTAATTGCCGATCCCAACCGAAGCGAATGCGCCAGGGGTCATGGGCGGCGAGATCAATTCGGACTGGAGCAGCGCACCGACCGAATTGTAGACGGGCGCGGTGATGTCGGTGGAGCCGCGCGTCAGGTTCAGGACGCCGATATTCTCGCTGTCGGACCATTCGTTGGGAAAGGCGCTGTAGGATAGCTGGTCGCCGATCGGCGCGCCTTCGAAGTTGAAGCCCAGCGACGTCTGACTGAGGCCGCGGATCGACAGGTTGGGCGCGCTGCCGAACGGATCGCCGCTGCCGACCACCACGCCTGGCAGGTTGCGGATCAGGGTGAAGCTGTTGGTAGTGCCGGCCTGCACGTCGATATAGTCGCGGGTCACCGTGCTGCGCAGCTTGGTGCCGGTCTGCACCGACATGAGGCCGCCACCTGGTGTCGCGTTGGTGACGCCGTTGGCCGATCCGCGGCTGCCCGTCACGACGATGTCGCTGTCACCCGCGTCGGCGGTGCCGTCGAAACGCTCGCGCTGCGTGTTGCCCGGGGTCGAGGACCCGGCCTGCTCGGCGGTATTCACGGTCGTTTGCGCAAAGGCCGGCGTGATCGCAACCGTGCCGAGCGCGGTGGCGATCAGCAGGCGCGCGGTGTGGCGAGTCTTCAACATACATTCCCCCTAAAGCGCTAGAACGATGGTGTTTTCCTGCGGTCGTTCGGGCGATCTGCGTCGCCTTTCGGAAAATCGGGTTTCGGATTGTTCAGACGCGGAAAAATCCGCGTCCGGCCGCGATGCTTGCGGCGCCGATGGCCCAGGCCTGGTTCTCCAGGCGCGTAATGGTGAGATCGAGCCGGCGGTGATCGTCGGGCATGACGTTCGCCTCCACCGTCTGGCGCACGACGCGCGCGAAAAGCCCGGTGACGGGCCCGTCCGTCATGCCGATGACCATGCGTTCGGGATCGAGCGATTGGACGATCTGCGCAATGGCGAGGCCCAGAGCGGCCCCTGCCCCGTGCAGGATGTCGATTGCCGCACGCTCGCCGCGATTGGCCGCCGCGTCCAGTGCGGCAAGGCCGCAGTCCAGACCGGCAGCGCGCGCCGCCGCGGCGATGCTGCGCACCGAGGCGAGCGTATCGAGGCACCCGCGCTTGCCACACTGGCATGGCAGGCCGGACGGATCGACCGTGGCATGCGCGATCTCGCCCGCGCCGCCCCTTGCACCGCGGTGCAGTTCGCCGTTGATGATGTGGCCGCAGCCGATGCCGTCGCCGACCGCAATCATCGTCCCCTGGTCGCAGCCGCGCAGCGATCCGAACAGATGCTGGCCGAGCGCGAGCGCGTTGGCGTCATTCTCGACATAGGCCGGCAGACCGGTCGCCGCCGCCACCAGATCGCCGATCGGCACGTCGCGCCAGTCCAGCAGCGTGGAGCGCACGCACGTGCCGGTTGCCGCGTCGACCACGCCCGGCACCGCCAATCCGATGCCGGCAAGTCGATCGAGCGCCTGCGGGTGGCCATCGAACAGCCCCGGGATCGCCGCGGCGATCTCCTCCACAATCGCCTCCGGCGTTGCGCCCTGTGTCAGTTCGGCGGTGGAAAGCACCCCGCCCCGTAGGTCGGTCAGCGTCAGGGTGAACGGCACGGTGGCGAGCGAGACGCCGATAAAGAAGGCGGAGTTTGCCGACAGCTCCAGCCGCACGGAAGGGCGCCCGGCGCCGTACACCATTTCCCCTTCGGCAAGCACACCGCGGTCGATCAGATCGGACGCCAGCGCGGACATGCTCGCCTTGCTGATGCCCAACTGCCGCACCAGCTCTGTCCGGCTCAGCGGGCCGAACTGATTGATGAGGCGCAGGACACTGGCATGGCCGTCGGTCAGCATGGTTGGCGCGCATCCATTAATTCGTGATTCGAACTATCTTAGATCATGTTTGCCTGTTTGTTGCAAGCTTATGACGAGAAAACCGGACGGCACGTAACAAATAGTCTATTTGACAGGCCGGCGTCAGCCCCATTAGCAAAGGCTGTTGGCGGTACCGCCATCAGCACCGCTGGTTAGTTTGCTCTTCGAACCAAGGGCTCGCTGGTGTGGCTTCGCCACGGGGGACCTCATGACGAACGGCAATCAGGCGAGCGGCGCACGATCGCGAACGACCATCGCAATCATTGGCGTCATGTTCTTCATCTTCGGCTTCGTGACGTGGCTGAACGGGCCGCTCATCACCTTCGTCAAATTCGCCTTCACGCTGGACGACGTTTCGGCATTTCTGGTGCCGATGGTGTTCTACATGTCCTACTTCTTCCTGGCGCTACCCGCCGCGTGGCTCCTGCGCCGCACGGGCATGAAGAAGGGCATGACGATCGGTCTGCTGGTCATGGCGCTCGGCGCGGCACTGTTCGGGCAGTTCGCCACCATGCGGGTCTTTCCCGGCGCGCTGACCGGATTGTTCGTAATCGGTGCCGGCCTGTCGATCCTGCAGACCGCGGCCAACCCCTATATCTCCATCGTTGGACCGATCGAAAGCGCGGCGCAGCGGATCGCGGTAATGGGCATCTGCAACAAGGTGGCGGGCATCCTGGCGCCGGTCGTTCTCGGGGTGCTGGTGCTGCGCGGCATCGGCGAACTGGAGGCGCAACTCGGCAGCATTGCCGACCCGGCGGCGCGCGAGGCATTGCTGGAACGCTTTGCCGCGCAGATCCACACCCCCTATATGGCAATGGCCGCGTTGCTGGCGCTGCTTGGCGTCTTCGTGTTCTATTCGCCGCTGCCGGAGATCGTACCGGACGATGCGGCCGGATCGTCAGCCGGAGAGGATCGGCGCGGCCTCGGCGGCTTTCCGCACCTGTGGCTCGGCGTGTTGTGCCTGTTCCTCTATGTGGGCGTGGAGGTGATGGCGGGCGACGCGATCGGCATCTACGGTCAGGCGTTCGGCCTTCCCACGCAACAGACCGCGTTTTTCACGTCGCTGACGCTGGCGGGGATGCTGGCCGGCTATCTCGTCGGCCTGGTGGTGATCCCGCGCTTCGTGTCGCAGGAACGGTATCTCGGGCTGTCGGCGATGCTCGGCATCGGCCTCACGCTATGCGCGTTCGTCACCCGCGATTACGTGTCGGTAGGCTTCGTCGCCGCACTCGGCTTCGCCAATGCCATGATGTGGCCGGCGATCTTCCCGCTGGCCATCCGCGGACTCGGCCGGCACACGGAAACCGGGTCCGCGATAATGATCATGGGCATTTGCGGTGGCGCGATCGTCCCGCAGCTGTTCGCCATCCTGAAGGCACATGCGCCGTTCCAGACCGTGTTCCTGCTGCTGATGGCGCCGGCCTATGCCTATATCCTCTTCTACGCCCTGCGCGGCCATCGCGCCGGCGGGATCGGCAGCGTCCCGGCGATGCGCAGCGATGCCGCGGCCGGCCTGGTTGAAGGTTGAACCGATGGTCGACACGTTGATCGAAATCTGCGTCGACAGCCCGGGCGGCCTGCACGATGCGGTGGCCGGCGGCGCTGACCGGATTGAGCTGTGCGCCGCATTGTCGCTCGGCGGGCTGACGCCGAGCCCAGGGCTTATGGCGCTGGCGCTCGATTGTCCGGTACCGGTACGCGCGATGATCCGCCCGCGGGAAGGCGACTTTCACTACGACGCTGCGGAGCGCGCGGCGATGCTGCGCGACGTGGATGCGGCGCGCGACGCGGGGCTGAGCGGCGTGGTGATCGGCGCGCTGACCCCGGACTGCCAACTGGACGTGCCGCTATTGGAGCAGCTGGTGGCGCGGGCTGCCGACCTTGACGTGACGCTGCACCGTGCGGTGGACCTGTTGGTTGATCCGGTCGCGGCGGTGGCGATCGCGGCACGGCTGGGCATCCGCACCATCCTTACCGCCGGCGGCGCCCCGACCGCGCGCGAGGGCGAGGCCACGATCTCCGCGATGCGGCGGGAGGCGGGCAATCGAGTCGAGATCATGGCGGGAAGCGGGGTGCGCGCCGCCAACGTCGCCACGCTGGTCGCGCGCACCGGCGTTGCCGCGGTGCACGCCTCCGCCTCCAAGCCGCGCGCGCCGTCCGGAAAGGGTGTGGAGATGGGGTTCGAAACGGCATTGGCGCGCGTCACCGACGCTGCCGAGGTCGCCGCGCTGCGCCGTGCGCTGCAACGGCCGCCCGCCCCCCCTACCGCCCGACCCGCCGAACCGCGCGATCCCGCCACAACGCTGATGCACCGCGAGGCCGGCGAGGCGCCGGCGGTGGTGGCGCAGATGCTGGCGCGCAACCGCACCGCGATCGCGCAGGTCGCCGCGCGCCTGCGCGATCGGCCGCCCCCCTTTATCGTCACTTGCGCACGCGGATCGTCCGACCATGCGGCGACCTTCGGCAAATACCTGTTCGAGACACAGGTCGGCGTGCCGGTCGCATCCGCCGCGCCGTCGATCGCCTCCGTCTATGACGCGCCGCTGCGGACCGATGGTGCCTTGTGCCTTGCCATCTCGCAATCGGGACAAAGCCCTGACCTGCTCGCCGCCGCCGCCGCGCACCAGAAGGCGGGCGCGTTCTTGGTCGCGCTGGTCAACGACGAAGGATCGCCATTGGCGGGACTGGCCGACGCCGTGCTGCCGCTGTGCGCCGGACCCGAGCGATCCGTTGCGGCGACCAAATCCTATATCGCGTCGCTAGCGGTGCAGGTCGCGCTGGCCGCGGCATGGCGCGGGAACGCGGCGCTGACGGCGGCGCTGGAGACCCTGCCCGCCAGCATGGCGAAGGCATTCGATCTCGACTGGAGCGCCGCTCTGCCCCCATTGCTGGCGGCCCGAAACCTCTTCGTACTCGGCCGGGGACACAGTTTCGGCATCGCGCAGGAGGCGGCGCTGAAGTTCAAGGAAACCTGTGGCCTGCATGCCGAGGCCTTTTCCGCGGCCGAGGTGCGTCATGGCCCGATGGCGATCGTCGGGCGCGGCTTCCCGGTGCTGGGCTTCGCGACATCCGACCCGACCGGCGACGACGTGCGCGCCGCTAGTACGCAATTCGCCGATCGCGGCGCACTTGCGCTGGTGAGCGATGCGCGTGGTAACGGCATGCTGCCGGCGATCGCAGCCGACCCGGTTCTGGAACCGATCCTGATGGTACAAAGCTTCTACCGGTTCGTGAACGCGCTGGCCGTGGCGCGCGGGGTCGATCCCGACGCGCCGCCGCACCTGAAGAAAGTGACCGAGACACGATGACCGCGACCCTCCTCTTCCGGAACGGCACGGTGGTGCTGGGTAACGGGCGCACGTCGGATCACCTGCATGTGGCGGGCGACCGGGTCGTCGCGCGGCTGGACGGCGCAGCCGACCGGGTGATCGATCTTGCCGGCGGGTGGCTGCTGCCAGGCTTCGTCGACACGCAGGTGAACGGCGGTGGCGGCGTGCTGTTCAACGACGACCCGAGCGTTGCGACCATCGCGCGCATCGGTGCAGCGCATGCCCGGTTCGGCACTACCGCTTTTCTGCCGACGCTGATTTCCGACACACTGGACCGGGTCGACATGGCGATGCGCGCGACCGAGCAGGCTATCGCCGCGGGAGTGCCGGGCGTTGTCGGCATCCACATCGAAGGACCGTTCCTCAACCCCGCGCGCAAGGGCACGCATGACGAGACCCGCTTCGTGCGCCTGAACGCCGACGCGATCCGCCTGCTCGGCAGCCTGAAACACGGCCGCACGATGGTGACGCTGGCACCCGAAATGTGCTCGCCCGCCGACATCCGCGCGCTGGTCGCCGCGGGGGTCATCGTGTCGGCGGGGCATACCGACGCCGATTACGAGACGATGCGCGCAGGCTTTGCCGCAGGGATCACCGGCGTCACCCACCTCTACAATGCCATGTCGCCGCTGCACCACCGGGAACCGGGCGTGGTCGGCGCGACGCTGGAGAACCAGGAAGTGTTTGCCGGGCTGATCGTCGATGGGCGGCATGTCGCGCCGGCGGCACTGCGCGTGGCACTCGCCGCGCGACCACACGACCGCTTCATGCTGGTGACCGATGCCATGTCGACTGTCGGCACCGACGCCGACCATTTCGTGCTGCAAGGCAAGACGATCCGCATCGTCGGCGGCGTGTGCGTGGAGGAGGATGGCACGCTGGCGGGGTCGGCGCTCGACATGGCGACCGCAGTCCGTAACGCCGTCACCATGACGGGCGTGAGCGTCGTCGAAGCCGCCGCCATGGCGGCAACGGCGCCGGCCGCCTTCCTTTCGCTGGATGATCGCGGCCCGTTGCAGCCGGGCGCGCGGGCGGACCTGGCGTGGCTGGACGCCGCGCTAGCGCCTCGCGGTACCTGGATCGGCGGCGTGCCGCTTGCCGCGGCATGACGCACGGCGCTGTTCAAGGAGAGGGTTTGTGAGGCTTTGCGCCGATATTGGCGGATCGTTCGTCGACATGGGGGTGATCGACGCACATGGAGGGATCCACGATCGACAGCGCCATCCCACGCCCGTCGCGGACTGGCCGGCGCTCGTCGCCCTGTTCCGCGACGCGCTGGATCGCCATGCCGCCCGCATCGATCCGTACGCGCCGGTGTGCCTGTCGCTCGCCGGGGTCGTCGATCCGGCCAGTGGCACCATCGCCAGTTCCAACACGCCTAGCGTTCACGGCCGGCGCTTCGACGATTTCGGCGCGGCGCTCGGCCGGCCTGTCTCGATCATCAACGATGCCGACGCCTTCGCGCTGGCGGAAGCGACGCTGGGCGCCGGGCGCGGCCATCGCCGCGTGTTCGGGATCATCCTGGGTACCGGGGTCGGCGGCGGGGTAATCGACGATGGTGCCGTGGTGGTCGACGCGCACGGCATCGGGGGCGAATGGGGACATGGCGAGGTGCTGGTCGATTCGCCGATCGCGCCCGGCAGCGTGCCCGTGTTCGCGTGCGGCTGTGGCCGGCGGGGTTGCCTGGACACGGTCGGCGGCGCGCGCGGCATGGAAAGGCTGCACGCCTTTCTACACCAGGCGCGGGCCACCAGTGTCGAGATTACGGACGGCTGGATCGCTGGTGACGCGGCCTGCACGGCGACCATCGACTATTATACGCGGTTGCTCGCCGGGCCAATCGCCATGTTCCTGAACAGCTTTCCCGCGACGATCGTGCCGATTGGCGGAGGCCTGTCCAATTGCGCGCCGCTGATCGGGCTGATCGACCGGCGCGTGCGCACCGGCATGCTGACGCGGCCGAGCGAGCCGGTCGTGGTATGCACGCGGCTGCGTGACCGTGCCGGCCTGCTAGGCGCGGCGCTCGGCTCCGGCCTTTGTTTGTCGCTGATGGCGGAGGAGCCAACGGAGGGCTGAGGCATCGTGTCCCCGGCTCTGATTCGCGTCGCGACAAGGGGTACCGGCACCTCGTGCAACGTGGGGATCGACATCAACCATGGATTACTCTGCTCGGCCCGGAGCAGGAGGGCAAAGGCTAAATAGTTTGCTGCCTTTGGCCGCCGTAAAGCAAGTGTTCGGTTGAGGTGGTGCGATTCCGGTGAACCGCGAAGCCGAGCACGAAAAACTGCCGAAATCAAATACCTCTTACGCCCGCGTTGAAGCTGCTAAACCGCACAAAGCCTAGATAGGCGCTTCGTTCG
Source organism: Sphingomonas dokdonensis (assembly GCF_002197685.1). GTDB lineage: Bacteria > Pseudomonadota > Alphaproteobacteria > Sphingomonadales > Sphingomonadaceae > Sphingomonas > Sphingomonas dokdonensis. Next base: position 311,475 of record NZ_NBBI01000002.1, on the reverse strand, counting down.
TCATACGGGGGTCACAGGATTGATTCCTGTAAGCGGCACCACCTTCTCTCCAGCACTTCGAAGGAGAGGCCGGCGATCGAGCGGCTGTGGCCAGTCTTTCCCGATAGCCACGGCAAATCGCGCCAAAGCGTCGCCGCACCACTTACTTCTGGCTGTGCTCAACGTGTGCTGACCCCAGGCGGCTACAAGCGAGTGCAGCCGGTCCGCTCCTGCTATACTTCCGATGATCAGTGCCGACCAACGCGCTGCTTGCAGCTCAGGCGACGCCCCGCGCGAAAGGCATCATCTTCAGATCCGTCGTGGCTGCCGTAAGTCGCAGCGTAGTCGTGGGCGACTTGCGGACCTTGGTGCAGTCTTGAATGGGCCGATCGGCACGCGGCACACATCGAGCGCTCGCTCCGCCGTCATCAACGATCCGCCTTTGATCCCTTTCAAACAAAGGAACCCAAGCCATGAAGGCCGAGCGCTCTGCTTTTTGAGCGCTGCAGCCCCAGCCGGCGGTTGCGCCGCACAGGGGAGGCATGGCTGCCATTGACGGCAGCGTTTCGCGGCGGGTAGCGATGGGCCTTCCGCAGCCAAAGGAACGCCATGCGACGGTTCAAAGTAGTTCAAGCGCTGCTCGACCTGTACGAGTCGCCTTGCTATCTCGAGATCGGCGTCCAAAACGGCATCACCTTCCATCAAACGCATGCTGCTCGGAAGGTCGCTGTCGATCCCGTCTTCCGGTTCGATGTCGATGCTGCCCGGCAACAACCTGAGAACGCCAACAGCGACTATCATCAGATCCCGAGCGACGAGTATTTCTGCAGTGAGGGAGCGAACGAAGCCTTTGACGTCATCTTTCTGGATGGGCTGCACACCTTCGATCAAACGCTGCGAGACTTCAATAACGCGCTTGGATTGCTAAAGCCGGGCGGGGTCATCCTAATCGACGATACGATGCCGAGCACGTATGCGGCATCCCTACCCGACCAAGGTTTGAGCGCGCGTGTGCGCCGAGCTACGGAGCCGGACAATCGCGCCTGGATGGGCGATGTCTTCCGGCTGGTCTATTTCATTCGCGACTATTTTCCCCAGTATAGCTACGCGACGCTTGAGGATAACCACGGCCAAACGATCGTTTGGAAGTCGCAGCGCATCTCAACCTCCAACCCGCGTAGCGTCGAGGCAATCGCGCGCCTCGAATTTGCCGACATGATAATCCATCGGCGCGAGTTGAACATCGCACAACTGGCGGACGTGCTGCCCGAGCTTATAGCGGCACAGAGCGCCGCTTAAGCACACCCCCGAGTTCGAGTGCCGTAACCGGCACCACCTTCTTTACGGCACGTGAAGCAGGAAAGCGGCGGGAGCTGAAGCGGCAGGGCTTTGGCGACACGGCGCAAACATCGCTGGCGCGGCGAACTAGCCCCTTGCCCCGACCGGCGATGATCGCAAAAGAGGTGCCGCGCGGCCATGCCGGGCTGCTGGCCCTGGAGGAAAAGGACGCTCCGCCTCCCCCTCGTGGCCTTTCCCTGTGACTGCCGGACTTGTTTCATGAACGTCGATCAGTTCGATTTCGATCTACCGCCCGCGCGCATCGCGCTGCGCCCCGCCGCTCCGCGCGATGCGGCGCGCCTGCTCGTGCTCGATAGCGACGGTACCCGCGACCGCACGGTGGCGGATCTGCCGGATGCGCTGCGCCCCGGCGACCTTCTGGTCTTCAACGACACCCGCGTTATCCCGGCGCAGCTCGAGGGTACGCGCGGCGCGGCGAAGATCGGTGCCACACTGCACAAGCGCGAAGGGCCGCGGCGCTGGCGCGCCTTTATCCGCAATGCCAAGCGGCTGCGCGACGGCGATCCGATCGATTTCGGCGCGGGCGTCATGGCGATCGCGTCCGATCGCGCGGAAGACGGCAGCTTCGCGCTCGATTTCGCCGGTGACGAGCCGGTCGAACTGCTGCTGGAGCGCGCCGGGCGCATGCCGCTGCCGCCCTATATCGCCGCCAAGCGCCCGCTCGATGCGCGCGACGCGCAGGATTACCAGACGATGTTCGCGCGTGAGGCCGGCGCGGTGGCTGCGCCGACCGCCGCGCTCCATTTCACGCCCGCGCTGATGGCGGCACTCGATGCGGCCGGCATCGGCCATGCGACGCTGACGCTGCACGTCGGCGCGGGCACGTTCCTCCCCGTCAAGGCGGCCGACACCGACGATCACCAGATGCACGCCGAATGGGGCCGCATCGATCAGGCGACCGCCGATCGGCTGAACGCCGTGCGCCGCGACGGTGGACGGATCATCGCGGTCGGCACCACCTCGTTGCGGCTGATCGAAAGCGCTGCTGGCGAGGACCGCGTGGTACGCCCGTTCGAGGGCGACACGTCGATCTTCATCACCCCCGGCTACCGCTTTCGCGGCATCGACGGCCTGCTCACCAATTTCCACCTGCCGCGCTCCACCTTGTTCATGCTGGTGTCGGCGCTGATGGGGCTGGATCGGATGCAGGCCGCCTACGCCCACGCCGTTCAAAGCGAATACCGCTTCTATTCGTACGGCGACGCCTCCTTGCTGCTTCCCTAGGGGGCGCTCTCGGGGCCTGCATCTGGTGCCGACGGGATCGGCACGGTCGCCGGCGGGACGGTCGGTGCTGCTACCGTCGGCGGAACGGCGGCAGCGTCGCCGGCCTGCACCACGTCGCTTTTGGTGACCGCATAGTTCGGCCGCGCCTTGGCAATGTCCGCCGCCGTCACCAGCGCCTGCTGGATCAGCGCGGCGGTCTGATCCTTTGAAAAGCTCTTGTTCTTCGAAATGGCGCAAATCTGGAACAAGGCCACGTCAAGGAACGTGGCAACGTCGTTGCGGTCCTGCAGCGAGGATACCGCCTCGGTGATCGCCTGCGCCGTCTTCGCATCGACGCTCTGCCCCGATTTGAGCAGCGCCGAAATCCCCGCGCCGCCCGACATGTTTCGCGCCTTTGAGCTTTGCGCGCTCTGGATGCAGGCCGCGTCGCCGCTCGGATAGACGATGGCGGCGACGGCATGCGACGGCCAGGTCAGCACGGTGCCGTTCTTGTCCGTGTTGGTCATGCTGAACTGGCCGGGCACGATCTTGTCCTGGCCGTATTTCCATTCGTACGGCCCGGTTGCGCACGCCGAAAGCGCCAGTCCCGCCGCGATGATGGTGATCGTCCGCATGTTCCCACCCCTTTTCGTCAGTTCCAGCGGAAGCGGTCGCCAGAACAACCGCATCCGGCATCACCCGAAAGGGGGAGGTGAGAGAACGTCTGATCCGTTGCTGATGCAATTGCCCGGTCATGGCGCGGGAACGACGGCGCACCACGCGCGCTCGCTCCATCTGTCAGTCGCCCTCGCAAGCCGCTGGAATGGCGACGCGCAGAACTTATCTTGGCCAGATAATTCGGCTACCGCGTGCCGGCCCTGACTTAGTGGTAGGCGCAACGATCCACCGCAGCGCTAATCAAGGACCTGTAATGTCTCGCGTTTTCGATCGTCGTCAGCTGCTGCACGGCGCCGGCCTCGCCGGTGGCGGCCTGGCCTTGTCGGCGTACATGCCGGCATGGGCGCAGTCGGTATCGCCCGGGGTGATCCGACCGCTGCCGACGGTTTCGGGCGCTGACATCACCTTGCGAGTCGCGCACCAGATGATGATGATCGACGGCCGTACCAGTCACGCCATCGGCATCAACGGCACCGTGCCCGCGCCACTGATCCGGCTGCGCGAGGGACAGAACGTCCGCCTCCATGTCGAAAACACGCTAGACGAGGATACCTCGATCCACTGGCACGGGCTGATCCTGCCGTTCCACATGGATGGCGTGCCCGGCATCAGCTTTCCCGGGATCAAGCCGCGCTCCACCTTCACCTATGAATTTCCGATCCGCCAGTCGGGCACCTATTGGTATCACAGCCATTCGGGGCTGCAGGAGCAGATGGGCCACTATGGGCCGATCGTGATCGACCCCGCCGGCGCCGATCCGGTCGCGTCGGATCGCGAGCATGTGATCGTCCTGTCCGATCACAGCCCGATGCACCCGCACCTGATCTTCAAAAAGCTGAAGCAGCAGGGCGGCTATTTCAATTATCAGAAGCAGACGCTCGCCGGGCTGCTCGCGGGCAAGGACCAGCCCGCCGCCGAGCGCACCCGCTGGGGCGCGATGCGCATGGACCCGGCCGACGTCGCGGACGTGACCGCCAGCACCTACACCTATCTGGTCAACGGCCATGGCCCGCGCAACAATTGGACCGGGCTCTTTCAGCCGGGCGAGCGGGTACGGCTGCGGCTGATCAACGCTTCGGCGATGACGACCTTCAACCTGCGTATCCCCGGCCTGAGGCTAACGGTGGTCGAGGCCGACGGTCTTCCCGTCCAGCCGGTGACAGTGGACGAAATGCAGATCGCGGTTGCCGAAACCTATGACGTCATCGTGCAGCCGCCAGACGACCGCGCCTATACCATCGTCGGCGAAAGCGTCGATCGTTCCGGCATGGCCCGTGCGACGCTCGCCCCACGCGCCGGCATGGTCGCGCCCGTGCCGGCGCTGCGCAAACGCCCGCTCGCCGACATGAAGGACATGGGCATGGGCGCGATGGATCACGGTGACGGCGGGACGACCATGCCCGGTCACGGCGAAATGCACGCGGGCATGGATCACGGCGCGATGACTCATGCATCTCCCGCTCCCGCGCCGGCTCCCGCCTGTGCGCCCGAACACGCCGCCATGGGGCATTGCACCCTCCCCGGCGCACCCGATGCGGGCGCCGTTCCAGCAGGCGGCGCAGGCCATGCCGCGGGTGCGATGGATCATGCGATGCGCGACTTCTCGAACGCGCCCGAAGTAAAGAAGACGCCAACGGTGCAGACCATTTCGCCCATGCCGATGGACCGCATGGGTGATCGCGGTCAGGGACTGGAGGGCGTGCCCCATCGCGTTCTGGTGTATACCGATCTGAAGGCCGTGACGCGCAATCCCGACACGCGCGCGCCCAGCCGCGAGCTGCGCATCCACCTGACCGGCAACATGGAACGCTATATGTGGGCGTTCGACGGCGAGAAGCTTAGCGAGGTGACCGCCCCGATCGCGTTCAGCCAGAACGAGCGGGTTCGCGTCACCCTGGTGAACGACACCATGATGGGTCACCCGATCCACCTGCACGGCCATTACTTCGAGCTGGTCACCGGCCATGGCGATCACGCCCCGCGCAAGCACACGATTCAGGTGCAGCCCGGCGGCACCGCCACCTTTGATCTGACCGCCGATGCGGTGGGCGATTGGGCGTTTCACTGCCATCTGCTCTACCACATGCATGCCGGGATGATGCAGGTCGTCTCCGTCCGTCCCGCTGGTGAGGCCGCCGCATGATCGCGCTCGCCCTCCTCGCGGCAGCCCTGACCACCGGCGACGCGCCAAGCCCCCCGCAGCGTCACGGCGAGCACATGCAGCATCAAGCGCCGGCTGCTGACGCTACGCCGCCCGAGCACCATCCTCCGCAGCCGACCGATGCTCCGGACTCTTCAGCGCATGCGCATCACGCCGGCGCGATGGATGCGCCGAGCCCGGCCGATCCCGCTTGCCCGCCCGAGCATGCGGCCATGGGCCATTGCACGCCGAAACCCGCCGGAACGATGCCGAACGCGGCCGGCCCTCACCCCGCTTCCCCCTTCCCGCCTGCCGTCACTCCGCCCTCACCCGGCAGCGTTCAGCCGACCTACGCCGATCGCATCTGGGGCCACGACGCGATGGCCGCGGCTCGCGCCACCATGCGCCGCGAGCATGGCGGCATGGCTTTTTCGCAGGTCATGCTCGATCTGGCGGAGGTGCAGCTGCGCGGTGGCCGCGACCGCTACCGCTGGGACGGCGCCTTCTGGTATGGCGGCGACATCAATCGCCTGACGCTCAAGACCGAGGGCGACGGGGCCTTCGGCGGCAGCACCGATGCCGAGGTCCAGGCGCTCTACAGCCGCGCGATCGGCCCGTATTTCAACCTGCAGGCCGGCGTCCGTCAGGATATCGCCACTGGCCCCGACCGCACCTACGCCACCGTCGGCGTCGAGGGCCTTGCCCCCTATTGGTTCGACGTCGAAGGCGCGCTGTTCCTGTCCAACAAGGGTGAGCTTTTGGCGCGGATCGAAGGCTATTACGACCAGCGGATCACCCAACGCCTCGTTCTCCAACCGCGCGCAGAGATCAACCTGTCCGCCCAGCGCGTCCCCGTCCGCCAGCTCGGCAGCGGCGTGACCGATGCCGAGCTTGGCCTGCGGCTGCGCTACGAAATCGCGCGAGAGTTCGCCCCCTATGTGGGCATGTCGTGGGAGCGCCAGCTCGGCGGCACTGCCCGTTATGCGCGCTCGGTTGGAGATGACGCCGGTGGCTTCGGCGTCGTCGCCGGTATCCGCGTCTGGTTCTAAGCAGTTAGCAAAAATGCTCACGGTCAACGCCTAACGACTGAGATAAGGCGTATCGCGATCGATTCTCATTAGAGATTGACTCTGATAATCGTTCTCATTAGCCGTCACCCTCAACAAGGACTTGGGGGTTCCATGACAGTGTCTTCAGCGCCGCGGGCGGCATCATTCCTGGCGATATCGTGCGTCGGTTTTCTCGCCACCGCGCCCGCCGCTGCCGAGACGCCATCAGGATCGTCGACCCCGCAGGATCGCACCGCCGCCAACCAGAGCGACGACGAGCGCAATGACATTTTGGTGAACGGCCAGCGCGAACGTAGCGAGCTGCAAGGCGCCAAGGCGATCGCCCCGCTCGTCAACACGCCGCGCTCGGTAGTCGTTCTGCCCAAGGACGTGATCGAGCAGACCGGATCAACCACGCTGGCCGATGCGCTGCGCACCGTGCCCGGCATCACCTTTGGCGCGGCCGAGGGCGGCAATCCGGTCGGCGATCGCCCCTTCATTCGCGGCTTCGATAGCCAGGGTTCGACCTTCGTCGATGGCGTCCGCGATCTGGCCGCGCAGACCCGTGACACCTTCGCGGTCGAGCAGGTGCAGATCGTTCGCGGGTCGGATTCGACGCTCGGCGGGCGCGGCAGCGCCGGCGGCTCGATCAACATCATCACCAAGTCACCGCAAACGACCGACTTCGTTCGCGCCAGCGCCAGCATCGGCAATGCCGACTACAAGCACGCCGCAGTCGACGTGAACCAGTATCTCGGCAACGGCATCGGCGTGCGTGTCGCCGGCATGTGGCACGATCAGGATGTCGCCGGTCGCGACGCCATCTGGTCGCGCCGCTGGGGCGTTGCGCCCTCGATCACCATCGGGCTCGAAAGCGACACGCGGCTGACCCTGTCCTATTACTATCTCGAAACGCATGAGCTGCCCGACGCCGGCATCCCGTACCTCTACACGGTCAACAATCTGCCGGGCACGGGCGAGATCTATGTCGAGCCGGCGATCGGCCGCGTCACCACCATCGCGGGCGTAACCGGCACGGTGAAGCGCGACGCCTTCTACGGCCTGAAGAGCCGCGACTTTCGCGATACCGTCACAAACCAGGCCAGCATGCGCGTCGAGCACGATTTCGGCGGCCTGACGCTGCGCAACACCTCGCGCTTCAGCCACAATCGCCAGGAATATGTGCTGACGCAGCCCGACGATCAGCAGGGCAACGTGTTCGGCACCAACCCTGCCTCGCCGACGACGGCCGGCGGGCTGGTCTGGCGCCGCAGCAACACGCGGCACGGCTATGTCGAGGGGCTGAGCAACCAGACCGATCTGTTCGGCATGTTCTCGACGGGCGCAATCAAGCACAGCATCGCGGCCGGCGTCGAGTTCAGCTGGGAAAAGGCGCGGCGCGGCACCTATGCGGTGGCGAATGGCTCCACGCTGTCGCCGCGCTGCACACCCGATGCGCTCGCCCGGTTCAACTGCACCAGCCTGTTCGATCCCAATCCGAACGATCCCTGGATCAATTACGCAAGCGACGCCTCGAGCGTCGCCACCCCGATCGCCAAGAACCCGTTCAGCACGCAAACGCAGAATGCCGCCCGTACGATGTCGGCCTATGCCTTCGATTCGATCACGATCACGCCAGCGCTGATCCTGAACCTCGGCGCACGCTATGACGATTTCACCTCGAAGCTGACGCCCGGCCAGCCCGCCACCGCTCCGGACACCTTCACCGTCGACCGCAATGACAAGCTGTTCAACTGGCAGGCCGGGCTGATCTTCAAGCCGAGCCGCAATACCTCGCTCTATGCCAGCTACGCCACCGCCGCGACGCCGCCCAACAGCCTGCTCGGCGAGGGGCAGGAGCCGAACGCACTGCCGACCACCTTCACGCCGGCCAATGTCGCGCTGCTCGACAGTCTGAAGGTGGAAAAGACCAAGTCGTACGAAGTCGGCGCCAAGGCCGATCTGTTCAACGAACAGCTCGCCCTCTCGGTCGCCGCATTCCAGACCGACACCAGCAACGCGCGCGTGACCGGTCCGGACGATACCGTGCAGTTCATCGGCAAGCGCCGCATCCGCGGCGTCGAATTCAGCTTCAACGGCAACGTCACGCCATGGTTGTCGCTCTTTGGCGGCTACACGCATCTCGATCCGAAGATCGTCGACGCCGGCTTCACCGCACTTACCGCACCGGCGATCACCGCGGGCGGCGTCACGCTCCAGCCGGCGCAGCGGGTGCTTGTTCCCTCGGCCAGCACCGGGCGGCAGGCGCCGCAAACCGCGCGGGACAGCTTCACCATGTGGGCGAACGTCACGCCCGTCGAAGGATTGTCGATCGGCGGCGGCGCTTTCTACATGAGCCGTGTCTTTGGCGGCTATTCCGATAACCGCCGCGCGACGCAGGATGCGGCCGGCGCCGTGACGGTGACGCCGGCCACCCGCGTCCGCGTCGTGACGGTGCCCGATTACTGGCGCTTCGATGCCCGGCTCGGTTACGCGATCAACGAACACATCGACCTCAGCGTCAACGTGCAGAACCTGACCGACAAGGTCTATTTCCCGCAGGCGTTCACCGCGCATTACGCCAGCATCGCCCCTGGCCGCACCGCCTTTGCCACGCTGGGCGTGAAGTTCTGACCGACCGCCTCGACCAGCTGTCGCCCGACGAGGTGCGCGCCCGCCTCTCCGGTTCGCCGGAGGAGCGGGCGGCGCTTATCCGCACGGGCGCCGAACAGGGCGTGGCGGACGCCCAGGCGGTGTGGGCGCAGATGCTGCTCGACGCGGGCAAGGCATCGGCGGGCTTTGCCTGGTTCAACAAGGCGGCGACGCAGGGGCACCTCATGGCGCTCAACATGGTAGGCCGCTGCTACGATCAGGGCTGGGGCGTGGCGATCGACAAGGACCGCGCCGCCGAATGCTTTCGCCTGGCGGCCGAGCGCGGACTCGACTGGGGCATGTACAATTACGCCACGGCGCTGACGCTCGGCGAAGGCGTCGCGGAGGACAAGGCTGCCGCGCTCGGCTGGTTTGAACGGGCCGCCGCGCTCGGCAATGCCAAGGCGATCAACTATGTCGGCAGCTTCCACGAGGACGGATGGGTGATCGCGCGAGACATGGCCAAGGCCGCCGAATGCTACGCCCGCGCGGCAGCCGGCGGTGACTTCCGCGGTGCCTTCAACCACGCCCGCATGCTGATCGCGGCGGACTGCCTGGACGAGGCGCGCGCGTGGCTAGCGCAATGCGCCCAAAGTGCCACACCGGCATTTCGCCGCAAGGCTGCGGCCTGGCTCGCCACCTCTCCCCACCCCGCCCTAGCCGAGGTGCTGCATGTCGAAACGGCAGATTGCGAAGTGGTGCCTTAGACCGCTTCCGCCATCAGCGCCTTGGCCTCCGCGCCGTTCCACTCCATCGCCCCGCTCACCCGCCAGAGCTCGCGCCCCTCGGCGTCCAGCATGATCGTGGTCGGCAGGTTCACCTTGTACGACAGGCTGAGGCCAAGATCAGGGTCGACATAGGGCGCGAGATTCGCAAGCTTGCGCTCGGCGAAGAACGGCGCGACCTTTTCGCGCTGCATGTCCTGGCTGATCGCAACCACGCGCACCTTGCCCTTCATGGCCTCGGCCGCCGCATCCAGGCTCGGCATCTCCTTGATGCAAGGTGCGCACCACGTCGCCCACAGGTTCACGAGCGTCGGCTGGCCGCGAAACGCGGCAAGCGTGATCTTCTTGCCCGCCGGATCGTAGAAGGACACGTCCGGCGCGGCCTCCCCCTTGTGCGATCGGTCGACCTTGCCGGCGGGCGTCGCCGCGTTGCCCGCCCCCGGAGTGACCTCGTCCGACGTCACCTCATCGGGCGCTGCGACGTTTGCTTGCTCCGGCGCAGGCGTTTGCCTATCGCAAGCCGCGGCCGTCAGTGCGGCCGCAAGGAGAAAGACGGTTCCCGAGCGCGATGGCATGAGCGATTCCAACCAGATGTGGGGCGGTCGGTTTGCCGAAGGCCCGGCCGCGGTGATGCGCGAGATAAATGCCTCCATCCCCTTCGACAAGCGAATGTGGCGGCAGGACCTGCGCGGCAGCCAGGCGCATGTCGCGATGCTGGCCGAGCAGGGCATCGTCGACCGCGACGACGCTGCCGCAATCGCGCGTGGGCTGGAACAGGTCGCCGCGCATTACGAGGCGAACGGCGTCGCCGAAGATCTGACGCTCGAAGACATCCACATGCAGACCGAGGCGCGGCTCGCCGAGGCGATCGGGCCGGTCGCCGGCCGCCTGCACACGGCGCGCAGCCGCAACGACCAGGTCGCCACCGACTTCCGCCTTTGGGTGCGCGACGCGATCGACGAGAGCGTTGCCGCCCTGGTCGCGTTGCAGAAGGCGCTGCTTGCCCGCGCGGAAGAGCATGCCGACAGCGTGATGCCCGGCTTTACGCACCTGCAATCGGCGCAGCCCGTGACGCTTGGCCACCACCTGATGGCCTATGTCGAAATGGCGCGCCGCGACGTTGGCCGCTTCACCGACGCGCGCGCCCGCATGAACCTGTCGCCGCTCGGCTCGGCCGCGCTAGCCGGCACCGGCTTTCCCGTCGACCGCCACGCCACCGCGGCCGCGCTCGGCTTCGACGGGCCGACGCGCAACTCGCTCGATGCGGTATCCGACCGGGATTTCGCAATCGAATATCTCACCTGCGCCGCGCAATGCGCGCTGCACCTGTCACGGCTGGCCGAGGAGTTCGTTCTCTGGGCCTCGCAGCCGTTCGGCTTTGTGTCGTTGAGCGATCAATGGTCGACCGGCAGCTCGATCATGCCGCAAAAGCGCAATCCCGACGCGGCCGAGCTGGTCCGCGGCCATGCCGGCCGGATCACCGGCTGCCTTGTCAGCCTGATGGTGACGATGAAGGGGCTGCCGCTCGCCTATTCGAAGGACATGCAGGATGACAAGCCGCCGGTCTTCGAATGCCACGACCTGCTCGGCCTGTGCCTCGCCGCGATGACCGGCATGGTGGAAAGCGCGACCTTCCGCACCGACCGGATGCGCGGCCTGGCGCAGAGCGGCTTTTCGACCGCGACCGATCTGGCCGACTGGCTGGTGCGCGAGGCCGGGGTGCCCTTCCGCGAGGCTCATCATATCACCGGAAAGGCCGTTTCCCGCGCAGAAGCGGCCGGTGTGCGTCTGGACGAATTGCCGATCGGCGACCTGGTCGCGATCGACAGCCGGATCGACGCGCGGGTGTTTGACGTGCTTTCGGTGGATGCTTCGGTCGCCAGCCGCACCAGCTTCGGCGGCACCGCCCCCGACAATGTGCGCGCCGCCATCCGCGAAGCGCGCGAGGCGCTGTCGTGAAGGCCGCCGTCCTCCTGCTCGGTCTGCTGCTGGCCGGCTGCGGCGCCTCGCGCGAGCTTAAGCCAGCTGAGGGCAAGCAACTGCCGGTTGCGCCTTATGGCGCCACCGCGACGCCGACCCCAAGCGACCTGCTTCAGGCAGAGCCGCAGGCCCGTCCGGGCCGCAGCGACGAACTGCTCCGCAACTCCGAGGAGCGGCGCAGCGACGAATTCGACCTCCCGCCAAGGTAATCAATGGACCATTTCGCACTCGTCAACGGCGAGCTTCACTGTGAAGCCGTTCCCCTGTCCCGCATCGCCGCGGAAGTGGGAACGCCTGTTTACGTCTATTCGGCCAATACGTTGCGCCGCCAGGCACAGCGCTTCCGCGACGGGCTGAAACCGGCGGGGCGCGTGCATCTCGCCTACGCGATCAAGGCGAACCCGAATATCGCCGTGCTGAACGTGCTGGCACGCGAGGGCTATGGCGCGGACGTCGTCTCCGGCGGTGAAATGGCGCGCGCGCTGGCCGCTGGGATGCCCGCCCACGACATCGTGTTTTCGGGCGTGGGCAAAACGCGCGCCGAGCTGACCAAGGGCATCGAAGCCGGTATCGGACAGTTCAATATCGAGCTGGAAGAGGAAGGCGTCGTCCTGGCGCAACTGGCCGCCGCCCGCGGCACCAAGGCGCGCGCCGTGCTGCGCGTGAACCCGGATGTGGACGCCGGCACCCACGCCAAGATCTCGACCGGCAAGCGCGAAAACAAGTTCGGCGTGCCGATCGACGAAGCCGCCGGCATCTTCGCGCGCCTGTCACAGCTCGACGGCCTGGAGCTGCGCGGCGTCGCCATCCACATCGGCAGCCAGCTGCTCGACATTTCGCCGCTCGAAGCCGCCTATACGCGGGTTGGCGCGCTGGTCGCGGAACTGCGCGCGGCCGGGCACACGATCACTCACGTCGATCTGGGTGGAGGCCTCGGGGTCAACTACAAGACCGGCGACGTGCCGCCCGATCCGGCGGATTTCGGCGCCATGGTGGCGCGCGTGACGCGCGACTGGGACGTCACCTTGATGTTCGAGCCAGGCCGGGTGATCGCGGGTAATGCCGGCGTGTTGGTGACCGAGGTGATCTGGGTGAAGCCCGGCGTCACCAACCCATACGTCATCGTTGACGCCGCAATGAACGACCTGGCCCGCCCTGCCCTTTACGATGCCTGGCACGATTTTCAGGCTGTCCGGCCGAGCGGCGAGCGGATGGTCGCCAGCATCGCCGGGCCGGTCTGCGAAACCGGCGACACCTTCGCGCGCGACCGCGAGATCGATGCCGTGAAGTCCGGCGACCTCGCGATCTTCCGCACCGCCGGCGCTTATGGCGCCACCATGGCGTCGACCTACAATTCGCGCCCGCTGGTGCCAGAGGTTCTGGTGGATGGCGACCGCTACGCCGTGGTTGCCGATCGTATCGCCGCCGAGACGATCCTCGCCGCGGAGCGCGTGCCGGACTGGCTGTGAGCCTGCACAGCCTGCCCATCTTCGTGCGGCTGCAAGGCCGCCACGTGATCCTGGTAGGCGTCGGCGAAGCGGCCGATGCGAAGCGGCGGCTGCTGGAGCGCGCCGGTGCGATCGTTGTCGGGGAGAATATCGGGGAGAGCGCGGCTCGGCTGGCCATCGTCGTGGACGATGACGCGGCGGTCGCGCGGCTCAAGGCGCGCGGCGTGCTGGTGAACGCGGTGGACCGCCCCGAGCTGTGCGATTTCACGTTGCCGGCAATCGTCGATCGCGCGCCGGTGCTGGTGGCGATCGGCACCGGCGGCGCTTCGGCCGGCCTCGCCGCAGCGCTGCGGCAGCGGCTTGAGGCCCTGCTCCCCGCAAGCCTCGGCCGCCTCGCCGACGCACTATTTGCCGCGCGTCCGGCGTGGCGGGCGCGCTATCCTGAAGCGGGTGCCCGACGCCGGGCGATTGCCGCCGCGCTCGCGCCCGGTGGCACTTATGATCCTCTGCAGCCGGCCAGCCTGCTTGGCACCCCGCCGGAACAGGATGGCGTTGCCGAGAGTAACGTCGTTTCGATGACCTTGCACTCCCGCGACCCTGACGACCTCACGCTGCGCCAGGCGCGGCTGCTCGCCAATGCCGACTGTGTCACGCATGCCGCCGACGTACCTGCCGCGATCCTCAACCGCGCGCGGGCCGACGCCGATCGCATCGCCTGCGACACGCCACCCGCCGGGCTGTCGGGGCTGGTTGTCGACGTGAGAATGGCGTGACCGGTTTCGCCTTTCAAATCAGCGACCAAGTCGCCAAAAGCCTTCCGGTAAAGGGGGCGATTTCTGGTGGTGCGGGGATGGTTTGGGTGCACCTGACCACGACCGCCGAGCATGCGCAGAACTGGCTGCGCGGTGAAGCCGGGCTGCCCGACTACATCGTCGATCCGCTGACCGCACAGGAAACGCGGCCGCGGTGCGATGCCTTTGATGAGGGGGCGTTCGTCAACCTTCGCGGGCGGACGGAGGAGGAGCTGGATCCGTCCGACATGCTCGCGTCGGTGCGCATCTGGGCGGAAAAGGGCCGCGTTATTTCGGTGACGCGCAAGCATTTGCTGGCGATCGACGCGGTGAAACGGGAGGTGGAAAGCGGCCGCGTCCGCGATCCCGGCGACATCATCACAGCCTTCGCCGGGGCGATAACGGCCGATCTAGACCCCGTCGTGGCCGACCTCGGCGACAGCCTCGACGATTGCGAGCAACAGCTCGACGCCGCCCGCGCCTTCGCGCTTCGCCGCAGCGTGACACAGGTGCGCGTGGAGGCGATCAACTATCGCCGCTTTCTCAATCCGCAGCGGGCAGCACTGGAAAAGCTTGCCGCCCTGCCCGGCGACTGGCTCGGCGCGGACGACCGCGCGCACCTTGCTGCTGCCGCCGACCGCGCGGCGCGCATGGCGGAGGAGGTGGAGGCGATCCGCGAGCGCGCCAGCCTGATCCACGAAACGCTGACCGACCTGCGCGCCGAGCAGCTCGACCAGCGCGGCCTGATCATCTCGATCGCCGCCATGGTGTTCCTGCCGCTCACCTTCATTACCGGCCTCTATGGCATGAACGTGAAGGGCCTGTGGCTGGCCGACGCGCCCTGGGCGTTCGACGCGATCGTCGGCTTGTGCGTCGTGATCGCCGTCGCCGTCACCGGATGGTTCGTCGCGCGCCACTGGCTGCGCTGACGCGGGCTGATCAGGCGGCGCGCGCCATTTTCCACGCGTCGGCGATTTCCGAGATCGTATCCGCTACCTGGCGGAACGGTGCGCCGTCCTGGCCCAGGCTCGCGTCGATCACCTGCTTGCGCGCGCCCGCATAGACGCGCGCCAGCGTGGTCGAGACCGGGCCGCCCCGTTCGAAATCGAGATTGGCCTCCAGCGCGAAGAGGATCGCGGTGGCGCGGGTCACCCGCTCGCTCTTCACGGCATATTTCTTGTGCTCCGCCGCCCAGGCCGCGACGCGCAGCGCGAGGCACAGCTCCTCGTAGAGCAATTGCACCAGCGCCGGGCCGTCCGCATTGGCGGTACGGCCGGCGAGGTCGATCTGGCGGTACGTCTGCGCAGGATCGCGCGACAGGACGGATGCGTACGCCATCAGTTGTTACCGTTCGTCCACGCCTTGATCTGGTTTTCCATGAACGTCTGCGTGGATTTGTACGCCGCCACGCGCGCGTTCATCGACGCGAATTGCTGCGTCAGCCGCGTGGTCATCTTCTCCTGCTGCGTGGTCAGCCGGTCCTGCTGTTCGGTAAGGTCGCTCTTGGCCTGATTGTACCGCGTGGCCGAGGCGCCGAGCCCGTACAGCGTGCTGGTGGCATTCAGCTTGATCGAGTTCAGCGCGGAAAGCACGCCCGAGCCATCGGACGAATTGGAGAACATAGCCTCGATGGCACCGGGATGATCGGCGATCGCCTTGCTCAAGGTGGCGCTGTTCACCGACAGCGTCCCATCACGGTTCGTCAGCACGCCAAGCTGCGCCAGCGTGCGCGGCTGATCCGCAGCGCCGCCCGGCAGCAGATCGCGCAGCGACAGTCCCTTCAGGCTGCGCATCATGTTCTGCGCGCCGGTGTCGCCGCGCAGGTCGCCGGTGATCGGATCGGTCTGCTTCTGCAATTCGCCCAGCAGCAGATTGTATGTGTAGACGAAATCCTCGACCGCACTGGTCAGTGCCTTGGTCGGCACTGAGGAGGACAGCGACACGGGCGTCGTTGAAGTGCCCGTGAGGTCCAGCTTCACGCCCTCGACCAGATCGCTGATGCTGTTGCTCGCACGCTCCACGGTGATGCCGTCGACCGACAGCACCGCGTTGCCGGCCTTGCCGGTGACGTTCATGCCGGCGGCGTTCGGGCCGACGTTGAACTGCGACAGCGTGCCTGAAGGATCGCTGGTCGCCTCCAGCGTAAACGCCTTGGCCGACCCGGTCTCGCCGCGCAGCGACAGAAAGGCGCGGCCATCGGCATCGGTGACGACCGAGGCAGTAACGCCGGCCTGCTTCTTGTTGATCGCGGCCGCGATGCTGGTGAGCGACCCATCGGTGATGTCGATCGCGATCGTGTCCTCGGCGCCGTCGCCATCGGCATCGGTGCCGGTGATGCCGGTCATCGCGCCGCCCGCATCGTAGCTGGCCGTGCCGAGCTTCAGCGTGAACGTGCCCGAGCCGATCACCTCGCTCTTGCTGGCGACGCTGTTGACCGACACCGCCGTTTGCGCGGTTGCGAGCCGATCGACGCGGATGCTGGCGGTCATGCCCGTCAGCTTCGCGCCCGAGATCGGCGTGGCGGTGAGCACCGACGCGTTGCTGCTGACCGGCTGCGACTGGAGCGTCCCGCCCTTCACCAGCGTATCGAGCGCGGCGGCGAAATCGGTGATCGCGCTTTTCAGCGTCGAAACGCCCGACAGTTGCGCGGTCAGCTTGTCCGACTTGGCGGTGAGTGCGGCGTTCTTGGACGCGAACTGCGCCTGGACGAGGCCGGTCACCAGCGCGTCGGTATCGACGCCCGATCCGGTGTTGAGCGAGGTGAGCAGCGCGCTCGCGGCGGACTTGGTGACGCTGGTGGTGGTCGTACCCGCCGCGGAGGTGCTGGAAACATCGGTCATGACACGAATAGAAACGACCGAAGCTGCGGAAGATTTAGCCCCTCACGGCAAGCGGCACTTAATTCAGCGCCGCTCCGTTTTCGTCGAAGCGCGCGCCCACCGGCACGTCGACCGCGGGCAGCGGCGCGCTGCCGCCCATTTGCGCGTTGAGCCCAAAGACGAACGCCAGCACCGTCGCGATCGCCATGTAGAGATCGTCGCGCACCTCCTGGTTCTCGCGGCTGGTGTAGTAGATCGCACGCGCGAGCATCGGGTATTCGAGGATCGGCACCGCCATGTCGCCGGCGATCTCGCGAATGGCGAGCGCGGTCGCGCCGCGCCCCTTGGCGACCACCACCGGCACCTGATCGCGTCCGCGATCGTAGCGCAGCGCAACCGCGAAGTGCGTCGGGTTGGTCAGCACCACATGCGCCTCACCCACCGCACGGCGCGTGGAACGCGAGAGCATGGCGTGCTGGCGCGATCGGATCTGCGCCTTGACCTCGGGATTGCCTTCGCTCTCCTTGTGCTCGTCCTTCTGCTCCTGCTTCGACATGAGCAGCTTCTTCATGCGCTGGAACATCTGCAGCGGCACGTCGATCATCGCGATCGCGACCAGCCCCATCGACATGACGATCATCAACGTGGTGAGTGTGCCGCCGAGCGCGCTGACCGCGGCCTCGATGTTCGCCCGCGCAAGGCCAAGCGTGGTGCGCGCCGAACTCATCAGCAGCCAGGCGCCGATCGAGCCGAGCAGCGCCACCTTCAGCAAGGATTTGCCGAGCTCGATCCAGCCGTTCATGCCGAAGATGCGCTTCAGCCCGGAGGCGGGATTGATGCGATTGCCCTTGGGCGCGAGCAGCCCGGCGTTGAACTGAAGCGAGCCGAGCGCGGCCGAACTGGCGACGCCCGCCGCCATCACGATCGCGAACAGGGTGCCGAATGCGGGAAGCAGCTTCCACCCGGCGGCGGCCAGCGGGCGGAACGGCTGGAAATCCTCCACGTCGCTGCGCGTGAACTGAAAGCTTTCGGCCATCACGCCCTTGCAGGCGGCGATCAGCATCGGGCCGAAGAAGACGAGCCACGCCACGCCGGCGAGCGCGACCAGCGCGGTCGCGAACTCGCGCGATTTGAGAACGTCACCCTTTTTCCGCGCGTCCTTGAGACGCTTGGGTGTCGGGGCTTCTGTCTTTTCGCCGAACTCGTCAGCCAAGTACCAGGCTCCGTGCCGCTTCCAGGCCCTCGCGTACGACGACCAGCATGTAATCTCCCATCGCCGGGAAGGCTGCTGCCATCGCGATCACGCCGACCGCCAGGCTGGCCGGCAGACCGATCGAGAACAGATTCAGCGCCGGTGCCGACCGCGAGATCATACCGACCACGAGATTAAGGCAGAGTAAAAGAAAGCCGACCGGGAGCGCGAGCAGCAGCCCGGCGAAAAAGGCGTAGCCGCCGAACAGCGCGATGTCGCGCAGCTGCTCGGGCGCCATCCAGGCGGCGCCCGGCGGCAGCGCGGTGTAGCTGCGCGCGACGGTATCGACGAGTACGAGGTGCCCGTCGATCGACAGGAACAAAAGCGTCAGCAGGATCGAAAGGAACTGGCCGATCGCGGGCGACGAGCGCCCGGAGTTCGGATCGATCATGTTGGCAAAGCCGATCCCCATCGATCCGCCGATCAACTCGCCGGCGATCAGCGGCGCGGCAAAGGCGATCTGGAGGATGAAGCCGAGCGCCAGGCCCACCAGCGCCTCGGCGGCGATCGACAGGAAGGTCGCGACCGCGAACACCTGCGGCGGGGGCGTGATGTCGTGCATGCCGAGCACCAGCACGCCGATCGCGCCGGCCAGCACCACGCGCACCTGAAGCGGCACGGAGACGTTGCCGAACACGGGCGCGGCGACGAACGCCGCCCCCACGCGCACCATCACGAACAGGAGCGCCCATAATTGCGGCTCGATCGAGAGGCCGAAGCCCAGCATCGTAGCCTAGCGGACCAGATCGGGAATACGCTCGAAGATCGAGACGGTGAAATCGCTGATGAGCCCCAGGATCATCGCGCCGAAGATCACCAGCGACAGGCCGACCACGATCAGCTTGGGCACGAAGCTCAAGGTCTGTTCCTGGATCGAGGTTGCCGCCTGGATCATGCCCAGGATCAGGCCGGAGACGAGCGCGGGGATCAGGATGGGCGCGGCGGCGAGCGCCAGCACCCAGAGCGTCTGGTTTGCGACGGTGAGGAAATAATCGGCGTCGACCATGATCCCTAACCCGCGAAACTGTTGGCGAGGCTGCCCATGGTCAGCGCCCAGCCG
Source organism: Sphingomonas dokdonensis (assembly GCF_002197685.1). GTDB lineage: Bacteria > Pseudomonadota > Alphaproteobacteria > Sphingomonadales > Sphingomonadaceae > Sphingomonas > Sphingomonas dokdonensis. Next base: position 292,340 of record NZ_NBBI01000002.1, on the reverse strand, counting down.
TCGACCAGGACGAACAGCAAGAGCTTGAACGGCAGCGAGATGATCGTCGGGCTGAGCATCGCCATGCCAAGCGCCATCAGCACCGTCGCGACGACGAGATCGATGACGAGGAACGGCAGGAAGATAAGGAAGCCGATCTGGAATGCGGTCTTGAGCTCGCTGGTGACAAAGGCGGGCAGCAGCACCGAAAAGGGGATGTCATTGGGGCTCGCGTACGGCCCGGACTTTGCCATTTCGGCGAACATCGTCACGTCCTTCACCCGCGTCTGCTTGGCCATGAAGGCATGGAGTGGGGCGCCGGCGGTCTTGATCAGATCGGTGCCGCCCATCTGCCCCGCCGCATAGGGCTGGATCGCGGTGGTGTTGATCTGGCTGATGACGGGCGCCATCACGAAGAACGACAGAAACAGGCTGAGGCCGATCAGCACCTGATTGGGCGGGGTCTGCTGCAGGCCCATCGCCTGGCGCAGGATCGACAGCACGATGATGATCCGCGTGAAGCTGGTCATCATCAGCAGGATGCCCGGCAGGATGCTGAGCAGGCCCATGATGATGAGCACTTGCAGCGACAGCGACATCGAGCCCGAGCCGTTCTGCCCGCCACCTAGCTGGCCGAGCGCGCGGTCCACCGCGTCACCGGCGCCGGGCGCGGCGGGTGCGGCTTGCGCGAAGGCGGGCATGGCGACCAGCACCGCCACGATGAAGGCGAAGGCGATCAGCAGCGCCTTGCTCCAAGAAAAGGAGGCCGGGCGGCTGTCGGCGGCGTCGCGGAACAGCGCGGGGCCGTTGCCCATCCGGGTGACGCTCACGAAAAGGTCCTCGGCGCCTCGGCACGGTCGACCAGCGTGACGCCGCCGCGCCCGACCGAAACCAGCAGGCGCTTGCCCTCGAACTCGACCACCGCGAGCTTCAGGCCCGGCGAGATCATCATCGTTTCCTTGACGGCGATGAGGCGCATGTCGGCGCGGCCCGGCATGCGGGTTTCCAGCTTGCGCCAGAGATAGAGGCAGCCGATCATCAGTCCGCAGACGAGCGGCAGCAGCACGATCAGCTTCAGAATGTACGACCACATCATGGCGGTGGATCAGCTGCGCTTGTCGGGGTTGACGAGCTCGGTCATGCGCACGCCGAAACGGTCGCCCACCGTCACCACCTCGCCGCGGCCGATCAGCGTGCCGTTGACGAAGACGTCGAGCAGTTCGTTGGCCTGGCGATCGAGCTCGATCACGCTGGATTCGCCCAGCGCCAGCAGTTCGCGCAGCGTCAGCTGGGTGGAGCCGATCTCCACCGTCAGCTTCACGTCGACGTCCTGCAACAAGCGGAAGTTCGCGGCGAGGGCGCCGTCGCCCAGATCCTTTGGCGGAAAGCCGCCGCTCATGTCGTTCACTGGGTCAATCCTTCGAGAGAGGCGAGCGAGGTCAGTTTGATCGCGGCATGGCCGTTCGACGTGCCGACGGTGCCGCTGCCCAGGCGATCGTTGCCGACCATCACCGGCACGTCCTGGCCGAAGCTGATCGGGATCACGTCACCGGTCTGGAGCGACATCAGCTTGGACAGCCGGATCGTCGGCTCGGCGAGAACCGAGCGGACCGGAAAGCGGACGTTCATCGCCGCGCGGGTGAGCGCGGTCTGCCAGGCGGCATCCTCGGCAGCGGCCTTGGCCACCACCTTGCCGGTCAGCGCGGTGCCGTGCGGCTTCAGCGCGGACACCGGATAGACGAGGTCGATAAACGAGGGCTTCGCACTGCCCGGCGCAATGCCGAAGCGCGTGACGATCAGCGCATCGTCACCGTCGAAATTGGACAGCATGGAGGCGTTCGCCTCGCACCGCCCGACCGTGAACGTGACGCGCGCCAGCGGCTCCCACGCGGCGGTGAGCGGCTGCGCGATCATCTGCCCGAGCCGCGCCACCATCGCCTCGGCGGCCGGCGAGAATTCCGCCGGCATCTCGGCCGGCGCGGCCCCGGTGCCACCAAAGAACAGGTCAAGCAGTTCCAGCACGAAGCCGCCGTCGAGCACCAGCAACGCGGTGCGATCGTCCATGCCCAGCGGCAGCCAGGCGGTCAGCCGATCGGGGCGCTCCGCGCGATAATCGGAAAAGCGCTGCACCGCGAGCGGCTCAGCCCAGGCCCGCACCTCCTCGCGCAGCAACGGCTCGAACACGCCGCGCATGCCCCGCGCCAGTCGCGCGGAGAGATGCTGCAACGTGTGCAGGTCGCCGAACGGATTGAGCTTCGCCTGACCGAGGCCGCCCGTCTGGACGGCCTGCGGACGGGCGCGCTCTCGCCGTTCGCGAGGAAGATCTGGCTTGGCGTTAACCATAGAAGGTCACTGAACAACAAAATTGGTAAAGTAGACGTTACCAACGCCGCCAAAGCCCTCTTTCTGTTCCAGCGTTTTGTTGATCGCGACGGTCAGCCGCTTGGCCAGCGCCGCCTTCCCCTGCGAGGAAAACACCTGATCCTCGGTGGTGTCGCCCAGCGCCATCAGGATCGCCGAGCGGATCGCGATATCGTTGGTCTTGATGTTCTGGATGACCGTGTCGTCGTACGGCGTGGAGATCGCGACGCCGACCTGGATGAAGTGCACCGAATCCTGAAGATTCGCGGTAAACTCCTTTTCCAACGCGAAATAATTGGAGGCGTAGCGCTCGCCGCCGTCGCCCGCGGGCGTCGGCTTGCCCTCGTGCGACGATGCCTCACCCTCGCCGCCGCCACCGTGACCGCCGCCCGATTCGCCGTCCTCGCCGGCCCGCTTCTGCTCGCTCTTGGGCACCAGCTTGGGCTTCGGCGGGCCTTCCTCATGCGCCGCGCCGCCGCCGACTAGGCCCGAGCCGGCGGCATAAAGCCCCGCGCCGACGCCGCCGCCGATCAGCACCGCGCCGCCGGCCGCGATCACCAGGATCTTGCCCAGCTTGCCCTTCTTCTTCTTGGGCGGCGAATCGGCCGCGTCCTTTTTCTCGTCACTCACTGCTCAACGCCCCTTGCGGTTCATGCGATTCGTTCGTCGGCCACGCCGACCGCGTCCGATGACGCGGGCTGGCTATACCGATGGGAGGAAAGCGGCACCGACGCCGGCGCGCGCTGCCCCTGCGATTGCTGCTGCTGCTGCTGCTGACTAGGATCACCGCCGGCCTGCGCGGACAGCTTCAGGCCCTTTGCCTCGGCCAGCTCGGCCAGTTTCGGCTGCGCGTCGGCCAGCAGCTGGCGCGTCTCGGCCTGCTGCGCGTTGAAGTGGACGGCAACGCCATCACCCTCGCGGCGCAGCGACACGTCGATGGTGCCGAGCTTGTCGGGTACCAGGCGGATGCTGGTATCCGCCGCGTCCAGCGCGTCGCGCATCATCTCGATGCGCTCGATCATCTTGGCCGGCCAGGTCGCGCGCGCCATGTCGAGCGCGGCGTGGCGACTTTGCTCGACCGCGGCTTGCGGCGTCAGCTCGGCCGTCGGCGCGAGGCCGGCGATCATCGCGTCGCTCGCCTCGCCACGACGCTCGTCTCGCGCGGCGCGATGAATGGCGGCGGCGAACATCTGCGCGGCGGGCGCGACCTGCCGTACCTGTACCGGCAGCTCGACCTGCACAGGCGCCTTCACGCTCGGCGGCAGGTGGTTCATCGCGATAGCTTCGGCGCGGTCAGGCTTGCCTTGGCCGTTCGCTTCAGCGCCGACGGAAAGCGCCGGTGCACCTGAAGCAGGTTGCGCCTGCGCCGCAATGTTTGGCGTCACCGATAGCTGAGTGGGCGCTGGACCACCGTCCGGCGCGGCGGGCGGCGCAAGCGAGAAGGCCGGTGCGGCGACATTCTGCGACGACGCCGGCATGGCACCGACCGGTTGCTGCGCAGGAAAGCCATTCGAGGGCGTCGTACCCGGTGCGAGCGGCGGCAACCCGGCTGCTGGCGTCAGAACCGCCGCGCCCTCGGGCGCCGCACCGACGGGCGCGGAGAGCGTCACCTCGCCCTCACCCGCCGCGCTGGCGCCCGCCGCTACCGCCAGCGGGATTGCCGACGTGATCGTCGGCTGCGCGCCGGCGCTCACCGGCGCAGGCGGCGGACAGGTGACCAGCCAAGTCGGCGGCGCGATCCAGCCGCCAGGCTGCACGACATCGCTGCCGTCGTCGTCCTTGCCGGGGCTTGCCGGCAAGCCGTTGCCGCCCTCGCCGTCATCTTGCCGCGGCGACACCGGCGCCAGATTCCCCGGCAGCAGGACCACGCCGCGCTCGCCGCCAGCCGCGCCCGGCTGGCGCGGCATCACGGGCGCGACTGGACCCGGCACGAGCGCCGCCCCGTCGTCGTCGCCGTCTTCCCCCGGCTGGCGCGGCATGACAGGCGCGACAATGCCGGTCAGCGACACCGCAGGATCGTTGCCGCCTGCCGTGCCGGGTTGTTGCGACATCACCGGCGTCACGGATGCGGGGAAATGCGGCGCGAGACCCTGCTCAGTGGTGACACCTGGCTGCTGCGGCATCACCGGTGCCACGAATCCGGGAAGACGGGGCGCAAGACCGTTGTCGATAACGACGCCCGGCTGCTGCGGCATCACCGGCGCCACCGGCCCCGTCAAAAGCGCGGCAAAGCCGCTTTCGCCATGCGCGCCGGGCTGGCGCGGCGTTACCGGTGCAACATGCCCCGGCAGCGGCGCCACCTGCCCCTTGCGCGGTGCGGCCTTGCCCGGCGCGCCGCCAGGATGCCCGGCGGCGAGGGTATCGGTAAAGCTGGTCAGCGTTGGCATCATGGCAGCGATCTGCGTCTCGTCACGTTATTCGACGAGCAATCAGCAAGGATCGTGCCGAATTCCCTGCTTGATCGGCCGGGTGGGCGGCGCGTCCTGTAGCGCGCGGATCGCGCGCAGCGCGGCCTCCGCCTCGCCACGCGCGATCAGCTTTTCCACCGCGGTCTGGTCGCGCTTGGCCGAACGGGTCGCCTCGGCGGCGCGGGTCGCCTCGGCAGCGGCGTTGCGCACGCGATTCGCGATCACCTCGGCATTGCGGTGCAGCTTTTCGCGATAATGCGCCATGGCGGCGAACGAGACGGCGGCGCCGCTCCCCTCCCCCGGCGCCACCGCCGATGCGAGCTGCGCGATCCGCTGCGACAATGCGGTTTCGCTCGCCACCTGCTCGTGCGCGCGCGTTTCTTCCGCGCGGGCGAGGCCGAGCTGCAGCGTGCGCACGCGGTGGATGCGCTGGAGCTTCTTGTTATCCATCGCCGAACACGCCGGTAAGCTCGGTCACCGCATCGTCGAGCGAGACGCTGGCATCCGAATCCTGCCGGATGAACTCCATGACGGCGGGGTGGTAGGCGATGGCGGCGTCGATCGCGGGATCGGCGCCGGCGCGATAGGCGCCCATCAGCACGAGATCGCGGTTTTCCTCATAGGTCGCCAGGTGCCGGCGCAGCACGCGCGCGGCCTGGATGTGCGGCTTCACCGCAATGTCGGTCATCACGCGGCTGACCGACTTGGACACGTCGATTGCTGGATAGACGGCATGTTCGGCCAGCGCGCGGCTCAGCACGATATGCCCGTCGAGGATCGAGCGGGCGGAATCGACCACCGGGTCGTTGCCGTCGTCTCCGTCGGCCAGCACGGTATAGATGGCGGTGATCGCGCCGCCGGTGTTCACGTCGGTGCCCGCGCGCTCGATCAGGTTCGGCAGCATGGCAATGGCGGACGGCGGATAGCCGCGCGCCGAGGCGGGCTCGCCCAGCGCCAGCCCGATCTCGCGCCCGGCGTGCGCCACGCGGGTGAGCGAATCCATGATGAGGAGGACGTTCTTGCCCTCGTCACGGAATGCCTCGGCGATCGCGGTCGCCCGCAGCGCGCCGCGGATGCGCAGCACGGGCGAGTGATTGGCGGGAACGGCAACGACGACCGAGCGCGCACGCGCCTCACCCGCGACCTTGGTTTCTAGGAAGTCGGCGACCTCGCGGCTGCGCTCGCCGATCAGGCCGATGACGATCACGTCGGCCTTGGCCGCGCGCACCATCATGCCGAGCAGCACCGACTTGCCGACGCCCGAGCCGGCCATGATGCCGACGCGCTGGCCCTTGCCGATGGTGAGAAGCCCGTTGATCGCGCGCACGCCGACGTCGAGCGGCTCCAGCACGCGGCCGCGATCGAGCGGGGATTGCAGCTTGCCGGCAAGCGGCCAGCGCGTAGCACCGCGGATCGGCCCCAGCCCGTCGATCGGATTGCCCGCGCCGTCGACCACCCGGCCGAGCAGCGCCGCGCCCACCTCCGCCTCGCCCGGCGCCCCGGTCGGACGAACCGGCATCTGCGGCAGCAGCGCGGCGGGGCCGCCAAGGTTCATCAGCAGCGTGCGCCCGTTGCGAAAGCCGATCACCTCCGCCTCGACGCCCACGCCTGCGTCGCCGATGCGGCAAACGGTGCCGACCGGCAGCGTCAGGCCCACCGCTTCCATCAACAGGCCGTCATACGACGCGAGCCGGCCGGCGACCTTTGGCGCCGGGCGGAAATCGGCATTGCCCAGCGATTCAAGATAATCGGCGGTGAAGCGGTTGAGCATCGGGGATCCTGGCAAGCCGGCGTCGGCGGGTATGCCCGCCGCCAGCGAAGGAATGATCAGAGGGCGGGAACGGCCACCTTGTCGAGCGCGCCGGTGAGCTGTTCGAGCCACAGGTCGGGGCCATCCTCGACGATGGTCGAGGCAGCCTCCAGCACGAACGAGCCACGCGCGAGCGTCGCGTCGCCGACCGGGAAGATCGTCTCGGGCAACCGGCCCGCGAGCAATGCCACGTCGTCGGGGTGGACGCGCAGAATGGCGCTTTCCGCCTGGTCGGCGAGCAGGTCGGCCGCAGCCTCCACCCGACCGGCAAGCAGGTCGGCGGCGATGCCGGTCTGCCCAATCAGCCCGCTGACAAGGTGCAGCACCGTCTGGCGCAGCTGCCGCGCGATCCGCTCGCGATCGACCCGCTCGTCGGATTGCAGCGCAGCGGCGATGTTCTCGATCAATGCCAGATCACGCGCCGCAGCGGCCTGCCCCTCCGCCTGCGCGGCAGCAAGACCGGCGTCGAAGCCCGCCTGATAGGCATCGGCCAGTGGATCGACGACGGGCGCTTCCGCCATTGCGGCGGCGAGCGGATCGACGATCGGCGCTTCCGCCACCGGCGCCGGCTCGGGGGTCAGATGCGGCTGCGGCGCGGCGGCGAACGCTTCCTCGATCCGCGCGATCAGGTCGCCCGGCGAGAAGCCCGCGGGGCGCGCCGCGAACGAACGCTGCAGCCGGACCGCCGCATCGTCCTGACGCGGGGCGAAGCCGGCGACGAAAACATTTGCCGCTGCCTCAGACATAATCGTCCTCGCCCCCACCCATCATGATCGTGCCGTCCTTGGCGAGATTGCGTGCGATGCTGATGATCGCCTTTTGCGCGTCGAGCACTTCCGACAGGCGCATCGGGCCGCGGGCCTCCATCTCGTCGCGGATGCCGTCGGCGGCGCGCGCCGACATGCAGCCGAGGAAGCGTCCGCGTGCCGCCTCGTCCACGCCCTTCAGCGCGCGGGTCAGCAGATCGCTGTCGACGTTGCGGATCAGCGCCCCCAGATTCTTGTCGTCCATGTCGAGCAGGTTGTCGAAGACGAACATCGCCTCCTCGATCTGCTTTGCCGTTTCCTTGTCCAGCTTGAACAGCTTGGGCATGACGCGCTGCTCGGTTGCCTTGCGCGCACCTTGCAGGATCTTGGCCGCCTCGCGCGTGCCGCCCAGTTTCACCTGCGTGCCCTGCGCGGCGCTGATCGTGCGGCTGCCGATCATGGTCTTCAGCGTCTCGACCGCCTCGGGCGTGATCGGGCCCAGCTTTGCGATGCGGTGCAGGATCTCGGGCTGCGCAGCGTCGGGCAGCAGCTCCAGCACCTGCGCGCCGACCGCGGGATCGAGATTGGCGATCAGCAGCGCCGCGACCTGCGGATGCTCCTTTTCTATCATCGCCGCGATGTCGGTCGCGTCGAGCCAGTCGAGCAGGTCGATCTCGCACGCCGCCTCGGGCGGGGTGATGCGGGCGAGCACGCTTTCGGCCTTTTCCTGCCCCAGCGCGCGATGCATCACCGCCTCCACCTTGGGCTTGGGGTCGAAGGTGATGCCGGTCCGCTCGCGCGCGCGGCCGACGAAATCGTCGAGCACGCCCTCCACGTCGGACTCGCTGACGTCGGCGACGGTGTACATCGCGCGGCCAAGCTCGCGCACCTCGTCGGGCTCCAGCTTCTGGAGGATCGCCGCGGCCTCGTCTTCTCCGACCAGCATCATCAGCACCGCGGCACGCTCCGTGCCGGAAAAGGTGCGCAGCGCCAGTTCGCTCACTGGGCGGTCGCCTTCATCATGTCACGCACGGCGAGCGCGGCACGGGCGGGGTTGTCGCGGGTGAAGCCGCGTACCTTGCCGATGCGCTCGTCATAATTGCGGCTTGCGTCGATCTCGTCGAGCGTGACCGGCGGCGCGACGGCGATCTCGCCGCGGGCGTCGCCTTCCGCGCCATCCTCGTCGCCACCCATCGGGCGGCCGAGCGCCGGACGCGGGCCCTCGGCTTCTTCCTTCTTCTTCATCAGCGCCTTGGCGAGCGGGCGCACGCCGAGCAGCAGCACGAGCAGCGCGATGACGATGGCGGTGACGTTGCGCGCGATCACCGGCAGCCAGCTGTTGTCGTACCAGGCCGGGCCGTCGCTCTCGTCGGCTTCGCCGGCGAACTTGCGGCTGATCACCGTCACCTGGTCGTTGCGCGACTGATCGAAGCCAACCGCGGAGCGCACCAGCTCGTTGATCTGGTTGATCTCGGCGGCAGTGCGCTTGCCCTTCTCGGGCTCGCGCAGCAGCACCGCGACCGACAGGCGCTTGACCGCGCCGGGCGCCGCGCGCGTGACGGAAACTTCGCGGCCAAGATCATAGGAACGCGCGAACTGATCCGACTGCTTGTTCGCATCGGGCGCAGGGCCGCCGGCGACCGGCTGACCCGGCGCCACCGGCTGACCGTTCGCACCCGTCGCGGCCTGCGGCTGCTGAAGCGCCGCGGCGGGCGGCGGCGTGTTGCTGAGCGCACCGGGGATGCCACCGGGCGCCTGGTTGCCGGGCGCCTGATTGCCGGTCCAATTGCCGGTTTCGGCGCGCAGCGCACCTTCCTTGTCGTAGCTTTCGCGGGTCGCCTGCGTCTCGTCCATGTTGACGTCGGCCTGCACCTCGGCGGTGAAGTTGCCGGCGCCGACCAGCGGGGTCAGCAGCTGCATCAGCTGCTGGCGATACTTTTCCTCGACCTGGCGTTGCAGCGCGATGCGCTGTTCGGTGCCGCTCTGGCCCATGCCGCCGGGCTTGGAGAGAAGGCCACCCATCTGGTCGACGATCGTCACCGCTTCGGGCTTCATGCCGGGCACGGACGAGGCGACGAGGTTGATGATCGACTGGACCTGCGCCTCGCTGAGCGCACGGCCGCCCTGCAGCTTCACCACCACGGAGGCGCTGGGCTGCGCATTGTCGCGCACGAACACGCTCGATTCCGGCATGGCGAGGTGCACGCGCGCCTCGGTGACGACGTCGATCTCCTGGATCGAACGCGCCAGCTCGGTCTCGCGCGCCTGGCGCAGCCGCTCGCCCTCGACGGCGCGGCTGACGCCCATCGGCAGCTGGTCGAGGATTGCATAACCGCCCGGCGCCGCTTTCGGCAGGCCTTGCCCTGCGAGCAGCAGGCGGGCGCGGGAATAATCCTCCTCGTTCACCGTCACCGCGTCGGTCGCGTCGTCGATATGGCTGTCGATGCTCGCGGCGGACAGCGCCTGGGTGACCGCCGCCTTGTCCGCGTCGGGCAGGCCCGAATACAGCATCTTCTGCGGCGGCGTGGACAACGCCGACCAGGCAAGCGCCGACGCGCCGATCAGGCTGACCATCAGCGCCATCGGCCCCGCGCGGCGCACGGCGGGCTGTGCGAACACGCCCTGGATCTGCCGCAGCGGATTGGCGAAGCGTTCCGGGATCACCGGGTTCGAGGGAGCGAGTGCGTTTGCCATATCAGACCGGCATGCTCATGATGTCCTTGTACGCGGACAGGATCTTGTTGCGGACTTGCAGCGTCGCCTCGAAGCCGACGGAGGCTTCCTGGCGGGCGAGCATCACCTTGGCGATGTCTACCGTTTCGCCGCGCTCATAGGCTTCGGACAGCGCCGATGCCTTTTGCGTCTGGGTGTTGACCGATTGGAGCGCGTTTTCCATCGTCGCGGCGAAGCTGCCGGCCTGCTGCACGCCGGACGTCGGCGCCGCGTCGGTTGCGGCAACGCTTGCATTCGCGCGGCTCAGCGCGGCGTTGCGTTCCAGGATCTGGGCACGCAGCGCCATCACCCGGTCGATCCCGCCTACACCACCAACACCATTCATGCCGTCAGTCTCCGATCATGCGGCGCGGCGATCTCCTCGCCCTGTTCACGCGCCTTCGCGAGACGGTAACGCAAGGTTCGTTCCGAAATGCCGAGACGGCGGGCAGTTTCGATACGATTTCCGCCACAGGCCTTCAAAGTCTCGCGAATGGCGGCAAATTCAGACAGTTGGACGACTGCGCCGAGCGTGTTGGCACCGGGTGCCGCGGGCTCGTTGGCGAATACGCCGGGGCGCGGCGCAGGCGCGCGATCGAACAGGATGTGCTCGGCCTCGATCGTGTCGCCGCCGCAGAACAGCATGGCCCGCTGGATGACGTTTTCCAGCTCGCGCACGTTGCCGGGCCAATCGTGCTGGGTGAGCTTGGCGATCGCCTCGTGCGAGGGCCAGGGCACCACCGCGCGATTGCCGGCATGGCGCAGGATCATGGTCGCGGCGAGCGCCGGCACGTCCTGCGCCCGATCGGCCAGCGAGCGGGTGGTGAGCGGAAACACCGACAGGCGATAATAAAGGTCGGAGCGGAAGCGGCCGGCGGCGACTTCCTCCTGCAGATCGCGATTGGCGCAGGCGACGACGCGCACGTCGATCGGGATCGGGTGCGTCGCGCCGATCGGCACCACCTCCCGCTCCTGCAGCACCCGCAGCAGCTTGGCCTGGAGCGGCAGCGGCATTTCCGCCACTTCGTCGAGCACGATCGTGCCGCCGTTCGCCGCGCGGAAGAAGCCGTCACCGCCGGCCGATGCGCCGGTGAAGCTGCCCTTCACATGACCGAACAGCATCGCCTCCAGCATGGTTTCAGGCAGCGCGGCGCAGTTGATCGCGATGAACGGCCCGTCGCGGCGCGAGGAATTGCGGTGGATCGCGCGGGCCAGCACTTCCTTGCCGGTGCCGGTCGGCCCGTTGATCAGGACGGTGATGTCCGCCTCGGCCACCCGCTCGGCCAGCGCGAACAGCGCCAGGCTCTCGGGATCGGCCGCGGTCGGCAGCTCCGGGCCGCCGGCGAGTGCGCGCACAAAGGCGTTGCCGATCACGGCGTCTTCATGCCCGAAGGTCAGACGCGCCGGCGCGCCATCGCGGAACGGGATCACCTCGCGCGCGCCGCGTGCGAGCACCACCGTGCGCGCGGGCACGGGCGACGTTTCGCCCTCGGCGACCAGCCACGCGGTGTCCGCGTTGGGCCGGCCAGCGGGTGCCGTCGTGCCGAAGCCCTGGGCGCGCAGCGACGACACCAGAGCAACATGACCATCAGCAACCGTTACGGACGGAACAATCGAGCGCATTCTTAATCCCCTGCGATTGATTCCCTCCATATGGGTGCAGTGGTTAACGGCCTGTTTAACCGGCAAGCTGCCGGCCACTTTTTGCCGCAGTGATGCCGGGTTACGACAAACCGGGGGGGCTCCGGCTGATCGGGCTTTTGCCTGCCGTGGCAAGGGTTTGCCGGATGAGCGGCAAATTCCGGCTAAAACTTGCCGGGCGGCTGCCGTTTGAGGTGGCGACGGATCGACACCCGCAAGGGGACCTGCGGTTTCGTCGATTGTTTCGGAGACCTCACATGACCGTTATCGCCTCGAACACCTCGGCACTGCGCGCCGCCAACGCTTCCACCAGCGCGAGCAAGAGCCTGTCGGCCGCCATGGAGCGCCTGTCGACCGGCAAGCGCATCAACTCCGCCAAGGACGACGCCGCCGGCCTCGCGATCAGCAGCTCGATGACCGCGCAGATCAAGGGCATGAACCAGGGCATCCGCAACGCCAACGACGGCATCAGCCTGGCGCAGACCGCCGAAGGCGCGCTGGACGAGGTCGGCAACATGCTGCAGCGCATGCGCGAGCTTCAGGTGCAAAAGGACAACGGCACCTATTCGACCGACGACAAGGCGAACATCAAGCTCGAGCAGGACGCGCTCGCCACGCAGATCACCAACATCCTGAAGGACACCGAGTTCAACGGCACCAAGCTGTTTGACGGCTCCACCGCCACCACCCCGGCAGCCGGCACCAACGGTTCGGTGAAGATCCAGGCGGGCGCCAACGCCTCCGACGCGATCACCGTGTCGCTTGAGCGTCTGACCGACGCCGCCGCCATCACCAACGTCGCCGGCGCGACGGCGGTCAACGCGACGGCCGATCTCGCCAAGTTCGACACCGCGATCGACAAGATCGCCAGCGTCCGCGCCGGCCTTGGCGCCTCGCAGAACCGGCTGGAGAGCGCGGTGAACAACCTCACCAGCAACGCGACCAACCTGTCGGACGCACGCAGCCGCATCGAGGATGCGGACTTCTCCACCGAATCGACCAACCTCGCCAAGGCGCAGATCCTGAGCCAGGCATCGACCGCAATGCTGAGCCAGGCGAACCAGTCGCAGCAGGGCGTGATGCGCCTGCTCGGCTGATCCGGCGGACGGCGCCGACGCCCTACCCGTCACAGGGAGCGGCGCCGTCGCCCACGACCGATCGTTTGGGCGATAGGAAGCCCCGGCAGCCGCACGGTTGCCGGGGCTTTTTGCTTGATTGCGACACGCGTCTGCCGGCGACCGGCATTTTGCAAAGTTTTTCCTAAAGTCCGTCCCGCATCGGCCGTTTGCAGGGCTGGTATCCGGATCTTCGCCACGGGGGCGGTGCAGGATGCCGGATTTTGGAGACATTCAGTGACCGTCATCGGAAGCAACATCTCGTCGCTGCGCGCGACGAACGCATCGACCAAGGCGCAGGACATGCTGTCCACCGCCATGGAGCGCCTGTCGACCGGCAAGCGCATCAACTCGGCCAAGGACGACGCCGCCGGCCTCGCCATCGCCAGCTCGATGACCGCGCAGATCAAGGGCATGAACCAGGGCATCCGCAACGCCAACGACGGCATTTCGATGGCGCAGACGGCAGAAGGCGCGCTCGACGAAGTCACCAACATGCTGCAGCGCATGCGCGAGCTGACCGTGCAGTCGAAGAACGGCACCTATTCGGCCGATGACAAGACCAACATCAAGTCCGAGATGGATGCGCTGAAGGGTCAGATCGGCTCCGTGCTGAGCAACACCGAGTTCAACGGCGTGAAGCTGTTCACCGCGGCGAACGATGTGAAGATCCAGGCCGGCGCGAATGCCAGCGATTCGATCACGCTCAGCCTCACCGCGCTCAACACCGGCACCGACGACATCGTCACCGCGCTGGCGGTGAACGTGTCCAACGCCGACACCGGCACGGCGGGCACCGACGATTACCTCACCAAGTTCGACAATGCGCTGGACCTCGTCGCCGAAAAGCGCGCAGGCCTCGGCGCCGTGCAGAACCGGCTGGAAAGCGCGGTCAACAACCTGACCAGCAACTCGACCAACCTGTCCGACGCGCGCAGCCGCATCGAGGATGCGGACTTCTCGGCGGAATCGACCAACCTCGCCAAGGCGCAGATCCTCAGCCAGGCATCGACCGCGATGCTCAGCCAGGCGAACCAGTCGCAGCAGGGCGTGCTGAAGCTGCTCGGCTAACGCCGCCAGCGGCTCCGGCCCCGCCCCCGTCACAGGGGATCGGAGCCGACATTCACGCAACGGGCCTCGGCGACCGATCCGGTTGCCGGGGCCTTTTGCATTCCGGCGACGTGGGCGCGCACGATTTCTCTAAAAGATGCGGCGGAACAGTCGTTTGATGCTGCGGGTGGCTCGGCCAATCGCCTGGGGGCGCGGCCCGCCAGAGATCATTCGGAGTTCGATCAATGACCGTTATCGGAAGCAACATTTCCTCGCTGCGCGCCAGCAACGCATCGACCAAGGCGCAGGACGCGCTCTCCACCGCGATGGAGCGCCTGTCGACCGGCAAGCGCATCAACTCGGCCAAGGACGACGCCGCCGGCCTCGCCATCGCCAGCTCGATGACCGCGCAGATCCGCGGCATGAACCAGGGCATCCGCAACGCCAACGACGGCATCAGCCTGGCGCAGACCGCCGAAGGCGCGCTGGACGAGGTGAGCAACATGCTTCAGCGCATGCGCGAGCTGACCGTGCAGTCCGAGAACGGCACCTATTCGGCCGACGACAAGCAGAACATCTATGCCGAGCAGAATGCGCTCGCCGACCAGATCCGCTCGGTTCTGACCAACACCGAATTCAACGGCACCGCGCTGTTCAAGGGCAACGGCACCGCCGGCACCGCGAAGTCGGTGACGATCCAGGCCGGCGCGAACGCCAGCGACACGGTTTCGATCAGCATCGACGACCTGACCGAGAATGACTCGGCGAACAACGCGCTGGCCGCGATCGTCGATCTCGACACGACCAAGGCGGGCATGGCGGGCGATTCCAACCCGGCCGATCCCGCCGACCTCGAAGTGCCGACGCTCGACCAGTTCGACGCCGCGATCCAGCAGGTCGCCACCGTGCGCGCGGGCCTCGGTGCTTCGCAGAACCGGCTGGAGAGCGCGGTCAACAACCTGACCAGCAACGCAACCAACCTGTCGGATGCACGCAGCCGCATCGAGGACGCGGACTTCTCGGCGGAATCGACCAACCTCGCCAAGGCGCAGATCCTGTCGCAGGCGTCCACCGCGATGCTCAGCCAGGCGAACCAGTCGCAGCAGGGCGTGCTGAAGCTGCTCGGCTAACGCCGCCAGCGGCTCCGGCCCCGCCCCCGATCCGGGGGTCGGAGCCGTCACATAGTAAAAGGCCCCGGCAACCATTGGTCGCCGGGGCCTTTTATTCGCGCGTCGGCAGCGCGCCTTACATGCGGTTGAGCATGTCGATGTGGTGCTGCACCACCGGCGCGACCTTGCCCGCGACCATCTTCAGCGGCGCGGCGGTGCCGGTCTGTGCATAGCTCTTGTGCAGCGCGAGCGCCTTCTGGTGCGCGGCCTTCTGCTGGGTCAGGTACACCTGATCGCGCGTGGCGGCGGGTGCCGCACGCAGTTCCGCGATCATGCGCGTCTGATCGGGCATCAGCGCCGGCGGCTGCGGCGTGATGCCGGCCTGCTTGGCGGCGGCCTTCACCTCGTTGGTGCTCTTGGTGTGATCGGTGATCATCATCTGCGCGAACTGGCGCACCTTGGGGTTCTTGGTCGATCCCATGACGAGCTGGCTCGACGTGCGCTCATACAGGTCGCCGGCGCCCGCCTTGGCGACATAGTCGGCTGGTGAGGTCGCCTGGGCAAGAGCCGGCCCGGCCACCATGATCGAAGCAACGATCGCGAAACTCGGCAATGCTTTCACTAGCCTTCTCCTTTATCCCGTCGGTGCAGCGCGAATGTTATTGGCTTGCGACCGAGATAAGGGCCAAACAGAGGCTCGGCAGGCTAGTTCCGTCAGCAATTGTCATTGCTGATGTGGATCAAACACTTTCCGGTTAATCTTACGGAAGAACGCGATAATCGATCGGCTTGAAGCTGCCGCCGTTCGAGGAATAGGCCGAACAGGCGGTTAGGCCGATGACAAGGTCCATCGCAGCGCGGAACACGATCTTGTCGCCCGCCTTGCTGATCGGCGGCAACACCTCGAGCTTCCCGGTCTCGCCGTTCACCGGCACGTTCATGAAGCAGTTGAACGCGCACGGGATCATGTCCTCGGTCACGCCATAGGGCGCCAGCGCCTCGGCCAGATTGCCGAAGCAGCCGCGGTGCAGCGGCTTGTCGGGATAGAAATGGCGAAACGTGTCGTAGCTGCACGGCGTCAGCAGGAAATCGTGACGGCCGACATCGTCCGCGACGATCTCCAGCATCGGGCGCGAGCGATTGGAATAGAGCGTGTGGCCGGTCGTCAGATAGATCGTCTCGGCATAATCGAACGTGCGCCCCGACGAGATCGCCTCGCCCACATCATCGGCGTTGAAGGCTAGCAGGTCGGACACCTGAACCCCCATCGGATCGATCACTTCCAGCGTGGCGCCCTTGGGCAGGCGAAAGGCCGTGCCGCTGCGTTCGGGAATACGGATGGCGTCAGTCATTCTGGCCCTGGTAATGGAAGGGGCAGCTCCAGCCATCCTCGACGATGCGGCCGCTATATTGCCGCGCCTCGCTCGACTCGCCGTGGCGCGACAGCATCGGGTTGCGCGATCCGGCGAGCGCCTCGTCGCGCACCAGGATCTTCTCGCGCATGCTCTCGTATAGACCGTCGGCGCGCAGCGTCTCGAACTGGTCGTGCAAGTTGAAGACCAAAGTCGGCTTGGCGAAGCGGCGCGCCGGGCGGCTGGCATTGGGGTGCAGCCCGACGACGAAGAACGCCTCCCCGCCGAAACTCAGCGAAAAATGCGTATCGGCCGGATCGGGGCTGACGCGCGTGTCATATTCCTGTCCGCGCCACACGTCCTTGTCGCTGAGCGACTGGACGCGCTTCCATAAGGACTGCTCGAATTCCGCCTCGGTCAGCTCGGTGGGACCGTCGAAGACCACCGCGAAGCTGCGATACAGCGCCGGCTCCTCGCGATAGGCCGCGGCAAAGCGCATCAGCCCGTCGTGAATGCGAAGATCGTCCCAGCCGCTGTCGATGCGATTGCACGCCAGGACGTTGAGCGTCCCCTTGGCGAGCGCCGCCTTGGCGCCGACGCAGGGGAACAGCCGGTCCTGAACATGCGCCTGGAGCAGGCGTTCGAAACGGTCCTGGTCCTCATGGCGCCAGGGGAACAAAGGGGTGAGAGGCGCTGGCATTGGGTCGGAAATACGCGCGGGTGGCGCGGTACGTTCCCCGCTAACTGCTTGATCCAGATTACGTTGCCCGCAGCATCGCCTTTTTCAGCTTGGCCTGCGCCGCGCTCTTGATCTGGCAAACGCGGGCCGCGCCGACCCCCAGCACCGCCCCGATCTCCTCGAGATTCAGCTCTTCCACATGATAAAGCTGGATCACCATCTGATCGCGTTCGGGCAGCGAGGCGATCGCGGCGATCAGCCGGTCGCGCACCTGCCCTTCGGCCAATTGCTCGAACGCGTTGGGCTCGTCGCTGGCGAACCAGGGCTGGTCGTCGGCATAGACTTCGTCGATCGAATCGAACTGTACCGCCTCGGCAGTCGCATAGTCCGACCGCAGCTTGGCGACGCTGATCTCCAGCGTGGCGGCGATCTCGACCTCGGTCGGCGCCCGACCGCTGGCACTGGTCAGCGACTTGATCGCGCGTTGATACTCGCGCCGCCGCTTGATCGCGCCGCGCGTCATCGCGGCATGGCGGCGCAGCTCGTCGATCATCGCGCCGCGCAGGCGCGTCGAGAGATATTGCTTGAACGTCACCTGGCCGCGATCCTCGAACGATCCCGCCGCCTCGACGAGCGCGACGAGGCCGACCTGCACCAGATCCTCCACCTCGACCGCGGTGGAAACGCTGCCGTGGACATGCCACGCCAGCCGGCGGACGAGCGGCAGGTGCTCGCGCACCAGCGCGCCTTCGTCGCGCGCGCGGCTGCGCGGCGTGTAGGTGAGCGGCGTGCCGCGCTCGAACTGCGCCTGCTGGGGCATCGCGCTCATGCCGCCACCGCCATCTGCGGCTGGCCGCCGATGACGGGATGCGTGTCGTTCGCGCCGATCACGGCGACGACCTCCACGGCCTTGTCCTCGGGGACTTCGAAGAAGCTCATAACGGGGGTGTCCGGCAGACAGGTTTTGACCAACTTGCGGATCGCGACGCGGATCGCGGGTTGCACGACGAGCGCAAAGGGTTTGGCCTCGGCGATCATCGGCTGCGCGGCGCGCTGCAGCGCATCGACGATGCGGCGGCCGAGTTCGGGCTCGACGACATGGCGGCGCGACGGGTCGGAGCGCATCGCCTGGCCGAGCAGCCCTTCGAGCCCACCCTCCAGCGTCATCACGCGCAGCGGCTCGCGCACGCCGCACAGCTTCTGGATGATCAGCGGGCCCAGCTCCGGGCGGATCAGCTCGACGATTTCTTCGGCATCCTGCGTGCGCTGCGCCACCACCGCGATGGCGGCGGCGATGCGGCGGAATTCCTTCAGCGTAATGCCTTCGTTGAGCAGCGCCTTCAGCACGCTGGTGAGCGTGGTGAGCGAGAGCGGCGACGGGCACATCGAGGCGACGAGCTGCGGGTTGCGCTCCTTCAGCCCGTCGAGCAGCGCCTGCACCTCGTCCGCGCCCAGCATGTCGGCAGCGTTCTGGCCCAGCGCATGGTTGAGATGCGTCGCGATCACGGTGCCGCTGTCGACCACCAGATAGCCCGCGCCCGTGGCGGCATCGGCATCGCCCGGCGCGATCCAGGTCGCGTCGAGGCCAAAGGTCGGATCCTTCGCCTTCTTGCCCTGCAGCTCGCCAAAGCCGGTGCCGGTGTCGAGCGCCAGCATCTCGTCCGGCGACACCTGGTCCTCGCCGACGACGACACCGCCGACCAGCAGGCGATAGGTGTAGGGCGCCAGGTTGATATCGTCGCGCACCTTCACCTGCGGCACGACGAAGCCCAGTTCCTTCGACAGCTGGCGGCGCACGCCGGTGATCCGGCCCATCAGTGGCGCGCCCTTGCGCTCGTCGACCAGCGGCACGAGGCCGTAGCCGATGTCGAGATTGACCAGCATGCCGTCGGTCACTTCCTCCCAGCCGATGCGCGACTGGTCGACCGGCTCGGGTGCGGGCGCCGCTTCGACCGGCGCGGGGCGCTGCGCGATCTGGTTGAGCTTCCACGCGGCGAACCCGGCAATGCCGGCGGCCGGCAGCAGGATGAGGTGCGGCATGCCGGGCAGCACGCCGAGCAGGCCAAGGATGCCGGCCACCGGCGTCCAGGTGCGCGGGGATCCGAACTGGCTGCCGATCTGGCCGGCAAGGTCCTTTTCGCTCGACACGCGGGTGACGATCGCGGCAGCGGCGATGGAGAGCATCAGCGACGGCAGCTGCGCGACCAGCGCGTCGCCGATCGCCAGCAGGGTATAGCCCTTGGCCGCGTCCGCGATCGACATGCCGTGGCTGACCGGCCCCAGGATCAGGCCGCCGATGATGTTCGCCGCCAGGATCAGGATCGCGGCGATCGCGTCGCCCTTCACGAACTTCGACGAACCGTCCATCGAGCCGTAGAAATCTGCCTCGGTGGACACTTCGACGCGGCGCTTCTTGGCTTCGTCGGGGGTGATGAGGCCGGCGTTCAGATCGGCGTCGATCGCCATCTGCTTGCCGGGCAGCGCGTCCAGGGTGAAACGCGCCGACACTTCGGAGACGCGCCCTGCACCCTTGGTCACCACGATCAGGTTGATGATCATCAGGATCGCGAAGACGAAGATGCCGACGATATAGTCGCCGCCGATCAGGAAGCTGCCGAACGCCTCGATCACATGGCCGGCCGCCGCCTCGCCCTCATGCCCATGCACCAGCACGACGCGCGTCGAGGCGACGTTGAGGCCGAGGCGGAACAGCGTGGTGAAGAGAAGCACCGTCGGGAAGGACGAGAAATCGAGCGGCTTTTGCGCGTTCAGCGCGACCATCAGCACCGCGAGGCTGATCGCGATATTGGCGACAAAGAAGACGTCGAGCAGGAATGCCGGGATCGGCACGACCATGACGAGCACCAGCAGCAGGATCGCGGCCGGCAGCGCCGCCTGGCGCGAATTGGCGAGCAGCTTCACTCGATCAGCCCCCCATGCTCGCGAGCATCATGTACGCCAGCCGGGCATTGTCGGGCGACGGGCGGAGCAGATTGGCCGTCTGCACGCGCGCCGCGGGATTGTTCCGGGCGATCGCGGCGGTGGCCCAGCTCATCGCATCCGACGCGGACTGGTTCGCGCCGGTGATGACGGTCGCGCCCTCCATGTCGAGCATCTGCGCGGCGAATTGCAGACGCGGCAATTCGTTGCCGGCATTGCCGGTGTTGCCGGCAGGCCCGGCGCCGTCGCCCAGCTTCGCGCCGAACCGCTCGTACACGTCAGACAGCGAACGCGCCGAACCGTCGCGATTGAAGAACACGTTGCGATTGGCGCCGGCGGCGGCGGGGAACATGCTGGCGGCGGCGCGATCGGGCGCGGCCTGCATCGCCTTCAGGAATTGCTTGGCGCCGCCCAGCCCCAGGAAATGCGCCATATAAAGATCGGTGCCGGTCGCGCTGCGGCCAAGGCTCGCCTCCAGTGCGTCCTTGTTGTCCGAGGCATGCTCGGCCGCCATCAGCGAGGCGGCTTCGGGATTGTTGCGCAGGTCGAGGATGGCGCGGCGCAGGCCGGGATCGCTGACGCTGAGGCGGCCCGACGACGTGCGCTGAATGCCGTCGGCGGCCCAGCCCATGCCGTGCTTCGCGCCGTGATCCTTCATCACCGCGAGCCAGCTCTGCTCGATGAATTGATACAGGCCGCTGGCCGACGAGGTGCGGGCGCGCGCGGACGCGTTGAACCCGCTTTCGACCTTGGCCTGACCCATCAGGTAGTCGAAATCGATACCGGTGCGGGCGGCAGCCTGCTGGATTGCGGACTGGACCCGGCCGGCGGTGGAATAGACGGCGTTGACGGTCATCGTTGCTGTGCGCACTTCCCTGTTCTTCAGGGAGCCATCAGCAAGGGCCGTGCCAGATCAGCAGAGGGAACGAGGCTGCGCGAGGTAGATGGCGTGCCGGGCCGCAGCCCGGCGATCAGCGCATCAGGCGTAGGCGACGGCACCCGGGCGATAGGCATTGCCGCCCTCGCCGGTCAGAAGTTGCAGGCGGCGGCGAACATTTGCCGCCATCAGGTTCACGTAGATGCGGCAGGTGTCGTTCAGCCGGTTGGCCTCGTCCGCCAGCTCGCGCAGCTCGGGACCGGCCGGCCCTTCGCCCAGCCCGCGCAACGTGTCGATCGCGACCAGTTTTGCCGAGGTGGCCTTTTCCAGACCCGCGACGTCGTTGGTCTTCAACGCCGTGATTTCCTGGTGCAGCGTGTCGATCACGCGGATGAGGGCATCACGCCTGGTCATGCGACATCCATTCGTAGCGCGCCGCGATCAGCGTGTCGGCGATGGTGGTTGGGGACAACGGATACTCGCCCTTGGCGATCGCCTGCTTGATCCGCTCCACCCGCGCCGTATCGACCGGCGCCGCGGCGGCAAGCTGCGCCGCCACGGTCGGCGCCTGCGCCGCCTGCGGCTGCTTCGTCACCGACTTGGCGGCGGCCAGCGTGCCGACCCGCGATACGGCTCCAATCTTTCGATCCAGGGGCCTCTGCCCGATTGAGTCGACCATCTTCACACCTGCTACGCCTCGATCCCACCGGGTTAAACGGCAGGGTGGCGCAGGGCTTTAGGACTTTTTTCACTCAACCCACCCCGGCAGTGTCGCACGGCCGGGCGCCATGGCGATCGCCTGCACCGGCATCTTGCTCCCATCGACGCGCACCATCAGGCGCTGGCCCTCGGTGGCGTCCGCCATGGCGACGCCTTCGCGCGTGATCGAAAAGCCATCCGAGCCCGCCTCGATCATCAGGGGATCGCCGCGCTTGATGATCTTTTCCGCCGCAACTGGCGCTGCCGCAGCCGCGCTCGCCACGGCAATGCCGGGCGATTGCGCCGGCTTTCGGATCGGCACGAACACGCGCCATTCCGGCCCGGCACACGAGACGACCACCGCGTCATGCGCGTCGGTGCGCCACGACAAGGCGACGGTGGGGCATTGCTTCAGCCGCAGCCGCGAATCGATCGCCGCGCGGGCGCCGCCATCCTCGCCGATCGGCCGGCCGGTGAAGCCGGCCACGACCTTGTCGAGCGCGGCGGTATCCTGATGCGGGGCGGCAGCGGCGGCAAGCGCCAGGGCGAACGCGATCACTGTGGTTCTCCGGTGAAGGCAAGGGTGACGACCACGTGGCGGCGCGCGGGCCGCTCACTGGTCTGGATAAGAAGGCGGTTACCGGGCACCACGGGAGCGAGCGCCACCGCCACCGCGCGGGCGCGATCGGCGGCAAGCACCGCCGCGCTGCCGGTCGCCGGGTCGACGTCGCCGGGCGAGCCATCGACGGCAGCGGTGATACGCAACGAGACACGCGGGTCGCGCGCGGCCTCCTCAGCCCAGGCGCGCAGGCTGGCGACCGATTGCGCCGGCACCGCGGAGCCGCGGCGGAAGTCGAACACGCCGGCCGCGGCGATCGGCAGCGCGTCGCTTAGGTCGCTGTCATCCTTCGGCGCGGACGGTGCGCCGAAGCCGGCGCGGATACCCTCGGCCAGCTTCTCGCGGTCAAGCGACTGATTGGCCTGCAACAGCACGAAAAAGCCGACCAGCAGCAAGGCGAGATCCGCCAGCGTGACAAGCCACAGCGGCCGCCCCTCGCGGGCGGGTGGAAAACCGTCAACGGCGCACGGATCGGCAGCGGTCATGCCGCCTCGCTCGCTTCGTGGATCGCCCGCACGGTGGCGGAGCGCGGCTGCTCGCGGGCGGCAAGCGCGACGAGTGGCGCAAGCAGGCGCTGGCGCTCGAACGCCTCCACCCGCGCCGCGGCGCGCAGGCGGCTCGCGATCGGCAGGGCAACGAGGTTGGCGAGCAAGGCGCCGTACAGCGTGGCGAGAAGCGCCACCGCCATCGCGCCGCCGATCGCCTGCGGATCGGTCATCTGCACGAACATCGCGACCAGCCCGACGAGGGTGCCGACCATCCCCATCGCCGGCGCGGCCTCGGCCATGCCGGCCCAGACGTCGGCGGCGGCGCAATGCCGCTCGATCCGCGCCAGCCGCAACTGACGCAGCTGATCGCCGACGGCTTCCGCGCTGCGCCCGTCGACGATGTCCGCGATCGCCGCCGCCACGTCGCGATCGGCGATCACCGACTTGTCGAGCGCCAGCGGGCCATGCCGACGCGCAATCCGGCCAAGCGACGTGATCTGTTCCAGCAGCGGATCGGCAGAGAAACGGCGGCGCGGCAAGGTGCGCAGCGCCGCCAGCGCGCGGCCGAGATCGGCCGCCGGCGTGCGCAGGATCGCGGACACCAGCGTACCGCCGCCGACCAGCGCCAGTGCCACAGGGTCGAGAAACGTGCCGAAGTTCATGCGCAGGCAAGTGCAAGCGCCGGGCCAGTTTGCTCGGCGTTGCGCGTGGCCGAGGCGGCACAAGCCTCCACCATCGTCATGCCGGGCTCGTCCCGGCATCCACGGTGCCACGAACGCACGGGTGCCGAGTGCGCGAAAACGGTGGCCCCGGCACAAGGCCGAGGTGACGGGTGGCTGCTACAATGGCGCCCTAGCCTGCCCCACCCGGCAACACTTGCCGGCCGCCCGGCAAATGCTTGCCGCCCTGCCCTGCCGCCACCGGCAACCTGCCCCGGCAGCGCCACTTGGCACATCAATTGCGACGGCTCTCGCGCACAGCAGGTGCGGGAGATTTTCGGCCCATGGCCAGCAACAGTCTTTTCGGGGTTCACGGCGCGGCGCTCGAGGTGCGGGCGCAGCGCATGAACGTGCTCGCGTCCAATATCGCCAATGCCTCGACGCCGAACTTCAAGGCGAAGGACATCGATTTTACCCAGGCGCTCGCCTCGGTGGAGCGGCAGGGCGGCGTGGATGCGGCGATGCTGTACCGCGTGCCGGATTCGCCCTCGATGGACGGCAACACGGTGGAGCTCAGCAAGGAGCAGACCGCCTTTGCCGAAAACGCCGTGCAGTATCAGACGACGCTCTCGTTCCTGAACGGGCGCATCAATCAGCTCACGCGCGCGCTCAAGGGAGAATAAGCCGTGGCGAACCAGCCCCTTTCGATCTTCCAGGTCGCGGGCCGCGCAATGTCCGCGCAGCTCGTGCGGATGAACACGACCGCCTCGAACCTCGCCAATGCCGGCGCGGTCACCGGCTCGTCGGAAACCGCCTATCGCAGCATGAAGCCGGTGTTCCGCACCCAGTTCGACCAGGCGAGCGGCATGGCCACCGTCGATGTCGAGCGCGTCGTCACCGCAGGCGAGGATCCGGTCAAGATCCGCGATCCGAACAACCCGATGGCCGACAAGGATGGCTATGTTTACCAGTCCGCCGTCGACGAAACGCGCGAGCTGGTCGACATGATGGAAACCGCGCGATCGTATCAGAACAACGTGGAGGTGATGAACACCGCCAAGTCGCTGATCGTCGACACGCTGAAGCTGGGGCGCTGATAGATGGCGACCTCCTTTGACGCGACCATCGGCAACCTTGGTCTTTCCACCGCCAACACCGCGGCGAAGAACGCGGCCAAGTCCCCCACCATGGGGCAGGCCGATTTCCTGAAGCTGATGACGGCGCAGATGAAGAACCAGGATCCGTTCGATCCGGTCGACAACACGCAGATGGTTGCGCAGATGGCGCAATTCTCCTCGCTCGCCGGCATCACCGAAATGTCGTCGACGCTGAAGGCGATCGCCGACAAGCTGGGCGCCACGAGCACGCAGGATGCCGTCAGCTATGTCGGGCGCACCGTGCTGACACCGGGCAATGTCGCGTATGGCCGCGCCGCGGGCGGGATCGCCGGCGCGATCGAGCTTGGCGCGGATGCGAGCAACGTCACCGTGTCCATTTCCGATGCGAACGGCCAGCTGCTGCACACCGCCGATCTCGGCGCGCAAAAGGCCGGCACGGTCAGCTACGATTGGGATGGCAAGGCGGCCGGCGGCGTCGACGCGGGCGCTGGCCCCTTCACCGTCAGCGTCAGCGCCAATGACGGCAGCCGCTCGGTTGCCGCCAACGGCCTCGTCTGGGCGCCGGTCACCTCGGTTGCCACCACCAGCGGCACCGCCGTCCTCACCTTGCCGGGGATCGGCGAGGTTCCCGCCTCCGCCGTTCGCCAGATCGGCTGACCTCTCCCTTCCCCCGACCTTTCCCGTTTTCAGGAGTTTCCCACCATGTCCTTCTACACCTCGCTTTCCGGTCTCCAGGCTGCGCAGACCGACATGTCGACGATCTCGCACAACCTCGCCAACGTCTCGACCAACGGCTTCAAGAAGAGCCGCAGCGAGTTCACCGACATCATGGCGTCGAACTTCACCAGCGATCCGCGCCGCCTGACCGGCTCGGGCGCGGCGCTGGCGCAGAACAAGCAGATGTTCGGCGCGGGCAGCCTGGTGACGACCGGCTCGTCGCTCGACCTCGCGATCGCCGGCGACGGTTTCTTCCCGGTGAAGACCACCGCGGCGGGCGGCTCGACGATCGCCTATACCCGCAACGGCAGCTTCGGCGTCGATCCCAACCGCTTCATCACCGACGCGCAGGGCAGCCGGCTGCAGGCCTATGCCGTGGAAACCGACGGCACGGTGCCGGGCAAGGGCACGCTCACCGACGTGCAGGTGCCGATGACCAGCGGCACCGCCAAGGCGACCGGCGCGGTGACGCTGAAGGCCGCGCTGAACAGCGGCGCGACCGGCACCGACGTCGATTTCAGCCGCACCGATCCGTCGACCTACACCAGCGCGACCAGCACCACGGTGTATGACGACATGGGCAATGCCCAGACGCTGACCAACTATTTCGTCCGCAAGCCGGCCGAGTCTGCCACCGACGGCACCGAGCTGAAGTCGAGCGACTGGACCGTCTACAGCTACATCGGCGATTCCGAAGCGAACGAAGGCAACGGCACGCCGCTGTCGTTCGATGCTGAGGGCAATCTGATCAGCGGCAATGGCGCGACGCTCAATTTCGAGGGCGTCGGCACCGCCGGCGCGCGCACCGTCACGCTGGACCTCACCGGCACCACCGCGGCCAAGCAGCCGTTCGCCATCGCCTCGCGCTCGCAGGATGGCCAGGCGCTGGGCGAGTTCGCCGGCATCACGGTCGACAGCGCGGGCGTCATCACCGCCAGCTATTCGAATGGCGACGCGGTGAAGCTGGGCAAGGTGGCGCTGGCGAACTTCGTCAACCCGACCGGCCTGCGCCAGAACGGCGGGCAATATTGGAGCGCCACCGGCCTTTCGGGCACCGCCACGATGGGCGGCGCCAACGAAAGCGGCTTCGGCAAGCTGATGTCGGGCACGATCGAGGGATCGAACGTCGACATCACCGAGGAACTGGTCGAGCTGATCGCGGCGCAGCGCAATTTCCAGGCGAACGCCAAGGCGCTCGATACCTCCAGCCAGATCTCGCAGACGATCTTCAACATCCGCGCCTAATCTGGCCTGACTCTTGCTGTGTTCCGTTTGCGCTTCGGCGTGAACGGAACACCTTTGGATCGATCGAACCATGGACAAGCTGGTCTATACGGCGGCAACCGGCCTCAAGGCGCACATGGCGGCGCAGGCCGCGATCGCCAACAACATGGCAAACGCCTCCACGACCGGCTTTCGCGCCGATCGCGTGGTGTTCGACCGGATCGAGCTGAAGGGCGGCGGCGCGCGGTTCGAGGCGCGCGCGCCCGCTTCGCAGGAAGTGACGGACGCCGACCGCAGCGTCGGCGCGCTGGTCCAGACCGGCCGCAACCTCGACGTGGCGCTGACCGACAGCGATACATGGCTGACGGTGCAGGCGCCCGACGGGACCGAAGCCTATACGCGCCGCGGCGACCTGACCGTCACCGCATCGGGCACGTTGCAGACCGGCGACGGCTATCTGGTGATGGGGTCGGGGGGCCCGATCACCATCCCGCCTTATAGCTCGCTGTCGATCGGATCGGACGGCGGGATCTCCATCGTGCCGCAGGGCGGCGCGGCGACCGACGCCACGGTCGTCGACAAGCTGAAGCTGGTGTCGGACAAGGGTTCGGCGACGGTGAAGGGCCTCGACAATCTGATGCATGTGCGCGGCGGCGGGGTGCTGCCGGAAAACATGGACGCAAAGGTCGCGTCGGGCACGCTCGAACAAAGCAACGTCAACATGACGCAGGTGCTGGTCGACATGATCGAGAACCAGCGCAGCTACGAGGTCCAGGCGAACCTCCTGAAGGAAGCCAAGACCATGGACGAAGGCGCCGCCTCCGTCATGCGGATGCCCGGCTGATCACCTGCACGATTTGTAAGGAACGAACGACATGACCACCGCCGCCATGCACATCGCGCGCACCGGGCTCGACGCCCAGGATACGCGCATGCGGGTGATCTCGAACAACCTCGCGAACGTGAACACCACCGGGTACAAGCGCGATCGCGCCTCGTTCGAGACTTTGAGCTATCAGGTGATCACCGCGCCGGGCGCGCAGTCGACGCAGGAAACGAAATACGCCACGGGCCTGAACCTCGGCACCGGCGTGCGCGTGCAGGCCAATGCGCGGATCGATACGCAAGGCTCGCTCAACACCACCGGCAACAGCCTCGACATGGCGCTGGACGGCGACGGCTATTTCCAGGTGCAGCTGCCCGGCGGCCAGCTCGGCTACACCCGTGCGGGCAATTTCTCGCGTTCGCCCGAGGGGCTGCTGATCACCAGCGAAGGCTATCAGGTAATGCCGGGCATCAACGTGCCCGAAAATGCCACCGCGATCACCATCGGCATGGACGGCACGGTGTCCGCCACGATCCCGGGGCAGGCGGAGGCATCGAACCTCGGCCAGATCCAGGTGGCGAGCTTCCCGAACACCGCCGGCCTGCAATCGATCGGCGACAACTATCTGGTCGAAACGGCAGCGTCGGGCACCGCCAACATGGGCGTGCCGGGCGAGGACGGCCGCGGCAAGATCCGCCAGGGCATGCTGGAGGCGTCGAACGTCAACGTCGTCGAGGAGCTGGTCGACATGATCGAGACGCAGCGCGCGTACGAGGTCAATTCCAAGATGATCTCGGCCACCGACGACATGCTCAAATACGTCAACCAGAACATCTGATGCGGGATCGGACGATGCGTGTGCTCGCTCTTGGCGCGGTGGCGCTGCTGGTCGCCGCACCGGCGCAGGCCGGGCTGTTCGGCAAAAAGGCGCCGGCGGAGGATTTCACCGCCGTGCATCCGCAGCCGCTGCCCCCTGCCCTGCCGCCGGCGACCGGCGCGATCTTCCAGGTGGCGGACGGCTATGCCGCGCTGCACGAGGGCTGGCGCGCGCGCCGCGTCGGCGACCCGCTGACGATCGTGCTGGTGGAGCGGACTGCTGCGTCCAAATCCTCAACCTCCAAGCTCGACTCGGGTGGCGGCTTCGGCCTGACCCCGCCGACGACCGGGCCGTTGAACCTGTTCAACACGACCGACGCCAGCGTCAGCGGCAATCGCAACTTCAACGGCGTCGGCACCGCCGGCCAGGCCAACTCGCTGTCGGGCGAAATCTCGGTGACGGTGGCGGCGGTCTATCCCAACGGCACGATGCTGGTGCAGGGGCAGAAGCGCGTCACGCTCAACCGCGGCGACGAATTCATCCAGATCAAGGGGCTGGTGCGCACCGCCGACGTCGACCGCGACAATCGCGTCGCCTCGACCCGCGTTGCCGATGCGCAGATCGCCTACACCGGCAAGGGCGACGTCGCGCGCGCCGGCCGCCAGGGCTGGCTCAGCCGCTTCTTCCAGGTGGTCAGCCCGTTCTGATGGCGCGGCCACTTAGCCTCGCTTTAACCATCTTGCCTCACACCCGAGCATCATGACCATGTTCCGCACCCTTCTCGCCTGCCTTGCTGCCATCGTGGTCGCCACGACGCCTGCCACGGCCGACCGGATCAAGGATCTCGGCGGCTTTCAGGGCATCCGCTCGAACCAGCTGACCGGCTACGGCGTGGTCGTCGGCCTGCCCGGCACGGGCGATGACAATCTCGAATATACCGTGCAGTCGATGAAGGCGGTCGCCTCGCGCTTCGGGCTGCAGCTGCCGCCCAACGCCAATCAGGGGCTGAAGAACGCCGCGGTGGTGATGATCACCGCCGAGCTGCCGGCCTTTGCCAAGCCCGGCCAGCGAATCGACATCACCGTGTCTTCGATGGGCAAGGCCAAGTCCTTGCGCGGTGGCAGCCTCATCATGGCGCCGCTGCTGGGCGCGGACGGGCAGATCTACGCCATGGCGCAGGGCAACCTCGCCGTCGGCGGCCTCGGCGCGGAGGGCAAGGACGGCTCGCAGATCGTGGTCAACACGCCCTCCACGGGCCGTATCCCCGAAGGCGCCACCGTGGAGCGCGCGGTCGCGACCGGTTTCGCCGACGCGCCCAACCTCACCTTCAATCTCCAGCGCGCCGATTTCACCACCGCGCAGAATGTCGCCGCTGCGATCAACCAGAAGCTGGGCTTCGGCGTGGCGCAGGCGGTCGACGCCGTCTCGGTCGCGGTCCGCGCTCCGGTCGGCGCCGACGTGCGCGCGACGCTCATGTCGACGATCGAGAACCTCGACGTGACCACGGCCGAGCCACCCGCCAAGGTGATCGTCAACGCACGGTCGGGCACCGTGGTGATCAACTCCGCCGTCCGTGTCGGCCCCGCCGCCGTTACCCACGGCAAGCTGACGGTGCGCATCGACGAGAATCAGCGCATCAGCCAGCCCGCGCCGTTCAGCCAGGGGCAGACCGCGCGCGAGCAGAAGTCGGGCGTCGCGGTGGAGGAAGAGCATCGCCCGATGTTCCTTCTCGCCCCCGGCCCGAAGCTGGCCGACATCGTAAAGGCGGTGAACGCGATCGGCGCCTCGCCGGCCGATCTGGTGGCGATCCTGGAGGCGCTGAAGGAAGCCGGCGCGCTCAAGGCCGAGTTGATCGTCCTGTGACCGGGTCAGCTGTAACCGGGCCGGCGCCCAGCGGGCAGATCAGCGGCGCGACCGGCATCGATTCGGGCCTGAAGCGCACCGCCACCCGCGACAATCTGAAGGCCGCGGGCCAGCAGTTCGAATCGGTCTTCACCTCCATGATGCTGAAATCGATGCGCGCGGCGAAGCTCGCCGACCCGCTGTTCGACAGCCAGGCGATCGACACCTTCCGCGACATGCAGGACCAGAAACTGGTGCAGCAGATGGCCGAGCACA
This sequence comes from Sphingomonas dokdonensis, assembly GCF_002197685.1. Taxonomy (GTDB): domain Bacteria; phylum Pseudomonadota; class Alphaproteobacteria; order Sphingomonadales; family Sphingomonadaceae; genus Sphingomonas; species Sphingomonas dokdonensis. The sequence continues at coordinate 262,276 of NZ_NBBI01000002.1, read as the reverse complement.
CGCCGCTCGGCATCGGCAAGGCGATGACCGACTTCCTGTCGCGTGGCCTTTCGGCAACGCCGCCGGAAAATCAGCAAGCCACTGCACAGCCGGGTAAAAACGGAGACGCTTCTCAATCCGGTCTTAACCAACCCACGGGCATCTAAGCCGGGTGAGCGACCTTCTTTCCATCGGCGCGTCGGGTATCCGCGCGAATCAGACCGCCCTTGGCGTGGTGTCGGAAAACATCGCGAACGCCGGGGTGACCGGCTATTCGCGCCGCACCGTGTCGACGGCAGAGGTGGTCAGCCTCGGCAAGACCGGCGGCGTGGCGCAGGGCTATGGCGTGTTCGTCACCGGCGTCACCCGCGCGGCCGATCAGTTCAAGGCGGCGGCCGTGCGCACCGCCGGCGCCGATCTCGCGCGCACCGAAGCGGGCGGCGTATGGCTGGATCGCGTGCAGTCCGCGCTGACCGGCGCGGGGCTCGACAGCCGTCTTTCCGCCTTCTTCAACGCCGCAAAGGGCGTCGCGGCCGATCCCACCGCCACCGCCCCGCGCGCCACCATGATCGAACAGGCGCGCTCGCTCGCCAGCGCGTTCAGCAGCACGGGCGCGGCGCTGAACCAGGCAACTGCCGAGCTGGACGCAACCGCCGATCAGTCGGTGGCCGATCTCAACAGCCTGTCGGCCGCGCTTGCGAAAGTGAACGATGGCCTCGGCCGCGTCGGCGCCAACACCACCGGCGCGGCGAACCTCGCCGATCAGCGCGACGACATTCTCGAAAAGATGAGCCAGCTGGTCGACGTGACTGCCAGCTTCGATGCCGCGGGGCGCGCCACCGTGCGCGCCGGCACCGGTAGCGGCGCCATGCTGGTCAGCGGCACGCAGGTCGCAACCGTCAGCTATGCCCGCAACGCCGAAGGCACCGTGGCGCTCGCCGTGCAGAACGGCACGGACGTCTCGATGCTGGCGCCGGGCGGCGGCACGCTCGGCGGGATCGTCGACGGGGCGCAGCGGATCGCCGCCGCGCGCACCTCATTGGCCGAGATGGCGACGAGCTTCGTGGCCGGCGTCAATGACGTGCAGACCGGCGGACAGACGCTGGACGGCGCGGGTGGCCAGCCGCTTTTCGCAGCCGGCGCCTCGCCGACCGACATCACGCTGGTGATGGACGATCCGCGCGGCATCGCCGCGGCGCGGCCCGGCGAGGGCACGCGCGGCAACGGCAATCTCGCCGCACTCGAAACCTTGCGCGGCGCCGCCGGGTTCGAAGGAAACCTCGGCGCGCTCGTCGCCAACAATGCCGCCGCGATCCAGGCGCGCGGCGTGGTGGGCGATGCGCAGGCCGCGATCCACGATGCCGCGATCATGGCGCGTGACGCGATCTCCGGCGTCGATCTCGATCGCGAGGCGGTGGACCTGCTGCGCTTCCAGCAGGCGTATCAGGCGTCGAGCAAGGTGATCTCGATCGCGCGCGACACCTTCCAGACGCTGCTGGATATCCGCTGATGACCACCAACGTTTCCACCGGGCTGTTCTACAGCCGGTCCACCGCGTCGATGCAGAAGCTGCAGGCGCAGTTCGACCGGCTGAACGAACAGGTTTCCACCGGCAAGAAGCTGCTGGCGCCGTCGGACGACAGCGTCGGCTATCAGCGGTTGCAGGTGATCAACCGCGCCAACGCCGATGGCGTGCAGGATGCCGCCAATGTGACGCTGGCGCAGGCCAGCCTCCAGCAGGCGGGCAGCACGCTGTCGCAGATGACCGAGCGGCTGCAGCGCGCCTCCGAGCTGGTGCTGCAGGGCAAGAACGGCACGAATTCGGATACGGCCAAGGCGGCGATCGCCACCGAACTGGAGGGCATTCTCCAGTCAATCGTGACGCTCGCGAACGCCAAGGACGCGCGCGGCATGCCGATGTTCGGCGGCAAGGATATTGGCGCGGCGGTGACGCCGGGCGCCGCCGGCGCGCTGGGCTTTGCCGAGGGCAAGGCGGCGGCGATGCCGCTCGGCGACGGGCAGCGCGTCGAGGTGACGGTCAACGCCAAGGAATTCCTGGCGACCAAGGACGGGGCCGATCTCGGCAGCGCGATTACCGCGATGGTCGCGGCGCTGCGCGCGGGCGAGGCGCTGCCGGAAGATGCGGCGGATACGCTGGGCACGGTGGCCGATCAGGTCGTCGCGACCCAAGCCTCGCTGGGTGCGCGCGAAGTCCGCGTCGACCTTTTCGCCGCGCAGCTGAAAACCGCGGCGGACGACCGCGAGGTGCTGCGCGCCGGCATCGAGGATGCCGACCCGACCGAAACGATCGTTCAGCTGCAAAAGACCATGACGATCCTTCAGGCGACGCAGGCGAGCTTTTCCAAGCTCTCCAGCCTCTCGTTGTTCGACTATCTTCGATAGTGCCGCCCGCAGCCGGTCAGCCGGCGGCGATTAAACCCTAAAAATCCTGTCCTTTCGGTCGTTTGATGGATCGGACACGACGTATTTTCCGGGGATAAGCATGTTCGCCGCCATCGGCCTTGTTGTTCTCATTGCCATGGTTTTCGGCGGCTTTGCCTTCACGGGCGGCGCGCTTGGCCCCGTGTTGCATGCGCTCCCGCACGAGATGCTGATCATCGGCGGCGCCGCGGCCGGCGCGCTGATCATGGGCAATTCGGGCAAGGAGCTGAAGGCGATGGGCGGCGGCCTCGCCAAGGTGTTCAAGGGCCCGAAGTACAAGAAGCAGGATTATCTCGACGTCATCTTTCTCGTCAGCAAGCTGATGAAGATGCTGCGCATGGACGGCCCCATCGCGCTGGAGCCGCATGTCGAGGATCCCAAGTCCTCCGCGGTGTTCACCGAATATCCCAAGCTCGTCGCCGATCACACGCTGGTGAACCTGATCGCCGACACGCTGCGCCTCGTCGTCGTTTCCTCGGGCACGCTCGACGTGCACGCGGTCGAGGATGTGATGGATAACGCCATCAAGACGCACCATCACGAGGTGGAAGGGCCGCATACGACGCTGTCCTCGCTCGCCGATGCGCTGCCCGCGCTGGGCATCGTCGCCGCCGTGCTGGGTGTCGTGAAGACCATGGGCTCGATCGACCAGCCCCCCGCCATCCTGGGCGGCATGATCGGCTCCGCGCTGGTCGGCACGTTCCTTGGCGTGCTGCTCGCCTATGGCATCGTCAGCCCGCTCGCCTCGCGGCTGAAGCAGGTGATCGATGCCGATGCCGCGATCTATCACGTGGTGAAGCAGATCATCATCGCCTCGCTCCACGGCCACCCGCAGCCGCTGGTGATCGAGGCCGCCCGCTCGGGCATCGCCCACACCAACCAGCCCGGCTTTGCCGAGGTGTTCGACGGCCTCAGGGGCAAATAAGTGGCCGCGCGCGCGCCCCACGGTAGCAACCAGCCCCCGAAGATCATCGTCAAGAAGGTCTATATCGAGGGTCACGGCGGCCATCACGGCGGCGCGTGGAAGGTCGCCTATGCCGATTTCGTGACCGCCATGATGGCGTTCTTCCTGCTGATGTGGCTGCTCGGCGCCACCACCGAAAAGCAGCGCAAGGGCGTCGCGGACTATTTCGCGCCGACCATCCTCAACACCAAGTCGCTCGGCATCGGCGGCTCGGGGCTGCTCGGCGGCCAGTCGGTGACGTCCGACCAGAAGACCGGGCCCAACGACGGCAATTCGCGCATGCCGACCATCGTGTCGAAAGCGGAAGGGTCGGGCGGCACGCAGATGGGCACCGGCAAGAAGGGATCGCTGCGCAGCCCGGATTCGATAGCGGCGGAGGATCGCAAGAACTTCGCGAAGCTGAAGGAAAAGGTCGAGCGCCAGCTGCGCGAGCGCAAGTCGCTTGCCGCGCTGGCCAAGCACATCCGCTTCACCATGACGCCCAACGGCATGCGCATCGACCTGGTGGACGACGCGAACTATTCGATGTTCGCGCTCGGCACCACGACGCTGGAAAAGGACGCGTCCGCGCTGATCGGCATGGTGGCCGAGGGCATCCGCGCGACCGCCAATCCGATCATGATCCGCGGCCATACCGACAGCCTGCCCTATGGCGACCCGCGCGCGATGAACAACTGGATGCTGGGCACCGCGCGCGCCGAGGCGACCCGCCGGCGACTGGCGCAGGGCGGCATCCCCGAACAGCGCTTCTACCGCATCGAGGGCGTGGCCGATCGCGAACCGATGATCACCGCCGATCCGATGGACCCGCGCAATCGCCGGGTCGCCATTACCCTTCTGTATCGCGAAGGCGCATTCGGGCAGTAAAACCGCCAAAATGAATATTTTGCCGCGCGTGTGAGATACTTGGCGCGGGCCACGGCAACGTTTAGGGGGTGAAGTCTTGTCCCGGGGGGGATGTGTGATTTCACCAGTGTTTTCACGGCCGATTGTTGCAAGGCCGGTATTCCTGAGGGCAGCACGGGCGCAGGCCGCGGCAACGCTTCTGGCGGGCGCGGCGCTTGCCTGCTTGCCCGGCCTTGCGGCCAACGCGCAGGGCACCGCCCCAGCGGCTCAAATCCCGGCCCAGACCCCGCCACCGGCGACCCAGCCCCCGCCACCGGCGGCTCAGAATCCGGCACCCACAGCCGCCGCGCCGCTCCTGCCCGGCCATACCGGTAATCCGATGGCCATCCGCGCCGAGGATGATCCGCTCCTCGCCCTCACCCGCCGCACCGCGCCCGTTGAAACGCTGCAGCGCATCGTCGAGGAGACGCTTGCCCGCAATCCCGAAGCGACCGAGGCCGAGGCGAACCGCGATCAGGCCGATGCCGCGCTGGGCGAGGCCAAATCGGTGCGCCGCCCCACTGTCGACGTCACCATCACCAGCTATGCGGTGCTCTCGCGCAACTTCGGCAACAATCCGGAGAACGTGATCGAACAGGCGCGCCCCGGTCGGCGTACCGATCAGCTGCTGACGGTCGATCAGCTGCTGCTCGACGGCGGGGCCGCCAACGCGCGGATCGGCGCCGCGCGCAACCGGCTGAACGCCGCCGAGACCGACATTCTCGGCGCGCAGGACCGGATCGCGCTCACCACCTTGTCGTCCTGGTACGACGTCTTCACCTATCGCGCGCTGGTCGCGCTCGCCACGTCCTTTGCCGACAGCCAGCGCGAATTGCGCGCGATGGTGGAGGAGCGCATCCGCCGCGGCGCATCGGCCGAGGCGGATATCGCGCGCGTCGACAGCTATATCGCCTCCGCCGACGCGCGGCTCGCCCGCTTCCGCCGGCTGGAGGCGCAGGCCGCCGCACGCTTCGAATCGCTGACCGGCACGCCCCCACCGCCGGGGCTCGCGCGCGCGCCGTTCATCGGCCAGGCGACGGTGAGCAAGGATCTGGCGGTCGCACGCGCCGTCGACGTGCCGGCGGTCCGCTCGGCGCGGGCGTCGGCGGATGCCGCGCGCGCCGACGCTCGCGCCGCCCGCGCCGATCGGCTCCCGACGCTCAGCGCCGGCATCGATTCGGGCCGCTACGGCATCTACGAAACGCCGCGCGACTATGACGTGCGCGCCCGGCTCACCCTGCGGCAGCGCCTGTGGGGTGGGATCGAGCAGCGCGATCAGCAGGCGCAGGCACGCGCGCGCTCGGCCGAGGCACGCGCCGACCGCATCTCGATCGAGGCCGCGCGCGATGCGGAGATCGCCTGGTCCGACGTGCAGGCGCTGGAGGAGCAGCGCCGCGCGCTGGAGGCGACCTATTTCGCCAGCCGCCGCTCGCGCGACACCATTGCGGAGCGGTTCCGCGTCGCCTCCGGCACCTTGTTCGACGTGATCGGCGCGGAAGACAGCTATTTCGAAACGGCGGTCGGCTATCTCCAGGCCGTCACCGAGCTCGACGCCTCGCGCTACGTCCTGCTTTCGCGCACGGGGCAATTGCTGCCCACCCTCGGCATCACCGATCCATCCCAAGGACGCCAGCCATGAGCGACCATACGCTCGTCCCCGATCCCAAGAAGCGTTTTGCGCCCTGGCTGCTCGAGCCGATGCTCGAGAACAAGCAGACCTATATCAAGGTCGCGGCCGCCGCGGTGCTGATCAACATCTTCGCGCTGGTGACGTCGCTGTTCTCGATGGTCGTCTATGACCGCGTGATCCCCAACAATGCCATGTCCAGCCTCGTCGCGCTGTCGATCGGCTTCGGCATCGTCATCGTCTTCGATTTCGTGCTGAAGATGCTGCGGTCGTATTTCGTCGACATCGCCGGCGCCGACATCGACCTTCAGGTCGGCGACCGGGTGTTCCGCAAGCTGCTGGCGATCCGGCTCGATCACAAAAAGGGTTCGACCGGCGCGCTGGCCGGCCTGATGCGAGAGCTGGAGGCCCTGCGCGATTTCTTCGCCTCAGCCACCATGTCCGCGCTGGTCGACCTGCCGTTCCTGATCCTGACGGTGGCGGTGATCTGGGCGATCGGCGGCAAGGTGGTGATCGTCCTTCTGGTCATCATCCCGGTCGTGCTGCTCACCGCCTGGGCGAGCAATCCGGCGCTGGAACGGCTCACCGCGCGCACGCTGCGCGAAGGGCTGTCGAAGCAGTCGGTGCTGGTGGAAACGATCGGCGGGATGGAAACGGTAAAGGCGTCGGGCGCCGGCCCGATGCTCACGCGCCGCTGGCTGAGCGCGGTGCGCCAGCAATCCGAATCCTCGCTGCGCCAGCGGCTGATCTCCAGCATCGCGATCACCGTCGCCGGCTCGGCCAGCACGATCAGCTATGCCGGGGTGGTGATCGTCGGCGTGAACCTGATCGCGGCGCGCGAGCTGACCTCGGGCGGCCTCATCGCCTGCTCGCTGCTGGCCGGCCGCGCGATCGCGCCGTTGGCGACGATCTCGCAGTTGCTCGGCCGCCTGTCCGCCACGCGCACCGCCTATCGCCAGATCAACGCCATGATGGAGCAGCCGAGCGAAGGGCCGGCGGGCGAGCCGCTGCAGATCGCCGCGCTCAACGGCAAGATCGAGTTCCGCAACGTCAGCTTCCGCTATCCCGGCGCGTCGGAGCCGGCGCTGCAAAGCGTGTCGTTCAGCATCGAGCCGGGCGAGCGCGTGGCGCTGCTCGGCCGGGTCGGCTCGGGCAAGTCCACGGTCACCCGCCTGATCCTCGGCCTCTATCCGCCGGCCGACGGCCTGGTGATGATCGACGGCACCGACCTGCGCCAGCTCGATCCCGCCACGCTGCGCGCACAGATGGGCGTGGCGATGCAGGACAGCGTGCTGATGACCGGCAGCGTGCGCGAGAACATCATGCTCGGCCGCCCCGGCATCGACGATACCGAGATGCTGCGCGCCGCCACCCTGTCCGGCACGCACCAGTTCATGGGTCAGATCGCCAACGGCTACGACCTCAAGCTCGCCGATCGCGGCGAGGGGCTCTCGGGCGGCCAGCGCCAGTCGATCGCGATCGCCCGCGCGCTCGCCGGCAAGCCGCCGATGCTGATCTTCGACGAACCCTCCGCCAGTATGGACACGCAGACCGAACAGGCGCTGATCGAGCGGCTGCAAAGCGAGGTGCAGGGGCGCACCATGGTGCTCGTCACGCACCGCCCGCCCTTGCTTCAGCTCGTCCAGCGCATCATCGTGATGGAGCGCGGCCAGATCGCGATGGATGGCCCGCGCGACAAGGTTATGCAGCAACTCACCCGGCCAAAGGTGGCCTGATCCATGTCCGAGCTTTCCACCACCCCCGTCCCCCAGCCCGCTGCTGCTGCCGCCACCGCCACGCCGCTCACCAGCCCGCCGGTGCCCGGCGAGCAGACCCGGCTGGAGGAGATCGCCGAGCGGATCAAACCGCGCCAGGCGTCGAACCTGCTGCTGTGGTCGATCCTCGCCTTTTTCGTGATCTTCGTCGTCTGGGCGTCTTGGGCGACGCTTGACCGCACCGTGCGCGGCTCGGGCCGGGTCATCGCCAGCTCGCAATTGCAGACCGTCTCCAATCTCGAAGGCGGCGTGGTGCAGGAAATCCTGGTGCGCACCGGGCAGATGGTGAACGCCGGCCAGCCTCTGGTCCGGCTCGATCCGACTGCGACGGGCGGCGAGCTCGGTTCGGGCGAGGCGCAGACCGCCGCGCTGCAGGTGAAGATCGCGCGGCTGAAGGCCGAGGTGCTCGGCCGCGAGCCGGTCTATCCGGCCGCCACCAACGCCGCGGTGGCCGAGCAGATCGAGATCGAGAAGGCGCTGCACGCCGCGCGCATGCAGGAACTCGCCGGCATCACCGGCTCCTATGGCGCCCGCGGCGTGCAGGCGAACCGCGCCGTGGCCGAGGCGCAATCCGCGCTGAGCGCCCGGCAGAGCGCCCGCGAGGCGCGCGCGGCCGAGCTCGCCACCATGCGCCCCCTGGTGGAGAAGGGCATCGAGCCGCGCCTGTCGCTCACCCAATCGGAAAGCGCCGCCAGCGTCGCCGCCAGCGAGGCCGCGCAGGCCAGTGCTTCGCTCGCGCGCGCGCAGGCGGGCGTCACCGAAGCCAATGCGAGCCTCGCGCAGGCTCGCCAGGACTGGCGCGCGCGGGCCGCGGACGAACTGGCCAAGGCGCAGGCGGATCTCGCCGCCCGCGCCTCCACCCTCCCCGCGCTCGCCGCACGGGTGGAGCGCACTATTGTGCGCGCGCCGCTCGCCGGCCGCATCAACCGCGTGCTGGTGACCACCGTCGGCGCGGCGATCTCGCCGGGCGCACCGATCGCCGAAATCTCGCCGTCGCGCGACACCCTGCTGGTCGAGGCGCGCATCCGGCCGGAGGACATCGCCCGCGTGCGCACCGGCCAGCACGCCCGCATCAACATCACCGCCTATGACAGCTCGATCTACGGCTGGATCGACGGCAAGGTGGAGTCGATCTCGCCCGATGCGATCGTCGATGAACGCGCGCAGATGAGCTATTACAACGTCTTCGTGCGCACCGACACTAAGGGGCTGCTCGATCGCCGCACGGGCAAGCTGCTGCCGATCGGCACCGGCATGACGGCGGAGATCAACCTGCTCGGCGATCCGCGCACGGTGATGCAATACATCCTGACGCCGATCACCCGCCTGTCCGAACGCGCCTTCCGCGAATGACGCTGCGCCGCGCCGCCCGGCCATAGGGCTAGTGCAGCGCGGCTTGGCCCCATGACTTTCGTCATCCCGGCCTTGTGCCGGGATCCACTGTTCCGCTCGATCAACAGCTTAGAGCGTGCGGCGCGGTGGATGCCGGGACCAGCCCGGCATGACGGCGTGAGTGTCGCAGCGGCCCCGCCGTTGATCTCGGCCAAAAGAAGCTTCAACCGGCCTAGGTCGGCTCCTAAGCCACCATCTCCGCCAGGCTGCGCACCGTGCGCACGTTGCGCGCGGTCCAGATGCCAGTCGCCGGGCCGACCGCCATCTTCGATCGCCCCGCCCCGTCCCCGAAATACAGCCAAAGCGCCTCGCCCTGCTGCACCACCCGCTCGTTCTCGCCGGCGCGCGCCTGCAGCGCGCTCACGTGCGCATCACTCGCCGGCTGCTTGCCGATGCACAGCATCACCAGATTGGGCGCACGCTCGCTCTCTTCCACGAAGGGATTGGCGTCGAGATAGCCGCGCCACTGCGCCGCCGATCGCACCACCACGTCGACCGCAAAGCCGAAACGCTCGGCGATCAGCCGCTCGAGCGCCTGCTCCACCGCCTCCGGCGGCTGATCGCTGGCGAGCACCAGATTGCCGCTCGCCAGATGGGTGCGCACCTCGCCATAGCCGGCCCCCGTCGCCAGCGCGCGCAGCTCGGCCATCGGCACGCGGCGATGCCCGCCGACGTTGATCCCGCGCAGCAGGGCGATGTGCTTGCCCACCGCCACCTTACGGCTCGTCGCGATAGATCGCCACGGTTGGCGCGCTGCCGGCGCTCACCCGCCCGCGGTACATGCCCGGCGTGTTGTAGCTCCAGGCGGTCGCGCCCGACGGCGTGTTGACGATCACCCCGCCGTCGCCGCCCATCGCGCCAACCTCCGCCATCACCGTGTCGGCCGCGACCTGCGGGCTCTCGCCCTTGAAGCGGATGCGCGCGCAGATCTCGTGCGCCACGCCCTCGCGGATGAAATATTCGCCCGATCCGGTGGCTGAAACCGCGCAGGCGCGATCGTCGGCATAGGTGCCCGCGCCGATTACGGGCGCGTCGCCGATCCGGCCCCAGCGCTTGCCCGTAATGCCCCCGGTGGAGGTCGCCGCCGAGACATGGCCGTTCGCATCGCGCGCCACCGCGCCGACGGTGCCGTATTTGTGGTCCACGTCGATCGCCGACAGCTTCTTGGCCTTTAGCGTCTCCAGCTGCTGCCGCCGCTCGGGCGTCGCGAACCAGCTCGCGTCCGCCTGTTCCAGCTTCTGTTCGCGCGAGAACGCATCGGCCCCGGTCCCGGCGAGGAACACATGATCGCTCTTCTCCATCACCGCGCGCGCCAGGCTCACCGGATGGCGCGTCGCGGTGACGCCAGCGACGGCGCCCGCCGCGCGGGTGCGCCCGTCCATTATCGCTGCGTCCATCTCGTTGCGCCCCTCCCAGGTGAAGACCGCGCCGCGCCCGGCGTTGAAATGCGGATCGTCCTCCAGCACGTGGATCGTCGCCTCGACGGCATCCATCGCGCTGCCGCCCTTCTCCAGCACCGCCGACCCCGCCTTCAGCGCCTGGTTCAGCGCCGCGCGGATCGCCTTGTCCTGCTCGGGCGACAGCTTGTCGCGCTCGATCACCCCCGCCCCGCCATGGATCGCGAGCGACCAGCGCGGTGTCTCCTGCGCGACCGCGGGTGTGGCGAGAAGGGCGGCGAGCAATGGCAGGATCAGGCGCATGATAATCCTTTTAGGTTCAAACAATCGCGGGGCGGGAATCGGGAATGTCGGCGCGCTTGCGATGGAGCCGCAGGCCGATCAGCGGGCGCAGCCACGCCACCCGCCGCCCGCCGAGGTAGAAGGCCCAGCAGCCCGCCACCGTCGCCACCACCAGGATGATGAAGTCGAGCACCAGCGGCAGGCGCGCGAGCAGCAGCCAGTACGCCACCACCACGATGATCGTCTGGTGGATGATGTAGAACGGAAACACCGCCTCGGTCAGCATCGGGCGCCAGCGATGGTCGCGGTTCCAGAACGTCTCCGCCACGCCGATCAGCGCCGCGATCGTCATCCATCCCTGCACCCCGCGCGCCAGGCTGAAGATCGTGCCGAACGGCCGCGGCGTCACGCGATAGCCGGCAAAGACGATCTGGATCGTCGCGACGGTGAGGAACGCCAGCAGCGCGGCGAGCGCCGTCACCTTCCACCAGCGCGCAAAGGTCGCGATCATCCGCTCGCTGCCGGCCATCGCGTAGCCCAGCACGACCATCGGGAAATAGGAGGCGTGCGCCACCCAGTCGCCCCACATCTCATGCGTCTCGCGCGCACCGGGGAACAGCACCCCGCTCACCAGCATCAGCCACGCCATCGGCAGGATCAGCGCGCCCACCCCGCCGAACAGCCGATCGAACAGCCGCTGCGCCGCGGCCTTCACACCCCGCGGCGTCACCGTCAGAACGACGGTGAACAGCAATGTGTAAACCCACAGATAGGCGACGAACCACAGGTGGTTCCACGTCGGCAGGAAGATGCCGTCCAGCCGCGCAAAGGCGAAATAGTCGCTCGTCCAGAATGCCGGAAAGCCGCGCGCATAGCCGTGCTGCGTCACCAGCTCGACCCAGGATTGCGGCGGCACGATCACCGCCATGCCGAAGACGAGCGGAATCAGCAGCCGCGCGGTGCGGTTGCGGATGAACGGCCACGGCCCCGTGTGGCGCACGAACAGCGCGCGGCTGGCGTAGCCAGAGACGAGGAACAGCAGCGACAGCCGCCACGGGTTCGACAGCATCATCGGCACCGTCACCCATTGCTCGGCGGCGAGCTTCGCGTGAAACCCCCACGGCACGAACACCATGCCGATATGGTAGAGGATCAGGATCGCGAAGGCTCCGATGCGAAGCCAGTCGAGGCCAAAGTGCCGCTGCATCACTGCGCGCCTAGCAGATACCCGCCCGGGGAGATACGGCTACGCCAGTTGCCGCACCGGCGCGGGTCGCGCGGGCGCCAGGCCGATCAGCGGGCGCAGCCAGGCGATGTCGCGCCCGATCAGGTAACAGGCAGCGCAGGCCGCGACCGTCGCGCTCAGCAGGAACACGAATCCGGCCCCTGCCCTCAGACCCGCCGCCGGCGCTGCCCAGGCCAGCACCACCAGCACCGGATGATGGACGATGTACGCCGGGAACACCGCTTCGGCGAGCGACGCGCGCAGCCGGTGATCGCGGTTGAGCACCGTATCCGCCAGCCGCAGCAGCGAAACGATCACGCCCCACGCCATCGCCAGCCGCGCCGCGCGGTCCGCCGCCATCATCGCATGGCCGGGAACGGCGGCGCCCTGGTAGTGCAGTTCCACCCAGGTCACGACAAGCGCGCTCGCCGCTGCGATCATCGCCGCGCCGCGCCAATGGCGTGCTATTCCCCGCCACAAGGCCGGCGCGCCGCCCAGCGCAAAGCCGAACAGGAACAGCGGCAGGTTCACCGCATGGCCCGACCAGTCGGTGAACAGCCCCTGCGTTTCGGGCACCACGAACATCAGCGCGATCTTCGCGCCCGCCAGCACCAGGATCGGCAGCCAGACGATCCGATGCCCCACCGACAGCCATGCCGCCGCGCGATCGATCCAGCCCGCGCCACCGGCCTTCAGCAGCGCCGCGAGCACCATGGTATACGCCCACAGGTAGACGACGAACCACATATGCTCCCAGGTCGGGAAGCTGCGTCCGTAATGGACGATCGGGCTCCAGTAATCGCCCAGCCAATAGGCCGCGAGCCCGTCCGGGTCGCCCGCCAGCCGCACGCGCACCCACAATTCGGGCGGCAGCAGCACCAGCATGGCAAAGGCGAGCGGCACCAGGAGTCGCAGGCTGCGCTGATGCGCGAATTCGCCAAGCGACGGCATCCGCGCGAGCAGCCGGCGCGTGGCAAAGCCCGACACGACGAACAGGAGGAGAATGCGCCACGGCGTCAGCAGCGCCATCGGCACGATCAGCGCCGGAAAGGTCTGCGGCCATTTCACCACCCATGGCCACGGCGCGAACACCATCGCCACATGATAGACGATCAGCAGCGCGAACGCGCCGATCCGCAGCCAATCAAGCCCATAATGACGCATGGCGGGCACGGACCTGTCCATTGCCCGCCGCTATAGCAGCATCATCCGTAACGAAAGGTTGCCGGCTTACGCCGCCGCCCGCTTCATCCGCAGCGCGCCAAGGAAATCCCGCTTCCCGATCTTCATGCCCTGCGCGCGCAGGATCCCGTAGGCGGTGGTGGCGTGGAAATAGAAATTGGGCTGCGAGAAGGAGAGCAGGAACTGCCCGCCGGTGAACGGCATCCGCATCTCGCCCATCGAGAATTGCGTGTCCTTGTCGGCCAGCGCGTCGAACTCGGCCCGGTCGATCCCCTCCAACGCCGCGATCGCGCCGCGGATCCGCTCGTGCAGGCCGGCGAAGTCGGTCGGCCACGGCGCCATGCTGGGCGAGAAATTGCCCCCGCGCACGCCCTCGATCGCGGCCATCGAATGCTCCGCCACCGATTTCACCTGATACCCGAACGGCAGCATGTCGGGCGCGAGCCGCGCGTCGATCAGCTCGGCCGGGCTCCTGCCCTTTTCCGCCGCAAACGCCTCCGCCTTGTCCAGCAGGCGGTCGATCGCGCCCAGGATCTGGATGTTCGACGGGATTACCGCATCGTACAGCGAAAGTGTCATCGTCCTGCCCCACGTTTCGTTTATAACTGCGACACGCTATATCGACGGCAAAGCCGATAGGAAGCCCCCCATGTCCCTACGCCCCTGGCGTGATATCCACCGCCGCGCGAGCCGCCAGATCATGGTCGGCAACGTGCCCGTCGGCGGCGACGCACCCGTCACCGTCCAGACGATGACCAATACGCCGACCGACGACGCACGCGCGACGATCGACCAGATCCGCCGCTGCGAGGATGCCGGCGTCGACATCATCCGCGTCAGCTGCCCCGACGTCGAATCCACCGCCGCGCTAAAGCAGATCGTGCGCGCCTCGCGCGTGCCGATCGTTGCCGACATCCATTTCCACTACAAGCGCGCGCTCGAGGCGGCGGACGCCGGCGCCGCGTGCCTGCGCATCAACCCGGGCAACATCGGCTCGGCCGACCGCGTCAACGAAGTGGTCAACGCCGCCAAGGCGAACGGCTGCGCGATCCGCATCGGGGTCAACGCCGGCAGCCTCGAAAAGGACCTGCTCGAAAAATATGGCGAGCCCTGCCCCGAGGCTTTGGTCGAATCGGCGCTCGATCACATCAAGCTGCTGCAGGACCGCGACTTTCACGAGTTCAAGGTCGCGGTAAAGGCGTCGGACGTGTTCCTCGCCGTCGCCGCCTATCAACAGCTCGCCGAGGCGGTGGATTGCCCGCTGCACCTTGGCATCACCGAGGCGGGCGGCTTCGTCGGCGGCACGGTGAAGAGCGCGATCGGCATTGGCTCGCTCCTCTGGTACGGCATCGGCGACACGATCCGCGTCTCGCTCTCGGCCGAGCCCGAAGAAGAGGTCCGCGTCGGGTTCGAGATCCTGAAATCGCTCGGCATCCGCAACCGCGGCGTGCGCGTCGTCAGCTGCCCGAGCTGCGCGCGGCAGGGCTTTGACGTGATCCGCACCGTGCAGACGCTGGAGGAACGGCTCCAGCACATCCGCACCCCCATGTCGCTCTCCGTGCTCGGCTGCGTCGTCAACGGCCCGGGCGAAGCGCGCGAGACCGACATCGGGCTCACCGGCGGCGGCAACGGCAAGCACATGGTGTACCTGTCGGGCATTACCGACCATGTCGTGCAGGACGAAGGCATGATCGACCACATCGTCCGCCTGGTCGAGGCCAAGGCCGCCGAGATCGAAGCGGCTTCAGAGGCGACAAAGGTCGCCGCCGAGTAAAAAGCCGCGCACCGAATCAAGACCGTCATGCCGGCCTCGTGCCGGCATCCACTCTTCCGCGAGCACAACAGGCGTTGAACAAGCGGCACGGTGGATGCCAGGACCAGTCCGGCACGAGGCGCACTACGCCCTCAATGCGGCACGACGCCCAGCTCTACCCCCGTCTTGTCGTGCAGCGCAAAGCGGTCAATCAAATCGGCGCTCGCGCGATTATAGCCGATCACCTCGACCACCGACCCATCGCGCCGCAGCCGCGCGACGATCTTGTCGAGCGCGCCAACACCCGAAATGTCCCAGAAATGCGCCGCCGACACGTCGATCGTCACCGCGCGGCCGTCTTCGGCTGCGAACGCCCGCGTGAAGCGATCGACCGAGGCGAAGAAGATCTCGCCGCTCACCAGATAGCGCACGCGATCGCCGTCCTCGTCGCGCACCACTGCGAACATCCGCCGCACCTTGCCCGCGAAGAAGATGCCCGACAGCAGCACGCCCGCCAGCACGCCCTGCGCCAGATCATGCGTCGCCACCACCACCGCGACCGTCACCAGCATCACCGCTGACGACGTCGGCGGATGGCGGCGCAGGTTCGGGATCGAATTCCAGCTGAACGTCCCGATCGACACCATGATCATCACCGCGACCAGCGCCGGCATCGGGATGCGCCCCACGATCGGCCCGAGCACCGCCAGCAGGAACAGCAGAAACGCGCCGGCGATAAAGGTCGACAGCCGCGTGCGCCCGCCCGACGTCACGTTGATCACCGACTGGCCGATCATCGCGCAGCCGCCCATGCCGCCGACCAGCGCCGCGACCATGTTGGCGCCGCCCTGCCCCATGCACTCGCGCCGCTTGTCGCTGTCGGTATCGGTCATGTCGTCGACGATCTGCGCCGTCAGCAGCGATTCCAGCAGCCCCACCGCCGCCATGGTCAGCGAATAGGGCAGGATGATCCGCAGCGTGTCGAGCGTCAGCGGCACGTTGGGCCAGGCCAGGCTCGGCAGCCCCTCGGGCAGGCGCCCCATCTCGCCCACCGTCCGCACCGGCAGGCCGATCGCGATGCTGGCGATCGCCAGCACGACGATCGCCACCAGTGGCGACGGCACTGCCTTCGTCACGCGCGGCAGCAGGTAGATGATCGCCAGCCCCGCCGCGACCATCGCATAGGTATGCCACGTCACACCGGTCAGCTGCGGCAGCTGCGCCATGAAGATCAGGATCGCCAGCGCGTTGACGAAGCCGGTGATGACCGATCGCGAGACGAACTGCATCAGCAGGTCGAGCCGCAGCAGCCCCGCGGCGATCTGGATCACGCCCATCAGGATGGTCGCGGCAAAGAGATACGGCACACCATGATCGCGCACCAGCGGGATCACCACCACCGCAACGGCAGCGGTGGCGGCGGAGATCATCGCCGGCCGCCCGCCAAGGAACGAGATGACGATGGCGATCGCCACCGAGGCATACAGGCCGACGCTGGGATCAACCCCGGCGATGATCGAAAATCCGATCGCCTCGGGGATCAGCGCCAGCGCGACGACGATGCCGGCCAGCGCCTCGCGCCGCACATCGCCGGCGCCAGCGAACCATTCAGTTCGGAAACGAGAAAGCATGAATAGTGGAAACCTGTTGAACGCAACACAGACAGCCGCGCGCAGCAGAAGGCAGGCGGCAGAACAATCAGATCTGTGCAGGTTGCCCGGCGGATCAGCGGCCGGGATAGCCACCCGGGCTTGCACCGGGTCCATGCGAATGCGCGCCTCATAGTCAAAGATGGTGCCTTTGCGCAAGTCGCCGCCATGCCGGGCCCATCCCGGCATAACGAGGCCACCGCGAATTGCTCCCGCCGCCCCACCAACCGCGTCATCCCGGCCTTGTGCCGGGATCCACTGTTCCACACACTCAACACCTAAGGATCTGCGGCACGGTGGATGCCGGGACCAGCCCGGCATGACGCGATGCACTCCGCAGAAGTCTCGCAGAACAAACCACGCCCTTTCAGCCCGCTGAATAACAATCCGCACAGTTGAAACCGCCCCGGCCATCCGGTAGGCCAAAATCCAACAAGGAGAGCGCCGGTCACCTCCAGTCGCGTCTCCGCTTTTTTGCAGGAGCAGACCCCATGACCCTCCGCCGCGCCGCCATCGTCGCCCCGATCCGCACCGCCGTCGGCAAGTTCGGCGGCAGCCTCTCCTCGCTCACCGCGGGCCAGCTTGGCGCCACGATCCTGAAGGCGCTGATGGAGCGCACCAAGATCGATCCGAGCCGCGTCGACGACGTCGTCTTTGCGCAAGGGTACGGCAATGGCGAGGCACCGGCGATCGGCCACTGGGCATGGCTCGCCGCCGGCCTGCCGATCGAGGTGCCCGGCTATCAGCTCGATCGCCGCTGCGGCTCCGGCCTTCAGGCCGTGATCGACGCCGCGATGATGGTGCAGACCGGCGTCAGCGACGTCGTCGTCGCCGGCGGCTGCGAGAGCATGTCCAACGTCGAGCACTACACCACCGACATCCGCAAGGGCGTGCGCGCCGGCAACCTCACCATCCACGATCGCCTCACCCGCGGCCGCCTCATGTCGCAGCCGGTCGAGCGGTTCGGCGTGATCAGCGGCATGATCGAGACGGCCGAGAATCTCGCCAAGGATTACGGCATCAGCCGCGAGGAGGCCGACGCCTATGCGGTCCGCTCGCACCAGCGCGCCACCGCCGCCTGGGAAAAGGGCCTGTTCGCCGACGAGCTCGTCCCCGTCTCGGTACCGCAGAAGAAGGGCGAGGCGATCGTCTTCGACCGCGACGAGGGCTACCGCCCCGACGCGACGCTGGAATCGCTCGGCAAATTGCGCGCACTCGAAGGCGGCGTCGTCACGGCCGGCAATGCCAGCCAGCAGAATGACGCCGCCGCCGCCTGCCTCGTCGTCGCCGAGGACAAGTTGGAGGAACTGGGTCTGGAGCCGATCGCCTGGTTCCACAGCTGGGCCGCCGCCGGCTGCGATCCCTCGCGCATGGGCATCGGGCCGGTGCCCGCGGTCGAGCGGCTGTTCGCGCGCAACGGCCTCGGCTGGGACGATATAAACCTCGTCGAGCTGAACGAGGCGTTCGCGCCACAGGTGCTCGCCGTCCTCAAGGGTTGGGGCTGGAGCAAGGACGACAGCCGGAACGACATCCTCAACGTCAACGGCTCGGGCATTTCGCTCGGTCACCCGATCGGCGCCACCGGCGGCCGCATCCTCGCCAATCTGACGCGCGAACTCGTCCGCCGCGACGGCCGCTACGGGCTGGAGACGATGTGCATCGGCGGCGGCCAGGGCATCGCCGCGGTCTTCGAGCGCGCCTGATGCTGAGGGCGGCACTGGCGGCGGCGCAACGCTATCGCGACGACGCCCGTGCCGCCCTCGCGGCCCGGCTCGATGCCGCGCCGATCGACAGCGAGCAGCGCGCCGCCCACGGTTTCGCCTGGGTCGCCACGACAGTCGCAGCGCTGGAGGCGGTGGCCGACTGGGCGGATCGCAACTCAGGGGACGTTAACGCCCTCGTCGCCCGCCTCGCCTTCGGGGAAAGCATCGCCCAGCTCGTCGGTGGCCTGCCGATGGGCCAGAACGAGCTGTTCCGCCCCGCCGACCTCGGCCTCGCCGCCGCCGCCCGCACGCTGGCGGCCGCCTGCGCCGACCTCCTCGACCACGACGCCGCCGCCGACCGCCGCGCGCTGGTCGATCGGCTCGCCGCCGGCGAATGGCCCAGCGAAACGCTCCACGACACGGAGCTGGACGCGATCCGCGACCAGTTCCGCCGCTTCACCGATACGGAAGTCCTGCCGCACGCGCACGGCTGGCATCTCGCCAACGATCTGATCCCCGACGCGACGGTCGCGCGCATGGCCGACCTCGGCACGTTCGGCGTCTGCATCCCCGACACTTACGGCGGCCTCGGCCTGTCGAAACTCGTCATGTGCATCGTCACCGAGGAATTGTCGCGCGGCTGGATCGGCGCCGGCTCGCTTGGCACCCGCTCGGAAATCGCCGGTGAGCTGATCGCCGGCTCGGGCACGGAGGCGCAAAAGGCCGAATGGTTGCCCCGCATCGCCAGCGGCGAGGTGCTGCCCACCGCCGTCTTCACCGAACCCGATGTCGGCAGCGACCTCGGCTCGCTCCAGACCCGCGCCCGCCGCGATGGTGATAGCTGGCGGATCGACGGCGCCAAGACGTGGATCACCCACGCCAGCCGTTCCGACCTCATGACCCTCCTCGCCCGCACGCTGCCGGATGCAAAGGGCTATGCCGGCCTCTCGATGCTGCTCGTCCCCAAACCGCGCGGCACCGATGGCGATCCCTTCCCCGCCTCCGGCATGTCGGGCAGCGAGATCCATGTGCTCGGCTATCGAGGGATGCGCGAATATGCGCTTTCCTTCGACGGCATGGCCGCCCCCGCCGACGCGCTGCTCGGCGGCGAGGAGGGTCAGGGGTTCAAGCAGCTGATGCGCACCTTCGAGGGCGCCCGCATCCAGACCGCCGCGCGCGCCGTCGGCGTCGCTCGCCGCGCGCTCGAGCTTGGCCTGAGCTACGCGCTCGATCGCAAGCAGTTCGGCCGCGCGATCATCCACTTCCCGCGCGTCGCCGACAAACTCGCGATGAGCCTCGTCGATCTCATCGCCGCGCGCGAGCTCACCTATGCCGCCGCCCGCGCCAAGGATTCGGGCAAGCGCTGCGATATCGAAGCCGGCATGGCCAAGCTGCTCGCCGCCCGCGCCGCGTGGAGCAATGCCGATGCCAGCCTCCAGATCCACGGCGGCAACGGCTATGCGCTGGAATTCGAGATCAGCCGCATCCTGTGCGACGCGCGCATCCTCAACATCTTCGAAGGTGCGGCGGAAATCCAGGCGCAGGTGATCGCCCGCGGCCTGGTCGCGGCACGCAACTGACACGCCTCTTGCCTCCGGCCCGCTGATCGCGCCAAGACGGCGCGGCCGTGCAGATCAAGCGCCTTCGCCTTTCGGGTTTCAAGAGTTTCGTCGATCCCGCCGACCTGCGCATCGAGCCGGGGCTGACCGGCGTCGTCGGCCCCAACGGCTGCGGCAAGTCCAACCTGCTCGAGGCGCTGCGCTGGACCATGGGCGAGAATAGCGCGAAATCGATGCGCGGCGCCGGCATGGAGGACGTGATCTTCGCCGGCACCGCCACCCGCCCCCCGCGCGACTTCGCCGAGGTGTCGCTCCTCGCCGAAGTGAACGGCGAGGAAACAGAGGTGGTCCGCCGCATCGAGCGCGGCGCCGGCAGTGCTTATCGCATCGACGGCAAGGATGTGCGCGCCAAGGACGTGTCGCTGCTGTTCGCCGATGCCGCGACCGGCGCGCATTCGCCGGCGCTCGTCAGCCAGGGCCGGATCAGCGCGGTGATCGCCGCCAAGCCCGCCGACCGCCGCGCCATGCTGGAGGAAGCCGCCGGCATCGCGGGCTTGCACGTCCGCCGCCGCGACGCCGAGCAGAAATTGCGCGCGACCGAGGCCAATCTCCTGCGGCTGGACGAAGTGATCTCCGATCAGGAGACACGCGCCGCCGCGCTCCGCCGGCAGGCGCGGCAGGCGGAAAGATACCGCCTCCTTTCCACCCAGATCCGCGTTGCCGAGGCGCGCATGATCTTCACCCGCTGGCGCGAAGCAGCAGCCGCCGCCGATCTGGCCAAGGCTGAAGCGGCGGCGGCCGAGGTGCGCGTGAGCGAGGCCAATCTTCTCCAGCAACAGGCCGCGACCGCGCAGGCCAAGGCCACCGAAACGCTCGCCGCCGCACGCGCCGCCGCCCTCGCCGCGCGTGACCAGAGCAGCGAGATCGCCCACCAGCTCGCCACCCTTCGCGCCGAGGAACAGGCCACCAGCCGCCGCCTCGCCGAGCTCGCCCAGGCCGCCGCCCGCATCGCCGACGACCGCACCCGCGAAGGCGCCCTCGCCCATGACGCCGCCGAAGCACTCACCCGGCTCGATGCCGAGCGCAAGGGGCTGGAAGCCGCCATCGCAGCCGCCACCGCCGACCTCCCCACTCGCGACACCGCACTCGCCGACGCCGAACGCCACGCCCGCGACGCCGAAGTCGCGCTCGCCCAGGCGCTGGCCCGACAAGCCGCCGAAGCCGCCGACGCCCGCGTCGCCCATGCCGCCGCCACCGCCGCCCGCACCCGCCTCGACCGCGCCGAGCGCGAGGCGGCGCAGGTCGCGCAGCAACGCGCCGCGCTCGGTGACGCCGCCCCACACGAACGCGATCGCGACACCGCCGCCGCCAAGCTCGCCGCCGCGCTCCAGCAGGCCGACGCCGCTCGCTCAGCCCAGGCCGAAGCCGAAGCAGCGGAACGCGCCGCCCTCACCGCCCGCGACGCCGCGCAGGCATCCCGCGCCGCCGCCCGCGCCGATCTCGCCGCGCTCGACAGCGAGGCCGCCGCGCTGCGCCGCGCCACCGAGCGCAAGGGCCGCGATCGCCTGCTCGATCACGTCCGCGCTGCCCCCGGCTACGAACGCGCGCTCGCCGCCGCACTGGGCGACGATCTTGAGGTTGGTCTCGACAAGCAAGCCAATGCCTATTGGTCGGATCCCGCCGCCGCGAGTGAAGGTACAAGCGCGTCGTCCGATCGCCTCATCCACCACGTCACCGCGCCACCACTTCTCGCTCCCCGGCTCGCGCACATCATCGTCCTCGACACCGACGACCAGCGCCCGCTCGCGCCCGGCGACCGCCTCGTGACCCGCGCCGGTCAGCTCCGCCGCTGGGACGGCTATGTTGCGAAGCAAAGCGGCGCTGCGGCCGCCGAGCGGCTCGAACGGCTGAACCGCCTTGCCGCAATCGACACGGCGCGCCCTGCCGCCGACGCGCGGGTGCAGGCCGCCGAGGCTGATCTCGCCCGCGAAGAAGCGACGATCGCTAATGCGCGCACCGCCGCCCGCACCGCCCGCGAACAACTCGCCCGCGCCGACGCTGCCGCGCGCGACGCCCGCACCCGGCAGGACCGCGCCGCCGCGCAGATCGAACGACTGGCGGGGCTGCGCGCTGACCTCGACGCCCGCGCCGCCCGAACCGTCGCCGAGCGCGACGAGGCGGCACGCGATCATCAAGCCGCCGCCGCATCGCTCGCCGCGCTGCCCGAAACCAGCGCCACCGCCGCCAGCGTCACCACGCTCCAGCGCGAGGCGGAGCACCGGCGCACTGCCGTCGCGGAGGCACGCGCCGCGCGTGCCGCGACCGAGCGCGCCGGGGAAGACGCGCGCGCGCGCCTCGCCGCAGCACAGGCCGATGTGAAGAGCTGGCGCGCCCGGGCCGGTGACGCCGCCCGCCGAATCGCCGACATGGGCAAGCGCGAGGCGGAGATTGCCGCAGAGACCGTCGCCATCGCCGCGCGCCCTGACGAACTCGCCGCCGCCATTGCCGATGCCGACGCCGCGCATGAGGCAGCCCGGCGAACCGCAGAGGAACTGGCCACCGCCGAGCGCGCCACCGCATCCGCCCTTCGCCAGAGCGAGGAGGCCGCCCGCCGCGCTGGCGAAGCACTGGCCGAAGCACGCGAGGCGCGCGCCGGTTCCTCCGCGCGCGCCGAGAACCAGGAGCTTCGCCGCGTCGAGCTTGGCCGCGTGTCGGGCGAACGGTTTGAATGTCCCGCCCCCGTTCTTCCCGGGAAGATCGGCTTCGACAGTGCCGCCGTTGGCGCGCCGCAGGAGGAAACCGCCGCTCACGACAAGCTGATGCGCGACCGCGAGCGGATCGGACCGGTGAATCTCGTCGCCGAACAGGAGCTTGCCGAGTTGGAGGCCGGCGCGAGCGGCAATGCCGCCGAACGCGCGGAGCTGGGCCTCGCCGTCAACCGCCTGCGCGGTTCGATCGGCACGCTGAACCGCGAAGGTCGTCAACGGCTCCTCGCTGCGTTCGAGGCGGTAAACGGTCATTTCAGCCGCCTTTTCACCACGCTCTTCAACGGCGGACAGGCGCATCTCGAATTGATCGATTCAGACGATCCGCTGGAGGCGGGGCTGGAGATCATGGCGCAGCCGCCCGGCAAGCGGCTCCAGTCGCTCACCCTGCTGTCGGGCGGCGAACAGGCGCTGACCGCCGTTGCGCTCATCTTCGGGCTGTTCCTCACCAATCCCGCGCCAATCTGCGTGCTGGACGAGGTCGATGCACCGCTCGACGACGCGAATATCGAGCGTTTCTGCGACCTGCTCGACCGGATGAGCCGTGAGACGCAAACGCGCTACCTTATCGTCACGCACAATGCGGTCACGATGAGCCGGATGCACCGCCTGTTCGGAGTCACCATGATCGAGCGCGGCGTCAGCCGGCTGGTGTCGGTCGACCTTCAAGCCGCGGAGACGTTGCTCGCCGCGGAGTGACCAACGGCGCGACCATCCATTCAGGCGCCGGGTGGCGCACAATATCGACGACCATCCACAGCATCGCCGCCGCGCGGAACGCCGCAGCCAGCGCGATATGCTCCTGCGTTACCCCCATACCTGCGCCGCCGGGCGAGGCGAAGAACCAGAATTCGGCCCAATAGGCCGCCAGGTCGCCGACCACGAACCACGCCACCGGCCACAGCCGGCGCGACGTGAGCAGCAGGAACGGGTAGAGCCACAGGTCGAACTGCGGCGAATAGACCTTGTTGGTCAGCAGGAACCAGGCGAGCACCGGGGTGAACAGCACCCACAGCGCGTCGCCATGCCGCCGCCAGCCGATGAGTACGATCGCCGCCGCACCACCGGCGAAGATGACGAACGACCACAGGTTGCGCGTGGCGATGTCGCTGGCCCACCACCCTTGCGTCGCCATGATTTCCCACACCGCCGCCGCCGTGCCGCCGCGTTCGCGGCTGAAGGTGTAGAACTCGCTCCAATTATCGAAGGCGCGCAGCGCGATGGGCGCGTTGAGCATCGCCCAGAATGCGATCGCCACCAACGCGAGCAGGGCGGCCGATCCGATGCGTCGCAACCAGCCGTCACCGCTGCGGAATAGCGCCTTTAGGCCAAGCAGCGGCAGCAGCAGGACGGGAAACAGCTTCGCCGCCGTACCGATCGCCGCCAGTGCCGCGGCGCTCATCGCTTCGTCCCGCCGCGCCGCCAGAAAGGCCGCGACCGCCAGTGCGACCGCCAGCATGTCCCAATTATGCCCCAGGTACAGGATCAGCGGCGGCGCTCCCGCCCAGCACCAGCGCCGCACAATAGGAACCCGCGCGCGCTCCATAAGCCACAGCACGGCGAAGGCGAGCGCCGCGTTGACCATCGAAACCACCAGCAGGAAATCGAATGCGTCCCCGCGCGTGCCCCCGATCGTGCGCACCACCATCCCTTCCAGCCAGATCAGCGCGCCCGTCAGCACCGGATATTCGATTCGCGCCTCCAGGTAAGGCAGCTGCCCAGCTGCGACGCCGCGCAGCCCCCAGAATGGCAAGGCATCCGAATAGCAGCCGGTGATATATTGCTCGTCGCCCGTCCACGAGGCGCCGCAATGCGCCTTGAACAGCCAGCCCGCGACACAGGTGGCGAGCAGCAGCAGGTAAGGGCCGACCGTGTCGAACCGACGCAGATTCATGATGGGGCGATAGCGATGGATTGTGACAGCGTCGATCGCAGGTCGACATCGGGCAGTGCGGAACTTATATAGAACAGATGGCGCAGCTCGATGTCAGGCAAAAGCTGGAAATTCTTGCAGATGCAGCAAAATATGATGCGTCATGCGCCTCATCGGGCACGGCCAAGCGCAACTCGCGCGATGGTAAGGGGCTCGGCTCGACTGAGGGTATGGGCATCTGCCACGCTTATGCCCCCGACGGTCGTTGCATCAGCCTGTTGAAGATCCTGCTAACCAACAGCTGCATCTTCGACTGCCATTATTGCATCAACCGCAAGAGCTCCAACGTCCGCCGCGCGCGCTTCACGGCGAAGGAGGTGGTGAACCTCACCCTGTCGTTCTACCGCCGCAACTATATCGAGGGGCTGTTCCTCTCGTCGGGCATCATCGGCTCGTCCAATTATACGATGGAGCAGCTGGTCGAGGTCGCGCGCAGCTTGCGCGAGGATCACCATTTCCGCGGCTATATCCACCTAAAGACCATCCCCGACGCCGATCCCGAGCTGATCCACCAGGCTGGACTCTATGCCGACCGCATGTCGATCAACGTCGAGCTGCCGACCGTCGGTGGTCTGAAGCGGCTTGCGCCGGAAAAGGACAATGGTCGCATCGAAGGCGCGATGGGCGGGCTCAAATCGTCAATCATCGACACGCGCGACGCCAAGAAGCGCTACAAGTCTGCGCCGACCTTCGCCCCCGCCGGCCAGTCGACGCAGATGATCGTCGGGGCGGATGCGGCGACCGACGGCGATATCGTCACCAAGGCCGCGACGCTGTACAATCGGTTCGAGCTGCGCCGCGTCTATTATTCGGCGTTCAGCCCAATTCCCGACGCGTCCGCCGTGCTGCCGCTCCAGCGCCCGCCGCTGATGCGCGAGCACCGGCTGTACCAGTCCGACTGGCTGATGCGCTTCTACGGCTTCCAACCCAAGGAGGTGCTCGCCGCGGCAGACGATGCAACGGGCATGCTCCCGCTCGACATCGATCCCAAACTCGCCTGGGCACTCAAGTTCCGCGACACCTTCCCCGTCGACGTGAACCGCGCACCAAAGGAACTGCTGCTGCGCGTACCGGGCCTCGGCACCAAGGCGGTGGCCAACATCCTGACCAGCCGGCGCTGGCGCAAGCTGCGGCTTGACGATGTCGCGCGGCTGACGGTGTCGATCGCCAAGATCCGGCCGTTCATCGTAGCGGAGGATTGGCGCCCTGTCGCGCTGACCGACAAGGCGGAGCTGAAGCCGCTGGTCGCCCCAAAAAAGCAGCAGCTGGAGCTGTTCGCCGCCTGACCGTCAGGCCACAACCGGCTTGCGCGCACGGGCGCGCGCCGCACGCAAGCCGTCCCACGCGAACAGCGCGCATCCCGCCCAGATCAGCCCGAACACGAGGAGGTGCAACGGCCGCAGCGGCTCGCCGAACACTGCTACCGCAACGATGAACTGGAGCGTGGGCGCGAGATATTGCAGCAGGCCGAGCGTCGAATAGGGCAGCCGCCGCGCGGCCTCGGCGAACATCAGCAGCGGCGCCGCAGTGACGATACCGAGCGCCACCAGCTTGGCGTTGAGCACCGCGTCACCGCCGAATGCGCCGCCGCCACCCTCCGCCATTATGAGCAGATAGATCAGCGACGGCGGGGTCAGCAGCGCCGTCTCGATGGTCAGTCCGCCCAGCGAGTCGATCGCGACCATCTTGCGCACCAGCCCATAGAAACCGAACGACAGCGCCAGCGTCAGCGATATCCACAAGGTCTCGATCGCGCCAATCGCCATTGCGATGACGCCGACCGCGGCAACGGCGATCGCCACCCCCTGCCACCGCCGGAGCCGCTCGCCCAGCACCGCAACGCCTAGGGCCACGTTGACGAGCGGGTTGATGAAATAACCAAGGCTCGCCGCCAGTGTCTGGTGGTTATTCACCGCCCAAATGTAGATTAGCCAGTTGGTCGCGATCAGCAGCGCACTCGCCGCCAGCATCGCCATCGTCC
This sequence comes from Sphingomonas dokdonensis, assembly GCF_002197685.1. Taxonomy (GTDB): domain Bacteria; phylum Pseudomonadota; class Alphaproteobacteria; order Sphingomonadales; family Sphingomonadaceae; genus Sphingomonas; species Sphingomonas dokdonensis. Next base: position 235,783 of record NZ_NBBI01000002.1, on the reverse strand, counting down.
GCCCGGTCACCGCCGCGCGCACCGCCGGCCAGCGCCGCAGCGCCGTCACCACGATCAGCAGCAGCGCCAGCGACCACACCACGCGATGCGCCAGCACCTCCAGCGCAGGCACCCCGCCCAGCCAGCGGAAATACAGCGGCAGGACACCCCAGATCGCATATGCGCCCAACCCCAGCAGGAGCCCGCCGCGCGCGGCATTGTTGGTCACGGCGGCGGCGCTCCCGGACGTGTCAGCGTTCGTTGAGGTAATAACGGTCGATCGCGGACAGATCGTCGGCCAGTTCGTAGACGATCGGCTGACCGGTGGGGATCTCCAATCCGGTGATCTCGTCGTCCGGAATGTTCGACAGGTGCTTCACCAGCGCGCGCAGCGAATTGCCGTGCGCGGAGATCAGCACGCGCTGCCCGTCCTTCAGCGCAGGGGCGATGCGCTCTTCCCAATACGGCAGGACGCGCGCAATCGTGTCCTTCAGGCTTTCGGTGGCGGGCACGTCGATGCCGGCATAGCGGCGGTCGTTCGCGACGTCATAGTCGCTGCCGGCCTCGGACACGGGCGGCGGTATGTCGAAGCTGCGGCGCCAGATGTGCACCTGTTCGTCGCCGTGCTTGGCCGCGGTCTCCGCCTTGTTGAGGCCGGTCAGCCCGCCATAATGCCGCTCGTTCAGCCGCCAATGCTTCTCCGTCGGCAGCCACAGGCGGCCCATCGCCTCCAGCGCGAGGTTCAGCGTCTTGATCGCACGGGTCTGGAGCGAGGTGAACGTCTGGTCGAAGTCCAGCCCCTTGGCCGCCATCAGTTCGCCCGCCGCGCGCGCCTCCGCCGCACCCTTTTCGGTCACGTCGACGTCCCACCAGCCGGTGAAGCGATTTTCCAGGTTCCAGGCGGACTGCCCGTGGCGGATCAGGACGAGCTTTGGCATCGGTGTCTCCCGTTAGCGCTCGGTAGAAGCGCGCTCGGCGCGCTGATAGGGAGAAGTTCGCCCGTTCAGCAAGCGCGCACGGTAACCAGCGCTCCAGGAGGTACAGATGGCAATTGTCCGGCAGACCCTGATCTACGACGGCCCCGGCGGCCCGTTCGAAGGCGTGATCGCTTGGGAGGACGAGGTGGAGACGCCGCGCCCCGGCGTGCTGGTCTGCCCCAACATCCTGGGCCAGAAGGAATCGGACAACCAGAAGGCGGAGGATCTCGCCAAGCTCGGCTATGTCGCGCTCGCCTGCGACGTCTTCGGCCAGGGCAGGCGCAAGACGCGCGATAGCGACAACGTTTCCGAATATATGGACGTGCTGAACGCCGATCGTGCGCTGCTTCGCGAGCGGCTGTCCGCATCGCTGGACGCGCTTCGCGGGTTCGCCGCCGTCGATCCGGCCCGCGTGGCGGCGATCGGCTTCTGCTTCGGCGGCAAGTGCGTGCTCGACATGGCGCGCAGCGGGCTGCCGATCCTTGGCGGCGTCAGCTTCCACGGCGTGTACGATCAACCCGATTACGCCAACGTGTCACCGATCGCGGCGAAGCTGCTGGTGTGCCACGGCTGGGAAGACCCGCTCTGCCCGCCCGACACGATGGTCGCGCTCGGTCGCGAACTGACCGAGGGGCAGGCTGACTGGCAGATCCACGCCTATGGCAATGCCGGCCACGCCTTCACCGATGCCGGCATGCCGCAGACGTCCGATCGCACCTTCGGCCACGAGGAGCGCGCCGATCGCCGCAGCTGGAAGGCGATGAGCGACTTCCTCGCGGAACTGTTCGTCTAAGCCAAGCGAGCGGCGGCCATTCGTTGGCCGCCCAACCTCCGTCGGAACGAAGACGCCGCTATTGTGCGGCGTCGCGATCCTTGCTGGCGACATCCCCGGGCAAGGCCCAGTGCAGGTCTTCCTTGCCGAGCACCCGACCGTCGTGACTCAACACCGCCACCTCCTGGATGGGGCAATTGTCACGAGCATCGACCAGGATCGGAAAGGCGGGCGATCCGGTTTCCCACCGTTCGCCCCATTGCCGCAGCGCAACCATGGTGGGAAGCAGCGCATACCCCTTGTCGGTGAGGCAGTAAGCGATCTTGCGGCGGTCCTCGGCTAGCGACTGTCGCTCCATGATGCCGTGATCCACGAAGCGCGCCAGCCGATTCGCCAGAATGTTGCGCGCGATCCCCAGTTCGGACTGGAACTCCTCGAAGTGGCGCAAGCCATTGAAGGCAGCGCGCAGGATCAGGAACGCCCAGCGCTCGCCCATCGTCTCAAGTGCGGCGGGAAGACTGCATTCACCCAATTGTTCCCGCAACTTGTCCATCAACGCTCCTTTGAACACGAGGGTAGCGGATAGCGACCCGGAGGCCGAACACAAAATAAACGTTGCGATCTGCAACTCGCACATGCGAGTTTTCTATTGAAACTCGCATGTGCGGCATCTAGGTGGAACGCATTAGGTTTTCGGGAGTGTTCTTCCATGATTCGCATCCTCGCTAGGTCGGTTATTGCCTCCGCGGCGATCCTTGCATCCGCCGGCGTTTCGGCAGGCCCGCGCGACACTTATGTTGCGACACCGGCCAGTGCGCCGACCAAGAGCTTCCTCATCACCCGTGACACGCAGTGGCAGGTCCGTGATGGCGCCTATGTCGTCACCAATGCACCCGTGCGTGAAATGATCGCTTGTCAGCTGGTGGCGCGCAGCGCTGGCACGCTCACCGCCTTTGCGGTGAATGGCGAAGCGTTCGACGGCGCGGCGCTGGACGCGTGCAACGCAAAGGCGAAGGGTGGCAAGGCGATGGCGGCGAAGGCCGACGTCTCCTCGGCACCCGCTAACTGATCGGCACTCCCGCCGATAAACGGAAGAGGGCCTGCATCGCATGGTGCGGGCCCTTTTTGTTGCCCGCTCCTTTTTTGTTGCAAAGCATGTCGCGCCTGCTCAGATCCTGAGCTGTGCTGCGGCAATATGAACTTGTAGACCGGGTCCTTGATTACGACCCGCATGCCGACGAGGCGCTGCTCAATCGCGCCTATGTCTTTTCTGTCAACGCGCATGGGACGCAGAAGCGCGCGAGCGGCGACCCGTATTTCAGCCACCCGATCGAGGTGGCCGGAATCCTGACCGAACTGCACCTCGATGACGAGACGATCGCCACTGCGATCCTGCATGACACGGTGGAGGATACGGTCGCCACGAGCGACCAGATCCAGCAATTGTTCGGCGACAATGTCGCCCGGCTGGTTGAGGGCGTCACCAAGCTCAGCAAGATCGAGGCGCAGACAGAAAGCGAGCGCGCAGCGGAGAACCTGCGCAAATTCCTGCTCGCGATGTCCGGCGACATTCGCGTGTTGCTGGTGAAGCTTGCCGATCGTCTTCACAACATGCGCACCCTCCACTTCATCAAATCGGAGGAGAAGCGTCGCCGCATCGCGCGTGAGACGATGGATATCTATGCGCCGCTCGCCGAGCGGATCGGCATGTACGAGTTCATGAACGAGATGCAGACGCTCGCGTTTCAGCAGTTGGAACCCGAAGCCTATGTCTCGATCACGCGCCGGCTGGAGCAACTGAAGGCTGGCGGCGGCGACCGCATCACGAAAATCGCGTCGGGGCTGAAGCTGCTGCTTTCCCGCCACGGCGTGGATGTGGAGGTGACGGGTCGGGAGAAGCATCCGTACAGCATCTGGCGCAAGATGCAGGAGCGGCACATCAGCTTTGAGCAATTGTCCGATATCATGGCGTTCCGCGCGATCGTGAAGACCGAGAACGATTGCTACGCCGCCCTTGGCCACATCCATCGCCGCTGGCCGATGGTACCGGGGCGGTTCAAGGATTACATCTCCACGCCCAAGCGCAACGGCTATCGCTCGCTGCACACCTCGGTGATCCATGCCGAGAACCAGCGCGTCGAAATACAGATCCGCACCGAGGAGATGCATGCGGAGGCCGAGTTCGGCCTGGCGGCGCACTGGGCCTACAAGCAGGGCGCTCGGGTCAGCCCGCAGACGCAGCACAGCTGGATCGCCGATCTGGTTGAAATTCTGGACACCGCCGGCAGCCCGGAAGAGCTGCTGGAGCACACTCGCATGGCAATGTACCAGGACCGCATCTTCGCCTTCACGCCGAAGGGCGAGCTGATCCAGCTGCCCAAAGGCGCGACGCCGATCGACTTCGCCTATGCCGTTCACACCGATCTTGGCGATCAGGCGGTGGGCGCCAAGATCAACGGCCGTGTCGTGCCGCTGCGCACGGTGATCGAGAACGGCGATCAGGTGCAGGTGCTGCGGTCCAAGGCGCAGACACCGCAGCCCAACTGGCTGAACTTCGCCATTACCGGCAAGGCGCTGGCGGCCATTCGCCGGCATTTGCGGCAGGTGGAGCGCGAGCAGACCATCGCGCTCGGCCGGAAGCTTTACGACGACATCGTTGCACGCCTGCCCGCCCCGCTCGGCGTGGATGCGCTTACCCATGCTTTGAAGCGCGTAAAACTCGCCGACGAGGCCGCGCTGATGCAGGCGATCGCCCGCCGCACCATCACGGACGCACAGATGATGGAGGCACTGATGCCCGGCTCGGCCGGCGCCGATGTGGCGCAGGCGCCGCCGCAGTCCTCCGCTATCTCGATCGACGGACTAGCGCCGGGCGTCGCCTACGAGCTTGGCGACTGCTGTCATCCGGTGCCGGGCGACCGGATCATCGGCTTGCGTCGCCCCGATGCGTCGATCGAGGTGCACCGGATCGATTGCCCGACGCTTGCCGATCTGGCCGACCGGTCCGAGGAAGAAACCGACTGGCTCGATCTCAAATGGGGGAACGAGACCGAAGGCGCCACTGCCCGTATCGCCGTAGAGGTGAAGAACGAGCCCGGCGCGCTCGGCGTACTGGCGACGATCATCGGTCAGCACAAGGCAAACATCATCAACCTGCGCCTCGACACGCGCGACACGCAGTTTCACACCAACGTGATCGACGTCGAGGTGCATGACGCTCACCAGTTGATGCGTCTGTTGTCGGCGTTGCGGGCCGCGGACGCGGTAAATTCGGTGGAGCGGGTCTGACCAAATGATCGCGGCGTGAGCGGCGACAATGATCGTCGCGCAGCTGCGCCACTTGCGGCATCGCTGCTGCCATGACTAGGATCGTGCCATCTTCTCAGTGAAAGGCACAAGCCCTTGGATCGCCGTACCTTCCTTGCCTCTGCCAGCGCCGCTTCCGCCTTCGCGCTGGTACCAGAAGCCTTGCGCGCACAGACCGCTTCCCTTGCTCCTGCCAATCCGGCCGACGCGAAGCTGAACGCCCTTTTCGACAAAATATTCGCCCAGACGCTGCAGCGTTCGCCCGAACTCGCCACCTCGCTGGGCATGGATAAGGGCCCGAATGCGGCGCTCAAGCATCAGCTGTCGGATAACTCCGCTGCCGGAAAGGCCGCGGCGCGCGCCGATCTGAAGCAGGCGATCGCATCGGTGCAGGCGGTGGATTCCGCCCCGCTCTCGGCACGCTCGAAGCTGGACCGTGAGGTTGTGCTGTATTCGCTCGAAACGCGGGCCGTTCCGTACGACCGCTTCAAGCTCGACGGGGTGCAGCGCCCTTTCACCATCTTTCAGCAGGGCGGCAGCTATTTCTCGACACCCGATTTCCTGAATTCGGCGCACACCATCAACAATACCGACGATTGCGAAGCCTACCTCGACCGGCTCGGCGCGTTCGCCAAGCGGCTGGATCAGGACACGGCGGATCAGCGCGAAGAAGCCGCGCGCGGCTATCTGGCACCAGACTTCTCGCTCGACCTGACGCTGCTGCAGATGGCGAAGCTCCGCTCGCCTGCGCCGGCCGAGAGCGGGCTTGCGCAGTCGGTGGCGAAGCGTGCCGCTGCGAAAAACATAGCCGGCGATTGGCAGGCCCGCGCCGCACGGATCGTGCAGGCGGAGGTTTATCCCGCACTCGATCGACAGATCGCGCTGATGAAGTCGCTGCGGCCGACCGCACGCAGCTCGGCAGGTATCTGGGACGTGCCGCGCGGCGATGAAATTTATGCCGCCGCGCTGGAGCAGGCGACCACCACCAAGTTCACGCCGGAGGAGGTCCACCAGATGGGCCTCGACCAGGTACGCGAGATTTCGGCGCAGCTCGACGCCATCCTGAAGAAGCAGGGTCTGACCAAGGGCAATGTGGGCGAGCGGCTGAACCAGCTTAACGTACGCGCCGATCAGCTGTACCCGGATACGCCGGAAGGGCGCGCCGCGCTGATCCGCAGCCTGAACGAGGGTAATGCGGCAATGACGGCGAAGCTCGGCCAAGCCTTCATCAACCCGCCAAACGAGCCGCTGAATATCCAGGCGGTTCCTGTCGAGATCCAGGACGGTGCGTCGAACGGCTATTACAGCCGCGCCGCGCTCGATGGGTCGCGCCCGGCGATCTACTGGATTAACTTGAAGAACGTGGGCGACTGGCCGAAATATTCGCTGCCAAGCCTTACCTATCATGAGGGTGTGCCCGGCCATCACCTGCAGATCTCGATCGCGCAGAAATCGCCGCAGCCGCTGCTGCGTAACCTCAGCTTCTTCAGCGCCTATTCCGAAGGCTGGGCGCTGTACGCCGAAAGCGTCGCGGACGAGCTTGGCGGCTATGCCGATGATCTGGAGCGCGCCGGCTTTCTGCAAAGCTACCTGTTCCGCGCCGCACGGCTGGTGATCGACACGGGACTCCACACCAAGCGGTGGACGCGCGATCAGGCGACCAACTACATGGTCGAGACCGTCGGCTTCGCGCAACCTCGCTCGCAGCGCGAGGTCGAGCGGTACTGCACCCAGCCGGGCCAGGCGTGCAGCTACAAGGTGGGTCACGCCGCCTGGGTGCGGGCGCGCGAGCGGGCGCAGCAGATCCGCGGCGACCGCTTCGACCTGAAGCAGTTCCACGAGGTTCTGCGCTATGGCGCAGTGCCACTGACGATCCTGGAACGGCTGGTGGAGGAGCAGGCGCGCGCCTAATTGCGCAACTTCCACGTGATTTCGAGCGGGACGGTCTGTAGATCGCAGCGATCATGCACCGTCCCGCCCTTTCCATTGTCGTGCCCTGCTACAACGAAGCAGCGACCCTGCCCGTGCTCCACCAGCGGGTCTCGGCCGCCGCTAAGGCGGCGGTGGGCGACGATCACGAGATCATCTTTATCAACGACGGCTCGCGCGATGCCAGCTGGCCGATCATGCAGCAGCTGGCATCCGCCGATCCGCGCGTGGCGGCGATCAACCTGTCACGCAATCACGGCCACCAGCTGGCACTGACCGCCGGTCTTGACCTGTGCTCGGGCGAGCAGATCCTGATCATCGATGCCGATTTGCAGGATCCGCCCGAACTGGTGACCGAGATGCGTGCGACGATGGCGCGCGAGGGCGCCGACGTGGTCTTCGCCGTCAGGCGCAAGCGGGCGGGCGAAACGCTCTTCAAGAAGGCGACCGCCGCCGCCTTTTACCGCGTGCTCGATCGCCTGACCGATACGCCCATTCCGCTCGATACCGGCGACTTTCGCCTGATGACGCGACGTGCGCTCGATGCGCTGCTCGCGCTACCCGAACAGGCGCGCTTCATTCGCGGCATGGTCGCCTGGATCGGCTTCCGCCAGGTGCCCTTCCCCTACGACCGCGCCGAGCGCCATGCCGGCGAGACCAATTATCCGCTCTCGCGCATGCTGCGCCTCGCCTTTGATGCGGTGACCGGCTTTTCCACCGCGCCGCTGCGCTTCGCCAGTCATGCGTCGGTCGCGCTCGCCGGCGCATCGCTGCTGCTGCTGGTGTATATCCTGTGGGGATATTTCGAGGGCGACCCTGTGCAGGGCTGGACCTCCACCATGCTGGTCGTGACGGTGCTCAGCGCGGTGCAGATGTTCGTGCTGGGCATGATCGGTGAATATATCGGCCGGCTGTACATCGAATCGAAGCGGCGGCCGTTGTATTTGGTCGCCGACATCGCGGGCACGGTCCACAGCCGGGCGACGCTTGGTTTCCAGGCCGCTGCGACGCGCGTACGTGAGGCCGACCTGGTGGACGACACCCGCGCCTGAACCCGGCGCGGGCGGTCTTTCAGGCCGGCTCGGCGAGCGTCAGGATCGAGACGCCCGGCGGCATCGGCAAGCGCCCGACGAGGTGGCGTTCGGCGCGAAAGATCGCTTCGAACAGCTTGTTAACGGGCGCTGGTGGCGGCGTATCGTCGCTGTCGTCGCGACCGGTGATCCGGCCGGCGAGCCGGGCACCGGCAGCAAGTGGGAACAGCAACGAGTTGAAATAGCCGAGCTTGCGCGGACGCAGCCCGGCCTGTTCGATCGCCGCATTCAAAGTGGCCTTGGAATAGCGGCGGTGGTGATGATTCACCACATCATGCGCGCTCCACATCCACTGATGCGCGGGCACCGTAATCAGGATCTTGCCGCCGGGCGCCAGCCGCTCACGCATGGCACGCAGCGCGGCCACGTCATCCTCGATATGCTCCACCACATCGAGCACCGCAATCAGATCATAGCTCGCCTTTGGCACGCCGGAGAGCGCCGGCAACGGCGCCTCACCCACCGCCTTGCCGAGGCGCAGACTGGCAACCTCGCGCGCCGCAGGATCGATCTCGATGGCATCCACAGTGCCGAAACGGGCGAGCATCGGCAGATTGTGCCCCGTGCCGCAGCCGATCTCCAGAATGCGCGCCTGCTCGGGCAGCGCAGCCTCGCGCGTCAGATAATCGGAGAGAATATCGCGGCGGGCACGATACCACCAATGGGTGGAATCATGCTCGGCCATGCGATCGTAAACACGGCGGTCCATATCAGGCGAATACCCACAAACGATTGAGTGCAAAGGTAACAAGCGGCGTCACCAGGGCGATCGGCACCAGCGGCCACCACCACGCGCCGGCCAGCATGGCGTCATCGGTCAGCAGCCATACCCAGAAGGTGTTGAGCGCAAAGCTGACCAGCGAGACCGCAAAGAACTTGGGCATCGAGCTTTTCGCATCGGCCCCGTGGCCGCGAAAGCTCCAGCGGCTGTGCAGCACATAGCCCGAGCCCATCGCCACCAGATAGCCGCAGATGTTCGCCACCTGCTCCGAGGTGATCTTGAACGCGGCGAGAGGGGAATAGACCATGGCGTAGCAGAGCGTCGCCAGTCCGCCGGCGATTCCGAAGCGGACAAGCTGCCAAAAAGTGTCGCGCATCGCCGATGCGTCTCGATTGCGGAGTGCGTCCACGCCTTGCCCTTTGTGCCGCCTTGGCTAGAGGCGGGCGCCACGTACAGCCCGACCGGGGCTGCGCCTGTCCTTGCCCTGCCCTTTTCCTTGGCCGACGGGAAGGGGTGCCAGCGGCAAGCCAGAGCGAACCAACGATTTCGAACGGCGTCTAGTCCGCCGGCGTCGGCGAGGGAAGCCCGTGAACGATCAACTGCAATCACTCGGGCGCGACCTCGATCGGCACTGGATCAAGCTGACCACGATCGCCTGGGTGGTGATCACGATCTTCTACGTCTGGCAGCGCTGGGCGGCGATCCACTGGCTGTCGCTGGGCGATACCGACGACAACATGCGGCTGATGCAGGTTCGGGCGCTGCTCGACGGGCAGGGCTGGTATGATCTGCGCAACTATCGGCTGAACCCGCCGCAGGGCTTCAACATTCACTGGTCGCGCATCGTGGATCTGCCGATTGCCGGGCTGATCCTGCTGCTTCGCCCTTTCGTGGGCGTAGCGGAGGCGGAGAAGCTGGCATGCGGGATTGCGCCGCTGCTTCCGCTTGGCGTGGTGCTGGTGGCGCTGGGCGCGACGGTTCGGCGGCTGGTAGCGCCGCTCGCCTGGCCGCTCGCGATCGTGTTCATGTTGAGCTCCACCAACGCACTCCTGATGTTCATGCCCGATCGCATCGACCATCACGGCTGGCAGCTTGCGATGCTGAGCGTGACGGTGGCCGGATTGTGCGATCCGAAGCAAGCGCGCGGCGGCGCGCTGGTTGGGCTGGCGAGCGCGACCTCGCTCGCCATCGGTTTGGAAATGCTGCCCTATTGCGTGATGGCAGGCGCCATCATCGCCTTGCGTTGGGTGTGGGATGCCGATGATCGCGCGCGGCTGATGAGCTATGCGCTGACGCTGGGTGGCGGATGTGCGGCGGGCTATGTCGTCTTCGCGTCGGAGGCGAACCGGGTGATGCGGTGCGATGCGCTGACGCCGATCTGGCTCAGCGTGTTTGTGGCAGCGGGCGCGGGGTTGGCTTTGCTGGCGCTGCTCTCTCCGGCCGATCGCAAGGTGCGGCTGGTGCTGGCGGCGATCGTCGGAGGAGCGATCGCGGGGGCGTTTGCCACCCTGTTCCCCCAGTGCCTGTCGCGGCCCGAGCAGGTTTCGGACGAGCTTTACTATAGCTGGCTCAGCAATGTGCGTGAGGCCAAGCCGATATATCGCCACCCGTTCCGTACCGGCTTTCCGCTGGCTGCGCTGCCGGTAATGGGGATCATCGGCGCGGGGATTGCGACGTGGCGGGCGCGTGGCACTGCGCGGCTGGTGGGCTGGGCGTGCGTCAGCCTGTTTGCCTCGTTCTCCGCCGCGATGCTGCTGTGGCAGGTACGTGCCGGACCTGCCGCGCAGATGATGGCCATCCCGGGCGTCACGGCGCTCGCCGCGCTGCTGCTGCCTTGGTTGCTCGCGCAGCGATCGATCTTTGTTCGCGTCTTTGCCGGCGCCGCAGTTTTCGCCCTGATTTCCGGGAGTTTCGCGAGCTTGATGCTGCGCACGCTGCCGATCGACCAGCCCGCGCCTTATGTGCAGCGGGTCAATCGCGCGACCGGGCGGTGCCTGACGGTGCCGGCGCTGGAGCCGCTCAATCAAATGCCGCGGACGACGATTTTCACCTTTGTCGACCTTGGTCCGCGGCTGATCACGCTGACACATCATGACGCGATTGCAGGGCCTTACCACCGTAATGGCGAGGCGATCCTGGATGTGCATCATGCGTTCAAGGGATCGCCGGAGCAGGCGCGGGCGATCATGCTGAAACATGGCGCGACGCTGATGCTGGTATGCCCGAACATGGCCGAATCGACGGTGTATCGGGACAAGGCGCCGGGCGGTTTCTATGACCGGCTGGCGCATGGCGAGACGTTCGACTGGCTGACCCCGCTGCCGCTCCCCAAGGGATCGCCGCTGCGGCTGTTCCGCATAAAGGGGGGGCAGCGCTAGCCTGCTTCCGGGCGCACTTCAGCCTCGAACCGCCGCCAAGCGGCCTGTTTCCGGCATCGTTTCGGCCGCGATCGCCCGTCAGGCGGCCGGCAGGCGCAAAATGAAGCGTGCGCCCTCTCCGGGCGCGCTGTCGACGGTCAGATCGCCGCCCATTGCGCGTGCGAGACGCCGCGCGATGTAGAGGCCGAGCCCGCTGCCACCGGGCTCGCTGGTGTCGACCCGCTCGAACTTGGCGAAGATGCGTTCCTGATCCTCGGGCGCGATCCCCTTTCCCTGATCGGCGACGATGGCATAGACGCGGTCGCCGTCACGCTGGAGCCGCAGCCAGACGATCGCGTCTCGCGGCGAATAGCGGACCGCATTGCCGATGAGATTGACCATGATCTGCAAGGTGCGGCGGAACTCGCCGTGCGCCGGCACCGCGCTGTCGAGATCGCCCCGGTCGATCGTCACCCCGGCGTTGGCGGCGCGGACCGACAGCAGCCCGGCGGCGCGGCGGGTGACGTCGGCAAGGTCGATCCCCTCGTCCTCGACGGTGAAATCCTCGCGCTCGATCGCCTCGATATCCGACAGGTCGTCAATGAGACCCATCAGGTGTCGGCCGGCACTGGCGATGTCGGCGGCGTAATCGGCATATTGCGGGTCGATATCGCCATCCACGCCCGCATTGATGCTGTCGGCATTGGCGACGATGCGGCTGAGCGGCCGGCGCAGGATGGTGTCGAGCTGATGATTGAACCGCCCGGCGATCTCCGCATCGGGGGCCACGTCGCGGCGCACCTGGTGATAGGTGGCGCCGACAAAGCCGTTGAACCCGCCGGTCCGGTCCAGCCGGACGTGCCCGGCGAGCAGCACACGCGCGCCGCTGGCGCCGAGCAGCGCGGGCTGATCGGCGAAATGATCCACCGCCGCCACCGCGTCGAGCAACGGCATGGCGCCGGCATCGTCGCTTTCGAGCTCAAACACGCTGGTGAGTGGCTGGCCGATCACCAGCGTTTCGTCCACGCCGTGATCCTGACCGGCGTCGATCAGGAGCTGGCGAAACTTGAGCTGCGCATCCACTTCCCATGCCCAATCGCCGCCGGGCGGTGGTGGGACGGCGGCGGCGAGCGGGGGGCGCCACGCCGGGCGTTCGCGAATAACCGCGAGTGTCAGCGCCACCTCGTCACCAGTCGGCGCGGCGCGGACCCAGCAATCCATGTCCTGATCGGCATCCGCGATCGTCACCACCCGCGCCACCGGAATCGCGAGCCGGCGCGCCAGACGGGCGAGCGCGGCGAGTGGCGGCGCGGCGAGCGGCTGGCCCACCGCCCCGCCGGCGCGGGCATTCAGCGCCGCAAAGGAGGGATCGGCCTCGACCAGCCGATCCTCGCCGTCGAGCGTTGCCGTATAGGAAGCGGCGTCGATCACCGCGCCGTCGCCCGATCGAGCGCGCCGATCGCCGCCCGGAAGGGTGCCGGCAGCGCCAGCAGCGCCAGCCCCTCGGCCGCCTTGTGCGGCGGCAGCGCGGCGGCGGTGGTGACACGTTCGGCCAGCACCTCAAGATCGCGGCGCGGGTCCGCCTCGCTCAACAGAAAGCCGATGCGCGCAATGGTGGCGCGGTCGAGCTCAAGCGCGCGCAGGGCGAGCCACAGCCGCTCGTCCGCCGGGTCGAGCACCAGGGCACGGACGATCGACTGGTCCAGCACGAGTGCGGCGGATACCAGCGCGATGAAGAGCGCGACATGCCCCTCCTCCAGCGCGCCGACCAACTGCGCCGCGAGCAGGCCTTCTTCGCCGCCCATCAGACCGGCCAGCCGGGTTGCGATGCTTTCCAGCCGATCGGCGTCGTCGTGATCGGCGATGCTGGCTTTCACCGCGTCGGCCAATGCGCGATCGACAAGCGGCTGCGCGGACGATCCCGCCGCCCAGTGATCCCGCAAGGCTGCGGCCAGCGACCAGAGCAGCGTTTCGCGGCAGGGCGGCGGCAGATCCGCAGGCGACCCAGGATGCCGGCGGCCATCGGCCGTGACATAGGCGCGCGCCGCATCGGCGGTCGCCGATTCCCGCTCGGCGATCAGCCGGGCAAGCACCGACGCGGACGCATCCGGCGCCCGATTGGCGCGCAGCGTGTCGCCGAGAATATCCTGCCGGACGCGGGCAAAGAGCGCCTCCATCAGCACCGGCTGGCGAAGCAGCCCCGACGCGTGCAGGCGCCGCTGCACCGCTTCGGCGATTTGGTCGCCGGACCGGTCCAGGCCGGGCACCTGATCGACCACGCGTTGCACAAGATCATCAAACAGCGCCAACAGGTTCGCCCGCAGCGTGGCAGCCGCCGCCGCCCGGGTGCGATCGTCCAGCCGATCGGCATCGGCGCGGAAGAAATCATCGACCTGCGCCGCAAGCCGCGCGGCGCCGCGCGATTCGGCCGCGGCGGCGCGCGCGTGGAAAGCGGGCGAATCCGGCGCCGGGGCGGGTGTGATATCGCTGAGATCAACCGACATGCGACCTGCCCTACTGCCGGTCATGTTAAGGCGCTGCTAAACTGGTGGACGAAGTGCTTCAATGGCGAGCGCGAGCGTGACGGCGGCATAAAGCGCCGCGGCGGCAAGGCCGAGGAACGGCAGGCCCAGGATCGTGCCGAGTGCCAGCACCACGAGGTACGCCGGCGGATCGCCCCATCCGGCGGGTCGCGCCGCCGGCATCGCGCGATGGCCGAGCGCGCCGAGCACCACCAGCACCAGCGCCAACAGCCGCGCGGTCAGCTCCCCGGTCTGTGCGTCGAGCGCGTGGCCGAGCAGCAGCGCGGCGAGCGCCGGCACGCCCAGCGCCGTCCAGCCCATCAGGCGCGCCAGCAGTTCCTCGTCGCGCAGCCACGCGAAGGTAGCGACCAGCATCGCGCCGGCCACGCCCACGGTGCCAAGGATGAGGCCGGCGACCAGCTGGCCGAACCACAAGGCGACCAGGCCGGCGAGCGCCGTCGCCGCCGCGCCGCCCGCCAGCGCGCCGGTGGGCAGGTGGCGGCGCATCAGCGCGGGCATGGCGACGCGTGCGAGCGGGCGCACCACCCAGCGATTGAACCAGCCCGGCCGCGCGGCAAGCGTCGCGCCGACCACCGCACGGCTGCGCGCCTCCAGCGTGTCGCGTCGCGCTTCGACGCCATGGCCGCCGCGCGGCTTGCCCTCGGGCAGCACCAGCCGCAGCGTGCCGGCCTGCGCCGCGACGTGGAGCAGCGCGGATTGCACGTCATAATCGCGAGGCATGGCGGCGACCTGCGACAGGAGCCCGCTATCCACGCGGGCGATCCCGGCCCAGGCATCGCCGCCGCCGATCAGCTCGTACCCGGCATCGGCCTCCGCCTCGGGCACGACGAGCAGCGCGTCGGCATGTTCGCGCGCCAGCGGGCCGAGCACGGTATCGGTGGTGATGAGGCCGTCCGCCAGCACCAGCAGGCGCGCGAGCGGATGGAGCCGCGCGGCGGCCTCCGCGGCGCTGCGCACCGTATCCACGGTGACACCACGCCCGCCGATCCGCGCCACCGCGCCGAGCAGCTCGGGCGTCAGCCGCGCGACCACCACCACGATCTGAGAAACGCCGGCGGCGATAAGCAGCCGCGCCTGATATTCGATCACCGTCATGCCGGCGAACGGCAGGGTGGCGGCAAGCGTGCCCGTCGGCTCGTCCGCATCCCGAACGGCAAAGATCAGCCCTGCAAGCATCGGGCGCTGTTAGGGATTGTCGAGCGGCGGAGCAATCATCAAGCGGGCGGAAACACCCCGAAATTCCGCTGCGTCTACGGGCGGTTCAAAGCCGCGCGATCACCGCGCGCAGGCGTTTGAGCATGGCGGGATCACCGACCGGACGCCGCGTCGCCTCCGTCGCCATCGCCACCAGGCGCACGGCACCGAAGCTGGCGGCCAGGCCCTTGATGCGCCAGCATGCGGCGCGCCATGCATCCTCGTCGGCCGCATCCTCCAGCCCCGCGAGGCCGCGCCGCGCACTGTCGACAAATGCCGCGCGCAGTTCGGCGATCAGTGCAGGATCATCCCCCACCGCCGCCGCCAGCGCCGCATCGATTGCTCCCGGATCGATCGCCATTCGCACGACGCTACAATGAAACGCTTAATCGCAAGTTGCCGCTATTCGCTTTGAAGGCCGGGATTTCATGGTACATCTCGCCGCCATGACCGGGGGGCAGACGATCACCGATATTCGTGCGAGCGACGCAAGCGACACGACCACCATGGCGGCAGCGGCCGTGCCGGCCGAGCCGGCGGCGCCCGATCTGGGGGCCGCGCCCGTCGAGGCCGCGCACGACGAGCCGGCAACCTATGCACCCGCGTTCGACGACGTGACGCCGCGCCCGGCGTGGCAGCACCCTGCACCGATCGCGCTGATGGCGATTGCGGTGATCTGGATCGGTGTGCTGCTGTGGCTGGCGCGCGATCAGCTTGGCACCATGCGCCCGCTGGAGATGGCGCAATTCGCCGCGGCGCTGGTCGCGGTACCGGCGCTGGCCGGCATCGTGTGGCTGATCCTGCTGCGCACCAGCCGGACCGAAGCGCTGCGCTTCACCGCGACGGCGCATGCGATGCGCGAGGAAGCGGCGGCGCTAGAATGGCTGGTCTCCTCGCTAACCGGCACGCTGGAGGAAAACCGCGGGCGGCTGGCGGAACAGGCGCGGCAGATCGGCACGATCGGCAACGAGGCCAATGCGCGGCTGGCGGCGATCGGCCGCGGGCTTTCGGAAGAGATCGACCAGGCGGACGTCCATGCCCGCTCGCTCGCCGAAGCGGCGGACAAGGCGCAGACGAGCCTTGCCGCGCTGCTCGACGCGCTGCCCAAGGCGCAGAACGAGGCGGAGGCGCTGATCGGTCGTATCGAGGGCGCGGGCAATGCGGCGGCCGCACACGCCGCGACGCTGGAGGCGCAGATCGCCGCACTTGCGACGCGCGGGCGCGAGGCGGAAAGCGTGGCCGAGGCGGCAGCGGAAACGCTCGCCGGGCATCTAGCGCGGATGGAAGAAACCAGCGCAGTCGCGGGCACCCGGCTGGAAGCGGTGACGGGCGAGATGTCGGCGACCGTCGACGCCTTGCTCACCCGCACCGCCGATGCGGTAGAAAAGTCGCGCAAGAGCCTGTCGGTGCAGGGCGATGCGATGCTGGCGATGGTGAACACCAACCAGGCCGCGCTCGACACGGCGGCGCGCGAAAGCGCCGAGGCGCTGGCCGAGCGCGTGGCGCGGATCGAGGCGGTGATCGAGCGGATCGCCGAGCGGCTCGACAGCCAGCGTGCGGCCGGCGACGGGCTGGTCGGCGACCTGGAAGGCGGCATCGCGCGGGTCGAGGGCCAGCTCGGCCGGCTGCATCAGCAGGGTGTCGAGCGGTCGCAGACACTGGCCGCCTCGATCAGCGCACTCGGCGGATCGGCCGATGCGATGACGCAGGCGCTGGCCGCGGGCGATGCGATGGCGACCAAGGCGATCGGCACGACCGAGGCGCTGCTGATGGCGCTCGACGCCGCCGCGCGCGAGATCGACGAAACGCTGCCCGCGGCGGTCGACCGGCTCGATTCGCGCGTGGTCGCCGCCAAGCAGGTGGTGGCGGCGGCAAAGCCCGAGCTGCTGGCGCTGGTGACGGCGGCGGAAAGCACGCATTCGGCGATCGAGGCGATCGCGCAGGTGATCTCGGACCAGCGCGGCAATGTCGACATGCTCACCGGCAATCTGCTGGAGACGCTTGCGACGGGCCGCGCCAAGGCCGATGCGATGGGGCAGATGGTGGACGAAGCCGCCGACCGCGCCAATCGCTTCGCGGAGGAGGCCGCGCCGCGCCTCATCGAAATGCTGCTGCGGGTGCGCGACACCGCGAGCCAGGCGGCCGAACATGCCCGCGAAGTGCTGGGCCGGGTGATCCCCGAAGCGGCCGACGCGCTGGGCAAGTCGGGCGCCGACGCGCTGCGCCGCGCGGTGAATGCCGGGCTCGACACGCAGATCCACCAGATCGCGACCACCGCCGAGGTGGCGGTCAAGGCCGCCTCGCAGGCGGCCGACCGGCTGGACGAGCGGCTTAAGGAGATCGAGACCGTCTCCGCCGCGGTCGAGACGCGGATCGACCGGGCGCGGACCGAGCGCGAGGAGCAGGAGCTGGAAAGCTTCGCGCGGCGCGCCTCGCAGCTAATCGAGGTGCTGAATTCCGCCTCGATCGACATCACGCGACGCTTCTCCGCCGACGTGTCCGACAGCGCGTGGGCGGCCTATCTGAAGGGCGACCGCGGCGTCTTCACGCGGCGTGCGGTGCGGCTGCTCGACGAGGTGGATCAGGCGCAGATCGCCGATTATTATCACAGCGACGACGCTTTCCGCGACCAGGTGAACCGCTACATCCACGATTTCGAGGCAATGCTGCGCGTGATCCTGACGCAGCGTGACGGGTCGCCGCTGGGCGTCACCCTGCTGTCGTCGGATATGGGCAAGCTGTATGTCGCGCTGGCACAGTCGATCGAACGGTTGAGCTGATCGGGCGATCGGAGGCGCGGATTGGCTCCTGGCGTGATCTCTGCGCAGATTGCCTGATTGGCGCGCTGCTTGCGCCAACCGCAGCACCAATTCCCGTGATCAGCAGGTTATTCCATAACCTTGGCGCAGACCGGGTTCAGTTGCGGTAACACGGCTCGGGCAGGCGGCGAGTTTCAGGACCGCCTTCCCACCTGGACCCCGGCCTTCGCCGGGGTGGCGTTGTTTTTAGGGGTGAGTTCGGCCGTCCCCACGACGGGTGTGTCGCGGGGTGAACGGCGCCCGCCCCTGCCCGATCAATATTTGGTCATGTCGACCATATCGGGGGTGATCCATTCGAACACATAGTTTGCGTAGAAGAGTGCAAACAGGATCGTCGCGACGATCGTGACGCGCAACGCCACCTTGCCGGGGGCGAAATCATGCGGGGCGCTTTCGGCCTGGCCCTTCACGCGCTCTATTCCTGCCTCGTCGCTGGTGCGTACCCCGAAGGGTAGCACCAGGAAGACGGAGAAGGTCCAGAACAGGATGTAGATGGCCAGTGCCGAGGTCCACCGCATGACGCCTCAGACCTCCAGAAGCAGCACGTCGACGATCGGCTTCTTGCCCGTCCAGCGCGTGGCGCAGCGGCGCACCGACAGGCGGATGTCCTCGCGCAGGCGATCGCGGTCGCGCGCGCTGCCCTTCACCGCCTCGGCGGCGGCATCCTCGGCCTCGGCGATGAACTCGGCCTGCTCTTCCTCGACCGGGATGCCCTGCAGGCGGACCTGCGGGGCGCCGGCGAGACGGCCGTTCTTGGTAACGGCAACCGCGACCGAGATCTGGCCGTAGAGGCCGAGGCGGCGACGCTCGTTGATCGTCGCACCGTCGGCGGGCAGGATCACGTCGCCGTCGAGGACGAGGCGACCGACCTGCGCATGGCCGATCTTCTCGGCCTTGCCGGGGGCCAGACGGACGAGATCGCCGTCGGTCTGTACCAGCGCATTGGGAATGCCCTGCGCCTGGCCGAAGCGGGCATGCTCCATCAGGTGGCGCATCTCGCCGTGGACCGGCACCAGCAGCTTGGGCCGCAGCCAGCCGTAGAGCGCGGCAAGCTCGGGCTGGCCGGGGTGACCGGAGACGTGGACGTGCGCCTGCTTTTCGGTCACCATCTTCACGCCCTTGCCGGCGAGCGCATTCTGGATGCGGCCGATGGCGACTTCGTTGCCGGGGATCTGCTTGGACGAGAAGATCACCGTGTCGCCCGAATCGAGCTTGATCGGGTGGCTACCGGCGGCGACGCGGGCGAGCGCGGCGCGCTCCTCCCCCTGCCCGCCGGTGGCGACGATCAGCACCTCGTTGCGCGGCAGGCGCATGGCTTCGTCGGGCGAGATGGTGTTGGGAAAATCGCGCAGATAGCCGCACGCCTTCGCCACCTTGATGATGCGATCGAGCGAGCGGCCCGCGACGCACAAGGCGCGGCCGGTTTCCTCGGCCACCTCGCCCAGCGTCTGGAGCCGCGCGGCGTTCGACGCAAAGGTCGTCACCAGCACGCGGCCGCGCGCCTTAGCGACCGTTTCCATCAGGCCGGTGCGCACGGTGCTCTCAGAGCCCGACGCCTCGGCGTTGAACACGTTGGTCGAATCGCAGACCAGCACGTCGATGCCCTTGTCGCCGATCGCGGTGAGCTGTTCGGCCGAGGCCGGCTTGCCGATCACCGGATCGGCATCAAGCTTCCAGTCGCCGGTATGGAAGACACGGCCGGCCGGCGTGTCGATCAGCAGCGCGTTCGCTTCGGGAATCGAGTGCGACATGGGCACGAATTCGAAGCCGAACGGGCCGACCTTGAAGCCCTGGCCGGGCTGGATCACGCGCAGCTTGATGCGGTCGGCGATCCGCTCCTCCTCCAGCTTGTGGCGGATGAGCCCGGCGGTGAAGGGGGTGGCGTAGATCGGCACGCCGAGTTCGTCGGCGAGATACGGCAGCGCGCCGATGTGATCCTCATGCCCGTGAGTGATGACGATGCCGTCGAGCCTGTCGAGCTGTTCCTCGATGAAGCTGAGGTCCGGCAGCACGAGATCGATGCCGGGATATTGGTGATCGGCGAAAGTTACGCCGCAATCCACCATGACCCAGCGGCCGCGGCTGCCGTACATGTTTACGTTCATGCCGATCTCGCCCGAGCCGCCGAGGGCGCAGAAGAGAAGTTCGTTGTTCTTGGAAATCACAGTCGTCCTTGATGGTCACCCGCGACGATGCCGTGGGTGCAGGCGCGGGTAGGCGCCATACTTTCGGAGCCTCTTTGTATGGGAGAGGCTGTTCCCCAATCTCTTCGTCATCCCGGACCCGATCCGGGATCCATCCCTCCGCGAGCGCTGGGGGCTCAAACGGAGCGAAGCGCTCGCGGCACCTTGGATCCCGGCGCAAGGCCGGGATGACGCTTGAATCTCAATGCCCGATATGGGCGCGCTCCCACATGATCGCCAGCCCCTGGATGGTAAGATCGGGCTCGATCGCGTCGAAGACGTTCGTATGCTGCTCGAACAAGGTGGCGAGGCCGCCGGTCGCGACGACCTTGGCCGGGCGGCCGATCTCCGCCTTCATGCGCGTGACCAGACCTTCGATCATCGCGATATAGCCCCAATAAACGCCGATGTTCATCTGATCGACGGTGTTGCGGCCGATCACGCCGACGTGCGCCTTGGGCGCCTCGATCGCGATGCGCGGCAGCTTGGCGGCGGCATTGACCAACGCATCGAGCGACAGGTTGATGCCCGGCGCGATGATGCCGCCCTTATAGGCGCCGTTGAAGTCCGACACGTCGAGCGTCGTGGCGGTGCCGAAGTCGATGACGATCAGGTCGCCGGGATGGAGCGCGTGCGCGGCGATGGTGTTAACCGCGCGATCGGCGCCGAGGCTCTGCGGCTCGTCGACGTCGAGCGCGACGCCCCATTCCACCGGCGGGCGGCCGGCGATGAGCGGATCGTGGCCGAAATATTTGGTCGAGAGCACTTCGAGATTGTGCATGGCACGCGGGACGACGGTGGAGATGATCACGCCCTCCACGTCGGACCGCTGATACCCCTCCAGCGCGATCAGCTGGCTGAGCCACACGGCATATTCGTCTGCGGTGCGGCGCGGATCGGTGGCGATGCGCCAGCGCGTCTTGATCTCGCGCCCGCCGCCCTCGCCGATCGCGACCAGCGCAAAGACGACATTGGTGTTCCCCGCATCAATCGCGAGCAGCATCGACCTCTCCGTTAAACCAGGAACACATCGCCCGCATGGATGACATGCACGCGCCCATCCGCCAAGCGCAGCCGTAGCGCGCCATCGGGCGCAAGGCCATCGTAAGCGCCGGTGATCGTCCTGCCATCCGCCAGATTGGCGTTGAGCGGCGTGCCGGGCGGGTGGGCATGCGCCTCCCATTGCGCGACCACTGGGGCGAGCCCCTCGGTGCGCCAGCGGTGCAGCCAGCGCGCGAAAGCGGTGGTGAGGTGCTGGTAAAGTTCCTCGGCGGAGTGGATCCACAACCGCCCGGCAAGGCTGGCGGTGCGGCGTCCCTCGATCGAAGGATGGCTGGCGAGGTTGACGCCGAAGCCCGCGACGATCGCGTCGCCCTGCCGCTCCAGGAGAATGCCCGACAGCTTGGCGCCATCGAGCAGCAGGTCGTTGGGCCATTTGATCGTCACTGCCGGGCAGCCGAGGGTCGCGATCGTCTCGGCCAGCGCGACGGCGCAGACGAGGGCGAGCGAGGCGGGCGACGGGTCGCCAGGTCGCGCGCGCACCAGCGTGCTGGCGAAGAGATTACCCGCGGGCGAGCTCCACGCGCGGCCCTGACGGCCGCGCCCGGCGGTCTGCTTCTCCGCGCGCAGCCAGGTGCCTTCCGGCTCGCCCTCGCTGGCGAGCGCGAGGAGATCGGCGTTGGTGGAGCCGGTCTCGCCGACCGTCAGGATGCGAGCCAGCGCGCTGCCCTCAGAACAGCGCCTGCGCCGCTGCCATGGTCCAGCCGCCGAGCAGCGGGATGGCGAGATAGCCGAGCGGCGAGACGACAACGGCAGCAGCGGCGATCAGGCCGCCCTCCAGCTTGTCGCCTTCGCCGAACTCGGCGGTCGGCTCGTCGAAGTACATCGTCTTGACGACGCGGAGGTAATAATAGGCGCCGATCGTGCTCGCCGCGATGCCCACCACCGCGAGCGGGAAGAGCCCGGCGCGCACCGCCGCATCGAACACCGCAAACTTCGCCCAGAAGCCGAAAAGCGGCGGGATGCCGGCGAGGCTGAACATGAAGATGGCGAGCGCAGCGGCCAGACCGGGGCGCGTGCGCGACAGGCCGGACAACGACGCGATCGTCTCGATCGGCTGACCGTCCGACGCGCGCATCTGCAGCACGACCAGGAACGAGCCGAGCGTCATGACGACGTAGATCGCCATGTATGTCAGCACCGCGGCGACACCCTCCGGCGTACCGGCGGCCAGGCCGATCAGCGCGAAGCCGACGTTGTTGATCGACGAATAGGCGAGCAGGCGCTTGATGTTGCTCTGCCCGATCGCGGCGACCGCACCGAAGATGATCGAGGCGAGCGCCGCGAAGATCACGATCTGGCGCCATTGCGCTTCGGCCGGGCCCATCGCCTCGATCGCGACGCGGGCGGCAAGGCCCATGGCGGCGACCTTCGGCGCGGAGGCGAAGAACGCCGTTACCGGGGTCGGCGCGCCCTCGTAAACGTCGGGCGTCCACATGTGGAACGGTACGGCGCTGATCTTGAACGCGATGCCCGCGAACACGAAGACGAGCCCGAACATCAGCCCGATCGACTTGCCGTCGCCCGACAGCGGGGCTGCGGCATAGGCGCCGGCGATCTCGTAGAAGAGCGTGGAGCCGGTGAAGCCGTACACCAGGCTGATGCCGTAGAGCAGGATGCCGCTGGCGAGCGCGCCGAGCACGAAATACTTCAGCCCCGCCTCGGCCGAGCGCTGGTCCTGCCGCATGAAGCTGGCGAGGACGTACGCCGCAAGGCTCTGCAGCTCGAGGCCGATGTAAAGCGTCAGCAGGTCGCCGGTGGACACCATGATGCCCATGCCGATCGCCGAGAGGAGGATCAGCACCGGATATTCGGGGCGCAGATCGTCACCCGCCGTGCGCTCGAAAAAGCTCGGCGCGAGCAGGATCGCCACCGCCGCCGCGATGTAGATCAGCACCTTGGAGAAGCCGGCGAAGGCGTCCGCATGATACATGCCGTCGAATGCCGACAGGCCGCTCGTCGCGGGGCCGATCAGCGCGAGGCACGCGCCGCCGAGCACCGCCACCGCGGTCCACGACACGGCGCGCGTCGACGACGGACCGCCCCAGGCAGCCACCAGCATCAGCGCCAGCGCGCCGAGCGCCAGCACGATCTCGGGAAGGGTCATCGCGACCTGCGATGCGTAGGTCATTTAGTGCGCCTCCCCGTGCGCGATAGGTTCAGCATGGGCGGCGGGAACGATCCCGGTGCCGGGCGTCGGGCGCGAGTCGCTCACCGGCTGGGCACGCTCGATGCGGGCGAGCAGCCGCTGGGTATCGGCGCGCATCGGCGCGATGAAGCTTTCCGGATACACGCCCATCCACATCACCACGGCGGCGATCGGCGCGAGCAGCCAGAGCTCGCGGCGCGACAGGTCGGGCATGGCGCGGACTTCGTCGGACTTGATCTCACCCCAGACGACGCGGCGGTACAGGTACAGCATGTACGCCGCGCCCAGGATGATGCCGGTGGTGCAGAGCAGCGCGATCGTGGTCGACACCTGATAGGTGCCCATCAGCGCGAGCAACTCGCCCGGGAAGTTGCTGGTGCCCGGCAGGCCGATCGAGGCCATGGTGAACAGCAGGAACAGGATGGCGTAGCGCGGCATGTTGTTCGCAAGGCCACCGTAGCGCGCGATCTCGCGGGTATGCAGGCGATCGTAGATCACGCCGACGCACAGGAAGAGCGCACCCGAGACGAGCCCGTGGCCCAGCATCACCAGCATCGCACCCTCGATGCCCTGCGCGTTGAACGCGAACAGGCCGATGGTAACGATCGCCATGTGCGCGACCGACGAATAAGCGATCAGCTTCTTCATGTCGGACTGCACCAGCGCGACGAGGCTGGTGTAGATCACCGCCACCGCGCTGAGGCCGAACACCAGCCAGACGAGCTGCGCCGAAGCCTCCGGGAACATCGGCAGGCTGAAACGCAGGAAGCCGTAACCGCCGAGCTTCAGCAGCACGCCCGCCAGGATCACCGAGCCCGCCGTCGGCGCCTGCACGTGCGCGTCGGGCAGCCAGGTGTGGACCGGCCACATCGGCATCTTCACCGCGAAGGAGGCGAAGAAGGCGAGCCACAGCCAGGTCTGCACCTCGGGCGGGAAGTCGTAATTCATCAGCGCCGGGATCGACGTCGTATCGGCGGTGATGCTCATGTAGAGCATCGCGATGAACATCAGCAGCGAGCCGAGCAGCGTGTACAGGAAGAACTTGTACGACGCGTAGATGCGGTTCGCGCCGCCCCAGATGCCGATGATCAGGAACATCGGAATGAGGCCGGCTTCGAAGAAGATGTAGAACAGGAAGATATCCTGCGCCGCGAAGGTGCCGATCATCAGCACCTCAGTCAGCAGGAACGCCGCCATATATTCCGGCACGCGCTTCTCGATCGCCTGCCACGAGGCGCCGATGCAGATCGGCATCAGGAAGACGCTCAATGCGATCAGCAGCAGCGCGAAGCCGTCGATGCCGAGCGCCCAGGCGAAGCGGCCGAACAGCGGGGCATATTCGACGAACTGCCACTGCGCGCCGCCCACGTCGAAGCTGAGCCACAGGATCACGCCGAGCGCGAGATCGGCGAGCGTCGCGCCCAGCGCGAGCCAGCGCGCGCTCTGCGCGGACAGGAAGAGGCAGACGACCGCGGCGATGGCCGGGATCGCGAGCATCAGCGAAAGGATCGGGAAGGAAGTCACGCGTTAACGTCCGTTCGCCCTGAGCAGATAAGGAATGGGGTGAGGCTCATCCTGCGATCACCCAGGTTGCCGCGGCGGTCAGACCGATCAGCATGACGAAGGCATAGGTATAGACGTACCCCGTCTGCACCCGGCCGGCGACGCGGCTGGAGAGTGCCACCACCCACGCCGACCCGTTCGGGCCGAAGCGGTCGATCGTGCCTTCGTCGCCCTTGTGCCACAGCAGCCGTCCGATCGCGAAGGCGGGCCGGACGAACAGCAGGTGGTACAATTCGTCGAAATACCATTTGTGCGCAATGAAATCGTACAGCGCGTCGAAAGTCGTGGTGAACCGCTTCGGCAGGTCGGTGCGGCGGATGTAGGCCATCCACGCGCCGAACAGGCCGATCAGCATCACGATCGTCGCGGCGAGTTTCACCATCAGCGGCACGGCATGCATTTCGTGCATCAGATGTTCGTTGAAGAACAGGCTGCCGCGCCAGAACGTCTCTCCCGCCTCCGGCTCGATGAACCAGTGATGGAAGACGAAGCCGGCGAACACCGCACCGAGCGACAGCACGATCAGCGGGATCAGCATGACCAGCGGGCTTTCGTGCGGGTGATACCCGCCGGTGCCCGTCGGCACTTCCTCCGCGTCGGGGCCGTGCGCGTGCGGCGAATGGCCGGCATCCTCGTGCGCGACGCCGCCACCATGCGCCTCGGCAGCATGGTCGTCCGCATCCTGGACCGGGTGATCGTGATGATGCGCGTCGTGAACCGCGTGCTGGATATGCTCCGACCCGGCCCAGCGTGGCTTGCCCCAGAAGGTGAGGAACATGAGACGCCAGGAGTAGAAGCTCGTCAGCAGGGCCGCGATCGTCCCGACCCAGAAGGCACCCTGCCCGCGGCCGGACGCCCAGGCCACTTCGAGGATCGCATCCTTCGAATGGTAGCCGGCGAAACCACCCACGCCATAGATGCCGACGCCCGTGATCGCGAGCGTGCCGAGCAGCATCGCCCAGAAGGTGATCGGGATGTGCTTACGCAGGCCGCCGTAGAAGCGCATGTCCTGCTCGTGGTGCATCGCATGGATGACCGAGCCGGCACCCAGGAACAGCAAAGCCTTGAAGAAGGCGTGCGTGAACAGGTGGAACATCGCTGCGCCATAGGCGCCAACGCCCGCGGCGAAGAACATGTAGCCGAGCTGCGAACAGGTCGAATAGGCGATCACGCGCTTGATGTCGGTCTGCGTCGTGCCGATCGTTGCGGCAAACAGACAGGTCGCGGCACCGATACCGGTGACGAAGGTCAGCGCGGTGGGCGATGCCTCGAACATCGGCGACAGGCGGCAGACCATGAAGACGCCCGCGGTGACCATGGTCGCGGCGTGGATCAGCGCCGATACTGGGGTCGGCCCCTCCATCGCGTCCGGCAACCAGGTGTGGAGGCCGAGCTGCGCCGACTTGCCCATCGCGCCGACGAACAAGAGCAGGCAGAGCACCGTCATGGTGTCGAAGCGATAGCCGAGGAAGCCGATCGTCGAACCGGCCATGCCGGGCGCGGCCTGAAGGATCGCGGGGATCGAGACGGTGTCGAACACCAGATAGGTGCCGAAGATGCCGAGCATGAAGCCAAGGTCGCCGACGCGGTTGACGACGAACGCCTTGATCGCGGCGGCCTGCGCGCTCGGCTTCTTGAACCAGAAACCGATCAGCAGATAGCTGGCGAGACCGACGCCTTCCCAGCCGAAGAACATCTGGATCAGATTGTCGGCCGTCACCAGCATCAGCATCGCAAAGGTGAACAGCGACAGATAGGCGAAGAAGCGCGGCTGATCCGGGTCCTCGCTCATATAGCCCCAGCTATAGAGGTGGACGAGCGCCGACACGCTGGTGATCACCACCAGCATGACGCTGGTCAGCGCATCGACGCGCAGCGACCAGGATGCGTCAAACGAACCCGAGGTGATGAAGTGCAGCACCGGCGTGACGCTGGCTGCCATGCCGCCGGTCATGAAGCCGATGAAGATCGGCCACGACAAGGCGCACGACACGAACAGCGCACCGGTGGTGATGCCCTTGGCGACGGTGCCGGGAATCGACTTGTTGCCGAAGCCCGCGACGATCGCCGCGAGCAGCGGCAGGAAGACGATGAAGAGGATCGAGGTCACGGGTCGTTCAGCCCTTCATCCGGCTGGGATCGTCAACCGAGATCGAGCCCCGGCCGCGGAAGAAGATGACGAGGATCGCCAGCCCGATCGCCGCCTCGCCGGCGGCGACGGTCAGCACGAACATCGCGAACACCTGGCCGACGAGATCGCCCAGCGCCGCGCTGAACGCGACGAGATTGATGTTCACCGCCAGCAGGATCAGCTCGATCGCCATCAGAATGACGATGATGTTCTTGCGATTGAGGAAGATGCCCAGCACGCCCATCGTGAACAGCAGCGCCGCCACGACGAGATAGTGGATGAGCCCGATCGACCCGTTCACAGCTGCACCCCCTGTCCGATTTCCGGCCGCATGTTGCGCGTCGCGTCCTGCGGACGGCGCGCCACCTGCTGCGCGATGTTCTGCGGGCGGACGCCCTGGCGCTGACGATGGGTCAGCACGATCGCGCCGATCATGGCGACCAGCAGCACCAGCCCCGCGCCTTCGAACACGAAGAGATAGCGCGTGTAGAGCAGGTTGCCGATCGCCTGGATGTTGGGGATCGTCGGATCCACCGGCGCGCCGCGACGGGCAAGATCGACACCGCCCGCGCTCCATGCGCCGACTGCAATCAGGATCTCGCACACCAGTGCGACCGCCAGCACCAGCCCGATGCCGAAATAACGAACAAAACCAGCGCGCAATTCGGCGAAGTCGATGTCGAGCATCATGACCACGAACAGGAACAGCACCGCGACCGCGCCGACATAGACGATGACGAGCAGCATCGCGATGAACTCGGCGCCGACCAGGACCATCAGCCCCGCCGCGTTGAAGAACGCCAGGATCAGCCACAGCACGCTGTGCACCGGATTGCGCGAGGCAATCGTCATCGCGCCGGAAACCAGCACGACGATCGCGAAAATGTAGAAGGCGATGGCCTGGATCATGCCGCCACCCCTGAAAGCCGTTGAATCATCGCGCGCCGCCTATCGGTATGCCGCGTCGGCGGCAAGGTTCGCCGCGATGGCGCTTTCCCAGCGATCGCCGTTATCGAGCAGCTTGGCCTTGTCGTAGATCAGCTCTTCGCGCGTCTCGGTGGCGAATTCGTAGTTCGGCCCCTCGACGATCGCATCGACCGGGCACGCTTCCTGGCACAGGCCACAATAGATGCACTTGGTCATGTCGATGTCGTAGCGCGTCGTGCGGCGGCTGCCGTCGTCGCGGGGCTCGGCCTCGATCGTGATCGCCTGTGCCGGGCATACCGCCTCGCACAGCTTGCACGCGATGCAGCGTTCCTCGCCATTGGGATAGCGGCGCAGCGCATGTTCGCCGCGGAAGCGCGGCGACACCGGATTGCGCTCGAACGGATAGTTGATCGTCGCCTTGGACTTGAAGAAATACTTCAAGGTCAAGGCGTGCGCCTTCACGAACTCCCAGAGCGTGAAAGCCTTGATCGTCGATGCGATACCCATATCAGATCCCAACCCGGTTCAGCATCAGCACGCCGGACACGAGGAATACCCAGAACAGCGAGACCGGCAGGAACACCTTCCAGCCCAGCCGCATCAGCTGGTCGTAGCGGTACCGCGGCACCGTCGCCTTCACCCAGCTGAAGCAGAAGAAGAAGAACAGGATCTTGGCGAACAGCCAGATGATCCCCGGCACGTAATACAGCGGCGCCCAGTCGAGCGGCGGCAGATAGCCACCCCAGAACAACGTCGCGTTGAGCGTGCACATCAGAATGACATTGGCATATTCGCCAAGCCAGTAGAGCGCGAAGCTCATCGACGAATATTCGGTCTGGTAGCCCGCGACGAGCTCCGATTCCGCCTCGGTCAGGTCGAACGGTGCGCGCTGCGTTTCCGCGAGCGACGAGATGAAGAACATCACCGCCATCGGGAACAGCAGCGGGTTCAGGAAGAAGCCGTTGACCGGCGTGTTCAGGACGCCACGCTGCGCCTCGACGATCGAGGTGAGGTTGAACGATCCCGCCCACATCACGATCGAGATCAGGATGAAGCCGATCGCGACTTCATAGCTGACCATCTGCGCCGCGGCGCGGATCGCGGAAAAGAACGGATATTTGGAGTTCGACGACCAGCCCGCGAGGATGATCCCGTACACGCCGAGCGACGACGCCGCGAGGACGTAGAGCAGCCCGACGTTGATGTCGGCGAGCACCACGCCGATGTCGAACGGCACCACCGCCCAGACGATCAGCGCCACGGTGAAGGTGATGATCGGCGCGAGCAGGAACAGGCCGCGATTGGCCGCTGCCGGAACGATCGTTTCCTGCAGGAAGACCTTGAGGCCGTCCGCGAAGGATTGCAGCAGGCCGAACGGGCCGACCACGTTGGGGCCGCGGCGTAGCGCCATGGCAGCCCAGATCTTGCGATCGGCATAGATGATCATCGCGACGGCGAGCATCAGCGGCAGCGCGATCACGAGGATGCCGATCAGCGTGGCGAGGAACCACGCCCAGCCGTAGCTCATCGTGATGTGAAGCGCCGACAGGCCGAACAGATTGAAGTCTTGGAAGAAGGCGGTCATTCCGCGGCCTCCGCGAAGGTTTCGCCGTGCACGAG
The DNA here is from genome assembly GCF_002197685.1 of Sphingomonas dokdonensis. Lineage (GTDB taxonomy): Bacteria > Pseudomonadota > Alphaproteobacteria > Sphingomonadales > Sphingomonadaceae > Sphingomonas > Sphingomonas dokdonensis. Next base: position 206,463 of record NZ_NBBI01000002.1, on the reverse strand, counting down.
CTCGGCCGAGCAGCGCTGCATCGTCGGCGAGGCGCGGCAGATGGCGTTGGTCAGGTAGAAGTCCTTGATCGGATAGCCGGCGAGCACGCCCTGCGCCTCGGTGCCGAGCGACGGCGGGTTCCAGGCAAAGGTCACCAGACCCTCTTGAGCAAGATCGGGGCAGTCGAGCGCCATGGCGGCACGCAGTTCCTCGATCGTGTCGAACGGCAGGACGTTGCCCAGCCGCTCCGACAGCGCACGCAGGATCGTCCAATCCTCACGGGCATCGCCCGGCGGGAATACCGCGCGATTGCCACGCTGCACGCGGCCTTCGAGGTTGACGTAGGTGCCCGACTTTTCGGCATAACTTGCGCCCGGCAGCACGACATCGGCCGCAGCCGCGCCCTTGTCGCCGTGGTGGCCGATATAGACCTTGTATCCGGTGAACTTGGCGAAGTCCGCCTCGTCCGCACCAAGGAAGAACGCGAGCTTCGCGCCGTGAAGCGCTGAAATCCCGTCCTTTTGTGCATAGCCGAGCATCAGCCCACCCATGCGCGCGGCGGAGAAGTGCACGACATTGTAGCCGTTCCAGCCGTCACGCACGAGGTTCAGCGATTTGGCGAGCTCAAGCGTGGCGCCCTGCGCACCCTTCAGCGCGGCGCCGCCGACGATCACCGCCGGCCGCTCGGCCTTGCCGAATGCCTCGGTCACCGCCTCAGGCAGATCGCCCAGCACGGCCAGATCGTCGCCGAGCCACTCGACCTTGTAGGTCAGCTCGGTCTCGGGGCCGATCGCCCACACCTTGGCGCCGCGCTTGATCGCCTTGCGCACCCGCGTGTTGACGAGGCTCGCCTCCCAGCGGAGGTTGGTGCCGACCAGCAGGATCGCGTCCGCGCGCTCCACACCCGCGATGGTGGTGTTGAAGTTCACCGCGGCGAGGCTCGACGTATCGTACGTCATGCCGGTCTGCCGCCCTTCGAGCAGCGACGAGCCCATCGACTTGAGCAAAGCCTTGGCCGCGAACATCGTCTCGCAATCGACGATGTCGCCCGCCACGGCGGCGACGCTGTCACCGGCGGTCCTGGCGACGTCCGCAATCGCGGCGAACGCCTCGTCCCAGCTTGCGGGCACGAGCTTGCCGTCGCGGCGCACATAGGGGCGGTCGAGCCGGCGGCGCACCAGGCCATCGACGGCGTGGCGCGTCTTGTCGGTCGCCCACTCCTCGTTCACGTCCTCGTTGATGCGCGGCACCGCGCGCAGCACCTGCCGGCCACGGCTGTCGAGCCGGATGTTGGTGCCGACCGCGTCCATGACGTCGATCGTCAGCGTCTTCTTCAGCTCCCACGGCCGCGCCTCGAAGGCATACGGCTTGCTGGTCAGCGCGCCGACCGGGCACAGGTCGACCACGTTGCCGCTGAGCTCGCTCGTCACCGCCTCTTCGAGATAGGAGGTGATCTGCATGTTCTCGCCGCGATAGATCGCGCCGATTTCCTCCACGCCCGATACTTCCTCGGCGAAGCGGACGCAGCGCGTGCACTGGATGCACCGGGTCATGACCGTCTTGACGATCGGGCCCATGTACTTCTCGGTGACGGCGCGCTTGTTCTCCTGGAACCGGCTCTGGCCGCGGCCGTAGGCGATCGACTGATCCTGCAGATCGCACTCGCCGCCCTGATCGCAGATCGGGCAATCGAGCGGGTGGTTGATCAACAGGAATTCCATGATGCCCTCACGGGCATGCTTCACCATCGGCGTGGTGGTGAAGACCTCCTGGTTGTCCGCCGCCGGCAGCGCGCACGACGCCTGCGGCTTGGGCGGGCCGGGCTTCACCTCGACCAGGCACATGCGGCAATTGCCCGCGATGCTCAGCCGCTCGTGATAACAGAAACGCGGGATTTCCTTGCCAGCCGCCTCGCACGCCTGGAGCACGGTGGCTCCGGCGGGCACCTCGACCTCGATCCCATCTACCTTAAGCTTGGGCATTATTCTGCAGCTTCCTGCATGGGGGCGAGACCGCCGCCCTGACGTTCGGTGATGCGGCGTTCCAGCTCGGGGCGGAAATGCTTGATGAGGCCCTGGATCGGCCAGGCCGCGGCGTCGCCCAGCGCGCAGATCGAGTGGCCCTCGACCTGCTTGGTGACCTGCTGGAGCATGTCGATCTCACCGATCTCGGCGTCACCGGTGCGCAGCCGCTCCATGACGCGCCACATCCAGCCGGTGCCTTCGCGGCACGGCGTGCACTGGCCGCAGCTCTCGTGCTTGTAGAAGTACGAGATGCGGCTGATCGCGCGGACCACGTCGGTGGACTTGTCCATGACGATGATGGCCGCGGTGCCGAGGCCCGAGCCGACCGCCTTCAGGCCGTCGAAGTCCATCGGCGCGTCCATGATCTCCTTGGCCGGCACCAGCGGCACTGACGAGCCGCCCGGGATGACGGCCAGGAGATTGTCCCAGCCGCCGCGAATGCCGCCGCAATGCTTCTCGATCAGCTCGCGAAACGGGATGCTCATCGCTTCCTCGACCACGCAGGGCTTTTCGACATGCCCGCTGATCTGGAACAGCTTGGTGCCCTTGTTGTTCTCGGCGCCGAAGCTGGAGAACCATTCCGCACCGCGCCGCAGGATCGTCGGCGCGACCGCGATGCTCTCGACGTTGTTGACCGTCGTCGGGCAGCCATAAAGCCCCGCACCCGCCGGGAACGGCGGCTTGAGGCGCGGCTGGCCCTTCTTGCCCTCGAGGCTCTCGATCATCGCGGTTTCTTCGCCGCAGATGTACGCGCCAGCGCCGCGATGGACGAAGACGTCGAAGTCGTAGCCCGAGCCGCAGGCGTTCTTGCCGACGAGACCGGCGTCATACGCCTCCTGCACGGCGGCGAAGAGCGTTTCGGCCTCGCGGATATATTCGCCGCGGATGTAGATGTACGCGGCGCGCGCGCGCATCGCGAAGCCGGCGACCAGCGCGCCCTCGATCAGCTTGTGCGGATCGTGGCGGATGATCTCGCGGTCCTTGCACGAGCCGGGCTCGGACTCGTCGGCGTTGATGACCAGGAAGCTCGGCCGCTCGGGGCTCGGCGTCTTGGGCATGAACGACCATTTGGTGCCGGTCGGGAAGCCCGCGCCACCGCGACCGCGCAGGCCCGAGGCCTTGATCACGTCGATGATCTTGTCCTGCCCGAGATCGAGCAGCGCCTTGGTATTGTCCCAATCACCGCGCTGGCGGGCGGCCTGCAGCGTCCACGGCTGATAGCCGTAGAGGTTGGTGAAGATGCGGTCCTTGTCCGTTAGGGACGTGATGACGCTCATGCGCTCGCTCCCACGGCCGGCGCGTTCCACTCGGAACGGTAATCGTGATTCTCGTTCACCATCGCGGTGAGCGTGGTCGGCCCGCCAAGCGGCTCCACCGTGTGGCGGCCCGGCTCCTGCGTCCCCGCCTTGGGCTGCTCGCCGCGTGCCAGCGCGTCGAGGATCGCGATCGTGCGATCGTAATCGAGGTCTTCGTAATTGTCGTCGTTGATCTGCACCATCGGGGCCGAGGCGCAATTGCCCAAGCATTCGACTTCGGTCAGCGTGAACAGGCCGTCGGGCGTGGTCTTGCCCTTGATCAGCCCCTTGTTCTTGCACGCCGCCATCACGTCGTCCGACCCGCGCAGCATGCACGGCGTGGTGCCGCAGACCTGCACGTGGAAGCGGCCGACGGGGGCCAGGTTGAACATCGTGTAGAAGGTCGCAACCTCGTACACGCGGATGTACGCCACGCCGATCTCGCGCGCGACGAACTCGATCACGGGCACGGGCAGCCAGCCTTGCGTCTGCGTCTCGGCGCCGACCTGGCGCTGTGCGAGGTCGAGCAGCGGGATCGAGGCGGACTGCTCGCGACCGGCCGGATAGCGCGCGAGGATCGCATTGCGCTTTTCACGGCTTTCGTCGGTCCACTGGAAATTGCCCCAGCGGGCGCGAACCTCTGCCTCGTCTGGGATCTGGGGTGCGTCAGCCATCAGCGGTCACATTCACCAAAAACGATATCCATCGCGCCGAGAATGGCGGTGGTGTCCGCAAGCATGTGGCCGCGGCTCATGAAATCCATTGCCTGGAGGTGCGAGAAGGCGGTCGGGCGGATCTTGCACCGGTACGGCTTGTTGCTGCCGTCCGAGACCAGGAACACGCCGAATTCGCCCTTGGGGCTTTCGGTCGCGACATACACTTCGCCCGCGGGGACGTGATAGCCCTCGGTGTAGAGCTTGAAGTGATGGATCAGCGCTTCCATCGACTGCTTCATCTCGGCGCGCTTGGGCGGCACCACCTTGCGGTCGAGCGAGGCGATCGGCCCTTCGGGCATTTCAGCCAGGCACTGCTTCATGATCCGCGCGGACTGGCGGACTTCCTCGACGCGCACCATGAAGCGATCGTAGCAATCGCCCTTGGTGCCGACCGGGATCTCGAAATCCATCCGGTCGTACACGTCGTACGGCTGCTGCTTGCGCAGATCCCACGGAATGCCGGCGGCGCGGATCATCGGGCCCGAGAAGCCCCAGCGGATCGCGTCGTCGCGGCTCACCACCGCGATGTCGACGTTTCGCTGCTTGAAGATGCGGTTGTCGGCGACGAGGCTGATCGCATCCTCGAACAGGCGCGGCAGGCGCGTGTCGAGCCATTCCGCGATGTCGGTCAGCAGCTTCAGCGGCACGTCCTGGTGAACGCCGCCGGGACGGAAATAATTATGGTGCATGCGCGCACCGGTCGCGCGCTCCAGGAAGCCGTAGCAATCCTCGCGAATCTCGAACAGCCACAGGTTCGGCGTCATCGCGCCCACGTCCATGACGTGCGACCCGAGGTTCAGCATGTGATTCGAGATGCGCGTCAGCTCGGCGAAGAACACGCGCAGATATTGCGCACGCAGCGGCACTTCGATGTCGAGCAGCTTCTCGATCGCCAGCACGAAGCTGTGCTCCATGCACGCCGGCGAGCAATAATCGAGGCGATCGAAATAGGGGATCGCCTGCGCATAGGTCTTGTATTCGATCAGCTTCTCGGTGCCGCGATGCAGCAGGCCGACGTGCGGATCGATCCGCTCCACGATCTCGCCGTCGAGCTCCATGACGAGCCGAAGCACCCCGTGCGCCGCGGGGTGCTGCGGGCCGAAGTTGATCGTGTAGTTCTGGATCGCGACATCGCCATGGGTGTCGTGCGCGTCATCGAGCGCGCCGACGGTCTTCGCGACGGCGGGATCGACGTTGGGGTCTACGAGCGTATCGGTCACTGGTTCTGCCCTCCCTTGCCGGGAACGACATCGGGGTCGGATGGCTTGGGTGTCGCGTTGGGGTGCGGGTTGCCCGCGCCGGTTTCGGCGGTGCTTTCCGCGTCTTCCTTGGCATAGGGCTGGCTGGGCGCATCGGCCGGCTTCTTGTCCGACTGATCGTCGCCAGCCTTGCGGATCTGCTCCGCCGTCACCGGCGTCGGCGCACCCTTGGCCTGCGGCAACGCGGCCTTTTCGTCACCCGGCAGCACGTATTCGGCGCCTTCCCACGGGCTGGTGAAATCGAACGTGCGGAAATCCTGCGCGAGCTGCACGGGCTCGTACACCACGCGCTTCGCTTCTTCCGAATAACGCAGCTCGACATAGCCGGTCAGCGGGAAGTCCTTGCGCTGCGGGTGGCCGCGGAAGCCATAGTCGGTCAGGATGCGGCGCAGGTCCTGGTTGCCGGCGAACAGCACGCCGTACATGTCGTACACCTCGCGCTCGTACCAGCCGGCGACCGGCCACAGCTCGGTCACGCTCGGCACCGGCGTGTCCTCGCTGGCGGTCACATGGACGTGCAGGCGATGGTTGCGGGTGAGCGAGAGGAGGCAATAGACCACCTCGAACCGCTCCTCGCCGCGATCGGGGTAATCAACCCCGGCGATGTCCATCAGCTGCTGATATTCGAGGCCAGGCGTGTCGCGCAGCGCCGTCAGCGCCGCGATCAGGTGATCGCGGTGGACGTGCAGCTGGATCTCGCCGACGTGCGCAAAGGCGTCCTTCAGCCCGTTCGGAATGGCGGAACGCGCCGCATCGAGCGTCGCGTCGTTGAGCTCATAGGCCCAGCGGGGTGCCGGCGCCTTCACCGTTCGATGCTCCCCGAGCGGCGGATCTTCCGCTGCAGCTGCATGATGCCGTAGAGCAGCGCCTCGGCGGTCGGCGGGCAGCCCGGGACATAGATGTCGACCGGCACCACGCGGTCGCAGCCGCGCACGACGCTGTAGCTATAGTGATAATAGCCGCCGCCGTTGGCGCACGAGCCCATCGAGATGACGTATTTCGGCTCCGACATCTGATCGTACACGCGGCGCAGCGCCGGGGCCATCTTGTTGCACAGCGTGCCGGCAACGATCATCACGTCCGACTGGCGCGGGGACGCGCGCGGCGCGGCGCCGAAGCGCTCCAGATCGTAGCGCGGCATGTTGACGTGGATCATCTCCACCGCGCAGCAGGCGAGGCCGAACGTCATCCACCACAGCGAGCCGGTGCGCGCCCACTGGAACAGCTCCTCGGTCGAGGTGACGAGAAAGCCCTTGTCGGTCAGTTCGCCGTTCAGATCGTTGAAGAAGCCGGGATCGGGCTGAACGAGGCCCGTGCCGCTCGAAATGGGGCGGGCGTCGCGCGGCAATTCTACGGGGCCGGAGTGCATGGTCATTCCCAATCCAGTGCGCCCTTTTTCCAGGCGTAAACAAGGCCGAGCGCAAGCTCGCCGATAAAGATCATCATGCTGATCCAGGCCGTCCAGCCGAGATCAAACACGCTGACCGCCCACGGAAATAGGAACGCGGCCTCGAGATCAAAGATGATGAAAAGAATTGCAACAAGATAGAAACGCACGTCAAATTGCGCGCGGCTGTCTTCGAATGCGGGAAAGCCGCACTCATATTCGCTCAGCTTTTCGACCGAAGGCTTGTGCGCGCCGGTCAGCCGCGCAACGGCCATGGGCAGAAACACGAACGCCGACGAAAGCACGAGGGCCACGCCGAGGAACATCAGGATCGGCAGGTATTGCGACAGGTCAACCATCGGCGCTCTTTCGGGGCTTTTCTCGCACAGGCGATCGGAACAGGGCGAACGGAACGGGGGCGCTTTAGGCCCGCCGGGCTGGCGGGGCAAGGCATGGGGCCGGTGAGAATCACTCGCATCTGGCAAGGGGTGGCCGCGTGTCGGGCCTTCGGCTAGCAACCGGCGGCATGACAGCTTTAACGCAACGCGAGGAACAGGCGGTGGCGGCGGCGCATGCCTCACCCATGCTTGAGCGGACGCGCGCCTGGTCGGCAGTGAACAGCGGCACGGGCAATATCGACGGGCTGGCGCAGGTGGCCGAGATGCTGGCGCGCGACTTCGGCGCCCTGCCCGGCACATTGCGGCTGGTCGCGGCGAGCGCGGCCGAGCGCGTGGGTACCGACGGCAGCGTCTCGGCGGTGCCGCACGGCCAGCATCTGCACCTATCGGTACGCCCCGATGCACAACGACGCCTGCTGCTGACCGGGCATATGGATACGGTCTATCCGGCGGATCACCCGTTTCAGACGCTGACCGATCGGCCGGACGGCACGATCAACGGGCCGGGCGTCGCCGACATGAAGGGCGGGCTGGCCGTGATGCTCGCCGCGCTCGAAGCGGTGGAGGCGGTCGGCTGTCCGATCGGCTATGACGTCGTGATCAATTCCGATGAGGAGACGGGCTCCTTCTCGTCGGCCGAGCTGATCGCGGCGACCGCGCGGGGGAAGCTCGCGGCGCTGACATACGAGCCGGCGCTGCCGGACGGCACGCTGGCGGGCGCGCGCGGCGGAACGGGCAATTTCTCGATCGTGGTGCGGGGCCGCGCGGCACACGCCGGGCGCAATCCCGAGGACGGACGCAACGCGATCGTCGCCGCCGCTGCGCTGGCGCTGGCGCTGAACGCCGCCAAGAGCCCGCGGCTGTCGGTGAACCCGGCGCGGATCGATGGCGGCGGGCCGAACAATGTGGTGCCCGACCTTGCCGTGCTGCGGGTCAACTTTCGGCCGAAGGACCTCGCCGAGATCGATCGCGCGCGGGCGTCGATCGATACGGCCGTCGCCGACGTCGCCGCCGCGCACGATGTGTCGATCGAGGTGCATGGCAGCTTCAACCGCCCGCCCAAGCCGATCGACGCGGGCGCGCAGCGCTTGTTCGATCTGGTGCAGTCGGTCGGCGCGGACATGGGCCTGCCGATCGCCTGGCGCGACACGGGCGGCGTGTGCGACGGCAACAACATCGCCGCCGCCGGCACGCCGGTGATCGACACCATGGGCGTGCGCGGCGGGGCGATCCACTCATCGGACGAATATCTGATCGTCGACAGCCTGGCCGAACGCGCCGCTTTGTCCACGATCACCATCCTGCGACTGGCGGAGAACGGCTTGTGACTTTCGTGGTTCGCGCGGCGCGCGACGAGGATCTGGCGCATCTGTACGAGATGGCGAAGCTGACCGGGGGTGGCTTCACCAACCTGCCGCCCGATCGCAGCGCGCTGCGCGCCAAGCTGGAGCGCAGCCACGCCGCCTTCGCGCGCGAGGAAGAGGGCGTGGAGGACGATCTGTTCGTCCTGATTCTGGAAAACACCGCAACGGGTGAGGTGCGCGGCACCTGCCAGATCTTCACCCAGGTCGGGCAGCGGCACCCCTTTTACAGCTATCGTATCAGCATGCTGACGCAGCACAGCCGCGAGCTCGACCGGACGTTCCGCGCCGAGATGCTGTCGCTGACCACCGATCTCGAAGGATCGAGCGAGGTCGGCGGGCTGTTCCTGCACCCCGGCGAGCGCGCGGGCGGGCTCGGCCTGTTGCTGGCGCGCAGCCGCTATCTGTTCATCAAGGCGCACCGCCAGCGGTTCGGCGACCGGATCCTCGCCGAATTGCGCGGGGTGATTGACGAGGCGGGCGGCTCGCCCTTCTGGGACGGCTTGGCGGGGCGCTTCTTCGGGATGAATTTCCAGGATGCGGACGCGTTCAATGCGATCCACGGGCATCAGTTCATCGCCGACCTGATGCCCAAGCATCCGATCTATACCGCCATGCTGTCCGAAACGGCGCGCGCCGCGATCGGCCTGCCCCACCCGTCCGGCCGCGCGGCGATGCGGATGCTGGAGAATGAGGGGTTCGCGTTCGAGAAGTACGTCGACATCTTCGACGGCGGGCCGACGATGACGGCGCGGATCGATGCTGTCCGTTCAATTCGCGACGCGCAGGAAGCGCGCGTCGCGGCGATCGGGCGCGATGCCGGCACCGAGGCGCTGGTGGCGCACGGGCGCTTGTCCGACTTCCGCTGCGCCTTCGGCACGGTGCGCGGCGCCGATGGGGAAATCGTGATCGATCCCGATTGCGCCGCCGCGATCGGGGCGGATGCGCAATCGACCGTGCTGCACGTCGCGCGGGTCTGAGCGAGAGGCGGCATGATCCAGGAAATTAATTTCGACGGCATCGTCGGGCCGAGCCACAATTATGCCGGCCTAAGCCCCGGCAATCTTGCCGCGACGCGAAGCGCGGGCGCCACGGCGCATCCGCGTGCCGCCGCGTTGCAGGGGGTGGCGAAGATGCGCGCCAATCTCGCACTGGGGCTGGCGCAGGGCGTGCTGTTGCCGCACCCCCGCCCCGATCATGACTGGCTGGCGGCGCTGCACACCGATTATGCCGCCGCGCCGGCGCATCTGAAGGCGCGCGCCTTTTCCGCCTCGCCGATGTGGGCCGCCAATGCCGCCACCGTTTCGCCCGCGCCCGATACGGCGGACGGGCGCTGCCACCTGACCGTCGCCAACCTCGTGACCATGCCGCATCGCAGCCACGAATGGCCGGCGACGCTGGCGCAGCTGCAACTCGCCTTCGCGCACGAGGGCTTTGCGGTTCATCCGCCGGTGCCGGCGCCGTTCGGCGACGAGGGCGCGGCCAATCACATGCGGCTGTGCGCGGCGCATGATGCACCGGGGGTCGAGGTGTTCGTCTATGGCGTCTCGGGCGGGCCGTTCCCGGCGCGGCAGCATCGCGAGGCGTCCGAAGTGGTCGCGCGGGCGCACGGGCTTGATCCCGCGCGTACGTTGTTTGTCGAGCAATCGCCCGAGGCGATCGCGGCGGGCGCGTTCCACAATGACGTGGTTGCGGTGGCGAACGAGCACGTGCTGTTCGCGCACGAACAGGCGTTTGCCGATCGCGAGGCTTTCTATGCGGATCTGCGCCGGCTGCTGCCGTCGGTCGAGATCGTCGAGGTGCCCGCCGCGCGCGTGAGCCTGGGGGACGCGATCCGCTCCTATCTGTTCAACGCGCAACTGGTGACGGCGGCGTCGGGCGCGCAGACGCTGATCGTGCCGGGTGAGGCGCGCGAGAACGAGGCCGTCTGGTCATGGCTACAGGAGCATCTGGCAGGCAACGGCCCGATCCGCGCGGTCGAGGTGGTGGACGTGCGCGAATCCATGTCGAACGGTGGTGGGCCGGCGTGCCTGCGGCTGCGCGTGGCGTGTGATCCGGCGCTGGTCGATCATCGCTTCCTAGTCGATGACGCCAGGCTGGACAGGATCGCGGGAGTGATCGCGCAGCATTGGCCCGAGGCGATCGCCGCGGATGCGATCGGCGACCCGGCGGTGGTGGCGCAGGTGATCGCAGCGCGGCGTGCGCTGTACGAAACGCTCGATCTTGTCGGATTGCTTGACAGCTGACGGAGCATGGGCCGTGCTGAATGGCGGTTTTCCGCCGTTGGCCCGGCTCTTGCTGTGTTAATGATATGTTTACCAAGATCGCCCGGTTGTTCACGATCAAGACGAAGTTCGAGGCCTTTATGGTGATCTACGGCCTGGGGCTGGGCGCCACCGAGCGCGGCGTGCATTACCTGCGCGACTATCCGGGATTTGGCGGTTGGCTGCTGTTCGCGGCCTGCCCCGTCGCCGTGTTCATGGCGGGCGGGCGCATCCTTGAATCGGTGGAGCGCAACGCCGAGTGAGTGCGGGCGGGTGCCCGACCCCCTGTCGGCGCGCCTTACATCATGACGGGCGCGCGATCCGGTAGGTCACGGTGCGGCGGCGCGGATCGTCGGCGGCAAAGCTGGCGTGATCAAAGGTCATCGTCGGTTCGTGCATCATGCCGAGCCGCTCCATCAACCGGCGGCTCTTGGCGTTCTGCGCCGCCGTGATCGCAACGATCGTATCTTCCGGGCGATTGGCCCAGCCCCAGGCGATCGCCGCCGCCGCCGCCTCGCGCGCATAGCCGCCACCCCAGTACGGCAATGCCAGCATCCAGCCGATCTCGAGCATCCCGGCGATCGGCGTTTCGGGCGCGCCCGGCTTCAGCCCGCAAAAACCGATCGTCGCGCCGCTCTCGCGCAAGATCACAGCGCGAAAGCCAAGCGGTGCATAGGAAGCGTGGCGGGCGATCGAGGCGTCGCTTTCGGCGGCATTCTTCACCGGCGCTAGATCGGCCATCACCGCCGGATCCGCCCACATCGCGTGGAGCGGCAGGCGGTCCTGCGGCAAGGGCGCGCGCAGCAGCAGGCGATCGGTTTCGATCGGCGGCACCGCGGCGGGATGCATCAGCCGAGCAGGCGCGCGGCGTGCACCGCATGATAGGTCAGCACGCCCGAACAGCCCGCGCGCTTGAATGCGGAGAGCGTTTCCAGCACCATGGCGTCGCGATCGGCCGCGCCCGCCGCGACCGCCGTCTCGATCATCGCGTACTCGCCGGACACCTGATAGGCGAACACCGGCACCTCGAACCGCTCCTTCACGCGGCGCGCGATATCGAGGTACGGCAGGCCGGGCTTTACCATCACGCTGTCCGCGCCCTCGGCGAGATCGAGTGCGACTTCGCGCAGCGCTTCCTCCGCATTGCCGTAATCCATCTGGTACGTCTTCTTGTCGCCCTTGAGCAGCCCGCGGCTGCCCACCGCATCGCGGAACGGCCCATAGAAGGCGGAGGCATATTTGGCGGCATAGGCCATGATCTGGACATTGTGGTGCCCCGCCCCCTCCAGCGCGGCGCGGATCGTGCCGATGCGGCCGTCCATCATGTCCGACGGGGCGACGATGTCGGCGCCCGCCGCCGCCTGATTGAGCGCCTGGCCGACCAGCACCTCCACCGTCGCATCATTCAGCACATAGCCGCGACCGTCGACCAAGCCGTCGTGCCCGTGCGCGGTGTAAGGATCGAGCGCGACGTCGGTAAGGATACCGATGTCGGGCACCGCCTGCTTGATCGCCCGAATGGCGCGGCACATCAGATTGTCGGGGTTCAGCGCCTCGCGGCCATCGTCGCTGCGCAACGCGCCGGGCGTGTTGGGGAACAGCGCGAGGCATGGGATGCCCAGCGCATGCGCCTCCTTCGCGCGCGCGACGATCAGGTCCACCGACCAGCGCGAGACGCCCGGCAGGCTGGCGATCGGCTCCTCGGCGCCCTCCCCTTCGGCGATGAACAAGGGCCAGATGAGGTCGGCCGGGGTCAGCATCGTCTCGCGATGGAGGCGGCGGCTCCAGTCGGCGGCACGGGTTCGGCGCAGGCGCAGGGCGGGGAAAGACGCGGTCATGCCGCTGCCTTGCGCCCCTCCTTTTCGTCACGCAAGCGTTACGGGGGCGAATCGGCGCGCCGTGCGTTGGGCGCGCATGAGCGAGATCCGGTCGGCGGCGTTGATCGTCAATGCGAAGTCCCGCAAGGGGCAGAAGCTGTTCAAGCAAGCATGCGAGCGGCTGCACGGCCTGCCGTTTCCGGTCGATGCGCATGCGGTCGAGAAGCCCGAGCATCTCGAGCGGACGGTGAAGCGGGCGCTGGCGAAGAAGCCCGATTTGGTGATCCTGGGCGGCGGCGACGGTACGGTGAGCGGGCTTGTCGACCTGCTGGTCGGGCCTGACGTGATCCTGGGCGTGCTCCCGCTCGGCACCGCCAATAGCTTCGCCCGAACGCTGGGCGTGCCGCTCGATCTCGACGGCGCGATCCAGGTGCTGGCTGATGGCGTGCCCAAGCGCATCGACCTTGGCATGATCGACGGCGATTATTTCGCCAATTGCGCCGCCATGGGCCTGTCGCCGCAGATCGCCGAAACGGTGCCGCACAATCTGAAAAAGGTGCTGGGCCGGATCGGCTATCTCGGCTGGGCGGGGTTGCAGTATCTGCGGTTCCGCCCGTTCATCCTGACGGTGGACGACGGCGTCGAGGAGAAGCGGATGCGCGTGGTGGAGGTGCGTATCTCCAACGGCCCCTATCATGGCGGCACCTGGCTGGTGGACGAGGCAAAGGTCGATTCGGGGCAGATCGTGGTGCAGGCCGTCACCGGCCGGTACCGGCGCACCTTGCTGAAGAACTGGTTCGCCAGCTTTTTCGGGCTGGCCGCGCGGCATCAGGACACCGTGACCTTCTCGGGCAAGAGCCTGAAGGTGGAGACGCGGCCGCCCTTGCCGATCTCGATCGATGGCGAGGTGCTGGCACGCACGCCGGTGGAGGCGAAGATCGCCGCGCAGGCGATCCGCGTGATGGTGCCGCGCGATCCGGCGGAGCGCGGCGCCCTGCTGGACAGCTGAATCAGGCGGCGGGCTTCAGCGTGCCCGCCGGCTCGATGTCGGCGTGGCTGCGCTCCTCGCAATGCTCCTCGGGCACCAGCAGGCCGCCCTCGCGCCAGCCGCCATAGCGATAGTATAGCGCGGCGAGCAGCGCATTGGCGCCCGATCCAACCGGGAAACTCCACCACAGCGCGTCCGCGCCGATGATCGGCAGCAAGGCATAGGCGACCCCGAGCCGCACCGGGAACATCGACACGGTCATGATGAGCAGCGGACCCCAGACGGCGCCGTTGGCGCGGATCACGCCGAACAGCACCATGGTCGCGCCGAACATGATGAAGCCCCAGGTCGCCAGCAGGTTGATATGGCTGGCGATCGGCACGACCGGGCTGCCGCCGGGAATGAACAGGCCGATGATGTTGCCGTCGAACAGCAGCACCAGCGCCACCGTCGCGCCGGTGATGAGGATGTTGTAGGTGATGCCGGCGCGGGTAATGCGTGCAACGCGATCCCAGCGGCCCGCGCCGATATTCTGCGCCGCCATCGCCGATACCGCCGCGCCGATCGCCATGGCGGGCATCTGCACATAGCCCCACAATTGCTGCACGATGCCATAAGCGGCGACCGTGTCGATGCCGTTGCGGTTGACCAGCCCGACCATCGTCAGCGCCGAGACGGACAGCACCAGCATCTGCGCGCCGATCGGCACGCCCTTGCTGACGATGGTGCGCACCAGCTCGCGCTCGGGCAGGATGTAGCGGATCTCCGCGCCCTTCAGCCGCAGCGGCAGATCGCGCCAACGAATCCACGCGACCAGCGCGCCGAGCGCGACGATGTTGGCAAGCAGCGTCGCGGTGGCGGAGCCGGCGATCCCCATGCGCGGGAACGGCCCCATGCCGGCGATCAGCACCGGGTTCATGCCGGCATCGACCAAGACCGCGAGGCCCATGAACCACAAGGGCGTGACCGAATCGCCGGTGCCGCGCAGCCCCATGAACATCAGCACGAGCAGCATCGACGCGGGCAAGGCGAGAAAGATGACGCGCAGGTAATCGAGCGCCGGCTCGAACGCGTCGGGCGGCGTCGCCAGCAGGCGCAGGATCTGCGGCGCAAAGATCCAGCCAAGCGCGCCGACGATGATCGATCCCATCAGCACCAGCCCGATCGCGGAGCCGAACGCGCGCCGCGCCGCATCCACATCGCGCCGCCCCCAGCTCTGGCCGACAATGATCGTCGCGGCCATGCCGAAGCCGAACACCGCGCCGAACATCAGGAACATGATGATGTTGGCGTTGGAGGTGGCGGCGAGCGCCCCCTCGCCCAGGAAGCGCCCGACCCAGATCGTGTTGATCGAGCCGTTCAGCGATTGGAGGACATTGGACGCGAGCGTCGGCAGCGCGAAGAGGAGCAGCGCGGAGCCGATCGGCCCGGTGGTGAGATCACGCTGACCGGGACGGCCGTGAACCTGCGCACCCGGTTCGTCCATATCCGCCCCCTTTCCTTCCTGCTATGCCGGTTTGCCCGATCGTCGATTGCCCATGCGGCACCCACGGCCGCCCGACAAGGCGCTTTCACCGGCGAGGGTGGCGGCCGGTCTTCTGCCAGACGTCGCGATGGCGGTGGTGCGAGCGGCTCAATCCGCGACGCGTGCGACACCCAGGCGGGGAATATCGACGGCGGGGCAGCGATCCATCACCACCTTCAGCCCGGCCGCTTCGGCGCGCTCGGCGGCGGGCTGATTAATCACGCCCTGCTGCATCCACACCGCCTTTGCGCCCGCGGCGATCGCCTCGTCCACCGCGTCGCCGGCAGCCTCCGAGCGGCGGAAGATATCGACCATGTCGATCGGCTCGCCGATCTGGCTCAGGTCACGGAAGATGAACTCGCCGTGGACATGCTCGCCGGTGATCTGCGGGTTGACCGGGATCACGCGATAGCCGTGCGCCTGCAACTGCTGCATCACGCGGTAGCTCGGGCGATCGGGCCGGTCGGACGCGCCCACGAGCGCAATGACGCGGGTTTCCTCCAGCAGCGCCTTGATCTCGGCATCGGCGGTCAACGGCATGATGGGCCTTTCAGCTATGGTTTCCTCGCTAACGCGCGCCGCCCCCGCCGGTTTCCAGCCAGGCGGCAACCGCGCCGGCCAGCGGGCGGAAGATCGCGTCGTCCGGCTCGGCCGCCGGCGGCTGGCCGGCATCGGAGGCGGTGCGGATCGCGATGGTGAGCGGCACGCGGCCAAGGAACGGCACGCCAAGCTCGCGCGCGGCCGCTTCCGCCCCGCCGCTCCCGAACGGGTCTGACACCTCGCCGCAATGCGGGCAGACATAGCCCGCCATGTTCTCGACCAAGCCGATGATCGGTATGCCGGCCTTGTTGAACAGGTCGATCGCGCGCGTCGCGTCGATCAGCGCCAGATCCTGCGGGGTGGATACGATCACCGCGCCGGCCGGGCGATATTTCTGGATCATAGTCAGCTGCACGTCGCCGGTGCCCGGTGGCAGATCGAGCACCAGCGTATCCGCCGCGCCCCAATCGGCCTCGACCAGCTGGCCCAGCGCACCCGCCGCCATCGGCCCGCGCCAGGCGATCGCCTTACCCGGCTCGATCAGCTGTCCCATCGACAGCATCGGCACGCCATAAGGCGTCGGCACCGGCATCAGCACCTTGTCCTTCGCCTCGGGCCGCGCGCCTTCGGCCGCCATCAGGCGCGGCTGCGACGGGCCGTAGATGTCGGCATCGACCAGCCCAACCCGGCGGCCGTGATGGCGAAGCGCGATCGCGAGATTGGCGGCGAGCGTGGACTTGCCCACCCCGCCCTTGCCGCTCGCGACCGCGATCAGCCGCCGCGTGCTGCGCTCGGCCGTCACCACCACGCGCGCGCCCGGCCCGGCGGCCATGCGCACCGCCGCCTCCATCGCATCGCGCGCCTTGGCATCAAGGCCGGTCGCATCCACCACCACGCCGACCCGCTCGCCATCGATCCGTACCGTTGCGCGGCCGCCGGAAACCGCGGCAACGGCTTGCTTCACGTCATTCTCGTCCATGGCAACAAGTCGTTACGCGCGTTCCGCCCCGAGGGGCACTGTTTTTCGAGCCGAGGAACCCTATAAAGACTGTCATGACCATCCTGCCGCCGTGGCTGCGCCGACCTTCGATCCTGATGAACAATCCCTCCAACGGCCCGTGGGGCGGCGGTGACGATGGTGATGGTGGGCCGCGCAATCCCTGGGCGGTGCCGCCTGGCGGCCGCAAGGGCGCGCCCAAGCCGACAGCGCTCGACGAGTTCCTGAAAAAGGCGCGCGGCGGGCCGGGCGGTGGTGGCGGCGGCGCCGGTGGCGGGCCGCAGTTTCCGATCGGCGCCAATGCGCGCAACCTGTGGTTGATCGGCGTCGCGATCGTGGCGGCGGTATGGCTGATTTTCACCTCGTTTCACCAGATCGGGCCGCAGCAGCGCGGCGTGGTGACCTTCCTTGGCCGCTATTCGGGCATGCTGGAGCCGGGCTTTCGCCTGACGCTCCCCGCCCCGCTCGTGGCCGTGCAAAAGGTCGACGTGGAAGCGGTGCGGGTCGATGAATTCCCGCGCGACGGCAGCGAAAGCGTGCTGACCGGCGACCAGAACATCATCGACCTTGCCTACACCGTGCGCTGGCGGGTCGATAATCCGCGCCAGTTCGTGTTCGAGATCAAGGATCCGACCGAGACGGTGCGCGCAACGGCGGAAAGCGCGATGCGCGCGGTGCTCGCCACGACCACGCTGAACCAGGCGATCGGCGCTGGCCGGACCGACATCGAGGCGCGCGTCGCCACGATGATGCAGCAGATCCTAAACGATTACGAAGCGGGCGTGCGCGTCCAGGGCGTCTCGATCCGCCAAGCCGCGGCGCCGGCCAGCCTGATCGACGATTTCAACGCCGTGACCGCCGCGCAGCAGGAGGCCGTCGCCAACCTCAACAATGCGCGCAGCTATTCGCAGCAGGTGATCGCCCGCGCGCAGGGCGAGGCCGCAGCGTTCGACAAGGTGTACGAGCAGTATCGCCTTGCCCCCGAGGTGACGCGTCGCCGCATGTATTACGAGACCATGGAGGCCGTGCTGGCCAAGACCGACAAGACGATCGTCGAAACCCCGGGCGTCGCCCCGCTCCTGCCGCTCGACCGCGCGCGCAAACTGGAGGAGCCGGCGGTGGATAGCGCGCCGGCGCAGGGAGCCGCACGATGAAGGGCTTCTTGCGCAATCCGGTGGCGCTCGCCTTTGCCGCGCTGTTCGTCGTTATTCTGGCGGCGATGACTTTTGCCATCGTGCCGGAAACCAAGCAGGCGGTGATCCTGCGGCTGAACAATCCGGTGGGCGAGCCGGTCAACCAGTACCAGCCGGGTCAGGTGATCGGCCGCACCGGCGCCGGCCTGATCGCGCGCATCCCGCTGATCGACAAGATCGTGTGGGTCGACAAGCGCGTGCTCGATGCCGATCTCGACAATACGCTGGTGCTGTCCACCGATCAGCTGCGGCTGAACGTCGACGCCTTTGCGCGTTTCCGCATTACCGATCCGCTGCGCGCGGTGACCTCCACCGGCAGCACGTCGAACACCGAGGAGCGCGTGGCGGATCAGCTGCGCCCGCTGCTCGGCACCGCGCTGCGCAACGAATTGGGCAAGGTGCCCTTCTCCGTGCTGCTCAGCCCCGAGCGCGGCCGGGTGATGGACGCGATCCAGAATTCGCTGGAGCGGCAGGCGCGGCAATATGGCGCCACCATCGTCGACGTGCGGATCAAGCACGCCGACCTGCCCGAGGGCAGCCCGCTGGACAGCGCGTTGCAGCGCATGCGCACCGCGCGCCAGCAGGAGGCGAACACCATCCGCGCACAGGGGCAGAAGCAGGCGCAGATCGTGCGCGCCGAGGCGGACGCCACCGCCGCGCGCGTTTATGCCGAAGCGTTCAGCAAGGATGCGAGCTTTTACGATTTCTATCGCGCCATGCAGTCGTACCGGCATACGTTCGGTGCGGACGGCGGCCCGCGGCCGGAAGGCTCGACCAATATCATCATGGGCCGCGACAATGCCTATCTAAGGGAATTCAACGGCCGGTAAGCCGGCAACGCCAAAGCGGCAGGATCGTTGAGCATTCAAATGCTGTTCATCGTCCTGCCGGCATTATCCAACGGTTAGGCCGATTCAGAGGCCAAACGAGAGGAACATGACGATCGTGCGTTACGCCTACGCCCTCACTGGTGCCCTACTCCTGGGCGGCACTGCCGCCTCGCTCGCGCTGCAGAACCCGGCCACTGCGCAAAGCGCGCAGAACGAGCCCGGGACGATCCAGGCCGCTGCGCCCCGCCCGGGCGCGCCGGGCAGCTTTGCCGACATGGTGGCAAAGCTCCAGCCTGCCGTGGTGAACATTTCCACCGACCAGAAGGTGACGGTGGCGCAGCCGGCGAACCCCTTCTCCGGCACGCCGTTCGCGGAGCTGTTCGGTCAGTTCGGCGGCGGTCGCGGTGGACAGAATAGCGCGCCGGTGACGCGCGAGGCGCAGTCGCTCGGCTCTGGCTTCATCATTTCGCCAGACGGCTATGTGGTGACCAACAATCACGTGGTGGCGCCGGGCAACAGCCGCGCGACCGTTGAGGCGATCCGCGTCACGCTGCCCGATCGCAAGGAATATGTGGCGAAGCTGGTCGGCCGCGATGCCGCGTCGGATCTCGCGCTGCTGAAGATCGATGCCAAGGCGCCGCTGCCCTACGTGAAGTTCGGCGATTCGGCACGCGCGCGCGTCGGCGACTGGGTGGTGGCGATCGGCAATCCGTTCGGCCTGGGCGGCACCGTGACGGCCGGCATCGTCTCCGCGGTGCACCGCGTGACCGGCCAGGGTGGCGCGAACGACCGCTTCATCCAGACCGACGCCTCGATCAACCAGGGCAACTCGGGTGGCCCGATGTTCAACCTGAATGGCGAAGTGATCGGCATCAACAGCCAGATCTTCTCGCAGTCGGGCGGCAACATCGGCATCGGCTTCGCGATCCCGGCCGAGGACGCCAAGCCGATCATCGACACGCTGATGAAGGGCAAGCCCGTTCAGCGCGGCTATATCGGGGTGAGCATCCAGCGGCTGACCGACGATATCGCCGCCGCACTCAACCTGCCGAAGGATTCGGGCGAGATCATCGCACGCGCCGAGCCGGGTGGCCCCGCGGCCAAGGCTGGCTTACGCGCGGGTGATGTGGTGACCCGCGTGAACGGCACGCAGGTGACGCCCGATACGACGCTGTCGTACCTCGTCGCCAACGTGCCGCCGGGCGAGCAGGCGAAGCTGGACGTGATCCGTGACGGCAAGCCGACCAGCGTCACCGTCACCACGGCAGTCCGTCCGGCCGAAGAGCAGCTCGCGCAGCAGCTCGGCGGTGACGACAGCTTCTCCGAGGACAATGACGCCGAGACGCCGTCCGCCAGCGGTGCCAACGGTATCGGCGTGACGGTTCAGCCGCTTACCCCCGCGATCGCGCGCCAGGTCGGGGTCGATTCGACCGTGCAGGGCGTGGTGATCGGTGCGGTCGATCCGGCGAGCGACGCCGGGCAGAAGCTGCGTCGCGGCGACGTGATCGTTTCGGTCAATTCGGTGCCGGCGCGCAGCCCGGCAGACGTCGCGCGCGGCGTGCAGGCGGCAAAGGCCGCCGGTCGTCCGCAGGTGCTGCTGTCGGTCGTGCGCGGTCGCAACCCCGCCGTGTTCATCGCGGTGAAGCTCAAGTAACACCAACGATCATACGGTTGAGGAGGGCCTCGCACCGTGGTGCGGGGCCCTTTCTTTTTGCGCGGGCCGTTCGCGCCATTTCGCTCGACGCAGCGCCGCTTGCGCTCCTAGAACCGCCGCACAAGCGGAGAACGGCGTTGAGCGATAGCATCTTCATCGGGGCGGGCGAGCAGGGCATCGATCCGCAAGCGCTGAACCTGCGCCTCGCCAACCGGCACGGCCTGATCGCGGGTGCGACGGGTACCGGCAAGACGGTGACGGTACAGGGTGTCATCGAGAATCTGTCGGCAGCCGGCGTCCCCTGCTTCGTTGCCGATGTGAAGGGCGATCTTGCCGGGCTGGCGATGGCCGGGTCGCCGCTCGCCAAGCCGCACAGCGTCTTTGCCGCGCGCGCCGCCGCGATCGGCCTTGCCGACTGGCATTATGCCGCGGCGCCGGTGCAATTCTGGGATCTGTATGGCGAGCAGGGTCACCCGATCCGCACGACCATCTCGGAAATGGGGCCGCTGATGCTCGCGCGGCTGCTCGGGCTCAATGAGGTGCAGGAAGGCGTGCTGACCATCGCCTTTCACGTCGCGGACAAGGATGGACTGCTGCTGCTCGACCTCGACGATCTGCAGGCAATGCTGGCGCATTGCGCGGAGCGGGCGAGCGAGCTCACCAGCACCTATGGCAACGTGTCGAAACAGTCGATCGGGGCGATTCAGCGCGCGCTGTTGCAGCTGCGCAGCCAGGGCGGCGAGCGTTTCTTCGGCGAGCCGGCGCTCGACCTTGCCGATTTCCTGAGCACCGACGAGTCCGGCCGCGGCGTCGTCAACATCCTGGCCGCCGACAAGCTGATGGCGGCGCCCAAGCTCTACGCGACGTTCCTGCTGTGGCTGTTGTCCGAATTGTTCGAGACGTTGCCCGAGATCGGCGATCCCGACCGGCCGGTGCTGTGCTTCTTCTTCGACGAGGCGCACCTCCTGTTCGACGACGCGCCCACCGCGCTGGTCGACAAGATCGAGCAGGTCGTGCGGCTGATCCGGTCCAAGGGCGTGGGCGTGTATTTCATCACGCAGAACCCGATCGACATTCCCGATGCCGTGGCGGGGCAGCTCAACAACCGCATCCAGCACAAGCTGAACGCCTTTACGCCGCGCGATCAGGCGGCGGTACGCAGCGCAGCGACGACGTTTCGCGCGCGGCCCGGGCTGGATGTCGCCGCGGCAATCACCGAGCTGAAGATCGGTGAGGCGCTGGTGTCGCTGCTCCAGCCGGACGGCGCGCCGGCCCCGGTCACTCGCTGCCTGATCCGTCCGCCCGCCAGCCGGGTCGGCCCGCTGACTGCCGCCGAGCGCGAAACGCTGATCGCGACCGATGCGATCGGCACCAGATACGACACCGCCGTCGATCGCGAGTCGGCGGAGGAACTGCTCACCGCCCGCGCCGCCGCGGCCGCAGGAGATCGCGCGGAGGCCGAGGCGGCGGCCGCACGCGACAAGGCGGACGCCAAGGCGGCGCGCACCGCAAGCCGTCGCGAACCCGCCTCCCCCTGGGATCAGGCGATCGCCTCCGCCACGCGCGCCGCCGGCTCGTCGATCGGGCGACAGGTGGCGAACGAGGTCGGGCGCCAGGTCTTCGGCTCACGCCGCGGCAAGGGCAGCTCCGGGCTGGTCGGATCGATCGTGCGCGGGATGCTGGGCGGGCTGTTTCGCGGCCGCTAAGGCGGTGTGACGGCAGCGGATGTTTCGTTTCGATTGCAACAACTGCTTTGGTCTGGTGAATTTGCGCGCTAGGCTCGCCCACAAAGCGGGCCTCGTGCCCCGACGACCGGACCTTTTGGGAGCGTATTCTTGCCCATCATTCCCGCGATTGCCGTAGGCTTTCTTGCGATCATGCTGGCCGGCGGCACCGCCGGCGTCCTGAAGAAAGGCCCGGATTTCCTTGGCCATCCCAAGGGGCTCTACGTCCTGTTCTTCGCCGAGATGTGGGAGCGTTTCTCCTATTACGGCATGCGGGCGCTGCTGATCTTCTACCTGACAAAGCATTGGCTGTTCGATGACGGCAAGTCGAACCTGATCTACGGCGCCTATACCAGCCTGGTGTATATCACCCCGGTACTGGGCGGCTATCTCGCCGATCGCTTCCTCGGGCAGCGCAAGGCGGTGACGTTCGGCGCGGCGATGCTGACGCTCGGCCACCTGCTGATGGCGGTGGAGGGCGATGGTGGCCAGGGGTCGGCCGCAATCAACATCTTCTGGCTGGCGCTCGCCTTCATCATCGTCGGCACCGGCTTCCTAAAGGCGAACATCTCGGTGATCGTCGGGCAGCTGTATCCACTCACCGACACGCGTCGCGACGGCGCCTATACCATCTTCTACATCGGCATTAACACCGGCGCGGCGATCGGCACGATCATGGCCGGCTGGCTGGGCGAGACCTATGGCTGGTCCTATGGCTTCGGCGCGGCGGGCGTCGGCATGCTGGCGGGCCTGATCGTCTTCATCCTCGGCAAGCCGCTGCTGCTGGGCAAGGGCGAGGCACCGCGTCCGCTGGCCAAGCGCACCGAATGGTCGTTGTACGGCATCGGCCTCGCCTCGGTCGGCGTGATCTGGGCGCTCGTCCAGTATCAGGACGTGATCGAGACGCTGCTGATCATCTCGGGCGTCGCAATGCTCGGCTATGTGCTGTTCGAAAGCTTCAAGCTGGAGCCGCATGCCCGCGACCGGATGTTCGCCGTGCTGTTCCTGATCGCGCTGAACCCGGTGTTCTGGGGCCTGTTCGAGCAGGCCGGCGGTAGCCTGAACCTCTATACCGATCGCTTTGTCGCGCGTGGTGGGGTGCCTGCCTCGCTCTTCCAGTCGATCAACCCGATCTACATCGTGCTGCTCGGCCCGATCTTCGCCGGGCTGTGGGTGTGGCTCGGCAAGCGCGGGCTGGAGCCGTCGGCGCCGGCCAAGTTCGGCCTCGCGCTGGCGCAGGTCGGCCTGTCGTTCCTTGTCTTCGTTTGGGGCGCCAACACCGTCGGCGTCGAAGTGGCGACGCCGGTGTTCTTCGTCTTCGCGATCTACTTCCTGCAGACCACCGGCGAGCTTTGCCTGTCGCCCGTCGGCCTTAGCGCGATGAACCGTCTCGCGCCCAAGCACCTCGCCAGCCTGATCATGGGCGCGTGGTTCTACATGACCGCAGTGGGCAATTTCGTTGCGGGCAAGATCGGCGAGGCGACCGGCGGCGAAAGCGGCGAGATGACCAAGGAGGGGACGCTCGCGGTCTATTCCACCATCGGTTGGTGGACGATCGGTATCGCCGTGGTGGTGCTGGGGCTCAGCCCGCTGGTGAAGCGCCTGATGCACCTCGACACGCTGCACGACGATGCGGATCACGCCATGGCGGGGCAGGAAGAACTGGCCGAGCCACAGGCGGCCGGGCTGAACACGCGCGGCGAAACGCGGCATTGATCCCGCCGCGCCTCGCCCCTCATCATGCCGGCGCCCCGCGTGTTCGCGGGGCCGCCGACAGGAGATTGTGATCTAAACAACCGGGCGGGAGAGACGCAGATGGGCAATGTCGTGGCCGCAGCACTGGCGTTCGTGGGTACCCATTTTCTTCTCTCGCATCCGCTGCGTGCGCCGCTGGTGCGCGCAATTGGCGAGAAGGGCTTTCTGGGGCTCTACAGCCTGGTGGCGGCAATCACGCTCGGCTGGCTTGCCCTCGCCTATCGCGCGGCGCCTGTGGGCGCGCCGCTCTGGCCCGTCGGTGACGTGCTGTGGGCGATCGCGACCGTGCTGATGCTGCTCGCCGCGATCCTGTTCATGGGATCGCTGGTGCGCAATCCCGCGCTACCGGAGGCCGCAAAGGGCAAGGTGCCCGAGGCGCGCGGCGTCTTTGCGATCACGCGCCACCCGATGATGTGGAGCTTCGCCATCTGGGGCGCGGTCCACATCCTCGTCTTTCCCGATCCGTCGAACATCGTGCTGGCGCTCGCCATTATCGTGCTGGCGCTGGTCGGCGCGCACCTGCAGGATCGCAAGAAGGAGGCGTTGCAGCCCGAATTCTGGCGCGAGTGGGAGCGGCGGACGAGCTATTGGCCCTTTGCCGCCGTCGCCGCAGGCCGCGCGCGGATCGGCAAGATCGGCATGCATGCGCTGGCGGGCGGCGCCGTCGTCTGGCTGGCCGCGACCTGGGCGCATATGCCGCTGGCGGGCTGGCCCGCCGGTATCTGGCGCTGGATCGCCTGACCGGCAACGGCGCTCAATCGCAGAGCGCCGCCAGGTCCTCTCGCGTGTTCACGTTCGCCGGCATGGCAGCGAGCACCACCTCTCTCGCTCCCACGGCAGCCGCCCAGCGGCGCACAGCGCGCGGCTGATCGGCAGCGAGCCAGTCGGACAGGTGATCGGCGAGCGACGCCGGCCACCAGCCGATCACCGGCAGATCGGCGACATAGGCCGGGCCGTCACCCGCCAGTGCGGCCTGCAGATCGCGCGGCAGAAGCGGCGCGTCGCACGGGGCGCTCAGCACCGCGGCATAGCCGTTCGCCTTGGCCCAGCGCAGTGCGCCGGCGATCGCACCCAATGGCCCGAGACCCGGCGCCGGATGATCCGCCACACTCACCAGAGACCCATGCTTGCGGCCAACCACGATCAGGGCGCTGGTTTGCGCCCACAAGGCAGCCGCGACATGATCGATCAGCGGCACGCCATGGAACAGCGCCACCGCCTTGTCCGATCCGAAGCGGCTGGATGCGCCGCCCGCCAGAATCGCGCCGATCGTGCGATGCTGCCCACTCACGTCATGTTCCTTATGTCATCACTACAGCCGAAAGGCCCGGCGATCACTCGCCGGGCCTCGGTTACGCGCCGTTACTTTCGGCTAAAAGATTTATTGCATCAATGGCTTAGCGACAGGTTACCTGGCCGCGATCGACCGTGCGACCGAGCAGCGCACCCGCACCGGCGCCGATCAGCGCGCCCAGCGTGTTCGACCCGCCGTTGGTGAGCAGGCTGCCCAGCACGCCGCCGCCGAGGCCGCCGACGATCAAGCCCGTCGTGCCGTCGTTCCGGCGGCAGTAATAGCGCCCGTTATTGCCGCGATAGATGCGGTCGTTCCGACCGAGGCGGCGCTGCTGATAATAGCGGCCGTCGCGGTAGAAATTGTCGGCGTAGTACGCGCGCTGGCCCGGCGGCAGACGGTTGTAGTCATAGCCGCGCCATTGCTGGCGATTGTTGCGCCAATCGTTGCGCGCGTCGCGGCGATAATCCTTTCGCGCGTCGCGAACGTCGCGGCGATAATCGCGCTGTGCCTCGCGCACGTCCCGACGCGAGTCCGCGCGGCGCAGATCCCGGCGATAATCGCGCTGGGCCTCACGAACGTCCTGGCGGTACTCGCGACTGGCCTGCGCCTGCACCGGCAGCGCGGTGACACTGGTCATCGTGGTGGCCGCCACGGCTGCGGCGAAGAGAATACGCATGAAACAACTCCTGGCTGACTATACCGTATCAACCGACCGCCAAGACACTTAGTTGCGTGAACGAGAAACTACATCTCGTTCACCATTGCGAAAGTTAACTGTCGAGCGCGTGCGTCAGCGTGATTTCCGCATTCAATACTTTGGAAACAGGACAGTTCTTCTTCGCCTCGCTGGCGATCTTCTCGAACTCGTCCGCTGCGATCCCGGGCACCTTGGCATGCAGATCGAGCGCGGACTTGGTGATGGTGAAGCCATCGCCGTCCTTTTCCACCGTCACCTTTGCGCTGGTTTCCAGCGTGCCGTCCGAATAGCCGGCACCCGCGAGCGCGAAGCTCAGTGCCATGGTGAAGCAGCTCGCATGCGCGGCGGCGATCAGCTCCTCCGGGTTCGTGCCCGGCTCATTGTCGAACCGCGTGCCGAAGCCGTAATGCTGCTCCTTGAGGACACCCGACTGTGTCGAGATCCAGCCCTTGCCGTCTTTTCCGAGACCCTCGTACCGGGCCGAGCCACTGCGCGTTGGCATGATATTCGCCTCCTCATGAAGACGAGGCGCGACCAGCACGGTCGCGCCCCGATGTCAGAAATGGTGGATGCGGCTTAGCGGCAGCGGCGCTTGCTCGTGCCGCGCTCGACCTCGCGGCCGGCCAGCGCACCGACGGCTGCGCCGCCCAGCGTACCCAAAGTGCGATCGCCGCGGGTGTCGATGGTACGGCCGAGCAGCGCGCCGGCGACGCCGCCGACGATCAGGCCGGTGGTGCCATCGGGCTTGCGGCAGCGCCAGCGGCCGTCATTGCCCTTCCACTCACGATACTTGTAGCGGCGCTGTGCATCGGCCTGGGTAGTGGTGACCATCACGCTCGGCAGCACCATGGCGGAGGCGCCAAGCGCCAGCATAATCTTACGCATTTTACACTCCCTCGTATAAGTCGCGAATAATGAAATCAGGTACGCGATCGTAACGTGCGCTAATGGCGCCGGTTGCATGAACCTGAAACAACGTCGCGTTCATCGGGGGGTGTGACGGGCCGATCCGCGGCCCGTCGTAGGGTGGGACGGGAGCGCCCCGCCCCGCTTCGTCAGTCGCGCAGCAGCTCGTTGATGCTGGTCTTGGAGCGGGTGCGCTCGTCCACGCGCTTCACGATCACCGCACAATAGAGGCCGAGGTTGCCGCCGGTGGAGCCGGGGACGACGACGGCATAGGGCGGCACCTCGCCCATGAAGGTTTCGCCGGTCGCGCGATCGATGATCTTGGTCGACGCGCCGAGATAGACGCCCATCGAGAGCACCGCGCCCTCGCCCACCCGTACGCCCTCGGCCACTTCGGAGCGGGCGCCGATGAACGCGCCATCGCCGATGATGACGGGATCGGCCTGGAGCGGCTCCAGCACGCCGCCGATGCCGACGCCGCCCGACAGGTGGACGTTCTTGCCGATCTGCGCGCAGCTGCCCACCGTCGCCCAGGTGTCCACCATGGTGCCCTCGCCGACATAGGCGCCGATGTTGACGAAGCTAGGCATCAGGATCGCGCCCTTACCGATAAAGGCGCCGCGGCGCGCAACGCTGCCGGGTACCGCGCGGAAGCCGGCGGCGCGGAACGCCGCCTCATCCCAGCCGGAGAATTTGGACGGCACCTTGTCGAACCAATGGCCGGCGCCGGGGCCGTTATCGATCAGGGCATTGTCGTTGAGCCGGAACGACAGCAGCACCGCCTTCTTCAGCCACTGGTTGACGCGCCAGCCGCCCCCCTCTGCACCTTGGGCGCCGTCGGGCTCCGCCACGCGCGCCTCGCCGGCGTCGAGCAGCGCAAGCGCACGATCCACCGCGACGCGCACCTCGCCCATCGTGGCAAGGCCGATCTCGGCGCGGTTTTCCCAGGCGGCGTCGATGATGTGTTCGAGGTCGGTCATGCGTCTTCCAATATCCCCAGGAGCCACGCGGTGAGATCGGGCGTGGTGTAGTCGATGAAGCTGCGGTCGGCGTCGGCGGCCTGTTCGGAGCCGTTGTCGACCCACACCGTGGTCATGCCGATCGCCTTGGCCGGCGCAAGATTGCGCGCCATGTCGTCGGCGAACAGGGCGGTGGCGGGGTCGATGTCGAGCGCCGAACACAGCCCGGCATAGGCCGACGGCGCGGGCTTGGGCGCGAGGTCCATCGCGTGAATGTCGTGGATCGCCTCGAAACTCTCGCCCAGCCCCAGCCGCTCGAGCACGCGCGTGGCATAGGGGCCGTCGCCGTTGGTGAAGACCACTTTGCGCCCCGGCAGCTTCGCCACCGCCGCGGCGAGCGGCACGTTCTCTTCCAGCACATCCATCTCGACATCGTGGACGAAGGCGAGGAAATCGTGCGGATCGACGTGATGCTCGGCCATCAGCCCGGCGAGCGTGGTGCCGTGGCCGAGAAAATACGCCTTCTGGATGCGATGCGCCTCCGCCCGGTCCAGCCCGAGCAGGCGCGCGATGTAATCGGTCATCTTGGTGTCGATCTGCGCGAACAGATCGGCGCTCGACGGGTACAAGGTGTTGTCGAGATCGAAGACCCAGGCGCGGATATGGTCAAGTCCTGGCGGCATGGCGCGCGTCGTACCCAAGCGAGGGGGTTCAGGGCAAGCCAATCCACCCCGCCACGCCCCAGCAAAGCTTGGCCGCGGCCAAGAAGCGCTTGGCCACGCACGCCCGCGTCCAAGGTTGCGATCCGCAACCCTTCGGCCCACATTCTCCCCATGACCAACTATTCGCTGCTCGATCTCGTCCCCGTCGTCGAAGGCGGCACCGTCTCCACCGCGCTCGCCAATGCCGCGGACCTGGCGCGCCATGCCGAGGCGCATGGCTTCAACCGCTATTGGATGGCCGAGCATCACGGCATGGAGGGTATCGCGTCGGCCGCGACGGCGGTGGTGATCGCGCATGTCGCCGCGGCGACGAGCACCATCCGCGTCGGCGCGGGCGGGATCATGCTGCCCAACCACGCGCCGCTGCAGATCGCCGAACAGTTCGGAACGCTGGACGCGCTATTCCCCGGCCGCATCGACCTTGGGCTCGGCCGGGCGCCCGGCAGCGACCAGCGGGTGGCACATGCGATCCGCCGCACGCTCGACAGCGATCCCAATGCCTTCCCGAACGACGTGGTGGAGCTGCAAAGCTACCTCGCCGACGACGGACGCACCGGCATTCGCGCAACGCCCGGTGCCGGCGCGAAGCCGGACCTGTGGATCCTCGGCTCCTCCACCTTCGGGGCGCAGCTCGCCGCGATTCTTGGTCTGCCCTACGCCTTCGCCTCGCATTTTGCGCCCGATGCACTCGACGAGGCGATGGCGATCTATCGCCGCGATTTCCGCCCGTCGGCGCAGCTCGAGCGGCCCTATGCGATGGCCGGCTTCAACGTCTTCGCCGCCGACACGCGCGCCAAGGCAGAGCTGCTCGCCAGCTCGCAGCAGCAGCAGTTCGTGGCGCTGCGCACCGGCAATCCGGGCAAGATGAAGCCGCCGGTGCCCGGCTATCGCGACAGCCTGCCGCCGATGCATGCGCGCATCCTCGACTCGGTGCTGTCGTGCAGCGCGATCGGCGACCGCGACGACGTGGCGGCCGGCATCGCCCGCTTCGTCGAGCGCACCGGGGTGGACGAGGTGATGCTCACCAGCAGCATCTACGACCATGAGGCGCGCAAGCGGTCGATCGCCATCGCGGCCGAGGCGATGCGGGTGCCCGAACTGGCCTGACCTTCACCGTGATGCCGGGCACCGTGATGCCGGGCACCGTCATGCCGGGTTCGTCCCGGCATGACGCACGTGTCACGCCGCCGCGCGGCCCTCATCCGCCTGCGCGCGCACGCCCAGCAGGTGGCAGATCGCGAAGCTCAGCTCGGCGCGGTTCAGCGTATAGAAGTGAAACTGCTTCACCCCGCCGGCATATAGCTTGCGGCACAATTCCGCCGCGAGCGTCGCGGAGACCAGCTGCCGCGCAGCGGGGAGGTCATCCAGCCCGTTGAACAGCCGCCCCATCCACGCCGGCACCTCGGTGCCGCACATCGCCGACATGCGCTGGACGGCGGCGAAATTGCTTACCGGCATGACCCCCGGCACGATCTCGGCATCCAGCCCGGCGGCCGCCACCGCATCGCGATAGCGGAAGAATACGTCGGGCGAGAAAAAGAACTGGCTGATCGCGCGCGTCGCGCCCGCATCGATCTTGCGCTTCAGATTGTCGAGATCGGCCACCGCGTCGTTCGAATCGGGGTGACATTCGGGATAGCAGGCGACCGAAATCTCGAACGGGTGCAGCCGGCGCAACCCCTCCACCAGCGCGGCGGCATTCTCGTAACCGCCGGGATGCGCGGCATAGCGCTCGCCCGCGCGCGGCGGATCGCCGCGCAGCGCGACGATGTGGCGCACGCCGGCGGCCCAATATTCCTCGGCCACGGCATCGATCTCGTCGCGGGTCGCCTCGACGCAGGTGAGGTGCGCCGCCGCCGGCACGTTCGTCTCGCGTGCGATCCGCGCCACGGTGGCGTGCGTGCGCTCGCGCGTGGTGCCGCCCGCGCCATAGGTTACCGATACGAAGCGCGGGCCGAGCGGCGCGAGCGTCGCGATCGACTGCCACAAGGTCGCGTCCATCGCTTCGGTCTTGGGCGGGAAGAACTCAAAGCTGACGTCGATGTCACCCGCCACATCGGCGAACAGCGGCGCCTCCAGCGCGTGGCGCGCTTCTTCCAGCTGGTTGATCGAAAGGGTCATGCTGCCTGTGCCTCTTGGAATGTGCCGCGCTGCTGCTTCGGATTGCCGGGCGCCGGTTTGCGTCCCAGCCAGATCTTGACGGTCAGTTCGCCGCCTTCGAGCGTCTCGGTCTGCGCGATCGAAAGCCCGGCGATCTCGAACCAGCCGGCCATCTGCGCATCGGAAAAGCCGAGCCGGGTATGCGCGTCCTGGGCGCGCAGCTCCTCGCGATCGTGCGGCGCGAAATCGGCGATCAGCAGCCGGCCACCGGGCGCCAGCGCGCGCGCCGCCTCGACGATCGCGGCGCCGGGCTGCTGCGCATAATGCAGCACATGGTGGACGATGGCGACATCCGCGCCGCCATCCGCCACCGGCAGCGAATACAGATCGGCCTGACGCAATTCGGCATTGGCGAGCCCACGCTCTCCGATCTTGGCGCGCGCGATGCGCAGCATTTCCGAGCTGCGATCGATGCCCAGCGCGCTGGTGGCGCGCGGTGCGAACAGCTCGATCATTCGCCCGGTGCCAGTGCCGATATCGACCAATCGGCCGAGCGGCGCCTCGCCAAGCAGCCGCCGCATCGCGCCCTCCACTTCGCTTTCGGCGATATGGAGCGAGCGGATCGCGTCCCACTCGCTGGCATGCGCTTCGAACCATTGCGAGGCGGAGGCGGCACGATCGGCGCGCACCGCAGCCAGCCTCGCCGCGTCGGTCGTACCTTCCGCGTCGGCCGTTACGCCGTCCAGCGCGTCGATCGCGGCGAGCACCGGCTCCACCAGCCGGCGCGCGCCGAGCGCCACGAACACCCAGCTGCCTTCCTTTCGCCGCTCGGTCAGGCCGGCATCGCACAGGATCTTCACATGGCGGCTGACGCGCGGCTGGCTTTGCCCCAGCACCAGCGCCAGCTCCCCGACGGACAGCTCCATGGTGCGCAACAGGCGCAGGATGCGAAGACGGGACGAGTCCGCCAGGGCACGAAAGGTTTCCAGCGCTTGGGTCACGCAAATAGATATAAAGATATCTTTATATCTCGTCAAACGAACAGATCAGGATAGTCTGACGATCGGCGACCGTCGGCAATTACGGACCCAAATGGGCCGACGCGACGTTTCAGGCGCGGAACGCCGCGATGCGGCACCGGATATCAAAAGGGAGATAGTTCATGAAATTCCTCGCTACCGCCGCTACGTTTGCGACCGCCGTTGCGCTCAGCGCCTGCAGCCCCAATGCGCAGAACGAGACGTCCGAAGCCGCCGACGCGGTCGGCGCGGACGTCAGCGCAACCACCGAAAACGCGGTGAACGACGTCGATCGCGCGACCGACGAGGCGCTTGGCTCGGCCGAGGCGACGCTCGACAACGCCGGCGATCGGGCCGAGGCAGGTGCGGACCGGGCGGGCGCCGCGATGGAGCGCGGCGCGGACCGCGCGGCCGACGCGACCGGCAACGCGATGATCGACGCTGGCCGCGAGATCCGCCAGTAATGATCCGTCCTGATCGGGGGGCGCGGCTCGCGCTCCCCTTTCTGTTGCTGCTCGCGGCCTGCTCGGCCGAGCCGACCGCGCCCGACGCGCCATCGGCCGATGAGGATCAGCAACTCAACGACGCGGCGGCCATGCTGGACGCCAACAGCGTGTCCCTCGACAATGTGAATGATGGAGCCGTGCAGTGAAGCAGCGCCTTGGTTCGTCCGACTTGCAGATCGCGCCACTGGTGCTGGGCGGCAATGTGTTCGGCTGGACAGCGGACCGCGAGGCGAGCTTCGCCGTGCTCGACGCCTTTGTCGCCGGCGGTGGCACGATGATCGATACCGCCGACGTCTATTCCGCCTGGGTGCCCGGCCACAAAGGCGGCGAGTCCGAAAGCATGATCGGCGAATGGCTGAAAGCATCGGGCAAGCGCGACGACGTGCTGATCGCGACCAAGGTCGGCATGCTGCCCGGCGAGGGCGGCGAGAAGCTGGCGCCCGACCGGATCGAGGCGGCGTGCGAGGCATCGCTCAAGCGGCTCGGCACCGATCGCATCGATTTGTATTTCGCGCATCAGGATGATGAAGACACGCCGCAGGAGGCGGCGCTGGAAGCGTTCGCCAAGCTGGTCGACGCCGGCAAGGTGCGCGTGCTCGGCGCGTCGAACTTCCATGCCGCGCGGCTGAAATCCGCCAATGAAAAGGCGCGCGCTGCCGGCCTGCCCCGCTACGACGCGCTTCAGCCCGAATATAATTTGGTCAGCCGCCACAAGTTCGAGGGCGAGTTGCAGGATTATTGCGTGGAGTGGAACGTCGGTGTGGTGCCCTATTACGGGCTCGCCTCGGGCTTCCTTACCGGCAAATACCGCTCGCGCGACGATCTGTCGAAAAGCGTGCGCGGCGGCCGTATGGGCGACCTGCTGGAAGGCAAGGGCGCGGCGGTGCTGAAGGCGCTCGACAGCGTGGCGGAGGAAACCGGCGCGACACTCGCCCAGATCTCGCTCGCATGGCTGATCGCGCAGGCGGGCGTCACCGCGCCGATCGCCAGCGCCACCAGCGTGAAGCAGATCGAGGAATTGCTGCCGGCGATGACGCTCGACTTGTCGCAGGACCAGCTGGAGCGCCTGAACGAGGCCGGCGCCTGAACCTGTCCACATGCGGGACAGATAGGGCGCCCGATCGGTGCGCCGGTGGTGACCGACGGGCAAAGCTGATAGGGCATTAACCGTGTCATATCAGCCTCGCGCAACCATCCGGGCCTAAGGCAGGATCATGCTTACCCGCAGCCTCGCCATCATCGCCGCGATCGCCGCCCTGATCGGCGCGGTCGCTTTCGTCGCCACGCGCTCGCTGCGCGAAGCGGCGCCGGCACCCGCCGCCCAGGCTGCCGCGCCGGCGAAGGCGGCAGCGCCAACGGCGAGCGAGGCTCCTGAAACGCCAGGCCCCGCCCCGCTCGAAAGCCTCGATCCCGACGCCTATACGATCAAGTCGATCCTGCCGATCGACGGCCCACTAAAGATGGGCGATTATCATTGGGACGAAAGCGCGGCGCCCAAGACGGGCACGCTCGTCGTCACCGTCGATCTCGCCGCGCAGGTGCTCAGCGTCTTCCGCGACGGGCATGAGATCGGCGCCGCCGCGATCCTGTTCGGCGCGGATGCGAAACCGACGCCGCTTGGCGTCTACCCGATCACGCAAAAGGACGCGGATCACGTATCCAACCTCTACGATGCGCCCATGCCCTACATGCTGCGCCTGACCAACGACGGCGTGGCGGTGCACGCGAGCGAAGTGGCCGAGGGTTACATGACGCACGGCTGCATCGGCGTGCCGCTGCCCTTCGCCAAGAAGCTGTTCGACGTGGCGAAGCTGGGCGACAAGGTCATCATCACGCGCGGCGAGACGCTCTCGGTCGGCGAGCCGGTCAAGGCAATCTGAGGCAGTGGGGCTTCCCGCCGCTCAGTCCCCAGCGAAGGTCAGCGCCGAGACTCGCCGCTCGCGCTCGTTGATCGTCAGCGCGCGCCCGGCGGGGGCGGCGGCGCGCTGCGGGCAATCGGCGCGCACGCACTGCCGGCACCCCAAACCGATCGGCATCGCCGCGCCGGCCAGATCAAAGCCGCGCGCGGCCGAAAGCGACCCGGCATGCGCCGCCGCCACCCCGATCCCTACCGCGAACTCGGCCGAGACCAGCCCATAGCGCTGGCCCTGCGGCGTTACCGTGCGCGCCATCGTCAGCCAGCGTTCGCCGTCCTCCAGCTCGACCAGTTGCACCGCCAGATGCCCCGGCCGATCGAACGCGTGATGCAGCTGCCACAGCGGGCAACGCCCCTCCGCCTCGACCAGCGCCGCCCCGCTCGCCCCGGCGAACCGCTTCGATGACTGCCCCGCACGATCGACGCGGATCATGAAAAACGGCAAGCCCCGCGCGCCCACGCGCTGCAGCGTCGTCAGCCGATGCGCGACATGCTCGAACCCCGCACCGAAACGGCGCTGCAACAGCTCGATGTCATAACCCGTCGCCTCGCACGCGCGCAGGAAACGCGCGTAGGGCATCATCACCGCGGCGGCGAAATAGCTGGCGAGATGCCGGCGAAACAGGCGATCCGCCGCGATCTGGCCGAAGGCGGCGCCGGTCACCAGCGCGTCGATCTCGCCGCGCGCCTCGATCAACGCCAGCTGGAACGCGGCGGCAAAGGTGCGGCTGGCGGGATCGAGCAATTCCGAAAGCTGAAGCTGGCGCGCATGAAGGTCCAGCCGCCGCAGCACGTCGGGCAGCACGTCGACCGGCAGCACGCGGATCGCGATGCTGTGCTTCACGCGCAGCCGTTCGCTGATCGCACCGTACAGGTCGCCCGCGCCCAGCCTTAATTCGTCCGCCAGCGCTTCCGCCGCCGCGTCCAGATCGGGGAAATGGTTGCGCCACCGCCCGATCTCGCGCCGCACCAGCGCGACCGGATCGTCGCTCGGCGCCGCCGTCGCCGCCCCCTGTCCCATCCGGTCGAAGGCGCGCGCGAACGCCTCCGCCCCGCCGGGCGCGGCGGCAAGCCATTCCTCCAGCTCGTTGCGGTCAATCTCCAGGTCGGCGAACATCGGGTCCGCCAGTCGCCGCCGCATCGCGTCGCGCCCGCCGCCCGGTTCGGCCGCGGTCAGCGCGCGCGGGTCGAAGTCGAACGTCTCGGCCAGCTTCACCAGCAACGTCGCCGACACCGGGCGCTGGTTGCGCTCGACCAGATTGAGGTAGCTCGGGCTGATCCCCAGCATCTCGGCCATCGCCGCCTGGCTCAGTGCCTGCTGCCGGCGCAGCCGCCGCACCACATGCCCTGCCATCAACTTGCGCTCTGCCATCCCGCCACGCTGACGATGCCGACCGCGCCTGTCAATTCTTTACAGCTTTACAGTAGCGAACGCCTGGTTGCCCGACCCATTTACACCGAATCACCTCGGAGCCGCGTTGTGAATTTGTGTCAGATGCTGTTCTTACGATCTCAGTTGTAAGCATTCACACAGGAGGAACGACCATGGACGCTACCCCGCAGCGCAGCCGCGCCGTTTTCTCGACCGAGGACTTCGGCCTCATGAAGGAAGCCATCGGCGAGCATATCAAGAAGATCGCCGACGATCCCCGCTCTGCCAAATTCTCGAACCTGTACCACCGCCTCGGCCGCCTCGGCTGATCCAACCCGCCTGATCGACCCAGACTGCGGGATCGGTCCCGCGTGCCACCATCCGCGACAGGAACAATCATGACCTACCAGGAACAGACCAGTCAGATCGGCCAGCTCGTTGCCAGCTACAATGGCACGTGGGACGGGATTGACGCTGAATCCGTGGCGCGGATGCGGCTGCAGAACCGGTTCCGCACCGGGCTCGACATCGCGCGCTACACCGCGGGCATCATGCGCCGCGACATGGCCGCTTACGATGCGAATCCGGCCGAATACACCCAGTCGCTGGGCTGCTGGCACGGCTTCATCGGGCAGCAGAAGCTCATCTCGATCAAGAAGCATTTCGGCACCACCAAGGGGCGGTACCTGTACCTCTCCGGCTGGATGGTCGCGGCGCTGCGCAGCGAGTTCGGCCCGCTGCCCGATCAGTCGATGCACGAGAAGACGAGCGTGCCGGCGCTGATCGAGGAGCTTTACACCTTCCTGAAGCAGGCCGATGCGCGCGAACTGGGCATGATGTTCCGCGATCTCGATCATGCGCGGGAAAGCGGCAACGAGATCGAGGCGCAGCGGCTGACGCAGGCGATCGACAATTACGAGACGCACGTCGTGCCGATCATCGCCGACATCGACGCCGGCTTCGGCAATGCCGAGGCGACGTATCTGCTGGCCAAGAAGATGATCGAGGCGGGCGCCTGCGCGCTCCAGATCGAGAACCAGGTGTCGGACGAAAAGCAGTGCGGCCACCAGGACGGCAAGGTCACCGTGCCGCATGAGGACTTCCTCGCGAAGGTCCGCGCTTGTCGCTACGCCTTCCTCGAACTGGGCGTCGATGACGGCATCATCGTGACGCGCACCGACTCGCTCGGCGCCGGTCTCACCAAGCAGATCGCGTTCTCCAAGGAGAAGGGCGACATCGGTGACCAGTACAACGCCTTCCTCGATTGCGAGGAAGTGACCGACCTGTCGACCCTGCGCGGCGACGTGGTGATCGAGCGCGACGGCAAGCTGATGCGCCCGAAGCGCCTGCCGTCGAACCTGTTCCAGTTCCGCGAAGGGACCGGTGCCGACCGCTGCGTGCTCGATTGCATCACCAGCCTGCAGAACGGCGCCGACCTGTTGTGGATCGAGACGGAAAAGCCGCACATCGAACAGATCGCGTCGATGGTAGACCGCATCCGCGAAGTCGTCCCCAACGCCAAGCTGGTGTATAACAACAGCCCGAGCTTCAACTGGACGCTGAACTTCCGCCAGCAGGTGTTCGACGCCTGGGTCGAGGCCGGCAAGGACGTGTCCGCCTATGACCGCGCGAAGCTGATGAGCGTCGACTATGACGACACCGATCTGGCGGCAGAAGCCGACGAGCGGATCCGCACCTTCCAGAAGGATGCGGCAGCGCGGGCCGGCATCTTCCACCACCTCATCACGCTGCCGACCTATCACACCGCGGCGCTGTCGACCGACAATCTCGCCAAGGAATATTTCGGCGAGGCGGGCATGCTCGGCTACGTCAAGGGCGTGCAGCGCAAGGAGATCCGCGAAGGGATCGCCTGCGTGAAGCACCAGAACATGTCGGGCAGCGACATCGGCGACGATCACAAGGAATATTTCGCCGGCGAGGCCGCGCTGAAGGCCGGCGGCGCCCACAACACGATGAACCAGTTCGCGGCGTAGCGCGGGCAAGGGCAGCCCAGCTGCCCTAACCTCGCGCACGCCCGGCCGGCGGCGCTCCTAGAGCGCCGTCCGACGACGCGGCTCCGCCGCGGCGCCACCCGGCCACCCACTTCGGCCAATCGGCCACCAAGTTCCTGGGGAGGAAGGATGCCCGTCGGTGCCAGTCACCGGCGGGTATTTCCATGCACCCCCGCCAAATCAACGGCTTGAGCCATCCACCGCACAGTGACACAACCAGCGCCATGACGCGTTTTGTCGCCACCCTCGCCGCGCTGCTGCTGTCGCTCGCCGCGCTGCCCGCCCATGCGGCGGTGACGATCACGTTCTGGAGCCACGAGTTCGGCAACCACTTCCCGCATGCGTTCTTCACGCTGCGCGGCACGCCCGATGCGGGTGGCGCGCCGGTGGACCTCAACTACGGCTTCACGCCCAAGGCGATCACGCCCGCCATCCTGTTCGGCCCGGTGAAGGGGCGGATCGACATCGCCAAGCGCGGCTATATGGACGGCAGCGACGCGCAATTCTCACTGACGCTCACCGACGCGCAATATGCGAGCATTCTGCGACTGGTCGACGAATGGGACGAGACCAAGGGCGACAACACCTATCGCATGAACAGCCGCAATTGCGTGCATTTCACGCAGGAGGCCGCGCGCCGCGCGGGGCTGGTGCAGGTCGACTTCCCCGACCTCATGAAGAAGCCGCGCTCGTATCTGAAGGCCGTGGCGGCGGCCAATGCGGCGCAGGTCACCGTAGTCGATCGCCACGGCAAGGAATATCTCGCCGCGCTGGAGGCGGAGGCCGCAACCCCGCAGCCAGCATCGCCGCCGCCCGCCATGATCGCCCCCGCGACGCTGGAGGCGGTGCGCTAGGCGAGGCCGCTCCCGCTACGAAGCCGCCGGTACCAGCTCGATCACGTCCACCAGTGACTCAAACGCCGGCAGCGGCAGCACCAGCCGCCATTGCCGCTCCCCCACCCGATCGACAAAGCCGGCGAGGTCGCGGCTCTGATCGCGGCCGTACGCGATCGGGCGCGTCTCGTCGCCCAGCATCAGCGTGCCGAGGAACACCGGGCGCCCCGCCGGATCGGGGAAGATCCGCCCGACCGGCCGCTGCGATCCAGTGATCTTCTCCAGCCGCAGCAGCGCGCCATCGCGCGCGATCCGGCAGGTGAAATATTGATAGGCGACATAGTTCAGCCCGCCGGCACCCTTTGCACCCAGTTTGAACACGCGGCAGCGGTAGTCGCCTGGCGGCGGCAGCGGATCGGGCAGCCGGGTGTCGGGCAGCAGCAGCGCGCCTTGCGCGGCGATCGCCTGCGCCGCGCCGCTCGCCCGCGCACGCGCCAGCGCATCGACCCAGCTGTCGCGCCAGGCGCGCAGCCGCTCACGATCGGCCGGCGTGGCGATCGCGCGCCAGCTGCTTGCCGGCGCTTGCTCCGCTTCACGTCGCCCCGCCTCGGCGGCCGGCGGTGATTTGCGTCCGCCACAACCTCCCAGCGTCGCCGCCAGCGTCAATGCGATCAGCACCTGCCTCATGCGGACGACCCTTTTCTTTCGCACCGGAGCTAGCCGGTGATCAGGCGGTGGTCCAGCCGCCGTCCATCGAAAGGTTGGCGCCCGTCACCGACGCCGCCTCGTCGCGGCACAGGAACAGCGCAAAGGCCGCAACCTGTTCGGGCGTCACGAATTCCTTGGTCGGCTGCGCGGCGAGCAGCACATCGTTGACCACCTGCTCACGTGTCAGCCCGCGCGCCGCCATCGTGTCGGGGATCTGGTTCTCGACCAGCCCGGTCCAGACGTAGCCGGGCGAGATGCAGTTCACCGTGATCCCGTCGGTCGCGGTTTCCAGCGCCACCGTCTTGGTCAGCCCGACCACGCCGTGCTTGGCCGCGACATACGCCGATTTGTTGGGGCTGGCGACCAGGCTGTGCGCCGAGGCGGTGGAGATGATTCGCCCCCAGCCGGCCTTGCGCATCAGCGGCACGGCGGCACGCATGACGTGAAACGCGCTCGTCAGGTTGATCGCGATGATCGCATCCCATTTGTCGATCGGGAAATCGGCCACCGGCGCGACATGCTGAATACCGGCATTGTTGATGACGATGTCGGGCCCGCCAAGCTCCTCATGGCAGCGCGCGACCATCGCCGCGATCGTTTCCGGCTTGGTCATGTCCGCGCCATCATGCAGCGCCGCCGCGCCGCTCGCCGCCGACAGATCGGCGCATTGCCGCGCGATCGCGTCGTCGTCACCGAAGCCGTTGATCATCACCGCCGCGCCCGCGCCCGCCAGCGCCTTCGCATAAGCCGCGCCGATGCCCGAGGTGGAGCCCGTCACCAGCGCCGTCTTGCCCTTCAGAAACATGCCGCTCTCCCGTCTGCCGTCACGCCGTCCGCGCTGCCGCGCTGCCGCGCCACCATTGCCGCGCGCGCCCGCCCGATCAACCCGCCGGCGCGTGCAACCGCTACTCGGCTTCGCGCATTCATGCCGGAACAGTAACAAAGGGGCTTCCGCGATGCGGCTCGACGATTTCGACAACGACATCAACGTCGAGGATCAACGGGGGCAAAGTTTCGGCGGCGGCGGGGGTGGCGGGCTGCTGCTCGGGCTGTTGCCAATGATCGGCAGCCGCTTCGGCTGCGGCGGCATCGTCGTCGTGCTGCTGATCTTTGCGGTGTTCGGCGGGCTCGGCAATCTTGGCGGACTGCTCGGCGGCGGCGGCAGCGCGCCCTCGACACAGGTCAGCCGGAACGATGCCGGCAGCACGGGCAGCGGCGCGGCGGCGTCCTGTTCGGTCGATGCGGCGACGCGCTCGACGTGCAACGCCTTCTCCTCGGCGGAAAACACGTGGGAGCGGCTGTTCGCGCAGTCGGGCGAACGGTTTCAGGCGCCCAAGCTGGTGTTCTACGGCGGCCAGGGCATGTCGGGCTGCGGCGCGGCGGCGTCCGCCATGGGTCCGTTCTACTGCCCTTCGGATCAGGGCATCTATATCGACACCAGCTTCTTCCAGGAACTGGAGCAGCGCTTCCGCGCCGCCGGCGATTTCGCCCAATATTACGTCGTGGCGCATGAATTCGGCCACCACATCCAGACGCTGACCGGCGCCTCGCAGCAGGTCCGCCAGGCGCAGCAGCGCGCCAGCCGCGCCGAAGGCAATGCGCTGTCGGTTCGGCTCGAACTGCAGGCGGATTGCTATGCCGGCGTCTGGGCGGCGCAGAACCGCAACCGGCTGGAGCCCGGCGACATCGAGGAAGGAATGCGCGCCGCGCAGGCGATCGGCGACGATACCTTGCAGCGCGAGGCGCAGGGCCGCGTGGTGCCCGAAAGCTTCACCCACGGCACCTCGGCGCAGCGCCAGGCGTGGCTGCGCCGCGGGCTGGAAAGCGGCGACCCGGCGGTATGCGATACGTTCAGCGGTGCGATCTGATCACACCGAAAGCGGGGCAACGATCTGAAGGACAGGGGGCGTTGCCGCATCATCGGCAACGCCCCCTCTTTTGCGGTCAGACGCGGACCAGCATCTTGCCCTTGTTGGCGCCGGTGAACAGGCCAAGGAACGCGTCGGGCGCCTTCTCCAACCCGTCGAAGATCGTCTCCTCGCGCTTCAGCGTGCCGTCCTTCAGCCACTGGCCCATGTCGGCATAGAAATCCGCCACGCGCGCCATGTGATCGCCGACCAGGAAGCCCTTGATCGTCACGCGCGCGCCGATCACCTTGGCGAGATACTTCAGCGCCTGCGGCTGCCCTTCGTTGTAGATGTCGATCATGCCGCAGATCGCGAAGCGCGCGTGCATCCGGCACGCAAGCAGCGCGGCATCGAGGTGATCGCCGCCGACATTGTCGAAAT
Organism: Sphingomonas dokdonensis; assembly: GCF_002197685.1. GTDB lineage: Bacteria > Pseudomonadota > Alphaproteobacteria > Sphingomonadales > Sphingomonadaceae > Sphingomonas > Sphingomonas dokdonensis. The sequence continues at coordinate 165,425 of NZ_NBBI01000002.1, read as the reverse complement.
ACACGTCGATGCCGTCGGGCGCCGCCTTGGCCAGCGCCTGCACCACGTCGCCGGCCTTATAATCGATCACGTCGTCGGCGCCGAGCGACTTCACCCAGTCGCACTTGTCCGCGCCGCCGGCCGAGCCGATCACCGTCATCCCCTTCGCCTTGGCGATCTGCACCACCGTTGATCCGACCGCGCCGGCGGCGGCGGAAACGAACACCGTCTCGCCCGCCTTCGCCTCGGCGACGTCGAGCAGCCCGAAATACGCGGTCATGCCGGGCATGCCGAACTGCCCGAGGAACGCCTCATCCGGCACGTCCATCGACGGCAGCTTTTGCGCCTGGCTGGCCGACAGCACGGCTTCGTCGCGCCAGCCCATCATGTGCTGCACCTTGGTGCCGACCGGCACGTCAGCCGCGCGGCTTTCGATCACCTCGCCGATCGCGCCGCCCTGCATCGGCTCGCCCAGCGCGAACGGCGGCACATAGCTTTTCACGTCGTTCATCCGCCCGCGCATGTACGGATCGACCGACAGGAAGCGGTTGGCGACGCGGATCTGATTGTCTTCCAGCGTGGCGGACGGCTGGTCGACCAGCGCGAAATTGTCGGCCGTCGGCATGCCCTTCGGGCGCGATTTCAGGGTCCAGGCGCGTGGCATCATTCTCTCCCGTGTTGTTCGGTTTGCGCCACCATGCCCCAGCACCCGCTCCAACGCAAAGAGCCCGGGCGACACGCCCGGGCTCCCCGCTCGCCTGGCCGCAGAGGGAAACGGCCGGCGATTGGCTCGGCTCGATCAATAGGTGCCCGAGAAGCTCCGATCGAGATTGGTGCGATCGCCCGACGTGGTCTGACCTGACTGACCGCTCTGGGTCGTCCGGCTGCCGTCGCGATCGGCCGTCTTGTCACCATAGTTGAACATGGCGCTGCTGTTTTCCTCGTCGCGCCAATGCTTCTTGGCTTGGTCGGCGGTCTTGGACAGCGTCACGTTGGTGTCGACGCTGCTGATCCAGCTCGACGGGATCGAATGGTGGTGGCCATCGGCATCCTTGTCGTTCTTGGTCAGCAGGATACGATCGCCGCGCACCTTGTCGACGGTGCCGACATGCGAGCCGTCGGAGCCGACGACGTCCATATGCTCCGTCACCTTGTTCAGCGAATCGCGCTGCGTCTGACGGTTGGAGCGCCAGGACGAGAATTCATTCTCGAACTTGCCACGGTTTTCGTTGCGATATTCGGCATAGTCACGGTCGAGCGCCGCAATCTGCGACCGGCGCCACGAGCCGTAGTCGGAATCGCGATCGTGCCCGTACTGGTTGCCGTAATCGCGCTCGTCATAGCGCATGTCGGCCTCGCGGCGGCGCTCCGCCTCGTCGTCGCCGAACCACGAGCGGACCTCGTCGCCGGCCCGGGCGAAGAAACCGCGATCCTCATAGTCATAGCCCTGCGGCATGCCGCGATAGCCGCCGCGCTGGCGATTGCCGCCACCCATCCGGTCGCCACCCATCCGGTCGCCGCCCATGCGCTCACCACCCATGCGCTGACGCTGCCCGCCGAACTCGCGATCGCGATACCGGTCGTTGTTGTCGAAGCGGCGCCCACCGCCACCATAGCCACCGCCGTAGCCACCGCGATTGTCATCGCCATAGCCGCCGCGGCCATATTGGTCGCCGCCCGATTGGCCATAGAACTGGCTGCTGCCGCCACGATCGCCCCAGTCGCGCGTGTCGTTGTCGCGATCGTTCCAGCCGCCGCGGCCACCGCCGCGCCCGCCATAACCGCCGCCCGCACCATAGCCACGGCCGCGATCGTTGCGCTCGCCGTAAGGCACGAAATTTTCGGTGTAATCGCGATCGTCGTCACGCTGCGACCCGCGCTGGCGACCGCCATCGAAGGCGCCGGCCGCGCTGTAATCACGCGCGCTGGAATAGCTGTAGTCCCGGCCCGACCCGTAGTCGCGGCCAAAATCCTGGGGGTCGCGGCGGCCGTTGTAATCGCCACGTGGATAGCGTTCGTAGCCCATGTCCCGTCTCCTTCCGTCTGCGGACGGCGCCGGGCTCTGGCGCCCGATCGCCATGCCCGATTCAAGCGACGACAAGGGCTTATGTTCCGATCGGATTTACCACTTTCGGCCAAGTGCAGCGGGCCATCGGTGAGTTGCATCGGGCGGCCGGGCACTACCGAAGAGAAGCCGTTGCATCGCCGTACAACGCAAGCTAAGGGCGACGCTCCCGGCTGCGCCGGGATCCGGGCGGGGCCGTAGCTCAGATGGGAGAGCGCTGCAATCGCACTGCAGAGGTCAGGGGTTCGATTCCCCTCGGCTCCACCACCCCGCCACCTGGAAAATCGGTTCACAACCTGGGCGGCTGCCGCCTGTGCCGTATCGCTTTCCGGCCCCAGAGGGTTGTCGCGCGGTGACGGCGCTCACCCCCATCTTCAGCGACCAGCTCTCCTTGGCCTGTCGTCACCCGACTGCGCCGATCTCACCCAGGTTCGCCTCTGGTATTTCGAGAACCATCTCGATGCTTACGAAAGGGTCCAGTTGCTCGACACGCTCGGCATGAGCCAGTTCGGAGACGGCGGGCTTGGGTCCAAACCCTTTATCCCATTGGCGCGTATTCGAGACCTGCGACGACCCGATACGCGCGCGCAGGCCGATGGCTTTCTCACGACGCTCGATGCTGCCGGTGGCTACCATTGGCAGTCACCACCCGCCCCAAAGTCCGTCCCGCCCCAGCCTGCCCGTGATGCGGCTTCGCCAACGGCCGGCGCGGCCAGGCACCTGAATCGCTGCCCCCTGATCCGCGACAAATGAACCGTTTTCGTTACAAACTGTTTCTCGGATGATACTGCGACCCGGAGAAATGTCATGGCCCCGCCTTTCGCCCGCGGCGACACGATCATCGGCCACGGCTCCGGGGGACGAAGCATCGCCGCAATGATCGTCGGCGGGCTCCTCGCGCTGATCGGGGTCGTGCTTGCGGGCGGGGGCATCTGGCTCGCCGCCGTTGGTGGCTCGCTTTATTATGCCATCACCGGTGTCGCCATGATCGCGGCGGGCTGGCTGCTGTTCCGCCAGCACGTGCTTGGCGCCTGGCTTTACGCCGCCGTCGTCGCCCTCACCGTGATCTGGGCCTTCTGGGAAGTCGGCACCAACGGCTGGGCGCTTGTGCCGCGGATCGTCGCGCCGATCGTGCTGCTTATCGCCGTGCTGCTGGTGGTGCCGCTGCTCTCCACCGCGCATCGCTGGCGCACCTCACTGATCGCGATTGCCGCCGTGATCGGCGTCACCGCGCTCACCTTTGTTGTGCTGGGCCAAATCAATCGCTCGCCGGTGCTCATGGCGCTGCCCGCACCGGGCGGCGCCATGGCCGATCCGGCGCAGATGCAGGCGGGGGCGGACTGGCCGGCCTATGGCGGCTCGTACAGCGCGCGGCGTTTTTCGCCGCTGGGCCAAATCACGCCCGCCAACGTCGGCAAGCTGGAACGGGCGTGGATGTTCCACACCGGCGACCTGCCGTCGCAGGCGGCGAAGGGCACGTACGGCGCGGAGAACACGCCGCTGAAGATCGGCGACACGCTTTATGTGTGTACGCCCAAATCCATGGTGATCGCGCTTGACCCCGCCACGGGGCGGCAGCGCTGGCGGTTCGATCCGCAGGTGCCCGACACCGCCATCCCCTACACCGCTGCCTGTCGCGGGGTCAGCTATTATGCCGTGCCCGGTGCGGATGCGGCGCAGGCCTGCGCCACACGGATCATCTGGGGCACCCTCGACGCCCGCATCTTCGCGATCGACGCGCGGACCGGCCGGCTGTGCCAGGACTTCGGCAGCAACGGCCGTGTCGATGCAAAGATCGGCATGGGCGAAACACCCGATGGCTATGTCTCGATCAACTCGCCGCCCACCATCGTGCGCGGCGTGGTCGTCACCGGCCATCAGGTGCTCGACGGGCAGAATCGCTGGGCGCCGTCGGGCGTCATTCAGGGGTTCGACGCCGTCACCGGCCGGCTGCGCTGGGCGTGGGACATGATGCACCCCGATTGGAACGGCTACCCCCCCGCCGGGCAGACCTGGGCGCGCGGCACCCCCAATATGTGGACGATCGCCAGCGGCGATGAGCAGCTTGGCCTTGTCTATCTGCCGATGGGCAATGCCTCGGCCGATTATTACAGCGCCTCGCGCCGCCCGCCGGAAAACAAGTTTGCCACCTCGCTCGTCGCGCTGGACGTCACCACGGGCAAACCGCGCTGGCGCTTTCAGGCGGTGAAAAAGGACGTGTGGGATTACGATTTCGGCGCCCAGGCAAGCCTGGTCGATTATCGTGGCACGCCCGCCTTGGTCCTGCCGAGCAAACAAGGCGACATCTACGTGCTCGATCGCCGCACCGGCCGGCCGCTCACTCCGATCGGCACGATCAAGGCGCCCGGCGGCGGCGTCGAGCCGCAGGAGCGCGCGCCGACGCAGATCGTCTCGACCTGGCAAACGCTGCGCAAGCCGCCGCTAACCGAGCGGGACATGTGGGGCATGTCGCCAATCGATCAGATGATCTGCCGCATCCAGTTCCGCAAGGCGAGCTACAAGGGCTTCTTCACCCCGCCAGAGGCGGATCGGCGTTCGGTCACCTATCCTGGCTACAATGGCGGCACCGATTGGGGCGGCGTTGCGATCGATCCGCAACGCGGCGTGATCGTCGCCAATTACAACGACATGCCCAATTACACCCGGCTCGTGCCGCGTGCGGTCGCCAACAAGCGCGGCTGGGCGCCGCGCGATCAGGCTCGCGGCAGCATCGGCGGCGCGGAAGGTGCGGGCGATCCGCAGGCCAATACGCCTTATGCGGTTGACGTGAATGCCGGCTGGCGCATGAAATTCACCGGCATGCTGTGTAAGCAGCCGCCCTATGGCGGCATCCGCGCCATCGACATGGCGACCGGCAAGACGATCTGGGATCGCCCCTTCGGCACAGCACGCACGAACGGCCCGTTCGGCATCCCTTCCATGCTGCCGCTGACGATCGGCACGCCCAATAACGGCGGCTCGGTGGTAACGGCCAGCGGCCTCATCTTCATCGCCGCCGCCACCGACAATCTGATCCGCGCGATTGATCTCGCGACCGGCGAGACTTTGTGGACCAAGACGCTGCCGGGCGGCGGACAGGCGACCCCGATGGTCTATGAAGCCAACGGGCGTGAATATCTCGTGATCTACGCCGGCGGCCACCACTTCATGGAGACGCCCGTCAGCGATCAGGTGATCGCTTACGCCCTCCCGGCCGGCTGATCGGCAGGCGTGGCCGTTTTGCGCCGGCAGCAGGCCGACGGTACCGCCCTCGTGGCCGATCTTCGCCGGGAGCAGGCCAGGGTCTTGCCGGCTTTTGTTGCGGCGCGGCGTGACTTTCCTGCGCGGCAGTCGTTAAGTCGATCGCATGAGTGACGACCTGCCCGACGCGATTCCCGCTGCCACCCTTATCATCTTTCGCGAAGCAAAAGCCGGCCCGCCCGAGCTGCTGATGGTGGAACGGGCCAAGGCAATGGTCTTCGCCGGCGGCGCAATGGTCTTCCCCGGCGGCCGCATCGACCCCGCGGATTACGCCATGGCCGAGTTGATCGGGGGCGACGAGGAAAGCGCCAGCCGCATTGCCGCCATTCGCGAAACCATTGAAGAGGCAGGACTTCCGATCGGATTATCTACGCTGCCCTCAGCCGATCGACTGGCCGAGATGCGTGCCGCGCTCCACGCCGGGGAGACGCTGGCAGAGGCGCTCGCCGCAGCCGAGGCGACGCTCGATCTCAGGCAATTGGTGCCTTGGGCACGCTGGCGGCCCGCGCACCGCAACATGCGCATCTTCGACACGCGCTTCTACCTCGCCGAACTACCCGCCAACGCGCCGCGCGCAACCGTCGACCAGACGGAGAACGTCCGGCTGGTATGGGCAACCGCCCAGCAGGTGTTAGCCGACGCCGACGCCGGCAAGCTGGAGGTGATCTTCCCCACCCGCCGCAATCTCGAACGATTGGCGCAGTTCAACAGCTTCGCCGACGCCGCTGCGCATGCCGAGGCTACGCCGATCCGCACCGTGACGCCCTGGTCGGAAACCCGCAACGGGGAGGAGCATCTTTGTATCCCCGATGATTGCGGCTATCCTGTCACCTCCGAGGTGATCGCCCGCGCCATGCGCGGCTGATGCCGCGCAAGAAGCGCGCGCCTGGCCGCGTGCGCCGCGTGTTGGGATTGCTCATCACGCTGGCGATCGCCGCTTTTCTGGCGCTGCTCGGCTATGGCTGGATCCGCCAGCATCCCGAAGACACGCCGTGGGCGCCGCTCGATCTGTCACAGCCGATCGGCATGTTCACGGGGCGCAAGCTTGTCGCGCTGGGCGACGATTTCCCGCGCTGTCGCAAGCTGCTGGATCGCGCGGGGGTGGAATATACCGCGCTTGCCCCGCTGCGCGAGGGTGCGCAATGCGGCTATGACGATGCGATCCGCTTCGACGCTGGCGATCCGCGCATCACACCGTTCAAGCCCGCTCGCCTCGGCACGGCCTGTCCGGTCGCGGCCGCGCTGGCGCTGTGGCAATGGGAGGTGGTGCAGCCGGCGGCGGAGCGCCACTTTCGCATGCGGGTGACCGAAATCGATCACCTCGGCAGTTACAATTGCCGCCGCCTCTATGGCCGGAGCAGCGGCGATTTCAGCCAGCATGCGACCGCCAACGCCGTCGATATCGCCGGTTTCCGCCTGGCGGACGGCAAGCGGATCACCCTGCTGGGCGACTGGAAGAAGGATGGAGCGGAAGCTGCGTTCCTGCGCGATGTGCGTGACGGCGCGTGCCGGCTGTTCGCCACCGTGCTGTCGCCGGACTATAATGCCGCGCACCGCGATCACCTGCATCTCGATCAGGCGGATCGCGGCGCGACAGGCTGGCGCGCCTGCCGGTAAACGCCGCAACAGCGTGGCTTCCCCCCCGGGCCGCCACGCTGCCAAGCCTCAATGCGGCAGTGCGCCGACCTCCACCTTTTCGACCCAATAGGGATAGAAGGCCGGTTGCCGCGACGACCAGCCAGACGCCGTCGCGGCCGCCTCGCTGATCGATTGAAGCAGCTTGCGCCGCAGTTCCGGGTGAAGGTGCGGCAGCGCCGCGGCGGCGCAGAACGCCCCAGGCAACCACGGGCGCACCGCCGCGCCGATCAACCGTTCGTAGAGGAAGCGATACGCCGAAAAGCTGGTGATCCGCTGCTGGCCGAGATCAAAGGCACTGACGGTGATAAGCGGCCCCAGAAAGGACTCCACCGCATCGAGTCCACTATCGTCCGGCACCATTGCGCGGATGTCGGGCAGTCGATCGTAATGACGGGCCTGCGCGCGAATGCTCGCCGCCTCCACCAGATCGCGCGACCAGCGCGCCATGGCGTCGTCGCGATCCAGCCCGATATCGAGGCTGCGTCTGATGTAGCGCTGCGTGGAAGCGCTGAACCCTGCGAATTCCTTCATTTCTGCCAGCGTCATCACGCCTTCCGCTGGCTTCATCCTGGCACTCATTTGACCACCCCGCCCGCATTGTCGAAGCCGGGTCACCATGCGCCAGGATGAATGTCTTTATCCTTAACGCCGCACTCACCGGCGCTCAGATACGACCATGCAGCTTGCCGCGCTGCAACATGCAATGCGACGAACAGAGCGTCCTGATTACGAAATGGCGCGGAATGCGCCATTTACGCAACATTCAAGCGTCGCGCTGACGCTCTGCCTCTTCGCTGTAGCCAGACGATGGCGCAGGATCGGCGCGGCCCGGCTGCGTGTTCGCGGGTGGGTCGGACGCGTCCATCGATTCATCAAGGCCCGCATCAAGCTGCGCGTCCTTGCTCTCCGGGTGCTTGTCCAGCCGCTTGGCGATCGATTCATCGCGGCCGGCGTCCTGCGACGGGGGTTGTTGCGTGGGCATCCGCTTCTCCTTTGGAACGCCCGCTCAACGATCAACAGCACGTCGGTGTTCCTTACCCCAGCATAGCGAACCCGGCGGACGGCTCAGCTTACAGCCGCCGGACGGTTACCGATTGAGCGAACAGCTGCGCGGTGCCGAAGATCGTCATGAAAGCGATGTCGGTCGCGTCACGGCCTACCGCTACGCGCACCATGTCCGAAGCATCGGACATCCCGGTCGCGTCGACGAGATGCCATTCGCCCGCCAGCCACAACTCGGCCACCGCATGGAAATCCGCCGGCTGGACCCCGGGGGCATAGACAGCCACGCAGCGCGCGGGGATCTCGGCCGCGCGCGCCAATGCGACGAGGAGATGGGCATAGTCGCGGCACACGCCCCGCCGCTCCGCAAACGTGGTCAGCGCCCCGCCCCCCCGCTCGGTCGCGGCCGAGCTATATTCCAGCGCGCCGCGCACCCAATCGACCAACGCCGCGCCAAGCGCGCCGCCGCTCAGCCCGGTAAACTGCCGCCGCACGAAATGCTCGAACCGGTCTGACTCGCAATATCGGCTTGGCAACAGGTACCGGATCACCTCGGGCGGCAACTCGCGGACCGGCGTTGCGCCAAGCGCTTTAAGGTCGATCGAACGCCGCTCCACGGAGACAATCGCGTGATAGTCGGCGACGAGGCGCTGCTCGGCATGCGCCCAGCATCGTTGGCCGATGCCGTCTTCGCCGGTCACGGCACGGATCGGATGATCGGAATGGATGACCAGCGACTCGGAGTCCATCCGCTGGTCTGGCAGCGCTGCCGCCTCCACCTGCAACAGGACGTCCGCCGGTTCGGGGAAGGCGTAATCCAGATGAACGTCGATCGCGAGGCGCATCGCCGGGTCCTGTCAAAACGAGAGCAACACAACACGCCAGATGGCGCCGCAACGCATTTGGGCAAAGAAAAAGGCCCGGCGGAATGAACCGCCGGGCCTCGTGTCTCAGCCGTGTGACCGCTTATTCACGGCTACCCATGAACGAGAGCAGGAACTGGAACATGTTGATGAAGTCGAGATACAGCGACAGTGCGCCCATGATCACGGCCTTGCCCATCATGTCCGTGCCCGCAACATAGGCGTACATTTCCTTGATACGCTGCGTGTCATAGGCCGTCAGACCAGCGAACAGCAGCACGCCGATCGCGCTGATGCCCATCTGCAGCGCCGTGCTCTGCACCCACAGGTTCAGCAGCGAGGCGACGATCAGGCCGACGACACCCATGATCAGGAACGTGCCGAACGCCTGCAGATTACGCTTGGTGGTGTAGCCGTAGAGGCTCAGCGACAGGAACGCGACAGCGGTGGCAAAGAAGGTCGTTGCGATCGACGCGCCGGTATAGACGAGGAAGATCGTCGACATCGACATGCCCATCACGGCCGCGAACGTCCAGAAGATCGCCTGTGCCGCGCCGGTCGACAAACGGTTGATGCCGAAGCTCAGCACCATCACGAATGCCAACGGCGAGAACATGATGACATATTTCAGGATGCCGGGCGCCATGAAGATCTGCGCCGCGAGGCTTTCACGCCCGCCACTGGCGAACAACAACGCAACGATACCGGTGAGCAGCACGCCGGATGCCATGTAATTGTACACCGACAACATATATTTGCGGAGACCCGCATCATATGCCGTGCCGCGCGTGCCCGGTACGCTCGCGCCGAAGGCGTTCGCCGTCGGACGGGGGTCGGACCAGTTAGCCATTGTCAGTTTGCTCCTTCACCCGGCAAAGGGCCGGATACGCCTTGGAATATCGCGTTGCCCGCCCCAAAGTTCAAGTTCGCGGGTCACGGGCAATGGTTCGTCACAATCTGAGGAGGAGCCGCCGATGCATCGCCTGTTCGTCGCGCTGCGCCCGCCCCGCGATATACGCGATGCGCTGGCCGATGTCATGGACGGCGTGCCAGGCGCGCGGTGGCAAGACGACGATCAGCTGCATCTCACCACCCGCTTCATCGGCGCCGTCGAGCGCCCGGTCGCCGAAGACATTGCTGCGGCACTCGGCAGCCTGCATGCGCCGCGGGTGGAGGCGGCGATCTCTGGTGTCGGGCAGTTCGGCCAGCGCGGGCGCAGCGAGGCGCTGTGGGCCGGCGTGACACCGCATGCTGCGCTCGCTGCGCTGCACCGGAAGGTCGATCAGGCGATGGTGCGCGTGGGCCTGCAGCCCGAGCGGCGCGCCTATTTGCCGCATATCACGCTCGCCCGCCTGCCGCGGGCGCTGAACGCCGGGCCGGAGATTGCGGCGTGGCTCGCCCGTCATGCCGGATTGACGAGTACGCCCTTCAGCTTCGAACACCTGATCTTGTACGAAAGCCAGCTCGGCCGCACCGGCGCCAGCTATGAGCCAATCGCCCGCTGGCCCCTCGAATGATCGTCTGATACGCCGTGGCAAAGAACCGGTTGAGGGGAGCAGGATGAACACGACCGCGGACGGCGAATATCGCGCCACAGGCTATGCCTGGTACGTGCTCTCGATCCTTTTCGTGGTGTACATCCTCAATTTCATCGACCGCCAGGTGATCTCAATCCTTGCCGAGGACATCAAGCGTGACCTGAACCTGCGCGACGAGGATCTCGGCTTTCTCTACGGCACCGCCTTTGGCGTGTTCTACGCACTGTTCGGTATTCCGCTCGGGCGACTGGCCGACAGCTGGCACCGTGTTCGCCTGATCAGCGTCGGGCTGGCGCTCTGGTCGACGATGACGGCGCTGTCCGGGCTGTCGCGCACCGGCGGGCAATTGGCCGCCGCCCGCATCGGCGTCGGCATCGGCGAGGCCACGGCAAGTCCGTCCGCTTATTCGCTGATCTCGGACTATTTCCCCAAGAAGCTGCGCGGCACGGCGCTGTCGATCTATTCGGCGGGCATCTATGTCGGCGCCGGTATCTCGCTCTTCATCGGCGGGCTGATCGTGCAAAGCTGGAATGCGACCTACCCGAACGGTGGCCCATTCGGACTGGCTGGATGGCAGGCGGCTTTCCTGGCGGTCGGCCTGCCGGGCCTCATCATCTCGCTGTGGATCGCCACCCTTCGCGAGCCGGTGCGCGGGCTTTCCGAAGGGCTGGCGCAGCCGCCGCACCCGGCGCCGTTCAAGGCGTTCTTCGAAGAATTGCTGACCATCGTGCCGCCGTTCACGCTGATCGGCGCCGCGCGCCTCGGCACCCGCACCCTGCTGTGGAACCTAGTCGCCGCCGCGGTGATCGCGGTCGGGGTCGCGATACTTGTCGCCTTTGGCGAACCGCTGCCGCAATGGATCGCGGTTGGCATCGGCTTCTACGCCGTCTTCTCCTGGGCCAGCGCGCTGCGTCACCGCGACGCCCCCACCTTCGCGCTGATCATCGGCACGCCGGCTTTTCTGTGCACGGTCGTCGCCTACGGCCTGAACGCATTTCTTAGCTATGCGGCCGGTTTCTGGGCCGCGCCTTATGCCATGCGCGAGCTGGGTGTGTCGCCGGCAGAGGCCGGGCTGATCCTCGGCGGGATGGGCGCGGTGTCGGGTTTCCTTGGGGTCACGATCGGCGGCATCCTGGGGGATCGGCTGCGGCAGAAGCATCCCGGCGGACGCCTTGTGATGGTGGCGTTGGGCGCCGTGCTGCCCGCGCCGTTCCTGGCGGTCGGCTTTACGACCGACACGCCGCTTGTTCTCTACATCTGCCTCTTCCTCGCGCAGTTCACCGCCAGCTGGGCGTTGGGCAATTCGGCCGCTACGACGCAGGATCTGGTGTTGCCGCGAATGCGCGGCGCGGCGACGGCCACGTATTTCATCGGCACGACGCTGCTTGGCCTCGCGCTCGGGCCGTATCTTGCAGGCCGCGTGTCGTCGCTGACCGGCAGCCTGTCGGTCGGCATGCTGTCGCTGTTGGTGACGGTGCCGATCACGCTTGGCGCTGCCATCGCCGCGTTCAAGCTCGTGCCTGCGGCTGAGGCGACGCGTGAGGACCGCGCACGCGCCGCGGGCGAGACCGACTTCACTTGATCCGGCTAGTCCTGCGCGTGGCGGCGCTGCTGCTGGCGCTGCTGCTCGCCCTGCCCTGCCACCTGCTGTGGCGGCTGCTGCGCCTGCCGTCGCCATGGCCCACGTGGTTCCTCGGCAGCGTTGCCTGGATCATCGGTGCGCGGCGGCGGGTGATCGGCACACCGCTGCGCCGCGATGTCGTGTTCGTATCCAATCACCTCAGCTGGATGGACATTCCCATCCTGGCCGGGTGCAACGGCAGCGCCTTTGTCGCGAAGGCGGAGCTGCGCGCCGTGCCGCTCGTCGGCTGGCTCTGCACGCTGAACGGCACGATCTTTGTCCGGCGCGAGGATCGCATGGCGGTGGCGGACCAGATCAACGCCCTGCGCGAGGCGCTGTCCGAAGCATGGGCAATCACCATCTTTCCCGAAGGCACGACCGGCGACGGCACCGCGCTGCTGCCGTTCAAAGCCGCACTGCTCGCCGTGCTGGATCCCCCGCCGCCCGGCGTTTTGGTGCAGCCGGTGCGGGTCGACTATGGCGCGGCAACGGGAGAACTCGCCTGGGTCGGCGACGAGCCCGGCACCACTCATGCCAGCCGCGTGCTGCGCCGCCGCGGCTCCTTTTCGGCTACGCTCCACTTCTGCGATCCCTTCGACCCTCACGACTTTCCCGGACGCAAGGCGATTGCGGCAGAGGCGCGGGCACGGATCGCCGCCGCTGGTGGCGGAGAAGCCGCGGCTTCGCTATAGGCGCGGCGCCATGAAGCCAGCCCCAAAAACCTTCGCCGTCAAATCCTTCGGCTGCCAGATGAACGTCTACGATGGCGAGCGGATGGCCGAACTGATGGCCGCTCAAGGCATGACGGCCGTTGCCGACGCGAATGCGGCCGATCTTGTTGTGCTCAACACTTGCCACATACGCGAAAAGGCTACCGAGAAGGTGTTTTCGGACATCGGACGGCTGCGCAAGGATCGCGCCGGGCGCGGGGAAGCGGCACCGATGATCGCGGTCGCGGGCTGCGTCGCGCAGGCCGAGGGCGCGGAGATCGTGCGCCGCGCAAAGGTCGACGTGGTGGTCGGCCCGCAGGCCTATCACAACCTGCCCCGTCTGGTGGCGGACGCTGCCGCCGGCACCGCTGCGCTCGACACCGACATGCCCGCCGCATCCAAGTTCGGCGCGCTGCCCGCACGGCGCAAGGTTGGGCCGAGTGCGTTCCTGACGGTGCAGGAGGGATGCGACAAATTCTGCACCTATTGCGTGGTGCCCTACACCCGCGGCGCCGAGGTGAGCCGGCCGTTCGCCGCCATCGTCGACGAGGCAAAGGCGCTGGTCGATGCCGGCGCACGCGAGATCACGTTGCTGGGCCAGAACGTCAACGCCTGGACTGACGGCGACGACCGCGGCCTCCACGACCTGATTCGCACGCTGGACCGGATCCCGGGGCTCGCCCGCATCCGCTACACCACCAGCCACCCCAACGACATGGCGCAGGGCCTGATCGACGCACACCGCGACGTCGAAAGCCTGATGCCGTTCCTCCACCTGCCGGTGCAGGCGGGCAGCGACCGGGTGCTGAAGGCGATGAACCGCAGCCACACGTGCGATTCGTACCTTCGCCTGCTTGACCGCGTGCGCGCGGCGCGGCCCGATATTGCGCTGTCGGGTGACTTCATTGTCGGCTTTCCCGGCGAGACCGACGCGGAGTTCGCCGAAACGCTGCGCCTGGTGGATGCCGTCGGCTACGCCCAGGCGTTCAGTTTCAAGTACAGCCCGCGCCCCGGCACCCCCGCCGCAGACATGGGCGATCAGATTCCGGACGCTGTCATGGTCAATCGTTTGCAGCAGCTTCAGGACGCGCTGAATCGCGACCAGCTTGCCTTCAACGAGGAGTCGGTCGGCCGCACCTGCGAGGTTTTGATCGAGCGAAACGGCAAGCTACCCGGGCAAAAACTCGGCAAATCGCCGTGGCTCCAATCGGTTCTGCTCTCGGGCGAGCACCGGATCGGCGATCTCGTAACCGTGCAGCTTACCGAGGCGGGACCCAACTCGCTGAAGGCGACAACGAATTTTGCATCGTAATTTCGTGACAAGTTATTGACAGGTTTCGCAAGAAACGAGAGGTTCTTTCCATAAGAACAGACAGAGTTAAGCCGACGAACGTACTATTATATCATGGTGGTCCGCTTTCAGGGCCATTCCTGCTCGAGATATAGGTGCCCGTCCTACGCACAGCGTAGACGTGATCGTTGCGTTTAGCGTTGCCCCTGTCTGTCGGGATTGGGAGGACGATAACAATGTCAACTGTTGAAGCACCAACCGGCGCGATGTGCCAATGCCCGGCATGTACCAGCGGCGGCGAGCACCCGGCAGGCACGTTCTGGGATGACGGCCGCTATGTCAGCTACGGTTCGGTCGATCCCGATGCCGGCGGCACGTACAACGGCAAGCCGATCTGGGACGTTACCACGATCAACGCCAACCTAAACCGCACGGGCCAGGATTGGTACACCAACAACTATGGCGTGCTGGACGACGGCGTCCTCAATTTCGGGTTCTGGAAGAACTACGGCGAACTCGCGAACAGCTATTATGTCAACGCGACCGGAACGGATTCTTTCGAAGAAGCGATCCGCGCGAACTTTTCGGCCTTCAATGCCGGCCAGCGCGGCATTGCGCGCTCCTCTATCAACCTCTGGGATGACCTGATCAACATCTCGTTCCGGGAAACCAAGTCCTACGACGGCGACATCAACTTCGGCAACACGGCAACCGGCGGCGCGCAGGCTTACGCCTATCTGCCGTTTGGCGACATTTACGACGCCAGCTACAAGGAAGCATACGACTTCACGCAGATCGGCCGTCTGGCCGGCGACGTGTGGATCGACGGCTTTGTCGGCTCGAACTTCAACCCGCTGGCGAACAGCTATTACGCTGTCACGACCATGATCCATGAGATTGGTCACGCGATCGGCCTGAGCCATCCGGGCGATTACAACGCCACCGACGACAATGATGGCGACGGCGTGGCGGACCCGATCACCTACGCGAACGACGCGAAGTTCGCGCAGGACTCGCGCCAATATTCGATCATGAGCTATTTCGACGCTTATGAAACGGGCGCGCAACACATCGATTTCACGCTGACGAACTTCGCCTATGCGGCGACGCCGCTGGTGCACGACATTTCGGCAATCCAGGCCATCTATGGCGCCGATATGACGACGCGCACGGGCAATACCACTTACGGCTTCAATTCGAACGCGCGTGAAGACGCTTTCGACTTCACGCTCAACACGCGCCCGATCGTCACCATCTGGGATGCCGGCGGCCGTGACACGCTGGACTTCTCCGGCTGGGATACGCCCTCGATCATGGATCTGAACGAAGGCGCCTTCTCCTCCGGTGGCGGCGTGATCGAGTTCCCGTCGCTCGAAGAAGTGAACGCCAAGCGTGCAGAGCTGGGCTTCGCCGCCCGCACCCAGGCGCAATACGATTATTATGTCGATCTGCGTAACGAGCTAGGTTTGGAGAACGGCCTGTTCACCGATAACGTCTCTATCGCCTACGGCACGGTAATCGAGAATGCCGTCGGCGGCGGCGGCGATGATCTGATCATCGTCAACAGCGCGGCAAACCGCATCGATGGCGGCGCGGGCGTCGACACCGTCAGCTACGAAACGGCAACGTCGGGCGTGACCGTATCGCTCGCGAACGGCGTCGGCTCGGCCGGTGCAGCCGGTGATCGCTTCACCAGCATCGAGGGCGTGATCGGCTCCAAGTTCGACGATCGTCTCACCGGCGATGCCGGCAACAACATCTTCGAAGGTGGTGCAGGCGACGATCGTCTGATCGGCGGCGGCGGACGCGATGCGTTCGTGTTCAAGCTGAACAACGGCGGGACGGGAATCGACCGTATCACCGATTTCGGCCGTGATGACATGATCGTCACGGACCGGGCGCTGTCCGATCCGAACAACGACGGGATCATCAAGGTTGGCAGCTCCGGCAATCTGGCGCTCGATCTCGAGACGGGTTCGCGCGTCATCCTGCAGAACTTCGATGCCGGCGAGGGCCTTCAGTTCCTCGGCGAACAGAAGGGCCTGTTCTATTACGGGTACGCCGACGCCACCACGCCGGTAGCAACGGTGACCAGCGCTTTTGCCGCTGGCCGCGTCTACGAAGCAGCCTCGCCTGCGCCGTTCGCCCTCGGCGCCGACGACGTGTTCGCGCCGAGCACGTCGAACGCTCCGTCGGTCGGCGCCGGCGCGTTCGACTTCAGCGACCTCCGCCTCGCCAATGGCGGCGGCCTGGGCGGTTTCGGCGGCGGTTCGGCCGGCAGCTTCGACGCTGCGCTGTTCGTGTCCTCGGCATCGCCGGTCCACTCGCTGGAGACGATCAACTGCGTCATCGCTTGATGTCGTAAACTGACGGCGCTGGGTCGGTTGCGGTAATTCCGCAACGATCCGGCGCCGTTTCCGTTTGGGCTTGGGAGGGGTCTTACCTTTGCCCCCTCCCGCTGCCACATTGGCGGGGCATGACGCACCTTCAGGGAGCCAGATGAGTCGAAAGCCCGTAGCCGCCCAAGCGGGCGAACGTAGCAGGGTCGAACTTACCTTCGATCGTCCCCAATCGCTCAGCGCGTTGTTCGGCCAATATGACCGCAACCTTGTTGCGTTGGAGAACCGGCTGGGTGTTTACATTACCGCGCGCGGCAATCGTGTCGGGCTTGAGGGGACGGCCGAGCAGGTTGCCCTTGCCCGCGACGTGCTGAACGACCTGTATGCCCGCATTCAGCGCGGCGAAGAGGTGGACAGCGGACTCGTCGACGCCTCCATCGCCATGGCTGCCGAACCGACGCTGGACGGCATCATTTCGGCGGAGAAAACCGGCGGCGCGCCGCCGATCATGATCCGTACGCGCAAAAAAACCATCGTGCCGCGCACCCCGGCGCAGGCGCATTACATGCGCGAGCTGGTGCACAATGACATGATCTTCGCGCTGGGTCCCGCGGGCACCGGCAAGACCTATCTCGCCGTCGCCCAGGCCGTCGCGCAACTCATCACCGGCAGCGTGCAGCGGCTGATCCTCTCGCGTCCAGCCGTCGAGGCGGGCGAGCGGCTCGGCTTCTTGCCGGGCGACATGAAGGAGAAGGTCGACCCCTATCTGCGCCCGCTTTACGACGCCTTGTACGACTGCCTTCCCGCGGAGCAGGTCGAGCGGCGCATCGCCAGCGGCGAGATCGAGATCGCACCCATCGCCTTCATGCGCGGGCGGACGCTGGCCGATGCCTTTGTGATTCTGGACGAGGCGCAGAACACCACCCCCGCGCAGATGAAGATGTTTCTCACGCGATTCGGGCAAAACAGCCGCATGGTGATCTGCGGCGACCCCAACCAGACCGACCTACCCGGCGGCGTGGCAGCGAGCGGCCTTGCCGACGCGACCATGCGGCTTAATGGGGTCGAGGGGATCGCGATGGTCCGCTTCAGTGCGGCCGATGTGGTGCGTCACCCTATCGTCGGCCGGATCGTGGAAGCTTACGAAGGGCGAGACGCATGATGCGCTTCGACGTCCATTTTACGCGAGCCTGCCATGATTGAAATTGCCCTCCTTCAGGAAGAGCCGTGGCCGGATGGCCGGTGGGAACAGCTTGCCGATGCGGCGGTGCGCGCCGCGATCGGCGCGACGCCGTTCGGCACGCTCCTGTCATCTCCAGCCACGATCGAGGTCAGCGTTCGCCTGACCAGCGATACCGAGGTGCAGACGCTCAATGGGCAATACCGCGGCAAGGACAAGCCGACCAACGTTCTGTCCTTCCCGATGGTGCAGCCCGACCTGATCGACACCGTCAGCCAGAACTCCGACGATGGCGAGGTGCTGCTAGGCGATATCGTCCTGGCGCACGGCGTGTGCACCAGCGAGGCGGCCGAGCGCGGGATCGCCGCGGCGGATCACGCCACCCACCTGATCGTCCATGGCACCTTGCATCTGCTGGGCTATGATCACATGAACGACGACGAAGGGGATGCGATGGAGGCGATCGAGCGCGATGCGCTTGCGACGCTCGGCATCGCGGATCCCTACCTTATACGAGAGGACTAAGTGTCCGAGGACCGAAGTAGCGTCGGCAACGGCGAGCCGCATGAAGGCAGTATTTGGCGTGGCCTGCGCTCCCTGATCTTCGGGGATTCCGAAGGCGCCACGCTCCGCGACGTGCTAGAAGCCGCGATTGACCGCCATGAAGAGGTCGCCGGGCCGGAGGCAAAGGGCGATCTGACCGCGCTCGAGCGGCAGATGGTGCGCAATCTGCTCCATTTCAGCGAGCGCGATGCCGGCGACGTGGGCGTGCCGCGTGCCGACATCATTGCAGTCGAGGAGCAGACCACCTTTGACGAGGTGGTGCATGTCTTCGCCGACGCCGGGGTGAGCCGCCTGCCGGTCTATCGCGAGCGGCTCGATACGATCATCGGCATGGTCCACATCAAGGACGTGTTCGCGATCCTGGCCGGCGAAGACCCGCGTCCCACCGACATTGCCGCCCTGATCCGCCAGCCGTTGTTCGTGCCGATGAGCCGTGGCGCGCTCGATCTGCTGGCGGACATGCGCCAGACCCGCGTTCACCTTGCCGTGGTGCTGGACGAATATTCCGGCACCGAAGGGCTGGTGACGATCGAGGACCTGATCGAGGAGATCGTCGGCGAGATCGAGGACGAGCATGACGAGGCACCCGCCGCCATGCTCGTGCCGCTCGACGGCGGCGCGTGGGAGGCTGATGCGCGCGCCGAGCTGGAAGACATTGGGGAGACGGTGGACGAGCGGCTCGCAGAGGCCGACAGCGACGTTGATACGATTGGCGGGCTGACCGCCGTGCTCGCGGGCCGCGTGCCCGAGCCGGGCGATTGTATCGATCACCCCAGCGGCTGGCGGTTCGAGGTGATCGACGCCGACGAACGCCGCGTCAACCGCGTTCGCCTCCATCCGCCCCAACCGGAGCCTGAGGACGGCGAATAGGCTAGACCCAGAACGGGGCAGGTAGCGGCTGCCCCTTCCGGTATCGCTTGGCCGCGCATCTTCGCACAACGCTAAGTCGCCGAAGTATTGGCGTTGCGGCCGCGCGATCAGCCGCGGCACCAAGCGCTCTAATGGCGACGCCAACAGCGGCGCCGCGGCTGCCTCACTTGAAATTGTCGGCGTAGCTCTGCAGCTTCAGCGTCTTGGTCGGCGCGGGCACGACCGTATAGGCGACGCCCTCGCGCTCGGCATAGGCGACCGCCGCCTCCATCGTCGGGAAACCGAGGCGGATCTGCCCGCGGGTGTCGCCGCTGCCGGCCCAGCCGGTGAGCGGATCGGGCCGCTGCGGCTCGGCAGGCTCATATTCGAGCTGCCAGCGATCGGTGCGGGCCTTGCCCGATTGCATGGCATTCTTCGGGCGCTGATAGATACGGGCGGTCGGCATGGGCATGTCCTTATCGCGATCCGCGCGCTCTTGCATCGGCATTTTTCGTGCGCAGCGTGGCGGACGCCGCCGCGGGGTCGTCGGGCCAGGGATGGCGCGGGTAGCGGCCGCGCATTTCCTTGGCCACCGCGGCCCAGCTTCCCGCCCAGAAGCCGGGAAGATCGCGCGTCGTCTGAATGGGGCGACCCGCCGGCGATGTCAGCGACAGCACCAGCGGCACGCGATCCGTGCCGATTGTCGGATGCTCCGAAAGCCCGAACAAAGCCTGGACGCGCAGCTCGACGCGCGGGCCGCCCTCGGCCGAATAATCGATGGAATGAGTGCTGCCGGCCGGGCTGGTGAAGCTGGGCGGCGCCATGCGATCGACCCGCTGCGCCTCCTCCCAGGACAACAGGTTACGCAGCGCATCGGCCAGGGCACCGGGCGCAATGGCATCGAGCCGCCGCTTGCCCGCTACCAACGGCGGCAACCACTCATCGAGACGCGCCACCAGGCTTTCGTCGTCGAACGGCAGGCCAGCGTAGCTTGCGCGTTGACGAAAGGCGCGTGCCCCCTCTCCCCATGGCAGCAACGAAAGGCCGTGCCGGCGCACGCCCTCGATCAGCGCAGCCTCGACGTCGGCAGGCGCCGCATCCGGATCGGGTGCGCTGGCCAGACGAATGGTGCCAAGGCGGCGCTCGCGCACCGGACGCACGCTGCCAGTGCCGGCGTCAAATTCGGCAAGGTATCGTGTTTCGATTCGTTCGCCGAACAGCGCAACGATCGTTTCTTCGGCGATCGCGACGGCCGAAAGGATGCGCGCGCCCGCCGCTATGCCCTGCGTCTCCGCCACCGCCAGCCATTCCTCGCGCGCCAGCGATGACGAGGGATCCAGCTTTAACCCACGGCCGCCAACCGAGGCCCAGCGTTCGCCAGATGCGTCGCGGCGGCGCGCGATCCGGTCGGGAAAGGCGAGCGCCACGGCGACATCTGCTCCCGTGGCGGCGGCAGGCACGGGGTCGGCCTGCGTCGAAGCGGGTCGTTCCGCGGCACGCGCCCATCGCGTTGCAAGCTGCCTTGCCCCCTTGGCCTTCGGCGACCCGTCGTTGCGCCAGCGGCGCAGGCGCAGGTCCAGATCGACATCATTGCCGCCAAGCCCGCGCTCGCTCAGCAGCACCGCCACATCTGCCGCGATGCTGGCCCGTCCAAGCTCACCTGCCCGCAGCAGCATGTGCGCAAGCCGCGGCGGCATCGGCAAGGCCGCAATGGCTCGGCCATGGTGGGTGGGGCGGCCGTCGCCGTCGAGCGCGCCAAGCGTGAGAAGCCGTGCTCTCGCCTCGCTTACCGCGGCGTCTGGCGGCGGATCGATCCAGGCGAGGTCGCGCGGGTCGGCGACGCCCCAGATCGCGGCGGCAAGCACAAGCGAAGACAGGTCCGCTTCCAGGATCTCGGGCGGATCGAAGCGCGGCAGCCCGGCGGTCGCCGCCTCCTCCCACAAACGGTAGGCGACGCCGGGGCCTTGCCGCGCCGCGCGGCCCGCACGCTGGGTCACGGCCGCCTGGCTTGCTCGTTCGGTCACCAGCCGCGTCATCCCGGCCGCACGGTCATAGCGCGGGCGTCGGGCAAGCCCCGAATCCACCACGATCCGGATACCATCAAGCGTCAGGCTGGTCTCGGCGATGCTGGTGGCCAGCACCAGCTTGCGATGCCCGTCGGGTTCGGCGCGGATCGCAGCGCGCTGCGCAGCCGGGTCGAGGCTGCCGTGTAGGCGATGCAGCGCGACGTCGGTCATCTGTTCGAGCCGCTCCGCCGTGCGCTCGATCTCCGCCACGCCGGGCAGAAAGGCCAGCACGCCGCCATCCGCCTCGGTCAGCGCCTGCCGCACCGCTGCGGCCACCGCATCCTCGATCCGGTCGTGCGTGCGGCCAAGGTGCACCAGCGACAGCGGCCAGCTGCGGCCCGCGCTTTCGATCACTGGCGCATCGCCAAGCAGCGCGGCGAAACGCGCGCCGTCGAGCGTCGCCGACATTGCGACCAGCCGCAAATCTTCGCGCAGCCCCGCTTGTGCGTCGATCGCCATAGCCAAGCCGAAATCGCCATCCAGACTGCGTTCGTGCACTTCGTCGAACAGCACGGCGGAGACGCCGGCAAGCTCGGGATCGCGCTGGATGCGGGCGGTGAAGATGCCCTCCGTGACCACCGTGACGCGCGTATCGGCCGAACGCTTGGTGTCGAGGCGCGTGGCATAGCCGAACGTTTGCCCGACCGGCTCGCCCGCCAGCGCCGCCATCCGCTCCGCTGCTGCCCGCGCAGCCAGACGGCGGGGTGAGAGCAGCAGCACCTCGCCGGTGCACCATGGCTGATCGAGCAGCGCCGGTGCGACTGCCGTCGTCTTGCCAGCGCCCGGCGGCGCCACCAGCACTGCTGACGAGCGATCACGCAGCGTCGCCAGCAGGTCAGGCAAGACGGCATGGATCGGCAGGTCGCTGGCAGGCATCATTGCGATGCTGTGGCAGCCGGCGTCAGCGATTTGAAGCCGTGACGAACCTTGGCGACCGGCATTACTGCAGCGCCGCTACCGGCGCGGAAGACAGACATTTTTCGATCCGGGACTCGTCGCCGCGTGGCGGCTGTGAACCTACGGGTGGCACAGTCAGGGGCCGTCCAAGCCCGACCGGTGCGAAGCGCGCGGGATCGAAGCCGGCGCAGCGCATGACGGCCGATAGCATCCGCGGCGGCGTATCGCGCGCTTCATAGCTCAGGCGAAAGGTGCCCCAATGGATAGGCACCGCGCGTGACGGGGCCATGCGGCTGAATACCCGCACCGCATCCGGCGGGCCGATGTGGCTGCCGGACGCCATCTGCGCTGGCACGAAGCGAAAGGCGCCGATCGGGATAAGCGCCAGCCGTACCGGGCCATGCGATGCTGCTTCGGCCGGCCATTGGCCATCGCCGAGCCCCGTGTCGCCGGCGAAGAACAGATTGCCGCCCGGCAAGCGAATGGTGAAGGCCGACCAGAGCGCGCGATTACGATCGGCAAACCAGCGGCTGCCCCAATGGTGATTGCGCGAGACGATCACCTCCACACCCGGACGCACCACGACGCTTTGCCCCCAGTCGACCGCTCTTGCGGGCACTCCGACCTGCCCGATCACGCTATCGTTGCCGAGGCTGGTGACCACCAGCGGCCGGTCGCGCTGCCATAACCGTTTCAGCGTTTCCTGGTCGAGGTGGTCGTAATGGTTGTGGCTGACGAGCACGAGATCGATCTTGGGCAGATCGTCGAAGCGCACGCCCGGCGCCGTCACCCGCGTGGGGCCGAAACCGAGCGGCCCGGCGCGATCCGACCAGATGGGATCGGTAAGGATATTGAGCCCTTGCGTCTGCACCAGGACGGTGGCGTGGCCGATCCACGTCGCCACCATCCGATCGCCCATAACGCGCCGCTCGGGCACGCTGGGTTTCACCGTAACCTTGTCTGGCCAGGGTGGCCGGCCATCGCTGCCGGACAGAAATCGCCACAGAAAGCCGGCACGACTGCCTCCCGTGGGTGGACGTGCAGTGTCGTCCTCGCCGTCGGGATTGAAGAAACGGCTGCCATTGAAGTGATCGGTCGCTGGGCCGCGATAATAAATGCGGTCGAGGAAGCGCGGCACGATGGTTGCTGCGAGACCCGCCACCACCGTCAACAGCAACAGCGCAGTGGCCGCCAACTTCAGGACCCGCCTCAACCCATCTCCTCCCAAATCACCGTCATCTTCAGCGTCAAACGCACGGTGGCAGGTTTCAGCGCATCAGCTCGGCGCGCACGCGGTTGGCCTCCATGGAATTGCTCACCTCGATCATGAAGCAGGACAGGCTGGCGATCAGTAGCAGCATCGCCAGAATGAAGGCGATCGCCACCAGTTGACCGATGTGCAGACTGGCCAGCACGCCGACGAACAGGGTGGCGACCACCGCGCAGGTCATCACGGCGGAGCTGACCGCCAGAAACAGGGCGCGGTTGATGATGGTCATGCGGCGATCAAGCAGGCGAAGCTCCCACGCGCGCCGCGTACGGTCCTCATCCGACATGGCCGCCGGCGCGGCCTCCAGGGCGCGGGCACGGTCGATCACGCGGGAGAGGCGCCCGGCCAGTACGTTAAGCAGGGCGCCGATACCGGCAAGCATGAAGACCGGGCTGAGCGATAGCTGGATCGTCTGCGCGATCGTCAGCACCTCGGGCGAGTAATCCATTCGGGACCATGTGGTGCGATTGGATTGCGGCAACAAGTTGCAAGGTGCTGGTAACGGAATTTGGGTTAAGGGCGGCGCATGTCGAGACATCTGTCACCAAGCGCGCTGTCCAGCCTGAGCGGCACCCCGCGCGCTGCGTTGGTGACGGGGCTTTCCCCGCTGATCGACGGGGTGGCGGAGGCGGCACCGGCGAGCCATGGCTTCCTTCGCAGGGCGTGGTTCGATGCCGCGTTGCAGGTTTATGGCGGGCGGGCGAAGACGCTGATCGCCAGCGAGGGCGAGCGGGCGGTGCTTGCCTTGCCGCTGCGATTCACCGGCCCTGTTTTGGCCGGTTTGGCATCGGTACCGGGATGTTTCTGGCCGTTCCGCAGCTTCCCTTTGGCCGCGAATGCAGGTGACGCGGCCTTGGGCGCGGCGCTGGACGAATTGGCGCGATCTGTCACCGTGCTGCGCATCGGGCCGGTCTATGATGGCGACGCTTCCGCCGCACCGCTGATCGCTGCGGCGCGTGCGCGCGGGTGGAAGACCGTGAGCCGCACGGTCGCGACCAGCTTCCTGCTCGACATGGCGGCGGCGCAATCGGCCGGCACCTGGCCGCGCAATTCGACGCTGCGCAAAAACCGCTTCCACGAAAAGCATCTGGCCGAGCATGGCACGCTGCACTGGTCGTTCCTGTCGGGCGATGCCTGGCCCGAGGCGTTCGACGATCTGGCGAATGTGGAATGGGCGAGCTGGATTGCGAGCCGCACCGATGGGCGCGACGCGAAGTTCACGCGGGCCGGCCACGGCGCGTTCTGGCGGGCGGCGGCGGCGGACCCGGTGTTGGCCGACATGTTTCGCGCCGCGCTGTTGACGGTCGACGGACGGCCGGCGGCATTCTCGTTCGACATCGATGCCGGCGACCTGAAATACGCGATCGCCAACAGCTACGATCCCGCCTTTGCCAAACATTCGCCGGGCAAGCTGCTGTATTACCGCAATCTCGTCCACGCGATCGAGCGCGGCATCACGCGCGTCGATTGGGGCGCGGGGGACAGCGGCTACAAGCGCACGATCGGCGCCGAGGCGGGGCCGGTGATCCGCGACTGGCTGCTGCTGCGGCCCGGCGTGCCGGCGCTGCTCTCGCCGGCGGTCAGGCTGGCCTGGCGGGACCAGTAAGGATCGCCTCCACCGCATCGATCATGCCGTCTAGCGCGACCGCCTCGCCCCAATAGGGGTGATCGGCGCCGACACCGGCATCGCGCGCCGCCTCACGCCCGGCCAGCAAGGTGCGTAGCGACAGCCCGGCAAACAGCAGCCGCTGGTTGACGAGCGCCAGCGGCAGGTGATCGAGCAGGCGGTGGAAGTGCGTGAGGCAGCGCACGTAGCCCGCGGAGTGCTCGCCGCCGGCCCATTCATCGAACATCTGCCGCCGCTCGGTCTGCATGCTGGTCATGAAGCGGAAATAGGTGTCGCCCTCTCCCGTCTCGCCCTGCAGTTCGGCATTGGGGATGACGAGCGCGCGCACCACGTCGCGCAAGGCCAGGTCGCCGCGCGCCTCCGCCTCGTCGAGCATCCGCATGCGCGCCTCGTCGATCAGGTCCGCCCCCTCGACCACCAGTTCGCGCAAGAGATCGTCCTTGCTGCCAAAGTAATAATGCACCGCCGCCGCGTTGCGCTGCCCCGCGGCCTCGACGATTTCGCGCATGCCGACGGCGGCGATCCCGCGTTCGGCGAAGAGCCGGCGCGCCGCGCGCTTCAGCTCGTTTCGGGTGGTGCCGCCGCGACCGGCGGATTGGGGACGCACAAGGTTCATGCGGCGGGAGCATCGACCATGCTGCCGCGCGGTTCAAGTCACCCGGCTTACATTGACGCGTATCGAGCGGCGCTTATGGTAAAGCGAACGACTTATCAGCGGGAGAGGATAGTGGCGGCACTGGCGCACGATCGCGAGGCCTGGGCGGAGCTGATCGACCTCGATACGCTCGCCCGCTGGATGGACGGCAAGGGGCTGGGCAGCGGCCCGATCGACGGTGCCGAAACGCTGGGCGGCGGCACGCAGAACATCCTGCTTCGCTTCACCCGCGCCGGCCGCCCCTATGTGCTGCGCCGCCCGCCGCGCCGGCCGCGCCCCGAGAGCGACGAGGTGATGCGCCGCGAGATGAAGGTGCTGGCCGCGCTGGCCGGATCGGACGTGCCGCATCCCGGCTTCATCGCCGGCGAGGGCGATCCGGCGGTATTGGGCACCGCCTTCTACCTGATGGAGCCGATCGACGGGTTCAACGCCACCGTTGGCCTGCCGCCGCTCCATGCCGGGAGCGCCGAGGTGCGCCGCGGCATGGGCGAGGCGATCGTTGATGGCGCGGTGGCGCTGTCGCGGATCGATCCGCATGAGGCGGGGCTGGACGACCTGGGCAAGCTGGACGGCTGGCTGGAGCGGCAGGTGCCGCGCTGGCGCGCGCAGCTTGACGGCTATGCCAAGTTCGAAGGCTGGACCGGCTATGCCGCCCTGCCCGACGTCGACGCGATCTGCGCCTGGCTGGAGGCGAACCGCCCGACCAGCATGAAGCCCGGGCTGATCCACGGCGACTATCACCTCGCCAATGTCATGTACCGGCCGGATTCGCCGGCGCTGGCGGCGATCGTCGACTGGGAGCTGGCGAGTCGCGGCGACCCGCTGCTCGATCTCGGCTGGCTGACCGCGACGTGGCGCGACCCCGACGAGCCGCAGCAGCGCGTGTCGGTGACGCCGTGGGACGGCTTTCCGACGATGGGCGAGATCGTCGACCGCTATCTGTCCGCCACCGGCCGCACGGCGGCGGAGGCGCGCTGGTATACGGTGCTGGCGCCGTTCAAGCTGGGCGCGATTCTGGAGGGCAGCCATGCGCGCGCCTGTGCCGGGCTGACGCCCAAGCCGATCGGCGACCAGCTGCACGCGCACACCATCTCGCTGTTCGAGCGCGCGCTGCGCCGGATCGACAAGCCGCTGATGTAGGCGGCGGGGGCTTACGGCTCCTGCGCCAGCAGCTCTTCGGTGCGACTCAGTGCCGAGTGGGTGCCGGGCGTGGCGGGAACGTTGGTGGCGAAATAGGCGACACCGGTGCCGCGCGCCCGATCGACCCACAGCCCCGAGCGCAGGCCATAAGCCTCGCCCGCATGGCCGATCCGCCCGCGGCCATCACCCATCGGATCGTCGCGGCAGCCGGGCAGCGGGGTGGCAGTGAAGCTGACGGCGAGGCCATAGCGGCAGTTGAACCCGCCGGGCTGCACGCCGCTTTCCGCCTCCTCGTTCTGCACGCCGTTGCTGCCGTTGAAGGTCCATTCGGGCGTGGCGAGCGCCGCCATCGATGCGGGTGACAGCAGCCGCACACCGTCCACCGTGCCGTTGCTCAGCAGCAGGCGGCCAATCTTGGCGAGGCCGCGCATCGAGATCCGCAGGCCGCCCTGCGGCGAGAACAGGGCGCCGTTCACGCCCGGCCGCCAGGTGGCGAGATCGCACGAACCGTCGCTCGCCGGCGTGACCGGGCAACCGGCGACGAAGGCGGCATCGTCGCGCACCACCTTGCCGCCATCGTACAGCACCACCGCACGCGCCTTTGCCGCGGGGCTGCACGTCGCCCAGTTGAAGCAGGCGTCGAGCGCGAGCGGCTGGAGCACCAGCCGCTGCATCAGCCGATCGAAGCGTTCGCCGGTGGCGCGCTCCATGATGCTGGCGACCACCGGAAAGTTCAGATTGGTGTAGCGGAAGAAGCGGCCGGGCGCGTGCTCCCGATCCCACACCGCGGGATCGGCCATCTTCTCCTGCAGGCGATCGTCGAGCGCGAGCAGATAGCCGCCCGCATCGGTGATGCTGGACTGATGCGACAGCAGCAGGCGCAGCGTGATCGGTGTGTCGGGAAAGGCGGGGTTGCGCAGTCGCCAGCCGAGTTGCGCCGAAACGTCGGCGTCGAGATCGAGCTTGCCCTGCTCCACCAGCCGCATGACGCCGATCGCCGTTACCAGCTTGGAGATGGAGGCGATCCGGACGGGATCATCGGCGGTGACGGCACGGCGCGCGGCGACATCCGCGAACCCGGTGGTGGCGACCGCCGTTTGCTGTTCCCGGTCGAATGCGACGCGCACGGTGGCGGCGGGCTGCGGGATCGCGACGGCGGCGGCGGCGATGAGCAGGATCAAGCGGTACACTCCATGTCCGCGATGGTCGCAAGCGGGTCAGCGAAAGGCAACGGCACTTAGCAAAGAAAACGATCGACTTAATTGTCAGGTGCGCTACCCCTTTTGCGACGCGGCCGCACGACCCGCGATCGGGAGGGGAATGCCGCATGACGATCCTTCTGCACCAATATGACAGCTCGCCCTTCTCCGAGAAGGTGCGCATCTGCCTTGGCATCAAGCAGCTTTCCTGGGCGGCGGTCGATCAGCCGGTGATCATGCCCAAGCCGGACCTGCTGGCGCTGACCGGCGCGTATCGCCGTATCCCGGTGATGCAGATCGGCGCCGACATCTATTGCGACAGCGTGCTGATCGTGCGCGAGCTGGAACGCCGCTTTCCCGAGCGCACGCTGTTTCCCAGCGGCACGGCGGGGATCGACCATGCGCTGGCGCAATGGACCGACCGGTCGTTCTTCCAGGCGGCGGTGGCGGTGATCTTTGGCGGGCTGGGCGACGCGGTCGATCCCGCCTTCAAGAAGGACCGCGAGCAATTGAGCGGTCAGCCGTTCGACCCCGCCGCAATGCGCGCCGCCGTGCCGCATATGGCGGGGCAGCTGCGCGCGCATGCCGCGCTGATCAGCGAGCAACTGGCGGATGGCCGCGCATTCCTGTCTGGCGACCAGCCGGGGCTGATCGACGCGACCTGTTATTACAATCTGTGGTTCGTCCGCTCTTTCCATGCGCCCGGCGCAGCGGCGTTCGAGGATCTGCCGGGGCTTGGCGCCTGGTACGATCGCGTGCGGGCCATCGGTCACGGCACCCGCAGCGCCGCGACTCGCGAAGAGGCGATCGCGGCCGCGCATGACGCATCGCCGGATGAAGCGACGGTGTTGCCGGAAGACGCGGCGCTTGCCGGCGCGCCGGTAAGCGTTTCGGCCACCGATTACGGACGCGATCCGATCCGCGGCACATTGGTTGGCTCCACCCTGCATCAATGGTCGATCGCCCGCGAAGACTCGCGTGCGGGCGCGGTGGTGGTTCACGTGCCGCGCCTGACCTTCGCCCTGGCGCCCGCGACCTGATCAAACAAATAATTAGCAAAACGTATTCGATTTGGTGCGGAAGAACCCGTAGAACGCAACGATCAGTAAAGGATCGTCTGGCATAACCTGCGTTCGTGAACTCACCGTCCATCCAACGCCCCATGCCGATTCTGCTCGGGCAATTGCTCGGCATACGTGACGGCGACGATCCGGTTTTCTGGGGTCGTCTGCGCGCGACTCAGTTGTTTGCCGGGCGGCGGCTTGCGCCATTCGTGCTCGCCGCCAACCTGTTCGGCGGCGTGGCGGTGGTTGCGCTGTTCGGCGACCGCGTGCCGGCCCTGTGGCTGGCGGGCTGGTTTGCCGGCCTGACCGTCGTCGCTGCGGTGGTGGCGCTGCGCCGGCTGCGCACCGCGCATCTGGCGGAAGGCGCGGCCTCGCTGCAGGACCTGCGCGATACGGCGCTGGAGGGATTGGCGCTTGCCACCATGTGGAGCTTCCCCCCGCTGGTGTTTGCCGCGCTGACGCCGGGATCGACATTCAACCTGTGGATGATCCTGGCGGTGCTGATGGCCGCGGCGGCGCTTGCCATGGCGCCGCTGGTGCTGGCGGCGCTGGCGTTCATCGGCGGGGTGACCTTTGCCGCGGCGCTGCTGCTGGCGCTGGAACAGCAATGGCTTGCCGCCGGCGCCACGCTCGCGCTCGGCGGGTTGATGGCCGCGACCTGCCTTGCCCGTGCGCGCGTGCTGCTGGCGCTGCGCGCATTCGAGATGAACCTGTCGGACAGCCACGAAACGGTGAGCCTGCTGCTCGGCGAATTCGAGGACAGTGGGGCCGATTGGCTGTGGGAAACCGATTCGCAGCGCCGCCTGTGCAAGGTGACGCCGCGGCTCGCGCATGCGCTGGGCAGCACGCCCGAGCGGCTGGAGGGGATGCCGGTGCTGCAGGCGCTGGCCGGGGCAAGCTGGGAAACGGGCGATTTCGCGCCGGCGCTGCGGCTGCTGGCGGACAAGCTGAAGCGGCGCGAGGCGTTTCGCGATCTGTCGCTGCCGCTGGTGGTGAACGGCGAGCAGCGCTGGTGGGAGATCACCGCCAATCCGCGACTCGACGATCGCGGCCAATATGTCGGCTTTCGCGGCGTGGGCTCGGACGTGACCGAGCAGCGCGCCTCGGCGGACAAGATCAACCGCATGGCGCGGTTCGATGCGCTGACGGGGCTGCCCAATCGACTGTTCGTCAACGAGGCATTGGGCCGCGCGCTCGCGGAGGCGGAGCGTTGGGGCACGCGCGCGGCGTTCATGATGATAGACCTCGATCGCTTCAAGGCGGTGAACGACACGCTCGGCCATCCAATCGGCGACCGGCTGCTCGGGCGGGTTTCGGAGCGACTGGCGGAGCTGATCACCGACAACGAGCTGATCGGCCGGCTGGGCGGCGACGAATTCGCGGTGGTGATGAACGATGCCACCGATGCGAGCCGCGTCGAGCGGCTGGCGCAGCGGATCATCGAAACGCTGTCACGCCCCTATGAGGTGGACCAGCACACGCTGTACATCGGCGCGTCGGTCGGCGTCGCCACCTCGCCGCGCGACGGGCGCACCGCGGAGACATTGGTCCGTTCGGCCGATCTGGCGCTGTACCGATCCAAGGATGCCGGCGGCGGCGTGTTCCATGCGTACGAGCCGCAGCTGCACGTCGACGCGGAGGAGCGGCGCGTGCTCGAAATGGCGCTGCGCAAGGCGCTGGAAAAGGGCGAGCTGCATCTCGATTATCAGCCAGTGGTGGATGCCGGGAGCGAGCGGCTCGTCGGGTTCGAGGCGCTGCTGCGCTGGAACAGCCCGGAGCATGGGCCGATCTCGCCCGCCAAGTTCATCCCGATCGCCGAGGAAACGCGGCTGATCGGTCCGATCGGCGAATGGGTGGTACGTACCGCGTGCGCGGAAGCGGCCGGTTGGCCCGAGGACGTGCGCGTCGCGGTGAACGTGTCGCCCGAACAATTGCACAATCCCAATTTCGCATCGGTCGTCGCCAAGTCGCTGTCGGCGAGCGGGCTGGCGCCGCACCGGCTGGAGCTGGAGGTCACCGAAAGCGTCTTCATGCGCGAGGCGACCGGCGCGGTGCAGGCGCTGGAGCGGATGCTGGAGCTGGGCGTGCGGCTGAGCCTCGACGATTTCGGCACCGGCTATTCCTCGCTCGGTTACCTGTCTCGCACGCGCTTTTCGACGATCAAGATCGACCGCAGCTTCGTGACCAGCGCGTCGCGTGGTGTGCCCGAAGCGCTGGCGATCATCCGCGCCGTCGTTGCGCTGGCGAACAGCCTGGGCATGGCCACCACGGCGGAGGGCGTCGAAACCGCGGACGAACTGGCGCTCACCCGCATGCTGGGCTGTTCCAAGATCCAGGGGTATCATTTCGGGCGCCCGCTGCCGGTTGCCGAGGCGCGCGCCATCGCCCTACACACGAAAACGGCCATTCGCGCCGCTTGATCAGCGCGCGCGCCGCCGCTAAGGGCGGTGCCGCTGCAGGGGTGTAGCTCAGCTGGTTAGAGCGTCGGTCTCCAAAACCGAAGGCCCTCGGTTCGAATCCGAGCTCCCCTGCCAGTTTCTTCGCGGTGCGGCCGACTGGCCTGCTTTTGCGCCGCGGGTCAGTGCTCTTCCATCCTCACCTGACCGGAAAGCCGAATGAAAGCATCGTCACATATCGTTGCCGTCGCGCTTGTCCTCGCCGGCTGCGACTCGGCGCCTGGCAGCACGCCCGTCGCCGCGACCGAGGAAGCCGCAAACCCCGACATCGCGACTTGCGAAGGGCTGACCACCGCGAGCGAGAGCGGCAACAGCTCGCTGCGCGCCGCGTTCGTTTCCACGCCGGAAGGACGCGATTATGGCGGGGGCGTGATCCGGCAGCTGGTGGACGACGGCAAATACCGCTTTGCCGGCGCGGAGATGGTCGGCGAAACCTGCTACGCTTATGCCGAGGCGCGCGGCGAGCAATGGGGCAAGGTCTTCAACCTCGCCTGGCGCTGCCCGGTCAAGGTGGTGACCGGCAATCCCGCCGAGCCGGGCAAGAGCGTGCTGGAGGTGGTGGACGACCGGGTGTGCGATTTCGACACCGAGCGCGGCGCCCCCAAGATCCGCGACACCCAAGTGGAAATGATCCGCCAATAAGGCACGGGATTGCGCGCGAAAGCGGCTCCACCCTTGCTCTTGGGCCGGTGCGGCGCTATCTCGCCGGTCGCATCCGACAGCGCGGACGGCCGTTTCACCGGTTCCCTTCTCCAGGGAAGCGGTAGAGAGGGCATGCCCCCGCTTCCGGTTCGAACGATTAAAAGGCAAGGCACGTGGCGAAGACGTCCCCGATCGAATTCATCAACCAGGTTCGCGCCGAGACCAAGAAGGTCGTCTGGCCGACCCGGCGCGAGACGATCATGACCGGCGTCATGGTGATGATCATGACGACGATCCTGGCGCTCTTCTTCCTTGGCGTGGACACGATGTTCAACGCCATCGTGAACGCGCTGCTGAGCCTGGCCAAGTAACCAAGAAGGACGCGTCCCCCCATGGCACGCTGGTACATCATCCACGCTTATTCCGGCTTCGAGGGCAAGGTTCGCGACGCGATCATGGCCGAGGCCAATCGCATGGGCCTGGAACAGCTCGTCGAGCGCATCGAGGTGCCGACCGAGACGGTGCAGGAAGCGCGCCGCGGCAAGAAGATCCAGGTCGAGCGCAAGTTTATGCCCGGCTATGTGCTGGCCAAGCTCGACATGACCGACCAGGTCTATCACCTCGTCAAGAACACGCCCAAGGTGACGGGATTCCTGGGCTCCTCGGGCAAGCCGCAGGCGATCAGCGAGGCGGAAGCCACGCGCATGCTGAACAGCAAGGAAGAAGCCGCCGCCGCGCCCAAGGCCAAGATCAAGGTCGATTTCGAGATCGGCGATGCGGTCAAGGTGCTGGAAGGCCCGTTCGCGAGCTTCAACGGCACCGTCGAGGAACTGGATTTCGACAAGTCCAAGGTGAAGGTGTCGGTGTCGATCTTCGGCCGCGCCACGCCGGTGGAGCTCGATTTCGAGCAGGTCGAGCGCAGCAAGTAAGGGGTAGTCGGGGAGCGGCGCTCCGCTCCCCGATCCCTTCTCAACAATCTGGCTTGTCGCGCTAGATCACGCGCGGGCGCGCCACCCGTTCCAGCCATGGGCGCAGCACCAGGGCGCTGGCATCGACCAGCGTGTGCAGCAGCATGACGAGCCATAACAGCCCGGTGGCGAGATAAAGCCAGGCGAGCACCGCGCCGACCAACCCCACCGCAGCCATGCCGAGCGCGCCCTGATAGCGGTGCGCCAGCGTGAAGGCCGCCCAGCCCAGCACGCAGCCCGCGACACCGCTGCCGAAGACGATGGCGCCGAGCAGCGGAATGGCGAGGCGGAAGAACAATTCCTCCCCCACCCCGGCCGCTGCCGACAGCACCAGCGCGGCTCCCGCTTCCCGCGTGTTCATTGCGGCTGAAGGCGAACGGTACATCCGCACTACTCGCCAGCCGCGCCGAGTCATGACGATGACCGTCAGCGCGCCGAGCAGGAAGCCGCCGGCGAGCGACCAGGCGATCTCCGCTACTGCTTCAAGCGCGATCGGGGCGATACTAAGCGCGCTTGCCGCCACGCCAAGTTCGGGCGGCAACACCGTCACCGCAGGCAGCCGCCCGAGCAACGCCAGGCCGACCAGCGCCGTTACGCCGTACGTAACGACAATCGCGAGCGCCCAGCCGAGCGTCGCGCGCGGCCGTGACATGGAACCGGCGCGGACCGCCCAGGCAATCCGCGCCGCAAAACTTCGCTTGGTGAACCAGCCGTGCGCCAGCAGGCCGAGCGCGGCGACGAGCAGCGCGGCGGCCAGCATGCGTCAGCGCCGCCGGATCAGCGATCCAGGCGGTGCTCGCCCTTCACCCAGCGCACCGTGCCCGACGAGGCGCGCATCACCACGCTTTCGGTGGTCATCGTCTTGCCGCGGCGCTTCACGCCCTCCAGCAGCGACCCATCGGTGACGCCGGTGGCGGCGAAGATGCAGTCGCCCTTCGCCAGTTCCTTCAGATCATACTGCTTGTCGAGATCGGTAATGCCCCACTTGCGGGCACGTGCGCGCTCGTCCTCGTTGCGGAACAGCAGGCGGCCCTTGAACTGCCCGCCGACGCAGCGCAGCGCCGCGCACGCCAGCACGCCTTCCGGCGCGCCGCCCGAGCCCATGTACACATCGATCGTCGTGTCGGGGTTGGTCGTCGCGATCACGCCGGCAACGTCGCCGTCGCCGATCAGCACCACGCCGCAGCCGATCGAGCGCAGCTCCGCGATCAGTTTCTCGTGGCGCGGGCGATCGAGGACGCAGGCGATGATCTCGTTGGGCTTCACGCCCTTGGCGGCGGCGATCGCCTCGACATTCTGCGTCGGCGTCTTGTCGAGGTCGATGATGCCGTCGGGCAGGCCCGGGCCGACCGCCAGCTTGTCCATGTACACGTCGGGGGCGTTGAGCAGGCAGCCCTCCTCGCCGATCGCCAGCACGGCAAGGCTGTTCGGACCGGCCTTTGCGCAAATGGTGGTGCCTTCCAGCGGATCGAGCGCGATGTCGATCTTGGGGCCGCTGCCCTGCGCCGCGCCGACCTTTTCACCGATAAAGAGCATCGGCGCCTCGTCGCGCTCGCCCTCGCCGATCACGACCGTGCCGTCGATGTCGAGCGTGTTCAGCGCCTCGCGCATCGCCTCGACGGCGGCGGCATCGGCGGCCTTTTCGTCGCCGCGCCCGATCAGGGTGGAAGCGCCGATCGCCGCTGCCTCCGTCACGCGCACCATTTCGAGCACCAGGACGCGATCGAGCACCTTGCTGGCTGTCGGCATTAAACCCCCTAAGAATCCGTTGTTTCAGGCGAGCGATAGGCGGGTCGTGTGGCGGTGTCGAGACAGCGCTTGCCGCTGCGCGGCCACCGCGAGACAAGTGGCGCATGGCCAGGCCGAAGGGCTAATGCACACCGGCCGGATTACACAACGTCCGTGTCGCGGCGCCAAGCCCGCCCTTTAGTCGACGCCGAGCATGAGGTCGCTTGTGCAAGCGCTGTCGAAGGAACCGATCCGGTGTGAAGCGGCAAGCCGCGACCGTGTATTCGATAAGAGGAGCCCGACACCCGGGCAGCCGAAGATGGAGTGTCAGCGAACTACTGCTGGCCTGCCGGTTGCTTAGCCCTCAATAAAGAAGCGCTAATGGGGGGAATGATGTTCATGCGTGTCGCACTGGCTGCCAGCGTGGCAGTTGCGGTGGTTGCGGCGCCTGCCGTGGCGCAGACCGTCGATGCGACGGGGCGCACCACTTACGACGCGGCGTTTTTCCAGCGTTTCCAGCCGGCCAATGCGCTGGAGCTTGTCCGCCGCGTACCCGGCTTCACGCTGGAGCAGGTGCAGCAGGACGTGCGCGGCTTCGGGCAGGCGGCGGGCAATGTCGTTATCAACGGCCAGCGGCCTTCATCGAAAAGCGACACGATCGAGGTCGTCCTGGCGCGCATTCCCGCTAATCGCGTGGCACGCGTCGAGGTGGGGCCGGGCACCGCCTTTGGCGCGGAATATAGCGGCAAGGCGCAGGTGGTAAACCTGATCCTGACGGGCGCCGGTGGTCTCGCCGGCACCGTCACCGGAACGCTGCGGCGGCAATATGACGGCCCGCTGCTGCCAGAAGGGAGCGTATCGACGCTGCTGCGCCGGGGCGATTCCACCTTCAACGCCTCGATCGGCGTCAACAACAACCTGACCAACGACGAAGGATTTGACACGCTGCGTGCGCTGCCTTCCGGCGATCTCCTGGAATATCGGCGCAAGATCAACGATGTGCGCGATCCTAACGCGTTCGTATCGGGTTCGTGGGATTACAAGGCGTCACAGTTCGAAACCGCGCGGTTCAACGCCCGCTATGCCTTTGATCGCTTCCGATTGAGCCAGACCAACGCGGTGCTGCCCACCGGCGGCATCGCGCGCGACGATCGGCTGACGCAGCGACTTTACTTCGACGAATGGGAGGTCGGCGGCGACGTCCAGCGGCCGTTGATGGGCGGCGGCGTGAAACTGATCGGCCTTGCCTCTCGCCGCGACCGTGCCGAGCGCGAATTGTCGCTGCTGCGGGTGCCCAGCGGCTTGATCGGTGGCAACGAGCAACAGGGGC
This sequence comes from Sphingomonas dokdonensis, assembly GCF_002197685.1. Lineage (GTDB taxonomy): Bacteria > Pseudomonadota > Alphaproteobacteria > Sphingomonadales > Sphingomonadaceae > Sphingomonas > Sphingomonas dokdonensis. The sequence goes on along the minus strand of NZ_NBBI01000002.1, from coordinate 129,483 downwards.
GCAGCCAGCGCGATGAAGCCGTTCTGCGTGGTTTGTGGACCCGGCCCGACCTGAACGGCTGGGCGGTGGAGACGGGGCTGGAGGGCGCGCTGAACCGCCTGCGCAGCAAGGTCGACCTGTTCGGCTTTGCAGGGGACGGAGTGCGCCGCCGTATCGACCTGCCGGTGGATGACGCGATCGTCACCGAATATCGCGCCGAGGGCTTTGCCAACGCCAGCCGCGCGCTCTCGCCCAAACTGCGCATGGATCTGGCGCTGAACTACGAAGTATCGCGCCTGAGGGTCGACGGGGATGCGGACGCGAAACGCTCGCTGCGCTTTCTGAAGCCGAAAATGAACGTCGAGTGGCGCCCCGGGAATGTCTGGCGCGCGCAATTGTCTGTGGTGCGGACGGTGGCGCAGTTGCGTTTCGAGGAATTCATCAGCGCAGCGGAACTCGCCAACGAGCGGGTTAACGGCGGCAATGCCGACCTGGTGCCGCAGCGCTCCTGGGAAACGCTGGCGACGGTCGAGAAGCAGGTGCTGGGCGATGGCTTGGTGAAGATCGAGCTTGGCTACACCCGCACCGCGCTGGTGCAGGATCGCGTGCCGACGCCCGAAGGCTTTGACGCGCCCGGCAATCTTGGCGATGGCACCAGCAAGATCGCGCGCGCCACCTATGACATTCCAGTCGCGAAGCTAGGGATCAAGGGCGGGCGGATCTCCGGCCGGCTGAGCTATGTCGGCACGTCGGTGCGTGATCCGTATACCGGCCGACAGCGGCCGTATTCGGGCGCATCCCCCTTTGTGTACGAGGTGAACTGGCGACAGGATCTGGGCAATTTCGCCTGGGGTTTCGGCCTCGCCGGCAACGATCCGTACACTTACTACCGGCGAAACGAGCTGGACACAGGCTATCCATCCAATCCGTATATCACCGGCTTTGCCGAATATCGGCCGACGCGAACCACCACCGTGACGCTGACCATCGACAATCTGAGCGATGCCGACACCCGGCGCCAACGGCTGTTCTTCGACCCCGATCGGCGCTCCACCACCCCCGTTCGCGTGGAGGATCGGGTGCGCAGCCAGCACATCCTGCCGTCGCTGACGATCAAGCATAATTTCGGCTGAGCATCGCGCTCGGCGGCAACAGCCTCTCCCGTGCGGGCGGCGGATCTGTTAGCCGGCGGGCATGGAGCCGCCCGCAATCCTCCTCCCGGCGCTCGCGCCCTGGTTCGACCTTGCCGGGCTGGCCGTCTTTGCCGCTTCGGGCGCGCTGGCGGCGGCGCGGCGGGGGCAGACCATGGTGACGCTGGCGTTCTTCGCGCTGATCACCGGAGTAGGCGGCGGCACGGTGCGCGACCTGCTGATCGGCGCGCCGGTGTTCTGGATCGTCGACAGCCGCGCGGCGGCGGTCTGCCTATCGGTCGCGCTGGTGATCTGGGTGACGCCCGAGCGGTGGTGGCGCGGTGCGGCGCTCGACTGGTTCGATGCGGTGGGGCTGGCGGCCTATGCCGTGTATGGCGCGGCGAAGGCGCTGGGCTATGGCGTGCCGCCGGTGCCGGCATTTCTGATGGGCGTCGTCACCGCCTGCGTCGGCGGCATCATCCGCGACGTGCTGGCGGGCGAGCCGTCGATCCTGATGCGGCCCGAGCTGTACGTAACGGCGGCGGCGCTCGCCTCCGCGCTGTTCATCATCCTGTCGCTGTCGGGAATGCGCGGCGCGTTCGCGGCGATGATCGCGGCGGGTGCCGGCTTTGCGCTGCGGACGGCGGCAATCCGCTGGCAGATCCACCTGCCCGCCTATCGCCAGCGCCGCTGACCGCTTACGGCAGGACGATCCCGACATCGGCGAAGCGGCGCGGCTCGGCCGGCGACACGACGCTATCGGCAAGCGGGCGCTGCCAATAGCCGACGTCCACCCACTGGCCATGCTTGTAGCCGACCTCTCGGAAATGCCCGGCGCGACGGAAGCCGACCGCCTCGTGCAGCGCCACCGACGGTTCGTTGGGCAGCGCGATAACGCCCATCGCCTGGGTAAAGCCTTGGGTGCGCAGGGTGGCAATCAGGGCGCCGTAGAGGCTGCGGCCCACTCCTTGCCGCTGCGCGGCATCCGCGAGATAGATCGACGTTTCCACCACCCAGCGATACGCCGCGCGCTCGCGGAAGCGGGTGGCATAGGCATAGCCGATCACCGCCGCCTCATCGCCCGCGCCGGCGGTTGCGACCAGCCACGGGTATAACCCGGCGGACGCCGTCATCCGGTCACGCATCTGCGCCTCGTCGGGGGCCGCCGTCTCGAACGAGACCGTCCCGGCGAGCACATGCGGCGCGTAGATCGCGGCGATGGTCGCGGCATCGGCAGGCACCGCGGCGCGCAGGGCGATCACGGGCGCTTGCTCGCGCCGGTCACCGCTGCTCGACGCCGACCGACAGGTTGCTGGCGCCGCCGTCGTGCAGCACGCCGCGCAGCCGGGCGCGGCGCGGGGCGGCGCCGGCTGCGACGTGCACGCCGTAGATGCTGAGCTCGCCCGCGCCATCATCGCGGCAGCGCACGTCGAGCGACTGAACGTCCGACAGTCGGCTGAGCATCCGGCGCGCTTCCGCCAGCGACCCGGCATCGACCGGCTTGCCCGCGATGACGAGCCGATCGAGCGTCGCTCCCGTTCCGGCAGCCGGCGTGCTCGTTACCTGCACCTCATAGACCGAAGCGTCGCAGGCGAAGCGCCCGCTGAGCGTCCGCTGCGCGGCGGGCCGGATCTCCACGACCGCCGGCGCGGGCGCGCTCGCCTGCAGCAACACGGCCAGCGCGACGATCACAGCCCGAGCCGTGCCAGCAGCAGATCAAGCAGCCGCTGGTCGCCCGCCGCAGCCTGCACCGGGCCAGCGGGGCCGCATTCCAGGCAGCGCGCCTGAATGCCGCCGCCCATTGCCAGCCGGCGCACGTCGCCCGCCGCCTGTGCCAGCACCTGGCGCTGCTCCCAGGCGATACGGCCCAGCGCGTCGGTCGGCGCGGCGCCGCTTTCGTCCTCGCCGTTGTTCATCTGCTGCACCAGTTGCGCGGCCCAGCTCGGCTTCTTTTCGAGGTACACCGGCTTTGCGGTCGCCGGATCGATCTTGGCGCGGCGCGCGGCCTCCTTGATCGCGTCGCCCAGCGTGCCGAAGCGATCGACCAGGCCGATCTGCCGCGCGGTGCCGCCATCCCACACGCGGCCCTGCGCGATCTCGTTCACGCGTGCGACGGGGATCTTGCGTGCGCTCGACACGCTGGTGATGAACCTCTGATAGACCTGCTCGATGCTCGACTGAATCATCGCGCCGGTTTCGTCGTTGATCCCGCCGATGAGGTCGGGTTGGCCGGAAAGCGGCGTCAGCTTCACCCCGTCGCTGGTGACGCCGATCTTGGCCAGGCTCTTTTCGAAACTGGGCAGCACCCCGAACACCCCGATCGACCCGGTAATCGTGTTCGGCTCGGCAAAGATCATGTCGGCCGGGGTGGATATCCAATAGCCGCCCGAGGCCGCGACGCCGCCCATCGACACGACCACCGGCAGCCCGCGCCGCTTCGCCTCCATCACCGCCAGGCGGATGCGCTCGGACGCCATCACCGACCCGCCGGGCGAATCGACGCGCAGCACCAGCGCCTTCAGCTTCTTTTCCGCCAAGCCCTTCAGCAGGTAATTAGCGATGGTGTCGCCGCCGGCCCTGCCCGGCGCGGCCTTGCCGTCGACGATCTCGCCGGCCACCGTCACCACGCCGATCGTGCCGTCGTCGGGCGCGGGGCTGGCGCGCGTGTAAGCATAATACGGAATCTGGGCGAAAGACCCCGCCGGCTTGTCATCGTCGGCCGCGCCGGCGATCTCAGCAACGCGCCGACCAAAGGACAGTCGATCGCCGACCTTGTCGACCAGCCCGGTCGCAAGGTTCGCCTTTGACAGGTCGCCGCCGGCATTCTGCACCAGCCGCGCCGGCTGCGCGAACCAGCCGGCAAGCTGCGCCTTGGGGCGCGCCTGCGCCACCGCGCTTTTCCACTGGTCGAACAACGCGCCATAGAGCGCCTGCGAGGCGGCGCGCGCTTCCGGGCTTTGATCGGCGCGGGTGTAGGGCTCCACCGCCGATTTGAACTGGCCGACGCGATAAACGTGGGTGGTGACGCCAAGCTTGTCGATCAGCCCCTTGTAATAGGGCTGGCTGCCGCCCGGGCCGTTCAGCACCACGCCGCCCAGCGGATCGACCCAGACCTCGCTCGCCGCCGCCGCCAGGCGATAGCCGCCATCGGTATAGCCGGTGGCATAGGCAAGCACCGGCTTGCCGCTCTGTCGCACGCGGATCAGCGCCTCGGCCACCTCGCCGAGTATCGCCGGATAGGCGCCGCCGAAGCGATCGAGATCAAGGACGACGGCCTTTACGCGATCGTCGGTACGCGCCGTATCGATCGCGTGCACCACGTCGCGCAGGCGATATTGCCTGCCGATCTGCTGCCCCGAAACAAAGGCGAGCGGCGAAATCTCGGCGGGCTGCTCGACAATCGGGCCGTCCAGATCTAGGACCAGCGCGCCGTCCTTAATCGCCGGAGCGCTTGGCCGCGCGTTCAGCGCGGCGAACACCAGCGCGAAAAACAGCAGCATCGCCACCAGCACCAGCGCATCCTTGATGCCGACCAGCAGTTTCCAAGCGCCGCGTACAAGCTTCATTCTCAATTCCCGGATAGTCGCCACCCGACGTAGCCGATGGTGTATGGGTGGAGCAATACGGCCGAGCATGCGGACATGCCGGCGCCCTTTCCACCGGATCGGAAACGGCCTACCTGCGCGCTCCCATGCATGTCGCCGCCGCACCGCCGTTGACCGAGACGCGCCCGGCGAGCGACCGGGCCGAGCTGGCGGCGCTTGTCCGATTGGCGGGGCCGCTGGTCGGGGCGAACCTCCTCCAGATGGCCGTTTATGCGATCGACGTCGTGTTCGTCGCGCGACTCGGCACGGTCGAGTTCGCCGCGGCGACTCTGGGCGTGTTTCTCTACAGCCTGGTCATGTGGGCGCTGATGAGCATGGCGACCGCCTGCGCGCCGATCATCGCGGCGGAGCTTGGCCGTCGGCGCCACTCGGTGCGCGAGGTCCGCCGCTCGTTCCGCATGGCGCTGTGGCTGGCCGGCTTTTCGGCGCTCCCGTTCGGGGCGGCGCTGATGGCGGGTGAGCCGATCCTGCTCGCCGCCGGACAGGATCCGCAGGTTGCCGCGCGCGCGGGCGATTTCCTGGCCATCATCGTCTGGGCGCTGCCCGCCTCGTTGTTTGCGGCGGTGATGCGCACGGTTGCCGCCACGCTTGGCCGGCCCGGCTGGGCGATGGGGGTCACCGCCATGGCCGTTGGGCTGGCGCTGGTGGCGAACTGGGCCTTGGTGTTCGGCAATCTCGGCTTTCCGGCGCTGGGGTTGGAGGGCTCCGCCTGGGCGAGCGTGATCGTCAGCGTGGCGATGATGGTGGCGTATCTCGCCATCCTGCTGCTCGATCCGGTGCTGCGGCGCTGGCGGCTGTTCGGCCGCTGGTGGCGCACCGAATGGCCCCGCATGATCGAGATCCTGCGGCTCGGCATCCCGATCTCGCTCGCCGTGACCATGGAAAGTGCGCTGTTCGGCGGGGCGGCGGTACTGATGGGGCTGATCGGCGTGACCGAGGTCGCCGCGCACGCCATCGCGCTCAACATCGCCGCGCTCGCCTTTCAGGTGCCGCTCGGCGTGGCGCAGGCGGCCACGATCCGCGTCGGCATGGGCTATGGCGCAAGGGACGCGGCGTGGGTCGCCCGTGCGGGGCGGGTCGCGCTGATCGTCGGCATCGGCTTCATGCTGGTGACGGCGGGGCTGATGTGGGCGATCCCGCGCACGCTGATCGGCATCTATATCGATGTGGACGTGGCGAGCGAGGCGGCGGTGGTCGCGCTGGCAACGCGATTGCTCATGGTAGGCGCGGTATTCCAGCTGGTCGACGGGGCGCAGGCGGTGGCGGCCGGGGTGCTGCGCGGCCTGCAGGATACGCGCGTGCCGATGCTGATTGCGCTGTTCGGCTATTGGGTGGTCGGCTTCGGCGCGTCCGTGCTGTTCGGGTTCTACACTGGTGGGGGCGCGGTGGGGATCTGGATCGGGCTTGCGGTCGGATTGCTCGTTGTGTCCGCCCTGCTGCTGTGGCGCTGGCGCGCGCGCGAACGGCTCGGCCTCGTTCCACGCACGATCTGACGAACGGTTCCGCTTTTTTGTGCGGACCACCCGTTGACGCTGTGCGGCACCAGACACATATGGCCCGTGCTGGCACTCGATTCAGTCGAGTGCCAAAAAACAGTCACACCGCTCAAAAGAGGGTAACAGCCATGAACTTTCGTCCGCTGCACGACCGCGTGCTCGTGCGCCGCGTCGAGGCCGAGGAAAAGACTGCCGGCGGGATCATCATTCCCGACACCGCCAAGGAAAAGCCGCAGGAGGGCGAGGTTGTCGCCGCCGGTGCCGGCGCCAAGTCGGAAGACGGCAAGGTCAGCCCGCTCGACGTAAAGGCCGGTGACCGCATCCTGTTCGGCAAGTGGTCGGGCACCGAGGTCAAGGTGAACGGCGAAGACCTGCTCATCATGAAGGAATCGGACATCCTCGGCATCCTCGCCTGAGATTTCGTTCGATCTCCTCAACTTTCTCAACATTCGCGAATTGAAAGGGTAGCCACATGGCAGCCAAGGACGTGAAATTCGGCCGCGACGCACGCGAGCGCATCCTCAAGGGTGTCGACATTCTCGCCGACGCGGTGAAGGTGACGCTCGGCCCGAAGGGTCGCAACGTCGTGATCGACAAGAGCTTCGGCGCACCGCGCATCACCAAGGACGGCGTCACCGTCGCCAAGGAGATCGAGCTCAAGGACAAGTTCGAGAACATGGGCGCGCAGATGGTGCGCGAAGTGGCCTCGAAGACCAACGACATCGCCGGTGACGGCACCACCACCGCGACCGTTCTCGCCCAGGCGATCGTTCGCGAGGGCATGAAGTCGGTCGCCGCCGGCATGAACCCGATGGATCTGAAGCGCGGCATCGACATCGCCGTGACCAAGGTCGTGGAGGACGTGAAGGCCCGTTCGAAGCCGGTTGCCGGTTCGAGCGAAATCGCCCAGGTCGGCATCATCTCCGCAAACGGCGACAAGGAAGTCGGCGAGAAGATCGCGGAAGCGATGGAGAAGGTCGGCAAGGAAGGCGTGATCACCGTCGAAGAGGCGAAGGGTCTCGAATTCGAGCTCGACGTCGTCGAGGGCATGCAGTTCGACCGCGGCTATCTGTCGCCGTACTTCATCACCAACCCGGAAAAGATGTCGGTCGAGCTGAACGATCCGTACATCCTGATCCACGAGAAGAAGCTGTCGAACCTGCAGGCGATGCTCCCGATCCTGGAAGCCGTCGTTCAGTCGGGTCGTCCGCTCCTGATCATCGCCGAGGATATCGAGGGCGAGGCTCTGGCCACGCTCGTCGTCAACAAGCTGCGCGGCGGCCTAAAGGTCGCAGCGGTCAAGGCACCGGGCTTCGGCGATCGTCGCAAGGCGATGCTCGAGGACATCGCAATCCTGACCAAGGGCGAAGTGATCAGCGAGGATCTCGGCATCAAGCTCGAGACCGTCACGCTGGGCATGCTCGGCACCGCCAAGCGCGTGTCGATCGACAAGGACAACACCACCATCGTCGACGGTGCGGGTGAAGCCGATTCGATCAAGGGCCGCACCGAAGCGATCCGTCAGCAGATCGAGGTCACGACCTCGGACTATGACCGTGAGAAGCTGCAGGAGCGTCTCGCCAAGCTCGCTGGCGGCGTTGCGGTGATCAAGGTCGGTGGTGCGACCGAGGTCGAGGTGAAGGAGCGCAAGGACCGCGTCGACGACGCGCTGCACGCGACCCGCGCTGCCGTCGAAGAAGGCATCGTCCCGGGCGGCGGCACCGCGCTGCTGTACGCGACCAAGTCGCTGCAGGGCATGACCGGTGCCAACGAGGACCAGACCCGCGGTATCGACATCGTTCGCAAGTCGCTGACCGCGCTGGTGCGCCAGATCGCCCAGAACGCCGGCCATGACGGTGCGGTGGTTTCGGGCAAGCTGCTCGACCAGGACGACACCTCGTTCGGCTTCAACGCATCGACCGACGTGTACGAGAACCTGGTATCGGCCGGCGTGATCGACCCGACCAAGGTCGTGCGCACCGCGCTGCAGAACGCCGCATCGGTGGCGGGTCTCCTCATCACCACCGAGGCGACCGTTTCCGAGCTGCCGGAAGACAAGCCCGCGATGCCGGCGATGCCGGGCGGCGGCATGGGCGGCATGGACTTCTGATTTCGGACGGGCGCAGCACCAGCTGCGCCCGACACGAAATCAGATCGGCCAGCGGGTTGGCGCCAGCCAATCCCGTCTGACGCCCAGCAGCGGCTCCGCCGCTGCGCTGATCAGAAAAGAGGACCGGGTGCCCCGCGCATCCGGTCCTTTTCTGTGTTCGCCTCATGCGCGCCGATCAACGCCGCTTGGCGCATCGGCCGCGCGCCCCTATCTGCCGCCTCCATGGCTGCTCCAATCCTAGCATATGAAGACCTCGGCCTCGTTCAGGGCGCCGGCTGGCTGTTTCGCCATCTGAACTTCTACGTCGGCCCGCGCGATCGCCTGGCGCTGATCGGTCGCAACGGCGCCGGCAAGACCACGCTGCTGAAGCTGATCGCCGGCACGGTAGACGCCGACGAGGGCCGGCGCACGATCGTACCGGGCACCCGCGTCGTCCTGCTGGAGCAGGACCCGAATCTCGCCGGCTTTGCGACGCTGGCCGATTACGTCATGTCCGGCAGCGACGCCCCGCAGCATTTCGAGGCGGAGGCGATCGCCGACCAGCTCGGCATCGACCTCACGCGCGAAGCCGCGACCGCATCGGGCGGCGAACGGCGCCGCGCGGCGATCGTGCGCGCATTGGCGCAGGACCCTGACGTGCTGCTGCTCGACGAGCCGACCAACCACCTCGACATCGGCGCGATCGAGTGGCTGGAGGAGTGGCTGGGGCGCTTCCGCGGCGCATTCGTGGTGATCAGCCACGACCGCACGTTCCTGACGCGGCTAACCAAGCAGACCCTGTGGCTCGACCGTGGGAACATGCGGCGCGCCGAGGTCGGCTTTGGTGGATTCGATGCCTGGACCGAACAGGTCTATGCCGAGGAGGAACGCGCGGCCGAGAAGCTCGACGCCAAGCTGAAGATCGAGGAGCATTGGCTCCAGCGCGGCGTGACGGGGCGGCGGCGGCGCAACCAGGGGCGCCTGTCCAAGCTGAAGGAGATGCGCGCCGAGCGTGCCGCGATGATCGGGCCGCAGGGCGCCGCGGCGCTGGCAATGGGCAGCGACGATAACAAGACGAAGGTCGTGATCGACACCGATCATGTCACCAAAAGCTATGACGGGCGCACGATCATCCGCGACCTGACGTTCCGCGTGACGCGCGGCGACCGGATCGGCATCGTCGGGCGCAACGGTGCGGGCAAGACCACCCTGCTGCGGCTGCTGACCGGGGAGCTGGCGCCCGACAGCGGCACGGTGAAGCTCGCCAAGACTCTGGACGGGATCGTGATCGATCAGCAGCGCAAGCTGATGGCGCCGGACAAGACGGTGCGCGAGGTGCTGGCGGATGGCGGCGACTGGATCGACGTGCTGGGCGCGAAGAAGCACATCCACGGCTATCTCAAGGAGTTCCTGTTCGACCCCAATCTGACCGAGGCGAAGGTCGGGACGCTATCGGGCGGGGAGCGGTCACGGCTGTTGCTGGCGCGGGAATTTGCGCGGCATTCCAACCTGTTGGTGCTCGACGAGCCGACCAACGATCTGGATCTCGAAACGCTCGACCTCCTGCAGGAGGTGATTGCGGATTATGAGGGCACCGTGCTGATCGTCAGCCACGACCGTGACTTCCTCGACCGCACCGTCACCGTCACGCTGGGGCTCGACGGCTCGGGCAAGGTCGATGTGGTCGCCGGCGGCTATGAGGATTGGGAGCGCAAGCGGGCGCCGCAGGTGGAGCGCAAGGCGGCAAAGGCCGCTGCCGCGCCCCCTCCCCCGCCGGTGCAGGCCAGGACCAAGCTGAGCTACAAGGATCAGCGCGATTACGATCAGCTGCCCAAGAAGATCGAGCAGCTGGATGCGGCGATCGCGCGCGACGAGGGGTTGCTGGCCGATCCGGCGCTGTATGCGCGTGACCCGGCGACGTTCGACCGGCTGATGAAGGCGATCGCGGCGGCGCGCGATGAGAAGGAAACGGCGGAACTGCGCTGGCTCGAATTGGCCGAGATGGCAGAGGCGTTGGCCTAGAGGCGGCGCAAAATGGCCTCGATCGCAGCAGTGCCGGCCTTATAGCATTTTGCCCGCCCGGCCGGCGAGATCGACGACATATTGCCAGGCGACGCGGCCCGAGCGGCTGCCGCGCTTGGTCGCCCACAACAAAGCGTCCTGCGGATCGAAGGCGAGATCGTAGCGATCGGCATAGCCGCGCACGATGTCGAGATAGAGCGGCTGGTCGACGACGTGGAAGCCGAGGCTGAGGCCGAAGCGATCGGCGAGCGCGAGGTGATCGTCCACCGCGTCGCGCGGGTTGATCGCGCTCTCCTGCTCCTCGACGTTGCGCGGGATCAGGTGGCGGCGGTTGGAGGTGACGACGAGGCGCGCATTGGCGGGCCGCGCCTCCGCCCCGCCCTCCAGCAGCGAGCGGAGGGTGCGTGCGTCGGCAGCGGCGTCGAAGCCGAGATCGTCGAGGAACAGGACGAACGAGCGCACGACGCCAGCGATGGTGTCGAACAGCGCGGGCAGGCTGTCGAGGCGATCGGCGGTAACCTCGACCAGTGCGAGCCGGCCGCCCGCCGCCTGGATCGCGCCGACGCAGGATTTGACCAGCGCGGACTTGCCGGTGCCGCGCGCGCCCCACAGCAGGACGTCCTGCGCGGCGTGGCCCGCCGAAAGCCGTTCGAGATTGGCGAGCAGCGGCGCACGCTGCGCCTCCACCCCGCGCAGGAGATCGAGCGGCAGCGGCGCGAAGGCACGCGCGGCGACCAGCACGCCATCGCGCCAGACGTAGGCGGGGTGCGCCAGCGGATCGGCGGGCGCGGGCGGCGGTGGGGCGAGGCGCTCCAGCGCGGCGGCGATGCGGGCGAGATCGTCCATGCGCTGCTGCTAGGGTGGCGGCTGCCTGCCCGCAACCGCCGCACGTCGCTAGCTGCCGAGCAGGTTCAGCAGCGCGGTGGCGGAAGCGCGGTCGGGGAACGAGGGGTCACGCAGCGCGGCGGTGATCCGCTGGCGCGCCTCGGCGGCCCGGCCGGCGTCGGCGAGCGCCTGGCCGAGATGCCAGCTGATGCCGGCGTGATTGGGCGCGAGCGTTGCGGCCTTTTGCAGCACCTGCAGCGCCGCGCGCGTGTCGCCCTGTTCGTAGAGCGCCCAGCCGAATGCGTCGGTTGCGGCGGGGTTCAGCGGGGCGAGGCGGTAGGCGATGCGGGCGTGCGCCAGCCCGGTCTGTGGGTCGCCCGCGGCGGTGAGGGCGTAAGCGAGTTGCGCCTGGATCAGCGCATCGTTGGCGCCGATCGCGTCGTTCAGCCAGCCGAGCGTCTCGATCGCGGCGGGCCATTCACGCGCGGCAAGTTGCAGGTTCGCGAGCGCGCGGCGGGCGACGAGGCTTTGCGGGTTTTGCGACAGGTAGAGCGCCAGCGCGGCAGTGGCATCGCGCGGGCGGCCGGCGCGATTGGCCGCTTCGGCGAGGCGCAGCATGACGGGTGCATCGAAGCGCAGGTTGGCGGCCTGCTGGTAGCGGGCGAGCGCCGCGGCAAAGCGGCCCTGCGTCGCCGATACGTCGCCGGCGAGCAATTGCGCGTCGGGTGCGCCGGGCGAGGCGTTGGCGATCGCGGTGGCGCGCTCGGCGGCGAGATCGGCCTGTCCGGCATCGACGAGGCTGCGGGCATAGCCGACCGCGACGGTGGGATCGCCGGGCGCCCCGGCCACCGCGGCGGCGAGCGCCCCGGCGCTGCCGTCGCCGGCAAAGGGCTGCGGATCGGCGAGCGCCGGGCGCGCGGCGCGATCGAGAAAGCGCGCGGCCCAGTCACGCTCGCCGGTCGCCTCGAACGCACGGCCGGCGAGCGCCAGCGTGTAGCTGTCGGCGTCGGGGCGAACCGCGATCGGGCGCAGCGTGGCGAGCGCGCCCTTGGCATCGCCCGAGCGCAGCAAGGAGGCGCCGAGGAGGCGCCGCGCGACGAGGTTCATCGGCTGGCGCCCGACGACCTCGCGGAAGCTGACGACCGCCTGCTCGTAGCCGCCATCGGCATAGGCCAGCATGCCGGTGAGCAGCACGACGCCGGGCATCGAAAGGCCGGCGTCACCCATGCGGGCAAGCAAGGTGCGCGCGAGCTCGTTGTTGCCGGCGCGCGCCGCCATCACCGCCTGGAGATAGAGCGCTTGCGGGCTGGCCGGCCGGGCGGCGAGCGCGCGGCGGGTGGCGCTGAGCATGTCGGCATAGCGCCCCGCCTCGCCGGCGGTGGCGGCATATTGGATCAGCGCCGGGTGATAATAAGCGTCCTGCGCGAGCGCGCGTTCGAACCACGGCAAGGCGGCGAGCAGGCCATAGCGGCTGCGCACCACTTCTCCCGCCAGCACGATCGCATCGAGATTTGCAGGATCGAGCGCCACCGCGCGGCGGGCGGCCTGGTCGGCGCCGAGCACGTCGCCAGCGGCCAGGCGCACGCGCCCGAGATCGGCATAGGCCGCCGCATCGTTCGGGCGCCGCGCGATCACGGCCTGCAGCAGCGCGGTGCCGGCGGGCACGTCGCCCTTTGCCGCCATTGCGCGCGCGCGGACCCGTGCGGCGTAATCCTGGTAGGGCGCCGTGGCACGCGCCGCTTCGGCAAGGGCGCGATCTTCGTCGCCTTGGGCGAGATAGGCATCGGCAAACAATTGGTGGAGCCGCGTGTTCGGCATCCCCGCCGCGACCGCGCGATTGAGCGCACCCTCTGCCGCATCCCCGTCGCCAAGCAACAGATAGGCGCGGCCGAGCACGGCATTGGCGCGGGCGGCGTCCGGGCCTTCGCCAGCGGCGATCGCGTGATTGCGCGCGGCGCTGTAGTTGCCGCGCTTCAGTGCCGCGAGGCTGGCGACATATTCCTGCGCGGGATCGGGCCGCGCGGCGCGGCGCGCGACCAGCACGATGCCGGCCACCACCAAAGCGGCGAGCGCGAGCATCGCCCCGATGCGCGCGAGCCGCCAGCGGCGCTGGCGCACGGCATCGCTGATCGGGCGCGACCGCGTGCCGCGCCGCCGCCGCCCGCGCAGCAACGGATAGCGCCTGCCTGCGTCAGTCATGCAGATCGTAGCTTTTCAACAGGTCGTACAAGGTCGGGCGGCTGACGCCGAGCAGCCGGGCGGTTTGCGAGATATTGCCGTCCGCCCGCGCCAGCGCGTGACGGATCGCGCGGCGATCGGCGGCCTCGCGCGCGGCGCGCAGGTTCACGCCGTCGTCCTGCGCGGCGGCGAGATCGAGATCGGCGGCGGTGACCGACTTGCCGTCGGCCATGATCACCGCGCGCTTCACGCGGTTTTCCAGCTCGCGCACGTTGCCGGGCCAGTCATGCGCGTCGATGGCGGCGCGCGCGTCGGATGAAAGGCCGGATACGGCGGGGTTCATGCTGGCAGCGTAGCGCGTGACGAAGTGGCGGGCGAGCAATGCCGCATCACCCGGCCGCTCGGCCAGCGACGGGATGCGCACGACGATCTCGGCCAGCCGGTAATAGAGGTCCTCGCGAAACTCTCCGGCCGCCACCATCGCGTCGATGTCGCGGTGGGTGGCACAGACGATGCGCGTGTCGACCGGGATCGGGCGGCGACCGCCGATCCGCTCGATCACCCGCTCCTGCAGGAAGCGCAGCAGCTTCACCTGAAGCGGGAGCGGCACGTCGCCGATCTCGTCGAGGAAGAGCGTGCCGCCGGCGGCCTGCTCGATCTTCCCCTCGGTGGTCTTTACCGCGCCGGTGAAGGCGCCCTTTTCGTGGCCGAACAGCTCGCTTTCGAGCAGCGTTTCGGGAATCGCGGCGCAGTTGATCGCGACGAACGCGCCGCCGGCGCGGCGCGAGGCATCGTGCAGCCCGCGGGCGAGCAATTCCTTGCCCGTGCCGCTGGCGCCGAGCAGCATCACCGAGACGTCGGCGGGCGCGACCCGCTCAACGGTGCGCATGACCTTGATCATCTCGGGCGCGGCGGTGATCAGCCCGCCGAGCGCCGGTGCGGCACCGCGTGCGGCGAGGCGGCGGTTTTCGGCTTCGAGTTCGTGGACGTGAAAGGCGCGCGCGACGATGTGGCCGAGCGCGTCGATGTCGATCGGCTTCTGGTAGAAATCCCACGCGCCGTCGGCGATCGCCTGTATCGCGCTTTCGCGCGCGCCGTGGCCGGAGGCGACGATCACCTTGGTCTCAGGCTTCAGCGACAGGATGTCGGCGAGCGCGGCAAAGCCCTCCGTCGTGCCGTCGGGATCGGGCGGCAGGCCGAGATCGAGCGTGACGACGGCGGGTTCCTCCGCGCGGATCATGTCGATCGCGCTTGGCCGGTCGGCGGCGACGAGCACCTCATATCCCTCATACGCCCAGCGCAACTGGCGCTGGAGCCCGAGATCATCCTCCACGATCAGCAATTTGCGCAGGCCGGTCATGCCACCAGATCCATTCCTCTTGCAGCAGGCGCGGCGAGCGGCAGCGCGATGCGAAAGCTGGTGCCGGCGCCCTCGCGGCTCGTCACCGCGATGGTGCCGCCCATCCCCTCGGCAAGCTGGCGCGCCTCGAACGCGCCGAGGCCGAAGCCGCCCGGCTTGCCCGACACGAACGGGCGGAACAGCTGATCGCGGATGAAAGCGGGGCTCATGCCGCCGCCCTGATCGGTGACGGTGATGCTGGCCTCTCCATCCGCCGCCGCGACGTGCAATTGCACGGGGGCACCGGGCGCGCTTGCCTCCACCGCGTTCTGGACGAGGTGCGACAGCAAGGTCTCAAGTGCCGCGGGATCGGCCATGACATAAGCGTTCGCATCACCCGAAGCGGTGACCGGATGTTGCGCCCGGCGGCTGCTAGCGGCGCGTTGTGCCAGCTCCAGCAGCGACACGGCCACGGCCTTTTCGGCGCGCGCGGCGTGATGCTGCGACAGGCGGGCGAGCAGCGCGTTCATGCGGGCCGACGAATCGGTCAGCGTCGCCACCATGTCGGCGCGGAAGGCGGGATTGTCGGCGTGCCGCTCCGCATTGCGGGCGACCAGCGTCAACTGGCTGACCAGATTCTTCAGGTCATGCATGATAAAGGCGAAGCGACGGTTGAACTCGTCGAAGCGCTGCGCATCGGCGAGCGCGGCATGCGCGCGCGCCTCCGCAAGATAGCTTGCCGCCTGGCGGCCGGCGACGCCGAACAGGTCGAAATCCTCCCAGTCGAGCGCGCGGTCCATGAGCGGGCGGGCAAGAACGATCGCTCCGGCGAGCTCGCCGAGGTGGAGCAGCGGGACGACGACCCAGGCGGTGCTGTCGTCGCGCAGCCAGGCCGGCGCACAGGCGACGTCCGCCGGATCGGCCGTGCCTGCGCGCACCGCGTCGAGCTCGATGATGCGGCCCGTTGCGGCGAGATGGGCGAAGAGCGGCGCGTCGGGCTGATCGACGGCGGGCGCATCGGGCCAGTTCCACGCGGTCGCGGTGCCGTCGGGCAGCAGCAGGCGACCGCCGGGCGAGGCGGTGAAATCCGCCATCGCCTTGACGACACGCTCGGCGAGCGGCGTCGCGCCCTCGCCCGGCGCGCCGAGCGTTTCGGTGAAGCGCAGCCATTCGGTGCGATAATCGTAGCGGTGGCTGAACAGGTGCTTCGACACGAGCACGCGCGCCCAGGCCCGCGTCCATGGCGTCGACACCAAAGTGAGCAGCGCCGCGGTGGTGCCGAAGATCAGCGCCGTCTGCACGATCCGCGCGTAGCTGCCGCCGACCGAGCCGATCATCGCGGTCGCCAGCGCCGTCACCGCGACGTAGAGCGCCACCGCGACGGCGGCGAGCGACAGGAGCGCGAGCGTGCGCGAGGCCTGCATGGTGCGCCCCTCGCCGCGCTGCACGGCCAGGCCGAACAGCGGGGTGAGCGCCACCATCACCGCGCCGCGCAGGTCGATGAGCCCGGTGGGCCAGGCGCCGGTGAGCCGCGCGCTGGCAAAGATCAGCAGGTCCACCGCCCACATGATGCCGAGCGCGACGATCGCCATCCGCGCGCCGCCCGCATGCTGCCACACGCGGCCGTGACGCAGCCGGCTGACGAGGATCAGCGCGCCGGTGGCGGCGAGCATCTGCAGCAACAGCCGCGTGTCGAGCAGGATCGCCTCGACCGCTCGGCTGGTGACCGCGGCGGCGGCGATCGCCAGCACGCCGCTGCTGACCACGACCAGCGCCACGGTGACATAGACGGCGCGCAGCGATCGCGGGGCGGCATCCGCCGGATCGCGCCGGGCAAGCGCGTACATCAGCGACAGCCAGGCAAGGTTGCGCACGCTTTCCGCCAGCCGGGTCGCCACGTCGCGCGGATCGAGCCCGGCGACCGCAAGCGCCCAGAATGCGGTGGCGATCAGCCCGGCAAGGAACGGTCCGCGCGGCAGGGCACCACCGTGGCGCCGCTGGGTGAGCGCCAGCGTGCCGAACAGCAGCGCCGCCAGCGCATGGGTCCACAGCGTGATCGGTGCCGCGTTCACCGCGCGCCCGATGGCCAGAGCACCACCCGGAGCGTCTGGAGCAGGATCAGGAGGTCGAGGAAGGGCGAGTAATTCTTGGCATAATATAGATCATATTCCAGCTTGTGCCGGGCATCCTCGATCGACGCGCCATAGGGATAGTTGATCTGCGCCCAGCCGGTGATGCCGGGCTTCACCATGTGCCGCTCGGCATAATAAGGTAGCTGCTGTTCGAGCTCCTCGACGAATTGCGGGCGCTCGGGGCGCGGGCCGACGAAGCTCATCTCGCCCTTCAGCACGCTCCAGCATTGCGGCAGTTCGTCGATCCGCACCTTGCGGATGAAGCGGCCGATCCGCGTGACGCGCGGATCGCGCTCCAGCGCCCAGACCGCCTGCCCCGCGACCTCGGCATCCTGCCGCATCGAGCGCAGCTTGAGGATGTCGAACGGCTCGTTGAAGAGTCCAACGCGGCGCTGGCGGTAAAAGGCGGGGCCGCGGCTTTCGAGCTTGATCGCCAGCGCGGTGATGAGGATCACCGGCAACGCGAGGGCAAGCAACAGCCCGCTCGCCAGGATGTCGAACGCGCGCTTCGCCATCGCGGACAGCATGCGGCCCGAGGCGAAGCCGTCGGAGAAGATCAGCCAGGAGGGGTTCACGCTGGCAAGATCGATGCGGCCCGTCTCGCGCTCCAGAAAGGTCGAGAATTCGCTGACGTGGACGCCGGTCGTCTTGACGCGCAGCAGATCCTTGAGCGGCAGCGCATTGCGGCGCTCCTCGATCGCGAGCACCACCTCGGTCGCGCCATGTTCCACCACGAAGGCGGCGAGGTTGGGGATGGCCGAGCGGGGCACGGCATTGGGCACCTCGATCGACGGTTCGCCCATCGCGACATAGCCGGCGATCATGAAGCTGGCGCCGTTCGCCCGCTCCAGCCTGCCGAGCCGCGCCGCGCGCGCGCCGGCGCCGAGCACCACGATCCGGCGGCGAAACCGGTCGCCGCCCAGCATGCGGCGGAATAGGACGCGGGCCGCCACCAGGCCCACGATGGCAAAGAGCATCGCGTAGAACAGGCTCGATCGCCACAGGCTGACGGTCGGCAAGAAGAAATACAGGAGGCTGAGGAAGATGACGCCCAGCGACACCGCGACAATCAGCCGCATCACCGCCTGGCGCAGCGAGACCAGCACGTCCGCCTGATAGGCACCGACCGCCACCATCGCGATACCCAGCGGAATGGCAAAGGCAGCAAGCTGCGGCAGCCGGGTGGTGATCGCTTCCGGGATCATCTCTAGCTGCGCAGCACGCAGCAGCCAGCCACACTCGGCCGCGGCGAGCAGGATGACGAAATCGATCAGCCCGAGCAGGGCGACCGCATTCGGCACGTAGTGTTTGAATACTCTGATCATCGCCTGCGCTCGTCCCTATGGTGTAAGGGAAACCGACACGAGGGCTGTTGCAGGAAATGGCAAAGAAAGATTGAACGAGCCGTGGATCAAAAGCCGCTTACCGTGCATTAAGCCGGCGGGGATCTACCATTTTCCTGTTATTCGAACCGTTGCCCGGTCCATGAACCGTGGCTCAAGGAGCTTGCGCGCATGACGTCGATCGTTCCCGTGATCCTGTCCGGTGGCTCGGGTACGCGGCTGTGGCCGATGTCGACGCCCGAGCGGCCGAAGCAGATGCTGGCGCTGACCGCGGACCAGACCATGCTGCAACTGACCGCGGCGCGCGCCTGCGGCGAGCGGTTCGACGCGCCGATCGTCGTCGCGAACGCGCGCCACGCCACCATGATCGAGGATCAGCTCGCCGCGATCGGCTGCCGCCCGCAGGCGCTGATCCTGGAACCGATCGGTCGCAACACCGCGCCCGCGATCGCGCTTGCCGCGCTATGTGCGGTGGAGCCTGACGCGCCGCTGCTGGTGATGCCGTCGGACCATGTCATCGAAGACGTCGAGGCCTTCCGGGCGGCGGTCAACGCCGCGCTGCCGATGGTGGAGCAGGGCTGGCTGGTGACGTTCGGCATCACGCCCGATGCGCCCGAAACCGGCTATGGCTATATCAAGGTCGGCGAGGCGATCGAGCCGGGGGTGCACCGGGTCGACCGCTTCGTGGAAAAGCCGCCGCTTACGGTCGCCGAGGCGATGGTGGCGAGCGGCGATCATGCCTGGAACGGCGGCATCTTCCTGTTCCGCGCCGACGCGTTCCTCCATGCGCTGGCCCAGCACGAGCCGGACATGCTCGATGCGGTGCGCCGGTCGATCGCCGAGGGCGAGCGCGCCGGCACGCATGTCCGCCCCGCCACCCTCCCTTTCTCCGAAGCGGCCAATCAGTCGATCGATTATGCGGTGATGGAAAAGGCCGACAAGGTTGCGGTGGTGCCGGTCTCGATGGGCTGGAACGACGTGGGCAGCTGGGACGCGCTGCACGCGATCAGCAAGTGCGATCCGGCGGGCAATGCGATCGGCGGCGAGGTGATCGCGCTGGACACCAACAATTGCCTGGCGCGCAGCGATGGCGTGCGCATCGCCATGGTGGGCGTCAGCGACCTGATCGTGGTGGCGTCGGGCAACGACGTGCTGGTGCTGCCGCGCGGCCGCAGCCAGGAGGTGAAGGCGCTGCTGGAGGCGATGAAGAGCGCGGGCCAGCAAGGCGAGACGCCGGCGCAACTGGAGCGCGCGGTCAAAGACTGAGCGTCAGCGCCCCGTCGAGCGGGACGCTCGCCCATTGCCGCGTCAGCAGGTCCAGCTGCGCGCGGATCGCCTCGACCTCGGCCGGGGCGATGGCGGCGACCGGGTGGCCACGCGCGCCGCACGCATGTTCATAGGTGGCGATCAGATCGTCGACGGGCACGCGGCCGCCCCACATTTCGGCCTGAAAGGTCTCCACCAGGCGCTCGATCGCTTCCTCGTCAGCGGCGCCGGTGGTCGCGAACGCCGCGCTTTTGCCCTGCGCCACGAGCGCGAGGAAGCCGCGCGCGGCCAGCACGCTTTCCACCGCAAAATGAACCATGTCGTGCGGAATGATGCCCTGTTTCGGGCACGCGATCGATTCTCGCGTACCGTCGGCACGCACGATCGTCAGATCGTCGGACTTGCCGCCGCGCTTCGTGAAGGTGAGATCCATGACGACCTTGGCCGACGTAACGCGCTAGCGACGCTCAGGCCGACTCGCGATCGAGCAGCGCCGCAGGGTCGAGCCCAAGTAGCTCGATATAGGCGCGAATTCGGGGCCATTGCTGGCTGACGAAGGTCTCACGCTCGGACACGCGCAGTCGCTCCGCGGCGCCCGGCAACACGAACATGCCGACGCCGCGGCGCACCTCGACGTAGCCCTCGTCCTGGAACGACTGATACGCCTTCGCCACCGTCAGCGGGTTGGCGCCATGCTCCGCCGCGAGCGCGCGCACCGACGGCAATTGATCGCCGGCGCGGAAATCGCCGCGCAGGATTCCCGCCGCGATCGTGCCGCGAAGCCTGATATAGACCGGGCTGTCTTCGTTGCTCAGCGCTGTCATGCTGCCTTAATACAGCAAATGACAGCGGAGAACAGCCTGTAATGCGTGAGGAAGCGTTGCTGGCTGCGCCGGCACCGCCGCGCGATCAGTCCAGAATGTGCATCCAGAACGGCTCGCCGGCGAGGCTCTGCGAGCCGCGCAGCCGCTCCAGCGCGGCCTCGACGTGCGACTCGGGCGCCTCGTGGGTCACGATCACGACCAGCGCGGTGCCGTCCTCGGGCGCGGCACGCTGGATCAGGCTTTCGATCGACACGCCCGCGTCGCGCATCGCGGCGGCGATTTCCGCCAGCACGCCGACGCGATCCGCGAGCGTGAAGCGCAGATAAGCGCGGCCGCGCCGCTCGCCGGTGGGCGCTGGCGACGCCTCCGCCAGCGAAGCGACGGGCATGGCATAGGCCGGCCCGAACTCGCCGCGCGCAATGTCGATGAGGTCGGCCACGACTGCGCTGGCGGTCGGCCCGTCACCCGCGCCGGCGCCCTGGAACAGCAGGCGGCCGACGTAATTGCCGTCGACCACCACCGCGTTGGTCGAGCCGGTGACATGCGCCAGCGGATGATGCGTGGGCACCAGATGCGCGTGGACGCGCTGGAACAGGCCGCTCGCGCCCGCTTCCGCCACGCCGACGAGGCGCACGCGATAGCCGAGCGCCGCCGCCTCGGCGATGTCGGCCGCGATCACGTCGCGGATCCCGCTGACCGCCACGTCGCCGAACGCCGGCTTCATGCCGAAAGCGACCGAGGAAAGGATCGACAGCTTGTGCGCGGCATCCACGCCGTCGATGTCGAAACTGGGATCCGATTCGGCATAGCCCAGCGCCTGCGCCTCGGCGAGCACGTCCGCGAAGTCGCGCCCCTCCGCCTCCATCTTGCTCAGGATGAAATTGCAGGTGCCGTTGAGGATGCCGTAAACGCGGTCGATCGCGTTGGCCGCGGCGCCTTCGCGCAGGCCCTTGATCACCGGAATGCCGCCGGCGACCGCGGCCTCGAACTTCAGCGGCACCTTGGCGCCCTCGGCGGCGTTCGCGAGCTCCAGCCCGTGGTGCGCCAGCATCGCCTTGTTCGCGGTGACGAAGCCCTTGCCCGCCGCCAGCGTCGCGCGGGCGAGCGCCAGCGCCGGGCCGTCCGCGCCGCCGACCAGCTCGACCACGACATCGGCGTCGCACGCCGCGAGTGCGCTGGTGTCGTCGACCCATTCGAAGCCGCTGATGTCGACGCCGCGGTCCTTGCTGCGATCGCGGGCGGAGACGGCGACGATCTCGATCGGGCGGCCGGCGCGGCGCGTGATGAGCTCGCGGTTCTGCTGCAGCACGCGAATGACGCCGCCGCCCACCGTGCCAAGCCCCGCCAGTGCCACCCGCAATGCTGCCGTCATCGTCGCCCCCGTTGGTCGTCACAGCGCGACTAAGCGTTCGCCTGCGCCATGTCGACCATGTGGTGCACGGGCGCGGACCGACGGTGACGTGGGGTATTTTCGGTCTCTCCCCCTTTTCGGGGATGCGCAGGCGCCATCGAAGCTGCCATGCAAGCGGTGCGACCCAAGCCTGTGACCTACAGGCTACCTGCCCGGCCTCTTCTCAACGAAGCGGCCGGGCATATTTTTTTTGGTCGCGGCCGCGCCGACGGATCAGGCGGCCTTGGCGAACTCCGGCTGCTCCGGCTCGTTCGCGACGACCGGGTCGGGCTGAGCCGTAATGGCGGGCGTGGCAGGCGTGCGCTTGGCGGGGATCGCGAGGCGCGAGATCAGGACGATCGCGCCGAGCGCAAGATACGAGATCACGACGCCGACCGGCTGCACCACGAAGGCTGCGCCGAGCGCCAGGCGCAGCCACAGCGGGTTGAAGCCGAAATCGTTGCCCAGCGCATTGCAGATGCCGAGCAGATTGTCCTTGGCGTTGGTGGGCTTAGCGCTTTGCTGGGGGATGGCGGGCTGGGCGGTGGTCATGGTCTGGCTCCGGTCAATGGCGGCATGTGCCGCTTGATTGACGAACAGGTTGCAGCTTCCGTGCCAGACGGCGTGACACGCAATTTCAATGCTTTAGTGGTTCAGCGCCTTCGCCCGCACGCGACAGATCGGCACGGATCACCAGATAATAGCGCTTCGCGCCACCGCAACGGCAGCGCCGTGATAAAAAGCGGCGCACGCGAGGCGCGTCGGCGGGCGCGCTGCGACGCGCACCCGCACGGCCGTTCCTACATCAGCGCGAGAAGCTTGCTTATCTCGACAAAGGCGAAGCCGACCGAGCTGTCGGCGATGCCATAGGGCACGAACAGCTTGTCGTCCTGACGCATGGCGCCGCAGGTATAGACGACGTTGGGCACATAGCCCTCGCGATCCTGATCCGCCGCCGCCAGGATCGGCTCGCGCGTGCGACCCAGCACCTTGGAGGGATCGTTCTTGTCGAGCAGCGCGGCGCCGATCGAATATTTGCGCATCGGGCCGACGCCATGGGTGAGCAGCAGCCAGCCCTCGTCCACCTCGATCGGCGGCCCGCAATTGCCGATCTGCACCAGCTCCCACGGGAACACCGGCGTCAGGATCAGCTCGCCATCGTCCCAATGGTCGAGCCGGTCCGAGCGCAGCAGATACAGGTTCTCGCCGTCCTGCCGGCCGATCGAGAGATACTCGCCGTTCACCGTGCGCGGGAACAGCGCGATGCCCTTGTTGCGCGCGGCCGAGCCGGTCATCGGGACCAGATCGAACGAGCGGAAATCGCGGGTGCGCATCAGCTCGGACTGGATGCTGGCGCCGTTATAGGCGGTGTAGGTGCCGAGCCATTCGATCGAGCCGTCGTCGTGGGTGAAGTGGACGAGGCGCAGATCCTCCAGCCCCTTCGACTGCGCCTCCGTAATCGGGAAGATCACCGTGCCCGAAAGCGTCGAATCGCGGTTGCGGTGCACGGTGACCGGCCCAGTGGGCATGTCCTGCCCGTCCATCCCGCGCGTGTCGGCGGCGGTGGCGAAGGGCGGCTCGGGCGCGAGCGCGAGCTCATCATCGTCGGTGATGATGCCTTCGCGAAAGGCGACGGAGGAGATGTGCCCCTCCCCCACCGCGCGCAGGCTCATGACGATGCGCTGCGATCCCGGCGGCATCCCGGACTGGTCGGGATGCGGCACCGCGCTCGGGTTCATCAGCGCAGCGGCGGCATAGCTGTATTCGTGGCAGAAATAGGCACCGATCAGCTGGCGCTTTTCCTCACTGATGCCGCTGGCATCGAGACCGTGTACCTCGGCGATCTCCTCGTAGCGCGTCGTGAAGACGCGCCGGGTCTGCCAGTGGCGGGCCTCGAAGTCCTTGAGCACGGCCGACAGCTGCTCGTGCGCTTGCTGCGGCGTCATGGCGAGCACTTCGTCGATCATGCGCTGCGAACGGCTTTGCCCTTGGCCGTTCATCGCCGAACGGGCGATGTGAAAAGGGCGTACCACGACACGTGACGGATCGGCGTGAAGCCGGAGCCGGTGATTGAACAGGTCCAAGAAGAAGGCCTCGTATGGTCGTCCGGAAGTCGGCGCGCCGAGAAAGGCGTGGCTTACGCGACCGCGCGCCCCATCCCTGCCACGCCCTGCGCCTGCTTTGAAAGCCCAGAAATGGCGCAATTCGACAATTGAAGTGCCAAAATCGACTCGGCACCCTGGTTCCGGTTGAGCCCGGTCGGCATCAGGCCATCGAAACAGCCGCCATCCTGCAACGTCGCGAGCGGCAGATCGAGATCGTTCTGACCAAAATACCAGCCATAGGCGCGCTCGGCCTCTGTCCGCCATTTCGCGTCGCCGGTGGCGGCGTAAGCGGCACAGCATGCCTCAACGGTGGCCTGCGCCTCGAGTGGCTGCTGATCGAACGGCAGCGGCTCGCCATAGGGGCGACCGAAGCTTTCGGTGCCCACGGCGCGGAACCGCCCTTCCGGGCTTTTCTGCTGCTCGATGATCCAGTCGAGCGTTTCAAGACCGGCCGCCACCACGTCCGTGCGGCCGATCGCCTGACCGGCGCGGATCAGCGCTTCTGGCAGGCGGGCGTTGTCGTATGCGAGCACGATCTCGAACCACACCCAGTTCGGCCGGCGCGCGACATCGAGCAGCGCCATATGCTCGTCGGGGAAGCGCGACACGATCGAATGCGCGAGCTGGTGACCGGGCGACGCCTCGAGCATCGCCGCTGCGCCCAGCATCGCGAAGGACTGCGCGCGCGGGCTGCCGAGTTCGAAGGCGAGGCTCGCCGTCATGTCGAACATCATCACCGCCCAGTCGCGATGCTTGCGGCTGCGCGCGTCACGCGCGGTGACGCCCAGCGCCCACAAGGCGCGCCCGTTCGAATCCTCCGAACCGGCATCCTCGCACCAGGTGCGATCGAAGTTCATGAAGTTGCGGAAGCGCCGTTGATCGGGGTTCCAGGCATATTGCACGAAGGACGCGTAGATCGTCGTCCACTTGTCCCGCGCGACCTCGTCCAGATCCTCCATCGCGCTCATCAGGATCAGCGCGCGGGCATTGTCGTCGATGCAATAGCCGTGGCGGCGATCGGGCACCGAATAGATCGAATGCTGGAGCATGCCGGTGGCATCGCTCATCCGCTCCACGGCCGCCATGTCTGGCGCCTGCGGCTTGACCGTGCCGGCAGTGGGGATGCGCTGCGGGCGCCCGTCGATTATCGCGCTTATCTCGTTCATCGCTCGCTCCGCCACCCGTGACCATGTCATCGTCCGTCCACGCTCATAGGCACGCGCGGAAAGACGCGAACGATTGCGCTCGCTGCCGAGAAGATTGTTGATCTCGCGGGCGAACGCCGCGGCGTCGCGGAAATCGACCAGCACGCCATGCCCATCCGCCAGAATTTCGGTCGCATGGACATAGGGCGTGGAGATAACCGCCTTGCCCACGCCGACGGCGTAGGAAAGCGTGCCGCTCGTGATCTGAGCGGGATTCAGATACGGCGTGACATAGATGTCGGCCGCCTGGAGATAGTCGATCAGTTCGTCCTGCTCGACGAAGGCGTCGAGAAAGGCGATGTTGTTTTCGACACCCAGATCGCGGGCGAGCGCCTTCAGGCTGTCGCGATATTTCTCGCCTTCGTGCGCGACGAGATTGGGGTGCGTGGCGCCCAGGACGACGTACATCGCGCCCGGATTCTGCGCCACAACAGCCGGCATCGCCTCGATCACCGTCTCGATGCCCTTGCCCGGCGCGAGCAGGCCAAAGGTGAGGATCACGTCGCGGCCGGCCCAGCCGAAATTCGGCTTGAAAACAGCCGGGTCGGCGAACGGCCGATCGGGCACGCCATGCGGGATGTTGACGATCTGGCGCGGATTGATGCCGTGAACGCGCGTCAGGATCTCGCGCCCGCGCTCGGCCATCACGATGACCTTTGACGCACGGCGCAGCAGCGCCTCCATCACCGCCCGCTCCTGCACGCTCGGCTTTTCGAGCACGGTATGCAGCGTGACGATCAGCGGCAGGTTGGTACGGTCGAGCAGCGCCAAGATATGCTCGCCAGCAGCGCCGCCGTAGATACCATATTCGTGCTGGACCCAGATCGCCTCCGCGCCCGACGCCTCGATCGCGCGCGCGGTGGCGATATAGGCGGCGCGATCGTCCTGCGGGATCGTACCCGTGACGGCATCGGGGTAATCGTAGCGGCCGGGATGATCGTCCATCGCGTAAACGTCGACGGTGAGATCGGGATAGCGGGACTTCAGGGCATTGAACGTATCGGTCGTGAACGTCGCCAAGCCGCATTTGCGGGGCAGAAAGTTGCCGATCAGGGCAATATGCTTGACGTTATCTCGTGCGACCGCCTGGTTCATCCTCTTGTGCCTCTGCTACGGGAAACGCAGCGAGGGTTCACGCCGCGTTCACCGATACAACCGGATTGTTCGCAGTTGGTTGCGCCAATTTTTGCGCTGCAGCAAATAAAGATGCGTTTTCGCGATCAGCCGCGGCCGCGATACGACGGAACACCCTGATCGGGCAGCCACAGGTCGGCCGGCGGTGCACCGGTCTGCCAGAACACGTCGATCGGGATGCCACCGCGCGGATACCAATAGCCGCCGATGCGCAGCCATTCGGGCTTCATCTCCTCGGCCAGCCGCTCGCCGATGCCGACGGTGCAATCCTCGTGAAAGGCGGCATGGTTGCGGAAGCTGCCGAGAAACAGCTTGAGCGATTTGGATTCGACGATCGTGTCGCCCGGCACATAGTCGATCACCAGATGCGCGAAATCGGGCTGGCCGGTCACCGGGCAGAGCGAGGTGAATTCGGGCGAGACGAAGCGCACCAGATACTGGCGGCCGGGGCGCGGATTGGGAACATAATCGAGCACCGCTTCTTCCGGGCTGGCGGGAAGCGGGCTGTTCTGGCCGAGATGCAGTGTCATGCGGCGTCAGATAGGGGCGGCGGCGGCCAGTTGCCAGTTCGCGCGCGGCCCAGCTCGCCCGCAAGATTTCGACAAGCGGGGAATGGACGCTAAGAGATGGCCATGGATGCACTTGTCTCCGCCCAATGGCTCCTCGACGCAATCGGTGCGCGCGATCTGCGCATCGCCGATTGCAGCTGGTTCCTGCCCGGTGACGGGCGCGACGCGCGCGCCGACTATCTGGCGGCACACCTGCCGGGCGCGATTTTCCTCGATCTGGCCGAGATGGCGGACACCAGCACCAGCCTGCCGATGATGCTGCCCGGCCCGGAAAAGTTCGCCAGCCGGATGGGGCGACTGGGGCTGGGCGATGGCACGCGCATCGTGCTGTACGATCAATCGCCGCACCATACCGCCGCGCGCGGCTGGGCGATGCTGCGCAGCTTCGGCATCACCGATGTCGCGATCCTCGACGGCGGGCTGGACGCGTGGCGCGCGGCCGGCGGTGAGATCGCCACTGGGGAGGAAAGCCCCAAGCCGCGGCACATCACCCCGCGCGAACGCGGTGCGGCGATCCGCGATCTGGCACAGATGAAAGCGACGCAGGCGAGCGGCGACGCGCAGATCGTCGACGCGCGTTCGCCGAGCCGCTTTGCCGGTGCCGAGCCCGAGCCGCGCGCCGGCGTCACGCCCGGGCATATCCCCGGCTCCACCAACCTCCATTATGCGCGCTTCTTCCATCCCGACGGTACGTGGAAGCGCGGCGATGACCTGCGCGCCGTGTTCGAGAGCGCCGGCATCGACCTTGACCGCCCGATGGTGGCGACGTGCGGATCGGGCGTGACGGCGGCGGTGATCGCCTTTGCCGCGCACCTGTTAGGGCATGAGGTGCCGATCTACGACGGCAGCTGGGCCGAATGGGGCAGCGACCCTGCAACCCTCAAGGAGACGGGCGCATGAGCAAGGACCGGCCGATTGCCGATGCCACCCGCGTCGTCGCCGCGGGGCGGCGGGCGGAGTGGACGCAGGGCATCGTCAGCCCGCCGGTGTGGCGCGCCTCGACGCATCTTTACGGCTCGATCGCGGAACTGCGGGCCAATGGCGCGCGCGATACGCACCATCGCCTGTTCTACGGCCGGCGCGGCAGCCCGACGCAATGGAGCCTTGCCGATGCGCTGACCGAGCTGGAGCCGGGGGCGGAGGCGACGTTCCTCTATCCCTCGGGCGTGGCGGCGATCGCGGCGGCGCTGCTGAGCGTCCTCTCGCCCGGCGACGAGCTGCTGGTGCCCGATGCGGCATACGATCCGACACGATCGATGGCGACCGGGCTGCTCAAGCGCTTCGGCATTGGGCATCGGTTCTACGACCCGCTGATCGGCGCCGGCATCGCCGACCTGATCGGGCCGGACACCCGCGCGATTTTCATGGAAAGCCCCGGCAGCCTGACATTCGAGGTGCAGGACGTGCCGGCGATCGTCGCCGTGGCCAAGGCGCGCGGGATCACCACCCTGCTCGACAATACATGGGCCACGCCCCTGCGGTTTCGCGCGATCGAAAAGGGAGTCGATCTGGCGATCCTGGCGGGCACCAAATATGTCGTCGGCCATTCGGACGTGATGCTGGGCAGCGTCACCGCCGCGCCGTCGCACTGGCGGCGGCTGCGCGAGACGAGCTTTCAATTGGGGCAGGTGTCGAGCCCCGACGACGCATGGCTCGGCTCGCGCGGGCTGCGCACCATGGCGGTGCGCCTGAACCAGCATGAGCAAAGCGCCCTCAAGATCGCGCGCTGGCTCGAGACCCGCCCCGAGGTGGCGCGGGTGCTGCACCCGGCGCTACCCTCCTGCCCCGGGCATGACGTCTTCATGCGCGATTTCACCGGATCGACCGGCCTCTTCTCCTTCGTGCTGAACGGGGGCGACGAGGCGGCGCGCGCGGCGCTGATCGATGCGCTGGCGCATTTCGGCATCGGCTATTCGTGGGGCGGGTTCGAAAGCCTCGCGATCCCGGCCGATCCGGAGCGGCACCGTAGCGCTACGACGCCCGATTTCGCCGGACCGCTCGTCCGGCTTCAGATCGGGTTGGAGGATCCCGACGACCTGATCGCCGATCTCGCGAACGGCTTGCAGCGCTTCAGCGACGTGCGCGGATGATCGATCTCGAGCCTTGGCTCGCCTCGCACGGGCTGGCGCTGCCGTCGCGGTTCGACGCGCTGGAGATGGCGATCGCCGGCACGCTGATGGTGCTGTCGCTGGCGCTGGGCGTGCTGACGCAGCGCAAGCTGGGCGCGAAGGCAAGCGAGTGGTGGAAGAACCATGTCGCGCATCACGGCGAAGGTTTGTGGGAACGGATGCCCGCCATCCTGCGCCACGGCGCCGCCGCGCTGGCCGCCGCGATCGTCATGGCGGCCTATCCCTGGTCCGCCTGGGGTGGGCTGCCGATCGGCCTCGCGCTGGGCTGTGCCGGCGCGTTCGCCGCGCATCAGGTGCTGCGCGGGCTGGGCATTCCGCGCTGGGCGTCGTGGCTCGTTTCGGGGATCCTGTTCGTGGCGCTGTTCAGCCGCGCGGTTGGCGGGCTGGACGCGATCACCTCGACGCTCGACGGCGTGGGTGTCGATCTCGGGCGGCGGCGGCTGTCGCTGCTGGCAATCATCAGCGCGCTGCTGGCGATCGTGGTCATCGTCGCGGTGGTGCGGTTGGCCAATCGCATCGTCAGCCACACCATCGCGCAGACCAAGACGCTGGACGCTACGCAGAAGCTGCTCGGCCAGAAGCTGGCGACGATCGCGATCGTCATCGCGGCGTTCATGTTCTCGATCGACCTGCTCGGCATCGATCTCACCGCCTTTGCCGTCTTCTCCGGCGCGCTGGGCCTCGCTGTCGGCTTCGGTCTTCAGAAGACGGTCGGCAATCTGATCGCCGGGATCATCCTCCTCATGGATCGCTCGATCAAGCCGGGCGACGTCATCGTGGTGGGCGACAGCTTCGGCTGGGTGAACAAGATCGGCGTGCGTGCCGTCAGCGTGATCACGCGCGACGGCAAGGAGCATCTGATCCCGAACGAAAACCTGATGACGCAGGAGGTGGAGAATTGGTCCTTCTCCAACCGCAACGTGCGAGTGCGCATTCCGGTGAGCGTCGCCTATGATTGCGACCTGAAGCAGGCGCAGGAGCTGATGCTCGCCGCCGCCAAGGAATCGCCGCGCGTCCTGTCGAGCCCCACGCCCAATGTGTGGCTCACCAATTTCGGCAACGACGGGGTGGAGCACGAGATCCTTGCGTGGATCAGCGACCCGGAATCGGGCGTCGGCAACGTGCGCTCGGACGTACTCAATCGCTTGTGGTGGAAATTCAAGGGAGCGGGCGTGAACATCCCGTTCGCGCAGCGCGACATCTATGTGAAGAGCTGGCCCTCACCGCCGCCGGTCGCCGCGGCTGGCGCAGCGCCCGATCAGCCCAGCGACGCGCCCGCGGCGTGACCGACGGCGACGTCGCTAGCGTTTAGAGGAGCCGGGCTGGCGCGTGGACCAGCCCGCCGCCGCCCGTTCGGTCAGCGCGGGGTGTTGGCGCTTGCTTCCTGACCGTCGCCTTCGGGCGCGGCGATGATGTCGCGGGTGGTCTGGCCCTTGTCGACCACGTTAGTCTGCGGATCGCCGGCCGAGGAGCGGATGCCGCTGTCGACGGTGTCGCCGCCCGCTGCCTGAAGCGCCGCCGTCTCGCTGGCGCTGCGCGGCGCGCTGCCGAACAGCGCCTCCAGCGTCTGCGCCTGAGCCGCACTGGCGGACTGCACGCGCGCCGCGCCCGGGGTCGGCGGCACGAGCGCGAAATCGGGCGGGATGATCAGCGAGGGCTGACGCGCCACCGCGAACTCGTCGGGCCGGTCACGATCAAGGCCGTTGCTCGCGCATCCGGCCAGCAGCACCGCAAGGCCTGCGCCCATGACGATCGACTTACGCATTCACATTCTCCGAAGCCATCTTGTCCGGCTTTGCCGCCGGCTTATCGCGGATCAGCAGCGCGCGCACCAGCAGAATGAGCACGCCGATGGTGATCGCCGCATCCGCAATGTTGAAGACGAGGAACGGCCGCCACTCGCCAAAATGCAGGTCGGCGAAATCGACCACATAGCCAAAGCGGACCCGATCGACGATGTTGCCCAGCGCGCCGCCGAGCACGAGGCCGAGCGCGATCCTGTCGCCCACCTTTTCCTCGCGCCACATCCACCAGGTGACGGCGGCGGCGATCAGCGCCGTCATCGCCACCAGCGCCCAACGCGCGCCGTCGCTCTCGGCACGCAGCAGGCCGAGGCTGACGCCGATATTCTGCACGAAGCGCAGGTCGAAGAACGACACGATCTCGCGCGAGGCACCCAGAAAATTGATGCCGAGCGGGCCGGTGACGATCCATTTCGTCACCTGGTCGATCGCGAACACCGCCGCCGCGGCGCCGAGCCCCAAAGCGGGGACGGTACGCGTCACGCCGCCACCTCGTCGCCGACGACATCGGCGCAGCGCGCGCACAGCGCATTGTCCTCCGCCACTTCGGGCAGCAGGCGCCAGCAGCGCCCGCACTTGTGATAATCGGTCCGGCTCACCGTTACCTCATCGCCCGGCGATACCTTCGCCACGATGAACGCCTCGGCGAGCTGATCGACCGGCAGCGGCGTCTCGGTGACGGTGACGTTCGCCTCCAGGCTGGAGCGGACGACCTTTTCGCGGCGCAGCGGCTCGATCGCCTCCGTCACGCGCTCGCGCAGGCGGCGCACCTCGAGCCAGCGCGCGCTGACGTCCTCGCCCGCCTCTGCCGGCAGTTCGGGCCAGTCGAGGAAGTGCACCGAGCCGTCCTCGCTCGGGAAGCGCGATTGCCACACCTCCTCGGCGGTGAAGACCAGCACCGGCGCCGCCCAGCGCGTCATGGCGTGGAACAGCACGTCGAGCATGGTGCGATAAGCCCGCCGCTTCACGCTGTCCGGCGCGTCGCAATAGAGCGAATCCTTGCGGATATCGAAGAAGAACGCCGACAGATCCTCGTTGGCGAAGTCGGTCAGCAGCCGGACGTAATCGTTGAAGTCATAGTCGGCGATCGCACGGCGGAGCTGCTTGTCCAACGCATGGACGAGGTGGAGCATGTAGCGCTCCAGCTCGGGCCATTCCGCCACCGGCAGCTTTTCCGCCTCGTCGAACCCGTCGAGCGCGCCGAGCAGGTAGCGGAAGGTGTTGCGCAGCTTGCGATACCCGTCCGCGACGCCGGCCAGGATCTCCTTGCCGATGCGGTGATCCTCGGTGAAGTCCACCGATAGCGCCCACAGCCGCAGGATGTCCGCGCCGTAATCGCGCATCAGGTCGAGCGGGTTGATCGTGTTGCCGAGGCTCTTGGACATTTTCATGCCCTTGGCGTCCATCGTGAAGCCGTGCGTCAGCACCGCATCATAGGGCGCGCGCCCACGCGTGCCGCAGCTTTCCAGCAGCGACGACTGGAACCAGCCGCGATGCTGGTCGGATCCTTCGAGATACAGGTCCGCCGGCCAAGACAATTCGGGCCAGCGCCCGCTTTCCAGCACGAACGCATGGGTGCAGCCCGAATCGAACCACACGTCGAGAATGTCGGTGACCCGCTCGTAATCGGCCGGATCGCGATCGGGGCCGAGCAGCGCCGGCATGGCCGTGTCGCTCCACGCATCCACGCCCTTCTCGCGGAAGGCGGCGACGATGCGCGCGTTCACATCGGCGTCGACCAGATACTGGCCGGTCCGCCGCTCCACGAAGAGCGCGATCGGCACGCCCCAAGCCCGCTGACGGCTGATGACCCAATCGGGCCGCCCCTCGACCATCGCGCCGATGCGGTTGCGGCCCTTTTCGGGCACGAAGCGGGTTGCGGCGATCGCGGCCACTGCCTTTTGCCGCAGCGTGTCGCCACCCTCGATCGGCCGGTCGACGGCGATGAACCATTGCGGGGTGCAGCGGTAGATCACCTTGGCCTTGGAGCGCCAGGAATGCGGATAGCTGTGCTTGAAGTCGTCGCTGGCCGCGACGAGCGCGCCTGCTTCACGGAGGTCGGTGCAGATCGGGCCGTCGCTGGCAACGAACTTCTTGTTGATGACGCTGCCCTGCCCGCCCAGCCACAGCCAGTCGGATCGGTACATGCCCGCCGCATCGACCGCGAAGACCGGCTCGATGCCGTTCGCCTTGCACAGCTCGAAATCGTCCTCGCCATGGTCGGGCGACATGTGGACGAGGCCGGTGCCGGCATCGGTGGTGACGAAATCGCCCGCCAGGAACGGGCGAGGCTTGGCGAAAAAGCCGCCCAGCGCGTGCATCGGGTGCCGCGCAACGGCGCCCGCCAGCTTGTCGCCGGTGATCAGCGCGAGCGCGGTGACGGTGCCGGCCTCGTCGCCGACCTTCATCACCACCGGATGCCCGATCCGCGCGCCGAAGCTTTCGATCAGGTCGCGCGCCACCAGCAGCGTGCGCGGGCCCTCCACCATGTCGTCGAAGCGGGCGAGGACGTATTCGACGTTCTCGCCATAAGCGAGCGCCTGATTCACCGGGATCGTCCACGGCGTGGTGGTCCAGATCACCGCATGTGCGCCGACCAGTTCGGGCGCGTTGGGCGCTTCGGTGATCTCGAACGCAACATCGATCTGCGTCGACACCACGTCCTCATATTCGACCTCGGCCTCGGCCAGCGCGGTCTTCTCGACCGGCGACCACATCACCGGCTTGGCGCCGCGATAGAGCTGGCCGGTCTCGGCGAACTTCATCAGCTCGGCCACGATGGTCGCCTCGGCGGCATAGTCCATCGTCAGATACGGCTTGTCCCAATCGCCGTTGACGCCCAGCCGCTTCAGCTGCTCGCGCTGGGTATCGACCCACTTCTGCGCATAGGCGCGGCACTCGGCGCGGAATTCCGCCGCCGGCACCTCGTCCTTGTTCAGCTTCTTTTTGCGATATTCTTCCTCGACCTTCCACTCGATCGGCAGGCCGTGGCAGTCCCAGCCGGGCACATAGGGCGCGTTCTTGCCCAGCAGCGTCTGGGTGCGCACCACCATGTCCTTCAGGATATGGTTCAGCGCATGGCCGATGTGCATGTCGCCATTGGCATAAGGCGGGCCATCGTGGAGGATGAACTTTTCGCGCGCCTCGCGCTGCTCGCGCAGCCGCTGGTACAGGCCGAGCCGCTGCCACCGCTCGAGAATGGCGGGCTCCTTCTGCGGCAGGCCCGCCTTCATCGGGAAGTCGGTCTTCGGCAGGAAGACGGTGTCGCGCCAGTCCTTTGCGTCGGGGGCGCGTGCGGTGGGGGTTTCGTCGGCCATAGAGGCTCGCGCCCTTAGCGCGGGTCGCGGGGCAAAACAAACCGCTGTGGTGCGGCCGGTCAATCCCCGGCGAGGATCTCCCGCGCGCGCGTGCAATCGGCGGCCATCTGCTCGGTCAGCGCCTCCAGCGTGTCGAACTTCGCCTCGGGGCGGAGGAACTCGATCAAAGCGACGTCGATCACCTGGCCGTACAGGTCGCCGGAAAAGTCGAACAGATACGGCTCGAGCAGCTCCTTGGGCGGATCGAAGCTCGGGCGCACGCCAAGGTTCGCCGCGCCGCCAACAACGCGGCCGTCCGCCAGCGCCACGCGCACGGCGTAGATGCCGTAGGCGGGGCGCAGATAATTGCTCATGTCGACGTTGGCGGTCGGATAGCCGATCGTGCGGCCCACCTTGTCGCCATGGCGCACCTCGCCGCGGATCGTGAACGGACGGGTCAGCAGCCGGGCGGCGTCGCGCGGGCGCCCGTCACGCAGCGCGGTGCGGATGCGGGTAGAGGAGACGGTCTCGCCATCGAGCGCGACCGCACCCACCGTGTCGGTCGAAAAGCCATGGGTAGCGCCGAGCGCCGCCAGCATTGCGACATCGCCCGAGCGCGCCTTGCCGAAGGTAAAGTCCGCGCCGGTCACCACGCCGGCGGCGCCGATCTGCTCCACGAGTCGCGCGGTGACGAAGTCCTCGGCCGATAGCGCGGCAAGCTCGGCATCGAAGTCGAACACCAGCAAGGCATCGACGCCTGCCGCCTGCATCAGCTCGGCGCGCTGCTCCAGCTTGGAGAGCCGAAACCAGGGCGTGTCCTGCTTGAAGAAGCGCATCGGATGCGGATCAAAGGTCGCGCCGAGCGCCGGCCGCCCCTCGGCCCGCGCGCGTTCGACCGCGCGGCCGACCACTGCCTGGTGCCCGAGGTGAAAGCCGTCGAAGTTGCCGAGGGCGACGATCCCGCCGCGCAATGCCGCCGGCAGCGCGTCGCCTTTGCCCAGCCGGATGATCCCATGCCGCTCCATGGCAGCGCGCATAGCCGCGCGTGCTTCAGCGCACCAGTGTTACGAAGCTGTAGGCCGGGCGGTCGCCATCGACAGCACGATCCTCGCGCGCGATCTCGCGCCAGCCAGTGAACGGGGGCACGATCGTGTCACCATCGGGCGTGGCATGAACCTCGGTCAGTTCGATGCGATTGGCGAGATCGAGGAACAGCGCGAAAATGTCCGCGCCGCCGATCACCGCCGCGTCGTCGCCGGCCAGCGCCAGCGCGCTGTCGCGATCATGCACCACTTCCGCGCCCGCGGCAGACCAGGTGCGATCGCGCGTCAGGACGATGTGGCGGCGGCCCGGCAGCGGCGCGGGGAAGCTCTCGAATGTCTTGCGCCCCATGATCATCGGACGGCCCATGGTCTGCGCCTTGAACCGCGCGAGGTCCGCCGGCAGGTGCCAGGGCAAGCCGCCGTCGCGGCCGATCACGCCGTTGCTGGCGCGCGCCAGATGCAGCGAGACGGTCACCGCGCCGCCAGCGGCGTCGACGAAGGCGCGGCGCAGGCCGACGGGCTGCCGACCTGCAGCAGCAACGCAGCAAGCGTCGCCGTGGCAATCGTTACCAGATAATCGCGCATTTCAGCCTCCATCCCTTCGACTACGTATGTAGTCGTAACGGCTGAATGGCAAGTGAACGCTGTGGTCACGCCGGCATCGTCATACGGCGACAGGCGCCTTGATGTGCGGCTGTGCGACGTAATCGTGCAGCACGAAATCTTCGAGCTCATAGGCATCAATCGCGTTAGGCGTGCGCGTGATCTCCAGCCGCGGCGGCGGGCCGGGCGTGCGGCCGAGCTGCTCGCGCGCCTGATCGAAGTGGTTGGAATAAAGGTGGCAATCGCCGCCGGTCCAGATGAACTCGCCAGGCGCCAGCCCGCATTGCTGCGCCAGCATGTGGGTGAGCAGCGCATAGCTCGCGATATTGAACGGCACGCCAAGGAAGATGTCGGCCGAGCGCTGGTAGAGTTGCAGCGACAGCCGGCCGTTCGCGACATAGGTCTGGAACAGGCAGTGGCACGGCGCCAGCGCCATGGCGTGCAGATCGCCGGGGTTCCAGGCCGTGACGATCTGGCGGCGCGAGGCGGGGTTGGTCTTGATGTCGTGCACCAGCCCCTTGATCTGATCGATGTGCCGGCCGTCCGCCGTCACCCAATCGCGCCATTGCTTGCCGTATACGGGGCCGAGATCGCCCGCCTCGTCCGCCCATTCGTCCCAGATGCTGACCTTGCGATCCTGGAGCCAGCGCACGTTGGTGTCGCCGCGCAGGAACCACAGCAGCTCGACGATGATCGAACGCAGGTGCAGTTTCTTGGTGGTGAGCACCGGGAAGCCCTCGGCCAGATCGAACCGCATCTGGTGGCCGAACACGCTGAGCGTGCCGGTGCCGGTGCGGTCCATCTGCTCGCTGCCCGATTCGAGCACGCGGGCCATGAGGTCGAGATACTGGCGCATCCCGGCCTGCTACAGCCCGGCCGCACGCACGCCAAGCCGCCACGACCGCATCCGATACGGCGCCGATATCTTGCGCCGATCCCGCCACCCCTCAAACCGGACGGCATGTATGGGTTCGATCCGGCAATCAGCGGGCATCTGGCCGCCATGGCGCGGGCGGTTACCGAATCGCTCGCCTTCGTCTTCCTGGACGAGCGCGGCGGGACGGTGGGGCTGCACCACATCCTGTCCGCCAGCGCGTCGTCGGTCGACGTGCCGCTGCGCACGATCGTCGCGGTGGCGATGGCGCATGATTCGCGCGCGATCGTGATGGCGCACAACCATCCCTCGGGCGACGCCGAGCCATCGGCGGAGGACCTGCGCACCACCCGCCGCGTGGCGGAGGCGCTGGACAGCCTGGGGATCCGGCTAGTCGATCATCTCGTGCTGGCCGGCGACACGATGGTCAGCTTCCGTGCCCGCGGGCTGTTGTGACTGGGTGACGCGGCACGGCCGGATCGCAGCCGGCTCGGGGCGCGCGCCGCTCGCCCGGAAGGTGGCGAAATAGCCGCCGGCCGACGGCATCGCGGTGATCCCGACCAGCTCATAGCCGACCGATCTGAACTCGCAGCGCAGCAGCGCGGGCGGGGTGCCGTGGTTGGCGGTCGGGCGGTTGGCATCGACCACCACGACGAGGCCGTCGGGCCGCAGCGCGGAGCGCATGCGCCATAGGAATTCGTACGGCTGCTCGATCTCATGGTACATGTGGACCATGAAGATCCGGTCGAAGCTGTTCTCCGGCAGCTTGGGATCGTTCGGCTCGCCCAGTTTGACGCTGACATTGTCGAGCCGTTTGCGCGCGACCCGCTCGGCCAGCGCGTCGCGTACCGCCGGAATGATGTCCTGCGCCAGCACGCGGCCGTCTTCGCCCACCCGCTGCGCCAGCCGCGTGGTGTAATACCCCTCGCCCGCGCCGATATCCGCCACCGTCATGCCCGGCTTGATGGCCGCACGCGCCATTACCTCGCCCGCCTCGTTCAGCCGATCGCGCGCTTCTTCGTTCGACCAGCGCGGCGACACGATGTGCGCGACCGGGCGATCCGCGGCGGGGAACGGCCCCGGCTCGCGCGGCTCCTTCTTCAGCAACGGCTCGCCGCCCTCGCACGCCGCGAGCAGCAGCAGCAGCGCGGCGCCGGACTGACGAACCAGAGAAGCCCGGCGCATCCTCAGTCGACGTCCTCCACCTCGACCGCCTCGCCCGTGACGCGCTGCGCCAAAGCGGCGGCCATGAAGTCCTCAAGGTCGCCGTCGAGCACGTCGCCGGGCGAGGTCGAGGTGGTGCCGGTGCGCAG
Source organism: Sphingomonas dokdonensis (assembly GCF_002197685.1). Lineage (GTDB taxonomy): Bacteria > Pseudomonadota > Alphaproteobacteria > Sphingomonadales > Sphingomonadaceae > Sphingomonas > Sphingomonas dokdonensis. The sequence goes on along the minus strand of NZ_NBBI01000002.1, from coordinate 91,792 downwards.
GTCCTTCACCAGCTGATACGGCTGCAACACGTAAGAGCGGATCTGGTGGCCCCAGCCGATCTCGGTCTTGGCCGCGTTGACGGTGTTCGCCTCTTCCTCACGCTTCCTGAGCTCATGCTCGTAGAGGCGGGCGCGCAGCTGATTGTACGCTTCCGCCTTGTTCTTGTGCTGCGAGCGCTGGTTCTGGCAGGCGACCACGATGCCGGTCGGCAAGTGGGTGATTCGCACCGCCGAATCGGTCGTGTTGATGTGCTGACCGCCAGCGCCAGAGGCGCGATAGGTGTCGATGCGAAGCTCGCTGTCGTTGATCTCGATGTCGATCGAATCATCGATCACCGGATAGACCCACACGCTGGAAAAGCTGGTGTGGCGCCGCGCGGAGCTGTCGTACGGGCTGATGCGGACGAGGCGGTGCACGCCGCTTTCCACCTTGGCATAGCCATAGGCGTTCTCGCCCTTCACCAGCAGCGTCGCGGACTTGATGCCCGCCTGCTCGCCCGCGTGATAGTCGATCAGCTCCACCTTGTAGCCGCTGCGCTCGGCCCAGCGCGTGTACATGCGCTGCAGCATCTCGGCCCAGTCCTGGCTCTCGGTGCCGCCGGCGCCCGCGTTGATCTCGACATAGGTGTCGTTCGCGTCCGCCTCGCCCGACAGCAGCGCCTTGACCTTGTCCTTTTGCGCGCGCTCCGACAGTTCGGCCAGCGCACGGGTGCCGTCCGTGGCCATCTCCTCGTCGCCCTCGGCCTCGGCCATCTCGATCAGCTCGGCGGTGTCGGAGAGCTCACGCTCGATCGTGCGCGTGGCGGTGATCGCCTCGTCCAGGCGGCGACGCTCGCGCATCACGTCCTGCGCGGCTTTGGGGTCGTTCCACAGCGTCGGATCCTCGACGCGGGCGTTCAGTTCGTCGAGCCGCCGCAGCGCACGATCCCAGTCGAGGCTGCGGCGCAGGAGCGCGAGCGCCTCGTTGATCGTGTCGGCATGGGCCTGCGCTTCGGCGCGCATCGTTCATTCTCCAGTTCTCGCGTCGGGTCGGCGCACCGGGGGCGGTGCCGTGGCGCGGACGCGCTGCGGACAACCGGCCCCGGCGATCGGCCGGCGCGACGGTATTTGGGTGGCGGACTTAGGGCCAGAACGGCGGCAGGACAATGCCGCCGCCGGCTGGTCAGTAAATGCCGCCTTCACGTTGCAGGAAGTCGCGGTCGCTCGCCTGGGTGGTGGGACGCGCCTTGGTGGGTGCGGCCGTCGGCGCCGCCGTCGGCCGCCGCGGCGCGCGACGCGCCTCCGCCTGCGGCTTGAACGCTTCCCAGATCACGGCAGGCTTGGGATCATTGTCATTGGGGAAGGTGCCGAATACCGGCCGGCCGCTGGCCCGATCGATCCGCACCATGCGAATGCCCGGCGGCGCGCGGAACGGCAGCGGCTCCATCCCCTCATATGCCTTGGTCGCCCATTGCTTGAAGATCGGCGCCGCCAGCGTGCCGCCCTGCGCATAGCCGCCGAGGTTCACCGGCGAATCGTAGCCGATATAGACGCCGGCCACCATTTGCGGCGTGCCGCCGATGAACCACACGTCCTTCGGCCCCGAGTTCGTGCCGGTCTTGCCGAAGATCGGTCGGTTCAGATCGCGCAGCACCGTCGCCGTGCCGCGCTGAATCACGCCCTCGGCGATGTGCACCATCTGATAGGCCGACATCGCGTCCAGCACCTGGCGCCCGCGCTGCATCGGGCGCGGCATCGCCTTGCCATCCCAATCGGGCATGTTGCAGCGGTCGCACGCGCGCCAGTTCTCCGGCCAGATCACCTCGCCGCGACGATTCTGGACGTAATCGATCAGCGTCGGTGCATGCCAGCGGCCCTGATTGGCGAGCACGCCATAGGCGTTGACCATCTTCATGACGGTCGTCTCGCCGGCGCCCAGCGCATAGGAGAGATACGGCTGATAGTCGCCGATATCCATTGCCTTCATCAGCCGCACGACGTTGGCCATGCCGGTCTGGGCGGCGGTGCGCACCGTCATCAGGTTTCGCGACTGCTCCACGCCCCAGCGCATGGTGTGCGGGCCGGCGCCGCGCGAATTGCCGAAGTTGCGGAAGCATTTCTGCCCCAGCCGCGCGCCCTGATCGACGCAGAACGGCCCGTCGACGATGATCGACGCAGGTGTCATGCCGTGTTCGAGCGCGGCGGCATAGACGATCGGCTTGATGGTGGAGCCGGGCTGGCGCATCGCCTGGGTGGCGCGGTTGAACGACTGCAAGGACGCGTCGAACCCGCCCTGCATCGCCAGTATCCGCCCGGTCTCGGGCTCCTGCACCACGAAGCCGCCCGAGATCTTGGGCACCGAGCGCAGCGCGAACTGGCTGCCCGACGGCGCCACGGCGATGATGTCCCCCGCCTTCAGGCTGGTGAACGCCGGCGTGCTGCTGCCACGCAGCGGCATCTGCGCGCCCGAGCGCGGCAGGCGTCCCTCGTCGCCGCTAGCGAAGCCGATCCGCGCCTCGCCACTGTCGCGCGAAATCACGATCGCGGCGCGCCAATCGGCGTGGTCGAGATTGATGTTGGTGTTGAGGAGCGCCACCTGCCAGCGATCGCCGTCGATCTCGACATGGCGCAACGGGCCTGAGAAGCCACGCCCGCGATCGTAGCGCAGCAAGCCGTCGCGCAGCGCCTCGGCCGCCGCGGCCTGCACGTCGCGGTTGAGCGAGGTGCGCACCCACAAGCCACCCGAATAGACGCTGTTCGCACTGTCGCGTGCCGTTTCGCCAAAACGATTGATCAGCTCACGGCGGACCTCCTCGACGAAATAGCCGCCGACCTGCTCGAACTTCGGCACGCGGGTGAGGATGGCGCCGATCGGCTGGGCACGCGCCTGGTCGCGCTGCGCCGCCGTGATGAAGCCGTTGCGCGCCATTTCGCCCAGCACCCAGTTGCGCCGCTCCAGCGCCCGTTCGGTATCGCGGAACGGCTCGTAATTCGCCGGGCCCTTTGGAAGGATGGCGAGATAGGCCATCTGCTCCAGGCTGAGCTGATCGAGTTCCTTGTCGAAATAGGCGTGGCTCGCCGCCTCGACGCCGTACGCGTTGCGGCCGAGGAAGATCTGGTTGAGGTAGAGTTCCAGGATCTGCGGCTTGGTAAGCGTATCCTCGATGCGCCAGGCGAGGATCGCCTCGCGAATCTTGCGCGTCGGCGAATAAGCGTTGCCGATCAGCAGGTTCTTCGCGACCTGCTGCGTGATGGTGGAGCCGCCGCGCGCGCGCTGCCCGCTGCCCAGCTTTGACACATAGTCGAACACCGCGCCGGCAAGGCCGGGATAATCGACACCGTGATGCTCGAAGAACGTCTTGTCCTCGGCCGACAGAAATGCCTCGACCAGCTGCTTGGGATATTCGGCAAAGGACAATTCCACGCGCCGTTCGCGGGCGTAGGAATAAATCGGGCTGCCATCGATCGCGCGGACGTTGGTGGGCAGCGGCGGCTCATAAGTGCGTAGCTGCTCGACAGACGGCAGATCGCGCGTGATGAAATACCAGCCTCCGGCCATCACCAGGAGGCCCAGCGCAGCAAGCACGGCCAGCACCTTTACCCAGCCACGGCTCCATAGCTGCGACAAACGCTCGCCCAGCGCAAAATGACGCCGCTTCGGCTCGATCGGTTCGGGAGGATTGGACGCCATACGCGACGCCGGTGTTTAGGGAGGCCCTCGGCGACTGGCAACATGCGGCGGTCAACATCCCGCCGCGCCGCCGCCCTGTGGCGACGGGCGTGCCTAGCGCGCGGCGGTTTGCGTCATCCGGCGTGCGAAATAGATGTCCACCGCACGGCGCACGCTTTGCGCGATCCGATTGCGCCCTTCACGGCTGTCCAGAAACGCGGCGTCCTGCGCGTTCGAGATATAGCCGGTTTCGAACAGGATCGAGGGCATGTCCGGCGCCTTCAACACCAGCAGCGACGCCATGCGGTGAAAGCTGCTTTTAACCGGGATCAGCGGCCTTGCCTCGCGCCCGAGCAGCCGGGCAAAGCCGGCGGACGCGTTCATCGTCTCGCGCTGGGTCAGGTCGATGAGGATGGAGGACACGTCCTCGCTCTCGTCGAGGTTCACGCCTGCGATGATGTCCGCCTTGTTTTCGCGCGCGGCGAGACGCGCGGCCTCCTTGTCGGAGGCGACGTCTGACAAGGTGTAGGCAGTGGCGCCGGTCGCCTCGACATTGCCGGCGCTGTCGCAATGGATGGAGATAAACAGGTCCGCGCCGAGCTGCCGCGCCACGCCGAAGCGCTCGCGGTGAAGGATGTAGCGATCGTCGTCACGCGTCAGGGCGACGCGCACACGACCCGATTCGAGCAGTTCGTCGCGGATCGCGCGGGCGATCGCCAGCGTCACGTCCTTTTCGCGTAGCCCCATCTCGGGGTTGAGCGCGCCGGGATCGTTGCCGCCATGGCCGGCGTCGATCACCACCAGCGGGCGGCTGGCATCGCCCTGTACCCGCGGCAGCACGCTTTTGCGCGCGGGCGGCACGGGCACCGTCACCTTGTATTTCGGTTTCGGCTTGCCCCAGCCGAACGGGAGGAAGCTGAGCGGCGAGGCTGCGCTGGCCGCCGCGAACCGCGCGCCATCGACCTGGCGCAGCGACAATTGCAGCGTGCGCCCCTCGTCGCGGAACTCGCCCTTGGACACGATCATCGGCGCGGCAAGGTCGAGCACCACGCGCGCGCCGTCGGCGCCGCGCCAGCCCTGGCGCACCGCTGCCACCGGCCCTTCGGCACCACCGCCCTGCCCCGGGTGCGCGCCGTCGATGTCGATCGCGATGCGCTGGGGTGCGTTGAGGATGAAGCTGGACGCACCGCGCACCGCCTCGTCGAAGCGGATGGTGATCCGCTCGTTGCCGATATCCACCCGCTCCACCGTCGCGGCCCAACCGGGCGCGGCGGCGGTGAAGCCAGCCAATAGTGCGAGCAGCATCGACATGCGCCCTGCATGCCGCGCTGGCCGCCCGCTGGTCCAGCGAAAAGCCATGATCTGCAAACCCTTTTTCCCTGTCCGACTCGATCTAGGGCGGCGGCTCTCAAGCCCGGGTTGCCCGACGCGGTTAACGCGGCGTTCGGCACATTCTTGCCGCCAACCGGCAAAGACGTTCCGGTTGCTGAATGACAATTGAATTGCTAGTCACCATTTTGATCGGATTGCGGACCATTGCGCCCGCGCCCGACCCACCGCCCAACCGGCCGATCGCGCCGGCGCGGGCAATCAGGTTGACGTACGCATGTCGCATATTCCCCCACCGCAGTTCCGACCGGCTTTCGCCGGCGGTGCGGACGCGGGGCTGATCCAGGGCGTATCGCCCGGACGTGCGCGGCGGACGAAGGCATCGTTCATCACCATCCGCTTGCCCGCGCCCGATGCGCCGGCAGCGCCTTTTTACCGCGCGACCCCGCCGTTTGGCGGCGCGAGTCGCGCGCGGAGACCATATAATGACCATGCGCATGCTGATCGACGCACGCCACCGGGAGGAAACCCGCGTGGCCGTCGTCAAGGGAAACCGCATCGAGGAATTTGATTTCGAGAGTGCCGAGCGCAAGCAGCTCAAGGGGAATATCTATCTTGCCAAGGTGACGCGCGTCGAGCCGTCGCTGCAGGCCGCGTTCGTCGATTACGGCGGCAATCGCCACGGTTTCCTCGCCTTTTCGGAAATCCACCCCGACTATTACCAGATCCCCAAGGAGGATCGCGAGGCGCTGCTCGCCGAGGAGGCGGAGCATGCCGCCGAGGAAGCCAAGCTGCGCGCCGAGCAGGAAGCGGCCGAAGAAGACGGCCTGACCGCTGCCGACGACGACGCCGATTTCGGTGACGAGGATGACGACGCGGACGGCGACGTCGCGACCGATGGCGACAGCGACGCCGAAGGTGAGGGCGTCCCCGCCCCGGCCGCCACGGGCATCAACGACGATCAGGTCGAGGCGCTGCGCCAGCGCCGCATGAACCTGCGCCGCCGCTACAAGATCCAGGACGTGATCCGCCGCCGCCAGGTGCTGCTGGTCCAGGTCGTCAAGGAAGAGCGCGGCAACAAGGGCGCAGCGCTGACGACCTACCTGTCGCTCGCCGGCCGCTATTGCGTGCTGATGCCCAACACGTCGCATGGCGGCGGGATCAGCCGCAAGATCAGCAACTCGGCCGATCGCAAGCGGCTGAAGTCGATCATGGCGGAAATGGAGCTGCCGCCGTCGATGGGCTGCATCGTGCGCACCGCCGGCCTCAGCCGCACGCGTACCGAGATCAAGCGCGACTTCGATTACCTCGCGCGCCTGTGGGACGGCATTCGCGAAAAGACGCTGACCAGCGCGGCGCCGGCGCTGATCTATGGCGACAGCGACCTCATCAAGCGCGCGATACGCGATATCTACAACAAGGATATCGACGAGGTGATCGTCGAGGGCGACGACGGTTACCGTCACGCCAAGGAATTCATGCGTCTGTTGATGCCCAGCCACGCGAAGCGGGTGAAGCATTACAGCGACCCCATTCCGCTGTTCCAGCGCTGCCATGTCGAGGATCAGCTCGCCGCGATGTACCATCCGGTGGTGCAGCTGAAATCGGGTGGGTATCTGGTCATCAACCCGACCGAGGCGCTCGTATCGATCGACATCAACTCGGGCCGGTCGACGCGCGAGCACAATATCGAGCAGACCGCGACCGCGACGAACCTTGAGGCGGCACAGGAAATCGCGCGCCAGCTGCGGCTGCGCGACATGGCCGGCCTTGTCGTCATCGACTTCATCGACATGGACAACAATTCCAATGTCCGGAAGGTCGAGAAGGCGATGAAGGAGGCGCTGAAGAACGATCGCGCCCGCATCCAGGTCGGCCGCATCTCGTCGTTCGGCCTTATGGAAATGAGCCGCCAGCGCCTGCGCACCGGCGTGCTCGAAGCCTCCACCCGCCCCTGCCCGCATTGCGAAGGCACCGGCCTCGTCCGCACCGCATCGTCCGCCGGTCTTGGCGCGCTGCGCCTGATCGAGGACGAGGCGGCGCGCGGCCGCGGCTCGCTGCTGACGCTGCGCGCCAGCGTCGAGGCGGCGGTGTACGTGCTCAACCGCAAGCGCGCCGACATCGCCGAGGTCGAGGATCGCTACGGCGTGACGGTCGAGGTCCTGCCGGACGGCGAGCAGGAGGGTGCGCGCATGTCGGTGGAAGCATCGGGCCCGCCGCCGGCCTATGCGCCGAAGTTCGCGCCGCCGCTCGAGGAAATCGAGGAAGATATCCCCGAGGAGATCGAGGAGGAGGAAGAGGAAGAGGTCGCCGAGGACGAGGCGACGTCTGCCGACGACACGCGCGGCGACGAGAATCGCGAGGGCGGTCGCAAGCGGCGGCGTCGGCGTGGCCGGCGTGGTCGCTCCAACGGCGACGCAGGCGCAGCGCCGGCGTCGAACGCGGACGGCGAGGCCGACGAGCGCGACGAGGACGTCATCGAGGCGGTGGAGTCCGATGACGACGGCGAAGGCACGCGGAGCGATGAGGCGGATGCCGATGGCGAAAGCGAAGGCGGTCGTCGCCGGCGCAATCGTCGCGGCCGTCGTCGGCGTGGCAATGGCGGCGCCGAAGGCGAGGCAAAGGCCACCGAAGCAGACGTGACTTCGGACGCGGACATGGTCGAGGTCGATGCCGCCCCTGCACCAGCGGCGGAGCCGGAAACCTCGGCAGGTGAAGCAACCGCGCCCGAGGCGACCGAGGAGGCCGCGCCCGAGGCGGAGCAGCCCGCGCCCAAGACGCGCCGTCGTCCGCGTGCCAAGAAGGCGGTCGAGGCCACCGCCGCCGAAGCACCGGCAGCGATCGAGACGCCGGGGATCGATGCGATCGCCCCCGCTACCGAGGAAGGCGCACCGGCCAAGCCGAAGCGGACCCGCCGCAAGAAGGCCGACGCACCCGCTGCCGAGGCCGAGAATGCGCCGACGCCTGCCGTCGACGAGGCCGAAGCGCCCGCCAAGCCGAAGCGCACGCGGCGCAAGAAGGCCGACGCGCCTGCGGCAGAGGCGGCTGCCGAAGCTCCGGCAGCCGAAGCGGCGCCGGTGGACGAGCAGGCTCTGGCCGAAGGCGACGCCAGCGACTCCGGCGACGAGGCGGCGGCAACCCCGCGCCGCGGCTGGTGGCAGCGGACGTTCGGCGCCTAAGTCGCTGATCGTGAAGCACCACTTGTGATCAGGATGCGCCGGGCTTCAGCGATGGTTCAGCCGCCATCATGCTGGGTCCGGCGCATGCCTGCCCTTTGCCAATCGTTTTCCGCGCGGCAGCGCCGGTGACGCGCCGCCCGCTCGCCCTCCGTCTCGTCGCCATGGCGGCGCTGGCCTGTGCTTTCACCGCGCAGACCGCCCAGGCGCAGTCGATCCTGCGCGACGCCGAAACCGAATCGCTGCTGAACGACATGACCGCCCCGCTCATCACCGCGGCGGGGCTGCGGCCGAGCGACGTGAAGGTCGTTCTGGTCAACGACGATTCGATCAACGCCTTTGTTGCCGGCGGGCAGATCGTATACGTCCACTCGGGCACCCTCCAGGCGGCCAAGACCGCCAACGAAGTGCAAGGCGTGATCGCGCACGAGCTTGGCCATATCACCGGCGGGCACGTGTCCTTGTCGGGACGCGGGTTTCAGGAAGCGACCGGTATTTCGATCCTGTCGATGGTGCTGGGCTTGGCCGCGATGGCTGCCGGCGCCGGCGAGGCGGGCGCCGGCGTCCTGGCTGCCGGACAGCAGGCGGCGATCGGCAAATACCTCGCCTTTTCGCGCCAGCAGGAAGCCTCGACCGACGCGGCGGGCGCCAAATATCTCAACGCTGCCGGGATCAGCGGCAAGGGATATGTCAATTTCTTCAAGACGATGCAGCAGCTCGAATATCGCTACGGCATCACCCGCAAGGTCGAGTTCATGCTCGATCACCCGGTATCGTCCGAGCGCGTCGCGGCGATTTCGGAGACGCTGGAATCCTCGCCCGCCTGGAACAAGCCGCTGAACCAGGATTGGGAAGAGCGGTTCAAGCGGGTGCAGGCGAAGCTGGACGGCTATCTCCTGCCGCCGGCGCAGGCGTTGCAGAAGTATCCCGAGACGATGCAGACCAGCTACGCGCATTACGCGCGCGCTTATGCCTATCACCGTGGCGGCTATCCGCAGAAGGCGGAGGCGGAAGCCGACGCGTTGGTGGCGAGCAAGCCCACCGATCCGTATTTCCTTGAAATCAAGGGGCAGATCCTGCTTGAAGCGGGCAAGCCGCAGGAGGCGCTAGGTCCGCTGCGCGCCGCGACCGATGGCTCGCGCAACAATCCGCTGATCGCCACCACGTTCGGCCACGCGCTCATCGCGACGGAGGACAAAGCGAATTACGACGAGGCGAAGCGCGTGCTGCGCACCGCAGTGGCGCGCGACGATCAGAACCCGTTCGCCTGGTATCAGCTGGGCACCGTGTACGAGCGTACCGGCGATCCGGCACGTGCCGCGCTGGCAACGGCGGAGCGCGCCAGCATGACGGGCGATCACCGCACCGCCGCGGTCAGCGCGCGCTATGCGCTGGCCGGCATTCCCAAGAACACGCCGGATTGGATCCGGGCACAGGATATTGCGATGACCTCCGGCAACTCGCTCGATAACGACAAGAAAAAGCGCAAGTGAACCGACTTACCCTGATGCTCGTCGTGCTGCTCGGTGCGGCATTCGGCGCAGGCGGCATGTGGCTGGCAGAGCGCGCGGCGCCTGGAAAGCTGGGCGCCGCAGACCAGGCGCAGGTCGAACAGGTGGTGCACGATTACGTGCTCGCCAACCCCGAGCTGATCCCGCAGGCGATGCAGAAGCTGCAGGAGCGCGAAAGCGGCCGGGCAGTGGCGGCCAATCGCTCACGCGTGGAAACGCCCTATGCCGGCGCCGTGATGGGCAATCCCAATGGCGATGTCACGCTGGTGGAGTTCTTCGACTATAATTGCGGCTATTGCCGCGCCAGTCTGCCGACGATCGATCGCCTGGTGAAAAGCGATCCCAAGCTGCGCGTCGTATTTCGCGAGCTGCCGATCCTGGCCGAAGAAAGCCGCGACGCGGCTCGCGCGTCGCTCGCGGCGGCCAAGCAGGGGCGCTTTGCGGCCTTCCACGAGGCATTGTACGCCGGCGGCCAGGTGAGTGCGCAATCGATCGCCGCTGCCGCGCGGCAGACCGGCGTCGATCTGTCGAAGATTCCCGACGATGCTGACACCGAAATCGCCGGCAATCTGCAACTCGCCGCCAAGCTAGGCATCAGCGGCACGCCGGCATGGGTCGTCGGGGACAAGCTGTTGTCCGGCGCGCTGCCGTTTGACCGGATGCAGGAGGCGATCGCCGAGGTTCGCGCCGCTCGCAACTGAGCCGGTCGCTTTCGGCGCCCCACCGCCGAGCCGTGGCTGCCACGCTACCGACGGCGGGACCTTCCGGCGCGCGCCGCGTTCTGGTTTGCGGACGTTCATTACGCCGCAGGTCTTCGTGCTTCTTCATATCCGTCGTTTTCTTCTTGCCGTCTGCCTGGTCACGCTCGCCGTCGGCCCGGCCGCCGCGCAGGATGCGGCCGCCAACAGCGCTACACCAACCGTTTCCGCCGACCCGTTCGGCCGCGAAACGCCGCGGTCCACCGTCAGCGGTCTGATCGATGCGCTGGCACAGCGCGATTACAATCGCGCGGCCAATTACTTCGATCTGCCGGTTCAGAGCGATGCCCGCGTCATGGCGGGCGCGTCCGAGCTGGCGCAGCGGCTGCAACGCCTGCTGGACAGCGGCGGCACGCTGCTGCCCTTTGCGCGCCTGTCGAACGAGCCGAGCGGGCGGGTCGACGATGACCTGCCGGTCGATCGCGAGCTTGCCGGCGACCTGAAGGGCAATGCCGGCGAGGCACCGATCCTGCTGACGCACCGCACCGTTGATGACCGCGCGGTATGGCGCATCTCGCACGAGACGATCCGCGAATTGATGGCCACCCCGACGCCCGCTGCGACCGCATCGCCGGTCAGCGAAGCGGTGGGGTTCAGCGTCGCCGGTGCACCGGTGGAGGATTGGGCGCTGCTGATCGGGCTGGCGGCGCTCAGTTTCGTGGTGCTGCGGATGCTTGCCGCCGCTGCGCTGGCGGTGATGCGCCGCGGCATCACCGATCCCGACTCGAACGGCGCCTATCGCTTCTTCCACGCCGCGCTCCCGCCGTTGAGCCTCTTTGTCTCCGTCATGATCTTCTACGCCTGGGCGGAGCGGCTGCAGGTGGCGATCGTCGCGCGCCAGACGCTGCTGCGCTACGCGGGCGGCGTCGCGGCGATCGCGCTGGTGTGGTTCCTGCTGCGTCTGGTGGACGCGGTGGCGGACGTGGCCATTGCGCGCATGCACCGCCGCTCGCGCCGGCAGGCCGTTTCGGTGGTCACGCTGCTGCGGCGCGCGGCAAAGATCCTGCTCCTGGTATTCAGCATCGTGGCGGTGCTGGATACGTTCGGCATCGACGTGACGACCGGCATCGCCGCGCTCGGCATCGGCGGTATCGCGCTGGCGCTGGGCGCGCAGAAGACGGTGGAAAATCTGGTCGGCAGCGTGACGGTGATCGCCGATCGCCCGGTGCAGGTGGGCGATTTCTGCCGGGTGGGCGACGTGATCGGCACGGTCGAGGATGTCGGCATTCGCTCCACGCGGATCCGCACCAACGATCGCACCATCGTCACCATTCCCAACGGCGACTTTTCGTCGCGGCAGATCGAGAATTACGCCAAGCGCGACCGCTTTCTCTTCAACCCCGTCATCGGCATCGAATATGTCGGCCCGGCCAAGCTGCGCGAAGCGGTGTCGATCATCGAGGACGTGCTTTTCTCGCACGACCAGGTGTCGAACGACGGGCCTCGCGCGCGCTTCAGCAACTTCGGCGACAGCGCGCTGGAGATCGAGATCTTTGCCTATATCACCGTCACCGATTTCGCGGAAAGCACGGCCATTCGACAGGAACTGCTGCTGACGATCTACGAGCGGCTGGCCGACGTCGGTATCGGCATCGCCTTCCCCACACGCACCTTGTTCATCGCTCCCGTCGCGCAGGGCGACGACGACGACAACGGTGCGGCGCCCGCGGTGCCGACGCAGACCATCTGACCCCCTCACGGCAAAGGCTTGACCATGAACGCAGCAGACGTGTTCACCACCCTATCGATCGAGTTGAAGCCGGATCCGTCCCGCACCGTCATTCGGCCGTTCAGCTTCGGCTATCCGGAGCCGTTCGGAAAGGATCGGCCTTCTCGCATGCAGCAAGTGGCCGATCGATTGCTCTCGCTGGACACGTCGATGCGTGCCCGCATGTGGAGCCTGATCGCGCAGCCGATGCACGAGCGCCACGCGAATGCCGATGCGACCTTCCTGCGCCGGTTCAACGACGTGGCCGGCAGCCTGACCTTGCCGGCCGATCTGGACGAGACGGATCGCCTGCTGCTGGGCGCCTATTTCAGCCAGGAATATGCGTTCGAGGCGGCCGCGCTGTTCAACCCCAGCATCATCCCGCTGCCCGACGCCGATGACGATCCCGCGACCGTTTCCTTTCTGCTGTCGCTGCGCGGGATCGGCGAAGGGCATATTTCGTCGGTCACCTTCCGCACCGGAACGTGGGACGGCGGCAACGAAGTCGTCATCAACCCGGCCAGCGAGCACGGCGTGCCGCCGCAGATCGACACGGAGGTGGACGGCTGGATCCGCCTCTTGTGCGGCGAAAGCGACGATGTGTCGGAGACCGTGCTGTTCCCGGTCCTGCCCAGCCAGCGATCGGGCATCGAGGATCTGCGCATGGTGCGGTTCACCGACGACGACGGCAGCCGCAGCATGATCGGCACCTACACCGCCTATGACGGGGTGATGGCGCGCGAGGAGCTGCTGCGTGGCGTCAACATGCGTACGGTGGAGATGCGCCCGCTGACCGGCGCGATGGCACCGTACAAGGGCATGGCGCTGTTTCCGCGCAAGATCGGCGGCCAGTTCGTGATGCTCGGCCGGCAGGATAACGAGAACATCTGGCTGCTACGCTCCGACCGGCTGGATCACTGGGAGGGTGGCGAGCGGATCATGGGGCCGAAATACCCGTGGGAGTTCGTCCAGATGGGCAATTGCGGCTCGCCGATCGAGCTCGACGAAGGCTGGCTGGTCTTCACGCACGGTGTCGGCATGATCCGCGGCTATTGCATCGGCGCCTGCCTGCTCGACAGAGCGGACCCGTCGCGCGTGCTGGCGCGCACGCCTTCGCCGTTGCTGTTCCCGAGCGCCGAACAGCGTGGCGGCTATGTGCCCAATGTGACGTACAGCTGCGGCGCGCTGCTCCACAAGCGGCGCATCCTGCTGCCCTACGCCATCGGCGACGAATATAGCGCCTTTGCCGTGGGCGAGGTCGACGATCTGCTGTCGGTGATGGTGCCGGCCTGACGCTGGCAGGTGACAGCGGGGCCGCAAGCCCCCACATGACCTCCATGCGTCGCCAGCCAAGCATCATCCGCGTCATCGATCTGGAAACCACCGGCAACGCGCCGCCGCAGCATGGCGTGTGCGAGATCGGCTGGCAGGATGTCGCACTGGGTGAGGATGGCCGCTGGGAAATCTATGGCGAAGGCGGGCAGCGGTTCGTCAATCCCGGACGTTCGATGCCGCCCGTCACCCAGGCGGTGCACCACATCCGTGACGAGGACGTCGCGGATGCGCCATGGTGGCACGACATCGCGCGTGGCATCCTTGATCCCTATCCGCGCCGCGTGGCGCTGGCCGCGCATCGCGCCGCGTTCGAGGAGCAATTCTGCACCAGCGCACTGACGCATGGCGCGGAGTGGATCTGCACCTGGAAATGCGCGCTGCGGCTATGGCCCGATTCGCCCAGCTTCTCCAACCAGGTGCTGCGCTATTGGCGCAAGCCCGACGGACTGCAGCATGAGCGCGGTCTGCCGGCGCATCGCGCGTTCCCGGACGCCTATGTTACCGCCTTTCACCTGCGCGACATGCTGAACGAGGCGAGCGTCGCGCAGCTGATCGAATGGTCGAGCATTCCTGCGCTGCTGCCGCGCGTTCGTTTCGGCGCCGATCGCGGCAAGCCGTGGAACGAGATCGAGGACGAAAGCCTGGTCAAATTCCTGACCGATCGCGATCCCGACGTGCGCTTCACCGCGGAGACGGAGCTGGCGCGTCGGCGCGGTGGCGGGCTGGTCGGGCGGATGAGCGCACAGGACCTGCTGCTTTGATGCCGATCAAGACAGCACGTCTGGCGTTTTAAGAAATCCGCTCCTAGACGCTTCGTCGATGGCCGGGGAACAGGGGCACAGCTTCGCCGTGAACGACGGCAAGATCGGACGCGTGCTGATCGCCTTCATGGCGGTCGGCTTCGTGGCGCTGATCGCCGCGGGCATCGCCGCCGCCTGGGTCACGGGCGAGATGGCAAGGCACAGCCAAGCCGTGTCGCACACCTACGAGGTGGAGCTGTCGATCGCCGAAACCCGCCGGCTGATCGAGCAGGGCGAAACGACGCGGCGCGGCTTTCTGCTCTCGCCCACCACGGCCAGCTTTCTCGATGCGTATAACACAACAGCCGCCGCCCTGCCGGTTGCCACCAAGCGGCTGCGGCAGCTGACCTATGACAATCCGCGCCAGCAGGTGCATCTGCGCACGCTGGACAAGCATCTGCGCGAGCTGCTGGCGCTGCGTGCCGAATCGATGGAGCTGATCGTCGCCGGTGACATCGCCGAGGCGACCGAACGGTTTCGCGAGGAACTGAGCAGCGTGCGCCTGCGCCAGATCCGCGCGGTGTTCGACCTGATGGCGCGCGAGGAGCGCAACCTGTTGCGCACGCGCGACGCACAGCAGGAACGCAGCATCAGCCTGTTCTACACGGTGCTGGTGGTCGCGGGGCTGCTGCTGGGTGCGGTGGCGATCGCCGCGTTGCTGGTGGTGGTGCGCTATACCGGCGACCTGGCGCAATCGCGCGAGCAGTTGCAGCAGCTGAACGAAAGCCTGGAGGCGATCGTGGTCGATCGCACCTCCGATCTGTCGCGCGCCAACGACGAAATCCAGCGGTTCGCCTATATCGTCAGCCATGACCTGCGCTCGCCGTTGGTGAACGTGATGGGCTTCACTGCCGAACTGGAGGCCGCAACCGCGACGCTGCGCGAGCTGGTGGAGCGCGCACAAGAAGAAGCGCCCGCCATCCTGACCGAAGATGCGCAGCTCGCCGCGCGCGAGGACCTGCCCGAGGCGATCGGTTTCATCCGCACCTCGACGCAGAAGATGGATCGCCTGATCAACGCCATCCTGGCGTTGTCGCGGCAGGGCCGCCGCGTGCTCGCGCCCGAGCCGCTCGACCTGATGCGCATGGTGGGCCAGATTCGCGACTCCATGGCGCACCGGCTGGACGAGACCGGCGCCAGCATCGACGTGGTCGGCTCGCTGCCCGCGCTGGTCAGCGACCGGGTGGCGATCGAGCAGATCCTGTCCAACCTGATCGAGAATGCGGTCAAGTATCGGCATCCCGACCGCGCGGTCGAAGTGCAGGTGCGCGGCGCGGCTGCCGCCGATCGCGTCTGGATCGAGGTTTCGGACAACGGCCGCGGCATCGATCCGCGCGATCACGAGCGCGTGTTCGACCTGTTCCGCCGGTCCGGCACGCAGGACCAGCCGGGCGAAGGCATCGGCCTCGCCCATGTTCGCGCCCTTGCCTACCGGCTGGGTGGTACCATTACCTTGCGCTCGGCGCTTGGCGAAGGCGCAACATTCCGCCTATCGCTGCCGCCGACGCTGAGCTTGCAGGAAAAGTCTTGAGATGAACGCACATCAATCCGTCAGCATCGTGATGATCGAGGATGACGAGGGCCATGCGCGCCTGATCGAGAAGAACATCCGACGCGCCGGCATCATGAACGACATCAAGCATTTCCTCGATGGCACGAGCGCGCTCGATTACCTGTTCAACTCGCCGCACGGCCCGATGCTGAACGGTCCGGCGCTGGTGCTGCTGGACCTCAACCTGCCCGACATGAGCGGCACGGACATCCTCGCCAAGATCAAGCAGTCCGACGGGCCGGTAAAGCGGACCCCGGTCGTGGTGCTGACCACCACCGACGACAGCCGCGAGATCCAGCGCTGCTACGATCTGGGCGCCAACGTCTACATCACCAAGCCGGTGAATTACGAAAGCTTCGCACAGGCGATCCGCCAACTCGGCCTGTTCCTGTCGGTGATTCAGGTTCCCGACATCGAGGAATGATGGCGGCACGCGCCTTGACCTTCTGCCAGCGCAGCGCCGCGCCGATCGGCCGCACCTGATGGATCGCATCCTCTACATCGACGATGACGAGGGCATCCGCCGCCTCGCGTCGCGTGCGCTGGCGCGGCGCGGCTGGGACGTCACCACCGCCGACGGCGGCGAACTGGGCGTGCGTATCGCCGCCGAGCAGCATTTCAGCCTGGTGGCGGTCGACCATTACATGCCGGGCATCGACGGGCTGGAGACGCTGTCGCGACTCCGCGCGCTGCCCGACCCGCCGAGCGTCGTCTATGTCACCGGGTCGGAGGAGCAGCGGGTAGCGGTTGCGGCGCTGCGTGCGGGAGCATCCGATTATGTGGTGAAATCGGTCGGCGACGATTTCTTCGACCTGCTCGACGCGTCTTTCCGCACCGTGGTGTCGCATGCGAAGCTGGAGAAGCAGAATGCGGCGGCGGAGGAATCGCTGCGGCTTTCCAATGCCCGGCTCGAGGCGCTGCTCGCCGAGGTGAATCATCGCGTCGCCAATTCGCTGCAGCTGGTGTCCGCGATGGTGCGGCTTCAGGCCGGCGCGCTCAGCGATCCGGGCGCGCGCACCGCACTGGAGGATACGCAGCGGCGCATCAGCGCGATCGCGCAGGTGCATCGGCGGCTCTACACGGGCGGCGATGTCGAGCAGGTCGACATGCGCGAATATCTCACCACGCTGGTCGATGAACTGGCGCAGACATGGTCGACCGACGATCGCCCCCGCGCGCTGCGGCTGGTCGCCGATCCCATCCGCCTGCCGACCGATCGCGCCGTCTCGCTGGGCGTGATCGTGACCGAACTGGTCAGCAACGCGTGCAAATATGCCTATCCGAGCGGCAGCGGCGAGGTGCGGATCGGGTTGCATCGCGAGGGCGATGACCTGTTCCTGCTGGCGGTGGAGGATGACGGCGTCGGCATGTCGGGCGCCATCTCGCCGGGTGGCACGGGCGTCGGCACCAAGCTGATCCGGGCAATGGCGCAGAGCCTGCAGTCGAGCATCGAATATGACCAGGCGCATCGCGGCACGCGCGCGGTGCTGCGGGTCGCGCTGGCCTGAGCGCGGCGCCGCCAACTCGGGCGGGTGCTGGAAATCTCGGCCCATCACCGTAGAAGGCGCGCGAGCCCAACCAAGGAGCGCCCCTTATGAAGACCCGTGCCGCCGTCGCCTTTGAGGCCAAAAAGCCATTGGAGATCGTCGAGCTCGACCTGGAAGGGCCGAAGGCGGGCGAGGTGCTGGTCGAGATCATGGCGACCGGCATCTGCCATACCGACGCCTATACGCTCGACGGGCTCGATTCGGAGGGCCTCTTCCCTTCGGTGCTTGGTCATGAGGGATGCGGGATCGTGCGCGAGGTCGGGCCCGGCGTGACGAGCGTCGCACCGGACGATCACGTGATCCCGCTCTACACCCCCGAATGCCGCCAGTGTAAATCGTGCCTCAGCCAGAAGACCAACCTGTGCACCGCGATCCGCGCGACGCAGGGCAAGGGGCTGATGCCCGACGGCACCAGCCGCTTCAGCTACAAGGGGCAGCAGATCTTCCACTATATGGGCTGCTCGACCTTTTCGAACTTCACCGTGCTGCCGGAGATCGCGGTGGCGAAGATTCGGCCCGACGCGCCGTTCGACACCAGCTGCTACATCGGCTGCGGCGTCACCACCGGCGTTGGCGCAGTCGTGAACACAGCCAAGGTCGAGCCGGGCGCGACGGTGATCGTGTTCGGGTTGGGCGGCATCGGCCTGAACGTCATTCAGGGTGCCAAGTTTGCCGGTGCGGCGCGGATCGTGGGCGTCGACATCAATCCGGATCGCGAGGAATGGGGCCGCAAGTTCGGCATGACCGACTTCGTCAACCCCAAGAACGTCGGCGACGTCGTGCAGCATCTGATCGCGATGACCGATGGCGGCGGCGATTATACGTTCGATTGCACGGGCAATACGGTGGTGATGCGCCAGGCGCTGGAGAGCGCGCATCGCGGCTGGGGCGAATCGATCGTCATCGGCGTCGCGGAGGCCGGCAAGGAGATCGCGACACGGCCGTTCCAGCTCGTCACCGGGCGCGTCTGGAAGGGATCGGCGTTCGGCGGCGCGCGCGGGCGCACCGACGTGCCGACGATCGTCGACTGGTACATGAACGGCCTGATCCAGATCGATCCGATGATCACGCATCGACTGAGCCTGGACGAGATCAACAAGGGCTTCGACCTGATGCACGCGGGCGAGAGCATCCGCAGCGTCGTCGTTTATTGATCCGCGGCCGTGGGCGAGCGGGGCGGCGCATTGCCTCCCCCTCGACTAACGCTCGGCCGCGCGGCATGACGGCCCGCTAAACCAAGGGGAGAGGACCTATGTTCAGCCACGTCATGGTTGGATCGAACGACATCGCACGGTCGCGCAAATTCTACGACGCCACTTTCGCGGCGCTCGGCGGCAAGCCGGGGATCGAGGACGACAAGGGCCGCCTGATCTACATGAACAACGGCGGGCTGTTCCTCGTCAGCAAGCCGATCGATGGCGAACCGGCGTGCCATGCCAATGGCGGTACGATCGGCTTTGCCGTGTCCGGGCCGGAGCAGGCGGATGCGTGGCACAAGGCCGGCGTGGAGAATGGCGGCGAGCCGATCGAGGATGCGCCGGGGGTGCGGTCGGCCGGGTTCGGCGATCTGTATCTCGCCTATCTGCGTGATCCGGACGGCAACAAGCTGTGCGCGATGCACCGTATGGGCGCGTAACCGCATAACGGATTGGGGAAGCATGGCGCGCCGTTGCGGTCGCGCCGGCTTCTCCCCACCCGTTTGCGCGCGCTTACGCCGTTCGCGTCACGCCGCTGAGCGCCAGTTGCCGGTCGATTGCGGCCACCAGTCGATCAAGCGCCGCCTGATCGCGCGCCTCGGCGCGGGCGGTGAGCATCGCCTGGGTGTTCGAGGCGCGCAGCAGCCACCAGCCGTCCTTTGTGGTGACGCGTGCGCCGTCGGTACGATCGACCGTGGCGCCCTCCGCCGCCAGCCGATCGAGCACCTCCTGCACCACCGCTTCGCGGCGCGCCTCGTCCACTGCGAAGCGTAGCTCGGGCGTCGCGACGACATCGGGCATGGCGTCGCGCAGGGCGCCGAGCGTTTGTCCGCTCTCCCCGACTGCCCGGATCAGCTGCACCGCGGCGTAGAGCGCGTCATCGTGCCCGCCGAGCTCGCCAAAGAAGATGTGGCCGCTCATCTCGCCGGCGAGCGGGGCGCCGATCTCGTGCATCATCGTCTTGATGTTGCTGTGGCCGCTTTTCCACATCACCGGCTCGCCACCGAGCTCGGCAATACGATCGAACAAGGTGGCGCTGGCCTTCACGTCGGCGACGATCGCGGCGCCGGGCCGGTCGCGCAGCACGCGCTCGGCCAGGATCGCGAGCAGCTGATCGCCGGCGACCACGCGCCCCTCGCCATCCACCGCACCGATGCGGTCGCCATCCCCATCGAAAGCAACCCCGAAATGGAGCCTTTCACGCGCCACCAGCGTCTGAAGATCGGCAAGGTTGGCTTCTTCGGTCGGATCGGGATGATGATGCGGGAAATTGCCGTCCACGTGGGTGAAGAGAAGGTGATGCTCACCCGGCAGCGCTTGCACCAGCTTCTCGATCGCCGGACCGGCGGCGCCATTCCCCGCATCCCAGCCGATCCGCAGCGCAGGGACCGCCGTGGCGGGTGTGAGGCGCGCGACATAATCGTCAAGAATGTCAATTTCGCTGACCCTGCCGGCACCGCTCTCCACATCGCCCTGCTCCGCGAGCGCCGCCAGTGCCGTGATGTCGGGGCCGAAGAATGGCCGGTGGTTCAGCACCATCTTGAAGCCATTGTCGTCGCGGGGATTGTGGCTGCCGGTTACCTGTATGCCACCATCCACCTCTAGCTGCCGCTCCGCATGGTAGAGCATCGGCGACGGGCCGATGCCGATGCGCAATACATCTACGCCCGCCGCCAGCAAGCCATCGACGAGTGCGGCTTCGAGCATGGGCGACGACAGCCGGCCGTCGCGCCCGACCGCGACGCGGTGCCCGCCGGTGCGGCGCACGACCGTACCGAAGGCGCGCCCGATGGCAGTGGCATCCGGCGCCGCAAGCGTTTTGCCGACCGTGCCGCGGATGTCGTATTCGCGCAGGATGGATGGGGGAAGGCGGTGCCGCATCGCCGCTGCTTACGCGGCACTCGCCCCGGCCGTCACGCGCAATTACGTGAAGCGCGGGAAGGGTCGCGCACAGCCCCTCCCCTATTCGTAGCGCAGCGCCTTGATCGGATTGGCGCGCGCGACCTTGAACGCATGGCCGGCGATCGTCGCCACCGCGATGCCGAGCGCCACGCCGCCGGCGACGAGGAACGGCAGCGGGGTCAGCGCCATGCGCGTGTCGAAGCCGTTCAGCCAGTCGCGCATCACCCACCAGGCGATCGGCCAGGCGATGAGATTGGCGACCAGCACGGGCCGGCTGAACTGCCACACCAGCAGGCGCACGATATCGAGCGTGCGCGCGCCCAGCACCTTGCGGATGCCGATCTCCTTCGTACGGCGCTCGGCGGTGAAAGCCGCAAGGCCGAACAGCCCGAGGCAGGCGATCACAACCGCGAGGATGGCGAAGCCGGCGAAGATCTGTGCGCGCCGTTCCTCGGCCTCGTACAGATCCTCGACAATCGCTTCGCTGAACTTTGCCTCGAACGGCACGTCGCTCACCGCCTGATTCCACACGCGCTCGACGCCGGCGCGCACGGTGGCGGGATCGCCGTCGTAGCGGATCACCATATGTGTCGTGCCTTCGCGCGTGCCGAGGAACATGATCGGGTCGAGCGGCTCGCGTACCGACCGGAAGCGCGAGTCCTTCACCACGCCGACGATGGTGATCGGCATCTCGCCATAGTCGGCGCCCATGCCGAGCCGCACGGTCTTGCCGATCACGTCTTGCGGGTTGCGGGCGCCCAGCTTGCGCGCGGCATATTCGTTGACGACGACGTTGGAGCCTCGCGCCACCAAGGCGCGGATTTCCGCCGGCGTTTCCGGGAAGGAGGTGCTCTGATCGTCCATCGGCCGCGCGGGATCGAACCAGCGGCCGGCGACGACCTTCAGCCCCATTGCGTCCTTGAAGCCGGCATCGACGCGGTAGCGGCCGAGCGTGACCGGCTCCGTACGCCCCGGCACCAGCACGCCCGAATTGCTGTTGTTCATCGTCGCCACGCCGATGTCGGTGCGCCCGACCGCGACCACGCCCGGGATGCGCTTCATCCGCTCCGCCAGTTGCTCGCCGCGCCCGATCAGCTGGTAGCGGCTGAGATTGTCGACCTGCAGGATGTGATCGCGCTTGTAGCCGGGATCGACCGAGCGGGCATACACCGTCTGGCCGTACACCACCGCCGTGCAGATGATGAGCGCGATGGAGATTGCGAACTGCCCCACCACCAGCACGCTGCGCAACCGGCCGCTTCCGGGCGTTTCGGCCGACGACTTGTTTGCTTTCAGCACGCTCGCCGGCTGGAAACGCGACAGAAAGAAGGCGGGATACAGGCCGCCGAGCAGGCCCACGATGATCACCAGCGCGATCGCTGGAAGAAGCATGCCGCCGCTGCCAACATAATCAAAGGTGAGGTCCGCATCGAGGAACGCGGCGAAGGGCCGGATCAGCAGCTCTGAAAGGGCAAGCGCGATAACGACCGCGATCAGCGCGACGAGCAGGGACTCGCCGACGAACTGCGCTATCAGTTGCTTGCGTGTCGCGCCCAGCACCTTACGCAGCGCCACCTCGCGGGCACGCTTGCCGGCGCGTGCGGTGGCAAGGTTGGTGAAATTCACCACCGCCATGCTGAGAATCAGCAATGCGATGATCGCAAAGGTGGCGATCGTACCGCGGTCGTTGCCGGGCGACATCGTCGCCGCCTGTGCCTTGCCGAGGTGGACGTCTCTGACGTTGACGAACTTCCAATCGGCATCGTCACCGGTGTTGTAGCGGGTGCCGCCGAAATTCTCGTCGGGGATGTTGCGCTTTTCCCAGGCGGGGAGCTGCGCGTTGAGCGTGTCCGGATCGGTGCCGGGCTTCAGCTTCGCGTAGATCCAGCCTGACTGGCAGCCCCAGCAGGTGAGGAACTCGGGCTCCTGCGCGAAGTAGGAGGTGAAGTCGCGGCGGAACACGCCGTTGATCTTGAGATGCGAATCCTTCGGCAGATCGGCGAGCACCGCGTTGATCCGGTAATCGTAGGTCTTGCCCTTCTGAATGAGGCTGATCGTGCGACCGACCACATCATCGGTGCCGAACTGGCGGATCGCCTCCGAGTGGGTGAGCACCGCGTTATCGGGCGCGTTCAGCGCGGTCTTCGACCCTCGCAGAAGCGGCAGGTTGATGACCGAGAGCAGGTCGCCATCCGCGATTAGGTAATCTTCGGTGGTGGCGACCTTTCCATCCTTTACGATCGTCGGGCTGCCGGACAGGACGTAGACCGTGCTCTCGACCTGAGGAAAATCCTTCTTCAGCCGTTCTTCCGCAACATAGCTGGCCATTTGCAGGAAGGCGGGCGGGCCGTCGCGCGGGTTGGGAAAATAGGTCTGGAATTGATAGGTGTTTTCCGCGTCGGGCAGCCACCGATCGAAGCTGGTTTCGTAGCGGATGAACGCCAGGATCAGCAGGCACGCCGCCATGCCGATCGCCAATCCCAACAGGTTGATGACCGAATAGACGCGGTTCTTGGCCAGGGCATTGATCGCGACGGTGACATAGTTGCGCCACATGGCAGGGTGCCTCCTAAGGCAGGTCCGACAGGCTGAAGAAAGGCGGCGTTGCGTCAGGCGGCGCGGCGGCGTTCCTGCAGGATGCGCCCGTCGAGCATGTTGACCACGCGGCTGGCGTAATCGGCGTGGGCGGGCGAGTGCGTCACCATCACGATGGTCGAGCCCTCGCCGTTCAGTTGCTGGAGCATGCGCATCACCTCCTCGCCGTGATTGGTGTCGAGGTTGCCGGTCGGCTCGTCCGCGAGGATCAGCTTGGGCGCGGCGACCAGCGCGCGGGCCACCGCCACGCGTTGCTGCTGGCCGCCCGACAGCTGGCTGGGGCGATGGCGCGCGCGGTGCGCGATGCCGACGCGGTCCATCACCTCCTCCGTCCGCGCGCGCCGTTCCCTGGCGGAGACGTCGTGGTACAAGAGCGCGAGCTCGATATTGTCGCGCACCGTGAGCTCGTCGACGAGATTGAAGCTCTGGAAGATGAAGCCGATGTTGGCTTTACGAAATTCGGCCAGCTTCGCCTCGCCGAGCCCGGCGACCTCGGTGGTGTCGAAAACGTAGGAGCCGCCGGTCGGGCTATCGAGCAGGCCGATGACATTGAGCAGCGTCGACTTGCCGCAGCCCGACGGCCCCATGATCGCGACGAACTCGCCGGCAGCAATGTCCAGGTCGATCCCGTCCAGCGCCACCGTCTCGACGCTGTCGGTGCGATACAGCCGCATCACATCACGCATCCGGAGCATCAAACATCCTTTCCTTGGGTGAGAGCGAGCGCGTCCTTGTCGGCGAACCCGGTATAGGGGGAGGTGATCACGCGCTCGCCCGGGGTGAGGCCGTCGAGCACCTCGACATTGTCATTGTTGCGCCGACCGAGGCGCACCTGGCGCTTCACCGCCGAGCGACCGTCGGGCGCCACCACGAAGACCCAGGCGCCGCCCGTATCGTTGTAGAAGGCGCCGTTCGGGATGAGCAGCGCGGGCGCCGGATCGCTGAGCGTCAACCGGGCCTGCACCGTCTGGCCGCGCTGGAGCCGCTCGGGCTCGGCGCCGACGAACTGCAGTTCGATCTGAAACTGACCGTTCTGCACCTGCGGCAGGATCCTGGAAACGCGTGCCCGATAGCTACGGCTGCCTGCCTCGATGCGCGCCTGTTGCCCTACTTCGACGCGGCCGAGGAAAAATTCGTCGACGCCGGCCTGCAGCTTGTTGCGCCCGGGCGAGTCGATCTGGCCGATCCGCTCGCCGCGCGACATGGACTGGCCGACCTGGATCGAAAAACCCGACAACTGCCCCGCCACTGGCGCCCGCAGGTTCAGCGCATCGAGGTTGGCGCGGGCAAGCTCCAGCCCGGCCTGTAGCGATGCGGTAGAGGCGCGCTGCTGCGCAAGCTGACCGCGCTGCAACGTATCGTCGGTGCTGCGGCCTTGGCTCACGACGGCGAGCCGCTGACGTTCATAACGCAGCTGGTCGCCGGTATCGGCGAACTGCCGCCCGGCGACAAAGCCGCGCGCGGCGAGCGGCGCTTCGCGATCGAATTGCCGCTGCGCCTTTTCCAGCGCTAGACGCGCTTCGAGGACCGCGCGTTCGTTCTGCACGCGGGTCTGCGCGAGCGACAATTCCTGCGCGCGCATGTTGTTGATCTGCTGCTCCACCTCGGTCTGGCGGGCGAGGGTCGAGAGCTGGAGCTCGGCATTGGACAGGATCGCGATCGACTGGCCCTTGGCGAGCATGGTGCCGTCCTCGACCAGCACCTTTTCCACCCGGCCGCCCTCGATCGCATCGATATAGACGGTGAGCAGCGGGGTGACACGGGTGCGCAGCGGAATGTAATCCTCAAAGGTGCCGCGGCGTACCTCGGCGATCGTCAGCCGGTCGGCGGCGACCGATTGCGTGCCGGGGCGCGGCGCGACCCACCAGAACAACAGCAGCATGAGGACCAGCGCGACGGCACCGCCCGCGATCACCCAGACGCGCGGCAGCCGCTTGCGCGCCACCACGCGGTCCATGCCACTGCCCGAGACGGCGCGCGGCTCCGCCACCGCATCCTGCGGCATCCGCATGACGCTCATGTCGTCCGTTTCCGAACAGGGGTGTGCGAAAACGGACAGGTCACAACGACACCGACAGATTGATGTGCGGAGTCGAGAGCGTCAGCGCAAACGTCGGCTTGGCCCCAGGAGCCGGCGCTTTCACAAGGGCGGCGACGGCCAGTGCCATGGCGAGGAGCAGCATGAGGCGGGCGAAGGACGCTTGGGTCATGCCAGCCTGTTTGCAGGCAGCGTGCCAAGTGCGCGTCACGCCAGAAAGAGCGCCAGAATCGCGCGGCTTTTCCCAATATGGCGCCAAGACTTGGGAAGCTGCGCCGATCGCCGAAACAGTGAGAACTACAGCAAGCATTTGAGAACAGGCGACTTGCTGGAGGTGGCACGAGAATTGATTGTCCGAAGTCGAACAATGGCTGTACGAGAGCGGACGGGATGGGGCCTGAATTCGATCGCTGCGTGATCGTCGACGACGACGATGATATCCTGTTGGCGGCACGATTGCTGCTGCGGCCGCTGTTTCGCGAGATCGTGACCGCGCAAAGCCCGGAAGAGGCGTTGCCCGAGATCAAGCGGCAGGCGCCTGACGTGGTGCTGCTCGACGCGAACTTCGCACGTGGCGCAACCGATGCGAGCGAGGGGCTGGCGTGGCTCGACCGGCTGACCGCGATCGATCCCGAAATGGTGGTGGTGATGATCACCGCGCATGCCGGCGTGCATGTCGCGGTGGCGGCGATGAAGCGTGGCGCGACCGATTTCGTGCCCAAACCCTGGTCCAACGAGCGGCTGCTCGCCACGGTGCGCACCGCCGCCGCGCTGCGTCGATCGCGGACCGCGGCGGGCGCGCCGCAGCGTGTGCCCGCGGCCAAATCGCCGTTGCTGGGCCATTCGCCGGCGATCGCGCGCGTCCATTCGTTGATCGATCGGGCCGCGCCGACCGACGCCAACGTCCTGATTCTGGGGCAGAATGGCACGGGCAAGGAAGTGGTGGCGCGCGAGCTGCACGCGCGGTCGCAGCGTGCGGGCCAGGTGCTGCAAACGGTGGATCTCGGCGCGATCGCGACCGAGCTGATCGACAGCGAGCTGTTCGGCCATGTGAAGGGCGCGTTCACCGATGCGCGCGCCGACCGAGTCGGGCGCATCCAGGCCGCTGACGGCGGCACGCTTTTCCTGGACGAGATCGGCAATCTGCCGCTGCACCTGCAGCCTAAGTTGTTGACCGCGCTGGAACAACGGCAGGTGACGCCGGTGGGCGCGAACAAGCCGGTGAAGGTGAACATCCGCGTGATCGCCGCCACCAACATGCCGCGCGACCGGCTGATGGACGAACGGGTGTTCCGGCAGGATCTGCTGTATCGGCTGAACACGGTGGAGATCGACCTGCCGCCGCTGGCCGAGCGGCCGGAGGATGTGATCGAGCTGACCGAGCATTTCCTCCACCATTATGCCGCGCGGTACGACCGCCCCTGCCCCATGCTGAGCGATGCGGCGCGCGCCGCGCTGATTGCGCATGACTGGCCCGGCAATGTGCGCGCGCTGCGCCATGCGGTGGAGCGCGCCACGATCCTATCGGCCCGCAACGTGCTGGAGCCGGAGGATTTCGGCCTGCTTCCGGGCATGATCCGGCCACATATCGCGCTCGCGCGGCCAGCAGAGGATCTGAACCTCGATCGGGTCGAACGGCGGCTGGTGGAAGAGGCGCTGCGCAAGCACGGCTACAACATCACGCTCGCCGCGAGCGAGCTGGGGCTGTCGCGCGCCGCGCTTTATCGCCGCATGGAAAAACATGGGCTTTGACCGGCGCTTCACGCTGGGGCTGGTCTTCCGCATCTCGGTGCTGCTGCTGGCATTGATGGCGGTGGTGTGGGCGTTCCGCACGCCATCACTGGTGATGGTGCGGGTGGTGACGATCGGTATCTCGATCCTCGCCGCAATGACTTTGTGGCGGCACGTATCGCGCACCAACCTGGAGCTCGCCCGGTTTCTGGAGGCAGTGCGGCTGAGCGATTTCGCCGCGCACTTTCCCGAGACGGGCGGTGCTGGCTTCGGCACGCTGGGCACCGCACTGAACGACACGATCCGGCGGTTGCGCGAACAGCGCGGGCAGACCGATGCCGAACTGCGCTACAAGGATGCGCTGATCGACGACATGCCGATCGCGCTGCTGACGATCGACGCCGGGCGGGTGGAACCGGGCAACAAGGCAGCGCGCGCCCTGTTCACGCGGCACAGCGGCGTTCGGCCCGAGGATTATGCCGTCTACGGCGCAACCTTTGCGCGGCGGCTGGCCGATGAAGATGCAGCGGGCGAGGAGATGCTGATCCTGAACCTCGACGGGCGGGCAAAGCGCACCCTGGTGCGCCAAGCGCTGCTCAACCGGCTGGGGCGGCGGACGCGCGCGGTGGTGGTGCAGCCGGTGCAGGAAACGCTGGATGCGGTGGAGATGGCGGCGCAGACCGACATCATTCGCGTGCTGACGCACGAGATCCTGAATTCACTGACCCCAGTCATGTCGCTGGCGCAGACCACCGCGACGCTCCTGTCCGACGACAACGTCGATGCGGCGCGGATCGCCGATGCGCGCGAGGCGGCGGCGACGCTGACACGGCGGACGCAGGGACTAGGGCATTTCATCGACAGTTATCGCGTGGTCGCGCGCGAGCCGACCGTGGTGCAGCATGCGTTTGATGCGGTAGAGTTCGCCGAGGAGCATGCCCGGCTGTTCCGCGCCGAATGGCCCGCCGTGGCGCTGACAGTGGCGGCGAGCGCGCTGACGATCCACGGCGACCGTGCGCTGCTGTCACAATTGCTGCTGAACCTGTTGCGCAATGCGGCGCAGGCGGCGAGCGCGCATCGGCCCGACCCCGCCGTCACCCTGACGATTGCGCCCGCCCGCCCGGTGATGATCGAGGTGACGGACAACGGGCCCGGCGTGCCGGCGAAGTTGCGGCAGGAGGTGTTCCTGCCGTTCTTCACCACGCGCACAAGCGGCACCGGCGTGGGACTGAACCTCGCTCGGCAGATCGCGGTGGCGCATGGCGGCACGCTGGAGGTGCATGACGCGCCGGGCGGCGGCGCGCTTTTCCGCTTATTGCTGTAGTGTGATTGGTGCCGATGAAGCGTCGCGGCACCGGCGTTTACGCCATTGCTGTGGCAATTGGCTGAGGTGCCCGCGCGTTACACGCTGATAGAATGACAAAAGGCCGCTCCGCGTCGCGGAACGGCCTTATCAGTCTAAGATGATCGAATCAGACCTTGTCGCCAAGCGCACCCTTGACGCTGCCCTTCACGTCCTGACCGGTGCCCTTGAGCTGCTGAGCCTTGCCTTCGGCTTCCAGCTCGGGATTGTCGGTCGCATCACCGTAGAGTTCCTTGGCCTTGCCCGCGATCTTGTTGCCCGCGGCGTCCAGCTTGTCGGTGAGTTCGCCCATCATGGTCTCCTACGCTACATTCCTGAGCGGCTGCTCGAGGTTAGTATCAAAACGGTTCTTTCCGCCGGTAGTTCCAGGCACGACTACGGGAACTCGACACCATCAGCCGGAGCACTAAGCTGGCAACGCTTGGCCTCCATAGGCGCGTTTCCGACCGACGCGCCCGGCCCGCAATGAGGACTGAAATTAGCGCCGTCAGTGATCATCGCCTCTGTGCCCAGGCTATCGGGAACATTAGCCGGCCGCGAGGTTTCTGGGGCGCACGGCAATGAAAGGGTTCCCATGCTTAGTTCACTGATCGGCGCGGCAATCGGCAGCGCGATTGACGGTGCGGATGGCGACGACTCGACGCTCGATGGCGCGATCGGCGGCGCAATCGCCGGCATGATGGTGCGCGCCTTGGCGCCGGTCGTACTGACCTACGCGACCGGCTGGTTAGTCCTGCACGGCATCGGCAAGGCGAAGGACCTGGTCTTCCAGAGCAGCGCGAGACAGGACTGACCGCGCGGGTGCCGCGCCATTGGTTCGGCGATCGTCGGCAAGCCGATAAGACCCGCGGGTAAAGAGCAAGTATCCGCGGGAACGCTTTGCCTCACGAGAGCGGGATTCTGCTATCCGCTATCGTCATATCCATGGAACGCGGATCCATATACTCTGGACGCCGCGAACGAAGCGGGCACTGCGTTTATGGATTCCCGCCTTCGCGGGAATGACGGGGGCGGCGGGGTCCGGGAGCGGGTGGTTCCTGCTGATGATCTGACACCCGCATCACGCCGCCTGCCCGGCCGTACTGCGCTACTTCAGCCACGCGAAGGCTGTGGCGAGTTGGGCGGTGCCGCCGCCGCGGAAGATGTCGCCATGGGCGAAGATCACCGTGTCGGGGGCGAGCGCCAGCATGCGATCAACGGCCTGCCGGACCTCGCCGGCGTGCGGCAGGAGCGCGGCGCGCAGCTGTAGCCCGGTGGTGCCGCTGGTGGCGCGGGTGGCGCGCATCACCGCGGCGGTGGCGGGGCGCAGCTTGGCGGGATCGAGATTCTCGATGAGGTCGGTGAGGATCAGCGTGCGGCTTTCGCGGTGAAAGAACCATGCCTCCTCGAACCCGCCACCGCCGGTGACGACGCCCTGCTCCAGCGCCGCGTCCCACGCCGGCGCGCCGCCCTCGACCAGATCATTGTCGATCCGCACGCGCGATTGCTGCACGGCGTCGCGCGTGCGCAGCGCGGGCACTGCCCAGACGGTGGCGTCGGGACAGGCGCGCTGCCATTCCTCCACGAACATCCAGTGCGCGAGCGTCGGCGCGACCAGATGGCGGATTGGGCCGACCGCGGTCAGCGCCCTGGCGAGCGACGGCGTGTAGCGCGTCGGCGAATGGAGCCACAGCCCGCCATCGGGCAGGCAGATCACCGTCATGCGGATCGGCAGCTTCATGCCGAGCGCGCTGATCGGGGCGCTGTCGACGATCCAGAGGTTGTCGGCGAGCGGCTTCAGCGTGTCGAGCGGTGGGTAGCCGATCTCGTCATCACTGTTGGCCGCACCGCGCGCGAGAAAGGCGCCGGCCGCGAGCAGGCCAACGGCCGCGACGGCCGCGCCGATCCGCTTGCCGCCGCGGCGCCGCGTGTCCGGCGTCTCGGCCCATTGCCCGGCCTCGGCTGCCGCCACCGGCATCTTGGCCTCGTCGTTGATGACCGGCTGCACCGCATCGGTGGCGATGTCGGGTGTCTGCGTAGCGATGAGTTCCTCCCGCAAAATCGGCTTCAGCGTCTTTCCGCTCGCGTTGCGCGGAAACTCTGCCGTTCGAAGAACAATACGCACCGGCACCTTGAATGGTGCCAGATAGGCCGCGGCGTGGGCGATCAGCGCTTCCTCGGCCACGGTGGCGCCGGGGCGCAGCTGCACCAGCGCGCCGACCTCTTCGCCAAGGATGCGGTGCGGCAGGCCGACGACCGCGGCGTCCATCACGGCCGGATGCGCAACGAGGACATCCTCGATCTCGACGCAATAGACGTTCTCGCCGCCGCGGATCAGCATGTCCTTGGCGCGGTCGAGCAGGTAAACGAAGCCTTCCTCGTCGATGCGGCAGATGTCGCCGGTGTGGTACCAGCCGTCGGTGAAGGTCTGGGCGGTCGCGGCGGGGTTGTTCCAATAGCCGGCAACCACATTGGGGCCGCGGATCCAGAGTTCGCCGGCCTGGCCGCGCGGCAGCTCGTTGCCGCCGTCGTCCACCACCTTCACGTCGCAGACCGGCACCGGCAGACCGACGCTGTCGGGGTGGCGCAGGTAATCCTCCGCATTGTTGCCGATCGAGACGGAGGAGGTTTCGGTGGCACCATAGCCCTGGCTCGGTTTGAACCAGGGGAACAGCTGCGCGAATTTCAGCGTCAGTTCGGGCGCGATCGCCGCGCCGCCATAGCCGTAGCTGTCGAGGCTGGAGAGATCGCGCCGGGCGAAATCGGGGGATTCGAGCACCTGCCACACCATTGCGGGCACGCCGGTGGTGCCGTTGACCCGCTCGGTCTCGACCAGCTCGAGGAACCGTTCGGGATTCCATTTGTGCATCAGGACCAGCTTGGCGCCGGCGATCACCGTCGGGATCAGCATCGAATTGGTGCCGGTGACGTGGAACAGCGGCACGGGGAGCAGGTTCACCCGCTGCGGAGCGTTCGGATCGGGCTCGGGCAGCGGATCGCCGCGGCGCAGCGTGGCGCGCGCGGCGCCAAAGGTGATCGAGACGACGTTGGTGAGCGCGTTGCGGTGCGTGCCGAGCGCGCCCTTGGGCCGGCCGGTGGTGCCGCTGGTGTAGAGGATCGTTGCGGGATCATCGGTGTGGAGGCCGGGATCGGGCATCGGATCGTCGGGCAGGTCGGCATAGCCTTCGCTGGATCCGATCAGATCATCGAGCGGGATCGCGGCGGTGCCGTGCGCGTCGTCGGTGCGGACGGAGATGAGGCCGTCGAGCGCCAGATCGGCGACATGGGGTGCGAGCCGCTGGAGCCGATCGCCGTCGACGATCGCGACCTTGGCGCCCGAATTGCTGATGCCATAGGCGAGCTCGTCACCCAGCCCCCAGGCGTTGAGCGGGGTGACGACCGCGCCGATCGACATGCCGGCCCAGAAGGCGAGCGACCATTCGGGCAGGTTGCGCATGGCGACGACCAGCCGATCGCCCTTGCGCACGCCGAAGCGATCGTGGAGCACGCGGCCGAGCTGACCGGCGGCGCGGAAATGCGCGGCGTAGGTCTGGCGCTCGCCCTCGTAGATGATGAACTCGCGGTCGCCCCAGCCGAGCGCCAGATCGAACACCTGGCGCAGATCGTTCATGGCGTTGACATAGGTGCGCAAACGGACGCCGCGGATCACCTCCTCGCGCGTCTCGAACGGGGCGCCAGGGGCGGTTAGCTGGCGATAGGCCTCGGCCAGGTCGACGGCGGGCCATGGCCGATCGGTCGCCGTCACAGCGGGCTGCTGTTCCATATCCTCATCCTCTCGCTGCACCGGCTTTGCTCGGCCCTTGCCCGATGAGTGTTGGATGATTGACGCTAGGGCAAGGCCGAATTTCTTGTGGCGGCGTAAATGACGGGGCGGCGCGATCAGGCTGTTGCCCGCATCGCACCGCCCTCCCCTTTTATGCCGCGGCGGCGATCAGAAGCGCACGCGCCCCGTCACGCCGTAGAGGCGCGGCTGACCGAGGAAGGCGCCATAGGTGCCGGACTGGAGCGGCTGATCGACAACGACCTGGTAGTAATCCGAATTGGTCAGGTTCTGCGCCCAGACCTCCAGCGACCATGCCTCGCTCACCGGCTCGATGCCGATGCGCGTGTTGAGGATCGCGAACGGCTCCTGCACCTTCAGCGGATCGAGGTTCGAGCCGGTGTTGTAGCGCGACGACCATTTCAGCGACGCCGAGGCGAGAAAGTTCAGATCGGCGGTCATCGGCTGTTTGGAAGTGAAGCCACCGGTGACGTTCCACTTCGCGGCATAGGGCAGGCGATTGCCCGACAGGCGCGTGAGGTTGGGCAGCGGCGGGGGGAAGTCGCCGAACTTGGTGTCGGCATATGTCGCGCCGGCGTTGAGTGTGAGGCCCTGGATGCCGGTGTTGAACAGGAGGTCCATGTCGACGCCCTTCGACGTCACCTTCGGGATCGATGTCACGACGAAGCTGACGCCGGTGTAGGTGTTGAGCTGGAAATCCTTATAGGTCTGGTAGAAGCCGGCGATGTTGGCGAACAGGCGACGGTTTAGCAGCGTCGTCTTGGTGCCGATCTCGTAGCTTTCGACCTTTTCGGTGGCGAAGCTGGTGTCGGGATTGAGCACGCCGGGGGCGAGCCGCGCGCGATCGAGGTTGAAGCCGCCCGATTTGAAGCCGTTCGCGTAGGAGCCATAGGCCATCACCGCGTCCGACAGGCGATATTGCAGCTTGGCGGAGCCGGCCCAGCGGTTTTCGGGGCGGCGCTGATTGATGGTGGCGTTGTTAAACGCGGCGTCTGCCGTGGGCGTGCAGATCGCGCCGACCGCGGCGGCCGGCAGGCGGCGCGCGATCGCCGCGGCGCAGGCGTTGCCGGGCGCGGTGTTGGTATAGGTCGACGTCGCGCGCTTTACCTCGTCGGTGTAGCGGATGCCGAGCGTCAGATCCAAACCCTCGGCGAGCGTCAGCGTATTGTCGGTGAAGACGGCAAAGGATTTCGCGCGGTGGCGGTGCGTATCCTGCTGCCCGGTGTTGGGCACGAAGTTCGTCCCCGCCGGCAGCCCGGTGAGCGCCGACACGAGATTGGCGTTGGTGCCGCCCGACAGCAGCAGCCCGAAATAGGGCTCGTACGCCGTGCCGAAGAAGGTGTTCTGCCGGCTGACCAGCCGTTCGTCGGCGTAGAAGACACCCAAGATCGATTTCAGCCGCTCGCCATTATAGGCCAGCCGCGCCTCCTGCGAGAACACCTTGAACTGGTTCGAATTGCCATCCGAATTGCGATACCACAGGTCGGCGGAGGAATAATCGATATCGACGCCGCTGTTCGACCGATAGAAGCGGTAGGCGGTGATCGAGGTGAGATCGAGCGTCTCGCCAAGCTCCCAATTCACCTCACCCGAGACGCCGCGATCGCGGATGCGGAAATCGGTCGGGCGGTTGGCATAGGTGGTGCGGTCGAACGCGCGGCCGTTGCGCAAGGTGCCCGCGTCGGCGGCGAGCGCGTCGATGAAGGCGCCGGTCGCGCCGGTGATGATCGGCGCGTTGACGCAGCAATCCTCGTCGCGTTCGGACCAGTCGCCGATCAGACGGACGTTGAACGTGTCGCTGGGGCGGATCAGCAATTGCGCGCGGACGGTCCAGTTATTCTCATTGTCGGCCTCTGTGCTGGTACGCGGGCCCGCGCCGGTGCGCACGTTCCAGAAGCCGTCACGCTCGCGCTTCAGCGCAAAGATGCGGCCCGCCACGGTATCGCCGATGATGCCGCCGGTCGCCGCGCCCGAGATCGTATAGGCGTTGTAATTGCCGTAGCTGCCGACGAACTCGGCGGAGGGATTGAAGCTGGGCGAGGCGGTGACGACGTTGATGACGCCGGCCGACATGTTCTTGCCGAACAAGGTCGATTGCGGGCCCTTCAGCACCTCGATCCGCTCCAGCTCGCCGAGATCGCCGAAGGCGACGCCGCTGCGCGCGCGGTACACGCCATCCACGATCGTGCCGACCGAGCTTTCGAGGCCGGGATTGTCGCCGACGGTGCCGACGCCGCGGATGCGGATGGAGGTCTGCGCCGGGCTGGTCGAGGAGGTGACGTTCAGGCCCGGCGTGATCGTCTGGAGATCCTTGACGTCGCGCACGCCCGCGGCCTCCAGCTGCGCCTGGTTGAGCACAGACACCACGATCGGTACGTCCTGCAGCCGTTGCTCGCGCTTCTGCGCCGTCACGATGATGTCGCCGGTGGTGTCCGCCTGCGGGCTGCGCCCGGGCGCGGCGGCGCTGGCGCTGGTTTGCGTACTGGTTTCGACACCAGCATCCACGTCTGCCGGCGGCGTGGCGGAGGCGGCGTCCTGCGCCAGTGCGGGCGCGGCGGCCAGCAGGGATGCGGAAAGGGCAATGGCGGACGCGGTATGACGCAACATGACTTGTTCTCTCCCCGGAGCGGACGTTGATCACGTCTCTCTTCCGGCATCAGCAGCAGATGCCGGTGTGTGTTCCTACCGGGGAACGGCGACTTACGTAGCTGCCACTTGTGCTAGGGTGCGCCGCAAGCTGACCGTGGCGCCGCGGTCAGCCGGGGATCCAGCGCGGGCCGCTGTTCGCGGGATCGTCGAGCACGATCGGAGACGGCAGGTGAACGAACTCGACCTGCATGCCCCAGGGCGTGACGCCGAACCAGCAGCGATTGCCCGCGCCCTTTTCCTTGCCGCCAAGCTCGATCGGTCCGTCGCGCATGGTGCCGCCCGCGTCGCGGAAGCGCGCCGCCGCCGCGTCCAGATCGTCCACGTAGAGCGCGAAATGGTGCATGCCCATGTGGCTGGGCGCGTCGGCGGTGGAACCGTGGCCGCCCTCCACCTCGAACAGTTCGACGTTGGCGCCATCGGCGATCCGCATCATGCGGATGGCGACAATGCGCGTGCCCGGCTCCAGGCCGTTCTTGTCGCACATCTCGTCGCCTTCCTGCGCCTTGCCATGCTTTTCGATCAGCGCGTACAACGTCTTGGCATCGAAAGCGCGTTGGAAGAAGCGCTCCGCCGCCTCGATCGACGGCACCGTGATGCCGACATGTTCGATACCCTTGATCACACCCACACACCGTCTCCTGCTTGCGGGCAGAGAACGGTGCGCCGGGTGATGGGTTGCCTGCCCAAAAGGGCGCGAGAAGGACGCGCTGACCGGCGAACCGCTTGAGCGGGCGGGAAAAGTGCATATATACTGGTCGTTATGGAATCGACCGCTGCACCGTCCGTCAAGGGGCGTCCGCGCGAGTTCTGCGTCGATGCGGCGCTGAGCAAGGCGTTGGGCGTGTTCTGGACAAAAGGCTATGAGGGGGCCTCGATGGCCGACCTCACCGAGGCCATGGGGATCACCAAGCCGAGCCTCTACGCCGCCTTCGGCAACAAGGAAGCCTTGTTCCACAAGGCGCTCGACCTCTACGAGGCCGAGAAGCTGGCCTATACCCGCGAGGCGCTGAAGCAGCCGAGCGCGCGTGCCGTTGCCGAGCATTTCATGCGCGGCGCGATCGAGGCGCAGACCAGCAGCTGCGATCCCAAGGGGTGCCTGGGCGTGATCAGCGCGACCGCTTGCGGGGCCGAAGCCGAATCGATCAAGGCCGACATCATCGCCCGGCGAGCCTCCTCGCAGCAGGCGCTGATCGACCGCTTTCGCCAGGCCAAGCGCGATGGCGACCTGCCCGACCATGTCGAGCCGGAAAGCCTGACCCTGTACCTTTACGCGATCCTGCAGGGCATGGGCGTGCAATCGGGCTCCGGCGCGTCGCGCGCGGAGCTGGAGCGTGTGGTGGAAACCAGCCTGATGATGTGGCCGACCGCCTGAGCCAATGAACCGATGCGGGCGCGCGAACCGGCGCCCCACCGATCAATAGGCTGGTGGATCGCTGGCCGGGAAACTTTCGTCCGACGCCTCGTCGACGCGCGACCATTGGGCCGGCGGGTCCCTGACCTCGGCGGGGCCAGCATCGCGCACCTGAACCACACCGCCGAGCTCGCCCGGCAGGCGGGCGAGCGCCACGGGCGCTACCGACGGTGCCGCAACCGGCGCGGCGGCCGCCCGGCGCCGGCGCCCACGTCCGACGACGAAGCCGAGCCCGAGCGCCGCGACGATCCATGGCCACGGCGATGGCGCGGGCGCGGGATCCGCCCAGGTTTCGTCGTTGCTGCTGCCGGCTGGCTGCGGTGCCGCCGTCGCGGGCGTCGTCTGCCACGACGCGGGGCGCACCACGTCGGGCTGACCGGCGGGCGCGGCGTCCGGCAGCAGCGGCGTGTCGTCTGTGGCGGCCTTCGCCTCTTCCAGCGCATCGGGCGCTCGGGTAGGCGACGCGCCGGCGCCGTTCGCCTCCGCGAAGGCGACGCCCGATTCCTCCTCCACCGCAATCGGCGGCTGATCCGGCGGGATCACGTCGCGATGATAGCCGGCGTCATCGGCGGGCGCAGCCTCGCCGCGCATGCCGTTTTGGGCCGGCGCCTGGTGATTGGCGGGATCCGCCATGCCGTAGAGCCGCGTGTCCGGGTCTGCCATCGATCGGTCCTTTCGTCTTGCCGTACCAACGGGCCGAACCGGGGAGCGATCCCGGGAATCCGTTTGATGAAAAGCAAGGCCGTCTTGCCCTTGCCTGCCAGCATTGGCGTGTGCGAGCAGTCGGGCATGTGGCCGGCATTCATGAGGACCGTCATTTGATCCAGATCGCGACTTCGCCCTCTGCACCGCCACCTTTGCCGCCCCCCTCCCCCTGGTACACCCACCTGTACGTTCAGGTGCTGATCGCGATCGTCGCCGGCGTGCTGCTGGGCCATTTCGCGCCAACGACCGGCGAGGCGATGAAGCCGATCGGCGACGCGTTCATCAAGCTGGTGAAGATGATCATCGCGCCGGTGATCTTTCTCACCATCATCACCGGGATCGCGGGGATGCGCGACCTGGGCGCGGTGGGCCGCGTGGCGGGCAAGGCCTTTGGCTATTTCCTGTTCTTTTCCACGCTGGCGCTGATCGTCGGGCTGATCGTCGCCAATGTCGTGCAGCCGGGCAGCGGGCTCAACATAAATCCAGCGACGCTGGATGCCAGCAAGGTGGCGGATTATTCGGCCAAGGCGCATGAATCGACGCTGGTCGGGTTTCTGCTGGGCGTCATTCCCGACACGTTCCTGTCCGCGCTGACCGACGGCAACATCCTCCAGACGCTGTTCGTCGCGATCCTGTTCGGCATCGGCCTCGCGATGATCGGCGAGCGCGGGGATCGGCTGCTCGGCGCGCTGAACGACGTGTCGCTTGCCGTGTTCAAGGTGGTGTCGATCCTGATGCGCGCGGCGCCGCTGGGCGCGTTCGGCGCGATGGCCTTTACCATCGGGCGCTATGGCGTGGGCACGCTGGCGAACCTCGCGATGCTGGTGGGGACATTCTACCTCACCTCCCTGCTGTTCGTGCTGGTGGTGCTGGGCACGGTGGCGCGGTTGTGCGGCTTCTCGATCCTGCGGCTGATCGCATATCTGAAGGCGGAGCTGCTGCTGGTGCTCGGCACGTCGTCGTCGGAAAGCGCGCTGCCCTCGCTGATCGAGAAGATGGAGCGGGCGGGCTGCGCCAAGTCGGTGGTTGGGCTGGTGGTGCCGACGGGCTATTCGTTTAACCTCGACGGCACCAACATCTACATGACGCTGGCGGCGCTGTTCATCGCGCAGGCGTGCAATGTCGACCTGACGCTGGGGCAGCAATTGCTGCTGCTCGGCGTCGCCATGCTGTCGTCCAAGGGCGCGGCGGGGGTGACGGGCGCAGGCTTCATCACGCTCGCCGCGACGCTGTCGATCGTGCCCGACGTGCCGGTCGCGGGCATGGCGCTGATCCTGGGGGTGGACCGCTTCATGTCCGAATGCCGCAGCCTGACGAACTTCATCGGCAATGCGGTGGCGACGGTGGTGGTCGCGCGCTGGGAGGGGCAGCTGGACAAGGCGCAGCTCGACCTCGCGCTTACCGGCCGCGCGCCGCCGATCGCCGACGTGGTGTGAGCGCGGCCGCTTAGTGCAGCGGCCAGGTCCAGATGACGAGCGGCGTGCCGACCAGCACGATGAGGAGCGACAGGGGCGCGCCGAGCCTCGCGTAATCGCCGAACTTGTAGCCGCCCGGCCCGAGCACCAGCGTGTTGCACTGGTGCCCGATGGGGGTGAGGAAATCGGACCCCGCGCCGATCGCGGTGGCGATCAGGAACGCCTCGGGCCGGTAGCCCAGGTCGTGTGCGAAGACCGCGGCGATCGGCGCCATCACCAGCACGGTGGCGGCGTTGTTGAGGAACGGCGTCACCGCCATTGCCGTCACCATGATCAGCGCCACGGCGCCCCATGCGGGGAGGCTGGTGGCGACATCGGCAAGGCCCGTCGCGATCAGATCGGACGCGCCGGTGGTGCGCAGCGAATCGCTGACCGGGATCAGCGCGCCGAGCATGATGAGGATCGGCCATTCGACCGCCTGATACGCCTCGCGCGTGGGCAGCGCGCCGGTGGCGATGACGACACCGGCGGCGGCGAAAAAGGCGACCGCGACCGGCACCAGCTCCATCG
Source organism: Sphingomonas dokdonensis (assembly GCF_002197685.1). Lineage (GTDB taxonomy): Bacteria > Pseudomonadota > Alphaproteobacteria > Sphingomonadales > Sphingomonadaceae > Sphingomonas > Sphingomonas dokdonensis. The sequence goes on along the minus strand of NZ_NBBI01000002.1, from coordinate 53,071 downwards.
CGGTCGCGGTCATGGCGATCGCGAGGACGATCAGCGGCAGCCAGCTACGCCCGCTGCTGCCCAGCCGTAGCATGCGCTCGGCCAGCGGCAGGACGCCGAGGTCGTGGAGCCGATCGGGCAAGCGCACGAGCGAACCTTGCAGCACGACGACATCGCCCGCCTTCAGCTTCGTCTCGCCGAGCCGCCGCGCGAGCCGCTCGCCGGAGCGCGAGAGCGCGATCAGGTTGACGCCATAGTGCGACTGGAGCCGCAGCCGCTCCGCGGTCTGGCCGACCAGCACCGAATTGGCGCCGATCACGCCCTCGATCACGCCGATCTCGTCGCCTTCGTCATCGGTCAGGTCGCGCTGCTCGCCCTCCAGCACCAGGCTGTCCGCGGCGATGACGCGTTCCAGCGCGTCGGGTTCGCCCGCCATGATGAGAATGTCGTCCTGACGCAGCTCGACATGGTGCGCGGGCACGGTGCGCATGTCGGCGCGCAGCAGGTTGGTGACGTTGACGTCGTGATCGTGCCGCTCGAGGAACGCGCCCACCGTTTCGCCGATCGCCGGCGATCCTTCGGGAATGGTCGCCTCGGTCACATAGCCGGTGATGTCGAGCGCATCGCCCATCGTCGCGGTGGCGCGCCGATCGCGTGGGAGGAGGCGATAGCCGAAGCGCAGAAAGATCATGCCGACGATCAGCAGGCCGAGGCCGGTCGGCAGATAATCGAACATGGTGAAAGGCTGCCCCGTCATCTCCTGCCGCACGCGGCTTACGATGATGTTGGGTGAGGTGCCGACCAGCGTCATCAGCCCGCCGAGCAGCGAGGCAAAGGACATCGGCATCAGAAAGACGGAGGGGCTGGTGTTGTTCTTTTTCGCCATCTGAAACGCGGCGGGCATCAGCATGGCGAGCGCACCGACATTCTTGACCAGCGCGGAGGCGATGCCGACCGAGGCAGTGAGCAGGACGAGTTGCGAGCGCACCCGCTTGATCCGCCGCGATACGAAGGCGAGCGCGCGCTCGATCAGCCCGGATCGCTGCATCGCCGCCGACATGACCAGCGCGGAACCGACGATGATGACGATATCGTCGGAGAAGCCGGAGAAGGCGTCCGCCGGCTTCACGATGCCGACCGCCAGCGCCGCAAGCAACGCGATGATCGCGGTGACGTCGTAGCGAAAGCGCCCCCAGATAAAGAGCCCCATCATGCCGGTGAGCACGGCCACCGACAGCCATTGCGGCGTGGTCATCGCAGGGTCGCCCGCGCGCTTGCGCCCAACATGAAGCGCCGATGCGCCAACGCCCAAATCCCCGTCATGCCGCGGTAACGCGCCATGCGGGGAAAGGGGCCATACAGATCAAACCCTTGTGGGCAGATCGAAGAAAATTTTGGCCGGGGCGACGTCCATGGCTGCAGACGCCCCCCGGCCGCGGGACAATCGGCTCAGAATTGGTAGCCGAAGCCCGCATTCGCGCCGCCATAGCCCTGGCTGTCGATCGAGGCGCCGATGCGGAAGATCGAGTGCCCGTCGTTGAGGAAGGTCGAGGCGCCGACCGCCAGCGCGGACTGACCCCGGTAGGTGCCGCCGCCGATCGCGACCATCGAGCGGCCCGGCTCGTTCGCCTGCGGCAGGCCCGCCGCCGCCAGCGCCGACGACGTGCCGGCGCTAAGATCGCGGCGCACCTCACGCAGGTTGAAGTTCATCGACGTCAATGCCTGGTTGAGCCGCGTGTCGGTGTAGGCGTTCGCCTGGTTCACGGCGCCCTGCAGGCCGCTTTGCAACTGGCCCACGTTGACCGCATCGGTCGCCGACGTGCCCGCCGCCACATTGCGCAGTACCACCGCGCTGCCCGTGGTGTTGAACGTCACCGAGGTGCGGCCCTGATCGTATTGCACCGAATTGGCGCCAAGCGCGGCGGCTTGCTGCGCCACCTGATTGGTGGCGTACAGCTGCCCGCCGTTCACCGCCTGGGTCGATCCGGCCGCCACGGCGCCGGCCGCGACATTGTTGATCGCCACGGGCGCTGCGGCATCGCCTCCGGCGAGCGTCACGCTGTTGGCACGCGCGCCGGCTGCGTCGCGGTCATATTGCAGGCTGTTGGCGGCCTGTTGCGACACCGCGAACAGCTGCTGCCCGTTCACCGCATCGGTGGAGGTTGCCGACACCGCGCCGCCGGCTACGTTGTGAAGCGTGACGGGCGCTGCCGGATCGGCGCCGACAAAGGTGACGTCGTTGGTCAGCGTGCCGCCGTTCGGCACCGTCGGATTGTCGGGGTTGCTGTATTGCACGGGGCTGACCGCGCTGCCCGTCACCAGATTGTTGAAATTGGTGATCGCGGTGGTGTTGGCCGAGACCTGCGCGTTGGTGGTGGCGAGCTGATCGCCGTTCACCGCGTCGGTCGATCCGGCGACCAGGGCGCCGGCGCGCACATTGTGGAGGCCGACCGCGCCGCCGCTGGCGCTGACCAGAGTCGCATCCTCGCTGACCGTGCCGCCGTTGGGCGTCGTCGGCGTCGCCGCATCGGCGTAGCGCAGCGGCTGATTGGCGAGGCTGGTGTTGATGTTGGTGATCTGCGTGGTGTTGGCGTCCACCTGCGTTGTCAGATTGGTGACGTTGGTGTTGGTGCCGGTGACGGAGTTCTGCAGATCGGTGATCGCGGTGGTGTTGTTGGCGACATCGGTCTGGAGATTGGCGACGTTGGTTTCGGTGGTCGTCACCCGCGCGTCGATGTTGGTGATCGCATCGGTATTGCCGGCCACCGCCTGATTGGTGGCGAACAGCTGATCGCCATTCACCGCGTCGGTCGATCCGGCGGCAAGCGCACCCGCGCGCACATTGTGGAGGCCGACCGCGCCGCCGCTCGCGCCGAGGAGCGTCGCTTCGTCGGTTACCGTGCCACCGTTGGGAACCGTCGGCGTTGCCGGATCGGCATAGCGCACGGGGCCGGCCGCGATGTTGCCGAGATTGGTGATGGCGGTGGTATTGGCGGCAACCTGCGCATTGGTGGCGAACAGCTGGCTGCCGTTCACCGCCTCGGTCGAGGTGGCCGACAGGGTACCCGCGCCGACATTGCCGATCACCGTACCGCCGGCGCCGGCCAGCGTCACGCGGTCGCGTGCCGCCCCGTCATATTGCACCGCGCGGTCGGCAAGCGCCGTCACCTGTGCGGCGACGCCATCGACCTGCCCCACGGTGGCGGCGTCGGTCGCGGCGGTGCCGGCGGCGACGTTGGTCAGCTGGCGCTCGGCGCCCGGCGCCCCGATCGACACTTCACCGACGGAGTTCTGCGCACCGACCAGCCCGGTGGCGGTGTAGTTCGCCAGCGCGCCGCGGCCGGCGACCGATCCTGCGCCAAGCGCAACGCTGTTCGCCGCCGTGACGCTGCTGTTCGTACCCAGCGCGATGCTGCCAGTGGCGCCCGCCTCCGCGCGGGCATTGTTGCCGAAGGCGATCGCGTTGATGTCGCTGGCAAAGGCCGCTGCGCCGTCCGCGCCAAGGCCGGTGATCTGGTTGCCGCCGATCGCCACGCCGGCGGGCGCATCAAGCGTGATCGAGTCTGCCGTTAGGCGGCACTGATCGGTCGGGCCGACCACCGTGCCGTCAGTGGCGAGCGCCTGCAACGTGATCGGCGCGCCGTTGGCGGCATCGGTCAACAGGCCGGATGCGTTCAGCGACAGATCGGGCAGCAGGCCACCGAGCAGCGGCAGGCCCAGAATATCGTTCACGCGACCTTCGACCGGTGTGGCGATGCCGGTGATCACGGGCGTGAGAATGTCGGTAACGGCAGAGCGCGGCAGGCTGACGCCCGAGCATGCGCTGACGACGCGCTGCTGCGCCTCGGCCTGCTGCGCGGTGAGCACAGCCAAGAGAACCGGCGACCCCAGCAACGAGCGGGTCAGCAGGCGGGTCATCATCGAAGAGCGAGATTGTGTATGGTCAGCCATGTCATCCTCCTTTTCGGCCGATCATTGCGGCCGGTTCGGAAAGGATGCTGCGAAGCGTTCAACGCTTTGTTACACGTATTTATACGTAATTTGCGCCAGAATTAACTATATGCCCGGCAATGACTAGAAGCGAAACATAGTTAAAGATGCCATAATAGAAGAACACAAGCAGAATACACGCTTATTCCTCACCGAATCTCCCGCGATTACTGCGAGTCGCCAGCATATTTATTTTCAAGGGAACTTACCCAACACTCGTGGATTATAGACTATTGGCTCGCTTGCAAGCGTCTTTTGGCGTGCCATACATCACGGTTGCGAGATGCGCCATCAGCGCATGCGCCATGGACAGAAACCTGATCATCTTCAGCATGAGCGGCAGCCAAAGGCCGGCTCAATGCTAGTGTGTTGTGGCGCTCACGAAATTGTGGCGCGCTTCAACTGCGATCGCGCCACTTGAGTGCGAGGAAGTTTGCTTGATCATATAAGGTCTCGGCTGGGTCCAAGCCTTTGCCGGTGCGGACCTCTGAAGCCAGGAGCCTTATAAATAAACAGCGGCGCACCGCGCACGGTACGCCGCTGCCATGATGTGCAGGGTAACCGCCCTGCGATCCGCCGCTAGATCGTGGCGGCCGTCCGTGGGCGCGTGGCGCTGTGACCGCCGGCGCGGTACAGCATGTCGGCGGCCTGATCTGCCGCCATGCCGCTGCGGCCGGCGTCCACGGAGACGAACACGCCGCCATCATTGATGCGGCTGCCGTAATAGCCGGCATCCTCTTCGCTGACGCCGTGATCGGTCATCACCTTTTCCAGGCCACCGGCCGCGCCGCCCAGCGCCGCGCCGGTGATCGCCATGCCCGGCACCATCGACGATGCGATCGCGCCGCCCGCCACCAGCGGGCCGACGCCGGGGATCGCAAGTGCCGCGATGCCGAGGATCGTGCCGATGCCCGCGCCGGCCGCCACCTTGCCGATGAATTCCTTGCTGTCGGCGCCGCTGCCGTCGCCGATCGTCGTCTCGCCATCGTGGCGCGCAATCACCGAGATCGCCTCATCCGAGACGCCGTTGCGGCGCAGATCGTCCACCGCGCGCTCGGCGTCGGCATGGCTGTCGAAAACTGCGGATACGAGATTGCTGGTCATCATCCCTCCTGTCGCGACATGGTCGCAAAGCCTGGAACATGAAGCCCGCCACGCGCCGTTACGTTCCGGAAAATTCAAGGTTACCGCGACGTTAACCCTCTTATCCCGTTCGAAACCGGAGGATCGGCGTGCCGTTCAGACGAGAAAGATCAACGCCCCGACTAGCAGGAGGGTAACGACGAGCACGACCTTCAGCACCCTGGCCAACACGTTGCGTCCGGGGACCGCGAAGGCAATGCCGACAAGCGCCGCCATGCCGAGCCAGAAGGTGAGCGCAAGCGGTGCGCCGTTGCCGATCGTCTTGCGCAGGATGAACGTCACCGCCAGCAGGAGCGGCGATCCCCAGACCACCGCGTCCCAGACGGCGCGCAGGCGCGGCTCATGGACGCCCCGGCGCTCGCGCTTGCCGAGCCAGATGTAGGTGCCGGTGGCGCAGATGCCGGTCAGTACCAGGCCAAAGACGAAATAGGCGATCTTCACCGGCATGCCGCCGAAATTGCCGAAGTGCAGCCGGTAGTTGGAAGCGGCGGCCTGCTGACCCAATGTGCCGTCGGCGAGCCCGGCGATCGCGTGGAAGCGGCCGGCCGCGTCGAAGGTGTAATATTCGCCGAACACCAGGCGGCGCTTGTGCTCGCCGAGTAGCTGGATGTGCTGCCCCGCGGTGCCCGGATCGTGCAGCGTCACATAGGTGAGGTCGGCATCGGGGTGGTTGGCGCGCATGTAATCAAACGCCGCAACGATGTTTGGTGCGGGTGCGGGCGTCTTGTCCGGCTTCCCTTCCGCGCCGAAGATGGGAGCATAGACCGCCTCCAGATCGCCGCCGTAGCTGGTGGTCGCCATGCCGTAAGCGGTGACATAGGCCATGCCGATGAGCGCGCCGGTGAAGGCGATCGCCAGCGTGAAGGGCAGCGTCCAGACGCTCAGCCGATTGTGCCAGTCCGCCAGGCCGAGGCCGCCCGTATCGCGGGCGCGCAGGCGAAAGGCGTCGCGGAAGATGCGCGGGTGCGCGACGACGCCCGACAGCGACAATGCCAGCATCATGACGCCAAGCCCGCCGACCACCGTCAGCCCGGCGATTGCCGGCAGGTTGAGCGCGTAATGAAGCTCGACCAGGAAATCGGACCAGGCGACTTCCTCGGGCGCGGCGATGTTGCCGGCCGCATCGAGGTGGACGGCCTGCGTATCGGTGGTGACGGTGGTGCGCGGGAGCGGCTCGACCGGCAGGTGGACGTAAAGGTGCGTGGTGGGCGGCTTGCCCTTCTCGGACGCGAGCACCGCCTCCACGCCGCGCTGCACGGCGGCGGGATCGATGCGCGTCATCTCGGGCGCGTCGCGCTGCTCGACCCGCTGCCATTCCTGGTAGAAGACCGCGACCGCGCCCGAGAGGCTGACGAGGTAGAGCAAAGCGCCGGCGACGAGGCCGATCGCGGCGTGGACCGACAGCGCGCGCTTCACGGTGCCGTTGTCGGGGGCGAGGCTCATGCGATCAGGTCCAGCGCGACGCCAAGCGCGCCGGCGATCGCCCAGCCGAGCAGCAGGCGGATCTGGGCGGCGCGGGCTTCGCGCATCAGCAGCGCGTAGCTGAGGATGGTCCAGGCGAGCGGCGTGGCGGCGAGCGCGATGACGTTGGCGTCGGCCTCGGTGGCGCCGAGCAGCATAGACAGCGCGCGGCAGCCGATCGCGACGGCGGTGGAGACGAGCGCGGCGGCGATCGCGACGAGGAGGAAGGTGGCGATGCGGCGGCCGAGCTGGAGCGGCTCGTTTCCCTCGGGCAACATCCTGACGCGTCGGTTGGAGACCTTGGCGCCGGGTGCGGCGGGCGACAGAAAGGCAGCGTGGGCAAGGACGAGCAGCGCGGCGATCATGGCGATGAGCGCGGCGACAGTGATGCCCCAAGCGCCTGAATGTGCGGCGGAAAAGATGGTGGCGAGCAGCAGGACGGCCCAGCCGAGGCCGTTCAGGACGGTGGAGCGGCGCGGGCGCGACCAGGCGAGGCGCAGCGTGCCGACGCCGGCCACGGAGGCCGCCGCAGCGCCGGCGAGAAGCGTTTCAGCGGCCATCAGCAGCCAGCGCAGCGACGCGGCGCAATGTGCGTGAACCCGATCATTGCTTGTCCGCCCCTTGCTGCGTGTCCGGTCAGCGCGCGATCGCGGCGCCGGGGCGTTGCCTAGCCAATGTGTGAATGGTTCGCAATAGCAGGGGTGATTGCCGGCCGTTTCACGTACCCGCGTGGTATGATGGCGGCCGCCCTCTGGAGATGATCGGCCTTATTCCGGCCTCGCCCGGCCAGTTCAGTGTTCCATCACCAGAACGCCTGCCGCCAGCTGATCGCGCAGCTCCCGTTTGAGCACCTTGCCCGAGGCATTTTTGGGAAGTTCGTCGACGAACACCACTGCGCGCGGTTTCTTGTAGCTGGCGATGTGCGCGCGGCAGAAGGTGATCAGGTCGGCCGCGGTGGTGGTCTCGCCGGGGCGGCAGGAGACGATCGCGACGACCGCCTCGCCCCATGTCGGATCTTCCGCGCCGACCACGGCCGCCTCGCGGATCGCCTGATGACGGTAGAGCACTTCCTCCACCTCGCGCGGGTAGATGTTCTCGCCGCCCGACACGATCATGTCCTTCTTGCGGTCGACGATCCAGAGATAGCCCTGCTCGTTCCAGCGCCCGACGTCGCCGGTGTGGAACCACGGGCCGGTGAAGGCTTTCGCCGTCGCCTCCGGGTTGCGCCAATAGCCCGACAGCACCTGATCGCCGCGGACGAGGATCTCGCCCTCGGTGCCGGGCGGGGCGTCCACGCCATCCTCCGTCACGACGCGGACCTGCGAGAGCAGCATCTGGCGCCCGACCGAGTTCAGGATCGGCAGCCCCTCGTCGAGCGCGCGGTCATGCTCGTCGGCGGTGAGGACCATGACGTTGCCGGCCAGCTCGGTCATGCCGAATCCGGTGGCGAAGCGGACGTGCGGCCAGCGTTCGCGGGCGCGGCGCAGCACGGCGACGGGCATGGCGGAGGCGCCGTAGCCCATGTTGCGCAATGAGGAGAGATCGTGGCGCGGCATGGCGGAGTGATCGAGCAGCATGGCGATCATCGTCGGCGCGGCGGAAGTGGCGGTGACGCGGTGGCGCTCGATCGTCGCGAACAGGATTTCGGGATCGAAATTCTGCATCAGCACCACGGCCTGTCCGCGCAGATGCTGGATCAGCAAGGCATAGCCGGCGACGTGATACATCGGGAAGGTGAGCATGTAGACCGGCTCGGCCACCGCCACGTCGTCGCGATCCCAGCTGACCAGCGCGTTCATCACCGCGCCCACGACGTTGCGATGGCTGAGCATCGCGCCCTTGGGCAGCCCGGTGGTGCCCGAGGTGTAGAGCAGCCAGGCGAGATCATCGTCGGCGACGCGCACGTCGGGCGGCGTGGCCTCGCCGGATGCGAGCAGCGCGTCGAAGGCGAGCGTGCCCGGCGCTGGCTGACCGATGGTGACGATCGTGTGGACGCCCAGCTGATCGCGGATCGAGTCGATCGCGCCCATGAACTTGTCCTCGACGATCAGCACCGTCGGCGCGGCGTTGCCGATGATATAGGCAAGCTCGGGCGGGCTGAGGCGATAATTGAGGAAGGTGAGCGCCATGCCCGCGCCGGGCACGCCATAATAGCAGAGCGCATATTCGGGGCAGTTTTCGGCGAGGATCGCGATGCGGTCGCCCGGCGCGGCGATGGCGAGGAGCGCATTGGACAGCTGCCAGCATCGGTCGCGCAGCTGCGCATAGGTGATCGCGCGATCGTGGAACTGCACCGCGACGACATCGGGCGCGCGATGCGCCGCGGTGGCGGGGATATCGCCTACCAGCATGGGTTTCGCCCTCTCCTGCTGCCGGTCGCCTGGAGGGCGCCGGCTTGTGGGAATGGAGTGTGTTCCATTTTTTCGGCGCGCGATAGCCGGTGCGTGTGCCTCGTCATGCCGGGCTGGTCCCGGCATCCACTGTCCCGCACACTCTCGAGCCGGTGAGTTCGCGGGACAGTGGATCCCGGCACAAGGCCGGGATGACGTAGGTTGTTAGGAGATCGATGGTGCCACAATGACGTGGCTTGTGCGGCTATCGTACCGCTCTAGGCTCCCCCAAAAGATCACCGGGGAGAGAGCGAGATGACGACCTGCACCGCCGCCGTTGCGCATGGGCCGCACCAGGATTTCGTGCTGGAGGAGCTGCACGTCGGCGAACCGCAGGCGGGCGAGGTGCGCGTCAGGGTGGCGGGTGTGGGGCTGTGCCATACCGACCTCGTCTTTCGCGACCAGATCGCGACATATCCCTTCCCTGCCGTGTTCGGTCATGAGGGCGCGGGCGTGGTCGACGCGATCGGTGAGGGCGTCACCGGCTTTGCGGTCGGCGATCAGGTGATCGTGGGCTTTTCGAGCTGCGGCGCCTGCCCACGGTGCGACGAGGGGCTGCCGAGTTATTGCCGCAGCTTCGTGCCGCTCAACTATGCCGGGATGCGGGTGACCGACGGGTCGAAGGCGTATGCCAAGGGCGACACGGCGGTCGCGTCGCATTTCTTCGGGCAATCGACCTTTGCCACCTATGCGATCACCCGCGCGCGCAATCTGGTGAAGGTGGAAGACAGTGCGGCGCCGCTGGCGATGCTGGGGACGCTCGCCTGCGGGTTTCAGACCGGCGCGGGGGCGATCATGCGCACCTTCGACTGTCAGGCCGGTAGCTCGCTGGTGGTGTTCGGCGGCGGGCCGGTGGGGCTGGCCGCGGTGATGGCGGCGACCATCCGCGGCTGCGCGCGCATCATCCTGGTGGAGCCGATGGAGAACCGGCGCGCCATCGGACGCGAGCTTGGCGCGACCGACGTGATCGACCCGGCGGCGGGCGATCTGGCGGCGGCGATCCGCGCGGTGGTGCCCGATGGTGTCGACTTCGCCTTTGACACGACGGGCAACGTGTCGGTGATCGAGGCAGGCATGGCGGCGCTCGGCAGTCACGGCGCGATCGGGCTGGTCGGGGTGCCGCGCGAGGCGGGTGCGTCGATCACGGTCAACATCAGCGCGCTGATGACGCCGGGGCACCGCATCTATGGCATCATCGAGGGCGACAGCGACCAGCAGGGCTTCATCCCCGAACTGCTCGCGCATCATGCCGCCGGCCGCTTTCCGTTCGATCGGCTGGTGCGGACCTTCGCGCTCAGCGACATCAACGAAGCGATCGCGGCGCAGGCGCGCGGGGAATGCATCAAGGTAGTGCTGATCCCGTAACTTCTGTTATGTGACGGGCAAACAGAGTCAGGAGAGAGACGCGATGAACTTCGATGGTGCGTATCGCATGCTGATCGGCGGCGAGCTGGTGACCGGCTCGGCCACGCTCGACGTCGTGAACCCGGCGACCGAGGAAGTGATCGCCAGCGCGCCCGATGCGACGCAAGGCGACCTAGACACGGCGATCGCGGCGGCGCGCAAGGCCTATCCCGGCTGGGCCGCGACGCCGATTGCGGAGCGCAAGGCGAAGCTCGCCGCGCTGGGGCAGGCAATCATGGCCAATGCCGATCCGCTGATGCGCCTGCTGACCAAGGAGCAGGGCAAGCCGCACGCCGAATCGCAGGGCGAGGTGATGGGCGCGGGTTACTGGCTGATGGCCGCCTCGCAGCTCGATCTGCCCGTTACGGTCAACGAGGATTCGGACGATCGCTACAGCGAGACGCGCCACGTGCCGCTGGGCGTCGTCGGTGCGATCGCGCCGTGGAATTTCCCGATGATCCTGGCGATGTTCAAGGTCGGCCCGGCACTGCTGGCGGGCAATACGATGGTGCTGAAGCCGTCGCCCTTCACGCCGCTGTCGACGCTGAAGTTCGGCGAGCTGGCGGCCGAGCTGCTGCCGCCGGGCGTGCTCAACATCGTGACGGGTGGCGACGACCTGGGGCCGTGGATGACGAGCCATCCGGGCTTCGACAAGATCAGCTTCACCGGATCGACCGCCACCGGCAAGCGCGTGATGCAGTCCGCCGCGCCGACGCTGAAGCGCGTGACGCTGGAGCTGGGCGGCAACGACGCGGCGATCGTGATGCCCGACGTCGACGTGGAGAAGGTCGCGGAGGAATTGTTCTGGGCGGCGTTCCGCAACAACGGCCAGATCTGCATCGCGACCAAGCGGATGTACGTCCACAAGGACATCTACGACCAGCTGCGCGACGCGCTGGTTGCCTATGCCAAGACGGTGAAGGTCGGCGACGGTTCGGAGCAGGGCACGCAGATCGGCCCGATCAACAACAAGCAGCAATATGCCCGCGTGCTGGAGCTGATCCAGGACGCCAAGGACAAGGGCTACAAGTTCCTGGTCGGTGGCGAGAAGGCCGATGTGCCGGGCTATTTCGTGCCGGTGACGATCCTCGACAATCCGCCCGAGGACGCGCGGATCGTGCAGGAGGAGCAGTTCGGCCCGGTGCTGCCGCTGCTGAAGTTCGACGACGTGGACGATGTGGTCGCGCGGGCGAATGCGACCGATTACGGCCTCGGCGGCTCGGTGTGGGGCAATGACGAGGACAAGGCGTTCGAGATCGCGCAGCGCATCGCCAGCGGCACGGTGTGGGTCAACGAAACGCAGCACCTGTCGCCGATGGCGGCGTTCGGCGGCATGAAGCAGTCGGGCGTCGGCGTCGAAGGCGGGATCGAGGGCCTCTTGGAATATACCAACGCGCAGACGATCGTGCGCAAGAAGCGCAAGGAAGCGGTCGCGGCCTGACGCATCGGCATGACACATGACGGGCGGTGGGCGGCCGAGCGGGCCGCCGCCGCCCGCTTTCCTTTCAGAGCAAAAGGACCGGCATGAACGATCTTCTGGGCACCTGGACATTGCTGTCGTGCGTCAGCCAGCGCGGCGAGGCGGAGCGCCGCACCTTTGGCGACCCGCCGGGCGGGCAGCTGCAATATACCGCCGACGGGCGCATGTCCGCGTTTCTGATGGACCCGGCCTGGGCCAAGGGCGGCGACCCGAAGGCGGACAGCTTTACCGACTTCTTTTCCTATGCCGGCACGTGGCAGCGCGAGGGTGACCGGGTGACGCACGACATCCTGTTCGCCTCGCAACCCACGCGGGTGGGGACGCGCTTCGTGCGGCTGATCGTGCCGGTGGATGCCGATACGATCGAGCTGGTGACGGAGCCGGAGGTGTCGAAATCGGGCCAGACCTATGTCACGCGGCTGACCTGGCGGCGCGTGAGGCCGGGCGCCTGAGCGCGAGGCGCCGCGCCGTATTGTAGAACGATGCTCGCCCGGGTCATGCGGCCGACGGAGCGGCGCAAGGACCCGGGCGAGGTTCAAGGGACTTAGCCGTTCAGCTTGTCCTTGAGCGCCTTGGCGGGGGTCAGCGTCAGCTTCTTCGACGCGGCGATCTGGATCGCCTCACCCGTCGACGGGTTGCGGCCCTCGCGTGCGGGGCTGTCCTTGACCTTGAACTTGCCGAAGCCGTTGATGGCGACTTCCTCACCCTGGGTGGCGGCATCAACAATGGCGGCGAACACGCCGTCGACCAGCTTGCGGGCATCGGCCTTGCTGAGGTCGTGATCAGCCGCGATGCGATCGGCGAGGTCGGAATTGTTCATGTCATGCTCTCATATTGTGGAGCGACCTCCATATGCGCAGCGACGGGCAATGCACCATCCGTCTTGGCGCAAAAATCGTTTCGCGCGCGATATTTTGGCCGTTTGTTGCTCGTAAACCCGCATCATCATCCGATCGGGCGCCGTTCGACCCGCGGCAGCGCCCGTCGGTGACGATCGCGAGTCAGCCCTTGTCCGGCTGACTCGCCAGGAACGCATCGATATCGCTGGCGGCGTGACGCTCGTCCAGCGCCATGTTCACGATCCGCCCGCGCTTGACCGCCGGACGCGCCGCCACCTGCTTCGCCCAGCGCTGGAGATTGCCGTAGCTGGCGACATCGAGGAAGGTGCCGGCGTCGTAGGCTTTGCCCTCGGCCACCAGCCCGTACCACGGCCAGATCGCGATATCGGCGACCGAATAGGCATCGCCCGCGATATATTCGTGGTTCGCCAGCTGTCGGTCGAGCACGTCGAGCTGCCGCTTCACCTCCATCGTGAAGCGATCGATCGCATATTCGATCTTGAACGGGGCATAGGCATAGAAGTGCCCGAACCCGCCGCCGAGATAGGGCGCCGACCCCATCTGCCACATCAGCCAGGACAAGACCTCGGCGCGCGCCGGGCCGTCCGCCGGCAGGAAGGCGCCAAACTTTTCCGCCAGATGGAGCAGGATCGCGCCCGATTCGAACACCCGGACCGGCGTGTCGCCACTGCGATCCATCAGCGCGGGGATCTTCGAATTCGGGTTCACGTCGACGAACCCGGAGCCGAACTGATCGCCTTTCATGATGTCGATCAGCCAGGCGTCGTATTCGGCGCCGGCGTGGCCCTGCGCCAACAGCTCCTCCAGCATGACGGTGACCTTCACACCGTTGGGCGTGCCACGCGAGTAGAGCTGAAGCGGATGCTCCCCGACCGGCAGGTCGCGGGTCTGCGTGGGGCCGGCGATCGGACGATTGATCGACGCGAAACGCCCGCCGCCTTCACCCTTCCGCCAGGTCCAGACTTCGGGCGGCACATATTCCGATGATTGCGACATGCGGTAATGATCCTCATCATGGGGCAGCATGGCTGCGTTCAGCGTTCGGCGTTCCGCGAAGACGGGTAATCTTGCGTACCGAAACACTGAACGAGATGGCGCGGCGCAAGGTCCAGTCAACCGGCCAGTCGCGCGCAACCGCCTGATCGAGGCGTTCCTTCATGCTACGCAAGTCGGCCAGCCTCTTGCCACAAGGTGGCCACGAGATCCGACGCGGGCATGGCGCGGAAAAGCGGTGCGCCCTGCCCGGCCCATTGTGCGCCGAAGCCACTCTCTCCCGCAGCCTTGGCGGCAGCGTTGAGCGCCTTTCCCGCGTCATAGGCGATCGGGTAATCAGGCGCGGCGAGCCGGTTGGTCGCCGCCCAGGCGGTAAAACGATTGCGCAAGCAGCGGGCAGGGCGGCCGGAGATCGCATCGATCATGACGGTATGGCGCGCGCCCTCGCCGCCCAGCGCAAGACGGTAAGCCTCGTCAGCGCTGCTTTCGGGGCAGGCGATAAACGCCGTGCCCAGCTGCGCGGCGATCGCACCCAATGCCAGAGCCGCGCGGATACCCGCACCATCCATGATCCCGCCCGCCGCGATAACGGGAATGCTGCTGAGCGCGCCAATCAGCCGCACCAGCGCAATCGTGCCAAGTCGATCGTCGGCGAGCGTGGGATCGAAGATGCCACGATGCCCGCCGGCCTCCCACCCCTGTGCGACGATCACGTCGATGCCCGCAGCTTCGATCTGGCGCGCCTCGTTCAGGCTGGTCGCGGAAGCGATCAGCGTGCATCCCACCGCCTTCAGCGCCGCGATGCGATCGGGAGCGGGCACGCCGAAATGGAAGCTGACCACCGGCGGCGCTTCTTCGACCAACATCGCCAGCATGGCAGCGTCATCGGCGAAGCTGGTGTAGATTTCCCGCAACGTGCCAGGCGGCGCACTGCCGTACTCGGCGAATAATGGCTCAAGCGCTTGCAGCCACTGTCGCTCGCGCGCGGCATTTGCCTTCGCTTTCGCGTGAACGAACACATTGACGTTAAACGGGCGGTCGGTTCGGGCGCGGGTCGCGCGGATCATCGCGCGCGCACCGGCAGCGTCCGTGGCGCCGACGCCGATCGACCCGAGCCCGCCGGCATTGCTGACCGCCGCAGCAAGGTCGGGCGTCGACACGCCAGCCATCTGCGCTTGCACGATCGGGATCGTGATCCCGAGTTGCTCCAAGCTTGTCATTGTAGCGGCATGCACCCGTTGGTGCACGCCCGCAATCTGGGGGTGAGCGGATGGCGCGCTGTCATGATCCGCGCTGCTTTCCGCCTACCAAGCCCGATTCCAGTGGAACCACCGACGCGTCGTTTCCGCCGGGAGCGTCGTCGTTCGCCTATCTGGTCAGCCAGCCGTGTGCGCGCAGCCAGCCCAGCAGCGCGGCGTTCCACCCGGCGCTGGTAGTTCCCGGCTTGCCGTCGAAGCCGAAGCCGTGGCCGCCGTGTTCGTAGACGTGCAGTTCGACCGGTCGGCCGGCGCGTCGCCAGCTCTCCGGCAGGGCATAGCCCTGCTTGCCGAACAGCTCGTCGTCACTCGCCACCGCGACGAACAATGGCGGTGCATTCTCCGTCACGGTCGTAGCCGCCATGTTCGGATAGATGGCGGCAAACAGGTCTGGCATCGTGCCCGGCGCGGCGGCCTTGACCAGATCGGTGCCCATGATCGCGCCGGCCGAGAAGCCCATGTAGGCGACCCGGCCGGGATCGACGTTCCATTGGCGCGCCCGCGCTCGCACCAGGCGCATTGCAGCCTGCGCATCGGCGAGTGCCGCCGCGGGCGCGGCGATGTCGGCGCCGCCCTTTGCGCCCATGGCCGCTGCCGCCGCAAAGCGGGCGAGCGCCGCCGAACGGAACGCGTCCATCCCCGCGGGTGTCGGGTCCAGACGGTATTTCAGCACAAAGGCGGCGATGCCGTGATCCGCGAACCACCGCGCCGGCTTCATCGCCTCCGCCTCCATCGATTCCATGATGAAGCCGCCCCCCGGCGCGATCACGACCGCCGCGCCCGTTGCCTTTGCCTTGTCCGGCAGGACGGGGAGAAGCGTGGCCGTGGATACGTTGCGCACCGTCGAGCGGCCGGCCAGCGTGAACCAGCTTTCCGCGGGCATATCAGGGATCGCGCCGGTGCCGAGCGGGATGGCGCCGGTCTGCGGCGGCGCTTCCATGGGCGCGACGGGGATGCCCTGCGCCACCGCCGCGGCCGGCATGATGACGGCGCCAAGGGTAAGCGCGAGTGCAAGGCGGATCTGTTTCATATCACGTCCTTCAGATGATAGGTCAGCGCCATTGCCGGGCCGGCAGGTCGACGGTGACGACGGGCCCCAGATCGGTCGCGGATCGGCCCAGCGCGAAGCCGTAGCGACCCGCCGGCATCGTCCATCGCCCGCCGCTGCTTTGCGCCAGAAGCCGCGGTTCGATGGGGATGGTAGCGGTTTCCGTCGCGCCGGGCTGCACCGCCACTTTGGCGAACCCAGCGAGCCGGCGCGTCGGCCCGGCAGGCGTGGAGACGAGGTACAATTGCGCGACCTCGCTGCCGGCGCGCGCACCCGTGTTGCGGATCGACACGGTAGCGCGCGGTCGTTCGCCACCCATCAAGGTCATCGGCCCGTGATCGAAGCTGGTGTAGCTGAGCCCGAAGCCGAACGGGAACAAGGGCGTCAGCTTCTTGCGGGCGAACCAGCGATAGCCGACGTCCGCGCCCTCAATGTCATAGTCGATCGGATAGCGCGTCCCGGCCGCAAAGCCAGCGGCGAAATCGCGATCGACCATGCCGGCATAGGGGAGCGCCGGACGTGGCAGCTGATCGACCGAGGCGGGAAAGGTGATGGGCAAGCGCCCCGATGGGTTGACGTCTCCGAACAGCGTGGCCGCAATCGCATCGCCGCCGCGCGCCCCGCCATACCACGCCTCCAGCACCGCGCCGGTGCGATCGCGCCACGGCATGAGGACCGGGCCACCGGTTTCCAGCACCACGACCGTCTTCGGGTTGGCGCCAGCGACCGTAGCGATCAGCGCATCCTGCCCGTTCGGCAGCGACAGATCGGGTACGTCGGCCCCTTCCGCCATCCATTGCGTCGCAAAGACGATAGCGACGTCGGCCGCCTTTGCGGCCGCAGCGGCCTCTGCCGGATAGCGGCCGTCGACGAACGTCACCTTTGCCCTTGGCGCGATGGCCCGGATGGCGGCGAGCGGGGCGGTGCCGTGGTAGGTCTGATTGTTGTATTTGGCGAGCAGCCCCTCGCCGCCCATCGGCAGCGAAACCGCCGGGCCGCCCTCCGGCTGCACCTGCGTCGACCCGCCGCCCGAAAGCACCCCGGCATCGGCATAGCCGCCGACCACCACGATCGAGCGAACGTCCTTGGACAAGGGCAGCAGCGCCTTGGGATTGTGCAGCAGCACGATGCCCGCGTCCTCCACCGCGCGCGCGACCTCGCCATTGGCGGCGAAGTCGATCGGCTGCTTGACCGGCGGGTTGGCGTCCAGGCCGAGCGCATAGATCGAGCGCAGGATGCGGCGGTTCATGTCCGCAACGCGTGCCGCATAGGCCGGGTCACGCGCCGCGGCCGCGGCAAGCGGCTTGCCGAAGAACACCTGCTTGTCGATCTGCGCGCCCGATTGCTGGTCGAGCCCGGCGAGCGCGAAATCCACCGCGTCCACCGATCCCCAGTCGGACATGACAAAGCCGGGGTAGCCCCAATCCTGCTTAAGCACGCGGTTGAGCAGGTAATCGCTGCCGCAGGCGGGGGCGCCGTTTACGCGGTTATACGCGCACATCACCGCGCCCGGTTGCCCGCGCTCGATCGCCAGTTCAAAGGCCAGGAGGTCGCTCATTCGCAGCGCATCGTCGGCGATCCTGCCGTCGACCAGGTGCCGACCGGTTTCCTGCGCATTGAGCGCGAAATGCTTTACGGTGGACATGACGTGTTGCGATTGCACGCCGGCGATCGCCGCCCCGCCGAGCAGACCCGAATGCAACGGATCCTCGCCGAAATATTCGAACGTTCGCCCGTTGCGGGGATCGCGCATCAAATTGATGCCGCCGCCCAGCAACACGTTGAAGCCCTTGGCACGCGCCTCACCCGCGATCATCGCGCCGCCACGGCGGATCAGATCGGCGTTCCATGTCGCGCCCATCGCCGTTGCCGACGGCAGCGCCGTCGCGCCGTCGTTGCGCAGGTTGGCGATGTACGAAACGCCGAGGCTGGCGTCGGTTTCGAGCAGCGCGGGAACGCCAAGGCGAGGGATCCCGGCGATGTAGCCGGCCCCAAGCACCGCCTGGGAGGGGATCTGCACCTTGGGGATGAGCGGAATGGCCCACAGGCCATGTGTCAGCACCGTGCGCTCCTCCACCCGCATCTGCCGCTCTGTTTCGGCAGCGCGGCTGTCGGCGGCAGTCGGGATGGTGGCTTGCGCCAGCGATGACGAGGCGCGCGGCTGCGCTTCCTGCGCCGTTGCCGCCGCAGCGGACACTGCCAGCGCGCCGGCAAGCAGCCCCGAACGATAGGCTTTTCGCGTCATCACCCCTCCTAAACAACTTCTTACGTGCGTGCTTGACAGTATGTTTGTTTGAGCGGATGGTTGTTGTCAAGCGGTACCAACCGCGAACCAGGTGAGGAAAAATGATCATGCGGGAATTGGCAGCGTTTGTAGGTTCAAGCGCTTTGGCTTTGGCGAGCGCGGCGCAGGCGCAAACCGCAGCGCCGCCGGCGGACGCCGTCGATCCGGCAGCCGATGCGGCACCCCTTGCAGAGGGCGATATCGTCGTCACGGCGCAGCGCCGCACCGAGAGCCTGCGCGACGTGCCGATCGCCATCACCGTGGTGAACGGCCAATCGATCCGCGAAACCGGTGCCACCCAGCTGGCTGACATCACCCAGCGTGCGCCGAGCCTGAACTTCACGGCGACCCCCGGCGTGCCCAATTTCGCGATCCGCGGGGTCGGCACCAACTCCTTTGACTATGGCATCGAATCGGCGGTTGGCATCGCCGTCGATGACGTAAACATCACCTTGCCGCGCTTTGTGCCGCTGAACTCGCTGGCCGATGTCGAGCGGGTCGAGGTGCTGCGTGGGCCGCAGGGGCTGTTGTTCGGCAAGAACACGACGGCCGGGCTGATCTCGATCACGACCGCCAGGCCGAAGCTGGGAGAACGGAGCAGCAGCGGCCGCGTTCAGGCCGGCAGCCGCGACCAGGTGCAGGCGCAGGCGGTGGTCAACCTGCCGATCGCATCAAATGCGGCGCTGCGCGTCAGCGGCGGATACCAGTATCAGAAGCCGTCGACGCAATTGATCGGCCCAGGCCGCCTCGATCCGGCGCGCCGCTATTTCGGCACCGCCAAATTGCTGTGGGAGCCGACCGACCGCCTGTCGCTCTACGCGATCGCCGATTACCAGAACAACAGCGGCATCGAGGCATATTCGACGATCCGCCGCTTCGGCGGCAATGATCCGACACCGATCCCCGCCGCGTTCCGCCCGTTTGCGCCGCCCAACTTCGTGCGCGTTCAGAACAGCGCGCTTGGCGTCATCGCCTCGCCGACCAACAACAAGACCGCGATCGGCAGCACGAACGTGCTGCGTGACGAGCGCAGCTTCGGCGCGCAGCTGTCCGCCAGCTACGACGCCGGTGCGCTGACGATCACGTCCGTCACCGCCTATCGCGATCTGAACGCCCGCGCGAACAACGATGTCGACCAGACGCCGGTGGCGTTTTTCGACACCAACATCGCGAACTCGCAATCCTACCAGCTGTCGGAGGAACTGCGCGTTTCGAACAACGGTAGCGGGTTCGTCGATTACACCGCGGGCCTGTATTTCTTTCGTCAACAGATCGACGCGCAGATCCTGCAGGCGGGGACATTCGGCGTGTTTCCGGCCAGCGCGCCGCTGCGCCTGTCGCCGATCAACGGCCAATCGAACTTCGATTACGGCACCAAAAGCTATGCCGGCTTTGCACAGCTAACCTTCAACGTCAGCCCGCAGCTGAAGCTGATCGCCGGCGGCCGCTACACCTGGGACGACATCAACTCGACCACAAACGTGACGGCGGTGCCGGGCGTCTGCAATCTGGTGACGTTCCTGTTGAGTGGTGGCGGGCGCTGTGTCGGCACCCTCGCCGCCCCGCTGATCGCGAACCGCAAGGCCGATGGCCTGTCCGCGCGCGTCGGTATCGAATATGCGATCGCGCCGACCGCCAATCTCTACGCAACCTACACGCGCGGCTACAAGGGACCGGCCGTCAGCTCGGCCGCCGGCATCGCCTTCGGCGTCGATCCGGAAAATGTCGACGCCTACGAGATCGGTGCCAAGCTGGACCTCGCCGATCGGCGCGTCAGCCTGAACATCGCGGGCTTCATCAACAACTTCCGCGATTTCCAGGCACAGGTGTTCGACCCGGCGTTGAACGGCGAGCTTGGCACGTTCCGGACGGGCAATGCTAGCGAGCTGCGGACCCGCGGCGTCGAAGCGGAAGCGGTGGTGCGCCCGCTTTCCGGCGTGAGCCTGACCGGCGGCGTTACGTATCTCGATACCCGCTACGGCGACTATAACGTCGCCTGCTACTTCGGGCAGACCGCGGCGCAGGGCTGTTCGCTCCCCGGCCCGAGTTTCAACGCGGCAGGCTCGCCGCTCGTCGGCGCGTCGAAATGGACCACCAGCCTGGCGGCAAATGTGGATCAGCCGATCAACGACGACCTCAAGGTCTTCGTCAACGCCGACTGGCGCTATCGCAGCAGCTTCTATTACGCGATCAACGATCCCAGCACGATCCAGGACGGCTATTCGCTGGTCAACGCCACCATCGGGATTGGGGACATCAACGATCACGCACGTTTCAGCGTGTTCGTTCGCAACCTGTTCGACAAACGCTATGCCGCCGCCATCTACCCCGGCAACTTTTCTGCCGGCCAATATGTGCAGACGCTGCCCGACAATGCCTTTCGCCGGATCGGCGCCGCATTCGAGTGGCGCTTCTTACCGTGACGGTCGCGCCCGACTTGTTCGGGCGCGACCGATCCGTCATCAGGACGCCAGGAGCAAAGATGGGAAAAGCAAAGACGCCGCGCCGTACGCAGGAGCAGCGGACGGCGGAAACGCGTACAGCCTTGTTCGAGGCCGCGGTGCGCGCGATCAGCCGGTTAGGGTACACCCGCGCGAGCAATGCCGAGATCGCCGACGAGGCAGGCATCAGCCGCGGCGCGATCACGCATCACTTCTCGACCCGCGCGGTATTCATCGCCGAGGTGGTGCGCTGGGTATTCGAGCAGGAAGTCGTCGCCTATCGCGAGCTGCAGCGCGACTGGGGTGTGGGCTCGCGCGTATCGGACTGGCCGCGTATCTCATGGGAGGTGCTGTCGCGCCCGTCCGGCGTCGCGGTGCTGGAGATTTTCGTGGCCTCGCGCAGCGATCCCGAGCTCGCCGCGCTCATCAAGCCGGCGCAAACCGCGATCGAGGAGCTGGCGGCCACTGCCTTTCTGGAGCGGCTTGGCGCCAAGCAGCATGACACCGCCGCGATCCGCCTGGTCGTCTGGGCGATGCGAGGCCTGTCTCTCGGGCGCGAGTTCATCGAAGATCCCGAACAGATCCGGGAAGCCGTCGACCTGCTTGCCAGGCTGCTCGAACAGGCTGCGCCGAACGGCACGATGGAGGAATTGCTGGCGCTTCCCCCTGCGCCGGCGCGAGCGACGCCGATCGCATAAGCTCGGCGGGACGCCGTGAGCCTTTGCCACGAGCGGCGGGATCGCAGGCCGGCACCCTAGTCGGACACGGGGCTGCATACGCCCGACGCTGTTTCCGGACGCTCTGCAGCCCAGACGCAATCAGCGCTTGACGATAAATCTATATAGGTAGAGTTAGCGTCAATGTCTCGAACACGCGCGCTTTCGCCCCATGCCCGAATCGTCCTCGCCATCCTGCTCGAGGCCGGTGGCCGATGGTCACACGGGTACGAACTGGCGCGGCTCGCCGATGTGAAATCCGGCACGCTTTATCCGCTGCTGATCCGCCTGGAGGCGCAAGGCTATCTTGAGGCGGAATGGCAACAGCCGGTGGACGGCGGGCGACCGCCGCGGCATGCCTATCGGCTGACGGCCACCGGCGTGCAGCTCGCCCAAGCCAATCCGCCCGGTGACGCGGCAATACTCAATTCGCGACGCCGGGAGGCGACCATATGAGCGCCGGGCTGCGCCGCGGGCTGGCCGATCTCACCTGCCGGGCCCTGCAGGCAATATTGCCACCCTCGTTGCAGTCGTGGGGGTGGGCCATTCGCTGCGAGACGGCGAATATTCCCGACGATACCAAGGCGCTCCTGTTCGCGATCCAGGGCCTGTGCGGACTTATGCCCCGCGCGATCGCTTCGCATCTGCTTCAGCCTTTTGCGTCGCTGTTCGGCGAGGGCACGCCTCTTCCCGGCGGATCGACCACCATGAGCATCGTCCAAGCCACGATGTGTCGCCCTCGCACTATCGGCATTGCCTGCGCGATTGCCGCCGTGGCGCTCGGCATCGTCTACCTGGCGATCGCCGGTGCGCCGATGCGCTACCTCGGAGTGAACGCCGGCGCGTTGGTGATCGGACTGACGATGCTGGCGCTGCTCGGCGGGTCGCCAGCGGCGGATCAACGATGGATGGGCGCTGCGATCGTCGCGGCGGCCGGCACCCTGCTCGCAACCGCGTTTCTTGGCGCCGACGTCGACGGCGCAGCGCGCTGGGTGCGCCTCGGCGGGTTGGCCGTCCAACCAAGCCTGATCCTGGTGCCGGTGATGCTTGTCGCCTTTTCGCGATGCCATGACGTGCTGGCGACGGCTGGCATCGTCGCTGCCGCTGCCGCTATGGCGCTTCAACCCGACCGGGCAATGGCCGGCATGCTTGCGCTATGCCTCGCCGCACGGGCGATCACCGATCGGGACCGGCATGCCATTGCGGCGCTCGCCGCAGGCGTTGCCAGCTTCGCCGCGACGCTTGCTCGCGCAGATACGTTGCCGGCAACCCCTTACGTCGACCAGATCCTCTATTCGTCCTTTCAGGTTCACGGCGGTGCCGGACTGGCGGTGTGGGGCGGCCTGGCCCTGCTCCTGCTGCCGGCGGTGATCGGATGGCGCCGCGACGCCGAGAACCGGGCGACCTACGTCGCGTTCGGCATGGTCTGGCTGGCTGCAATGCTGGCGGCCGGTCTCGGCAACTATCCCACGCCGATCGTCGGCTATGGTGGCAGCGCCATCATCGGGTATGCATTGAGCCTGCTGGCGCTGCCGAAGCTGGCGAGCGCTGGCGCCAGCGCCGTTTCTCGCACGCCCGATGCGACCGATAGCACGCAGCGCGACCGCACGTTGCGTGTCGGGCTGGCCTGATCACATGTCGGCGCTTCCCAACACCAGCAAGCTTCGTCGTGCGGCACGGCTGATGATGACGCGTCGGTACCGTTACTGGCTCATCGCCGCGACCGTCGCCGCGCTGATCTATTATGGATGGGGCGAAATCACCCGCACGCGCGGGGCGCAGAAGGTGTCAATTCGCCCGGCAGAGGAAGCCTGCGGCACATCCGGATCGCTGCGCTACTGCATCTATCGTGATCCGCGGGGAACCAATGGCGATGTTCTCTACCATATGCACGGGCGCAACCTCGACGAGCGCATCTGGAACGACGACACCTACCTGACGGCGCTGATCCAGTCGGAATGGCAGCGCCGGCCCGAGCTGCCGCCGACGGTCGTGACCCTTTCCTATGGCTCGACCTGGCTGCTGACGCCCAAAGGACAAAAGGCCGACAGCGGGTTGCTGGACGATCTGATGGCGCGCCTGCCAGCGATCGAGGCGAGGATCGGGCGGCCGCGTCGCCGCCTTCTGCTTGGCGAATCGATGGGCGGCCTCAACGTGCTGATCGCCGGCCTGTCCTATCCGTCGCGCTTCGCCGAGGTCGCGGCGCTATGCCCCGGCGTGTATTCGATTTCGCCCTTCGCATCGCTCGCTACCATCGGGGCGGCCATGCAGCGGACGGGGGCAAGCCCTAAGATGATCTTCGGCGTGTGGATGATGGCGCGCAGATATGCCGCGAACGACGCCGAGTGGCAGCGCGTCTCGCCGCTGGCGCTGATCAAGCGGGCCGGTCCGAGCTACCCCGCGCTGTACCTCTCCAATGGACTTTATGACGCCTACGGCAATTTCGAGGGCTCGCAGCTGCTCGCAGCGAGGGCGCACGCGCGCGGTGTCAGGATGCAGTGGCACCCGCTGTATGGCGGACATTGCGCAACCGACGTGGCGTCGCTGGCGGCGTTCCTGATATCCTGACACCTTGCCGTCGAAGCGGAGGGCCGACTTTTGGCAGGAGCCGCAGCCTCGGCGCTCCCCTTCCACTTGCCCCCTCCCCCCTGCCTGCTACGATCCCACGCCAGAGTGGCGGAGACCGGCAGTTGAGCGACAAGCGGATCAGACAACCCGCCGATTATTACCGGAGCCCCGAAAACAGCATCGGCTATCTGACGCGGATCGTCTTCCGCAATTTCTCGCGCGTGCTCGAGAAATATACGCTGCAGCATGATATTTCCGCCGGCCAGTGGCGCTTTTTGCGCCAATTGTGGATCGAGGACGGCATCACCCAGCGCGAATTGAGCGAGCGCGTCGGCATGCGTGAGCCGACCACCGTTGTTGCGCTAAAGGGGCTGGAAGCGGCCGGCCTCGTTCGCCGCGAAAAGAGCGAGGTCGATCGCCGCAAGATCTACATCCATCTCACCCCCTTTGCGCGAGAACTGGAAACCAATCTCGCGCCGCTGAACGCCGAGGTTCATGCCATCGCCACCGCCGGGATGAGCGACGAGGAGGTCGAGACGCTGCAGCGTTTGCTGCGCCAGGTAATCGGCAACCTTTCCGAAGAAGCGCGCAAGCTGCCGACGATCACCGACGTCCGCGCCTAGCGCGCTACGTCGCTGGCACCGCCACGCCGCGCCGCACCGAGAACCGCGGTGCCGCCGAACTTCGCCAAACATCCCTTGCTCGACCGACCTCTGGCGTTCGCCCGAGCAGCATTGTCGTGCAACGCGCCCACAAGGGTTGCAAACCGCGGCTCAACCCATATAGCTTAGCTATCTAAGCTTTGGAGGGATCGCGAGCGTGGGGCCACTTTCCGATATTCGCGTGGTTGAGCTGGGGCAGCTGATCGCCGGCCCGTTCTGCGCGCAATTGTTCGGCGACATGGGCGCGACCGTGGTAAAGATCGAGCCGCCGGGGACGGGCGATCCGATGCGCCAATGGGGCGCCGGCGACCCGCCGGTGTGGTGGGAGGTCATCGCGCGCAACAAGCGCTCGGTCGCGGCCGACCTGCGCACGGCCGAGGGGCAGGAGATCGCGCGCCGCCTGATTGCGGGCGCCGACGTGCTGATCGAGAATTTTCGGCCGGGCACGCTGGAAAAATGGAACCTCGCACCCGCCGATCTGTGCGCGGCGAACCCGCGGCTCATCGTGGTGCGGGTCTCTGGCTATGGCCAGACCGGGCCGTATGCCACCCGCGCCGGCTTTGGCGGGATCGGCGAAGCAATGGGCGGCTGGCGGGCGCTGGTCGGCTCGCCCGATCGCCCGCCCTCGCGGCTCGGCGTGTCGATCGGCGATAGCCTGGCGGGTACCTATGGCTGCCTTGGCGCGCTCGCCGCGCTGCATGAGCGGCACACGAGCGGCAAAGGCCAGATCGTCGACGTCAGCCTGTTCGAATCCGTGCTTCAGGTGATGGAAGGGCTGGTGCCCGAATATGCCGCCACGGGTCACGTGCGCACGCGCAGCGGATCGGTGCTGAAGGGCATCGCCCCGTCAAACGTTTATCCCTGCCGCGACGGCGAGCTGCTGATCGCAGCCAACCAGGACGCGATCTTCCGCCGCCTTGCCACCGCGATGGGGCGGCCCGAGCTGGCCAACGATCCGCGCTACGCCACCCATGTCGCGCGCGGGCAGCATCAGGACGCGCTGGACGCGATGATTGCGGACTGGTCCAGCCGCTATGACGTTGCCGAGCTGGAAGCGCTGATGGCGCAGCATGCCGTTCCCGCGGGGCGTATGTTCGCGCCACGCGACATGCTGGAGGATGCGCATTTCCGCGCGCGCGAGGCGCTGGTAGAGGTGGAGACGGAGCGGCATGGCGTGCTCCCGATGCAGGGCGTCTTTCCGCGCCTGTCGCGCACGCCCGGCGGGATCGCGCGCGCCGCACCGGCCGAGGTCGGCAAAGATGGGGCGGCGCTTCTCGCCGCCGCCGGGTACGACGCCGACGCGATCGAGCGCTTTCGTGCGCGTGGTGTCATCTGAGTGGCGCGCACGCTGCTGGACAAGGTGTGGGATGCGCATGTCGTCGCCGAGGATGGCGGCGAGACCCTGCTCTATGTCGATCTGCATCTGCTCCATGAGGTGACATCGCCGCAGGCCTTTGCCGGGCTGGTTGCGGCGGGGCGGCCGGTACGTGCCCCCGCCCGCGCGCTTGCGCTGTTCGACCATAATGTGCCGACCACCGATCAGGCCCGCGGCATCGGCGCGGTCGCCGATCCCGAGGCGCGCGCGCAGCTCGGCCGGTTGATGGAGAATAGCGCGCGCCACGGCATCGAGCGGTTCGCGATGGGCGATCCGCGCAACGGCATCGTTCATGTCGTCGCACCCGAGCAGGGCCGCACCATCCCCGGCAGTACGCTCGTGTGCGGCGACAGCCACACCTCCACGCATGGTGCATTCGGCGCGCTGGCGTTCGGGATCGGCACGTCGCAGATCGAGCATGTCCTGGCGACGCAAACGCTGCGGCTGCGCAAGCCGCCGGCGATGCGCGTCACGATCGACGGCGTGGCCGGGCCCTTCGTTTCGGCAAAGGATCTTGCGCTGGGCGTGCTGGCGGCGATCGGCGTCGATGGCGCGATTGATCATGTGATCGAATTTGCCGGCCCGACGGTACGCGCGCTGTCGATGGAAGGGCGGATGACGCTCTGCAATCTCGCGATCGAAATGGGCGCGCGGTCGGGCCTGATCGCACCAGACGACACGACGTTCGCGTATCTTGCGGCGCGGCTGGGCGACATATCCGCGCACGTGCCCGCGTGGCGCGCGCTCGCCAGCGACACGGATGCGGTGTTCGCGCGCGAGGCGCATGTCTCGGCCGATGCGCTAGCTCCGATGGTGAGCTGGGGGACAACGCCTGCGCAGGTCGTGCCGGTCGATGGCCGCGTGCCCGATCCGGCGACACACGCCGACGCGGCGGTGCGCCGCGCGCAGGAGCGGGCGCTCGCCTATATGGATCTCGTGCCGGGTCAGGCGCTTGCCGGGCTGCCGATCGATCGGGTGTTCATCGGATCGTGCACCAATAGCCGTATCGAGGATCTGCGCGCGGTCGCCGCCTTGGTCGACGGACGGCGCGTCGCACCGGGGGTGCGCGCAATGGTCGTGCCCGGATCGGGGCTGGTGCGGCGGCAGGCGGAGAATGAGGGCATCGCGGAGACGCTGCGCGCGGCGGGTTTCGACTGGCGCGAGCCGGGCTGTTCGATGTGCGTCGGGATGAATCCCGATCGGCTTGCCACAGGCGAACGCTGTGCGTCGACCTCGAACCGCAATTTCGAGAACCGTCAGGGCACGGGCGGGCGCACGCACCTGATGAGCCCCGCGAGTGCCGCGGCGGCCGCGGTGACGGGGCGGATCACCGATGTGAGAACGCTGTAGGCGCTGTTAGTGTGCTGCCTCATAGGCGGCGATCGCATCCTGGTGCCGGAGCGTGCGGCCGATATCGTCCAGCCCGGCGATCAACGCCTCGCGCACGGCGGGATCGATTGCGAAACCCACCATTATATTGCCGGTTCGGATCTCCTGCGCGTGGAGGTCCACCGCGACGGGCGCATCCGGGACCGCCGCAAGGTGATCTGCCAGCGTCGCCAGATCGGCATCGCTGACCGTCGCCAGCAACAAGCCGTTAGACGCGGCATTGCCCGCAAAGATGCTCCCGAAACTCGGCGCGATCACACAGCGGATGCCATGCCCGGTCAACGCCCAGACCGCATGTTCGCGCGACGAACCCGAACCGAAGTTGCGCCCCGCTACGATGATCGCGCGGTCGGCGGCCAGCGCATAGGCAGGGTCTCCCGTTCGCACGTCGGCGAACAGGTGCACGCCCAGCCCATGTCGCTCCAGCCCCTTCATGAAGCGCGCCGGCAGGATCTTGTCGGTGTCGATATCCGGGCTGGCCAGCACCGCCGCCCGCGCCGATAGCGGCCGCCACGGCGTCATGCCGCCTGCTCCCAATCGGTCGCCAACGTTTCCAGCAGCGCCTCGAACCGTTGCTCCCCGATCGTGCCGGCGATCTGATCGGTCAGGTCGCCCATCACCGCCTGCGCATCGCCGCGCATCCGCTCGCCGAAGTCGGTCAGCCGCAGCTGCTTGTGGCGTGCATCGTCGGCGTCGGGCGCGAGCGTCACGATGCCCTTGTCGATCATCTGCTGCACCGTCGTGTGGATCGCTTGACGCGAAATGCCGAGCCGCCGCGCGATCTCCGACGGGCGGGTGACACCGCTGACGATGTTGATCATCACCATCGATTGCGCGCGGCTCACATCCGGCCAGCCGTGACCGTGCAGCCGCGCCTGCAACCGCTCGTCGAGCCAGCAGAAGCGCTGAAAAAGGTGCATCATCAGTTCGATCGACTTCATGGCTGGGGTTAGACGGCGTGCCGGCGGTTTGCGCAACCCGCCTTGCCGTCGCGATATCCTTAGCATACTATGCTTTTCGGGAGGAGCAAGACGTGCAGGCTGTTGAGATCGTTGAGGTCGCCCCGCGCGACGGGCTGCAGAACGAGGCGGCCAGCGTGTCGACCGCCAACAAGCTGTCGCTCATCGCCCGTGCGATCGACGCGGGTGCGCGGCGCATCGAGGTGACGAGCTTCGTCAATTCCGCGCGCGTGCCGCAGTTGGCCGATGCCGACGCGGTTGTGGCTGCCTTGCCCGCACGCGACGACGTGACGTTTATCGCGCTGGTGCTCAACCGCCGCGGCGCGGATCGCGCATTGGCGACGCGTATCGACGAACTGGGCGCGGTCTGCGTCGCCAGCGATACCTTCGCCATGCGCAACCAGAAGCAGACATCCGGCGAATCGCTCGCCGCCGCACAGGAGACGGTGAGGCTCGCGCGCGGCGCGGGGCGTAGCGGCCAGATCACCATTGCCGCCGCCTTCGGCTGCCCGTTCGAGGGCGAGGTGCCGCTCGCCCGCGTCATCGACATGGCGCGCCGCGCCGCCGACGCCAATCCGCGCGAGATCGCCCTCGCCGACACGATCGGCGTTGCGGTGCCGGCGCAGGTGGCGGAGGCGGTAACACGCGTGGCCGAGGCGATCGCCCCGTTGCCGGTGCGCGTTCACCTCCACGACACGCGCGGCACCGGCATCGCCAACGTCTGGGCGGCGATCGGTGCAGGCGCGCGGGCGATCGACAGCTCGCTTGGCGGCACCGGCGGCTGCCCCTTTGCGCCCGGCGCATCGGGCAATGTCGCCACCGAGGACGTGATCTATCTGCTCGACCGGTCGGGTATCGCCACCGGTTATGATCGTGGGAAGGCGATCGCGACTGCGCAATGGCTGAGCGAGACATTGGGCCGCGATCTGCCCGGCAAGCTACTGCGCGCCCCTGCTTTCCCGGCGGCGGTGGCGTGAGTCCCGCCGAGATCGCCGCGCGCATCGCCGACGCACGCGCCAGCGGCGTCGCGATCCCGCACTTCACCGGCGTTACACACGATCCCTACATCGTTCAGGACATTGCAACCGCCGCCCGCCGCACCGGCGGTGGCGTCACGATCGGGCGCAAGATCGGCCTCACCTCGCAGGCGGCGTACCAGATGTTCGGCGTCCACGAGCCCGACAGCGGCTGGCTCTGGGCCGACTGCCGCTTCGCCAGCGGTGATACGATCGCGACGCCGCTAATCGCCCCCCGTGTCGAGGCGGAGATCGCACTCGTCCTTGGCCGCGACGTGGACGATCCCGCCACCGCTGCCGACTGCGTCGATCATGCCCTGCCCGCGATCGAGATCGTCGACAGCGCAATCGCCAATTGGGACGTGCGGCTGTTCGACACGGTGGCGGACAATGCCTCGGGCTGGGGCATCGTGCTCGGCGGCCCGGCGCGTCCGATCGCCGGGCTGGACCTCGCCGCGCTTAACATGACGCTGGCGCGCAACGGTACGATCGAGTCGCGTGGCATCGGCGCGGCAATCATGGGCGGGCCACTCAAGGCGCTCGATTGGCTGGCGCATCATGCCGCTGCGCGCGGCGTGCCATTGCGCGCCGGAGAGATCGTCATGACCGGTGCGCTTGGCCCGGTTCTGCCGGCTGTGCCCGGCGCTCATTTCGCGGTTCGGATCGACGGCTTTGATCCCGTAACCGTCACCTTCGCCTGAGGAATAGAGATGCTCGGACTGATGCAGGACGTGCCGCTGACCGTCGATCGGCTGCTGACCCACGCGGCGACATGGCACGGCGATCGCGAGGTGATCTCGCGCGATGCCGATGGCCACGTGACGCGCAGCGACTATGCACGCGTCCATGCCGATGCGCAGCGCGTGTCGAATGCATTGCGCCGCGCCGGCGTGCAGCAGGGCGACCGGATCGCGACGCTGGGCTGGAACGGCGCGCGGCATCTCGCCGCCTGGTACGGCATCGCCGGTATTGGGGCGATCTGCCACACACTGAACCCGCGCCTGTTTCTCGAACAGATCGTCTATATCGCCAATCACGCCGGTGACCGGATGCTGCTGGCCGATCCGGCTTGCGCGCCGATCGTCGAGGAACTGCGCCAGAAGGTGCCGACGCTGCGCGAGATCATCTTCCTGTGCGATCGCGCCTCGTTGCCCGCGACCAGCTTTCCCGCGATCGCCTTTGACGACTGGATCGCGGACGAGGAGCCCGCCGCGACGTGGGGCGGCTTGGACGAACGGCTGGCATGCGGGCTGTGCTATACCAGCGGCACGACCGGTAATCCCAAGGGCGTGCTTTATTCGCATCGCTCGAACAGCATTCATGCCATGATGACGCTGCAAGCCGATGCGCTGGCGTTGTCTGCGCGCGATACGGTGCTGCTGGTGGTGCCGATGTACCATGCCAATGCCTGGGGCGTGGTCTATTCCGCGCCTGCGGTCGGCGCGAAGCTGGTGCTGCCGGGACAGCGCATGGACGGAGCCTCGCTCCACGCGCTGATCGAAAGCGAAGGTGTCACCTATTCCGCCGCCGTTCCGACTGTGTGGCAGATGCTGCTGCAGCATGTGCAGGAGACGGGTGCGGGCTTTTCCACGCTGAAGCGGGTGACGATCGGCGGATCGGCCTGCCCCGAATCCATCATCCGCACCTTTCGCGACGATTATGGCGTCGATGTCGTCCAGGGATGGGGCATGACCGAAACGTCGCCGCTGGCGACCGTCTCGATCCTCTCACCTAAGGTTGCCGCCCTGCCCGAGGCTGAGCAGATGGCGTACAAGCTGAAGCAAGGCCGGCTGCTCGCCGGGCTCGAGCTGAAGATCACCGACGACGCGGGCAATCGCCTGCCGCATGACGGCCAGACGCCCGGCCGGCTGATGATCAAGGGACCAACGATCGCCGCATCCTATTATGGCGGCGACGGCGGCGACGTGCTTGATGAGGAAGGCTTCTTCGACACCGGCGACGTCTCGACGATCGACCCGCGCGGCTACATGCAGATCACCGATCGTGCCAAGGACGTGGTGAAATCGGGCGGCGAGTGGATCAGCTCGATCGAGATCGAGAATATCGCCACCGGCCATCCCGCAGTGCACATCGCCGCGGTGATCGGCATCGCGCACCCCAAATGGGATGAGCGCCCGATCCTGCTCTGCCAGCTGAAACCCGGCGAGACGGCAACCGCCGCCGACCTTTCCGACTATCTCGACGGCCGCATCGCGCGCTGGTGGATGCCCGACGACGTGCTGTTCGTCGACGAGATCCCGCTCGGGCCCACCGGCAAGATCGACAAGAAGCGCATCCGTGCCGGACTGGAGGGATATACGCTCCCGTTCGAGGTTGCGCGCTGAGCGACGATATGCTTAGCGGCCTAAGTAATAAGTAGGAGAGGCGTATGGACCGGCGCGACATCGATGGGCTCGACGTGACATTCATCGGCAAGGTCTCGCCAACCGCGCCGCGCATTCAGGCCGGCGGACATCCGTGCCAGGGCATCTATTACGCGCCGGCGGGCAGGAAGCCCAAGACCGCGGTGATTGCCACGCATTACAACGTCGATTTCAGCGAGCATTATATCGCGCCCTATTTCGCGCGGCGCGGCTTCGGCTTTCTCGGCTGGAACACGCGCTATCGCGGGTTCGAGGACCAGTTCCTGCTCGAACATGCCGTGCTCGACATCGGCGTCGGCATGCGCTGGCTGCGCGAGGAGGCCGGGGTCGAGCGGATCGTGATCCTGGGCAATTCGGGTGGCGGCTCGCTGATGGGCGCTTACCAGGGCGAGGCGATCGCACCGACACTGGGCGCGGCGCTGCCCGCCGCGGGGCAGGATGCGCTTGAACAGCTCATCAAGGCCGATCTGTATATCTCGTTGAACGCGCATCAGGGCCGCCCCGAAGTGCTGACCGACTGGATGGACGCTTCGGTACTGGACGAGACCGATCCGGTCGCCACAAACCCCGCGCTCGATCCGTTCAATCCCGACAACGGCCCGCCGTACAGCCCCGATTTCGTCGATCGCTATCGCGCCGCGCAGCGCGCGCGCAACCAGCGCATCACCGACTGGGCCAAGGCGGAGCTGAAGCGGCTGAACGACGCCGGCGTGCCCGATCGCCTGTTTCCCCTGTTCCGCTGCTGGGGCGACCTGCGCTGCATGGACTCCTCGCTCGACCCGTCCGATCGCGAACCGCGACGCTGCTATCGCGGCGACCCGGCGATCGCCAACCGCACCCCCTCGATCGGCCGCGCCAACACGCTGAAGACGTGGCTCAACATGTGGAGCCTCGAAACGTCGCCCTGCCAGGGCGCGCCGCACCTCGCCAAGTTCAATACGCCCGCACTAGTGGTACAGGGCACCGCCGACACCGGCGTCTTTCCGAGCGATGCCCGCAAGATCTTCGATCACATCGGATCGCGCGACAAGCAGATCGAGTTGATCCCCGGCGCGCATTATTTCGAGGATTCGACCGCGCACCGCGATGCCGCCGCAGACCTGATGGCGGCGTGGATCGAGGCCAAGTCCTGACCATGGCGGAACGCGAGACAATCGCGATCCTTCGCCGCCTCGGCATCGCCGATGGTGACGTGAAGCTTACACCGCTGTCGGGCGGCGTCTCGTGCGATGTATGGCGCGCCGACATTCCGGGGCAAGCGCCCCTGGTGGTGAAGCAGGCGCTGCCCAAGTTGCGGGTAGCCGCTGATTGGCGCGCGCCCGTCGCGCGTGCGGAGAACGAGGTGGCGTGGCTGCGCCGCGTCGCAGCGATCGATCCGGCGCTGGTGCCCGCCGTGGTCGCAACGTCACCTGCCGATCATCTCTTCGTCCTTGGCTGGTGCGACGGCCCGGTGTGGCGCGACGAACTCGTCGCCGGCCGCGTCGATCCCGCGTTCGCCGGTCGGCTCGGCGCCGATCTGGCGCGCATTCATACCGCCACCGCGGGTGAGCCGGGGCGCTACGATCCCGCGCTGTTCGACGCGTTGCGCATCGCGCCTTTCCTGCGCTACGCTGCCGAACGCGTGCCGGTTGCCGCAGACGTGCTGATCGCGCTCGCTGACGATCTCGCCACGCGCCGCATCGCCCTGGTCCACGGCGACGTCAGCCCGAAGAACATCATCGTCGCGGGCGATCACGGCCTGTTCCTCGACGCCGAGCCCGCGGTGTACGGCGATCCGGCGTTCGACCTCGCCTTCTGCACCACGCATCTGCTGCTGAAGACGATCTGGCTCGCCGAGCATGAAGCCGCGCTCCATGCCGCAGCCGCAACCTTTGTCGACCGGTACCTCGCCGGCGTGACGTGGGAAGCACCTGAGCCGCTTGCGATACGCGCCGGGGCACTCGTCGCCGCGCTGCTGCTCGCCCGTGTCGAGGGCAAGTCGCCAGCACCGTATCTGAATGATCGCACCGGTGCGATAGTCCGTGCCCGCGCGCTGGCGCTGCTGGCGCGCCCGCCTGCGCCGCTGCCTACCATCATCGCCCAATGGGAGCCTGCATGACCCATCGTATCGACACCGTGATTGGCCGCCAGCTGTGGGATTCGCGCGGGCGGCCGACGGTGGAGGCCGAGGTGCGGCTCGCCGGTGGTGCAATCGGTCGCGCCATCGCCCCCGCCGGTGCGTCGCGCGGCGCGCATGAGGCGATCGACCTGCGCGACGGCGGTGCGGCGTTCGGCGGAATGGGCGTGGCGCAGGCGGTTGCCAATGTCATGCGCGAGATCGCGCCGGCGCTCGCCGGGATGGATGCGCGCGATCAGAGTGCGGTGGACGCCGCGCTCGTCGCGCTCGACGGTACGCCCACCAAGCAGCGGCTTGGCGGCAATGCGGTAGTCGCGGTGTCGATGGCGGTGCTCCATGCCGCCGCCGCAGCGGAAGCCGTGCCTGTCTGGCGCTGGCTGGCGCAGGACCGCGCGGTGCGACTGCCATTGCCCGAGATCCAGATCTTTGGCGGCGGCGCGCATGCCGGCCGCCGCACCGATATCCAGGATTTCATGGTCATGGCCCCGCACGCCGGCAGCTTCCGCCGCGCACTCGAAATTACCGACGAGGTGTACCGCGCCGCCGGGCGACTGATGGCCGAACTTGGCCCTCTCGCCGGGGTTGCCGACGAGGGCGGCTGGTGGCCCAATTTCGCGTCCAACGAACAGGCGCTCGACGTGCTGACGCGATCGATCGACACAGCGGGGTACCGGCCGGGAGAGGATGTGTTCATCTCGCTCGATATCGCCGCCAACGAACTGGGCAATGGCGCCACGTACCGCCTTGCACTCGACGATCGCGCGATGAACGGCGCGGCAATGGCGGAAACGGTGATCGGCTGGACGCAGCGCTACCCGATCATCTCGGTCGAGGATCCCGCGGCGCAGGACGATCTCGCCACCATGACGGCTGTTACCGCCGCGATCGGCGACAGGGTGCAGGTGATCGGCGATGACGTGCTCGTCACCCGCGCCGAGCGGGTCGAAACCGCCGCCGCCGCCAAGGCGTGCAACGCCGCGCTGATCAAGGTCAACCAGATCGGTACCGTGACCGAGGCAAAGGCCGCGCTTGACGCAGCGCGCGCCCACGGCTGGGGTACGATCGTCTCGGCACGGTCGGGCGAAACCGAGGACGTGATGATCGCGCATCTTGCGGTCGGCTGGGACGCGGGGCAGTTCAAGGTCGGCTCCTTCACCCGCTCCGAGCGGATGGCCAAGTGGAACGAGATGCTGCGCATCGAGGAAGCGCTCGGCGCGCGCGCTGACTATGCCGGCGCGGGCGCCTTTGCCGCGCCGATCGCGGCGGCGCTGACATGAGGATCGCGATCGACACGCATCCGAGCGCCGGGTTCCAGGCGCAGATCGACGCCGTGTTCGGCGCCGGCGCTGTGATCAACATCGGCCCCGGCGGTGCGATCGGAGACGCCGAGATACTGCTTCACGTCCTCCACCCGATCACGCCCGAGGCGATCGCCGCTGCGCCCGATCTGCGGCTGATCCAGAAGCTCGGCGTCGGCGTGAACACGATTGCGCTGGATGCGGCGGCGGCGCGCGGGGTCGCGGTGTGCAACATGCCCGGCGTCAACGCGCAGGCAGTGGCGGAATGCGCGCTGGCGCTGATCCTTGCCGGCCTGCGCCGCACGGTGCCGCTCGATGCCGCGACCCGTACCGGGCAATGGGCGGTGCCGTCCGACGTGCTCGACGACATGGGCGAGATTGCCGGGCGCACTGTCGGTCTTGTCGGCATGGGCGCGAGCGCCACGCGGCTCGCTCGCGTGCTGGCCGCACTCGGGGCGGAGGTGGTGTATGCCGCCCGCTCCGCGCACGACGTTCCTTATCGCCGCGTGACGCGCGACCAACTGGTCGCCACTGCAGATATCGTGTCGCTACACGTGCCGCTCACCGACGAGACGCGTCACATCGTCGATCCGCTGGCGATGAAGCGCGGCGCGATCCTCATCAACGTCGCGCGGGGCGGGCTGGTCGACGAAACCCGCCTCGCTGCTGCGCTGAACGGCCATCTGCGCGGCGCCGGGCTGGACGTGTTCGCCACCGAGCCAGTCTCGCCGGCCGATCCGCTGCTCGCGCTACCAAATGTCACCGTCAGCCCACACGTCGCGTGGCAGACACCCGAGACGCTGGCCCGCAGCCTCGCCGCGGCGGCGGAGAACGTCCGCCGCCTCACCGCCGGCGAACCGCTGCTGAACCGGATACCGGCATGACCATCATTCTCGCTTCCGGGCAATTGCTCACCGCCGAGACGTGGTCGCCGCAGCGCGCCGCCTGGGCCGACCGCGACGTGCGCCATGCCGATCACACGCAAGACGACAGCATCGCCGATATGGCGACCCGTCTGCTCGACGCCGCCCCGGCGCGGTTCGCACTGGTCGCGCATGCGATGGGCGGCTTTGTCGCTTTCGAGGTGCTGCGGCGCGCGCCCGAGCGCGTCGCCAGCCTGGCGCTGATCGCCACATTGGCATCGGCCGATGGCCCGGCGCAGACGGCGCGGCGACAGGGCTATATCGATCTGGTCGAAGCGGGTTGTTTCGACCAGGTGATCGAGGAGCGCATTCCGATGCTCTTCCCGCCAGACCGGCGCGACGATCCGGTGCTGCTGGCGCTCGCCCGTCGCATGGCCGCGGATACCGGCGCGTACATCTTTCTGCGCCAGCAGCGCGCCATCATGAGTCGGATCGACAGCCGCCCCGGCCTCGCGGCCGTCAGCGTGCCGACACTGCTGATCCGCGGCGATTCCGACGGCATCACCACGCCCGAGCAACAGGCCGAGATGCGCGCAATTCCCGGATCGCGCCTCGTGACGCTGCCCGGCATCGGCCACCTGCCGACCGTCGAGGCTGCGGAGGCGGTGACCGGCCTGCTCAGCGCGTGGATCGACCGACACGGAGAATAAGCGATGGACGAAATGGAGGGGCAGCTGATCGTCGGCATCGGGCCAGCCATGACGATCGATGGCGGATGGTCTGACGCATGATCGAGCTGCACTATTGCGCCACGCCAAACGGCATGAAGGTGGTGCTGATGCTGGAAGAAACCGGCCTCCCTCACCGCATCGTTCCGTACGATATCTTCGAAGGCGATCAGCTGCGTTCGCATTTCGGCCGGATCAATCCCAACCGCAAGCTGCCGGCCATCGTCGACCTTGCGCCAGGCGCTGGCGAGCCGCCGCTGGCGGTGTTCGAATCCGGCGCGATCCTGCACTATCTCGCCGAAAAGACGGGGCGTTTCCTTGCCCCGCGCGGGGCAGCACGGGCACGGACGATCCAGTGGCTGATGTGGCAGATGGCGGGCCTTGGCCCGATGGGTGGGCAAGCGAGCCACTTCCTGCGCTACGCGCCCGCCGGCCAGGATTATGCCACACAGCGCTACATTCGCGAGTTCGACCGGCTGCTCAACGTGCTGGAAAACCGTCTGGCGGAGAGCCCGTATCTTGCCGGCGATGATTATTCGATCGCCGACATGGCTGTCTGGCCCGGCCGCGCCTCCGCCTTTGTGTTCGGTCGCGACGATGCGGAGCGACCCGCCACGCGCCGCTGGTACGAGGCGATCGCCGCCCGCCCAGCGGTGCAGCGCGCGACCGCGCGTGCGGATCTGAAAGCGCCCGACAAATACCTCGGTCGTCACCAGAAACTGAGCGACGCCGAATGGTCCAACATGTTTGGCGACGCGATGCATGCTGCGGTGCGGGCCAACGACTGACTCGCGGAACAGGCGATCCGGCCTATCGCGCCACCCCATGCTGCCGCTCGCCCCACAGGATCGAGCGATGCTCGTCGGTGAAGCCGTCGAGCCCGCCCTCGATCGTTTCCTTGCGCGCGACGCCCACCGCCATCCCGTCACGAACCGCTGGCCGCGCCAGCATCGCCTCGCCCCAGCGCGCCAGGTGCGGATAACGATTGGCCTGCTCGGCAATCGGACGGCGCAGATAGGGCAGCATCGCCATGTCCGCGATCGTATAGTCGTCGCCCGCCACCCATTCCGCCGCGCGCAATTGTCCGTCGAGCACGCGCAGCAGCCGATCGGTCTCGCGAGCATAGCGGTCGATCGCATAGGGATGCCGTTCCGCGGCATAGAAGCCGAAATGCGCCGCCTGGCCGAACATCGGGCCGATGCCCGACACCTGGAACATCAGCCATTGCCAGCAGGTCACACCCGGCCGGATC
The DNA here is from genome assembly GCF_002197685.1 of Sphingomonas dokdonensis. Lineage (GTDB taxonomy): Bacteria > Pseudomonadota > Alphaproteobacteria > Sphingomonadales > Sphingomonadaceae > Sphingomonas > Sphingomonas dokdonensis. The sequence continues at coordinate 15,016 of NZ_NBBI01000002.1, read as the reverse complement.
GGCCGGCAGAAAGCGGCCGGTCTTCTCGGCGAGATATAGCAGGATCGCACCTGTCTCCCAAAGCACCAGCCGTCCCGCCGGCCCGTCCTCGTCGACGATCACCGGCGTCTTGTTGTTGGGGTTCAGCGCCAGGAACTCAGGCGTCAGTTGGTCGCCGGCGAGGATATCAACCGTCTCCAGCCGCCAATCGAGTGCCATTTCGTACAAGGCGATACCGATCTTGCGCGCATTGGGCGTGGGCCCGCCATAGAGCGTGATCATCGTCCCTCTCCCTCAGCGCACGACGTAGATGCGGTGGCGTGCGCCCAGATCGGTCCGTTCGCCAAGGCCGATCGCTAGCACGCCGTTGAGCCAGCCATAGTTCGGGTCCGCCGTTTCGAACACCGGCGCTATGCGCAGATAATAGCGCGCTGGATCGACCGACGCAGCGCGGGCGGGATCGGCAAATTCGGCGCGTACGTCGTCAGGGATCACGCTGCGCCCGCCATAGCTGACGTAGATGATCGCCCCGTCATCGGTTTGCCAGATCGCGCGCGCATCCATGGTGCCGACAGCAGTCGTCGCGTCGAGGCGGCCCGCAACGGACCAGTTGCCACCACCGGGCAGCACCGCTCCGCGGAGCCTAGGCCCGGCGAAGCTGCCACCGGTTACATAGCCGATCCGGCGCTCCCCGAAGGGTGACGCGCCAAGCGGGAGAATGCCGCCCGCGACGTGGAAGTCGACGGTGCACAGATAATCGCCCAAGACTGTCTGCGGTGCCGTTTCGGTCGCCTTCTCCATCGCATGTTCCCCGCTAGACACTTACGAGAATAATTAGTAGCCTAAGTGAAATTGTAAAGCGCGGTCCGGTTCAAGGCGCCGTGCGTGGCGAAGGGGAGGAACAATGGGACGGATGGTTCGTGAGTTGACGGGTGCGGCCGTCATCGCGCTACTGGCTGCGATGCCTGCGATGGCACAAGAGGCCGCGCCTGCCGCGCCGCCCGCCGATCCGCTGCCTCCGGCGACCGCGGCATCGGACAGCGACATCGTCGTCACCGCGCAGCGTCGCGAGCAACGGCTGCAGGACGTGCCGATCTCGATGGAGGTGGTCACCGGGGAGACAATTGCCGCGTTCCAGGCGACGGACTTCAAGTCGGTACAGAATTACGTGCCCAACGTGTTCGTGCAGCAGACCAACGGCAACGACACGATCTACATCCGCGGCTTCGGCTCGCCGCCGCAGAACTTTTCGTTCGATCAGGCGGTGAGCGTGTATGTCGACGGCGTGTACGCCGGGCGCGTGCGGCAGGCGCTCAACCCATTCTTCGACGTCGCGCGCGTCGAGGTGCTGCGCGGTCCGCAGGGCGCGCTTTACGGCAAGAACACGCCGGCCGGTGCGGTCAGCGTCGTATCCGCTGGGCCGACCAAGGAATTCGAGGGGTCGGTCACCGGCGTCTACAATTTCGATCTCAAAGGCGTGGACTTGACCGGCTATGTCGCGGGCCCGCTGTCCGACACGTTCGGGCTGCGCGTGGCGGCGCGCGTGCAGGATCAGGACGGCTATCTGCGCAACCGCTTCAACGGCAAGGACGAGCCGCGCAACCAGCTCCAGTTGTTCCGCGTCAGCGCGCTGTGGACGCCCACCGATACCGTGGACGTGTCCGGCAAGCTGGAGCTGACCAACCAGAAGCGCAGCGGCGGCCTCAGCGTTTCCAGCCCCGTCAACACGACGCAACGGATCAAGGAAACGCGCTACACCGACGACGGCGTGCTCGGCCCCGAACAGTCCGACAATCGCGCGGTGCTCGGCTCGGTGACCGCCAATGTGGGCATCGGCGATCACACGCTTACCTCGATCACCGGCTATTCGTGGTTCAATGGCAAGGTGACCAATTACTTCGATCAGGAGACGCCCACCGGCGCGATCGTAGCCAATTCGGTCTACAATCAATATCCCGAGCGGTTCAATCAATTCTCTCAGGAATTCCGCCTGCTTTCGCCGACTGGCGGAACGCTCGAATATGTCGTGGGCGCGTATTACGATACGTCGCGCTACTATCTGACGCAGCTCGGCGGGTTCAACATCGCCGCCCTCAACTATTTCGGTCTGCTGGAAACCAACTTCCGGCAGAAGGCCCGCTCGATCTCTGTGTTCGGCCAGGCGACCATTCGGCCGTTCGAAGGCTTTCGCGTCATCGGCAGCCTGCGCTACACCAACACCCATAAGGACGGCACGTTCGGCGGACGACTGCGCTATGGCCCCTTCGCCCTGCGCCCGGTAAACACCACCGCAGCGGCAAAGATCGAAGAAGGGCTGACCGATCCTTCGGTGACGCTGCAATATGACTTCACGCGCGACCTGATGGTGTACGCGGTTTACGGACGCGGTTCGAAATCGGGTGGGTTCGTATCGAACACCTATGGCACCACCGACGCCACCTTCGTCTATCGCCCGGAGCGCTCGCGCAACTGGGAAGCCGGCGTGAAGGCCACGTTGCTCGACGGCAAGGTGAACGCCAACGTCTCGGTCTACGATACCAAGTTCACCGATCTCCAATCATCGGTCTACAATCCGGTGATCTCGACCTATCAGGTCGGCAACGCCGCGGCGGCGACATCGCGCGGGATCGAAGGTTCGCTGCGCATCGCGCCCAGCCGCTATTTCGACATCACGGCCTCGGGCGCGTACCAGGACGTCAAATACGACGATTATCCAGGCGCGGCTTGTCTCGCAACGCAGCCGCTCTCGCAATGCAATCCGGCCTCGCCGGCCAGCATTCAGGCGAACAACCTCGCCGGCTACCGGCTGGCCTATACGTCCAAGTTCACCGGCAATGTCGCGGTACACGGGCGCGCGGACATCGGCGACTACAAGCTGGACGGCAACGCCATCGTCGGCGGGCGGTCAGGCTTTTTCAACTCGGACAATATGAGCCCACTGTACGGCTATCAGCGCGGCTTCGCGAAGCTAGACCTGCGCGTACAATTCGGGCCGCAGGACGAGCAATGGCACGTTGCGGTCGTGGGAAAGAACCTGACCGACAAGTTGACCACCGGCAGCGCCTTCCTGCTGCCCGCGCCGATTACCTCGTCGCCGCGCGCGATGCTGTTCGTGGAACCGCCGCGCAACATTGCGATCGAGGCGGGCGTGCGGTTCTAACACACCCTTACCCCCCCTCCCTCACCGGGAGGGGGCTTACCGCGCATCGTGTCCCCATTGCCGCGTGACCACGCCCCCCTCGCGGCGCACCGCAACCCAGTCGCCACCCGGCAATGTATCGTCCGCAATCAGGTCGATCACCGCCGCGGCGATGTCGTCGGGCGTGCAGCGCTCGTTGTTCGCAAGCACCGGCGCCATCCAGTCGGCCGCGCGATCGCCGCCGGTGGTATGCAGGATCGGCGTATCGGTCAGCCCCGGCAGCACGCCGGCGACGCGCACGTTCCATTCGTCCTTCAACGACGCGCAGCAGCGGGTGAACATCATCACCCCCGCCTTGGTAGTGGCATACATCGCGTCCCGAAAACCGGTGCCGAGTGCGACGGTCGATACCGTGTTCACGATCACGCCGCCGCCAGCATCGCGCATGCGCTGCGCCATAACCTGCGTCGCGGCGATCAGCGAGGTAAGGTTGACGTCGACGATCCAGCCGATCCGGTCGAGCGGCATTGTGGGAAACATCGCCGCGCCCGAGACGACGCCGGCATTGTTGTGCAGGATGTCTGGCGCGCGCTCTGCGCCCACGGACGCGAACCACGCCGCCGCCGCCGTCACGTCGGCAAGGTCGAGCGTCACCGCCTCCGCCGCCGCGCCGACCAGCGCCGCCGTTTGCGCCAGCCCCACTCGATCGACATCCACCAGCGTCACCCGCGCGGCGCCCTGCCGGGCCAACTGCAGTGCCGTCACCCGTCCGATGCCTGACGCGCCACCCGTCACGATCGCCCATTTGCCCCTGATCTCCATCGGCCCTCTCCCTGGTACAACCGTCAGTGTGATTGACACACATCCTTATGTATCTAAGCTTCTCTCGCAAGGGCGACGGTGAATCGCTGCGAGGAGACGGGATGACCGACACGGCGATGAACATGCAGCGGACCGCACCGGGTGCCGCGCAGCGAGCGATCGCGCTGTGGATGCTGTTCGCGATCGGCACGCTCAATTTCGTCGATCGCCAATTGCTGTCCGTGCTGGTCGAGCCGATCCGCGCCGAGATGGCGTTCAGCGACACGCAGTTCGGGCTGCTCACCGGGCTGAGCTTTGCCCTGTTCTACGCGCTGATGGGTGTGCCTTTCGCGATGGCGGCGGATCGCTGGCATCGCGTGCGGCTGATCGCGGCGGCTTGCGCGATATGGAGCGTCTTCACCGCGGCCTGCGGCTTTGCGCAGACGTTCGTCCAACTCGCGCTTGCACGCTTCGGTGTGGGGATCGGCGAAGCAGGCGGGACCGCGCCATCACTGTCGGTGCTGGCAGATTATTATCCGCCCGAGCGCCGTCCGCTGGTGATCGGCATCTTCACCGCCAACGGGCCGTTCGGCGTGTTTCTGGGCGCGGCGTTCGGCGGCTGGGCCGCGGCAACGATCGGCTGGCGCAATGCCTTTATTGCGATCGGCGTCGTCGGTGCCCTGATCGCCGCGCCGCTGCTGCTGATGCTGGTGCGCGAGCCGGCGCGAGGACAAATGGACGCAGCCCGGCCTACTGGGTCCGATACGGCGCTGCCGATGGGGGCGAGCTTTGCGCTATTCCTGCGTCGCCGCTCGCTGCGGATGCTGGCGATCGCCAGCGGACTGTCGGCGTTCGTCAGCTACGGGATGCTCAACTGGATCCCCGCCTTCCTCATGCGCACGCAGGGCATGCCGTTGAGCGCGCTTGCAACCTGGTTTGCGCCGGCCGCCGGGATCACCTTTGGGCTGGGCATCTGGGGTGGCGGCGCACTGGTCAACTGGGCGGCGCGGCGCTCGGCGGCGGCCTATGCATTGGTGCCGTGCGTGGCGACGGTCGTGCTGATTCCCAGTTTCGCCGCGGCGCTGCTGGTGGATAGCTGGCAATGGTCGCTCGCGCTGATGCTGGTGCCGATGGTCGCCTGCACGATCTATGTCGCGCCGGCGCTGGCGCTGGTGCAAAACCTTACCCCGTCGCGCGCGCGCGCCACCGCCTCGGCAATCCTGCTGCTGATGTTCAACCTCGTCGGGCTCGGCTGCGGTCCGCTGGTGATCGGCATGATCAGCGACGCGCTCGCCCCCGCTTATGGGGTGGCGAGCCTGCGTTTCGCATTACTGTGGGTGCTGCCGTTCGCCGTCGTCGCGGCGGTGGCGCAATATCGCATGGCGCGCGACGTGCGTGCCGATCTCGACGGGTATGAAAGGGAGAGGCAGGATGACCGATGACGAGATGCGCGCATTCGCCGCACGCTTCTTTGACGCGATCGAGCAGGGCGACATCGCGACGATGCAGGGCAGTTTCACGCCCGATGCGGCAATCTGGCACAATACCGACGAGTTGATCGTCACGCCGGAGCAGACCGCGCAGACGCTGACCGGCATGGTCGCGCGGATCGACCGCCGCTCCTACGCCGATCGGCGCGTCCACGTTTTCCCCGGCGGGTTCGTGCAGCAGCATACGTTGCAGGGCACGCGCACCCATGACGGGGTTGCCGTGCGCCTGCCGTGCGCAATCATCTGCCACGTCGAGGGCGGAAAGATCACCCGCCTCGATGAATATTTCGACTCGGCCCATGTCGCCGAATTTCGCAAATTCGCCTGAAGGAAGCAGCTCATGCCTATCTTGCGCCAGGTGCCGCGCGCCGACGTTACCGACGAAACCGTTCTCGCTTACTACAACCGCCTGTTCGGCGATCGCGATCCGGTCGCCGAACCCGGTACCGCCACCGGCACGCCGGGCGACTGGTGGACGGTCTACGCGCTCGCGCCCGATATCTTCAAACATGCCGTCGATGGCTTCGCGGTCTACCGCCACCCGGCGCGGCGCATCTCGCCGGTCCTGCGCGAACTGGGCCAGACCCGCGCCGGCTGGGTGAAGGGCAGCCAGTTCGTCTTCTCGCAGCATTGCAAGTCGCTGCGCGGCCTTGGCGTCAGCGAGGAGAAGATCGCCGCCGTTCCTTATTGGACCGTCGCGGATTGCTATGACGAGCAGGAGCGCGCCGTGCTCGCCTACGCCGATTGCCTGGCCCAAGCCGGCGGCCGCGTACCGGACGCTGTCTTCGCCAAACTCAAGACCTTCTGGGACGACGAGCAGATCTTCGAGTTTACCTACATCACCTGCCTTTACGACATGCACGCGGTGATTACCCGTGCGCTGCGCATGGAATTCGACGACCGCGCGGACCCGATCGTCGAGGTCGCCGCACCCGAGGGATTCAGCGCCGCGGACTTCCTCAGCGCACCGCGCCCCACGACAAACCGTCAATGACGTTGACGGTTTGTGCTTAATCAGCTAAGCAAAGTCGCAAGGGAACGAGAGGATGCGCTTTTACAATTCGGTCGGGCCGAACCCGCGTGTCGTGACGCTGTTCATGGCGGAGAAGGGCATTGCGATACCGGCGGTCATGGTCGACCTGCGCGGCGCCGAGAACCGCCGCGCGCCATACAATGTCGCGATCAACCCGGCCGGTCAGACGCCCGCGCTGGAGCAGGACGACGGTGCCATTCTCACCGAGATCCTTCCGATCTGCGAATATCTCGATGAACTGCACCCGGCACCGCCGCTGATCGGCACCACGCCTGAGGAGCGCGCGACGACACGGATGTGGGCACGACGCGTCGATCTCAAGATCTGCGAGCCGCTGACCAGCGGCTTCCGCTATTCGGAAGGGCTCGCCTTGTTCGAGCCGCGGATGCGCTGCCTGCCGGAGGCGGCGGCGGGGCTGAAGGCAGTGGCGCAGGACGGGATGCGCTGGGTCGACGCACAGATCGCCGGGCGCACATGGCTGACCGGGGAGCGCTTCACGCTCGCCGACATCCATCTGTTCGCCTTTCTCGATTTCGGTCGCAGCGTCGGGCAGCCGATCGACCCGGCCTGCACCAATCTGATCGCCTGGTTCGATCGCGTAGCGGCGCGGCCAGCGTGTCAACCCACAGCATAAAGAGAGGAGAATGACGATGCCGGCAACCAACAGCGAATTCGAGTTCAAGGGGGTCAACCACCTCGCGCTCGTGTGCAAGGACATGGCGAAGACGGTGGAATTCTACCGTGACGTGCTCGGCATGCCGCTGGTCAAGACGATCGACCTGCCCGGCGGACGCGGGCAGCATTTCTTCTTCGATATGGGGAACGGCGACAGCCTCGCCTTCTTCTGGTTTCCCAAGGCGGCCGAGGCGCACCCGGGGATTTCCGCTCCTGCCGCGCTGCCGACGCAGGGCGATTTCTCCTCCGCGCACGGTTCGATGAACCATATCGCGTTCAACGTGCCGGCCGAAAAGTTCGACGAATATTACGAGCGCCTTCAGGCCAAGGGCGTGGCGGTCACGAAGATCCTCAATCACGACGATTCTGACACGCAATCGTCCGATCACATGCATGACGGCGTCTTCGTCCGATCGGTATATTTCTTCGATCCCGACGGCGTGTGCCTCGAATTCGCCGCCTGGACCAAGACGTTCGGCGATCACGATGTCGCCCACGATCCGATGACGGCCGACGGCACGAAGCGCGAGGGGCTGATCGTGCAAAAGGCGTTGGCGGAGAACGACGTCGCCGAGATGGTGCCGGCGGAATAACCGTCGGCCGAGAGAATCTACGCCTTCCGGCGTCGGTCGGGGCTCAGCTACGGAACGGACGTTGTTTGGCGCTGCTCCCTAACAACAGCCGTCCTAGCTGGGCTCCGGCCTTGATCGGGGCGCTATTACACCTCCGATTGGGGCGGTTCACCGCGTGACCATCGCGCTCGCCTGGCTTCCGGCCACGCTGCTGGCCGGGTTACTGCAGGCGTGGCGAACGGCCGTACAGCAGCGCCTACGATCGCAATTGTCGGTCAATGGAGCGGGCCTCGCCCGCTATGTCTACGGCCTGCCGCTCATCCTTGCCGTACTGGGCAGCTACCTGCATTTCGGCGGGGCAGCGCTGCCTCGTCTCGACGCGACCTTTTTCGGCCTCGCCGGTGTGGCGGCGATTGCACAATTGCTCGCCACGAACCTGCTCATCATGGCCTTCGGCTATCGTAATTTCATCGTCGGCACCGCCTTTTCAAAAACGGAGACGGTGCAGGCGGCCGTGTTCGGCTGGTTGATCCTTGGCGAAACCGTCACGGTGGCCATCGCTGCTGCCATAGCGATCGGCATCGCAGGGGTGCTTACGCTGGCGCTGGGTGGGCGCAACCTCACGCCGCGCAATGTGCTGCAAGCTTTGGGACAACCCGCGGCGCTGTGCGGGCTTGGTGCGGGCGCGCTGTTCGCGATCACCGGCGTGTTCATCCGCCGCGCCGCGCTGCATCTGGAAAGCGACCGGCCATTCCTAGCCGCACTGGTCACGCTGGCGGTGGTGGTGGCGACCCAATCTCTATGGCTCGGCGGTTGGGTAGCGTGGCGCGAGCCCGCGACCTTGCGCGCCGTCGCACGATCGTGGCGCACCTCGTCACAGGTCGGGTTGCTCGCGGGGACCGGCTCGATCTGCCTGTTCAGCGCGCTCGCGATCGCACCCGTCGCCCTCGTGCGCATCGTGGCGCAGGTAGAGGTAATCTTCACCCTCGCCTTTGCGACCTTCTATCTACGCGACCCATTCCACCGCATCGAGGCAGCGGGGCTATTGCTCGTGGCGGCGGGCGTCATACTGGCGCTCGCCGAGGCTTTGTGAGTGCCGCGTGGCGCGGGCGATCGGACAGCCTTGCAGAGGCGGCGGCTTCATCTCGGGCGTTCAGCGCGGTCTTCCCATTTCTCACCCCCTGCGCGTTGCTCGCCTGCAGAAGACGCGGCTTTCCCGAGCAAATCGGAATAAACTTCAGGTGTCGTAAGGAGTGTTGCCCGATCGCGGTCGGGCGACCGACCGCGGCGTAAGAGAGCGCTGGATGTCGCGGCTCTCCCGGAACGGCCACCGCGCTTGTCACTTGGCCTTCCACTTCACCGGAATGCGCAGGAAGCTGACGCCGTTCGCTTCGGCCTCATCGAAGTGGCCGGCGCGGATGTTGACCTGGATCGAGGGTAGCAGCAGCTTCGGCACGGACAGACCGGCGTCGCGCTGCTCACGCATTGCAACGAACTCGTCCTCCGTCACCCCCATGTGAACGTGAACGCTTGCCCGGCGCTGCTCGCCCACCGTCGTCTCCCAGCGATACTCGTCACGCCCTGGCGCTTTATAGTCATGGCACAAGAACAAGCGCGTAGCGTCTGGGAGCGACAAAATGCGGCGGATCGATCGATAGAGCTTTCGTGCGTCGCCACCGGGAAAGTCAGCCCGCGCCGTCCCGTAATCCGGCATGAACAGCGTATCACCGACAAAGGCAGCATCGCCAATCCGGTAGGCAACATCCGCCGGCGTGTGCCCGGGAACATACATCACCCCAACGGTAAGACTCCCCAACGCGAAGGCATCGCCATCATCGAACAGCCTGTCGAAATCAGAACCGTCCGTTTTCAGATCGTCCATCGCGAAGACGGGACGGAAAATCCGCTGGACGTCGCGGATGTGCGCGCCGATCCCGATCCATGCGCCAGTGTGCGCCTTGATAAAGGGTGCGGCCGACAGATGATCGGCATGGGCGTGCGTCTCCAGCACCATCGCGATGCGCCAGTCCTGCTCACGCGCAAAGGCGACGATCCGCTCGGCCGAGCGCGTTTCGGCAACGCCACTCGCAAGATCAAAGTCGAGTACCGGATCGATCACCGCCGCTGTGCGTGTGACGGGATCGCCAACGAGGTAGCTGATCGTGTTTGTCGGTTCGTCGAAGAACGCCTCGATGAATGGCTGGGTCATGAACACCTCCGTTAGCTCTTGCTAATATATTAGATGATGCTACATAAGCAATATCTAATGGAGTGGCGATGGTGCTCAAGCCAATGGATCTGGCGACCTTCGAAGCAAAAGCGGGACAGTTGGCCGACACGCTGAAGGCGATCGGCAACGCGCGCCGGCTGATGCTGCTGTGCAAGCTGGTCGAACATGGCGAGGTGACGGTCGGCGATCTGGCCCGCGATGTCGGCCTGTCGCAGTCCGCCTGCTCGCAACACCTTGCCAGGATGCGCGACGAAGGCCTCGTCACCTACCGACGGGAGAGCCAAGCGCTCTGGTACGCCATTGCGGATGCGCGTGTCGAAACGCTGCTCGCCACCCTCTACCAGCTTTATTGCAAGGACTGACGTCATGATGCTTGCGACCCTTTCCCCGGCCGACACCCGCGCCGCGATCAATGCCGGTGCCCGCCTGGTCGATATCCGCGGTGCCGACGAACATGCGCGCGAGCGCATTCCCGGCGCGATGAACGTGCCGCTTAACCGGATCGGCGATCTGCCGCGTGACGGCCGCCCGGTCGTCTTCCACTGCAAATCAGGAATGCGCACCGCCGCCAACGCCGCGCAGCTTGGCGCGGCAGCGGGCGGTGCGCCGGCGTATATTCTTGAGGGCGGCATCGAAGCGTGGCGACAGGCCCGCCATCCCGTCAGCGCCGATCGATCGCAGCCGCTGGAATTAATGGGTCAGGTTCAGATCACGGCCGGTGCGCTGGTGCTGGCCGGCGTGCTGCTCGGCGCGTTCGTCGCACCCGGCTTCTACGCACTGTCAGCATTCGTCGGCGCTGGGCTGATGTTCGCCGGTGCGACGGGGTGGTGCGGCATGGCCAACCTGCTCCGCATGATGCCCTGGAACCGGCGCGCGGCAGCCTGATCCGATCATGCACATCGCGGCCATTCTCGCGGCGCTTGCGGCGGGCGGGGTGATCTGGCTGCTTGTCGGGCTCGCAGCCGGCTTTTTCGGGATCGGCGGTGGATTTCTCATCGTGCCGGGCCTGATCATGGCGACCGCTATGCCGCTACCCTACGCGATCGGCACGTCGCTCGTCGTCAGCGCACTTGGGCTGACCACCACCACCTCCTACGCCCTGTCAGGCTTGGTCGATTGGGGCGTGACCGCGCTGCTGGTCATCGGCGGCGTCGCCGGGGACCGTCGGCGGCATCGCGCTTGGCAGAAGTCTTGGCACCCGCAAGGTACTGCTCGAACGGGGCTTTGCCGGCATGGTCATCGCTCTCGGTGCCTATGTCGCCACGTCATCTCTGTGAGAAACGCGCTTCAGCGTGACGGGATTGTTGATTAGCGGAAGCACAGCCTAGCCTCTTTGACCGATAAATTCCGGTCACTTCAGCCGGCGACGCCGCCGCCCAAGACATACCCGAGCGCGCCCGTAACGCCCATGGCGACAATCCCCCAAAAAGTGATCCGAAGCACCGCAGGACCGATGCGGGCGCCGCCCACCTTGGCGCCGATTGCTCCGAGGATGGCGAGCAAGATCAGGGCCGTCAGCAATACGGCGATACTCACGACCGCTCGGGGCGCGGCGAGGGCGACGATCACGGGGGCGATCGCACCGGCCGTGAACGCTGCCGCGGACGATAACGCCGCCTGCGCCGGGCGGGCGGCGAGTTGATCTGTTAGCCCCAGTTCGTCACGCATGTGCGCACCCAGCGCATCATGCGCCATCATCTGTTCGGCCACCTGTCGTGCGACCGTTGATGTCACGCCGCGGGCCTCGTAGATGGCAGCGAGTTCCGCCGTTTCCTGTTGCGGCGAGCGGGCAAGTTCATGGCGTTCGCGCGCCAGATCGGCCTGCTCGGTATCGGCCTGCGAGCTGACCGAGACATATTCACCCGCCGCCATCGACAGCGCGCCGCCAACCAGGGCCGCAGCGCCGGCCAGCAGGACGCCAGAATGCGACGCCCCTGGGGCTGAAGCGACCCCGACCAACAGACTGGAAACCGAGATGATGCCGTCGTTTGCGCCAAGCACCGCCGCCCGCAGCCAGCCGGTGCGATGGACGAGATGATGCTCACTTGGCAGCCCCGACGTGACGCTCGCGGACCCTCCGGGCGTCTTCGTGTGACTGTCACCCGCTGCTCGCGTCGTCATCGGCGCCTTTCTATGCGTTCGTTCAGACGTTTCGCGACACCAGGCATACGCGGACCGTCTCCATGTTTAGCGCCAGACGGCGGTCGGATTGCCGCTACGGGTGCCGGATCACCTACATATCATGCAGCATCGCGTACGGGAAAACCACCGTCGACGCGAAGACAAGCCTGACGCCACATTCCCGCGTTCGTCCAGGCCGCACCACGTGCGAGGCGAAGGCTTGGCAGCGATGTGACAGTGAGAACGGTTCTCGAGAACTGGTCTGGATCAATCTCGTTGCCGGCTAGCGGGCAGGAACGTGTCGATAAGTACGTCGGCCCCGAAGCGACGAGGATTTCACGATGAACGACTATAAGGCGGTTTTAGCAGGCAAGTACCCGTTCGGCGACGATCGCATCGGCGGCGCGCACACGGGCAGATCCACCCTTCAGGATTGGTACTCCAATCGCCTTCGCGTTCAGCTTCATCGTAACGGTCCGCGCGCCAACCCGTTGGGCGAGGACTTCGATTACAAGGCAGCGTTCGAGACGATCGACCTTCAGGCGCTGTAGGCGGAGATCAAGGCGTTTCTCACCAACTCGGTCGCGTGGTGCCCGTTAAAGTACGCCGGCAGATGATCCGCATGGCGTGGCACGCGGCGGGCACCTATCGCATTGCTGATGGGCGTGTCGGCGCGGGTGAGCGATGAAACGTTTCGCGCCGATCGACAGCTGGTGAGATAACGGCAACACTAACAAGTTCAGGCGCCTGATCTGGCCGATCAAGCAGAAACACGGGGCTGCGCTTTCCTAGGCCGACCTGATGGTGTTGACCGGCAATTGCGCGCTCGAGATCATGGGCTTCCCAACCTTTGGCTTCGCCGGTGGGCGGCACGATGCCTGGGAGGCGGGCGACACCACCTATTGGGGCCCGAACACATCGACATGACGACGGTGAAGTCATTCGACGAAATGGTGAACAGCGACGAGTGCTGGCGCGGGAAGAACGGCGAAGCCGACTACGTCCTGAAACAACCGCTCGCCGCGACACATCAGGCTCTGATCTACGTCGATCCGGAAGGGCCCTACGCCAGCGGCAATCCAGCGGCATCGGCGCGTGATATTCGCATCGCATTTACGCGTATGGCGATGAACGATGAGGAAACGGTGCCGCTGATCGTAGCGGCGCCACGCCTTCGGCGAAAGCCACGGCATAGTGAAGTCCGATCGCATCGGCGCCCCGCCCGAGATGGCCCGATCGAGCAGATGGGGCTGGCTGGCGCAATCCGGAAGGAACCGGTGCCGGCGAGTTTAAGATGACCAACGGCATCGAAGGCAGCTGGACGCCAGACCCAACCAAATGGGATAAAAGCTATCTCGAGAACCTGTTCAAATTCGAATGGGAGCAGACGCGCAGCCCCGCGGGCGCCTTACAATGGACCCCGGTCGACAAAAGCGCGACGCGCACCCCCGACGCGCATGTCTCAGGCAAGACTCACCCGCTGACGATGATGACCAGCGACATCGCGCTGAAGATCGATCCCGTCTATCGCAATCTGCGAGCGGTTTCTCGCCGACTTTGACTATCTCACGCTGCAATTCTCCAAGGCGTGCTACAAGTTGACCCATCGCGACGAGAGGCCGAAGTACTGGTATTTCGGCGAAGAGCGGACGATCTGCTGTGGCAGGATCCGATCCCGTCGGTCGATCATCCGTTGATCGAGGACGCGGACATCGCGACGCTCAAGCGGAAGGTTCTGGAGAGCGGGCTGTCGGAGTCCGACCTCGCCTTCACCGCGTTTCCCGCGGCGTCGACCTTTCGCACGACCGATAAGCGTGGCGGCGCGAACGGCGCATGGCCCGCGCTGGCGCCGCAGAAGGATTGGGCGATCATCCGCCGGACGGTGCCGGTTGTCGCTCGGCTGCGCGAAGTGATGGCCGAATCCGACGCAGGCGCCGCGCGCGGCAAACGGGTATCGCTTGCCGACCTGATCGTGCTTGGCAGCTGCGCCGCAATCGAGCAGGCCGCGGCAGATGCCGAGGAAGAGTTGGCTGTGCCGTTCGGGCCCGGCCTCATGGACACCGATATGGCGCGTACCGACGCGGACAGCTTCGAATGGCTCCGTCCCGTCGTGGATAGCTTCCGCAACTATGTCGATGACGCGTTCGAGACGATCACCCCGGGCTGAGTAGCCCCCGAACAGGTGTTCCTCGATCGTGCCGCGCAGATGGCCTTGCCGGCACCTGAATGGGTCGGCCTTACCGGAGGGCTTCGTGCGCTCGGCGCCAATTGGGACCGCTCGGCCGACGGCATCTTCACCGCGCGCGTTGGCGCCCAACGGCCTCTTTACCGTTCTGGCCAGCATTGATTACGAGTGGCAGAAGGCGAACGAACAGGGGCATCGCTTCCGCAATGGCGGAGCGCAGCGGTTCACCGCCACTTGCGACGATCTGATCCTGGGTGCCAACTCGCAGTTGCACGCCATTGCCGAGGTCTATGGGTCGGAGAACGGCTAGTCACGCTTCGTTCGCTTAAAGGAACTTGAAGCGACGGAGCAGGCCCTGAAAGCGGCGCTGGCCATTCTGCCCGTTCGAGAAGTTGTCCAGTTACTGGCCACGCACGAAGCGCTGTATATCCGCGCGATCGTGGACCTGGATCAGCATCTGGCATCGGGGGCGGCGCAGCCGCGCGGCAGGCATCTCGTGCGCTCATCGAGAAAATCGTGGTTCAGCCGGGCAGCGCGCGCGGTGGCAAACGCCGGCCGATGCAGTTGCAAGGCGATCTGTCCAGAATACTGGAGGTAGCGACCTCGGGAGCCCCAGACGCAACAAAGCCCCGTCCGGTGAAGGACGGGGCTGTTGTGACACCATTGGTTGCGGGGACAGGATTTGAACCTGTGACCTTCAGGTTATGAGCCTGACGAGCTACCGGGCTGCTCCACCCCGCGTCACCGTATGTGGTCCGTTTGGGGAAACACGAACGCCTCCGCGTTGTGGC
>NZ_NBBI01000001.1 GCF_002197685.1 Sphingomonas dokdonensis | reverse complement strand
GGAGGGGGAGAGGGGGCGGGTTCGTCCGCGGTTTCACGTGACGTCTCGTGACCTAACGTGACGTCACGTGACAGGTCTTCGCGACGGGCCTGCTGCCGCGCGCGATCTTTCGCGCGACGGCCTTCGATCGCCGCCGTTGCTGCCTCCGCTCGCGCAGCGAGCATCGCCACTTCGCCGATCAGATCGGCGGGCGTGCCAGCGGCGATAAGGCGCGCTAACAGGTCTGCGCTCATCGCCAGCCCCATGCGCGCAAGATCTCGATCGGCCCTTCAATCGTGTTGAGCAGCGCCCATGGCACGCCGATGCGCACGCACTCGTTGCGCCAGGTCACCTGATCCGGATCCAGCTCGTCCACGCCCTCGCGCTTGCACTCGACCACCCCGACCCGCGGCGCACGCTGGTCGATGATGATCAGATCGGGAAAGCCGGGGCTCATGCCGTCCGCCTTCAGGGCGGCGATCTGCTTGGCGCGCGCGATCTTGTCGCCCGCCAGGTGGCTGCCGTTCGGGACGTGCACCGCGTAGCAGCCGAGCATGGCGACCGTGCGGATCGCGGCGCGCTGCACCGGGCGTTCAAGGAAACGGGCAGGCTTCACCCGACGCGCGACGCTCGCGAGTAGCGGCCGCGGTCGACGAGGTCGCGCCAACCTTCCACTGCCCTAGCTACGCGGTCGAGAGCATCCTCCGCAGCGATCACATCGCCTCGCCGCAGGGCCGCCGCAAGATCGATTATGTCGTCGTCTCGAACATCCTCGACGCTGGCACCGTCGCAGCAGTCGCAGCAGTCGCAGCAGTCGGCGTCATCTCCGAACTCATTTTCCGCGCAATCACGGCAGTAAAGCTTGTCGCCCGGGAGATGGCATGAGGAACATTTCGTGGCCGCGCACTTTGGGCACAGGATCTGTTCGGCAGATCCGACGTCCGTCGTGCAGGTGTCGCACTTGATCTCGACCGACATAGCGAGCTCCTCAGACGCGCATCGGCATCAGGACCAGCGTGAGCGCGTCCGATGCGATGCTGTGGATCAGGGTAGGTGAGGCGGCATCGCCGAATCCGAAGCGGAGCGTGTCGGCCGACGCCGCTCCGATGGCGTCACGCAGGTAACGAAGGTTGAAGCCGATCTCGATCGGCGTGCCGTCCAATTCGCTTGCGATCTCTTCGACCGCTTCTCCGTGCTCAGGTGAGGTCGTCGACGCGATGACGTGCTCGCGGGTGACGCACAGCTTCACAGACCGCACCTTGTCGTCTGTCGCCAAGCCAACGCGGTGGAGCGCGCCGTCCAGCGCATCCGCATCGACGTCGAGGCTGCTGGTCGTGCTGGCGGGAATAACGCGCGTATAGTCGGGGAAGGTGCCGTCGATCACCTTGGCGACGATCCGCATCTCGTCGATGTCGAACGACACGCGATCGCGCCCGATCGCGACGGAGAGGACCTGATCGCTCTCGTCGGTCGCTGACCGAAGCATCTCGATGCAGCGCGTGCGGAGGATCACGTCAGGCATGCCGTCGGCGCCGGCCGGCACGTCAGTGACGAAGCGAGCCAGGCGGTGCCCATCAGTTGCGGCGAACCTCAGCTTGCCCGCCGATACGTGCACGAAGATCCCGTTCAGGTAGTAGCGCGTCTCTTCGGTGGAGATGGCGTGGCGCACTGCGCTGATCGCGCGCAGCAGCGCGGCCGCGCCGATCTGAAACTCAGTCGGCGATGTCGGCGCTGGCAGGATCGGGAAGTCGGTCGCGGGTAGCGTGGAAAAGCGAAGGCGTGCGCGTCCTGACTTAACCACTGCCGCCGGGCCGTCGATCTCCAGCGTGACTTGCGCGCCGGCATCGAATGCGCTGACGACGTCCGCCAGACGGTGCCCCGCGATCGTGAACCGCGCGGCGCCGCTCACCTGTGCGGCGCGCAGTCGGCGCACGATCATCACGTCTAGATCCGACGCGGTGATGGTGACCGCGCCATCGGCTGCCGCCTCGATCAGCACATTATGCAGGATCGGGATCGTGTTGCGGCGCTGGACGGCGGCGCGCGCGTCGCGCAGCGCTGCGGCAAGCTGGCTCGCCTCGAAGACGAGCTTGACGGGGCCGCTCATCAGAGCATCCCCAGCGCTTGCATGTAGGTCTCGACCATGGCCTCTTCTTCCTGGTATTCCTCCCGCTTCTTCTTGCGGATCGCCATGATCCGCCGGATCGCCTTGGCGTCGTACCCGCGGCTTTTCGCCTCAAGCATGACGTCCTTGATGTCGTCGGAGATGCCCTTCTTCTCTTCCTCGAGCCGCTCCGCGCGCTCGATCAGGAGCCGCAGCTCCTCGGCGGCAACCTGGCCGCCGCCCATGCCTTCACCACGTTCCTCGCTCATGCTGCTGCTCCTTCGCTTACGGGCGACCACTCGCCGGCCGTTTCCAGGTCGAGCAGGTCAAAGAGGGTGGGGATGGCCGCCTGGCTCTCCGCTTCGCGGAGGTAGGACACGCTGTGCCGCCAATAGTCGGGGTTGAGTTCGCTGCCGGCGCCGCGGCGGCCGGCGAGGATCGCGCGCATCGGGACGGTGCCGAGGCCGCAGAACGGATCGAACACCAGCTCGCCGCGCATCGAGTATCGCTCAATCAGCCGGTCGACGATGTCGAACTGAAGCGGGCAGACGTGCTTCTCGGCGCCCTTGCGGACCTGCTCGCCGTTGAGCGTTTGCATGCGCACGACGTCGTCCCACACGTCGGGGTGATGGCTGCCGGGCGCGATCGCCATAAAGGTGCGCGGGAGACTACCAAGGCCGGAGCCAGCCGGCCGGTCCGCGATAGCCTCTCCGATGTCGACGTGCGCCTTGTGGCTGTGGATGAGGTCGCGCGTCTCTTCTCGGAAGCGCTTCGCGATCTGGCCGGTCGCCATATCGAGGAAGCGGTCTTCGACCTCCCATAGCTCTCGCACGGTGAGCGGGCGCTCGCCGCTGGACCGCCAGAAGGCGTGGGCGTCTACCTGCCAACGCGCCAGGCTGTAGGTCTCGCGCTCCTTCGTCACCGGCGTGTCGGCATAGCCGCGCGAGCGATCGCTTTGCGGCTTGCGCATCAGCAGCACGTATTCGGGGCTGCCGCAGCCCATCTTCGTGCCGTCCTTCAGCATCTCGCTGTACGACAGGCGGTAAGTCTGGTTGTTCTCGCGCACGACGTCGGTGACGACGGTGATCATGCCCATGAACTGGAAGCCGTGGCGCATGTAGTGCTCGATGCACTTGGCGTGAAACGGGTTGACGGTCGGCACGCCCTCGCCGGTCACCGCACCAAACAGGATCCGGTCCTTCACGTGGATGCAGGCGAGCCGGCCGGGCGCGAGCGCGCGGAGCAGGTTGGGCGTCAGATGATCCATCTGCGCGAAGAAGTGCTCGTCGTCGTCCGTGTGGCCGAAGTCGTTATAGCTCGGCGTGTATTCGTAGTGGTTGCTGAACGGGATGGAGGTGACGATCAGGTCGACCGATCCTTCCTCCAGCCGGGCAGCCTCATCGACGCAGTCGTTGTGCGCCAATGTCCAGCCGTCGCCGGTGACCTCCTGCCGTTCGACGCCGATCGAGCGCTTGAGCGCGCCGAGGGCGACGTCATGCTGCAGGCCATATTCGCGGATGATCTCGGACATGCGGGCGCTCAGCTCCTCGTGACGCGCCCACTTCGCCTGCAGGTCGCGCACGACCTCCCGCTCGGTTTCGGCGTGGATGATGTCGATCTCGACCGGGTGCGGTTGCTGGAAGCGCTGGAGCCGGTGGATCGCCTGGATGAAGTCGTTGAACTTGAAGCCGACGCCGACGAACACGGCGCGGTGGCAGTGTCGCTGCAGGTTGGTGCCGCTGCCCAACATCACCGGTTTGGCGGCGAGGAGGCGGGACATGCCTTCGGCGAACCGGGCTATGATGCCCTCGCGCTTGTCGAGCGGCTGCGCGCCGTAGACGGTCTCGACCTCGGGGAAGGTCGCCTCGATCGCGCGGCGCTCATCCTCGAGGTCGTGCCAGATCAGAAAGTGGTCCGCCGACGCCGCGGCGACGATCGCCTCCGCCCGGGCAATCCGGGCCGGCATGGTCGCGCGGCGCTCGCGCGATGCCTCCACCACGCCGAGCGCAGCGTCGCGGATCAGCTTGCCCTGGCCGCGGTCGTCGGTGGCCGCCGTCGTGAGGTCGGATTGGGCCTCGTGCCAGCGCACGGTGAGCGCGGGCAGGTCATAGCCGTCATCACTGAAGCCGAGGTCGCTTGGACGCTGCAGGAAGACAGCCCAGCTATTCAGCCACAGCCAAAACTCTTGTTCCTTGTGCGGGAAGAGGGTGAGGTCGCCCGCCTTCTCGCTGTTGCGCTGGAAGAAGCGGGTGAGCGCTTGGCCCGTGTCCATTACCCCGAGGAAGCCGGCGTAGTGGATCAGCTCCTTGTAGCGGTTCGGCGACGGGGTGGCGGTCGCGACGAACCGGTACGGCACCGCTTCGAAGAGCGGCAGGAACGTCTGGAAGGTCTTCGACCCGAACGAGCGAAGGATGCTCGCCTCGTCCAGGCTTACGGCGGTGAAGGTTGTGACGTCGACCTTGCCGTCGCGGACGCTCTCGTAATTGGTCAGGAAGATCGGGCCGTCGAGCGGATCGCCCGCAAGCGCCGCCGCCATATCGGCATCGGACTGGATGAAGCGCAGGTCGATGCCCAGCAGACCTGCGTCGTGCATGAACTCGCGGCGCACGCCCAACGGCGCCACGATCAGGCAGTCGCCTCCCGTCTTGCGGCGAATGATGTCGAGGATGGCGAGCTGCTGGATCGACTTGCCCAGGCCGAACGCCTCGAACAGCGCGCGACGCCCGCCCTCGACCGCCCAGCGGATGATATGGCGCTGGTGATCTTTCAGCGGCCGTCCGTCGGCAAGCTGGGTCGGTACCTCGTCCAGGTCGCAGCACAGGCCGGCGGGTGCCGCGGTTGGGATCTTGGCCTCCAGGAAGGCGCGATAGGCGTTCATGCGGCGTCACCGAAGAGGATGCTGCGCGCCGCTTTCGAATGGCGTCCCAAGCGCGTTGCGATCGCCGACACGGGCTCGCCCGCTCGCCACATGACCCACGCGAGCAGCATTTCTGCCACGAGCAGCTGCGTGCCGCTGCGGTGCGCAGAGGCGGAGTGAGACAGACGTGCTTTTCCGTTCGCGGAACCGGCCATCGCCGATGCCGCGCTTTGCGCTGCGTTCATGATCGTTACCTCTCAACCGGCCGCGCCGGCGGTCAGAACCTCGTCAGTCGTTTGCAGGTCGGGCGAACGGCTCGACCAGCTGGATCAGTGTCACCGCGTCGTCGCGAAGCTCGCGCCGGTCTCGGCTGCAGAATTGGTTGTCGGCGCCGGCGCGGGCAAACTCGGCTGCCGCCGACATGATGCCGGCAATCACGACGCCAGGTGCGTCAGGCGCCGGGTTCAGGTCACGAGCACCCTGGCCAACATGGCTCAGCAAGCGGTCGGTGAACTCGACCCCAAAGAAGCTCATCAGCAGGAGGAGGTTGCGACCGCTCGGTGCGCGCCGGCTCTCCGGATCGAGCGCGATCATGGCGCTCAAGGTCCGCTCGCTGATGCCTGTCCCGAGCTCGACGTCCTTTACGGAGAACCGCCGGCCGCGCCCCATGAACAGCGCGATCGTCGCGACCAGCGCGTCGTCCGCCGCATGCTGCGAAATCATCGTGTCATTCGCCACGGATTGCTTCCTTCTGATCGCCGATTGGTGAGGAATGGAAATCGCGCTCCTCGACCCTGCCAGCAGCCCACTGCGCGTCGGTGCAGCTGCAGATCGGCTGTTCACAGGTGAAGCAAACGAGATCTTCGGGTGGGCAGTTCAACGGATCAATCCTTCACCGGGAGCACTGTACGCGCCCCCCGCTTTGGCTACGGTGTTGTTGCTGACAACCACCGGAGTTTGGATCTTGGACGCGGAAACCGCACGAGCGATCACCGCCATCAAGGAGGTGCTGATCGACCAGCAGAATGAGATCACGCGGCTAACGGCGCGCGAATCGCTGCACCATATGATCATCTTGCGCCTCCTGAATTTGGGCGCGATGGGCGGACTACCGCCAGAACTTGCCGCCAGCGTCGAGAGAGCGATCGACGGATCGATGAAGCTGGCCATGGCAAGTGGTGAGCCGGAAGCGGTGGAGGACCTTGTTGAACTATTGCGCGGATCGCTCGATCAGCCTGCTGCCTGGAAGCCTTGGTGACCTCCTGCTTGCCGCGCAAGGCAGCCAACTCGGCGCTCACATCGCCGATGACCGCAGTTCGGCGGCTGGCGAAGGTCTGATGCTCTTCGCGCGCAATCTCGCGCACCCGTGCCTCCTGTTCGGGAGTGAACGGGCTCATGCTGCTGCCTGTCCGCGGACGGCATCCGGCGCCGAGGCAGCGCCGCGGGTGGGAACGCAATCAGCCGGCAAATCCTTGCCAAGCTTGGATGCCAGCGCGACCAGCACGTCGATCCGCCAGTGAGGAACGAATCCCGCCCGCTTCCAGCTATGAACCGTCGTGAGCGGGATGCCCGTCTCAGCTGCAATGGCGGAAACACCACCGAGCTGCTCGAAAATATCCGGAACGGTCATCATGCATCGTGATTACGATAACCGTAACCGTGGCGCAAGGGGAATTACGAACTCCGTTATCGACCGAGGCGTACGATTCTCGCAAACGGAGGTGATGGTCACGCACGACGCATTGCTTGCTGAGCTTCAGCTGTGGGTCACTGGCGGACGTGTCACCCAGAAAGAGGTTGCGGACGAGCTCGGCATTCCGCCGCCCCGGGTTAACGAGATCCTGAAGCACAAACGCCGGATACAACAGGCTGAGATGCCTGTTTTGGCGCAATTCCTAGGTTTATCGGCGAACCCTGAAAGCAACGTTCGCAAGATCAAGCGTATCGGAAGGGTTCCTGCAGGCGAACTCCGCCAAGCATTGGTCGACACCGCCGATACGCTCGACGTGAGTGCCGATCTCCCTAGAGATGTCTTTGCTCTTGAGATCGATGGTGAGAGCATGAACAGGCTAGCGCCATATGGCGCTGACGTGATCGTTGATCCCAACGACAAGAGCTTGTTTTCTGGTGATCTTTATGTCGTGGGAGACGATGAGGGCCAGTTTACCTTTAAGCAATTTCTTCAGGATCCTGCTCGCCTAGTGCCGCTCTCCGACGACCCGTCGCATAAGGATATTCCAGTAGGAACGGCCCCCATCAACATCATTGGGCGCGTCGTTTCGCTATCAATCGGCGCCAATCACCTTCGAAAAATGGTGCGGTCGCGGAGCTAGGCTACGGCCGTCATTGCCGTAACTGGCTTCCAGACGAAATCCGCTCCCGCGTCCAGGAAGAACCGACCCTCTTCATCTCGACGCCCCAGCTTGAGCCGGAGGGCGTCCGCTTGGGCATCGTCTAGATTGTCCCGAACAGGTCCCTGGGGCCTACCAAACAGTACCAGCTGACATCCACGACGCATCGCATTCCTCACCGATTCGCTATACTTGGCCTTGGAACATATACAGAACAAGCGATCAAGGGAGAGGAATGTTACGAAAAGCGTATTGACATGAACATTACGGCAATCGTAACTGCGGCTCACAACCGATGTGGAGACGCACGTTGCGCATCAACACCAAACCACGGCGCCAGAACAGCCATAGGGCTGACGAGGAGCGCCGTTGCGAGCCGCACAAGCAATGGATCCGCGGACGCCGCTGCCTGACCGCAGGGCAGGGGTGTGGCGGCAAGATCGAGTGCGCGCATGTCGATCATGCGGGCGGCAAGGGCATGTCGCTGAAGGTCAGCGACTTTGCTACCGTGCCGCTCTGCCAGAACCATCACCGTGAGTACCATCGCGGTGCCCGCACCTTCGAAGCGGCTCACTCGGTTGACCTGATCGCTGCCGCCGCCGGTTACACCGCCAAGTCGCCGCACCGGCTGAAGCACGAGCGCAAGCTCGCGGCGCGGGTGTCAGCATGAGCACGAATCCTCTCGCCCGCACGTCGCCGGCGGAGATCGCCGAAGCGATGAACAACGGACGCGCGCTTGCCGCGCAGTTGCGGGCCGCGCGACAGAAGCGGGAGCAAATCACCGGAGTGCCGACGCTGCGCCAGAACGGGTTGCTTATGGAGCAGATCGCCGGACTGCGCGGCGACCTCCAGGCGATCGCCAATAGGGCTTTCCTCGACCTCGACGTGTTGATCAGTCTTCTCGATGCAGAGCATTTCGCACGCGTCAGTAATGGACGGCGCCCGTCCGCGGAGCAGTTGAAACGAGCGATGCGTCGCATTCTCGCCCAGCTGGAGCGCGACGAGCCCCAGGCGCATGAAGCTGCCAAGATTGCGACCGAGAAAGCCGCTCAACTCACGCGCGACCGCGTGGCGGCCGCTGCGGCTGGCATGCTCATGGGTGTCGCATGAGCCGCCGCGCCCTTGACCCAGTCGAGTACAACCGCCGACGCATGCGCGCGCAGTTCCGCCTGATCATGGCGGGCAACGTGCTCGTGATTGGCATCGTCGTCGCTGTTGCGGCGTGGCTGGTCACCCATCCGGACAGCATCGGCGCCTTCTTCCGCGCGATCGCTAACGGCTTCAGCGACGGCGGTGCGGCATGAGCATCCAGTTGCTCGCCTTCGCCACCTTTGCCGCCGGCGGCGGGATCGCAGCATATGCGATTATCGGGACCGTCGCGCCGCGCATCGACCGCATCGTCGACGCTCTGCACCGCCGGCCGCTTTCCTTCCCCGTTCTCCCGCCGCGCTCCCCCGAGCCGCGGCTGACGCCTCGGTCGCTCGCCCCCCGCGACTGTCTTTTTCTCACCCCCGCGCTGTCGAGGCCGGCGCCGGGGCAACGGACCACCCGCGCATGAGCGATACGGCATTCAAGGCGCGCGTTTATATCGCGGCGCGCTTTAGCCGCCGCGCCGAGTGTAATGCGCTTGGGCACGAGCTGGCGGCGCGCGGCGCGATCATCACTAGCCGGTGGACGAAGCCCAATAGTGACCACGTCATGCCGAGCGGTCTGTCTGCGCAAGCAGAGGACAGCGAGCGGCAGCGGTTCGCCCTTGAGGACGTCGACGATGTGCTCGCGGCGACGTGGATGGTCAGCCTCATGGAGGAGCCGCGGAGCAACGGGCGCGGCGGCCGTCATGTCGAGTTCGGTATTGCTGTGGCGCTCGGTCACCGGCTGACGATCATCGGGCCACGCGAAACCGTCTTCCATCATCTGCCGAGCGTCGAGCATTTTGAAACGATCGAGCAGTTCCTCGCCAGCCTCCCCGAGGTGGCGGCGTGAACCGCAAAGAGCACCTGATGATCACTGCCGCCGAAGAGGCGATGGAGGTCGGCCACCGCATCTCGAAGGCTCTGCGTTTCGGGCTGACCGAGGTGCAGCCGGGCCAGCCTCTCACCAATGCAGAGCGCATCATCGACGAGTTCCACGATCTGTTCGTGATGATGGAGATGCTGCGCGAGGAAGGCCACCTCCCTTACACGTCCTTTGTGCCGGGGATCGAGAAGACCGACGCGAAGCGCGAGAAGGTCAACCGCCTGATGGACACGATCAGTCGGCGTGAAGGTACTCTCGATGACTGAGGCGCCCGCCATCAACTTCGGCGAGGTGATAGGCCGCCAGCCGGAGACGCTGTACGTCACGCCGTCGAAGCCAAACCCGTGGTACGGCACCTGGTTCGAAGGGGATGACCTCTCCGTCCAGCAGCGCACCACACTGGCGACGCGCGAGATCGACCAATCCAAGGTCGAGATCGTGAAGGTGTACCGGCAGGCAACCTCGCGTGAGATGTACTGGTCGACCGGCTATGGCTCGCTCCCGCCGCTGTTCGAGTTCGACTGCCCTGTGATCCGCCGCGAGAAGGACGGCTTCGTCCGTGTCGTGACGCCGTTCGGCGACGTGAAGCGCGTGATCCCCTTGTACGGCCGCCTGTGGGCCACCGCGCCACGCGGGCTTCGCCAGGCGAACCGCCACATCCATACGCACGATTGGGTGGCGATGTGATGCAAGCGCAACCCGCGACGCGCCTTCTAAATCGCTTACGTCGTCGCGCCGCGGCGGTCTTCGCAAAAGAAAAGCCCGCAGCCGATCGAGGCCGCGGGCTTCAAAATCGCTCGATCTCGGGTCAGTCCCGGAGATCAGCGATGCCGGCGATAGTGGCGCGGTCGGTTGTAGCTCCGATAGTTCCGGTAGGCGCGCGGGTTCCGATAGCCACGATGGTTTCGATAATACCGCTTCGACCGGTAGCCGCGGTGCTTCGCGTACCCTCGATGGTTCCGGTACCCGCGATAGCCACGCCGCGGCGGCGTATAGCGCCTTCCACGGTCACGATAGACACCGCGATCACCCCGGTAGGACTGGGCCTGCGCCTCGATCGGCGCCACCGTCACTCCGACGCTTGTGAACATCATCGCGAACGCCGCGAACACTCCAAGCACCTTCTTACGCATACAAAATTCTCCCGTCGCTTTACGCGCTCGGAAGACCAACGACCCGCGCAAAGCCGTCGTTCCGTTCAAGGTAGTAGCTGTGGTTGACCTTCCTCCTCCGTTCGTTTGCCAGGTCGTGAAGGTGCACGACGCTGATGGTCCGCTCTGGTGCCGCAATGGCATCAAGGTGCGCGTCGCCGGCGTCCAAGCGCCAGACTTCCAAAGCTCGGCTCCATGTCGCCTGCACGACCTGAACTACGTCTGCGATGACGCGAAGGCGCGCGCGAGCCAGCGCATCGCCGCGCGGCTGGTGCTGGGCAAAGCGCTTAACTGCCGGCCGGTCGGGCGATCGTACCAGCGGGTGGTCGCCCGCTGCACGCTGCCGGACGGCCGCTCGCTATCATGCGCTTTGATCGCCGCCGGCGCCGCGAGCCGCTGGGATAACTACTGGCGCCGTTACAAGATGGGGGAGTGCCGCTGATGGGTCTGGCGCTTGCACGCCTTCCTGATTGGCCCGCGGGGATGAACCGCGAGACGGCGCTTGCTTACACCGGGGTCGCTGAAGGCCAGTTGCGGGAATGGGAGCGGCGCGGCCTGGTGCGCTTTCGCCAGCGCGGTCCGCGCGGCGCAGCCATCGCGGCACGTGCGGATCTCGACGCGGCGCTCGCCACGCTGTTCGGCGGTGCTGATGGCGACGATCCGATCGAGTTCGATTGATGACGCGGCCGAGGGGATGGGTGCGTCTTCCAGCCTATGTGCGGGCTACGAAACGCGCCGGGGGCGATGTCGCCTATTATTGGGAGCTGCCGCCTTGGGCTCGACCAATTCGTGACGTTGACGGGAAGCTGGCGCCAGCGGTGCGGGAAGGTCGCCGGCACACGCTCGTCAACACGTCGCTCGGCACAGACCTCGCTTCGGCGATCGCGAAGGCAGAGGCGCTGAACGAGGCTCTGACGCAATGGCGAACAGGCGAGGGCGGTGCCAACCTCGTCAAGGGCACGGTCGCCTGGCTGTTTGCCTGGTACCGGGACCAGGAGCGCTTCAAGAAGAACGTTGCCAAGACGCGGAACGATTATCGCAAGCTCATGGACATGCTGGCCGCATTCGAGACCAAGGCCGGCTCTCCGCCGCTTGGGCAGCGCATGGCCAACAAGGTAGACGCGGGGGTCGCCGACAAGCTCTACCGCAAGCTGCGCGAACGTGGTGAACGCCAGGCGACCTATGCCATGCAGGTTTGTCGGTTGGTGTGGACGTGGGCAGCACGCCATCATCGCGCCACCGGTGTGAAGGAGAACCCGTTTGCGGGCATGGGGCTGAAGAGCACGGCTGCGAAGGGCAACCGCGCCACGACCCGAGCCGAGTATGACCTCTATCGCACCACAGCGCGCGAGATGGGCTTCCAATCCATGGCCACGGCCGCAGCGTTGTCGTTCGAGTGCTGTCAGCGCGTGTGGGACGCTTTCGGCTTCGAAGACGCTGAGGGCGAGGAGCGGCGCGGGATTGAATGGTCGGGTTATGAGCCCGGCAAGCAGATAGCGTTGGTGCAGTCGAAGACCGGCAACGCTGTGGTGCTGCCACTCGCGATCAATGTCGCTGGCGAATCGGTTCGGCTCTACCCTGACCTCGAGGATGAGCTTGCCCGCACGCCACGCACTGCCGACGTGATCGTCGTGGAGGAGCGTAGCGGCAAGAAGTACAAGGAGCGCCGCGTCTCTTCCGTCCACCGCGCGATTTGCGAGAAGGCGGGGCTACCGAAGACGATGACGTTCACTGGCTTCAGGCACGGCGGCATCACCGAGGTCGGATCAGTCAGCGCCGACGTCCGTCCGATCTCCGGTCACGCCACGCTCGACGTCACGCGAATTTACAACAAGGCAACTGCGGATAAGGCGCGCGAAATTGCAGTAGCGCGGCGCGCTCACATCACCGCGCTTGGCGCTGATTTGTCGGAAAACGGATCGGAACATGTCGAGTAGACGCACCGCGCCCTTCGAAGAAAATGGCTATTTTCTAGGAAGGAGGGTGGTGGACGCACTTGGGCTCGAACCAAGGACCCGCTGATTAAGAGTCAGCTGCTCTACCAACTGAGCTATGCGTCCGTGACCGTGTTGGGCGTGTGCCCCGATCGGGAGGCGCGCCTTTAGCACTGGTTTTGTGCAGCGCAAACACTTTTTCGCGTGATTACCAATTTTTCTCGCGCCGATTATCGCGATCGATCGACATCAGGATGCCCAGGCACAGGAACACCGTCATCTGTGCCGATCCGCCAAAGCTGACGAGGGGTAGGGGAATGCCCACGACGGGCGCCAAACCCATCACCATGGCCAGGTTGATTGCGACGTAGAAAAAGATGGTGGTCGCAAGGCCGGCGGCGGTCAGCTTGGCGAAGCGGCTTTGCGCCTGCACGCCGACGTTCACGCCCCAGCGGATCACCATCAGGTAGCCGATGATGATGAATAATCCCCCCAGCACACCCCATTCTTCCGCCATGGTGGCGAACACGAAATCGGTGTGGCCTTCGGGCAGGTAGTCCAAATGGCTTTGCGTGCCGTTTAGGAAGCCCTTGCCCGAGATCCCGCCGGAGCCGATCGCGATCTTGGACTGGCT
This sequence comes from Sphingomonas dokdonensis, assembly GCF_002197685.1. Lineage (GTDB taxonomy): Bacteria > Pseudomonadota > Alphaproteobacteria > Sphingomonadales > Sphingomonadaceae > Sphingomonas > Sphingomonas dokdonensis. Next base: position 1,022,703 of record NZ_NBBI01000001.1, on the reverse strand, counting down.
GATGTGATAGCCGGTGCCCAGCGGGTCGCTTTCCGGGTCCATGAAGATCAGCACGCGATTGCGTTGATAATCGTGCAGCAGGAAGTTGACCGCCAGCGGCGCCGCCACGGCGAGCGCCAGCGCCCCCCCGACGAACAGGCGCAGCGGCACGCCCGCCAGAAACATTACCGTCAGGCCGCCTGCCGTAATCATCAGCGCGGTGCCGAGATCGGGTTGCAGCATGACAAGGCCGGCCGGCAAGCCGATCAGCAATGCCGGCGGCCATATGCCGCCGAACCGGCGTGTCTCGTTGGGGGGCAGCATTTCATAAAAGCGGGCGCAGGCCAGCACGATCATCGGTTTCATCAGCTCCGAAGGCTGCAGTCGGATAAAGCCGAGATCGAGCCATCGCTGGCTGCCGCCGCGTACCGCGCCGAGTAGCTCAACGGCAAACAGCAAGAGCACGAACAAGGCATAGCCGGGCAGGGCCACCTGCCGCCAGAAATTCTCCGGCAGGCGCGAGATGACCAGGGCGCCGGCGAGAAAGACGAAAAAGCGGATCCCCTGGGACAAGGCCCACGGCCGCACGTTGCCGCCAGCGGCGGAGTACAGGATCACAAGGCCAAAGGTCGCGATTCCGATCACCAGCAGCAGCATGCGCCACGGCAACCGGGCGACGGGCGCAGGGACGATCGAGAACCCGCTCATTGCGTATCCGATGGCTCGGTGGTGCCGACGCTTGCCGGTCCGGCGCCATTGGCGATATCACTCACGGTGGCTTCCTGTGCGGCGTTGGAGGCATCCGTCGCCTGCTCCACCGCGGGCGCGCGCGTGGGTGCCGGTGCGTCCGTCTCCGTCGCGGCGGCCTGCGCGGGTGCCGGTGCCTCCGTGGCGGCACGATAGGCCGCTTCCTGCGCCGCCATGCGCGTGCGAATGTCGCCACCCCAGGTCGGCTCGACCTGCGCGAGCGCCTTCAGCGCTTTCTCCTTGTCGAACAGGTACGTCATGATGTCGCGGCCGATCATCGGCGTGTCGAGGTTCCTGACGGTGTGGCCATTATGCTCAAGAACGATACCGGCGGCGTAGCGCGGATTGTCGGCGGGCGCGAAGCAGATGAACAGGGCGTGATCACGAAGCTTGAAGGGGAGCTGCGCATTGTTGAGCACGCCCGAGCGCCGCTCGGCCATGGTGATGCGGCGCACCTGAGCCGTGCCCGTCTTGGCCGCCAACTCGATCCCCGGCAGGTAGAGGCGCGACGCGCCGCCCGTGCCGCCGCCGTTCACCACCTGCCACATGCCCTCGCGCACGATCCGCAGATTGTCTTCGCTGAACGGAAGCGGCGGTGCGTTGCGCGCCACCTTGTCCATCAAGAGGCTTGGCTGGAGCAGCTTGCCGGATCCGATCCGCATCGCCATCACCGCAAGCTGCATCGGGTTTGCCAACACATAGCCCTGGCCGATCGAGGCGTTCAGCGAATCCGCGACGGTCCACTTTGTCTTGTATTTCCGTTCTTTCCACGCGCTGTCTGGGACAGTGCCGTAACGTTGCGTGGCGAACGGGAGATCGTATTTCTCGCCCAGGCCCACAGCCTTTGCCACGGGCGCAATGCGATCATATCCCAATCGCCGCACCATCTCGTAGAAGTAGATGTCGCAGCTTTGCGCAATCGCGCCGCGAAGGTCGATCGCGCCATGGCCGCGGCGCTTATGGCAGTGGAAGACGCCCGTTCCCACCCGCAGCGCGCCGCCGCAGAATACCCGTTCATTGGGGTCCACGCCGGCTTCCAGCAGCGCCAGCCCGTTCATCGGCTTCACCGTCGAACCGGGCGGATACAGCCCCTGCGTCACCTTGTTCATCAAGGGGACGTGATCGTCGGCCGACAGCATCTTCCATTCCAAATGGCTGATCCCATCCGAAAAGCTGTTGGGGTCGTATGCCGGCATCGACACCATGCAGAGCATCTCGCCCGTCAGGCAATCGAACACCACGGCCGAGCCCGAATTCGTCCCCAGCCGCCGCGCAGCATATTCCTGAAGGCCGGCGTCGATCGTCAGGCGCTGCGTCTGACCGGGCTGATCGGGCCGCGTCGACAGTTCGGCCACGAGCTTGCCACGGGCCGTTACCTCGATCCGCTTGGCGCCCGGCTTGCCGCGAAGCTCATCTTCCAGTGTCTTTTCAAGCCCATCCTTGCCAAGCTTGAAACCAGGTGTGACCAGCAGCGGGTTTTTGGTTTCCTTGTACTGCTCGGCGCTCGCACTGCCGACATAGCCGGTGAGATGCGCCACGGCCGCGCCCGCAGGGTAATGGCGAGCGAAGCCGCGGGTCGGTGCCACGCCGGGGAGCTCCGGCTGCCGCACCTGCACCGCCGCAAACCGCTCCCAGCCGACGTTCTCCGCCACCTTCACCGGCTGGAACCCTGCGGCCTGCTTCAGATCCTCGCTGATCCGCAGCATGTCCTCGTCGGTAAGCGCCAGCAATTCACGCAGCGCCGCCAAGGTGCGATCCTTGTCGACGACGCGGTCGGGAATCAGGTCGACGCGAAAGTCGGTGCGATTGTCGGCGATCGCATGGCCGTGCCGATCGACGAGCCAGCCTCGGCGCGGCGGGATCAACGTCATGTTGATCCGATTGCTTTCACTCAGCAGCTTGTAATGCTCGTTCTCGGCAATCGCGAGCCAGCTCATGCGGCCGGCAAGCACGGTGCCGACGCCGATCTGCGCCGCGCCGAGCAGCCAGGCCCGGCGCGAAAAGGTGTAGCCCTGCTGCGCTTCCGTGGCGATCCGCGTTGGCCGGCTCATTCGGCGATACGCCGACGGTCGACCCACGCCACGGCGCGTGAGGCCAAAGGGAATAGCAGAATAGACACAGCGATTTGAGCGATTAGCACGGTTTCCACGTGCGCGCCGAGGGGGGTTGCAAGCAATCGGCCGGCGACTAGACAAAAGGTGATGGCAACGGCGGCGATCAGCCAGTCCTGAGCGAACGCGCGAAAGATGGTGCGCTGATCGAACAGGTCCACCAGAAAGAAGCAAAGCGTCCACAGCAAGGTCGCGCTGCCGAGCGGCTGTCCGCTCAGGCAGTCATCGAACAACCCGAGCACCGCCGGTGCCCAGCGTCGCAATGCCAAGGGCGCCAGCAGCCGCCAGGCGAGCAACATCAACAGCCCGAACGGTGGCATCAGCGGCAGCGTCGCGCCCACGGGAATGATCGAAACCAGGGATCCCGCCATGACGGTGGCCCACGGCAGCGCGCGCGCGCGGGACCGCGGCAGTGTCGGCCCGAACGGTTGCAACGCGCTGGTCACGGCTGGCTGCCTTGTTGCGGCGTCGGGGTGGCGGGCACCTCCTGAGGCTCGGCGGCGGGGGGCGGCGGCAGAAAAGGCTCGCTCACGAGCACGAAATCCAAGGTATCCGGATGCGCAAACGGAACGGCCGGCGCATTGTCGGCGCCGCGTTTCAGCACGCGGCCGACCAGCACCCCGGGCGCATACAGCCCGCCGACGCCCGATGTAACAAAGCGGTCGCCAGGCTCCAGATGGGCGTTGGTGGTGCCGACCGAGCGGATGTCGATCAGCCCGTCACCCCGCCCGGCGGCGAGCGCCGGCATGCCGTCTCCGATGCGGCGAACGGGGATCACGCTTTCCGGATCGCTGGCAAGGAGAACGCGCGCGGTGTTCGGCCCAGTTTCCACGACGCGCCCGATCAGCCCGTCCGGGCCGCGGACCGGCATGCCGGGGCGAACGCCTTGCCAGCGGCCGGCGTTGAGAACGCCGAAGCGCCGCGTGCTTGTTGCGCTGGAGCTGACGATCCGCGCGGCAGTCACGACCTTGGGCGTCACGTCGCGAAGCTTCAGAAGGCCACGCAGCCGGCGATTGTCGCGCACGATGATGCGCGCCTGCACCAGCGTGTCATGCGTTCGCGCGACCTCCGCACGCAGCGCGGCATTCTCGTCGTGCACGCGGAAGTAGGTCGAGATGGTCTGCGGCACCGACGCGACGGCGCGGATCACGGCAGAGGCACCCGACGACACCGGTGCGGTCACTTCCGTCGCAGCCGACCGAAGTGCGGCGAATGCCGGCGGATTGAACTGCGATAGCACAAGCAGAACCAGCCCGACCGTCGCGCCCGCGACAGCCAGGATGTAGCTCAAGAAGAGCGAATATTGCGCCCGCCGCGAAAACCCCGGGCGTCGGTCCCGCGACGCCGCCATATAGGAAGCCCTTCTTCGATCAGCCGTTCTGCAACACGCCGCGGTACATCGGATCTTCCAGCGCACGGCCGGTACCCAGCGCCACGCAGGTCAGCGGTTCGTCTGCCACCGTCACCGGCAGGCCGGTCTCGTCACGCAGCACTTCGTCCAGCCCCTGCAGGAGCGCGCCGCCGCCAGTCAGGACGATGCCCTGATCGACGATATCGGCGGCAAGTTCGGGCGCGGTGTTTTCCAGCGCGACGCGGACGCCCTCCACGATCGTGGCAACCGGCTCGCTCAGCGCCTCGGCGATCTGTCCCTGGTTGATCTGGATCTCCTTGGGCACGCCATTCACCAGATCGCGACCCTTGATGTGGATCGTCAAACCTACGCCGTCGACCGGCGGCTTGGCGATACCGACTTCCTGCTTGATCCGCTCCGCCGTCGCTTCACCGATCAGCAGATTGTGGTTGCGGCGCACATAGCTGACGATCGCTTCGTCCATCTTGTCGCCGCCGACGCGCACCGACGTGGTATAGGCGAGGCCGCGCAGCGATAGCACCGCAACCTCCGTGGTGCCGCCGCCGATGTCGACCACCATGCTGCCGATCGGTTCGGTCACCGGCATATCGGCGCCGATCGCCGCCGCCATGGTTTCCTCGATCAGCCACACCCGGCTCGCACCCGCGTTCGAGGCGGCATCGCGGATCGCGCGGCGCTCCACCTTCGTCGAGCCCGACGGCACGCAGATCACGATCTCGGGCCAGCGCATGAACTTGCGCTGTCCGTGCACCTTGTAAATGAAGCTCTTGATCATCTGCTCGGCGACGTCGATGTCCGCGATCACGCCATCGCGTAAGGGGCGGATCGCCTCGATGTTGCCGGGCGTCTTGCCCATCATCAGCTTGGCGTCCTCGCCGACGGCCTTCACCTTCTTGATGCCGTTGATCGTTTCCACCGCGACGACGGATGGCTCGTTCAGCACGATGCCGCGCCCCCGCAGATAGACCACGGTGTTCGCAGTCCCGAGGTCGATGGCCATGTCATGCGACATGAACTTGAAGAAACGCGAGAAGGCCATGTTCAGCTAGATTCCGTTCCCGAGTCGCACATGCGACTTGCACCATTCATCCCGCAGCCACGGCCGCAAGGCGCTTCCTGTGCGCTGATTGCTGTTTTCTCGGGGTCGCGGGAGGGCGTCGATTGGGCTAGGGGCTGGCTCGTGTCAATACGCCGCCTGCCCGAACATCTCATCAACCGTATCGCTGCCGGTGAAGTGGTGGAAAGACCGGCCAGCGCGTTGAAAGAACTGGTCGAGAACGCCCTCGATGCCGGCGCGATGCGCATCGCCATCCGCTTGGCCGAGGGGGGTATCGGGCGGATCGAAGTGGCGGATGATGGCTGCGGCCTGACGCCCGCGGACATGGCCTTGGCACTGGAGCGCCATGCCACCTCCAAGCTGCCTGACGAGGATATCGATCGCGTCGCCACCATGGGTTTTCGCGGCGAGGCGCTGCCATCGATTGCCAGCGTGGCTAGGCTAACGCTCGAGAGTCGCGTGCGCGGCGCTGATGGCTGGTGCCGCGTGATCGACAATGGCGTCCTTGCGTCGGAGGGGCCGGCCGCGCTGCCCCCCGGCACGCGCGTCGTCGTCGAAGCCTTGTTCGAGCGGGTGCCTGCCCGGCGCAAGTTCCTGCGCTCGGGCCGAAGCGAATATGCCGCCTGCCTCGACGTCGTCCGGCGGCTCGCCATGTCGCGCCCGGACGTCACCTTCTCCGTTGAGCATGACGGCCGGCGCGTTCTGGCGGCGCTCCAGTCGGAGGATCGACCGGCGCGTGTTGCGGCGCTGACCGACCGGGCGCTGAAGGAGAACAGTGTCGCGATCGACATGGTGCGCGAGCAGGTCATCCTCGGCGGTGTGGCTGGCTTGCCGACCTTTCACCGCGGGGTGGCCGATCACCAATATCTTTTCGTCAACGGGCGGCCGGTCAAGGATCGCCTGCTGATCGGCGCGATTCGCGGCGCTTATGCGGAAATGATGCCGCGTGATCGCCATGCGGTGGTCGCGCTCTTTCTCGATCTTCCCTCCGATCAGGTCGATGTGAACGTCCATCCTGCCAAAACCGAGGTGCGGTTCCGCGATCCGGCGATGATCCGCGGCCTGATCGTTTCCGGCTTGCGGCGTGCATTGGACGGCGCCGGCCATAGGGTGGTGCAGCGCGCCCCTGACGACGTGCTTGCCGCATTTCATTCGAACGCTGCGGCAGAGGCCCAGCCCCTCCTCCACCAATATAGCACCCGTAACGGCAGTACCGATCAGGAACACATCCAGGGTGTTGCCGGTCTGGTTCGCGATCGTCCGTCGAGCTTCTTTGCGCCTCCACCGCAGGCGCGTGCCGAAATGGCGACGGCGCCGCCGCCCGGATCGCAGGCCTATCCCTTGGGAGTCGCACGCGGACAGGTCGCGCGGACCTACATCGTTGCGGAAGCCGATGACGGTTTGGTGATCGTGGACCAGCACGCCGCGCACGAGCGCCTTGTGCTGGAGCGGATGCGTGCGGCACTCGCCGGCGGACGCGTGGCGGCGCAGGCATTGCTCGTCCCCGAAGTCGTCGAGATGGATGAGCCCGATTGCGATCGCCTGGAAACCAGAGTCGCTGAGTTGGCCGACATGGGGCTTGAACTTGAGCGGTTCGGGCCGCGCGCGATGCTGGTGCGGGCAACACCCGCGCTCCTCGGCAGCGGCGATCCGACCGGTCTGATCCGCGATCTCGCCGACGAGCTTGCCGCGTTCGACGAGGCGCTTTCCCTGCGCGAGCGGCTCGACGCGATCGCCGGCACTATGGCATGCCACGGCTCGGTCAGGGCAGGGCGCATCTTGTCAGTCGTGGAGATGAACGCACTACTGCGCGAGATGGAGGCAACGCCGCATTCGGGACAGTGCAATCACGGGCGGCCGACCTGGGTGAAGCTGCCGCTCGACCACATCGAAAAGCTTTTTGGCCGGAAATAGAGCGCGGGGGCAGCGTCAGGCAGGCCCATCTTGTTCATCCAACGGAAACTTTCAGCTTCTGCTGCATTCCTTACTGGACTGTACCTCATGGTGTTTCCGATGAAGAGCTTCGTTCCCATTTTCCTGTCGCTGATCCCGCTGGCCGCTGTCGTCGGCGCGTGTGTCGCCGTTCCTTGATGAGTGCGTCGGGCGAAAGCGGACAATCAAACGCTGGCCGATCCTTCACCACGCTTGCAATACCATTGTGCACAATATAAATGCCTGCCTCTTTGGAGGAGGTAGTCTATGAGCACGCTTTATAGGACGAAAGTGACCGCCGTCGGCGGCCGCAGCGGCACCGTCCGTAGCGAGGATGGGGTACTCGACCTGGCGCTTGCCATGCCAAAGGAATTGGGCGGCAAGGGTGGAGCGACCAATCCCGAACAGCTGTTTGCCGCCGGCTATGCCGCTTGTTTCGAAAACGCTGTCATCCACGTCACCCGCGGCAAGGCCGACAAGGTGCGTGACAACGACATCGAGGTGGTCGGTGAAGTCGGGCTGCTGCCGGGTAGCGGCGGCGGATTCAATCTGGCGGTGACGCTCAACGTCACCATTGCCGGCGTCGATCAGGCAAAGGCCGAAGAGATCGTCCAGGCGGCGCATGCCGTTTGCCCGTATTCCAACGCCGTGAAGGGCAATATCGACGTCAAATTGAACGTCGCCACGCGTTAACGCTGACAGCCGCGACCTCGCCGGGCCGCTCTGAGGCAGCAGCGTTCCGCCGCCTCTGCGCGCGCCGACATGGCCGCAATCCGTACAAGGCGCCGTCCTCGCACAAACGGCCAACAGCGACACAAACAAAAAGGCCCGCCAGGCATGATGCCGGGCGGGCCCTTTTCGTACAAAGCCGGGGGATTAGCCCTGCGCTTCGTCCTCGCGAACTTCGGCGCTCGCGCCGGGTTCGGCGTTGGCGTCGTAATCCTCGGTAAAGCCGCCGGTGTCGCGGCCTTCCTCGAAGACCTGCGCCATGACGTCAACGCCCTGCGCCTGCATGTCAGCCTCTTCCGGCGAGCGTGCAACGTTCACCTTGACCGTCACCGATACCTCCGGGTGCAGCGCGACCTTAACGTCGTACACGCCGATCGACTTGATCGGGCGGTCGAGCACGATGGCCGACTTGGCGACCTTGTGGCCGGCGTCGTTCAGCGCCTCGACCAGATCGCGAACCGCGACCGAGCCGTACAGCTGGCCGACGTTCGACGCCTGGCGGATGATCGTGACCTGCGCGTCCTTGAACGACTTTGCCTCGACCTCGGCTTCGCCGCGGCGGTTGGCGTTCTCGCTCTCGATGCGGGCGCGGTTGGCCTCGAAGACCTTGCGGTTCGCTTCGTTGGCGCGCAGCGCCTTCTTGTTCGGCAGCAGGTAGTTGCGGGCGAAGCCGTCCTTCACCTTTACCACGTCGCCGATGGCGCCGAGCTTTTCGACGCGCTCAAGCAGAATGACGTCCATCTGCTCTTCTCCTTACTTAACGACGTAGGGCAGCAGGCCCAGGTGACGGGCGCGCTTGATCGCCTGGGCGAGCTCGCGCTGCTTCTTGGCGCTCACCGAAGTGATGCGCGACGGAACGATCTTGCCACGCTCGGACACGAAGCCCTGCAGCAGGCGCACGTCCTTGTAGTCGATCCGGGGGGCGTCCTTCGCGGAGAAGGGGCAGCTCTTGCGGCGGCGGAAGAAGGGACGGGCCATTATGCGTTCTCCTCTTCACGACGGCGACCGCGCTCGCGATCCCGCTCCTGCTTGCGCATCATCACCGACGGGCCCTGCTCATGCGCGTCGACCTTGACGGTCATGTAGCGGATGATGTCCTCGTTGATGGAATGCTGACGCTCGATCTCGGCGACGGTGTCGCCCGGTGCGTCGATCTCGATCATTACGTAATGTGCCTTGCGGTTCTTGGCCATCCGATAGGCCATCGAACGCAGGCCCCAGGTCTCAGTCTTCACGACCTTGCCCTGATGATCCTCGACGATCTTGGTGACGGCTTCCGCCATCTGGTCCACCTGCGCCTGTGCCAAATCCTGGCGCGCAAGGAACACGTGCTCGTATAGAGCCATGTGCTTTCCTTCCTTGGCCGATCGCTGACATGGCCCCGTGCCATGCCCCTCCGGCTGTCGTCCACAACAGCAAAGGGCGGGAAGGCCGAAGCCATCCCGCCCGTGCTGTCGGCTCCCATACGCGGAACCGCAATAAATGCAAGTCTTAGAAGACGCGTGAGATGACGCGCAGAATGTTGCCATTGCCACTGATCAGCACCGCGTCGCGGCCCGAACGGACCCACTGCTGCCCACGACCCGGCGCATACAGCTTGGCCCGGCGATACTGGCGATAGTCGACCACACGATAGTTCTGGGCATAGCGGCGGTCGAAGCGCTGGCCCTGGCGCCATGTGCGATAGGTGGGCGCGCGGCGAACCGTGGTCTTCTGCACGACGGTGCCGTTGGGGCGATGCTTGACCGTCGTGGTGGTCACTTCGCGGCGCTGCGCCTCGGCTGCGCCGGCGATCATCGGGGTCGCCATCAGCGAGGCTGCAACCGTTGCCTGGATCAGCTTCTTGAACATGGGACTGCTCCTTTTCTTACTCAACAAGCGGCGCCGATACCGCGGCGTCGAGAACCTATCTGGGCGCCGAATGTATCCCGCCCATCGCTGTGATCCGGGCATTTGGTCGCGATTTGTCGCAAGCTGTGCGAAAGGCTGAACAACGGTTCAGGCGGCAAGCATTTCTACACTCCAAACTGCTATCAGCGGCGGCCATGTCGACCACCGATCTCTCGCGCGCCACCCCACCGGGCAGCGCTCAGCATTTGTCCCACGCAGGCCAGGCGAATAGCGGGTCACGGAGCGGATGGGCGGCTCTTGTGGCGATCGCGATGGTCGTGGCGCTGTTCGTCGGCTGGATCGGCTACATGGCGTCGGACGATTCGCTCTATCATGCCGGTGCGGTCCGCTGGCTGACCGACCCGCCCTTTGCCGGCAGCGATCATTGGTCGACGCGCTTTCCGCTGACGCTGACCTTCGCCGCGGTGCTGGCGGTGGTGGGTCAGAACTTCGTTGCCTTCGGCATTACGGCGATCCTTTTCTACGTGGTGCTGGTGGCGGTGACCGGACGGTTTGCGGCCGGCGTGGCGGGCGAGCGCGCCGGATGGATGGCGGCGCTGCTGACCGCGACGCTGCCGGTGGTGGTGAGCCATGCGACCACGGTGAGCGTCGACCTGACCGAGGCGGCGGCATTGCTTGGCGGCGCGTGGCTGATGGGGACGAGCAGCGAGGATCGGCGTGGGCTCGTCCGTGCGGCACTCGGCGGCGCGCTGTTCGGGGTGGCGGTTCTGTGCCGCGAAACGAGCGTGCTCGCCCTGGCGGCGCTCGGGCCGTTGTTCCTGATCGGACGCCCGGTGCCCAGACGCGTTCTGATCGCTTGTGGCGCGGGTGCGGCGGCGGTGCTGCTTGGCGAGGCGCTGTTCCAATATGCGATGACCGGCGATCCGCTGCGCCGCTACACCATCGCCTTCAATCATGACGACCATATGGATCGTGCCGCGAACATGGAGGGCAACTTTCTGTTGTGGCCGCCGATCGATCCGCTGCTGGTGCTGCTGATCAACGACGATTTCGGGCTGCTGTTCTGGGTGGTCGGCGTCGCAGTGGCACTGGGGGGGTGGCGACTGGTGCCGGAGACGCGGCGGGCGCCAATGACGGTGTTGGCGTGGATGGCGGTGGTAAGTTTCCTCCTGGTGTCGGTGCTTTACACCAAGCTGGTGCTCAACCCGCGTTACTTCATGCTGGCGGCGCTGGCGGCGGTGCTGGTTCTGGCGGTGTGGCTGGATCGGCTGAGCGCGTGGTGGCGCGCGCTGATCCTCGCGGCGTTGGTTTCGAGCAACCTCCTGCTGATGAGTGTCGGCAACGCGCATCCGCGCTGGTCGATGGAGGCGCTGGTGATGGCGGCCGAGGCGCATCCGGGCGAGGCGATCGCGGGGGAGGCGAGCGACGTTCGCCGCGCGGACATCTCCATGGCGTTCATTGGGCAGCGCAACCTGCGCCCGTTGCCGGCGGCGCCCGGCGGGCTGGTCGTCGCGCCGGCCGATGCGGCGCCGGCAGGGCAGGTCGTCGCCACCTATCCTTCGCCGCCGACGCGGCTGGGCGCCGCGTTGCGCACCATCGGGCTGGAGCCGCTGGTGCCCGCGCCGATCGCCCGGCGCATGTTCGGGCCGAGCCCGGCTATGGTGCTGGTCCGCACGCCTGCCGGTTGACCAAGGCGCCTCCGGGCGCTTACCGGCCGCCTCTTCGATTTCAGGAGGCTCCGATGCGTGCGTTCATCTTCCCCGGACAGGGCAGCCAGGCCGTCGGCATGGGCCAGGCACTCGCCGCCGCCAGCCCTCACGCCCGCGAGGTGTTCGGTGAGGTGGACGAGGCGCTCGGCCAGAATCTGTTCCGTCTGATGACCGAAGGGCCGGCGGACGAACTGACGCTGACCGAGAATGCGCAGGCGGCGATCATGGCCAACGCTATCGCGACGCTGCGCGTGCTGGAACAGGAAGGCGGCGTGCGGCTGGCCGACAAGGCGGATTTCGTCGCCGGGCACAGCCTGGGCGAATATAGCGCCTTGTGCGCGGCCGGCGCGTTCGACCTTGCGACGACCGCGCGGCTGCTGAAGCTGCGCGGGCAGGCGATGCAGGCGGCGGTGCCGGTGGGCGAAGGTGGCATGGCCGCGCTGCTCGGGGCCGATCTCGACAAGGCGCAGGCGATCGCCGCCGCGGCGGCCGAGGGCGAGGTGTGCACCGTCGCCAACGACAACGATCCCTCGCAGGTGGTGATCTCCGGCGCGAAGGCCGCGATCGACCGCGCGATCGGGCTAGCCAAGGAGCATGGCGCCAAGCGTGCGGTGGCACTGCCCGTCTCGGCGCCGTTTCACTGCCCGCTGATGCAGCCCGCTTCTGATGCGATGGAAAAAGCGCTGGCCGAGGCGCGTGTCTCTGCGCCGCTGGTGCCGGTTTATGCCAACGTCATCGCGGCGCCGGCGAGCGACCCCGATACGATCCGCCGCCTTCTGGTGGAGCAGGTGACCGGCATGGTGCGCTGGCGCGAATCGGTCCTGGCGATGGTGGAAGCGGGCGTAACCGAGTTCGTGGAATTCGGCGGCAAGGTGCTGACTCCGATGGTCAAGCGCATCGCGCCCGACGCCAATGCGGTAAGCGTCGTTTCGATGGACGACATCGAGGGTTTGCTGAAGACGCTGTAAGTGGAGCGACACTGCGAATGCGGTTGCTGCGTCTTGCCGCGATCACGGGCGATGGCCGCTACCGCTGCGAACCGGATATCTGAGGAGTAATTTGCATGTTCGACCTTTCAGGCATGACTGCACTGGTCACCGGGGCTTCGGGCGGGATCGGGTCGGCGATCGCGCAGGCGCTGGCGGCGCAGGGGGCGCGGCTGGCGGTGTCGGGGTCCAATGCCGACAAGCTCAACGCGTTTCGCGACCAGCTTGGCGGGGACCATGTCGCGGTGCCGGCGAACCTGTCGGATGCGGCGGCGGTGGACGGGCTGGTGCCCGCCGCGGCCGAGGCGCTGGGCGGGCGGCTCGACATCCTCGTCAACAATGCCGGCGTCACGCGTGACAACCTTGCCATGCGGATGAAGGACGAAGAATGGGATCAGGTGATCCGCGTCAATCTGGAGGCGGCTTTCCGGCTGATCCGCGCCGCCGCCAAGCCGATGATGAAGCAGCGGTTCGGCCGCGTCATCTCCATCACCTCGGTCGTCGGGCAGACCGGTAATCCGGGGCAGGCCAATTACGCCGCATCCAAGGCTGGCCTCGTCGGCATGTCCAAGGCGCTGGCGCAGGAACTGGCCAGCCGCAACATCACGGTGAACTGCGTGGCGCCCGGTTTCATCCGCTCGGCGATGACCGACGTGCTGCCCGACGCGCAGAAAACCGCGCTGCTTACCAAGATCCCCGCCGGCGACCTCGGCACGGGGGAAGACATCGGTGCCGCGGTCGTTTATCTTGCGTCGCGTGAGGCGGGCTATGTCACCGGCCAGACGCTGCACGTAAACGGCGGCATGGCAATGGTCTAAAGCAGACTTGTAACGCAGCGAACCCCGTTCTACCTGCGTTCAGGATTTAACCACCCCTCTGAATGAACAAAAGGGAATGACTATGAGCGAGACCGCCGACCGCGTGAAGAAGATCGTCGTCGAGCATCTCGGCGTCGAAGCCGACAAGGTGACCGAGGATGCGAGCTTCATCGACGATCTCGGCGCGGACAGCCTCGACATTGTCGAGCTGGTGATGGCGTTCGAGGAAGAGTTCGGGGTGGAGATTCCGGACGACGCCGCCGAGAAGATCACCACCGTGCGCGATGCGATCACCTACATCGACGAGCACAAGGGCTGATCGCCTGACCGGGGCGCAGGGCGGCGTCGCGCCGCACGATGCACCCGATACGGTTTCGAGCGGCTCCCCGTCCCCGGCTAGTGGGCGGGGGGCCGTTTCGTTATGAACGCCTGTTTCGTTATGAATTTCATGGAGTAGCGCGATGCGCCGCGTTGTTGTCACCGGTCTTGGCCTCGTCACGCCCCTGGGCGCAGATGTCGAAACAGCATGGGCCAATCTCATCGCCGGCAAGTCGGGCGCCGGTCCGATCACGCATTTCGATGCTTCCAACCAGAAGTGCCGCATCGCCTGCGAGGTGAAGCCGGCCGGTCACGAATATGGTTTCGATCCGGGCAAGCGTGTCGATCACAAGATCCAGCGCCAGGTCGATCCGTTCATTGTGTTCGGTATCGACGCCGCCGGCCAGGCACTTGAAGACGCCGGGCTGACCGAAATGAGCGAAGCCGAGCGGTTCCGCGCCGGCTGCTCGATCGGCGCCGGGATCGGCGGCCTGCCGGGCATCGCCAGCGAGTCCCTCGTCTGCGAGCTGAAGGGGCCGAGCCGCGTCAGCCCGCACTTCGTGCACGGGCGCCTCATCAACCTGATCTCGGGTCAGGTCAGCATCAAATACGGCCTGATGGGTCCGAACCATGCGGTCGTGACTGCCTGCTCGACCGGCGCACACTCGATCGGCGACGCCGCGCGCATGATCGCGATGGATGATGCCGACGTTATGCTGGCGGGCGGCGCGGAGGGCGCGATCTGTCCGCTCGGCATCGCCGGTTTCGCCCAGGCGCGCGCGCTATCGACCAACTTCAACGACCAGCCCGAAAAGGCGAGCCGTCCATATGACAAGGATCGCGACGGCTTCGTCATGGGCGAGGGCGCCGGCGTGGTCGTGCTGGAAGAATATGAGCGGGCCAAGGCGCGCGGCGCGAAGATCTATGCCGAGGTGATCGGCTATGGCCTGTCGGGCGACGCCTATCACGTCACCGCGCCGCATCCGGAAGGCTCGGGCGCGTTCCGCTCGATGGAAATGGCGATGCGCAAGAGCGGCCTGTCGCTGTCCGACATCGACTACATCAACGCCCACGGCACCTCCACGCCGCTTGGCGACGAGCTGGAGCTGGGCGCCGTACGCCGGCTGTTCGGCGATGCGATCGGCGACCTGTCGATGTCGTCCACCAAATCCGCGATCGGCCACCTGCTGGGCGGCGCGGGTGCCGTGGAGAGCATCTTCTGCATTCTCGCGATGCGCGACCAGATCGTCCCGCCGACGCTGAACCTCGACAATCCGAGCGACAATTGTGCGGGCGTCGACCTGGTGCCGCACACCGCCAAGAAGCGCCAGGTGCGCGCGGTGCTGAACAACAGCTTCGGCTTCGGCGGCACCAACGCGTCGCTGGTGATGAAGGCGATCTAACCTCCTTGTGCGTCCCGGCGATGGTCGGGGCGCACGATCGGGCTGGCCGCGACTGGCCTCGGCCGTCGCCGAGGAAATGAAGGCACATGCGTAAGGTCGGCTGTTTCGGACTCCTCATCGGCCTCGCGCTGATCGCGGCGCTATACTGGGTGGGGCGCGACTGGTCGGGCGAGGGCCCCGCGGCCAAGCCGCTCGCCATCGTCGTGCCGGAGGGCGCGAGCCTGTCGCGCGCCGCGAGCGAACTCGAAAAGCAGGGCGCGATCCGTTCCGCACGACGCTTCCGCGGCTATGCGCGGTTCTTCGGCAGCGGCGCCCCGATCAAGGCGGGCGAATATGCGATCCCCGCACGCGCCAGCGCATCCGACATCCTGACGCTGCTGGAAGAAGGCAAGGTGCGCCAGCGGCTGGTGCCGGTACCCGAAGGCTATCCCTCGATCCTGGTGCACGAGGCGCTGATGCGCGCCGAGGGGCTGACGGGCAACGTGCCCGTGCCGCGCGAAGGATCCATTTTGCCCGACAGCTATGCCTATCAGCTGAACGACACGCGGGCGGCGGTGGTCGGTCGCATGCAGAAGGCGATGACCGATTATCTCGCCGCCGCGTGGAAGAAGCGTACCAAGCTGAGCGTCGTCAAGTCGCCGATGGAAGCAATCGTCCTTGCGTCAATCGTAGAGAAGGAGACAGGTAAGCCATCCGAGCGGCGCACGGTCGCGGCGGTGTATGCCAACCGGCTGAAGCTGGGCATGCCGCTCCAGGCGGACCCGACCGTTATCTACCCAATCACCAAGGGAAAGCCGCTGGGTCGACGCATCAAGCGATCCGAGCTGCAGGACAAGAACGGCTATAATACCTACGCCAGTCCCGGCCTGCCGGTCGGCCCGATCGCCAATCCGGGGCGCGCGTCGATCGACGCGGTGTTGAACCCTGCCCAAACCTCGGCGCTCTATTTCGTCGCGGACGGCACCGGCGGGCACGTGTTTGCCGACACGCTGGAACAGCACAATGCGAATGTGGCGAAATGGTATGCCATTCGCCGGGCCCGCGGGGAGATGTAGGCTGTTCATGTCGCCCCCCAGGGGCGTAGAAGTGGGCGCCGTCATGCTGGACTCGCCCCGTTCTTGACCACGCTCATGCTCATCGCCGCGGGCGTTGTCCTGTTGTTGCTGATCGCGGCTGCCGTTCTGGTGCTCAGCCGCGGGCTGGCGGCGCTGTCGGCCGCGTCGGCGCAGACGGACCGGTTGGTCCTGGCGGAAGGGCTGCTGGCGGGCGCGCCGATGCAGCCGATGCTGGTGCGTCCCGATCATCGCATGGAGATGCCGCCGCGCGTCGCGGATCTTTTCGGCCTGGTGCAGCCGCCAACGGCCTTCGACGGTCTCAGCGCGGCAGGCGGCGGCCTGGATCCGCGTGATGCTGAGCATCTGCTGGCCGACGTGATCGCCGTTCAGCGCTCGGGCAAGCCCTTCGTGCGCCAGGTCCGCCCGCGCGGCGCGGCACGCACGCTCACCTTGCGCGGCGCGCGTGCGCCGGCGGTGGCCGGCAGCGCCGATGTCGTGATCTGGGTGCATGATGCCAGCGAGGCGCAGGCCGAGGCGGAGCGTCTCGCCGTTGAGCAGACGCAGGTGCGCGAGGCGTTCAACGCACTCACCGGACTGATCGAGGCAGCCCCGCTGCCGATGTGGTATCGCGGCCCCGATCTTCGCGTGTCGATGGTGAACACCGCCTATGTCCAGGCAGTGGAGGGCGCCGATGCCGCCGACGTGGTGGCACGCGGTGTGGAGTTGATCGAAGGCTCGGGGCAGGGCGGCCCGCTCGCCGGCGCCACCGCAGCGCGGGAGACGGGGCGGCCCGAAGTGCGCGTGCTGCCCGCCACGATCGGCGGCGCCCGCCGGTCGATGCAGCTCTACGACGTGCCGCTGCCGGGCGGCGGCGTCGCAGGCTTTGCGATCGACGTCGAGGAGTTGGAGGAAGCCCGCGCGCGCGAACAACGCTTCGCCAATGCCCAGCGCGCGATGCTCGATCGTCTGTCCGCCGGCGTGGCGCAGTTCGGCAGCGACCGCGCGCTCCTGTTCTGCAACCAGCCGTTCCGGCGCATGTTCGCGATGCGCGGCGAATGGCTGGCGGATCGCCCCGAGTTCGACCGGGTGCTGGAGCGCATGCGCGAGGCGAACCGGCTACCCGAGGTCCGCGACTTTCCCGGCTGGAAGGCGGAGCGGCGCGACTGGTTCACCCGTACCGATGCCGCCACGGAGGAAACGTGGCACCTGCCCGGCGGCGTCCACATCCGCGTGCTCGCGCAATTGCTGCCAGACGGCGGGCTCCTGCTGATCTTCGAGGATCGCACGGAAGAGGTGCAGCTCGCCTCTGCCCGCGACACGCTGCTCCGCGTACGCACAGCCACCTTTGACAATCTGTTCGAGGCGCTGGGCGTGTTTGCCGCCGATGGCAGGCTGCAGCTATGGAACCATCGCTTCCGCGCCTTGTGGGATTTCGAAGAAGACTTTCTCAACAGCCATCCGCGGGTCGATGCGGTCGCCGATAAGATCGCGCCCAAGCTGCGGACGCCCAACCGCGCTACCCTTGTCAGCGAGCTGGTTCGGTCGGCCACGGCGGATCGCCAGCAACGCAACGGCCGCGTGGCGCTGGCCGATGGCCGTCATTTCGCCTTTGCCGCCGTTCCCTTGCCCGATGGCAATGCGCTGTTCACCATGCTCGACATCAGCGACAGCCGCCGCGCCGAGCAGGCGCTGCGCGATCGCGCGGCGGCGCTCGAGGCCGCGAATCAGGTGAAGACCGCCTTTGTCGCCAACATGAGCTACGAACTGCGCACGCCGCTCACCTCGATCAGCGGCTTCGCGGAGATGCTCCAGGCCGGCTACGCGGGCGCATTGCCCGACCAGGCCGAGCAATATGTCACCGCCATTCTCGATTCGGTCAGCCGGCTTGGCATGCTGATCGACGAGGTGCTCGATCTGACGCAGGGCGAGCGGGACATGCCGCTCCGACGCGAGGTGATGGAGCTGGCTGATGTGGCGCGCACCGCAGCCGCGGGGATGGAAGGAGCTGCTGCCGATCGCGGGATCGACTTCGCCGTCACCATCGATGCCAGCGCCGGGCAGCTGAGTGCCGATCCGCGCCGCATCCGCGAGGCGGTGGAGCATCTGCTGCGGCACGCCATCAACGCCGCGGCACCGGGTGGCCGCGTGCTGCTCCATGTCGATGGTGATGACGAACACGCGCGGATCATCGTGTCGGACGATGGCGAGGGGATCGATGAGCAGGCCGCGCGGCACGCCTTCGATCGCTTCGCCCAGCCGACCACCACCCGCGGCGTCCGTGCGCTTGATCTCGGCCTCCCGCTCGCGAAGCAGTTCGTCGAGGCGCATGGCGGCAGCATCTCGCTGGTAAGCGAGGTTGGCATGGGCACCCTGGTGAAGGCTGAACTGCCGCGATGACGCGAGGCGACGTGCATCTTGCCGATCCCGCGGCCACGCTCGCAGTGGGTGCGCGACTGGCCGAGGTGATCCGCCCCGGCGACGTGATTACCCTGTCGGGGCCGCTGGGCGCGGGGAAGACGAGCATCGCCCGTGGGCTCCTCGCCGGGCTCGGCCTGGCGGGTGAAGCGCCGAGCCCCAGCTTCGCGATCGTTCAGCCCTATGACCCGCCCGAGGTGCGCTTCCCCGTGCTGCACGTCGATCTGTATCGGCTCGATGGCCCTGACGAGATGCTTGAGCTCGGCCTTGACGAAGCGTTGTTCGATGCCGCCCTGCTGGTGGAATGGCCCGACCGCGCCGGGCCCGATGCGTGGCCCGATGCGCTGCGACTTACGCTCGCGATCGAACCGGATGGCGCGCGGCGCTTGACTTGGGATGCGCCGGCGGCATGGGAGCGCCGATGGTCCTAGATATGACGCCGCCCGCCGATGCGCCCCTGTTTCTTGCAGCGCACGGTTGGGCCGGAGCGACGATCCTGCCGCTGGCCGGGGATGCGTCGTTCCGCCGCTATTTCCGCATCGTCGACGGCGCCCGCAGCGCCGTGTTGATGGATGCGCCGCCGCCGCACGAGGACCCGCGCCCGTTCATCGCCGTGGCGAACTGGCTGACGGAGCGGGGCTTCGGCGCGCCGCGCATTCACGCGATCGACGAGGTGCGCGGTCTCGTGCTGCTGGAGGATTTCGGCAACGATCGCATGCGCGAGGCGATCGATGCCGAGCCGGACGGCGCCGTTGTGCTGTACGAAAACGCCGTCGACCTGCTGGTTCTGTTGCGCACGCACCCGGCCGGCGACTGGCGGCCCTATGATCGCGCCGAGCTTCAGCGCGAAGCCGGGCTTCTGGTCGAATGGTATTGCCCGGCGGTGGGGCTGGAGGTCGACACAGCCGGCTATGTCGCCGCCTGGGACGCAGTGCTTCAGCATGCCCAATATGATCGCGCGGTCACCGTGCTGCGTGACTATCACGTCGAAAACCTGATGCTGGTCGGCGCCGCGCGCACGCTTGGCCTGCTCGACTTCCAGGATGCGCTTGCCGGCCACGCCGCCTACGATCTCGTGTCGCTGCTTCAGGATGCACGCCGCGATGTCGAACCCGCGCTCGAGCAACAGATGCTGGCGCGCTATTGCGCGGCGACCGGCGAAGGCGAAGCGTTCATGCGCGCCTATCATGTGCTCGGTGCGCAGCGGAACGCGAAGATCATCGGCATCTTCACTCGGCTGTGGCAGCGTGACGGCAAGGATCGCTACCCGCAGCTCTGCCCGCGCGTCTGGACCTATCTGGAGCGCGATCTCGCCCGGCCGGAGCTGGCGCCCGTGGCGGCGTGGTTCGATGCCAACATCCCCGCGGCGATGCGCGGCGATCCTCTGGCCCTGAGCGCGCGATGAGCAAGCCGCGCGTTATCCGCCCCGGGCTGCCCGCCGCCGTGCCGCAGACCGCGATGGTGATGGCTGCGGGGCTGGGCAAGCGTATGCGCCCGCTGACGGCGACCCGCCCGAAGCCGTTGATCAAGGTCGCGGGCAAGACATTGCTCGATCACACGCTCGATCACCTGCGCGACGCGGGCGTGCGGCGTGCCGTCGTCAACGTCCATTATCTTGCCGACACGCTCAGGGGGCATCTGGAAAGCGTCAAGGGACTCGATATCGTCGTGTCGGACGAGCGGGCGCAGCTGCTGGAAACCGGCGGCGGGCTGATGAAGGCCAAACCGCTGCTCGGCACCGAGCCGATCCTCGTGGTGAACAGCGACAATTTCTGGCTCGATGGCCCGATCGACGCTTTGTCGCTGCTGGCGGCGCGCTGGAACCCGGCGGAGATGGACGTGCTGTTGCTGCTTGTGCCGTTGGCCCGGGCGCATTGCCATCGGGGCCAGGGCGATTTCCACATCGCCAGCGACGGCCGCATCACCAGCCGGCGTCGCGCCGGCCGCTTGGCGCCTTTCGTGTTCATCGGCGTGCAGATCCTGAACCCCGCGATCCTCGAAGATGCGCCTGACGGGCCGTTTTCGACCATGCTTTTCTGGGAGCGCGCGATCGCGGCGGGGCGGGCCTTCGGCGTCGTCCATCAGGGCTTGTGGGTCGATGTCGGCACGCCGGCAGCGATCGCGCGGGCAGAAGCCTTGCTGATCGATGGGTGATCGCGCCGCCCCGCAGCTTTTCACCATCCCGTCACATCGCGCATTTGCAGACGCGCTGGTCGCCGGGCTGATCCGGCGCTTCGGCGACGACCCGCTGGGCCTCGCGCACGGCCTGGTGCTGCTGCCCAACAATCGCGCCAAGCTGGCGGTGACCAACGCCTTTGTGCGGGCGCGTGGCGGCGCGCTCGTCCTGCCGCGTCTTGTGGCGATCCTTGCGGACGATCTTGGCGAAGCGATCGGCGCCGCGCTCGACCCCGCCGACGCGCCCGATCCGCCGCCGCCGTCGGTCGCGCCGTTGACCCGCCGCATGATCCTTGCGCGGTTGGTGAAGGAGGCGAAGCCTGATCTCGACACGGCAGAGGCGGTGCGACTGGCTGGCGATCTCGCGCGCACGCTCGATCAGCTGATCGTCGAGGAAGTCGATCCCGCGCGATTGTCATCGCTCGACCTTGGCGACCTGACCGATCACTGGCGCGCGTCGCTGGAGCTTTTTCGCGTGGTGCTCGATCACTGGCCGGATGAGCTGGCGCGGCTCGGCCGGATCGACGGCGCAACGCGGCGCGTGCTGCTGCTCCGCCGCCTGGCGGAACGCTGGCGCCTTGATCCGCCGCCCGGTTTCGTGTGCGCCGCGGGCATCACCGACGCCGCACCGGCCGTTGCCCGTCTGCTCCGCCGCGTCGCCATGCTTGATCACGGCCTCGTCGTGCTCGCCGGGCTCGATCGTGACATGGACGAGGCCGAGTGGCAGGCGCTTGGCCCGCACGAGCCGGATCCCGTCACCGGCCGTGCGCCGCGCGCGATCGAGGTTCATCCGCAGTTTCACCTCAAGCAATTGCTCGAACGCATGGGCCTCGCGCGCGCTGACGCGGCGCGCTGGCCCGACGGCAGCGATCATGACGCCTCCGAAGCGCGTGGTCGCACGATCGCGACCGCGCTTGCGCCGGCCGAATATACCGCCCGCTGGACGGCATTGCGGCCGCAGCAGCGCCAGCTCGCCGGTGTGCGCGTCGCCGAATTGTCGAGCCCGGCCGAGGAAGCGCAGGCCATCGCCCTCGCGCTCCGCGCCGCCGTGGAGCAGCCCGAGCGCACCGCCGCACTCGTCACGCCGGATCGCGCGCTTGCCCGCCGCGTCTCGGCGCATTGCGCTCGCTGGGGGCTGGAGGTGGACGACAGCGCGGGTCGGCCACTGTCGATCACGCCGCCGGGCACGTTGCTCACGGCAATCTGCGACGCGGCAACCGAGCGCTTCGCCCCGCTCGCGCTGCTCACCTTGCTGAAGCATCCGCTGGTGCGCGCCGGCGATGCGCGAGCGCGCTGGCTCGATGGCGCGCGGCGCCTCGACCGAAACCTGCGCGGCCCGCGGCCATCGCCCGGTCTGGACGGCATTGCCGCGGCTCTTGGCGACGGTGCCGGTGACTGGTGGGCAGAGGTGCGCGCCTTGCTCGATCCGCTCGCTACCGCCTTTGCTGACGGTACAGCGCCGCTCGCAACACTCGTTGCCGCGCTGCGCGACGCGGCGGACGCGCTCGCCGGGATGGAGGCGTGGCGTGGCCCTGCCGGCCGCGCGGCTGCCGATCTGCTCGCCGAGCTCGAGACGGAGGCGCCGGCCGGTCCATCCAGCGCAACGCCCGAAGATCTTGCCCCCATGCTGCGGTTGCTGATGGACGAGATCGCCGTTCGTCCGCCGCAGGGCGGGCACCCGCGGCTCGCCATCTACGGCCTGATCGAGGCCCGGCTGCAATCGGCGGACCTCATGATCCTTGGCGGCCTCAACGAAGGCACCTGGCCCGCCAGCGCCGCGCCCGATCCATGGCTTGCGCCCCGCATCCGGGCGACGCTTGGCCTGCCGGGGCTCGAACGGTCGATCGGTGTCGCTGCGCATGATTTCGGCCAGGGGCTGGGCGCGCGCGAGGTGCTGATCACGCGCGCCCGGCGCGATGCACGCGCGCCCGCCATCCCGTCGCGGCTGTGGCTGCGTCTCGCGGCGATGGCCGGCGATGAGTTCGACCGCGCGCGCGATCGTCAGTTGGAGGGCTGGACCCGACTGATCGACGACGCCGGCACGCCCAAGCCGGCGTCCCGCCCGGCGCCCCGACCACCAGCCGCGCTGCGCCCCACCGCCATGTCGGTGACCCAGGTCGATCGCCTCAAGGCCGATCCCTTCGCCTTCTATGCGCAGCGCATCCTGCGTCTGTCCGCGCTGGAGCCGGTCGATGCGGATCCGACCGCTGCGTGGCGCGGCACCGCGGTTCACGGCGTGCTGGAAGCCTGGGCACGCGATCACGCCTGCCAGGTGGACGCCCTGCGCCCGCTTGCCATTGCCATGTTGAGCGATCCCGGCACGCATCCGCTGATCCGGGCGCTGTGGCAGCCCCGGCTGCTCGCGGCGGTGGAATGGATCGCGCAGCGCATGGCCGCCGAGCAGCAGGCCGGGCGCAAGGTCATCGCCGCCGAGGGGCGCGGCGGCACGCAGATCGCCGGCATCGATCTCTCCGGCCGCTTCGACCGTATCGACCGTCTGCCCGACGGCACGCTCGGCATCGTCGATTACAAGACCGGCAAGGCACCCTCGGCGGCAGCGGTGCGCGCCGGCTTCTCCATGCAGCTCGGCCTGCTCGGCGCGATCGCTGAGGCTGGCGGCTTTGCCGGTATCGGCGGCACCGCCGGCGGCTTCGAATATTGGTCACTCGCCAAGAATCGCGAGGGCTCGTTCGGCAGCGTCAGCACGCCCGTCGATCCGAACGGCAAGAACGATCGCGTCCTCACCGGCGAGTTCGTCGACCGTGCCCGCGCCGTCTTCACCGATGCGGCGCAGCGCTGGCTGACCGGTGACGACGCCTTTACCGCAAAGCTCCACCCCGAATATGCGCCTTATGCCGAATATGACCAGCTGATGCGCCGCGACGAATGGTACGGCCGTGAGAACTGATCGCCACATGCCCGCCGGGGACCGCTGGTGAGCGGCGCCTCGGGCGCTCGCCCGCTTCCACCGCTGCGCGGGGAGCAGCGCCGCGCCAGTGCGCCCGACGCTCACGTGTGGCTTTCCGCCTCGGCGGGCACGGGCAAGACGCAGGTGCTGTCCGCCCGCGTCTTCCGCCTGCTGCTGCGCGGCGTCGATCCCTCCGCGATCCTGTGTCTCACCTTTACCAAGGCCGGCGCGGCCGAGATGGCCGCCCGCGTCAATCAGCGTCTCGCCGCCTGGGTGCGGATGAAGGACGCGGACTTGTTCGCCGACCTGACCGCGCTGGGCGAGCCGGGCGATCCGGCGCAGCGCGACCGTGCCCGTACCCTGTTCGCCAAGGTGCTCGATGCGCCGGGTGGCGGCCTGCGTATTCAGACGATCCACGGCTTCTGTCAGGGCCTGCTCGCCGCCTTCCCGGTCGAGGCGGCGCTCGTTCCCGGCTTCCGCCCGATCGAGGCGCGCGAGGAAGCGGTGCTCGCCCGCGCGACGCTGGCGGAGGTGCTCGTCTCTGCGGAGGCGGAAGGTCGCACCGCGCCAATCGAGGCCGTCGGCAAGCTCAGCATCCGGCTGGGCGAGGTGGCGGCGGAACGCTATCTTCACGATTGTGCCCGCGCCGGCGCGGCGCTCGAGGCGCTGCCCTCCGGCATCCAGCCGTGGCTCCGCCGCACGCTCGACCTGCCCAGCGGCGATGTCGAGGCGCATATCCGCGAGGCGTGCGGCGAGGATGCGATCGACCGGTCGACACTGGAGACGATTGAAGCATTGAACCGCGGCTGGGGCGGCAAAAAGGGCACGGAGCGGGCCGGTGTCATTGCCGCCTGGCTGGAGGCAGGCGCCGAGCAGCGCGCCGCGACGCTCGACCAGCTTCACCTCGTCTGGGCGAAGGCAGACGGCGATCCGCGCTCGTTCGGCAAGGGGCAGGCGCCGCAGGATCCGGACTATGCCGATCTCGCCATGCTCCTCCACGGCACCTGCGCCGATCTGCTGAGCTTGCGGGTCCGCGCCGCCTATGCCGATCTGCTCGCCGAGGGGCTGACGGTCGGCCGCGACTACGCGCGCGCCTACATGGCCGCGAAGCGCCGCCGCGGTCTGGTCGATTTCGACGATCTCATCGCCGCCACCGCGCGCCTGCTCGACGTGCCCGGCATCGGCGATTGGGTCCGCTTCAAGCTCGATCAGACGACCGAACACGTCCTGATCGACGAGGCGCAGGATACCAACATCGCGCAATGGCGCATCGTGCGCGCATTGGTGGACGAATATTTCGTCGGTCGCGGTGTCTATGCGCCGTCGGTCCGCACGCTGTTCACGGTGGGCGATCACAAGCAGGCGATCTTCGGCTTCCAGGGCACCGATCCCGTCAATTTTCGCGCCGCCGAGCGGTATTTCGCCGCCAAGGCTGCCGAGGTCGCCGGCGACGACCGCATGCCGGACGAGGAGCGTGGACTGCCGTTCGAGCGGCTGTCGCTCGTCTCGTCCTTTCGCTCCACCCGCCCGGTGCTCGAGTTCGTCGACGCCGCGGTCGCGGCGCTCGGCTCGGACGCGCTGGGGCTCGATCACGACATGCCGCCGCACGCCAGCGAGGTCGCAGGGCCGGGCTGCGTCGAGCTATGGCAACCGATCGCGGCCGGCGCCGCGGAGGACGATGCCGGCGACGAGGAATGGATCGATGACGCCGTCCGCGCCAACGCCACCCGCATCGCGCGTCAGATCCGCGGCTGGCTGGACAGCGGCGTCATGCTGGAAAGCAAGGGGCGGCCGATCCGTCCCGAGGACATCATGGTGCTCGTCAAGCGGCGCGGCGAGATCGCCCAGCTGCTCGTCGCACGCCTTTATGCGGAGGGTGTGCCCGTCGCGGGCGTCGATCGCCTGCGCCTCAACGCGCCGCTTGCCGTGCAGGATCTGCTGGCGGCGATCCGCTTCGTGCTCCAGCCGCAGGACGATCTCAGCCTGGCCAACCTCCTTGTCTCGCCGCTCATCGGCTGGTCGCAGGAGGAGCTGCTCGCCCGCGCCGTGCCGCGCACCACCAGCCTGTGGCGCCACCTGTCGGCGCATCACCGCGATCTGCTCGGTCCGCTCGACGCGATGCTCGCACGCGCGGATTTCTCGACCCCGTATCGCTTTCTCGAAGAGATACTCTCCGGCCCCTTGCAGGGGCGCCGCCGCTTGCTCGCGCGGCTGGGCGAGGAGGCGCGCGATCCGATCGAGGAGCTGCTCAGCGCCGCGCTCGAATTCGAAACCACCGCCACTCCGTCGCTGCAACGCTTCCTCGACTGGTTCGACCGTGGCGAGGTGGAGGTGAAGCGCGAGGCGGAGGGCGTGCTGAGCGCCGTCCGCGTCATGACCGCGCACGGCGCCAAGGGGCTTCAGGCGCCGGTCGTCATCCTGGCCGACGCGACGGCCGATCCCGATGCCACGCGCGGCGGCACGCTGATGTGGACGCCGGACGGGGCCGAGGCGCCGATCCCGGTCTTCGCACCGCGCCCCGCAGAGCGCGCCGGGCCGATCGCCGACGTAGCCGCCGAAGCGGAGAGCCGCGAACGGCAGGAGCATTGGCGCCTGTTCTACGTCGCCGCCACCCGCGCGGAGGAACGGTTGATCATCGCCGGATCGCTCAGCGCACGCTATCGGAACGGCCCGCCGGAGGCGAGCTGGTATGCCGCCGCAGAGCGCGCCTTTGATACTTTGGGCGTGCCGACGGGTGAGGGCAGGGCCTTTCGTGGCACCGCGCCGGCCGATCCGGTGCCAGCGCGTCCGTCCACCGACGCGGAAAAGTCGGCGCCGACCTCGCTACCTGACTGGGCGCGCCGCCCCGCCCCGCCCGAGGCCCGCCCGCCGCGCCCGCTTGCGCCCTCATCGATCGGCGAAGACGCGGTCGCCGATCCGCCGCCCACCCCCGCGATGCGCGCCGCAGCGCAGCGTGGGCGACTGATCCACGGTCTGTTCGAGCGATTGCCGGCTGTCACTCCCTCCGAACGGCGCGCTGCCGCCGATCGGTGGCTGCTGCAGGTCGGCCAGATCGCCGACCAAGCCGAGCGTGGCGCGCTGATCGACACCGTTTGCGGCATCCTCGCCGATCCTGAGACCGCGGCGCTGTTCGGCGCGGGGTCGCTGGGCGAAGTGCCGATCAGCGCGGTGATCGATGGGGGGCTGGTGATCGCCGGTACCGTCGATCGCCTGCTCGTCACGCCGGAGCGCGTTCAGCTCGTCGACTTCAAGACCGGCCGCTTCGCGCCCACCGATCTGGCAGGGGTGCCGGCCTATCATCTGCGCCAGATGGCGGCTTATGCTGCGGCGCTCTCGGTCATCTTCCCCGATCGTCCGGTCGAGGCGGCGTTGCTGTACACGTCGGCGCCGCTGCTCATCCATTTGCCGGCATCGCTGCTGGCTGCGCACAAGCCCGGCTTGGGTCGCGCGGAGCAAAGCTTGCCCGACGATCGTTGAGTGTGCCGATCGGCGCTCCTAGATTGGAGTGCAAAGGAGATTGTTACCATGGCGACCAAGAAGATCACTGACGATAGCTTCCACGCGGATGTGATCGAGTCCGACAAGCCGGTGCTAGTCGATTTCTGGGCGGAATGGTGCGGCCCGTGCAAGATGATCGGCCCGAGCCTCGAGGAAATTTCCGATGAGCTTGGCGAGCAGGTGACGATCGCCAAGATCAACATCGACGAAAATCCCGATGCGCCGGGCCGCTACGGCGTGCGCGGCATCCCGACCATGATCCTGTTCAAGGGTGGCAACCCGGCCGCGACCAAGGTCGGCGCCGAGCCCAAGGGCCGGATCAAGTCCTGGCTTGAGGGCGCGCTCGCCTGATCAGCCGCCGAATACCGCCGCGGCCTTGTTCCACAATTCGGGCGAGGCCGCGGCAAGCAGCCCAACATCACGGCGTTCCAGCCGATAGGGGCTACCGTCCAGCCGTGCGACTTTCCCACCCGCCTCGCTGACGAACAACGCGCCCGCCGCGTGATCCCACGGGAACAGCCGCTCGAAGAGCGCGACGTCATACTGCCCGTCCACCAGCGCTGGATATTGCGCGGCGGCACAGCGCAGTCCTTCCTTCAGCGACAGGATACCCTCAGCGCGCCGCTCCAGCATCGCCGCCTTCTCGTCCGACATCCAATATTTCGAATAGGTCGCGATCGGCTGGGATCGTTCCACCGTCACGGCACGTACCTGCACATCCTCGATAAAAGCGCCTCTGCCTTTCGCGGCATGGCTCAGTCGATCGGCCACGGGATCGTACAGCCAGCCATGCTGGACCACGCCGTCGTCGACCAGCGCGACGATCATGCCGAACGGCGTGCGGCCCGCCGCAAAATTGTTCGTCCCGTCCAGCGGATCGACCAGCCACAAGCGCCCGGTGCCAATATCATCCAGCAAGGTTGGATCGCTCGCATAGGCTTCTTCGCCGATCACCCGCGCGTGCGGATCGATCGCCCGCAAACCCGTGGCGAGCAGCGCCTCGCTCTCCCGATCTGCGATCGTCACCCAATCGCCCGGCGACTTCTCCTCCCGCTCGGCGGTCGACAATTGCCCGAAGCGCGGCAGGATCGCCGCTCGGGCGACATCAGCGAGCAGCGCCCGAACGCTGCGGTCGAGCGGCGTCAACTGCGGTAATCGGCGTTGATGGAAATATACCCATGCGTCAGGTCGCACGTCCAAACGGTCGCGCGTCCCTCGCCGAGCCCCAGGTCGACCCCGATCTCGATCTCCTGTCCCTTCAGGTGCGCCGCGACCGGCGCCTCGTCATAGCCCTCGACCGCCAGACCACCGCGCGCCACCTGCGTCGTGCCGAACCGGATCGCGAGCTTGTCGCGCTCCGCCGCTTCGCCAGCCTTGCCGACCGCCATCACCACGCGACCCCAATTGGCGTCCTCGCCGGCAATCGCAGTTTTCACCAGCGGCGAGTTCGCGATCGACATGGCGATCCGATGCGCGGAGCGATCGCTTTCGGCCCCTTCGACGGTGATCTCGATCAGCTTCGACGCGCCTTCGCCGTCACGTACGACCAATTGGGCCAGTTGGTGGCACAAATCGGCCAGGGCCGCCCGAAAGGCATCCGCGCCCGCACTATCTTCATCCGCCAGCGGTGCATTGCCGGCCGCCCCGGTGGCGAAGGCAAGCACCGTGTCGCTCGTCGAGGTGTCGCCATCCACCGTGATGCACGAAAACGTCCGGGCGTTGGCGTCCGTCAGCGCGCTCTGCAAGAACGGCGCGTCGAGCGCGGCATCGGTGAAGATGAACCCAAGCATCGTCGCCATGTCCGGTGCGATCATGCCCGATCCCTTGATCACGCCGACCAGCGTCACGGTGCGCCCATCGACGATCGCCGTGGCCGTCGCACCCTTCGCGTATGTGTCTGTGGTGCCGATCGCATCCGCAATCTGCCGCCAGTCGGCAGGCATCGCAGAGAACGCCGCATCCAGCCCGGCCTCCGCCTTGTCGATCGGCAGCGGCACGCCGATTACGCCGGTCGAGGCAACGAACACGTCGGAGGGCTGGCACCCAAGATGCCCCGCCGCCCGCGCGGCGATCGCCTCCACCGCCGCTCGTCCGCGGTTGCCGGTGAACGCGTTCGAGTTCCCCGCATTCACCACCAGCGCCCGCGCTTCTCCCAGCACCAGCGCCTTGCGGCACCATTCCACTTCTGGCGACGGGCACTTCGATTGCGTCAGCACCCCGGCCACCGTGGTGCCCGCGTCCAGCGTGACGAAGCTCAAGTCGCAGCGATCCCAATCCTTGTACCGTGCCCGCGCCACGCGCGGCGTTGCACCTGCGATATCTGGCAGGTCGGGGAAGGGCAGGGCGAGCGGCGAAACAGCGTGCGACATGGCATCCGCCATGCCCCGCTGTCTGCGGTTTGTCACGCGCAGCCGTGCGCAGGCCGCGTGCGCCGATCGACCTTCTCTTGCGACATTATTTCAGTCTAGATGAGACTCCTCGATCGCCACCCAATGCTTTGAACGCAGCAGGAGCCGGACCATCTTTGTCTCTTTGGTGGCGCTGCTGATGTCGTTATCGACCGACGGCGAAGTCCCTGATGGCAAACCCACGCTGATTGCCGGCGCAATCACAGCAGACGATTATCCGGCATCTGCGCACGGCGTTTCGGGGACAACCGTGGTGCGAATCCGGGTCGATGCCGATGGATCTGTCAGCGGCTGCGAGGTTGTCGGGCCCAGCGGGTCTGACGCGCTCGACGAGCACACCTGTTTCCTGATGAAGCAGCGGATGCGCTACGAACCCGCGAAATCGGCGGCGGGGCAGCCGGTTACCTCGACGATCACGCACCGCGTCATTTGGAAAGGTACCGGGCGACCGGACGGTCTTGCCCTGCTGAAGCCCGTCTGGGTCGAGCTTGAACTGATCGTCGCGCCGGATGGGTCAACACGCTCCTGCAACGTGCTCAGGTTCGAAACCCTGACGGGGGAAGCGCCGGATGTCGCCTGCCCCTGGGCGGTACAGGACATGAAGTTTCCGGCCATCGAGGGAAAGAATGACCGAAAGGTCAGGTACCGTAATTCTGTCGAGATCAGCGAAATGCCGGCGGCGCGGTAAAGCGATCGGTCGATCGGACGCGCAAGGCCGCGTGTCGGGAACGGTTTTGGGTTGGACACGTCGCGTCCTCACCCTATGTCGGCACCCGTGAACCTGCTGCTGCTTCTCTCCGCGGTGCTATCGGCGCTGACCGGCGTCGGCGGCGGCGTGCGCGCGCAGGATCGGGCGCGCGCGGTCGCGGAAGGCTCGATCTTGGCGGTAAAGGCTGCCGCTGCGGCACGCATCGCGCCGCGTCGTCCGGTGGCGAGGCTTCCCTCGCTCGTCGCCTCTGCCGTGTTCGGCGGCGGCAGCGCGCTTGCGCTCGTGCCTCATGAGCCAGTGTTCGCCGGCCGCCGGCGCGAATAGGTCGTTCCTAGCCGGCTATTGCCGGGACATTACCGCTTTTTCTCGGGCGCGCGCCGTTTGCAGGCCAGTCGCGCCCTTTCCGATTATCAGGATTCTCCCATGTTCGGCAACATCGCCAAGTCGCTCTTCGGCTCGTCCAACGACCGTTACGTCCGGTCGCTCAATCCGCTGCTGGCGAAGATCGCCTCGTTCGAATCCTCGCTGCAGGCGATGGACGATGCGACGCTCGCTAACCAGACCGCGTTGTTCCGGCAGCGGCTGGCCAACGGGGAAAAGCTCGACGATCTGCTGCCGGAGGCTTTCGCTACCGTGCGCGAGGCCGCGCATCGGGTGCTCGGCCAGCGGCACTACGACGTTCAGATGATCGGCGGCATCGTCCTCCATCGCGGCGAGATCGCCGAGATGCGCACGGGCGAGGGCAAGACGCTCGTCGCGACGCTCGCCACCTATCTGAACGCGCTGCCGGGCGATGGCGTCCACGTCATCACCGTGAACGATTATCTCGCCGCGCGCGACGCCGACTGGATGGGCCGTGTCTATCGCTTCCTCGGCCTGACGGTCGGCGTGATCGTGCCCAACCTGTCTGACGAGCAGCGCCGCGACGCCTATGCCGCCGACATCACCTACGGCACGAATAACGAGTTCGGCTTCGATTACCTGCGCGACAACATGAAGTACGAGCGCGCGTCGATGGTCCAGCGGCCGTTCGCCATGGCGATCGTCGACGAGGTCGATTCGGTCCTGATCGACGAGGCGCGCACGCCGCTGATCATCTCCGGCCCGACCGACGACAAGAGCGACCTCTACATGCAGGTCGATGCGGTCGTGAAGCAGATCACGCCGGACGATTACGAGAAGGACGAAAAGCAGAAGACCATCGTCCTGACCGAGGAAGGTACCGAGCGCGTCGAGCGGCTGCTGGAAGCGGCAGGGCTGCTTGAAGGCGCCAACCTCTACGATTTCGAGAACACGCAGGTGGTGCACCACCTGAACCAGTCGCTGCGCGCGAACGTGATGTTCAAATCGGACATCGATTACATCGTGAAGGACGGCAAGGTCGTCATTATCGACGAGTTCACCGGCCGCATGATGGATGGCCGGCGCTGGTCCGATGGCCTTCACCAGGCGGTCGAGGCGAAGGAGGGCGTGCAGATCGAGCCCGAGAACCAGACCATGGCCTCGATCACCTTCCAGAACTATTTCCGCATGTATCCCAAGCTCGCCGGCATGACCGGCACCGCCTCGACCGAAGCGGCGGAATTCTTCGACATCTACAAGATGAACGTCGTCACCATCCCGACGAACAAGCCGATCCACCGCGTCGACGAGGAAGACGAGTTCTACAAGGATACGCATGACAAATTCCGCGCGATCGCCAAGCGCATTCGCCAGCATGCCGAAAAGGGCCAGCCGGTGCTCGTCGGCACGGTTTCGATCGAAAAGTCCGAGCTGCTCAGCGACTTCCTAAAGCAGGAGGGCGTCGATCATTCGGTGCTGAACGCGCGCTATCACGAGCAGGAAGCGCATATCGTGGCGCAGGCGGGCCGCCTTGGCGCCGTCACCATCGCGACCAACATGGCGGGCCGCGGCACCGACATCCAGCTCGGCGGCAACCTGGAATTCCGCGCCGAGGACGAGCTCGCCGGTATGCCCGAGGGGCCGGAGCGTGACGCGGCGATGGCGCAGATCAAGGCCGAGATCGCGGCTGAAAAGGCGCGCGTGCTCGAGGCTGGCGGCCTCTTCGTGCTCGGTACCGAGCGGCACGAAAGCCGCCGCATCGACAACCAGCTACGCGGTCGTTCGGGCCGGCAGGGCGATCCGGGCCTGAGCCGTTTCTATCTCAGCCTGGACGACGACCTGCTGCGCATCTTCGGGCCGGACACGCTCTTTGCCAAGATGATGCGCAACAACATTGAGGATGGCGAGGCGATCGGCAGCAAGTGGCTGACCAAGGCGATCGAAACCGCGCAGAAGAAGGTCGAGGCGCGCAACTACGACATCCGCAAGCAGGTCGTCGAATACGACGACGTGATGAACGATCAGCGCAAGGTGATCTACGAGCAGCGTGCCGACATCATGGACGCCGAGACGGTCGGCGACGTGGTCGAGGACATGCGCGCCGAGACGGTGAACACGATCGTGGGCGAGGCGTGTCCGGTCGGTTCGTATCCCGAGCAGTGGAACGTCGAGGGTATGAAGGATAGGCTCGCCGAAATCCTGAATCTGACGCCGCCGATCGACCGCTGGCTGGAAGAGGATGCGGTCGACCCGGAGATCATCACCGAGCGTGTGCAGGCCGAGGCGGATGCCATGGTCGCCGCCAAGGCTGCCGAGCTGGAGCCGGAAACCTGGACGCAGGTCGAAAAGTCGATCCTGCTCCAGAACCTCGACCATCACTGGAAGGAGCACCTCGCGACGCTCGATGCGCTGCGGCAGGTGGTTCACCTGCGCGCCTATGCGCAGAAGACGCCGATCAACGAGTACAAGCAGGAGGCGTTCGCGCTCTTCCAGCGCATGCTCGACAATATCCGCGAGGATGTGACGAAGACGATCGCGCACGCGCAGTTCCAGCTTCAGGCGCCGCCGCCGCTGCCCGATCTGCCGGACTTCATCACGACGCACTTCGATCCGTTCTCGGGCGAGGACAATTCGGCGGATATCGATGCCGGCACGCTCGGCCTGATCCAGTCGCAGGTCCCGCCGATGCAGATTCCGCAGCCGACCGCAGCCGATCTCGGACAGGATCCGGAGAGTTGGCAGGGGGCCGTCAGCCGCAACGCCCCATGCCCTTGCGGGTCGGGCCGCAAGTACAAGCACTGCCACGGCGCAGTCTGAGCAGCGGCAGGCCGGCGCTTACCCCGCCGGCCTTCGTGCAGCAGCAAAGACGTGTCGCGGCGTCAGTCGCCGCCGCAGCAAGCCACAGAAAAAAGCCCTCGCCGGTCGCGGCGAGGGCTTTTCCTTATTGATTAGTGTTTAGATCAGCGGCGGCCGCGCTGCTCCGGCAGGATGATCGTCGGCCCGAGCCGGTTCATCACGTCGCGCGCCTGGAACGCGCGAACTTCGCCCGCTGGCGGTGCGCCGCGACCCATTACGATTTCGGCCGACGCCTCGTAGCGATCGACGGTGCGGACGTCGAAGTCGTTGAAGCCGCCACCCCACGGGCCCCAGCCGCCCCAGCCGCCCCATGGGCGACCGTAGAAGCGCCACGACGGGCCCCAATAGCCACCCCAGCCACCATAGCCCCAGCCCGGGCCGAAGCCGGCCCCCGGCGTCGAATAGGTCCGAGCCTGGCGATCGGTCTGGCGATCAACCGTCACGAAATAGTCGAACCCGTTCTGAAGCGTCAGCTCCGCCGCGCGGAACAGCAGATAGCGCTCCACCGTGTCCCGATCGGTCACGGTATTGCCGGCAAAGGTCACCAGAAAGCGGTTCGCTTCCACCTGACGTTCGCTGAAGCCGGTGCGGTTGAAGCCCGAGCCCGTGGCCGGGCGATATGGCGTTTCCGTGGCGCAGCCGGCCACAAGCAAGGCGCCGGATACGGCCGTCGCCATCAGCAGGCTGCGACCGGTACGCAAGATATTCATTAGTCCGTCTCCGAAGGCCGCCCTATCGGCGGATAATCACGCATATAGCTGTTAGAGACGGAACGTCCGATGAACGGATTGGCTCCGAAAAACACCGGCTTGTCGCAGTCCGAAATCAGCGAGACAAGGTTTGTAACGCCTTGGCATCGCTCAAATAAGCGTTGAGCACGGTCTCGTTGATCACGTCCCAGCGATAACCTGCCGCTTTCGCATGACCGGCGCTTCCCATTGCAGCGCGTCGTTCAGCGTCTGCGATCAGCATCGACAGGGCGTCGGCATAGGCCTCGATGTCGCGCGGCTCGACCAGAAACCCCGTACGCTCGTCATCCACCAGGCCGACGGCCCCAGACGCGCGGGCCGCCACCACGGGGACGCCGGCGGCCATCGCTTCCAGTGTCACGTTGCCGAACGTCTCGGTGACGCTGGGATTGAAAAAGACGTCCATCGACGCGACACAGCGGCCGAGCGCATCGCCGGTCTGGAAACCGGCAAAGGCGGCGTCGGGCACCTGCGAGGCGAACCAGTCGCGCGCCGGCCCTTCGCCGATCACCAGGACGCGATGCGCGATGTTGCGGCGCTTCAACGCGTCGGCCACCGCGGCGAAGACGTCGAGCCCCTTTTCCTTGACCAGCCGTCCGAGAAACCCGATCGCGACCTCATCGTCGGCAATCCCAAGGCTGCGGCGCCATGCCATGTCGCGGCGGGTCGGCGAAAAGCGCTGATGATTGACGCCGCGTGACCAGACGGTGGTCGGCGTCGTCACGCCCCAGTCACGCAGGATGTCGCCAAGCAGCGGCCCCGGCACCAGCACGCGATCCACGCGCCCGTAGAAGCGGGCGAGCATCCGCTCGAATACCGGTTCAATTACGGCGAGCCCGTAATAGCGCGGGTAGGTTTCGAAGCGCGTGTGCAGCGAGGCCACGCGGGTGATCCCATGACGGCGCGCATAGCTGACCGCGCGATGCCCGAGGATGTCAGGCGCTGACACATGAATGAGGTTGGGCGCGAACGCCGCCAGATCGCGCCGGATCTTTGCGGGCAGGCCACGCGCCAGCCGATACTCGCCGCGCTCACCCGGCAGGGGAATGGCGGGCACATCCACAAGGTCGCCGGTTGCAGGGAAAGCCGGCTCGGCGACGGTGGGCGAATAGACGCGCACCGCCACACCGCGGCTGAGGAGATGGCCGACCAGCGAGTTCAGCGCCTGGTTCGCACCGTCACGCGTGTAATTATAGTTGCCGCTGAAAAGTGCGACGCGAAGGTCAGACGGCTGCATGATCGACGCGGCCTAGTGCTTGATTGCGGCGAACGCTAGGCAATGTGTCGGTCACTGCTACGCCGCCGGGTTGATGTCGCCCTTGCGCGCCAGTCGCCGAATACGTGGCTCGCGGTTCAGCTTGGCGCCTTGGCGGATCGTCTGGCGTAATTCGTCGCGCTTTTCGTGGATGGAGGCGATGACCGGCCCCATCGCGACGCCCAGGTCGACGAGCACCGCTTCCGACAGCTGCAACGAGCTCTCAAGCGTCTCCGGCACTGCGTCGGTCACGCCGGCCCGGTATAGCTCGGTCGCATGCGCCGCATCACGGGCGCGCGCGACGATCGGCAGGTCCGGCGCCAGCGCTCGGACGCGCCGCGTCAGCCGCACGGTAAGCACCGGATCGTCCATCGTCAGCACCAGCGCGCGCGCCGCCTGGAGATTGAGCCGATCGACCAGTTCAGGCCGTATGACATCTCCGTAAAGCACCGACCGGCCCGCCAAGCGGGACGCTTTCACCGCGTCGATGTCGGCTTCGACGGCAAGGTACGGCTGCTGGTGGCGATCGAGCAAATCGGCAACCATCCGGCCAACACGCCCAAACCCGATGATCACCGTATGCTGGCTGACGTCGGGCGGTGTGGCGGATGTAGCCACATCGCCCTCGATCCGCTTGGAGACTGCGCTGCCAGCCTTGGCGAGGACGGGCGTGATGGTCAGGCCGATGGCAGTGACGGTCTGCCAGAATGCGGCGGTGGATGGCTGG
Organism: Sphingomonas dokdonensis; assembly: GCF_002197685.1. Taxonomy (GTDB): domain Bacteria; phylum Pseudomonadota; class Alphaproteobacteria; order Sphingomonadales; family Sphingomonadaceae; genus Sphingomonas; species Sphingomonas dokdonensis. The sequence goes on along the minus strand of NZ_NBBI01000001.1, from coordinate 986,594 downwards.
ATCAACTGTGCCTGCGCCGCTGTCGCCAGCACGATCAGCGTGGTCTCCGACGGGCTGCCCATCAGCAAGCCCGTCTCGGCGGCAATACCACGCCGCGCGTTGGCGATGCGCAGCAGCAGATAGGTCACGACCGTCTTCACCGCGACGACGCCTGCGACGGCAAGCAGCAGGTCGGACCAGTTCTTGACGATCAGTCTGAGGTCCAGGCTCATGCCCACGCTGATCAGGAAAACGCCCAATGCCAAACCCTTGAAGGGCGCTGTTATCACCTCGACTTCGGTGTGATACTCGGTTTCGGCGATCAGCAGCCCGGCGAGCAGGGCGCCGACGATCGGTGATAAGCCAGCAGCCGTGGTCGCAACGCTGGCAACGATCACCACCAGCAAGGAGGCGGCCAGAAACAGCTCGGGGCTTTTGGTGCGCGCCGCCTGGGCGAACAGGCGCGGGAGGATCAGGCGACCGGCCAAGTAGATCGCGACCACGGTGAGGCCGCCACGCAGCGCCACCATGCCGATATTCTCGGCACCTTCCGCACCGGCGGAGGGCGCAAAGGCACCCAGCGCAAAGATGATCGGCACCAGCGCGATGTCCTCGAACAGCAGCATGGCGAATGCCCCGCGGCCGACCGCGCTGGTGGTGCCCACCAGCGGCAGGACGAGCGCGGTGGAGGATAGCGCCAGCGCCAGCCCGAGCCCGATGGCGCCCGGCCAGTCTTGCCCCAGCAGGTGCAATCCCGCCCCGATGATCAGCGCAGAGCCCAGCAGTTCGGCGGGGCCGATCCCGGCGATCAGCCGCCGCATCGACCACAGACGTTTGAACGACAGCTCCAGCCCGATCGAGAACAGGAGCAGCACGATACCGAACTCCGCGAACGGCTCGATCGAGTGCGGGTCTGAAATCGTCAGGTAGTAAAGCCACGGCGCGCGATCGACCTGGCTGCCGAGGCCGGCGGGTCCGACTAACAGGCCGACCAGGATGAAGCCGATGACCGGGCTGATCCTGAAACGGGCAAACGCCGGGATGACGAGGCCGGCAGCGCCGAGGATGACCAGTGCGTCAGAAAATTGTGGGTTGTCGAGACCGATCGCCATGCACGTCCCATGCCTTGATCGGGAGTGATTGTCAGTAACGCTCTCTGCTGCAGGCGCTAAGTCGCGTCGCAGAGCGCACATTTCTGTATGATCGGGCATGTGGCCGGCCGTCACAGCGTCGCGGCCGCAGCGCATTCTCGAACAGGCCGACGTGGGCCGTTACGCGGCCGAAAATAGGCCGCCATCTCCCGATGGTATCTAGACAATAATGGCAGGTCCCGGCCACTCGCCGGGACCTGCCATAAATAACGCAATCAGCTTAGGCCCAGGTAGCCATCTTCTTTTCGAGGTTGACGCGAACCGCCTCAAAGAACTGCTCGGTCGTCATCCACTTCTGATCGGGGCCGATCAGGATCGCGAGATCCTTCGTCATGTCGCCGTTCTCCACCGTCTCGATGCAGACCTTTTCCAGCTCTTCGGCAAAGCGTGTGACGTCCGGCGTGTTGTCAAACTTGCCGCGGAACTTCAGGCCGCCGGTCCACGCAAAGATCGACGCGATTGGGTTCGTCGAGGTCGCCTTGCCCTGCTGGTGCTGGCGATAGTGGCGCGTGACGGTGCCGTGGGCCGCTTCCGCCTCGATCGTCTTGCCGTCCGGCGTCATCAGCACCGACGTCATGAGGCCGAGCGAGCCGAAGCCCTGCGCCACCTGGTCGGACTGCACGTCGCCGTCGTAGTTCTTGCAGGCCCAGACGAACTCGCCGTTCCACTTCAGCGCCGAAGCGACCATGTCGTCGATCAGGCGGTGCTCGTAGGTTATGCCGAGTTCCTTGAACTTCTCGACGAACTCCGCCTCGTAAACCTCGGCAAAGATGTCCTTGAAGCGGCCGTCATAAGCCTTGAGGATCGTGTTCTTGGTCGACAGGTACACCGGCCAATTGCGGTTGATGCCGTAGTTCAGCGAGGCACGCGCGAAATCGCGGATCGACTCGTCGAGGTTGTACATGCCCATCGCAACACCGGCGCCCGGGAAGTCGAACACCTCATGCTCGATCTCCTGGCCGTCCTCGCCCGTCCACTTCATGGTCAGCTTACCGGCGCCCGGCACCTTGAAGTCGGTCGCGCGATACTGGTCGCCGAATGCGTGACGACCGACGACGATCGGGTGCGTCCAGCCCGGGATCAGGCGCGGGACGTTCTTGATCACGATTGGCTCGCGGAACACCACGCCGCCCAGGATGTTGCGGATCGTCCCGTTGGGCGAACGCCACATCTTCTTGAGGCCGAATTCCTCGACGCGTGCTTCGTCCGGCGTAATCGTGGCGCACTTCACGCCGACGCCATACTTCTGGATCGCCTTTGCGCTGTCTACCGTGACCTTGTCATCGGTGTTGTCGCGATGCTCCATGCCAAGATCGTAGTAATCGAGGTCGATATCCAGATAGGGCTTGATCAGGCGCTCGCGGATCCATTCCCAGATGATCCGCGTCATCTCGTCGCCGTCGATCTCCACGACGGGCGTTTTCACCTTGATCTTGGCCATTATCCGTTTCCTTTGAGGGAGGGTCTGGCGCGGTCGATAGGGGGAAGGGGGCGGGGGATCAACCATCGCCGCGCCCGCGTTGTGCACATCGGCTACCCCCGCTACACAAGGCCGCATGCCTTCATTACCGAAACCCGAAGAACAGGGTCTGCCCGTCACCACCACCGTGAAATGGCGCTTCCCCGCCGTCCATCCGGAGGGGCAGAAGTTCACTGCGATCGCCTTCGGCATCACATTGCTGATGACCATCGTGCACAGCGTCTTTTTCTGGCCGCTGCTCGGCGTTACAGCCTGGGTAGCGGCTTTCTTCCGGGATCCGATCCGCACCACGCCGCGTGGCGAGGATCTGATCGTATCGCCAGCAGACGGCCTGGTGACGATGATCGCCGATGTTCCGGTGCCGCGCGAACTGATGGCCGAACTGGGTGCGGAGCGAATGACCCGCGTGTCGGTGTTCATGAGTGTCTTTGACGTCCACATCAATCGCTCGCCGATCGCTGGCACCATTCGTCAGGTCGTTTATATCTCGGGCAAGTTCCTCAACGCCGATCTGGACAAGGCATCGGAGGATAACGAGCGCCAACATTTCGTGGTCAAGGGATTTGACGGCCGCAAGGTCGCCTTCACACAGATTGCGGGTCTGGTTGCCCGCCGCATCATGGGCTTCGTGAAGGTCGGAGATATCGTTGCGGCGGGTCAGCGCATCGGCCTGATCCGCTTTGGCAGCCGCGTCGACGTCTATCTGCCGGCCGGCTATGCGCCGCAGGTGGCGCTTGGCCAGCGCGCGATCGCCGGCGAGACCGTGCTGGGCCGCGCCGGCGTGGTCGCTGCCACGGGCGTGGCGCAGTGAGGCGCCCAATCCGGCCGCGCCGTGGCTTGCCGCTCCGCGCGGTCGCGCCAAACGCAATAACCGCGCTCGCTTTGTGCTCGGGCCTCAGTGGCGTTCAGTTCGCGGTCAAGGCACGCATGATGGAGAACGATCTCGTTCTTCTGCGCGGGCCGGAGCTTGCGGCGCTAAGCGATCGGGTCGCCACGCATTGGCAGCTTGCCGTTGCCTTTGTTTTGATCGCCGGACTGCTCGACGGCATCGACGGACGGATCGCCCGGCTGCTGCACGGTGAAAGCCGTTTCGGTGCCGAACTCGATTCACTTGCGGACGCGATTTCCTTTGGCGTGTCGCCCGCGCTGATTCTTTACCTCTGGTCGCTCTCGTCATTGCCGCGTTTCGGCTGGATGGCTGCGCTGATGCTGGCGGTGTTTGCAGCGCTGCGGCTCGCCCGGTTCAATGCAAACATCGATGCCGATGACCAGCCGCACAAATCCGCAGGCTTCCTTACTGGCGTGCCAGCGCCGGCCGGCGCTGGTCTGGCGCTGTTGCCCATGTTTCTGTGGTTCTGGACGGAGGAGCCGGTGCTCCGCTCGCCCTACCTCGTGGCGCCATGGGCCGTGCTGGCGGCATTGCTGATGGTATCGAGTGTGGCGACCTGGTCGTGGTCGTCGATGCGGCTGCGACGCAACATCCGCTTCGAGGCGATCGCGTTGGTAGTGATCGTCGCGGCAGCGGCAGTCACGGCGCCTTGGCATACCGTCAGCGCCATTAGCACTGCCTACCTGCTGGCTTTGCCGTTCAGCATCGCCAGCTACGCCAGGGTCAAGCGGCTGCGCGCATCCGGTGTGCCGACGTCGGCCGCGCCGTCTGTGCCGCCCAGCGCCTGACCGCGATCCGCTGCTCGGCGCGTACCAGCGCCGCCAGCGGGTGGCGATCTGCTGGTGCTTGCCCCCGCAGTGCACCGATGATCCGGTCTTTGTGCATGCCGATCGTCACCGACAAGGTGTAGATCGAGATCACAAACGCACTGGCAAAAACCGCAAAACTCACGACCGCCATCATTGTCCGCCTCCATGGCTCTTGCGAACCGTCCCGCGTAAACAGCTGAAAACACCTGTCGTTCCCGTGCTCGTTACTGACGAGCACGGCTCTTCTCGCGAAGGAGCGGGCGTTTAACTCAGCAGATCTACAACGTTCTTGTCTCGTTCTTTTCTATGTTCCACACCTGTTCGCGGGCGTCAAGCGGTTGTGGCGGCGCTTGATAGATGCCGTGATTTCGTCTAGGGGCGCGGGCCTCAACTCCGCATGGGAAGCAAAACCACCGGTGCGCTGCCTTTCAGGCTCGCGTCATCCGCTTCCCAGAGGCCTAACCGGAAGGAACACAGACTATGGCGGCACCTGTCGTCACGATGCAGCAGCTTATCGAAACCGGCGCGCACTTCGGCCACCAGACCCACCGCTGGAACCCGAAGATGAAGCCGTACCTGTTCGGTGATCGCAACGGCGTCCACATCATCGACCTCTCGCAGACCGTGCCGCTCTTCGCGCGCGCGCTCGAATTCATCAGCTCCACCGTCGCCGGCGGCGGCAAGGTGCTGTTCGTCGGCACCAAGCGCCAGGCGCAGGAGCCTGTTGCGGACGCGGCACGCCGCGCGGGTCAGCACTTCGTCAACCACCGCTGGCTGGGCGGCATGCTCACCAACTGGAAGACGATTTCCAACTCGATCAAGCGTCTCAAGGCACTTGAGGAGCAGCTGTCGGGTGACACCCACGGCCTCACCAAGAAGGAAGTGCTGCAACTGACCCGCGAGCGCGACAAGCTCGAGATGAGCCTGGGCGGCATCCGCGACATGGGCGGCATTCCCGACATCATGTTCGTGATCGACGCGAACAAGGAAGAGCTGGCGATCAAGGAAGCCAACACGCTCGGTATCCCGGTCGTCGCGATTCTTGATTCGAACGTGTCGCCGGACGGCATTGCGTTCCCGGTCCCGGCGAACGACGACGCCAGCCGTGCGATCTGGCTGTATTGCGAGGCCGTTGCGATCGCCGCGACGCGTGGCAATGCAGAGCAGCAGCGCCGTGGCGGTGCGGACTTCGGCGCAATGGCCGAGCCGCCTGCCGAGGAAGCGCTGGGCAGCGATCCGGTCGTCCCGGCTGCTGGTGCTGAAGAATCGCAGCAGGTCGACGCATAAGCCTCGGGCTTCGACAAGCACCTCACCAATTCGTGCCGAGTTTGTCGAAGCACTGTCGCTTCCCTGCAATAATGCGGAGAGAAGGGCGGTTCTTCGGTAGGCTCGGCACGAGCGGTTTCTACAAGGGCTGATCCCACCTCACCGGATCCACAGGAAGGATTACACGATGGCCGATATTACGGCAGCGATGGTCAAGGACCTGCGCGAGAAGAGCGGCGCGGGCATGATGGATTGCAAAAAGGCGCTGAACGAGACCGGCGGCGACATGGATGCCGCGCTCGACTGGCTGCGTACCAAGGGGCTCGCGGCTGCCGCCAAGAAGTCCAGCCGCACCGCGGCCGAGGGTCTGGTCGGCATCGAGGTCAGCGGCACCAAGGGTGCAGCCGTCGAGGTGAACTCGGAAACCGATTTTGTTGCAAAGAACGGGCAGTTCCAGCAGTTCGTCCGTGAAGTGACGCAGATCGCGCTCGCCACCGGTGGTGATGTTGACGCGCTGAAGGGCGGGGCGATGCCGTCGGGCACCACCGTCGAGGAGGTGCTGACCAAGAACATCGCGACGATCGGCGAGAACCAGTCGCTGCGTCGTGCAAAGCGCCTTGAAGTGTCCAAGGGTGCGGTCGTTGGGTACGTCCACAACCAGCAGGCGCCGGGCCTTGGCAAGATCGGCGTGCTCGTCGCGCTCGAGAGCGAGGCGTCGGACGAGGTGCTGCAGGCGCTCGGCAAGCAGCTCGCGATGCACGTCGCCGCCGCCTTCCCGAAAGCGCTGAACGAGGAAGATCTGGACGAGTCCGAGATCGAGCGCGAGCGCGCGATCGCCGCCGAGAAGGCCGGTGAGAGTGGCAAGCCTGCCGACATCGTCGCCAAGATGGTCGAGGGCACCATCGCGAAGTACCGCAAGGAGCATGCGCTGGTCAGCCAGCTGTTCGTGATGGACGGCAAGACCAAGATCAGCGACGTCGTTGCCAAGGCGGGCAAGGATGCCGGTGCGACGATCGTGCTGAAGGACTATGTCCGCTTCCAGCTCGGCGAAGGCATCGAAAAGGAAGAGTCGGATTTCGCGGCTGAAGTTGCGGCTGCCTCGGGCGTGCCGCAGAACAAGCAGGCCGAGACCGCCGTCTGATTGCTGACGGGCGGCGCGTGATCGCCGCCTGACCTTTTGCATCCCGGCGCTGCCGGGGCTCCGCTTTCCGTTTGCCATCGGCAATCGGGGGCGGTGCTCCAGTCGGCGCCGGGATAAGCTTTGTGTGGCGAGGACGTTTCACGTGCGTCGTCGCCGTTATAGTAGTGGTTGCGGCTCCTGCGGCGCTTCCCTAAGGTTCCGCTGCCCGGCTCCAGTTGTATCGGATCAAATGACAAGCCCTCGTTACAAACGCATCCTCCTGAAGCTTTCGGGCGAAGTTCTGATGGGGGCGGATGGCTTGGCCATCGACCCTGCCGTAACCGGCCGTGTTGCCGAAGAGATCGCGGATGTTAAGGCGCAGGGCTATGAGCTTTGCGTCGTCGTTGGCGGAGGCAACATCTTCCGCGGATTGGCGGCGGCGGCCAAGGGTTTCGATCGCGGTACCGCGGATTACATGGGCATGCTGGCGACGGTCATGAACGCATTGGCCGTGCAGAATGCCTTGGAACAGATCGGGGTAGATACGCGGGTGCAGTCCGCCATTCCGATGCAGTCGGTGTGCGAGCCGTTCATCCGTCGCCGTGCGGTGCGCCATCTCGAAAAGAACCGCGTCGTAATCTTCGCCGCCGGTGTCGGATCGCCGTTCTTCACGACGGATAGCGGCGCAGCACTGCGTGCGGCCGAGATGAACTGCGACGCATTGTTCAAGGGAACGAGCGTCGACGGTATTTACAATGCCGACCCGAAGAAGGTGTCGAGCGCGACGCGCTACGAGACGATCTCGTACGACACGGTGCTGTCGAAAAATCTCAAAGTCATGGACGCGAGTGCCGTGGCGTTGTGCCGCGATTCCAATATCCCGATCGTCGTGTTCAACATCCGCGAGCACGGCAATTTTGCCGATGTGCTGCGCGGTGAGGGCGTTTCGACGATCGTCACGAGTGAGCAGGAGATGACTGATGGCCGCCTATGATAAAGCGGATCTTGAGCGCCGCATGGCCGGCGCGGTGGACTCGCTGAAGGGTGATCTGGCGGGTCTGCGCACCGGCCGGGCCTCCACGGCCCTGCTCGATCCGGTGACCGTCGAGGTTTATGGCGCCCACATGCCGCTGAACCAGGTCGCGACCGTATCCGCGCCCGAGCCGCGCATGCTCTCGGTGCAGGTGTGGGACAAAAGCAACGTCGGCCCGGTTGAAAAGGCGATCCGGTCGGCTGGTCTCGGTCTCAACCCGATCAACGATGGTCAAACGTTGCGTCTGCCGATCCCCGATCTCACGGAGGAGCGCCGCAAGGAGCTGGCCAAGCTTGCTGGCTCTTATTCGGAAAAGGCGAAGGTGGCGGTTCGCAACGTGCGGCGCGACGGGCTCGATAATCTGAAGACGGACGAGAAGAAGGGCGTCTTCGGCGAGGACGAGCGCAAGCGCCACGAGGTCGAGGTGCAGAAGCTGACTGACGCTACGATCGCCGATATCGACGCGGTTGCCGGTGCCAAGGAAAAGGAAATCCTGGGCAAGTGACATCGGGCGGTTCCGATCACCTTGCGCGTGTAACGCCCGTTTCGCTGTCGATCGCGCTCTGGTCGCGACCGGGGACGACGTCTTGCGGGACGCGGCGGCTGGTCAAGGGCGCCGCGCGATGAGTGTTGCGCAAGCAGTGCAGGCGTCGCCCTTTGCCATGCCGCGCCACGTTGCCATCATCATGGATGGCAACGGGCGCTGGGCCAAGAAGCGCCTGCTCCCGCGCGCCGCCGGGCACAAGGCAGGCGTCGAGGCGGTCCGACGCGTAACCCGCCATGCCCGGGTGATCGGGCTGGAGGCGCTGACCATCTACGCCTTTTCGTCCGAGAACTGGCGCCGGCCCGAGCAGGAGATCGGCGACCTCATGGGCCTGCTGCGGCTGTTCATCCGCAGCGATCTGGCTGAGCTCGTGCGGGAGAACGTCCGGCTCAAGATCATCGGCGATTACGGCCGGTTCCCTTCAGACGTTGTCGCCCTGATCGACGATGCCGTTCGGCGCTGTGCGGCGAACACCGGGCCGATCCTGGCAATAGCCCTCAACTATGGCGCGCAGGCCGAACTGGTGCACGCCGCACGCCGGTTGGCCGAGCGCCTGCCGCCCGAGCAGATCGACGCCGCCGCGATCGAGGGCGAACTCGAAACGCGCGACATGCCGCCGCTTGATCTGCTGATCCGCACGTCGGGGGAGCATCGCCTGTCGAACTTCCTGTTGTGGCAGGCGGCATATGCCGAGTTGCTGTTCGTCGATACGCTCTGGCCAGATTTCGGGCCTGCCGATCTCGATCAGGCGATCGCGGCCTTCGGCAGCCGCAATCGGCGTTTCGGCGGCCTGTGACGCCGCCCGACGTCAAACTGCGCACACCGTCCAACCTGCGGCTGCGCATGATCGCCAGCGTGGTGATGATCGCGGTGGCGAGCGCCGCCTTGTGGTTTGGCGGCATCGCGTTCTGGCTGCTGGCCGTCGTCATCTCGCTGTTCATGATGGCGGAATGGTCGGATCTGCAGAAGGTGACGCCGCGTGAGAAGCGGCTCGCGCAATATGGCCTATCGGTGCCGCTGGCTGTGATGGCACCAGCCTCGCTTGTGCTTGAAGTGCACAATTTCTTTTCGCTCGGCCTGCTCGCGGGCGCGGCATTCTTCGTCGCGATTGTGACCCGGCATTCGGCGTTGGGGAAAGGCGTTATCTATTGCGGCCTGCCGGTACTCGCGCTTGTTTTCCTGCGGCGCCAGGATGCTGGGCTGCTGTTCGCCTTCTGGGCGCTCGCGCTGGTCTGGGCGACCGACATCGGCGCATTTTTCGCAGGGCGCACGATCGGTGGGCCGAAGCTCGCGCCGCGTCTGTCGCCGAACAAGACCTGGGCTGGGCTGATCGGCGGGGTTGTTGCGGCGAGCGCGCTGGCGGTGATCCTGCATGTCTATCATGGGCTCCCGTGGCGCATGACGATCGGCACGCCGCTGCTCGCCGTTCTCGCACAGGGCGGTGACCTGTATGAAAGCTTTCTCAAGCGGCGCGCCGGCGTGAAGGATTCGGGCAACATCTTGCCTGGCCATGGCGGGGTGCTGGACCGGCTGGATGGCGTAGTGCCGGTCGCCCCGGTCGCGGCGCTGCTGGTGGTCGTGCCGTACCTGTACCGATGAAAACTGTTACCATTCTTGGCGCCACCGGCTCGGTCGGCACGTCGACGCTTGATCTGGTCGAGCGCGCACCGGACGAGTTCCGCGTGGTGGCACTGACCGCAAACTGCGATGTCGCGCGGCTCGCCGATGCGGCGCGGCGCACCCGCGCCCAACGGGCGGTCGTCGCTGACGAGACCTGTCTTCCCGCATTGCGCGAGGCGCTCGCCGGCAGCGGCGTGGAGGCAGCCGGCGGCGATGCTGCCGTCGCGGAGGCGGCCGCGATGGGCGCCGATGTGACCGTGGCCGCCATCGTCGGATGCGCGGGCCTGCGTCCGGCCATGGCCGCGGTGGAGCAGGGTGGCACGCTGGCGCTCGCCAACAAGGAAGCGCTGGTGTCCGCTGGGGACGTCATGAACGCGGCCGTTGCCCGGCACGGCGCGACGCTGCTGCCCGTCGACAGCGAGCATAGCGCGATCTTCCAATGCCTCGACACGAAGCTCGCCGATCGCGTCAGCCGCATCATCCTGACGGCTAGCGGCGGTCCGTTCCGCGACCGTGCGCTTGCGGACATGCGTGCGATCACGCCGGCGCAGGCCGTGGCCCATCCCAATTGGTCGATGGGCGCAAAGATCTCCGTCGATTCCGCGACCATGATGAACAAGGGCCTTGAGCTGATCGAGGCATTTCACCTCTTCCCGGTCGCCGCCGAGCAGATCGAAATCGTCGTGCACCGCCAGTCGGTGATCCATTCAATGGTCGAATATGTCGATGGCTCGGTGCTGGCACAGCTCGGCACGCCCGACATGCGCACGCCGATCGCCTGTGCGCTTGCTTGGCCCGATCGTATGCCCACGCCGGGGGAGCGGCTGGATCTCGTCCGCGTCGGCCGGCTGGATTTCGAGGCGCCCGACGAACAGCGCTTCCCCGCACTGCGGCTGGCGCGCGAGGCGCTTGTCGCGGGTGGCGCGCGCCCGGCAATTCTGAATGCTGCCAACGAAGTGGCCGTTGCGGCATTTCTGAAGGAGCGCATCGGCTACCTCGAAATTGCCGCAATCGTTGCCGATACGCTGGCAGGCTTTGATCCGGCTTCGCCTTCGTCGCTCGACGCGGTTCTTGATGTGGATCGCGAGGCGCGGGCGCTGGCGGAAGAGCGTGTGAAGGATCGCGTCGCTTGATCGAAACTCCCGGCCTGCCATTGACGCTTATCGCGTTCATATTGGTGATCGGCCCGCTCGTCTTCGTGCACGAGATGGGTCATTATCTCGCCGCCCGCTGGTTCGGCGTGAAGTCCGAGGCGTTCTCGATCGGATTCGGTCGCGAGGTCGCCGGGTGGACCGACAAGCGAGGGACGCGCTGGAAGATCGGCTGGCTGCCGCTCGGCGGGTATGTGCGGTTCGCCGGTGACATGAACGCCGTCAGCCAGCCCTCGGCGGAATGGCTCGCCTTGCCGGCGGAGGAGCGCAACAAGACGTTTCAGGCGAAGCCTGTCTGGCAGCGCGCGATCATTGTCGCGGCCGGGCCGATCGTGAACTTCATTGTCGCGCTGTTGATCCTTGGCGGCTTCGCCATGGCATTCGGCGACACGCGCACGCCGCCGGTCGTCGGGTCGGTGCTTGCGGGCAGTGCAGCGGAGCGCGCGGGCCTTCAGCCGGGCGATCGGATCACGCGGCTTGGCGACCGCGACATCCGCATCTTCGAGGACATGCTGTCGTACACCCGGATCAATCCGGGCGTCCAAACGCAGGTGACGGTCGATCGCGCCGGTGAGCAATTGACCCGTCCGGTCACCATCGGTGTGGAGCAGCAGACCGACCGGTTCGGCAACAGTTATCGCGTCGGCATGCTTGGAATTGCGCGCGGCGAGCGCGTGACGGTGCCCGTCAGCCTGTTTGAGGCACCGGTCGTCGCGGTCCGCCGCACGGGTGAGATCGTCTCGATGATGGTGGAGACGATCGGACAGATCATCTCCGGCCGACGCTCGGTGAAGGAACTCGGCGGCCCCTTGTCGATCGCCAAGGTCTCGGGTGAGCAGATCACGTTGGGGCCGGAAGCCTTTGTCTTCCTCATCGCGCTCGTTTCCATCAATCTGGGGTTCATCAATCTCCTGCCAGTTCCCATGCTGGATGGCGGACATTTGCTCTTCTACGGGATCGAGGCGCTGCGCCGGCGCCCTGTCGGCCCGGAAGCGCAGGAATGGGCGTTCCGGGGCGGCCTTGCCGCGATCCTGGCGCTGATGCTGCTGGTAACCTTCAACGATCTTGAGAATTTCGGCCTATGGCGCAGTCTCGCCCGCTTGATCGGCTGACGATTCAAGGGCAGGGCGCTGCGCTTACGGGCTTGTTTGGGCTTTCCGGGGTGGATTTGGTGACTGTATTGAACACTTCGTTTGCTCGACCGCGCGCGGCTGCGCTCCTGCTCGGCTGCACGATGCTGGCGGGCGTGCCGACCATGGCGGCGGCGCAGCAGCAGGCGCCACGTGCGCCGCAGGCCGTACCCGCACAGCAGCCCGCAGTGGCGCCGATCGTGACGCCGCCGGTCGAACGCACGATCCGCTCGCTGCGGGTCGAGGGATCGCAGCGTATCGAGCCGGATACTGCGCTCAGCTATACCAAGCTACGGGTTGGCCAGACTTACACCAATGAGACTCTCGATCAGGCAATCAAGGATCTCTACGCCAGCGATCTGTTCGCCGACGTGCAGGTGGCAGGTGCCGAGACGGGCGATATCATCCTGCGGGTGCGCGAGAATCCGATCATCAACCGCGTCATTCTGGAGGGCAACAAGCGCCTGAAGGAAGACAAGATCACCAAGGAGATCCGGCTCAAGCCGCGCCAGGTCTTCACCCGCTCCGCCGTGCGGCAGGACGTCGCGCGCATCGTCGAACTGTATCGCCGCCAGGGGCGCTTTGCCGCTTCGGTCGAGCCGAAGATGGTCGCGCTCGATCAGAACCGCGTCGACGTGGTGTTCGAGATCAGCGAGGGCCCGAAGTCCAAGGTCCGTCAGATCAACATCATCGGCAACGAGGTGTTCGACGACGACAAGCTGCGCCAGCAGATGGCGACCAAGCAGTCGCGCTTCTTCCGCCTGCTGTCGTCCAGCACCACCTACGACCAGGATCGTCTCGCTTACGATCAGCAGAAGCTGCGCCAGTTCTACCTGACTGAGGGCTATGCCGACTTCCGCGTCACCAGCGCGGTGGCCGAGCTGACGCCCGACAAGGAAGACTTCATCATCACCTATGTGGTGGAGGAGGGGCCGCGCTATAAGTTCGGCGACGTGTCGGTCGACAGCGATATTCGCGATTTCAACGACGAGGCGATGGCCAAGTCGCTGCCGATGAAGAAGGGCGACTGGTACAACGCCAAGCTCATCGAGGACACGATCGACAGCCTGAGTCAGACGACCGGCCTGTTCGGCTACGCCTTCACCGAGATCAATCCGGAAATCCAGCGCGACCGGGAAGCGCTGACCATGTCGGTCAACTTCCACATCGCGGAAGCGAAGCGGACCTATGTCGAGCGTATCGACATCACCGGCAACACGCAGACGCAGGACAAGGTGATCCGCCGCGAGATCCGCCTGGCGGAGGGCGACGCTTTTAACAGCTTCCAGGTGCGTCGTTCGCAGGATCGCATCAACAGCCTGGGCTATTTCCAGGACAAGTTCGAGATCAAGCAGACGCCGGGCTCCGGGCCCGATCGCGTCGTGCTCGGCGCCAACGTCGAGGAAAAAGCGACCGGCGAGCTGCAGCTGTCGGCCGGCTTCTCCAGCCTCGAGCGGTTCATCCTCCAGTTCAATCTCACGCAGCGCAATTTCCGCGGCAAGGGGCAGGAACTGCGCTTCGGCGTGAACTATTCGAGCTATTCGAAGTCGATCGAGGCGGGGTTCACCGAACCCTATCTGTTCGACAAGAATATCGCGGTCGGCGTCGACGTCTTCCGGCGCGACCTGAACGCTTTCAACTTCACCAATAACACGCGCCAGACCACCTATAGCCAGGTGTCGACGGGCTTCCAGATTCGCGCCGGCGTGCCACTGACCGAATATTGGTCGCTGTCCGCGCGCTATGGCCTCTCCTATGACGAGGTCAGCCTCGATCGCGACCAGTTCTTCCGCAACGGCGTCTGCGATCCGCTGCTTGCCGGCCGGTATCTGTGCGACGCCCTGGGCAATCGACTGACCTCGTCGGTCGGTTATTCGTTGATTTACGACAGCCTCAACAGCCGCTTGCGGCCGTCGGCTGGCCAGCGTTTAACCTTCAGTCAGGATTTCGCCGGCTTGGGCGGTGACGTGAAATATCTACGTACCCGTGCTGACGCCGCCAAATACTGGGGCATTGGCGGCGGGTTCATCCTCTCCGCGCTGGCAGAGGGTGGCTACATCCACCCGCTGGAAGACAGCAGGGTAGAGGGCGTCGATCCGATCCGCATCACCGACCGCTTCTACCTCGGCGAGCCGCAGTTCCGCGGCTTCGACATCCGCGGCGTCGGCCCGCGCGTGCTGCGTCAATTCTACCAGACCGATGCGAATGGCGCGCAGGTGCTGATCACCGATCGCGACCAGATCGTCGATGACGCACTTGGCGGCACGGCATACTATCTCGGCCGGATTGAGCTTGAGATCCCGCTCGGCTCGGGCGCGCGGGAGCTCGGCCTGCGGCCGTCGGTCTATGTTCAGGCGGGCAGCCTGTTCAACATCACCCGTCCGCAGCCGACCGCAACGTTTGAGACGATCACCGACGCGAACGGCAATTCGATCGTGTTGCCCAAACCGCTGACCGACACTGCCGGCAATCCGCTATACTATTATTCCAACCCCGCCGGCGGACTGGTTACAACCACGTGCGCGGCTGGTATTCCGGACGGCAGTGGTCTGTGTAACGGCATCATCCCGAACACGCCGCAGATCGCGTCGCAGCCGTTCAAGGAAAGCTTCCTTGGCAATTCGGCCAAGCCGCGCCTGTCGGTCGGCTTTGGCGTGAACTGGACCTCGCCGTTCGGTCCGCTCCGCATCGATATCGCCCGCGCGCTGATCAAGCAGGACGGCGACGACGACAAGCTTATCACCTTCAACGTAGGGACTCAGTTCTGATGACCAAGTTCAAGCACATGCTGCTCGCCGCAGCACTGGCCGCACCGGTTGCCTTCACGGCCGGCAACGCCACCGCGCAGGTGTCGGGCATTGCCGTCGCCAATCCGGAGCAGGCGGTCGCCAATTCCAAGGCATGGACCGCCGCGCGTTCGCAGATCCAGGCGCAGTACAAGACGCAGCTCGATCAGGCGAACACCCGCCGCACCGCGATTCAGGCGGAGCTGCAGCCGCTCGTCACTGCTTATCAGACGGCAGCGCGCGCTCCCGGCGCCAGCGAGGCATCGCTTCGTCCGCAGGCGCAGGCGATCCAGACCAAGCAGCAGGCCGCACAGCAGGAACTCGCCCGTCTGACCGAGCCGGCTCAGCGCGCCGAAAGCTATGCCATCGAGCAGATCAGCGCGAAGCTGTCGGACGCCGTTCAGGCCGCCGTTCGCGCCCGCAACGTTACGCTCCTGCTCCGCCCGGAAGCGGCGCTGTTCGCGCAGCCGGCTGCCGACATCACCCCGGCAATCACCGCAGAGCTCGACAAGTCGGTGCCGAGCGTCGGCATCACGCCGCCGGCGAACTGGCAGCCGGGTCAGGGTCAGGGCGCCGCAGCCGCGCAGCCGGCGCAGCGTAGCCGCCCGCAGGGCCGCTGATCCCGCACATGACCGATACGGCTTCTTCGGCGGCGCTCGGCCCGTTCGACGTTACCCGGGTAATGGCGGCGCTGCCGCATCGGTACCCGATGCTGCTCGTCGATCGCGTCGAAGAGCTGGTGCCCGACGTGTCGATCACCGCCATCAAGGCGGTGACGATCAACGAAGGGTTCTTCCAGGGGCACTTTCCCGGTCGGCCGATCATGCCGGGCGTTCTGATTGTGGAGGCGCTGGCGCAGGCCGCCGGCGTCCTCGCGGTCGAAAGCCTGGGCCTGTCGGGCAGCGGCAAGCTGGTGTATTTCATGTCGATCGACGGCGTGAAGTTCCGCAAGCCGGTGGAGCCCGGCGTGTTGCTTCGGCTGGAGGTGTCGTTCGTTCAGAAGCGTGCGCGGGTGTGCAAGTTCGCCGGTCGCGCGCTGATCGGTGATGAACTGGCGGCGGAATGCGAATTCACCGCCATGATCGCGGACCCGCCTGCCGCTTAGTCGGTATGCGCCATGCTGCATTGCAGGAAGTGTGCGCGTCTGCTAGGCGCGCCGCTTCTTTCAGGCTGGTCGGAACCAGCCGTTTCGGAGAAGAGACGTGAAGAACGATATTCACCCCGACTATCACATGATCAAGGTGCAGATGACGGACGGCACCGTGTACGAAACCCGCTCCACGTGGGGCAAGGAAGGCGACACGATGACGCTCGAAATCGATCCGCTGGCGCACCCGGCATGGACCGGCGGTCGCGGTCAGATGCTTGATCAGGGTGGTCAGGTTGCCCGCTTTAACAAGCGCTTCGGCGGGCTTTCGCTCCGCAAGTAAACGACTGGTTAACCGCCGCGGACCTAGCGTCCTCGTCATGTTCGCGGCGGAATATGAACCAGCTGAAAGCGATGGCCGGCGCCGCAGCCCGCGTGCGCCGGTTTCGCTTGATGTGCGAATCGCCGACGATGGCCTGCGCCGCACCTTGTGCAAGATCGTCGATATCTCGCGCGACGGCGCCCGCATGCAGACGCACTCCAATCTACGCCGCGGCAGCACGATCCGCCTCACGCTTCCCGTGGTCGGCGTGGTCGCCGCTGACGTGATGTGGGCGGACGATTTCACCGCCGGCTGCCGCTTCCACAAGCCGCTCACCGAAAAGCTGCTGACGAAGTTGCTTGCGCTCTGACGCGCCCCGCACGGCGCCTTTTATCGGCGCCATGGCGGATGGGGTGGGATTCGAACCCACGGTGAGCGTGAACCCACGGCGGTTTTCAAGACCGCTGCCTTAAACCACTCGGCCACCCATCCGTCGTCGTTGCCCTGTGGCGTGCTGCGGCGATGCGTGCAAGCCCGTCGATGATTGGCGGTTTCGATTGGAGCCTGCCTGTGTCACACAGGCAGGGTGAAGGCTTACAATATAACCCGTCGTTTTGTTCAGGTCGCGGCCGCCGCGTGCGTTGTTGCCTGCGCCATGCCCACCGTCGCCGCGGCGCAGGACGAGGCCGGCTTCCAGGCATATCTGCCCGAATTGCGCGCGCAGGCGCTGCGGGAGGGCGTGCGGCCGGCAACCGTGGACGCCGTTCTCCCCTCGCTCACCTATAGCGCCCGGGTGGTCGAGCTTGACCGTGCGCAGCCGGGCAATCCGCAATCGACCAGCATTCCGGCATTTGCGCCATACAAGGCGCGACATGTCGATGCGGCGCGCATCTCGCGTGGGCGGGCCGCTTATTCTGCCAATCGCAATCGATTGGCACGCGTCGAGGCACAAACCGGCGTGCCGGAGTCGGTCATGGTCGCCATCTGGGGGCATGAAACGAATTACGGCAGCTACACCGGCGATTTCGATCTGCTCCGCAGCCTCGCGACGCTGGCCTATGAGGGGCGCCGTCGCTCGCTGTTCGCCGGCGAATTCGTCGCAACGCTGAAGATTATGGATCGCGGCATTCCTCGCGAAACGCTGAAGGGCAGCTGGGCGGGCGCCACCGGCAATCCGCAGTTTCTCCCCTCGATCTACCTCCGCCTCGCCAAAGACGGCGACGGTGATGGCCGCGCCGACATCTGGAACAGCCAGGCCGATACGCTCGCCTCGATCGGCAATTACCTGTTGAACGCCGGGTGGCGTGCCGGGCAGCCTTGGGGGATCGCCGTGTCGGTACCCGCGAGCTACGATCGCTCCGGCGAGCGCAACGAGCTCGTCTCGCCACGTTGCAAGCGGGTGTTCGAGCGGCACAGCGGGTGGCGTACCATAGCGGAATGGCGCGCGCTCGGCATCGTGCCACAGGGCGCCGCCTGGCCGGGCGACGCCGTAATGGCAACGCTGCTGGAGCCGGACGGCCCGGGCAACACCGCCTATCTGCTGACGAGCAACTACCGTGTCATCCTCGATTACAATTGCTCGAACTTTTACGCGCTTTCGGTAGGGCTGCTGGCCGATGCGGTGGAGCGATAGCGCGCGGCCCGGGTTGACCGGGCTCGCCATCGCCATCGCTTGTCACACGAGCGTTGCGACCGCGCAGGCGGAAAGGCAGGTGTCGGTGCCGCTGCCGCCCGAGGCCGCCGCTGCGAGTGGGCCGGCCGGCACATCGGGGATGGGCGCCGCACGCTACGACGCCGTTGGTTTGGCCGAGATTGCGCGAGTCAGTGAAGGTGCCGCCGCGCTAGGTGAGGGGCCGATCACCGCTGCGCACTCATCCTTGTCGCCGGGAACGGTCGCGGAGGTGACCGCGCTCGGCTGCGGGCAGACGATCCTTGTTCTCGTCGATCGCGCGCTCGGACCGACCGCTCCCGCGCGCGAAATTATCCTGTCGCCTGCGGCCGCCCGCTTGTTGGTGCTGGCGGGGAACGGCGACGCCGCCGTCCGGGTGCGCGGTGTCGTGGCGAGTGCGGCCGATCTCGCGGCATTGAAGGCCGGGCGTCCTGCCGCTCGCCGGCTGGCCGCACCGCCGGCATTGCTTGCTGCGCTGCGCCAGCGGCTCCGTGCGCCATCTGCCGAACCGGTCACGGCCGCACAGCGCCCTGCAGCTTCGCCGCCGAAGGTTGCATCAGCAGCGCCGCGCCCGGCTGTTGCGAAAGCATCGACGGTAAAGCCAACACCGCCGCCAGCGCCGCGCGCCGTGCAGGGGAAGTATCTCGTGCAGGTCGCCGCACTCTCCGATGCGGCCCGCGCCCGCGCCCTGGCCAGAACGCTTGATGGTCATGTCGAGACTGCGGGCACGCTGCACCGCGTTCGCCTCGGCCCGTTTGTCGACATGAAATCCGCTCAACGCGCACGTGACGACGCCAAGCGGCGCGGCTATGGCGATGCCACCATCCTCACCCAGCCTTGAGCAGAGCACCGAGTAGAGCGTCCATGACCAAGCTTTTGTCCTATCTGGCGGTTCCGGCGATCGCCTTGTCGGTGGCCTATCCCTCCGCTGCCTCTGCGCCGCAGTTTCAGACGGTCGCGCCCGTGGCGTTCATGAAGGATCTGTCCACCGGCGCAGTGCTGTTCGCCAAGGACGCCGATCGCCGGATGCCGCCGGCCTCGATGGCCAAGATGATGACGGCCTATGTGGCGTTCGATCTCATCAAGCGCGGCGAGCTGAAGCTCGATCAGGAGTTCGAGGTGCGCCCCGAAACCTGGCAGCGCTGGCATGGTCCCGCCGCCGGATCCACCATGTTCCTGTCGCCGGGCGAGCGCGTGTCTGTCGAGAACCTGCTAAACGGTATCATCGTTCTGTCCGGCAACGATGCCTGCGTGGTTCTGGCAGAGGGCATCTCCGGCACCGAAGAAGCCTTTACCCAGCGCATGAACGAGGCGGCAAAGCGTCTCGGCCTCACGAACAGCCATTTCGGCACGTCGAACGGCTGGCCCGATAACGGCGTCACCTATGTCACGGCGCGCGACCTCGCGAAGCTCGCATCGTCGACGATCGAGGATCATCCGCGCCTCTACAAGCAGTTCTATTCGCGCAGCGAGTTCACCTGGGGCAAGACGCTCGGCTCGGGCAGTGCGATCACCCAGGCGAACCGCGATCCGCTGCTCGGCCGCGTGCAGGGTGCCGACGGGCTGAAGACCGGCCATACCGAGGAGGCCGGCTACGGCTTCACCGGCTCGGCCGAACAGAATGGTCGTCGCCTCGTCATGGTGCTCGCCGGGCTGACCAGCTTCAATCAGCGGATTAGCGAATCGGTCCGCTTCATGGATTGGGGCTTTCGCGCCTGGCAGGCGAAGCCGGTGGTGAAGCAGGGGCGCAAGGTCAGCGATGCGGAGGTGCAGCTTGGCGACGCTTCCACCGTCGGCCTCGTCGCGCCGCGCGATCTGAAGGTCGCGCTGCCATCGGGCGCGGTGCCTGCGATGTCCGCCAAGGTCGTTTATCAGGGCCCGCTGAAGGCGCCGATCAAGGCTGGCGCGCATGTCGCCGATCTCGTCATCACCTCGCCGGGCCTGCCGGTGCAGACGCTGCCGCTGGTCGCCGACAAGGATGTCGAGCAGGCCGGCTTCTTCGGTCGCGCCTGGGCCGGTTTAACCGGTCTGTTCGGATGACCGGACGCTTCCTCTCGCTTGAAGGCGGGGAGGGGGCGGGCAAGTCGACGCAGGTACGGGCGCTCGCCGCGGCGCTCGAATCGCGCGGCCTGTCCGTGCGCGTCACCCGCGAACCCGGCGGCAGCGAGGGTGCGGAGGCGATCCGCACCTTGCTGATGCAGGGCGAGGTGAGCCGCTGGGGTGCTCGTGCCGAGGCATTGCTGTTCGCCGCTGCGCGTTCGGATCACGTCGACAAGGTGATCCGCCCGGCGCTGGAGGCGGGCACCTGGGTAATCACCGATCGCTTCATCGATTCGACCCGCGCCTATCAGGGAGCGGCCGGCGGCCTCGACGATGCCTCGATCATGGCGCTGCACGGCTTCGGCTCGCGCGGGCTGCTGCCCGATCGCACCTTCATCCTCGATTTGCCCGTCGCGGAGGGTAGCCGCCGGGCTGCGCTGCGCGATGGTGCCGGTGCAGATCGTTTCGCGCAGCGCAGCCCCCATTTTCACGCCGATGTCGGCCGCGCCTTTCGCACTTTTGCTGTGCGCGAGCCTGGCCGCTTCCGCATCGTCGATGCCGGTCGCTCGCCGGGCGACGTGACCGCGCTGCTATTGTCCGAACTGAGCGATCTGCTGCCGTGACGATGCTGCGCGGCAACGGGGCAGCGCGGCGGGCATTCGAGGCGGCAGCCACGGGCGGCACCCTCCATCATGCGTGGCTGTTCGCCGGGCCGCAGGGGATCGGCAAGGGCAGCTTTGCCCGCGAGGCGGCGGCCGACCTGCTCGCCTGCGCGTCGGGCGACTTGGGGCTGGAGCGTACCAAGTCGCTGATCGAGGCGGGTTCGCACCCCGATTTTCGCGTGCTGGAACGCTTGCCGAAGGACGGCAAGCCGGACGGCGATCTCGCGCGCAGCATTACGATATCGCAGGTGCGTGGCCTTCAACCGCTATTCGCCACCACGCCATCGCTCGGGTCGCGTCGCGTCGTCTTGATCGACGCCGTGGACGATCTCGAACGCGCCGGCGCCAACGCGCTGCTCAAGAACCTGGAGGAGCCGCCGGCCGGCACGATCTTTCTGCTGATCAGCCATGCCCCGGGTCGCTTGCTGCCAACGATCCGGTCGCGCTGCCGTTTGCTGCGCTTCAACCCGCTTGACCATGACGACATGCTCGCTGCACTGGAACAGTTGTTGCCGGAATCGTCGGCGCAGGAGCGTGACGCTTTGGCAAAGGCCGGCGCCGGCTCCCCAGGCCGCGCGCTTCGCTTCGCTGGTCTGGAGCTCGACCGCCTCGATGCGGCGCTCGCCTCAATCGCGCAGCATGGCGACCGCGACAATGTCGAGCGGGTGAAACTGATGCGTGCTCTGTCTCTGAAGGCAGCGCAGCCACGCTACGAAGCGTTCCTTGATCGCGTACCGACCTTTGTCGCCGAGCAGGCGCCGTATCGCTCGGGTACCGCGCTCAAAGTCGCGCTCGATGCCTATGACGAGGTGCGCCGCATTGCTGCCAGTGCGCGCGGTCTGTCGCTTGATCCGGGGGGTACGGTGTTTGAACTGGCAGGGGTGGTCGCGCGGCTCGCACGATAGTAGAGGCGGGCTCCTATGGGCGACCCCTTTTACATCACCACCGCGATCAGCTATCCCAACGGCAAGCCGCACATCGGCCACGCTTATGAGGCGATCGCCGCCGACGCGATCGCACGATTCCAGCGCCAGGCCGGTCGCGACGTCCGCTTTCAGACCGGGACCGACGAACACGGCCTGAAAATGGTCCAGACCGCGCGCGATCGGAATATGCCGGTCGCCGAACTCGCATCGGAAATGTCGGGCCATTTCCGCGCGATGTGCGACAATCTCAATATCTCCTATGATCGCTTCATTCGCACCACCGATGCCGATCACTATGGCGCCAGCCAGGCGATCTGGCAGGCGATGGAGGCGGCGGGCGATCTGTACCTCGATCGCTACGAGGGCTGGTATTCGGTGCGTGACGAGGCGTTCTACGACGAGAAAGAACTGGTCGACGGGGAAGGGGGCGCGAAGCTTTCCCCGCAGGGCACGCCGGTAACCTGGACGGCGGAGGAAACCTGGTTTTTCCGCCTGTCGAAGTACCAGCAGCCGCTGCTCGACCTCTACAATGCGAACCCAGACTTCATTCGGCCTGAGGCCCGACGAAACGAGATCATGCGGTTCGTCGAAGGCGGACTGTCGGACCTGTCCGTCTCGCGCACCAGTTTCGATTGGGGCGTGCCGGTGCCGGGCAGCCCCGGACACGTCATGTACGTGTGGGTCGATGCGCTGACCAACTACCTCACCGGTGCTGGCTACCCTGACGCAGAAATGGGCCATTGGCCGGCCGATCTGCACCTGATCGGCAAGGATATTGTCCGCTTTCACGCCGTTTATTGGCCGGCCTTTCTCCTCTCCGCGCAGCTGCCGTTGCCGCGCTCGGTGTTCGGCCACGGCTTCGTTCTCCACCGCGGCGAGAAGATGTCCAAGAGTGTCGGCAACGTCGTCGACCCCGCCGACCTCGCCACCGCGTTCGGCGTCGATGCGCTGCGCTACTTCCTCTTGCGTGAAGTCAGCTTCGGGCAGGACGGCAGCTACTCCGCCGAAGCCATCGTGACGCGGGTAAATGCCGAGCTGGCGAATTCGTTCGGCAATCTCGCGCAGCGCACCCTATCGTTTATCGCCAAGAACCTCGGCGCACTGCCGCCCGCGGGGCGGGCCGACCCGGCCGATGCCGCATTGATCGAAGAGGTTATTGTGGCGGCGGCGGGGCTTAAGCAAGCCTTTGGTGACCTGATGTTAAGTCAGGGCATCGAGATCTGGATGCGCGGTGTCTTTGCCTGTAATCAATATATTGATGTTCAGGCCCCATGGGCGCTCCGCAAGACCGACCCGGAGCGGATGAATGCCGTGCTTTGCACGCTCGTTCGCGCGATCCGCATCCTCGCCATTGCCATTCTACCGGTCGTGCCGCGCGGTGCCGGCGCGATCCTCGATCAACTCGGCGTTTCCGATGACGCGCGCGATCATGCCGCGATCGACGACGATGGCTGGTATGCGCGCCGTGCCGAAAGCGGCGAACCGCTCTCGCCACCGACTCCGGCATTCCCGCGTCTCGACCTCCCGGTGGAGGCAGCCTGATGCTCGTCGACAGCCATTGTCACCTGAATTACAAAGGCTTGGCCGAGGAACAGCGGGCGGTGCTAGAACGCGCGCGCGCGCGTGGCGTCACCGCTATGCTGAATATCGCAACGCGCGAGCGTGAATGGGACGACGTGCTCGCGACCGCCGAGCGCGAGCCGGATGTTTGGGCAACCGTGGGCATCCACCCGCACGAGGCCGACCAGCATCCACACGTCGACACCGCGCGCCTGGTGGCGCGCGCCCAGCATCCCCGCGTTGTCGGCATCGGCGAAACCGGTCTGGATTACTTCTACGATCACTCGGATCGCGATCGGCAGCAATCTAGCTTTCGGGCGCATATTGCCGCTGCCCGAGAGGCCGGTGTTCCGATCGTCGTGCACACGCGCGACGCGGAGGCCGATACCGCGCAGATCCTTCGCGACGAAATGGGGAAGGGCGCGTTCAGCGGTGTCATTCATTGCTTCACCGGCACGCGCGCGTTTGCCGAGACTGCGATGGAGCTTGGCTTCTATATTTCGATTTCGGGTATCGTCACCTTCAAGAGCGCGAAGGAGCTCCAGGAGACCGCCGCCGGGCTGCCGCTCAACCGGCTGCTGATCGAAACTGACGCACCGTTCCTCGCGCCGGTGCCGCACCGCGGGAAAACCGGCGAACCTGCGTTCGTGGCCGAGACGGCCAGCTTTCTCGCCGAGCTACGCGGCGAAAAGGTCGAGGATCTACAACGCGCTACGGCCGAAAACTTTTACGCATTGTTCAGTAAAACGCGCGCATGAAGGTAACGGTTCTCGGCTGCGGTACCTCGTCAGGTGTGCCGAGGATCGGAAACGACTGGGGCGCCTGCGATCCGGCCGAGCCGCGTAACCGCCGTCGCCGCGTATCCGTCATCGTCGAGCATGAGGATACACGCATCATGGTCGACACGGGACCGGATATGCGCCAGCAGCTGCTCGATGCCGACGTAGCGACGGTGAATGCCGTGATCTGGACGCACGAACACGCCGATCACGTATTCGGGATCGACGACCTGCGACAGATCTACCACCGGCTCGGCCATCCCGTTCACGGGTTTGCGCGCGCGCGGACCGGCGCGGAATTGCGCGCCATGTTCGGCTACGTCTTTGATGGCCATCATGGCTATCCGCCGACGGTCGACCTTCAGCTTCTACCTGATAAGCTGACGATCGGATCGATAGCGATCCGCGTGGTCGATCAGCCACATGGCTCGATCACGTCTGCCGGACTTCGCTTCGAGGCTGCCGGCGCATCTTTCGGCTATGCCACCGACATCAGCGGCATGACGCCGGACATGCAGGCGTTGTATGAAGATCTTGATCTCTGGATCGTCGACGCCTTGCGCCGCCAGCCGCATCCCACACATCCGCATCTGTCGCAGGCGCTCTCGTGGATCGAGGAACTCGCGCCGCGTCGTGCCGGGCTGACCCATATGGACCACTCGATGGATTATGCTGCGCTGATGGCAATGCTGCCCGACGCCGTGGCACCATGTCACGATGGCCAGGTTTTCGAACTGTGAACCGCGGCCCAGAGATCCTTTTGCTAGTACTCATGCTGACGCTACCGCTGTCCGCTCTGCTGGCACGCCGAGTGCCCATCGCGGGGGCGGCCCGACTGGCAGCCATATGGCTGGTAATCTTTACGGCGGTCACGGCGCTCGTATGGCTATGGGTAAAAAGCTAGCTACTTAGCACGCTTTACATAATGCTTATTATCGGCGGAAGACATGAGCTTGACCAACATGCCCCCTATCGACCGCATTCGCACCATCATGGTGCAGCTTCGCGATCCCCAAAGCGGCTGCGCCTGGGATCGGGAGCAAAGCTTCAAGACGATCGCTCCCTATACGATCGAAGAAGCGTATGAGGTCGCGGACGCCTGTGAACGCGGCGACTTGGGCGACCTAAAGGACGAGCTTGGCGATCTGCTGCTCCAGGTCGTGTTCCACAGCCGAATGGCCGAGGAATGCGGCGCCTTCGACTTCGACGATGTCGCGACCGCAATCGCCGACAAGATGACTCGTCGCCACCCGCACATCTTCGGCGATCATCCGGCCGAGCCGGCGTCTCAATGGGAAACGATCAAGGCGCAGGAGCGTGCCGAGAAGGCCGGCAGCGGCGCGCTCGCCGGCGTGGCGCTCGGCCTGCCGGCGCTCTTGCGCGCGGAGAAGCTCCAGAAGCGCGCCGCTCGCGTCGGGTTCGACTGGCCGGATGCCGCCGGGCCGCGGACCAAGATCGACGAGGAACTCGAAGAGGTCGCCGCCGCGGCGCCGGCAGAGCGTGAAGAGGAAATCGGCGACCTCCTGTTCGCCGTGGTTAACTGGGCACGGCACTTGGGCATCGATGCCGAAGCGGCGCTCCGTCTGGCCAATGCCAAATTCGAGCGCCGCTTTACCGCAATGGAGACCGAAGCCGGCGGATCGATTGCCGGGAAGGCGCTCGCCGATCAGGAGGAGCTATGGCTCGCAGCGAAACGCAACGAGCGCAAGCCATAGCCGATAGCCTGTCGTCAGCCGTTAACCGGTTCGTCGCCGGCGCTCCTGGAGTCGGAGAACCGCTCGAAATCTCCAGGCGCCATGCGAACCTCGTAAACGGCCTCGCCGTCCTCCACGGATTGATCCAGCACTTCACCATGCTGGTGCAGCCAGGCGGCGCTGGCGCCATCGCCCAACGGCAAGTGGATGGTGTACCGCTGATGACCCTGCGTCAGGCGATCGGACAACAGTCGGCGCAGGGTGTCGACGCCCTCTCCGTTCAAGGCGGATAGCGCAACCACGTCATCGCGCCGCTCGGCCTCGCTCATCATTTCGGCCCGCGCGTTAGGATCGAGCAGATCGAGCTTGTTCCACACCTCGATCCGCCGTGTTGTTTCCGGCATGCCGAGATCGGCCAATACCGCCTCGACATCGGCCTTCTGCGCGATGCTGTCGGGATGCGCCACGTCGCGGACATGAACCAGCAGATCGGCGGAAACGACCTCTTCCAATGTCGCCTTGAAGGCGGCGACGAGCTGCGTCGGCAGCTCAGACACGAAACCCACGGTGTCGGACAGGATGGCCTTGTCGATTCCGGGCAGGCTGATTTGCCGCAACGTCGGATCGAGCGTGGCGAACAGAAGATCCTCCGCCATCACCTGCGCACCAGTCAGGCGATTGAACAGCGTTGACTTGCCCGCATTGGTATAGCCGACAAGCGCGATCACCGGCCACGGTGCCCGCTGCCGGCGCTCGCGATGCAGCCCCCGCGTTCGCGTCACCTGATCCAGTTCGCGCCGCAGCCGGGCCATGCGATCGCGGATCAGCCGACGGTCGGCCTCGATCTGCGTTTCGCCGGGGCCGCCCAGGAAGCCGAAGCCGCCACGCTGACGCTCCAGGTGGGTCCAGCTGCGTACCAGCCGGCCTGCCTGATAATCGAGGTGCGCCAGCTCGACCTGTAGTCGGCCCTCGGCGGTCGCTGCCCGCTCGCCGAAGATCTCGAGGATCAGCCCGGTGCGGTCGATCACCTTCGCTTCCAGCGCGGTTTCCAGATTGCGCTGCTGGATCGGCGAAAGCGCGGCGTCGAAGACGAACAGCGACGCTTCTTCCTGCCGCCCGTTGACCGCCAGTTGCTCGATCTGGCCGGAGCCGATCAGAGTCGCGGCACGCGGCGTACGGACACGCACCGCGTGCCGATCGACCACTTCCACACCGATGGCCGCGGCCAGCCCGGCGGTTTCCTCAAGACGCGCGTCCGCATCCCGCGACGAGCCGCCGAGATCCGGGTACACGACGATCGCGCGCGCGCCCCGCGCGAATTCCTCGCGATCGCGATCGAAACCGGTGCTCAATCGTCATCCGTTTCGGCGGTATCGTCGCTCAGGTTCAGCGGACGCGACGGCTGAATGGTGGACACCGCATGCTTGTACACAAGCTGCGACGTGCCATCGCGCTGAAGCAGCATACAGAATAGATCGAACGCTGCGATCTGCCCCTGCAACATCACGCCATTCACCAGGAACATCGTGACCGCGTCTTCCGACTTGCGCACGGCATTGAGGAAGATTTCCTGCAGCAGCGGCTGCTTGCGGCTTTGTTCGCCCAATTGCTCGACGATCGACTGCGCATCGACCTGCGCGCCCGGCATGATGGTGGAGATCGCGTGCTTGTAGATCAACTGGCTCTGGCCGTCGCGGCGCAGCAGCACGGAAAAGTTGTCGAACCAGGTCACGATCCCCTGCAACTTCACGCCCTTGACCAGGAACAATGTCACCGGAGTCTTGGATTTGCGAAGCGCGTTGAGGAACAGGTCCTGCAAGGAGCTTTGTTTGTCGGCCATAAGGCGTTGCCCTTTCGTTTTTGGCGGAGTTTGCTCCGCGATGCGCCGGTGCCCGGCGTCGGTTTGCAGCTCATGCTGCGTGCAAGCCGCTATGTAGGAAGCGCAATCGCGCTGGTCCAGCGGCTCAATCGTCCTTGGTTTCGGTGATCCCCAGCAACTTCAGCTTTCGGTGGAGCGCGGATCGCTCCATGCCGATGAAGGTCGCGGTGCGCGAGATGTTGCCGGAGAAGCGGCGGATCTGCACCTTCAGATACTCGCGCTCGAACGTTTCCCGCGCCTCGCGCAAGGGAGCGCCCATGATCGCGCCGGCGCCGCTGCCACCACCCTGATCGCCCAGCACCTCCTGCGGCAGCAGGTCGACGTCGATCCGACCGATCCGGTCGCCCGGCGCCAGAATGATCGTTCGCTCCACCACATTGCGCAGCTGCCGCACGTTGCCCGGCCAATCGTAGGATTGAAGCGCCACCATCGCCTCCGTCGCGACTTCGGGCGTGCTGACCCGGCGCTCGGCGGCATAATGCGCGACGAAATGCTCGACCAGCGCCGGAATG
Source organism: Sphingomonas dokdonensis (assembly GCF_002197685.1). Classification (GTDB taxonomy): domain Bacteria; phylum Pseudomonadota; class Alphaproteobacteria; order Sphingomonadales; family Sphingomonadaceae; genus Sphingomonas; species Sphingomonas dokdonensis. Next base: position 958,506 of record NZ_NBBI01000001.1, on the reverse strand, counting down.
TCCTCGCGCCGTTCCGACAAAGACGGGATCGACACCGGTACCACGTTTAGCCGGTAATAGAGGTCTTCGCGAAAGCGCCCTTCGGCGATCTCTTGGGTCAGGTCGCGTGCAGTCGCGGACACGACGCGCACGTCGACCTTCACGATGCGGGTGCCGCCGACGCGAGTGAAACTCTGGTCGGTCAACACGCGCAGGATGCGCCCCTGCGTCGTGATCGGCATGTCGGCGATCTCGTCAAGGAACAGCGTCCCGCCATGCGCCTGTTCGAGCAGGCCCGGGCGCACGAGATCCCCGCCCTCCTCCACGCCGAACAATTCTTCCTCGACGCGCTCTGGCGTCATGTTTGCCGCGCTGACGACGATGAAGGGGCTGCTCGCGCGCTGGCTCCACCCGTGAAGCAGCCGCGCCGCGACTTCCTTGCCAACGCCCGCCGGTCCGACGATCATCACCCGGCTACCGGTCGCCGCGACCCGCTTCAGCGTCGCGCGGACGGTGTTGATCGCGCCAGAACTGCCAGTCAGGTCGGTTTCGCGCCCGGCGGACTGGCGCAGGCTCGCGACCTCGCGCCGTAGTCGCTCGGTCTCAGTTGCCCGCTCCACCATGAGCAACAAGCGCTCGGCTTGGAACGGCTTTTCGATGAAATCCGCGGCACCCTGCCGTATGGCAGCGACCGCCGTGTCGAGATTGCCATGCCCCGATATCACCAGCACGGCGATCGAGGGATCACGCCGCTTGATCTCCGCCAGGAGGTCGAGCCCGTCGAGCCGGGAGCCCTGCAACCACACGTCAAGGATGACCAGGCTGGGACGCCGCGCGGCGATCGCCTCCAGCGTGCCGTCGCTGTCCGCTGCGGTGCGGGTTTCATACCCTTCGTCTTCCAGAACGCCGGAAACCAGCTCGCGAATGTCGAGTTCGTCGTCAACGACAAGGATGTCTAGCGCCATGATTATGCAGTCCGATTACGGGTAAGCGCGGCGAGCTCTCCGCCGTCGTTGGTACTTGCGGCGTCGTCGTGGCCGATCAGGCCGGCCAGCATGGTTGCATCAAAGATCATTGTCACAAGGGTTCCGCCACCGGGACGGTCGGCGAACGAAATCGTTCCGAAATGTTCCTCCACGATCTTCTTGACGATCGCGAGGCCGAGCCCCGTCCCGCGCGTTCGCGTGGTCATGTACGGCTCCACGATCCGGTCACGTTCCGCCGGCAGGCCGATGCCGTCGTCTGCGACGGTGATCACCGCACGGCCACCTTCCGCCGCGACCTCCATCAGGATCTCGCCCGCGCCGCGGCCGGTTGCCTCGATCGCCTCGACGGCATTCTTCACGATGTTGGTGAGTGCCTGCCCGATCTGCCGGCGATCGCAGACCAGCACGGGGCCGGGTTCGTCATGCCGGATCTCGAAGCGGATCGCGCCATGCGCCACTTCGTGGAGGAACATCGTCTGCCGCGCCACATCCACCAGCGCTTCCTCTCGAAACTCGGGCTTGGGCATGCGCGCGAACGAGGAGAATTCGTCCACCATCCGGCGCAGGTCGCCCACCTGCCGAACGATCGTCTCGGTCAGGCGCGAGAAGGTGGTGTCCCCCTCCTCCACCTTCGCGCCGTAGCGCCGTTGCAGGCGCTCGGCCGCAAGCTGGATGGGGGTCAGCGGGTTCTTGATCTCATGCGCGATCCGCCGGGCGACGTCGGACCAGGCCGCGCGGCGCTGGTCCAGCAACTGCTGGGTGATATCGTCAAAGGTAAGGATCGGGCCGGAGCCGTCACGCGCGATACGCACCGCAAGGGTGCGTGCCTCACCGGCGGCATTGAGCTGGATGATCGCCTCGCGCGCCGTGCCCTCAAGCAAGGCATCCAGCTCCGGCGCCACCAGCGACAACGGTCGCCCGGTCGGCGTATCCGCCAGGCCGAGCAAGGATTGTGCGGAGCTGTTGATCAGGCGGATGGTGCGATCGGGCGCGATCGAGATCACGCCCGCCGACACCCCCGACATCACCGCTTCGATCAGCGCACGCCGGTTATCGAGCTGCGCGTTCGCCGTGACGAGCGCATTGTTTTGCTCTTCGAGCCGCTCGGTCATGCGATTGAAGGTGTTCGACAGTGTGCCGACCTCGTCGCGCGCCTTTGTCTCGGGCACACGCGCTGCCAGATCGCCGCTCTCCACACGTCGTGCCGCATCGACCAGCTCGGCGACCGGGCGCACCAACCGATCCGCCACCGCAAGCGCGATCCACACCGCCACTCCGACGATCAGCAGCGACAGCAGCAGCAGCGCTGCGTTGAATTGCAGCTGCAATGTGCGCGCGCGCACCAGCAATGTGCGATAATTCGCCAGCGCCGCTTCCGCACGCTCGGTCTGGGTGGTCATTTCCTTGGGATTGGTAACCCGCGCGGCGTATAGATAGACGCTGGCCGAGCCGGGAAGCCGCGTCACCGTCTGGATGCGATCGCCGGTCACGGTGACGACGCTGCGCTGCCCGTCGCGCAACTGCTTCACCGCATCGGCGGAAACCTGGCGCGCCAGATCGAGGTCGTACGGATTGACGAAGGCCAGCGTCTGGAGCTCGCCACCGGCGGAAATCTGGAACAGCAGCGCCTCGGACAGGCTGCGGAAATAGGTTTGCTGAAAAAGAAAGGCGCCGAACTGCGGGTCGTCGATCGGCCGCTCGTCCAGCTCGCGGCTCACGTCCGTCGCCATGGTGACGGTGGCTTCTTCCCACCGCTGCAGGATCTGATTGTAGGACGTGCGCGTCAGCGACGTGGCGTTCTCGAACACGCCACGAGCGCGGTCGGAATACCAGAATTGCACGCCATATTGGAACAGCAGCGACGCCGCGATTGTCACCAGCACCATCGGCACCGCAGCGACGCTGGAGAACAGCGCCACAAGCCGCACATGCAGCCGCCCTTCCCCACCAACCGGCGATCGTGCTGCGCGGCGCCGTGCGATCCGCCGGCCAAGCAGCATCATCAGCCCAACGCCCGGCACCAGATTGGCCACCAGAAGCAGCGCGATGATGCCCGGTGCGATCAGCCCCTCGGGCCGGCCGGTGTGCGCGATAACAAAATAGGTCGCCACCGCGATCGCGACCGCGATGCCCAAAACGCCCAACTCCATGGCGGGCGTCACCGTCAGGCGCTGCGGCGCGGCGGTGGGGTCGTCCAGCGGTGCCGTGGCGGCAGTCATCAAGGCAAGGCTACAACAAGAGTGTTGCAGAGAAAACACATAATCGCGGCGTTCACCGTAGCTCGCGTGCAGGCGGTCGCGCCATGGGATCGATTCCAAGCATGTCGAGCCGTTTGCGCAGCGTGTTGCGGTTCAGGCCGATGGCGCGCGCCGCTCGCAACTGATTGCCGCCATGACGCGCCAGCATCGCCTCGATCAGCGGCCGTTCCACCTCTGCGAGCAACCGATCGTAGAGCGTGCCATCGTCCAGCACGGCGGGTTCCGATCGTGCAAGTCGATCGAGAAACTGGCGAACCGCCGCATCCAAACCCAAGTCGGGTGCCTGGCATGGCGGCGACTGCCCGACATCGAGCATGGCGACGATCTCGTCTGCCGAAATCCGGTCGTCGCGTAACAGCGCGGCCAGGCGCCGCATCAGATTTTCCAGCTGACGCACGTTGCCAGGCCAATCGTGCTGTTCCAGCGCGCGAACCGCGCCCTCATCGAGCACCTTGCGCGGCAGGCCCGCTTCGCCCGCGCGTTCCAGGAAATGGCGCGCCAGCATCGCGATGTCGCCGCGCCGCTCGCGCAACGCCGGCAGCGCGATCGGTACGACGTTCAGGCGATAGAACAGGTCTTCGCGGAAATGTCCGTCGGCAACCGCCTGCTGCAGCGCGCGATTGGTCGCCGCGACGATCCGCACATCGGCCCTGATCGTCCGGGCACCGCCAACGGTGGTGAACTCGCCGGACTGGAGCACGCGCAGCAGCCGCGTCTGCGCCTCGATCGGCATGTCCCCGATTTCGTCGAGAAACAGCGTACCGCCGGCCGCCTGCTCGAAGCGCCCCGCCGTCCGCTGTGCCGCGCCGGTGAAGGCGCCACGCTCATGGCCGAACAATTCGGCCTCGATCAGCTCGCGCGGGATCGCGGCCATGTTGATCGCGACGAAGGGAGCCGCCCGGCGATGTCCCAGATCGTGGATCGCCCGCGCAACCAGCTCCTTGCCCGTCCCGGACTCGCCCGACACCAACACAGTCAGATCGTTCGAGACGACCCGGGCGATCACGCGATACACCTCCTGCATCGCGGGCGATCGCCCGATCAGGGGCAGGCTGCGATCTTCGTCGTCCGTTTGCGCCGGGAGCTTCACGCCCTTGCGGCCGAGCGCCGCCGCAACCGTCTTGGTCAGAATGTCGAGGTCGAACGGCTTGGGCAGATAGTCGTAAGCGCCCGCCTCGGTCGCTCGAACGGCGGTGGTCAAGGTGTTGCGGGCCGACAGGACGATCACCGGCACGTCCGGAGCGGTGGCGTGCAGCCGCGCGGCAATCTCGATCCCGTCGCCATCGGGCAGCACCACGTCGGTCAGCAGTACGTCGGGCAAGCCGAGCTGCAACTCACGATCGAGGTCGGCAACGCACGCCGCTGTCCGCACCCGATACCCTGCCCGGCGCAGCGCGTGCGCCACGACCGTGCGGATTGCATCATCGTCGTCGACCAGCAGGACATTGCCGTCGCTCATCGCTTGGGCGCGCGCGGCAGAAGGATCCGGAACACGGTTTCGTTGGGCGTGCCTTCGCGCGAATATTGCACGATACCCCCCATGTCGCGCACCAGCTTGTCGACCAGTGCCAGCCCCAGCCCTTTCCCCTCCGGGCGGCTGGACACGAACGGGTCGAACAGATGCTCGGCGATGTCCTCCGGTGCGCCGGGACCGGTATCGATCACGCAAATCTCGATCGGCAGCGGCAAGCGCGGCCGGCCCGGCGCCGGCGCGATCGACATCCCGTGGCGGTAGGAGGTGGTGAGCCGGATTCGCCGTTCGCCGCGATCGCCCAGTGCGACGGCGGCATTCTTCATCAGGTTGATCAGCACCTGCAGCAGCGCGTCGCGGTTCGCCTGCACCAGCGGCAACGAGGGATCGAACCGTTCTTCGATAACGACATCGCGCGCAAAGCCCGCCTGTGCCGCATCACGCGCGTGGGCAAGCAGCGGATAGATGTTGAGCGGCTCGACCGCCAACGGGCGGGTGTCGGTGAAATCCTCCATCCGATCGATCAGCGCCGCGATACGATCCACCTCGTCGATCACCAGCCTCGTCATCGCCTGCGCGTCCACTCCGTCGGCGATCAGCTGCGCCGCGCCGCGGATGCTCGACAGCGGATTCTTGATCTCATGCGCCAGCATCGCCGCCGCGCCGACCGCCGATCGGGCTGCCGCCGCGCGATCGGCCGACACGCCAAGCCGACGGGAGCTTGCCGCATTGTGCAGCGTGATCATGCGCCAGCCGGGGTGGTCGGGAAGCTCGACCGCGGCCAGATCTACCCGCAAGCGCTGCCCCCGCGCCGTCTCCAGCGCCAGGTCGAAGGCGGTAAAGGCGCGCCCGTCCTGCCCTACCGCTTCTTCGGGCAGCGCCAGCACGTCCCCGACCGATCGCCCGCGCATTGCGCGCTCTGATTGGTTCAGCAGCAATTCGCACTCGGCGTTTGCCTGGGCGATATGGCCGTCTTCATCCACGACCATCAGCGCGACCGGCAGCGCGCCTAGCAGTTCCGCCGCCTCCGGGCCTCGACGGCTCAGCATCAGGCTGCCGCACGGCTCCGATATGGGGCGTAGAAATCGGCGAGCATGGAAAGGACCACCTCGGCATCGGCTTCCTTGTTTACCGCATTGCGGAACTCGGCCGAACCATGAATGCCCTTGGTGTACCAGCCGATGTGCTTGCGCGCCATGTTGACACCCGTCATCGTGCCATAATGGCTCAGCATCGCCTCGTAATGTTCGACGATCACATGATATTGTTCGTCCAGAGACGGGTCCGGCCGCACCGGGCGACCGCCGAGCGCATCCATCACCTGGCCCAGCAACCACGGCCGGCCATAAGCGCCGCGACCCACCATCACGCCGTCCGCACCCGACTGATCCAGCGCCGCTTCCGCGTCCGCGACCGAGCAGATGTCGCCATTGACGATAACCGGCAGGGTGACGGCCTCCTTGACCTGACGCACGAACCGCCAGTCGGCCGAGCCCTTGTACATCTGGTTGCGGGTGCGGCCGTGCACCGTCACCATCTTGGCGCCCAGATCCTCGGCGATCCGCGCCAGCTCGGGTGCGTTCAGGCTGTCATGGCACCAGCCCATGCGCATCTTGACCGTAACCGGCGCCACCACCGCTTTCACCACCGCGTCAATGATCGCGCCGGCGTTCTTCAGGTCGCGCATCAGGGCGGAGCCCGCATCGCCGCTCGTCACCTTGCGCACCGGGCAGCCCATGTTGATGTCGATGATCGCCGCGCCCTTCTCCTCGGCGAGCTTGGCCGCCTCGGCCATCTCATAGGGCGTGCAGCCGACCAGCTGCATGGAAACCGGCTCTTCCGAAAGATGCCACGCCGCCTTCTGGATCGACTGCCGCGTTTCGCGGATCGCCGCCTGGCTGGCGATCATCTCCGTGACGTTGAGGCCGGAGCCATAGCGGCGCACCAGCGTGCGGAACGGCTGGTCGGTCACGCCGGTCATCGGCGCAAGGACCACCGGTTCGTCGATCCGAACAGGGCCAATCTGGATGGGGGCGAGCGTACGCATCAATTCGTTTGCCTGAAAAACAGGCAGGTAAGCGATGACGGCAGCGCTGGCAAGGCACGCGCGATCCCGCTACGGGCGCGGCGATGAAGACCGTTGCCTTGATCGTGGCCGCCGGCACGGGTGAGCGCATGGGCGGCTCGCTGCCCAAGCAATACGCCTTGCTCGCCGGCAGGCCGATGCTCGCCTGGAGTCATGCTGCCCTCTCCGCGGATCCCGCGATCGATGAAGTGTTCGTGGTTATTGGCGAAGGACATCAGGCGCTCCTCGACTCTGCCCTGCCCGGCGCGCGCTTCACCATCGGTGGGGCCACGCGGCGGCAATCGGTCGCGCTCGGCATCCGAGCGATCGGTGCGGCCGATCGCATCCTGATCCACGATGCGGCGCGGCCGTTTGTCTCCGAACAGGTCGTGGATCATCTCCTGTCCGCGCTGGAAACAGCCGACGGTGCGGTGCCCGTGCTGCCCGTCGCCGACACCCTGGTCGCCGCCGACGGCACCAACGTGCCGCGCGCCGGGCTGTCGCGCGTGCAGACGCCGCAGGCATTTCGCGATGAGATCCTGCGCCGGGCGCATGCGGACTGGTCGGGCGATGAGCCGACCGATGATGCGCAGATGGTGCGCGCGCTTGGCGGATCGGTCGCACTGGTGCAGGGCGATCCGATGCTGGAAAAAGTGACATGGGCCGGTGACATCGCCGCCGCCGAGGCACGGGTCGGCTGGGAAACGCGCACCGCGACCGGCTTCGACGTGCATCGTCTCGCGGACGGCGAAGAGCTCTGGCTGGGCGGCATCAACATCCCGCACATGCAAGGTCTCTCGGGTCACAGCGATGCCGATGTCGCGCTCCACGCGCTTACCGACGCATTGTTGGGCACGATCGCCGCCGGTGACATCGGCCTGCATTTCCCGCCCAGCGACCCGCAGTGGCGCGGCGCTGCCTCCGACCAGTTCCTGCAACACGCGGCGAACCTTGTCGCCGCGAAGGGCGGCCAGATCACCTTCGTGGACCTCACCATCATCTGCGAAGCACCCAAGATCGGCCCGCATCGCGAGGCGATCCGCACCCGCGTCGCGGAACTTCTTGGCCTCTCGACCGATCGCGTTAGCGTGAAGGCAACAACAACCGAGCGGCTCGGCTTTACCGGCCGGGGCGAAGGCATCGCCACTCAAGCGGCGGCTACCATTCGCCTGCCGGCAGCGCGCGCATGACCCGCTGGCTGGCCGCCCTCGCGTTGATTGGCCTGCCGGGCGGTGCGCTCGCGCAGACACCCTGCCTCACCACGCAGGAGGCGGAGGCGGTGACGCTCGTCGCCCTGCCCGACATCATTCGCGAAACCGGCCGCGTCTGCACCACCCTGCCCGCTACAAGCCTGGTTCGCCGCACGTCCGGTCCCTTTATCGCGCGCTACACCGCCGAAGCCGATCGCGCCTGGCCGGTCGCGCGTGACGCGATCGCCAAACTGAGCGATCCGCGCGTGTCCATGCTGCTGCTGCAATCGGAGCTTGCGCGGCCGCTCATCACCTCGCTTATTGCGCCGATGGTCGTCGGCCGCGTGCAGCCGAGCGATTGCGGCACGATCGACCGAATGGCGACCCTGTTGGAGCCGCTCCCGGCGCGCAACACCGCCGGCATCATCGTCGCGGGGCTGCAGCACCTGAAGGCCGAGAAGGCGCGCGGCACCGCATCGGTGCGGGACGTTCCCGATCTTCCCGTCTGCCCGGCGGCACGGCGATGAGCGACAGCCTACTTCCCGCTGAACTGGTCGAGTCCGCCACCCGCGTGATCGTGGCGAATCGCGCGGCAGGTCGCCGCGTCGCGGTGGCCGAAAGCTGCACCGGTGGTCTGGTTGCCGCCGCGTTGACCGAAGTCGCCGGCTCGTCCGACGTGCTCGAAGCAGCCATCGTCAGCTATGCGAACGACGCCAAGATGGGCCTCCTCCACGTATCCAGCGACGTGCTCGAAACGTTCGGCGCGGTGTCGATCGCGACTGCCTGGAGCATGGCGCAAGGCGCGCTGGAGGTGACCGGCGCCGATGTCGCGGTGGCAATCACCGGTATCGCCGGTCCGGGCGGCGGCACCGAGAAGAAACCCGTCGGCACGGTCGTTTTTGCTCGTGCCGAAAAGGGCGGCGATCCGGCGAACGTCGTGGCAGACCGCCGTAATTTCGGCGACCTCGGCCGTGCCGGTATCCGCCTTCAGGCCGCGTTGTGCGCGCTTGACTTGTTGATGCCGCCCGACGAACCGTCGGCGCCATAAAGCTTGCGGGCGCGCTCCTCGAATGCGCCGATCATCTTGCGCAGCGCCATGGTGAACACCTGCCCCGCCAGCATCTCGAACATGCGGTTCTTGAACTGAAAGTCGACCGAGAAGTCGACCAGGCAGCCGTTGGCATCGGGGCGAAAACGCCAGTCGTTGTGCAGGTACTTCAGCGGCCCCTCGATATATTCGACATGAATACGGTCGGGCCGCTGCTTTTCCACGCGTGAGGTGAAGGTCTCGCGCAGACCCTTGAAGCCGACGATCATGTCGGCGAGCGTCTCGCCCGGCTCATCCTTGCGGACGCGCATGGCGATGACCCACGGCAGGAAGTCCTGATAGGATTTCACGTCCGCGACCAGATCGAACATCTGCTCGGGCGTGTAGGGCATCGCCCGCGTTTCGCTATGCTTTGGCAAGCTGAGCCTCACGGGCAGCGCGCAGCTTCGCGAAATCGTCACCGGCATGGTAGCTCGATCGCGTCAGCGGCGACGATGCGACCAGCAGGAAACCCTTGGCCCGCGCGATTGCGGCATACGCGTCAAATGCCTTGGGGGTGACGAAATCGGCGACCTTCGCGTGGCGCGGCGTGGGCTGGAGATATTGGCCCATGGTGAGGAAGTCGATGTCGGCCGAGCGCATGTCGTCCATCACCTGGTGCACCTCCAGCCGCTCTTCGCCCAGCCCGAGCATCACCCCCGACTTGGTGAAGATCGACGGATCGTGCCGCTTCACGCTCTCCAGCAGGCGGAGCGAGGCATAATAGCGCGCGCCCGGCCGTATCGTCGGATACAGCCGCGGGACGGTTTCGAGATTGTGATTGTAGACATCGGGCCGCGCCGCCACGATCGATTCGACCGCAGCCTGCGTCTTGTTGCGGAAATCCGGCGTCAGGATCTCGATCGTCGTCGTCGGCGTGTTCCGCCGCAGCGCCTCGATCACCTTTACGAACTGCGCCGCGCCGCCATCGGGCAGATCGTCGCGATCGACCGAGGTGATGACGATGTGCTGCAGCCCCATTTCCGCCGCCGCCACCGCGACATGCTCCGGCTCCAGCGGATCAACCGCGCGCGGCATGCCCGTCTTGACGTTGCAGAAGGCGCAGGCCCGCGTGCAGGTATCGCCAAGGATCATCACCGTGGCGTGCTTTTTGGTCCAGCATTCGCCGATGTTCGGGCAGGCCGCTTCCTCGCACACGGTGGCGAGGTTCAGCCGGCGCATCAGCTGCTTGGTTTCGGCAAAGCCGACCGAAGTCGGCGCTTTTACGCGGATCCAGTCCGGCTTGCGGATGCGTTCGGGACGGGCGAGCGGTGTCATCTCATTCATCTTGAGCGCGAGATAGCGACTGCCGCAGCGCGAAACAACGCGGTATGGAAGCTGGCATGACCGACTTTTCCGATCTCGTCGCCGGCTACGGCCGCTTTCGCGAACATGGCTGGGCCGAGCAGCGCGATCGCTGGGCGACGCTGGCCGAGGGGCAATCGCCTAAAGTTATGGTGATCGCCTGTTCCGACAGCCGCGCCGATCCCGCCACTGTCTTCGATACGTCGCCGGGCGAGATCTTCGTGGTGCGCAACGTCGCCAATCTGGTCCCGCCGTTCGAAACCGGCGGCGGGCGGCACGGCGTGTCCGCTGCGCTTGAGTTTGCGGTGACGCAGCTCAAGGTCGAGGAAGTCGTTGTGATGGGCCACGGCATGTGCGGCGGCGTCCAGGCAGCGCTGACGCAGCAGTTCGCGCAGGCCGATCCCGGCGAAGGCGGGTTCATTGCGCATTGGATCGACCTGCTCGACACCGCGCGCGATCGTGTGACGGAAGAGCACGGCGCGGGCGACGCCGCCGTACGCGCGCTCGAGCTGGAAACGGTACGCGTCAGCATCACCAATTTGCGCAGCTTCCCGTTCGTGCAGGAAGCCGAAGCGGCCGGACGGCTGAAGCTGCGCGGCGCGTGGTTCTCGATCAAGGAAGGCGTGCTGTGGGTCATGGACGACGACGGCACGTTCGCACCGGCGCGGTAGCATCGAATGTGCGGCGGTGCCCACACACCGCCGCGCTCACGATACCGGAAGCTGGCCCCCGATGGTGCCAAGAAGGCGTGCCAGCTTCGTTTCGGTCGCGCGGTCCTCGGCGTGGTTCGCCGACAGGCTGGGCAACATCTCGGGCGCCTCGCTGCCCGCCAGCGCCATGGCCGTCTCGATCGACACGAGTTCCGCGGACTTGGCCTTGCGCAGCGCGCCGATCAGCGCCGTGTCGCGGATGCTGCCGCGCTGGTGGCTGCACGCGTCGCGATCGGCGTCGTCCATGATGCCGCTCATCCACAGATTGGAGGGCGCGCCCTCAAGGTCGGCGATGTCGTCCAGCCGTGCCGCATGACGCCGGGCGTTCGCCTGATCCCGCTCGATCACCTTGCGTAGCGGCGTGCTCGCCGTGGCTTCCGCCAGCGGCGACAATCGTTCGATCAGTAATTGCTTGCCGGCGCGCAGGTCTTGAAGGGCAACGTGGAGCAAGGCGGCGCGCGATGCGGTAAGCGACATAATAGCTTAGCGCACGTGCCGCCGCCCGGTTCCCGGCGGCGTCAGCCCGCGTCGGGCGCGACCGCCTTGGTCACGTCCTTCGGCTGCTCGGCCGTCACGCGGATGTTGAGCTCGCGCAGCTGCTTCGCCGTGGCGAAGTTCGGCGCACCCATCATCAGATCCTCCGCCTTTTGCGTCATCGGGAACACGATCACCTCGCGGATGTTCGGCTCGTCGGCGAGCAGCATGACGATCCGGTCGATGCCCGGCGCCGAGCCCCCGTGCGGCGGCGCGCCGAACTTGAACGCGTTGATCATGCCGGCGAAGTTGGTGTCGACATCCTGCTGGCTGTAGCCGGCGATCTCGAACGCCTTGTACATGATCTCCGGGCGATGGTTCCGGATCGCACCAGACGACAGCTCGATGCCGTTGCAGACGATGTCATACTGATAGGCGAGGATATCGAGCGGATCCTTGGTCTCTAGCGCCTCCATTTCGCCCTGCGGCATCGAAAACGGATTGTGGCTGAAGTCGACCTTCTTGGCGTCCTCGTCATATTCGAACATCGGGAAATCGACGATCCAGCAGAACTCGAATCGGCTCTTGTCGATAAGGTCGAGCTGCTCGGCGACGCGGGTGCGCGCCAGGCCGGCGAGCTTCGCGGCCTGCGCTTCCTTGCCCGCGGCGAAGAACACGCCGTCATCCGGGCCTAGGCCAAGCGCTTCGGCCAGCTCGCGCATGCCGACATCGCCATGGTTCTTGGCGATCGGCCCACCGAACTCACCGCCCTTGCGCGTGGCATAGCCGAGCCCGGCGAAGCCTTCGCTCTGTGCCCATGCGTTCATGTCGTCGAAGAACTTGCGGCTCTTGTCCGCGGTGTTCGGCGCCGGGATCGCGCGGACCACGTCGCCGGCCTCGACGATCGAGGCGAAGCGGCCGAAGCCGGAGCCGGAGAAATAGCCGGACACGTCCGAGATCACGATCGGATTGCGCAGGTCGGGCTTGTCGTTGCCGTACTTCAGCATCGATTCGCGGTACGGGATGCGCTTGAACGGCAGCGGCGAGACGGTGCGGCCCTTGCCCTGCCAGTCGGCGAATTCCTCGAACACGCCGTGCAGCACCGGCTCGATCGCGGCGAACACGTCTTCCTGCGTGACGTAGCTCATCTCGAAATCGAGCTGGTAGAACTCGCCCGGCGAGCGATCCGCCCGCGCGTCCTCGTCGCGGAAGCACGGCGCGATCTGGAAATAGCGGTCGAAGCCGGCGACCATCAGCAGCTGCTTGAACATCTGCGGTGCCTGCGGCAGCGCATAGAATTTACCGGGATGGACGCGGCTCGGCACCAGATAGTCGCGGGCGCCCTCGGGCGACGAGGCGGTCAGGATCGGCGTCTGGAATTCGGTAAAGCCCTGGTCGACCATGCGGCTGCGGATCGAGGAAATCACCTTCGAGCGCAGCATGATGTTGGCGTGCAGCTTCTCGCGACGCAGGTCGAGGAAGCGGTAGCGCAGGCGGATATCCTCCGGATAATCCTGCTCGCCGGCCACCGGCATCGGCAGTTCCTGCGCCTGGCTCTGCACCGTCACGCCGCGCGCGAATACCTCGATCTCGCCGGTGGAGAGGTTCGGGTTCACCGTCGCCTCCGACCGCGCCTTCACCACGCCGTCGATCGTGATGACCGATTCGACGCGCAGGCTTTCCAGCATGGGCAGCGCCGGCGAATCGCTGTCCGCCACGATCTGCGTGATGCCGTAGTGATCGCGCAGGTCGACGAACAGCACGCCGCCGTGATCGCGCTTGCGATGGATCCAGCCGGACAGGCGAACATCGGCGCCGACGTCGGCGGCGGTCAGCGCGGCGCAAGTGTGCGAACGGTAAGCGTGCATTGTGTGTGTCATCTCATTTCCGCACCACCCCGGTGAAGGCCGGGGTCCAGTCACCGGACGCTCCGATGCCAGGCCCCGGCCTTCACCGGGGTGGTAGTTTTGGATGGCCCGCGCCCTCCCCTTCCATCCCCTCTTTGTCAACCCGCGCGCGCGGGTCTATGGGGCGCGGCTTATGCATGTTCACCCGCTTATCACCGACAGCGCCGCGCTCGCCAATCTGTGCGCCCGCCTCGCCGACGCACCCTTTGTCTGCGTCGACACCGAGTTCATGCGCGAAAACACCTATTGGCCTGAGCTGTGCCTGATCCAGATCGCCGATACGGAGGAAGCCGCAGCGATCGATCCCAAGGCGCCCGGCCTCGATATGCAGCCGCTCCTCGATCTTTTGGTCAACAATGAGGATGTGCTGAAGGTCTTCCACGCCGGTGGGCAGGATATCGAGATCATCTACAATCTCACCGGCAAGACCCCCTATCCCATGTTCGATACCCAGGTTGCCGCGATGGCGCTCGGCCAGGGCGAACAGATCGGCTATTCCAACCTGGTCGACAGCTGGCTGGGCGTTACCGTCGACAAGGGCGCTCGCTTCACTGATTGGTCGCGCCGCCCGCTCGATCAGCGGCAGGTCGATTACGCGATCGGCGACGTGACCCACCTGTCGAAGATCTTCCCGCGCATGCTGGAACGGCTGAAGAAGACGGGGCGCGGCGCATGGCTCGATCAGGAGATGGAGCGCATCTCCGATCCTGCCAATTACGCCAACGATCCCGATCTTGCTTGGAAGCGGGTGCGCATTTCGGGTCGTCGCCCGGAGGTGCTGGGCCGCCTCAAGGCAATCGCGCGCTGGCGCGAGGAAGAAGCGCGGTCGAAGGACCTGCCCCGCGGCCGCATCGTCAAGGACGAAACCATCGCCGACCTCGCCGGCCACCCGCCGCGCAAACAGGCCGATCTCGCCAAGGTGCGCGGCCTGTCCGCGACCTGGGCATCGAATGACATCGGCAAGCGGCTGCTTGCGGCCATTGAAGGCGCGCAGCCACTCTCCGGCGACGAGCTGCCGCCGCGTGAGGATCGCAAGCCCGGCCTGGGCAAGGACGGCGCGCTGGTCGCCGACCTGCTCAAGCTGCTCCTGAAGATCCGCGCCCGTGATATCGACGTTGCGGCGCGCCTGCTCGCGCGCAGCGAGGAGCTGGAGGCGCTCGCCGCCGGTCAGCGTGACGGGCTCGCGATCCTCACCGGATGGCGTTTCGATCAGTTCGGGCGTGACGCGCTCGATCTGGTAGAAGGACGTCTCGGCTTCGGCGTACGCGACGGAAAGCTGAAAATGACTCGAACGGAGGATCTCGCATGAAGGCGATCGTCGCGGCGGCGGTAATGCTCGCAGGGTGCACCACCATGGATGACGCCACATCTGCTACCCCGGCTCCCGCGGCATGCAATGCCGCAGCCGTTCAGGACCTGCTCGGCAAGTCGGCCACGACGGTGCAGGCGGCGGCAAAGCAGCGCGCCGGGGCGGCGCTTGTCCGCACGTACGAAAGCGGTTCGCCGGTCACGATGGATTATCGTGCCGATCGCCTGAACATCGAAACCGATGCCGGCGGCACGATCGTCAAGCTCTCCTGCGGCTGAGCGTGCTACCGGCGCTGCGTCAGGCGCGCCGGCAGGGCCAGCGCTCCGGCCAGCGCCTTTAGCCGCTTTTCCACCGCTTCGCCGCTGAGCGCCAGATCGCCGTTGTCGAACGTCAGGTCGATGCCGTCGTGGCAACGGCGGATGGCGGTGCGGTGAAGCGGACCTGCCACCCCGCCCGAGAGGCGCTGCGCGAGCCGGATCGCCAGGCCCCAGCTCGTGGCCGTTGCGATATCCTCTGCTGACGCCAGCAGCGGGATCGGCGGTGCATAGGGCGGCTGCCCACCCAGGCTTGCCGCCAGCGCAACCGCCACCATCGCCCGGCCGCGCCCGTCGATGCCCACCCAATTGCCGTGCAATGCGGTCTCGATCCCCAGCTCGACGCGGAATTCCGGATTGGCGCGCCAGCTCGTGTCGGCCAGCAGACAGGCGGCATGACGGAGGCGCGCGTCGCTTGCCGGTTCGCCGTCGAACAGCGGCGCGATCCAGGTGTTCAGCAGATCGCCATGCTCGGGAAAGCGTCCCAGCAGCTGCCCTTCGTCACGCGCGGCAACGACCAGCGGATCGAGCGCAGCCGTTGCAGGCGAGAGCCTGTCGTAAAGCAATCCCTCGCGCAGCCCGAAGGCGGAAACAATCGTCCCGGAACACCCTAACACCGGCAACAGGGCACCAAGCAGATCGGCGGCGGCGCACAGCGTCGGCACCCGTCCGCCCGAAAGATGCGGCACCGCCTTGAACTGCGCCTTGTCCATCGTCGGCAGCTTGCGCCGCAGCAGCTCGATCCGGTTCGCCGGCATGGCATAGCCATGGAGGATGGGCAGCGGATAACCGCGATCGTGAATGTCGACCCTCGCCAGCGATCGCCACGATCCGCCCACCAGATACAAGGGCTTGCCGCGACCCACACCAGCCCAGCCCGCGTCCGCAAGGATGCGTTCCACCCGCCGCGCCATGCCGCCCTTGCCCCCGAGCGAACCCAGCCGCAGCACGCCGAGCGGGAACGACGCCTGTTCATGGCCGCGCCCGTTGGCGACGCGAATCAGCTCCAGGCTGCCCCCGCCCAGGTCTCCGACGATGCCGTTCGCTTCCGGGATCGCGGAAAGCACGCCCAACCCGGCCGCCTGCGCTTCCTGCGCGCCCGACAACAGCTCGACTGATAGCCCCAGGTTGGCCGCCAGCCGGATCAGTTCATCGCCGTTCGCCGCATCGCGCACCGCCGCGGTTGCGACCGTGCGCACCTCGTCACACGCCATTTCCTTGATCAGCGCGCCAAACCGTCGCAGCGCGGCACCGGCAAGTGCCATGGCATCGGCGTCGATCGTGCCGGTTTGCGCCAGGCTGCGGCCAAGCCCTGCCAGCACCTTTTCGTTGAACAGCGTCGCCGGCAATCGCGCCGGCCCCTGATAAACGACCAGTCGGATCGAATTGGAGCCGATGTCGATGATCGCGGTGCGTCTGCCCTCCACCCGCTCAGCCTCGCAGCGACAATTTGGGCACGGCGCCACCCTCCGCCAGCGCGGCACCGCGGCCGGACAGCGATGGGTTGGTCATGAAATACCGATGGAGATTGAACGGTTTGTCGCCAAATGGTGTCCGCTTGTATGAACCATCGGCATAGAGATCCCAGCTTTGTTCGGTGTCGATCAGATTGGCCACCATCACCTGGTCGAGCACCTGATCGTGCACCGTGCCGCTCTTCAACGGCAGCATGTATTCCACACGGCGGTCAAAATTGCGCGGCATCCAGTCGGCCGACGAAATATAGATCCGCGCATCGTCGTTCGGCAGCGCCGCGCCGTTGCCGAACACCGCGATCCGGCTGTGCTCCAGGAAGCGACCGACGATCGATTTGACGCGAATGTTCTCCGACAGCCCGGGGATGCGCGGGCGCAGGCAACAGATGCCGCGGATAACGAGGTCGATCTCCACCCCGGCGCTGCTGGCCTCGTACAATTTCTCGATGATCGCCGGGTCGACCAGGCTGTTCATCTTGGCCCAGATCGTCGCCGGGCGGCCGGCACGGGCGTGCTGGATCTCCGCCTCGATCTCCTCGATCAGCCGCGACCGGAGCGATCGGGGCGAAAGGACCAGCCCTTCCATATTCTCCGGCTCGACATAGCCGGTGATGTAGTTGAACATCCGCGCCGCATCGCGCCCCGCCGCCGGATCGGCGGTGAAGAAGCTGAGGTCGGTGTAGATCTTGGCGGTGATCGGGTGGTAATTGCCCGTGCCGAAATGGCAGTAGGTGCGAAACTGCCCGGCCTCGCGGCGCACCACCATGGAAACCTTGGCATGGGTCTTCCAGTCGATGAAGCCGTACACCACCTGCACGCCAGCCCGTTCCAGCGCGGATGCCCACAGCAGATTCTGCTCCTCATCGAACCGCGCCTTCAGCTCGACGACCGCCGTCACCGATTTCCCCGCCTCCGCCGCTTGGATCAGCGCGTTGATCACCGCCGATTGCTTGCCCGCGCGGTACAGCGTCTGCTTGATCGCCACCACGTCGGGGTCGTTTGCGGCTTGCTTGAGAAAGGCCAGCACGACATCGAATGTCTCGTACGGGTGATGGACGATAATGTCCTTGGCGCTGATCGCGGCAAAGCAATCGCCGCCAAACTCCCGAATTCGCTCGGGAAAGCGCGGGGTGAAGGGGACGAACTTCAGGTCCGGTCGATCTTCCTCGACGATCTGGTCGAGATCGCCGATGCCCAGGAACGATCCTGTTTCGGTCACCAGCGCCTGCTCGCCGAGCTCGCCGCGCAGCACCTTGGCCAGCGAATCGGGCATGCCGATTTCCAGCTCCAGCCGGATCACCCGCCCGCGGCGCCGACGCTTGATCGCATTGGCGAAGTAGCGGACCAGATCCTCCGCCTCTTCCTCGATCTCGATATCGCTATCGCGCAGCACGCGAAACTCGGCCGCTCCCTCCACGCGATATCCCGGAAAGAGGATGGCGGAAAAGCGCTTGATGATCGATTCCACCGCCACGTAGCGGGCCGGGCTGTCCGGCAGCCGTACGAAGCGCGCCATGCTGCTCGGCACCATGACGAGTTCGCGAATCGGCTCCTCGTCGGAAATCCGGATCAGGTCGAACATCACCGCCAGCCCCTTGTTGGGCATGAACGGAAACGGATGCGCGGGATCGAGCGCCTGCGGCGTGATCACCGGAAAGATCTGCTCGCGGAAATGTGTCTCCAGCCACGCCACCTCTTTGGCGGTGAGCATCGCATCGATCCGGCTCGACCCGAACACCTGGATCGCCGATTCGCCAAGCTCGTCGCGGATCTGCTGCCACACCTCTTCCTGGCTGGCGAGCAGGGCATCGGCTTGCGCGGTGATCGCGCCGAGCTGCTGCGACGGGGTCAGCCCATCGGCCGAGCGCGCCTCCACGTCGAGCAGTTGCTGCCCCTTCAGCCCGGCGACGCGAACCATAAAGAATTCGTCGAGGTTCGATCCCGAGATCGATAGGAAGCGCAGCCGCTCCAGCAGCGGATGCGCCGGGTTGCACGCCTCCTCCAGCACCCGCCGATTGAACGCCAGCCAGGACAGTTCCCGGTTGAAATACCGGTCGGTGCCCCGCTCTTCGAAGGGATCGTCATCACTGTCGAGGCGCGCTTGGCGGACGGATCGGTTCATCATGGCTCCGGCGGTATCGTCAGCAGCGCCGTGGTGGCGAGCGCTGTTCGTGCCAAGGGAATGGACAGGCGCTTGCGACGTTCCATCACCTCCTGATCCAGCGCATCGACGCAGCGTATGACGGCCACATGACTGCGCTCGATTCGGGCCAGCAGCCAGTCGATCAGCTCGGGCCGCGCATCCAGGTTGCGACGCGCGAATTCGCGTTCCAGCAGCGCACGCATCAAGGCATCGTCGGGTGGTCCGATCTCCGCCACGGGCGTGGCCGCCAGCCGCGATCGAAGATCGGGCAGGTCGACGCCCCAAGCGGGCGGCGCCACATCCGCCACCATCAGCAGCGGGCGGCGCATCTCCTGTGCGCGGTTCCATGCATGAAACAGCTCCTCCTCCGGCCGGGCGGCCGCATCGTCGATGATCGCGCCGCCGCTTTTCGCCGCAAAGATGCGCGCAATCAGGCTGCGCCCCGACTTGCGCGGCCCCACCAGCAGGCAGGTCATCACAGGCCACGTCGCCCAGCGATCCAGCATATGGGC
The DNA here is from genome assembly GCF_002197685.1 of Sphingomonas dokdonensis. Taxonomy (GTDB): domain Bacteria; phylum Pseudomonadota; class Alphaproteobacteria; order Sphingomonadales; family Sphingomonadaceae; genus Sphingomonas; species Sphingomonas dokdonensis. Next base: position 939,321 of record NZ_NBBI01000001.1, on the reverse strand, counting down.
CGCGCGCTCGTTGGACGGGGAAACCAGGAACTCGTCGTCGCGCGGATCGGCGGGCCAGACCAGCGGAAGCGCGATCTGGCTCATCGTGCGGCCGTCATCCCGCAGTGGCATTGTCGGGGGCAAGGTCGGGCGGCAGCAGTTGCGGTGCGCGGCGGATGCGGATGGTGGTGCCCGATCCGAATACCTGCCACCCACGCGCTTCCAGCCCCGCCTTCAGCGCTTCGGGCGGTCCGGCGAAGGTGACGGACATCACCGACAGCCCGCCCAGCGCCAGGCTGCTGGTGGTCGCCGCCCTGACGCCCGGCACCGCGCGCACCGCCGCCTCGCCAGCGCTCACCGCCGCGACGCCCGGCGTGTCGAACTGCACCGACACCGATATTGCCGGGATCGTCGGCGTGTCGATGACCACGGTTTCGCCGCTCTCGTCGGGTGTGTCGTCCTCGACCGGCATCTCGCTTGGCGGCACGTAGGACAGGCCGGGATCGCTGCGCAGATAGCCCGCGCGCAGCGCCTGCTGATAGGTCTCATCGAGCCGCTTCACACCGGCATCGAGCAGCTTGGGAATGCCGCTGGTGCTGCTGACGCGCAGGGTGAATTGCGATAGCAGCTTATTGTCCGGCCCCTGCCGCGCCTGGAACACCGCGATTACCGGGCCGCCGGGCCATTGCCGGTATAGCTTCACCGTCGGGATCAGCACGTCGGTGCCGCCATATTGGTTCAGCACCGCCCGCCACCAGCCGCGCCCGGGCCGCTGCGTCTGCCCCAGGTTCAGCAGCAGCGGATCGGGGCCGCTGCCGATCGGGCGGATGTAATCGATCGCGCTGCCGCCGGTGCGATAGCGAGCCCAGGCTTCCTGCCACAAGGTACGCTGCTCGAACGCCGTCGCCACGCCGCCGGACCAGACCACGGGAATCACCACCATCGGCGGCGATCGCATCACATAGTTCGAAATGCCAAGCAGCGCGCCGGTGCGATTGCGGTCGAACAAGACGCCCAGCCGCGCGACATAGCGCTTCGGCCCGATCTGCTCATTCTCGACGACGATGCCGGTGACGATCGAATCGAGCGTCGAGTCGGCGACCAGCCCCTTCCCCACACCAAGCCGGCGGGACAGCTCAAGCCACGCCTTGCGCTGCGCCAGTCGCCATCCGCCGAGCCGCGCAGCGTCGGCATCCTTGGCCGCCACATCGACACTTAGACCCGACACTTCATAGTCGCTGGAGCTGTCGACCGGGGCCACGCCTCGGCCGCCGCCCTCGATCTGGGCGATGCTGACTGCCGCACCGAGCACAAGGGCTGCGGCGGCAGGAACGAGGAACAAGGGCTTCAGACGCATAAGCCGGCGTCTTTTGGCGAAGCAGGCGTGGAAATCCAAGCGCGTTGTGGCTAGGCGGCTGTCGCATGAGCGAAAGCGGGTACACTTACGAGCAGGCCGGCGTGTCGATCGCGGCGGGCAATGCACTGGTTCGGGCGATTGCGCCCTTGGCGCGCGCGACGCGGCGCAAGGGCGCTGACGCCGACCTTGGCGGCTTCGGCGGCTTCTTCGATCTGAAGGCGGCGGGCTTCACCGATCCGTTGCTGGTCGCGGCGAACGACGGCGTCGGCACCAAGCTGAAACTCGCGATCGAGCACGACCGGCACGACGGCGTCGGCATCGATCTCGTCGCGATGTGCGCCAACGATCTGATCGTCCAGGGCGCCGAGCCGCTGTTTTTCCTGGATTATTATGCCTCGGGCAAGCTCGACGCCGCGGTGGCGGAGCGCGTGATCGCCTCCATCGCAGAGGGCTGTCGCATCGCCGGCTGCGCGCTGATCGGCGGCGAAACCGCGGAAATGCCAGGCATGTATGCCGATGGCGACTATGACCTCGCCGGCTTCTGCGTGGGTGCGGTTGAGCGGGACCGCGTGCTGACGGGCGCGCAGATCAGCACCGGTGACGTGGTCCTTGGTCTCGCCTCCTCAGGCGTGCACTCCAACGGCTTTTCGCTCGTGCGCCGCCTTGCTGCAGACAAGGGCTGGCGGCTCGACCGCCCCGCGCTGTTCGATTCCGACGTTCTCCTGATCGAGGCGCTGATGGCGCCGACTCGCATCTACGTGAAGAGCCTCCTGCCGCTCGTCACCGCCGGCCGGATCAAGGGTCTGGCGCATATCACCGGCGGCGGCCTGCTCGAGAACATTCCCCGTGTCCTGCCCGCCGGCACGCACGCGCGCATCGATGCGGACGCCTGGGCGCAGCCGCGCCTTATGGCGTTCCTGCAAGCGCAGGGCGCGATCGAGCCGGAGGAGATGGCGCGCACCTTCAACTGCGGCATCGGCATGGCGGTGATCGTCGCTGCCGATCAGGCCGAGGCAGTCGCGGCAGATCTGTCAGCTGCGGGCGAGCAGGTGTTCCGCATCGGTGCGATCGAGGCCGGCGAGCGGGGTTGCACCGTTACCGGCAGCGCCGAAACCTGGAGCGCCCGCGCACCCTGGACCGCCACGCACCACCAATGACGGTAAAGCTTGGCATTCTGATCTCCGGCCGGGGATCGAACATGCAGTCGCTCGTCGCCGGTGCAGGATCGGCCTACGAGGTGGTGGTCGTCGCCTCGGATCGCCCGAGCGCGCCCGGCCTTTCCTGGGCGCTGGAGCATGGCATCGCGACCTTTGCGCTCTCGCCCAAGGATGTCGGCAAGGCCACGTACGAGGCCGCGCTCGATGCCGCATTGCGCGCGGCCGGCGCGGAATATCTCGCGCTCGCCGGCTATATGCGCCTCCTCTCGGACGAGTTCGTCGCGCGCTGGCGCGAGCGGATCGTCAACATCCATCCCTCGCTCCTGCCGAAGTACAAGGGGCTGGACACGCACGCCCGCGCGATCGCCGCCGGAGACGAGGCGGCTGGCTGCTCGGTTCACCTGGTGACGGAAGAGCTGGATGGCGGCGAGGTGCTCGGCCAGGCAGAGGTGCCGATCCTGGCAGGCGACACTGCGGAAAGCCTCGCCGCGCGCGTGCTCGCCGAGGAGCATCGTTTGTATCCGCGCGTTCTGGCCGAATGGCTGAACAGGTAAATACCCCCGCCGATGCGCTCGATTGCGTCCGGTCGATCGCTTTGGCTCTTCCGGAAGCCGCCGAGCGCCCCTCCCACGGGGCGCCGGGCTTTCACATCGAAAACGGCAAGTTCTTTGCCTATTTCTGGCACGATCACCACGGCGACGGCGAGACGGCGGTTCTGCTGAAAACCACCGGCGCCGAGGAACAGACCATGCTGATCGAGGCGGACCCGGACCTTTACTACAAGCCTGCCTATCTGGGGTCGTCCGGCTGGATCGCGATCCGAGTCGCTGCGCCCGACACCGATTGGGACCATGTCGCCGATCGGATCGCCGTCAGTTGGGAACTCGCCGCGCCCCGCCGCCTGCTGGAAGCGGGCGGCCGGTGAGCGACGCGCCGAAGAGCCGCCGACGCCTGATCACCTTGCCCGAGATGGTGGCGGTGCTCGGCCTGGTCGTCGGCGCGCTGACGCTTGGCCTCAACTGGAGCGACAAACGCCAGGCCGCGCAGGAGCGTGCCGCGGCAAGTGCCGCAGCCGGCGCCGCCAAGGTAAGGCTCAATCTGGATGCCGATCTTGCGCGCGGCGGCAGCGAAATCCGCCTGTCGGATGCGCAGCACGAGCTGATCGACACCGCGATCGATTTCCCTTCTGCGCTCGGCATCGAGCGGCAAGCACCGGCCACCGCGCGGATCGACAAGGATTGGTTTGCCGCGGCGGTGCTGAAGGCGACCGATGGCGGCGCAGACGATCGCGAGGGGCGCCTGCCCCTCCTCGTGACCACGCGCTACATGGTCGGCGACAGCCCGCGTGAAGGGCGCGGGATCGTGGAGATCGTCTGGCGGACGCATGGCCGCCTTGTCGGAGGTCGCAGCCTCACGATCGAGGCGGTGCGGGTGCGCGAGCAGAAGGGCGATCGCAAACGGATCGACGCGCTATGGTCGGCCGAAATGCGGCGTCAGAGCGCCCGCGCGTAGATCACGTCGTCGTACCAGCCGGCGCCGACGTTGAAGCGCCGCGTGCCCGCTAGGGTAAAGCCTTCGCGCTCGTAGAAGTCCCGTGCCCGCTTGTTGGTACCCAGCACGCCCAGCAGCAGTCGCTTGCCGCCCAGCGCCGCCGCATCCTCAAGCGCCAACGCCATCAGCCGATGCCCCAGCCCCGTCCCGCGCGTCACCGACAGCGCGTAGATGCGGCGCAACTCGATATCGCCATCCAGCGGCTCGATCGGCAGATCGGGGCGAGTCAGCAGCGAATAGCCGACCGGCGCGTGCCCCACGGGATGTTCCGCAAGGGTGACGACGCTGGCCGCGTCATCCGCCCAGCCGGCGAACCTCGCCGGCGAGCTGTTGCGTGCGCAATGCGCCACGACATCTTCGCCGGGCAGGATGCCGGCAAAGGTTTCAAGAAAGCTGGCGGCGGCCACCATCGCCACCGCCGGCGCATCCGCCGCGGTGGCCCGGCGCAGCCGCCAGTCTTGCGTCATCGGATCAGCCGACGATCTCTTCGGGCTTGAAGAAATAGGCGATTTCGATCGCCGCATTCTCGTCCGAGTCCGAACCATGCACCGAGTTCGCCTCGATCGATTCGGCCAGTTCCTTGCGGATCGTGCCGGCGTCGGCGTTCTCGGGGTTCGTCGCGCCCATGATGTCGCGGTTGCGCTGCACGGCGTTCTCGCCTTCCAGCACCTGCACGACCACCGGGCCGGAGATCATGAAGGAGACGAGGTCGTTGAAGAACGGACGCTCCTTGTGGACGGCGTAAAAGCCCTCGGCCTGCTCCTTGGTCATCTGGATGCGCTTGGATGCGACGACGCGCAGGCCGGCTTCCTCCAGCATCTTGGTGACGGCGCCGGTCAGGTTGCGACGGGTCGCATCGGGCTTGATGATCGAAAAGGTACGATTGGCGGCCATGATGGTCGCTTGCTCCTGTGTTGGGAATGCTGGAAACTGCGGGGCCGTTAGCGGGGGGATGCGGGCAGCGCAACTACCCAGCTATCAGTCGTAAGCAGGGTGTACTGGTTGGCGGGAGTCCCTTTGCTTGCAATTCGCGATGGGGCCGCAACATGAGCGTTGGCGAGTTCGAACGGGAGCAGCGTCGCGTCGCATGGGGCATGGGCGCCGCGCTCGTGACGGCAATCGTCGTCATTGCCTTTGGGGTGGGGGCGGATCGGGCGCTCGGACCGATCCCCTTTACACAGCGCGTGGCCTTCACCATCCGAGCGGACGCCTTTGTAATTCTATGGTTGGCAGCGGGCATCGCGAATGTCGCCCGGATGCGCTTCTTTTCGGCGCAGGACATAGCCGGCAGCAGTGTCGCGCGCGCGTCGGAAAAGGTGCGTGAGGCACGCGCGATCCTGCAAAACACGCTTGAGCAGGCGATGCTCGCCATCGGCGCTCACCTCATCGTCGCCGCGACCTTCTCGCAAGCACGCATGTCGATCGTCGCGCTGGTCTGCCTGTTCGGCGTCGGCCGGCTGCTGTTCTGGATCGGCTACCGGCGGGGAGCGGCCGCACGGGCGTATGGTTTTGGGCTGACCTTTTATCCGAGCCTCATGGCGCTGGTGGCGTGCGCTGCCACGATCGCGGTCGGCTCGGCCGCCTGATCGTTGCAGCGATCAGGCCGCCTGCTCCCATCGCCCATCCTCATTCTGCTTCCAATAGCGTCGCTCGATGCCGTCGTGCCCGGCCAGCGAGCGCCACGCCGTTCGTGCTTCCTCGATCCGCTCGTCGTCGAAGAAGTGAAAGGCGCGGTCGAATTTCAGCGTCGCCTCGCGCCACTCGCCATCGATCAGCGCGACGTGGCGCGCGCCGTTGGCCGCGTTCACCTCGCCCGCGATCAGGATCGGCTGCGCGCCGTCATCGCCCGCACCGGCGCAGGCATGCGGCAGGAAGCTGTCCGCCGCATAGTCCCACAGCAGGCGGTCGATCGCGGTGCGCTGCGCCTCATCCGCGCCCACGATCAACAATCGCTCGCCACCGGCAAGCACGCGCTCCGCGATCCGCGGCAGCGCGCGCTCGATCGGCATCTGCGTCAGGTGATAGAAATCGACCTGCATCAGCCTTCGAAGTTGCTTGCGACGAACGAGTCCAGCAGCCGCACGCCATAGCCGGTCGCGCCCTTGCCCCAGGTCGGGCCGTCCTTGTCGGACCACACCATGCCTGCGACGTCCAGGTGCGCCCAGCGCACGCCCTCGTCGACGAAGCGCTTGATGAACTGCGCCGCGGTGATCGAGCCGCCGCCGCGCGGGCCGACGTTCTTCATGTCGGCGATCGGGCTGTCGATCAGCTTGTCGTAGCCTGGCCCCATCGGGAAGCGCCACAACTGGTCGCCGCTTGCCTTGCTCGCCGCGAGCAGCTGGTCCGCCAGGCCATCGTCATTGGCGAACAGGCCGCCCATCTCGTTGCCCAGGCTGACGATCATCGCGCCGGTCAGCGTGGCGAGGTCGACGATCGTCTTCACCTTGTGCGTCCGCTGCACCCAGGTGACGCAATCGCACAGCACCAGGCGCCCCTCGGCATCGGTGTTGATCACCTCGATCGTTTGGCCGGACATGGAGGTCACCACGTCGCCCGGCCGCTGTGCATTGCCGTCCGGCATGTTCTCGACCAACCCCATCACGCCGATCACGTTCGCCTTGGCCTTGCGCATGGCGAGCGTCTTCATCGCGCCGGCGACCGCGCCCGCGCCGCCCATGTCCCACTTCATGTCTTCCATGCCGGCGGCCGGCTTGATCGAGATGCCGCCCGTGTCGAACGTCACGCCCTTGCCGACCAGCGCCAGCGCCGGATCGCCCGCACCCGCGCCGTTCCACTTCAGCGCCAGGATGCGTGCCTCGCGCCGCGAGCCCTGCGATACACCCAGCAGCGCGCCCATGCCCAGCTCGCGCATCGCCGGCTCATCCAGCACGATCACCTCGAGGCCGAGCCCCTCGGTCGCCTTGGTGACGATCTCGACAAAGCTTTCCGGGTAAAGAATGTTCGGCGGCAGCGTCACCAGCGTCTTGGTGAGCGCGAGCCCTTGCGTCACCGCGTTGCGCGCGTTCCACGCGGCATCGGTGTCGGCCGGCGCGCCGACGATCGTCACGTCCGTGAACGACGGCTTGGCATCGTCCGCCAGCTTGGTGCGATACTCATCGAAGCGCCATGCCCGCTGCGCGATCGCCGCGCCCAGCCGCGCTGCGGCCGAGGCATCGGCGCCGCTGCCGGTCAGGTCGACGGTCGCTGCCTTCACGCCGGAGGTGAGCAGCTTCGCCGTCAGCGCGCCGCCCGCCCGCTCGTAGCTCGCGTCGTCACCCTCGCCCACGCCAAGCAGCAGGATTCGGCTCGCGCCCTTCCCCGCTGCGACATAGGCCTCCGCCACGCTGCCCGCCTCACCCTTGAACCTTTGCCCTGCTGCAGCGGCGGCAACGATGGCGCGGGCCGATTCGTCCAGGCCAGCCGGCGCAATGGCGGCGGCACCGGCCTTGGTCACCGGCAGCGCGAGCACCGGCGTTTCCGCAGGACGATTGGCGGCAAAGGTCACGTTCATGGCTATTCCTCTTGTTTCGGGCTGCAGATAGGGTGTCCGGCCGCCGGAGGCAAAGCGTTGCGCCCCGCCGCGTCGATGGATAGGGCCGATGATCAAGCCGGCACCAGGCGGCGAAAAGGGGTTCAAGCTTTGCGAGTAAGCGAGTGACGCGTCTCGACCTTCTGTCCGGTTGCGCGTTTTCTGCGGCCCTGCTGCTCGGCCTGCCGGGCGTTGCCGCCGCGCAGGATCTCCAGGATCGTCCGGTTGCACCGCCCCTACCCGAAGCACCCGCTGCGCCGCCGCCAGGCGCGGCAGCAGAGGATCAGATCAACTTCAGCGCCGGCATGCTCGAATATGATTACGAGCAGGACATCGTCACCGCGACGAGCGACGTGCGCATGTTCCGCGCCGGCGAGCGGCTGCGCGCGGACAAGGTGGTGTGGAACCGCAAAACCGGCAAAGTGATCGCCACCGGTAACATCGCCGTCACCAATCCGCAGGGCGACACGGCCTATGGCGATCAGATCGAGCTGACTGATTCGCTGAAAGACGGTCTAGTCGACAACATGCTGGTCGTGCTGGACCGCGGCGGGCGGCTCGCCGCCGATCGCGGCACCCGCTACGAGGATGGCACCATCTCGCTAGACCGCGCGGCCTATACCGCCTGTTCGGTGGTCGATTCGGATGGCTGTCCGAAGGAGCCGACGTGGAAGGTCACGGCGGTGAAGGTGACGTACCGGCCCGATCGCGAGCGGGTCTATTACACCGGCGGCCAGGTCCACCTGTTCGGCCTTCCCTCCATCCCGCTCCCAAAATTCTCCCACCCGATCGGCGAGGGCACCGCCAGCGGGCTCCTGTCGCCCAGCGTGCGCTACGATCGGGTGAACGGCTTCGAGGTCGCCACCCCCTATCTCTTCCGGCTCGCGCCCAACCGCAAGCTGACGGTAACGCCGCACGTCTATTCGGACGTGCTGCCGATGCTGCAGGCCAATTACGAGCATTTGAACGAGCTCGGCGCGTTCAGCATCACCGGCTACGGCACCGCCAGCCGCCGCAGCGACGATCTGTCGAGCGGCTTTGCCTCCTCCACCGAGCGCGCCTTCCGCGGTTATCTCGATGGCGTCGGCCGTTTCCAGCTCGACGAGAACTGGAGCCTGTCCGGCTCGCTGCGCCTCACCACCGACCGCACGTTCCTGCGCCGCTACGACATCTCGCGCGCCGATCGCCTGCGCACGACGTTCGCGCTCGAGCGGATCGATCGCGACAGCTATTTCTCGCTCGCCGGTTGGGCCACCCAGACGCTGCGCGTGGGCGAGCGGCAGGGTCTTCAGCCCGTCGCCCTGCCCGAACTCGACTATCGTCGCCGCATGAAGGAAGACCTGCTCGGCGGCACTGTGCAGTTCCAGCTCAACACGCTCGCGCTCGGCCGCAAGGCAGGGCAGGACACGCAGCGCGCCTTTGCCAGCGCGCGCTGGGATCTGCGCCGCCTGACGAACTGGGGCCAGGAAGTCACCTTCACCGCCTTCGCCCGCGCCGACGCCTATAACACCGACGATACCGCCGCGACCAACGTGGTGCGGTATCGCGGATTGGAAGGCTTCCATTCGCGCGCGATCGGCGCGGTTGCGGTGGATGTGCGCTGGCCCTTCGTCGGCGAGCTGTTCGGCGGCACGCAGCGCATCACCCCGCGGCTTCAGATCGTCGCCTCGCCCAAGATCGAGAACCTCGACCTGCCCAACGAGGACGCCCGCGCGATCGACCTTGAGGATTCGAACCTCTTCGCGCTCAATCGCTTCGCCGGCTACGACCGCTGGGAGGATTCATCGCGCGCCACCTATGGTCTCGATTACGGCCTCGATCTGCCGGGGCTCAGCATCGCCACCAACATCGGGCAGAGCTACCGCCTCGACAATCGCGAGACGATCTTCCCCTCGGGCACCGGGCTCAGCGATCGCTTCTCGGACATCGTCGGCCGCACCACCGTGCGCTTCCGCGATTTTGTCTCGCTCACCCACCGCTATCGGCTGGACAAGAACAGCCTGGCCGTGCGCCGCAACGAGATCGATGCGACGGTTGGTTCCCGTGCGACCTATCTGCTTGTCGGCTATCTGCGCCTGAACCGCGACATCGACCAGCTAGAGGATCTGCAGGATCGCGAGGAGATCCGGGTTGGCGGCCGCGTGCAATTCGCCCGCTTCTGGTCCGCCTTTGCCTCCGGGCTGATCGACCTGACCGACCGGACCGACGATGTCTTCTCGCTGTCGGACGGCTTTGATCCGATCCGTCACCGGCTCGGCGTGCAATATGAGGACGATTGCCTCACGCTCGGCGTCACCTGGCGGCAGGACTATCGCACCACCGGCGACGCGCGCCGCGGCAGCAGCTTCCTGTTGACGCTGGCGTTGAAGAACCTCGGGCGCTAAGCCCCGGTTCAGCTAGAAAAATGCAGAGCCGTGTCGCCACCAACGGCGCGCAACATGGGATTCCGGAACGAGTGACGACGATGGGCAACAAGGCGCTGCGGTTTGGCCGCATCGCGGGCGTGGCGCTGGCACTGGCCGCGGCAGGTGCCGCCACCGGTCAGCAGGCCGGGCCGGCAACCGTGAACGATCAGTCGCTGCCGGATAACACCGGGCTGAACATTCCGCAGAACCTCGAGATCTTCGGCAAGGTCGATCCGAACGTCCGCAAGGCGACCGCGATCGTGAACGACAACGTGCTCACCCGCACGGACGTCGACCAGCGCGTCGCGCTGATCCTTGCGGCTAACAACACGCAGCTGCCGCCCGAGGAGATCGACCGTCTGCGCCTCCAGGTGCTGCGGCAGCTGATCGACGAGGTGCTCCAGATCCAGCAGGCGAAGACGGCCGACATCACCATTACCGATGCCGAGCTGAACCAGAGCTTCGATCGCATCGCCAGCAACTTCAAGCAAACGCCCGATCAGTTCCGCACGTTTCTGCGCCAGCAGGGCTCGTCCGAGCGGTCGATCCGTCGTCAGATCGAGGGTGAGCTGGCATGGCAGCGCTATCTGCGCCGCCGCGTCGAGCCGTTTGTCAATGTCGGCGAGGAAGAGGTGAAGGCCATCCTCGACCGGCTTGAGGCTGCCAAGGGCACCGACGAATATCACCTCAACGAAATCTATCTCTCTGCCACGCCCGACCGCACCGAGCAGGTCTATGGCGCGGCGCGTCAGCTGATCGGCGAGATCCAGAAGGGCCAGGCGCCCTTCGGATATTTCGCCCGCAACTTCTCCGAGGCGTCGACCCGCGGCGTCAACGGCGATCTGGGCTGGGTGCGCGGTGCGCAGATCCCGCCGGAGCTCGCCGAAGCCGCATCGCAGATGCAGGTCGGTCAGGTCGTCGGCCCGGTCCCCGTCCCCGGCGGCTTCTCGATCCTGTATCTGGTCGACAAGCGTCAGGTGCTCACCGCCAATCCGCGCGATGCGCGGTTGAGCCTGAAGCAGATGACGATCAAGTTCCCGCGCGGCACCACGCAGGCGCAGGCGAGCCAGCGCACCGCCGAGTTCGCCAGCACGATCAACAAGCTGCAGGGCTGCGGCTCGGTCGAGCGCGTCGCCTCGACCATCAACGCCGAGGTGGTGCAGAACGACGCCATCCGCATCCGCGATCTTCCCGCGCCACTGCAGGAGATCATGCTGAACCTTCAGGTCGGTCAGGCCAGCCCGCCCTTCGGCAATCCCGAAGAAGGCGTACGCACGCTGGTCCTGTGCGGCCGGGACGATACCAGCACCGCGCAGCTGCCGGGGACGGAGCAGATCCAGAACCAGCTGGAGCAGCAGCGCGTCAACCTGCGCGCGCAGCAGGCGCTGCGCGATCTGCGGCGCGACGCGATCGTGGAGTATCGCTGAGATCCCGGTCGTGACTCCTCTTGCCGTCTCCATGGGCGACCCCGCCGGCATCGGCCCCGAAGTGATCGCCAAGGCCTGGGCCGGGCGCGAAGCCGCCGAGCTGCCGCCGTTCTTCGCCGTCGGTGACGCACGCGCGATCACGCGTGTGTGGGACGGCCCCGTCGCGCCCATCACCGATCTTCGCGAGGTCGCCGACGCGTTCGGCTCCGCCCTGCCCGTCCTCACCGTGGAGGATGGCGGGGAGATCGTGCCCGGTCAGCCCGACGCCGATGGCGCCCGCTGCGCGCTACATTCGCTGGAGCTTGCCGTGGGGCTCGCCCGATCGGGTGCCGCCGCCGCGCTTGTCACCGGGCCGGTGTCGAAGGCGCAGCTTTACGGCATCGGCTTCAACCATCCCGGCCAGACCGAGTTCGTTGCCGAACGGTTCGGCGTGTCGCGCGACAATTCGGTGATGATGCTCGCCGGTCCGTCGCTGCGGGTCGTGCCGATGACGACGCACGTGCCCTTGGCGCAAGTGTCCTCGCTGCTGACGATCGACATGGTCGCGGCCAAGGCGCGCGCAACCGTGCGTGGTCTGCGCCGCAACTTCGGCATCGCGGAGCCGCGGCTCGCCGTCGCCGGCTTCAATCCGCATGCCGGCGAGTCCGGCGCGCTGGGCCGCGAGGAGATCGAGGTGCTCGAACCAGCGGTCGCCCTGCTGCGTGAGGAGGGCATCGACATCACCGGCCCGTTCGCCGCCGACACCATGTTCCACCAGCGCGCACGCGCGCAATATGATGCCGCGCTCTGCTGCTACCACGATCAGGCGCTGATTCCGTTGAAGGCGCTGCACTTCGACGACGGGGTGAACATCACGCTTGGCCTGCCGGTGGTGCGCACATCGCCCGATCACGGCACCGCATTCGGGCTCGCCGGGCAGGACCGCGCGGAGCCTGGCGCGATGATGGCGGCGATCGCCATGGCGGCCAGCGCCGCCGCGCATCGCGCCGCTTGCCCGCACCTGTGACGGAGCTGCCGCCGCTGCGCGACGTCATCGCGCGGCACGGCCTCAGCGCCTCCAAGGCGCTCGGCCAGAACTTCCTGTTCGATGCGCAACTCCTCGGCCGCATCGCCCGCATCCCCGGCGATCTGGACGGTGCCGAGGTGCTGGAGGTCGGGCCCGGTCCCGGTGGCCTCACGCGCGCGCTGCTCGCCGCCGGCGCTCGGGTCACGGCAATCGAGCGTGACCGGCGCTGCATTCCGGCGCTCGCCGAACTCGGCGAAACGTATCCCGATCAGCTGAAGGTGATCGAGGGCGATGCTCTGGCGATCGACCCGCAGCCCCTGTTCGGCGGCAAGCCGCACATCGCCGCCAACCTGCCGTATAACGTCGGCACCGCCTTGCTCGTCGGCTGGCTTTCCGCGCCGTGGCTGCCGTGGTGGCAATCGCTGACGCTGATGTTCCAGCGCGAGGTCGCCGATCGCATCGTCGCCGCCCCGGGCACCGACGCGTACGGCCGGCTCGCCGTGCTCGCGCAATGGCGCAGTACGCCGCGGATCGCCATGCCCGTCCATCGCTCGGCCTTCACCCCGCCGCCCAAGGTGATGTCGGCCGTCGTCCACATCGTACCGGGCGAAGCGCCCGAGGGCGTGAAGCTCGCCAAGCTGGAGGCACTCACCGCCGCCGCTTTCGGCCAGCGCCGCAAGATGCTGCGCCAAAGCCTGCGCAGCCTGCCCGGCGCGCTCGCCGCGCTCGAAGCCGAAGGGATCGACCCTACCCGGCGCGCGGAAACCGTCAGCGTGGCCGAATTCGTCGCGCTGGCCCGCCGCCTGAGCATTCCCGACGGCGGCTAAGGTAACGTGCTCGGCGCCTCGGTACGCGCTGGTTTGAATTCGGCCACCTAGCGACATTCGCCGCCCAGGCTAAGGTCGGGGCCTAGTTAATAAAGCATTCGCGAGCAGGGGTGCGCAGGAACGCTGCACCGCGGCAGTTCACCGCCAAAGTGCGATAGCGCCACATAAAGCGTCGTTTCGTAATCAGGTACTTGCGACGGCGGTCCAGCCAAGCGGCTCAAGTCTAAGCGGGGCCTCGGCGATGGCTGGCGCCCAAGTGGGAAAGCATTGGCGAGCAGCGGTGCGAGAGCCGACCCTGTCCCCTACCAAGTCAAGTAAGCCCGATGTCACCGCCGTAAACACCAGGCCGATCAGCGAACTGCGTTTCAGTTCTTCGCCGGCACCGACGTGGGCGGCGTCACTTGTGCCGTCGAAACCGGCGGCCCCTTGGCGATGCTCGCCGCCAGCGTGGTCGCCTGCGGACAGGTCGTCTTGCACAGCGCCTTGACCTTCGCGAGGTTCTCCTTGGCCCGCGCCACTGCGCCCTTGATTACCAGCGCCTGACCCTGCCCGCTCAGCGCCTCGATATCGTTCGGCTCCAGCAGCAACGCCTCGCGGTACAGGCGGATCGCCTTGCCCGGCAGGCCCTGGCGCTCGGAAATCTCCGCCATTTCGATGAACGCCTGCCGGTTGCGCGGATCGACCGCGGCCGCGGATTCGAGCAGCCCGATCGCACCGTCCGCATTGCCCGCCGCGCGTGCGGCCTTGCCCTGTTGCAGCAAGGCGAGCGACTTGGCGTCGATCTGGTCGTCGGGGCGTTGGCCGTGGAGCGAAGTCGAGATCGAAACCATCGCAAGGGCGGCGGCAACGGCGACTGACGTATAACGCATCAAGGGCTCCAGCTTGGGCACGGCAAGGCCGGATTAGCACGGCGCCGAGAGGCAAGCGACGAAAAAACCGTCGCTATGGTCATGCGCCGGGGTCAGGCGCACGCCATCCCCATGCTTCGTTCCCATCGGCATCGCCGGCGCGCTCGCCTGCCAGCCCGGATGATCCGCGAGGAAGCGCGCCACCTGATCCTTGCCCTCCGCATCGAGCAGCGAGCAGACCACGTAAACGAGCGTACCGCCTGGCCGCACCAGCGGCGCGGCAACGCCCAGCACATGCGCCTGCGTCGCAACCAGCCGGTCCAATCGCGCCGGCGTCAGCCGCCAGCGTGCCTCCGGGTTGCGCCGCCAGGTGCCGGTGCCCGAACACGGCGCATCGACGAACACGACGTCCGCCGCGCCATTCAGGTCCGCCAGCGCCGCCGCCTCCCGATTGGGATCGAGCAGGCGCGTTTCAACGATATGCAGATTCGCCTTCTCGGCCCGCGGCGCCAGCCGCGACAGCCGCGCGCGATCCACGTCGCACGCGACGATCCGCCCCTGTCCTTCCATCGCGTCACCGAGTGCCAGCGTCTTGCCGCCCGCCCCCGCGCACAGGTCGACCACGGTCATCCCCGGCCGCACCGCCGCCGCCAGCGACACCGCCTGGCTGCCGGCATCCTGCACCTCAGCCGCGCCGGCAAGCGGCGCCACGTCGGTGCCCGCCGGCAGACGCCAGCCATGCACCAGCCCGGCGATCGGCACAGCCTCCGGCACCACCTCCTGCAGCGTCGAAGCGGCAACATCGCGGCGCAGGCGAACGTCCAGCGGCGCCCGATCGACCAGCGCCGGCCAAGTGGCCGCGTCCAACCCGGACTCGGCCAATTTGCGCTCCAGCCAGGCCGGCACCACGCCAGCCGCGGCCGGCTCTTCCCCGGCCGGCACCGGCGCCGGCCCATGCGCCGACCCGTCGAACCGCGCCGCCAGCTCGGCGTCGTCCTGCGCCAGCAACAGCATCGCTGCCCGCCCGCTCGCCGGCACTTCGCCGCACTGCCGGATGGCGGCATAAACCAGCTCACGCACCGCCCGGCGGTCCTTCGACCCGGCATAGCGGCGCGTCGAGAAATAGCGCGCGATCAGCGTGTCCGCCGCCGCCCCGCCCTCGCGTGCGGCGGCGATGATCGCGTCGAGCAGCTCGATCGCCGCCTGCGTGCGTGCGGCCGGTTTCATCGGGCGTCAGCGCGTCGGATAGTTCGGCGCTTCGCGCGTGATCGTCACGTCGTGCACGTGGCTTTCCTTCAGCCCCGCCCCCGTGATGCGGACGAAATCCGCCCGCTCGCGCAGGTCCGCCAACGTCGCCGATCCGGTGTAGCCCATCGCCGCCTTGATGCCGCCGACCAGTTGATGGATCACGTCGCGCGCCGGCCCCTTGAACGGCACCTGCCCCTCGATCCCTTCGGGCACCAGCTTCAGCTGATCCTTGATCTCGCCCTGGAAATAGCGGTCCGCCGAGCCGCGCCCCATCGCGCCGACGCTGCCCATCCCGCGATAGGATTTGTACGCCCGCCCCTGATAGATGAACGTCTCGCCCGGCGCCTCTTCCGTCCCCGCGAGCAGCGACCCCACCATGCAGGTCGATGCGCCAGCGGCCAGCGCCTTGGCGAGATCGCCCGAGGTGCGCAGGCCGCCATCGGCGATCACCGGCACGCCGCTGTCGGCCGCCGCCGCGGCGCAATCCATCACCGCCGTCAGCTGCGGCACGCCCACGCCCGCCACCACGCGCGTGGTGCAGATCGAGCCCGGCCCGATGCCGACCTTGATCCCATCGGCTCCCGCGTCGATCAGCGCGCGGGTCGCCGCGCCGGTGGCAACGTTGCCGGCAACCACCTGGACCGAGTTGGACAGCTTCTTCACCCGCTCCACCGCGCGCGCCACGTCGCGATTATGCCCGTGCGCGGTGTCGATTACGATCAGGTCGCATTCCGCATCGACCAGTGCCTCGGTTCGATCGAAGCCCTTGTCGCCCACCGTCGTTGCCGCCGCGACGCGTAGCCGGCCGGCCGCATCCTTGGTCGCATCGGGATAGGTCACCGCCTTTTCGATGTCCTTCACGGTGATCAGGCCGACGCAGCGGTAATCGTCGTCGACGACGATCAGCTTCTCGATCCGGCGCTGGTGCAGCGACCGTCGCGCTTCCTCCTGGCTCACCCCGACGCGCACGGTGGCCAGATTGTCGCGCGTCATCAGCTCGGACACCGGCTGCATCGGATTTTCGGCAAAGCGCACGTCGCGGTTGGTCAGGATGCCGACCAGCTTGCCGTTCGTCTCCACCACGGGAATGCCGCTGATCCGGTGCTGCGCCATTATCGCCTGCGCCTGCGCCAGCGTCGCGCTCGGCGTGATGGTGATCGGATTGACCACCATCCCGCTCTCGAAGCGCTTCACCTGGCGCACGGCGGCGACCTGTTCCTCGACGGTCAGGTTGCGGTGCAGCACGCCCATTCCGCCCAGCTGCGCCATCACGATCGCCATGTCGGCTTCCGTCACCGTGTCCATCGCCGACGACAGCACCGGGATGTTGAGCGAGATGTCACGCGTCACGCGCGTCCGCGTATCCGCTTCGCTCGGCAAGACCTCCGATGCCGCGGGTACCAGAAGAACGTCGTCGAAGGTGAGGCCGAGCCGAATATCCATGAAGTGCCGTTTCCGTGTCGCGCGGGAGTGGCGGCCCATGTAACCGCGGCGGCGACGATCCGCTAGGCCCTCATGCCTCGCCCTGCTAAGCTGGCGCGAACTTGGTGGGGATGAACGACAATGGCACTCGTCACGGCTGCGCTGCTTCTGGGCGTGGTGCTGCTCTATCTGTTGGCCAGCATCAAGATCGTCCGGCAGGGCCACCAATATACGATCGAGCATTTCGGCCGCTACACCCGCACCGCGACGCCCGGTTTCAACTTCTATCCCGCCTTCTTCTATCGCGTCGGTCGGCGCGTGAACATGATGGAGCAGGTGATCGACATTCCGGGGCAGGAGATCATCACCAAGGATAATGCGATGATCTCCACCGATGGCGTGGTCTTCTTCCAGGTGTTGGACGCTGCCAAGGCCGCCTACGAAGTGTCGGACCTGTATGTCGCGCTCCTGCAGCTCACCACCACGAACCTGCGCACCGTGATGGGCTCGATGGACCTCGACGAGACGCTGTCGAAACGCGACGAGATCAACGCGCGCCTCCTCAGCGTGGTCGATCACGCCACCACGCCGTGGGGCGTCAAGATCACGCGAGTCGAGATCAAGGACATCCGCCCGCCCGCCGATATCGTCAACGCCATGGGCCGACAGATGAAGGCTGAACGAGAAAAGCGCGCCAATATCCTCGACGCGGAGGGCGCGCGCGCGTCGGAAATCCTGCGCGCCGAGGGGCAGAAGCAGGCGCGTATCCTGGAGGCCGAGGGCCGCCGCGAATCCGCCTTCCGCGATGCCGAGGCACGCGAGCGCGCCGCCGAGGCGGAGGCAAAGGCGAGCCAGGTCGTCTCCGCCGCGATCGAGCATGGCGGGACGCAGAGCCTCAATTACTTCATCGCGCAGAAATATGTCGAAGCAGTCGGCAAGTTCGCCACCAGCCCCAATGCCAAGACGATCCTCTTCCCGGTCGAGGCGACGCAGCTGATCGGAACATTGGGCGGCATCGGAGAGCTCGCCAAGGCAACGTTCGGCGATGAAGCGCCGGGCGCTGCCCCCCGCGCCAAGCCCAGCGTGCCGACGGTCCCCCGTGAGCCGCGACAATGACCATCGGCGGGCTGGCGATGAGCGATGCGAGCCTGTGGCTGATCGCGGCCGTCCTGCTTGCCGGCGCGGAGCTGGTCGTACCAGGCGTTTTCCTGATCTTTCTCGGGATCGCCGCCGCCATCGTCGCCGCCGCCACTTTCGTGCTGCCCGAGCTGCCCGTCGCCGCGCAGCTAGGCGCCTTTGCCATGTGGAGCACGGTGGCGGTGCTGATCGGCCGGCGCTGGTATGTCGATTATCCGGTCGACACCGACGATCCGCTGCTCAACGATCGTGCGCGTCGGCTGGTTGGCGAAACCGTCACCGTGGCCGACCCGATCGTCGGCGGTCGCGGCCGCGTGCAGATCGGCGACGGCGCCTGGCCCGCTGCCGGACCTGATGCGCCAGCTGGTGCGCGGATGCGGATCACCGCCGTCGTCGGCGGCATCGTCAGCGTCGAGCCGCTGTAGTTCAAACCGATGCTGCGGCTTCTGGGTGATTGAGCGCGACCGGTACGGTCGCCAGCCTGCGCTTGGGCAAAGCCTCCGGCATCTCGTCGCGGATGAACGCCAGCAACGCCTCGCGGATCTCGCACCTGAGATCGAACGTCGTGGCGGCATCCTTGGCCGTCGCGAGCACGCGCACCTCGATCGCATCTGGCTTCGTGTCGGTCACCTGCAGCACGAACGCGCGCCCGTCCCACAGCGGGCTGGCGCGCACGATCTCCTCGTACTTGGCGCGTAGCCGCGGCACGTCGGTTGTGGGGTCGAGCCAGAAGAACGCGCTGCCCAGCAGCTTGCTGGTGTTGCGCGTCCAGTTCTGAAACGGCGTGTCGAGGAAGCGCGACACCGGTACCACCAGCCGCCGCTCGTCCCACAGTGCGATCACGACATAGGTGAGCCGGATCTCCTCCACCTTGCCCCATTCGCCATCGACGATCAGCACGTCGTCGATGCGGATCGGCTCGGTAAAGGCGAGCTGGACGCCAGCGATCAGGTTCTTCAACGCCGGCTGCGCCGCCGCACCCACCGCCAGACCCGCGAGGCCCGCCGACGCCATCAGCGTGATGCCCACGCTGCGAATGCTGGGGATCGAGAGCAGCATCAGCGCGATCGTCATCAGCGACACGCCGATGATCATGATCCGGCCAAGGATCGCCACGCGCGTCCGCCGGCTGCGCGCGCGCAGATTGTCGGCGACCGCGATATCGTAGCGCAGCTCGATCGCGCGTATGTACACCTGCACCACGGTGACGATCAGCCAGCCGATCAGCCCCGGCACGATGAAGCCGGCCGCAACCTTCCACAGATCGTCCGCCCAGCCGGGCAGGATAAGAAAGCGTCGCGCCACCGCCAGCGCTACTGCCACCGCCACCCACCGCAACGGGCGCTTGGACAGCGCCACCGCAGCGTCATCGACCGAGTCCGGCGTGCGCCCGGCCAGCCGCCGTGCGATCGCCATGAACAACGCGTGCACGACAAGCGCGACGATCACCGCGCCAAGCACGATCGCTGCATTCGCGACCGCGTCGGGCACGTCCCATTGGCTCCAGTCAAGGCTCATGCCGCCCCAATGACGACCGCCGCACTAGGTTCCGCCCCGGCGCTTCGTCGCTGCCGGCATTGAGCGCGCGCACCGTTTGTCCTAACGCGGGCGGCATGACGGCAACGATCGCGCTCGTTGATGACGATCGCAACATCCTCACCTCCGTGTCGATCGCGCTTCAGGCGGAAGGGTTTCTCACGCGGCTCTACGCCGATGGGGAAACCGCGCTGAAGGCGCTGGTCGACAATCCGCCCGATCTCGCGATCTTCGATATCAAGATGCCGCGGATGGACGGGCTCGAGCTGCTGCGGCGCCTGCGCGAACGCAGCCAGATGCCGGTCATCTTTCTCACCAGCAAGGATGACGAACTCGACGAGGCACTCGGCCTCGCCATGGGCGCGGACGATTATATCGCCAAGCCGTTCAGCCAGCGGCTGCTAATCGCGCGCATCCGCGCCATCCTGCGCCGGGCGGAACTGGCGCAGGCGCCCGATGCCGGCGCCTCGGAAAGCGCCCCGGTGATCGATCGCGGGCGGCTCTCGATGGACCCGGCGCGCCACCGCGTCACCTGGAACGGCGAGCCCGTCACGCTGACCGTCACCGAATTCCTGATCGTGGAAACGCTCGCGCAGCGCCCCGGCATCGTGAAGACGCGCAATCAGTTGATGGATGCCGCCTATCAGGACGACATCTACGTCGACGATCGCACGATCGATTCCCACATCAAGCGCGTGCGCCGCAAATTCCGTCAGGTGGACCCCACCTTTGACGCCATCGAGACCCTGTATGGCGCCGGATACCGATTCTCCGAGGAGTGACTCCAACGACCTTGCGCTGCGCTGGTCGGGTCGCGTCTCGCTCACCCGGCGCATCCTTGCGGTCAACATCTTCGCGCTGCTGCTGCTGGCTGGCGGGTTCTTCTATCTCGACAGCTATCGCGCGCGCATCCTCGACAGCCGCACGCAGCAGGCGATGCGCGAGGCGCGCTTGATCGCCGAGGGATTGAGCGTGGCAGGGCCGGACCAGCAGGAGCCGCTGATCCGCCAGCTCGCCCGCGACACCGGCGGGCGCCTGCGCATCTACGCCGCCGACGGTCCCCTCCTGCTCGACAGCCGCGCGCTGGGCGAGCGCAACTTCGTCCTGCGGGATCCGGACAAGGACGGCACCGGACAGTGGGTCGCACGCTTTCTTGATGCGGGCATCGACACGGTTGTCGGCGCGAAACGCCCGCCCCTTTACCGTGAAAAGGCGGATGGCCGGACATGGACCGACGTGCGCATCGCCCTCACCGGCTATCCCTCCGCCACCGTCTGGCGCGCGCCCGATCGCACGCCGGTAATCACCGCCGCTGCGCGTATTCCCGGCCGCCCCGCTGCCGTCATGACGACGGTGAACGCCCGCGACATCACGCAGACCGTGCGCGTCGAGCGGTTCCGCCTGAGCGTCGTCCTCCTGGTCGTCACATTGGTCTCGATCTTTCTTTCGCTCTTCCTCGCCCGCACGATCGTCCGACCGCTCCGCCGCCTTGCGCGCGCCGCAGTGCGCGTCCGCCTCGGCCGTGCGCGCGAGGTCGTGGTGCCGCGCCTTCCCGAACGCGCTGACGAGATCGGCATGCTGGCCCGCGCCTTGTCGGACATGAGCCTGGCGCTGCGCGACCGCATCGACGCTACCGAGGCCTTCGCCGCTGACGTCACGCATGAATTGAAGAATCCGCTCGCCTCGCTGCGTTCCGCTGTGGATGGTCTCGGCAGCGTGCGCGATCCCGCGTTGCAGGAGCGCCTGCTCGCCATCGTGCGCGACGACGTCCATCGGCTCGATCGCCTCATCAGCGACATCTCCGATGCCTCGCGGATCGACGCGCAGCTCAGTCGCGCCAATTTCGAGCCGGTCGACGCCGCCGCCATGCTCTGCGGTCTTCTCGCCCAGCGCGAGCATCGCGGCGTGGAGCGCGGCATACGACTGCGCTTCGACGAAGATATCGGCAGCGCCGCCGTTATCCTCGGCGAAGGAACGCGCCTCGAACGCGTATTCGAAAACCTGATCGACAACGCCGTCTCGTTCTCGCCCGATGACGGTCTCGTCTCGATCGCGGCGCAGGACATGGCCGACAGGCTGGAATTGCGCTTCGAGGACGAAGGTCCCGGCGTGCCCGAAGAGGAGCGCGACGCGATCTTCCGCCGCTTCCATTCCGTGCGCCCGAGCAGCGAAGGCTTTGGCCAGCATTCCGGCCTTGGCCTCGCCATCGCGCGCACCATCGTGGAGGCGCATGGCGGCACGATCCGCGTCGAATCGCGCGAGGATCGCCTGAGCGGCGCACGCTTCGTGGTGCAGCTCCCGCTGGCATCGGCGCGCTGACGTGGCGGCGACGCAGATCATCCACGCGTCCACGATCGCGATCGATGGTCGCGCGGTGATGCTGCTCGGTCCCTCCGGCGCGGGCAAGTCCGATCTGGCGCTGCGCCTCATCGATCGCGGCGCCGTCCTGGTGTCGGACGATTACACCCAGCTTGCGCCATCGGGCGCGCTGCTGATCGCCCGCGCACCATCGACGATCGCCGGCAAGATCGAGGTGCGCGGATTGGGCATCATCGCCCTCCCGCATGTCGCTGATGTCGCGGTTGCGCTTGCAGTCTATCTGCGGCCGGCGGTCGACCGCATGCCCGAGCGGCAGACCGAACGCTTCCTCGACATACCGATCCGAACGCTGACGCTCGATCCCTTTCCTCCATCCGCGCCGCTTGTGATCGAGCATGCGCTGAGGCATGATTTGCCATGAACTCGCCGCCTGAAATCCTGCTCGTCACCGGCATGTCGGGCGCGGGCAAATCCACCGTGCTGAAGACGCTGGAGGATCTCGGCTGGGAGGTGGTGGACAATCTGCCGCTCAGCCTCCTCGATCGCCTGCTGCATACCGAGGCAGCACCCGCGCAGGCCGGCACATCGCGCCCGCTGGCGATCGGCATCGGCTCCATGACCCGCGATTTCGACGCCGCCGCGATCGTGCGCCAGATCGATCGCCTGCATGCCGCCGGCCGCCGCAATGTCGATGCCTTGTTTCTAGACTGCGCGACGGAGGAGCTTGCCCGACGGTATGACGAGACACGGCGCCGTCATCCGCTGGCGCTTGATCGCCCTGCGCGCGAAGGCATTGCGCAGGAGCGTGAGTTGCTGGAGCCGCTGCGTCGCGGCGCATCGCGCCTCATCGATACCAGTCATTTCAGCAGCGCCGATCTCGCGCAGCACATCCGTCGGATCTTTGCGCAGCCCGGGCTCAGCGATCCGGCGATATCGGTCATGTCCTTCGGCTTTTCGCGCGGCCTGCCCCAAGACGCGGATCTGGTGTTCGACATGCGCTTCCTGCGCAATCCGCATTGGGTGCCCCAGCTCCGCCCCGGCACCGGCAAGGACGCCGATGTCGCCGCCTATGTTGCGGAGGATCCCGCCTATGAGCCCGCGGTCAGCCGCATCGAGGATCTGCTCCTGCTCCTCCTTCCGCGCTATCGGGCGGAGGGAAAATCATATATAAACATAGCGATCGGCTGTACCGGTGGGAGACACCGGTCGGTTCATGTCGCGGAGCGGATCGCAGCACGGTTGCGCGATGCGGCATTTTCGCCCACGGTCACCCATCGTGATCTTGCGGCAGTGCAGCAAGAACGGCTCGAGGGACGGCCTGACGGGCAATGAACGGAATAATGACGCAGATGATCGGGCTGGTGCTCGTGACGCATGGCCGCTTGGCCGATGAGTTTGTAACGGCGATGGAGCATGTCGTCGGCCCGCAAAAGCAGGTGCTCACCGTGGCGATCGGCCCGGATGACGACATGGAGGCGCGCCGCGCCGATATTCGCGCCGCCATTGCCGAGGTTGATAGCGGCCGCGGCGTCATCGTCCTTACCGATCTGTTCGGCGGCACACCGTCCAATCTCGCCATTTCGCTGATGGAACGCGGGCGGGTCGAGGTGATCGCCGGTATCAACCTGCCCATGCTGATCCGTCTGGAATCGGCCCGTCGCAAGATGGGCGTCGCCGCCGCGGTTGCCGCCGCGCGCGAGGCCGGCCGCAAATATATTTCCGTCGCCTCCGAGGTGCTTGGCGTCGGCGAGGCCGCTGCGTGAGCGCCAGCCGCGATGTGCTGATCACCAACCGCCGCGGTCTGCATGCCCGCGCTAGCGCGAAGTTCGTGACCCTCGCCACGCAGCAGCCGATCACCGTTCAGGTGGCGAAGGGCGGCTCCACCGTCACCGGCACGTCGATCATGGGGTTGATGATGCTGGGCGCGGCCAAGGGCGATACGATCACCATCAGCGCCGAGGGTGAAAACGCGGCCTCGGTGGTGGACGTCATGTGCGCGCTTGTCGAAGACAAGTTCGGCGAGGATTGAGGGCCGATCGCAGCCAATGCCTCGTCTCATTACGGCTTATTCAAACCCGCTGGTCAAACGCATCCAGGCGCTGCGCGACAAGCGGCACCGGCGCGAAGAAGGCATGTTCCTCGCCGAGGGGCTGCGCATTCTGACGGAGGCGCGCGAGACCGGTCGCTTGCCGCAGTTCCTGTTCTACGCCCAGGCCAGCGCCCAGCACCCGCTCGTTCTCGCCCTGACGCACGATGTCGAAGCGGCCGGCGGCGAAGTGATCGAAACCAGCGAGGCGATCCTTTCCAAGCTGTCGGGCAAGGACAATCCGCAGTCGGTGGTCGGCGCCTTTGCGGTCTTCGACACCGATCTCGCGACGCTCGACCGCACGCGCAGCCCGATTTGGCTGGTCGCCGAGCGGCTGCGCGATCCCGGCAACCTCGGCACCATCCTGCGCACCGGCGACGCGGTCGGTGCGGGCGGGCTGATCCTTGTCGGCGATTGCGTCGACCCGTTCTCCACCGAGTCGGTGCGCGCCAGCATGGGCGCATTGTTCACCATGCCGATCGTGCGGACCAACTGGGAGGCATTCCTGCCGTGGCTGCGCTCGGGCCCTGGCCAGCTCGTCGGCCTCAGCCTTCGCACCGAGAACCATTATCGCACCGCGCCCTATGCCGCGCCGACGTTCCTCCTCACCGGCAACGAGGCGCAGGGACTGCCTGCCGAGATGGAGGCCGAATGCGATCTGCTGGTAAAGATGCCGATGCTGGGCAAGGCGGATAGCCTCAACGCCGCCGTCGCCACCGCGGTGATGGCCTATGAAGTGCTGGCCCATCACACCCCGCCTGCAAAGGATTGAGATGACCGACCCCGCCCACCTGCCCTATCGCCCTTGCGTCGGCGTCATGCTCCTGAACCGGCAGGGGCAGGTATTCGTCGGCCAGCGGCTCGATTCGACGCTGGAGGCGTGGCAGATGCCGCAGGGCGGGATCGATCCCGGCGAGGCGCCGCTCGATACGGCGGTGCGCGAGCTTGGCGAGGAAACCGGCATCTCCCCCGACAAGGTAGAGCTGGTTGCCGAAGCGCCAGGCGAGTTCACTTATGACCTGCCGCCCGAACTGATCGGCAAGGTCTGGGGCGGCAAATACCGCGGTCAGACTCAGCGCTGGTTCCTGTTCCGCTTTCTGGGGCAGGACGAGGACGTCCGGATCGAAACCGCGCATCCCGAATTTCGCGCGTGGCGCTGGGCCGACCCGCAGGATCTCACGACGCTGATCGTGACGTTCAAGCGCGCGCTGTACGAAGAGGTGCTCGCCGCCTTCTCCGCTCATCTCGGCTGAGCCACGATCCATCCGCGGCTCCTTCACCTGCCGCGCTGCCTTCGGTAGCGCTCGGCGGTGATCCTTGCACTCCTCCTCGCCGCCTCCAGCCCGACTATCGATGGCGCGATGCCGGATGACGAAGAGCAGATCGTCATCCCGCCGCCGATCCGCGCGATGCTCGACGCCGCGATCGCCTCGGGCAACGAGAGCGAGGTTGCGACGATCGTCAAATATGCCCGCGCCGCCGATCCGGCGAGCGGCGATTCGGTCCTGCGGATCGCCAACGCTTGGCGCGCGGTTCGCGCGAAGGATCGCGAGGCGCGGATCGTGCGCGCCGGCTGGACCGATCTGTGGACCGGCCGCGTCGAGGTCGGCGGGTTCGTCAACACCGGCAACACGCAAACCGCCGGCGTCACCGGCATTCTCGATCTGACGCGCGAAGGGCTGGAGTGGCGGCACAAGCTGCGCGGCCAGGTCGATTTCCAGCGCAGCCTCGGCATCACCACGCGCGAACATTATCTCGCGGCGTACGAGCCCAACTGGAAGATCGACTCGCGCAAATACGTCTACGGCGCGCTGCAATATGAAAGCGACCGCTTCTTCGGCTATTCGGATCGCTATTCGGCCTCGGCCGGTGCCGGCTACAGCGCGGTGCAAACGCCCGCGGTAACGCTGAACCTCGAGCTTGGTCCCGCCTTCCGTCACACCCAGTTCACCGATGCGACGATCGAGAGCAGCATTGCGGCGCGCGGCAGCGTCGATCTCGATCTGAAGCTGTTTTCCGGCCTGTCGCTCAGTCAGGATGCCTCGGCCTATCTCCAGCGGTACAATTCCACCGTCAGCAGCACGACTGCGCTCGCCGCCAAGCTGGTCGGCCCGCTGAAGGCGCAGTTCAGCTACACCGTGCAATACGAAAGCGAGCCGCCGATCGGCCGCGTCTCCACCGACACGACCAGCCGCGCCTCGCTCGTCTACACCTTCTGATCGCCAGGCATTCGCCGGCGACGGCGCACGCGTCTTAGCGCAGCGCCCGCCAGGCATTCGCCGGCGACGGCGCACGCGTCTTAGCGCAGCGCCCCGGCCAGCAGCTTGTGCAGCTTGGAATGCAGGCCGTCGGCTGCCGCCAGATATTCGCTGCGATCGAACGACCGGTCGCCGCCGCGGAAATCCGTCACGAAGCCGCCGGCTTCCTTGACCAGCAGCAGCCCCGCCGCCGCGTCCCACAGGTTCAGCTTGGATTCCCAATAGCCATCGAACCGGCCGGCCGCGACCCAGGCAAGGTCGAGCGCCGCTGATCCAAGCCGCCGGATGCCCGCCACCTGGGGTGCGATCGCGCCAAAGATGCGCGTCCACTCGGCAAAATCCCCATGACCCATGAAGGGAATACCGGTCGCGATCACCGATTCGGTCAGCTCGCGGCGTGACGACACGCGCAGCCGCTGATCCTGCAGCCACGCACCGCGGCCCTTTTCCGCCCAGAAGCTCTCGTCGGTCAGCGGCTGATACACCAGCGCCGTGGTGATCTCGCGCTTGCCGTTGGGCATCGGCTCCTCGACCGCGATCGAGATCGCGAAGTGCGGAATACCGTGCAGGAAGTTGGTCGTGCCATCGAGCGGATCGATGATGAACCGCGGCTTGGACGGATCGCCGGCCACCTCGCCGCGCTCCTCCATCAGGAAACCCCAGTCCGGCCGCGCCTTGGACAGTTCCTCGAACAGCGTCTGCTCGGCGCGCTGGTCCGCCATCGACACGAAGTCGGCCGGCCCCTTGCGGCTCACCTGCAGCTGCTGGACCTCGTTGAAGTCACGGCGCAGGCGCGGCGCCGCCTTGCGGGCGGCGCGTTCGATGATCGTGAAGAGACCGGAATGGGATGGCATTGCAAAAACCTTTTCCCTCTCACCGGTGCGAGCAAGAGGGCCGAAGAGAGGGAAAGTTCACTCAACCGCGGCGCCGGGTCCTCTCTCGACCCCGCTGCGCCCGGTCGCCGCTCCCGCGTTGGAGAGCGGCATGGAGGATCAGTCGGCGCGGCGCACGTAGGTCTGCTCGTACACGTCCACCACGATCCGGGTGCCGCTGGCGATATGCGGCGGCACCATCACGCGCACGCCATTGTCGAGCACGGCGGGCTTGTAGCTGGACGAGGCGGTCTGCCCCTTCACCACCGCGTCGGCCTCGACGATCGTCGCTTCGATCGTGTCGGGCAGCTGCACGCTGATGGCTTCTTCCTCATAAAGCTCCATCACCACGTCCATGCCGTCCTGTAGGAACGCGGCGGCATCGCCCAGCAGGTCGCGCGGCAGCGTCACCTGGTCGTAGGTTTCCTTGTCCATGAAGACGAGGCTCTCGCCCTCGGCGAACAGGAACTGGAAATCCTTGGTGTCGAGCCGCACGCGCTCCACCGTCTCGGCCGAGCGGAAGCGCACGTTGTTCTTGCGCCCGTCGCGCAGGTTCTTCAGCTCCACCTGCATGTACGCGCCGCCCTTGCCGGGCTGGGTGTGCTGGATCTTCACGGCGCGCCAGATGCCGCCTTCATATTCGATGATATTGCCCGGACGGATATCGACGCCGCTGATCTTCATGACTGTATAGGCCCATTCGCCGTTCGGGCTGAGCGTGTCGAAGGCCGGCTCCCCCATGCGGAGAGCTGCGCCGAGCATCGGAACCTGAGCATACAGGCATGCAGGGCGGGCTTCGACCAGCTCAGGGGCAAACGGCAGTGTTGAACTGGAAGGGGGTCGCCCTAACGAACCTTGCGCTTTCCGGCAAGCAGTGGGTACGGGTTGATCGGCACGCCCTCGTGCCATCGCGCATCGGGCGTCATCCGGCTGACCCCGAAATGCAGGTGCGTGTTGCCCGCGCCGGCGTTGCCCGTGTCGCCGACAAAGCCCAGCAACGTGCCGCGCTCCACCTTCTGCCCCTCGTGAATGCCGGGCGCATAGCCGGCGAGATGCGCATAATAATGGCTCCACCGTCGGTCAGGCGAGCGCACGTACAGCGTGATGCCGCCGGCCTCGCTGTGGAACAGCTTCTCGATCGTGCCGCGCCCCGCGGCGACCACCGGCGTATTGCCCGGCGCCATGATGTCGATCGCCTCATGGCTGCGCGCACCGCCCGCCCGCGATTGTCCCCAGGTATCGACCAGCTGACCGGCCGGGACCCCGGCAACCGGGATCATCAGCACGCGGCTCGACGGCGGCGGCTGAACCGGTCCAATATCGGTCACCTCCTCCCTGGCGACACGCCGCGGCGCGCTGGGCCC
This sequence comes from Sphingomonas dokdonensis, assembly GCF_002197685.1. Lineage (GTDB taxonomy): Bacteria > Pseudomonadota > Alphaproteobacteria > Sphingomonadales > Sphingomonadaceae > Sphingomonas > Sphingomonas dokdonensis. Next base: position 910,993 of record NZ_NBBI01000001.1, on the reverse strand, counting down.
GAAGGAGAGCATGGACGCAAAGCCGATCACCGCCAGCACGATCAGCGCCAGGATCGTCCCGCCCAGCCGCGTCATCCGGCGGCCCTGCGTCTGCCCGCCGCCACCGCCCTCAGCCGAGCACGGCCGCAAAGGCGCGAACCGCCGCCGCTTCGTCGCCCTGCCAGACCGCACCGGAAACCGCGATGAAGTCCGCCCCTGCCGCCACTAGCGGCGCCGCATTGGCCGGCGTGATGCCGCCGATCGCCACGCAGGGCAGCTCGAACAGCGACGACCACCATGACAGGATTACCGGCTCGGGCCGGTGCTTCACCGTCTTCGTCGTGGTCGGATAGAAACTGCCGAACGCGACATAGTCCGCGCCCGCCTCGCCGGCCTCCATCGCGAAATGGCGGCTGTCATGACACGTCACGCCGACCTGCGCCTCCGGCCCCAGCGCCGCCCGCGCCTCGCGCGGGTCGCCATCGTCCTGCCCCAGGTGAACGCCGTCCGCCCCCAGCCGCTTGGCGAGCGAGATGCTGTCGTTGACGATGAACGCCACGTCGCGGTCGGCGCAGATCCGCTGCAACGGCTCGGCCAATCGCGCCGCCTCATGCTGGCTCACGTCCTTCACGCGGAACTGGAACGCCGCCACCGATCCGGCATCCAGCGCGCGCGCCAGCCGGTCGGGAAAGCCGCCTGCGACTTCAAGTGGCGATACGAGGTAAAGCTGGCAGGGCGGCCGCTTGTCGTCGCGTTTGAACGAGGCGGCGAAATCGGGATCGAGCGGGCCGAGCGGATCATCAATCATGCCATGGTGCCTAGCGAGGCTGCGCATCGGACGAAAGGCGCCGCGATGCATTTTACGGCAACCTCTCCGCCGGCGGGGCGTTCGAGCTTTGAATATGGAACCGGAGTAAGTGGTTCATGAACAAGCGACATCTCGTCCCCGCCTTTGTTCTCGGCGCCTTGTTGACGGCATGTGCGTCGCAGCCGAGCGGCATGTCCCCGCTCGCGCAGGCACCGACTGCGATCCCATCCCAGGCCGCACCGGCGACGCCGGTCGCGACGAACTCGGCTCTGTTGGCCGCCCAAGCCGCGACCGCGATCAATCCCCACCTCGCCGGTGCCCGCATGCTCGGCAATCGGACGATCGCCGCAAACGTCGCTGCGGCACCCAATTTGCGCGCCTTGTCCCGCGCGCTCGGCGCGAGCGACGCCGGCCGCTCACTCGCGGCCGCCGGCCCGGTCACCGTCTTCGCGCCCAATGACGAAGCGTTCGGCCGCATGTCGCCCGGCGCCGTCGATCAGCTGCTGCAGCCCGCCAATCGCGACACCCTGAACCGCCTGGTCAATTACCATGTCGTGCGCGGCAGCATCACGCTGGCGGATCTGCGCGCGCGCATCGATCGCAGCGGCGGCGTCGCGCATCTGTCCACCATCGACGGTGCGCCGCTGCTCGCGCGAAAGGATGGTGCCGCGGTCGCGCTCACCGATACGCACGGCAATACAAGCTATATCGAAACGCCCGACGTGCAGCAGGCGAACGGCGTGTTCCACGTCATCAACGGCGTGATGATCCCGCGCCTGGCGTAACGTTCAGCTCAGGAACCGGCTCGGCGGTCAGTGCTGCCACTTTGCGGCCGAGGCGTCGTCGCTGTCGCGCCGCTCGACCCAGCGGTGCTGGCCGCCGACCTGCTCGCGCTTCCAGAACGGCGCATCGGTCTTCAGCCGGTCGATCAGGAAGGCGCAGGCATCCAGCGCCGCCTGCCGATGCGCGGCGCCGGCAGCGACGAACACGATGCGGTCGCCCGGCACCATCGCGCCGACGCGATGCACGATCGTCGCGCGCGACAGCGACCAGCGCCCTGTCGCCTCCTCCGCCAGCGCTTGAAGCGCGCGCTCCGTCGCGCCCGGATAATGCTCCAGCATCAGCTCGCTGACGCCATCATCGGCACGCACCGTGCCGGTAAAGGTGGCCAGCGCGCCATCGTCACCCGCCAGCCGCATCTCTTCACCAAGATCGATTGGCGCGTCGCTCACGAGGATGCGGATCATCCGCCCGTCACCGGCGGGAAGATCGCGATCTCGCGCGCACCGGCGATCGGCGCGCTCAGCGGCACGAACGCTTCGTCCACCGCGGCGCGCAGCCGCTCTCGGCTGGCCAGTGCCTCGGCATGGCGATCGGATCGCGCGGACAGCCAATCGATCAGCGCGCCGACCGTTTCGACGGTCGCGGGCAGGTTCACGTCCTCTTCCGCAACGCCGATCTGCTCGCGCACCCACGCGAAATAAAGAATGCGCACCGCCATCAGTCCATGTGCCTCAGGCCGACGCGCAGATAATCCCACCCGGTGATCACCGTCAGCACCGCCGCACCCCATAAAGAGACCAGCCCGGTCACCTTCACGAAGGCATAGGCCGGCAGCGCGCCCGCCAGGATCAGCGCGCCGAGCGAGACGAGCTGCAACGTCGTCTTCCACTTGGCCAGCTTCGACACCGGCAGCGATACCTGCAATCCGGCGAGAAACTCGCGCAGCCCCGATACGGCGATCTCGCGCAACAGGATGATCAGCGCCGCGATGATGTGCACGCCGGTAATCACCGCGCTGTCGTTGTGTCGCGTGCCGACCAGCATCAGGATCACGGCCGCCACCATGATCTTGTCGGCGATCGGATCGAGAAACACGCCCAGCCGCGACACCGCGCCCTGCGCCCGCGCCAGATAGCCGTCGAAATAATCGGTGATGCCCATCAGGCAGTACAGCACGAAGGCGATCGCGAAGCCCACCTGCCACGTCGGCCACCAGAGCAGCGCGACAAGCGCGGGAACCGCGACGATTCGCGACAGGGTCAGCAGGTTGGGCAAGGTCAGCACAGATGGTGACTTAGCCTGCTAGGGCGGTGACGCAAGCCTGCCGGGCTTGGCATCGGCGCCGGGCAGGGGCTATGCGCAACCCTCATTGTGCCACAGCCGGGCGACTTCCTGCCATGATCAACGCCCTCGGGCTTCTGAAACGCCGGCGCTTTCTGCCGCTTTTCGTCACGCAATTCCTCGGCGCCTTCAACGACAATCTGTTCAAGACCTCGATGGTCCTCTTCGCGACCTACGAGATCTTCCAGAGTGAGCAGCAGGAAAGCTTCTTCAACGCGCTCGCCGCCGCGCTTTTCATTCTCCCCTTCTTTCTGCTGTCCGCGCTGTCGGGCCAATTGGCCGACACGATGGACAAGGCGCGGATCATCCGCGTGGTGAAGATCGTCGAGTTCGGCATCATGGCGCTGGGCTGCGGCGGCTTGCTGCTGGCACGCACCGGTCAGGTCACGCTGCCGATTGTGATGATGCTCGGCGCGGTCGTCGGCCTCGGCATCCACTCCACCTTCTTCAGCCCGATCAAATACGCCATCCTGCCCCAGCATCTGGATGACGGGGACGTGCTCGGCGGCACCGGGCTGGTCGAGGCCGGCACGTACCTGTCGATCCTGCTCGGTACGATCCTCGCCGGTTTCATCTACGAATCGATCCCGCTGATCGCGGCGCTGACGTTCCTGGTTGCCGCGCTCGGCTATATGAGCGCGCGCATGGTCCCCGCCGCCCCGCGGCTCGGTCCGCCGCTGAAGCTCGATTACAATCCGCTGCGCGCCTCCTGGCGCCTCGTCGCCGGCACCATGCACATCCCGCGGCTGTTCCTGGCGATCTGTGCGATCAGCTTCTTCTGGACGATCGGCTCGGTGCTCGTCGTGATCTTCCCACCGTTGGTAAAGAACGTCCTCACCGCCGACGCGAGCGTCGCCAGCCTCGTGCTGGCGATCTTCTCGATCGGCGTGGCGATCGGATCGGTGGTGATCAATCTCATGCTGCGCGGCCATATTTCCGCGCGCTATTCGCCCGCATCGGTCATCGCGATGGGCGCGGCGGTGCTCGCCTTCTGGTTCGTCGCCAACCGCTGGGACGCCGCACCCGCCGGCACGCTCTACAATATCGCCGCATTCGTCCGCCATCCCGGCGCGCCGCTGGTGCTGCTGACGCTGATGTTCGTCGCGATCTTCGGCGGCATGTTCGTGGTGCCGCTCTACGCCTTTCTCACCACCACCGTGCCCAAGGATCAGACCGCGCGCACGGTGGCCGCGAACAACGTGGTGAACGCCGGCGCGATGACGATCGGTTCGGCCGCGGTTGCCGGCATCACGGCGCTCGGCGCAACGGCCAGTCAGTTGCTGCTGCTCGTCGCCGGCATGTGCCTCGTTTCAGCCTGGATCGCGCAGCGCCTGCATCGCGCCTGCGACTGAGCGGTCCTTCAGGCCAATCAGGCGATCATGGTGTAGAAGCACACGAAAAAGGCGGTGAAGCTCAGCACGAACAACTTAAGATCTTGGTCGTCCCCGCGCTTCGCCTTCGCCTCGGCCTGAACCAGCGTGCGGCGGATGGGATGGCGAGCCGGCTCGGCGGTGATGAAGCGTCGTTGCATGGTGACATGGTTAACGCCGCGTTTACGATTTGGCACCAGCCTGAAAGAGGCTGCGGCCCGAGTGTCCGAGGATGGTACAGGAGAGAAAGATGCCGCTCTACGAGTTCAAGGGCCAGCGCCCCACCTGTCACGACACCGCCTGGGTCGCGCCGAGCGCCGATGTGGTCGGCGACGTGCGGCTCGCGGAGGACACCAGCGTCTGGTTCGGCGCGGTGATCCGCGGCGACAACACTACCATCCCGATCGGCGCGCGCAGCAACATACAGGAGGGCGCGATGCTCCATTCCGATCCCGATTCGCCGCTGACCGTCGGCGAGGACTGCACCATCGGGCACCACGCGATCCTGCACGGCTGCACCATCGGCAACCGCGTGCTCATCGGCATGGGGGCGACGATCCTCAATCGCGCGCACATTCCCGACGATTGCATCATCGGCGCGAACGCTTTGGTGACCGAGGGCAAGACCTTTCCGCCGCGCAGCCTCATCGTCGGCAGCCCCGCCAAGGCGGTGCGCGAACTCGACGACCGGGCCGTCGCGGGGCTGAAGATATCGGCCGCGCATTATGTCGAAAACGGCCGCGCCGCCGCCACCGGTCTGAAGCGCGTCGACTGAGGCTGCGCAGGTGCTGGACAGGTGATTACTCACCCGACATAACAATCCTTATGTCAGTGCCAGCCATCCTGTCCCGCTTGCGCCTGCCGGTTATCGGCTCGCCGCTGTTCATCATTTCCGGCCCGGATCTCGTCATTGCGCAATGCAAGGCGGGCGTGGTCGGCTCCTTCCCGGCGCTCAATGCCCGTCCGCAGGGATTGCTGGACGAGTGGCTGCACCGGATCACCGAGGAACTGGCAGCGCACAACCGCGACAATCCCGATCGCCCCGCCGCCCCCTTCGCCGTCAACCAGATCGTCCACAAGTCGAACGATCGCCTCGACGCGGACCTCGCCACCTGTGAAAAGTGGCAGGTGCCGATCACCATTACCTCGCTCGGCGCGCGTGAGGAGCTCAACCAGGCCGTCCACAATTGGGGCGGCATCACCATGCACGACGTGATCGACGATCGCTTCGCACGCAAGGCGATCGAAAAGGGCGCCGATGGCCTGATCCCCGTCGCAGCCGGTGCAGGCGGTCACGCCGGTCGCCTGTCGCCCTTCGCGCTTATCAGCGAGATCCGTCAGTGGTTCGACGGCCCCGTCGCGCTGTCGGGGTCGATCGCCACCGGCGACGCCGTGCTCGCCGCGCAGGCGATGGGCGCCGATTTCGCCTATATCGGCTCGCCCTTCATCGCCACCGAGGAAGCGAATGCCGACGAGGGATACAAGAACGGCATCGTCGAGGGCCGCGCCTCCGACATCGTCTATTCCAACCTCTTCACCGGCGTGCACGGCAACTACCTGCGCGGCTCGATCGTCGCGGCCGGGCTGGACCCCGACAATCTGCCCGAGGGCGACTACAAGACCATGAACTTCGGCCAGAACTCCAATGGTGAGCCGGCCAAAGCCAAGGCATGGCGCGACATCTGGGGCTCGGGCCAGGGCATCGGCGCGGTGCAAAAGGTCGAGTCGGTCGCCGACCGGATCGATCGCATGGAGCGCGAGTATAACGCGGCCAAGGCCCGGATCGGCCTCGCCGCCTAACGGCATCCGCTGCGGCCACGTCTGCAGCGATCGCAAACAACAACGCGCCGTCGGATCATTCCGGCGGCGCGTTTTCATGTGGCTACTTCGGAAGACCAGCGCACCTCAGGCACGCTGCCGGACCCGCTTATTCGTCGCCGCCCGCCTCGTCGGCGCTATCGTCGCCCTCGTTGTCCGCAGGCCGCTGGAAATACGCCTCCACCGGGCCGGTCAGCTTGATCGTCAGTGGCCGCCCACGCCGATCGACCTTCTTGCCCAGCGCCACGCGGATCCACCCCTCGGAGATGGAATATTCCTCCACGTCGTTCCGCTCGACACCCTTGAACCGGATGCCGATGCCCCGCTCCAGCGTCGGCTGGTCGAAATAGGGGCTGGAAGGGTCGATCGAGAGATGGTCTGGCGGTGTGTCGGTCATGGCCTGCGCGCCTAACCGATCGCCGCGCTGCGCAAAACACAAAAAAAGCGGCGCGGAAGATCGAGTCTCCCGCGCCGCCCCCTGCGTGACCTCGTCGTCGGCCCGTCAGCCGCTCAGCGGCAGACGCGCACCGGCACCTGCTGGCCGTAATAGGGATCCCACCGCCACTGCTGGAAACAGCGCGGTCCGCGCCAAGCCCGGCGATTGGGATTGTAATAGTTGCGCGGATAATAGCCGTCATAGCCATTGTAGCCGCGATACCCGCCCCGATAACCGTAATAGGGGCCGCGGTTGCTCGACGCGATCGCCGCGCCAAGGCCGAGGCCGATCACGCCGCCGATCAGCGCGCCGGCCGCCGCGTCGCCGCCGCGATCATAGCCGCGATGCCAGCGTTGCGCCGTGGCCGGGGTAGCAGTGGCAAGCGCCGACGCGGCGAGCGCCGACCCCAGTCCTGCCTTCATCAAAAATCCATTCATCTCGAACCTCCTCATACAAAACGCTCGGTCCGCTCTGAGGGTGTAAACGCACGATACCGTGAGCGTGTTCAATGTTATGGCCGAGTCGCGCTGAACCCACCCGGAATGGTGTGTTCATCTTTTGTTTATGGAGTGATTGATGCGTTTCTGGTTGTTGCGGTCCGAACCCGATGTTTACGGCTGGGATCATCTGATCCGCGATGGCGAGACAGAGTGGGACGGCATCCGCAACTATACCGCGCGCAATTTCCTGAAGGAGATGACCCCCGGCGACCGCGCGATCTTCTACCATTCCAACAAGGAGAAAGCGGCTGTCGGGGTGATGGAGATCACCCGCGCCTGGAAGCCTGATGGCGAGAACGGCACCTGGGCCTCGGTCGCGGTGCGTCCGATCGAGAAGCTCCCCACCCCCGTCCCGCTCGCCACGATCAAGGCCGAACCGCGCCTCGCCACGCTGGAGGTGCTGCGCCAGAGCCGCCTGTCGGTCACGCCGGTGCGCGACGCGGAATGGGCGGTGCTGATGGAGCTCGGCGGGCTGGGCTGAACCCGCCTGCCCTTCCCGTCAGAACTCGCGAACGACGCGCAGTCCGGCCGTCGGGCGCGCGCGCTGTTCGCGCAGCTTCTCGACCCCGATCGAAAATTGCAGATTGGCGGACGGCGACACCTGCTGGTGCACCTGCGGGCTAAGCTTCACGCTGCGTTCGGCACCACCCGCAACGTTCAGTTCCGCGCCCAGCACCGTGCCCGGCTTGGCATCATAGAATAAGGCATGGTTCAGCAGCAGCGCGTTGCTGCCCTCCCCGCCGTCGGGTCGAATGTCGTCCAGCCCGATCATGTTCATCGTGCTCCATCGTTCGCTCATTCGGTGCCCGGCCAGATACAGCAGCGTGTTGGTGTAGCGGCCAGTCTCGCGGTGATAGACGCCAAGATATTGCACCCCATGCGCGCTGCGCCCGTCAGCCGAAGCGCCCAGCGACGATTGCAGGCCCAGTTTGTACGCTGCCACCCGCCGCCCATCGAACGGCAGCTCCAGTTCGACCGCATGGCCGTTGGCATAGGCATATTCGACCTCGGGCGCCCATTCGGTCTCGGACGCGCGGAATGGCGAACCCGTCTGCGCCAGCACATTGGCCTCCAACTCGCCCCGCTTCGCGCCGAGCGGGCGGACCATGTCGAAGATCATCGGCTCCGGGATGTCCGGGTAGGTTTCAGATTGAGCGGTGCCGGCCAGCAGGGCAAACGGCATGGTGGCGCAAAGCAGGCGCATGAAATCTCCCGATGATCGTTGATCACCGGCACGCTACGGGCGGGGCCACCCCCACACCAGTTTCAAAGCGTTGCGCAGGACGCCGTTTGGATCGGCACCGTCCGCCCTTCATCCGCTGACCGGATCGCCGCTTCGATCACCGCCATCACGCCAAGCGCCTCATCGGGCGGCACCGGGTTCGGCCCCTGCCCACGGATCGCCGCCGCCAGCGCCCGATAGAAATGTCGTTGGTCGCCGCGCACCAGCGTCATGGCACGCGCGCCCTCGCCGTCGTGCAAGATCAGCGGGTCGTCATCCTCGCCCCAGCCCAGCGCACCCGGCACCATGCCGGCGAGCAATTGCGCTTCCTGCTGGTCGCCGCGCTGCTTCACCAGGCTGCCACCCGTGCCGTGCACCGTGAAGCGCGCGGTGCCGCCCGCCACCAGCATGCTTGCCTGAAGCACGATCCGCTTGCCCGGGTAATGCAGCACGACATGCGCCCAATCGTCGGCCAACGCGCCAGGGCGCAGCGCCGCCAGGCTCGCCTCGACCCGCTCGGGCATGCCGAACAGCAGCAGCGCCTGATCGACGAGGTGCGGCCCCAGGTCATACCAGATCCCGCCGCCACCCTCGGCACGCTCGCGCCAGCGATCGCGCACCATCGGGCGAAAACGATCGAAGTGGCTCTCGAAATGCACGACATCGCCGATCGCGCCGTCCGCGATGGCGGCCTGCACCGACAGAAAGTCACTGTCCCAGCGCCGATTGTGAAACACGGCGAGCAGACGCTCCGCGCGCGTCGCGGCCTCAGCCACCGTTCTCGCCTCTTCAAGGCCGAGCGCAAAGGGCTTCTCGACCACGACATGCTTGTCGGCGTTCAAAGCGGCAAGCGCCAGCGGCGCATGGCTGTCGTTCGGGCTGGCGACGACGACCACATCCACGTCGTCGCGCGCCACCAATTCGGCCGCTGTTCGCACAACGACCGCTTCGGGCAGCAGCGCTGCCGCCACGTCCGGCTGCGACGAGGCGACGGCGGTAATCGCCATCCCCTCGGTCGCGCCGATCAGCGGGACGTGAAACGTGCGTCCCGCATAACCAAGGCCGATCAGGCCAACCCGGATCGGCCGTTCGCTCAAGCCGCCTCGGCCGACCGCTTGTTGCGCTTGCGCTCGTTCGAATCGAGGAAGCGCTTGCGCAGGCGGATCGTCTTGGGCGTCACCTCGACCATCTCGTCATCGTCGATGTACGCGATGGCCTGCTCCAGCGTCATCTTCTTCGGCGGGGTCAGGCGGATCGCATCGTCCTTGCCGCCCGATGCGCGGAAGTTCGTCAGCTGCTTCGCCTTCATCGGGTTGACCTCAAGGTCTTCCGTCTTGGCGTTCTCGCCGATGATCATGCCCTCGTAGAGCGCCTCGCCATGCCCGACGAACAGGATGCCGCGCGCCTCGAGCGGGCCAAGGGCATAGCCCTGCGCTTCGCCCGCACCGTTCGAGATCAGCACGCCGTTCTTGCGGCCCTCGATCGCGCCCTTGTGCGGGCCGTACTTCTCGAACAGCCGGTTCATGATGCCGGTGCCGCGCGTGTCCGACAGGAACTCGCCGTGATAGCCGATCATCCCGCGGCTCGGCGCGGAGAAGGTGATGCGCGTCTTGCCGCCGCCCGACGGGCGCATGTCGGTCATCTCGGCCTTGCGCAGGTTCATCTTCTCGACGACCGTGCCCGAATATTCCTCGTCCACGTCGATGATGACGGTTTCGTACGGCTCGGTGCGCTTGCCGTTCTCGTCTTCGCGGAAGAGCACGCGTGGGCGGCTGATGCCGAGCTCGAAGCCTTCGCGCCGCATCGTCTCGATCAGCACGCCCAGCTGAAGCTCGCCGCGGCCGGCGACTTCGTAGCTGTCGCGATCGCTCGATTCGGTCACCTTGATCGCGACGTTCGATTCGGCCTCGCGGAACAGGCGGTCGCGGATCATGCGGCTCGTCACCTTGCTGCCCTCGCGACCCGCCATCGGCGAATCGTTCACCGCAAAGCGCATCGACAGCGTCGGCGGATCGATCGGCTGCGCCTGGATCGCCTCGGTCACGGTCGTGTCGGCAATGGTGTTCGACACCGTCGCGACGGTCAGGCCGGCAAGGCTGATGATGTCGCCCGCCTTCGCCTCGTCGGTCGGCACGCGCTCCAGGCCCTGGAACGTCATGATCTTCGACGCGCGGCCGGTCTCGACCACCTTGCCGTCCATGTCGAGCGCGTGGATCGGCTGGTTCACCTTCACCGTGCCCGAGTTGACGCGGCCCGTCAGCACGCGGCCGAGGAAGTTGTCGCGATCGAGCAGCGTCACGAGGAACGTGAACGGCGCATCGACGTCCAGCGCCGGCGGCGGCACGTGATCGACGATCTTCTGGAACATCGGGGTCAGCGTGCCCTCGCGCCGCTCGGGATCGTCGCTGGCATAACCGTTGCGGCCCGACGCGTAGAGCACCGGGAAATCGAGCTGCTCGTCGTTCGCATCGAGGCTGACGAACAGGTCGAACACCTCGTCAAGCACTTCCTGAATGCGCTGGTCGGGCCGATCGACCTTGTTGACGACCACGATCGGGCGCAGGCCCAACGCGAGCGCCTTGCCCGTCACGAATTTCGTCTGCGGCATCGCGCCTTCCGACGAATCGACCAGCAGAATGACGCCGTCGACCATCGACAGGATGCGCTCCACCTCGCCGCCGAAGTCGGCGTGGCCCGGCGTGTCGACGATGTTGATCCGCGTGCCTTCCCACTCGATCGACGTCGGCTTCGCCAGAATGGTGATGCCGCGCTCCTTCTCGAGGTCGTTCGAATCCATCGCGCGCTCCTCAACGCGCTGATTGTCTCGGAACGTGCCCGATTGACGGAACAATTGGTCAACAAGAGTGGTCTTGCCATGATCGACGTGCGCGATGATGGCGATGTTGCGCAGATTCATACGATTTCCTGGATGGCCGCCACGGCGTGGCCGCATTCCGGGCGCGCATAGCCGAAACAGTCCGCCAGCGCCACCCTTCGCGCCCGCAGCAGACGGTACTGGCCAGCGTACGGCGAAACGCGGCCAATTTTCGCCGGGTACAGGCCGACCGTTACCGCTGCGCGGCCATCTGACTCCAGCGCCGGCCCAGAAACCTTGGCGTTCCAACAGCAGCGTATTATATCCCTGACACACTTGAACGAAGACCCGTCTGGCGTCATCGTAACGGCAACGCTGGAGGACCAACATGGCGAGCAACCCCGACACGATCACCGCGACCGAGCCGGTGCTGAAGCTGACGCCGCCCGATCCCGTCCCCTCCGTCACGGCCGAAAAGGCCGCTGGTCTCGTGCCCGTGGACGAGGGCACCAAGTCCAAGCTCGAAGAGCGCGCGGACTATGCCGTCCAGCAATTGCTGGAGCGTGACGCCAATAGTCCCGAGTTCGGCAAGGTTGTCGATGCGATCACCAACATGGGCGCCAAGGAGATCCGCGACGCCGCTGGCCAGTCGAACAGGTTTCTTGATCGTCCGGTGCGTGCCATGGACCAGGAAACCGGCGTCGGCAAAGATCTCGCCCAGCTACGCCGTGTCGTCGAAGATTTGGATCCCGGCAAGAAGGGTAATCTGACCGCGCCGCAAAAGCTGTTCGGCATCATCCCGTTTGGCGGCAAGATGCGCAATTACTTCGACAGCTACAAGTCGAGCCAGACGCACATCGCGTCCATCCTTAAGAGCCTTGCTTCGGGCAAGGACGAACTCCTGATGGACAATGCCTCCATCGACACCGAGCGCGCCAATCTCTGGAGCGCGATGGGCAAGCTGGAACAGATGATCCAGCTCTCGCGCATGCTCGACCAGAAGCTGGAGGACAAGGCGAACGACCTTGACGCCACCGATCCGGCAAAGGCCAAGGCGATCCGCGAGGGCGCCCTGTTCTACGCCCGCCAGCGCACGCAGGACCTGCTGACCCAGATGGCGGTCACGGTGCAGGGCTATCTCGCGCTCGACCTCGTCAAGAAGAACAACGTCGAGTTGATCAAGGGCGTCGACCGCGCCTCCACCACCACGGTCTCCGCGCTGCGCACCGCGGTGACGGTCGCACAGGCCATGACGAACCAGAAGCTGGTGCTCGAACAGATCACACAGCTTAACACCACCACGGCGGGGATCATTGATTCCACAGGAAAAATGCTCCGGTCGAACACCGCGCGTATCCACGAGCAGGCGGCAAGCTCCGCCATCCCGCTGGAGACGCTGCAGCGCGCATTCCAGAACATCTACGAGACGATGGACGCGATCGACACCTTCAAGCTGAAGGCGCTCGATTCGATGAAGTCCACCGTCAATACGCTCTCCAACGAGGTGGAGAAATCACGCGGCTATATCGCGCGTGCAGAGGGTGCCGCGCAGAACCGCCTCGGGTCGTCGCCTGAAACGTTCAAGCTGGAGTCGCTGTGACCTCGTACGAGACCAACGAGGCGCTCGCCCGCGCGCGCGGCACGCTCGATCGGGTGAAGCTCCAATCCTTTGAGGGGCTGCCGACCGCCCGCCGCCCACGCCAGGGTCGAAGCCTGGCAAAGCGGGTCGCGGCGATCGGCGGCGCCAATGCCGCGATCCTGTTGGTTGCAGCGATCATCGGGCTGGCAGTCGTGCCGCTCGGCATCTTCGGCGCGCTGGCCGTCATGATGATGATGCTCGCAGTGACGCTCGCGATCGCCTTCGCGCCGGGACCGCGCCCAGTCACGGTAGAAAAGCTGGCAAAAAGCGACCTTAAGGCATTGCCAATGCAGACAACGCGCTGGCTGGATGCGCAGCGCCCGGCGCTTCCGGCGCCTGCGGTTCAGGTCTCCGATCGCATCGGCTTGCGCCTCGACACCTTGGGCAAGCAACTCGCCTCCGTGGATGACAGCACCCCCGCCGCGGCAGACATCCGCCGGCTGGTTGGCGAGCAGCTGCCGGACTTTGTCCGCGATTATCAACGCGTGCCGCGCGAGCTGCGCGGGACCGAGCGAAACGGCAAAACGCCCGACCGGCAACTGGTCGAGGGCCTCGAACTGATCGAGCGCGAGATCGGCCAGTTGACCGAGGAACTCGCGAGCAACGATCTCGATTCGCTCGAAACCCGCGGCCGCTTTCTTGAGATGAAGTATAAGGACGGCGACCCAGCGTAGCGGGCACCGGCGCTGCCGCCTGCTAAGTCGAGACGCTTAATGGACGCGACAGCGTCACATTGATGCGCTAGCGTTGCCTGTATGAACGAACGTGTCCTCGCCTTCGACGGCATCCACAACTTTCGCGACTATGGCGGCTACACGGCGCGCGACGGGCGGCTTCGCCAGGGCGTTCTGTGGCGCTCGGGCCAGCATGCCGATGCGACCCCGGACGACCTGGCGGGTGTCGGGGATCTGGGCATCACCACCGTGGTCGACCTGCGCGGCGACAGTGAGCGGCAGTTGATGCCCTGCTTGCGCCATGACGGCTTCGACGGCTTGGTGCTGTTCGCGCCGGGCGAGACGGCGGGTTCGGAACTGGCGCCGCACGAAGAGGCCGGGCGCGGCATCACCACCGCGGACGAAGCCCGCGCGGCGATGACGCGGCTGTACGAGAACATGCCGTATCGCGACGTTCTCGTCCGCTCGCTGACCCTCTATTTCGAGGCATTGGCGACGCGCGAGGGACCCAGCCTGCTGCATTGTCTCGCCGGCAAGGATCGCACCGGGCTCGCCGCCGCCCTGCTTCATCGCTTGCTCGGCGTGCACGAGGACGATGTGATGGAGGACTATCTCCTCACCAACAAGGCCGGCAATCAGAAGCGCCGCATTGCCGCCGCCGGCGATTCGATCCGGCAGCGCTACGGCGCGCAGATCACCGACGAGGCGATCGAAACGCTGATGGGTGTCGACGCAATGTACCTCGACGCCGCCACCCGCACGATCAACGAACGCTATGGCTCGGCCGAGCGCTATGCCGAGGAGGTGCTGGGCGTCGATGCTGCACGGCGCGAGGCGCTGCGGGGTAAGCTGATCGCCTGACCATGCGCGCGGGGCTGTGGCGGCGCGTCAACCGCCGCTCACCAGTCCCCAAAGCATCCAGCCGTTCAAGCCCACGATGACGGCAGCGATCGCCCAGGCGAGCGCCACCAGCCAGGTAGGCGCCGCCAGCGGGCCCATCAGACGCCGGCTGCCGGTGAACGCCACGAGCGGCAATACGGCAAAGGGAAGTTGAAGGCTCAGCACCACCTGGCTCAGCACCAGCAGCTGCGTCGCCCCACTTTCACCAGCCACCACCACGCCGATCACCGCTGGGATGATCGCCAACCCGCGGGTGATCAGGCGCCGCAACCAGAGCGGCAGGCGAATGTGCAGAAACCCTTCCATCACGATCTGCCCGGCAAGCGTGCCGGTCACCGTGGAATTTTGCCCGCTGGCGAGAAGCGCGATGGCGAAGACGACACTTGCCCCGCCTACGCCCAGCATCGGCGCGAGCAGGCGGTGCGCTTCCTCGATCTCGGCCACTTCGGTGCGCCCCGCCACGTGAAACGTCGCCGCAGCCAGCACCAGGATCGCGGCATTGATGAAGAATGCGAGTCCCAGACTGACCGTCGAGTCGATCGTCGCCATGGTCAGCGCGTCGCGCTTTTCGGCCAGCTCCTTGCCCACCGCCCGCGTCTGCACGATCGCGGAATGCAGATACAGGTTATGCGGCATCACCGTCGCGCCGAGAATGCCGATCGCAATGTAGAGCATGAGCGGGTTGCTGACGATCTCGGTGGACGGGATCAGCCCAACCGCCGCTGCGCCCCAGTCCGGCCCCGCCCAGGCCAGCTCAAGCGCGAAGCACCCGGCGATGATGACCAGAAGCGAGGCAACGAACGCCTCCAAGCGGCGAAACCCATAGCGTTGCAACGCAAGGATCAGAAACACGTCAAGCGCCGTCACACACACGCCCGCGACCAGCGGCATGTTGAACAGCAGCTTCAGCGCGATTGCCGTGCCCAGCACCTCGGCAAGATCACACGCGATGATCGCAATCTCGCATAAGGCCCAAAGAACAAACGATATCGGCCGCGAATATTGCTGCCGGCACGCCTGCGCCAAATCCATTCCGACGCCGATACCTAGCCGAGCGGACAAGGCCTGCAGGACGATCGCCATCAGGTTGGAAAGCAGGATGACGCTGAGCAGCGTATAGCCGAATGCCGAACCACCGGCGATGTCGGTCGCCCAATTGCCCGGGTCCATATAGCCGACAGCGACCAGCCAGCCTGGCCCGGCAAAGGCGAGCAATCGCCGCCAAAAGCCTGCGCCCTGCGGAACCGTAATGGAGCCATGCACCTCGGGTAGCGATCGCATCAGCTCGGCGGCGGGCGGTGTCATCTCACCTGCCATGCGAAACTCGTCGCCAGGTTTCAACCGTGCACCCGCGCTAGGATGGCGGCGTTGCGCTCGGCGAGCTTCGGGTCACGCTGCGCCGGCGCGGTCATGATCGCGCCATCCAGCGTCGTGTCGATCGGCGACGGTGTGCGAACGGCAGGCAACAGGCGGATCAATGCGGCGATCGTTGCACGGGCGAGCGCGCCGTTCGCCGCCATCTGAGCGACGATTTCACCCGTCGTCACCGGCGCTTCATCCTCTCGCCAGCTATCATAGTCGGTGATCATGCCGATCAGCGCATACGGCAGCTCGGCCTCCCGCGCGAGCCGCGCCTCGGGCATCCCGGTCATGCCGATCACGTCGCATCCCCATTGACGGTAGAGCCGGCTTTCCGCCCGCGTCGAGAATTGTGGCCCCTCCATCGCCAGATAGGTCGCGCGCTCGGCCACGCGCCCACCCGCTGCCTGCACCGCCGCCGCGGCAAAGGCCGAGAGTCGCTCGCACACCGGATCGGCCAGTGAGACGTGTGTCACCAAACCGGTGCCGAAGAAGCTTGCCGGACGCTGCACCGTGCGGTCGACGAACTGATCGATAACCGCGAAGCGGCCAGGCTCCAACTCCTCACGAAGCGAACCGACGGAGGAGATGGCGATCACATCGGTGCACCCGGCACGCTTCAGGGCATCGATATTGGCCCGTGCAGGTATCGCGTCAGGGGAGATCCGATGTCCGCGACCGTGCCGCGGCAGGAAGCGTAGCGCCACCTCGCCGATCCGGCCGAACAGGATGTCATCGGATGGCTCGCCCCACGGTGTGGAAACCGAGCGCCATTCCGCATCCTCCAGCCCGTCGATCGCGTAAAGCCCGGAGCCACCGATGATCCCAATCGTCCATTGCGTGTTCATCGCGTTCCTCCGATAACATCGCCATGACGATCTTTCGCGCTTCTGTCGCCGTTTTTGCGCTCACCCTCGCGGGAGCAGCGCACGCCGCCCAGCCGATCGCCGGCCGCTGGCTGACGGAGGATGGCGCCGCGATCGTTCAGGTCGGTCCATGTGGTACGAGCACCTGCGGCAGAATTGCCGCCGTGGTGAAGGCGCGCCCGGGTGCGCCGACCACCGATGTGAATAATCCCGATGCCAAGCTGCGTAGTCGGCCCATGGTCGGCTTGCCGATCCTTTCGGGTTTCACCCAGTCGGGCGACGAATGGCGCGGCCGGATCTACGATCCGCGCAATGGCAAGAGCTACAAGTCGATCGTGACGCGCGGCGAGAACGACACGCTGCGGGTAAAAGGCTGCATCGCCTTCATCTGCCAGACGCAGGTGTGGAAAGCCGCCCGCTGATCGGGCAAGCAGGGCGGCCATCCTACGGATGCATGCCGCCCCGGCAGGCCGTTCACTCCACGGTGACGGACTTCGCCAGATTGCGCGGCTGATCGACGTCGGTGCCCTTCGCGACTGCCACGTGGTAGGCAAGCAACTGAACCGGCACTGCATAGACCAGGGGCGCGATTAACGGCGCAACCTTTGGCATCTCAATCGTCGCGATGGTGTTCTCACCCGCCTGCGCAATGCCCTCGGCATCGGAGATCAGCACCACCTGTGCGCCGCGCGCCTGCGCCTCCTGCATGTTGCTGACGGTCTTGTCGAACAACGGGCCGGAGGGGGCGATGACGATCAGCGGCACGGCTTCGTCGATCAACGCGATCGGCCCGTGCTTCATTTCACCCGAGGCATAACCTTCGGCGTGGATGTAGCTGATTTCCTTCAGTTTCAGCGCACCCTCAAGCGCCAGCGGAAACTCCGGGCCACGCCCCAAATAGAGGACGTCGCGTGCCGCGGCGATCTTGGGCGCCATGGCTTCGATGTCACCGTCATGCCCCAGCGCTTCACTCATCGCCTCGGGCACCTGCTGCAGTTGCTGCACCACATCCGCCTCGTCGCCCAACCGGCCCTTTGCACGCGCCAGATTGGCCGCGAATGCCGCCATCACGGCAAGCTGGCAGGTAAACGCCTTGGTCGAGGCGACGCCGATTTCCGGCCCCGCGTGGGTTGGCATCAGCAGATCGACCTCGCGCGCCATCGAGCTCGTCGGCACGTTGATGATGCCTGCGGTCGTCACACCTGCCGCGCGCATGTGCCGCAGCGCGGCGAGCGTATCAGCGGTCTCGCCAGACTGCGAGATCACGATGCCCAGGGTGTTGGGCAGCAGCACCGGATCACGATAACGATATTCGCTCGCCACATCGACCTCGACAGGCACCCGTGCAAGCTGCTCGATCCAGTATTTGCCGATCATCCCGACATAGCTCGCCGTACCGCACGCCACGATGGCGACGCGCTCGATTGCCGACAGATCGAAATCCATGTCCGGCAGCGCGACCTTGGATTCGAGCGGCCGCAGGTACGAACGCAGCGTCTGCGCCACGACGACCGGCTGCTCGTAGATCTCCTTTTGCATGAAGTGCCGGTGATTGCCCTTGTCGATCAACTGGCCCGACGCGCCGGAGTTGACGATCGGCCGCGTCACCGCATTGTTGTCGCGGTCGTAGATCTCCACGGCCTCGCGCGTGATCGCGACCCAGTCACCTTCTTCCAGATACGCGATACGCTGGGTCAGCGGCGCCAGTGCGAGCGCATCGGACCCCAAATAGTTCTCGCCATCGCCATAGCCCACCGTCAGCGGCGCGCCGAGCCGTGCGCCGAGCAGCAGATCGGGATGTGTGCGCACCATCACGCCCAGCGCGAAGGCGCCGTGCAGCATCGGCAGCACCGTCGCCAGCGCCGCGCGTGGCGCCGCGCCATTCTCGATCTCCCGGGCGATCAGGTGCGCGACCACTTCGGTGTCGGTCTGGCTGCGAAACTCGCGTCCCTGTGCGATCAGTTCGTCCCGCAGCGGCTTGAAGTTCTCGATGATGCCATTGTGGACCACCACCACGTCGCCAACGATATGCGGGTGCGCATTGTCCTCGGTCGGTGCGCCGTGCGTCGCCCAGCGCGTGTGCGCAATGCCGGCCATCCCGGCCAAGGGCTCTTCGGCCAGGCGCTGCGCCAGATTCTTCAGCTTGCCCGGCGCGCGGCGACGATCGAACCGATCGTCATGGATCGTGCAGATGCCCGCCGAATCGTAGCCGCGATATTCAAGCCGCTTGAGCCCGTCGAGCAACCGATCAGCGACTGGCTCGCCGCCCATGATACCAACAATTCCACACATTTACTTTGCTTCCTTACGCGCACGCATCAGCTTGCGGAAACGCTCTGCCCAGCCGGACTTGCTGGTCTGCGGTGGTCGGACGAGCGCCAGCGCGTCCGCCGGCACATCGGCGGTGATGGTCGACCCTGCCCCCACGATCGCGCCCTCGCCGATCGTGACGGGCGCGACGAGTGCCGAGTTCGAACCCACAAACGCGCCTGCTCCGATCACCGTCCTGTACTTGAAAAAGCCGTCGTAATTGCAGGTAATCGTTCCCGCGCCGATATTGGCCTTGGCGCCGATTTCGGCATCACCAAGATAGGTCAGGTGGTTGGCCTTCGCCCCCTCGCCCAACCGGGCCTTCTTCATTTCGACAAAATTGCCGACGCGCGAGCCGCGCTCCATCACCGCCCCGGGGCGCAGCCGGGCGTAAGGTCCGACGGATGCATCAGCGGCGACTTGCGCGCCCTCCAGATGGCTGAAGGCGTGGATCGTCACATCGTCGGCGATCGTCACGCCCGGCCCGAAGATCACATTTGGTTCGATCGTGACGTCGCGGCCGATCACCGTATCATGGCTGAACCAGACGGTGTCAGGCGCCACCAGGCTCGCGCCGTCCGCCATCGCCTGTTGGCGCCGTGCCTGCTGCCACGCCTCTTCCACCACCGCAAGCTCCGCCCGGCTGTTCACCCCGGCGACTTCGCCGGCGGTCGTCTCGATCACGGCGGACGCACGCCCGTCCGCCGCGGCGAGCATCACGATATCGGGCAGGTAATATTCGCCCGCCGCATTGTCGTTGCCGACCCGGTCCAGCAGCGCGAACAGATCCTCGCCCGCTACGGCCATCAGCCCCGAATTGCACAGGTCGACGGCACGCTCCTCAGCGGTCGCGTCCTTGAACTCGACCATCTTGCCAATGCGGCCGTCCGCGTCGGCAATGATCCGACCATAGGCGCCGGGATCGCTCGGACGAAAGCCAAGCACGACCACGGCCGGCGCATCCGCCTCGTGCAGGCGCGCGACCATCCGCTCCATCGTCTCCGGCGAAACCAGCGGCACGTCGCCATACAGAATCAGCACGTCACCGGTGAAACCCTGCAACGCGTCAGCCGCCTGCGCCACCGCGTGCCCGGTGCCAAGCTGCTCCGCCTGATGCGCCACGCTGACGCCTAGCGGCGCGACGGCCGCCTCCACCTGCTCGCGCCCGGCACCGACCACCACCACCGTCTTCACCGGCTTCAGCCCGGCTGCGCTGTCCAGCAGGTGACGCAGCATCGGCTTGCCGGCGATCGGGTGCAGCACCTTGTGCCGCGCGGACTTCATCCGCGTGCCTTTGCCGGCGGCCAGCACGATTACGGCGAGGGGACGGTGCGTCATGGCGCGGCCTTGCCATCACATGCTTGCCATTTCCATAGCAAGCGGCCACCCCGCGCGACGATGCAGCCATTTCCTTTTGAAATCGTCGGTTTCGATCTCGACGGCACGCTTCTCGACACCAGCGGAGACCTAGCCGCCGCGGTGAACCACGCGCTTGCGCAGGCGGATCGCCCACCGCTGAGCGTCGATGCCATCAAGCCGATGATCGGCGGCGGCGCGCGGCACATGCTGGCACAGGGCCTGGCGGCGACCGGTGGGGCGGATGAGGCGTTGCTGGATCGGCTGCACCGCGTCCTGCTTGACTATT
Organism: Sphingomonas dokdonensis; assembly: GCF_002197685.1. GTDB lineage: Bacteria > Pseudomonadota > Alphaproteobacteria > Sphingomonadales > Sphingomonadaceae > Sphingomonas > Sphingomonas dokdonensis. Next base: position 890,528 of record NZ_NBBI01000001.1, on the reverse strand, counting down.
ACGCGCGCAATCTGTCGGTTCACACGGGCCCCTACCCCGGCGCCGTCGCGGCACTGGATGCCCTGAAGGCCCGCGGCGTGAAGGTTGCGGTGGTGACCAACAAGCTGGAGGGGTTCGCGCACGATGTGCTGCGCGATGTCGGCCTGCTCGACCGCCTGTCGTGCATGATCGGCGGTGACACCCTTGGGCCGGGAAACAGCAAACCCTCGCCCGCCCCGATCCGCGCGATGATCGAGCAATCGGGCGGCGGACGCGCCGCGTTCGTCGGCGATTCGATCTTTGATGTCGCCGCAGCGCACGCCGCCGGCATTCCCGCAATCGCCTGCCGCTTCGGTTTTCTGATGCAGCCGGTGGAGGAACTGGGAGCGGAAGCGATCATTGACCATTTCGACGATCTGCTGCCCGCATTGGAGCGACTGGGATGAGGCTGTTGCCCCCCGCCTTCTGGCGCCTCCTACTCGCCATCACCGGCGTCGTCGTCCTCACCATGGCGCTGCTGCCGAATCCGCCAGAGGTGCCGATCGACAACGACAAATACCGGCACATGCTCGCGTTCGGCACCCTCACGATCCTGTCCGTTGCTGCTTACCCGAGCACGCCGCTGCTACGCATCGGTGAGCGGCTGTCGTTTCTCGGCGCGATGATCGAGGTGGTTCAGTCGATCCCGGCGCTGCATCGCGATTGCGACATCATGGACTGGGTTGCCGATACGGCGGTGATCATCGGCGTTCTGCTGGTGGTGGCGGTGGTTCGCGGTCGCCGGCAGTCTTCCGCCATTTGATCCACAGATGCCGTGCCAGCATCGCTGGCGGCATCCGCAGCCAGTGCGAGCGCACGTAAAAGGCGAGCCGCGTCGCCGGTCGGGTCGCGCGACCCCAGCCGTCGCGCGCCAGCAATCGCCGCCGGTACCAATGATCCACCGTGCTCAGTTTCGCCCAAGCGTCCGGCACCGGCGTGGCGAACAGATCATGCGAGAGCCGAACGGCGCGGGCGACGACAGCCGCCGCCTCATGTTCGACGGCCGCCGCGGACAGCGCGATCCAGAAGTCGCCATCGTTCTCGCTGAATTCGCGCAGCAGCCGGTCGATATCCCACAGATTGCGCAGGCCACCGCTGAGATCGCCATCACCGAACAGGTGGATCGCCGCATGAACGACCATGTCGGGCGGGCTCAGCATGGCTAGACCATTTGCAAGCGGCACCGCCCGCGCGATCAGTTTGGCGGCATCGGGCGTGATCCGCGCGGTCGGCGGCAAAATGGTGTGATGCACATCGATCATCCGGTCTCGCTCCGGATGGATCAGCGGCGGCAGCTCATGCATCCACTGCCGGTAATAGGCGTCGTCGTAAGGGTCGGGCTTCACCCACATCCAGCCGTGCGCAAGCAGGGCCTCCTCCACGGCGGCGAGGCTTGCGTGCGGCACCAGAATATCGAGGTCGCCGATCGACCGTCCTTGTCCGGCATCAAGGCCCGCCGCCGCAAAGGCGGTGCCCTTCAACAGGATCACCGGCGCGTCCGCGTCGCGCAGCGCGCGCCGCGCCATTTCGGCCTCCCACAATGCTTGCCGCCGCCCTTCGAGCGCCGTCGCGCTGGCGTCCGCCAACACGGCGCGCACCCGTGTCGGCACATCGAGGCCGTCCAGCCGGGCCGCAAGCGTACCGATCAACTGCTCGGCGCGGGCAACGGCGAGCACGCCGGTCCAATCCGCATCATTCAGCGCCTGCGCGCCAGCCGGATCGACGAGCAGCGCTGCCAAGGTGCGGGCGGGCGTCACCACAATGCCTCGATCATCGTCGCGGCCGTTTCCACGTCCGGATAATCGATCGCCGCGCGCGTTACGCCGCGCACCAGGCCGGTCAGGGCAGCAAAACCACGTTCACCAAGGATGACGTAATTGGTGGAGGCCTGCGTCAAGCGCACGAATGCTTCCCCCGCCCCCACCGGTCGTTGCTCCGCCGCCAGGCCGAAGCGAGGAAAAAGCAACAATACCGGCCGCGCCGGCTGCTCGCCAGCGGCAAGCCCATCAGGCATGGGCACCAGATGGCGGATCGCCCCCTTTGGCGTATCACGCATCAGCGGCCCCCAGTGCGCGTCTGGAAAGGCTGCCGCAGCGACATCGATGGCGCCGTTCTTCAGGCTGACGGGGCGCGGAAACGGATGGATCAGGCCGGAACTCGGCTCCAGCAGCACGAACTCGTCGGCCATCAGCCGCCATCCGCGCGCCTGGAGCAGCGCGGCCAGCGTCGACTTGCCGGCGCCGGACTCGCCGGTCATCACGATGGCACGGTCGTCGCGCGCCACGGCTGCCGCGTGCAGCAGCAGAAAGCGTCGCTGCCCCATCGCCATCTGCAGGTTCATGCCCATCTCGGCAGCGAGCAGCCCATGTGCGACCGGCAGCGGCGCGGCATCAGGGATCACGTAGTCGCCCTCGATCATCACCGACGGGCGTACCCAGCGGCGCCAGGGGCGGCTCGGCGCCAACCGAACGGTGAAGTCCGGCACGCCTACATCCTGCGGATAGTCGCGGTACAGCGCGCGCAGCTGGCGGATCGGTTCGGGCCACGCCGATCCGATGCGGAAGCTGACCGGCCCCACCCGAACGTGAAAGCTGTGCCTCATGCCCGCTCGATCAGCCCCGCGATCGCCATCTCGTCCAGCATCGCCGCAAGCCCGTCGCGATCACCGTCGACCAGTTCGAATTCTCGCTCCAGATCGTCCAGCGTTAACCAGCGCGCAGCCATAGCCGCGAGCAGATCCGGCACTGGAGGGGCGACCAGATGCGTGATGCCGGAGGCGCGGTGGAACACCGCCACCAGTTCGTCCAGATCGGCCAACACCACATCGGCGGCCGGCGGCGCGCGATAGCGCGTCGCGCTCACCGATCAGCGCCGCGGCATCTGGAGTGAAGCGAAACAGGTGAAGCCGGTCGTTCCGCTGCGCAGGTTCTGCACATATTTCAAATAGGCGCGGCTGCGGTCGTAATCGACGCCCGGCAGATTGCCGCCGGTGGCAAGCGCGCGCCGTACGTCTTCGCCTTTCAGCGGGCGGCCGGGCGGTGCGAAGGCGCCCTGCGTTCCGGCCGGCACGAGTTGTCCAGCGGCATCGATATAGCTACCGGCGCGACCGGGATCGGGCACCGGAATTTCGCAGGTCAGCACCGAGCCATAGGCCTGCGCCATGGCAGGCCGGATCGAAACAACCGCCACGGCGCCCACCGCGCCGATGCGCAGCGCGCGACGGCGCTGCGGCTGCGCCGGCTGATCGTGATCGATGGGATCGGTCATGGGGCCTCTTTCTCGCACAACGCCCTTCCATAATCCTAACGCGGGCACAAGAAGCGCGACATGCCCCGTGCCGCGATGGGACGATCGGGCGCTGGATTGCGCGGGATGGACAATCACCCGTGCGACGCTCAAACCCCGAACGACCGTAGCGCAAACGACCCTGTGTCCAGGATGATGAGCCAGTTTATGTCTGTACGCGGCTGGACCGCCCTCGGCATCGTTGCCGTTACCGCCCTTATTCTCGGACTGATCGGCGCGGGCGCGGACCTCGTCATCGTCAGCATCGCCGGCGGTGTTGCCGCAGTCCTTGCCTGCGTCGCGGGCCGAAGCGACGGTCCCGATGCGGTCGCGCCCGCGGCCGCAGCCGCCCCCCTGCTCACGCTCGAGCCGGTGCTGGACGCGCTGGCGGAGCCTGTGCTGATCCTGTCCGGCCCGCGCATCGTCACGGCCAATGCGGCGGCACGCGCATTGCTCGGCGCGCATGTGATCGGCGAGGACGCCCGCACCGCCATTCGGCACCCGGCGGCTTCGGGGCTTCTAGCCGATCAGGGCGGCGGCGGGCCGGTCGCGCTGACCGGGCTTGGCTCGCCGTCGCAGCGATGGGAAATGCAGATCGCGCCGATCGGCGATGGTCGCCGCCTCGTCCATCTCGCCGATCGCAGCGGCAGCCACGCGGCGGAGCGGATGCGTGTCGATTTCGTGGCCAATGCCAGTCACGAACTGCGCACGCCGCTGGCGTCGATCCTCGGCTATGTGGAAACGCTGTCCGACGCGGCGGGCGAAGATCCCGCGATCCGCGCGCGCTTTCTGAAGATCGTCTTCGACGAGGCGCGGCGGATGCAGCGGCTGGTCGACGACCTGATGAGCCTCTCGCGCATCGAGGCAGAAAAATATCGCGCTCCGGCGGACACCGTGGACCTTGGCGCACTGGTCGACGAAACCCATGCCGAACTGGCGCAGGCGCATGACGGCCGCGGGCGCGACATCATCCTGGAGCACGACACCGGCGTCATTCCCGTCATGGGTGATCGCACGCAATTGTCGCAGCTGCTCCACAATCTGATCGGCAACGCCATGAAATATGGCCAGCCCGGCACGCCCGTGCGCGTCTCGATCGTGCGGGAGCCGGACGCGGTGCGCCTCGTCGTGGCGGATCAGGGCGAAGGCATTCCGCCAGAGCATCTGCCCCGCCTGACCGAGCGGTTCTATCGCGTCGATCCGGGCCGCAGTCGCTCGGTGGGCGGCACCGGCCTCGGCCTCGCGATCGTCAAGCATATCGTCGAGCGCCACCGCGGCCGGCTCGATATCGTCAGCCGGGTCGGCGAAGGAACGCGTGTTACGGTGGTGCTCCGCCCGCCGACGAACGCGCCTCCAGAGCCGGTGTCATGAAGCGGTAACTCGGGTGTCACACAGGCGGCGCGTCGGGAAAACACCTACCGGAAATATCATGAGTCGCGCCGCTCTGCCCTTCGCGCTGCTTGCGCTCAGTTCGGCTTGCCATGATCAGGCGAGCGGCGGTGCCGGCGCGCGTGCGCAGATCAAGGCGGTGGGCTCGTCCACGGTTTACCCGTTCACCACGATCGTCGCCGAACAGTATCTGGCGAACAATCCGGGCGCCCGCCCGCCGGTGATCGAATCCACCGGCACCGGCGCGGGCATGCGCCTGTTCTGCGCGGGGATCGGGGCGGCGCACCCCGACATCGTCAATGCCTCGCGCCGCATGAAGCGAAGCGAATTCGAAACCTGCGCCAAGAACGGCGTACGTGACATTCTGGAAGTGCAGGTCGGCATCGACGGCGTCGCTTTCGCCGAGGCAAAGGCCGGACCGAAAATGGCGCTCACCCCGGCCGACATCTATCGCGCGCTGGCCGCTGCACCTGGTGGCAAGGCCAATACCGCCCGTACGTGGCGCGATGTGAACCCGTCGCTGCCGGCCACCCCGATCCAGGTCTATGGGCCGCCCGCCACCAGCGGCACGCGCGACGCGCTGGCCGAACTGATCCTGGCGCGCGGCTGTATCGACAGTGATCCGACGGCCAAGCAACTGGAAGAGTCCGACACGGACGCTTTCAAGGCGCGGTGCCAGCGCGTCCGGGAGGACGGCGCCTACATCGACGCTGGCGAAAACGACAATCTTATCGTCCAGAAGCTGACCGCCAATCCCGACGCGCTCGGCATCTTCGGCTATTCCTACCTCGAAGAAAATGCCGGCTCGGTAACCGGCGTGCCGATCGCCGGTGTCGCGCCGAGCAGCGCAACGATCGCGAGCGGCGAATATCCGGGTGCGCGGCCGCTCTTCATCTATGTGAAAAAAGCACATCTAAAGGCTGTGCCGGGTCTCGGTCGCTTCGTGCAGCAATATACGGCCCTGTGGGGCGCCAGCGGACCGCTCGCGCGGCGCGGGCTCATCCCGGCACCGTCCGTCGTTCAGGCTCAGGCCGCCGCGATCGTGAAGCGTGAAACACCGCTCAGAGAGGCCGCGCTGAAATGAGCGTTGGCGCATTGTTCTTCGTGGTGATCGTGCTCGGCCTGATCGGCTGGTTCGTGGGGCGGGCGCGGGCGATCGCGCTGCGCAGCTCCCGTACCGGCCGCTTCAGCGCCCTTCCGGGTCATCACGGCTGGTTCGTCGCGCTCTGGACGACGCTGCCGCCGCTGCTCTTTCTCGCGATCTGGTTCTTCGTCTCGCCTGCGATGGTCACCGATGCCGTGATCGCGACGCCGCAAGCTGCCAGCCTGCCGCCGACTGGTTTCGAGCGGTCCGCGATCCTCTCCGAGGCACGAAATCTGGCGCGTGGCGAGGCATTCGGTGCGTTTCACGACCTGTCGGAGGTGCTCGCCCCGGCCTATGCCGCCGCGCAACGCCGCTTCGACTGGATCGCCACCGCGCTCGCCGCAATCCTTGCCTTTGCCGGTTTCGCCTTCTCCTATCTGCGCGTGCGGCCGCAGTTCGGCGCCCGAACGGCGGTCGAGCGCATCGTCATGCTGCTGTTGCTGGGCGCTTCGCTGATCGCGATCCTCACCACCTTCGGCATTGTCGCTAGCCTGCTGTTCGAAAGCGCGCGTTTCTTCTCGATCGTGCCGCTCATCGATTTCCTGTTCGGCACGCACTGGTCGCCGCAGGTGATCGACCCGCGCGATCCCGGCGCGAACCTGGGTGCGGTGCCGCTTTTCTGGGGCACTTTCTTCATCGGCGCGGTGATTGCCATGCTGGTGGCGATCCCGTTCGGCCTGATGAGCGCCATCTACCTCACGCAATATGCGAAACTGTCGACGCGTCGCTGGATCAAGCCGCTGCTGGAGGTGCTCGCCGGTGTGCCGACGGTGGTCTATGGCTATTTCGCCGCGCTCACCGTCGCCCCCGCCGTGCGCGATTTCGCCGTGATGATCGGCATCCGCTGGGCCAGCAGCGAGAGCGCGCTTGCCGCCGGTCTCGTCATGGGTGTCATGATCATCCCGTTCGTGTCCTCCATAGCGGACGACTCGCTGGCGGCCGTGCCCAGCTCCATGCGCGACGGCAGCCTCGCCATGGGCGCGACCCCCTCCGAGACGATCCGCAAGGTGCTCGTCCCCGCCGCCCTGCCCGGCATCGTCGGCGGTGTGCTGCTCGCCGTCAGCCGCGCGATCGGCGAAACCATGATCGTCGTCATGGCCGCATCGGGCGTCGCCACCCTGACGCTCAACCCGTTCGCCAGCACCACTACGGTCACCAAGCAGATCGTCGACTTGCTCACCGGCGAGGCGGAATTTGACAGCGCCAAGACGCTGGCGGCCTTCGCCCTTGGGCTGACTCTGTTCGTCATCACGCTGTTGCTCAACATCGTCGCGCTCATCGTGGTGAAAAGGTACCGCGAGGCTTATGACTGATCGCGCTCCTACGAATTGGCGCGCCGAGGCGATGCGGCGCCGCATCGCCCGTCGGTATGCGGCCGAGCGGCGCTTTCGCTGGCTCGGCCTCGGCGCAATCGTGCTGTCCGCCGCCTTTCTCTTCTTTCTGATCATCACCATGGTCATGCAGGGCGCGGCCGGCTTTCTGGAGACGCGCGTCCAGCTGCCGATCGACTTTCGCGCCGCCGAGCTGAACGTGACGCCCGAGCAGCTGCGCGGCGATCGCGGCGACCTGGCGCTCGCCGGCGCCGGCCTGGAGGGCGTCGTCGACGCAGCGGCGGGCGCAGCCTTCCCCACGGCGGGCGGCGCAGAACTGCTCTCGGACGGCGCGTGGCTGCGCGTGCGCAACGCCGTGAAGGCGAACCCCGCGCTGTTGCGTCAGCAGGTGGTGATCGACGTACCGGTGAATTCGGACGTCGATATGGCGTTCAAACGAGCAGGCACGCCGGCGGCCGAACGCATCGTCAGCGCAATGGGCGACCGACTGTCCAGCGGCCTCAATCACGATTTCTTCGGCGGCGCGGACTCCTCCGATCCCACCCGCGTCGGCATCTGGGGCGCGCTCAAGGGTTCGCTGCTGACGATGCTCGTCACCCTGCTGATCGCCTTTCCGGTCGGGGTCCTCTCGGCACTGTACCTTGAGGAATATGCCCCGCGGAACCGCTGGACCGACCTTATCGAGGTGTCGATCAACAATCTTGCCGCCGTTCCGTCGATCATCTTCGGCCTGCTCGGCCTCGCCGTGTTCCTCAACACCTTCGGCCTTCCCCGCTCCGCGCCGATCGTCGGCGGCCTCACGCTGGCGCTCATGACCATGCCGGTGATCGTCATCGCCGGGCGCAACGCGATCAAGGCCGTGCCCCCGTCGATCCGCGACGCGGCGCTCGGCGTCGGCGCCAGCCCGGTGCAGGTCGTCTTCCACCATGTCCTGCCGCTTGCGTTGCCGGGCATCCTCACGGGCACGATCATCGGCATGGCGCGCGCGCTCGGCGAAACGGCGCCTTTGCTGATGATCGGCATGCGCGCCTTCATTGCCGCGCCGCCGGAGGGGCTAACCGATCCTGCAACCGTGCTTCCGGTGCAGATTTTCCTCTGGTCGGACGAGGTCGCCCGCGGCTTTGTCGAGAAAACCTCAGCCGCCATCATCGTGCTGCTGGTGTTCCTCCTCGCGATGAACGGCCTCGCCATTTACCTCCGCAACCGCTTCGAGACCCGCTGGTGAGCCACAAGATCAACGCCCACAACGTCAACGTCTTCTACGGCGAGAAGCAGGCGATCCGGAACGTCTCGATCGATGTCGATCAGGAGGACGTCACGGCCTTCATCGGCCCCTCGGGCTGCGGCAAGTCGACGTTCCTTCGCACGCTGAACCGGATGAACGACACCGTCGCGTCGGCCCGTGTCGAAGGCGACATCCGGCTCGACGGAGAAGACATCTATTCCAAGGACATGGACGTGGTGCAGCTGCGCGCGCGCGTCGGCATGGTGTTCCAGAAGCCAAACCCGTTCCCCAAGTCGATCTACGAGAACGTCGCCTACGGCCCGCGCATTCACGGCCTCGCCAGCGGCAAGGCGGAGCTCGATACGATCGTTGAGCAGTCGCTCACCCGCGCCGGCCTGTGGAGCGAGGTTAAGGATCGCCTGTCCGACAGTGGTACCGCGCTTTCCGGCGGTCAGCAGCAGCGTTTGTGCATCGCGCGCGCTATCGCCGTCGATCCCGAGGTGATCCTGATGGACGAGCCGTGCAGCGCGCTCGATCCGATCGCCACCGCACGTATCGAGGAACTGATCCACGATCTGCGCGGCCGCTACGCGATCGTGATCGTCACGCACAACATGCAGCAGGCCGCGCGCGTCAGCCAGAAAACCGCCTTCTTTCACCTCGGCGAACTGGTGGAATACGGCGACACCAACGACATCTTCACCAACCCGCGCGAGCAGCGCACCACCGATTACATCACGGGCCGCTACGGCTGAGGGGACAGGACATGGCGGAACATACCGTCAAGGCGTTCGACGAGGACATCGGCCGGCTACGCGGCCTCATCAGCCAGATGGGCGGGCTTGCCGAACAGGCGATCGAAGGTGCCATGCGCTCGTTGCAGCGTGGCGATCTCGAGCTTGCCGCTCAGGTACGCGCGGCCGACAAGCAGATCGATATCATCGAGGCGGAGGTCGAGCGCCTGGTCGTGCGCATCATCGCGCTGCGCGCACCGATGGCCAACGATCTGCGCGAAGTTGTCGCCGCGCTGAAGATCGCCGCCGTGGTGGAGCGGATCGGCGACTATGCCAAGAACATCGCCAAGCGTGTACCGCTGATCGAAAGCGAGCACCGCATCGATCCGATATCCGTGATCCAGGCGATGGGCCGCATGGCGGCCGAGATGGTGCACGACGTGCTCGACGCCTTTGCCGCGCGCGACGCAGCGGCCGCGGTCGAGATCTGCGAGCGTGATACGGCGCTGGACGATTTCTACGACGCCATCTTCCGCACGCTCGTGACGCACATGGTCGAGAATCCAAAGACGATCAGCGAGGTCGCACACCTTCTGTTCGTCGCGAAGAACCTCGAACGGATCGGCGATCACGCGACCAATGTTGCGGAAATGGTCTATTTTGCGGCGACCGGCACGCAGCTTGCCGATCGCGAGAAGGGGGAATGATGGCACGCGCACGAATGCTCTTGGTCGAGGACGATGCCGCCCTGGCCGAGCTTCTCGTCTGGCACTTCAAGCGTGAGGATTTCGAGGTCGTCCACACGATCGACGGCGAGGAAGCGTTGCTGCTCGCACGCGAAAAGGTGCCGGACATCGTCCTTCTCGACTGGATGGTCGAGGGGCTGTCCGGCATCGAGGTATGCCGCCGCCTGCGCCGCACGGCCGAAACCGCCAACGTGCCGATCATCATGCTCACCGCGCGCGGCGAGGAGGCGGATCGCATCCGTGGGCTTGAAACCGGCGCGGACGATTATGTCACGAAGCCGTTCAGCCCGCGCGAGCTCGTCGCGCGCGTGTCCGCCGTGCTGCGCCGCGTGCGCCCCGCCCTCGCCGGTGAGGCCCTGTCCTATGCCGATCTCGAAATGGACACCGTCGGCCACAAGGTGCGCCGAGGCGGCGAGGTGATCCCGCTCGGCCCGACCGAGTTCCGCCTGCTCAAGCACTTCCTCGAACACCCCGGCCACGTTTTCTCGCGCGAACGCCTGCTCGACAGCGTCTGGGGGCATGACAGCGACATCGAAAGCCGCACCGTCGACGTGCACATCCGCCGATTGCGCAAGGCGATCAACGAAGGCGGCCGCCCGGACATCATCCGCACGGTGCGTTCCGCCGGCTATGCGCTGGACGCCGGACACTAAGCTTACACAGCACCCCTGCCTGCGCACTTCTCCTGTCGAATCGCCTTCGAAACGAAGGATACTTTGAGCGTCGAACGCGTTCGTCAGCCGCGTTCTTGCACGTATTCGAGCGTATTCTGACAGGAGAATGGCAGATGAAATCGTTCCTTTTGGCAGCCGCCGCGCTCATCGCGACGCCGGCGCTTGCGCAGATGCAGCCGGCCGACACCGCGGGTCAGACCACGCCCGGCACGGAAATGCAGAACACGGACACCATGAGCACGACCACGGCTGATCCCGCCATGCAGGCGCCGACCAACGGTAGCACCATGAGCACCAGCGGCTCGATGAACACCACTGGCACCATGTCGAGCGACGCGATGGCTGGGCCGGGCGGCTATATGCCCAGCACGCCTGCGCTGCAGGGTACCCCGGCGCCGGGCGCGATCGTCCGCTTCCAGCAGGCCCCGGCACCGGACGTCGCCTTCCCGCCGCCGGCCCCGAAGCAGGATTATCCGATCTGCAAGAAGGGCCAGTATGATGGCTGCATGCAGCCGGGCGGCAAATGATCGGCTGACCATGCGGGCGGTTGCGCCCGTTTGAATGTTCAGTATGGGAAGGCGCTCCATTTCACGTGAGGGGAGCGCCTTTTCCATGTCCATCCGTTTCGATGATAAGGTCGCCATTGTCACCGGTGCCGGCGGCGGTCTGGGGCGCGAATACGCGCTTGAACTCGCGCGTCGCGGGGCAAAGGTTGTCGTCAACGATCTCGGCGGCGATCGTACCGGCTCCGGTGCCTCCGACGCCGCGCACAAGGTCGTCGAGGAAATCAAGGCGGCCGGCGGCGAAGCGATGGCGAACGGCGCCAGTGTCACCGAATATGATCAGATGGTCGAAATGGTCGCCAAGGCCAAGGAAGCCTGGGGCGGCGTCCACGTCCTCATCAACAATGCCGGCGTGCTGCGTGACAAGTCGTTCGCGAAGATGGACCCGGCCGACTTCGCCTTCGTGGTCCAGGTCCACCTGCTCGGCTCCGCCAACGCGACCAAGGCGGTGTGGGAAACGATGCGCGAGCAGAACTATGGCCGCATCCTGATGACCGCGTCGTCGACCGGCCTGTACGGCAACTTCGGCCAGACCAACTACGGCGCGGCCAAGCTCGGTCTCGCCGGCTTCACCAAGTCGCTCTACCTCGAGGGTGCGAAGAACAACATCAAGGTCAACACCCTCGCGCCGGTCGCCGGCACGCGCATGACCGAGGACCTGTTCCCCGAGCAGCTCTTCCAGGCATTCTCGCCCGACAAGGTCGTGCCCGCCGCGCTGTACCTCGTCAGCGAAGACGCGCCGACCAATCAGATCGTCGGCGCTGGCGCCGGCGTGTTCCAGGCGGCCTATGTCACGCTCACGCCTGGCGTGGCGCTCAGCGGTGACGAGCTTTCGCCGGAAGGCATCGCCAAGCATTGGGCCGAGATCACCGATCGCACCGGCGAGATCGTGCCGGATTCGGGCGCCGGCCAGTCGATGATGATCGGCAAGAAGCTTCAGGGCAACTGACGCAGCGTCCGATTGCCTCTTCCGACGACTACGTTATCCTCGCGGTCGTCGGGGGAGCATCGGATTGTACAGCGAGAGTGATATCGACGGTGCCGTCGCGGCGGGGGTGCTGAGCCCTGCGGCGGCGACGGCATTTCGCAATCATATGGCAGCGTTGCGCCAGGCGCCGGCCGTTGACGAAGAGCAGTTCCGGCTGCTCACCGGCTTCAACGACATCTTTGTCTCGATCGCCATCGTCATGCTCCTTGTCGCCGTCGGATGGATCGGTGCCGCAATGGCAACGCCTCTGGGGCCGATGGGTGTCGCTGCGGCCAGCTGGGTGTTGGCCGAATATTTCACCGGCCAACGCCGGATGGCGCTGCCCTCGATCGTTCTGCTACTCGCCTTTTTGGCGGGTGTCGCCTGGACGCCGCTGGCTTGGCTGATCGCGCATGGCAATGCAGTAGAGGCGCAGGTAAAGGACATCACCGTCGATCGGGATGTTCAGACCGCAATCGTTGGCGTCCTCGGTGCCGGCATCGCTGCGCTGACCGCATTGGCAGCCTGGCTCCATTGGCGACGGTTCATGGTGCCGATCACCGTAGCTGCCGCCGCGCTGGCGGGCGTCGGCGTCGTCATATCCCTGATCCTGGCCGTTGTGCCCGGTGCGAGCGCGGCTATTCTACCCATTGTCCTGACGGCGGGACTGGCGGTGTTCGCCTTTGCCATGTGGTGGGACCTGCGCGACCCGCTGCGTCGCACACGCCGCTCGGACGTCGCCTTCTGGCTGCACCTCGCCGCCGCGCCGATGATTGCGCATGCGCTGTTCAACGTCATCGGCGTGTTCGAGGATGCGATGAACGGCTGGCGCGCCTTGCTCGTGCTGCTTCTGTACGCCGCGTTCGGCTTCGTCGCCCTGCTGATCGATCGCCGTGCGCTGCTCGTCTCCAGTCTCGCGTACGTCCTCTACGCCCTGTCGACGCTGTTCCAAACGGCCGGTGCGGTTGAGCTGTCTGCGGCGTTCACCGCATTGGTGATCGGATCGGCCCTGCTGCTGCTCTCCGCCTTCTGGCACAAGGTCCGCCAACATGTCGTGGGCCTGGTCGGGCCCGCCCTTGCCGGCCGCCTGCCGCCGGTGAACATGGCGACCTGAACCGCGCCACGCCGCGTCAGAGTGAGGATCAGTCCTCGACCAGCTTCATCAGCCGGCGCTCGATCGGCGCCAGCACGGGGCCAAGCTCGTGGCCGCGCTTGACGACCTGCCCGGCCTCCCCGATCAGCGCCCACATGCCCTGACGATTGCGCAGCGCTGGCCGCTTCTCGATGCGGAACTCGGGGCGCTCGGCCGCCCGGCGAAAGGCGGCAAAGACCGCGGCATCGCGGCCCAGCTCCATCGCATAATCCTTCCAATGCCCGGCAGCGACCATCCGGCCGTACAGGTCGAGAATGCGGTTGAGCTCAGGCCGATCGAACCCGATCTGCCCCGGCCGGCCTGACGCGGGAAACGGCGTAACGACGCCCATCAGGCGCGATCACGCGCTCGCTGGCTGCCGTCCTGCTCCTCGATCAGCGCGTCGAGGCGCTTCTTCATCGCCTCAAGCTCGCAGCGCAGAATCTCCACCTTCTGCGTCGCGGGATCGAACATCTCGCTGCACGGCGTGCCATAAGCCATGAACGCGCGCTCGGGCGCCCGGCCACCTTCCACCATGGTGGGACGCGCCGGAATGCCGACCATCACCGCGCCTTCGGGCACATCCTTGGTGACGACCGCGTTCGCGCCCACGCGCGACCGGCGACCGACCGTGATCGGCCCCAGTACCTGCGCGCCCGAACCGATGATCGCACCGTCGCTGATCGTCGGGTGGCGTTTGCCCGCCACGCCATCGTCGGGGCTGGTGCCGCCCAGCGTCACGCACTGATAGATGGTGACGTCGTCGCCGATCTCCGCGGTTTCGCCGATCACCACGAAGCCGTGGTCGATGAAGAAGTTGCGGCCGATCTTTGCACCCGGATGGATGTCGATCGCGGTCATGAACCGCGCAAAGTGGTTCACCGCGCGTGCCAGGAAGAACAGCCGCGCGCGGTACAAGCGATGCGCCACGCGATGGCAGCCAAGCGCCCAGACACCCGGATAGGTCAGGATCTCCAGCCGCGAATGCGGCGCCGGATCGCGGGCCCGGATGGAATCGAGATACCTGCCAAGTCGCGCCATCACGCGTCCCCTTAATCGTGATGCCGCGACTTAAGCGCTCCACCTTTCGTTTTCCAGCACCCACGAATGCAAAGCTGGGCTACTGAAACCATATCAATCTTGTAGGTTTTACGATTGTGCGGCATGCAGGGCGAGTCTGCCGGACCAGAGGGCCGAAATGGATTTGTCGCAGTTAAGCATCGAGCCGTTGCTGCCGTTCATTCTCGTCGGCTTCGGCGCGCAGATCGTCGATGGCGCGCTGGGCATGGCCTTCGGGGTCATCTGCAACACCCTGCTCGTCGCGGTGATGGGCCTGTCGCCGGCGCGCGCATCGGCCAACGTTCATATCGTCGAAACCTTCACCACCGCCGTCTCGGGCATCAGCCATGTGCTCCATGGCAACGTCGATCCGCGGCTGTTCCTGCGGCTGCTTGTTCCCGGAATCATCGGCGGTGTTGGCGGGGCCTATCTGCTCACCAGCATCGACGGCGAAACGGTGAAGCCGTTCGTGCTCGGCTATCTGATCGCGATCGGCATCTACCTGCTGATCCGCGGCCTGCTGTTTCCGCCGACCACGCAAAAGCCGAAGGTGGTGGAGCCACTCGGCCTGATCGGCGGCTTTCTGGATGCGGCCGGCGGCGGCGGCTGGGGTCCAGTGGTTACCTCCAATCTACTGGTCCAGGGCGTCGAGCCGCGCCGCGTGGTGGGAACGGTGAACTCTGTCGAGTTCTTTCTCACCCTGACCGTGTCGGCCACCTTTATCGCCAATCTCGGCTTGCAGGATTTCGCATCGGCAACGCTGGGGCTGCTGATCGGCGGCGTGCTTGCGGCGCCGTTCGGCGCGGTGATGGCCAAGCGGATCCCGATCAAGACGATGCTGATCCTGGTCGGCGTCGTGCTGACGATCACCAGCACCTACGGGTTCATTCGCGCTGTATTGTAAGGGGCACGCCGCTCGCATCATCGACCAAAACGGGCTAGCAAGCGCTCGGTGATCGATCGGGACGATTAATGGCGAATACCTACCTGCCCACGCTCAAGCAGTTGCAATATCTGATCGCGCTTCGCGACCACGGCCATTTCGGGCGCGCCGCCGACGCCTGTTTCGTGACGCAGTCCACCCTGTCAGCCGGCATTCGCGAGCTTGAAACGCTGATCGGCGTGACGCTGGTGGAGCGTACGCGCCGCGTCGTGCGCTTCACGCCGCTGGGGGAGCAGATCGTCGCCAAGGCGCGGCGCGTGGTGCGCGAGGCGGAGGAGCTTGGTGACCTCGCCCGCGCAGCCGGACGCCCGCTTTCGGGCGAAATGCGCATGAGCGTCATTCCGACGATCGCGCCGTTCCTTCTGCCGCGCGTGTTGCCGCGCCTGCGCACCGAATATCCCGACCTGAAGCTCTTCCTGCGCGAGGAGCCGAGCGCCGCCGCCTGCGATTCGCTGCAAAGCGGCCGCGCGGATTGCGTGCTCCTCGCCCTTCCGTATTCCTGCGGCGAAGTGACCACACAGGAACTGTTCGACGACCGCCTCTTTCTCGCGTTTCCGACCGGCGAGCTGGCGGAGGACGTAAAGCCGATCTCGCCCGCAGACATCGACGAAACCCGCCTCCTCCTGCTGGAGGATGGCCATTGCCTGAAGGATCACGCGCTCGCCGCCTGCAACCGCCCCGAGCTTCGCGCAGAGGCGACCATGATGGGCACCTCGCTGCACACCATCGTGCAGATGGTCGACAACCGCCTTGGCGTCACGATGCTGCCCGAGATCGCGCTCAACGCCGGCATTCTCGAACACACGGGCATCGCCGCCCGCCCGCTCGGCGGCGACAACCCGCAGCGCACCATCGCGCTCGCCTGGCGCCGCGCCAGCCCGCGCGAGCGTGACTTTCGCCTGCTCGCCGAAATCCTCTCGACCGAGCGCTAATCGCACGCGCCCTCTTTCAATCCGCCGCCGATTAAGCAAAGTGACTTAGAAGGCGAACGCCGCGATAGAGGGAGAGGATGATGGCAAGTTGGTCATCGGCAACGCACCGGGTGAGGCGCGCATGAGCGGTGCGCGCCTGGCGGAGGTGTCGCCACGTCACAAGTTCGACGAGGCACGCCTCGCCGATTGGCTGAGCCGCCATGTGGAAGGGTTCGGCCGCGAGATGCAGGTGCGTCAGTTCATCGGCGGCGCCTCGAACCCCACCTTCATGCTCTCCACCGACGCCGGCGATTACGTCCTGCGCAAGAAGCCACCGGGGCAGTTGCTCGCCAGCGCGCACCAGGTCGACCGCGAATATCGCGTCATGGCCGCGCTGCGCGATGCCGACGTGCCCGTGCCCGTGATGCGCGCCTTGTGCGACGATCCCGAGGTGATCGGCACCAGTTTTTACGTGATGGACTATCTGGAGGGCCGCATCTTCCGCGATGCCACTCTGCCCGAACTCACGCCCGCGGAGCGTAGCGCGGTCTATGATCAGCTGAACGCCACCCTTGCCGCGCTCCACTCGGTCGACCACCGCGCCGTGGGGCTGCAGGATTACGGCCGCCCGACCGGCTATTTCGAGCGGCAGATCGCGCGCTGGACCAAGCAATATCGTGGCGCCGAGACCGAGCCGGTGCCCGCCATGGAAGCACTGATCGCAGAGCTGCCCGCGCGCATCCCGCACGACGAAGCGGTCGCGATCGCGCATGGCGACTACCGCCTCGAAAACGTCATGTTCCACCCCACGGAGCCACGGCTGATCGCCGTCCTCGATTGGGAGCTCTCCACGATCGGTCACCCGCTCGCCGACCTCGGCTACAATGGCTTCATGTGGCATTCCACATCGCCGTCCTGGGGCACGCTCGACGGCGTCGATTTCGCCAGCAGCGGGATCCCCACGGAAGAGGAATATGTCGCCGCCTACTGCCGCCGCACCGGCCGCAGCGGGATCGACGACTGGAGCTTCTACCTCGGCTTTGCGGTCTTCCGCCTCGCCTCGATCAGCCAGGGTGTCTACGCGCGCGCCCTCGCCGGCACCACGCCCAACGCCGGCGAGGCGATCAATGGCTGCCCGGCGCTTGCCGAACAGGCACTGGCGCTCTTGCGCCGTGACGGATGAGGATCTGACATGACTGGCACCGAACAGCCGAACCACGCCGTCACGCCATTTCACCTCCATGTGCCAGAGGCCGCGCTTGAGGATCTGCACGATCGTCTGGCGCGCACGCGATGGCCCGAGCGCGAAACGGTGTCGGACTGGGAGCAGGGCGTACCACTCGATCGAGCGCGCGCCCTCGCGGACTATTGGCAGCATGAATACGATTGGCGCCGGTGCGAGGCAGCCCTCAACGCCGTCGGCCAGTTCAAGACGGTGATCGACGGGTTGGAGCTACACTTCCTACACCGCCGCTCACCCACCCCAAACGCCATGCCGCTCGTCCTGACGCACGGCTGGCCCGGCTCCGTGGTCGAGTTCCTCGAGGTCATTGGCCCGCTGACCGACCCCGAAGCGCACGGTGGCCGGGCGGAGGACGCCTTCCACGTCGTTTGCCCCTCCCTCCCCGGCTACGGCTTTTCCGCACGCCCTGAACAGGGCTGGCCCGTACCGCGGATCGCCGCGGCCTGGATTACGCTGATGAAACGGCTCGGCTACGATCGCTTCGTCGCGCAGGGCGGCGACTGGGGCTCTGCCGTCACCACCGCGATCGGTGCCAGCGGCGATCCAGCAGTGGCCGGCATTCACCTCAACATGCTCGTCGTCCGTCCCACACCGGAGGATCTCGCCAGGGCCACGCCGCAGGAAAAAGCCTCGCTTGAAAGCCTGCAACGCTACATGCAGGACGGCAACGGCTATTCGCAGCAGCAGGCCACCCGCCCGCAGACGCTCGGCTATGGCCTGGTCGACTCGCCGGTCGGCCAGGCGATGTGGATCTACGAAAAGTTTCGCGAATGGTCCGACTGCGACGGCGAGCCGGAGAATGCGCTCACCCGCGACGAAATGCTCGACGACATCATGCTCTATTGGCTCACCGGCACCGGCGCATCATCGGCGCGGCTCTATTACGAGAGCTTCCGCGCCTTCGGTGTCGAAAAGGTCACGGTGCCGACCGGCTACAGCATGTTCCCCAAGGAGATCTTCCGCGCCTCGCGCCGCTGGGCCGAGCGGCAGTACCCTAACATCATCCACTGGAACGAGCTCGACCGCGGCGGGCACTTCGCCGCCTTCGAGCAGCCCGAACTGTTCGTCGAGGAACTGCGCACCGCCTTCCGCTCGCTACGGCAGGGCTGATCAGTCGCGCACCAGCGCGTCGATCGCCGCCTGCAGGATGTGCGCCGCTGCCAGATTGTCGATTCGCTCGGCACGCTTGGCGCGGCTCATGTCTTGCTCGATCATCACGCGCTCCACCGCGACCGTGGACCAGCGTTCGTCCCACAACAGAACCGGCCCAAGATCGGCGATGTTGCGCGCGAACGCCCGCGTCGATTGGCTGCGCGGGCTCTCCGTGCCATCGAGGTTGAGCGGCAGCCCGAGCACGACACCAACCACATGCTGCGCGGTCATCAGTTCCACCAGCGCCGCTTTGTCCTGGCTGAACTTGCGCCGCTTGATCAGCGTAGCGGGGCTGGCAAAGCTCCAGCCGGCATCGCACAGCGCCGTACCGATCGTCTTGGTGCCAAGGTCCAGCCCGATCAGCCGACCGCCGCCGGGCATGGCGGCGCGGAATTCTAATGCCGAGGTGGTGATCATCGCGCCGCCACCCGCCGCGCGGCGTCGGCGCGCACATTGGCCCAGAACAGGCTGTAATCGTACACATGGTAATTGTTGCCCGGCAGCACATAGGGTCCGACATCCGGCCCCGCCCCGATCAGCAGCAATCCGCGTGCGTCGCAGCGTGCGGGCACCTGCCCCGGTTTGATCTCCGCGCTGCCCAGGTCAGCCGCCGGGAACAACGTCCCCTTGTTGGCGCTCGCCGGCGCCGTCGCGTCCAGCGTGCCGGTCAGCGGATTGGTGCACACCAGTTTGGTGTCCTTCCGCGACTTGCCGTCGAACCCGGTCGAGCGATCGTAATTGTCGATCACCAGCGACGGGTCGGCCGGCTCGGCAAAGCTCTCCCACGACAGGATACAGCCCCGCTGGTCGGCCCGCGCGCACGCTGGCAGGCCGAGAGCAGCCAGATCCCGGTCGCGGCTCACCGGCCAGCCGACGACGTAAGCGGCGACGATCCGCGCGGCGAGTGGCGTACCCGCCACCTTGTCCTTCAGCAGGCGGGTAAGGTGCAGCGCGCCTTGGCTGTGGCCGGCCAGAATGATCGGCCGATCGCCATCGATCTGACGCAGGAAGGCGGCAAAGGCGACCTGGATATCGCCATACGCCAGATCCAGCGCACGCTGCGCGTCGGCGGCGTCGGTCAGGAATGAGCCGAAGGTCGCCTGACGGTATCGCGGCGCCCAGATTTCCCCCACCTCGTTGAACACACTCGCCTGCCCGCGCAGGAACAGCGCGGCGCGATCGTTGGCGTCCTTGTTGTCGAGCGGGGCATTCCAATGATCCCCGCTCAGATAAGATGTCGGATGGATGAAGAACACCGCCGGTCCGCCGGGGCTCTGCCGCGGCTGATAGCCGACCGGCGTCCACAAGGCCGGGTTCCCGCCGATATCCGGCCGCGCCAGCCACATGTCCGCCCGGTCATAGACGTTCTCGCCCACGCCGCCTTGCGGCTCGAATGGCCGGTCGGGCACGAAGGTCCAGCGGATCAGGTCGTTGCCCCAGATACGGTAGACCACGGCACCGGCGATCACGAGCGCGATCAGGAAGGCAATGACGTAAAGGAACTTGCGAGCCATGCCCTCGCCTGCCCCAGCCGCCACGCGCGCGCAACTATCGTTACGCTCCGCCAGCGCTGTTGCCTTCGGGCGGGCGGCGGTGATAGCGCGCTGCCCATGTCCGTAGATACTGCCACCGTGAAAAAGGTCGCGAGCCTCGCGCGCATCGCGATCGACGACGCCCATGCCGAGCGCCTAGTGCCCGAGCTCAACAACATCCTCGGATGGATCGAGCAACTGGGCGAGGTGGATACCAGCGGCGTCGCGCCGATGACGGCGGTGATCCCCAACACGCTGCGCCTGCGCGACGATGTGGTGAACGCCGATCCGCTGACCGGCGGCGGCATCCGCGACGCGGTGCTCGCCAACGCGCCGCAGGCCGAGCACGGCTTCTTCACCGTGCCCAAGGTGATCGAGTGATCCTCTCCTCGGCTGCTGGCGGCCGCTTTCTTTCTCTTGCAGCGCCGGCGCATGCCGGTGTGACGGTGTTCTGATGACTGACCTGACCGACCTTGGCATCCGCGAGATCCGCGACGGCGTGCGCGACGGCACCTTCTCCGCACGAGAAGTGGCCGAAAGCTTCAACGCTGCTGTCAGCAACGCACGCCAACTCAATGCTTTCCTGGTGGAAACGCCCGATCACGCGCTCGCTGCCGCCGATGCCGCCGATGCCGTTCGCGCGGCCGGGGAGACGCTGAAGCCGCTCGCCGGCGTGCCGATCGGCATGAAGGACTTGTTCTGCACCAAGGGCGTCACCTCGACGGCGGCGAGTCACATTTTGGAGGGCTTTACCCCGCAGTACGAGTCCGCAGTTTCGCAGCGGCTGTGGGATGCCGGCGCCGGCATGCTCGGCAAGCTGAACATGGATCAATTCGCGATGGGCTCGTCGAACGAGACCAGCGCGTTCGGCAACGTGATCTCGCCATGGCGCCGCAACGACGGCGGCAACGCGCCGCTCGCCCCCGGCGGTTCCTCTGGCGGCTCGTCGGCTGCAGTGTCTGCACGGCTCTGCCCCGGTGCGACCGGCACCGATACCGGCGGATCGATCCGCCAGCCTGCCGCCTTCACCGGTATCTCCGGGATCAAGCCCACCTACGGCCGCTGCTCGCGCTGGGGCACCATCGCCTTCGCCTCGTCGCTCGATCAGGCCGGGCCGATGGCGCGCGACGTACGCGATTGCGCGATCATGCTTGAGGCGATGAGCGGCTTCGATCCGAAGGACGCGACGTCGCTCGACGTGCCGGTGCCGCAGTGGGAGCAGGGCTTGAACGCCAGCCTCGCCGGCAAGCGCGTCGGCATCCCGCGCGAATATCGCGTCGACAACATGCCCGAGGAGATCGAGGCATTGTGGCAGCGCGGCATCGAATGGGTAAAGGATGCCGGTGCCGAGGTGGTCGAGGTGTCGCTGCCGCACACCAAATACGCGCTCCCCGCTTATTACATCATCGCCCCGGCCGAGGCATCGTCCAACCTCGCGCGCTATGACGGCGTGCGCTACGGCCAGCGCGATCTGCCCGAGGGCGCAAACCTCCAGGCGATGTATGCCGCCACCCGCGCGGCGGGATTCGGCGAAGAGGTGAAGCGCCGCATCCTGATCGGCACCTATGTGCTGTCCGCCGGCTTCTACGACGCCTATTTCACGCAGGCGTCCAAGGTCCGGACGCTGATCGCGCGCGACTTCGAGAATGCTTGGGAAAGCTGCGACGTGCTGCTCACCCCCACCGCGCCGTCGGCGGCATTCGGCCTGGGCGAAAAGAGCGACGACCCGCTCGCCATGTATCTGAACGACGTCTTCACCGTGCCCTCGTCGCTCGCCGGCCTGCCCGCGATGAGCGTGCCCGGCGGCCTCGACAAGCATGGCCTGCCGCTCGGCCTCCAGTTCATCGGCAAGGCACTCGACGAGCAAGGCGTGCTGAACGCGGCGCTCGCGATCGAGGAACGCGCCGGCTTCACCGCACGGCCGCAGGCGTGGTGGTGAGTCTCGCAGCGCGTAAGATTTCCCAGAAGGATGGGCGGGGCCATGGCTGCCCCGGCCCGAACGGGTGTTCAGGACTATGACTGATTATCGCATCAAGGGCGCCACGGGCGATTGGGAGGTCGTGATCGGCCTCGAAGTGCACGCGCAGGTAACCTCCAACGCCAAGCTCTTCTCCGGCGCCGCCACCGCATTCGGTGCCGAGCCGAACTCGCAGGTCAGCCTGATCGACGCCGCGATGCCCGGCATGCTGCCGGTGCCGAACCGCGAATGCATCCGCCAGGCTGTGCGTACCGGCATGGCGATCGACGCTGCCATCAACAAATGGTCGCGCTTCGATCGCAAGAATTACTTCTACGCCGATCTGCCGCAGGGCTATCAGATTTCTCAGCTTTATCATCCGCTTGTCGGCGAAGGTTCGGTCGAGATCGAGGATGGCGAGACCGTCAAGACGATTGGTGTCGAGCGCATCCATGTCGAGCAGGATGCGGGCAAGCTGATGCACGATCAGCACCCCACCCGCTCCTACGTCGACCTCAATCGCTCGGGCGTCGCGCTGATGGAGATCGTCAGCCGCCCCGACATGCGCTCGCCATCCGAAGCCGGCGCGTACCTGCGCAAGCTGCGCGCGATCCTGCGCTACGTCGGCTCGTGCGACGGCAACATGGAGGAAGGCTCGATGCGTGCCGACGTCAACGTCAGCGTGCGCAAGCCCGGCGAGGAGTTCGGCACGCGGACTGAGACGAAGAACGTCAACTCTGTCCGCTTCGTCATGGCCGCGATCGAGCATGAGGCGAACCGTCAGGTCGACGTGCTCGAGTCTGGCGGCAAGATCGTCCAGGAAACCCGGCTGTTCAATCCGGACACCGGCACCACGCGCTCGATGCGGTCGAAGGAAGACGCGCACGATTACCGCTACTTCCCCGATCCCGATCTGCTCCCGCTTGAGCTCGACGACGCCTTCCTCGAGGAATGCCGCGCCTCGCTGCCCGAGTTGCCCGACGCCAAGCGCAAGCGCTACGAGGCGCTCGGCATCACGCCGTACAATGCCGAGGTGCTGACCGCCGAGGTCGAGACCGCGCGCTGGTTCGACACGTTGCTCGATGAGGGCGCCGCCCCCGCTGCGGCCTCCAACTGGGTCACGGGCGAGCTGTTCGGCGCGCTCAACCGCATCGGCAAGGACATCACTGAGTCGCCGGTCACCCCCGGTCAGGCCGCCGAGCTGCTCGCGCTGGTCGCTGACGGCACATTGTCGGGCAGCCTCGCCAAGCAGGTGTTCGAGGTGATGCTCGAAACCGGCGACGCGCCGGGCAAGATCGTTGAGGAGCGCGGCCTCAAGCAGACCAGCGACACTGGCGCGATCGAGGCGGTGATCGCCGACGTACTGGCCAAGAACCCGAACCAGCTCGAGCAATATCGCGGCGGCAAGGTCGCGCTGTTCGGCTTCTTCGTCGGCCAGACGATGAAGGCGATGGGCGGCAAGGCCAATCCGCAGGTCGTTAACGACCTGCTGAAAAAGGCGCTCGGCTAAGCAAGGATCCTCGCCGCCATCGGTCTCGGTGGCGGCGAGGGATTGCAGCCCCGCTTGCCACCCTGGCGCGCGGGGATTACCTGCCCATCCCGATGCCTGCCTCGGACCACCGCCCCGCCTCCCTCATCCCTGGCGGTGCCGTTTTCCCGCACCGCCACCTCACCGGGATCGAGGGGTTAGAGCCGCACGAGATCGCGTTCCTGCTCGATGAAGCGGAAAACTGGATCGCCGCCAATCGCGAGCGCGGCGTCCCCGACAAGCGGCTCGCCGGGCTGACGCAGATCAACGCGTTCTTCGAAAACTCGACCCGCACGCTGCTCAGCTTCGAGATCGCCGGCAAGCGGCTCGGTGCCGACGTGGTCAACATGCACGCCGCCCAGTCCAGCGTGAAGAAGGGCGAAACGCTGATCGACACGGCGATGACGCTCAACGCGATGCGCGCCGACGTGATCGTCATTCGCCACATGTCCTCGGGCGCGGTGCGGCTGATCGCCGACAAGGTCGATTGCCCCGTCCTCAACGCCGGCGATGGCCGCCACGAACACCCGACTCAGGCGCTGCTCGACGCGCTTACGATCCGCCGCCGCCGCGGCACGATCCACAATCAGCGCGTGGTGATCTGCGGCGACGTGCTGCACAGCCGAGTCGCGCGGTCGAACATCCTTGCGCTCACCGCGCTCGCCGCCGAGGTTCGCGTCTGCGCGCCGTCCACGCTGATGCCGCCCGCGATCGAGCGGATGGGCGTCACGCCCTTTACCGATTTTGATGCCGCGCTCGACGGTGCCGATGTCGTCATGATGCTGCGGCTCCAGACCGAACGGATGTCGGGCGGCTACGTCCCCTCCTCGCGCGAATACCATCTGCGCTACGGCCTGACGCTGGAGCGACTCGCGCGCGCCAAGCCCGACGCGCTCGTCATGCACCCCGGCCCGATGAACCGCGGCGTCGAGATCGACTCGAACGTCGCCGATCATGCGGAACGGTCCGCCATCACCGAACAGGTAGAGATGGGCGTTGCCGTGCGCATGGCATGCCTCGACGTCCTCACCCGCCGAGCGCGCCGCGTGGAGGGCTGGGCATGAGCCGCGCGCTGCACTTCCGCGATGCCCGCATCATCTGCCCCGTCGCCGGCGAACGGCGCGGCGACCTCTTCGTCGCCGATGGCCGCATCGTCGACGCTGCGGATGACGCGCAGGTTATCGACTGCCGCGGCGCTCTCCTCGCACCAGCCATCGTGGACCTTGGCGTCGCCAGCATCGATCACGGGGCATTTCGCGCCGGCGGCATCGTGCGCGTCGGCCTGATGCCCGATCAGCGCCCGGTGCTCGACGAGCCCGGTATCGTTCAGCGCTCCGCCCTCATCGGTCGCCCGAACCTGTGGATCCATCCGATCGCCGCCGCGACTCGCGGGCTGGAGGGGACGGACCTGGCTGAGATGGCAATCTGCGCCTCGGCCGGTGCACGCGCGGTCGGCACCGGACGCAGCTGGATTGCCGATTCGGGAGTCATGGCGCGCGTGCTCGCCTACGCCCGCGATCTCGGCCTCGCGGTGGTGGTCCATTCGGAGGATGCCGGTCTGGTCGGTGACGCCGTCGCCACCGAGGGCGAAACCGCCACGCGCCTCGGCCTGTCTGCCGCCCCCGCGCTGGCCGAGCCGATCGCCATCGCGCGCGACCTGATGCTTGCCGAGGCCGCCGGTGCCCGGCTCCACCTGCGTCAGGTGACTACCGCTGCGGGCTTCGATCTGGTGCGTGCGGCGAAGCGGCGCGGCGTGGCCGTCACCTGCGGGATCACCCCGGCGCATCTGCTGTTGTCCGATAACGCGGTCAGCGACTTTCGCACCTTCACCCGGCTGTCGCCCCCGCTCCGCGCGGAGGAGGATCGCCGCGCCGCGCTCGCCGCGCTCGCCGACGGCACGATCGATGTGCTGTGCTCCGGTCACGATCCGCGTGGTCCCGAGGAAAAGCGCCTGCCCTTCGCCGATGCGAGTGCCGGCGCGGCTGGCGCGGCCACGTTGCTGCCGCTCGCGCTAGGGCTGGTGCGCGACGATCGCGTCGCCTTGCCGCGCCTCATGGCGATGCTGTCGCGCAATCCCGCCGCGGTGCTGGGCATCGACACCGGCTCGCTTCAGCCCGGCGCCGAGGCCGATCTCATGCTCGTCGACCCCGACGCGCCATGGCAGATCAACGCCGACACATTGCCCGGCGCCGCCGGCAACACGCCGTTCGACGGATTACCGGTACAGGGCCGCGTGCTTCGCTTGTTCAAGGGTGGCCGGGCACTCGCCTGAGCGCCGGCAGCCGAGGCGGGAGCGTTAGCGGCCGGCCATCTGCACCTTGGCCGGCTTGACCCAGCTCGCCGTCTGGTCGCCAGCGCCCGTCCGCACGAAGCACGCCCCGCCCTTGGCGCGATAGCCGCGGCACATGGCATTGGCATCCCCGCGCGAGAAGCCACCGATCGACAGGCGGTAGAAGGACTTGAACGCCATGCCCGTCGGCGTCTCGCCGGCGAAGGCCGGATAGCGCTGCTGCGCGCGGTCCCACGCGTCCTTCGCCACCGCTGCCGAGTCGTACGCGCCAAGCTGCACGAACCACGACCCGCTCTTGGGCTTGGCAACGGTATCTGCCGAGGCGAGCTTCACCTCGCGCGCCGCAGCCATCACGCGCTGCGGCCGAGACGCGCCCTGTGGCAATGCCTGCACCACCTCGCGGCGCGCGGCAAAAACGACCCGCGGGCCTGATCCGGCGTCGCCCTCAGCCGCCGCGACCGCCACCGGCGCTGCTTCCTGAGCTTCGGGCGCCGGCGTCGCTTCGGCCAGCATCACCTGCTCGGCCGGATTGCTCGCCGGGGCCGGCGTTTTCAGCGCCAACGCGACCGGCTGGCCCGGATCCTTCACCGGCGTTACGCCCAGCAGCGCGGAGACCTGATCCGCCGCGCCAACCGGCTTGGCAAAGCTCGCCCACTGCATCACCCGAGCGTCCGCATCGGTCGGTGCCATGTCGATCCCGGCGATCTGCCGCGATTCGGCCCAGCGGCCCGCCAGCGCGAGCGCCAGCGCCAGATTCTGCCGCGTCTTCGCGTCAGCACCCGGCGTCCGCGCCGCTGCCGTCAGCACCTCGACGCCGCCCGCCGGATCGCCCGCCAGCGCGATCGCCAGCCCGCGGTCGCTCGCCGGCACGATCGCGGCATGGTCTTCCAGATGGCTGCGCGCCTCGTCCCACTGCCCCTCGGCGATCATGGCGAGCGCAAGGTTCAGTGCCGCCTTGCCGTTCTCGGGCGACAGGCTCAGCACGTCGGCATAGGCCGCGTGCGCCGAGGTAAACCGGCCGGCCTTCAGATAGGCCCCGCCCAGCAGCGCGCGATAGTCGGCGTTCGTCGGCGCGCCGGCCACCGCGGCCTCGGCATAGCCGATCGCCTTCGCCGTATCGCCCTTGGCCAGCGCCTCGTTGGCCTTTTCGGCATTGCGCGCCGCATGTTTGGCGAGCGCCGCGTCGCTGCGCGTGCTCGCGGTCGAGATGCCGCCCTGCGCGCATCCGACCATTGTTCCGCCCAGCATCAGCGCCGAAAGGCTGAGACCTGCAAGTGCGCGCTTGTTCATCGTCGGTTCCCCCGAGCCAATTCTCTACCGGGAGCCTCAACCTCACGTCCCAAGCCGGGAATCCGCTTGCGCCGCAGGGTTTCTCCCTCTCGTGCGCTTGATGCCAATGCGATGATAAGGAATGGTAAACGCCAGCGCCGCGTCGCCATTGGCGGCGCGGTTCGCCGGTTAGCGTTGAAGTAACCTCGCGCGTCCACATCACGCTCGATCGGCAGAATGCTCGCGGGTAATTCGGGGAAAAACGAATGAAGAATGCGTATCTTGCTGGGGCCGTCGCGGCGGTGTTTGTCGCGGGCGTCGCCGGCGCTGACGTGAAGCAGGGCGTCGATGCCTGGAGCCGCGGCGATTACAAGGCGGCGGTGGACATCTGGCGCCCGCTCGCGGCGGCCGGCGACAGCGATGCCCAGTTCAACCTCGGGCAAGCGTTCAAGCTCGGGCGCGGCGTCCCAGCCAGCCTTCCCACCGCGATTGAATGGTTCCGCAAGGCGGCCGCGCAGGGTCACAATCAGGCGATCGACAATTACGGCCTCGCGCTCTTTCAGGACGGCAAGAAGACCGAAGCGCTGCCGTGGCTAGAAAAGTCCGTCGCCCGCGGCGAACGCCGCGCGCAGCTCGTGCTCGGCACCATGCTGTTCAACGCAGATGGCGTGCCGCGCGACTGGGTGCGGGCCTATGCACTAGTCAACCGCTCCTCGCAGCAGGGCCTGCCGCAGGCGTCGCAGACGCTTGCGCAGATGGACCAGTATATCCCGGAGGCACAGCGGCAGGAGGGACTGACCCTCGCGCGCAAGTATGAGGCGGACAGCCGCGCGCTCGCAACGCGCCTCCCTGCCACGCCGACCGGCGGCACCGTCTCCGGCACCACCACGCCGCCGCGCGTCGCCACCACCCCGCCCGCCGCAGCGGTCCGCGCCGCGCCGATGCCTACCCCGACGCGCACCGCCTCGCCGGCGCCCGCGAAAGCGGCAGCGCCGACCCCGGCCGCTCCGGCAGCCACGGGCGGCGCCTGGCGCATCCAGCTCGGCGCCTTCCGCGACGCGAGCAACGCGCGCAGCCTGTGGGCAAAGGTCGGCAGCCGCACCGGCGGCAGCCCCGCCTATGTCGCCGCCGGCGGCGTCACGCGGCTACAGGCAACCGGCTTCGCCTCGCGCAGCGCCGCGCAACAGGCGTGCACCAAGGCCGGTGTCAGCTGCGTCGTTGTCGCACCCTGACGTCGGCGATCGGGCGGCTCGGCTCAGATGATCCCGCCGCCCAGCATCAGGCGCAGCGCGAAGATGATGATCAGCACGATGTTGAGGTTGCGCCCGCCATTGCTGGACGACAACGCCCCCACCGCCGCCCCGACGATGCCGATCGGGATCACCAGCCAGTTCATCCACCCCAGCAGGGGCATGAACGCCACCAGACCGAGCGCGAGGGTGACAAGGCCGATCAGGATCGAAACGATATTGAGCATGGCCGCTACATGGAGAGAAAGCCAGTGTGTTACAAGGGCGAGACACATGCCAGGGCTAGCGTCAGCATGAGCGGCGACCGCCCCGCGCGAAGCCGTGGTCGCGTCGCCGTCGCCGCCACGCTGGCCCTCCTTGCCGCGGCATGCGGCGAGACGGCGGACGAGCAGCCTGCCGCCGCGAACCAGGCGCAGGCGGCGAGCGTCGGGGCGGACAAGGATCCGGTGATCGCCGCCGCGCTGCGCGATCAGATCATGGTCGATCCCAAGCTGGTGCAGCAGGCCAACGCCGACACGCTCCGCCCCCCCGCCCAGCCCGAGTCGCTGGGGCTCCCGCCCGAGAACGTCGCCGATGCTGCGTTCAAGGCGGAGGCCGGCGCGCTGAAAACCGCCCCGGCCGCGTCCGACAAATGCCCGCAATGCGCCGCCGCGCGCCGTGCCCTCACGCTCGGCGCGCTCGCTGCCAGCCAAGGGGCGTCCGCCAATTGCGTCCGCAACACGGCTTATTCGGCGAACTGGGCGAACCGCTTGCCTCAGTCGGTGCCGCTCTATCCCGACGCGCGCGTCACCGAAGCGGCCGGCGCCGATCAGCAAGGCTGCGCGCTGCGCGTGGTCAGCTTCGTCAGCGCCGCCCCGCCGCAGCGATTGCTCGATTGGTATCACACGCGCACCAGCGAAGCGGGCTATCGCAACGGCCACGGTATGGAAGGTGCCGACCATGTGCTCGCCGGCACGCGCCCGGCCGCGGCCTTCATGCTCCATGTGCGCCGGCGCGATGGCGGCGGCACCTCGGTCGACCTGATGGTGGACGACGCGCGTTGAGCACCCTTCCGCCCCGCCCCGCATGGGGCTAGGGGCGGCAGCATGAATGCATTGGTTTTGGTGATGGCGGGCGGCGCGATGGGCGCTGGCCTGCGCCATCTGGTCGGTCGCGCGGCGCTGCACGCGTTCGGCGCTGGCTGGCCCTGGGGTACGCTGATCGTCAATCTGGTCGGCGGATTGATGATGGGGATCGTCGCAACGACCGTGGCGCGCTTCGCCAGCGGTGAACCGTGGCGCCTGTTCCTGGCGGTTGGCGTGCTCGGCGGTTTCACCACCTTTTCCGCCTTCTCGCTCGATGCGCTGCTGATGATCGAGCGCGGCGCCATCGTGCAGATGGCAGGCTATGTCGCGCTTTCCGTTATCGGCTCGATTGCCGCGCTAGCGCTCGGCGCTACTCTTGCGAGGTCGATGGCATGAGCGACACGGTACGCCAGTTCACGGTGGCGGCGGATGACGATGGCATCCGCGTCGATCGCTGGTGCAAGCGGCATCTGCCCGACACCAGCTTCACCACCGTCGCCAAATGGGCGCGCACCGGGCAGCTTCGGCTGGATGGCGCGCGCGTCGGCCCGGGCGACCGCGTCACCGCCGGTCAGGTCCTGCGCCTGCCCCCGCCCGAGCCGGTCCGCGTGGATGCGAAGCCCAAACGGGAGCGCCCGCCGCTCAGCGAGGACGAGGCCGCGTTCGCGCGCGAGATGGTGATCCACAAGGATCAGGCCGCCTTGGTGCTCAACAAGCCGCCCGGCCTGGCCACGCAGGGCGGCACGAAAACTACCGCCCATGTCGATGGTCTGCTCGACGCGTTGCAGTTCGAGGCGGAGGGCCGCCCCAAGCTCGTCCACCGGCTTGACAAGGATACGTCCGGCGCGCTGCTCGTCGCGCGTTCGGCGCGCGCCGCTGCCTTTTTCGCCCGCGCCTTTTCTGGGCGCACGGCCAAGAAGGTATATTGGGCACTCGTCGTCGGCGTGCCTTCGATCGACGATGGCACCGTCGACCTGCCGATCGGCAAGCAGCCCGGCACCGGCGGCGAGAAGATGCACGTCGATGAGGAAAACGGTCAGCCTGCACGCAGTCGCTATCGCGTGATCGAGCGCGCCGGCAATCGCGCCTGTTGGGTCGAGCTTCAGCCGTTCACCGGCCGCACGCACCAGTTGCGCGTCCACATGGCGGCGATCGGCCATCCGATCGTCGGCGACGGCAAATATGGTGGCCCCGCGGCGTTCCTGACCGGCGGGATCAGCCGCAAGATGCACCTCCATGCGCGGCGCATTCGCGTCGACCATCCCGATGGCGGCGCGATCGACGTCACCGCTGAACTGCCGACCCACTTCGCCGAGAGCCTCGCCAACCTCGGGTTCGAGGAGTCGCTGGGTAATTCGATGCCGGCCGATACGCGCCCGCCGCCCACGCGTGAGGTGCAGAAGGCAAAAGCGCGCGCGCACGCCAAGCAGGTGCGCAAGGCGCGGCGCGGCGAACGCCGGGGCCGCGGCGGCGCGCAGGAACGCTGACGATCAGCAGCTCATCGGCACATGCCGGTGAGCTGCTGCAATTCAACGGCTCTCGATCAGATCGTCAGCGAAAGCAGCGTGTAGCCCATCGACAGGCCAAGCGCGTGGGCAAACAGCAGCAACGAAACGCCCGTGGTCACCCCAACCAGCATATAGCCGAGGTATGAAACCATCGGCGGGTTTGGGCGTTGGAGCTTCGCATTCTGCGATGCGCCCGAAAAAATGAAGCTGACCAACAATCCATAAAAGAACACTGCCGCGCCGACCATCGCCGTCCCATTCCTGCTAACGATATGTGAGGCTCGCCCCCCCGGGCCCGCTCAGGCTAATTTGCCGAAATGTAGCCATAAAGTCCATCTGTAACCAAAGGGTTGATGGCTTTTGATCCCGCTTGCGGACCGACTTGTCGTGGCTGGCGCAAGGGGTGCGTCTGCGCCATAGCCGCCACATGGCTACTGATCCCGCCCGATCGCGCTGGTTCGTCCTGGTGCTCGTCAGACTGGTCACCGCGGCTGCTGCCGTTCTCGGCATCGTCTTGCTCGCGCGTGCGCAGGACGTGTCGGGAAAGGTCACGGGCGGCGCGCTGGTTCTGATATCCTTGTGGAGCATGGCGATGGTGCCGCAAGCGTTGGCACGGCGGTGGCGGAGTCCCGTGGAATGAAGCGCTTCTGGACCGAGGTGACGGTCGATAACGACCGTGCGATCCGGCTTGATGGTCGTCCGGTCCGCACCCCGGGCCGCGCCCCCCTGGCGCTTCCAACCGCTGCGCTGGCGGAGGCAATCGCTGGCGAATGGCGCGGGGTCGGCGAAACGCTTGATCCCCGCCTCATGCCGCTCACTGGCCTCGCCAATGCCGCGATTGACCGCGTGGCGCCCGACCCGCAGGCGTTTGCCGGTGGCTTGGCGACCTATGCCGAAAGCGACCTTCTCTATTACCGTGCCGAGTCGCCTGCCGAGCTGATCACACGCGAGGCCGCCGCCTGGGATCCGTTGCTCGCCTGGGCGCGCGATCGCTACGACATCCACTTCGAAACGGTCAGCGGCATCATGCACCGTCCGCAGGCGCCCGCCACCCTCGCCCGCCTGACCGAAGCAGTTGCGAGTCGCCCGCCGTTCGCCCTTGTCGCGTTACAGCCGATCGTCACCATCGCCGGTACGTTGATTGGCGCGCTCGCCCTGGCGGAGAAGGCGATCGACGCGGACAGGCTCTGGACGGCGGCGATCGTCGATGAAAGCTGGCAGGCCGAATTGTGGGGCGATGACGCCGAGGCCGTTCAGACCCGCGCGACTCGCCGGCGCGACTTTGACGCTGCGGTGCGCTTCCTCACCCTCCTCGACTAAGGATCAGACCGGCGGATTAAGCCGGCTCGTTCGCGCCGCCATGCTTCAGCAGGCTGCGAATGAAGCCGATGATGCCGGTCTGGCGCGATCGCTTCAGCCGCTCGGCGGCCAGGATCATGCGCACGCACTCGAAGCAATGCTCCAGGTCGTCGTTGACCAGAACGTAATCATAGCCATCCCAGTGGCTGACCTCATTCGCCGCCCGCGCCATGCGCGCATCGATCACCGCCTGGCTGTCGGTGGCCCGCTTCTGTAACCGATCGCGCAGCGCCGCCATCGAAGGCGGCAGGATGAACACCCGCACCACATCGCCGCCCGCCAGCTGGTGCAGCTGCTGCGCGCCCTGCCAGTCGATGTCGAACAGGATGTCATGGCCTTCGCTCAACGTGTGGAACACGTCGGCCTTGGGCGTGCCGTAACGATTGTCGAAGACGTGCGCCCATTCAAGGAATTCGTGATTGCTCACCATCGCCCGGAATTTCTCGAGCGAGACGAAGTTATAGTGCTTGCCGTCCACCTCGCCGGGCCGAATCGGCCGCGTGGTGTAGGACACCGACATCGACAACTCCGGCTCGGCCGCGAGCAGTTTTTGCGCGATCGTGGATTTGCCGGCGCCCGACGGCGACGAAAGAACGAACAGCACGCCGCGCCGGCGCATGCCGTGCGGATCGGTGGAATTGGAAGCGGCCATGCGCGCTACTGCCGCGCACAAGGCGCAAGCGTCAAGGCCGAGCGCTATCTGGCCGGCTTCAGGCCGCTCACTTCAGCAAAAAGGCCAAATTGCGCCGGAGGCAGGCCGGCAGCCTGTACTCGGAGGCCGCCAGCTGCCGCCACTCAGCGCGCCGCGCTTCTCACCGGGCGCTTGGCGGCACGGCGACGATCGAGCATCTTCTTGGCGATATAGCCACCACCCAGCATCAGCCCCAGCGGGCCGGTCCGCGTCACCGCGCGCGCCGCCAGCATGCCAATCGCCGCGCCTTTCAGCCCGCCACGCCCGTCCCGCTGATCGATCTCCTTGTCGACGAGTGCGCCAATTACGCTACGAAGCATGACAGTCCTTTCAACAATGCCAATGTGGAACCCGGTGCCCGCGGTCAGGTTCCCAACATCGCCTCCGGCTTGACCACCCGGTCAAAGGTTTCTTCATCCACCAGCCCCAGCGAAACACCGGCCTGCTTCAGCGTAAGTCCTTCTGAATGGGCATGTTTTGCGATCTTGGCCGCATTGTCGTAGCCGATCTCGGGCGCCAGCGCCGTCACCAGCATCAGCGATCGATCGAGCAGATCGGCGATCCGTCTTTCATCCGCCTGCAGGCCCTCGATGCAGCGCTCCCGAAATGGTTCCATGCCGATCGCCAGCAACGATATGGACCGCAACACCGCCGCACCGATCATCGGCTTGAAGACGTTCAGTTCCAGGTGGCCCTGCATCCCACCCATCGTAATGGCCGCATGATTGCCCATCACCTGTGCTGCCACCATGGTCATCATCTCGACTTGCGTCGGGTTCACTTTACCTGGCATGATCGAGCTACCCGGCTCGTTTGCCGGTAAAACCAATTCACCGATCCCGCATCGCGGTCCCGATCCCAGTAACCGGATGTCGTTGCCGATCTTCGTAAGCGCCACCGCCAAGGTATTCAGCCGACCCGATAAGTCGACCAGCGTGTCGTTGCTTGCCAGCGCTTCGAACTTGTTTGGCGCGGTCTTGAACGGAAAGCCCGTAAGCTCGGTGAGCTCTCGCGCCATGTCCTCGCCAAAGCCTGGCGGCGCGTTTAGCCCCGTCCCCACCGCCGTGCCCCCTTGAGCAAGGCAGGCGACTTCCTCCCGAATCAGCGGCGCCAACCGCTCCCGCGCGCGCGCCAGTTGCGCGTGATAGCCCGAAAACTCGTCCCCCAACGTAAGCGGCGTCGCATCCTGCAGGTGCGTGCGGCCGATCTTCACGATGCCCTTCCACGCCGCCACTTTCGCCGCAAAGGCGCTCTCCAGCCGATCGAGCGCGGGCAGCAATTGCTGGCTCGCCGCCAATGCCGCCGCGACGTGCAGGGCGGTGGGAAAGGAGTCGTTCGACGATTGGCCGCGGTTCACATCGTCATTGGGATGAACGGGCGATTTCCCGCCACGGGTGCCGGACAGGATCTCGTTGGCGCGGCCAGCGATCACCTCGTTAACGTTCATGTTGCTCTGCGTGCCGCTGCCGGTTTGCCAGATCACCAGCGGAAACTGGTCGTCCAGCTTGCCTGAAACGATCTCCGCCGCGGCAACCTCGATCGCCTCGGCCTTTTTGCCTTCGAGCCCATGTCGCCGGTTAACCCGAGCAGCGGCCTGCTTTACCAGCGCGAGCGCGTGAACGATCGCCATCGGCATCCGCTCGCTCGGCGGAAAGGGAAAGTTCTCGATCGAACGCTGCGTCTGCGCACCCCAATAGGCGTCCGCCGGCACCTCGATCGCGCCGATGGAATCTGTTTCGGTCCGAGTGGTCATGCCCAATTTCCCGCAGAGTAACGCAACATCAAGCGCTGAGCGGGCCGTTCAGTTTCACGCGAGAGCGGGACGCCGGTCATCCGGCGCGCCCATCACCCTTCACTTCTTGCGCTTGAAATCCACGCTCACGACGTTCGAGCCGTCCTCGCTGGTCGCAGTCGGCGTGCCGTCATTCTCTGCCGGATCGTGCGGCTCGGGGCCGTCGCCCGGCCCTTCCTGTGCCTGGAAGCGGAGCTCGAAATTGACTGCCGGATCATGAAAACCGGTGATCGCCGAATAGGGTATCACCAGCTTCGAAGGCACCTGGTTGAAGCTTAGCCCCACGGAAAAGCGCTCGCCATCGACCGTCAGATCCCAGAAGCGATTCTGGATCACGATCGTCATTTCGTCCGGAAAGCGCTCGATCAGCCGCTTCGGAATGTCGACGCCCGCAGCCTGCGTCTTGAAGGTGATATAGAAATGGTGCTCGCCCGGCAGCCCCCCGCCGGTCGCCACCGAGCCGAGCACGCGTGCAACAACGGCGCGCAGCGCCTCCTGTACGATTTCGTCGTACGGAATCAGGCTATCGGGTGCTTGGTCGTCCATCCCCGCCATGGGTAACGGTCGCAAACGGCTGGTCAAGATTGCATGACGCACAGGCGCCGCTATGTGCGCCGCATGCGCACCGCCACGATCCGTCGCGACACCAGCGAGACAAAGATCGCCGTAACCGTCAATCTCGATGGCACCGGCACCTACGACATCGCCACCGGGGTCGGCTTCTTCGATCATATGCTGGAGCAGTTGTCGCGCCATTCGCTGATCGATCTCGATGTGAAGACGAAGGGCGATCTCCATATCGATCAGCACCATACGGTGGAAGACACGGCCATCGCGATCGGCGAAGCGGTCGCGCGCGCGCTCGGCGACAAGCGCGGTATCCGCCGCTACGGCGATGCGCTGTCGCCGATGGACGAGACCTTGACCCGCGTGGCGCTGGACATCTCCGGTCGCCCGTGGCTCGTGTGGAAGACCGAGTTCACGCAAAAGAAGCTGGGCGAGATGGACACCGAGCTGTTCAAACACTGGTTCCACAGCTTCGCGCAGGCTGCCGGCATCACGCTCCACGTCGAGACGCTGCACGGCGAGAACAACCACCATATCGCCGAGAGCGCCTTCAAGGGGCTTGCTCGCGCGCTGCGCCAAGCGGTGGAGATCGATCCGCGTAAGGCAGATGCGATCCCATCGACCAAGGGTGTGCTGTGAGGCGGACGTGTTGATGCTAGCGCTCGTCGATATCCAATCGGGCAACCTCCACTCGGTCGAGAATGCGCTGCGCGCCGCAGGCGCTGCCGACGTGACGATAACCGCCGATCCCGATCGGATCAGTCGGGCCGATCGCATCGTGCTTCCCGGTGTCGGAGCGTTCGGTGCCTGCGCCGCCAACCTCCGGGCAGTCGACGGCCTCGAAAGCGCGCTGCGCAAGCGGGTGCTGGAGGATGGCGCGCCTTTCCTCGGCATTTGCGTCGGCATGCAGTTGCTGGCGCAGCATGGCGAGGAGCTTGGCCACCATCTTGGCCTTGGCTGGTTCGAGGGCAGCGTTCGGCGCCTTGATGCGGCCGGCACCGATGCCAAGGTCCCGCACATGGGCTGGAACGACGTACAGCCGTCCGGCAATCATCCGCTCGTGCACAGCGGTGAGGCCTATTTTCTCCACAGCTTCGCCTATGAGGGCGGAGAGGTCATCGCTTCCACCGATCACGCCGGCCCCGTCGCCGCAGCCATCGGCCGCGATAACATCGTCGGCGTTCAATTCCATCCCGAGAAGAGCCAGCGCTATGGGCTCGATCTTCTTTCTCGCTTTCTGAAGTGGCGCCCATGAGCCTGATCGTCTTTCCTGCCATCGACCTGAAAAACGGCCAGGTCGTCCGCCTCGCCGAAGGCGATATGGACCGCGCAACCATTTATGGCGACGATCCTGCCGCACAGGCGATGCTGTTCGCTGATGCCGGCGCGGGTCATCTTCATGTCGTGGATCTCGACGGTGCCTTCGCCGGTGAGAGCCGAAACGGCGACGCGGTCCGCGCCATTGTTCAGCGCTTTCCCGGCCATGTTCAGCTGGGCGGCGGCATTCGGACGCCGGAAAGCGTCGAAGCGTGGTTCGATGCAGGCGTGGCACGCGTCGTGATCGGCACGGCGGCGCTGGAGAATCCGCAGTTTGTACGTGAGATGGCTGCGGCGTTCCCCGGCGGCATCGTGGTTGCAGTGGATGCACGCGACGGCATGATCGCGACCAAGGGATGGGCGGAAGTCTCGACAACGCCCGTGGTCGATCTCGCCCGCCGCTTCGAGGACGCTGGCGTTGCCGCGCTGCTGTTCACGGATGTCGGCCGCGACGGGCTGTTGAAGGGGTGCAATCTTGAGGCAACGGTCGACCTCGCCCGCGCCGTCTCTATCCCGGTGATCGCCAGCGGCGGCGTGAAAGGCATCGACGAGATACACGTCCTGGCGCTCCACGCCCGCGACGGTGTGGAGGGCGTGATCACCGGCCGCGCGCTGTACGACGGTCGCCTGGACCTCGCCGCCGCGATCAACGTTGCCGCCGCCGCATGACGGTTCGCGCGCGCGTGATCCCTTGTCTCGACGTAGCCAACGGTCGGGTGGTGAAGGGCGTCAACTTCGTCGACCTGATCGATGCCGGTGATCCCGTAGAGCAGGCCCGCGCCTATGATGCGGCGGGCGCCGACGAACTGTGCTTTCTGGACATTACCGCCAGCCATGAAGGGCGGGATACCATCCTTGATGTGGTGCGCCGCACCGCCGCAGTCTGCTTCATGCCGTTGACGGTCGGCGGCGGGGTGCGGAGTGCCGACGATGCCCGCGCGCTTCTCCTCGCAGGGGCAGATAAGGTCGCGGTGAACTCAGCCGCGGTCTCGCGTCCAGAGGTCGTCGCCGACATTGCCGAGCGGTTCGGCAGCCAATGCTGCGTCGCCAGCGTCGATGCCAAGCGAGTTGGCGCGGGCTGGGAGGTATTTACGCACGGCGGACGTCGCCCGACCGGCATAGATGCGGTCGAACACGCTCTTCGGCTTGCGGCGCTCGGGGCCGGCGAAATCCTCCTGACCTCGATGGATCGCGACGGCACGCGGGACGGCTATGATCTGGACCTCGTTCGCACCGTGGCGGATCGCACCACGGTTCCGGTGGTCGCATCGGGCGGCGTGGGTAATCTCGACGATCTGGTCCGCGGCGTGACGCAGGGTCATGCCTCGGCCGTTCTTGCCGCATCGATCTTCCACTTCGGCGAAGCAACCATCGCGCAGGCCCATGAGGCGCTCGCCGCCGCGGGCGTGCCGGTACGGGCACACTGATGCGCACACGCCACCGGCGGCGCCGATCGGGCAATCGGGCGACATGGCGCTGATCTTGGCCTTTTCCTTCGCCGCGACGGCTGCATCCGCCGCTACCAGTGCGGTATCGACGCCGCGTACCGGTCCGGAGTTGTCGGACATCGCCTTGTTCCTGGTCGCAGCGGTCGCCGTCTGGCTCACCCGCCGTGCCTTGCGCAATCGCGGGCGAAAAGGTTGACCTGAGCGCGGCGCCGCGGCACCTCGCCGCCATGGCCGACGAAGACATTCTCGCGCGTCTGGAAGCGACGATACGCGCCCGCAAGGATTCTCCTGCCGTGCGGTCCTACACCGCCAGCCTGTTTTTCCAGGGCCGGCACAAGATCGCGCAAAAGGTCGGCGAGGAAGCGGTCGAAACCGTTATTGCTGCCTGTTCCGGCGAAGATCAGGACATCGTGCCGGAAGCGGCCGATCTCCTCTTTCACCTCATGATCCTGCTCGCGGACGCTGGCCTAAGCCTCGATGATGTCCGGCGTGAGCTGGCGCGCCGCGAGGGCCAGTCCGGCCACGACGAAAAGGCCGGACGCCCCCTCTCCTTTCGCCCGGAATAAGGACGCTCAGATGCCGGTGGACGCGACCCTGCCCTATGACGACCAAAACATCTTTGCTCGCATCCTGCGTGGAGAGATCCCGAGTCGACGGGTGTATGAGGACGAGTTCGCACTCGCGTTCCACGATATAGCGCCATGGTCGCCGACGCACATCTTGGTGATCCCGAAAGGGGCCTATGTCAGCTGGGATGATTTTTCCGCGCGTGGCAGCGATCCGGAAATCGCGGGCTTCGTGCGCGCGGTCGGCCACGTCGCACGTGAAGCGGGGCTCGTGGAGCCGGGCTACCGGCTGCTAGCCAATGCAGGGCCGCACAGCCACCAGGAAGTGCCGCATCTGCACGTTCATATCCTTGCCGGCCGCCCGCTGGGCCCAATGCTGGTCGAAAACGACAGCCGCAGCTAGCCGAAAACAGCGCAATGTCCCGCTCGGGCGTCGTGAGGGATTGCGCAGCGCCGAACACCCGCTAGGTTCGCCCGCTTCAAGAATTGGGCGGCCGGCAAGGCCGCGCCTCCTGGGGGAAAGGGCCGCATGATCTTTGGCCGGGTAAAACCGCTCGATGCCATCTTGGCGACTGCCGAGAAGAAATCGCTTCATCGTACCTTGGGCTGGTTCCAGCTCACATTGTTCGGCATTGGCTGCGTGATCGGCACGGGTATCTTCGTGTTGACGTCCGCCGGCGCGCAAAAGGCCGGGCCGGGTCTCATGCTCGCCTTCGCCATTGCCGGCGCGGTCTGCGTCATCGCCGCGCTGTGTTACGCGGAAATTGCCGCCATGATCCCGGTTGCGGGATCCGCCTACACCTACAGTTACGCCACCATGGGCGAATTGGTCGGCTGGACGGTCGGCTGGGCGCTGATCCTCGAATATGCGGTCGCGGCCAGCGCCGTGTCGGTCGGATGGTCCGGCTATTTCACGGGCACGATCCTCAACGAATTCCTGGGCATACACCTGCCCGCCTGGCTTTCTGGTGCGCCCCTCGCGCTGGGCGGCGTCGAGGGTGGCTTTATCAACTTTCCGGCTGTCGTGATCGCGCTGCTGATCACCTGGCTCCTGATGATCGGCACCACCGAAAGCGCGCGCGTCAATGCGGTGCTGGTGGCGATCAAGGTCACGGCGCTTACGGCTTTCGTGGCGCTGACGATCCCCTCGGATGCGTTCAGCACGGATCGGTTCAATCCCTTCCTGCCAGCGGGCGTGTTCGGCGGCTTTGGAACCGGCCTTGGTGCGGTCGGTGCGGCAGCAACGATCTTCTTCGCGTACGTTGGCTTTGACGCCGTCTCGACGGCGGCGGAGGAAACCAAAGACCCGCAGCGCAACGTGCCGATCGGCCTGGTCGGCTCGCTGCTGTTCTGCACCGTTTTCTACATCCTGGTTGCCGCCGGCGCGATCGGCACCATCGGTGGCCAGCCGATCATGGGGCCGAATGGCGTACCCTTCCCGGCGGGTTCGGAAGAGCTTGCGCGCCAGTGCGCCACCTATGCCGCCGATCAGCTGCCGCTGGTCTGTTCGGACGAGGCACTGGCGCATGTGCTGCGCCAGATCGGCTGGTCGGGCGTCGGCAACGCACTGGGTGTCGCCGCCTTCCTCGCGCTGCCGTCGGTCATCCTGATCCTGATGTTCGGCCAGACCCGCATCTTCTTCGTCATGAGCCGTGACGGTCTGCTTCCCGAGCGGCTGTCGGCGGTGCATCCGAAGTGGAAGACGCCGTACATCGTCACCGCGATCACCGGCATCGCCGTCGCCTTCGCGGCGGCCTTCCTGCCGGTCGGCAAGCTGGCGGACATCGCCAATGCCGGCACGCTGTACGCCTTCATGATGGTGGCAATCGCCGTGATGATCCTCCGCCGCACGGAGGCGAACCGCCCGCGCAGCTTCCGCACGCCGGCGCTCTCGATCATCGGCCCGCTGACGATCGCGGGCTGCATCTTCCTGTTCTTCAACCTGCCGATCGATGCCATGCTGGTGCTGCCGATCTGGGGCGCGATCGGGCTCGTGATCTACTACGGCTACAGCTATCGCGCGTCGCATCTCGGGCGTGGCCTCGTCGAGGTACACGAGGATGAGGCGGTTAACGCGATCGAGCCGGAGGTGCCCGGCACGCGTTGATCTTCTGATCATGCTGCATGTGAAAGGCCGGGGCATCGCTCCGGCCTTTTTGCATTGGCTTGGCGTGGCGTTCCTGCTGGCCTACCTCACGAACATGACCGCGATTCCGACTGACGATCAGGCCGCCGCCGCCGAACTGGAACAGCTTGCCGCCGAAATCGCGCGTCACAACCGCCTGTATCATGCCGACGATGCCCCCGAGATCTCGGACGCCGACTATGACGCACTGGTGCGCCGCAACAACGCGATCGAGGCGGCATTCCCGCACCTGATCCGCAGCGACACACCGTCTAGGCAGGTCGGTGCCGCGCCCGGCGGCCATCTCGCCAAGG
The DNA here is from genome assembly GCF_002197685.1 of Sphingomonas dokdonensis. Lineage (GTDB taxonomy): Bacteria > Pseudomonadota > Alphaproteobacteria > Sphingomonadales > Sphingomonadaceae > Sphingomonas > Sphingomonas dokdonensis. Next base: position 849,435 of record NZ_NBBI01000001.1, on the reverse strand, counting down.
TCGCCCATGCCCGGCCGATGACCAGCCTGGACAATGCCTTCTCCGACGAAGACGTGACGGAGTTCGTCGCCCGAGTCCGCCGCTTTCTGCGGCTCTCCGACGACGAAGAAGTCGCGCTCACAGCCGAGCCGAAGATCGACGGGCTCTCCTGCTCCTTGCGCTACGAGCAGCGAAAGCTCGTGCAGGCGCTGACCCGAGGCGACGGCGCTACCGGCGAAGACGTGACCGCGAACGTGCGCACCATTTCCGATATTCCGGCGCAGTTGCCGGCGGGCGCGCCGGACCTCTTCGAGGTGCGTGGCGAGGTGTATATGGCAAAAGCCGATTTCGCCGCGCTTAACCAGCGCCTCGCTGACGAAGCGGCTGTCGCCGGCAAGGAGGCGCGTCAGTTCGCCAATCCGCGCAACGCAGCCGCCGGCTCGCTACGGCAAAAGGACGCGGCCGTCACGGCGCAGCGGCCGCTCCGCTTTCTCGCGCACGGCTGGGGTGAAGCAGCCTCGCTGCCATCGGAAACACAGAGCGGCGTCGTGGACGCGATCCGCGATTGGGGGTTTCCGATCGCCGCCGATTTTGCAGCCGTGGAGGGCGTCGCCGATGCGCTCGCCCGCTACCGAGCGATTGAGGCGAAGCGCGCCGACCTCCCGTTCGACATCGATGGCGTGGTGTACAAGGTCGATCGCCTCGACTGGCAGGAACGCCTTGGCTTTGTGGCGCGCGCCCCGCGCTGGGCAATTGCCCACAAGTTTCCGGCCGAGCGCGCGCAGACCACACTCAACGGCATCGATATCCAGGTCGGCCGCACCGGCAAGCTCACCCCTGTCGCGAAGCTCGAGCCGGTGACGGTCGGCGGCGTGGTCGTCCGCAACGCCACCCTGCACAACGCGGATGAGATTGCGCGGCTTGGCGTGCGCCCCGGCGATCGAATCGTGATCCAGCGCGCAGGCGACGTGATTCCCCAGATCGTGGAAAACCTCACCGCTGATCAAAAGCGCGACGCGTGGCTTTTCCCGACCCACTGCCCCGAATGCGGATCGGACGCGGTACGGGAGCCGGGCGAGGTCGACTGGCGCTGTTCGGGCGGGCTGGTCTGCCCGGCGCAACAGGTCGAGCGGCTGCGCCACTTCGTTTCGCGGCACGCCCTCGATATCGAAGGACTCGGGATCACCACCATCGAGAGCTTCTTTGCCGATGGTTTGATTGCCACCCCGGCCGATATTTTCCGCATTACCGAAGATGATCTGCTGGTCCGCGAGCGCTGGGCCGACGTGTCCGCAAGAAACCTGATTGCGGCGATCGACGCCAAGCGCCAGCCGCCACTCGACCGCTTCCTCTTCGCGCTCGGCATCCGCCATATCGGCGAAGTCACCGCGCGCGATCTGGCACGGCGCTGGGTGAGTTGGCCCACCTTCCGCGCCATGGTTACTACCGGCGTGCAAACGCGCGACACCATGCTGCGCGCTATTGGCGAAAGCGACGACAAGCTGCTCGCCCGCACCGCGAAGGAACTGGCGAAGATCATCGATACGAAGCAGGTCGGCCCGGAGGTCGCGCTCGCCTTGGTCGACTTCTTCGCCGAGGAGCGCAACGATGCGGTGGTGAACGATCTGCTCACACAGGTCCAGCCAGCCGACGTGATCCACGAGACCCGAGTCTCTGAGGTGTCGGGCAAAACGGTTGTCTTCACCGGCTCACTCGAAACGATGAGCCGCGACGAGGCAAAGGCGCAGGCCGAGTCGCTGGGCGCACGGGTGGGAAGCTCGGTTTCGGCCAAAACCGACCTGGTCGTTGCCGGGCCAGGCGCAGGGAGCAAAGCGAAGAAAGCAACCGATCTAGGCATCCGCTTGATCGACGAAGCCGGGTGGCAAGCACTTGTCGCAGCGGCCGATTAGGCACTCGACATACCTGTCGCCTTTTTGCAACGCAGCACGACCAAAATCGGTTCCACTTGGATTCTGCTCGCCCGCGTAACTGAACAGAAATATTGCGGGCGCAACGGCCGCGGCAGCAGTTCGGGCACCGCGTGTCAGAGCATGAGCTCCAAGGGGAATTTAGATCAATGCGACATAACCTGTTTCTGGGTGCAGCAGCTGTTGCGCTCATCGCGCCGGCTGGGGCGATGGCTCAGGAAACCACATCGGTTATCCGCGGCACGGTAACGGCCGCTGGTGCACCGGTTGCAGGTGCAACGGTGACCGTAGTGAACGTGCCGTCGGGCACGACCAGCACGGTGACGACGGACGCGAACGGTTCGTTCAACGCGTCGGGTCTGCGCGTCGGCGGTCCCTTCTCCGTCACGGCCGCTGCTGCGGGTTACCCGCAGGTGACGGTGACCGACATCTACACCGTTGTGGCGCAGGCTTATGATTTGCCGATCGAGCTGCAGGCGGAAAGCACCGACACTGCCGGCGGCGACATCGTCATCACCGCGTCGCGCGTCGCCAACGCCCGCACGGTCAGCCAGGGCCCGGCAACCGTTCTGTCGGCCGCAGACATCGCCAGCGTTGCATCAGTCAACCGCGACGTGCGCGACCTGATGCGCCGCGATCCGTTCGCGCGCCTCGACGACACCCCCGGCGGCGGCCGCGCTGTCAGCTTCGCGGGTCAGAACGCCCGCTTCAACCGCTTCTCGGTCGACGGTGTGCCCGTCACCGACAACTTCGGCCTGAACCCCGATGGCCTGCCGACCCGCCGCTCGCCGGTCCCGTTCGACGCGATCGGTCAGTTTCAGACCAAGGTTGCGCCGTACGACGTTCGCGAAGGCAACTTCCAGGGCGGCGCAATCAACGCCATTCTGAAGTCGGGCACCAACAGCTTTCACGGCACCGGCTTCTACGCCTATTCCGAGGACGGCCTGACCGGCAAGGAAACCAAGGCAGGTCCGGGCGTCCCCACTGGCCGCGTCAGCATTCCTGATTTCAAGTACGAGAACTACGGCGCCCAGCTGTCCGGCCCGATCATCAAGGACAAGCTGTTCTTCATGGTCGCCGGCGAGCGCATCCGGGCCAACACGCCGATCGCCGAAGGCACGCTCGGTAACAATGCCGGCACGGTCGTTCCGAACATCACCGACGAGGCGGTTGCGCAGGTTCAGAGCATCGCGCAGAGCCGTTACGGCTATGACACGGGCGGCATCCTGAACGATGCCAAGGATCGCGACGATCGCCTCGTTGCCCGTATCGACGCCAATCTGTCGGACACGCAGCGCGCCTCGGTGACGTATCTGTACACCAAGGATTCTATCCAGTTTAACCAGAACACCTCCACCAGCGGCACGCCGGGCCTTGGCCTCGAGTCGAACGGCTATGTCGGGTCGAACCGCCTGCACACCGGCGTGGTCCAGCTGAACAGCGACTGGTCCGACGAATTCTCGACCGAAGTTCGCGGTTTCTACAAGGACTATAAGCGTGGTCAGGATCCGATCCTGGGTCGTGGCTTCGCACAGATGCAGGTCTGCACCGCACCGACTTCGGATCGTGGCGCGGGCGCTCCTGGTCAGAATAACCTGTCGGGTACCTGCGAGTCGGGCTTCGGCAACGTGACGTTTGGTCCGGACGTGTCGCGTCAATCGAATGAGCTGACCAGCCGCACCTATGGTGGCCTCGTCCAGGCTCGCCTGACGCGCAACGACCACGATCTGCGCATCTTCGCCGAATTCTCGGACACGAAGATCTTCAACCTGTTCCTGCAGCGCACCGCCGGCGACTATTACTTCGACTCGATCGCGGACTTCCAGGCGGGCAACGCGCAGCGCTTTCGCTACGGGAACGCAGTGCCCAGCCTTGATCCGGTGAACGGCGCGGCGAAGTTCCGCTACCAGTCCTACACCTTCGGTATTCAGGACACGTGGCGGATCAGCGATATCCTGACCCTAGCCTACGGCGCGCGTTACGACCTTTTCGGCGGCAACAGCCGTCCGGAACTGAACAGCTCCTTCCTCAGCCGCTACGGCTACCCGAACACCTCGTACATTTCGGGTCGCGGCGTGTTCCAGCCGCGCGTCGGTATCGACTTCAAACCGACGCCGGAGCTTTCGGTTCGCGGAGGTATCGGCATCTTCTCGGGCGGCTCGCCGGACGTCTATGTCTCGAACAGCTTCTCGAACACCGGCTTCCTCACCAACACGATTGACGTGCGTCAGCTGAACGGCGGCGGCTATACGGTGCCCGGCATTCCCAGCACGCAGGTGCCGACAACTGGCGCTGCCATCCTCACGGGTGTAAACGGCACGACGATCCCGGGTGCAGCCAACGCCGTGCTGACCAACGCAAGCGTTAGCGCGCAGTCGCCTACCAACGCGCTGGATCCGGACTTCAAGGTTCCGTCGCAGTGGCGCGGTACCCTGTCGTTCGACTACGATCCCGATTGGGGTGGCACGTTCGGCAGCGGCTGGAATTTCGGCGCAGACTTCCTGTGGTCCGAAGTGCGCAACCAGGTGTTCTTCACCGACCTGCGCGTGAGGCCAACCGCGCTGCGTACGCCGGACGGTCGCGTTCGTTATGCGCCGCTGACGGCGTTCAACGACACGAACCAGGATCTTCTGCTCACCAACACGCAGAAGGGCCGCAGCCTCGTTGCGGTTGCCCGTATCGCCAAGGAGTTCGACTTCGGCCTGCGCGCAGCGGTCAGCTACGCCTATCAGGACATCAAGGATCAGGCGCCGGCAACGTCGTCGACCGCCTCGTCGAACTACGGCAACGGTGCCTTCCTTGACGCGAATGGTGCGGCGTACGGCATCTCGAACGACGAGGTGCGCCACAACATCAAGTACAACCTGAGCTTCAACCACGCGTTCTTCGGCGATTATAAGACAAACTTCACCTTGTTCGGTGAAACCCGTATTGGTCGCCCGTACAGCTATACGATGCAGGATCAGGTCAACAGCGGCCGCTCGCCGGTGTTCGGCACCAACGGCAACAGCTCGCGCTACCTGCTCTACGTGCCGACGTCGCCGACCGACGCACTGGTGTCGTACGACAGCACGGCAACGCGTGATAACCTCGACAACCTCATCAACTCGACGGGGCTGAGCAAGTATCGCGGCACGATTGCGCCGCGGAATGCTTTCAACTCGAAGTGGTTCACCCGCTTCGATCTCCACATCGGTCAGGAAGTCCCGACCTTCGTGGGTGACAGCCGCGTCGAGCTGTTCATGGATATCGAAAATCTGACGAACCTCATCAACAAGAATTGGGGCCAAGTGCGCGAATATCAGTTCCCGTACACCATCCCCGCAGTCCGTGTTTCGTGTCTCCAGACCGCAGGTGGCGCGGCCACGACCGACACCACGCAGCCATGTGCACAGTATCGCTACAGCGCGCCGGCGGCGGCGCCGAGCGATCAGATCTACTCGCGCCAGTCGCTATACTCGATCCGCGTGGGTGCGCGCTTCACCTTCTGATCGGTCTCGCCTGATCAGCCTTTCAGGGCCGCCGCTTCCTTCGGGCAAGCGGCGGCCCTTCGTTTTTGCGCGCCGGCAAGCGGACGTGTAGAGGAGCCGAAATGGCGACTACTCACCCCGCCCCTGCGACAGCCGCTTCGCCGATCCGGCCGAGCAACCTCGCCGTGCGGCCTTTTTTCGAAGACAAGGCGCGCGCCTTCTGGATCCTGCAGGCCGCCGGTTGGTCGGGCTATCTGATCCTCAGAACCGTTTCGTCTATCTCCAATGGCTTCACGCTTCAGGGCGTTATCAGCACCATTGTCGAGACGATCGTCGGCTATTGCATCACGCTGCTGCTGTCCGTGCTGTACGGCGTCTACCGCGGTCTGCCCCGGATCACGGCGATCATTCTAACCGTGCTGACGCTTGGCGCCGCGACCTTCATCTACGCGCTGCTCGACACCTTCTCGTTCAGCTTCATCAAATTGTCCGCGCCCGGCGTGGACGTAAAGCTGTTGATCGGCGCCCTGTTCCTCAACTTCACGGTGCTCGCCGGCTGGTCCGCGCTATATTTCGGGATCAACTTCTACCTGATCGTCGAAGAGCAGATCGATCAGCTCCAGCACCTCGAGACACAGGCGTCCTCGGCGCAGCTCGCCATGCTTCGCTATCAGCTGAACCCGCATTTCCTCTTCAACACGCTGAATTCGATTTCGACACTGGTGCTGCTGAAGCAGACTGAGCGCGCCAATGCGATGCTCAGCCGGCTGTCGAGCTTCCTGCGCTACACGCTCGCGAACGAACCCACGGCGCATGTGACGCTCGCGCAGGAGGTTGAAACGCTAAAGCTCTACCTCGAGATCGAGAAGATGCGCTTCGAGAGTCGCCTGCGTCCCAAGTTCGAGATCGATCCCGCGGCAGAGCGCGCCCGCCTGCCCTCGCTGCTGCTTCAGCCATTGGTCGAGAATGCGATCAAATATGCGGTCACGCCCAAGGAGGAAGGTGCGGAAATCTGCGTCACCGCGCGGCTCAACGGCGATCGAGTGCGGATCGGCGTATCCGACACCGGACCGGGCTTGCAGCCAACAAAGAACAAGCCAAGCCTTTCAACCGGTGTTGGCATCGCCAATATCAGGGAGAGGCTACAGCAATCGTTCGGGACGGATCATCGTTTCGAGCTTCGTGCCATGCCGACGGGGGGCTTCGGCGTGGAAATCGAGATACCGTTCCAGGTGGAGTGACGACGTTTCAACGGGGGAGTTGAGTTTGATGACCGCGCGTGTCGACCCGACCCGCGACGGCTGACGTATCGGAGACCGAGCAGACCATGACCATTCGCACCATTCTCGTCGATGACGAGCCGCTAGCAATCCAGGGGCTGGAGCTCCGGTTGCAGGCTCACGAAGACGTCGAGATCGTCGCCAAGTGCCAGAACGGGCGTGAGGCGATCAGCGCGATCAAGACCCACAAGCCAGACCTGGTCTTTCTCGACATCCAGATGCCCGGGTTCGACGGCTTCTCCGTCGTTCAGGGATTGATGGAGGTGGAGCCACCGCTGTTCGTCTTTGTCACCGCTTACTCCGATCACGCCCTGCGCGCCTTCGAGGCGCAGGCCGTCGATTACCTGATGAAGCCGGTGGACGAATCCCGCCTCGCCGACACGCTGGATCGTGTGCGGCAGCGGCTGGCGGAAAAATCGAGCGTCAACGAGGCGGAAAAGCTGAAGGAGGCGCTCGCCGAGCATGCGCCGGAGGCTGCAGCCGAAATCGTCGACGGCGGCGATGGCGTCACATCGAGCCGGTTTGAAAAGCTGATCAACGTCAAAGATCGCGGGCAGATCTTCCGCGTCGACGTCGATACGATCGAGATCGTCGAGGCAGCCGGCGATTACATGTGCATCAAGACGGCGGACAACACGCTGATCCTGCGCGAAACGATGAAGGATCTGGAGAAACGGCTAGATCCACGTCGCTTCCAGCGCGTTCACCGCTCCACCATCGTAAACCTCGATCAGGTGCGGCAGGTAAAGCCACACACCAATGGCGAGTGCTTCCTGGTGCTCGATTCCGGCGCCCAGGTGAAGGTCAGCCGAAGCTACCGCGACGTGGTCGCCCGCTTCGTCCATTAAGAGAAAGGGCCGGGAGATCAACTCCCGGCCCTTCTTGTATCAGCGGGTCTTCAGCGCGAACGACACGCCCAGGATCTGCGGCTCGTTATACACTGCGGCGTTGTAGTTCTCGATCACGCCCTTCAGGTTCTTCTCGCCCGTCAGGTTGCGACCGAACAGGGCGATCTCGTACCGATCGTCGGGATCGGTGTAGCCGACCTTCAAGCCCAGCTCGTAATTGCCGTCCGAATAGAATTCGCGCGTCCGGTACAGCACGAAGTTCGTGTAGCCCTGAACGTGGAAGTCGCTCGCGACGAACAGATTGCCCTCGTTCCACAGCGGGACATCATAACGCACGGCGGCGTTCAGCTGCCACTTGGGCGCGTTGGGTAGCGGGTTACCGTCGATCTGCGCGAGCTTGGCCGGTGAACCGAAGATCGTTCGGTCGATGGTCGGGTCGAGCACGGTGCAGGTCACGCGGCCGTTCAGGGCGCAGACCTGCGCGAACACGCGATCGTCCTTGATCTCGGTCTTCAGCACGTTGCCGCCGAGGGTAAAGCTGATGTTGCGGATCGGCCGCCATTCCAGTTCCGCCTCAACGCCCCACGCCGTTGCCTTGTCGGCGTTGAACAACACACCATTGCCGTCCGCGTCGTTGCCGTTCAGCTGAATATCGTCGACCCGCCAGTGGAAGGCGGTGGCGTTCAGGCGCAGGTTCGAGAACGGCTCGCTCTTGAACCCCAGCTCGTACGACATGATCGTTTCGGAATCGGCGGTGGTGAAGGCCGATCCGAACACGGCCGAGCGCCCCTGGATGGTTGGCCCGCGGAAACCGCGCGCAACGCGGGCGAACACGTTCACCTCCGGCGCCACCTCATACAACGCCGACAGGTCCCAGCTCGGCTCCTTGCCGACCAGCCGCACGTTGCGCGGCGCGGTGGCCGGGAAGTTCACCGTCGCGCCGGTCATTGCCGCCTTCACAAGATTGGTGCGCTTGCGATCCTCGGTATAGCGCGCGCCGCCGGTCAGCGTCAGACGATCGAACGTGTAGCTCGCCTGCCCGAAGACCGCCCAGGACGTGTTGACGTTGCGCAGCCGCACCCAATTGTCCGGATTGTTGGTGTTCGGGTTCGAGGGGACGAACGGCGCGGTCAGGAAAAAGCGGCGCTGGTAGAAGTCGGTCGTGTCGCGGCTGTCGAAGTAGAAGCCGCCGACCTGCCACTTGAACGCGCTGTTCCCGCTGCTGGCGAGGCGCACTTCCTGCGTCCACTGGTCGAGATCGCGAATGTTGCCCTGGCTCTGGCCATAGCCGTTCGGCACACCGTTGACCGGGAAGTTCACCGCCGCGCCACCATCGGTATCACCGCGGCTGAAGCCGGATGTGGTCTCGTAACCGGTGATCGACGTCAGCGTGATGGCGCCGAAATCCCAGGCGACGTTCGCCGATGCGCCATAGGTTTCATACGCCTGCCGATTGTCGAACGCCTCGTCCTGCGCGGTCCGGTCGCGGGGACTGCGCGGATTGTTGGTGCCGAGCGGCAGGGCGTTGCGATGGAATACGGTCGAGGTGCCGTCATAGTCGCGATAATGGCCCGACAGGTTGATCGACAGGTCTTCGGTCGGGGTGAACAGCAGCTGGAGCCGCGCGTCCTTTTCTTCGAAGCCGCCCAGCGCATCCTTGCCACCGGTGGTGCCGTCGAAGCCGACACCGGTGAAGGTGTTGTCGATCCAGTCGTCACGGCGCTGGTACAGACCGGACACGCGGAACGCGATCTTGTCCTGAACGAGCGGGCCGCCGACGCCAACGTCTGCAGTAACCGTGTTGTAGCTGCCGTACGAGAAGTTGCCCCGCGCCTTGAAGTCCATCGAGGGGCGGATCGTGTCGAACTTGATGATGCCGGCCGTGGTGTTGCGCCCGAATAGCGACCCCTGCGGCCCACGCAGCACCTCGACCTGCGCGACGTCGAACACTGGGTTCGATTTCAGCACCACGTGCTCCAGCACGATGTCGTCCTGGATGATCGAGACGGGCTGCGATGCACCAAGGTAAAAATCGATGTTGCCAAGGCCGCGAATGTAGAAGCGCGGGAAGATGCGACCGGTGGTCGTTTCGGCATACAGGCCCGGCACACGCCCCGCGAGCGAGACGATGTCCTCGCCGCCCGACTGGATCTGGCGCAGCGCATCGCCGCGCAGCGCGGTAACCGACACCGGAACGCGCTGCAGGTTCTCCTCACGCCGTTCCGCCGTTACGACGATCTCGTCCAGCCCACCATCGGTCGCAGTGGCAATCCCCGCACCCTGATTGGCCTGCGCCGGATCCATGGCGGGTTCGCTCGTCTGGGCGGCTGCAAGCGCGGGCAGCGCCAGGAGCGCGGTGGCAGACAGAAGCAGCGCGCGACGCGCGGTGGCGGAAGTCACGTTCGTTCCCCTTTCGATGAGTTGCTGACGGCTCGCCATGTACCGTTGCCCGCACTGGCGACTCGCTCGTTCAGCAAACGGGATATGCTCCCGCGCCATCCCGCTAATGCGCGATTGAGACCGGTTTGTGACGGAATATGTCTGAGTTCATCATCGCGTCTGCCCTGTTACGCAGATGCCACAGACCTGCTAAGGGCGCGCGCATGCTGACGATCAACGGTATCACGGTGCGCCTTGGCGGGCGCGCGATCCTCGACGGCGCCTCCGCGTCCCTGCCTCCCGGCAGCCGCGTCGGGCTGATCGGGCGCAACGGCGCGGGCAAGTCGACGATGGTAAAGGTCATCGCCGGCCAGATTGAGCCCGACGGCGGGTCGATCGACAAGCCGCGCGGTGCGCGCATCGGCTATATCGCGCAGGAGGCACCGAATGGAGACGCCACCCCGTTCGACACGGTGCTGGCCGCCGACACCGAACGCGCACGGCTGATGGAGCAGAGCGAGACCGAGCAGGATCCGGAAAAGCTCGGCGACATCTACGAACGCCTGATCGCCATCGACGCCTATACCGCGCCGGCACGCGCGTCGCAAATCCTGCTCGGCCTCGGCTTTGACGAGGATGCGCAGAACCGCCCGCTCGACAGCTTCTCGGGCGGATGGAAGATGCGCGTCGCGCTCGCCGCTTTACTCTTCTCGCAGCCCGACCTGCTGCTGCTCGACGAACCGTCGAACCACCTCGATCTCGAAGCGGTGATGTGGCTGGAGGACTTCCTGCGCTCCTACAAGGCCACCATCGTGGTCGTCAGCCACGAGCGCGATTTCCTCAACAACGTTGTCGACCACATTCTGCACCTGCAAGGCGGCAAGACCACGCTCTACGCCGGCGGCTACGATTCGTTCGAGCGTCAGCGCGCCGAGCGCATGGCGCAGATCGCCGCCGCCAAGGCAAACCAGGAGGTGCAGCGCGCCAAGTTGCAGGATTACATCGCCCGCAACTCGGCCCGCGCCTCCACCGCGAAACAGGCGCAAAGCCGCGCCAAGATGCTGTCCAAGATGCAGCCGATCGCCGAACTCGCCAACGATCCGACGCTCTCGTTCGGCTTCCCCGATCCGGAAGCGTTGCGCCCACCGCTAGTCACGCTCGATTATGCCAGCGTCGGCTACGACGACACGCCGATCCTGCGCCGGCTGAACCTGCGCATGGACCCGGACGATCGCATCGCGCTGCTCGGCCGCAACGGCAACGGCAAGACGACCTTTGCTCGCCTGATCGCCGCGCAGCTCGCGCCCATGGAAGGCACCATGGCGTCCAGCAACCGGATGCGCGTCGGTTACTTCACGCAATACCAGGTGGAGGAGCTCGATTCCGACGATACCCCCCTCGCGCACATGACGCGCGTGATGAAGGGCGCCACCCCGGCCGCGGTGCGTGCGCAGCTTGGCCGCTTCGGCTTCTCGGGTGATCGCGCCACGGGTCAGGTCGGCAAGATGTCGGGCGGCGAGAAGGCGCGGCTTGCGCTCGCGCTCATCACCCGCGAGGCGCCGCACCTCCTGATCCTCGACGAGCCGACCAACCACCTCGACGTCGATGCGCGCGAAGCGCTGGTGCAGGCGCTCAACGACTATAAGGGCGCGGTGCTGATCGTCAGCCACGATCGCCACATGGTGGAGCTGACTGCCGACCGGCTTGTCCTGGTCGACGGCGGCACCGCGCGCGAGTTCGACGGCAGCCTGGACGATTATACCTCCTTCATCCTCGCCAAGGAGCCAAAGGCCGAGGGTAAGGCTCGCGGCAAGAGCGACGGCAAGGCATTCGCGGAGAAGCGCGAGAACGACAAGGCCTGGCGCAAGTCCGCCAAGGAGGCCGAAGCCGAGATCACGAAGCTCGGAGCGGAGCGCGACGCCATCGACCGCGCCATGGCCGATCCGTCATCTGCGCCCAAGGAGCTCTACGGCTTCAACACCGGTCAGTTGTTGAAGCGCCGCGCGCAGGTGGTCGAACGGCTGGAGGCGGCCGAAGCGCGCTGGCTGGAAGCGAACGAGGCGCTCGAGGCCGCATAGGCGAGCCTCGGCGCGGTACAGCGCCGGTCAGATCAGAACGACGACGCCAGCCGTTCGAACATCTGCCGTGCCGGGCTCTGCCCCGGTGCTTGCGCCACTTGTGCTTCGTCCAGCCGAGCGACGCGGCGGTGCAGCTCCATGCTCGCATTCACCAGCCGCTGGGCGCGTGGTGGCAGCTCCATGTGAACGTACTCATCGGTCGCAGGCGCCTCGCCCAGTCGGCGGGATGGATGGTGGGCATCGGTGATGCCGAGCTCGCCTGCGAAAACCGCGCGCTGGGTGAGCAGCCAGGCGATGACATGCATCAGGCGCGTCGTCACCTTCAGCGATTCGCAGCTGAACGTCACGCGCGCCATCACCGACAGGCTGTCACGCTCCTCCCGGCCATCATCGTCGAAGTAGCTGCGTGCATCATCTGCCAACAGCATCGCCTCCACATAGAGTGAGTCGATCAGGCGCCGTTGAACTGCCGAATCCTTCATGCCTTGGGTCATCGATCCTGCTTAGAGCGTGAGGGCGTGAAGCGCATCGCAGATCGGCGCCGCATCGCGGCAGCCCCCGTCCCAAAGCGATACTTACGCGATGATATCCGGGATTAGTTGATCCTCGATCACCGCAATCTCGTCCCGCAGCAGCAATTTCCGCTTCTTCAGCCGAGCGAGCTGCAGTTGATCGCGCGGGCCGTCCGCGGACAGCGCGGTGATCGCATCGTCGAGATCGCGATGCTCCATCCGTAGCGTACCCAGCCGTGCAACCAATTGGCTGTCATCCATGATTCGCCTCCGCCCCGCCTGCGTCCGTACCGATGCTTCCGCGTCCCTAGCAGAGTGTGCCGCCTCCGTCGCAAGCTGTCGTTACAGCAGCGAGACGTCGCGCCGGCAGGTCGGCCGATCCAAATTAACCAACTTACGGTGGAGACAATGACTCCGGGAGATGATTTACTCCTGAGTCCCGTCAAGCAAGCAAGGAGGTTCCTGATATGCAGACTGCGCATCGTTCGGCTTTGGAGGCCAGGCATGCCCTGCTCGATCAGCGCATCGACAACGAACGGCATCGGCCACAGCCCGATAGCATGTTGATCGCAGACCTCAAGAAACAGAAGCTGCGTCTGAAGGAAGAGATTTCCTCGCACTGACGCAAGAACGGGGAACGGCGCGGTATCACCCGCGCCGAACTCCATCAGCCGCCGATCTGGCGCGAAATGGCCTTGCGAGTCGCCGCGCCATACGGTGGCTTCAGCCCTGCAAGCTTTGCAACGTCCAGCTTGGATTGCTGATACACCGCCTTGGCATGGCTGAACGTACGGAAGCCATCGAGGCCGTGGTACGATCCCATGCCCGATGGCCCGACCCCGCCGAACGGCAGATCCTCCATCGACACGTGAAAAATGACGTCATCGATCGTCACGCCGCCCGAGATCGTGCGGTCCAGCACGCGGCGCCGCTCGTCAGCATCCTTGCCGAAATAATATAGGCCGAGCGGCCGATCCCGCCGGTTCACCTCGGCAATCGCGCCATCGATCCCGTCGTATCGGCGAACCGGCAGCACCGGACCGAAGATCTCCTCCTGCATCAGTGTCATATCGTCGGTGACATTGCGCACGATGTGCAGCGGCATTTTGCGGCTGTTGGTGCTGCCGAAATCCTCGTTGGCGGGATTGACCACCTCGACGTCGGCACCCTTGCTCCGCGCATCCTCGATCCAGTCGTTCAATCGCTGATAGTGGCGGTCGTTGACGATGCTGGTGTAATCGGGATTGGCGAGCAGCGTCGGATACATTGCGCTCGCCGCGGTTTTCAGCCCCTCGACGACCGCATTCTCCTGATCGGACGGCACCAGCACGTAATCGGGCGCGAGGCAGATCTGCCCGGCGTTGAGCATCTTGCCCACTGCCACGCGCTCGGCCACCTGCTGCATATCGGCATCCCTGCCCACGATCACCGGCGATTTGCCGCCAAGCTCCAGCGTCACCGGCGTCAGATTGTCGGCGGCGGCATGCAGGATATGCCGACCGATACCCGTTGCGCCGGTAAACAGCAGATGATCGAACGGCAGTTCGGCAAAAGCCTTGCCCACGTCCGGCCCGCCGGAAACGAACGCCAGCTCGGTCCGATCGAAATATCGCCCCGCAATCTCTTCAAACAGGGCGGCAGTCGCAGGCGTAAACTCGCTCGTCTTCACCATCGCGCGATTGCCCGCCGCGAACACACCGGCAAGTGGGCCCATCACGAGGTTCACGGGAAAATTCCACGGCGCGATGACGCCGATCACGCCCTTGGGCTGAAATTCCACCCACGCCTTTGCGCCGAGCAGCCCGAGCGGGAATTGCACCCCCCGCTTCTCCGGCTTCGCCCATTTGTCGAGGTTCTTCAGCGCATGGCTGATCGGGCCGATCGAGCCACCGATGTCGGTGATCATCGATTGCTCGCGGCTGCGGTGGCCGAAATCTTCGCTCAACGCATCGCAGAAGCGGTCGGCATGGTCGCGCACCATCGCCGCCGCACGTTTCAGCCGGTCCTTCCGGACCGCCATCGGCTCCGGCAGCGCGGCCATGAAGCTCTCGCGTTGCGCGGTCAGAATGTCCCTCATGATGTCCTCTCCCCTTCTTTTTATGGTATCCGGATCATGACGCCTGCTGGGCGCAACCGATCAGGCCGGCGAGTGGCAAGATGATCGTGTCCTCGCCCGATCGGTCGATCCGCAACGTAGCCTGATCGATCACGGCGCCTTGGGTCAGCGAGCGCTGCGTCTGAATCGAAAGGTCGAGCGTCGCGGCCGCACCACCGCCAGTATATTGCGTGACACCGGCAAAGCCGTAGCCGGCGCTGCCACTTTGCGTCGTGCGAACCAGGTCGATAGGCGTGCCCCCAATGGACACGCGCAAGATCCCCGCCTGCGCACTCGCAACCGCCGCCAGCGCGCGCGTCTTGCCCGCGCTGAAGAGATAGGCCGCGCACCCTTCCGTCGGGAGTGACTGCGGCGGCAGCCCACCCAGCGGCAGGCCGTCGATCGAGGTGACCGTCTTTGGCGGATCGGCGGCGGCAAGCGCGAGGAGCAACGCGATCATGGCATCAAATATATCATGAGGAGCAATCCCGGGTAAGCCGCAGCCGCGAGAAAGCTGCCAAACGGCAGCGCATCGTCACGCGCCACCGCTCGCCCGGTAACGACACGCACCGCTACCACGCCTAGCCCGACCAACGCGGCGCACAGCAGCACAGCCGGCAGCAGCCGCCACCCAAGCCACAGTCCGATCGCCCCGAAGAGCTTGGGATCGGCGCCGCCCAGCCCTTCCACGCCCCGCGCATGGCGATAGCCAAAGCCGATCAACCACAGAGAGCCAAACCCCGCGACGCCGCCGATCAACCGGTCAGTAATTGGCGGCGGCAGGATCGATGCCGCCAGCAACCCACCCACCGCCAATACCGCAATCAGCGGGTCGGGGATCCACAGCTCGGTCGCATCGAGTGCCGCAATCAGCACCAGCATCCAGCCGAACGCCGCGATCGCCAGCCCCGCAACGCCCCCCGCCACCGTTCCCGCAAGCAGCCCCACCAGCAGGCAGGCAAGCTCGACTTGCAGATGCAATCCAGCAATCCTTGTGCGGCAGCAGCGCGCCTTACCGCGCAACGACAGCATGCTGATGATCGGCACGAGATCGCGCGCCTGAACTGGCGCGCCACACCCGTCACACAGTGATCGGCCGGTCAGCGCGGATCGGCCCTCCGGCCAGCGGACGGCGACGGTTGCCAGGAAGCTGCCGATGATCGCGCCAAGGGCGGCGAGTGAAAGCGGCCAGAAAAGGTCAGACACCCTTCTTGCGTATCAGATAGCGATAGACGCCGAACAGGTTGATCCCGAACAGCACGACATTTTGCGTGCCCAATGCCCAGTCTTCGGTGAGCGCTGCCCCGCTGATCCAGCAGATCGACGATCCCACGAACAGCACGAAGCCCCAGCCGGTCACCCTTCGCCCATTATCGAGCGAAACCATGAAGGCAGCGATCATGCCGCTGATCGAGGCGGCCCATTTGAGCACGTCGGTTACGGTGTCCATCGACGCCCAACGCCGATCACGGCCTTTGTATTCGCCGACCGTCGTGACTAGATCGGTTCAAACACTTTTGCCGCGGAGCAGCATTCACATGGCCACCGATCCCGTCGTTATCCTGTCCTACGCACGCACGCCGATGGGGGGCATGCAGGGGGCGCTCGCCGATGTCTCGGCAACCGATCTTGGCGCCACGGCGGTGAAGGCGGCGGTCGAGCGGGCCGGCGTCGACGGCGCGGCGGTGGAGCGCATCTACATGGGCTGCGTGCTGCCCGCGGGTCTCGGTCAGGCGCCGGCGCGTCAGGCAGCGATCAAGGCCGGCCTGCCCAAGTCGGTACAGGCCACCACGGTCAACAAGGTCTGCGGCTCGGGCATGCAGACGGTGATCATGGGCGCCGAGGCGATCGCCGCCGGCTCCGCCGACCTGATCGTCGCCGGCGGCATGGAGAGCATGACCAACGCGCCGTATCTTCTGAAGAAGCATCGCTCGGGCGCGCGTATTGGTCATGACACGGCCTACGACCACATGTTCCTCGACGGTCTGGAAGACGCCTATGAGGCCGGCCGCGCAATGGGCACCTTCGCGCAGGATACGGCCAACGACTATCAGCTCACCCGCCAGGCGCAGGACGATTACTCGATCGAGTCGCTGCGCCGCGCGCAAGCAGCGATCACGTCGGGTGCTTTTGCCGAGGAAATCACGCCGGTGACGGTCGCCACTCGCAAGGGCGAGGTGGTCGTCGACACCGACGAGCAGCCCGGCCGCGGCATGCCGGACAAGATCCCGACGCTGAAGCCCGCCTTCGCCAAGGACGGCACGATCACCGCCGCCACCAGCTCCTCCATTTCCGACGGCGCCGCCGCGCTCGTCCTGACCAAGGCGAGCGTCGCCGCGGCCAAGGGGCAGAAGCCAGTGGCGCGCATCATCGCCCATTCGGCGCACGCGCAGGAGCCGTCCGCCTTCACCACCGCGCCGGTCGGTGCGATTCAGAAGCTGCTGGACAAGGCCGGCTGGTCGATCGACGACGTCGACCTGTTCGAGATCAACGAGGCGTTTGCCTGCGTCGCCATGTTCGCGATGCGCGACCTCGGCATCCCGCATGACAAGATCAACGTCCACGGCGGCGCGACGGCGCTCGGCCACCCGATCGGCGCCTCGGGCGCGCGGATCATCACCACGCTGATCGCGGCGCTGAAGCATCACGGCAAGAAGCGCGGCGTCGCCAGCCTCTGCATCGGCGGCGGCGAAGCCACCGCCATCGCCGTCGAGCTGGTCTAAGCGATGGGAGGGGATCACGCGGCAGAAGATCACGCGCTTCAGGTCGCGCTGGTCCGCTACCAGGGCTGGGCAGCCGAGAACGATGACCGCGCGGTTGTCGTGCTCGAAGGGCGCGACACGGCGGGCAAGGACGGGACGAAACGCACGCTCACCCGCCACCTCGCCGTCCGCCAGACTCGCGTTGTCGCGCTGCCAAAGCCGACCGAGCATGAACGCACGCAATGGTTCTTCCAGCGCTACGTCGCGCACCTACCCGCCGCCGGCGAGCTCGTGATCTTCAACCGCAGCTGGTACAATCGCGCAGGCGTCGAGGTGGTGAACGGCTTCTCCTCGCCCGAAGCGCAGGCTCGCTTCCTTGAGGACGTTCCCGGCTTTGAGGCCATGCTGGTCGCCGATGGAATCAAGCTGGTAAAGCTGTGGCTCGACATCTCTCGCGAAGAGCAGGCCGAGCGGCTGGAATCTCGCCGCAGCGATCCGTTGAAGGCGCTGAAGATCTCCGCGCTTGATGCAGTCGCGCAGGAGAAGTGGGACGATTACAGCGCCGCACGCGACACGATGCTCAGCCGCACCAGTACGCCGGCAGCGCCCTGGATCTGCGTGCGCGCCGATCACAAGAAAAAGGCCCGCCGCGCTATCATCCAGCATCTGTTGCGCGAGCTTGCACCGGCAAAGATCGCTGAGGATGTAGGCAAACCCGATCCCGACACCCTCTTCCCGTTCGAGGCATCCGCGATCGGCGACGGGCGGCTGGAGCGTTAAGCACTCCACCAGCGCAAATTAAATCTACCGTCCCGGGCGGCGCTAAGCCATAATGCGTTCCAATAAACGAGAACGCGGAGAGGCAAATGACACTCGAGTCGCAGGCGGTGCACACCGCGCCGGATGAGCAGTTCGGCTTCGATCCGGCCGCGCTGAAAGCCAAATATCTGGCGGAGCGCGACAAGCGCCTGCGCACCGACGCCAACGAGCAATATGTCGAGATGAATGGTAAGTTCGCCCATTATCTCGAAGACCCCTATATCGAACAACCGATCGAGCGCGCGCCGCTCACCGATCAGAAGGAGGTCGTCGTGATCGGCGGCGGCTTCGGTGGCCTTCTCGCCGGCGCCAAGCTGCGCGAAGCCGGCGTCGAGGACATTCGCATCATCGAGAAGGGCGGCGAGTTCGGCGGCACCTGGTATTGGAATCGTTACCCCGGCGCTGCCTGCGACATCGAAAGTTACGTCTACCTGCCGCTGCTGGAGGAAACGGGCTTCATGCCCGAGCGCAAGTACAGCCAGGGTCCGGAAATCCGCGCCTACTCACGCCGCATCGCCGAGCGATTCGACCTTTATCATGACGTCCTGTTCCAGACCGAAGTCACCGACATGGCATGGGACGAGGACACCCGCCGCTGGACGGTATTCACCAATCGCGGCGACGCGATCAAGGCGCGCTTCGTGGTCATGGCGAATGGCCCGCTGCATCGCCCAAAGCTCCCCGGCATCCCCGGTATCGAACAGTTTCAGGGCCACACCTTCCACACCAGCCGCTGGGACTATGCCTATACCGGCGGTGACCAGAATGGCGGGCTGGACAAGCTCGGCGACAAGGTAGTCGGCATCATCGGCACCGGCGCGACCGCGGTGCAATGCGTCCCGCATCTCGGCGCCACCGCCAAGCAGCTCTACGTCTTCCAGCGCACGCCCTCGTCGATCGACGTACGCGGCGATCGGCCGACCGACGAGCAATGGGCGCAGTCGCTCACCCCCGGCTGGCACCGCGATCGCATGGAAAATTTCAACACGCTCGTATCAGGCGGCTGGGCGGAGGAGGATTTGGTCAACGACGGCTGGACCGACATCATCCGCAACCTCGGCATGATCGCACGCATGAAGGCGGTAAAGGCCGGCGCCGAGAACCCCGACGAGCTCGTGCAGCTGGCCGACTTCCAGAAAATGGAATCGATCCGCGCACGCGTTGACGACGTGGTGCAGGATCCCGCCACCGCCGACGCGCTGAAGCCGTGGTACAATCAGTTCTGCAAGCGCCCCTGCTTTCACGACGACTATCTCGCCACCTTCAATCGCCCCAACGTCAAGCTGGTCGACACACAGGGCCAGGGCGTCGAGCGGATCACCCGCGACGGCGTTGTCGTCGCCGGCAAGGAGTATAAGCTCGATTGCCTCATCTTCGGCACCGGCTTCGAGGTCGGCACCAGCTACGCGCGCCGCGCCGGCTATGACGTGCGCGGCATCGGCGGTCGGACGCTGGAGGAGAAATGGGCCGATGGCGGCAAGACGCTGCACGGCATGACGGTGAACGGCTTCCCCAACATGTTCATCTTCTCCGTCGTCCAGTCGGGCTTCACCGCGAATTATCCGCACGCGCTGCTCGAACAGGCCGGTCACGCCGCGCACATTATCGGCGAAGCGCGCCGCTCGCAGAAATCGCGCATCGAGCCGACCGAAGAGGCCGAGGAAGCATGGACGCAGCAGATTCTCTCCGCCGTGCTCGATCGCCGCAAGTTCCTCGAGGAATGCACCCCCGGCTATTACAATGGCGAAGGTCAATTGAGCCCCAAGGCCGCCAGCTTCTCCAGCTATGGCAAGGGTCCAAACGCCTTCTTCCGGATCATCAAGGATTGGCGCGAGGAAGGGAGCATGAAGGGCATGACCCTGGCCTGAAGCACACCCCATCCGGCGCGGTTTGCCGCCGCGCCGCCACTTATAGGCTCGACATCGCGCCGCGCGGGGGAGAAGGACAGCCGGCATCAACAGAGCTTTCGAGAGGAGCCGCCATGACCGATCTGCCCGACACCTACCGCCGCCTTGTATCTACCGTGACGTCCGAGGGGCAGGTGAAGCTGTCGCTCCAGGAAATGCCGCTGCCGTCGCTGAACGAGGATGACGTGCTTGTCCGCGTCGAAGCGACCCCGATCAACCCGTCCGATCTTGCGGTGCTGCTCGCCCTCACCGATGGGACGCAGTTTACCCGTGATGGCGATGCCGCAACCGCGCCGCTGAACCCGGCGGTGCAGCGTGCCCTATCGGCGCGCGCTGGCGTTGATCTGCCCGTGGGCAACGAGGGCGCAGGCGAAGTGGTCGCGGCGGGACAGTCTCCAGCGGCCCAGGCACTGATCGGCAAGACCGTGGCGCTCGCCGGCGGCGGTTTCTACGCGCAATATCGCAAGGTGCGCGCGGCCGATTGCATGATCGTGCCCGAAGGCACCAGCGCCGAGGAAGGCGCCTCGTCCTACGTCAATCCGCTCACCGCACTCGGCATGGTCGGCACGATGAAGCGCGAGGGCTATAGCGGCCTCGTCCACACCGCCGCCGCCTCAAACCTCGGTCAAATGCTGGTAAAGCTGTGCGCCGCTGATGGCGTGCCGCTGGTCAATATCGTGCGCAGTGAGGCGCAGGCATCGCTGCTGCGCGATCTCGGCGCGGAGCATGTGGTCGACATGACCGCCGACGATTTCCTGCCCAAGCTGATCGACGCGATCGCCGCGACGAACGCGTACCTCGCCTTTGACGCAGTTGGGGGCGGCAAGCTCGCCGGGCAGATCCTCACCGCGATGGAGCAGGCCGCGCTGCGCACCCAGCGTGCCGACGGTCCCTATGGCTCGCGCCAGATGAAGCAGGTCTATCTCTACGGCGGCCTCTC
Source organism: Sphingomonas dokdonensis (assembly GCF_002197685.1). Lineage (GTDB taxonomy): Bacteria > Pseudomonadota > Alphaproteobacteria > Sphingomonadales > Sphingomonadaceae > Sphingomonas > Sphingomonas dokdonensis. The sequence continues at coordinate 828,498 of NZ_NBBI01000001.1, read as the reverse complement.
CCCCGCCCCGACCGAGTTCAACCGCGGCTTCGGCATGCGCTGGCGCATGGGCGGTTGGCTGCTCACCTATTTCCTTGAGGATATCGGTAGCGACGCAGCGAAGGACCTGCGTGATCGCGTCGCGCGCGAGCTCAAGACCACCTTTGCCAGCAAGTACACCAAGCGCATCGCGCTTTCCGAGATGCTCGATCCCGAGACGATTGCCGCGTTCGGCAAGCGCGCCACGGGCGAAAAGTATTTGGTGATGCCGCAGCGCTGACCATTGGTCGCCGCGTCAGCCTTCAGGGTTGGCGCGGCGACAGTATCTCGGCAGTGCGGGTGCGCCGATCGACCCGCACGCCGCTCCCGCCCGGCAGCATCATGGCAAAGCCATCGGCGGCGCCCCAATCCTCTGCCGTCATCGGCTCGCCATCCAGCCGCAGCCAGATCAGATCATGTCGGATGCCAGGATCGCCGATCGCCCGGTTCGCCCGCCGCCAGGCAGCGAGGCCAGCCACGCACGCCTCCAGCGCCCGGTCCCGCCCAGCCCAGTCGAGCCATGACGTCGCATTATCCTGCGCGTAGGCATTGTTATTCCCGGCCTGCGTCCGCCCGAATTCGTCACCTGCCGTCAGCATGATCGTCCCGCGCGCGGCGAACAGCGTGGCTAGCAGCGCTCGCCGGTCTTCGGCACGGCCCTGCCCCTCCTCGCCCGCGTTCCAGCTCACCTCGTCGCCATGCCCGTCGCGGTTCTGCTCGCCATTGGCATGGTTGTGCCGGCCTGCGTAGGCGACCGTGTCGGCCAGGGTAAAGCCGTCATGCGCCGCCACGAAGTTGACGCTGCGGGTCCGCGCGCCGCCGAACAGGTCGGTCGATCCGCTCAGCCGCGTGGCGAGCGCACCCGCCGCCCCATCTCCGCGCCAGAAGCACCGCACGTCGTCGCGGAAGCGGTCGTTCCATTCCAGCCAGTTCGCCGGAAACTGCCCGAGCTGATAGCCACCCGGCCCGATGTCCCACGGCTCGGCGATCATGATGCGGTCGGCAAGCACCGGATCGGCGGCGATCGCCGCAAAGATCGGCGCGTCCCGATCGAACCCCGGCGATCGCGCCATGACCGTCGCCAGGTCGAAGCGGAAGCCGTCCACCCCGGCCTGCGTGACGAAATGCCGCAGCGCCGCCAGCGTCATCTCGCGCACGGGCGCATAGCCGAAGTCGAGCGTGTTGCCCGTCCCCGCATCATTGATCAGCGTGCCGTCCGGCGCACGCGCATACACCGCATCGTCTAGCCCGCGGAATGACAGCGTCGGCCCCTGAAGATCGCTCTCGCCCGTATGATTGAAGACGAGGTCGAGGATGGTGCCAATCCCCACCTCGCGCAGTGCTGCCACCGTCGCACGCAGCTCCGCCATGCCACCGGGGCACAGCCGCGGATCGAGCGCCATCGGCACCACCGGATTATAGCCCCATGCATTGTGCATCCCGAGCGACGGCAAATGGCGCTCGTCGATCCAGGCGACAATCGGCATTAGCTCGACCGCATCGACGCCAAGTCGCTGCAAATGCTCAAGGATAACCGGATGCCCGATTGCCGCCACCGTGCCGCGCAGCGCCGCCGGTATGTCAGGGTGCAGCATCGTCAGACCGCGCACGTTCACTTCGTAGATCAGCCCGCCGGGCCGAAACACGGGCGCGCGCCGGGCAAGCGGCGGCAGCGGCGGCGTCACCACCGCCTTGGGCACCAGGGAGGCGGTGTCGCAGCCAAAGGTCGCAAGCCGCGGATCATAGGCGAACGGCCGGTCGAGATGCGTCGCCCCTGGATCGACCAGCAGCTTCGACGCATCGAACGGTGGTGCTCCCGCCGCTCGAAAGCCATAGCGCGTTCCCGCTGGCGCCACCGTTTCACACACCCAATCGTCGCCCGTATGGATCATCACCACCCGGCGCTCATCGTCTCCGTCGAACAGACATAGCCACAACTGGTCGGCACGCGGCGAGCGAACGCGGAAAGCGCGCGTCTCGTTCGAACGCAGGTCTTTATCGGGGGCGCTCACAGCGATGCCCTGTTCGCCACAAGGCTCGTGTCAGGTCACGACATCAGGTTGGGTACGCCCGGTATGTCGGACGATGCCGGCAATCGCATCAGCCGCCGACGCAATGTCGGCAAGCATCTGCGTCGTGTCCGCATCCAACTGCCCACTCACCGGCTCGTACCGCTCCAGATAGACACGCAGCGTCGCACCGGACGTGCCCGTGCCCGACAGGCGAAACACCACGCGGCTCCCGCCTGCGAATAGGACGCGCACGCCCTGGTTGCTGCTCACCGACCCGTCGGTCGAATCGTGATAGGCGAAATCATCCGCCGCCTCGATCGTCAGATCGCCCACCTTCTGTCCGGGCAGATGGGCCAGCTTGTCGCGCAGCGTCGCCATCAACGCGTCGGCCGCCGCACTGTCGACACCCTCATAGTCGTGCCGCGCGTAATAGTTGCGGCCAAAGCGTGCCCAATGCTCCTCGGCGATCTGCCGCACGCTCTTGCCGGTCGCCGCCAGAATGTTGAGCCATAGCAGCACGGCCCACAGGCCATCCTTCTCGCGCACATGGTCCGATCCGGTGCCCGCGCTCTCCTCGCCGCAGATCGTGACCCTGCCGGCATCGAGCAGATTGCCGAAAAACTTCCAGCCCGTTGGCGTCTCGAAAGCGGGAATCTCCAACGCGTCGGCAACGCGATCCGCCGCCGCGCTGGTCGGCATCGAGCGCGCAATGCCCTTCAACCCTTTGGCGTAGGCCGGCGCCAAGTGAGCATTGGCCGCCAGCATCGCCAGGCTGTCGGACGGCGTGATGAAGATCCCGCGCCCGATGATCAGGTTGCGATCGCCGTCGCCGTCCGAGGCCGCGCCGAAGTCGGGCGCGTCCTCGGCCACCATCAGGTCGTATAGCTCGCGCGCATGCACCAGATTGGGATCGGGGTGGTGGCCGCCGAAATCCTCCAGCGGCGTGCCGTTGCGCACCGTCCCCTCGGCAAAGCCGAGCCGGCACTCGAGGATTTCCGTCGCATAAGGGCCGGTAACCGCGCTCATGGCGTCGAACGCCACCGTCAGGCCAGCACCGCGAATGGCGGTGAAATCGAACAGCGTCGCCATCAGGTCGGCATAGGCCCCCACGGGATCGACGATCTCCACCGTCATGCCGCCCAGCTCCTGGGTTCCTACCCGGTCGAGGTCGATCTCTCCCGCCGTTACAATGCGATAGGCGTCGATCGTCCGGGTGCGAGCATAGATCGCCTCGGTGATCTTCTCCGGTGCCGGGCCGCCATTGCCGACATTATATTTGATGCCGAAATCTTCGTCGGGACCGCCGGGATTGTGGCTCGCCGACAGTATCAGCCCGCCGATCGCACCCGACTGGCGGATCAGGTTGGAGGCGGCCGGCGTGGAGAGGATGCCGCCCTGCCCCACCAGCACGCGCGAAAAGCCGTTCGCCGCCGCCATGCGGATCGCCTTGTCGATCACCACGCGATTGAGGAACCGGCCATCGCCGCCGATCACCAGCGTTGCGCCGGCGCGATCGTCCAGCACGTCGAACACCGCCTGGATGAAGTTTTCTGCATAATGTTGCTGCTGGAACACCTTCACCTTCTTGCGAAGGCCGGACGTGCCCGGCTTCTGGTCGGTGAAGGCGGTGGTAGAAACCGTTTCGATCATTCCCCGATCAATCCCCGATAAAGCGCGGCATAGGCCGCGCCGCTCTTACCCCACGAAAAGTCGGCCTTCATGCCGCAGCGCTGCATCGCCCGCCAAGTCGGCTGGTCGGCATACAGCGCGCAAGTGCGCGTCAGCGCATGCACCAGGCTGTCGCGCGTCACGCCGTCGAACTGAATACCACTGGCCACCTGCGCGCCAAGCGCCGCAATGTTGGCGTCGATGATCGTGTCGGCCAGACCGCCGGTCCGCGCCACGACCGGCACGCAGCCATAGGCAAGGCCATATAATTGCGTCAGCCCGCACGGCTCGAACCGCGAGGGAATGAGGATCGCGTTGGCCCCGCCCTGCAGCAGGTGCGACAGTGGCTCGTTGTAGCCGATCCGCACGCCCACCTTACCCGGGTGCCGCTCGCGCGCAGCCGTGAACGCCTGCTCCAGGTCGGCATCGCCCGAGCCCAGCAGCGCGAGCCGCCCACCCATGGTGACCAGATCGTCGACGCAATCCGCCAGGACGTCCATGCCCTTCTGCCACGTCAGTCGGCTGATAACGGTGAATATCGGGCCCTCGCCGGGCGCCAGGTCGAATTCCCGCTCCACCGCGCGCTTGTTCGCCGCTCGTCGCGCCAGCGTCTTGGAGGTGTAGCGTGACACCAAAGCCGGATCATGGTCCGGGCGCCACACCGCGGGATCGATGCCGTTCACGATGCCGCTCACCCGCGCGACCCGGTCGGCGATCAACCCCTCCAACCCCATCCCATAGTCCGGCTGCAGGATTTCGCGCGCGTACGTCGGACTGACGGTGGTGATCGCATCGGCGGCGCGCAGTCCTGCTTTCAAATACCCGACGCCGCCATAATATTCGACACCGTCGATCGACCATGCATCATCGGGAAGCCCAAGCTCACTAAAGATTTCGGGCCCGAACCGACCCTGAAACGCGATGTTATGGATCGTCAGCACCGTCTTGATGGGTGCCGCCGCATATCGCAGATACGCCGGGGCAAGAGCCGCCTGCCAGTCGTGCGCATGAAGAACGTCAAAGCGCAGCTTCTTTACCCCGCCGCGCGCGATTTCGGCCGCCGCCCGCGACAGCGCGGCAAAGCGGCGCCAGTTATCCGACCAGTCCTCGCCCGATTGGTCGCCGTACAGGCCGCCATCGCGCGCGAAGAAGCCCGGCGCATCCAGCACCAGCAGCGGATGCCCCGCGATCTCACCGCTCAGCAGCCGCGCAACCCCGCCGCCGAGCAGGTCACGCCAGCTATGGATCGCCGGGCCTGACGTCGCCTTGAGCACGGCGGGAAAGCCGGGCAGCAAGGTCGTGGTCTGCACGCCATGCGGCGCCAGCGCAGCCGGCAGCGCGCCGACCACATCGGCAAGCCCGCCGGTCTTCACCAGTGGGTAAGCCTCGGATGCGACAGCGAGAACCTTCACCGCACTACGCCTTGGCCGGAACAGGTGCGCTAGGCGGCCAAATTGCGCCACAAGCGTCCGCAACCGCTACGAAGGAGGCTGTTTTGCGCCAGAAGGCGGCCGGGTTTGGCCCAGCATTCATCATGCAAGGCGATCGATCATCGGCTTGGTGATCAGGCAAATGCCTTCATCGGTGCGGCGAAAACGATGCGCGTCCAGCGCCGGATCGTCACCCACCACCAGTCCGTCGGGGATCTCCACTCCGCGGTCGATCACCACTTTGCGCAGCCGCGCACCGCGCCCCACCTTCACGTACGGCAGCACGACCGCTTCATCGAGCATGGCAAAACTGTGCGTGCGAACTCCGGTGAACAGCAGCGAACGGTAGATCGACGACCCCGAAACGATGCAGTCGCCCGACACAAGGCTCGCCACCGCCGATCCGCGCCGCCCGTCGATGTCATGGACGAACTTCGCCGGCGGCGTCAGCTCCGAATAGGTGGAGATCGGCCAGGAACGATCGTACAGATCCAGCGCCGGTACCACGTCGGTTAAATCGATATTGGCTTTCCAATACGCATCCACCGTGCCCACATCGCGCCAATAGGCCGACGATTCATTGGAGGATCGCACGCAGGACGTGCTGAACTGGTGCGCCACCGCCTTGCCGTGCTTGACCAGCCACGGCACGATATCGCGCCCAAAGTCGCGGTTCGATCCGGGCGTTTCGGCATCGCGCCTTAGCTGGTCGAACAATAAAGACGTCTTGAATACGTAAATGCCCATCGACGCCAGCGCGACGTCGGGCTTCCCCGGCATTGCCGGCGGATCGGCCGGCTTTTCCACGAAGTCGATGATCCGATCGGTTTCATCCACGTGCATGACGCCGAACGCAACAGCTTCCATCCGCGGCACCTCCATGCAGGCGACCGTCACGTCGGCGCCTTGCTCGACGTGCTGTTGAAGCATCAGCTCGTAATCCATCTTGTAGATGTGATCACCCGCCAGGATCACCATATATTCGGGATCGTAACTTTCGATGATGTCGATGTTCTGGAAGACGGCGTCTGCGGTACCTTCATACCATTGGAACTCGCTGACGCGCTGCGACGCGGGTAGAATGTCAAAACTCTCGTTCCGCTCGGGTCGCAGGAAATTCCATCCGCGCTGAAGATGCCGGATCAGCGAATGCGCCTTGTACTGCGTCGCCACGCCGATCCGGCGAATGCCCGAATTGATCGCGTTCGACAGCGCGAAATCGATGATCCGGCTCTTCCCACCGAAATACACCGCCGGCTTCGCGCGGGTGTCCGTCAACTCGGCAAGCCGGCTGCCGCGCCCGCCCGCAAGCACATACGCCATTGCGTCACGCGCAAGTGGCTGTCCCTTTCGGTGTTCCATCCTCTTCATCCTTCTCCTCCCGGGCCGAGAGGAAGTTGGGGAGGCGGTGCTCCCAGATTTTTGGTTGCAAGGAACGCGTCCCTGCCAGACGGCATCAAACGCTACGCGGCAGCCGTCTCTCCTGCGAACTCGAACATAATGGTCGCCAACGGCGGCAGCGTCACCATCGCCGACCCGTCCTTTGCCACCACGCCGCCCAGATTGCCGAGCCCCGATCCCCAATAATCCTTGGCGTCGGTATTCAGAATTTCGCGCCACAATCCCGCTCGCGGCAGCGGCAATCGATACGGCGCGCGCGCGATCGGCGTCATGTTGCACACGATTACTACGGGCGGAGCATCGGGCGCCTTGCGCAGCCAGACAAAGACCGAATTATCCGCATCGTCCGCCACCAGCCACTCGAAACCCTCTGGTTCGCAATCGCGCGCATGAAGCGCCGGCTTTTCACGGTACAGAATGTTTAGATCGCGAACCAGCTTGCGCACGCCCACATGCGAGGTCGAGCGGCAAAGATCCCAATCCAGCGCACGGCTCTCATCCCACTCGCGCCGCTGGGCGAACTCCTGCCCCATAAACAGCAGCTTCTTTCCGGGATAGCCCCACATCAGGCCGTAAAAGGCGCGCAGATTGGCGAACTGCTGCCAATCGTCGCCGCTCATCTTGGTGAGCATCGATCCCTTGCCGTGCACCACCTCGTCATGGCTGATCGGCAGCACGTAGTTTTCGCTAAACGCGTAGACCAGCCCGAAGGTCACATCCTGATGATGATGCCGGCGATGCACCGGCTCGCGCGCCATGTACTTCAGCGTATCGTGCATGAAGCCCATGTTCCACTTGAAGCCGAAGCCGAGCCCGCCGTCATGCGCCGGATGAGTAACGCCTGGCCACGCCGTCGATTCCTCGGCGATGGTAAAGAAGCCGGGATGCGCGCCATATACCGCGCGGTTCATCGATTGGAGAAAGGAGGCAGCCTCCCAATTCTCTCGCCCACCAGCCTCGTTCGGGATCCATTCGCCCGCCTTACGGCTGTAATCGCGGTAGAGCATCGATGCGACCGCATCGACCCTCAAGCCGTCGACATGATAGCGCTCGGCCCAGAACAGGGCGTTGTTCACCAGAAACGCGGACACTTCGCGGCGCCCGAAATTGTAGATCGCGGTGTTCCAATCGGGATGGAAGCCGAGCCGCGGATCTTCGTGCTCGTACAAGGCCGTGCCGTCGAACCTCGCCAGCCCGTGGGCATCGGTAGGGAAATGGGCCGGCACCCAATCGAGGAGCACGCCGATCCCCGCACGATGCGCGCCGTCGACAAAACGGGCAAACCCCTCGACATCGCCGAACCGGGCCGATGGCGCGTAAAGCCCGGTGGTCTGATATCCCCAGGACGGATCGTAGGGGTGCTCCGCCACGGGCAGAAATTCGATGTGCGTGAAGCCGAGCTCCACCACATAAGGGATCAGCCTGTCAGCCAGCGCATCCCAGGTGAGGAACCAGCCATTCTCATCCCGGTCCCATGATCCGGCATGGACCTCGTAGATGCTGATCGGCACGCGCCGCGGATCCACCGACGCCCAATGCGCGCGGTGTTCGTCGTCGCCCCATTCATGCGCCAGCGGCGCCGCCGTGACCGAGGCCGTGCCGGGCCGTAGCTCGGTGGCAAAGGCATAAGGGTCGGCCTTGAGCGGCTGCACCTGCCCGTCACGCCCGATGATCTCGAACTTGTAATGCTGTCCCGCAGCAAGGTCCGGAATGAAGATTTCCCAGACGCCCACGTCGCCACGTCGGCGCATCAGGTGCCGTTTGCCATTCCAACCGTTGAAGTCACCGACAACGGAGACGCGCTGCGCATTGGGCGCCCACACCGCGAAATGCACACCGGTGGCACCTTCATGCTCGATCAGATGCGCGCCCATCTTGTCATGCAGGCGATAATGCGTGCCCTCCGCCATCAACACGTCATCGACCGGCCCAAGCACCGGGCCGAAGGTGTATGGGTCGGTCACCATCCATTCCGCGCCGCTCGCCTTTGCGCGGTACTTCAGCGGCTGCGGCTCGCCATCGATGAACCCCTCGAATAGACCGCGATGATCGACGCGTGTCAGGGTGCCAAGCACGTCGCCCGAAAGGCTGTGCGCCTCTACTGTATCCGCGCCGGGAACAAGCGTCCGGGCAAATGTACCTTGCGGCCCGGCATAGGTGCCGAGCAGCGCGAAAGGGTCACTGTGCTCGCCCCCTAGCAATGCCTCGATGGCGCCACGGGGCGGCTTCACATCACACCCCAAATCTCACGCGCATATTCGCCGATGGTGCGGTCGGAGGAAAACCACCCGACCCGCGCGACGTTGCGGATCGCTGCCGCCTGCCAGCCCGCCTGGTCCGCCCAACGCGCATCAACCGCGCGCTGCGCCGCGGTGTACGCATCGAAGTCCGCAGCAACCATAAACCAGTCGTGGTCGTATAGCCCGTTCATCAATTCGCGATAGCGGCTCGGATCGTCGGGCGAGAACACGCCGGACGCGATGGCGTTGACCGCCTGCGACAGTTCGCGGCTCCCCTCGATCACCTCGCGCGGGCGATAGGAGCCTGCCCGCTTTGCCGCCACCTCATCAGCCGTCAGGCCGAAGATGACGATGTTGTCGTCACCAACATGTTCCTTGATCTCGATATTGGCGCCGTCGAGCGTGCCAATGGTCAACGCGCCATTCAGCGCGAACTTCATGTTGCCAGTGCCCGACGCCTCCATACCAGCAGTGGAGATCTGCTCCGACAAGTCAGCCGCCGGGATGATACGCTCCGCCAGACTGACGTTGTAGTTCGGTAGGAACGCCACCTTCAGCAAGCCACCGACCGATGGATCGCTGTTCACCCGCTTCGCCACGTCATTGGCCAATTTGATGATGAGTTTGGCATTATGATAACTCGACGCTGCCTTGCCGGCAAAAATCTTGACGCGCGGCGTCCAGTCCTCTTCGGGATGGCTACGGATCTGATCGTAGAGTGCGACGGTTTCGATGATATTCAACAACTGCCGCTTGTATTCATGCACACGCTTGATCTGCACATCGAACAGCGCGTCGGGGTCGAGACGCAACCCCATGCTTTCCCCGATGAAATTTGACAGTCCCACTTTGTTCGAACGCTTCACTCCTGAGAAACGCTCCCGGAAAGAGGGATCATTCGAAAAAGAATCAAGCGACTGAAGTTTAGCTGTATCGTCACAGAATTCGGCGCCGATCGCATCCCGCACCAGCGCGGTCAGCCCCGGGTTGCAATCCATCAGCCAACGTCGCGGCGTGATCCCGTTGGTCTTGTTGTTGATGCGCGCCGGATACAGGCGGTGAAGATCGGCGAAGACCGTCTGCTTCATCAAAGCGGTATGAAGCGCCGCCACGCCGTTCACGCTGTGACTGCCGACAAAGGCCAGATTGGCCATCCGCACCCGCCGTTCGCCATTCTCGTCGATCAAGCTGATCGCCGCCACCGCCTGATCGCTCATCCCGTCGCTTTTGCGGGCTTCGCGAAGAACCCGGCCGTTGATGGCGTAGATCAACTGCATGTGCCGGGGCAGCAGTCGCTCGAACAACGGCAAGGGCCAGCTTTCCAGCGCTTCCGGCAGCAGCGTGTGGTTCGTGTAGCCGAACGTCTTGCGGGTGATCTCCCATGCTTCGTCAAACGGCAGGTCATGGTGATCGATCAGCAGGCGCATCAATTCCGCGACTGATACGGCAGGATGGGTGTCGTTCAGCTGGATTGCCGCCTTGTCCGGCAGCGTGCGGATGTCGCCGAAATACTGGACATGACGCCGAACGATGTCTTGGATCGACGCCGAGGAGAAGAAATACTCCTGCCGCAGCCGCAGTTCCTGGCCGGCGGCGCTGCTATCCGATGGATAGAGCACCCGCACCAGGCTCTCCGCGCGCACCTGCCCCGCCAGCGCGCCGATATGATCACCCGCGTTGAAGGCGTCCAGGCGTATCGGATCAAAGGCCCGCGCGCTCCATAGCCGCAGCGTGTTGACCCGCTTGCCGCGCCAGCCCACGACCGGCGTGTCATAGGCAAGCGCCTCCACTGCCTCGGCTGGCTTCCAATGAACATGCCCGACCTCGTTGCCGATCACCTCACCGCCGAAGCCGACGAAATAAGCACTCTCGCGTCGCTCAAACTCCCACGGATTGCCGTGCGCGAGCCATGTCTCGGGCAATTCCACCTGCCAGCCATCATCAATGCGCTGACGGAACATGCCATTCACGTAGCGGATGCCATACCCGTAGGCGGGTAGGTCCAGCGTCGCCATGCTTTCCATGAAGCACGCCGCCAGCCGCCCAAGCCCTCCGTTGCCAAGCGCAGCGTCGGGCTCGATCTCCTCGATCTCTGCCAAATCGACGCCAAGCACTGCCAATGCGTCGCCCACCTCCGCATTGCGGCCGAGGTTGGACAAGGCATCGCGCAACAGCCTGCCGATCAGGAATTCGAGACTGAGATAATAGACGCGCTTCGCGCCCGCGGCATGCGCCTGCCGCGTCGATGCCATCCATTTGTCGATGATCTCATCGCGCAGGGTCAGGATGGTTGCAGCGAGCCAATCATGCTTGCGCGCGGCGCGCTCGTCCTTGCCGATGCGATGGATCAGCGTGTCGACGATGCGATCGGCCAAAGGGGAACGGGCGGGAGCGGGAGCGGGCGCGATCTCGGGTTCGGTCATGGCAAGCCAAGCTTAGCGCCGGCGACGCCAGAGTCACGCACGATGCTGCGGTGCAGCTTGAGCCAAAATCAGACGGTGAAACTCTCGCCGCAGCCGCAGGCACCCTTGGCGTTCGGATTGGCGAACACGAAGCCGGCGGTGAAATCGTCCTCCACCCAGTTCATCGTCGATCCGATCAGATACAGGATCGATCCGCCATCGACGTACAGCGTGCCGCCATCGGTCTCGATCTTCTCGTCGAACGGCTTCGCCTCGCTCACATAATCGACGGAATAGGCGAGCCCCGAACACCCGCGACGTGGTGTCGACAGCTTGACGCCGATCGCGCCCGCCGGCGCCTGCGCCATCAGCGATGCGATCCGCGCCTTCGCGCTATCGGTCAGGATCAGCGCGGCGGGGCGTTCACGAACTGTCGTCGCCATCACAACATCCCCAATTCGAGCCGCGCCTCGTCGGACATCTTGGCCGGGTCCCAGGGCGGATCCCAGACGAGGTTGACGTCGGCGATCGACACGCCGGGTACCGAGCCGACGCGCAGTTCGACCTCACCCGGCATCGATTCGGCCACCGGACAATGCGGCGTCGTCAGCGTCATGGTGACCACCGCATGGCCGCCGTCCGTCACCTCGACGTTGTAGATGAGGCCAAGCTCGTAGATGTTCACCGGGATCTCGGGATCGTAGATCTCCTTCAGCGCATCAATGATCGCCTCGTACAACGCACCGCCGGGTTCGTGCGCAGCGTCGCCCTGCGGCTTCTGCGTCAGGAAACCATCGAGATAGTCGCGCTTGCGCTCACCCACGGCAGGCGCATCGACCGCATCCTCGACACGGGCGCGCGGCGGCCTGGTTTCCGCCTCCACTTCCTCGATCCGGAACGTGTCGCTGCTCATCGCAAGATCCCTATCCAAAAATCCGGCTCACTCGTTCGATGCCCTTGACCAGCGCATCAACATCCTGCGGCCCGTTGTAGACGCCGAAGCTGGCACGCGCGGTCGCCTCCACGCCCAGCACCTCCATCAGCGGCTGCGCGCAATGATGGCCGGCGCGGATTGCGACCTTGGCCTCATCCAATATGGTGCCGACGTCGTGCGGATGAACCCCCTCCACCGCAAAGGAGACGATGCCGGCGCTGTCCGCCGGACCGAACAGGCGAACCGAGTTCAGCGCACCCAGCGCCTCGCGCGTGCGGCTGACCAGCGCGGTCTCATGCGCGTGGATGCGGTCCAGCCCGATTGCCTCGACATAGTCGATCGCGGCATGGAGACCGAGCGCGCCGACGATATGCGGCGTACCCGCCTCGAAGCGGGTCGGTGCGGGCGCATAGGTCGTCCTGGCGAACGTGACGCGATCGATCATCGACCCGCCGCCCTGATACGGCGGCATGGCGTCGAGCAGATCGGCCCTGCCCCACAGCACGCCGATGCCCGTCGGCCCGTAGAGCTTGTGACCGGAAAAGACGTAGAAGTCGCAGCCGATGTCGGCCACGTCCACCGCCAGCCGCGGCACCGACTGGCACCCGTCGATCAGGATCTTCGCCCCGACGCCGTGCGCAAGCTCGGTCGCGCGTCTCGCGTCCAGCACCGAGCCGAGCACGTTGGAGACATGTGCTAGCGCGACCAGCTTGTGCGCTGGAGTCAGCATCGCCGCCATCGCGTCCAGATCGATGCGGTGATCGTCGGTCAGCGGCACCACGTCGATCGCCGCGCCGACGCGCTCCGCCACCATCTGCCACGGCACGATGTTGCTATGATGCTCCAGCGCCGACAGCAGGATGCGATCGCCCGCCTTTAGCTGCGTGCCCGCCCAGCTGTGCGCAACGAGATTGATCGCCTCGGTCGCGCCGCGAACGAAGACGATCTCTTCCTCCGCGCCGTTGATGAACCGGGCAACACGGCGCCGCGCCGCCTCATAGGCCAGCGTCATATCGGCCGAGCGCTGGTACACCCCGCGGTGCACGGTGGCATAAGTTTCGGCATAGCCGCGCGTGATCGCGTCCACGACCGCTTGCGGCTTCTGCGAAGTCGCAGCAGTATCGAGATACGCCCAGCCTTCGGGGATCGCCGGAAAGTCGGCCAGCACGTCGAGCGGGCGGGCCGCGTCAAGGATGGTGGTCGCCTGAGTCACTGAAGCGCCGCGTCCAGCCATGCATCGGCATCCGCCTCGAACGCGGCGCGGACCGTCTCGTCACCGATCCGCTCCAGCGCGTCCGCGACGAACGCGCGCGTGAGGATCGCCTGCGCCCGCGCCTTCGGGATGCCGCGGCTCTGCATATAGAACAGTGCACGATTGTCGAGCTCGCCCACGGTGGCCCCGTGCGCGCACTTCACGTCGTCGGCGAAGATCTCCAGCTCGGGCTTCAGGTTCACCGTTGCGGTGCGGTGAAGCAACAAGCCGCGCAGCGACTGTTCGCCATCAGTCTTCTGCGCATGCCGCGCGACGTCGACCGCGGCGGCCAGACTGACCTGCGAGCGATCCGATGCCACCGCGCGCCAAACTTGGCGCGACGCACCGTTGGGCTGCGCATGGTTCACGCGAACCGCGCACTCCTGCTTCTGTTCGGCCGAGGTTAGCAGCGTGCCGCCATATTCCACGAACGCGCCCTCGCCCGCCATGACGAGCTGCGCATCGATGCGGCTCCCCTGCCCGCCGGCACCAAGAAACACGGCAACGAGGCTCGCCGCCTCGCCGATCTCCGCCGCCTCCCGCAGCGACACGAATCCGGCCGGCTGGAGCAGCCGTACCGAGCGCATCAGCCGCGCACCCTTGCCCAGCCGGGTTCGGGTGAAGCAATTCTGCCATCCGGCACCGACAAACGTCTCGACGACCTCCGCCACTGCGTCGTCCGCCAGGACAATTTCCGACGCGAGATGGTTCTCGCCGCCGGTCGCGACATGGACGATCTGCACCGGATCGGCCACGCCCTGCGCGTCGAGGCGCAGCGACCAGCCGGTGCCGGCGGCGCGGCGGCCGAGCGCATGATCGTCGCCTTCCAGCGTCGTCAGACGAACATTGCACAGCCTGCTACGCCCCTCGTCCAGCACGCCATCCACGAACAACAGGCGCGCACCGGGAAGATCGAGGAACTCGTGCGTGGGTTCGGCAACCGGCGCCAGCGCGGCGGCGGCCGCCAGACCGCCCAGGTCGGCCCAGCGCCACGCCTCCTCGCGCGTCGAGGGTAGATCGAGCACGGCGTCGCTCACGCCGCCACCTCGGCATAGCCTTCACGCTCGAGCTGATGCGCGAGCTCCGCACCGCCCGAGCGGGTGATCCGACCGTCGGCGAGAACGTGAACGAAGTCCGGCTTCACATAGTCGAGCAGCCGCTGGTAGTGCGTGATGAGCAGCACTGCCTTGTCGGGTTTGCGCATGATGCGGTTGATGCCGTCGCCGACGATGCGCAGCGCGTCGATGTCGAGGCCCGAGTCCGTCTCGTCGAGAATCGCGAACTTCGGATCGATGACACCCATCTGCACCATCTCGTTGCGCTTCTTCTCGCCGCCGGAAAAACCGACGTTGACCGGGCGCTTCAGCATCTCGGCGTCCATGTCGAGCTTCTTCGCTTCCTCGCGCGCCAGCTTCAGGAACTCGCCCCCCGACAGCGGTTTCTCGCCCCGCCCGCCGCGCTGCGCGTTCAGCGCCTCGCGCAGGAACTGAACGTTCGACACGCCGGGAATCTCGACCGGATATTGGAAGCCTAGGAACACGCCCGCGGCTGCGCGCTGGTGCGGTTCCAGTTCGAGCAGGTCCTGCCCATCGAAGGTGATGCTGCCCTCGGTGACTTCATAGCCCGGGCGACCGCCGAGCACATAGCCGAGCGTCGACTTGCCGGCGCCATTCGGCCCCATGATCGCATGCACCTCACCCGCATTCACGGAAAGGTTGAGGCCCTTGAGGATCGTCTTGCCGTCAATCTCGGCGTGAAGGTTTTCGATTTTGAGCATGGTCATTCCGAGATGAAGGCGGTCGGAGCGGCCGACCCGCAAAGGTGAGTGACGGAGGCGCGGATCATCCGACCGAGCCCTCTAGGCTGATCCCCAGCAGCTTCTGCGCCTCGACGGCGAATTCCATCGGTAGTTGCTGAAGCACCTCCCGCGCGAAGCCGTTGACGATCAGCGCCACGGCGGCTTCCTGATCGAGGCCGCGCGACATGGCGTAGAACAGCTGGTCCTCGCTGATCTTCGACGTGGTCGCCTCGTGCTCGATCTGCGCGCTCGGGTTGCGGACCTCGATGTACGGCACCGTATGTGCACCGCACTGGTCGCCCAGCAGCAGGCTGTCGCACTGGGTGAAGTTGCGCACGCCCTCCGCGGTAGGCGCGACGCGCACCAGCCCGCGATAGGTGTTGTCCGAACGGCCGGCGCTGATCCCCTTCGACACGATCGTCGAGCGAGTGTTCTTGCCGAGGTGAATCATCTTGGTGCCGGTGTCCGCCTGCTGGCGATTGTTGGTCACCGCAACCGAGTAGAACTCACCGACGCTGCCGTCGCCCGCGAGAACGCAGGACGGATACTTCCACGTCACCGCGGAGCCGGTTTCGACCTGCGTCCACGAAACCTTGCTGTTCTTGCCCTGGCACAACGCGCGCTTGGTGACGAAATTGTAGATGCCACCCACGCCATTCTCGTCGCCCGGATACCAGTTTTGGACGGTCGAGTATTTGATCTCGGCGTCGTCCAGCGCGACCAGCTCGACCACCGCAGCGTGGAGCTGGTTTTCGTCGCGCATCGGGGCGGTGCAGCCCTCGAGGTATGAGACGTACGCCCCCTTGTCGGCGACGATCAGCGTGCGCTCGAACTGCCCGGTATTTTCCGCGTTGATGCGGAAATAGGTCGAAAGCTCCATCGGGCAGCGCACACCTTCCGGGATGTACACGAAGGTGCCATCGGAAAAGACCGCGCTGTTCAGCGTCGCGAAGTAATTATCATGCTGCGGCACGACCTTGCCGAGCCACTTCTTCACCAGCTCGGGATATTCGCGGATCGCTTCGGAGATCGACAGGAAGATGACGCCGGCGGCCTTCAGCTCCTCGCGAAACGTCGTTGCCACACTGACGCTGTCGAACACCGCGTCGACCGCGACCTTGCGCGCACCCTCGACGCCGGCGAGCACTTCCTGCTCGGCAATCGGAATGCCGAGCTTCTCGTATGTGCGGCGGATCTCCGGGTCGAGCTCGTCCAAAGACGCGATCGTCTTCTTCTGCTTCGGCTCCGCATAATAATATGCGTCCTGATAATCGATCGGCGGCACGTTGAGCTTGGCCCAGTCCGGCGATGCCATGGTCAGCCACTTGCGATAGGCCTTCAGCCGCCAGTCGAGCATCCACTCGGGCTCGCCCTTCTTGGCGGAGATATAGCGCACCGTGTCCTCGCTCAGCCCCTTGGGCGCGAAGTCCTGCTCAATCTCGGTGGCAAAGCCCCACTCGTACTTCTTGGATACGGCGGCGAGCGCCTCGGCGTTCTTGGTGGCCATCAGGCTTCAACTCTCATGTCATGCGTAGTCCGCCCCTCATGGGGAGCGGGCAAGGATTGTCCGGCAAGCTGCGTCAGGGTCACGCCCGCCAGTGCGCCGCGAACCGCATTGTTCACCACCGGCCAATGCGGCTTCACGCGGCACGTGCCGTCAAGCGCACATTCGTGGTGCGACGGATCGACGCAGTTGGTGAGCGCGATCGGCCCCTCCACCGCTTCGATGATGTCAGCAAGCGTGATCGCGGCGGGCGGCCGAGACAGGCGAAACCCACCGCCCGTGCCGCGCGTGCTCTCGATCAACCCGGCAGACGACAGCCGGCTGACCAGCTTCTGCGCGGTCGGCAGCGGCACGCCGGTCTCTTCGGCCAGGCTTGTCGCGTTGACACGCGCCAGCCCGCCGCAATGGCGCGCCGCGGCCGTCATCATGACGACGGCATAATCGGCAAGGCTGGACAAGCGCATGTTGCGAGCTATTCTCAAATCGGACTGTTTCGTTCCGATTGTCAGATGGGCGCGCCACGTACGGAAATCAACCGCCTGTGTTGCGGCGCATCAGCGCTGCGCCGAACCAGCGCGCGTCGGATCTCACCTCTTGATTTCACCGTCGCTTCGCGGGCACCGGACGAGGCATGACCTTTGCGCTGCGCCCCGCCCTGTTCGCTCTCGATGCCGAGCGCGCGCATCGCCTCACCATACGCGGCCTCGCCGCCTGGGGCCGGATCGGTACGCCGGGCGCCCGCGTCGTTGCCGATCCGGTGCTGGCGACGCGAGTCGCAGGGCTGGACTTCGCCAATCCACTCGGCGTCGCCGCCGGAGTCGATAAGGATGGCGAGGCGGTCACCGGACTACACGCACTCGGCTTCGGCGCAGTGGAGGTGGGTACGCTTACCCCGCTCGCGCAGCCGGGCAATCTTAAGCCCCGCCTGTTCCGGCTGGTGGAAGACGGCGCGGTGATCAACCGCATGGGCTTCAACAACGGCGGGCTGTCGGCGGCACTTCACCGGTTGCCTGCTAAGCGGCGCGGCGTGATGGGGCTCAACGTCGGAGCGAACAAGGATGCCGCGGACCGCATCGCCGATTACGTCGGCGGGGTGACCGCGGCCGCTAAGGTGGCCGATTACGTGACCATCAACGTCAGCTCGCCCAACACACCGGGCTTGCGCGACCTCCAGCATGGCGCGGCACTCCGCGACCTGTTGGCTGCGACACGAGAAGCCGCGGGCAGCCGGCCGTTGTTCCTGAAGGTCGCGCCCGATCTCGATGTCGCGGCGATCGACGACATCGCGCGGGCCGTAATCGATCATCGTCTCGACGCGCTGATCCTCGGCAACACCACCATCTCTCGTCCGCCGCTTTCGTCCGCCAATGCCGGCGAGAGCGGCGGCCTGTCGGGTGCACCGCTGAAGGCGCTCGCGCGGCAGAAGCTGGCCGAGTTCCGCACCGCGACGGGCGCCGCGATCCCGCTGATCGCCGTTGGCGGCATCGACAGCGGGGCGGAGGCCTATGCCCGCATCCGCGCCGGCGCGAGCCTCGTCCAGCTGTACAGCGCGATGGTCTATGCCGGCCCTGGCCTGCCGCTCCGCATCCTGCGCGATCTGGCCGCGCTGCTGCGGCGTGACGGATATGCGTCAGTGTCGTCGGCAGTGGGTGCCGGTTGACGCGGCGGAAGGCGCCGATAGGGTCGCGCTCCATGAAGAACCTGCTGGCGCTCGCCGCATTGCTCGCCCCCCTCCCCGCCGCTGCGCAGGGAATGGTCACCTCCGCCGACCCGCGCGCCACGGAGGCGGGTCGCGAGATCCTGCGTGCCGGTGGATCGGCGGCGGACGCGGCGATGGCGATGATGCTTGCGCTGACCGTCGTGGAGCCGCAGTCGAGCGGCATCGGGGGCGGCGGTTTCCTGGTCCATCAATCCGCCAAGGGCCCGCTGGAGACGATCGACGGGCGCGAGCGCGCACCTATGGCGGCGACGCCGCAGCGCTTCCTGGGTCCCGACGGCAAGCCGGTGCCGTTTGTCGAAGCGTTCCCCGGCGGCCGATCGGTCGGCGTGCCCGGCAACGTGCGCCTTGCCGCGCTCGCCAATAGGAAATGGGGCAAGCTGCCGTGGAAGGCGCTGTTCGCCCCCGCGATCCGGCTGGCGGAGAACGGCTATTCGGTGACCCGCCCGATGGCCGCCGCCAGCACGAACCTGACGCCGATGTGGACCGGCGGCACGACCGCCGTCGCCGGGCCGGAGGGCGGCACCTCAACCGGCGTCGCCAAGGCGACAAGCCGCTTCCCGACCATCGCCGGCATGTATTCGCGCGCCGGCAAGCCGCTGGCGGAGGGCGACCGGATCACCAACCCGACGCTTGCCAAGCTGCTGCGCCGGATCGCCGCCGAAGGCCCTGACGCCTTCTACCGCGGCCAGAACGCCAAGGCGCTGGTCGCCGCCGTTACCACCAGCAAGGTCGCGCCGGGAGATATCACCGAGGCCGATCTCGCCAAATATCAGGCGACCGAGCGTGCGCCGGTGTGCGGCACCTATCGCAGTTACAAGGTGTGCGGCATGGGGCCGCCGTCCTCCGGTGCCACCACCGTTCTCCAGGTGCTCGGCATGCTGGAGCGGTTCGATCTCGCCAAGCTCGGCAAGGATTCGCCGGTCGCCTGGCATCTGATCGGCGAGGCAATGCAGCTCGCCTACGCCGATCGCGACAAATATCTTGGTGATGCGGATTTCGTCGACGTGCCGGTCGCCGGGCTGATCGACCGCGGGTACATCGCCAAGCGCTCCGGGCTGATCTCCGAAACGCGTGCGCTCGGCAGCTACGAACCGGGCACGCCGCCGGGCGCCCCGCCGCGGACCAGCGCGCCGCAGCGTAACGAGCATGGCACAACGCATTTTATTGCGATCGATGCAGCCGGTGACATCGCCACCATGACCTCGACCATCGAAATGCCGTTCGGCAGCCAGTTGATGGCCAACGGCTACGTCCTGAACAACGAGCTGACCGACTTCAGTCTCGCCCCCGAGAAGGACGGTGCCCCCGTCGCCAATCGCGTGCAGCCGGGCAAGCGCCCGCTGTCCTCAATGTCCCCGACGATCGTCTACGATGCGAGCGGCAAGCCGGTGTTCACCGTCGGTGCGGCCGGCGGCAAGACGATCATCATGCAGGTCGCCAAGGCGATCATCGCGCATTTCGACTGGGGCATGCCAGCGCGCGAGGCGCTCGGCCAGGGCCTGGTATTCTTCAACAAGGACGGGCTGGTGCTGGAACAGGGCACCAACCTGCCGGCGATGAAGCCCGCGCTTGAGGCGATGGGCCACAAGGTATCGGTGGCGAAGCTGGGGCTGAAGGCCAATGCCGCGGAGAAGACCGCCGCCGGCTGGCGCGGCGCCGCCGATCCGCGCAGCGTAGGCACCGCACTTCAGCAATAAGCGGCCGATAGCGCCAGCAGAGAAAGCCAGCATTGAGAGAGGATGCGGCCATGCGCCAGCTCGAGCATTTCCCGAACCTCGTGACGATGTTCTTCACCCGCGCACGGGAAAAGGGTGACGCGCCGTTTCTG
Organism: Sphingomonas dokdonensis; assembly: GCF_002197685.1. Classification (GTDB taxonomy): domain Bacteria; phylum Pseudomonadota; class Alphaproteobacteria; order Sphingomonadales; family Sphingomonadaceae; genus Sphingomonas; species Sphingomonas dokdonensis. The sequence continues at coordinate 808,291 of NZ_NBBI01000001.1, read as the reverse complement.
TGGGCCAAGCGCGGTGGAGCATGGCAGCAGACCAGCTGGGCGGAGGCCGCGCGGCAGGTCGCGAGTCTCGCCGCGGCGCTGAAATCGATCGGGCTGCAGCCGGGCGACCGCGTGATGCTGATCAGCGAGAACCGCCCCGAATGGTGCATCAGCGACCTTGCGATCATGGGCGCAGGCTGCATCACCGTGCCGACCTACATTACCAACACCGAGCGCGATCATGCGCACATCATCGAGAATTCCGGCGCGCGCGCGGTGATCGTGTCGACGCAGAAGCTGGCAGACTCGTTACTGAAGGCGGTGCTGCGTACCACCCACATTGAAACGGTGATCGCGTTTGACCAGCTTCGACCGCGGCCCTTGGGTGTGCGCAGTTGCAGTTGGGCTGGGCTGATCGAGGAGCATGCGACCGATCCCCAAGCGATCGCGAGCACGGCCACCTTCACCCGCGCCGACACCGCCTGCATCATCTACACCTCGGGCACCGGCGGCGCGCCACGCGGCGTGATGCAGCATCATGGCGCGATCCTCCACAACATCGCCGGCTGCGCGGACGTGATCTCGGAGGATCTGGGCTGGGGTGACGAAGTGTTCCTGTCGTTCCTGCCGCTCAGCCACGCTTACGAGCATACCGGCGGGCAGATGCTGCCGATCGCGATGGGCGGGCAGATCTATTACGCCGAAGGGCTGGAGAAGCTCGCCGCCAACATGGAGGAGGTGCACCCCACGATCATGTTCGTGGTGCCCCGCCTGTTCGAGGTGCTGCGGCTGCGCATCGGCAAGGCGATCGCCAAACAGGGCGGCTTGTCCGAACGGCTGCTGAGCGCCGCGCTGGAGATCGGCGAGCGGCGCGCGGCGGGTACGCTGCGGCTGATCGACCGACCGAAGGCGCTGTTGGTCGACCGCCTGTTCAAGCCGCGCATCGCACAGAAGTTCGGCGGGCGGATGAAGGCGATGGTGTCCGGCGGTGCGCCGCTAACACCGGAGGTGGGCGTGTTCTTCCAGTCGCTCGGCGTCACCTTCCTCCAAGGCTATGGCCAGACCGAGGCCGGGCCGGTCATCTCGTGCAATCGCCCCAAGGTCGGCGTGACAGTAGACAGCGTCGGCCCGCCGCTGCCGCACACGGAGGTGAGGATCGCCGAGGATGGCGAGATCCTGGTGCGCGGCGAACTCGTCATGCACGGCTATTGGCGCAATCCGGCCGAGACGGCGCGCGTGCTGCACGACGGCTGGCTGCACACCGGCGACATCGGGGTGATCGATGGCGTCGGCCGGATCAAGATCACCGACCGCAAGAAGGATCTCATCATCAACGACAAGGGCGAGAATGTCGCGCCCCAGAAGGTGGAGGGGATGCTGACCCTTCAGCCCGAGATCATGCAGGCGATGATCGCCGGTGACCGCAAGCCGCATATGGTGGCGGTGATCGTACCGGACCCCGAATGGACGCAGGAATTCTGCGCCGCGCGCGGTACGAAGTGCGACTTCGCCTCGCTCGCCCAGGATGCCGACTATCGCGCGGCGATCGGCGCGGCGGTGGAGCGCACCAACAAGGACCTGTCGGTCACCGAGCGCGTGCGCCGCTTCATCCTGGCTGACGAACCGTTCACGATCGAAAACGAGCAGCTGACACCCAGCCTGAAGATCCGCCGCCACGTGCTGCGCAGTGTCTATGGCGATCGGCTTGAGGCGCTCTACAAGGGCTAAGGCACGTCAGGTCTCGGCGAGCGATCGGCCGAAACCAAGAAGGACGCCGGTTTTCACCACCGGCGTCCCTCTCCACAGCAGCGCTACTTTGCGACGTCCTTCGGCAGGACCGTCAGCGTCCAGTCCTTTGCCGGCTGCAGATACTTGGCGGCCGTCGCTTGCAGCACTTGCGGCGTGATCGACATGTAATCGGTGACGAGCGTCCGGGCGCCATCCAGCCGGCGCGGGTCATAGGCCCCGCCACTCACCTGAAGCAGCCAGAACTGGTTGCCGGACGAGGCACGCGACAGATACTGCATCATTGGCCCGATCGCGCGCCGCAACTCGTCGTCGCTGACCGGTTTGGTCGCCAACTCGGCGGCAATCTCCCGGCTCAGCTTGAAGAACAGATCGACGTTTTCCGGTGCAACCTGGCCGACCGCGAGCACGCGACCACCGTTCTTCAGCCCCAGAGGCCACTGGCTGACCGCGCTCGGGCTGTAGCTCGCCCCCGCCACCGAGCGGAGCCGATCGAACAGGCGATCGCCGAAGATCGCTGCCAGGATGTCGAGCCGACGGCTTTCCGCAATCCCGTCGGTGCCGCCGCCCGTTGGCCAGGCGATCACCGCCGCGGCCTGTGTCTGCGCGCCATCATGCGTCAGCACGGTGGGACGATCGTTATGGGCAGGGAACGCCGTGGCGGGCGCCACCACCGGCGCCGCGCTGCGCGGCTTCATCGCCCCGAACGTCCGCGCGACCGCTGCAATGGCCTCATCGGCCTTCACGTCGCCGAAGACGTCCACCTCGATCGGTCCCGTCGCCAACAGCGGTTCCCACAGGCTGCGGAACGACTGCGGCGTCAGCGCTTCGATCTCCTCGCGGGTCGGCGGCCCCCAGCGCGGGTCGCCGGCCCGAAGCTTGCGCTCCAGATCGCGCGACAGCACGCCGTCCGGCGACGAATCGAACCCGGCATAACCCGCCAGCGCTCCGGCCTTGGCGCGCAACACCGGGGCCGCATCCCACCGCGGCGCGGCCAGTTTCGCCGCCATGAGCGCCAGATTGTCGGCATAGTCGCCTGGCGTCGTAATGGCGTTCAGAACAAAGGCGTCGTCCGTGATGTCGAAGCCCAGCCCCATGCGACGGCCTGTCGTCAGCGCGTCGAGATCGCCCTGATCCCACTTGCCGATTCCACTTTGCACCAGCGCACTCTCGGCCGCCCACGCCGCGGTCGGGCGATCGGACGGCAGCGCCCCATAGCCACGACCGAACCGAACGCGCAGATAGACTCGCCCGGTTTCAGACGCATTGGCGTACATCAGCATCCGGACGCCGTTGGAGAAGGTCACCTTTTCCACGCCGGGATCGGAAATCGCCTCCCGCGTCACGACCTTTCCGGGCGTGCCGAGCTTGGGCAGATCCTTGAAATCGACCTTGCTCTGGCGGGCGCGGCGCCCTGCCAGCTTCGATACGTCAGCGTTGAGCGCCGCCGCCAGCTTTGCCGCGGCGCCCGGATCGGCAACCCGCGTGTTTACCATTGCCCGCTCGGCATCGCCCTTGAAGACGCGCCGCGTCGATTGGAGCACGCCGGCGGCCGAGAACATGCCCTTCTTCTTGGCATCCACGAAGATGTTGTACGATTCCTGTGGCCCCGCCACCGTCTCGCGAATGTCTAGCGCCTGCACCATGTCGTCGGCCTGCTTCGACCCGGCCTCAACCCGCGCGGTTTCGACATCGTTGCGCATAGCGCCTTCGAATTCGGCCGTTTCGCGATCGACCTCCGCCTGAGTCGGCGCGGTCGCCATCGCATCTGCGATGACCGCGCGCACATCCTTCAGCGCAGCCTCCCAATCGTCCCCGATCGGCAGGATACTGACAAACGTGCCGTTCGCGGATCGCGCCACGTCATCAAGGCTGACGCTCGCCTGAAGGTAGCTGCCGCCCTGACGCGCGCGATCTTCCAGCCGACGGTTGATGACCCGCATGGCGACCAGGTCGACCAGCCGCTTCTGGTTGAAGATGATCGTGTCGTCGCGGTACGTCCACGGACGCAGCACCCCGGTGATGACCAACGGCGGGATCGACGGCTCGTTAATCGCGGCGGTCGGCGTGCCCTTCGGATCGGGCTTGCCGAAATCAGGGTCGGCGGGGTTCGGGCCGGTGCCCTGCCAGCCGCCGAAATTCTTGACGATCAACCGCGCCGCCGTCGCCGGATCGATGTCGCCGGAAATGATCACGACCGTCCGTGCCGGGCGATACCAGCGTTGGTGAAAGGAGAGCACGCTTTCCGGCGTTGCCGCTTCAAGCGTCTTCACACTCCCGATCGGAGAGCGCTCCGCCAGCGGCTGCCCCTCGAAGAACAAGGCGTTCCGCGCATCCGAAAGGCGCACCTGCGGGCCGGGCGCCTCGCGCTGCTCGGCCAGCACCGCCGGGCGCTCGGCCGCCAGGCCCTGCGCGTTGATCCCGGGTGCGGACATCATGCCGGCGAAGATCTTCAGGCTTTCGTCGAGGTTCGCCTCGGTCGCCGCCGGGAGATCGAGCTTGTACACCGTCTGCGTCGGCGTGGTCTGCGCATTGGAATCGGAGCCGAACGTCGCCCCGAAACGCTGCCACACGCGCTTCGCCTCGCCATCGGGCACATACTTCGATCCGCGAAACGACAAATGCTCGATCAGGTGCGCATAGCCGCGCTCTGCATCGGTTTCGTTCAGCGAACCGGCGTCGATCCGCACGCGGACCGCCACCTGCCCGGGCGGCACGCCGTTGCGGCGCACCGCATACCGTAGGCCATTGCGCAGCGCGCCGAAATTCCACGCCGTATCGGGTGGAATGTCCGATCCTTTGAACAGCCACGGCGCGGTATCGACCTTGATCGTCGCCGGATCGACGATCGTGCTCGCACCTTCTTGTGGGGCAGCTTTCGTCGATGCGACCTGCTTCGGCAGCGTACGCTGTCCGATCGCGGGCGCGGCGAGCAGAGCAAGAAGCGGGAGAGCGGCGAGTGGCGCAGAACAAGCGCGCGAAAAGCGGATCATGGCGCGGCTTCTAGCCTGCCGCTTGCATCATCGCCACACTTCCTCCCGATCTTTCGACGGTCCCGATCGCGCCATGTTTTTGACCTGAATCGTACCTAGCGTTCCGCCTTCCCGCCGGATCGCGAAGTGCGCGGCGCGGGGAAAATCGATTGGCAGAGCGGAGGCCGCTATCTCGACTCGAAGCGCAGCAAGGCAGGATCGCGACCTCGTCGCCTGCCCGCCGCGCGTGTCGATGTCGGCTGAACTCACCGCTGGCTCCATTCCGCCGATCGCGCTCCGCCCCCGCACCCCAGCACCGATCGTGGCAGCGCCGCGCCGCGCCGTCCTCGCCCTCATCGGCAACCACCTGCGCGGCCCGCTCAACCGCCTGATCGCGGCATCGTCAATCATCCCCAACGATCCCGTTCTGGATGTGCGCCTGTTCCCCTGGACGCAGCTGTTCCGCGACCGCTGGGAGGAAATCCGGGCCGAAGCGGTTGAGGTTGCGCTATGCGGCCACGCCTCGCCCAGTGACGGCGGAAGTGCTCCCGACCAGCACGCCATGCCGCAAACCACCGACTCACCGTCGCTGGGTCATTCGGATCACGTCTATCGCGTCGATGAGAATGCCGCGCGCTGTCCCGTCACCAGCGGCTTGGCGCGGCAGGTGCCGGGCCTGAGCAGCGCCTTCTTCTCCCTTCTCGCGCCAGGCACGCACGTTCCCGCGCACCGCGGCGTCAGCAAGGGTCTTGTCACCTGTCACCTGGGGCTGGGCGTGCCGCGCGACGGCGACGCGCGCATGCGAGTCGGTCGCCGCGTCGTACGCTGGGCGGAAGGTGAAACCCTCGTGTTCGATGACACGTTCGAGCATGAGGTGTGGAACGACACCGACGAAATTTGCCTTGTGCTGCTGCTGGAGTTTGATCGTCCGCTGCGCAATCCCGGCAAATGGATCGCCAACTTGGTTCGTCAGACCGCCCGGCGTGCCGCCTTTGCGCAGGAACGACGCCGCAACTTGACCGCATAGTACGCAGCGGCGCGACAGCCAGGCGCAGACACGCCCGCAAACGATCAGTGTTCGACCGCTTCGAGCCCTAGCCAAGTCGCCATGGCTGCCAGTTCCTCCTCCAGCCGCTCGCGCGTATCCGGCGGTGCGCCAGGCTCGAGATGACACGCGCGAACCAGTAAGCGGCCATTCGCCCGATCTGCCTTCAGGTCCACCCGCGCGACGATCCGTTCGCCAAGCAGGAAGGGCAGGACATAATAGCCGTATTGCCGCTTGTCCGCCGGCACGTAGATCTCGATCCGATAGCGAAAGCCAAATAGCCGTTCCGTTCGTGCACGCTCCCAGATTAGCGGATCGAACGGGGCAAGCAGCGCCTGCGCGGCGATACGGCGCGGGTGTTTGGCGGCGTGATGAAGATACACGGGCGGCCAGCCGTCGATCGCAGCGGGTCGTAGCATGCCCTCCGCCACCAGCCTGCCGATAGCGGCTGCGGTATCTGCCGGCCCCATGCGAAAATAGTCGCGCAGTTCGGCTGCGGTCGCGATGCCGAGCGCCCGCGCGGCACGCTCGATCAGCATGGCCTGCGCGCTTGCCTCGTCCGGCGTGGGCAGGTCCAGAACAGCCTGAGGCAACACACGCTCGGGCAAGTCATAGACGCGCTCGAACCCGCGACGGCGCGTCGCGGTGGTGACGTGGCCGGCATAGAACAGCCATTCCAGCGCGGCCTTGGCCCCGCTCCACGCCCACCACCCCGTCTTGCTGCTCTCCACATCGGACGCTGCGATGGCGCCATCTGCGCGGATCCGGGCTAGCAGCGCCATCGCCTCGGATCGCCGCTCCGTAGCAAAGCGCCGCATGCCCGCCGATCGCATGATCCCGCGATCGGCACGATCCATGCGCCAGCGGAGCAGCGGGCGGAGATCCAGCGGCAGCAACGAGGCTTCGTGGGCCCAATATTCGAACATCGTCCGCTGCGATCGCGGCCCCCAGGCGGCGCGGTCGAACAATGTCCGGTCATAGCTGCCGAGCCGGGAGAACGCCGGTAGGTAGTGCGCACGCTCAAGCACGTTGACGCTGTCGATCTGATGCAGCGCGAGCCGATCCAAGGTGCGCCGCAGATGCGCCCGGGTCGCGTGGGGCGGCCGCGATATGCCAAATCCCTGCGCCGCAAGCGCAATGCGCCGGGCTGCATCGAGCGATATCCGTATGGGCGTCACGGCCCTGACGCTATCCGACGCAGCCGCCTTGCGCGACCGGAAACCTTTCCTTTCCGCCCGCGCGCTTGATCGTCGCCGTTGCGCACGCCACATGCGCCTTATGCTGATCGAGACAGAACCGACGCCCAATCCGTCTACCCAGAAATTCCTGCCTGGCCGCATCGTCATGGATGCCGGCACGCGCGATTTCGCAAACCCGGAGGAGGCGGAGGCGTCGCCGCTCGCAACGGCGCTGTTCGATTTGGGTGACGTCAGCGGCGTCTTCTTCGGCCGTGACTTCATCTCCGTCACCATCGCGCCGGGCAGCGACTGGCGCGATGTGAAGCCGGACGTGCTGGCGATCCTGATGGATCACTTCACTGCGCAGATGCCGCTGTTCCGCACCGTCTCGGCCGGTTTTTCGGTCCCCGCGGAGGAAGAAAGCTTTGCCGACGATCCGGCCGACGCGGAGATTGTGGCACAGATCAAGGATCTGATCGACATGCGCGTGCGCCCGGCCGTCGCGAACGATGGCGGCGACATCGTCTATCGCGGCTTCGACAAGGGCAAGGTTTTCCTGCGCATGCAGGGCGCATGTGCCGGTTGCCCCTCCTCCACGGCCACGCTGAAGAACGGCATCGAGCAGTTGCTGCGCTATTACGTGCCCGAAGTAACCGAGGTCCGCGCCGTCTGATCCGGCGCGCCGATCACCACCCGCCCTTTGCGCCGTGGCCGAAACGGCGCGACCATCAACGCTGAAGGACTTTTCATGGCCGCTCCGATCGACGACGCCGCGCTGGACCAGCTGTTTCGTTCTGGCCGGACCTACAATGGCTTCACCGATCAGCCGGTCAGCGAAGACCAGCTGCGCGCGATCTGGGAGCTGATGAAGATGGGGCCGACCAGCGCCAATCAGCTGCCTGCCCGGCTCGTGTGGTGCGTCAGCGACGAGGCAAAGGAGAAGCTTGCGCGCTTCGCCAGCGACAGCAATGCCGACAAGATCCGCAAGGCGCCCGTCTGCGTGGTCTTGGGCATGGACGTGAACTTTCACGAGCATCTGCCCGAGCTGTTCCCGCATGCCGACGCGAAGAGCTGGTTTGACGGCAACACCGAGCTGCGCGAGGCATCCGCCTTCCGCAATTCGTCGTTACAGGGCGGCTATTTCATCCTCGCCGCCCGGGCACTCGGCCTCGATACCGGCCCGATGAGCGGCTTTGACGCGGGCGAAGTGGACAAGGCGTTTTTCGCCGATCAGCCGGGCGTGCGCACGAACTTCATCTCGACGCTTGGCTATGGTGATCCATCCACCATCTTCGAACGGAGCCCACGCCCGGCATTTGAGAAATTTAACCGCGTCGTCTGAGTATCGCTTCGGACGTCAAGGACCAAACAAAAGGGGCTTGAGCCGCAACGCCCCGCAGGCAAAGGGGTGCGATGCCGCGCACGCTTGTTATCGATACCGCCACTGCCGCCTGCTCCGTCGCGCTGTTGGAGGATGGGCACGTCGTTGCGGCCCGCCATGATGTCGTCGGGCGGGGCCACGCCGAGCGACTGGTGCCGATGATCGCGGCGCTGCCCGATGGCGGCCGCGCAGGCGACGTGCTGGTCGACGTTGGCCCCGGCAGCTTCACCGGCATTCGGGTCGGCATCGCCGCTGCCCGCGCGCTCGGGCTCGGGTGGGGCGTGCCGGTACGCGGCTATTCTTCGCTTGCGCTGATCGCCGCTGCGGCCTTTGCCGAGGATGATGCCACGCCGCTTGCGGTTGTGCTGGAAGGCGGGCACGGTGAGGTCTTCATGCAAGGGTTTACCGCCTCGCCCCTGATGCCCACCGAGCCGCTCGCGTCGCTGCGGCCCGAGGCAGCGATCGCAGCTCTTGGCCACCGAATAGCAGTTGGCAACGGCGTACGCTGGCTCACCCAGTTGCAGCCCGAACTCGCCACGCGCGAGGCGCTGCCTGAGGCTGCCAAGGCGCATCTGTTGCCGCCGGACCTCTCCACCCTGCCCGCCCGTCCGCTTTATGGACGCGCGCCGGATGCCAAGTTGCCGGCATGAGCACGCGCCTGCGCATGGTGGAACTGACCAGCGGTGTTGCTGCCGACGCAACTGCCGTTGAGGCGGTGATGGACAGCGCCTTTGACCCTCGCTTCGGCGAGGCATGGACGCGCAGCCAGCTGCTCGGCATTCTCGGCATGCCGGGCGTGTGGCTGACGCTTGCGCGCGTGAACGGCAGTGTTGCGGGCTTCGCGCTTGCCCGCGCGATCGTGGACGAAGCCGAACTGCTGCTTATCGCCACCGCGCAGCCATTTCGCCGGCAGGGTGTCGGCGCGGCGCTGGTCCGCAGCATTCTGGCAGAGGCGCGCAGCCGCGGTGCCGTCCGGGTTCACCTTGAGGTGCGGGCCGGCAACACCGCGATCGGGCTCTACAGCGCGAACGGTTTCGTGAAATGCGGCGAGCGCCGCGGTTACTATCGCGGCCATACCGGACAGGCGTACGACGCTCACAGCTATTCGGTGGAGCTCGCCTAGCGTTGTTGCGAGTCGTTTACGCTTTTCGCAACAGGCTCCCCCGACTACACGGGGAGAATGCCACGCAAGATCGACCTTGAAGCGCTCTGCCATGAAAAAGGGCTGCGAATCACCGAACAGCGCCGGGTCATAGCCCGCGTCCTCTCCGAAGCCGACGATCACCCCGACGTGGAAAAGGTTTACGAGCGCGCGTCTGCGATCGACCCCGGTATCTCGATCGCCACGGTCTATCGCACCGTGCGCTTGTTCGAGGAGGCCGGCATCCTCGACCGCCACGATTTCGGCGATGGCCGCGCGCGGTACGAACCTTCGCCGGAGGCGCACCACGACCATCTGATCGACGTAGAAACCGGCAAGGTGATCGAGTTTGTCGATCCCGAACTCGAATTGCTGCAAAAGCAGATCGCGGAGCGGCTGGGCTTTCGCCTCGTCGATCACCGCATGGAGCTTTACGGCGTCAGCCTCACCCGCAAGGAGTGACGCGAGGCCGCACTGAAAGCGACCGAAGTTTCGGCAGGTGAAAAAAAGGGGCTGGTGCTGATGGCGCAGCCCCTTTTGACATCAGGACGCCTGGAACACGCCGCAAGCAATCCGGCCGCCGCTATTGCCCGACGGGTCGGTCTTCAGATCGTCAGGCCCGGCGTGGATCACGAATGCCGCACCGTCCGCATCGAGCAGCCCGGCCATCGTCGCACCGGGAATGGTCGCCGCCACGGTGCCCCGGCCCCCCGAGTCGACGATCAGATTGGGGATGTCGCCGTAATGCGGACCCTGCGGGTTCATCGTCCCATGCTTCATCTCCGTCGGGTTCCAGTGCCCACCCGCCGTCGTGAAATCAGGCGCGTCGCAGCGGCCCGTGGTGTGAACATGCGCGCCGTGCGTGCCCGCCGGCATGTTCATTCCATCAACGGTGAAGCGCAGGCCGCCCGCAACCTCGGTAGCTGTGGCGCGCCCGACGTCGGCGCCTGCCGCCGTGCGCAACGGGGCAACGGCGGTGGCGCCGCCCGCAACCGGTGCCCCAGTTTCCAGCTTGCCTTCATCGCACGCGCTGAGCCCGATGACACAAGCGGCCAGACCGGCCGCCATCGTTAAACGTAGCATGAACGTCTCCCTGTTTCGTAAGCGAAACGGCGGGGGCGCGACGCTTGTTCCCTCTCAGGCGGGCTTTGCCATCATCAGCGCGGCACGCAGCGTTCGGCACACGATCTCGTCCCGCTGATTGAGCCCGAGATGCTCGAAGGTGACGATCCCCTGCCCCGGCCGTGACGACGATGGGCGAAGCGCCTTTACTTCCGTTTCGACGCGAATCGTATCACCGGCGAAAACTGGCTTCGGAAACGTCGTTTCGCTCATGCCCAGATTGGCGACGGTCGTACCGAAGGTTGTGTCCTGCACACTCAAGCCGATCACCAGCCCCAGCGTGAACAAGGAGTTGACCAGCGGCTTCCCGAACTCGGTAGTCGCGGCATAATCGTGATCGATATGCAGCGCCGCCGGATTATAGGTCAGCGCGGAAAACAGCATGTTGTCCGCTTCGATCACCGTGCGACGGATCTCATGAGCGAAGCGCTGCCCGACCGAGAATTGCTCGAACCACAAACCCGGCATCAGCCGCGCCCCCGCCCGATCAGGCCGAGCAGCCGGCGGCATTGGCTGCGCTGTCGCACGATGCCGGTAACAAGCAGGAGGTTGAGCACGGTGATCTCCACAAGAAAGAACCAGATCGGGCTACCCGCGATCATGCTGAGCCCCAGGATGATGGTCCGCGGATTGGCGCCGAGTGCGCTTGGCAACAAGAGGAAAGACGGGCCGACCTCCCGCGCCAGCCGCGCGATGCGCTGCCGCTCGGACGGGTCCACCTCCGCGCCCGCGACGACCGCGTTGATCCTGGCAGTCGCGCCCGTCAGCACCCGGCCGATCGCAAGATAGACCATCCCCAGGGCACGGCCGATCCCCGTCGCACCGCTGCGCTGCTGCTGGAGCCACGGTACGCCGTAGGCCCACCATTGATAGCTGCGCCGCGAGCTTTCCGCGAATACGGACTGCGCGATGCGCGACCCGCCGGCGCCCACCGCCAATACCCAGGCCGCAACGCCGATCACATCGTCGAGTGCGCTGCCCAACAGCACATACAGCGCGATATGCCCGCCATAGTCGCAAAGCCCGTCCACCACTTCGCCGCTGGCGCTGGCCCGGCCCGTAAGCCGAGCAAGATCGCCGTCCGCACCGTCCACCACATGCCACAGGAGGTGGATGGCGAAGCCGGCGAGCACGGCTCCAAGCGTACCGACGCGCGCATAAAGCACGCCGGTGCTGATCACGAGCAGCGCCCCGAAGACGGATACCATGTTCGGCGTGACGGGCGTCGGCACCAGCGCACGGGCCAGGCGCCGCGCCGCCGGATGGTAAATCACGCGGTTCAAAAAACCTTGCAACTCGCGCGGTTTGCCCGTCACTGTCGCTGGCTGGTCGGTTATCGTCACGTTGCTCGCCCCTTTGCGTTTGGCGCCTTAGCATCGGCAGGGGTCGCTTGACAGGAGACACGCATCTGTCACGACGCTGCAAATCAATTGTCACGGCCGGCGCTCCTCGCTGACCGCATGGGATTTCTTCAGAATGGCGACGATCAAGGTTGCGGTTATCGGTGTTGGCAACTGCGCATCCAGTCTTGTGCAGGGCAAATACCATTATGCCGCTAGCAACACCGCGCATGGCCTGATCCACGAGGAAATCGGCGGCTATCGCGTGTCCGATCTGGAATTCGTGGCCGCGTTCGACGTCGATTCGCGCAAAGTCGGCCTTGATCTGGGCAAGGCGATCTTCGCCAAGCCGAACTGCACGAAGGTGTTCCACGCCGATGTGCCGGACACGGGCACCGTCGTGCAGATGGGCGTGCGCCTTGATGGTGTCGCCCCGCACATGCTCACCGCAGCGAACGATCGCGGCTTTTCCATGGACGAGACGCGCGACGCGACCAAGGCGGAGATCGTCCAGGCGCTGAAGGATTCGGGCGCTGAGATCCTGGTCAACTTCCTGCCCGTCGGCAGCCAGGAGGCGACCGAATTCTACATGGAATGCGCGCTTGAAGCGCGGGTCGGCGTAGTGAACTGCATGCCGGTCTTCATTGCCAGCCGTCCCGAGTGGGAAAAGAAGTTCGCCGATGCGGGCCTGCCGATCATCGGCGACGACGTAAAGGCGCAGGTCGGCGCCACCATCGTCCACCGCGTTTTGTCGAACCTGTTCAACCAGCGCGGCGTGACGATCGATCACACCTATCAGCTGAACACCGGCGGCAACACCGACTTCATGAACATGCTGGATCGCAATCGTCTGTCCAGCAAGAAAGAGTCGAAGACCGAGGCGGTGCAGGCCGTCCTGTCCGAGCGTCTGGCGGACGAGAACATCCACGTCGGCCCGTCGGACTACATTCCGTGGCTGCACGATAACAAGCTGTGCTTCCTTCGACTTGAGGGCAATCTGTTCGGCGACGTACCGATGAACCTCGAGCTTCGCCTGTCGGTCGAGGACAGCCCGAACTCGGCCGCTGTCGTGGTGGACGCGATCCGCTGCGTGAAGCTCGGCCTTGAGCGCGGCATGGCCGGCGCGCTCACCGGCCCGTCCGCTTTCTTCTGCAAGCATCCGCCCGAGCAGTTCACCGACGATGTCGCGGCGCAGATGACCGACGAGTTCATCCAGTCGCCCTCCACGCTCGCCGCAGAGTAAGCAAAAAGGGCGCTTTCCCGTGAAAGCCCTCATCGTCGCAGCCGGCCTTGGCAGCCGGCTGCGCGAGGTGTCACCATCCAAGCCGCTGACCCCCGTTGCCGGCGTCCCCTTGATCGCGCGCGTGATCAAAGCGGCGCGCGCCGGCGGGGCGAGCGGTTTCGTCGTCGTTACCGGGCATGAGGGGGGGCGCCTGCGATCCTATCTCGGCGATCTGGACCCGTCGATCGTTACGGTGACGACGCCCGACTGGACGCTGCCGAATGGCCATTCGGTTTTGACCGGCGCCGACGTCATCGGCCCCGAACGCCACCTGCTGATGATGGCGGACCATCTGTGCGATCCTGCCATCATCGCGCAGATGATCGCCGCCCCGCCCGCCCCGCTCTCGCTCGCCGTTGATCGGCGGCTCGAAAATCCGCTGGTCGACATGGACGATGTCACGCGCGTCCGTACCCGGGGCGATGCAATCACGGCGATCGGCAAGCACCTGCCTGACTATGACGCGTTCGACTGCGGTGTCTTCACGGTCGATGGCCGCTTTCACGACGCGCTTCGGGCGGTAATCGCAAGCGGCGGCATCGGCTCGATCTCAGCCGGCGTTGAGGCATTGGTGCCGACCGGCGGTGCCCGCGCGATCGACATCGGTGATGGCTGGTGGCTCGACGTCGACGATGCCCGCGCGCTCGCCCAGGCAGAGGCCGACGTCGCGCTGCACACCACCTTTGGCGCCGCCCTGCCCGCCTGAAAGTCGATCGCAACAGCAACCAGCGTTCGCGCCGCCTGTTCTCCCCGGCAACACCGAGGAGTACCACGCAATGGCCCAGCAAGAGATCTACGCCGCGCTGAAGGCGGATCACGACAAGCAGCGATCCATGTTGAAGGAGTTGGGCGAGCTCAAGGGCGACACCGACGAGCGTCGCTCGCTTTTCGAGAAATTCCGCCTCGAAGTCCAAAGTCACGCCGCGGCGGAAGAGGAGTCGCTCTACGCCGTCATGCTCGGCAATCCGGATCTGCGCGACGACGCACGTCACTCGGTCGCCGAGCACAAGGAGGTCGACGATCTCATCGGCGAGCTGATGGACATGTCGTTCGGCAGCGACGAATGGGAAGAGCGGTTTGGCCACATGCGCCATCGCTACGAGCATCACATCGACGAGGAAGAGGAAGACATGTTCCCCGCCGCCGACGCGGAACTGGACGATGCGACCGAAAAGAAGCTCGCCGGCACCTACAAGGAGCGCAAGCCCGAGGAACTGGAGCTCGCCCGCGACAACCCGCCCGGCGGCGACGATCGCGACTAAGTCGTCACGACCGCCCGATGCGCCTAATCACCCTGCCGGAGCCCGACGACTTCGACGCGTGGCGTGATGCGGCGCGCGGGCTGGTCGCCCAAGACGTGCCGCCCGACGATGTCGTCTGGCAGGTCGGCGCCCACGCCGGCGATCTGTTCGCGGCCGGCGCAACGCCGCACCACGATCCGGTCCAGCCCGGCTTCAAGGTACCACGCGCCTTCCTCGATCTCGCACGCAACGCGATCCTCAACCGCGATCCGGAGCGTTTCGCGCTCCTTTACACCCTGCTCTACCGACTTCCACGCGAGGCGGGGCTGATCGAGGATCATGCCGACCCGCTCGTGCGGCGCCTTGAAGGGCTCGCCAAGCACGTCCGTCGCGACATCCACAAGATGCGTGCCTTTTTGCGCTTCCGCGAAGTGCCAGACGATGGTGCCAGCCGCTTTGTCGCCTGGTTCGAGCCAGAGCATCACATCGTCCGCGCCAACGCAGCGTTTTTCGTCAACCGCTTCGCCAGCATGCGCTGGTCTATCCTAACGCCCGATGTGTCGCTGCACTGGGATGGCGCTGCCCTCAGCCAAGGGCCCGGTGCGACCAAGGACGATGCGCCCGAAGGCGATCCGATCGAGGAAGTCTGGAAGACCTATTACGCATCGATCTTCAACCCCGCGCGTGTGAAGGTCGGCGCGATGTTGAAGGAGATGCCGCGCAAATACTGGAAAAACATGCCTGAAACCGCATTGGTCCCCCAGTTGCTGGCAACCGCGCAGGCACGAGAGAGCGGGATGATCGCCAAGGCACGAAGTGCACCGGGTGGAAACAGCGAGATTGCGTGGGACGCTTTGCGCGAAGAGGCGATGAGCTGCACCCGCTGCCACCTCTACAAGCCCGCCACGCAGACCGTGTTCGGCGAAGGTCCGGTGTCTGCCAGCATTATGTTCGTCGGCGAACAACCCGGCGATCAGGAGGATATGGCCGGTCATCCCTTCGTGGGCCCGGCAGGCCAACTGTTCGATCGCGCGCTCGGCGAGGCAGGGATCGACCGCTCGCAGACCTATGTCACCAATGCCGTCAAGCATTTCAAGTTCGAGCCGCGCGGCAAACGCCGCATCCACGCCAAGCCCGACGCCGGCGAGATCGAGGCGTGCCGCTGGTGGATCGAGCAGGAGCAGATGCTCGTCCGCCCCAAGGTAACGGTTGCGCTCGGCGCCACGGCCGCGCGCTCGCTGTTCGGGAAGGTGATGACGATCAGTCGGGAGCGCGGCCGCGCGCAGCAACTACCCGACAATGCCGGCGAGGCGTGGATCACGGTTCATCCCAGCTACCTTCTGCGGCTGCCGGATGAGGCCGCCCGGACGCAGGAATATGCCCGCTTCGTCGACGACCTCCGATTGGCCGCAAAAGCCGCCGCCTGACCAGACCCAGCACTCTGGTGCGGCAACAGCGCATTGCCTGACGGGCAGCCGAGCATCTGCAATCGGCGATTGACCATCGCCCCCACTCCCCGCCAAAGCGCCTACCCATGTTCGAGAAGATCATTGCGGCGCTTGCCATCTTCACGGTCGGCGTGATCCGTGCCGGCGGTTATTGGGGCATCGTCCTCCTCATGGCGATTGAGAGCGCCTGCATCCCGCTTCCGTCCGAGATCATCATGCCGTTCGCGGGCTATCTAGTCTCGACCGGCGAGATGAACATCTTCCTTGCCGCAACCGCTGGCGCGCTCGGTTGCAACCTCGGCTCGATCGTCGCTTACGAGATCGGGAAGCGCGGCGGCCGGCCGCTGGCGGAACGCTGGGGCAAATATGTTCTGGTCGGCCCCGGCGAGCTCGACCTGGCGGACCGCTTCTTCAATCGCTGGGGCGCAGCAGCCATCCTGATCGGCCGCATGCTACCGATCATCCGCACCTTTATCGCTTTTCCCGCCGGCGTCGCGCGGATGAAGCTCATCCCGTTTCACGTTTACACCTTTGTCGGCTCCTGGCCGTTCTGCTTCCTTCTCGCCTGGATCGGGGCGCAGCTTGGCGAATCGTGGAACAACGATCCTCGATTGAAGGCGTTCTTCCATCAGGCGGATCTGGCGATCGGCCTGGCGCTGGTGGCGGCGGGCGGATTCTACCTGTGGCACAAGGTGCACGGCCTGAAGAAAAAGAAGCGTTAAGCGCCGTTACTGCTTCAACCTGACCGCCGTCGCGCCGCGTCGTTAATCAACGCAAGCCGAGCAGCTTGTGCGTTTGCAGGGATAGGCGCCAGCGCGGTCGCTCCATCACCAGCGCCATCGCCGCTTCCTGGTTTGCGGCAGCATTGATGTCGTCCAGCGGCTGGATCAGCAGATGATCGAACGCCCAGCTTTCCATCGCGACAACATCGCTGCCGGGCTGTGGCCAGACCAGCTTCAGCTCGTTGCCCTGCCGCTGCACCGTCTCGCTGCCCGCCTTGGGGCTGATGCAGACCCAGTCGATGCCTGGGTTCACCGGCAACGTGCCATTGCTCTCGATCGCGATGAAGAACCCCGCGGCATGCAGCGCGTCGATCAGCGCATCGTCGACCTGCAGCATCGGCTCGCCGCCGGTCAGCACGACGAAACGCCCCCCCTTGTCTCCATCCCACATATTCACGGCGGCGGCTGCCAGGGCCTCGGCATCGGCAAAGCGCCCACCCCCCAGCCCGTCGATACCGACGAAATCGGTGTCGCAAAAACGGCAGATGGCGGTAGCGCGATCCTGCTCGCGCCCCGACCACAGATTGCAGCCGGCAAAGCGGATGAACACGGCGCGCCGCCCGGCCTGCACGCCCTCACCCTGGAGCGTCAGGAACATCTCCTTGACCGCATAGCTCATGTCAGGGCGCCGGCGGCGCAACGGCATAGATTGTCGGATCGGCGATTCCCGCGTCCTCGAACCCCTTGTGACGCAGGCGACAGCTGTCGCACAATCCGCAATGCGTGCCCGCCGGGCTCGGATCGTAGCAGGACCAACTCATGCCCAGGTCGAGACCAAGCCGCGTTCCCTCCCGCACGATGTCCGCCTTGGTCATATGCTGCAACGGCGCATGGATGCGAAACGCCTCTCCCTCCACGCCGGCTTTCGTCGCGAGCTCGGCCAGATGCTCGAACCCGGCGATGAACTCCGGGCGACAATCGGGATAGCCCGAATAATCAAGCGCATTGACCCCGATGAAAAGCGAACGCGCGCCGGCCGCCTCCGCCCACGCCAGGGCGAGGCTGAGAAACACCGTGTTGCGCGCCGGCACATAGGTCACCGGAATGTCAGTGCCAACGCCATCTTTTGGTACGGAGATATCCGCAGTCAACGCGGATCCGCCGAACGCGGATAAGTCGATCGGCAACACAACGTGCCGTACTGCGCCGAGCGTCTGCGCGATGCGGCGTGCCGCCGCCAGTTCGACCTGATGCCGCTGATTGTAATCGATCGACAGCGCAAAGATGCGATAGCCGGCCTCGCGCGCGATGGCGGCGGAGATCATCGAGTCGAGCCCGCCAGACACGAGAACGACGGCAGATTGCTGATCGGTAGACATGATCGCGCGGCCGCTAGGCCCATCGGCCGTCGGATGCAAGGAACACCGGCAGAAAAATGGCCGTCCGATCGAGCGAACGGCCAAGGTGCCCTGGCTAGAGGGCGAGACTAGGGAGAGAAGTGCTCGGCTAGAAGCACGAACTCACCAATATCCGGCAAGGGTGAAGAACCCGTCAACGCGGCGGCGCCTATTCATACGCCGTTTGCGAGAAGCAATGCCCTCAAACGCCATGAAATTGGTCCATGCAGCGCCCAACTGCTGATTCAGAAAGCCGTGCGCTGGTGCGGACGTACCGACACGCGAAGCGACGACCCGCAAAGGTCAACTGTGCGCACCGCCCGCGAGCATCGGGGCACCCGCGCCAGCCCCGGCCTTATCGACCCAAGCTACGCAGTGCCGATCGATCATGTGTGAGCAGCGAGACTGACTCTGTAGATAAAGTCACCGACAGCGAATGGGACAGTGGAAGGCCTCGCCTTCATCTCCTTTACCGGCTCGACATATCACCCGAGCCCGACGGGCCTTCGCACACCGTCTCGACGTAGAATCGGCTGCAGTCCCAGGTTGCCGACAAGACAAAGGCGTTTCAGCATACGCCAATCTCTTGTTAGGCGCCGAAGATCAACGGACCGCGAGCGTGGTCGTGCCGAGGCGATTGAGGCCGCGTTGTGCCACGTCGTGCGACGACGTCACCATGCCGTCCGGCATTGCCATATCGACCGCATCCGCCTGCAATGCGGCGCGATACAGATTGGCTGCCTCCGACGTGCGTCCGGTCCGTGCATATACCGTCGCGAGATTGATCATCAGCTCGGGGCGCCGCGGGAAGATGCGACGTTCCTGGACCAGTGTTTCCTCGGCCTTCTGGTAATCGCCCGCGGCGATTGCCTGATAGCCGGTGCGATCAGTGGCCAGTGCCGGCGAGGCCGCGGCAACCGCAAGGCTCACGAAAAGCGCTACACGCATCTACGATCTCCCAAGTTACAGTGTCGCTACATCCGCGTTACTGTTTTGTGACATCGTGATGACATATCGAAGACAAAGGTGCAACTACCGGTTGCGGCGCGAACCGGCTCATCGGGGTTCGCGAACAAAAAAAAGGGCGGCCAAAGCGGCCGCCCGTCTCATGGGGTTCTACGTCGCTCGCGCGATTAGAACTCCTTGTAATATTGCTCGTTGCCGATGAAGCCCAGCTTGGTCACGTTGGACCGCCGGATTACCGCCAGCGTCTGGTCGACCACATCGTAGCGAACCTGCGCGTCGGGCTGGAAGTGCAACTCCGGCTCCGGGTTCATGGCCGCGGCGATGTCGAGATACTGGCGCAAGCGCACTGCATCCACCGGCACACCGTTCCAGCTGGTCGTCCCATCCACCGCAATGGTGATCTTGTTCTTCTGCGGATCGACGGGGTTGGTCGGCGAATCCGGGTTGTTGACCGGAAGGTCGACCTTCACCGCATGGGTTTGGATCGGAATGGTGATGATGAACATGATGAGGAGCACGAGCATGACGTCGATCAACGGCGTCGTGTTCATCTCCATCATCGGCTCGCCATCATCGCTGCCGCCACTCATTGCCATATCGATTACTCCTCGTGGCTTAGCTTACAGACGCTCGACGCCCGAGCCGGGGGGCGGTTCGGAAATGAAGCCGACGCGTGCGAAGCCTGCCATCTGCATGTTGTAGATCGCGCCTGCCACGCACTTCCACGGCACATTAACGTCGCCGCGGACGTGTGCTTCCGGCAGTTCGAGGCCGGGCGCATTCGGGCCACCCTGGCGTTCGATTTCGGCCTTCAGCTTGGCCACCGCGCGATCGAGCAGCTCCTGCTGGGTCACAGCAGTCATGCCCCAATAAACCGCGCAGGTGCCGTCCGGCTTTGTCGTGATCGAGAGGGAAACGTTCTCGGGCTTGGTGGTGGTCGGATCGAACCGCACGCTTGGCAGCTTCACCGGAACCGTTTGGATCACGACTGGCACCGCGATCAGGAAAATGATGAGGAGCACCAGCATGACGTCCACGAGAGGCGTCGTGTTGATGTCCGACATCGGGGCTTCTGCGGCGGAGTCTCCACCAACGCTCATCGCCATAAGTCAGACTATCCTATGTCTTCGTTCCCGCCGGTTGTCCGGCCGGGAAAGGTGGCGGGGCTGCCGGCTGGCAGCCCCGCTTTCCCCTATTACGAGCGGGTCTGCACGCCGCCGGCCTGACCGGCCGTGGCGGTTGCAGCCGGCTTCGCTGCGACCGGCTTGGTTGCACCGGCGACCGTCGGGCGCACTGCGCCGTTCGAAGCCAGGTAGCCGAGCACGTCGTTCGAGAAGGCCGACAGGTCCTCTGCGATCGACTTGTTGCGGCGCTGCAGCCAGTTGTAGCCGAGCACGGCCGGAACGGCCACGGCGAGACCGAGGGCGGTCATGATCAGCGCCTCACCGACCGGACCGGCGACCGCGTCGATCGACGCCTGGCCAGCCGCACCGATCTTGATGAGCGCGCGGTAGATGCCGATAACCGTACCGAACAGACCGATGAACGGCGCCGTCGCGCCCACGGTCGCGAGAAACGCGAGGCCCGTGCCCAGACGCGAGTTGATCATCGCTTCCGAGCGAGCGAGCGAGCCGTGCAGCCAGTCGTGTGCTTCAACCGGGTCGGTCAGCTTCGAGTGCTGCTCCTGCGCCTGCAGGCCGTCGTCGACGATCTGCTTATAGGCCGAGTTCTTCTCCAGCTTCGCCGCGCCCTCGCGCAGCGAATTCGTCTGCCAGAACCCGCCGCGTACGCGCTTCGCCTGGTTGATGATCTTCTGCTGCTCGAAGAGCTTGGTGAACATGATGTAGAACGAGACAACCGACATCAGCACGAGAATGCCGAACACGGTCTGAGCGATGATGCCGCCCTGCTCCAGTGCGGCACCCAGGCCGTACGGGTTTTCGCCTTCGGCCGCGGCCGGCGCCGCGGCTGCAGCGGCGAGGATGGTGGTGATCATTCGATGTGTTTCCCTCTGAAAAGCGCGATTCTGTTAAGCCTGGATCAATCCCGTGGCAGCTTCCACACGACGCGGCGCGTCTGCGTGCTGGCGATCGGGTTGCCTGCCGCGTCCAATGCCGGCGCATAGCGGGCCCGGCGCGTCAGTGCACGACATGCTGCCTGGTCAAGGGCGTTGGAGCCGCTCGACTGGGTGGTGACGCAGTTTTCCACGCGCCCCTGGGCGTTAATGGTCCACTTGATCACCGTGGTGCCTTCTTCCTCCGCACGGATCGAGCTCGGCGGATAGTCATCCGTCGTGATCCAGTCGGCAGGATTGCCCTTAGGCGCAGACGCCTTGCTCACCGTCGGCGGCGCAGGCGGCGGCGGCGGTGGCGGCGGGGCCGGCGGTGCGACCGGCGTCGGCACGAAGACCGGCGGCGGCGTAGGCACGGTGGCGATCGTCACCGGCGCCGACGGCGCAGACACGATAGGCGGCGGCGCCACAACGGGCGGCGGCGTCATCGGAATGTCTGGCGGCGGAGGCGGCGGTTCGTCCGGCGGCGGGGGTGGTGGTTCCTCAACGTCGAACGTATTCAGCTTCTCCGACACCTTTTTCACGTATTGGAACGCGAGGCCGGTGACGAAGGCGTAGCCGAGAGCAGCATGGATGAGCGCCACGATTGCAATCGCGACGATCTTGCTCCCGCTCATCTTCTGGTCAGAGTAGGCCATTCAGCAAAAGCACTCCCTAATCCCTATGGCCCGAAGGGGCCGGGCGGCCTGCCACGGCCTCCGCATGGTGCGGAGTAGGCGTGCCGGTCCGTACGGCAAGGGCTAAACGGAACCCTTGCACAGCGCGACTCCTAACTTGAGCCTTAACGACACGCAAACGCTTTGTCGGACGCAACAAACGTACAATCGGCGCAAAACAGATTTATTTCTGTATCAGAAGCGCACGTTGCGATAACTTCTGCGCATGGTGTTCCGTACAATTCGTAGGCTCGCGCTTGCCAGCGCCGCCGTCACGCTTGCCCCGGCCTGCATGGGCGCGCAGCAACCCCCGCTCGCTTCGGTGGCCGATGCGCCGGCGCCTTCCTATGTCGCGCTTGCCGATCTGGTGATCGAGTCTCCGGTTGTCGTGGACGCAACGATTTCGAGCACGACGCGGATCAAAGGTGCCGAGGCGGCCGACGTGCCGCCCGGCTTTGTCCGATATTATGTGGAGGCTGATGTCGCCGCGCTGATCCGCGGCCCGGGCGCAATACCCCCACGCATCGGCTATGTGCTGGACGCACCGCTCGGCCCGGGCGGCAAGCAGCCGCGCTACAAGAAGGCGCGCGTTTTGTTGTTCGCCCGTCCTGTTCCCGGCAACCCGGGTCAGGTCCAGTTGGTCGGCCCTGAGGCACAGCGCGCGTGGTCGCCGGCGCTGGACGCGCTCACCCGCCGCATCGCGGGCGACGTGCTCGCCGCCGATGCCCCGCCCGTCGTGACGGGGATAGGCAATGCCTTTCACGTTCCGGGATCGCTGCCCGGCGAAGGCGAAACCCAGGTATTTCTGACCACGCAGGACAATCGGCCGGTGTCGCTCAACATCCTGCGTCGCCCGGGCGAGCAACGCCGCTGGGCGGTCGCCTTGTCGGAGATCGTCGACGACGCGGCAGCCCCGCCCGCGCGCGACACCTTGTTATGGTATCGCTTGGCGTGCGGCCTGCCACGGTCGCTGCCGGCACGCAGCCTGCAGGCCATGGAGCCCGCAGATGCCGACCTCGCGCGCGAGGATTATCAGTTCGTCCTGCAGCAACTCGGGCCATGCGCCCGCAGCGGGCAGTAAGGCCATTTGATTGGGCGGCGGGCCGACCGGTCCGCCGCTCGGCCGGCGTTCAGCGGCGATGCCGCACCAGCGTGATGCCGATCGATTCGCCGTCCTCGGCGATCGCCAGCTTGACGATCTTTATCTTCACGCGTCGCACGCGCCTGTCCTGCAGAAACAGCGTGTCGGCGATATGATCGGCAACACCCTCGATCAGCGTGAAATGAACGCCCGGCGGCAAGGCGCCGGTGGCGGCATGTTTCAGGTCGAGATAGTTCTTGGAGGCCGACAGCGGCGTGTCAGGCGCGAAATGGCTGGGCGCATCAAGCAGCACGGTGAGCGAGATTCGCAGCGGCTGCGGCAGGTGCGTTTCTTCGGAATAGACGCCGGTCAGCACCGGCACCTCCAGATCGTGCACTTCGAGTTCGAGCATGTCTTCCACGCGGCGCGCTTAGCGCCAGATTGCGCCCCGCGCCATGCCACTTGCGTTACAGGCGCGAATCGCTAAGGCGCGCCACCCCGTTACGTCGGGGGCGGAGGATGCTGGTGGTCGAACTGATCGGGCTTGAACAGGTCGGGGAACGGGCGGTGGAGCAGTTGCTCGACCGCACCTTCGGTGCCGATCGTCACGGCCGCACGGCCTATCGCCTACGCGATGGTGTGCCCGCGCTTGTCGGCCCTAGCCTCGGCGCGGTCGAGGATGGCGCGCTGCTCGGCACGATTCAGCTGTGGCCGGTGCTGTTCAGCGGCGATGATGGCCGCCAGGTGCCCTTGGTGCTCGTCGGTCCGGTCGCCGTGGGGCCCGAGCGTCAGCGCGACGGCATCGGACGACACCTCGTGGAGGGCGCCTTGGCGCGCGTGCCCGGCGCGCCGCTGATGCTCATCGGCGATCCCGAATATTACGGGCGCTTTTTCGGATTCACGGCGGCGCGTACGGGCGCATGGCGCCTGCCCGGCCCGTTCGAGCAGCGCCGCCTGCTCGCACGCGGCGATGGCGTCCCCGCTGGCGCAGGCGAGATCGGACCGAACACGGCGCTTGCCCGCTGATCCTTTACGGAAGGCGCCCCCGTCCCTACGTCGGGCGCATGCCCATGGCGCCCTCCCCCGATTTCGACACGCTGACGATGGCCGACATTGCGCGGCTGGCCGAGGCGGATCGCCTGCCCCCGGTCGACCGCTGGAACCCCGATCATTGCGGCAACAGCGACATGCGCATCGCGCGTGACGGCACATGGTTTCACCTAGGATCGCCGATCGGCCGCCTCGCCATGGTGCGCGCCTTCAGCCGCATCCTGCGGCGCGAGCCCGACGGCGGCTATGTGCTGGTGACCCCGGTCGAAAAGCTCGACATCGAGGTGGAGGACGCGCCCTTTATTGCGGTGGAGATGAAAGTGGAAGGGGACGGCGCGGCCGCCTCCCTGGCCTTTCGCCTGAACACCGGCGACATCGTCACCGCCTCCGCCGACCACCCGCTGCGTTTCGTCGAGCATGCAGATGGCCCGCATCCTTACCTGCATGTGCGCGGCGGGCTCGAGGCGCTGATCGCCCGGTCGATCTATTACGAACTCGCCGAGCGCGCGATCAGCGGAAACGACGACCCGCCCGGCGTCTGGAGCGCGGGTGCCTTTTTCCCGATCGCGCCGTGAGCACGCTTTTTGACCGGCTGGGACGGGCGCTGACCGAGGGCATGGCGCAGCAGACGATCCTGCTCGCCGGCGATCACGGCGACGTTGCCCTTCATACCGAAGGGGCGCTGACGCCCGCCGCCGTTCTGGTGCCCGTCACCGATCGGCCGCGCCCTGGCGTGATCCTGACGCAGCGCACCGAAACGCTCCGCCGGCACGCCGGCCAGGTCGCATTCCCCGGTGGGCGGCTAGATCCTGGCGAGGATGTCGTCACGGCCGCGCTGCGGGAAGCGGACGAGGAAATCGCCCTTCCGCCGTCAATGGTCCAGGTCGTCGGTGAGGCCGACCGCTACCGCACGGTCACCGGCTACACCGTCACACCGATCGTCGGCGTCGTCCCGCCCGATCTGATGCTGCGCCCGTCGGAGGCGGAGGTCGCCCGCGTGTTCGAAGTGCCGCTCGACTTTCTGCTCGACAGCGCCAATCACGTCGAGGCGCGCACCCAATGGGAGGGACGCGAGCGGCGCTATTACGAGATCATCTGGGATAATCACCGCATCTGGGGTGCCACCGCTGCCATGATCGTGAACCTGGCGCGACGGCTGCGATGGACCGCGTGATCCTGCCGAACGCCGCGTGGCGCGACAAGGCCGGGCTGAGCGCGCTGGCCGAGGCGCTGGGCGCATCGGACGGTGCGGCGCGCTACGTCGGCGGCGCCGTGCGCGATACGTTGCTGGGCCTGCCCGTCGCGGACATCGACATCGCGACCAGCCATCAGCCTGAAGCAGTGATCGCACGCCTTCAGGCTGCGGGAATCAAGGCCATCCCGACCGGGATCGCGCACGGCACGATCACGGCCGTCTCCGCCGGCACGGTGGTGGAAGTCACCACCTTGCGCCACGATGTCGCAACCGACGGTCGCCACGCGCAGGTGGCGTTCACCGACGATTGGGAGGCAGATGCCGCCCGCCGCGACTTCACGATGAACGCGCTCTATGCCGATCCGACAAGCGGCGCCTTGTTCGACTGGTTCGGCGGACTGGCCGATCTTGCCCACCGCCGCGTCCGCTTCATCGGTGATCCATATACGCGTATCGCGGAGGATCACTTGCGTATTTTACGCTTCTTCCGCTTCCACGCGCGCTTTGGCGATGCGCCCGATGGTCCAGGGCTCGACGCCTGCACCGATCGCGCCAACGACCTTATGGCGCTTTCCCGCGAACGGATCGCGGCCGAACTCCTAAAGCTGCTGGTGGCGAAGGGTGCGGTGCCGGTGGTGGCGCTGATGATTGAGCGCGGCATCCTCCGGCCCGTCCTGCCCGAAATCACGGACGTGCCGGCGTTCGAAGCGCTGGCCGATGCCGAGGCGCAGGCCGGGCTTGCCCCCGATCCGATCCGCCGTCTGGCGTCGCTGATCCCGTCCGATGCGGCGGAGAGCGTCGGCGCGCGGCTGCGACTGTCGAATGCCGATCGCAAGCGGCTGATCGCCGCGCATGAAGGGCCGGGCAGCGAAGGCGCACGCGCGCTCGCCTATCGCGTCGGCCCGGCGATCGCGCTCGATCGTCTGCTACTCGCCGGGGCGTCGGTCGAGCCGTTGGCGGGCTGGACCCCGCCGCGCCTGCCGCTCGGCGGCGGCGATCTGGTGGCGCGTGGCATCGCCCGCGGGCCGGAGGTCGCGCGCACGCTTCGGCAGGTCGAGACGCAGTGGATTGCGGAAGATTTTCCCGACGCGGCGCGCACGGCGGCAATCGCCGACGCCCTCACCGCTCAGCCGCGCGGGGCTTCCAGCAGCGCATAGGCTTGCTCCGCCGGCAGCGGCCGCGAGAAATGGTAACCCTGGCCATAGGTGCAGCCCAGCGCCGACAGCGTCTGCGACACCGCCCAACTCTCGATCCCCTCGGCAACGGTCGCCATGCCAAGCGCCGATGCAAGGCTGAGCACCGCACGCACGATCGCGATCTTGTCGCGGTCCGCCATCATGCCGGTGACGAAGCTGCGGTCGATCTTCAGCGTGTCGATCGGCAGCTTCTGGAGATAGGCGAGGTTCGAATAACCGGTGCCGAAATCGTCCATCGCGATCGTTGCGCCGGTTGCCTTCAGCGCTCGTAACGTCTCGGCGGTGCCGTCCGGGTCGGTGACCAGCGCGCTTTCGGTAAGTTCCAGCTTCAGCCGATCGCCGGTCACCCCGTGAGTCTTCAGCGCGTCGGCCACCAGTGGCGCGATCTGGTCGCGTTGCAGCTGGATCGGGGAGATGTTGACTCCCATCTGAACGTCCAGCGGCGTACCGGCACGTTTGTCCCACTCGGCCAACGTGCGCAGCGCCCGATCGATCACCCAGCGACCCAGCGGCACGATCAGCCCCGATTCTTCCGCTACCGGTATGAAATCGGCCGGCGGAATGTCGCTTCCGTCCTCCGTGGTCCACCGCGCCAGCGCCTCGAAGGCCACGATCCGCCCGCTCGCGAGGTCGCAGATCGGCTGGTAATGCAGCGTCAGCTGCTCCGCCTCCACCGCGCGGCGAAGCGCCGTTTCCATCGCAAACCGCTCACGCGCGCGATCGAGCGCGCGGGTGTCGTAAACCTCCGCCTGCCCCGTCTCCTTGGAGCGACGCACGGCGAACTGCGCCTTGCGGATCACATCCTCCGCATCGTCGGTCGTCTCCGCCTCGAAGGCGATTCCGATCGAGCAGGTTATGCGTATTTCAAAATCGCGCAGCCGCACCGGCGTGGCCAGCAACGCGCGGATCTGGGTGGCGGCGCGGTCGATCGCGGCCCGGTCACCACCGGTTTCCAGCATGATGCCAAATTCGTCGCCGCCGATGCGGCCCAGCACGTCGCCCGGTTGCAGCGACTCCCTGATGCGCCGCGCAACCGTGATGAGCATCTCGTCGCCCGCCATGCTGCCAAGGCAGGCGTTCACGCGGCCGAACCGGTCGAGGTCGACCACCAGCACGGCATATTGGCTCGAACCATTCGCGATCCGCGCTTCGAGCGAATCGCCAAAACCGGCGCGGTTCGGCAGCCCCGTCAGGCTGTCGGTGCTCATCTCGCGGCGCAGGCTCGCCTCGGTGCGCATACCCCGCGTCTGATCGACCAGGGTGACAAGGCAGCGCGGCGTCGCGGCAAGGTCGATGCGCGCAAAGGTCACGTCGAACCATTGCTGCTCCACCGCGCTTCCGGTCCGCCAGCTACGCTGTTCGCGGTCGCCGCCGCTGTTGAGGAACTGGACCAGCGCCCCGCCAAGATCGCGCGTCAGCACGCAGCGAAGCGGATCAACATCCAGCCCCAGCTCGTGAAATGCCGCATTGGAAAGCTTGATCTGCAGCTTGCCGCCTTCCAGCGCCACGACGACCGCCGCGATCGGTAGCAGATCCATCGCAATCGCCGCCGCCGTCCGATCGAACGCAGCGTCCGATGGCTCTTCAACGGTCTTTAGCGCGGCGAACAACGGCATTGGTCAACGTGTAGATGAACGGCGTTAACGTTCGTTGAATCCGAAACGGTTGTTACGTGAACCGATTGTTACGGGGAAAGCCCGTCGGCGGCATGCGCCCCGCCGCGCCGCGCGCCGTGCGCCACGACGACAGGTCGGCTTCGGTCCGCGTCCGCCCGGTTTCGCCGCCCATCGGCCAGCTCAGCCCTTCGCCGAAGCGGAACGTCGTCGCGTCGCTCAGCCCACCGTCGCGATAGCGCTGGAGCTGCGATCCCTGCCCGCGCGTCATCTCCGGCAGCTCGCCGATCGGGAACACCACCATCTTGCGATTGTCACCGATCGCCGCGACGTAGTCGTCGCCGGCCTGCACCGGATGCACCACCGCCAGCTTCGCGCCGGGCCGCGGGCTCACCACATTCTTGCCCTTGCGCGTTTCGGCGATCACCTCGGTCACCGCCACGATAAAGCCGCGCCCGTCGCTTGCCGCCACCAGCAGCTTGCCCTCGCGCTCCGCCTTCAGCAGCCGGACGATGCCGACATTGCCGTCGAGGTCGATCGTCGCGCGCACCGGCTCGCCAAAGCCACGCCCGCCCGGCAGCTTGTCGGCGCCCATCGTGTAGAAACGCCCGTTCTCCGCCGCGAGCAGCAGCTTGTCGGTGGTCTGCGCGTGAAAGGCGAAGGCCGGCCCGTCGCCTTCCTTGAACTTCAGCGTCTCGGCGGAGGCGAGATCGACATGCCCCTTCATGGCGCGGATCCAGCCGCGCTGCGACAGGATCACCGTGATCGGCTCGCGCTCGATCATCGCCTCCATCGGGATGTCGCGCGCCGGCGCCGCTTCCTCCAGCGTTGTGCGCCGCTTGCCCAGCGCCGTCTCCGGACCATAACGGTCGCGGATCGTCGTCAGGTCCTTTTTCATCCGCGTGCGCTGCCGCTGGTCGGAGCCGAGGAGCAGTTGAAGGCTCGCCTGCTCCTTCTCCAGTGCCGCCTGTTCGCGCTTCAGCTCCATTTCCTCCAGCCGGCGCAAGCTGCGCAGCCGCATGTTGAGTATTGCCTCGGCCTGCCGGTCGGTCAGGTCGAACTCGGCCATCATTACCGCCTTCGGCTCGTCCTCGGTGCGGATGATCTCGATCACCCGGTCGAGGTTGAGGAAGGCGATGATGTAGCCCTTCACCAGCTCCAGTCGGTCGGCGATCTTCGCCAGCCGATGCTCGGTGCGCCGGCGCAGGACGATGAACTGATGCTCCACCCATGCCGACAATGCCTCGGCCAGGCTCATCACCCGCGGCGTGCGCGACGCGTCGAGCACGTTCAGGTTCAGCGGCACGCGCACTTCCAGGTCGGAAAGGCGATACAGCCCGTCCATCAACAGCTGCGGATCGACTGTGCGGCTGCGCGGCTCGAGCACCAGCCGGATCTCGGCATCCGACTCGTCGCGCACATCGGCCAGAATCGGGAACTTCTTGTCGTTTACCAGACCGGCGATCTGCTCGATCAGCTTGCCCTTCTGCACGCCATACGGGATCTCGCCGACGACGATCTGCCAGCTCCCGCCCTTTTCCTTCTCGACGCTCCAGCGGCAGCGCACGCGAAAGGCGCCGCGCCCGGTCGCATAGGCTTCGCGAATGATCGCCGGTGCATCCACCAGCAGGCCGCCGGTGGGGAAGTCGGGCCCCAGCACATGTGCCAGCGGGTCGGCAGCGGGATCGTCGATCAGCGCGATCGCCGCATCGAGCAGCTCCGCCGCATTGTGCGGCGGGATGCTCGTCGCCATGCCGACCGCGATTCCGCTCGCCCCATTCGCCAGCAGGTTGGGGAACAGGCCGGGGAACAGCTCCGGCTCGTGGTCCTCGCCGTTATAGGTCGGGCGAAAGCCGACGGCATCCTCGTCTAGCCCGTCCATCAGGTCGATCGCGACCTGCGTCAGCCGCGCCTCGGTGTAGCGATAGGCGGCGGCGTTATCGCCGTCGATGTTGCCGAAATTGCCCTGTCCGTCGACCAGCGGATAGCGGAGCGCGAAATCCTGCGCGAGGCGCACCATCGCGTCGTAAACCGACTGATCGCCATGCGGATGGTATTTACCGATCACGTCACCGACGACGCGCGCGCACTTCTTGTACCCTTGGCTGGGGTCGAGCCGCAGCAGTCGCATCGCCCACAGCAAGCGGCGGTGCACCGGCTTCAGCCCGTCGCGAACATCCGGCAACGATCGTGCGGTAATCGTCGACAGCGCATAGACGAGATACCGTTCCGACAGCGCGGAATCGAACGGCGCGTCGAACACCCCCACGGGCGGATTGTCGGGTGGCAGCGCGGTCGCATCGGTCGGCATGGCCCGTGTGCTAGCAGGCTGTGGCCATGTTCCACAACCGTTCCGCTCACTGTCCTACAGCCGCCGGATGTGTCACCTTGCCGCAATGCGCTCCGCCTGCACTCCGGCTCCCGCCGTTCGATCCCACCCGGCCGGAACATCACACGGTCAAAAGATTGGCTTTATGCACAAGTTTCGAGAAGTTTGGCCCCGCCCCCTACTTGCCGCCCTGCTCCTCGCCACGTCATGTTCTCCCGCAGTCATGACCAGCACCACTCCCGCAACTGCCTTCGCCCCGCTCACCTGGGACGACCTTACATCCCGTGCGCGCGAAAAGCCCGATGCGACCATCGCTTATGGTGACGACACCATGCAGAAGGTCGACGTGTGGCTCCCCGCCGGGTCCGGGCCGCACCCGGTTGTCCTGATGGTGCACGGCGGCTGCTGGCAGACGAAGATCGCCGACCGGTCGATCATGGACTGGATCGCCGCCGACTTGCGGCATGATGGCATCGCGGTGTGGAACATCGACTATCGTGGGGTGGATCGCAGCGGCGGTGGTTATCCCGGCACCTTCGCAGATGCGGCAAAGGCCAGCGACCAACTCGCCGCGAACGCCGCAAAGTACAATCTGGATATCAAGCGGATCGTCGCGGTCGGCCACTCCGCCGGTGGTCACCTCGCCCTGTGGCTCGCCGGGCGCAGCAAACTTCCCGCCGACAGCCCGCTGCGCACCGCGAGCCCGCTGAAGATCGATCACGTCATCAGTCTCGGCGGCCTCCCCGATCTGGAGGCAACCGCCGCCAGCCCCGACAATGGCTGCGGTACGGAAGTGGTCGCAAAACTGGTCGGTACCGATCGGCGCGATCCGTATGCCGACACCTCGGTACCCCGCCTCCTGCCGTTCGGCACCCCGCAGACCCTCGTCAACGGCCGCGAAGACCGCATCATTCCCTACCGCATGGCCACCGACTATGTCGCGCGCGCCACACGTGCGGGCGACCGTGCGAGGCTCGTGACCGTCCCCGCCACCGGCCACGTCGAGCTGGTGACGCCAGGCACCGCCGCTTGGACGAAGGCAAAGGAGGCGATCCGCGGCGCGCTGTCGGCGGCACCCGATCGGTGAGCGACGTTGCACCCCTCGCCCCCCTACCCTATACGGCAGGCGATTCCCGCCCCGGCCGCGCCGACACGTCGCGTGGCCGGGGCTATCCATTTCAGGGGTGATGCGATGGCGCGGCGCCGGCAGATCTACGAAGGCAAGGCCAAGATCCTTTACGAGGGTCCCGAACCCGGCACCTTGATCCAGTATTTCAAGGACGATGCCACCGCCTTCAACGCTCAGAAAAAGGGCACGATCAACGGCAAGGGCGTCCTGAACAACCGGATCAGCGAGCATGTCTTCACCATGCTCGACGCGATCGGCGTGCCGACGCACTTCATCCGTCGTCTCAACATGCGCGAACAACTCATCCGCCAGGTGGAGATCGTGCCGATCGAGGTGGTGGTGCGCAACGTCGCCGCCGGTTCGCTCAGCAAGCGGCTTGGGATCGAGGAAGGCACCAAGCTGCCGCGCACGATCATCGAATATTACTATAAGGACGATGCGCTCGGCGATCCGATGATCTCCGACGAACATATCGCCGCCTTCGGCTGGGCCAGCCAGGAAGAAATGCACGACATCGCCGACCTCGCGATCCGCGTGAACGATTTCCTGTCGGGGCTGTTCGCCGGCATCGGCATCCGCCTGGTCGACTTCAAGCTCGAGTTCGGCCGCATCTGGGACAACGACTACGGCCGCATCATCCTGGCGGACGAGATCAGCCCCGACGGCTGCCGTTTGTGGGACATGACCACCAACGAAAAGCTCGACAAGGATCGCTTCCGCCGTGATCTCGGCGGCGAGGTCGAGGCCTATCAGGAGGTCGCGCGTCGTCTCGGTCTCTTGCCGGAGGGCGGCGAGACCGCGGTTCTCGACATGGCCGAACACCGCGAGCGTCGCGGCAAGTAACGTCCGCGCACGGTTGCGATACTCACCCTCATCGAATAGCGGGCCCGCCATGAAATTGCGCATTCACGTCACCCTGAAGCCCGGCGTCCTCGACCCTCAGGGCAAGGCGATCGAACACGCCCTCTCCGGCCTCGGCTTCGCCGGCGTCGAGGGCGCGCGGGTCGGCAAGCTGATAGAGCTCGACGTCGCCGACTCCGTCGACGATGCGCAGGTCGATGCGATGTGCCGTCAGCTGCTCACCAATACCGTGATCGAGAATTACCGGGTCGAGCGCGCATGAAGACGGCGGTTGTCGTTTTCCCCGGCTCCAATTGCGATCGCGACATTGCGGTCGCGCTGGAAAGCGTGATCGGCACCAAGCCGATCATGGTGTGGCACCGCGAAACCGAGCTGCCCGACGGCATCGGCTTTCTCGCGGTCCCCGGCGGCTTCTCCTACGGCGACTATCTCCGCTCCGGCGCGATGGCTGCGCGCTCGCCGATCATGCGCGCCGTCGCCGACAAGGCGGCCGGCGGGCTACCGGTCTTCGGCGTTTGCAACGGTTTCCAGGTGCTGACCGAGGCGGGCCTGCTGCCGGGTGCGCTGATGCGCAACGCCGGCCTCGATTTTGTCTGCCGCAACGTATCGCTCACCGTGGAGAACGGCGACAGTGCGTTCACCAGCCGCTACGCCGCCGGCGAGACGATCACGGTGCCGGTCGCGCACCACGACGGCAATTACGTCGCCGATCAGGAAACGCTCGACCGCCTCGAGGGCGAGGGGCGCGTCGCCTTTCGCTACGACGAAGAGGTGAACGGCTCGGCACGCCGCATTGCCGGCATCCTCAACGATGCCGGTAACGTGCTCGGCATGATGCCACACCCCGAACGCCGCGTCGAAGGCGCGCATGGCGGCACCGACGGGCGCAGATTGTTTGAAGGACTGCTCGATCTCGTCGCCTGACGGCAGGTTGATGGCGATCAGACCTTGGTGCCGAAAGGCGTGAAGTTCGTGTCCTCGTCATAGACGTCAACGCCTTCCGCCCGCTTCAGCGCCCCCACCACCAGGTACGTCAGCGGCGTCAGCAACACCTCCCACGAAACCTTCAGCACCCATTGCGTCACCAGCACGGTGAAGACCAGCTGCGTCGTCCATCCTTCGGCATAGAGAAACGCCAGTGGATAGAAGATCGCGCTGTCCACACCCTGCCCCACGATCGTTGAGCCGATGGTTCGCATCCACAAATGGCGCCCCGCCGTTGCGACCTTCAGCCTGGCAAGCACATAGGAGTTGACGAACTCTCCCGCCCAGAACGCGCACATGCTGGCGAACACGATGCGCGGCACCTGACCGAACACCGCCTCGTATGCCGGCTGGTTGGTCCAATCCGGCGCAGGCGGCAGCGCAACGACCACCCACGACATAAACGCCATGAACACTGTTGCGCTAAAGCCCGCCCAGATCACCCGCCTCGCGCGTGCGTAGCCGTACACCTCGGTGAGCACGTCTCCGATGATGTAGCTGATCGGAAAAAACAGGATCCCGGCGCCAAACGGCCAATAGCCGACGCCCGGCAACCAGATCTGCGCCACCTTGCCGGCGCCCAGCACGTTCGAGAGCAGCAGGATGGCGACAAACGCCGCCATGATGAAGTCGTAGAAGCGCAGGTTGCGGCCGTGCAGCCAATCGGCGGAGACCCGCCCCGGTTTCGCCCCCTCGCTCATGCACCGATCATGCCGGCAGTTTCACTCGCCCGCAATCCACGCTAACAGGCGCAAGCCGCGCGCCCGTAGCTCAGTTGGATAGAGCACGAGCCTTCTAAGCTTGGGGCCGCAGGTTCGATTCCTGCCGGGCGCGCCATTCTTCTTCTGTCCTCCACCTGCTTAGCAACCGGCAGGCGAGTAGTGCCGCTTCAGTGCTCATCAGGTTCGCCGGCGGGGCGGGTCAGGCGCCACCGGCGGATCAATGGCGGCATGGTCAGCCCCTGAACAAAGATCGAAAACGCCACGACGCCGAACGTCAGCACGATGATGTCGGCCCGTTCCGCGACCGTGCCCGGCACCGCCAGCGCAAGCGCCAATCCCACGGCGCCGCGAAGGCCACCCCATACCAGAACATGCTGGTAGGTCGCCGGAAGCCGAAGAGTGGTCGCTCTGAATAGAAAGGCCAGCGGGTAGATGGCAGCAGCTCGCCCGATCAGCGTCAGGACGATCGCCAGCCCAAGCGCTGCGGTGAGTAGCGCGATCGGCTGATGCGCTTCATGGCTGCCGATCAGGATGAACAAGCACGAATTGGCGAGAAACGCGGCATATTCCCAGAATCCCACCACGTGCTCGCGGCCGGTGTCCGATATCGAACCCATCCACCCGATGTTGCCGACGATCAGGCCGGCGATTAGCGCGGAAAACACCCCCGAGGCGTGGAAATGCTCCGCCACCAGAAACGAGCCCCAGGCTGCAACGGTGGTAAGGGTAATCTCGACCAGATGATCTTCCGTCCGACCAGCAATCAGCAGGATGACAGCAGCGGTCGCCGCCCCGAAGATCAGCCCACCCAGCACTGTCCATCCAAATGACAATGCGACGGCACCGGCACTGAGCGGCGTTCCCGCAGCCACACCGGCGAGCAGTGCAAAGCCCACTGCAGCCACTCCGTCGTTAAGCAGGCTTTCCGACTCGACCACGATCCTCAACCGCGGTTCTGCCCGCATCTCCTTGAACGCGGCGATCACCGACACCGGGTCAGTCGCCGCGATCAGCACGCCAAAGAACGCTGCGCCAAGCCAGCTCCAGCCGAGCCCGACGCGCATGCCGATCGCAACCACCGCTGCCGACACGGCAACGCCCAGAAAGGCCAGAACAACCGTCAACGGCATCTGCTGACGGAAGCGGTCCCACTTCAGCTGCAATGCCGCCTCGAAGATCAGCGGCGGGAGAAAGACGTTGAAGATCAACTCGCGCGACAGCGGCAGTTCGGCACCAGCCGGGAAGAGCGCGAGCGCCATGCCCGCCAGTACGAGCCCGGCCGTATACGGCAATCCGATCCGCCGCGACAGCATCGCCACAAGCGACGCGACAACAAGGACGAGGCCGAGCTGCTCGAAACCAAACTCCCTCATGCGATCGCCCCGCTGTCCTTCCGCGGCCGCCGTCCCGTACGTGGCGTCGGCATCTGCCTGCATTGTCTCGGCCGCTGCCGGCTCATCACGCGCATGATTTCTCCAGCCCTCGATTGCCTGCAACGGCTGTAGCATGCGACATCAACGTTTCACTGGCGACCGGCGCATGCTTCAGAACGGAAAAAAGATCGGAATGGCGATCACGCCGGCGGCCCAAGTCACCAGATTGAGCGGCACGCCGACCCGCACGAAATCGAGGTATTTGTAGTTGCCCACCTGAAAGACGAGCACGTTGGTCTGATAGCCGAACGGTGTCGCAAAGGCGGCGCTCGCCGCCATCATCACCGCGATCAGAAACGGGCGCGGCGCCACGCCCAGGCTTTCCGCCAACGCTACGGCAACCGGGGTGATCAGCACCGCGACCGCGGCGTTGGACAGGATCTCGGTGGCGAACAGCGTGACGCCATACAGAATGGCCAGCGCCACCAGCGGTCCGAACGGCCGGATGAAGTCGATCAGCTTGGCTGTGCCGGCCGCCGCCAACCCCGTTACCTCGATCGACAAACCGACCACCACCATGCCTGCGATCAGCAGCAGCACCTCCGGCCGGAGCCCCGCATAGGCTTCTTCAGGGCTGATGATCTTCAGAAGGATCAGCAGCACCGCGCCGGCAAAGGCGGCCGCGGCGATGGAGGTGACGCCAACCGCCGCCGAGAGGATCACCACCATGAACACGCCAAGCGAAATAGCCGCCTTGCGCGGCTGGAACGGCGTCTTCATCGTGAACATCTTGGCATCGCCCAAGGTGCCGTCGCCGGTCTGGTTGGTGGTCTTGCTGCTCGGCGCTTCCTCGCCATCCTGGCTATGCGCCAGCAGCCGACCACCGAAAAGGAACAGGTACAGCCCGCCCGCCGCCGCGACGACCAGACCCACCGGGGTGATCTCGAAAACCCCGAACACCGGCTGGCCGGCGTTACGCGCCATGTCGTTGACCAGCAGATTGGTGGACGTGCCGATCAAGGTGCACGATCCGCCCATGATCGTAATGTAGCTCAGCGGGATCAGGAAGCGCTTGGGCGACAGGCCAAGCGAGGTCGCCACATCCTTCACCACCGGCGCCGCGAGGACGACAATCGGCGTGTTGTTGAGAAATGCCGATCCGGCGCCGCACAGCACCATGACGATCCACAAACCCAAACTGCCCAGCCGGGCGCACAATTTGGTCGCCTGTCGGATCAGCAAGCCGAGCAGCCCGGAGAGTTCGATCGCGTATGCGATGATGAACAGGCAGGCTAGCGCGATGATGGCGGGGCTCGCAAAGGCTTCCTGCACCTCTACCGGACGGATCACGCCAAGCAGCATCAGCGATGCTGCCGCCGCCAACGCGGCCACCTCCGACCGGATCTTGCCGTGGATCAGCACACCGACGACGGCAACAAGGACGACCAGCGCGGCAATCTGATTGAAGTTCATGTGCGTGGCAGACCCCCCTGCCGCGCTTTCGTCAAGCGCAGCACGCACAACGCTCCCATTTTGAGGCCGCTGGTGCTATCCCGCGGACATGCTTCGCCGTGACCCGAGATCCGCTACCTTCCGCTCCGCAGCCGCCACCGCCGCGTTGACGCTTTCCGCTTTGTCGCTGGCAAGTTGCGATCAAAAGGAGCCGACTGCGAACACGGCAGACGTCCCTGCGGCGGCGCCTGCAGACGCTAACGAGACGGCAGCGCCCGTCGTGCCGTTACCCCTCCCGCCGCTCACGCGCAGCGATCTCGTGTCCGCGGCTACGCAGGCTGCGTCGAGCTTTGCGCAGGGAGAAGCGTCGCCCACTAGCGATCCGTTGGTTGGCAGGAATTTCGCTGTACGCATTCCCTTTGGTTGTACTGGTCCGACCGTCGCCGACGCTTCGGCGACCGACGGAAGCGGCCTGCCGGTCTGGAGCTGGAGCACCGACCACAAGGCCATTCAGCTGCGCATGACGCCAAGCGACTGGACCGATTCGGCATTGCTCGCGAAGGCGGGTGCGCCTGACACATGGGAAGCGGTGGAGGGCTTTTGGCTGCCGCGCCCGTGGCTCTTGGCGGAGACGTGTCCTGCGGTTCAGGCCGATCCATTGCAGACCGGCACGCCGCCGGCCTCGCCCCAAACGATCGGACTTGCCGCTGCCTTCGAGAAGGGCGGCTCCCGGCTCGGGCGACGTAATGGCCGGGCGTACGAGCATTCAATCCGCGGCGAGGGTGATGCCGCACCGACACCGCCGACCGCCGGCTTCCGGATGCGGCTGGAAGGACGCATCGCTTCTTACCCCAGCGGACGGGCGATCGAATGCAGCGCATCTGGGCCCGATCAGCGGCCCGTCTGCATTGTCGCGATCCGGCTCGATCGGGTTGCCTATGAGGATGCCGAGGGTGCGACGCTCAGCGAGTGGCGGCCGGGCTAGCACCGCGCGCTTGTTGCTGCGCGGGCGCCCTTGCGTGCACGGTAATCCCGCCTAACGCTCGCGCCGGCTTTCCAGTTGAGTCAGCACATCGCCTGCGATCTGGTCGGCGGAAAAGCCGGTGAGGTCATGATACCGGCCGGTGCCGTTGGTTTGCGCGCCCATGATCCAGGTAATGCTGCGCCGCGCTTCCGACGCCTCCAGTGCCGTATAGGCAGCCAGCGGGCGCGATCGTGGCGCAACGCGATAGGTCATGGTTCGCTCCGGCGCGAGGTCGACCGACAGCATCACGTCGTCACCATCCCGATCAACCCGGCTGTTCGCCCAGCCCTCGTCACGCAGTGTTTCGCAGACCGACTCCAAAGCTGGTAATGCACTACGTTCGATCTGGCGCAGGATCTCCGCACGGCTTGCCGGCACGAACAATCGCTTGAGCCGCTCGCTCACCGCAGGCGCGTCGTTCGCCAGCGTCACACCCGAAAGATCCGCGCTCGTCTGGCGGATCAGCCCAAATGACAAAAGCAGCATGATGAAACAGAATGGCAGGGCCGCCAGCAGCGTCGCTGCCTGCAACGCGCCAAGCCCCCCCGCGACGAGCAGCAGCGTGGCGGTAACCCCCAGCAGCAGGCACCAATAGATACGCTGCCAGCGCGGCGAATCTTCTGCACCACCCGATGCGAGCGTATCGATCACCAGTGCGCCCGAATCCGCCGAAGTCACGAAAAACACCGCGACGAGCAGGATCGCGAGCGAGGATGTGACGCTGGCGGCAGGAAGATATTCGAAGAACTTGAACAGCGCGGTAGAAAGGTTCGCCTGCACCGCGTCGCCGATGCCACCGGCTGCTTGCCCGAGATCGAGCGAGATGGCGGTGTTGCCGAACACCGTCATCCACAGGAAGGTAAAGGCAGTCGGCACGAACAGCACGCCGGTCACGAACTCGCGGATCGTTCGCCCACGTGAGATACGGGCAATGAACATGCCCACAAAGGGCGACCAGGCGATCCACCACGCCCAGTAGAACAGCGTCCAATCGGCCATCCACGCGCGCGGCTCGTAAGCGTACAGTGTAAAGGTACGCATCACGAAATGGTCGAGGTAGAGGCCGAAATTCTGCACCAGCGCCCGCATCAGGAACAGGGTCGGGCCGACCGCCAGCACGAACAGCATCAGCAGCACGGCCACCGCCAGATTCAGTTCGGACAAGCGCCGAATGCCGCGATCGGCGCCGCTCAGCACGGAAAGCGTGGCCGCCCCCATCACGATCGCGATGACGATGACCTTTGCCGTCATCGTATCAGGCAAACCGTAATTGTAGGCGAGCCCCGCCGTCATCTGCGACACGCCAAGACCGAGCGATGTGGCAACGCCGAACACGGTCCCGCACACCGCGAAGATGTCGATGGCATCACCGATCGGGCCGTTGATGCGCTTGCCCAGGATCGGTGACAGGCCCGATCGAAGCGTCAGCGGCATGTCCCGTCGGAAGGTGAAATAGGCAAGGCTTAGCCCGACCAGCGCGTAGATCGCCCAAGCATGAACACCATAATGGTGAAAGGTGATCGCCATCGCCTCACGCGCGGCGGAAATCGTCCCGCTCTCCGCCTCCGGCGGCGAGATGTAGTGCTGGATCGGCTCGGCCACCGCGAAATACATCAGGCCGATACCCATGCCCGCCGCAAACAGCATGGCGAGCCACGAAACATACGGGAAATCGGGTTCGGCATCGTCAGGGCCGAGTTTCAGCTTACCCGCCGGACCAAACCCAAGGATCAGCACAACGAACAGGAAAACCGCGACCGACGCGATATAGAACCAACCAAAGGTGTCGATCGTCCAGCTTTGCGCGGCCTTGAACACCACGTCCGCCCGGCCCGGCATCAGCAATGTCGTACCCAGCAGGGCGAAGATCACCCCAGACCCGCCCCAAAAGACGCGGGGGTTCATCCGTGTTTCAATCATCGCTACCGCGTACCTGCAATCATGCCAATGCCCAACCCCTCGGGACCCGGACGGTTGCAGGGCAGCCGGATCGCGTTTGCGGCCAAGTTGCATCGCGGGATCGGCTCTGCACTCCCGCCATGCTCACGGCCGATCGATCGGTCCTGAGTCCAGTAGCGGGGCCGCATCCATGTCGCCCGTGCCCAAAATATCGGCTAGGCGCTCGGTGCTTGCCAGCACCATCGCCTGTTCCCAGGCCGGCAGCGCTGCGAACCTCGCCTCGAACACCTCCTGCAGCATATCGGGTGCGTCGTTCAGACAGTTTCTGCCCTTCGCCGTGCTGCTCAGCAGCATGCGCCTCTTGTCCGCCTCGCTACGCACGCGGGTCGCGAGCTCCAGAGCAACCAGTCGATCGACGATCGCCGTGATGGTGGCTTGGCTGAACTGCAATCGCTGCGCCACCTGACCGGGAGTCACATCCTGCCCACCCGCAATCTCGCGCAGCACCAGGAGTTGCGAAGGCGTCAGGCCGGTGGCGGCCGCCAGCTTGCGCGTGCCGCCTTCCGCCGCACGCAACACGCGCCGCAGGGCTTTGAGGGTTGCGCGGGCAATCTCTGAATCCATCGTGGCAGAGTAGCCGTCGTTCGCAGGCGCGCACAAGAATGCCACACCTGCCTTATTGTTGCTTTGGGGACTGAAATATAATTGTTGCTGGAGGGTTGCCGAATCAGCCAACAACCCTATGTTTACGCCTCACCGCGGCTGCTCAGGCGGCCGCTTTTTGCTTCGAGGAGTGAATCATTACAGCTCGGCCATTCGTTGATCAGTCCAGCCCTTCAATGTCCGATCCAGACCGAACCCACCCTCCCGCCGATCAGCTTCAGCTACGCGTCCCGCGCGCTACTGACGGCCCCGCGGTAACGGCGCTGATCGCGGCATGTCCGCCGCTCGATCAAAACTCGCCCTACTGCAATCTCCTGCAATGCGAGCATTTCGCCGATCATTGCGTCCTTGCCGAACAGGATGGGCAGACGATCGGCTGGGTCTCCGGCTATCGGCCGCCGGCCGACCCGGACGCCTTCTTCGTCTGGCAGGTTGCGGTTGCGGCGGAAGGACGCGGCAAGCGTCTCGCCAGCCGCATGATCAACCATCTGCTGGCGCGCCCGGCGCAGCGCGGGGTCACGCACCTCATCACCACGATCACGGACGACAATGCCGCGTCGTGGGGGCTTTTCCAGCGGCTGGCCAATACCTGGGGCGTCACGCTCGAGCGCAGCACGCTTTTCGACCGCCAGGCCCATTTCGCCGGCGCACACGCCACCGAGTTCCAGGCCCGGATCGGGCCGCTCGACCACGTTAACTTCAACGAACAGAGGGGATAAGACTTTGTTCACGACACCAAAACCGTCCGACAGCCTGCCGGATCGCAGCATCTACGAACGCCGTGAATCCATCGTGCGCAGCTATGCCCGCTCGATGCCGCGGCAGTTCAACCGCGCCGAGGGCGTGTGGATGCACGACGACCAGGGCGGCCGGTATCTCGACTTCCTGTCGGGCTGTTCCACGCTCAATTACGGGCACAATCACCCGATCCTGAAGCAGGCGCTGCTCGATTACATCGCCGCAGACGGGATCGCGCATGGCCTCGATCTTCACACCGATGCGAAGCAGGCATTCCTCGACACGTTCGAGCAGGTGATCCTGAAGCCGCGCGACCTCGATTATCGGGTGATGTTCACCGGCCCGACCGGCACCAACGCCGTCGAGGCCGCGATCAAGCTCGCGCGCAAGGTGACGGGGCGCGAGATGGTGATCGCCTTCACCAATGGCTTTCACGGCATGACGCTGGGCGCGCTTGCGTGCACCGGCAACGCCACCAAGCGCGGCGGCGCGGGCGTGCCGCTCAGCCATGTCTCGCATGAGCCGTACGACGGCTATTACGGCCCGGACGTCGACACCGCGGATCTGCTCGAGCAGCGCCTTGCTGACCCGTCGAGCGGACTCGACGCGCCGGCCGCGATCCTGGTCGAAACCGTGCAGGGCGAAGGCGGTCTCAACGCCGCGTCGCCCGAATGGCTGCGGCGCATTGCCGAGATCGCCAAGGCGCACGGCGCACTGCTGATCGTTGACGAC
The DNA here is from genome assembly GCF_002197685.1 of Sphingomonas dokdonensis. GTDB lineage: Bacteria > Pseudomonadota > Alphaproteobacteria > Sphingomonadales > Sphingomonadaceae > Sphingomonas > Sphingomonas dokdonensis. The sequence continues at coordinate 766,563 of NZ_NBBI01000001.1, read as the reverse complement.
ATTCAGGCAGGCTGCGGCCGCACCGGCAACTTCTTCAGCTTCGAGGACATGGGCTTCACGCCCGATATCGTCACCATGGCGAAGTCGCTGTCGGGCATGGGGCTGCCGTTTGCGCTCACCCTGCTCAAGCCCGAGCACGACCAGTGGCTGCCCGGCGAGCACAACGGCACGTTCCGCGGCAACAACCATGCCTTTGTCACGGCCACTGCCGCGCTGCGCCACTTCTGGAGCACTGACGGCTTTGCCGCCGACGTCCGCCGGCGGAGCGACCTGCTAGGCAGCCGGCTTCAGCGGATCGCCGACACCTACGGATTCGGCATGCGCGGCCGCGGCATGATGCGGGGCATCAACGTAGAGTCGGGCGATCTCGCCAGCGCAGTCACCTCGGCCTGCTTCGACGACGGGCTGATCATCGAAACCAGCGGCGCCCATGACGAGGTCATCAAGGTGCTCGCCCCGCTCGTCATCGACGATGCGGTGCTGAGCGCCGGCCTCGACATTCTGGAAACCCGCATCCGCGACGCGATGGGCGCCGATCACGCCGCCAATCAAGCCATCGCCGCAGAATAAGAAAGGAGATCATTCATGATCGTTCGCAAGCTGAAAGACATCCGCAAGACCGACAAGAACGTCCGTTCGAAGGGCTGGGCCAGCGCCCGCATGCTGCTCAAGGACGACAACATGGGCTTCTCGTTCCACGTCACCACCATGTTTGCCGGTGCCGAGCTCAAGATGCACTACCAGAACCATCTGGAATCGGTGCTGGTGCTGAAGGGCACGGGCACGATCGAGGATCTGGGTACGGGCGAGGTTCACCGGCTGGAGCCGGGCGTGATGTACGCGCTCAACGCGCATGACGAACACATCGTTCGTCCGGAAACCGACATCCTCACCGCTTGCACCTTCAATCCGCCGGTCACCGGCCGCGAGGTTCACGACGAGAGCGGCGCCTATCCGGCCGATCCCGACGCGCAGAAGGTCGCTGCCAAGGCCGCCTGAGCGCCCGCAGCCAAAATCAGAAACTTACAAAAAGGGAGACATCTCATGCAGGATATCTACCCCTCACGCTTCGCCGCCGAGGCCGAGATGCGGTCGCGGCAGGATCCCGTTGTCCACAGCCAGTGGAGCCCGGACGCGCCGGTCAGCGCGGCGCAGGCCGAACAGTTCGAACGCGACGGCTATCTCGTGCTCGAGGACATTTTCTCCGCCGATGAGGTGGCGTTCTTGCAGCAGGCGGCGGGCGCATTGCTCGCCGACCCCGCACGCCTCGACGCGGAAACGGTGGTCACCGAACCGCAGGGCAACGAGGTCCGTTCGATCTTCGAGATTCACCAGCAGAGCGAGGTGATCGGCCGCCTCGCCGCGGACTCTCGCCTCGCCGACGTGGCGCGCTTCCTGCTCGGCGACGAGGTGTACATCCACCAGTCGCGGCTGAACTACAAACCCGGCTTCAAGGGCCGCGAGTTCTACTGGCACAGCGATTTCGAGACCTGGCACGTCGAAGACGGGATGCCGCGCATGCGCGCTCTGTCCATGTCGATCCTGCTTGCCGAGAACACGCCCAACAACGGCCCGCTGATGGTGATCCCGGGATCGCACAAGACCTATCTCACCTGTATCGGTGAGACGCCGGAGGACCATTACCTCTCCTCGCTCAAGAAGCAGGAATATGGCGTCCCCGACGAGATGAGCCTTGCCGAGCTCGCGAACAAGCACGGCATCGTCGCGCCGATGGGCAAGCCCGGCACGGTGATCCTGTTCGATTGCAACCTGATGCACGGCTCGAACGGCAACATCACGCCCTTCCCGCGTGCCAACGCCTTCCTGGTGTACAACGCGGTCAGCAATCGGCTGCATAAGCCGTTCGGCGTCGAAAAGCCGCGCCCCTGGTTCCTCGCCAATCGTGATGCGCCGCAGGCGCTTCAGGTGCAGCACGGCCGACTGGCCGAGGCGGTGGCGGCATGAGCAAGCCCCACAGTGTCGAGAAGATCGGGGGCACGTCGATGGCGGCCACCACCACATTGTTCGACAATGTGCTGATTGCCGGCCGGTCGGGTGCCGATCTCTACAACCGCATCTTTGTCGTCTCGGCCTATGCCGGGATGACCAACCTGCTGCTCGAGTGCAAGAAGACGGGCGAGCCCGGCGTCTACGGCCGCTTCATCGCGGACGACGACGCGAACGGCTGGCGCGATGCCATGGAGCGCGTGCGCAGCGCGATGCATGAGCGCAACGCCGGCATGTTTGCCCGTGCCGCCAGTCGCGAGGCCGCAGACGCTTTTGTCGACAAGCGGATCGCGGCCGTCTCTGCCTGCCTCGACGATCTCGCCCGGCTGCGCAGCCACGGCCGCTTCTGCGTCAAGGAACAGCTTATGACCGTGCGCGAGCTGCTCGCCGGGATCGGCGAGGCGCACAGTGCGCACAGCACCGCACTGTTGCTGCGCGATCGCGACGTGAACGCGCAATTCGTCGATCTCACCATGTGGGATCAGGATGACATGCGCAGCCTCGACGCGCGCATCGGCGATGCATTCGCCGCGATCGATCTCACCAAGGTTCTGCCCATCGTCACCGGCTATGCGGGTTGCGAAGGCGGCATGGTGCGGCGTTACGCGCGCGGATACACCGAGATGACCTTTTCGCGGCTGGCGGTGCTCACCGACGCGCGCGAGGCGATCATTCACAAGGAATTTCACCTGTCGAGTGCCGACCCCCGCCTTGTCGGCGAGGAGAAGGCGCGCAAGATCGGGCGCACCAACTACGATGTCGCCGATCAGCTGGCGAACGTCGGCATGGAGGCGATCCACCCTGGCGCGGGGCGTGGCCTGCGGCAGAGCGGCATCCCGCTGCGCGTCCGCAACACCTTCGATCGCGAGGACGGCGGCACGTTGGTGACGGGCGACTACATCTCCGAAAAGCCACGCGTCGAGATCGTGACCGGCGTTCGTCAGATGCAGGCGCTGCAATTCTTCGAACAGGACATGGTCGGTGTGAAGGGCTACGACAGCGCCATTCTGGAGGTGCTGGCAAAGCACCGCGTCTGGATCGTCAGCAAGGCGTCCAACGCGAACACCATCACCCATTATCTGTCCGCCGGCGCCGACGTCGTAGCGAAAGTGTTGGCGGAGCTGCAGAAAACGTATCCGGAGGCCGCGATTTCGGCGCAGCCGGTGGCAATGGTGGCGGCGATCGGCAGCGACATTTCGCGCCCGGGTCTCGTGCCCGACGCACTGCGCGCGTTGGCCGACGCAGGCGTTACGATGATCGCGATGCAGCACCAGATCCGCAACGTCGACGTCCAGTTCATCGTCGACTGCGATCAGTTTGACACCGCGGTACGCGCGCTTCACCGGGCGCTGATCGAAGACGAGGCAGATGCGGCGGAGGATCGCCGCGCCGCCTGACCGGCCGGCGGTGACCCATCATGTTCGCAACGATCCTTCCTGTCCGAAGCCTGCTCGCCGCCATCTTCATGATGATGGCGGGCAGCGGCTTCCTGTCGACGCTGCTCGCGCTCCGGCTGGAGCGGGGCGGCAGCAGCACGATGGTTATCGGGCTGGTCGCCACCGCCTATTTCGTCGGGCTGGCGATCGGCGCGCTGCGTGCCGGCACGATCGTGCGCCGCGTCGGCCATATCCGCGCTTTCGCCACCTTCGTGGCGCTGCTGTCGGCCAGCACGCTCACCTACGCATTGGTCCAGCAGCCCCCCTTGTGGGGTGCCTTGCGGCTCGTCGACGGCATCTGCGTCGCCGGCGTCTTCATCTGCATCGAAAGCTGGCTGAACGATCGCGCCGACGCCACCACGCGTGGATCGATCCTCGCCTGGTACATGGTGGCGCTCTATTCGGGCCAGGCGCTGGGCCAGCTGCTGCTCCGCTCAGGCAACACCGCGCCGCAGGTCCCGTTCGAGCTCGCCTCGGTGCTGATCACCCTCGCGATCATTCCCGTCTGCCTGACCCGCAGCCCGGCACCCTTGCTAGAGGATGCCGCCTCGCTCCCGCTCCGCCGGCTGTACGAGGCATCACCGCTCGGCGTCGTCGGCGCGGGCGTTACCGGGCTGATGCTCGGCGCCTTCTACGGCCTTGCCGCCGTGTACGCCCGTCGCATCGGCCTCGACCTGAAGGGTACCGCCAGCTTCATGACCGCAGTGATCCTCGGCGGCGTTGCCCTGCAGTGGCCGCTTGGTCGCTTGTCAGACCGCTTCGATCGCCGCCACGTCATCCTCGGCTGCCTCGCCGCGACACTCGCCGTCAGCCTTGCACTTGCGGCGGCGCCTGGCGGCATAATCCTCTTCGCGCTCGGCGCGGCCTTCGGCGGCCTCGCCTTTGCGCTTTATCCGCTGTGCGTCGCCCATGCCAACGACCGGCTGCTCGCCGCCGAGCGCGTCGCGGCGAGCGGCCAATTGGTACTGCTCTACTCAGCCGGCGCTGCGCTCGGCCCGATGGGCGCCGCATCCACCATGTCGCTGCTCGGGATCGGCGGCATGTTCTGGTTCATCGCGCTTGCGGCGATGGGCACGCTCGCGTTCGGCTTGTGGCGTCTCGTCGCCAGCGCACCGGTGCCGAGCGCCGCGCAGCAGGATTTCCAGATTCTGCCGCGCACCACCCCCGTCGCCGCGCTGCTCGACCCCGCCGGGCCTGAGCACGCCGCCCCGTACGACACGCCCGCCATGCAAACAGGTGATCGATGACTGCAGCCGCGCTCCCGCCTTCCCATTCGGTCGACAGCGCGCAACTGCGACGAGCGGTCGGCGCATCGGCGCTGGGCAATGCGGTGGAATGGTTCGATTACGGCATCTACGCGTACGGCCTGACCTTCATCTCCGCCGCGCTCTTCCCGGGCGAAACCGAGGAGGCGGTGCTCTTCGCGCTCGCCACCTTCGCGATCTCCTTTCTCGTGCGACCGCTGGGCGGTTTGTTCTGGGGGCCAATGGGTGATCGCATCGGGCGCAAGGCGGTGCTCGCCATGACGATCCTGCTGATGGCCGGCGCGACCTTCGCGGTTGGCTTGATCCCGAGCTATGCATCGATCGGTTTCTGGGCGCCCTCGATCCTCATCGTCCTGCGCTTGCTGCAAGGCTTCTCGACAGGCGGCGAATATGGCGGCGCGGCGACCTTCATGGCGGAATATGCTCCCGACGACCGGCGCGGCTTCTTTGGCAGCTTTCTCGAATTCGGCACGCTCGCCGGCTTCTCGGCCGGGGCGGCGCTGATGCTCGGCTTCTCGCTATCGCTCGGCGACGCCGCGATGCAGGATTGGGGCTGGCGCATCCCCTTCCTCATCGCCGGCCCGATCGGCCTCGTCGGCATGTACGTTCGCTCGAAGATGGAAGACACGCCTATCTTCCGCGAGGAGATGGCAGCCGCCGAGGATCGCCACCCACCCACGCTCGCCGCGTTGCTGCGCCACCATTGGCGGCCGATGCTGGTCGTCAGCGGGCTCGTCATCGCGCTGAACGTCGTGAACTATTCGCTGCTCAGCTACATGCCCACCTATCTCCAGCGGCGCATCGGCCTCGGCCATGACGAGGCGTTGCTGGTGCCGATCATCGGCATGCTGTTCATGATGGTCTTTGTGCCGTTCGCCGGCGGCTTGTCCGATCGCGTCGGCCGGCGGGTTATGTGGCGCTGGTCGCTGCTCGGGCTGCTCCTGCTCGTCGTGCCGCTTTATATGCTGATTGGCACCGGCTTCGTAGGCGCAGTCATCGCCTTTATGGTGCTCGGCCTGCTGTACGTGCCGCAGCTCGCGACCATCTCGGCAACCTTTCCCGCACTGTTCCCGACATCGGTGCGCTTCGCCGGCTTCGCCATCGCCTATAACGTCGCGACCTCGATTTTCGGCGGTACCGCTCCGATGGTCGGCAGCGGGCTTATCAGCATGACCGGCGATCCGCTGATGCCAGCCTATTATATGATGCTGGCCTGCATCGTCGGGCTGATTGCACTTCGCTACATGCCCGAAACAGCTGGGCGGTCGCTGCGCGACGATCCCTTCGCCCACCCCGCCACCACCGCTCGATAGCTCAGACGAACCAGTCGGCCGCACCGGCCCGCGGGGTCAGCTCCAGCATGTCGCGCCGCATGTTCGGCGGCAAGGCAGGATCGTCCGCCAGCCAATCGTTCCACCGAGCGAGGAAGAGCGCCAGCTGCTCGCCCGGCGGCGCCGTGTCACCCCGCGACTTCTTCTCGGAATGGATCAGCTCCGCCATCGGATTATAGACAATGCGATACCCCTGCTGCCGCATCTTCAGGCACAGGTCGATGTCGTTGAACTCCAGTGTGAAGCGTTCGTCGAAGCCGCCGATTGCCTCCATCACGCTGCGCCGTGTCGCCAGCACCGCGCCCGTCACCATCGACACCTCGCGCTGCGTAAGCGCCCAATCCTGATACGTCGGCGCATCCACTTCCAGCCCCAGCCAAGCGTGGGCGCTCGTCCCCATTATTCCGCCATAGATGCCGGCGTGCTGGATCGTGCCATCGTCATACAACAGTCGAGGACCGACGGCGCCCACGTCGCGATCCACCGCAAAGCTGATCAGCGCGCGCAACCAGTCCTGCCGCTTGGCCACCACGTCATCGTTGAGCAGGACCACGAATTCGCTGTCGGCAGCACGCCACAACCTGTTCATCTTCGCGGAAAAGTTGAACGGCTCGCCCGGCGCGCGTGGTGTCTCGATTCGCCGCAGCTCGAATGGCCATGCGTGGTCGGCCCAGGACGGCTCGCCCTCCACGTCATCACCCACCAGCACCGTCAGCCGGTCTGCCGGCCACGCGACACCAGCCAGGCTATGCAGCAGCCGCTCGATATAGCTCCCCTCGCCACCCTCGATCGCGGAACGCCGCGTCGGCACGCACAAGGTGACGTGCGGCCATTCTCTCTCGAAATCGCGCGAAAGCGCCAGCGCCCCGGGCGCACGTCCTTCTGCGATCTGGTAGCCGGCGTAGAGCGGCGACTGTTCCAGCAGCGCGCGCCGCGCCGCTAGCGGCGCCCTCACCCGCCGCTCGCCCTGCACCAGCAGAACCTCGGGGATCCGCCCGATCGACATGCCCTGCTCTGCCGCGCGCAGCACCAGATCGTACAGCGCCGCATCGTCTAGCGACAGTCGCAAACCGCCGAGTTCGTGAAGCGCCGAACCACGTACGAAGATCGGGGCCCCGATGTAATCCTGCGCGGCGAACAGCGTCCGGTCAAACTGCGGCTTCAACCGCACCTGCTCCAGCAGTGTTTCCTCGGCATACGCCACATCGTCGCCATAGAAGATCGCCACGTCGGGGCGCTGTCCGGCGAACCGCGCCAGGGTGTTCGCCGCATGCGGATGCAGGCGTGCCCCGGCCGGCGCGATCGCAAGCCACGCGTCACGATCAGCCGCCACGTCGGTCAGCCCATCGGTTTCGGCGGTCAGCGTACCCTCCGACAGGCTGAGCACGGCAAGCCCGTCGCGCGCCCCGCCCGCGAGCGCCGCCAGGTCAACGCCCGCGCCGGCATCTTCAATCGCCGGAACGGGTTGTCGCACCGGCCCATCGTCGTGAACGACCGCGTCGAGGCTTGCCGCAATGGCGGCCCCCACCGCTTCGGCAGACAGCATCGCTGCCACTCGCGCACGTGCCGCCTCGCCGATCGTCTCGTCGCCGGCATCGATCCGCGCTGCCGCTTGAACCAGCGCCTCGGCCAGCGCCGCCTCGTCGATACGCGCCCATGTGCCGCCGCTCAGGTAATGGCCGAAATCCTCCTCCAGCGTCCACGGCTCTGCCGCGACCGGGAACCCGCAGCTTTGATCGAGGAATTGCGTCGTCCCGCTGTAATCGGTCGCCACCACGATCCGCCCGGCCGCCATCGCTTCGGCGACGGTCAGGCCGAACCCTTCCGAACAATGCGGCGACGCGTAGATGTCGCACGATGCGACGAGGTCGGAAAGCTCATGGCTGCTGAGCGACCGATCCAGCAGGATCACGCCGTCGGTCGCCTCGGCCAAGGCTGCCAGATCTTGCCCTTCGCCCGGTCGATCCATCAGGTGCTTGGTTTTCAGCACCAGGCTCCAGCCCTGCTCCGCCAGCCCCGACGCGGCGAAAGCACGCAGCAATGCGGCCGGGTTCTTGCGCACGAGATAGCTCGCGCCATCGAAGACGTAGAGGATCAGCCGTCGCTCGGTCGACAGGCCCAGCGCATGGCGAATAGCCAGTCGGTCGGCAGTTGCCTCGCCAGCCACCGGCACCACGTGTGGTATCACGTCCACCGGGGCTTGTTTCGCCGCCGCAAAGGCCTGCGCGTTGAAGCCGCTCGGCGCCCAGATCCGGTCCACCGATCCGAAATCCTGCTGCCACGCAGCGGGGAGCTCCTCCATCTCCCACACCCAATAGCCGATCCGCCGCTGCGCCCGGTCGATCTGCGCACGCTGCTCGTCCGTCAGCAGGTGCCAGGAATCTGGGTTCAGATGCACGATCGCCACGTCGGCCGCGCCGTCGAAGTCGAGCACATCATGTGCCGGCCCCACCGGCTTGTGAACGTGAAACGGCTTGCGGATCGGGTGGAGGTTCAGCCGAGCGCCAGCCTGCCTAATGGCCGAGATGATCCCTCGGCTGGCCGAGCCCAAGCCATTGTCGTAGTTCCACGGGCCATAGAATGCCACTTTGTACGGCTTCTGCGGCCGCTCCTCGTCCGGTTCGCTTGGCTTTGCACGTGCCAGCAGCGGAAACCCCGCTGGAGGCAGCGGCTCCTCACTGCGATAGTCCCGCGCCGCCTCGAATGCCTTCATGTCGAACCCTGCGCGCTTCATCTCGCGTGCCAGGCCGTCTGTATTCAGATGCTCGAAGCCATGTCGCAGCAATGAATGCTTGACGAAGGGAAAGCCCGCCGCAAGCAACCGCTTCCAAGCAAACAGCGTCGGATTGCGCGCCTCGTCGATCTTGAAGACACTGTCGACGGTGAAACCTGCCTCGGCAACGCGCCGCGCCAATGGCACTTCGAACGTATTGATGATCGCGTCCTTGTCCGCGATCACTGCAACGGAGTTGACGAAGAGCTGAAAGGCATAGGATTGCAAGAGCGGCGCGCTGACCCGCAGAAAATAGCTTTGCACGTGCCAGCCACGTTCAAGCGTCTCGGTAAGACCGAGCAAGTCGGCCTTGTTCTGCCGCAACTTTTCCATCATCGCTGCGAAGTCAGCCTCGTTGCTTGGCCCGACGATGCTGTCATTGATGATGTACAAGCATTCTGCGCCATGCAATTTCGGCTCAAGCCGTAACATGTGCGCCCAGGCGCCGAAATCATATCCCTTGTTCTCTCGCACCACCGCGCTGGCAACCAGATCGAGCAGGTCGTCGTCTAACGCCACCGGCCGGTCGGTGTTGACCACCAGTGACACGGCAATACCCTGATCGCGCAGCATGCGCAGGAACGGCCGCACAAACGAATGCAGCATCCCCGTGGCGGCATAGGCAACAAAGATCGCGTGCTCGCCGCCGATAGCACCCAGGGTTTTCGGCATGACATAGCGCGCCGTGCTGATCCGCCGCGCGGCGTCTGCTTCCGTCTGTTCAGGCAGGCCGATGATCACCGGCGATCCGCTTAGCGACGCGCCGTTCGATCGCAGCCGAACGTCGACCCATGCTTGATTGCCGCTCAGCGCCAGATGATCGATCACCAGGGTAAAGCCCGACGGTCCATCGGTGTACCCGGCAGCGGCAACATCCGAGCGGACGCGCGTTGCGACGCCGGTGGCAACAACATGGCCGTCCGCATTGACCGCCTCGATCTGCGCCGCGCCGTTAGTCGGGTCAGGCTCCACCGCCCAACCCCGCACCACGCACCCCTGTATTTCATCGACGCTGCCCGCCATGCCCTGCTGGATGGGCTTGGGGCCGGGCGTCGCCTCCGCTTCGGTGGTGGTACCCAGCCGCTCCAATTCGCTTCCGGCCTGCGCATTGCCGTCGATCTGAAAGCTGCGGGTATAATAATGTTCGGCATCCGGCAGACGCCGCATGGATTTCATCAGGTGACCAAGGTTGAGCGCAAGATCCGCGTCATCCGGGTCCAGCCGTTCGGCGCGGAGATACGCTTCTTCCGCCCGCGCGAAATCGCCAGCTTCCTTCAGCGCGTGGCCCAACTGAACCCAGATCGCGAACGAGTCCGGATGCCCACGCAGATATGATCGGTAGTGTTCGGCAGCGAGCCCCCAATCGCCCGCGTCGCGCGCCTTGTCGCCCAACAGCCGATGCTTGCCGTCCGGCGCTGCCCTGGTGTCACCAAAGCCAAGTGCTGCTGCCGCGCGCGCCAGGTAGCTTCGACCCACTGCCTTCCCCCCGATTGGAACGAGTGTTCCGCCTTCGCGGCTAATCGATCCGCTGCCTTGTGTTAAGCCATGTCCGTCGCATGGTGTGGGACACTTTGCCCCTTGTGCGGCCGCCACGGATCGGCCCTGGCACTGCGATCGATGTGCGCCAGTATCTCGCGCATCGTCGGCTCGCGGAGAAAGGCGAAGGGCCGCTCGCCGCGCCGCCAATATGGGCTGACGCCGGGATCGTCGTTCAGCGCGCCACCCCAGCGTTTCACAAGGTCTATCCGCTCCCCTTCGTCCCACGCGATCGCAGCCTGCGTCTCGTTGCGGCCGCGCGTCGCGCCTTCATGGTGGATCGCCTGGATGGCAGGGCAGTAGAGGATCGTCCGGCCCGCATCGCGCAGGCGCAGACACAGATCGATGTCGCTATGCCCGATCATCAGGCGAGCCGCGTCAAAGCCACCCACTTGTTCGAAGTCGCTCCGGCGCACCGCCAGAAAGGCGCCGGTCACGGCGGAGACCCGATGCGGTGAGGTGTAGCGACCACCCGGTCCGCTATCCGGTGCCGGCACGCCGCGCCCCTCATGCTCGGTACCGGTCGGCCCGAAGCCGAAGGCGATGCCGGCGTGCTGAATGGTACGATCCGGATACAGCAATCGCGCACCCACCGCGCCCACGTCGCTCTGCCCCAGCCAATCTTCGACAAGTTCGTCCCAGCCGGCAGACAGCATCTCGATGTCGTTATTGGCAAAGACGATGAGCGGCGCATCGCTGGCCGCTGCGCCTCGATTTGACGCCAGCGACCAATTGAAGGCGGAATCGAACGGCACCACGCGCGCCGTGCCGGCCATGATCAGCCGATCCAGCAACGCCGTTGTTTCCGGCAGCACGCTGCGATTGTCCACTACCACAATGTCCAGTCGATCTGGCTGGCTGGCGGTTGATCGCAGACTCTGGATAGCACGTGCGAGAAGGCGTGCTTCATCGCGGGTGGGAATAACAACGGCGATCCTGCGCCCGCCCTGAGCGGGACTCGCTCCAGTCCTTGCAGCAGGCTCCCCTGGCGTCTCCTCACGCCCCTCGCCGGGCGCGTCTATCCTGCCCCCTCTGGCGACCAGCGGCACTTCGAGCCGCGTCACGAGGACACGGGGCACATGCGCCACCATGCCTCGCCCTGCGGCCGCAAGCAGCGCCGCGCCTCGCGATCCAGCGCCAGCCTGATCCGGCAAGGGGCCGGCCAGCGCGACCACCGCTGGCACGACGCCATGGCTGACCAACGCTTCATCGAACATGCCAAACAGCAATGGATCGGCCCGTAGCAGGCCGAAGTCAGGATCGGCGACGCCGCGGTCTTCATCGGCGAACACCGCCGCCGCGCCAGTTCGTAAAAGCGCGAAGCTGAACCACGCCAGCGCCTCGGGATCGAGCACGGTTCCCGCATCGAGGAGGATCGCATGCTCGCCCGCCACCGGCGAAAAAGCCGCAGAACTCTTGAAATGAATGCGTGGATCGGTGTCGGCGAAAGAGGCGACCGGCCCTTCGCAAATCGCCGCCGGCGCGATCACCCGCGCCGACCAGTCGCCGACCGACTGATCCTGTAGACTGCGCAGCGTCGCCCGAAGAAGATACGGCTCCGTATCGCGTGCATCGACCAGCACCGTTGGCACCGAACTCTTTTCGGACGATGGCGGCGGTGGTCGCACCGCAATGTCGCGACGAAACTGATCGTACGCCTCGATCGGGTAACCAAGGCTGGCGGCGAGCGCTTCGTCGGCGAGCCGCTCGCTCGCAAACGCCTCCGCCACGGCGAGGATCTTGCGCCAGCGTGCAGCACCATCATCGTGCGTCGATTGGCCCTTGTCTATCCGGTCAGTGGCCGGCCGTGCTGCGGGCAACCGCCGCTCCTCGCCCATCGCACCCAATGCGGCGAGTGGCGGAATGATCGGCCGCGTGCTCAGCGAACGGCCCGGCCGTGTCCAGCGAGTCATGATCGATCACCCATGCCGCTGGCATGACGCACGCATTCTCTGCCAGCAAGGCGGTTCCACCGATTGTCACGGCATCTGCCGCTCGCCTAGTGTTCGCGCATGATCGCCCAAACGCTTGACCCCTTCGGCTATTGGCCAGCGCAGCGCAGCCGCATCCGCCCGCTTGGCGGCAAGGACAAGAGCGAGGATTCAAGCTACGTCTTCCACACCTCCTATGTGGCTGCGGCGCCCGGCCCATCGATCGCCGAGATCGAGATAGCAGGGCTGACCGCGGACGTCGGCATGCTGGCAATTCGCATTTTCCAGCATCTGCCCGACGGCAAACCGCCGGTGACCGAGCGCGGCAAGATCACCGTCCTGCTGCCGTCGCTGGCCAAGGCACCACGGCGCATCAGGCTGCCGTTCGAGGCGCTCCCCGGCGCGCTCTATGCCGTCACCGGCTATGTCTACGGCGAGTGTTCGGCGCGGGCCGACGGCATCGCGATCACCATTGCGAGCCGCGCTGGTGAGGACGAGGATCCAGCCCGCAGGCGCAGCCTCTTCGGTCGCCTGAAGGCGCGGCGTGCGAGTGCGATGATCAGCAGCACGGAGCCCCAGCTCGCCTGGCCGGTGTCGCAGGGGTTCACGACCGACCAGGTCGACGAATCCGATTTCAAGCGGCTCGACGCGCAGCTCGCGCAGCACGGATCGGTAAAGGATCGGTGGGAGGCGGCCTTTATCGTGCGCGTGCTGGAAGAATATGGCCGGCTGGAGCCGGAGGCGCGCGGCCTTGCGGCGTCCGCCCATCCAGAGCCAGTCGCCGCCTTCGCCAGCACGGTCGGCTGCGCCATGCAGGCGATCGCCCTACCGCCCGGCGAATCGCTCGATGCCGCCTGTTCCACGCAAGCGCCCGGCAGCGACGGCGTCGGCTTCGACTTTGCCTATACGCGCAGCGACACGTTCGGTGCAGGGGATGTCGCGCGCGCGCTCAAGTTGATCGAGGACCTGCTCGCACGCCTACGCCCCGGCGGGCTCGCGATCGTCATGGCGCAAACCGGTCCGCAGCTCGATCGCCATGGGCTGAACCGAATTGCGCTCGAAATCGCGGCACAGGGCCATTTCACGGCACAGCTGCGCCACGGTAAGACGCCCGGCCCGTTCGGGCTGGTGGTGCGCGCCGCCACCGAAAACATCCTCGCCTGATAACAAAGCGTCGGCGTCATATTCCCGAAGCATCGCCCGGCGGCTAAGAAGGGCAATGCGCTTCCTCGATCATCAAGCAAGCCCGGCGGAAATCCGCCGCCACGGCGAAGCGCTGGGTACCATTTTCGATATCTGGGCGCTGCGTACCGGCGACCGCTGGCGGCACGAGGCGGTGATCCGCGGCCTTTGCCAGACGGCTTATCTGGGCGATCATACCGCCATCTGCCGCATCCTTGGTCGGTACAAGATGTATGTCGACACTCGCGACGTCGGGGTCGCCAGCCACCTGATGCTCGATGGCTATTGGGAGATGTGGAACACCGAGACGATCATTCGGCTGGTGAAGCCCGGCATGACCGTGCTCGATGTGGGGGCGCACTGCGGCTATTTCTCGGTGCTGCTGGCCGATCTTGTCGGCCCGACCGGCAAGCTCCTGTCGTTCGAGCCCAATCCGCCAATGGCCGAGCTGCTGCGCCGTAGCGTAGCGGTGAACGGCTTCGACGGGCGAACGACCGTTCACGAGATCGCCTTGGGCCAGGAACGCGGCACGGCAACACTCGAAGTGCCGAAGAACGAGCCAAAGAACGCCCATGTGGTGCAGGGCAAGGGCGGGCCGGGCACTGTGGAGGTGCCGCTGCGCCGCGCCGACGAGATCCCCGGTGCGCTCGATGCCGACTTCATCAAGATCGATGCCGAGGGCGCCGAGCAGGCGATCTGGACCGGTCTGAACGATATCCTCGCCCGCAACCGCCCACTGACCATTCTGCTCGAATTCGCCGCCGTTCGCTACGCCGATCCCGCGGGTTTTCTGAACCAGATCCTCTCGCACGGCTTCAATCTGGCGGAAGTCGATCTGGTCGGCGGCGTGCAGGGTCGCAGCCCGGCAGACGTGCTGAACGCCTCGCCTCACGACGATCAGATGCTGCTGCTGACGCGAGGCTGACGCAGCCCACCTAGCGGCGTTGATCCGCCACTGCTTCCACCACGTCCAGCACGATATCCATGTGGCGGCTCCACGACATCGGCGCCCAGCCGCGCATCCTCTCGCATTGCGCGGCCCGCATCGGCGAATCGGGCCGGGCGTAATCGAGAATGGTGCGCAGCCATCCTACGCCGTCGAGCGGATCGAGATAATCGGGCAGGTCGCCGCCTGCCTCGCGCAGCGCGCTGATGTCGCTGCAAATCACCGGAACGCCCGTCGCCAGCGCTTCCGCCACCGGCATGCCATATCCCTCCGCAAACGACGGCAGCAGCACCGCACGCGCGCCGGCCAGCAATCGCGTCAGCCGGCGATCGTCGACGTCGGGCTGCTCCACCACATGGCCGCGCAACGCCACCGACCGCTCCAGCAGATCGATCACGTTCTCGTTTTCCCAGCCCCGTCGGCCGATCAGCACGAGGCGAGGCGCCGCGTCACCCATGCTCTCCGCCAGCCGGCGCCAGACGTTCAGGAGCAGCAGGTGGTTCTTGCGTGGCTCGATCGTGCCGATGCACAGGAAGTATGGCCGCTCCGCGTCCTTGCCGGCCAAAGGTGGCAAGGGATCGCTCCACTCGCATCCAAGGTGCGCGACCCGCGCCACGCGCCCCGGCCGGTCGGTAAGGTGCGGTCCCAATGCGGCCAGCGTCGCGTGCGAGTTCGCGATGATGCCGTCGGCCAGCCGGTCGATCGTGCGAAGCCGCCGGGCATGCTGCACCGCGCCGTTGGGCCGCGCAAATTCGGGGTAGGTCAGCGGGATCACGTCATGCACCAGGTTGACGAAGCGCGCCCGCTCGGTCTGGAGGATGCTGCGCACCAGCTTGCCGTCCTCCAGATGATGCGGCGATGCTTGTAGGTACACGCGCTGCCCCAGCGCTACCGGAACGGCGCGCGGGCGCAGCGCAAACAGGTGCCGGATCGCCTGGGTGCGCACGGCGTCGCGCTGCGCCTCTCCGCGGGATTGCCAGCGCGCCTGGGTGAAGGCGAGGAACTGGCGAACCGCACCGATCTCCAGCCGTCCGTAATAGCCACCCGCCGGATGCACCGCCGCAAAGCGCAGTCGATCCGGCACACGGTTCAGCAATTCGACTGCATAGGCATATTCGACCCGGTCGATGCCGGTCGGCGTCAGGTGATAGGCCCGGCTGAGCAGGCGCGACAGGTCGAACACGATCGGCTTGCGCGCCCGGCGCCCATGCCGCCCCGTGCCGGGCAATCCCTTGCTGAACAGCATTTGCGCCGGAGCGCGAAAGGGTTTCAGCGCCAATGCGCGATCCGCGTTACATTGTCGAACGTGGCCGGCGTGGCCGCTGCCGGTCCGGTCAGGCGGGGAATGGCGTTCTCGACCAGCATCGCCAGCCCTTCTTCGCTGAGGAAGCCGCCATGCACCAGCGATCGGTTGACGAACACCCGCCGCACTGCAGCCCATAGATCTGCATCGGGCGCAGACGGGGCGGCCCAGAACTCATCCAGCGCGCCGCGATGCACCACACCCGCTACATCATAGACGGCATGGCCCAGCACGGCGACCGGCACGCCCTGGTTCAGCGCCAGCGTCCCCACCGTGCTGTTCACCATCACCGCTCCCGCGACGTTCGGCAGCAGCGTCGCGATATCGCCGTCCGAGATGTAGAAAACACGATCTTCTACATCGTAATGGCGCGCCAGCGCACGCGTGAGACGCCGCCACGCGACCAGTCCATTGTCCAGCGGGTGACGCTTTACCAGCAGCCGGCTGTGCGCCGGCGCGGTCTGCGCGAAGCTCTTTATAATGAACCGGAGCGCCGCGCGCATGTCGCGAAACGGCGAGTGAACCCGCAGCTGATAGTCCGAATTCAGCTGCAACGGGGCAAGGAAGATCGGGTGCTTGTCTCGCCCCGGCAAAATGGCGTCGAGCGTCCGCTGCGATCGAATGCGCTCGTGATTGCGCGTCGCGCTCCACATGCCCCAGCCCGCCGCCTCCACCATCGCGCTGTGCGGCCGGTGGGTGCGATAGAATGGATAGGCCGGCGCCATCAGCAACGTCGCGGCGAGATGCCGGATCGTTTCCGACGCGCGCCGTTGAAAGCTCGACGGCACGGGATCGTGAACCGGCTCGGGCGGCAGGCGCGTCGCCTCCGCACGGAACCAGGTGGGATCGCGTGGCATGCGCGAATGGCCGTTCACCCCGCCTTCTTCCAGCGTCACGTAATCGGGCCGGATATAGCCCTCTTCCAGTACGTGCACCCGCAGCCCGCGGATCTTTGCCATGCCGTGCGCGCTGGAATGATGCGGGCGACAATCGCCGAACAGCACCACGTCGGTGATCTCATGATCGACGATGAAATCGTCGAAGAATACCGGCCAGTTATGCAGCGTGCCGCGATAATCCACGGCCGGTTCCGGCCAGTCCAGCCAATCGCCGCCGCAAAGATTAATTCGGAACACCGCATGGCCAAGCGCCGACAAGGCGCCACCAAGCCGAGCGAAATAAGAACCGTGCGGCCCTTGCAGAAACAAGAAGCGGCGTCGCGCCTGCGCTGTCATCGCCGCCCCCTCGTCATAAGCCGCCCTGCTGCACGCGCTGCCCCATAGGCACGCCTGAACCCTGTAACGGCGTTGTACGTCGGCTTACCCGTTTTGGCGAGCCGGTCGACGAGAACTTCGGGCGGGCACGGCAGGCCGGTTTCCGGGTCGCAATAGCGCGGCGCCAGAATCAGCGCCGCCGCCACCAATGCGTCGAGCGAAAGACGGCGCGCACGGCGCGACGGCACGGGGCCAAGATCCCGCGTCAGCCCCCAACCGGCGTAGAACGGCGCACCATGCACCGTCACCGGAACCCCCCTCAACAAAGCCTCGAAGCCGGTGAGCGATGACAGCACATGAACCGCATCGACCCGCTCGAGCAGCGCGAGCAGCGATCCACCGGCGCTGATCAGATCCGCCTCGCCCGCACCCGGCACCGCGCCGCTGCGCAGCCCGGCGATCACGTCGGGATGCGGGCGATAGACTATAAAAGCATCGGGCTCGCACGCGCGCACGCGTTGCAGCAAGTCACCCATGCCACCGTCGCTGCTGCGCATCACCGACAGGTCGTCGGCAACCTGCCCGATCACCAGAACGATGCGCCTGCCCGTTGGCAGGTCGGCGTCCATCGTTCCTGCATCGACACCATATTTGCACAAGCGCGCGTCCACGATCTGTGCGCGCAATGCACGCGCACGGTCCAGCAGCGGCGCATCGAAGCTGTGCGTGGCGAGCAACCGCTCTATCTCGCTCTCCTGCCGCGGATCATAATGGATGCCGCCCGATCGATCGACGATGATCGACCATGGCGGCCGGCACTCCGCGCCAAGCCCCGCCGAGCGGATGAAGCCATCTTCCACCTGCCACGCAATTCCGCCGCGCGCCGCCACCTCATCGGCAAAATTCGCCGGTGCACGCGACGGCCAGTAAGTGATCGCGTCTCCCGGTCTGACCGACGTCAGCGCCTGATCAGCCGTCAGAAAGGGCGGCGCCCGCTCGCCGTCCCACAGGAACCGCCCGATCGCCTCGCGCTTCCAACCGCTCATGCCAACCGCGCCGATGATCCGGCGGTTCGCCCGCAGCGCAGACGCCCAGTCAGCCAGGATCCGCACCGCCTCATGCGCATCGCACGCAGCGTTGGTGAAGGGATTGCGATAGGTTGCCGACTCGACCGCGGCAATTGCATCCGCCCGACGATCGGGTTCGCCCGGCGCGCCGGCAATCCAGCGAAGCACCGCATCTTCGTGCGCGTCGCCCCCGACCGGATCGTCGCGCCAGAACGCCCCTCCCACACCGCCGGCGCGCATCGCGGCGAACAGGCGGTCGGGATCCTGAAGGCGGGACCGGCCCGGCATCGAGACGGCGGCCACCGCTTGCTCCATCCAGGGGAACGGCGGCGCGCGCAGCAGCAACGGTGCGCTGGCCGCCGCGATCATCGTCTCTCGCTCGCCCCGATCAGGCGGCATGCTCGCGCACGCCGGCGGCGATCAGCCAGCCGATCGCATAGATCACCAGCAACGCGCACAAAACGGTGATCAGGGTCAAGGCGCGCTTGGGGTAAAGCGACTTCACCGGCAGGTTCGGCTCGACCACGCGCACGACGTACAGTTGCTGCCGCACCGCATTCTGCCGCGCCTGCTGATAGGTCGCGGCCGCCGCCTCATACCTTTTGGCGAGCAGTTCCTGCTGGATGCGCAGCCGCTCATAGCCGCCCAGTCCTTCGGCAATGGTGCTCGATCCACCGGCCAACCGTCCGCTCTGCGCGGCCAGTTGCCCCTCCAGGCTCCGGATCTGCTGGCGCAGCGCCTCGACCTGCGGCCCTTCCGATCCGATCAGCGACTGGGTCGTCGCGAGTTGCGCCCGCGCCGCGGACAGCTCCTGCGACAACCGCGAGACGAGCCCGATCTGCGCCTGCGCCGTGCCCGCTGGATCGACATCGCGCCCGCTCTGGCGGAAACGTGTCAGCCGCGTCTGCACCTCGGCCAGCGCGACCTCGGCCTCGTCGAGCTGCCGCCGCGACAGCGCCACCGCGTCGGAAAAGCCGCGGATATTCATCTCGTTCACCCGCTGCTCGCCCAGCGCCAGCAGCGTTTTGGAAAGATCATACGCGTCCTTGGGGCGAAACGCGCGCGCCTTCAGTGTGGTGATGCCGTTATCGGTGTCGAAGTACACGTCCACCTGCTGCTGGTAATAGCGCAGCAGATACTCCGGCGTGGGATCGGCCACCGTCAGCCGGCTGGCGAAATCGGCCTCGGGCCGGCGGAACAGCGCCACCAGGTTCAGGCGCTTCTGCAGCGTGGACACGACATCGTGCGACGTCAGGTAATCCGCCACGCTCTGCGCCTCGGTAGAGGCAGCACCAGCCCCCCCGCCGCCGCCGAAGCCCAGCGCGGCGGTAATCCCGCCGACCGACGGCGTCGGGTTGCTGCCGCCTTGCGTGCGCACGATGAAATGCGCTTCCGACACATATTGGTCGGACGCGAGGCCATAAAGATAGGTTGCGAGCAGCAGCGTCGGCGCGACCACCGTCAGGACGAACCACTTGTGCCGCTTCCACAAGCGACGCAGGCGCGTGCGCAGCGGCGGTGCAGCTTCGACTTCCGCCTCGGCCGGCGTCATGAAACCGTGCACGCTCTTATTTCCCCCTGTTCGTCCGATCCGCCGCCACGTTTTCCGGTCCGCCGATCACGGCATCTCGATACGCTTGCGCACCACCGAAAGCAAAAGAAGCCCCAACAGCATCAGCCCGAGGATCCAGGCGCTGAGATACCCGATATCGATGTAGGTCGAGCGTGCCGACTTGAACCAGCCATAGCGCATGATCTCGTAGCAATGGGCCAGCGGGATGGCGAGCAACACGTCGCGCACCTGCTTGGGCAAGGTGTTCATGATGAAGAACGCGCCCGACAGCGGCATCAGCACATAGACGATCGGGTGGATGATACGTCCCAAGGCACGGCGATCGTGCGTCACGGCGCACACCACCATCGACAGGCTCCACGACAGCAGAAACATCGCGAACACGCCCGCGGCGTAGATCAGCGGCCGCTCGGGCACGTTGGCGATCCCGGTCGCCACTGCCAGGCCCATCAGGATGCAGAAGGCCAGGAGAGTGCCCGCCTGCTCCAGCAGCGCGCGCGACAACAGCACGTCGAACGGCGTGATCGTGCGGTGATAGAAGAGCGAAACGTTGCTCTCGAGCGCCCCCTCGGCCCGCCCGACCATCGAGCGGAACGTCATGAAGTTGCAATAGCCGATCAGCGCCATCGGCACCGGCTTGATGTCGCCGGCGAAGTGGTTGGGCGTGCGCGAGTGGATCAGGCCGATCGCCGTGGCAAGGAACAGCGGCTCCAGGATCAACCACAGATAGCCGATGTTCTCGCGCCCGTAGCGCGTGTGCAGCTCGCGCATCATCAACGCGCCCACCACGCGACGTTGAATGCGCAGCCCCGTCCTCAGCACATTGCGCTGTGGCTGCAAATCAGTGCTGACGCTTGCCATGTTCCTGCCCCGGATTGTGCAAGAACGCTAAACGAAAGCGATCGGCCCGTCGAGGCACCCGCTACGTCATCGTGGCGGCGCTGCCAGCACGCCCGAGTATAGCGCATGGAGCCGCCGGCGATGCTCGCCGAGCGAAAAGCGCGCTGACTGGGCCAGCCCGGCCTGCCGCATCTTGCTGCGCAGGTCGGCGTCGCGATCGATCCGCGCGATCGCGGCGGAGAGCGCCGAAACGTCATAAGGATCGACGATCAGCGCCGCCTCGCCCGCCACCTCGGGCAACGAGGCGCGGTTGGACGTGATCACCGGCGTGCCGAGCTGCATCGCCTCCAGCACCGGCAGGCCGAACCCTTCGTACAGCGAGGGGAACAGCACGGCGCGCGCCGCCCGCACCAGCTGCATCACCAGCCGGCGCGGCAGGTAATCGAGCTGGATGATGCGCGGCCCGGACGCGCCGCTCCTGCGCTGCGCGGCTTCGACCAGCCGCAGTTCCTCGTCCTTCTGCCACCCTCGCCCGCCCACCAGGACCAGCGGATGCGGCGTATCGGTCGACAGGAAAGCCTCGGCCAGCCGCGCGACGTTCTTTTTTGGCTCGATCGCACCGAAGAACAGGAAAAAGCCGTCGGGTTTGACGCCGAACACCGCCTCCACATCGACCATCTCGTCCGCCAGGGCTGCCGGCATCGGGGTGTGCTGATAGGTGTTGGTGACACCCGCCTCCGGCGCGCCGAGCAGCTCGATGATATCGCGCCGGCTCGCCTCCGACACCGTGACGATATGATCCCCCTCGACCACGCACCGTTCCACCAGCCGATGGTAGAAGCGCTTGCGGTCCAAGGTGGCGAACGGCAGCTTCAGCGGCACCAGATCGTGCAAGGTGTAGATGTTGCGTGCCCCGGCAACCCTGATCGGGATCGGGTACGTCCAGTGCATGATCGTCGGCGGATCGGGGAGTTCGAGGTCCAAAAAGCGGCGAGTGCGCCGGAAATGATGCTCGGCCTGCTCGAACAGATGCGCGCTGCTCAGCAGCCGATCGAACCTGGGCAGACGATCGACGAAGCCCTCGCGCTCGATCCGCCCGCTGTCCTCGACCTCGGCGACGCGCAGTCCGCGGGCAACCGACACCCGGTCGAGCATGGGACGCAGCCAGCGAGGCGCGCGGCGGGGCGGCATTCCGCGCCCCATCGCTTCATAGAACAGTATTTCGCGCAGCCGCGGATCACGGCCGATCGGAACGCCGAACAGCCCATGTAGCGGCATGCCGAGCGAGCGCACCGCCTGCGCCAGCGCCATGCCATAGGTCGCGACCCCGGTGCCCTGCGGCAGCGCCAGGTTGAACCCGTCGATGCCGATGCTCGCAATGGTTGTTCGCTCGTCCCCCATGCGGCCGAAGGACTAAACGTCGAAGCGAGAATCGCTAGCGAATTCGTCGTGCAGCCGGCGCACCCGCGCGCCGAAGCGCGCGATCGTGAACGCCTGCGCCCGCGCGCGGCCACGCGCCGCCAGATCGCGCCGTAGCGCATCATCCCGGTCAAGCAGCGCGATACCTTGCGTGATCGCGGCCTCATCATGCGGATCGACCATCACCGCCGCGCCGTCCGCCACCTCGGCAAGCGCACCGCCGTTCGCCGCCAGCACGGGCGTGCCGAGCGCCATCGCTTCCGCCACCGGCAAGCCGAAGCCCTCGTGAAGCGACGGAAACAGCAGCGCACGCGCCTGCCGCATCAGGTCGACCAGTACCCTGCGCGGCTGATAGGGCAGGATGACGAGGCCCGGCTGGGATGCGACTGACTGGTGATCCGGGCCAGTCAGCACCAGCGGATATCGCGTGCCGCTCGCCCGCCACGCCGCGATCAGCCGCGGCAGGTTCTTTCGCGGCTCGGCAAGCCCGCAGTACAGATAATAGCCGTCCGGCCGCAGGTCAGCCGGCAGACGCCCGTCGCCCGGCTCCAGTGCCGTCACCGCCGTGCCGCAATCCACCACCAGCGCCGACGAGAGGGATAGCGCCGACAGGATCTGCTCGCGCGCAGAGGCGGAGACCGTCAGCAGGCGATCCGCCACCGCCGCTACGGCAAGGATCCGCCGTTGCAACGATGCCGGCTCCACCGCGGCGACGTCTGGCGCCACCAGCGGGATGACGTCGTGAACGGTGTACAGATTGACCCACCCGTTGATCCGCGCAGGGATCGGATAGGTCCAGTGCATGATCCCCGGCGGGCCGGGGCAGTCGAGGGTCAGCAGCTTGCCCGTCGACGTGAAGCGCGACTGCGCAAGCCGGAATACGTCCGGCGCATGTAGCCGCGCCACATCCCGCTGCAGGCTCACCCTGCTGCGCAGCCGTCCGGCCAGGCCACGTCGGATCATCCCGGCGGTGGACACCGGCTCGCCGAACCGCCCATGCTGGTCGTCATCGAGGACCAGCGGCGCCGGTCCGGTGGCGGCCAGCCCGTCGCGCAGGGCACCCGCGTAAGACGCCACGCCTGTCGCTTCGGCAGCGGCAAGCCGGCCGTCGATGCAAACTGGCACCTGTCGCTCCGGCGTCCGATCCTCTACCATTGCGGCATCAATGGCACGGGGCGGGCATGATTGTCCTAGACAATGTTTCAAAGGTCTATCGCGGCCACAATGTCGACAACGAGGTGCTGCGCGCCGTCGATCTGGTGATCCCGCGCGGCGATTCCATCGGGGTGTGCGGCGCGAACGGCGCCGGCAAGTCGACGCTGATGAAGCTGATCGCCGGCGTGGAGCGGCCGACCACCGGCATGGTGACCCGCCACATGACCGTGTCGTGGCCGATCGGCTATGCCACCGCTTTTCACCCGCATCTGACCGGCGCGGACAATGCCAAGTTCGTGGCGCGCATCTATGGTGCCGATGAACGTGAGCTGCTCGCCTTTGTCGAAGACTTCGCGCAGCTCGGCTCGTACATGCACGAGCCGATCCGCACCTATTCGGCAGGCATGGCGGCGCGGCTCGCCTTTGGCGTGTCGCTGGCGATCAAGTTCGATTGCTATCTCGTCGACGAAGTGACCGGCGCTGGCGACGAGCGCTTCCGCGTGCGGGCAGAGGAGGCGCTGTACGAGCGGCGCGACAACGGCACGCTGGTAATGGTGTCCCACGATACCGGCACGCTCTTTCGCTACTGCAAGCGCGGCGCGGTGGTCTACGGCGGCAGCGTCACCTTGTACGATACCATTGCAGAGGCAGCCGACGTCCACCACCGGCTACAAAGCCTGGGCGCGCGCGAGGGCCAGGCGGCCTGAACCTCGGTCCTCCCGCGCCTGCCGGATTGTCTTGGCTGATCTGACGCGATAACCCGCGCCTGAGCGCCGGATGGTTTGAAGCGGCGCTTCCGGGGGGACGCTATGCGCAAGGGCAGTTTTGGTTCGACGCGGCTGATCGCGGCGGCGCTGGTGGGGACGGCGCTTGCCGGCTGCACGACACTGCCGAGCGCCGGGCCGACCGCGTCGCAGATCAACGCCGCGCTGCGCAAGGACAACCAGACCGGGTTCACGATCGTCGATATCGATGCCGCCTCCGCGCCCGGCCTTGCCTTTGCGCCGCCACCGCCCGGTGGCCTCGCGACGCTCGACCAGCCCGGCCGCATCGACACGGTCGGACCCGGCGACATCCTGGAGATCAGCATCTTCGAGGTCGGCGTCACGCTCTTCACCGGCGCCAGCACCGACAGCCCGGCGCAGGGCGGCTCGTTCAATCCGTCCGCGCGCGGCACCCAGCTCGGCACGGTAAAGGTCGACGGCGCAGGCGACATCCAGCTGCCGTACATCGGCCGGCTGGCGGTGGCGGGAAAGACCCCCGGTGAGGTCGAGCGCATGATCGAGCGCGGCCTGCGCGGCCTGTCGCAGCGCCCGCAGGCGCTCGTGTCGGTCAAGGACAATGCCTATAACGTCTTCTACGTGTCGGGCGATGTGCGCCAGCCGGGGCGCTATACGCTCGGCCTACCGCGCGAGCGCCTGCTCGATTCGCTGGCCCGCGCCGGCGGCACGGTGAACCAGCCCGACGACATGGTGGTGCGAGTCACCCGCGGCACCGTGTCGCAGGAGAGCCGGCTCTCCGCCGTGGAGGCATCGGGCCCCCAGAACATCGCGCTGCTGCCCGGTGATCGGATCGAGCTGTTCAATCGCCCTCGGACCTATCTGGTGTTCGGCGCCAGCGACAAGGTGAGCCAGGTCAATTTCGGCGCCAACGAACTGTCGCTCGCCGAGGCACTGGCGCGCACCGGTGGTCCGAGCGAGCGTCTCGCCGATCCGGCCGCGGTGTACCTCTTCCGCTATGCCCCCGACGCTGGCGACGAAACGACCACCCGGCCCGTGATCTACCGCCTCAACATGATGCGCCCGGACAGTTACTTCCTCTCGCAGCGCATCGGCATGCACGACAAGGATGTGATCTACATCGCCACCGCGCGCGCCAATGCGCCGGCCAAATTGGCCCAGATCCTCGGGCAGCTGTTCTCGCCGATCCTCGCCGTCCGCGCGGTGACGCGCTAGGCTCCGGCGTGTTGATCGCGGGGTGACATGACAACGATACAATCGGAAACGATCACCACCCGGTCGGCGAGTCCGGAAACCATCGCGCTCGCCGCCCGCACCGTCTCGCTGGCAGCGGAAGGGATTGCGGCGCTGAAGGCGTGCTTTCGCGACCCCGCCTTTGCCGACGCGTTCGAGCGGCTCGTCGCGATGATCGCCGATGTGCGCGGCCGCGTGATCCTGGCGGGCATGGGCAAGAGCGGCATCATCGCCCGCAAGATCACCGCCACCCTCACCTCCACCGGCGTACCCGCCTCCTTTCTCCATCCGGCGGAGGCAGGCCATGGCGATCTGGGGATGATCACCCAGGACGACGTGGTGCTGATCGTCTCGCACTCGGGCGAAAGCAGCGAGCTTGCGGCGATCTTCAGCTACTGCAAGCGCTTCGCCATCCCCATCGTGACGATCACCGCGGACCCGCAATCGACCGGCGGCAAGGCGGCGGACTTCTGCATCGCCCTGCCTGTCGTTCCCGAGGCCTGCCCGATCCAGCTCAGCCCGACCACCTCCACCACCGTGCAGCTCGTCTTCGGCGACGCGCTCGCGATGACGCTGATGGCCGGCAAGGGCTTCTCGCGTGACGATTTCCAGCGGCTTCACCCCAATGGGAAGCTCGGCGCCCGGCTGCTCAAGGTGCACGACGTAATGGCGCGCGGCGCCGATATCCCCCGGATCGCGCCCGACGCCTCGCTGCTCGACGCGACCATCGAGATGACGCGCACGCGCCTTGGCGCGACTGCCGTCGTGGACAATGCCGACCGGCTCGTCGGCGCATTCACCGACGGCGATCTGCGGCGCAGCGTTACCGTGCAGCGCACGCTGACCGACCCGGTGCACAAATATATGAGCGTCAGCCCGCATTGTATCGGCCCGGACGAGTTGGCGTCGGAGGCGATCCGGCGCATGCACGAACGCAACGTGCTGCTGTTGTTCGTGCGCGAGGGCGAGCAGCTCGTCGGCATCGTCCACCTGCACGACGTCCTGCGCGCGGGGGTGCTTTGACCGGGCAGAAGCGATGACCGTGCTGGTGGTCATTCCGGCCCGCGCCGGCTCCACGCGATTGCCGATGAAGCCGCTGCTGCCGATCGCCGGGCTCAGTTTGCTCCACCGCACCATCGCCTA
This sequence comes from Sphingomonas dokdonensis, assembly GCF_002197685.1. Taxonomy (GTDB): domain Bacteria; phylum Pseudomonadota; class Alphaproteobacteria; order Sphingomonadales; family Sphingomonadaceae; genus Sphingomonas; species Sphingomonas dokdonensis. The sequence goes on along the minus strand of NZ_NBBI01000001.1, from coordinate 740,469 downwards.
CGCCCGCCGCGCGCTGGCCGACCTGCCCGCCGCGCGCCTGATGGTGGCGACCGACGATCCCGCGATCGTTGCGCATGCCCAGGAGGTCGACTGCGATGCGGTGATGACCGACACCAGGATCACGACGGGATCGGGCCGCGCGCTCGCCGCCGCGCGCCTGACGCCGACGCTGCCCGAGATCGTCATCAACCTTCAGGGCGACGCGCCTTTCCAGCCGGTCGGCGCGCCCGCCGCACTGATCCGCGCGCTCGCCCCGCCGACCACCGACGTCGCCACGCCCGTCGTTCGGCTGAGCTGGGCGGCCCTCGACGCCTTGCGCGATCACAAAAGAACCACGCCGTTCAGCGGCACCAGCTGCGCGCGCGCCGCCGACGGCCGCGCGCTCTGGTTCTCCAAGGCGATCATTCCCGCCATCCGAGACGAGGAACGGCTGCGCAGCGCCGGCGCGCCCTGCCCGATCTGGCGCCACATCGGGATCTACGGCTATCGGCGCCACGCGCTCGAACAATTCGAAGCAACGCCGCCGACCGAGCTCGAGCGGCTGGAGGGGCTGGAACAACTGCGTCTGCTCGAGCTCGGCTTCAGGATCGATGCGGTGGAGGTCGCCCCTGCGCCCTTCGACATATCGGGCATCGATACCGCGGCGGACATCGCACGCGCGGAGGCGCTGATCGCGGCGCATGGCGACCCGCACGCGTGATGCGCGCCATCATCCTCCGCCACGGCAACACCTTTTCGCCCGGCGACCCACCCCGCCGCATCGGCGCCCGAAGCGATCTGCCGCTGGTGGAAAGCGGCAGGGCACAGGCCGCCGCCCTCGCGCGCCATTTTGCCGGCACCCCCTTCGATCGCTGCCTCGCCTCTCCCCTCGCCCGCACTCAGGAGACCGCCGCGATCATCGCGCCGCACCTCGCCCCAAAGCCAACCGACTGGCTGCGCGAGATCGATCACGGCCCCGACGAGGGCGCGCTCGAAGAGGACGTCGTCGCCCGCATCGGCGCCGATGCGCTGGCACGATGGAACGCCGCGGCGCTGCCGCCGCCCGGCTGGATCGTCGATGCGCCCGCCCGCATCGCCGCCTGGCAGCACTTCTTCGCCACCGCGAGCGGCACGCTCCTTCTCGTCACCAGCAACGGGGCGGCGCGGTTCGCGCGCATCGCGCTCGGCCTGCCACCCGCCCACCTGCGCACCGGCGCTTACGGCGAAGTGCGGGACGGCCGCTTGATCGCCTGGGATGTGCGCCCCTGAACTCCGATCAGGCGGGCGCCTTGGCCACCTCGTCGATCCGCCGCAGCTGATCGAGCAGCCTCGGCAGCCACCCAAGCGGCAGCATCACCGGGCCATCCGACGGCGCATTGTCCGGATCGTCATGCGCCTCGGCAAAGATCGCCGCCGCCCCCACCGCCAGCGCCGCGCGTGCCAGCGCCGGGGCGAAGCGCCGGTCGCCGCCCGACGACGCGCCATTGCCACCCGGCGCCTGTACCGCATGAGTCGCATCGAACATCACCGGATAGCCCGTCTCCGCCATGATCGGCAGCGCGCGAAAATCGCTGACCAACGTGTTGTAGCCGAAGCTCGCGCCACGATCGGTCAGGATGATCCGCTCGTTGCCCGTCGCCGCCACCTTGGCCGCCGCCGCCGCCATGTCCCACGGCGCCAGAAATTGCCCCTTCTTGATGTTCACCGCCGCCCCCGTCGCACCCGCCACGACCAGCAGGTCGGTCTGACGCGACAGAAACGCGGGGATCTGAAGAATGTCGACCGCCTCGGCAGCCGGCGCGGCCTGCTCGGGCGCGTGGATGTCGGTCAGCACCGGACACCCCACACTGGCCTTTACGTCGGCCAGCACCCGCAGCCCCTCGTCGATCCCCAGCCCGCGCTTGCCATGGATCGAGGTCCGGTTCGCTTTGTCGAACGAGGATTTGAACACGAACGGCACGCCCGCCGCCCGCGCCATGCCGGCGATCGCTTCCGCTAGTCGTAAGGCGTGATCGCGGCTCTCGATCTGGCACGGTCCACTCACCAGCACGAACGGCCGGTCGTTGCCGAACATGACGTTGCCCACCTCAACGGTCATCGCGGTGCCTTCACAAAGCGGCGCAGCAGCTGCCCTTTCCACGGCCAGCGCTCGCCATGATAATTCCAGAAGAACCAGCCGAACAGGAGGCAGGCGATCAGTGCCGGCAACGCCATGGGATCACCCTGCCGTTTCATGGTGCGATAGAAGTCACGATCGACCGCCCAGCGCTGCCGCTCGGTCCCGCCACCGGCGATCCCATAAAGATTGTCGTGCCGCCGACAGCCGATGTTACGGTTGTATTTGCGCGGGTTCAGGAAAAGACAGTAATTCCGTTCCCGATCGGTCATCGCATCGTGTAGGCAGGCGCCATGGCGGGGTTCAAGCGGAAAGTCTTCTATGTCGGCGGCTTCGATCCGCGCGGCGTGCGCTTCTACCATGCCCTCGCGGTGGAGCAGGTGGCGCGCTACGCCAAGTTGACCGGAGAGCCCGCTTCCGTTTCCACCCGCCGCAATGCCGGCGAGTTCCGCACCGACTGGTCGATCCTCAATCCCGCGCAGGATGTCGAGACGGACTACAGCTTCCTGCGCTGGGACGATATCGTCCGCACCGCCTGGGTCCGCAATCCGTTCGCGCTCGCGGTCCGCGCATGGCGCGCCTACAGCGCCAACATCCGGCACCTCGATTTCGAGACGGGCAAGAAGCTGGGCAAGGGCCCGCTGATTACCCTTTTCTACCCGCCGATCCTCACCATCGCGCTGCCGCTGCTGCTCACCCTCATTATTGGTGGCATCGCCGCAATCTGGCTGCCCGGCTGGATCGCCTTCCTCGCCGCATTCGTGGCAGCCGTCCTGATTTCCGCGCCGCTGCTGCGCAAATGGCACGCGCCCTGGCTGCTGCGCTTCTTCGTCTTTAACAGCGAACTGGGCGGCGGCGACGCGCACCCCGCGATCGAGGCGCGACTAGACGCCTTTGCACAGGAGATCCTCGCCAGCTTCGACCAGCCGTGGGACGAGATCCTGTTGCTCACGCACAGCAACGGCTCGATCCTGTCGGTGCCACTAATGGTCCGCCTGCTCGATCGCTGCAGCGGCACCCTCCCGCCTAATTTCGCGCTCGTGACGATGGGTCATTGCATCCCGCTGGTCGCCTGCCGCCGCGACGCGACGCGCTTCCACGATCAGCTACGCCGTCTGGCCCAAGCCGACTTCCGCTGGATCGACATCGGCTCGCCCCCCGATGGCGCCGCCTATTTCGGCGTTAACCCGATGGCGATCGTCGCGCCCGACCCGCGCCCGCGCATGGAGTTGCTCAGCCCGCGCTTCCACCTGTTCTACAATCCAGAAACCTATCACAAGGGCTATACGAACAAGTACGAGATCCACTTCGATTACCTGCGCATGGGCGATCGCCGGTCGCCGCTCGACTTCCCCTGCCTGATGACCGCCGCGCGCCCGATCGACGCATCTGTCGCCGAGTTCCGGGCGATCTGATGCGCCTGCCGGATCTCGGCGGAAGCCGCGTCGACGGCCTGTTCGTGCCCCCCTTCCCCGATCCGCATCCGAAGAAATCGTCTTTGTTCTGGCGCTTCGTACGCGGCTGGAATTCGTGGATCCACGTGCTGTTCCAGAAGAGCTACACGATGAAGATGGGCGAGATCCGCACGCCCGGCCTCCACATGTACATCGCCAACGAGCTGCCGCTGGTGAAGCGGATCATGGGCGAGTGGAAAGACTTTCCCAAGCATCACCTACTCGTCCGAACCTTGGACCCGGCGATCGGCAACAGCGTGTTCTCGGCCAATGGCGATGATTGGGCGACGCAGCGCGCGATGATCAATCCCGCCTTTCAGCAGACCGCGCTCGCGCGCACCTTTGCCATGATGCGCGATGCGGCAGACGCGCTGGTCGCGCGGCTGCACGCCCTCGATCTTCGCCAGCCGGTGAATATCGATCCGCTGATGACCCATGTCGCCGCCGACGTCATCTTCCGAACGCTCTTCTCCCAATCCTTGGGCGAGGCCGATGCCCGGCGTATCCACAACGGCTTCAACCGGTTTCAGCGCCACGCACAATCGGCCTCGATGCTGCGCTTTTATCGCCTGCCGTCGCTCGGCTTCTTCGGCCGATCACGTCGCGCGGCCGACGACATCCACGCCGTCTTCGCCCACATCGTCCGCACCCGCCTCGACGCCTATCGCACGAATAAGGATCGCGGGCCCGACGACATCCTCGCTTCCCTGCTGGACGCGCGTCACCCCGAAACCGGCGCCCCCTTTGCCTACGACGATCTGATGGGGCAGGTGTCGACGATCTTCCTCGCCGGGCACGAGACGTCGGCCAGCGCGCTCAGCTGGGCGCTCTACTGCCTTGCCGGCGATCCGGAGACGCAAGGCCGCGCACGCACGGAGGTTCTGGCCGCTGCCGGCGACCAGCCATTATCGGCCGATATGCTCCGGCAATTGCCCTTTCTGCGCCAGATCTTTCGAGAAACCCTCCGGCTCTATCCCCCTGTCGCGTTCATGCCGCGCGAAGTCCGCTGCCCCACCCAGATGCGCGACAAGGCATTGCAGCCGGGCGCGATGCTTGTCGTGTCTCCGTGGCTGATCCAGCGCAATCCCGAACACTGGCCCTGCCCGCACGCCTTCAACCCCGCACGCTTCGAAGATCCTGCGAACAAAGCCACCATCCGTGACGCTTGGCTGCCCTTCGGCGCGGGGCCGCGCATCTGTGTCGGGGCAGGTTTCGCCACCCAGGAGGCAGTGATCGTCCTCGCGACGCTCCTGCGCGCCTTCACCTTTCACCCCGCGCCGGGCGCCGCACCAGAACCCGTGAGCCGCCTCACCCTCCGCCCGAAGAACGGTGTGCGACTGGTTCTGAAGAGGCTGGTGTAAACGCCAATCTTTGGCGAGGTATTGGCCGCGCTTCAGACAAGGATGATCGGGGCGATCGCCACCGGGCCGCACTCCTGCGCCTCGGCGACAAGGCCACTCCCGGCGAGCAATCGCGCGTCCTCCGATCGCAGCGGATGGGCAAATAAGAAGCCTTGGAAGTGGCTGGCCCCCGCCGCGGTCAGCAGCGCGACCTGCGCCTCGGTCTCCACCCCCTCGGCGATGACCTCCACGTTCAGCGCCTGCCCAAGCTGCGCGATCGACCGCACGATCGCCGCCGACACCGGCTCGCGTGCCAGGCCATCGGTGAAGCTGCGATCGATCTTCAGCGCGTCCAGCGCGAATTTGCGGATGTTGTAGAGGTTGGAATAGCCCGTCCCGAAATCGTCCAGCGCCACCCTGAACCCCATCTGCCGCAGGCGGTACAGCGTCTCCGCCGCACGCTCCACATCGTCGAACAGCGCGGTTTCGGTAATTTCGATCTGCAGGCGGCGCGGATCGACCCCGGCCCTTTGCACCGTCTCCATCAAATGGCCGACGAAATTGGTCCGGCCGAACTGTCGCGGTGAGAAGTTGATCGACACATAGTGATCCGGCCACGTCTTCACGGCTTCCAGCGATCTTGCGAGCACCCAATCGCCCAGTTCGTGGATCAGGTCGGATTCCTCGGCGATCGGAATGAAGGTGGCAGGGCTGATCGGCCCGAATTCATCGGTGTACCAGCGCAACAATGCCTCGAACCCGACGATCTGAAGCGATCCGTTGGCAAGGATTGGCTGAAACAGCACGTCCAGTTCGCCGCGCTCGATCGCTCGGCTGAGGCCGTCCTGCACCGCCCGCCGCACCCGAACGCCCTCGTCCATCCGCGCGTCGAACAGCCGAGCCATGTTGCGCCCGCCGCGCTTCGCATCGTTCAGCGCCAGATCGGCCTTGCGCATCAGGTCAAGCGGGTCGTGCACTTCGCGCTCGTGCGACACGACGACGCCCGCGGACACCGACGTCTGCACCTTGTGTCCCAGCACGCGCATGGCGAGGTGACATCCCGCGACCAGGCGATCGCAGGTCATCTCGGCGGCTTCGTCTCCGGCGGTTTCGAAGAGTAGGCCGAATTCATCCCCCGCCAGCCGGGCAATCAGGCTATTCTCCGGCGCCACCTCTTCCAGCCGGCGACAGGTCTGACGCAACACCTCGTCACCGGTGACATAACCAAGCGTATCATTGATGAACTTGAAGCGATCGAGATCGACCGTCGCGACCGCAAACACACCCGGCTGACGCGCGCGCTCCGCCACCGCCCGCAGGAAGGCGACGCGATTGGGCGCCTCGGTCAGCGGATCATGAGTGGCGAGGTAGACTGCCCGGCTCTCGTTCGCGGCCAACTCCGCCGCCTGCTCGCCCAGCAGGACATGCTGCCGCGCCAGCCTCGCCCGAATGTCACCAAGCTCGCGGTCGGCCTGCCATCGCGCACCAAGCCGCAACACCGCTTGGCCAATACCGTCGGCATCATAGGAGCCTGAAAGAAAGTAGATTTTATCTGCCGGCGCAGCGACATTCCGTAAATCAACCGCCGTCGGGTCTTGTTCGTCAACCACAAAGGCAAGGTTCAAATCGTCATCAGCGTCGCGCAAGGCGTGAGACACAGCGCCGATGGTGTCGTTTTGAAGGCTGCCGATCAGTGCAATCGCAAAGGGCTGCCCCGCTACAATTGAGCGCCTCACCTCTGCCGCAGCTTCCGTCAGCGCACGATGATAAACGCATTCCACATTGCCCATTTCGCCAAGCGATCCACCATCATCCTCAAGGCTGAACTCGATAGAATTGCCACCGATGACAGGCGCATTTGGCGAGGCAAAGATCGCACGATAGATGTCGTGCCGCGCAAGATCTTCGTCGACGATCAACAGCCGCATGTTTATGCCTCCCTATACTTGAAGGAAGACGTCAAAAATGCTTTACGAACCATTACCGGAAAGGGTTAATGGTCAACAATCCTGTCCGATTAGGACGCGTTCGTCGGATCAGCGATCCAGCAGCGCCTGCTGACCAAGCACGATCGCACCCAGCGGCCCCGCGTTATGGCCAAGGCTCGCCGGCACCACAAAGGTGTCGACATCCTCGATCTCTGGCAGCGCGACATAGCCGTTCAGCGATGCGCGCAACGCCGCTCGGATCCGCGGCAACAGAAACTGGCTCCCGACGATCACGCCGCCACCCATCACGATGCGCCGCGGCACGCCGGTCAGCGTCACCACGTGCAGCATCTGCGCAAGCGCATGCACCACGCCGTCCCACGCCGCGTGATCGGCCGGCAGATCCTGCCCCTTCATCCCCGCGCGTGCCGCGATCGCCGGCCCGGACGCGAGCCCTTCGACGCAGGCGCCATGAAAGGGGCAGACCCCAACCCAGTCGTCGCCGGCGATCCGCTGCGGGCGAATGTGGCCCAGCTCGCTGTGCGTCAGCCCTTCCACCGGCACGCCGCCGGCGATCAGCCCCACGCCGATCCCCGTACCGACCGTGACATAGGCTAGGTCGGCAAGCCCGCCGGCAGCACCCCAGCGCGCTTCGCCCAGCGCGGCGCCAACCACGTCGGACTGAAAGCCCGTCGGCACGTCGTAGCGCGCCGCAAGGCGCCGCGCGACGTCGGTGCCCGCCCAACCGGGCTTTGGCGTGGACGTGATCGAGCCATAGTCGCCCGCCGTCCGATCGATCGAGACGGGGCCGAAGCTCGCAATGCCAAGCGCCGCAAACCCCTGCCATTGATCGATCACCTGCTCGATCGCGGTCAGGGTCTCATCGGGAGACGTGGTCGGCAATTCTACCCGCTCCTCGATCGCCTCCGGCCCACGCGCCAGCAGCACCACGCACTTGGTGCCCCCAAGCTCCACCCCGGCAATCAACGGCAAATCAGACAATCAAGCCTCCAGCGCTGCTGCATCGATCCGTCGCAGCATCGCCACGAACCCGTCGAGCTCTTTCTGGGTGAAGCAAGCGAAGATCGTGCGCTCCAGTTCCAGCGCCTTGGGCGCCACGCTGGCATACAGGTCGCGGCCATGGGTCGTAAGCGACAGATGATGCGACCGCTTGTCGCCGGGATTGGGCGCGCGGGTCAGCAGCCCACGCTCGACCAGCGCGATCGCCGCTCGGCTGACCGTAACCTTGTCCATGCGCGTGCGCTCGCCGATGTCCGCCTGCGTGATCGCCTCCACTTCCGCGATCACCGCGATCAGCCGCCACTCGGGAATGGTCAGGCCAAACAGCGATTCATAAGCGCGCGCGATCCGGTCGCTCACCAGATTGGACGTCACCGACAATCGGTACGGCAGGAACCGGTCGAGCACGAGATGGTTCGTCATGAAAGCAGTGGTAGCATTTGACACGGATGCCTCAAGCCGCGATGATAGTAACAAATGTTACTGGATGAGGACACGCTCATGTCGACCGACAACCCCCTGGGCCTGAACGGCTTCGAATTCGTCGAATTCACCTCTCCCGACCCCGAGGCGATGGCCAAGCAGTTCGAGCAGCTCGGCTTCGTGGCGACGCATCGGCACCCGACGAAGAACATCACCCGCTACAAGCAGGGGCGTATCAACCTGATGCTGAACCGCGACGAGGCGGGCCGGGTGAAGCAGTTCCGCAACGAACATGGCGCCTCGGCCAGCGCGATGGCGTTCCGCGTCGCCGATCCGAAAAAGGCGCTCGAATGGGCGCTCGCCAACGGCGGCAAGCCGACCGAAGAGGACGACACCGTCATCATGGGCATCGGCGGCTCGTACCTGTATTTCATTCAGGACGACATCGACCTGTATGAAAACTGGGCCGAATATCCCGGCTGGCAGGAGAATGAGGCGAAGAACAGCGTCGGGCTCGACCTGCTCGATCACCTCACCCACAACGTTCGCCGCGGCCAGATGCAGGTGTGGAGCCAATTCTATCGCACGCTCTTCAATTTCGAGGAGCAGAAGTACTTCGACATCAAGGGCAAGGCGACCGGCCTGTTCAGCCAGGCGATGATCGCCCCCGATAAGGCGATCCGCATCCCTCTGAACGAAAGTCAGGACGACAATTCGCAGATCGAGGAGTTCATCCGCGAATATCAGGGCGAAGGCATCCAGCATCTCGCGCTGACCACCGATGACATCTTCGACACCGTCGAGCGCCTGCGCGCCCGCGGCGTGAACCTGCAGGACACGATCGAGACCTATTACGAACTGGTCGACAAGCGCGTCCCCGGCCATGGCGAGGATCTGGCGCGGCTGAAGAAGAACCGCATCCTCATCGACGGCTCGGTCGAGTCCGGCGAAGGCATCCTGCTCCAGATCTTCACCGAAAACATGTTCGGCCCGATCTTCTTCGAGATCATCCAGCGCAAGGGCAACGAAGGCTTCGGCAACGGAAACTTCCAGGCGCTGTTCGAAAGCATCGAGCTCGACCAGATCCGTCGGGGCGTCATTAAGGTCGATGCCTGACCGATGATCGAGGCGCCTGCCTCGATCGAGGTGCGGCGCTCCGGCGCCGCCATCGACCGGCCAGCGCAGCAAAGCCGGCGCACCAGGCGCGGCTTTGCCGCGTCTGACGCGCCGGCGAGCAGATCGCGCACCATCGCCCAAACCACCCGTCACTCCGGCCTTGCGCCGGGGTCCAACCATCCGCAACCTCCACGATCGTTGGACAAGCGGCACCCTGGATGCCGGGACAAGCCCGCCATGACGAAGCGATAGACGGAGAGGCCCGAATGCCGACCGACAGCAACTACACACCCGGCTTCGGCAACCACGTCGCGACCGAGGCGGTGCCCGGCGCCCTGCCCATCGGCCGCAACTCGCCGCAGAAGCCGCCCTTCGGCCTCTACGCGGAGCAGCTCTCCGGCACCGCCTTCACCGCGCCGCGTCACGAAAACCGCCGCTCCTGGCTGTATCGCCTCCGCCCCTCGGCCGAGCATCCGCCCTTCACCCGCTACGAAGGCGCCGCACGCTTCGCGCCGGGTACAGTCAAGGAACCGCTCGCGCCCAATCGCCTGCGCTGGGACCCGGTTGCCGGAGATAGTGGCGTCGACCTCGTCGATGGCATGACGACGATGCTGGCGAACCGTGATCCCGCCGATCTCGAAGGCGTCGCGCTCCACGTCTATGCCGCCGATCGCGACATGGAGAACCGCGTCTTCGTCGATGCGGACGGCGAATTGCTGTTCGTGCCGCAGGAGGGGCGCCTCGCGCTCCTGACCGAACTCGGCCGGATCGACATTGCGCCTGGCCAGGTCGCGCTGGTGCCGCGCGGCGTCCGCTTCCGCGCCGTGCTGCCCGATGGCTCGGCGCGCGGCTATGCGCTGGAAAACCACGGCGCGATGTTCCGCCTGCCCGATCTCGGCCCGATCGGCGCCAACGGCCTTGCCAATCCGCGCGATTTCGAAACGCCGAACGCCTGGTTCGAGGATCGCGACGAGCGTTGCGAGGTGATCCAGAAATATCTCGGCAGCCTGTGGCGTACCGAACTTCATCACTCGCCGCTCGACGTGGCCGCGTGGCACGGCAATCTCGCGCCGTGGCGCTACGATCTCACGCATTTCAACACCATCAACACCGTCAGTTTCGACCATCCCGATCCGTCGATCTTCACCGTGCTGACCTCGCCGTCGGACGTGCCCGGCCGCGCCAACGCCGATTTCGTGATCTTCCCGCCGCGCTGGATGGTGGCGGAGGACACTTTCCGCCCGCCCTGGTTCCACCGCAACATCATGTCCGAAGCGATGGGGCTCATCACCGGCGCCTATGACGCCAAGGCCGAAGGCTTCCGCCCGGGCGGCCTCTCGCTCCACAATCTGCTGAGCGGCCACGGGCCGGATAAGGCGACGTGGGACGCGGCGTCGAACGCCAATCTGAAGCCGCACAAGATCGGCGGCACCATGGCCTTCATGCTGGAAAGCTGCTGGCCCTATCGCCCGACCAGCTTCGCGCTTGAGCACGCCCAGCCCGATTACGACGCCTGCTGGGCCGATTTCCCCAAGGCGACGCTGCCCTGACCGAGCGTCTCTCCGCCACGCCGGCCGGCGTCACGCTCGGTCCGCTCGATCAGATCGCGGACGGCGCCGCGCGCAGCTTCGTCATCGAACTGCGCGCCGGCCGCTTCCACGGCTTCGCCGTCCGGCGCGGTGACGACGTGTTCGGCTATGTCGATCGCTGCCCGCACATGGGCCTGCCGCTCGCGCAAAAGCTCGACGATTATGTCGCGGCGGATCGCATCGCATGCAGTTGGCACGGCGCGCTGTTCGATATCGAGAGCGGCACCTGCGTCGGCGGCCCCTGCCCGGGCACCGCCTTGACGCCATGGCCGCTTCGGGTGGAGGCTGGCGCGATCGTGACGGCTTAGGAGTTCACCATGCACACATTGCGGCTCGACATCGTCTCCGACATCGTGTGCCCCTGGTGCTACATCGGCCTCGCCAATCTCGAAAGGGCCTTGGGTGCGCTTGGCGGCACGGTGCAGGCAGACCTCACCTTTCACCCGCTCCAACTCAATCCAGGCCTCCCTCCCGAAGGCGAGCTATCGTCGGATAACATCGCCCGCAAATACGGCATCACGCCCGACCAGGCGAAATCGCGCGGCGGCGGTGTACGGGCGGCGGCGCAGGAGGCGGGGCTCGCCATGGCCGGTCGCCCCGATCGAATCTACGACACGTTCGACGCACACCGGCTTCTCGCCTTCGCCGCCAAGGACGGTCGACAGGTTGCGCTCAAGCACGCGCTCTTCGACGCCTATTTCGAACGCGGCCTCAACATATCTGGCCATGACGTCCTTATTGATGCTGCAGAGGCGGCCGGACTAGATCGATCCGAGGCCAAAACGGTGCTGAAAACAGGCCGCTTTGCAGCCGAGGTTCACGACGACGAAATCGAGTGGCGATCGGAGGGAATCGCCTCTGTCCCGACCATGGTGATCGATGGTGAGTTCACCATCAACGGCGCGCAGGCTCCCGATCGGATCGAGCGCGCTTTCCGCAAACTGGCAGCGCGCTAGGCAGCCGATCCGGCCGACTTCTGCGCCGCCTTGGCCTTGGCGAACCCGTCGCGGGCTTTCAACCGCTCCCAATAGGCGGCAACTTGCGGCGGAAAGCCTTGATCTATCTTCAGGCTTTTCGCCAACAGCAATGCATAACCCACTGAAATATCGGCCGCGGTAAACCGGTCCGCCACCAACCACTCACGATCGCTCAGCGCGCGCTCGACATGCCGCAATCGGGAGTGGAACCACTGGGCGTAATCATCGGCCGCCTGCGGCAAGCGTCGCTCCGGCGGCTCCAGCATCCGATAACGCAGCACCAACGTCTGGGGAAACGTGAGCGTCGCCTCACCGAAATGCAGCCAGTTCAGCCATGCGCCATAGCCGCCTTCGTCTGGCGAAACGGCCAGAGGCGTCGGCCCATGTTTCACAGCAAGATATTGAACGATTGCAGCGGATTCCGTCATTCTCGTCTCCCCATCGATCAACAACGGAATGGTGCCGAGCGGATTGGCATCAAGGTACGTCGGCTGGCGGATGCGCGGCGGAAACGGCAGCAGATGCAGCTTGTACGCAAGCCCCAGTTCTTCCAGCGCCCACAAGGCGCGAAAGGAGCGAGCGTCAGCACAATGATATAGTTCGATCATCGCCTCACCATGTATCGATATAGCGGCCGGAGCGCCGCGAGGGAGTGGATGCCAGCCCGCGGAGCAGCCACTTGCGCGTATCCGCCGGATCTATGACAGCGTCGATCTCAAGGTACTGCGCCACCGACACAGCTTTGCCGCGCTCGTAGGATTGCGCCACAAGCTGTTCGAAACGCTTCTGTCTCTCGCTTTCTTCGGCGATCGCTTCCAGTTCCTTGCGATAGCCCAGCCGCACAGCGCCCTCGAGACCCATGCCGCCGAACTCCGCCGTTGGCCATGCGATCGTGAACGGCCCGGCATGGAGCGATCCACCAGCCATCGCTTGTGCCCCCAAGCCGTAGGCTTTGCGGATGACAACGGTGAAAACAGGGACCGATAGCGCCGCACCGACGACGAACATGCGAGCCGCACGCCGGATCGGCGCGGTCTTTTCCGCCTCCGGTCCGACCATGAACCCGGGCGTGTCGCACAAGGACACGATCGGGATCCCGAAGGCATCGCACAGTTGGAAGAACCGCGCCGCCTTATCCGCACCTTCGGCATCAACAGCACCCGATAAGTAGCGACAATCGTTGGCAATCAGCCCGACCGCTCGGCCGTCGATCCGTGCCAGACCGGTGATCATGCCCCGTGCGTACCCTCCGCGAAGCTCCACAAAGCTGTCCGCATCGAAGAGTCCGGCGATCACCGCGCGCATGTCGAACACCCGCAATCGATTTTCGGGCACTGCGTGCCGCAACAGGCGTTGATCCGGCACCGTGCCAGGCGAGATCGTACCTTGGAAAAAGGACAGCAGCCGCCGCGCAACGTCCGTTGCATCGGCCTCATCCTCCGCCAGTATGTCGATCGCCCCGCTCTGCCAGTGCACGTCGACCGGCCCCACCTCCTTGGGGGAAAACACCCCCAACCCACCCCCTTCGATCATCGCCGGGCCGCCAACGCCGATGTGCGCATCGCGCGTCGCGATCGTGATGTCGCAACTGCCGAACAGAACGGCATTGCCCGCGAAAGAATAGCCTGACGTGATCCCGAGGCGCGGGGCCACACCCGACAGAGCGGCAAAGCTGCGGAACGTCGGCACGTCGAGACCTGTTGCCCCGACTGAGTCCACATCACCCGGCCGCCCGCCACCACCTTCCGTATAGAAGACGATCGGCAGCTTCAGATCGGCGGCGATGCCAAGTAGCCGATCGGTCTTGCGATGATTGTTGTGCCCCTGCGTGCCGGCAAGGACCGTGTAGTCGTAGGCGAGCCCGAGGCACTTGGCCGCTTCCTCTCCGTGATCATGCGCGTTTACTGTGCCAATCCCCCCGATCATGCCGTCGGCAGGCGTGTTGCGCATCAGATCGTCAAGGCTGCGTCGCCGCCGCTGCGCGGCAATCGTCAGCGCGCCATATTCGACGAAGCTTCCTGCGTCGAACAGATCGTCTAGATTTTCACGGGCGCTACGCTGATTAGTACGGCGGCGACGCTCCATCGCGTCGGGCCTGTTTTCATCGAGCCCAAGCGCGTGACGGGCCTGCACCTCGGCGAGATCGGGACGGATGAAGTCCGGATCGATCACCTGCTCGGCCGAGTCATGCTCACCGACATCGGTCGATGGTGACAATCGCAAGACGACACTGCCTTCGTCGATCACGCGGCCCACGTGCGCCGACACGGCCTCAACGATGCCGCTGTTCGGCGCGACGATCGCGTGCTGCATCTTCAGCGCCTCGATCGTGCCCACTTCCGCGCCGGCGCGAACCGCATCGCCAACCGCCACGTCGATCGAGACCACAACGCCCGAAAGTGGCGCAGTCACCACCTCTGCATTCGCCTGTCCTGTGCCTTGATCGGCAGTGTCTTGCTCGGTAGCCGGAGCAAGGCTGGCGACGTTGCGTTCGAACCACGCCGTATCGATCTCGGCCTCTGCAACTTCCGAGCGGGCCAGCAGCGCCGCATGAAGTGCGATATTCGTCGCTACGCCATCTATGCGATATTCCGAAATAGCGCGGCGCGCCCGTGCAAGGACGGCTGGCCAATCCTGCGCATGAACGATCAACTTCGCCAACAACGGATCGAAGCGGGGGTTCGTCACGTATCCGGGCTGCGCCGCGCTATCGATCCGAATACCCGGACCGCCAGGCGTATAGAGGCCACTTATCGACCCGGCGGATGGCCGCGGCGCGCCATCGCTGGCTATTGTCTCTGCGTTGATCCGCAACTGGATGGCGACACCGCGAGGCGCGGGCAGCGAAGCCGGCAGCGTCTCTCCGCTAGCCAGTGAGAGCTGTAACGCAACGAGGTCAACGCCGAAGACTTCCTCGGTTACTGTGTGTTCCACCTGCAGGCGCGGATTGACCTCAAGAAAGGCGAAGGCCTCGGCATGGTCAGGCGGCAAGGTGCGATCGACCAGGAACTCAGCTGTTGCCAGCCCGACGTACCCGGTACCGTCAAGCAGCCGGATGGCGGCAGCGACGATCCGATCGGCTAAACCCGGGTCAAGCGCCTGGGCAGGTGCGATCTCCAGCAGTTTCTGATGGCGCCGTTGCAGCGTGCAATCCCGCGTGCCGAGCGCCGCCACACGGCCACTCGCATCGCCGAGCAACTGCACTTCGATATGCCGCGCCGACACGATGTAGCGCTCGACCAACACTGCATCGGAGCCAAAGGCGGACAGCGCCTCGGCGCCCGCGGCCTCGATCTGAGCGGCAAGCGTGGAAAGGTCGTGAACCACGCGTATACCCCGGCCACCGCCGCCCGCCACCGCTTTCACGATCACCGGTCCGCGCGCGTCATCGCCTTCCGCCAATACCGGAACGCCCATCGCACTGGCGTGCCGCTTGGCCCGGGCCTTGTCCCCGAACAACGTCAGCAACGCCGCGTCGGGGCCGACAAAGACCAGCCCCGCCTCCCTGCAGGCCGCTGCCAATCCTGCGTTCTCGCTGAGAAACCCGTAGCCAGGATGCACGGCATCGCAGCCGCTGCTGCGCGCTGCTGCGATGATGCCGTCAGTGGAAAGGTAGGCTGACGCCCCCTCTCCCTCCAGCGCGATCGAGGCATCCGCTGCCCGGGCATGCGGCGCGTCGCGCTCATCCTGCGAATGGACCGCAACGGTCCTCAGCCCCAGTGCGGCGGCCGTTCGGGCAATACGAATTGCGATCTCGCCACGGTTGGCGATCAGCAGGCTTTCGATGGCGCCTCTCCTTTGCGCCATTTGTCGAGCGCCTGACGCGCGGCATCAACCCCTTTCTGCATCGCTCGGCTAAGACTAAGCCATGCCGTGGACCACAAGCGCGTGGTCTGCGCTCAGACGATGAACAAGGGCAGCATGAACCCGCGACTGAAATCGATCATCGGCGGTTCTACCGGCAATCTGGTGGAATGGTACGATTGGTACGCCTACTCGGCATTCACCCTCTATTTCGCGCCGCATTTCTTTCCGTCCGAAGATCGCACGGCGCAACTGCTGAGCGCCGCTGCCGTATTTGCCGTCGGCTTCATCATGCGGCCGATCGGGGCGTGGATCATGGGCATCTATGCCGATCGGCGCGGGCGCAAGGCCGGACTCACCTTGTCGGTGACGCTGATGTGCGCCGGATCGTTCCTGATTGCCGTCACGCCCGGCTATCAGAGCATCGGCGTGCTGGCACCGGGCTTGCTCGTTTTCGCGCGTCTGATGCAGGGGCTGTCGGTCGGCGGCGAATATGGTGCGAGCGCGACCTATCTGTCCGAGATGGCCGGGCGCGACCGCCGAGGTTTTTTCTCGAGTTTTCAATATGTCACGCTGATTGCCGGACAGCTGACCGCATTGCTCGTGCTTCTGCTTTTGCAATCCACCATGACAGAAGCGGCGTTGGATGCGTGGGGATGGCGCATTCCGTTCGCCATCGGCGGCGTGCTGGCGATTGTCGTCTTTCGCATTCGGCGCGGGTTGGCGGAGACCGAGAGCTTCAAGCAGGCGGCGGGGCCAAAGTCTGGCTTCTGGACGCTTGTCACGCAGCACCCGCGCGAGACCGCCACGGTGATGCTCCTGACAGCCGGCGGTACGCTCGCCTTTTATGCCTATTCGATCTACATGCAGAAGTTCCTGGTAAATACCAGCGGGTTCGACCGGCAGACCGCCAGCCAGATCAACGCCGCAACGCTCTTCGTTTTCATGTGTTTGCAGCCACTTGCTGGCGGCTTCAGCGATCGCGTCGGACGTAAGCCTCTGATGGTCGGTTTCGGGATCCTGGGCGTTCTGGGAACCTATCCGATTTTTTCCACGCTGGAGACTGTGCGCAATCCGGTGGTTGCCGGGCTGCTGGTGATGGCCGCACTCGTGATCGTAACGGGTTACACGTCGATCAACGCGGTGGTGAAGGCGGAGTTGTTTCCCGCCAACATCAGGGCGCTGGGCGTCGCGCTTCCTTATGCGCTTGCCAATACTCTGTTCGGGGGCACCGCGGAATATGTCGCGCTGTCTTTCAAGGATGCTGGCTGGGAGCGCGGTTTCTATTGGTATGTCAGTGGGATGATCGCGATATCTCTCGTGGTTTATATCCGCATGCGCGACACGAGGATCACCAGCCGGATCAGCGAGGAGTAAGCGCCGGCACGCTGCGCGCCGCCTCGGCCGGATCGATTCCCGGCCGAGCGACAGTGGGCAATGTTTCGTCGCCGCGGGCGGCCCGGGCGGCACGTTGAACGGCCTCTACGAGGCGCGGATAGATGCCGCAGCGGCACAAATTGGAGAGCGCCTGGCGAATCTTGGCCTCGGACGGATCGCGGTCGTTCTTGATCAGTACGGCAGCCGCCATAACGACACCCGGAACGCAGAAGCCGCATTGCACGACATTGCCGGCGAGCAAGGCCGCTTGCACCGGATGCGCGCGATCGCGTGACAAACCCTCGACGGTGGTGACAAAGCTGCCCTCCACCTGCGCGATCGTGACCTGACAGGAGCGGACGGCGCGACCGTCGATGTCGACGGTGCACGCCCCACAGCTACCCGTTCCGCAGCCATATTTCGTCCCCGTCAGATTGGACGCATCACGCAACGCCCAGAGCAAGGGAGTGGCTGGATCGAGGCGATATTCAATTGCCTCGTTGTTGACGGTTAGTCGCGACATTCAGCCTCAATAGCCGAGCACCGCGACCTCCGCATCATCGAAGCCGAGCTCGCGGAGCACGGCTGCGTCCTGCCTCTCGCCACCAAGCGAGGGTGCGACCGTTCCGCTCTTGGAATAGCGCGGCGCAGGCGCGGGCTGCTTGATGCCGCCCGCTTCGACAAAGGTACCGCGCGCCTTATTGTGCGAATCGTCATACGCCTCGTCGAAGCCGAGCACCGGGGCAAAGCAGACATCGTGGCCCTTGAACGCCGCGACCCATTCGTCGCGGGTCTTCGTCTTAAACAGGGCGGTCAGTTCATCCTTTAGCGCCGGCCATTGCCGCTGATCCATCTGCGCCGACCATCTGTCGTCGCTGAGTCCCATAACCTGCCGGAACTCGGCATAGAACTGCGGCTCGATCGCGCCAAGCGATATGAACTTGCCATCGCTCGTTTCGTAGGTGTCGTAGAAGTGCGCAGCGGTATCGAGCAGGTTCGTGCCGCGCTCGTCGCTCCACCGGCCCATGCCGCGGAAACCCCACATCATCGTCATCAGCACCGCCGATCCATCGGTCATCGCGGCGTCGACCACCTGCCCCTCGCCGGTGCGCGCGGCGTGGAGCAGCGCGGCAAGCATGCCGTAGGCCAGGAACATCCC
Organism: Sphingomonas dokdonensis; assembly: GCF_002197685.1. Taxonomy (GTDB): domain Bacteria; phylum Pseudomonadota; class Alphaproteobacteria; order Sphingomonadales; family Sphingomonadaceae; genus Sphingomonas; species Sphingomonas dokdonensis. The sequence goes on along the minus strand of NZ_NBBI01000001.1, from coordinate 722,187 downwards.
GCCCCCGCCGAAATCGCCCGCCAGATTGATCGGCGGCGTCGGCTTCTCGCCCTTGCGGCCAAAAGCGTGAAGCGCTCCCGATATCGCGATGTAGTTGATGTCATGGCCGGGCTCGGGCGCCATCGGGCCATACTGGCCCCAACCGGTCATGCGGCCATAGACGAGCTTCGGATTGTCGGCGAGCAGCACGTCGGGGCCAAGCCCAAGGCGCTCCATCACGCCGGGGCGGAAGCCCTCGATAATGGCGTCGGCGCCCTTCACGATCTTTCGCACCGCCTCGATCGCCTTGGGATCCTTCAGATCCATGCCGATCGACTTGCGGCTACGCAGCAGCGGGTCCTTTTCCGCGACGCCATTGCCCTGCGTCTTGCCCGGTCGATCGATGCGAATCACCTCTGCGCCGTGATCGGCCAGCATCATGCCGGCGAACGGCCCCGGGCCGATCCCGGCGAATTCGACGATACGGATACCGGCGAGGGGTGGCGTGCTCACGGATGCTCTCTCCTGTATGATTTGCAGGGAGAGGTATCGCGGCGCGGACGCGAGCACAACAAAAGTTATGCTCGGCACGCTGCGCTCATCAGGAGCGGAGCGTCGGCGCCCCGTTCTTGAGCGCGAGCGCGGCGTCCGAAAACTGGATCGGGGTGCGCAGGCCGGCGATGGGCCGCGCCTCGCTGGGCGGCAGTACCATGCCGCGCGCCTGGACCTGCGGGTCGTTCAGCGCCTGTTCGACGGTGTTGATCGGTCCCGCGGGCACTCCCGCCGCCTCCAGTCGTGCCAGCAGATCGTCACGCGTGAAGGTGCGGCAGCGTTCCTCGACCAGCGCGAACAGCGGCGCACGATGTTCGATCCGCCCGGCGTTGGTGTCCCAACGTTGGTCCGGGCCAATTCCGACAATAGCGGCAAAGCGGTGATATTGTGCATCATTGCCGACCGCCAGGATGAACCAGCCGTCGCTGGTGGGGAACACGGCATAGGGGCTGACGTTCGCATGGGCGTTGCCCATCCGCGCCGGGTTCTCGCCGCTGGCGAAATAATTCGCCGCCTGGTTCGCCAGCACGCCGACCATCGTGTCGAGCAGCGCGCAATCGACCTGCTGCCCCCGCCCGGTCCGCGCGCGCATCATCAGCGCCGCCTGAATGCCGATCGTTGCGTATAGCCCAGTCATGATGTCGGCAAAGGCAACGCCGATCTTCTGCGGCGCGCCGCCCGGCTCGCCGGTCAACGACATGATTCCGCCCATGCCCTGGATGATGAAATCGTAGCCGGCGCGATGGGCATAGGGCCCGGTCTGGCCGAAGCCGGTGATCGAGCAATAGACGAGCCGCGGATGATCTGGCGCGAGGCTCGCATAATCGAGCCCATATTTGGCGAGCCCGCCGACCTTGAAATTCTCGATCACCACGTCCGCGTCGGCGATCAGCGCCTTCACACGAGCGACATCCTCCGCCTTGGTGAAGTCCGCAATGATGCTCGACTTGCCGCGGTTACAGGCGTGGTAGTAGGCCGCGGCGCGGTCGCCGTCGTGCTCGACGAATGGCGGGCCCCAGGTGCGGGTATCATCGCCCGCGGGGCTCTGTATCTTGATCACATCGGCGCCGAGATCGGCCAGGATCTGCCCCGCCCAGGGGCCGGCGAGGATGCGGGCAAGCTCGACGACCTTGATGCCCTTGAGCGGGGTTTCCTTCATGTGCCGGCGCTCAGAAGGCAGCGATGCCGGTAATCGCGCGGCCGAGGATCAGCGCATGCACATCATGCGCGCCCTCGTAGGTGTTGACCGTTTCCAGGTTCATCACGTGGCGCATCACCTGATATTCGCCCGAAATGCCATTCCCGCCGTGCATGTCACGCGACACGCGGGCGATATCGAGCGCCTTGCCGACATTGTTGCGCTTCACGATCGAGACCATTTCCGGTGCGAAGCGGCCTTCGTCCATCAGGCGGCCGACGCGCAGGGACGCTTGCAGACCGAGCGCAATCTCGGTCTCCATGTCGGCCAGTTTCTTCTGATACAGCTGAGTCGCGGCGAGCGGCCGACCGAATTGGTGGCGATCGAGGCCATATTGCCGCGCGGCGTGCATGCAGAATTCCGCTGCGCCCATCGCGCCCCAGCTAATGCCATAGCGCGCCCGGTTGAGACAGCCAAACGGCCCCTTCAGCCCCTGCACGTCGGGAAGCAGTGCATCCTCGCCCACCTCGACATCATCCAGCACGATCATGCCGGTGATCGATGCGCGCAGCGACAGCTTGCCCTCGATCTTCGGCGCCGACAGCCCCTTCATGCCCTTTTCCAGCACGAACCCGCGGATCGCGCCGCCATGTTCCTCGCTCTTCGCCCACACGACGAACACGTCGGCGATCGGCGAATTGCTGATCCAGGTCTTGCTACCCGACAGGCGGTACCCGCCGTCGCTCTTCACCGCGCGGGTCTTCATGCCGCCGGGGTCGGAGCCGGCATCCGGCTCGGTCAGGCCGAAGCAGCCGATCCACTCGCCGCTCGCCAACTTGGGCAGATACTTCCGCTTCTGCGCTTCCGAGCCATAAGCGTGGATGGGGTACATCACGAGGCTCGACTGGACGCTCATCATCGAACGGTAACCCGAATCGATCCGCTCCACCTCACGCGCGACCAGGCCATAAGCGACATACGACGCGCCGACGCCGCCATATTCCTCTGGCACCGTCGGGCCGAGCAGGCCGAGTGCGCCCATTTCTCGGAAGATGTCCGGATCGGTATGCTCGTTGGCGAACGCATCAATGATGCGCGGTGCGAGCTTTTCCTCGGCATAGGCGCGCGCCGTGTCGCGCACCATCCGCTCATCCTCGGTCAGTTGTTCGTCCAGAAGAAAGGGATCTGCCCAGTCGAATGCGCCCATGCCAGCCATAATCTACTCCGCCAAAGTGCCAGGAGCGAAACGCTCCGATCCGTTCGGGCTAAGCCTGTCGAAGCCCGAGCCGACCGGCAGCGGGCTAAGCGACACGCCCTTCGACAAGCTCAGGGCGAACGGAAATGATCGAGACGGTCTATAGTGCTTCGGGCAGGTCAGCCAAGCGCGTGCGCGTATTTCGGTTGGTCGATGGCGATCGTATCCAGCGCTGTTGCCTTAAGATGCGCAACCAATGCGGGTTCGTCGGGAGCGATCGTGCCGCTGCGGATCGCCGCCACCAGCGCCTCGTCCAATTCATTTCGGGTGCCGTCACGGTTCAGCAGCGCGCGCATCCGCTCTATCGCGCGCGCATCCGCTGCGGGGCTCATCGCCATGTCGCGCGCGGCGATCTCCAGCGCATTGCGCGCCACGCGCAAGCCAAAGACGCTCGCGCTCCCATCGACCGGCAGCCACTGCGCGACGCCCGCCACCAATTCCTGCGCCGTCGGGTGCGTGATCATGCCGCGTTCCTTTCGATGATCGCCACGATATCGGCCTCTGTTTCGGACAAGCGGCGCCCGATCACGCCGCGCTCCGGCCCGGCGCTCGGGTCCGAGGCGAAGCTCGCGTACATGCCCATCGTCATCACGCCCCATTTCAGGCTGCCAAGCATCGACCAGAAATCGACGCGCGCCGCGCTGATCGGCTCACCGCCTGCCTCGACATAGCCGTCGAGCAGGTCCTGAACGTCGCCGAAGCCACCGACATAGCGGTCGGGGCGGCCGAACTTCCAACTATTCGTACACAGCCAGCCCATGTCCTCGGCCGGATCACCGACGTGGACCAACTCCCAATCGAGCACCGCGACGAGGCCGTCGTTCGGATCGACCATGATGTTGCCGTTGCGGAAATCGCCATGAACGAAGCGCGGCGTCACCGCCTCTTTCGGCAGCCGCTTCTCCAGCCAGCGAAACGCCGCTTCGATCGTCGGGCGCACCGCGCCAGTCGCTCGCCACGTCGCCTCATAATTCGCGAGCGTGGTCGCCGCATCAGTCTGGTCGAGGCCGGACAGCGGCTCGACCGAATGGATCCGCGCAAGCGCCGCGCCGCACTGCCGCGCCAACTTGCCGCGCGCGGGCTCGAAGGCAGGGTCGCTCGTGATCTTCTTGCCAAGCGTCTCACCCGCCACGCGGTGCATGACATATGCCTCGTCCAGCCCATCCGCGTTTTCGTCACAAACGTAGGTGACGATCGGCGCGGGCACCCCTGCGGCGACCGCCAGCGCGATCGCCTTCGCTTCACGGCGGAGCGGCGGCTTTGAGACGGCAGAGTTCTCCACCATGCGCGTGCGTCGGCGCAGGATGAGCGGGACGGTGGCGCCGTCCGCCGCCACCGCATCGAACGCCCATGTCTCCATGCTGGCGCCACCAGTCAGCCGTACCAGATTCTCGACTCGCTCGGCGCCTGGCGCCATGCACGGGGCAAGCACGGACAGCCGCCGCGCCAACTCGTCTTTCGAAAGCCTCTCCGCCATCGCCCCTCAGCTTGTTTGATTTAGGGGCTTTAAAATCTCTGGCGGACCGTTAGGCAAGTTAAAAGACTCGACTTAATTCGGGAGAGGGCCATGGATTTCGGTTTGCCGCAGGATCTGCTCGACTATCTCAAGGAGCTGGACGCCTTCATTGAGGCGGAGATCAAGCCGCTTGAGGATGCGGACGATAACGTCCGCTTCTTCGACCACCGCCGCGAATACGCGCGCACTGATTTCGAAGCCGGCGGCCTGCCGCGGCACGAATGGGAAGATCTGATGCGCGAGGCGAAGAAGCGCGCGGACAAGGCCGGCCATCTGCGCTTCGCCATGGATCCCAAGTTCGGCGGCAAAGGCGGGTCGAACCTGTGGATGTGCGTCATCCGCGAATATCTCGCCGCCAAGGGACTCGGCCTCCACAACGATCTGCAGACCGAGCACTCGATTGTTGCCAACAATCCCTTCGCCAAGATGTTCGACGATTTCGGCACCGAGGAGCAGAAGGAGGAATTCATCACCGGCACGCTGAACGGCACCCGACGGGTGACCTTCGGCCTGACCGAACCGTATCACGGCTCCGATGCGACGCACATGGAAACGCGTGCGGTACCGGAATCGCGCAATGGCGTGCCGGGCTATGTCATCAACGGCGAGAAGATGTGGACGACGGGCATGCACGTCGCGACGCATTGCGCGCTCTTCGCCCGCACCAGCGGCGATGACGGCGCGGCGAAGGGTATCACCTGCTTCCTGGTGCCGACCGACGATGAGGGCGTTCAGATCGAGGAATATCTCTGGACCTTCAACATGCCGACGGATCACCCGCGCGTCAGCTTCAAGGACGTTTGGGTGCCTGACACGACGATCTTCGGCGATCCGGAAAACGGCCTGCCGGTTGCGCAGGCGTTCGTACACGAGAACCGCATCCGTCAGGCGGCGTCATCGCTAGGCGCCGCGACCTATTGTATCGAGGAGTCGATCCGCTACGCGCGGCAGCGCAAGCCGTTCGGCGAGGATCTCGCCCGCAACCAGGCGATCCAGTTCCCGCTCGTCGAGCTTGCCACCCAGGCCGAGATGCTGCGCCTGCTGATCCGCAAGACGGCGTGGGAAATGGACCAGATGCCGCACCACGAGGTGGAGAAGCGCCTCTCGGACAAGGTGTCGATGTGCAATTACTGGGGCAATCGCCTGTGCTGCGAGGCGGCCGATCGCGCGATGCAGGTGCATGGCGGCATCGGCTATTCGCGCCACAAGGCATTCGAGCACATCTATCGCCACCACCGCCGCTACCGCATTACCGAGGGCGCAGAGGAGATCCAGATGCGCAAGGTCGCGGCCTTCCTGTTCGGCTACCTTGGGCCACGCCGGCAGGAGTTCAAGGAGCTCGATTGGAGCGACGTCGACTATCGCAACAGCCAGATCCGGCCGCGCTCGGGCAAGCAGGCGCTCGGTTCGGTGTTCTGATTGACGGTCTGTCCTCACCGGCGGCGATCCAAGCCTACATTGGCGCCAACCGGTGGGCCGGGCCACTCACTTGCCGAGCAGACTTGCGGCACCTGCGCAATCGGCATAACATCTGTTACGGTACCCGCCGGACACCGGCGTGGATAGGGAGAGGGAAATGCTCAAGACGCGGTTCACCGAGGCGTTCGGGGTTGAATATCCGATCGCGCAGGGCGGCATGCAGTGGGTCGGCAAGGCGCATCTGGTCGCCGCCGTCGCCAACGCCGGCGCGCTCGGTTTCGTCACGGCACTGACGCAGCCGACCCCGGAGGATCTCGCAAAGGAGATCCAGCGCACGAAGGATCTCACCGACAAGCCGTTCGGCGTAAATCTGACGATCCTGCCGACGATCACTCCCCCGCCCTATGCCGAATATCGCCGCGCGATCATCGAAGGCGGGATCAAGGTGGTCGAAACCGCCGGCTACAAGCCGCAGGAGCATATCGACGATTTCAAGGCGCATGGGATCAAGGTGATCCACAAGTGCACCGCGGTGCGCCACGCCATGTCTGCGGAGCGGATGGGCGCCGACGCGATCTCGATCGATGGTTTCGAATGCGCCGGCCACCCGGGTGAGGACGACATCCCCGGCCTCATCCTCATCCCGGCCGCTGCGAACAAGATCAAGGTGCCGATGCTTGCCTCGGGAGGCTTCGGTGACGGCCGCGGCCTCGTTGCGGCACTGGCGCTCGGCGCGGACGGCATCAACATGGGCACCCGCTTCTGCGTCACGCAGGAAGCGCAGATCCCAGACAGCTTCAAGCAGCAGATGGTCGAGAACGACGAACGCGCCACCGACCTCATTTTCCGCACGATGCACAACACCGCGCGCGTGATGAAGAACAAGGTCAGCCAAGAAGTCGTCCAGATCGAGCGCAAGGGCGGCGCCGAGTTCAAGGACATCCAGCATCTCGTCGCCGGTGCGCGCGGCCGCGCTGCGATGGAAAACGGTGACACGCAGGACGGCATCTGGTCCGCCGGCATGGTGCAGGGGCTCATCAACGATGTTCCGACCGTAAAGGAACTGGTCGACCGCATCGTCGCCGAAGCCGAAGAGATCATCGAACAGCGCCTGCAATCGATGATCAGCCGCTACGCCGAGGCAGCCGAGTAAAGGCAACCTTAGATCAAATAGTTGCGCGGCTCGTTCTTCTGCGCCATGCCCCTCGTTTCGTTTGTATGAGTGAGGGCTATGGCGAGCCTTATTGAACGGGCCGCGCCCGATTTGACCGAATGTGATCGCGAGCCGATTCACGTACCCGGCGCGATCCAGCCGCACGGCTTGCTCCTCGTCGCCAATCACGAGACGCTTGCCGTGGAAGCCGGCGCAGGTGCGCTGGAGAGTGTTTTCGGTCCCGACTGGCTCGGCGCCTCGCTCCGCAAACTGCTGACTCCTGATATCGCCGACCGCCTGCAGTCGCCGCTCGCCGGTCCTGGCGGGGTGGTACGCTGCCCTGCCGTGACGCTGCGGGCGCAGAGCTACGACGTATCGCTTCACCGCACCGCCGAGCACGTGATCGTGGAACTGGAACCCGCTTCGGAACATCCGCTGCTGGCTGGCGAGATGCTCGGCTGGATGGATACGATCGCGGCGGGGTTCGAGCGGGCGCCCAATCTGCAAACGCTGTGTGCCCGCGCAGCCAATGCCTTCCAGACCCTTACCGGGTTCGGCCGCGTGATGGTGTATCGCTTTCTGGACGATGACGCCGGCCGGGTCGTCGGAGAAGCCAGCGATCCGTCGCTTGGCAGCTTCATGCACCATCATTTTCCGGCCGCCGACATTCCGCGGCAGGCGCGCGCGCTGTACGTCCGCAACAGGTCGCGCGTCATACCCGACGTGACCTACGAGCCTGCGCCGCTCCGTCCGGCGCACTTCCAGTCGCTGGACCTAAGCGACGTCTCGCTGCGCAGCGTGTCGCGTATTCACCTGCACTACCTGCGAAATATGGACGTGGGTGCCTCGGCATCGATCTCGATCGTCAAGGACGGCATCTTGTGGGGGCTGATCGCCTGTCACAACAAAGACGCCAAGACGATGGGATTGGACGCACGCCTCGCCGCCGTCGCGCTGGCGGGTGGGCTGGCGCGCCAGATCCGCGCGCGAGAGGAGGCGGAAAGCTATCGCGAGCGGCTGTTGTTGCGTGCCGCGGAAGATTCGCTGCTGCCGACACTTGACCAGCCACTCACCGTTGCTTTGGTCGCCGGACACGAAGACCTTTGCCGCATGATGGACAGTGACGGCGTGGCCGTCATTCATCCCGGTGGAGTAGATTGCTACGGCCGCTGCCCCGATCGGCACGTGATCTCCACCGTCGGCGACTGGCTTACCGATCACGGGCTGGTCGACACGTTCGTCACGCACCACCTCACCAGCCACTTCCCTGCCGCCGAAGCGTTTGCCGATAAGATCAGTGGCATCATGGCGCTGTCCGTGCCGGAGGAGCGCGCCATCCTGCTATGGTTCCGCGCCGAGCAGGTCGAGGAGATCGAATGGGCGGGCAATCCGCACAAGGGCGTGGATCATGATCCAACCGCCATACTGACACCGCGGACTTCGTTTGAAACGTGGCGCGAACTGGTTCGTGGCCGCTCCCGGCCGTGGTCGCTCGAGCAGACCGAATCGGCGCACCGGCTGCGCCGTGCACTGCGCCTTGCTTATGAAAGGCGTGAAAAGCAGCGGCTGTTTAAAGAGTTGGAGCGTGCGGTCGCGGAAAAGGACGCCGCTCTCGCCCAGAAGGACGTGCTGATGAAGGAGGTGGACCATCGCGTTCAAAACAGCCTCCAGCTGGTTTCCGCCTTTCTGTCGCTGCAAGCGCGCGAGGCCGGGCCGGGGCCCATCGCCGATCAGTTGATCGAGGCCCGATCGCGTCTGTCGTCGGTCGCACTGGTGCACCGCCGTCTGTACCGCGACGATCAGATCGAGACGATCGACCTTGCTCGCTACCTGGAAGAATTGATCGACGATCTGAAGGGCTCACTCGGCGAAGAATGGTCGTCCAAGATGACCGCCGATTTCACCCCTATGCTGATCCCAACCGACCGTGCGGTCAGCGTGGGACTGATCGCATCCGAACTGGTGATCAACGCCACCAAATACGCCTATGGCGGCGGGACGGGACCGATCGACGTGGTGCTTGAGCGTCACCGGAACCGTTTCCGCCTGATCGTCGCCGATCATGGTGGTGGAATTTCAGGTGAACGTCGCGGCTTCGGCAGCCGGATGATGCAGGCGGTGATGACCAGATTGGGTGGATCGCTGGATCATGCCGACAACAGCCCGGGCCTGCGCGCCATCATGACGGCGCCAATCGAGGATCAGCCACGCTGATTTTCGGCCGGCAAGGCCAACGATGCGGGATCCGGCGCGCGCCGTCAGGTGGTCAGCGGCTCGTCGGCCGCTGACCGGTACAATGAAAACACGTCCAGCGCGCCGGCCACCATCTGCTCCTGCCAATCAGGATCATGGCCGTCGGCAGCTTGCTCGATGGCAAGGCGGATCGACCGCCACTCGCCCGATAGATGAACGGCCGACAGGTAGCTGACGGGCAGGCCGGACGCTACGCGCTTGGAAAGAAACCCGCCGCCCAGGCGCGACCCTTCGACTACATAGAGTGCACCCCATTGCCGCGGCCCCGCCTCGCTATCGGTCTTCACCGACAGGTCCACCGTTTCGCCGAGCGCGTGAAGGTCCGCCGCCAGCAATGGCGTGCGACGTCGCAGCGTCGGCCACACGGCCGCTGCCATCGCCTCTGCATCGGGCAGTGCGCGCGCATGCGCCTGAAGAAAGCGCAGATAGTCAGCTCGGTTGGTCAGATCGTTCATACCGAAAGCCGCATCGACCGCTTCGTGCGAAGACGTGGTGCGAGCGCGGAGCAGAGCGATAGCTGACATGAGCACCGTTGATCGCCGATCAGGCTGACGGCGCTGAGTTACAGGCTGGTACGGGTGGTCGGACTCGAACCGACAATCTGTTGCCAGAGGCGGATTTTGAGTCCGCTGCGTCTACCAATTCCGCCACACCCGCGTGTTGGGAAGCGCGCCTTTGCACAATGCGCGTCTGCCCGTCCAGCCCGGTAAAGCGACGCAGGCTGTTTTCTTACCTACTGCCGGGGAACCGCATCGGCCGGGGACCACCCTCGCCCGCCTTGCCGGCACCAACCGGCTTGCGCGCCAGCTGCGGGTCGATCGGCCGATCAAACGCGATGCCCGCCCGTCCTTCGGTTTGCCAGGCAACGCGCCCGACCAGCCAGCCAAGCCCGCGCAGTTCGATCTGTACCGTCGAATCTGGCGCGACTGGCTCCGGCAATTCCGCCATCAGGCCACCGCTCGATAGGTTCCGAACGCGCACGGACGTCTCGGCGTCAGAACCCGGAAGCTTGATTCGCGCGAGCAGGAAGAGGCTGTCACGGCCGCGGCCATCGCCGCCCGCTACCCCGGTATTCGAGAAAACGTCGTCGGCGGCGGAGTCCATGCGCGTCAAAATACATCCCAAGTCTTGCCAAATTGCGAATGACCCGACCGGGCGTGCCCGGCCTAATCCTCGCGCGAAACCTTTTCGTTACGCTCGTGACGCTCCTGCGCCTCCACCGTCATCGTGGCGATCGGTCGTGCTTCCAGCCGTCCGAGGCTGATCGGCTCGCCGGTCACTTCGCAGTAACCGTATTCGCCTTCCTCGATGCGGCGTAGCGCCGCCTCGATCTTGCCGATCAGCTTGCGCTGGCGATCTCGCGTGCGCAGTTCGATCGACCAGTCCGTTTCGCTAGACGCACGATCGTTAAGGTCAGCTTCCCGCAACGAATCAATTTGCAGCTGAGACAACGTGCCAAGCGACTCCCGCAGAATAGCGTCTTTCCAAGACAACAGCTTGGTCCGGAAATACACCTGCTGCCTGGGGTTCATGAACGGCTCGTCCGAATGCGGACGATAGCCGTCGTCGTTTGCTGCCCCAGGACCTTCTGGACTTATTTCATCCACGTGATTGTAAGCCGTTGCCATCAACACGTCTCCCCGCCCGCGTCAGGGTGTCGTTGCACCCCCAGGGCCCCGCGGCGGGCCTATAAACGCCGACCGGGAAACTCACAAGCATTCGCGAACGTAGATATTTACCTAAAGAACCTGGCCTTGCGCGGTCGTGAACGGAATCGGCAATTCGACATGTCCCGGCATGGTACGTTAAGTTAGAAATTCGGCAGACTCAGCCTGCGGATATCCCAAAAAAGCACGCTACAAGGCGTATGAGAGTTGAGTTTAAGTGTTTGTTCTGCACGTTGGCGGCAAGCAGACGCTGAACGAACACACGGAGCGGCACCTCGTGCGGCTCAGAAAATGAAAGAGTGACATCATGTCGGTGCGGATGGCTTTGGCGAAACTCTGCGCGTGCACTGTGGGAGGTGCCGTGATCGGTGGGGGAGCGGTGCACGTTGCCGAGACCCAGAAACCGCGCAGTTCCTTTACCAAGATGGCAAAGGTCGCACCCAAGAAGCGGTATGTGAAGCGCGCACCCGTGCGCCGTACCAAGGTGCGCCGTGTCGTCGCGGCCGCACCCGCGGCCTGCGCACCAACGGTTGTGACGGTGGCGACCCAGGCGGCGCCGGTGCCGGTGCCATTGCCGGCGGCGCCCTCCTTTGCCGCTGGCGGCGGAAGCGTCGCCCCGGTGGTCACGGGTGGCTGGGGCGGCGGCTTCGGCGGCGGCGGGTTCTTTGCAGGAGGATTCTTCGGCGGTTCGGGTGGCAGCGGCTCGAGCGGGATCGTGATCTCCTCCACGTCCAGCTCCAGTTCGAGCAGCTCGTCATCCAGCAGCGGCGGCAACGTCGATGTCGACATCGACAACCAGAACAACAACAACAATCAGAACAATAACGAGAACACCAACAACAACAGCAACCACCAGGAACAAAACCAAAACCAGGATCAAAACCAGGAGCAGCATCAGAGCTCCTCTTCCTACGGCTCATCCTCGAAGGGCTGGAGCTCGAATGGCGGACATTGGTCATCGAGCGGTCATTGGTCGTCGAACGGCGGGCACCACGGCAATAGCAGCGGCAATCCGTCGCCGGTGCCGGCGCCGCCGATGATGATCCTGTTCGGTGCGGCTGCCGCCGGGCTGGTCGCTCGGCGCCGGTTTGCGAAAAAGGCGGCCGAAGCCGCCTGACACCCGTTCATCACGAGCGACTTGGCCGCGTCCGTCATCGACGGGCGCGGCCTTTTCGTATCAGGCGTTCAGCAGCGCCTGTTCGATGTCCGGGATCGGATGGCCGGTCAGGTCCTTTGACAATTCGCCGGTCAGCCGATCGCTCACTTCCTTGTGGTAATGCTTGCGCAGCTCGCCCAGCGTCTTGGGCGGCGCAACCACGATCAGCGACTCATAATCGTTAGATAGCGCGCGCTTCTTCAGGAGCTCGGCCGCATCGGCCGCGAACCGGTCTTCCTCCAACTGGTGGAAGTCAGTCTCGCCAAGCGATCCGCGCGATGCTGCGAACTGCGCCCCGCCGCCCAGCGCGTGATTCGACCCGCCCTGCGCCGCCGGCGGCGCACCCACGCCGGACTGCGTGGAGGAGGCGGCACCCGCACGATCGGTCTTCTGCTCGTGGTCCGCGGGATTGGGGCGTTCCTCGGCATGTTCCACCGTCAGGTTCGGGTGCACCTCGTCGCCTTCGTTGCGCAGGAACAGCAGCTTGCGGCCATCCGCAACCAGAACGACGGATTTATGGGGCACGTGCATAAGGGCTTCTCCTGTAAATGGCCTGTCCCGTGTTGAACGCGCCGTCACCCGCACGGGTTGCCTGAAGGGAGCGCCCCCGGCATAGCGCCCGCGCCATGCTCGACATTCGCCTGATCCGTGACGATCCCGCCGCCTTCGACGCCGCCATGGCGCGCCGCGGCAACCCCGCCGACGCCGCCACCATCCTCGACCTCGATCGTCGCCGGCGCGAGATCGTGACCGAGCTTCAGGTCGGCCAGGCGCGCCGCAACGAAGCGTCAAAGGCGATCGGCGCGGCCAAGGCGAAGAAGGATGAGGGTACCGCCGCCGCGCTGATGGCGAAAGTCGCCACGCTGAAGCAGCGGCTGCCCGAGCTGGAAGCGGATGAGGCTCGGCTCGGCGGAGAACTTGACACGCTGCTCGCCAGCCTGCCCAACCTGCCGCTCGCCGACGTGCCCGATGGCACGGACGAGGACGACAACCAGCTAATCCACGAGCGCGGTACCCGTCCGTCGTTCGGCTTTGCGATCCGCGAGCATGACGCGATCGGCCCCGCACTCGGCCTCGATTTTGAAACCGGAGCGCTGCTGTCCGGCGCGCGCTTTACGCTGGTCCGCGCGCATATGGCGAAGCTTGCCCGTGCGCTCGGCCAGTTTGGGCTGGACGTCCTCACCCGCGACCACGGCTATGAGGAAGTGATCCCGCCGCTGCTGGTCCGCGACGAGACGATGTTCGGCACGGGGCAACTCCCCAAATTCGCCGAGGACCTGTTCCGCACTACCGACGGCCGCTGGCTGATCCCGACCAGCGAGGTCAGCCTCACCAACATCGTGCGCGAGCGGATCCTCGCCGCAACCGATTTGCCGCTTCGCTTCACCGCCCTCACCCCCTGCTTCCGCTCCGAAGCGGGCGCCGCCGGCCGCGATACGCGCGGCTTCATCCGTCAGCATCAGTTCGACAAGGCCGAGATGGTGTCGATCGTCGAGCCCGATCAGTCGGAGGCCGAGCACGAGCGGATGACCGCGATCGCGGAGGACGTGCTGAACCGGCTGGAACTGCCGTTCCGCCGTATGAAGCTGTGCACCGGCGACATGGGCTTTTCCGCCGCCCGCACCTACGACATCGAAGTGTGGCTGCCCGGGCAGGATCGCTACCGCGAGGTGTCGTCCTGCTCCACCTGCACGGATTTTCAGGCCCGCCGCATGAATGCCCGCTTCCGCCCGGAGGGGGAGAAGGCGACGCGCTTCGTGCACACGCTCAACGGCTCGGGTCTGGTGGTGGGTCGCACGATCGTCGCGATCCTCGAAAACTATCAGCAGGAGGACGGGTCCGTCGCGGTGCCTACGGTTCTTCAGCCGTATCTCGGCGGACTGAACCGGCTGGAGCCGCGTTAACCAAGCGGCTATCGTACGGGCATGCGGATCAGGATCACCACGGCCTTGCCGCTGGCCTTCGGGCTGGCGGCGTGCATCCCCTCGGTCGATCGTCCGCGCATGCCCGACGCGCCCCCGCCCACCAGCCACACGCCCCCGCCGAACGATCGCCCCGGCACGCCGGACGAGGTAACGCAGCTTCCCGCCCCCCGCCCGGCGTGGGAGGCGCGCCCGGTCGCCGCCGACGCGCAGGACGTGGCCGAGCAGAGCTACGTTGTCCGATCCGGCGATTCGCTGCGCCGCATCGCCGACCGTACCGGCGCCGGGTCTGAGGCCATCGCACGCGCCAACGGCCTCGCCCCGCCCTTCACCATCTACGCCGGCCAGCGGCTGCGCATTCCCGGCGGCCGCTACCATCAGGTCCGGTCGGGCGAGACCGGCATCGCCATCGCGCGCGCCTATGGCGTGCAATGGTCGCGCATCGTCGCCGCCAACGATCTGGTCGAGCCGTATATCCTGCGCACCGGACAGCGCGTGCTGATCCCCGGCGACACGCAAAGCACCAGCTATGCCGAGCGCGCCGCCGCCTTCCGCCTCGACATTGACGACATCATCACCGGCGGCGAACCGGCGCTGGCGGTGAACCAGGCCCCGGCAAAGGCTGTCGCCACCCCGCGCCGTGTGCTGCCCACCACCGCCGTGGTGGAGCCGCCGAAGGTCGCGCCCGGCCGCTTCGTCTGGCCCGTCGACGGCCAGATCGTCAGCCGCTTCGGCGCGGGTGCCAGCGGGGAACGCAACAATGGCGTGAAGATCGCGGTGCCGATCGATACGCCGATCAAGGCGACTGCCGACGGCACCGTCGCCTATGTCGGCGACGGCATCGCCGCGCTCGGCGGCTTAGTCATCGTGCGCCATGGCGAAAACTGGACCAGCGTCTACGGCCATGCCTCCAAGCTGCTGGTGCAGCGCGGCCAGGCGGTGAAGAAGGGTCAGACGATCGCGCTATCCGGCGACACCGGCTTCGCCGACCGCCCCGAACTCCATTTCGAACTGCGCAAGGGCCGCGCCCCCGTCGACCCCACAACAGAGCTGCCGCGCCGCTGATATGCTCCCTGGCACGGGGAGGGGATCAGCGAAGCTGGTGGAGCGGCGCGTCCGCAAACGATGCGCTCGCGGTTTCCACCAGACGCAGCCAGCGCTTGCGACGGCCGCCACGGAAAGGCATGTGCCCCCGCATCATGACCGATCATCAGTCCGACCTGCTCCGCGTCCTTTCCACCCGGGGCTACATCCACCAGACGACCGACGCCGCCGCGCTCGATGCGCTCGCGACGAAGCAGGTGGTGCCGGGCTATATCGGCTTTGATCCCACCGCCCCTTCGCTCCACGTCGGCAGCCTGGTGCAGATCATGCTCCTGCGCCGCCTGCAGCAGACCGGGCACAAGCCGATCGTCCTGATGGGCGGCGGCACCGGCAAGATCGGCGACCCGTCGTTCAAGGAGGAATCGCGCCAGCTTCTCACCACTGATCGGATCGCGGACAACGTCGCCTCGATCCGCCGCATCTTCGAACGATTCCTGACTTTCGGCGACGGGCCGTCCGATGCGGTGATGGTCGACAATGCCGACTGGCTCGACAAGCTCGAGTACATCCCGTTCCTACGTGAGGTCGGCCAGCATTTCTCGGTCAACCGGATGCTGTCGTTCGATTCGGTGAAGCTCAGGCTCGACCGCGAGCAATCTTTGAGCTTCCTCGAATTCAACTATATGATTCTCCAGGCGTACGACTTCCGTGAGCTGGCGCAGCGCCATGGATGCCGCCTCCAGATGGGCGGCAGCGATCAATGGGGGAATATCGTCAACGGCATCGAACTCGCGCGCCGCATGGACGGCACCGAAGTGTTCGGCGTCACCACCCCGCTGCTGACCACCGCCGACGGGCAAAAGATGGGCAAGACGGTCTCCGGCGCCGTTTGGCTGCACGAGGATCAGCTGCCGCACTTCGATTACTGGCAGTTCTGGCGCAACACCGACGACCGTGACGTCGGCCGCTTCCTGCGCCTGTTCACCGACTTGCCGCTGGACGAGATAGCCCGGCTGGAAGCACTCGAAGGAGCCGAGATCAACGAGGCGAAAAAGATTCTCGCCAATGAAGCGACCGCCATGTGCCGCGGCCGCGATGCGGCGGACCAGGCCGCCGAAACCGCGCGCCGCACCTTTGAGGAAGGCGCCAGCGGCGACGCCCTCCCCACCTTCGCCGCTTCGGGCGAGGTCCCGCTGGTCGACGTCCTAGTCGGCCTGGGCTTCTGCGCGTCGAAGGGCGAAGCGCGGCGCCTCATCAAGCAGGGCGGCGCCCGCGTTGCTGGCGAGAAGGTGTCGGACGAGGCGGCGACCGTCGCGATCGCAGGCGAGCCGATCCGCATCTCCGCCGGCAAGAAGAATCACGGTTTGCTAATGGCAGAGTAAGCGTCGTTTCCGCGGCTGTTGGCCGTAGCGCCGCCCGGTGGCTGCAGCCTATTTCGTGCGCCGCTTCGGCTTCGCCGGGCGCAGCCGCAGTTCCTCTTCGGCAAGGAAGCGGATGACGAGCTTGCGGATGAATGACCAGCGCCGTCGCTCGAACGAGCCGAGCCGGACGCGGTCCACCCTGTTGTCGACATAGCCGATCGGGTCGTCGATCTGCTCTCCAACTACACGGCGAGCGCGGATCTTCGCTTCGGTACGCCAGCCGGGCTGGGCACCGGAAAAATAATCAAACGCCATCTCGTGCGGCGGTAGCCAATCGCGAAGTAATTTACCACGCAGGAAAAATCCGTTCCGGAGCGCTGAGCCGCACCGTGCGTCAGCAGCGGCAACCAGCAGGCCAACGGAGCGTTTCAATCCCGCAATGATTCGAGTGGCAAGCTATAATATGCACAAGGGCGTCGGGAGTGACCGGCGCCGCAATCCCGAACGTATTCTGGAAGTGCTGCGCGAAGTGGATGCCGACGTGATCGCCCTGCAGGAGGCGGATCGGCGCTTCGGCGAGCGTGCGGCGGTGATCCCACCGCATCTCCTAGAAGAACATAGCGCGTGGAAGTCGGTGAACTTCGGCATGCGGGCCTTGTCGATGGGCTGGCATGGCAATGCCCTGCTGGTGCGCAAGGACAGCCAAATCGTCGATTGCGAGCCGATCCACCTGCCCGCACTGGAGCCGCGCGGCGCGGTGTTGGCGGACGTGCGGATCGGGAGCACCATCCTGCGCATCATCGGTGTCCATCTCGACCTGTCGGGGCTATGGCGCCGACGCCAGGCGGCGGCGATCCTCGCACACATCGGGGCGAGTACCCATGCCAGGCCAACCGTCATCATGGGCGACTTGAACGAATGGACTCGGGCGGCCGGGTGCCTGCGCGATTTCGGGCGGGACTTCTGCTGCGCCGAGACGGGGCCGAGTTTCCATGCGCGCCGGCCGATCGGACGTTTAGACCGAATCATGGTGTCGAGTGACCTCACCGTCGTTGAATGCGGCGTTCACCAGAGCGCCGCCGCGCGAAAGGCAAGCGATCACCTCCCCATCTGGGCCAACGTCCAACCGGCATGATCCGCGACGCCGAACTGCGCCTTGCCCTGGTCTGCTATGGCGGGATCAGCCTGGCCGTCTACATGCACGGCATCACCAAAGAAATCTGGCACATTGCGCGCGCCAGCCGTGCCAGTCAGGATGGCGAGCCGCTGACAGGGAGCGCCGCTGTATACAGCGCGCTGATCGACGAGATCGCGCAGGAAACCGGCGTGCGCCTGCGGGTCTTGCCCGACATCATCGCGGGCGCGAGCGCCGGCGGCATTAATGGCATCTTCCTTGCGCAGGCGCTCAGCGCGGGGCAGTCGCTCGATCCACTCACCGACTTGTGGCTTGAAAAGGCCGATGTGGAGGCTCTGATTGCGCCGACATCGGCTCCAGCATCGCGTTTTTCCAAGGCATGGGCGCTGCCGCTGGCGTGGATGGCGGCAGGGCGGAGCGCGGACAAGCTGGAGGGCCTGGACGACGACACCCGCGACGAGGTGCAGGCAAAACTTTCGCATTTCGTTCGATCGCGCTGGTTCGAGCCGCCGTTTGATGGCGCGGGCTTCACCACGATGCTGCTAGATGCCTTTGATGCCATGGCGGCGGCACCACGCGGGCCACGGCTGCTGCCGACCGGGCAGCCGCTCGACCTGTTCGTGACGGTCACCGACTTTACCGGTCATCCCGAGCGGCTGAAGCTGCACTCACCCGCCGAGGTCGTCGAGACTGAGCATCGACTGATCCTGTCGTTCAGCGATCACGGCATGGAGCGCGAGACTTTAGCCGCCTCGCCGGAACTTGCCTTTGCCGCACGCGCTACATCGAGCTTTCCTGGTGCCTTCCCTCCGTTCAACATCACCGAACTGGACGAGGTGCTCGACGCGCGGGAGGCAAAGTGGCCAAGTCGCGGTGCTTTCGTGCAGCGGATCTTGCCTCACCAGGCGGCGGCCAACGCAGTCGAGAAGGCTAATCTGATCGACGGATCGGTGCTGGCGAATGCGCCATTTCGGCCGGCGATCGAGGCACTCGATGGACGGCCCGCTCGCCGACAAGTCGATCGCCGTTTCGTGTACATCGATCCCGCACCGGGAATGAAATTCCGCCTTACGAACAACGGCGATACGAAACCCGGATTCTTCCAGACGATCCTAGGCGCCGTCAGCGAACTGCCGCGCAAGCAGCCGATCCGCGACAATATCGAGGCGCTCGGCGCGCGGTCGCGGCGGATAGCGCAGATGCGCTCGATCACCGACGCGATGCGGCCGGCGATCGAGGCCGAGGTGGAGGCCCTGTTTGGCCGCACCTTTTTCCTCGACCGTCCCACTGCCTCACGTCTCGCCGCATGGCGCCGCCGCTCGCAAACGGCCGCGGCGGAGAAATCCGGCTTCAGCTACGCGCCATACGCTCATCTGAAAATCGCCGGAGTAGTCGAAACCATTGCCGAGTTGCTCCACGCAGCAGGCGGCGAGCCGGGACCGCAGCGCTGGACGAAGATCCGCGACCGCATCGAGGCGGCATTGTTGGCACGGGGCTATGACGAGGCAAAGCCGTCGGACGTCTCCAGCGCCGCCTCGATCGATTTCCTCCGCACCTTCGACATCGGATTTCGCACACGCCGGCTTCGCCTGTTGGCACGCCGCCTGGTGGAACTGGAAGGAGAGTTGGACGAGGCTGCCTTGCTACCCATTCGACAGGCGATCTACGATTCCTTGGCCGACTATCTCGAGCGAAAGCGGCCCGAACAGCACAAGCATCTGCGCGCCAAGGTGCGCTCGCTGCGGGGCGACGCATCCGACCTGCTCGACGAATTGAGCCAATCGCTCGCCCTCACCCGGGTGGATGCCGAAACCGACGAGCGGATGGCAGAGGCACTCGCCGCTTTGCCACGAGCGCCGCGCCGCACGCTGTTGCTCCATTACCTTGGCTTCCCCTATGTCGATCTTGCGACGTTGCCGCTGTTGCAAGGCGCCGGCATCGACGAATTCGACCCGGTAAAGATCGACCGGATCGCGCCCGATGATTGCACGGCGATCCGCCCCGGCGGCGCGGAAGCGACGTTGAAGGGCATACAATTCAGCAATTTCGGCGCGTTCTTCAGCCGTGCCTATCGCGAAAACGATTATCTGTGGGGCCGCTTGCACGGGGCAGAGCGCATGATCGATATTGTCGTATCAGCGCTGCCTGGCGAGCCGCGGCTCGGGCCGGGCGTGGTGGCGGCGGCCAAGCGCCGCGCCTTCTGCGCCATCCTGGACGAGGAGGAGCCGAGGCTGAAAACGGCCGCGGGGCTTATCGCGGCGTTGCGAACGGAGGTCGGCTGAGGCTGGCCAAAAGCTGCCGAGCGTAATAGCGTCCGCGGCCATGCCGGAGCCTCGTTCATGCAGTTCCTGAAGATTCTATTCTGGGCGCTTCTCGCGTTTGCGGCGGCGCTGTTCACCTTTGGCAATTGGAAATGGGTGCCGATTGCGCTGTTCGGCAATCTCGTGGCCGAAGTGAACCTGCCGGTGCTGTTGCTGGTCACCTTCCTGGTCGGCTTCCTGCCGACGCTGCTGTACCAACGCGCGCTCCGCTGGCGACTGCGCCAGCGCCTGTTCGCTGCCGAGCGCACCATCGCGGATCTGCGAGCGATCGAACAGCCGCCGGTCGCCCCGCCCGCCGCTGCAATGCCAGCACAGCACAACACGCCGTCTTTGCCGGCCGTAAGCTCCTGAGGGCACCTGACATGTCCAACCGTATCTTCGTCGCGCTCGACACGCCCGATCTGGACCGGGCGAAGGCGATGGCCGCCCGCGTGCGCCACCATGTGGGCGGTCTGAAATTAGGGCTGGAGTTCTTTGTCGCCAATGGCGCATTGGGCGTGCGCGAACTGAGCCATAGCGGCTTGCCGATCTTTCTCGATCTGAAGCTGCACGACATTCCCAATACGGTCGCTAAGGCTATCCAGGCACTCGGCGACCTGGCGCCCGCCATTCTCACCGTCCATGCGTCCGGCGGGCAGGCGATGCTGGAGGATGCCAAGGCTGCCGCGCCTGCGACCACCAAGGTGGTGGCGGTGACCATGCTCACGAGCCTGGATGATCAGGATCTGGCGGCCACCGGCGTTCAAGGCCGTGCGCACGATCATGTGCTCCGGTTGACCGAACTCGCCAAACAGTCCGGCGTCGATGGCATCGTCTGCTCGGGCGAAGAGGTCGAAGCGGCGCACCGCGTTTGGCCAAGCGGGTTCTTCGTCGTTCCCGGCGTTAGGCCTGCCGCTGGCGTAGTGGGTGACCAGAAACGGGTTGTTACGGCCCGTCAGGCGCTGGATCGCGGCGCCTCGATCCTGGTGATCGGACGCCCGATCACGCAGGCGGAAGATCCCGACGCGGCCGCCCGCGCGATCGCCGCAACGCTCTGAGCCGCCGATCATGATAGAAGGCTTTACGCGTGTGCGCGGGCTAGCCATTGCGCCGTCGGCGCTATCGCATGGCCGGACGCTACAATGACGACCGCAAAGATTTGTGGAATCAGCACCGCAGAGAGCATGCACGCCGTGATCGCGGGCGCCGCATCGCACGTCGGGCTGGTCTTCTTCCCGCCATCGCCGCGCCATCTCTCCTTCGACGCTGCGATGGCGTTGGCCGCACGCACGCCGGATCATGTGCGGCGCGTTGGGGTTTTCGTAAATCCTGAAGATGGCCTGTTGGAGCAAGCAGTAGCAGCCGGCAAGCTCCATGCCGTGCAATTGCATCAAACGCCGCCCGCGCGTGCCGCGCATATTCGCCAGCGCTTCGCACGCGAGACGTGGGCAGCGATCGCCGTTCGGTCGCGCAGCGATCTCGACGGCGTGCGCGAGTATGTCGGCGCAGCCGACCGAATTCTTTTTGATGCCAAGACGCCGCCTGGCGCAGCGCTGCCCGGCGGAATGGGGGTTCGCTTCGACTGGTCGCTGCTCGACGGCTTTCGTCACCCGATCCCTTGGGCGCTTTCCGGTGGGCTGGATGCCGCAAACGTCGGCGAAGCGGTGCGCCGCACCGGCGCGACGTTGGTTGACACCTCATCGGGGGTAGAAAGCGCACCGGGCGTCAAGAGCGTGGACAAGATCGCCGCCTTCCTGCAAGCGGTGGCCGCATCATGAACGCTCCGAATTCCTTCCGGGCTCAGCCCGACGACCGCGGCCATTTCGGTGATTACGGCGGGCGCTATGTCGCCGAAACGCTGATGCCGCTGATCCTTGAACTGGAACGCGAATATCGCGCGGCGAAGAACGATCCGGCGTTCCGCGCCCAGTTCGACGATCTGCTCGAACATTATGTCGGCCGCCCCTCCCCGCTCTATTACGCCGAGCGGCTGACCGACGCGCTGCGCGAGAACGCGCCCGACGGCATGGGCGCGGAAATCTGGTTCAAGCGTGATGAGCTGAACCATACCGGCGCACACAAGATCAACAATTGCATCGGCCAGATCCTGCTCGCGATCCGCATGGGCAAGACGCGGATCATCGCCGAGACCGGCGCCGGCCAGCATGGCGTGGCGACCGCCACGGTGTGCGCCCGCTTTGGCCTGCCCTGCGTCATCTATATGGGCGCCAAGGACGTCGAGCGCCAGCAGCCAAACGTCTTTCGTATGAAGCTGTTAGGGGCTGAAGTTCGCGCGGTTACGTCGGGTGCGAACACGCTCAAGGATGCAATGAACGAGGCGCTGCGCGATTGGGTCGCCAATGTGCACGACACCTTCTACATCATCGGCACGGCTGCCGGCCCACACCCCTACCCCGAGCTTGTTCGCGATTTCCAAAGCGTGATCGGCCGCGAGGCACGCGAGCAGATGATGCGTCGCACCGGGCGCCTGCCAGATCTGCTGGTGGCGGCGATCGGCGGCGGATCGAACGCCATCGGGCTGTTCCACCCCTTCCTCGACGATGCCGACGTGCAGATGCTGGGTGTCGAGGCGGCGGGCGAAGGCTTGGAAAAGAAGCATGCCGCCAGCCTGGCCGGCGGATTTCCTGGCGTGCTCCACGGCAACAAGACCTATCTGCTGCAGGATGACGACGGACAGATTGCCGAAGCGCACTCGATCTCTGCCGGGCTGGATTATCCCGGTATCGGACCCGAGCACGCCTGGCTGAAGGATATAGGTCGCGTCGACTATACGTCGGTCACCGATGACGAGGCGCTCGACGCCTTCCAGTTGCTCTGCCGCACAGAAGGCATCATTCCTGCGCTTGAGCCGTCGCACGCCATCGCGGCTGTCACCCGCCGGGCGCGTGAGATGCGCCGCGATCAAGTGATCCTCGCCAACCTATGCGGCCGCGGCGACAAGGACATCTTCACCGTCGCTCATGCGCTCGGGGTAGCGATATGAGCCGGCTTGCCGACACATTTGCCAAGGAGCATCCGGCGCTCGTCTGCTTCGTCACGGCAGGTGATGGCGATACCGCGGCTGTGCTCGACGCTCTGGTCGACGGTGGCGCGGACGTGATCGAATTGGGTATGCCCTTTACCGATCCGATGGCGGACGGCCCCGCTATCCAGGCGGCCAACATCCGCAGTTTGGCAGCGGGCACAACAACGGCCGACATCTTGTTGATTGCCCGTGATTTTCGTTCTCGCCATCCCGATTTACCCTTGGTTCTCATGGGCTACGCCAACCCGATGCTCCGCCGCGGCGCGGCCTGGTTCGCCGCAGCCGTGCGCGATGCTGGCGCCGACGGGGTAATCTGCGTCGACGTGCCGCCGGAAGAGGATGATGCACTCGGTCCAGCCCTTCGTGGAGCCGGCATCGACCTTATCCGGCTGGCGACGCCAACTACCAATGCCGCGCGCCTCGCCGATGTGTTGAACGGAGCGTCTGGCTTCATCTACTATGTGTCGGTGGCCGGCATCACCGGCCTACAGCAGGCAGCACAGGGGTCGATCGACGAAGCGGTGGCGCGGCTGAAGGCAGCAACGGAGCTGCCAATCGTTGTCGGCTTCGGCGTGCGCACCCCCGACCAAGCGGGTGCGATCGCGCGCGTATCGGATGGCGTGGTAGTCGGGTCGGCGATCGTCGAGCTCGTGGAGCGTCACGGCACCGATGCGCCAGCGCAGGTGCGCACCTATGTTCAAAGCTTGGCGGCCGCCGTCCGCGCCGCTCGGAAGGAAATCGCATGAGCTGGTTGTCCAGCGTTCGCAACGCTCTGTCGTTCGTTGTTCCCGCGACGAAGGAGACCCCCGACAATCTCTGGCACAAGTGCAAGGGATGCGGGACGATGGTCTTCACCAAGGAGTGGGAAGAAAATCTGTCGGTTTGCCCCACATGCGATCACCACGGGCGCATCGGACCAGCAACACGGTTCGCCCAACTGCTTGACGAGGGCAGCGCCACGGTGCTCGCGCCGCCGAGCGCACCGGAAGACCCGCTGAAGTTTCGCGATTCGAAGCGCTATTCCGATCGACTGAAGGCGGCGCGCACCGAGACGGGCGAGCAGGACGCCTTCATCAACGCACGCGGCACGATCAAGGGCCAGCGCGTGGTGATCGGTGTGCAAGACTTTGCTTTCATGGGTGGATCCATGGGGCAGGCCGTGGGCGAAGCCTTCATCCAGGGCGTCGAGACCGCCATAGCCGATCGGGCGCCGTTCATCGTCTTCACCGCCAGCGGCGGCGCGCGCATGCAGGAGGGCATTCTCAGCCTGATGCAGATGCCGCGCAGCACGGTGGCGATCCAAATGCTGCACGACGCGGGCCTCCCCTATATCGTGGTGCTCACCGATCCGACATCGGGCGGCGTGATGGCAGCCTATGCCATGCTGGGCGATATCCACATTGCCGAGCCGCGTGCCACCCTCGCCTTCACCGGGCGCCGCGTGATCGAGAATACGATCCGCGAGAAGCTGCCCGACGATTTCCAGACCAGCGAATATTATCTCGAGCACGGCCTGATCGACATGGTGGTGCACCGCAAGGATCTGCGCGATCAACTGGCGACGGTGATCGGCTATCTTTGCGCGAATCGTAAGGCAGCCTGAGGCGGCCTGCCCGCTTCGCCGCCGGCAACCGGATGAGTTGAACAAGGCGGTGGCTGAGCAAAGCCACTGTTTGTCAGTGCGTTGAGAGCCAAAGCGCCCATGCCAGATCATGCGGTTTCGACAGATCCTGCGGTGCAAGCGCAACTGGCGCGGCTGTGGGCGCTCTCGCCTGGCGCCGATGTGCTCGGGCTTGGCCGGATCACCGCGCTTCTGGCGCGGCTAGGCGACCCGCAGCTTCGCCTACCCCCGGTGTTCCATGTCGCCGGCACGAACGGCAAGGGCTCTACCTGCGCCTTTTTGCGTGCCATGCTGGAGGCATCGGGCAAGCGCGTTCATGTCTATTCCAGCCCGCATCTTGTTCGATTCAATGAACGAATCCGTGTTGCAGGTACGCTGATCGACGACCGTGCTCTGGCCGCGCTGCTTGAAGAAGTCCTGGATATCGGCGGCGACATCGGCGCGAGCTTCTTCGAGGTAACCACCGCAGCCGCATTCCTCGCCTTCTCGCGCACGCCGGCCGACGCTTGCGTGATCGAGGTCGGGCTTGGCGGGCGGCTCGACGCCACCAATGTCGTCCTTCCACTTGCTTGTGGGATTGCTGGCTTAGGCATTGACCATGAAGCGTTTTTGCTAACGCCGGAAGACGGCACGCCGACTGACTCTATGGCACGGATCGCGTTTGAAAAGGCGGGCATCGCCAAGCCTGGCACGCCGCTGGTGACCCTCTCCTACCCCGACGCCGTGACCACTGCCATCCGCGCCGTTGCTGAGGAAAAGCATGCCACGATGCTGCAGGCGGGAGTCGACTGGTCTGTTCGTCGTGTAGACGACGGCATGCGCTACGTGGATGCCGGGGGAGAGTTGGTTCTCCCGCTGCCGGCGCTGGCAGGCGACCATCAGGTTGGAAATGCCGGGCTGGCCGTGGCCTTGCTCCGGCACCAATCGGCCTTGAACGTGATACCGGCGGCCTTTTCGGCAGGCATTTGCGGCGCATCCTGGCCAGCACGGATGCAGCGCCTGCGTTCCGGTCCACTGACAGACCGGTTGGGCCATCAGCCGCCGGGCGGTGTCTGGCTCGACGGAGCGCACAACGAGTCGGCGGCAGCGGCCATCGCGCAGGCCTGGCCGCGTGATGCGGACACCGCTGTGATTATCGGCGTACTGGCGAACAAGGATGCCCGATCGATTCTCCGGCACCTTGTCGGCATGGCAGCGACGGTGCGGGTCATCACGGTGCCCGTTCCTGGCCATGCGCATCATGATCCTGCCGCTCTCGCCCGGATCGCGCGCGAGAGCGGCGCGGTGGACGCGAGCGCGGCGCTCAATGTCGAGGACGCGATGACGGCGCTTGCCGCAATTCGTCCGCAGCGCATTTTGATCGCCGGCTCGCTGTATCTGACAGGCGAAGTGCTCGCCAAAAACGACGAGATCCCGAACTGAGCGAAACTGCGATTGACTTGCAATAGCGGATTGGGGAGACTTGACGGGAAAGGAGTCTCTCCCATGACGATGTCTGCTCCCGCGACGCTGGCGTTGCTGCCTCACCCTCTGCCAGGCTGCCCAAACGCTCGAATAGCGCTGTTCGCGATGCGGCGGATCGGCGCGCATGGCCTGAACGATGCACGGGCGGCACATGCCGTCTTCACCGCCTTTGGGGAAAGCTTCCGGCGTCCGCTCATGCTGCTACGCGGGCTGATGGTGGATCTTGCGACCGCCGCAAGCGGCACGATCGCGATCGCGCCATGCTGTTACAACCGCATGACCCATGCCGAGTCGGCCTTGCTCACCATTCTCGCACGGGTCGAAGCACAGCCCGACTCGGCGCGGCTGCTGATGGCGGACCTGCTCGGCATTCGCGCGGTCGATGGCGTGCTGGCGAGCGCAGCAGCGGTCACCATGGCATTTGCCGACGAAGGCCGGCCGCTTACGGCTTAGGCGCCTCGACCGGCGCCGCTGTCAGTGGATCGACCGACGAAGCAGGCGCCGGGGCTCGCGCCGCGCCGCGCCACCATTCGATCACCACCAGCGCGACGGCCACCAGCCCCAACAGCGCGGTAAAGTGGAACACGGGCGCATAGCCGATCCGTTCGATCGCCTCGCCCATCGCCGCGCGCCCCAGCGCACCGACGAGAAAGGTCAGCGAGGACAGCAACGCATATTGCACCGCCGAATATTGCCGCGACGCGATCGAGGAAATGTAGCCGACGAACGCCGCGCCAGCCAGGCCGCCGGCGATATTCTCGCCCGAGATCGCGATCATCAGGCGCACCATGCGCGCGTCCACGCCGAGATCGTACAGCCCGAACACGCCCGCAAATGCATCGATCCCCGCACCGCCGGTGGCGAGATCGGCATACAGCAGGTTGGAGGCAGCGGCGGTGATGGCGCCCGCCAGCATGGTCGGCATCCGCCCCAGCGTCGAAAACATCAGCCCGCCCAGCGCAACACCGGCAATGGTCATCAGCACGCCGAACAGCTTGGAAGCGAACGCCACCTCGTCGTTCGAATAGCCAAGAAAATCGAGATAGAAAGGAAAGGCAAAGGGCGCCCAGATCGAATCGCAGATGCGGTAGACCAGGATCAACGCCACGACGACGATCGCGCCCCAGCGCAGCCGATCGACCAGCTCCGCGAGTGGGAGCACCAGCGCACGATAGCAATGGTCGAGCATGCGTTGACCCGGCTGCGGCTGCGGCTCGCGAACACGGTTCGTCCAGGCGGCCACCAGCGCCGGCAGAACCACGGTCATGATGACGATCCACGGTCCCCACGTCTTGGTGAAATCGCCAGCCGATGGCGCCTTGGCGCCGGGCGCCGGCGGGCTGAGCGCCTCGACCATGAAGCTGCCGAGACCCAGGATCGCGGCGCCCCAGCCAAGGCCGACGATCACCAGCGCCAGCGTGCGGCGGCGCGGATCGGGCGCGGCGTGATCCCCCAGCGGGCGGGCGCGATCCTCCGCCAGCTCGGCCGCCTCCGGCGCCGCCAGCGTTGCGGCGACCAGCACCAGCATCGCGACGCCCATGCCCATATACACGATGGGCCAGCCGGTGCGCGCCGCGATGACCAGCGCCAGCGCGCCGCCGGTCAGCGCCGCAAAACGATTGCCGAGTTGATAGATGGCAGACAGCAACTCCACCGTGGCGACATCATCGGCGATCTCGATGCGCCAGGCGTCGAGCACGACGTCCTGCGTCGCCGAGAGAAAGGCCGCGATGACGGCGAGGCCGGCAAAGGTGCCGATCGCGGTGATCGGATCGGTCAGCGCCAGCAGCCACAACAGAACGGCCAGCGACACCTGGCACAGAACGAGCCATGATCGGCGCCGCCCCAGCCGGGCGAGCAACGGCGGTCGCGCGCGGTCCACCAGCGGCGACCAGAGGAATTTGAAGGCGTAGGCGAGGCCGATCCATGACAGGACGCCGATCGTCGCCAAACTGACCTGCAACTCGCCGAGCCAGGCGTTCAGCGTGCCGATCAGGAGAACGAACGGCAGCCCGGACGAAAACCCAAGGGCGAGCATGACGGCCGTCTTTCGGCTGCCCATCGCCGCCTTGAACAGCGCCCACCCCTTTACGCTTTGCGACACGCAGAACTCCCCCATCGACGCAGCGTCGGTGCCGCATCGAACGATCGTGACTAGCCGGAAATCGGCCGGACGTAAGCCCCCGCTCGTCGCGGCTCAGCACCTGCCCGTCATGACAGCGAGACGCGGCTTTGGCCGACAAACGGCTGCGATCTGATGTGATGTGAGGATAAGCCATCCGATCGGATGGCGCGAGTGACGGGGCTCGAACCCGCGACCTCCGGCGTGACAGGCCGGCGCTCTAACCAACTGAGCTACACCCGCCCGGACCAGCCGTAGCGGTGCTCCACATCTGACATCCACCACCCCGTTCAGGGATGGCGCGAGTGACGGGGCTCGAACCCGCGACCTCCGGCGTGACAGGCCGGCGCTCTAACCAACTGAGCTACACCCGCTTGGATCAGCGTGGAGGCGCGCCACTATGCCACCGGCGCGGGGCTGTCAACGACATCGTCCTCGCTTTTCGCAAATTCCGGCGATCGGCGCACGGGCTGGCGCACCAGCGTCCCGTGCTCGAACAGGAAACCGGCAATGTCGGGCTTGCCCGCACCCTTGATTACCGTCTGGATGATGATCAGCAGCGGCACCGCGAGCAGCGCCCCTACCGTTCCCCAGACCCAGCCCCAGAAGCTTAGCGAGATGAGGATGAGCACCGGGCTGATGGTAAGGCGATGGCCGACGATCAGCGGCGTCACGACGTTCGCCTCGACGAGGTGCAGGCCATACATGATCGCGGGCGCCGCCAGCGCGGTTGCCACATCGTTGAACGTCATCAGGCCGCCAAGCGCCACCAGCAACGCGGCGATCACCGGCCCGAAGTATGGGATGTAGTTGAACAAAGCGACGATGCCGCCCCACATCAGCGGAAAGGGCATGCCGAGCAGATAAAGCGCGCCAGCGGTAACCAGCCCGAGCACGATGTTGATTGCCGTGATCGTGCCCAGGTAGCTGGATACGTCATCCACGACGGCCTGGATCACCCGCGCCGTCGCCATGGCGCCGCCAAAGCTTTCGCGGCTGGTGATCATTCCCGTCCGGGTACGCGTCCACGCCGTCAGGAAGAAGAAGGTGACGAGGATCGCGTAAAGCACCTGGATGATCACGCCGGGCGCGGACGTGGCGGCGAGTTCCAGAATCGAGCTCGGCGGCGCGACGGCGGCGCTGGGGGATTGGCGGACGGGCGCCGCCGCCAGGCGCTGCAACGTGCGATTGGCGTAGCGTTCGAGGTTGGAATACAGATCGAGCAGCGGCTCCAGATTGTCCTGAATGCGCTCAATCCGCGTCGGCAACAGCCGGAAGAAGTCGATCGCCGGCACCACGATCGCGGCCAGCGCGACATTCGCCGCGACCAGGAACAGGATGACGCAAAGCAGCGAGGCGATGGCTGGCGGCAGCCGCCGCGATTCGAGCCATTCGAGCAGCGGGATCAGCGCGATGCTCACCACGAGCGCGACCGTGGTCGGGACAAAGAACTCCGCACCCGCCTTAAGCGCGAATGGCACGCCGATGATCAGCCCCATGCCGGCGGTCAGGGTGAGTGCGGCGAGCAGCCGATCGCGGCGCAAGGCGATGCGCGGGTCTTCGGCCGGCGGGTCCGGCTCGATGCCGCCGCCGGCGCTTACCACGGGAGCAGGGTTAAGCTCCGGCGAGAGCTCAGCCACGGAAAGGATGACCGCGGAACGGCCAAGCAGCCGATACGGCAGGCATGCCGATGATCATTCCTGCCACGGCCCGTCCTCAAGATAGAGATAGTCGGATTTGAACTCTCCCAGCCGAGCGAGTCGGTCAAGGTCGAGGATCTGCAGCTTGCCGCGCCCGACGATCGCCAGCCCGTCCTCGCGCAAGCGGCGAAGCACGCGGTTTACGTGCACGCTGGTCAATCCGGCTACCTCGCCGAGATCCTGCTGAGTCAGCGGCAGGTCGCACCCGCCATCGGCAACCTGGCCGACCGCCCGCATGCGATAATAGGTCTCGCACATGAAATGCGCGAGGCGCCCCGCCGCATCCAGCCGGCCGATACGGAAGATCCATTCGCGGTGCTGGGCAGCGTCGAGCATGGTGCTGAACCACAGCAATTGGCCAAGATGTGGCCATTTCGCCATCAGCGTCTCGAGCCGATCGTGACGAACATAAGCGAGCGTTGCGCTGGTGATCGTCGCGATGTCGTGATCGATGTAGCGCGTGGGGAAGCTGTGCAGGTCGATGAAATCACCGGCGACATGGTAGGACAGGATCTGTCGATAGCCGTCGCGCGCATCCATGTACCGACAGGCGAACCCATCGATAATAAGCGTGCTACGGTTCAGCCGATCGCCGCGCGACGCGAGCGCCGTGCGCGGCGGCACGGTCTCCACTGCCTCCACGGCATCCTCCAACGCGTGAATCTCCTCTGCCGACAATTCCCGCCTGCGCCGGCCGCGGAGAAAATCCTTCGTTCGCATGTGACTTCACAAGACCCCTCGTTCCGCCACTGTAACGCTTCAGGCGGCGGCGCGATCCTCGAACAGCTCCTTCAAATCGCGCTTCAGGATTTTGCCGTTGGCGTTGCGCGGCAGCATTTCGTCGCAGAAGCGGATCGCGACCGGCACCTTGAAGGCGGCCAGCCGATCGCGGACCCATGCCTGAAGCTCCGCCTCGCTTGCCGTCGTGCCCGGCGCGAGGTGAACAATGGCGGCCGGCTCCTCGCCCAGCGTGCGATGCGGAATGCCGATCAGCGCGCAATCAGTGACGGCAGGGTGATCGTAGAGGACGTTCTCGACCTCGCTCGAATAGATGTTCTCGCCGCCGCGGATCACCATGTCCTTGGCGCGATCGACGATGAAACAGAAACCCTCTTCGTCGAGCCGCGCGAGATCGCCGGTGCGCACCCAACCGTCGACAAAGGTGGTGGCGGTCGCTTCGGGCTTGTTCCAATAACCCTTCACGATCATCGGCCCGCGCGCCCACAGCTCGCCCACCTCACCCGGCGGCAGTTCGCGCCCGTCGCCGTCGGTCACCTTCAGATCGGCGACCGCGACGGCGGGGCCGCAGCTTTCGGGGCGGTGGAGGTAATCCTCGCCCGAGTGCGTGGTGACGGTGGCAGTGGTCTCCGTCATGCCCCAGCCGTTGCCGGGCGCGGACTTCAGCTCGGCGGCGATCTTGCGCACCAGCTCGGGCGCGGAC
Organism: Sphingomonas dokdonensis; assembly: GCF_002197685.1. GTDB lineage: Bacteria > Pseudomonadota > Alphaproteobacteria > Sphingomonadales > Sphingomonadaceae > Sphingomonas > Sphingomonas dokdonensis. Next base: position 690,943 of record NZ_NBBI01000001.1, on the reverse strand, counting down.
GGCGCACCGCCGTAGCCGATCGTTTCAAGGCTGGAGAGGTCGTAGCGGTGCCGATCCGGGTGCTCGAGCAGCTGCCAGGCGATGGTCGGCACGCCGCCGGTGGAGTTCACCTTTTCGCGCTCGATGATCTCCATCGCGCGAACGGCCTCGAACTTGCGCATGTAGATAATGGTGTGGCCTGCCGCCATCGCGCCCATCAGGCCGGAGGACAGCGCGGTCGCATGGAACAGCGGGATCACCGTCAACGCGACCTTCTGGCTCGGCTCGGGCAGCGGATCGCCGCGGCGGAGGATCGACCGCGACATGGCATAGCCGGTCGACAGGATGTTGGTCATGAAATTGCGATGCGTGCCAAGCGCGCCCTTCGGCTTGCCGGTCGTGCCGCTGGTGTAGAGGATCGTGGCCTCGTCCTCGGGCTCGAGCGCGGCATCGGGCAGCGCGCCGGCGGGCAGGTGCGCCCAGTCCTGCGGGATGCCGATCACCTCTTCCAACCGCTCCGCGCCTTCCAGCGGGGCGGCGGCGCGGCTGACGAGCACGCGGCGGAGACCCGGCAGTTGCGCGCGGAGCGGGGCGATCCGCTCCCACCGCTCGTCATCGGCAATCAGCACGGTGGCGCCGGAGTCCTCCAGGCCGTATGCCAGCTCGTCGCCCGTCCACCACGCGTTGAGCGGCACCGCGACGGCGCCGGACACGGTGATGGCGAAAAAGGCGACGATCCATTCCGGCAGGTTGCGCATCGCCAGCGCCACGCGGTCGCCCTTTTTCACCCCGCCCGCGGCGAGATCGGCCGCAAGTGCCGCGATCGCGCGGAACTGCGCATCGTAGCTGACCCGCTCATCCTCGTAGATCGTTGCCAGCCGCTCGCCATGCGTCTGCGACAGCGCAACGAGCGCGGCCATGTGCGGCGGCGCATTCTTCCACACGCGCGTCGGCACGCCGCGGATCGTTACCGTTTCCATCTCGAACTTCGCGCCCGGCGCGGTCAGCACCGCTTCGGCTTCCTTCACCGACATGGCGGGCCAGGATGCAGGTTGAGGTTGCGTCGCCACGTCAGATTCTCCCACGCGTAAAATTCACTCGCTTGCCGCGTCACGTTAGGATTGATTCCGCGCCCGCTCAAGCGATAGGAAGAGGCGCAATTAGAAGCCGGGGTATGGAGGGGCCATGAAGATCGCATCACCGAAGAAGCACGGGTTTGATGGCGAGCGCCTTGCCGCGATCGATACGTTCCTGAAAGAACGGTACCTCGATTCGGGCGAGTTCCCGCACACCCAGCTTCTGGTGTCGCGCGATGGCGAGATCGTGCACTTTTCCTCGCAGGGCAAAGCGCGCGAGGGCGGCGCGGCGACGATCGACGACGGCAGCATGTTCCGTATCGCCTCCATGACGAAACCGATCACGTCGGTGGCGTTCATGATGCTTGTGGAGGAGTGCAAGGTCGCGCTCGATACGCCGGTCCATCACGTCCTGCCCGAGTTCAAGAAGCTGGGCGTGTACGCCGGCGGCGGCGCGGGCGTGCCGTTCATGACGCGGCCGACCGACGAACCAATGCGCATGGTTGACCTGCTGCGCCACACCTCCGGCCTCACCTACGGTTTCCAGAACCGTTCCAACATCGATGCCGCGCATCGCGAGCTGAAGCTCGAGAATTGGCACGGCAATCACGATCTCGACGGTTTTGTCGCCGAATTGGGCAAGCTGCCGCTGGAATTCTCGCCGGGGACGAGCTGGAACTATTCGGTGTCGACCGACGTGCTGGGCGCCGTCGTGCAGCGCGTGTCGGGCATGTCGCTGCCCGAATTTTTCGAACAACGCATTTTCAAGCCGCTGGGCATGAACGACACCGGCTTTACCGTGCCGAGCGAGAAGCTCGACCGGCTCGTGGACTGCTACACGCTGGTGCCGGGCAAGGGCCGCGTGATGTTCGACCGGGCCGAGGAGAGCATGTGGTCCAAGCCGTTCACGCTGGTATCCGGCGGCGGCGGGCTCGTTTCCACCGCGCTGGATTATAACCGCTTCTGCCAGATGTGCCTCAATGGCGGCACGCTCGACGGCGTGCGCATCCTCGGCCGCAAGACGATCCAGCTGATGACGCAGAACCATCTGCCGAACGGCGCCGATCTGTCGGCCATGTCGAAGTCGCTGTTCAGCGAGACGCAGAATGCCGGCACCGGCTTCGGCCTGGGCTTTGCCGTGACGATCGACACTGCCCGCTCGATGATGCCGGGGAGCGTCGGCGAATATTATTGGGGCGGCATGTTCTCGACCGCCTTTTTCATCGATCCGGTCGAACGGCTGTCCATGGTGTTCATGACGCAGCTGTCGCCGAGCATGATCTATCCCATCCGGCGCGAACTCAAGACGATGATCTATTCCGCGCTTAACTGAACGCTACGGTCCGGGCCCTTCCGGCTCTTACCGCCACCTGGAATTGGAGACGATTGCACAATGACTTCCCCCGTCCGTTTCGAGCGCCACGACGATGTCCTCGTCATCATTTCCGATTCCCCGCCGGTCAACGCGCTGGGCGCTGGCGTGCGCGATGGGCTGAACGAGGGTGTCAGCATGGGGATCAACGATCCCGCCATCAAGGCGATGGTGATCCGCTGTGACGGCAAAACCTTCTTCGCCGGCGCGGACATCACCGAGTTCGGCAAGCCGCCTAAGGGCGCGTCGCTGCAGGACGTGATCGTGATGATGGATTCGAGCGAAAAGCCGATCGTCGCCGCGATCCACGGCACGGCGCTCGGCGGCGGCTGCGAGGTCGCGCTCGCCTGCCATTATCGCGTGGCGGTACCATCGGCGGTGATGGGCCTGCCGGAGGTGAAGCTCGGCCTGCTGCCCGGTGCTGGCGGCACGCAGCGCCTGCCGCGAATCGTCGGCGTGAAGGCGGCGATCGAGATGGTTGCGATCGGCGATCCGATCCCGGCGAAGAAGGCGGCCGAGGTCGGGCTGGTCGACCGCGTGGTTGGCGAGGACTCGCTGGAGGCGGACGCGATCGCCTTTGCGCGCGAGATCGCCGACAAGAAGCCGATCCCGCGCGTGCGCGACAAGACGGTCGCGCCGGACCCGCAGGCGGTCGAGGAATTCAAGAAGAAGCATGGTCGCCGAATGCGCGGCTTCGATGCACCCGCCGCCAACATCGCTTGCGTCGTCGCAGCCAGCGAGCTGCCGTTCGATGAGGGCCTGAAGTTCGAGCGCACCGAGTTCGTCAAGCTGATGGAGGGCACCCAATCCGCCGCGCAGCGCCACTTGTTCTTCGCCGAGCGCCAGGCCGCGAAAATCGACGACGTCGATCCGAAGACGACGCAGCTGCGCCCGATCAACAAGGTCGGCGTGATCGGCGCCGGCACGATGGGCGGCGGTATTTCGATGAACTTCCTGTCGGCAGGCATCGCCGTCACCATCGTCGAGATGCAGCAGGACGCGCTCGATCGCGGCACCGGCGTGATGCGCAAGAATTACGAGGCGTCGGCCGCCAAGGGCCGGATCAAGCCCGATGCGCCGGAAAAGGCGATGGGCCTGCTCACCCCGACGCTCAGCCTCGATGACCTCGCCGACTGCGATCTCATCATCGAGGCGGTGTATGAGAATATGGACGTCAAGAAGGAGCTGTTCACCAAGCTCGACGCCATTGCTAAGCCCGGCGCGATCCTGGCGTCGAACACCAGCTATCTCAACGTCGACGAGATCGCCGCGGTGACGAAGCGTCCCGAGGACGTGGTCGGCATGCACTTCTTCTCACCCGCCAACGTCATGCGCCTGCTCGAAGTGGTGCGCGGCGAGAAGACCGCCAAGGACGTGCTCGCCACCGTCATGGCGCTTGCCAAGAAGATCAAGAAGGTCGCGGTGGTCGCCGGCGTCTGCCACGGCTTCATTGGCAATCGCATGCTGAGCCCGCGCCAGATCGAGGCGAACAAGCTCCTCATGGAAGGCGCGACCCCGCAGCAGATCGACAAGGTCCACACCGACTTCGGCATGCCGATGGGCCCGTTCCAGATGGCCGACCTCGCCGGCGTCGACATCGGCTGGCACCGCGATCCGAGCCGGATCGAGAGCATCCGCGATGCACTCGCCGCCGAGGGCCGCTGGGGCCAGAAGAAGGGCGCGGGCTATTACGATTACGACGAGAAGCGCAACGCCACGCCGAGCCCGCGCGCGCTCGAGATCATCGAGGAGTTCCGCGCCAAATCGAACCTGCCCAAGCGCGAGATCACCGATCAGGAGATCGTCGAGCGTACTTTGTACCCGATGGTCAACGAAGGCGCGCTGATCCTCGAAGAGGGCAAGGCCCAGCGCGCCAGCGACGTGGATGTCGTCTGGATCATGGGCTATGGCTGGCCGGTCTATCGCGGCGGCCCGATGTTCTGGGCGCAGAACGAAGTCGGCCTGAAGAAGGTCGTCGAAGGTCTTGAAAAGCATAAGTTCAAGGTCGCCGAGAGCCTGAAGACCGCCGCCGAGTCTGGCAGCGCGCTGAAGTGACCGCAACGTGCCCCGCCCTGCCCGCCGCTACGTGGTGCCGCCTCCCCGCTTGTGCGGCTGGCGTGCTCGCGCGCGCCGGTCAGGCGGGCACAGGAGCCTCCGGCCATGACTGAGCGCACCGCCCTCCAGACTGCCGCGGCGGTCCGCTCCGGCGCCACCACGGCGCTGGCGGAAACAGAGGCGGCGATCGCCCGGATCGAGGAACGCGACGGGCCGCTCAACGCCATCGTGGTGCGTGATTTCGATCGCGCCCGCGCCGCCGCTGCCGCGCTCGACGCGCGCATCGCGGGCGGGTTCGATGGCCCGCTGCTCGGCGTGCCGATGACGATCAAGGAAAGCTACGACGTCGCCGGCCTGCCGACCACCTTCGGCTTTGCCGAGCATCGCGATTTCATCGCTGGCGAAGACGCGGTCACCGTTCGCCGGCTGAAGGCGGCCGGCGCGATCATCCTGGGCAAGACCAACGTGCCCCCGGCCTTGTCCGATCTCCAGTCCGACAATCCGGTCTATGGCCGCACCAACAATGCGGTGAACCCCGATCGGGTCGCCGGCGGATCGTCCGGCGGATCGGCGGTGGCGCTTGCCGCCGGGATGGTCCCGTTAGAATTCGGTTCCGACATCGGCGGCTCGATCCGCGTCCCCGCCGCCTTCAACGGCGTGTGGGGGCACAAGACCACCTGGGGTGTCATTCCTACCGAGGGCCATACCATGCCCGGCACCGATGGGGCGCGCACCGTCCTGTCGGTGCTCGGCCCGATGGCGCGCGACGCTGACGATCTCGAAACGGCGCTCGGCGTCGTGGCCGATCACCCGCTCGCGCCGGCACGGCGCCACGGCAGCGAGTGGCGCTTCCTGCTCCTCACCAACCATCCGATGGCCAAGGTGCAGCAGTCCATCGTCGATGCGCTCGAAGGGGTGGCAAACGCGCTGCGCGAAACCGGGGCCACCGTCGACACCGATAGCGATCTCCTGCCCGATCTCGAACGCCAGCACGCCGGCTATTGGCAGATGCTGAACATCGCCATGTCGCGCCGTGCGCCACGTCCCGACGGCGAGGCGGCCCCCGCGCTCGAACCATGGCTCGACCTCCACGACGAACAGGCGCGCAACCAGCGCCAGTGGCGTCGCCTGTTCGAAACCTATGATGCGGTGATCGCTCCCACCGTCGGCATGACGGCCTTCCCGCACGATCCGACGCCGCTGGCCACGCGTCGCCTGTCGATCGATGGCGCGGACACGCAGTTCTTTCATCAGTTCGTCTTTCCCGGCCTCGCCACCTTCCCGATGCTGCCCGCCACCAGCGTGCCGATCGGCAAGGATGCCGACGGGCTGCCGATCGGCGTCCAGGTGATTGCGGACCTCTACGCCGACCGTACCGCCATCGCCGCGGCGCGCGACATCCACGATGCGGCAGGAGACGCGCGATGACGGTCGGACGCATCATCTTCACCAAGCTCGTCGTCGAGGATTTGCCGCGCGCCGTCGCCTTCTACGGCGAGGCGTTCGGCTTCACCGAGCGCAACCGCATCGTGCTGCCGGGCCTGGAGGAAGTGCTGATCGGCCTTCCCGACGACCCCTTCACGCTCGTCCTCTACCACCACACCGACGGCCGCACGCTGGTGCGCGGGGACAATCACGGGCCGCTCGGCCTCTCGACCCGCGACATCCACGCTGCCTGGGATCGCGCGATCGCCGCCGGTGGCATCGCCGTTCGCCCGCCGGAGGATCTCCCCGGCATGCGCATCGCCTTCCTCGACGATCCGGAAGGCCACACCATCGAACTCATCCAACATCTGCGCGAGAAGACCCGCGAAGGAGCAAGCGAATGACCGATCTTGATCAGTTCCGCGCCGAGACGCGCGCGTGGCTCGAGGCGAACTGCCCGCCCGAGATGCGCGAGCCGATCCGCAGCGAAAAAGACAGCGTCTGGGGTGGCCGCGACCAGAGCGCCATGACCCCGGCGCAGAAGCAGTGGATGGATGCCATGGGCGCCAAGGGCTGGACCGTGCCCGATTGGCCCAAGGAATATGGCGGCGGCGGCCTGACGGCCGCCGAAACCAAGATCCTGCGCGAGGAAATGGCGAAGCTGCGGTGCCGCAACCCGCTGTCCTCCTTCGGCATCTCGATGCTCGGGCCGGCGCTGCTGAAATACGGCACCGAAGAGCAGAAGAAGGAGCATCTGCCCAAGATCGCGCGCGGCGAGATCCGCTGGTGCCAGGGCTATTCGGAGCCGAACGCCGGCTCCGACCTCGCCAGCCTCGCAACGAGCGCGGAGGACAAGGGCGATCACTTCCTGGTCAACGGGCAGAAGGTGTGGACCAGCTACGCCAATCATGCCGACTGGATCTTCTGCCTCGTCCGGACGGACAAGACCAACAAGCACAACGGCATCAGCTTCGTTCTGTTCGATATGCAGACGCCGGGCGTCTCGACCAAGCCGATCCTGCTGATCAGCGGCTATTCGCCCTTCTGCGAAACCTTCTTCGACAATGTGAAGGTGCCCAAGGAAAACCTGGTCGGCGAGCTCAACAAGGGCTGGGACGTCGCCAAGTATCTGCTCGGGCACGAGCGCGAGATGATCTCGAACATGGGCCTTGGCGGCGGGGGCAAGAACCCGCTGATCGACGGCGCGATTGCGACCGTCGGCCTCGATCACGACGGCCGCCTCGCCGATCCGCTGCTGCGGGCCAAGATCGCCGAGTTCGAGGTCCGCTCCAAGGCGTTCGCCGCCCAGTCCGAACGCTTCATTGACGAATTGAAGGCCGGCCGTGCGCACCCTGCCCAACCGTCGATGATGAAGTACTACGGGACCGAGCTGAACAAGTCGCGGCACGAGCTGCTGATGGCATCGGGCGGCTCGAACAACCTTGAATGGGAAAGCGAGCGGTCGCGCGGCGGTGCACCGGCCCGCGACTGGCTGCGCACCAAGGCGAACTCGATTGAGGGCGGCACCAGCGAGGTACAGCTCAACATCATTTCGAAGCGCATCCTGGAGCTGCCGGGCGCGTGATCGGCTCGCCCTTCCTGCGGGGAGGGCGCGCTCGCCAGACGATGAACGGGAAGCAGGTGGCGCTCACTCTGGCCGGCCGCCGCTTCCCACCTCCCCCGGCGCGCATCTGCGCCGGGGCGTAAAAGGGACCAACGATGCCTCTTTTTCTGAACGAAGATCAGACCATGCTGCGCGACACCGCGCGCGATTTCGTGGCGGATTCCGCCCCCGTCAGCCACATGCGCAAATTGCGGGACGACAAGGATCAGACCGGCTTCTCGCGCGACCTGTGGAAGCAGTTCGCCGACATGGGCTTCACCGGCATCCTGATCGACGAGGCGCAGGGCGGGCTCGGTCTCGGCCATGTCGAGGCGGGCATCGTGCTGGAAGAGATCGGCCGCAACCTGTCGCCATCGCCGTTCCTTCAGACCGCCGTTGCCGCCGTCGAGGCGCTGAAGGGCACGCCGCATGCGGACCGCTGGTTCCCCGGGATCGTTGCCGGTGAGACGGTCGCCGCGCTGGCGATCGACGAAGGCGCCAAGTTCCGCAACGCCGTTGCGATGAAGGCCGAGCGGTCTGGCAACGGCTTCAAACTGACCGGTGCCAAGCAGTTCGTCCAGCATGGCCATGTCGCCGACGTGCTGATCGTCGCTGCCCGGACGGCCGGCGCGGCCGACGACGAACAGGGCGTCACGCTGTTCGCCGTGCCGAAGGATGCCGCGGGCATGACCGCCACGGGCGAACGGCTGACCGACGCCAGCATCGCTGCCCGCATCGAGTTCGACGGGGTCGAGGTCGATGCCGATGCGGTGATCGGCGAGGTCGATGCGGGGCGCACGCCGCTCGGCCGCCTGCTGCGCGCCGGCCAGGTCGGCGCCGCCGCCGAGATGCTGGGCGTCGGCACGGGCGCGATGGACATGACCGTCGGCTATCTGAAGGAGCGCAAGCAGTTCGGCACGCTGATCGGCACCTTCCAGGCGCTCCAGCACCGCGCCGCGCATCTCTACAGCGAGATGGAAGTGGCGCGCGCCGCCGTGCTGAAGGCTCAGCAACTGCTCGACGCGGGCGATGACAAGGCCGACAGCGCCGTCTCGGTCGCCAAGGCGATGACCGGGCTCGCCACGATGCTCAGCGTGCAGGAAGGCGTTCAGATGCACGGCGGCATCGGCATGACCGACGAATATGACATCGGTTTCTACATGAAGCGCCAGCGCGTCCTCGCCGAACTGTTCGGTGACGCGAACTTCCACGCCGATCGCCTCGCCAAGGCAGCCGGCTACTGAGCGACCGAGCGCCCCTGTCGAACGGCAGGGGCGCCTTTACCAATCGCACCGCAAGCGCCCGGGGATCACTGCGGGTGCGGGAGCACCGATGACCGACATACCCAGCCCCGAAGCGCTCGCCGCCGACCTCGTCGACCTTCTCGATGTGGAGGAGATCGACACCGATCTGTACCGCGGGCGTCGATCAAAGGGCGGTGTCGGCCGCGTGTTCGGTGGGCAGGTGATCGCACAGGCGCTGCAGGCGGCGCAGCGCTCCACCGACGAGCCCAAGATCGCGCATTCGCTGCACGCCTATTTCATGCGGCCGGGCGACGAAAATTTTCCGATCATCTACCGCGTGGTGCGCGATTTCGAAGGCCGCAGCTTCGCCACCCGGCGGGTCATCGCCATGCAGCGCGGCGCGCCGATCCTTAATCTCGCCTGCTCGCTGCAGGCGCCGGAGGAGGGCTTTCACCACCAGGACGAGATGCCGGACGTGCCCGCGCCGGAAACGCTGCCGACCGAGGCGGAGTTGCGTGCCAAGGACGCCGTGAACCTGCCCGAGCGGCAACGCCGGATGGTCACCCGCCCGCGCCCGATCGAGATCCGCCCGGTGTACCCGCGCAAGTGGTTCAACCCGACGCCGACCGATCCGATCCAGCACAGCTGGTTTCGCGTGGTCGCGCCGATCGGTGACGATCCCGCCATGCACCGCGCGATCCTTTCCTATGCGTCGGACATGGCGCTGCTCGGTACCTGCATGTTGCCGCATGGCGTCAACTGGACGACGCCGGGCTTTCAGAGTGCCAGCCTGGACCATTCGATCTGGCTGCACGAGCCGTTCCGCGCCGATCAATGGCTGCTTTACGCCACCCATAGCCCATGGGCCGGCCACGCGCGCGGCATGAACCACGGCAAGATCTTCACCCAGGACGGGCGGCTGGTGGCGAGCGTCGCACAGGAGGGCTTGATCCGGCAGCGCACGCCCAAGGAATAGCGACGCACCCGCCGGCGACGCCCCGGCGGGGTGACGGTGTAAGGGGTGACGGGGGCTTGGCCGCGCGGTAGCGTCGCCTTCGAAACCATCGAAAGTCCCGCATGACCAATCGTCGTGAGTTCCTGGCCGGCACTGCCGCCGTCACCGCCGCCGCTGCCCTGCCCGCCCGCGCTGCCACCTCGGTCGCCACGCCGGCCGATGCTCAGGCGCTCGCCCTGCTCGACCGTCAGGCCGACGCGCTGCTCAGCGCGTATCCCGAAAGCGCCGCCTATCTCGGCATTGACACCGGGAAGCGTGCCGCGCTGAAGGCGAAGCTGACCGATCGCAGCATAGCCGCCGAGGCCACGCGGCGCGCCGGCGCCGAACGGCGGCTTGCCGAACTCACCCGCGTCGATCGTGCCGCGCTCTCGCCGGCGGTCGCCACCCATGTGGATACGGTCGCCGCGGCGCACCGCATCGCACTCGACGGCTGGCGCCGCATGCCGGTGGGCGACATGGCGTTCCTGTCGAACAACAATTATCGCTCCACTCCCTATGTCGTGACGCAGGGCAATGGGGCCTTTGTCGACACGCCCGACCTGCTCGAGAACAAGCATAACGTTGCGACGCGCGCCGATGCGGAGGCGTATCTTTCGCGGCTGGAGGCGTATGCGGTCCAGCTTGCCGACGAAACCGAGCGGCTGCGCGCCGATGCGGGCAAGGACGTCCTGCTGCCCGCCGCCTTCAACCAGATCACCGTCGCCCAGCTACGCGCCGGCGCCGCCCAGCCGGCGGCCGAACAGGGCATGATCCGCAGCTTTGCCGAAAAGCTCGGCAAAGCGAAGCTGTCGGGCGACTGGGCTGCCCGCGCCGCCACCATCGTCGACCGCCGGATCACCCCCGCGCTCGCCGCGCAGGCCGACACGCTCGCAAGTTTCCTCCCGCGCGCGCCGAAAGACGCCGGCATGTGGCACCTGCCCGACGCCGCGGATCGCTATGCGTGGCTCGCCGAGGCTGCCACCACGACCGAGCGGACGCCCGACGAGATCCACGCCTCGGGCCTCGAACAATGCCGCGCCTATGCCGCCGAGCTCGATCCGCTGCTCCGCGCGCAGGGCCTGTCGCAGGGCACGCCGGGCGAACGGCTGGCGGCGCTCGGCAAGAGGCCGGACCTGCTCTACGCGAACACCGATGCGGGGCGTGCCGAGCTGCTCGCGTATCTCAACACCGTGGTGGCGAAGCTGCGCCCGCGCCTGCCGCGTGCGTTCACCAAGCTGGTTCGCGGCAATCTGGTCATCAAGCGGGTGCCGCCCGCGATCCAGAATGGCGCGCCAAACGGCTATGCTGGTCCCGGCGCGATCGACGGTTCGACGCCCGGCATCTACTACATCAACCTGCGCGATACGGCGAACTGGCCACGCTTCGAACTTGCCACGCTGACCTTCCATGAAGGCATCCCCGGCCATATCTGGCAGGGCGAATACACCTTCGATCTGCCGCTGATCCGCACGCTGTTGGGCTTCAACGCCTATTCGGAAGGCTGGGGCCTGTACGCGGAGCAGATCGGCGACGAGCTCGGTTTCTACGAAGGCGATCCGCTTGGCCGCATCGGCTATCTGCAATCGATGAACTTTCGCGCCGCGCGGCTGGTGGTCGACACCGGCCTCCATCACAAGCGCTGGACCATCGATCAGGCGATCCGCTGGCTGATGGCGGCGACCGGCTACACCGAGAGCCGCGCGCGATCGGAGATCAACCGTTATTGCATCTGGCCGAGTCAGGCGCTCGGCTACAAGACCGGGCATAACGAGATCAATCGCCTACGCGATGCGGCCAAGGCGAAGCTCGGCGGCAAGTTCGACGTGCGCGGCTTCAACACCGCGGTCGTGCAGGCGGGCGGCATGCCGCTCGGCGTGCTCGGCACGGTCGTGGACCGCTGGACGGCGAGCGTGGCTTAACCCGACGGGGCATGTCGCGCCGACTGACCGCACGCCGAGCTCTGGCAAGCCTTAGCCGGTTCGCGCAATCGGGTAGCGGTTCCAGCCTTCATGGCGCCGGAACCGCTACCCGCCCGCTACGTCTCAGGCGGAGGTGCGGCCGTATTCCTGCTTGGTCACCGGATGGCTCGACGATAGCCCGCCGTCGACGGCGATCGCCTGGCCGTTGACGTAGCTGGCGTCCTCGCTCGCCAGGAACAGCGCGACGCGGGCCAGTTCCTCCGGCGCCGCGCCACGGCGCAACGGGTTGAGCCGTCCCACGCGGTCGATCTTGCCCGCCTCGCGCGCATAGTCGAACACCGATTGCGTCATGCCCGTTTCGGTAAGGCCGGGGCAGATGGCGTTCACGCGCACGTTCGACCCCGACAATTGCTGCGCCGACACCTGCGCCAGGTTGATGACGCCAGCCTTGCTCGCCGAATAAGCCGGCGATCCCGCGCCCGAGCGGATGCCGGCGACACTGGCGGTCAGGATGATTGCGCCCTGTCCCCGCTCGGCGATGCGCGGCGCGGCATGCTTGATCGCGAGGAACGGCCCGATCAGGTTGACGCGCAATACCTCGGTGATCAGCGACACGTCGGTATCGAAGATGTTGGCCATGCCGCCCGAGATGCCGGCGTTGGCGAACATCACGTCCAGCCCGCCGAACTTGTCGCAGGCGAGCGCGATCGTGCGGACCACATCCTCTTCGTTGCCGGCGTCCATGTCCACGCCATGCGCGGTGCCGCCGGCGTCACGGATCGCCGCTGCCGTCGCCTCCGCGCCCTTCTTGTCGGCGGCGATCACCTGCCCGCCCTCGGCCGCGAACAGCGTCGCGGCAGCGCGGCCGATGCCTGACCCTGCGCCGGTGACGATGATCGATTTGCCGGTGAACCTTGCCATTATCTTCTCCCTCGCTCGCGCCGACGATCAGATCGTCACGCCGCCGTCGATCACCATCGTCTGCCCGGTCATGAAGCCGCTGGCCTTGGACGCCAGGAACACCACCGCGCCGGCGATCTCCTCGGGCTCACCGATGCGGCGCAGCGGCGTGCCCTTGTTGCGCTCGGCAACGGCAGCTTCATCCTCCCACAGCGCCTTGGCGAAATCGGTTTTGATGAGGCCCGGCGCGATGCAGTTCACACGGATGCCGTGCGGGCCATATTCGTGCGCCAGATTGCGCGCGAGCTGCATGTCGGCGGCCTTGCTGATGCAATAGGCGCCGATCACCGTCGACCCGCGCAGGCCGCCGATCGAGGAGACGATCACGATCGAGCCTTCTCCGCGCTCCTTCATCTCGGGCGCAACCATGGTGATGAGCCAGTGATTGGACAGGATGTTGTTGTCGAGGATCTTGCGGAACTGCTCGTCCGCGATCCCCTCCTGCGGGCCGTAATAGGGATTGGACGCCGCATTGCAGACCAGGCAGTCGATCCGGCCGAACGCGCGTCGGCTTTCGTCGATCAAATGCTGCAACGCCGCCTTGTCGGAAATGTTGGCGGCGATCGCCATCGCCGTGCCCGCGCCAAACTGTTCGTTGATCTCCGCTGCCACCGCATCGCACGCGTCCTGCTTGCGACTGGAGATCACCACCTTGGCACCCTGCTCGGCGCAAGCGATCGCGCTCGCCTTGCCGATGCCCCGGGTGGATCCGGTAATGACGACGACCTTGCCGGCCAGATCGAACAGATTCATCTTACTCCCTCTCCCCACGTGTGGGGAGAGGGCTGTGGAGAGGGGCAGTCAAAAGCCGCACCTCTCCCTCACTGCCCCGCTCCCCGGCCCTCTCCCCGCAAGCGGGAAGAGGCAGAATTACTGGGTTGCCCCCGCCTTCACCGCAAAGTCCCACGCCGCGTCGGCCAGCATCGGCACCCGTGCGCTGGTCGCCTCGGCATTCGCGCTTGATGCCGTGCCGATCAGGAACCGCTTGCGGATGCCCTGGACAATCGACGCCAGTCGGAACAGGTTGAACGCCAGCAGCCAGTTAAGGTCGGGCACCCCGTCGCGCCCGGTCTTCTCGCAATAGCGCGCCACCACCTCGTCAACCGTCGGAATGCCCGTCTCCGGCCCGGTCAGCCCCATCACGCCCGAGCGGCCCTCGGGCTCCGTCACCCAGCTGATCAGGAAATAGCTGAGATCGGCCAGCGGATCGCCGGTCGTGCACAATTCCCAGTCGAGCACCGCCGCAACGCGCGGCTCCAGCCCCGGTGCGAACTTCATGTTGTCGCAGCGGTAGTCGCCATGGACGATCGTGGTGCGGGTTTGTTCGGGAATGGTCTTCGGCAGCCATTCGATCAGCCGCTCCATCGCCGGCATATGCTCGGTTTCGGCCCCGCGATATTGCTTCGTCCAACGGCTCACCTGGCGCTCGAAATAATTGCCGGGCCGCCCGAAATCACCCAGCCCGATCGCCTCGTGATCGACATTGTGCAGCGCCGCCAGCGTGTCGATCATCGCATGGTAATGGTCGCGCCGCTGCTCGGCCGTCATGCCGGGGAAGGATCCGTCCCAGATCGTGCGCCCGTCCACCATGTCCATGACATAGAAAGCCGAGCCGATGACGCCGTCGTCCTCGCACAGGCCGAATTGCTCGGGCGCAGGAAAGCCGGTGCCGTTCAGCGCCTTCATCACGCGATATTCGCGATCGACCTGGTGCGCAGACGGCAACAGCTCGCCCATCGGTTTGCGCCGCAGCACGTAATTGCGCCCCGGCGTCATCAGCTTGTACGTCGGGTTGGACTGACCACCGGCGAACTTGGCATAGGTCAGCGGCCCGGAAAAACCGGGCACGTTCGCTTCCATCCACGCCGACAGCTTGTCCGTGTCGAGCCGGTCGCGCTCGGCGACGTCCGCCTGAAGGCTGGTATCTTCCGCGACGGCGCTGCTCATTGATCGAACACGATCACGCTGCGCGTCGCATCGCCCTTGCGGAGCTCGTCAAACGCTTCGTTGATCTTGGTGAGCGGCAGACGCTCGGCGATGATCGTGTCGAGATCGAGCATGCCGCGCATGTAGAAATCGACCAGCCGCGGAATATCGACCGGAAAGCGGTTCGACCCCATGATCCCGCCCTGCAGCTTCTTGCCCGAGAGAAGCTCCATGGCGGACAGGCCGACCTTCTGGTCGAGCGGCATCATGCCGAGGATCGTCGCGGTGCCGCCGCGACGCAGCACGTCCACCGTGGTCTGCGCCGATTGCGGCCGACCGACCGCCTCGATCGCATGGTGAACGCCGCCCTTGGTCAGCTCGACCACTTCGCCAACCACACCTTCCTTCATCGGATCGAAGGTGTGCGTCGCGCCCAGCTTCTCCGCGACGGCGCGCTTTTCCGCCACCGGATCGAGCGCGATGATCTTGCCCGCGCCGGCGATCTTGGCAGCATTCACCGCAGCAAGGCCGATGCCGCCGCAGCCGACGACGCAGACCGTCTCGCCCGGCGTCACGTCGGTGGTGTTGAACACCGCACCTGCCCCAGTGGTCACCGCGCAGCCGATCAGCGCGGCACGATCGAGCGGCATTTCCGGGTCGATCGCCACGCAGGCATGCTCGTGGATTAGCATCTGTTCGGCATAGGCCGACAGGTTCAGCATCTGGTTGACGTTGCCGCCGCTCGCCAGCTTCAGCCGCGGCTCGGCCTTGGAGCCACGCCGCGTCTCGGCGCTGACGCACAGGAACATGCGACCGGTGATGCAGAATTCGCAGTGGCCGCAGAAGGCGGAAAGGCAGGTGACGACCGCATCGCCCACCTTAACGGTGCGCACCTCGCTGCCCACTGCCTCGACGATGCCCGCCGCCTCATGGCCCGGGATCGCCGGCAGCGGATGAGGATAGGCGCCGTCGACGAAGTGCAGGTCGGACCGGCACACGCCGCACGCCACAGTGCGGATCAGCACCTCGTGCGGGCCGGGCTTGGATACGACGACGTCCTCGATCTGGAGCGGCGCCTTGGTTTCGAAGATAACTGCGGCTTTCACGATCTCTCTCCCATGCCCCCGCCGGCGCCGAACCCCTCGCCTGTCGTGCAGACCGCACGATCAGCGAGAAGCTCGGCGCGAGCGACGCAAATCTAGTTCAGCGCGACACCCCGATGTCGCCGCTCGACACCTCGGCACTGCTGCGCGGCGCGCCGCGGTCGTTGGCGATGTCCGCCTTCCAGTCGCCGTATTTGCCGAATTCGTTGCGCGCGATCGCACGGGCATGAACCTCGTCCGGGCCGTCGGCGAGACGCAGCGTGCGCTGCGAGGCCCAGGCATGCGCCAGCCCGTAATCCTCCGCCACGCCGCCGCCGCCGTGCGCCTGCACCGCATCGTCGAGGATGCGCAGCGCCATGTTGGGCGCGAACACCTTGATCATCGCGATTTCCTGGCTCGCAGCCTTGTTGCCCGCCGCGTCCATCGTCTGCGCCGCCTTGAGGCACAGCAGCCGCGTCATCTCGATCTCGATCCGGCCCTGCGCGACGCGCTGTTCCCATACCGAATGGTCGGAAATGCGCTTCCCGAACGCGACGCGGCTGAGCAGGCGCTTGGCCATCTTCTCCAGGCCCACCTCCGCGACGCCGATGGTGCGCATGCAGTGATGGATGCGGCCCGGCCCAAGGCGCCCCTGCGCGATCTCGAACCCGCGTCCTTCGCCGAGGATCACATTTTCCACCGGCACGCGCACGTTGGTGAAGCTTACCTCGCCGTGGCCGTGCGGGGCATGGTCATAGCCATAGACCGACAGCATGCGCTCGATCTTGATGCCCGGCGTGTCCATCGGCACGAGGATCTGGCTCTGCTGCTGGTGGCGCGAGCCCTCGAAGCTCGTCTTGCCCATCAGAATGCCGATCTTGCAGCGCGGATCGCCCACGCCCGACGACCACCACTTCACGCCGTTGATCACATAATGGTCGCCGTCACGCTCGATCCGCGTCTCGATATTGGTCGCGTCCGACGAGGCAACCGCCGGCTCGGTCATCAGGAAGACCGAGCGGATCTCGCCGTTCATCAGCGGGCGCAGCCACTTTTCCTTCTGCTCCAGCGTGCCGTAGCGGTGCAGCACTTCCATGTTGCCCGTGTCCGGCGCGGAGCAATTGAAGCATTCGCTGGCCCAGCCGATCTTGCCCATCTCTTCGGCGCACAAGGCATATTCGAGATTGGTGAGCTGCGTCCCCTCGAACTCGAAGGTGTCGTCGACGTGCTGCTGCCCGGAGTGCGGCGGCATGAAGAAATTCCACAGCCCGGCTTCCTTTGCCTTGGCCTTCACTTCCTCGATGACGGGAATGACCTTCCACCGGTCGCCATGATGCGCCTGCTCGTGATATTCGGCCTGGCGCGGCGCGATCTCCGCGTCGATGAAGGCCTTCACGCGGTCCCGAAAATAGGTCTCGCGCTCGGTCAAGGTGAAGTCCATCGCATCCCTCCGCTTCGCTGTTTGACGCCGGCTGTAAAGCGTACCGCATCTTCGGACAAGCGCATGAATCGATCGGCAGCGCCATGTTTCAGGTGAGGCGGCAACATCCTCATAAAAGGACTGTTCGTTCGAAAAATTGTCGCTAAAGTTGATGGGATGCAAGCCACGGGGGAACCGGGCGGCGCTGGGGAGGAGCTGGGCACGCGCCGCTTTCGAGCGAAGCGCGAGGCCATCCTCGCTGCCGCTGCCGATGCCATCAACGAACAAAGCGCCAAGGGCATGACCTTTGCCGATGTCGCGCGTCGCGTGGGGCTGAACACCACCAGCGTCACCTATTATTTCAAGCGCAAGGAAGATCTCGCCGCCGCCGCGTTCGAGCATACGCTAGACTATCTGCTCGTCATGCTCGACACGGCGATGGAGGCGGACACGCCGGAAGCGCGCGTCGAACGCTACGTGGCGCTCAACATGGCACGGCTGGCGCGGGTGCAGCGCGGCGAGGAACGCCAGATCGCCGGGCTCTCGGATCTTCGCGCGATGGAGGACCCGGTGCGCGGCCGTCTGATGGCGGGCTGGCGTGAGGTGTTTCGCCGCGCGCGCGGTCTGTGGGGGCCGGCGAGCACGCGCGCGCAGACGGATCTGAACGGTGCGCGCGCGCATGTGCTGATGGAGAACACCTTCTGGCTGCCGGTCTGGCTGAACCGCTACGACATGGATCAGCTACCGCGGATCGAAGCGCGCGTGATGGACGTGTTCCGACACGGGCTCGCCGCCGGCAACGCCAGTTGGGCCGCTGGGCCCCTCACCCTGCCGCAGGATTCGGTGGAGGGCCGCGACGCGTTTCTTCATGCGGCGACGCGGCTGATCAACGAGCTTGGCTATCGCGGCGCCTCCGTGCAGCGCATCGCCAGTGAGTTGAACGTTACCAAGGGCAGCTTCTACCACCATCTCGATGCCAAGGACGACCTGGTCATTGCCTGCTATCGTCGCAGCTTCGACACGATCTCTGCGGCGCAGCGGCTGGCGGACGAAGCCGGCGGATCGCATTGGGATCGGCTGTGCGCGATGTTCGCCACGCTGCTGGAGGTGCAATTCTCCGAAACGGGGCCGCTGCTACGCACCACCGCGCTCAGCGGACTGCCGACCTCAGTGCGCGCGACCATGGTGGATCGCTCGAATCGGATTGCGCGCCGTTTCGCCGGCACGATCTCGGACGGGATTGCGGAAGGCACGATCCGCGCGGTCGATCCGCTGGTCGCCAGCCAGTTGGTGATGGCGTTCCTCAATGCCGCGTTCGACATGCGCAAATGGGCCTGGGCGATGCCGCGCGAGCGCGCCGTGGCGCTTTATGCCTCGACGCTGGCGTTTGGCATGTTCGACGAGCGCGTGATCGACGCCTGAGCCGCGCACCCGCCGGCATCATTAATCTGGAGAGGCCGCGGCTTGGCCGTTCAGTAGGCGTCGATCGCTCGAGCGGCGTCGGCGTGAAAGCCGCGCCGCCCGTATCAGATCAAGTGCAACAGAACAGCGATGGCGACCCGGCGGGATTCCCGGATCCCGCCAGTTCGCCCGAGCGATCGCTCAGGCGGCTGCCTCCTGCCGCTTCATCAGCACGCCCGCCCGCCAATAGTGGAAGATGCCCCAAGGCGTCAGCATCGCTACCGAGAACATCGCCCAGCGCAGCGACTCCGCGCCATAGGTGGGGCGCAGCATATCGCTGACCTGCCCCACGGCGAACGGCCCGACGCCCAGCCCCAGCAGACTGGTCGACAACAGCGTCAGCGCCGCCCAGGTCGCGCGCAGCCGCAGCGGCGCCAGATGCTGGATCATCGCATAGGTCGGGCCGATATACGCGCCGGCGAAAATAGCCGCGACGAAATAGCTGCCGAGCGCCAGCACGAGATTGTCGACGAAGTAGAAGCCGAGCGCGAAGGGAAAGGCGACAAGCTTCATGATCATGACCACGAAACTCTGCGCATAGATCCCTTTGCTCTTGGCCG
Organism: Sphingomonas dokdonensis; assembly: GCF_002197685.1. Lineage (GTDB taxonomy): Bacteria > Pseudomonadota > Alphaproteobacteria > Sphingomonadales > Sphingomonadaceae > Sphingomonas > Sphingomonas dokdonensis. The sequence goes on along the minus strand of NZ_NBBI01000001.1, from coordinate 671,867 downwards.
CGCGATCGCAGAACCAGCCACCGATCATCGCCGAAAAGCCGGCAACAAAGGCAGCGGGAAGCGCGACATATTTGGAAACGTCCAGCATCGACATGCCGAGCGAGCGCTGCATGTAGCTTGGTCCCCAGCCGGTTACGGCATAGCCGACCAGCGAGGTGATCGTGATCGCCGCCACCAAGTGAAAGGCGGCGCGATTATGCCACAAGGTGGCAATGCCCTTCCACAGCCCCATGGCAGGCGCATCCGCCGGCGCGGCCGGTGCCTGCCCGTCCGACAGGCCGCGGCGCGGCTCCACGACGAACAGCTTCATGATGATGGCAAGCAGAATGCCCGGCAAACCGACCACCATCATGGCAGCACGCCAGCCGTACGAATGCGCGACGAAGCCGCCGATCACGATGCCGAGCCCGCCGCCCAGCAGCACCCCCAACGAATAGATCGCCATGGCGCTCGCGCGCTTTTCGGGTGGGTAGAGATCCGCGATGATCGACTGGCTCGGCGGGCCGAACCCGGCCTCGCCGATCCCGACACCGATGCGCGCCAGCATCAGATGGGTAAAATTCTGCGCCAGCCCGCATAGCGCGGTCATGCCGCTCCAGACGGCAAGGCTGATCGCGATGATGTTGCTGCGGCTGGATCGATCCGCCAGCCGCGCGATCGGCAGGCCGAGCGTTGCGTAGAACAAGGCAAAGATCAGGCCGGAGAGCAGGCCGAGCTGCGTATCGGAAAGCTTCAGGTCCGCCTTGATCGCCTCCAGCAGGATGGCGAGGATCTGCCGATCCATGAAGCTGAAGAAATAGGCGATCGTCAGCAGTGCCAGCGTCCAGCCTCTGCGCCGGAGAGCCCGCGCGTCGCGCTCGTCCTGCGACCAGGTGGTGCTGGCATCCATCTTGCTCTCCTTTTTTCTATTCTCGGGCGAAATCTTAGCCAAGCATCGGCGCTAAGTCAGCCTGTCATGCTGGCGGCAATGTTTCGCTACAAACATTGCCGCCATGCCATCAGAACCGCTGCGAAACGGCCGCCTTCAAAGTGAAACCGAGCGGCGATGCGGTGAAGCTGTCGTAGTTTGGATCCAGCCGGGCGAACGGTGGATCGCGATCGAAGATGTTTACCGCCGCAAGGGTGAAGGTCGTGCCGCTGTCGAGCGCGAGCCGGTAGGTCGCATCAAACGTGCGCCACGAGCCGATCTCCTTGCCGCGCGTGTTGGCGACCCCGCCCAATGCGCCCAGGTTCGGCCCGAAGATCCCGGCGCCGCGTTGGTCCGTGTAGCCGTCGACATAGTTGAACTGCAGCCGCAGCGAATGCGGCCCGCTGTCGCCCTGCACGTACCAGTTTCCACGCCATTGCGGGATGGGGTAAGATGTCGTCTGAAAGTTCAGCTTGCCCACCGCGTCGAACGACGGCTGGACCAGCACGCCCTCCACCAGGAGATCATTGACCTTATAGTCGATCACATACGTGGCCGCGCCGCCCACCATCATCTCAACCGGGCCAAGCTCACCACGGTAACTGGCGGTGAAGTCGAGACCGGAGGTCTTCACGTCGGCGCTGTTGAACACCTGCGTGCGCAAGCGGCTGACATTGTTGATGCCACATCCCGCCGCGTTGAAGGTGAAGCGCGACTGAAGCGCTGCGAACGCCGGGTTGCCGCAATTGGCCACGCCATTTGCGCCGAACAACGCATTGGTCAGGCCCGAGACGGGCTCGGATTCGATCGGTCCGGCGAACTCATAGCGCCAGTAATCGAGGCTGGCATTGAATGGCCCGCGATCGATCAGCACGCCGGCATTGTAGGTGGTCGCGCTCTCCGGCGTCAGATTGGGATTGCCGAACACTTCAACGGCGCGGAAGCCGGTGCCGATCACCTGCAGCGACACGACCGAGCCGGACAGGTTCTGCGGCGGCGGCCCGCGGAAGCTGGTGCCAACGCCGCCACGCAAACCGAGCCAGTCGGTCAGTTCGATCTTCAGACGCGCCTGCGGATCGAAGGTGGAGCCCACCGCGCCGCGATAATCCTCGTAGCGAGCGGACAGCTGCAGGTTGACCGCATTGGTAATCGGCACCTGCAATTCGGCGAACAGCGCATAAACGTCGGCGTCGGCATCCTGATCGGGGTTGGTGCCCAGGAAACCGAGCGCGCCAGTGCGCGGATTGCACGTCGCATTGGGGTTCAGCGGCGTCCCGGGGCATGGATTAGTAGCGATGTTCGCATCCGCATTCAGGCGGCGCTGGAAGGTGTTCTTGCGATACTGCCCACCGAAAGCGAAGCCGACGTCGTCGTCGGCCCACAGGCGCAGCCCCGTCCGACCCGACAGCGAAATGTCGGCGACATATTGCTGCGTCCGGATCTTCGTATTCGGCGTGCGGAAGAACAGGTCGATCGTCGACAGGTCGTTGATCAACCCAGCACCCGGCGCGAGATTGAAGCCCGCCGGATTGCGCGACCCGGCGAAATTCGGGTTCGTCACGCCGGACACGGCATTGGCCGATACGCTGGTCGAAAACGGATTGAAGAACGTGCAGCCGTTGGTGCCGGCCAGCCCGGCGAGCTGAACCGGCGTCAGCCCCGCGCGCGAGGCCGTGCTCGCATAAGCGCAGTTCGGCCCGCCGAAGCCGGCCAGCGCATTCTGCAGAAGATCGCCAAACGAGTCGGTGCCATCGTAATCGCGATCATACTGGCTGAAGGTGAAGCCGGTGGCGAAGTCGATGCTGCTCGACAGCTGGACGTTCACGTCCGCGGTGAAGCGGAAGGCTTCCGTATCGCGCTTCGACACCGCCGAGCCGCGATCGTTGCTGCCATTCTTGAACAGCGGATTGCCGCTCAGCAGGAATGGGCGGAACAGCACCGGCAGGCCGATCGCGCTGTCTAGCGCGCCCGAGGCCCCGCGCGAGCAGCCCGCTTGCGCACCGTACAGCGTGCAATAATCGCGCAGCGCGGGCGCATAGCCGGGGATCACGAACAACGAGCCATTGCCGAACGCCGCGTTGGTGGACGGCGGCAGGGTCGGCAGATAGCTCGGCGAACTGGTGACGCGCGTGTTGGTGAAGGAATAAAGACCCGTGAGGCGCAAGGACGCGTTATCGGCAACGTCGAACTCGGTTTCGACATAAGCCTGCATCCGTTCCTCTGGCTCGATGAGATTATCGAACTGGCCGAAATTCGTGAAGCAGCGATCCGTGTTTGATCCCGGCGCGCTACGGAACCCGCCCAATCCCTCACAGCCAAGGTCGGTCGTCAGGTTGATGCCGCCCACCGTGCCGTTGAAATCGTAATTGCCCGGGTTGCCGCCGCCGGTCCACGCACCCTGCGGGTTTTCGGGATATGGCCGGATGGCAAAATCGCGATCGGTAAAGCGCAGTTCCGAGCGGCGTTGATAACCGACCGCCGCGAACACGCGGAAATCGTCCTGCTTGTGGCCGAACGAAGCGGCGCCGCCGTAATCGCCCTTTGAGCCATCGATCCAGCGGTAATCGCCGGACACGAGGAAACCTTCCTGATCGGTTCGGGTGATGAAGTTGACCACGCCGGCGATCGCGTCCGAGCCATAGGTGGCGGCCGCACCGTCCTTCAGGATCTCGATGCGCCCGATCGCAGCGACAGGAAACATGTTCACGTCGACGATCGGAATGCCGAGCCCCGACGGGACCATGCGCTTGCCGTTCAGCAGGACCAGGGTGCGTTGCGGCCCAAGTCCGCGCAGGTTGACCGAGGCGACGCCTTCGGAACCTTGCGCGCGGTTGTCGAATTGGTTGGCGTCGCCCACCGTGCCGTTTGCGACCGTCAGATTCTTCAGCAGGTCGACCGCACTCGGCGCCCCCTGCTTGGCCAATTCTTCGCTGGAGATCACATCGACGGGAACGGCGAGATTTTCGGGCGTGCCGCGAATCAGCGTGCCGGTGACGACGATGTCGGGGGCCGAGCTTGCCTGATCAACATTCGGAGAGGTCTGCGCCGGGGTAGGATCTCCCCCGATCTGTGCCTGTGCCGAGCCGATCGCAATGACCCAAGCAAGCGCAGCCGCGCTCACCCGGGCGAAAGATACTTTCGCCATTTCTCTCTCCCATGCTGGGTTGGCATCTAGCTGCGCCATACCCGTTCATCGAATAGACGACGCAGGTTCCCCAAGGTCAAGCACGAAAGTGTTCGAAAAGAGAGGCACCACAGAAAAACGGCGGCGATCCTGAGGGATCACCGCCGCCGTACCCATTAGTTGGAACAGGTTTCAATAACCGTTGAGGCGCGCGAAGCGATCGCGGTGGTACGACGCCGTGCCCCACATGTTCTCGAGCACTGCCGAGCGCTTCAGGTACAAGCCCGCATCATATTCGTCGGTCATGCCGACGCCGCCGTACAGCTGCACCATCTCGCGGCTGACGAGCCGAAGCGTGTCGTTCGCCACCGCCTTGGCGAGGCTCACTGCCTGATCCACGTCGGACCGCCCGGCGTCGATCGCCTCCAGCGCGCCCTCGACCGCGGAGCGCATCAGCTCGAGCTCGGTCTTCATCTTGGCCATGCGATGCTGCAGCGCCTGGAACGTCGAGAGCACCTGGCCGAATTGCACGCGCTGCTTGAGGTAATCGAGCGTCTGGTTGAACGCGCTGTCCGCCATGCCTAGCATCTCCGCGGTGGTGACGGCGGTGGCGCGGTCGACGATCGCCTGAGTCAGATCGGTGCCGCCCAGCTTCTCCGCCGGCGCATTGGTGAAGGTCACATCCGCATGGCTGCGATTGTCCACCATCTTGCGCGAGGCGACTGACACGCCCTCGCCGGCGGGCACCAGGTACAGGCCATCGGCAGCAGCAACCACGAACACGTCTGCGCCATCACCTTCGGCGACGAACTTCTTGGTACCGGTCAGCTTGCCGCCCGATACGCTTGCAGTGATCGCGCCGCCGTGAACCGGCCCCTCGTCGATGGCGAGCGTCGCCACCGCCTCACCGGCAGCGAGCTTCGACAGCCATTCCTGCTTCGACTTGTCCGATCCGCCCATCACGATCGCACTGGCCGCCACGGCAGTAGACGACAGCGGCGACACTGCGAGATTTCGCCCGAGCTGCTCGACCACGAGACCAAGCGAGAGATAGCCAAACGCCGTACCGCCGAATTCTTCGGGGATGACGATGCCGGACCAACCCATCTGGCCGATGGTGGTCCATGCCTCCGCATCGAAGCCCTTTGCAGGCGCCGCGTCGCGCAGCTTGCGGAAAGCCGTGGTGGGCGATTCATTGTTCGCCCATTCGCGGGCCATGTCCCGCAACATCACTTGTTCGTCGTTCAACAACGCCATGCCCTGAAACCTTTTCTCGAAAGACCTGCCGGGGAGGAGAAGCGTCTGGCGCGCTTCTCCTCGACCCGGCCCTCTCCGACGCGTGTCTTTCCGCGCCTAACCGAACTTACTGGTGATCCAGCATCCCAAGGATGCGCTTGGCGATCACGTTGTTCTGGATCTCCGACGAGCCGCCGTAGATCGACACGGCCTTGCCCCACAGCCAGGTGCGCGTCTGTGCGATCTCTTCCTGGGAGAAGCCTTCGCCTTCCCAGCCGAGGCCCTGCATGCCCATGATCTCGATCGCCAGCTCGGCGCGATCCTGCGTGATCCGCGCGCCGACATTCTTCATGACGCTCGTTGCCGCCGACGGCCCGGCATTGCCCTTAGCCTCCAACGCCGCGCGGCGCAGCGTCAAGGCAAAGGCACGCTGGTCCATCTCGTGCTTGATGATGCGGGTGCGCAGGTCGCTGTCCGCCAGCTTGCCGCTTTCGTCCAGCTCGCGATACTTCTTGGCAATCGACGGGATCTGCTCGCCCTGGTTCATCCGGCCCTGCGAGCCGCCGCCGCCCGACAGCGAGTTGCGCTCGTGCTGCAACAGGCGCGTGCCGATCTCCCAGCCCTGCCCCTCGCGGCCGACCAGATTTTCCTTGGGCACCTTCACGTTGGAGAAGAAGGTTTCGCAGAACGGCGACGCGCCGGAGATCAGCTTGATCGGGCGCGTTTCAACGCCCTCGGCATCCATGTCGATCAGCAGAAAGCTGATGCCGGCATGCTTCTGCGTCTTGTCGGTACGCACGAGCGCAAAGCACTTGTCCGCCCACTGTCCGCCGCTCGTCCAGGTCTTCTGACCGTTGACGATGTAATGATCGCCCTTGTCCTCGGCAAAGGTCTGCAGGCTCGCGAGATCCGAGCCCGCGCCCGGCTCCGAATAGCCCTGGCACCAGCGGACTTCGCCTTTGACGATGCCGGGGATATGCTGCTGCTTCTGCTGTTCGTTGCCGTATTCGAGCAGCGTCGGGCCGAACATCATCACGCCCATGCCGCCGATCGGGTTCCACGCCCCGATCCGCATCATCTCCTCGCCCAGCAAACGCGCCTGTTCGCGCGTCAGGCCACCGCCGCCATATTCCTTCGGCCAGGTCGGGACGCCCCAACCCTTGGCGCCCATCGCCTCGCGCCATGCCTTCTGATCCGGCGTCTCGTCGGTCGGGCCGTCCACGGCGGACATCGCATTGTCCTTGCCACGCAGGCTCAGCGGGAAATTCGCCTCCAGCCAGGCACGCGCTTCCTGGCGGAAGCCGTCAGCCGAATCGGCGGAACGGTCTAGTTCGGCGGCAGTTGCCATCAATCTCTTCTCCGAAACCAATCTGAAGATCGGGTATGGCCGCGACATGGCACATTTCCGCGGCCGAGCAAAGGGACAACCCGCATCGGTTCGGCTGGATCGATCAAACCGGGTAAAGCGGTGCTGTGATACGCACGTCTGCGCTCCCGATTGGTGATGCCGCCGTCATCCGCGACTCTCTCCCCTCGGTTCAAGCGGGCTGCCGATCGTCGTCCCAAGCAGCAGCCCACGTCGTGGATGCGATCGCTACCCCCGTTTGCGCCGCTATCCCTCGCGCCCCGGTCGTCGGCTGCCGCCGGTATCGAGATGGAAGCCCGCATCGACGCGCAGCACCTCGCCAGTGATCGCGCGATTGGCAGGGTCGAGCAGCAATTCGATCGGGCCGGCGATATCCTCCGCCTGCGGCGCCATCGCCATCGGCGTGCGCGCCGCGATGGTGCGATCGAGCTTCGCCTTCCCTTCCAGCCCCAGCGCCTTTTCGAACCAGCCGGTGCCGACATAGCCAGGCGCCACCGCGTTGACTCGGATCGCCGGCGCCAGCACCCGCGCCAGGCTCTGCGTCATGGTGATCAGCGCCCCCTTCGATGCGGCATAGGCGATGGAGGAGCCGACGCCGTGCAGCCCCGCGATCGAGGCCACGTTCACCACCGCACTCATCGGGCCCTCGCGCATCGCCGGCGCACAGGCGCGCACCATCTGAAAGGCGGCAATCGTGTTCAGTCGATAGATATCGACGAAGTCCTCGGCGTCGAGGCCATCCAGATCCTCATGCGCGACATGCTTGGTTCGGCCGGCATTGTTCACCAGAAAGTCCAGCCGCCCGAACGTGTCCACCGCCGCCGCCGCCAGCTTCCGACACGCGGCGTCATCGGCGATATCGGCCTGCACCGCAATGGCGCCCTTGCCCACTTCGTTCGCCAGCGCCTCCGCATCCGCCTTGCTATGTGCATAGTTGATCACGCAGGCGACGCCGCGCGCGGCAAGCCGCCGCACCACCGCCGCGCCGATCCCCGTTCCGCCGCCTGTAACGATTGCCACCGACCCTTGCATATCCCGCTCCTCAGATTTTGAAGGTCGCGTATGGCATTCGCCGAAGCGTGCGGCTAGCGACGTCATATGGAGAGTATCGCAGACCAGCTCGCACAGCCGTTTGGCACCCTGCCCGACCTGATCCGTCGCCATGCCGCCGAGCAGCCGGACAAGATCGCCATCACTGATGGCGACGACGAGCTGACCTATCGCGCACTCGACACGATCATGGATCGCGCCGCCGCGGCGCTACAGCGCGACGGCACGGTGCAGGGCCAGGCGGTGGCCATGGTCAGCTATCCCAGTGTCGCACAGGCGGCCGTGTTCCTTGCGGCAGTGCGCGCCGGATCGATCGCGGCGCCGATCCAGCCGTCCGCCACGCCGGAGCAGATCGCCGGCATGATCGCGGACAGCGGCGCCAATCTCGTCTTCCTCGATGCCGCCAACGCCGCCGCACTCGCCGCCGAGCAGCTAGCGGCACGGGTCATCATGCTGGAAGACCTCGCCGCGTGGCTTGCCCCAGAGGGCGCACAGCCTGCCCCTGCCGAGATCAAGCCGGACGATGGCTTCAACATCATCTATTCTTCCGGCACCACCGGCATTCCGAAGGGGATCGTGCAGAGCCACGCGATGCGCTGGCAGCATCTGTCGCGCAACAGCGGCGCGGGCTTTGACACCGCCGTCACACTGCTCGCCACGCCGCTTTATTCGAACACCACGCTCGTCAGCTTCCTGCCGACGCTCGCCTGGGGCGGCACGGTGGTGCTGATGAAGAAGTTCGACGCGCATCGCTATCTGGAGCTCGCCCAACATTATCGCGCGACGCACACCATGCTGGTGCCGGTTCAATATCAGCGGATCATGGCGCTGCCCGATTTCGACCGCTTCGACCTGACGACCTTCCGCTTCAAGACCTGCACCTCCGCGCCGTTCAAGGCGGAGCTGAAGCGCGACGTCGTCACCCGCTGGCCCGGCAAGCTGGTGGAATATTACGGCATGACCGAAGGCGGCGCGTCCTTCATCCTGGTCGCCGACGAGCACCCCGACAAGCTCCACACCGTAGGCAAGCTGTCGCCCGGCCACGAGGCGATCCTGCTCGACGATGAGGGCAACGAGGTCGGACCGGGCGAGATGGGCGAGATCGTCGGCCGGTCGCCCGCGATGATGAACGGCTATCACAAGCGCGAGGGCGCGACGCGCGACGCCGAATATTACGACGCGGACGGTAATCGCTGGATCCGCCACGGCGACGTCGGCCGGATTGATGAGGACGGGTTCCTGATCCTGATGGATCGGAAAAAGGACATGATCATCTCCGGCGGGTTCAACATCTATCCGTCCGATCTGGAGGCGGTGCTGGCGCAGCATCCGGCGGTCGCCGACTGCACCGTCGTTGGCGTGCCCAGCGACGATTGGGGCGAGACGCCGGTCGGCTTCTACGTGCCGCGCGGCGATGCGCAGGCGAGCGCGGAGGAGGTGCGCGCCGCCACCAACGCGAAGCTGGGCAAGACGCAGCGGCTGGCGGCGCTCTACGTCACCGACGAGCTGCCGCGCAGCGCCATTGGCAAGGTATTGAAGCGGGAGCTGCGCGATCAGCTCGCCGCCGGACGTTTTGGGGGAACAGCGGCATGACGAGCTTGGCGACGATCTTGAACAACCTGGAGCCGGTGGCCGAGGGTATCGGCTGGCGCGGCGAAATCCCCGACGGCTGGCTCCAGGGCCGCACCGCCTACGGCGGCCTTTCATCCGCGATCGCGCTCCACTGCGCCATGCAGTCGGAGCCCGACCTACCGCCGCTCCGCTCCGCGCAGGTGAGCTTCATCGGCCCGCTCGCCGGCCCGATCATGGTGACGACGCACAAGCTGCGGCGCGGCAAGAACGCTGCCTTTATCCAGGCCGATATCGAAAGCGAGGCAGGGCTCGGCCTTCGCTGCACCTTTGTCTTCATGCGCGCGATCGAGAGCGAGGTGGATTTTGCCACCACGACCGTGCCCGACTTCAAGCAACCTGGGCCGGACGATACGACCTACAAGGGGCACCCCGTCGTTGCCTTCACCCAGAACTTCGAATTTCTCGATCGTCGCGACGGGCCCAACCTGCAACCCGCCGAATGGCTGCGCTGGACGCGCCTGAACGAGCGCGAGGGGATCGATCCGATGGTGGAGCTGCTGGCGATCGGCGATTGCCTGCCGCCCGCCGCGCTGCGGCTGCTCGGCCGCAATGTGCCGATGAGCTCGCTCACCTGGATCCTCAACGTTCTGGGTCCGACGCCCCGCACCGAAGACGGCTGGTGGCTGCTGCGCTCCAATGCAGATTACGCGCGCGCCGGCAGTTCGTCGCAGCAGATGGGCATCTGGAACAGCGCGGGCGAGATGGTGGCCGAACAGATGCAATCGGTGGCGGTCTTCGCCTGAGGGAGCCTGATCACAGCCGGGCACGCGGGACAAATTGCGACAAATTTCCCGCGCCCCGGCACAGTCGCGCGACAGGGTGGTTTCATAACGGCCTCATCGACGGGGATCGGACCCGTCCAGTTGAAGGACCAACAACCGCAATGAAACGCCTCCTCATCGCCGCCGCGCTGGGCGCCACCGCCATCACCGGCATCGCTACCGCGCAAACCCCGACGCAGCAGCAGAACGCACGCGGCATGCGCGGCATGGCCGCCGCCGACCAGAACGGCGACGGTGTCGTCACCCGCGCGGAGGCAACCGCCGCCGCCGACGCGATGTTCGCGCGCATGGACAAGAACCGCGACGGCAAGCTGTCGGCGGACGAGCGCCCCGGCCGCCGCGGCAAGGCGACCGGCGAGATCACCCAGCAGCAGTTCCGCGAGCACGCCATGAAGCGCTTCGACCGCATGGACGCCAACAAGGACGGTCGCATCGATCAGGCCGAGCGGACCGCCATGCGTGCGAACCGCGGCGAGCATCGCCGGGGCGGGATGCGCCACGGTGGCGGCGGCATGGGCATGATGATGCGTGCCGACACCAACCGCGACGGCGTCATCACCAAGGCGGAGGCGACCGCCGCCGCCGCCGCGATGTTCGACCGCTTCGACACCAACAAGGATGGCCGCATCGACCAGGCCGAGCGCGACGCCGCTCGCGGCCAGATGAAGGGCATGCGCGGCGCGCCTCGGGCGAACTGACGCACCTCACCCCCTGCACCGGGCGCATCGCGTCGCCCGGTGCTTCCCGCGGAACAATGACATGCTAGACGGCAGCCCCATGGCCGATACGCCCCACCTCCTTCTCGTCGATGACGAACGCTCGATCCGCGAGCCACTGGCGCAATATCTCACCAAGCAGGGCTTTCGCGTCACGCAGGTCGGCGATGCCGAGGCCGCGCGCACGCGGCTCGGCGCCTATGCCATCGATCTGGTGGTGCTCGACATCATGATGCCGGGCGAGGACGGGCTCAGCCTGTGCCGCTATATTCGCGCGACCAGCGATACGCCCGTGATCCTGCTGACCGCCCGCACCGAGGAGACGGACCGGATCATCGGCCTCGAAATGGGCGCCGACGATTACATGGTGAAGCCCTTCTCCCCACGTGAGCTCGCCGCGCGGATCAAGGTGGTGCTGCGCCGCCTGCAGGCTGGCGGCACACGCCAGCACGCGCCCGATGCCGCCGCCTATGCCTTTGCCGGCTGGATCCTCAAGACGGGCGAACGCACGCTGGTGGATCATGAGGGCGTCGCCGTCCCGCTTTCGACCGGCGAGTTCAACCTGCTGAACGCGTTGGTCACGCGGCCGCGACAGGTGCTGACGCGCGACCAATTGCTCGATCTGACGCAAGGGCGCGAGGCCGCCGCGTTCGATCGCGCGATCGACAATCAGGTCAGCCGGTTGCGCAAGAAGATCGAAACGGACGTGAAGAACCCGCAGCTGATTAAAACTGTCTGGGGCGGCGGCTACACGCTGGCGGCCGAAGTCACCCGGCTGTGAGCCGGCTGTTGCCGCGCAGCCTGTCGGGGCAGCTTGCACTGCTGCTCGCGCTGGCGCTGTTCGCGGCACAGGCGATCAACCTTGCGCTGGTGCTGCGCGAACGCTCCACTTTCCGCCTTGCCCAGGCGACCCGCCCCGCCGCCGTTCGCATCGCCGATGCGCTCGATCGCAACGGCGAGAACCTTGCGCGCGGCGAGCGTACACGTGTGCGCCGACGCATGGTCAATCCGATTCCGCGCAATCTGGAGCGTATGCCGCAGGTCGCTGCCGAATTGCGCGAGCAACTTGCCGAGCTTGGGATCGCGCCCGGCCAGATCGATACGGGTCTGCGCCCTTGGCAAGAGCGACCGCGCCGGCGTGACCGGGACTTCGGCGGCCGATCGAGCGACATGCTGATGATCGCGGTGCAGCTTCAGGACGGCACCTGGCTCACCACCGCGTCGCATTGGCCACGACGCGACAACCGCATCCTGTGGGCGCTGCTCGCCCAGACCGCGATCATCTATATCCTGATCCTGCTCCCAGTTTTGTGGATCACGCGCCGCATCTCGCGCCCGCTGCGCGGCCTTTCCAGCGCCGCCCGCCGCTTCACCCCGCGCGAGGATCTGCCGCCGGTCGCCGTGGAGGGGCCGAGCGACGTGCGCGACGTGATCACCGCCTTCAACGGCCTGGCGCGCCGCGTCACCGCCATGCTCGACGAGAAGGACCGCATGCTCGGCGCGATCGGCCACGATCTGCGTACGCCGCTGGCGGCGCTGCGCGTGCGGATCGAATCGGTCGAGGACGAGCAGGACCGCACCCGCATGGCGGAAACGATCGCCGAGATGAGCCGGACGCTCGACGACATCCTGTCGCTGGCGCGGCTTGGCCGGCCGAGCGAGCCGGCGACCGATGTCGATCTCACTGCCCTGGTCGATGCCGTGGTGGACGATTTCCGCGACCTGGGCGCCGACGTCCTGTTCGACGAGGTGGAGCGCGTCCGCATGCACCTGCGCCCCACGCTCTTCCGCCGCGCGATCCGCAACCTCATCGAGAATGCGATCAAATATGCCGGCGCCACCGAAGTCACCATCATCGCTGATACGCGCCAGGTGCAGGTGTGCGTCGCCGATCGCGGCCCCGGCATACCCGATGACGGCCTGACGCGCGTGTTCGATCCTTTCACCCGCCTGGAAAGCTCGCGCAGCCGCGAAACGGGCGGGATCGGCCTCGGCCTCGCGCTGGCGCAGGCGATCGTTCATGACGCCGGCGGCACCATCACCCTGTCGAACCGCGAGGGTGGCGGCCTTCTGGCGGTGATCGCCCTTCCCGCGCCCCGACCGCAGCGGCATCCCTGACCGGCACGACACCGCAGCGATCTGCACTTGCCAGCACCGGCGCACGCGGCGATTAGCCGCCGCGCAGGGGAGCCACGCAATGTCCATTCTATCCGACCGCTGGATTCGCGAGCAGGCGCAAAATCATGGCATGATCGAACCGTTTGTCGAGGCACAACGGCGCGACGGCTGCATCAGCTACGGGCTCAGTTCCTACGGCTATGACGCGCGCGTCGCCGACGATTTCAAGATCTTCACCAACGTCGATTCTGCCACAGTCGACCCGAAGGATTTCGCCGCCAACAGCTTCGTCGACCGAAAGACCGACGTGTGCATCATCCCGCCCAACAGCTTCGCGCTTGCCCGCACGGTGGAATATTTCCGCGTGCCGCGCGACGTGCTGGTCATCTGCCTCGGCAAATCGACTTATGCACGCTGCGGTATCATCGTGAACGTCACCCCGCTGGAGCCCGGCTGGGAGGGGCATGTGACGCTGGAATTCTCCAACACCACGCCGCTCCCGGCCAAGATCTACGCCAACGAGGGCGCCTGCCAGTTCCTGTTCCTGCAGGGCAACGAGCCGTGCGAGATCAGCTACGCCGATCGCGCCGGCAAATACATGGGCCAGCGCGGCGTCACCCTGCCGCGCCTCTGAAGCCGTTTCTCAGTCTGCCAGCTCGGCAACCTTGATCGGAAACGTAATCGAGCAAAAGGCGCAATCCACGCCGATCACGCCATTCTCGTCCGCCATCGCCAGCCGCTCCTCCTCCGGGAACTTGGCGAGAACCGAACGAATGTGATCCATGTCGCAGCGGCATCCGCGCGACAGGCCGGTGCTGGCGAGCACGCGCACCTCATCCTCTTCGTTAAACAGCCGCCACAGCAGCGTCTCCAGCGGCAGCGCGGGGTCGGCGAGCTCGTCCGCCCCCATCGTCGCCCCCAGCGCCGCGACATGCTCCCACTCGGGGTGGTCCAGCTTGGTATGTAGCCGCTCGCGCCCGTCCTCACCCTCCGGCAGATGCTGGAGCAGCAGCCCGCCCGCGACGCACAGTCCGTCGCGCTTGGCAAAGCCCACGCGCACCTGCGTCGGGATCTGCTCGGATTGCGTGAAATAGCTTTGCACCGCATCCGCCAGCCGATCGCCATCGAGCGGCACGATGCCCTGATAGCGCTCGCCACTCGCCGCCAGATCGAACGTGATCGCGAGATAGCCCTGCCCGAACAGCGCAAAGAGCGTCGGATCGGCCGGCGCTTCGGCCAGCCGGTCGGCGTCGAACTGGACATAGCCGCGGATCTCGCCACCACGATAATCGCACACTAGCAGGCGCACGACGCCCTGCTCACTTTGCGTCTGCAGCGTCAGTTGCCCGTTCACGTCCTTCAACGTCGCGCCAACCAGCGCGGTCAGCGTGAGCGCCTCGGCCAGCAACGCCTCGATCGCGGGCGGATAGGCGTGCACCGCCAGGATCGAATCGAGCACTGGCCCCAGCCGCACCATCCGCCCGCGCGCATTCTGCGCCGGGATGGTGAAGCCGATCGCTCGGTCAAGATCATGGGTCGTCGTGTCGGGCATGGTCATCATCCGCTGAGCCTGTGGAGGCCCCGTCCGCATTGCTCAGGGAGAGAAGCGAAGGCGCCTCAACAATCAGGGCGCGGACGGGGCTAGTTCAGCCGATCAGATGGGAGCTTGCCCCGCCGCGATCAACCGATCTGGCCAAGGCACCAGCGCAGGATCGATTTCTGCGCGTGCAGCCGGTTCTCCGCCTCCGCCCAGATCAGTGATTGCGGCCCGTCGATCACCTCCGGCGTCACTTCCTCGCCGCGATGCGCGGGCAGGCAATGGAGGAAATGAGCGTCAGGCTTTGCGGCCGCCATCAGCGCCGCATCGACCTGAAACGGCATCATTGCAGCAAGCTTCGTCTCGGCGTGCGCCTGACCCATCGAAATCCACGTGTCGGTCACGACCACATCCGCGTTCTCTACGGCCTCGCGCGCATTGCCGACCACCGTCGCACGCCCCTTGCCGAGCGCAAGATCGGCGTCAGACGGCTGGTATCCCTGCGGGCACGCCGCCACCACGTCGAACTGCATCAGCCCGGCCGCCTCGATGATCGAGGCGAGCACGTTATTGCCATCGCCCAGCCACGCCACCTTCAGCCCCGGCAGCGCCTTGCCCTGTTCGATGATCGTCAAGAGGTCGGCGATGATCTGGCACGGGTGCGAGGCATCCGTCAGCCCGTTGATCACGGGCACGCTGGCATGCGCGGCCATTTCCTCGACCTTCGCATGCTCGTCGGTGCGGATCATGATGGCATCGACATAGCCCGAGAGGACGTGCGCGGTGTCCGACACGGTCTCGCCGCGGCCGAGCTGCATCTGCCCCGCCTCCATGACGATCGACTGCCCGCCGAGCTGCCGCACCGCCATGTCGAACGACACGCGCGTGCGCGTGGAGTTCTTCTCGAAGATCATCGCCAGAACATGCCCGGCGAGCGGCGCATCGGCATCGATGCGCCCCTTGGTCCAGCCGGCCCGCGCCTTCTTGCGATCGAGCGCGTCGGCCAGGATCGCGGCGACGCCGTCGGGGCCGGCGTCCGACAGGTTGAGGAAGTGCCGCGTCACTTGGGCTCCTCCGGCGGCATGACGGAAATCATGCGCACGGCGGAATCCGGCACATAATGGTCGTTGGGGTGGCCCGGGTGGCGGAAGCGGAGCAGCCCCGATCCGACATGCTCGATCTCCGAAATCGGCGCCTCACGCGACGCTTCGGTGATGATGTGCACGCGGCGACGCCGCTTGAACCCGTCGGTCGCCACCGCGACCATCGCATCCGCCAGCATGGTTCCTTCCCCTTCGCTCACTCGTCGCTAGCCGGCACGTAGACGCGCGCGGCCTCGCTCAGCTTCTCGATGCACTCCGCGATGTGATCCTCGGTGATCACCAGCGGCGGCAGCACGCGCACCACATTCTCGCCGGCCGACACCAGCAGCAGGCCGTGATGGTCACGCGCGAATTCCACAAAGCGGCGGCTGTCGCTCTTCAGCTTCAGGCCGAGCATCAGGCCGTGGCCACGCACGCTGTCGAACAGGTGATCGTGATTGGGGATCATCTGCTCGAGGCTTGAACGCAGCCGCTCGCCCATCCGGGTCACGTTGTCGAGGAAGCTGTCTTCCAGGATCACGTCGAGCACCGCCTCGCCCGCCGCCATCGCCAGCGGGTTGCCGCCATAGGTGGAGCCGTGCGTCCCGATCACCATGCCCTTGGCCGCTTCCTCGGTCGCAAGGCACGCGCCGAGCGGAAAGCCGCCGCCAATGCCCTTGGCAGACGCCAGGATGTCCGGCTTGATGCCATACAGCTCGTGCGCGAACAGCTTGCCGGTGCGGCCATAGCCCGCCTGCACTTCGTCGAGCACCAGCATCAGGCCATGTTCGTCACACGCCTTGCGCAGGCCCTGAAGGAACTCGGGCGTTGCGGCGCGGATGCCGCCCTCACCCTGGATCGGCTCCACCAGAAAACCGGCGGTGTTCTCGTCGATCAGCGCCAGCGCGCCTTCGAGATCGTTGAACTCGGCGTATTTGAAGCCCGGCAGCAGCGGCTCGAACCCGTCACGCAGCTTCATCTGATTAGTGGCCGAGATCGTGCCGATCGTCCGACCGTGGAACGCCATCGAGAAGGTGATGAGGTCGTGGCGCTGCGGATTGCCGTTGGCGAAGTGATAGCGGCGTGCGGTCTTGATCGCGCATTCCACCGCCTCGGCGCCCGAATTGGTGAAGAACACCGTGTCGGCAAAGGTATTGTCGACCAGCCGTTGCGCGAACTGTTCGCCCTGCGGGCTGCCGTACAGGTTGCTGACGTGCATCAGCGTCGCGGCCTGATCGGCGATCGCCTTGGTCAGCTTGGGATGACCGTGGCCGAGCGCGTTCACCGCGATGCCGCTGGCGAAATCCAGGAAACGGCGGCCATCCTCGCTGATCAGATGGCACCCCTCGCCTCGCACCGGCCGCACCCCGCAGCGGGGATAAACGGGCATCAGGGCGGTGATCGACACGGGGCGTCTCCTTGAAATAGCAAGGGCGGCTCGGAAAGAGCCGCCCGCCTGCTTTACTAAAGGGGCGACGCGGGAAGCGTCAACGCCTGAGAGGCACAGCGCCCGCGACGATCATGGTCGGCGCGGCGCGACGGTCGGTGCTGCGGACAGTCGAAGGGTCGCGTTCGTGTCGATCACCTTCACGTCGTGGAGCAGGTCGAGATAGGCGTCGAAGTACGCCTTGTGCGACGCACCGACAATCGAGAGCACCCGCGCGCCCGGCTTGCGCTGCACGGTCTTGCGGATGTTCGCGATCATCCGCAGGTTGCGCGTCTCCCACCAGCCGACATAGCCGCGGCCGAAGTGTGACGGCGACGGCTCCTTCAAGGCCGCGCCATAATCGCTGTCGAACGCAAGCTGTGCAGTTTTCGGATCGTTATAGTAACGGTACATCGCAAGCACGCCGGTCGGGGTAGCGAGCGTCGCGTTCAGCGCCGCGCTGTCCGCCATGCGCTGGTGGCTCGCTGGATTGTCCCATGCGGCGCTCACCGCCTTGCCGGCTGCCTCGCTGCCGCCCGCCGCATCGTCGGCGGTGTGATCGTCGGTGGGGTACACCCGCTCGAGCCCGAGCCGTGCCGCAAGCAGTGCGGCGATCTGTATGTTCTCGTTCTTGCGTGTCGCCGCTTTCTCCAGCCGCGCCACCATTGCCGCGTCGAGTCCGTCGCCGGCGCGCCGCTCACCGGTCGCGAGCCGCAGCCATTGCACATAAGCGGAGCTCGGATCCCCGCCCGCCAGGAACAACGCGGCAAGGTGGCGCCGCTGCGCCGCAGTCGGCGTCGCCGGCCAGACCGCCAGCGCCTCCTCGATCGCGATGGTCGCGCCCGCCATGTCGAGCCCTAGCGCCTTCTGTTCCGCCGCAACGTCGGGGCAATAATCCTCGGCCGGGTCGCCATGGAGCACCGCATAGCGCCGCAGATGGTCGCATTGCGGGCCGGACACCGCCTCGATGGTGATCACCTCGGGCTTCCACTGCGCCAATCGGTCGAGCAGGGGCGCGAGCTGCGCGCCCTTGAACGTATCGGGCATGCCCGACAGGTGCGGGGTGCCGAGCACCATCACCTGCGTCGCCGCGCCGGCAAACGCGCGATGCGCGCGCGGATCCCATTGTGCGGCGGCGGCCGCACCGACGCCGCCCAGCGCGATCGCGACGCCAATCATCGCCGCCCACAGCCGTCCCCGCATCGCCCTCTTCCCCATGTTGTTGCGCTTGCGCTATCAGGTGTGTGTTAGTTCATCAATACACACCGATGAAGGAGCATTCGCATGGCATCCGGCCCCTGGTCCCATACTGCCCGTCCCGGCCTGTCCGACGACATCGATTTCGAGATCAAGGGACAGGAGCTGCAGTTCGTCGAGATCGAGCTCGATCCGGGCGAAAGCGCGGTGGCGGAGGCTGGCGCGTTCGTGTGGAAGGACGCCTCGATCGACATGACCACCGTGTTCGGCGACGGCTCCGGTGGAGGTGACGGCGGGTTCATGGGCAAGCTGCTCGGCGCGGGCAAACGCCTCGTCACCGGCGAGAGCATCTTCACCACCGTCTTCACCCATCGCGGGTCGGGCAAGGCGCGCGTGGCCTTTGCCAGCCCCACGCCGGGCACGATCCTGCCGATCCGCCTCGCCGACCTTGGCGGCACGCTGATCTGTCAGAAGGACAGCTTTCTCGCCGCGGCAAAAGGCGTGTCGATAGGCGTCGCCTTTCAACGGCGGATGATGACCGGTCTGTTCGGCGGCGAAGGCTTCATCATGCAGAAGCTGGAAGGTGACGGCTGGGTCTTCGTTCAGATGGGCGGCACGCTGGTGGAACGTGAGCTGCGCGCGGGCGAGCAGCTCCACGTCGACACCGGCTGCCTCGCCGCCTTCACCCCCTCGATCGATTTCGACCTGGAGATGGTGCGCGGCGTCAAAAGCATGATTTTCGGCGGCGAGGGCGTGTTCTTCGCGCGGCTCACCGGCCCCGGCAAGGTCTGGATCCAGTCGCTGCCCTTCGCGCGCCTCGCCGGGCGGATGATGACCGCGGCGCAAGGCGCAGGCGGCAACCGCGGCGAAGGCTCGGTGCTGGGCGGGCTCGGCGACCTGATCGGCGGCAACGACTGATCGGCCGATAGAAAAAGAAAGCGCCGGCCCGCGTCGTCGGGCCGGCGCTTCCGATGATCAGGCCAGCGCTGCCTTCAGATCGTCAACCAGGTCCAGCTTCTCCCACGGGAAGAAGTCGCCATCCGCCTCGCGACCGAAGTGGCCGTAAGCGGCGGTCCGCTGATAGATCGGCTTGTTGAGGCCAAGATGCGTGCGGATGCCGCGCGGCGTCAGGTCGCCCAGCTTGGCGATCCTGTCGATCGCCGCCTCGATCTTGTCGTCGCCGACCGTCCCGGTGCCATGCGTATCAACATAGAGCGACAGCGGCTTGGCAACGCCGATCGCATAAGCGAGCTGGATGGTGCACTTGGTCGCGAGGCCCGCGGCGACGATATTCTTCGCCAGATAGCGGGTGATGTACGCCGCCGAGCGATCGACCTTGGTCGGATCCTTGCCGCTGAACGCGCCGCCGCCATGCGGACTCGCGCCGCCGTAGGTGTCGACGATGATCTTGCGGCCCGTCAGTCCGGCGTCGCCGTCCGGCCCGCCGATCTCGAAACTGCCGGTGGGATTGATGTGATAGACGGTCGCGTCGGACAGCAGCTCGGCCGGCAGCACGTCGGCCACCACCTTCTTCACATAAGCGCGAAGCTCGGCTTCCTTGTCGCCCTGGTCATAGCCCTTGGCGTGCTGCGTCGACACCACGATCGCGGTGCAGGCCACCGGCTTGCCGTTCTCGAAACGCAGCGTCACCTGGCTCTTCGCGTCCGGCTCAAGGAACGGCGCCGCGCCCGAATGCCGGTCCTGCGCCATGCGGTGCAGGATGCGATGGCTGTAATACAGCGTCGCCGGCATCAGCTCGGGCGTCTCGTCGCAGGCGAAGCCAAACATGATGCCCTGGTCGCCGGCGCCTTCGTCCTTGTTGCCGCTCGCATCCACGCCCTGCGCGATATGCGCCGACTGGCCGTGCAAGTTGTTCTCGAAGCGGAAGGTCTCCCAGTGGAAGCCCTCCTGCTCATAGCCGATGCGCTTCACCGTGTTGCGCACGGTGGCCTCGATCTCTTCTTCCGCGCCCGGCGCCCACGCGCCGTTTTCGTACACGCCCTTGCAGCGGATCTCACCTGCCAGCACGACGAGCTGAGTGGTCGTCAGCGTCTCGCAGGCGATGCGCGCCTCGGGATCCTTGGACAGGAACAGATCGACGATCGCGTCCGAAATCTGGTCCGCCACCTTGTCCGGGTGACCCTCGGAAACCGACTCGCTGGTAAACAGGTACGACTGGCGCATGAGAACTCCGCCTGAGTAATGATGAGATAAGGATATAAAGATAGCTTTATATGTCTATCGCGCGCGACGGCGAATGGCAATGGCCGTCCCGCCCAGCAGGATCATCACGATCCCGGCCAGCCAGTTGCCAAGCTTCGAGAACAAGGTCGGCGCACCGGCCGGCGGCAGCGGCACTTCGATCGCGCCCGCCTTCTCGTGCGGCACCGTCCCCAGCAACGTGCCGTCCGCCGCGATCACCGCCGATATGCCGTTGGGCGTTGCGCGCACGATCGGCAGCCCTTCCTCGATCGCGCGCATCCGCGCCTGCGCCAGATGCTGTGGCGGCCCCCACTTACCGAACCACGCGTCGTTCGACGGGTTGAACAGGATGCGCGGCCGCCGCGCGCCGTTCACCACCTGCCCAGAGAAGATGATCTCGTAGCAGATCTGCACCCCCACCGCGCCGAAACCCGGAACATCGAGCGCACGCGGGCCCGGCCCTTCGACGAAATCGAACGCCCCCGGCACCAGACGGTCCAGTCCCAAGGGCTTCAGCAGCCATGGCATCGGGAGATACTCGCCGTACGGCACCAGATGCGCCTTGTCGTAACGCTCCTTGCCGAGCCGCCCGGCTGGGTCGATCGCGAACACCGAATTGGTCGCCGTCACCGCATTGCCGGCACTGTCGAACTGCAGCGCCGTCCCGCCGGTCAGCAGCGTATCGCGGGGGCCGAGCAGCCGTGCCATTCGCCAGCGCAGGAAAGCGGGCTCCGTGGCATAGGCATAGGCCGGATAGCCATCTTCCAGATAGTCTCGGATCACCCCCTCGGGCCACACGATCAGCCGCGGCGCACGCCCCGGCCTGCCAGACAGCTCCGACAGCCTGGCGAGCATCATTTCGCCATCGCTTTCGCCGCGCTCGTCCTGCGGCACGTTGGGCTGCACAACGCGGATCACCGGATGATCGGCCGCTACCGGCTCCACGGCGCCGCGATAGCTCATCCATTGAGCGCCGAGCAGCGCGAGCAGCCCGCCCCCCGCCGCCCCGATCGGCAAAGCCCGCCGCGGGAGCAGCAACAGTCCGCCGGCTAGCAACATCGTCAGGCCGGAAAGCGCATAGGTTCCGACCAATGTTGCCACATGCGCCACCGGCTGCACCGGCACCCAGATCACGCCCAGCGGATCCCAGGCATAGCCCGTGAAAACCACACTGCGCAGCCATTCGCTCCCGATCCACGCCCCAGCAAACGCCAGTACAAAGGCTGCACCCGGGCGATCCTCACGCATCTTCCACGCCAGCCCGGCCGCGATCGCCGGGTACACCGCCAGGTACAGCGCCAATGCCAGCGGTGCGGCATAGCCCAGTACGGAAGGCATCTTGTCTTGAAAGTCAAAGGCGTGCTGAAACCAGTTATTGTTGATCGTGAAGTGACCGACACCAAAGCTCCAGCCGCGCCACAATGCCGCCTTGAGTGTGGGTGCGTCGTTAACGACCAACATCCATAGCGCGAAACACGCGATCGTCAGCCACCAGAGCTGCAAGGGCGCAAAGCCGCATGCCGCCGCTGCACCCAGCAACACGGACGACAGCACCGGGCGGCGAGCAAGGAAAGTCAAAGCCATTGCGGCCGCGCTACCAAATAAGCGCGAAGATCGGGAGAGGCCGACGCCAGGATTTCACCACCTGGATGATCGCCTGCCTTCGCTCTTTCCCCTGCCTTCCCTCTTTCCGATGCGACCCGGCGTGGTGTATCACTGCGCCATGACACTTCGCCCCTTTCACCTCGCCTTTCCGGTCCACGATCTCGCGGCCGCGCGCGCCTTTTACGGCGACGTGCTCGGCTGCCGCGAAGGGCGATCAAGCGACCGCTGGATCGATTTCGATCTCGGCGGCCATCAGATCGTCGCGCATCTCGATGACAACGCGCGCCCTGCCGGCGCCACCAACCCGGTCGACGGCCATGACGTACCGGTGCCGCATTTCGGCGTGGTGCTGACGATGGCGGATTGGCAGGCACTTGCCGCGCGGGTCGAGCAGGCCGGCGTCAGCTTCGGCATCGCGCCGCACATCCGCTTCAAGGGGCAGCCGGGCGAACAGGCCACCATGTTCTTTCGCGACCCTTCCGGCAACGCACTCGAGTTCAAGGCGTTTGCCGACGACGCGCAGCTCTTCGCCACCGCGCTGCCCGTACAGGAGAACGCCCAGTGACTGCCCCGATCGAGGTCGACATTCCGCACCAGCTCGGCACGGCAGCGGCCAAGGAGCGGATCGGCAGCAGCTTCGGCAAGCTCGCCGATTTCATTCCCGGCGGCGCCGTGACCGAGCATCGCTGGGAAGGTGACAGCCTGTTCTTTACCGTTGAGGGCATGGGGCAACGCGTCGCTGCGCGCCTCGACGTGGCCGCGGCCAACGTCCACGCCAGCTTCGAACTGCCGGCGTTCCTGGCAATGTTTTCCGACAAGATTCGCGCCAAGCTTCAGAAGGAAGCGCCCAAGCTGCTCGAATAGCGGGGCGCAAAAGCCGGAGCGATCGCGTCGCTCCGGCTCATACCATCAGAACAGCAGCGTCAGTCCGTAGAACAACGCGCCGACGGCCGCCGAGCACGGAATAGTGATGATCCACGCCACTACGACGCTGCTCGCCGTGCCCCAGCGCACCGCCGAGGTCCGCCGCGCTACGCCGGCGCCGATGATTGCGCCTGTGATCGTGTGAGTCGTGGACACCGGAATGCCCATGGCGGAGGCGGTGAACAGAACGATCGAGCCGCCGGTCGAGGCGCTGAAGCCCTGGTGCTGCGACAATTTGGTGATCCGCGATCCCATCGTCTCGATGATCTTCCACCCACCCGACAGCGTGCCGAGGCCGATCGCGATATAGCAGCTGATCGCCACCCAATGCGGCACCTCGAATTCACCCGATAGGTAACCGGTCGAATAGAGCAGCACGGTGATGATCCCCATGGTCTTCTGCGCATCGTTCAGCCCGTGGCTGAGCGAATAAGCGGCGGACGACAACAAGTGCAGCGCGCGGAAGCTGCGCTCCGCCTGCCGTGCCGTGCGGCGGCGCAGCGCCCAGCTGCTCGCCAGCATCACCAGCATGGCCAGGATCATGCCGAGCGTCGGCGAGATGACGATCGCCGCCATGGTCTTGGTCAGGCCGCCGACCTGGATGCTGTTGACGCTCGCGTGCGTCACGCCCGCACCGACAAGCCCGCCGACCAGCGCGTGGCTGGAGGATGACGGAATGCCCTTGCGCCACGTCACGATGTTCCAGAACATCGCGCCGCCCAACGCGCCAAAGATCACGGCAGGCGTCACGACATCCTTGTTGATCAAGCCTTTGCCGATCGTTTCTGCGACCGCGTGCAAGCTCGGTACTGCGAGCGTTACGAAATAGGCGGCGAAGTTGAAGAAGCCCGCAAACAGCACCGCCTGCACCGGCGAGAGCAAGCGGGTGGCGACCACCGTCGCAATCGAATTGGCCGCGTCATGCAGCCCGTTGAGAAAATCAAACGCCAGCGCCAGGGCGATCAGCCCGATCAGCAGCGGAAGAGCAAGCTCATGCATGGGGTGCTGCTTTGCTCAGGCGTGATCGATGACGATGCCGTCGATCTCGTTCGCCACGTCCTCAAACGCGTCGGAGATCTTTTCGAGATGCTTGTAGATCTCGCGCTCGACGACGAACTGCATGGCATCGCCGCCGCGATGACGCTCGAACAGGCGTTTCAGCCCGCGCTCATGCATCCCGTCCGCTTCGCCTTCCAGCTGCACCAGCCGTTCGGTCAGCTGGTGGATGCGCGGCCCGTTGCGCGCCACGTCGCGCAGCAGCTGCATCGCCTCCACCGTCACGGCGGCCGCTTCGGTCATGCTGCTGGCCATCTGGTGCATGTCGGGCGTGAACTCGCGCACGCCGTACAGGCTTACGGCGGTCAGCGCCGCATCCATGGCGTCGATCGCATCGTCCATCGACCCGATCAGATCGGTAATGGCGCTGCGGTCGAACGGCGTCAGGAAGGTGATTCGCACGCTCTGCAGCACCGTGCGGGTGATGTCGTCGGCCTGGTGCTCCAGGTCCTTCACCTCGGCGATCACCTTTTCCGGATTTGCGTCCCCGGCAAACAGCCGGGTCGTCGCCTCCGCCGCGCGCAGCGTCACCGCCGCATGCGCATCGAACAGCTCGAAGAAATTGCCGCGCTTCGGAAGGAGGCGCTGGAACCAGGCGAACATCACAAACGATCCTTGTAGGAAAGGTAAAAGGCGTCAGCGCCCGAAATTGGCGGGCGCTGGTGAAACAACCGTGGTGCTGCCGTTGCGGATTTCCTGCACCTCAAGCGCGCGCTCCGCCACGCCGTCGCGACCGAAGCGGAACGGCCCGTCGATCCCGGCATAGCCTTCGCCCGAACGCAGGCGCGTTTCGGGAAATGCCGCGCCGACCTTCCAGTCGCGCGAAATCCGGGCCGTCAGCAGCACCGCATCATAGCCAAGGCTGGACAGCCGATAGGGCGCGGAGCCGAACCGCGCGCGATACTTGGCGGCAAATTGCCGGTACAGGCCATTGGAAACGCTCGCAAACCAGGCGCCGTTAAGCGCCGGACGAGCGCTGACCCCATTGTCGCTGTTCCACAATTCGGTGCCCAGCACCTTGGCATTGGGGCTCATGCGGCGCAGCAGCGGCACGGCCGTCGCGGCGGTGCCGGCCGAATCGGCGATCAGCACCGCATCGAACGGCGCGTCCTTGGCCATGCGGTTCACCGCGTCGCTCACATCGCTGGCCGTGCGATCATAGGTCTGCAGCGCGACAACCCGGCCACCGGCCGATTCCACCGCGCGCAGAAACGTCGTCGACGCCCGCGTGCCGTACAAAGCGTTGGGCACCAGCCCGCCGAAATTGGTCACGCCGCGGCTGCGCGCGAACTCGACGACCCGCTCGATCGATTGCGACGGCGTATAGCCCATCAGATACACGCCATCGCCGGCGACGCTGGTGTCGTTGGAAAAGGCCAGCACCGGCACCCCCGCGCGCCGCGCGATCGGGGCCACGGCGCGCACGTCTTCGGACAGCAAAGGGCCGAGAATCAGCTGCGCGCCATCGGCCACAGCGCGCTGTGCCGCCGCCGCCGCACCGGTCGCGGTATCGTAGTTGGTGATCCGCACCTGCTCGTTCTTGGTATCGAGCAGCGCCAGCATCGTCGCGTTCGCCAGGCTTTTGCCCACGCCCGCATTGGTGCCCGACAGCGGCACGAGCAACGCCACGCGATTGCGCGCGGTATCGCGCGGGATCCCGGCCTCCACGCCCACGTCCGGCCGGGCGACCGGTGGCGGCGCCTTGGTCGGCCCGGTGGGCACGGTCGGCCCGCGCGGCACCACGGTGGAGCAGGCGGAAACGAGCAGCGCCGTGACGGCGACAAACCCACGGACGATGATGTTCGCCCGTTGCGATACGGTTGCGGCCTCTGCCATGACACTCCTCGTGGAAAAACTAAGCCCCGGCCTGTACATCGTCGCAACCCCGATCGGCAATCTCGGGGACTTGTCTCCACGTGCCGCCGACATCCTGTCTCGCGCCGACCTAGTCGCGGCAGAAGACACTCGTGTTACAATTGGGTTACTGCGGCACATCGGCGTGAAGCGCCCGATGACCCCCTATCACGATCACAACGCCGACCATGTGCGCCCGCAGCTGATCGCGCGGCTCGCGACGGAGGCGATCGCTCTGGTCTCGGATGCCGGCACCCCGCTCATCTCCGATCCCGGCTACAAATTGGTGCGTGATGCGCGCGCCGCGGGTCATGCGGTGGTGACGATCCCAGGCCCCTGCGCCGCCGTCGCCGCGCTGACGCTCGCCGGTCTGCCGACCGACCGCTTCCTGTTCGCCGGCTTTCTACCAAGCAAGGCCAAGGCCCGAGCCGAGACGATCGCGGAGCTCGGCGCCATTCGCGCGACCCTTATCCTGTACGAAAGCGGCCCGCGCCTCGGCGCCACCCTCGCGGCGCTCGCCGAGCAGCTCGGCAGCCGCGACGCCGCCGTCACGCGTGAAATCACCAAAAAGTTCGAGGAGGCCGTCACCGGCACGTTGCCGGCACTCGCCACGCGCTACGCCGATACGCCGCCCAAGGGCGAGATCGTGATCGTCGTCGCCCCGCCCGGCGAAGCACCACCCGCCAGCGCGGAGGATGCCGACGCCGCGCTGGCCGAAGCCCTCACCCGCCTCCCCGCCGCCAAGGCCGCCGGCGAGGTGGCCAAACGACTGGGCGTTGATCGCAAGGCACTCTACGCCCTTGCCCTGAAGCTGAAAGAGACGTGAGCGCCTGAAAAGGCGACATGGTGAGAGGATCAACAATGCGGCGCATCATCACCTGGTTATCGCTGGTCTTCGCCAGCATCGGCACCACGGCCCATGCCCAGACGCCGCCCGCCACCCCTCCGGTCGAGGTGATGGTGCTGGGCACCTATCACTTCCACAATCCCGGGCTCGACCAGCACAATATCGACGCCGAATCGGTGCTCACGCCGCAGCGCCAGCAGGAGCTGGAAGACCTTGTCGCCACGCTCGCCACCTTCCGCCCCACGCATGTCATGGTGGAGATGGAAGCACCTGCCCCCGATTATCAGGTACCCGCCTTCACGCAGTTCACCCGTCGTGACTTGCGCCAGGATCCCAACGAGATCGTCCAGATCGGCTTTCGGCTGGCCGATCGGATCGGGCTGGCCGCCGTTCAGGGCATCGACGTGCAGGCCAAGGAGGGCGAGGAGGATTATTTTCCGATGGACCGCGTGCGTGCTGCGGCCGCCGCGTCCGGCCAATCGGCGATTCTCGACACGGGCGACGCTGATGTTGCCGCCTGGGCAAAGCGTTTCAGCGCCTCGCAGCGCCATCGCTCCATCGCCGACCTCCTGATGGAAATGAACGGCCCGGATTTTCCCGGCGGGCAGCAGATGTACGACCGCCTCATCCCGATCGCGACTGGCGAGGATCTTGCCGGCGCGCACCTCAACGCGCGCTGGTACGCCCGAAACATCAGGATCTTCGCCAAGCTCGCCCAGATCACCCGGCCGGGCGACCGCGTCGTGGTGGTATATGGCGCCGGCCATGCCGCCTGGCTGCGACACTTCGCACGATCGATGCACGGGTACAGCGACGTCGATGTCACCCCTTATCTCGCGAAGGCCAGGGATGCGCACCACGCAGCGCCTTAGGTGGCGGAAAAGCACTACCAACAATCGATCGTCCGGGCGGGAGCACGCTTGTTCAGCCCGCGTTACACCGGGGCCCCGCACGGGCGCTCGCCGTGGAACAGGAGACGCATCGCATGAACAACCATTCTCGCAGATCACTGCTGCTCGGCGCCGGCATTGCCGTGCCGCTGCTGTTCTTGCCCGCCTGCGCCACCACCGGCCTTGGCGGCGGCGTCACCGAGGCGCTGCGCCGTCTGCTCGCCATTTCCAGCGAACGCGCGCTGACCCGGCTGGTGGCCGACAACGGCTTTCTCAACGATCCCGAGGCGCGGCTCAGCTTCCCCTCGGCACCGGACGATCGCTCGGCGGCGGTGCTCGGCGCCCTCATCCGTTCCGCGCCCGTGCAACAGCAACTATCGCTGCTGATCAACCGGGCGGCGGGCGAGGCCGCGAATCGTGCCGCGCCGGTGATCTTCGATTCGATCCGCTCGCTAACCTTTGCCGATGCGCTCGGCATCGTGCGCGGCGGCCCGACCGCGGCGACGACCTATCTCGAACGCTCGATCGGTGATCGCATCATCGATGCCATGCTGCCCGAGATCGGCGGCGCGCTGCGGCAGTTCGACGGCAATTCGATCCTCGGCCCCGTGCTGGGCGCTGCGACCGGCATCAACGTCTCAGGCATCCAGCGCGCCGTGACGCAGCAGGCCGCCCGCGGCTTGTGGCGCGCGATCGGGCGCGAGGAGGCAACCATCCGCGCAACCCCGTCGCTCGCCCGTGATCCGCTGGTCGAATCGGTCCTGGGCGGCGGTCGCCTGCTCGGCTGAGCCGCGCCGAGCGCCAGCCCCTTGCGCGCCATGCTGTAGCGGGCACAGTGGCCCCATGCCCCGCCCCCATCCCCAGCGCAGCACCGCCACGCGCCGCGTCGCGGAGGCCACCGGTCGTCGCGGCGAGCGGCTCGCGGCCTGGTGGCTGCGGCTGAAGGGCTGGTCGATCCTCGATCACCGTGTCCGCACGCCCGTCGGCGAGGTCGATCTGGTGGCGCGCAAGGGCAACCTTGTCGCCTTTGTCGAAGTGAAGACCCGCGCCGCCGCGGCCGAGCTCGATTTCGCCATCGATCAGCGCCGGCTCGCCCGCGTCGCCGCCGCCGCCGAATATCTGATGAGCCGCTATGCCACCGCTGGCGAGGACATTCGTGTCGACGTGATCCTGCTCGCCCCCGGCACGCCGCCGCGCCACATCGAGAATGCCTGGATCGGGTGACAATCGCGCTGCCCGCGCCTACCTCCCGCCACGCACCTTTGTGTGGAGGAACACTTGGCCCTGACCGTCGCCGTCCAGATGGACCCGCTCGAATCGATCAACATTGCCGGCGACTCTAGCTTCGCGCTGATGCTGTCGGCGCAAAAGCGCGGCCATCGGCTGTTCCATTATCGCGCGGAGGATCTGAACTGGTCGGACGGCCGCCTGTGGACGCAGGCGCGGCCCGTCACCGTGCAGCGCGTCGTCGGAGACCATTTCACCGCCGGCGATCCGGTCAGCCTCGATCTGGGTGCAGAAGCGGACGTGGTGCTGATGCGGCAGGATCCGCCGTTCGACTTGGGCTATATCACCGCCACACACCTGCTGGAGCGGATCGCCGACCGGACGCTGGCGGTCAACGATCCGGCCAGCGTGCGCAACGCGCCAGAAAAGGTGTTCGTCCTCGATTATGCGCGCTTCATGCCCCCCACCCTCGTCACTCGCTCGCTCGACGAGGCGCGCGCCTTCCTGAAGCAGCACGGCGCGATCGTAGTGAAGCCGCTGCACGGCAACGGCGGCAAGGCAATCTTCCGCGTCGGTGCTGAGGGCGAGAACCTGTCCGCGCTGATGGAGGTCTTCAACCAGACCTGGCGCGAGCCGCACATGGTGCAGGCGTTCCTCCCGGGCGTGGCCAAGGGGGACAAGCGCATCGTGCTGGTCGACGGCGAAGTCGCCGGCGCAATCAACCGCCTGCCCGGAGAAGGCGAATTCCGCAGCAATCTCGCGGTCGGCGGCTCGGCGGAAAAGACCGAGCTCACCCCGCGCGAACGCGAGATCTGCGACGCGCTCGGCCCCGAGTTGAAGCGGCGCGGGCTGATCTTCGTCGGCATCGACGTGATCGCCGGCGAATGGCTGACGGAGATCAACGTCACCTCGCCAACCGGCATCGTCGCGATCGAGCGGTTCGACGGCACCGATGTCGCCGGGATGATCTGGGATGCCATCGAGCGGCGCATCGCGGAACGTTAAGCCAGGTTTGTTCGCTTCCACGGCACGTGCTTCGACAGGCTCAGCACGAACGAAGGTGGAGTCGCAGCCACTGAACCGTTCGCCCTGAGCCTGTTGAAGGGCGTTGTTCCGAAACCGCCCTTCGAGAGTGCATGACCGACTTCATCATCGAATGGATCGCCCGCGGCGGGTATCTCGGGATTTTCCTGCTGATGGCGCTGGAGAATGTCATTCCGCCGATCCCGTCGGAAGTCATCATGGGCCTCGGCGGCATGGCGGTGGCGCGAGGCCACATGGCATTGGTGCCGCTGATCCTGTGGGGCACCGCCGGCACCACCGTGGGAAACCTGTTCTGGTACGAGATCGGCCGCCGCATGGGCGTGGCGCGATTCCGCCCCTTCGTGGAGCGGCACCAGCGCTGGCTGACGATGGACTGGGATGATGTGGTCCGGCTCGACCACTTCTTCCACAAGCACGGTCACTGGGTGATCTTCGTGTTCCGCTTTCTGCCGACGTTCCGCACCGTGATCTCGCTGCCGGCGGGCATGGCGAAGATGCCGCTGTGGAAGTTCCTCTTGTTCACCTTCGTCGGCAGCGCGATTTGGAACACGATGCTGGCAGCGGCGGGACTGTTGCTCGGCTCGCATTTTGATCAGCTTGATCGCTATGTCGGCCCCTTCGCGGTCGGAACGACGGTGCTGATCGTGCTCGCCTATGTGTATCGCGTCGTCACCTGGAAGCCGAGCGGCGAGCGGAGCTGAGCGGAGCGCTCCCGGCTCGTTCGCACTGACCTTGTCGAAGTGCGGGTGACCAGGCGCGGCGCCCGCGGCACGTGCTTCGACAGGCTCAGCACAAACGGGGCAGGGACAGGCACCCCGCCGTGTTTTCTCAGATAAGCCCCGCCAGCGGCGACGAAGGATCGGCATAGCGACGAATGCCCATCCGCCCGGCGCGATACGACAGGCGCCCCGCCTCCACCGCCGCCTTCATCGCCGCCGCCATCATTACCGGCTCCTTCGCCTCGGCGATCGCGGTGTTCATCAAGATGCCGTCGCAGCCGAGCTCCATCGCCACCGTCGCATCGCTCGCCGTGCCGACGCCGGCGTCGACCAGCACCGGCACCTTGGCGCCTTCCACGATCAGCCGGATCGTGACGCGGTTCTGGATGCCCAGCCCCGATCCGATCGGCGCCCCCAGCGGCATGATCGCCACCGCGCCGGCCTCTTCCAGCTGCTTCGCGGCGATCGGATCGTCGACGCAATAGACCATCGGCTTGAAGCCCTCCTTCACCAGGACCTCGGTCGCCTTCAGCGTCTCGCGCATGTCTGGATAGAGCGTACGCGCCTCGCCCAGCACCTCCAGCTTCACGAGATCCCAGCCGCCCGCTTCGCGCGCCAGCCGCAGCGTGCGGATCGCCTCGTCCGCGGTGAAGCAGCCGGCGGTGTTGGGCAGATAGGTGAACCGCTTCGGATCGATGAAGTCCGTCAGCATCGGTGCGTTCGGATCGGAAACGTTGACGCGGCGCACCGCGACCGTGACGATCTCCGCCCCCGATGCTTCCAGCGCGGCGGCATTCTGCGCAAAGTCCTTGTACTTGCCCGTGCCGACGATCAGGCGCGACCGGAACGTCTTGCCCGCCACCGACCAGGTATCGGCATCCACCGCGCCCGCATGATCGCCGCCGCCGACGAAGTGCACGATCTCCAGGTCGTCGCCATCCTCGACCTTGACGTCGGCCAGCGTGGAGCGCGGCACCACCTCAAGGTTGCGTTCCACCGCCACCTTCTCGGGCACCAGCCCAAGTTCGGTCGCGAGCTGCGCCAGCGTCAGCCCGGCGGCGACCCGGCGATGCGCGCCGTTCACGGTGATCGATACGGTTCCGTCGGTGTGGGGCATGATATCCTTTGGCGAGCCGGCAAGATTTGCCATCCACCTAGGCTTGGCGCACAGGCCGTTCAAGGAAGGAGCCCGCCTTGTCCCTCATCTATGTCCTGAACGGCCCGAACCTTAACCTGCTCGGCACGCGCGAGCCGGAGATCTACGGCCACGACACGCTGGACGATATCGCCGGCCAGCTGGAGGACCGCGCCCGCGAACTGGGGCACGAGATCGACATGCGCCAGTCCAACCACGAAGGGCATCTGGTCGATTGGCTGCACGAGGCGCAGGCGGAGGGCGCCAAGGCGGCGATCCTGAATGCGGGTGCCTTCACCCATACCTCAATCGCGCTGCACGACGCGATCAAGGCCGTCCGCACCCCGGTGATCGAGGTGCACCTTTCCAACCCGCACACCCGCGAAGAATTTCGCCATATCTCCTATGTTGGTCGTGCCGCACGTGGAACTATCGCCGGGTTCGGCGCGCTGTCGTACCTGCTCGCGCTTGAAGCGGCGGCGCGGTTCTGACACAGCGCGCGCCCTGTTACAGGGAAAGGGTCACACATGGCCGAAAAGGAAAACGGAGCGATGAAGGTCGACGTCGATCTCGTCCGCCAGCTCGCCGAGCTGCTCGATACGACGCAGCTCACCGAAATCGAGGTTGAGGACGGCGATCGCCGCATCCGCGTGGCGCGTAAGGCCGCGGCGGCTGCCGCGCCGGCCGTCTATCACGCCCCCCCGCCGCCAGCGCCGGCCGCGTCGGCGCCCACCGCGGTGGCATCGCTGCCGAGCGAGCAGCCGGCGGCCGAAACGTCGCACGCCAACGCCGTACGCTCGCCGATGGTCGGCACCGCTTATCTTTCTGCCGAGCCGGGTGCGGCGCCGTTCGCCATCGTGGGCAAGCAGGTGCAGGCCGGCGACACGCTGCTGATCGTCGAGGCGATGAAGGTCATGAACCCGATCACCGCGCCCAGCGCCGGCACGGTGAAGGCGGTGCTGATCGAGAACGGCCAGCCGGTCGAGTTCGACCAGCCGCTGGTGGTCGTCGAGTAACATGCCCGAGATCAAGAAGCTCCTGATCGCCAATCGCGGCGAGATCGCGCTGCGGATCCACCGCGCCTGCCACGAGATGGGCATCAAGACGGTGGCGGTGCATTCCACCGCCGATGCCGATGCGATGCACGTGCGCCTCGCGGACCAGGCGATCTGCATCGGCCCGCCGTCGGCGACCGAGAGCTACCTCAACATCGCCAACATCATCTCCGCCGCCGAGGTGTCCGGCGCCGACGCGATCCACCCGGGCTACGGCTTCCTCAGCGAGAACGCCAAGTTCGCCGAGATCGTCGAGGCGCACGGGCTGATCTTCGTCGGCCCGAAGCCCGAGCATATCCGCACCATGGGCGACAAGGTGGAGGCAAAGCGCACCGCCGGCGCGCTCGGCCTGCCGCTCGTGCCAGGCTCGGACGGCGCACTGACCGATTCGGCGGAGGCCAAGCGCCTCGCGCGCGACATCGGCTATCCCGTGCTGATCAAGGCCGCGTCGGGTGGCGGCGGGCGCGGCATGAAGGTGGTGCCGAGCGAGGATGAGATGGACACGCTGATGGCGCAGGCCGGCAGCGAGGCGAAGGCCGCATTCGGCGACGCCACCGTCTACATGGAAAAGTACCTCGGCAATCCGCGGCACATCGAATTCCAGGTGTTCGGCGATGGCAACGGCAATGCCATCCACTTGGGCGAGCGCGATTGCTCGCTCCAGCGCCGCCACCAGAAGGTGCTGGAGGAGGCACCCTCCCCGATCATCACGCCCGAAGAGCGCGAGCGGATGGGCGGCATCGTTGCCAAGGCGATGGCCGACATGGGCTATCGCGGCGCCGGCACGATCGAGTTCCTGTGGGAAGACGGCGAGTTCTACTTCATCGAGATGAACACCCGGCTTCAGGTGGAGCATCCGGTGACGGAGGCGATCACCGGCCTTGATCTCGTCCGCGAACAGATCCGCATCGCCGAAGGCCATCCCCTGACGCTGCGCCAGGAAGACGTCGTCTTCCGCGGCCACGCCATCGAATGCCGCATCAATGCCGAGGATCCGCGCACCTTCGCGCCCTCGCCCGGTCTCGTGAAGCAATATCACGCGCCCGGCGGCATGCACGTGCGCGTCGATTCGGGGCTTTACGCCGGCTACAAGGTGCCGCCCTATTACGACAGCATGATCGCCAAGCTGATCGTCTATGGCACCACCCGCCAGGGGGCGCTGCGTCGTCTGCGCCGCGCACTGGAGGAATTCGTGATCGAGGGGATGAAGACCACCATTCCGCTGCACCAAGCATTGCTGGACGATCCCGAATTTCAGCAGGGCGATTACACGATCAAGTGGCTGGAGGAGTGGCTGGCGCGTCAGGAGTGACGACAACCTGCCTCTCGACCTTGTAGCGGAACCCGATCGCCGTGCCTTCCCGAACAGGGGAAACTGGCGATCGGGCGCCGGTCCGATCGGAAAGGCAGAACGATCTGGACGTTGTGCCTTCACGATCCGGTGCAAAGGGCAGCCGAACACCAACAAGGGGCGCGACATTGAAGGCTACCATCTGGCACAACCCGCGTTGTTCCAAGTCGCGCGAGGCGCTCGCGCTGCTTGAAGAAGCCGGCGCCGAGGTGACGATCATCCGCTATCTCGACACGCCGCCCACCCGCGACGAGCTGGCCCGGCTCTACGCCCGCGCCGGTCTCGCCCCGCGCGATGCCCTGCGCAAGGACGCGCCTCGCGTCTCGACCGACGACGAGGCGCTCGACACCATGGCCGCCGACCCCGCCACGATCGAGCGCCCGCTGGTCGAAACCGATAAGGGCGTCGTGCTGGCCCGCCCGCCCGAACGCGTCCGCTCCATCCTGTGAAGCTGCCCGAAAAAGCCCGCTGGCGCATCGAGCGCGCGAACCGCGCAAGCGTGGTGATCGACGCCGATTCCTACTTCGGCCTCGCCCGTCAGGCGATGATGAAGGCCGAAAAGCAGATCCTGCTCGTCGGCTGGGACTTTGACGCCCGCATTCGCCTGGCCTGGAAGAACGAGCCACCCGGCGTCCCGACCGAAGTGGGCGAGTTCATTTCCTGGCTGGTCGATCGCCGCCCCGACCTCAACGTCTATATCCTTCGCTGGGACAAGGGCGCGTTCAAGACGCTGTTTCGCGGCCGCACGCTGCTGACGCTCACCAAATGGCGGTTTTTGCGCAAGCGGATCCATCTGCTGCTCGATGGTCATCATCCGATCGGCGCATCGCAGCATCAAAAGATCGTGGTCATCGACGATTGCTTCGCCTTTTGCGGCGGCATCGACATGACGGACGAGCGCTGGGACACGCGCGCGCACAACGATGACGATCCGCACCGCAAATCGCCCAGCGGATGGAAGAACAAGCCCTGGCACGATGCCACCACCGCGTTGCAGGGGCCGGTCGCTGCCGCTTTGGGCAAGCTGTGCCGGGCGCGTTGGGAAATCGCGGGCGGCGACCCGATCGCCCCGCCCGATGCGCGCAGCGACTGCTGGCCGACCGATCTGGAGCCTGACTTCACCGACATCGATGTCGCCATCTCGCGCTCGCAGCCGGAGCATGACAACCAGCAACCTGTGCGCGAGATCGAGCATCTGTATCTCGCGCTGATCGCCCGCGCGAAGCGGCACATCTATGCCGAAAGCCAGTATTTTGCCTCGCGCCGCGTCGCGGAGGCGATCGCGCGTCGGCTGGACGAGCCGGACGGCCCCGAGATCGTCATCATCAATCCGGTGACGGCGCAGGGCTGGCTCGAGCCGATCGCCATGGACACGGCGCGCGCCCGCATTTTCCAGGCACTCAAGCAGCGCGACACGTATGATCGGCTGCGCATGTATCACCCCTACACCGCCGGCGGCACGTCGATCTATGTGCACGCCAAGGTGCTGGTGATCGACGACGACGTGATCCGCATCGGCTCCTCCAATTTCAACAACCGTTCGCTGCGTCTTGACACCGAGTGCGACGTGACGATCGAACAGGGCAGCCCTGACGAGAGCGCCCGGATCGCCGCGATCCGCGACGATCTGATCGCCGAGCACCTTGCCGTCGAGCCCGACGTCGTCACGAAAACGATTGCCGAACACGGCCTCATCGGTGCGATCGAATCCCTGCGCGGCACGGGCAAGACACTGGTGCCCTATGACGTGCCCGATCTGAACGGCGTCGAGGAATGGCTCGCTGACAACAAGGTTCTCGATCCCGAGGGCCCGGACGAGATGTTCGAGCCGTTCGCCAAGCGGCGGCGACTGATCGATCGCCTGAAACGAAAGCGTCATCGCCGCGTCGCCTGACCGTCACGCCTGATGCCTAGTCGCTCCGCAACGGCGCGCACCCGCGCTCGGAAGGAGAAAAGGCATGGCACGCATCAGGGTTCGCGACGGCGAAACGATTGGCTCGGAAACGATCGTCGGTGCTGGAGATGCCTTGTGGATCCGCATCGGCGGCGCGATCGCGCGCACCGATGGCGGCACGGCCGTCCGGATCACCGGCGGCGACGCCATTTTCCGCAACGATGGCATCGTCTCTGTCGCCGGCGGCAGTGATCCCGCGGTCGTCGGCACCTTCTCCGGGATGCTCAACCTGCGCTTCACCAATCGCGGCAGCATCTCGGGCGATGCGGTCGCGGTTGAGTTGTCGTCCACTGACGGCACCACTGGCGACGTGCTGTTCACCAACTATGGCACGATCACCGGCGGAGACGATCATGCAGTGGCGATGCGCAACCTGCGCGCCAGCACGATCACCGTCCGCAATCTCGAAGGCGGCCTGATCACCAACAACGGCGATTCGGACGTCCTTCGCCCCGGCCACGACGCGAAGACCGCGATCACCGTGATCAACGGCGGCACGATCCTCGCCGGTACGCTGGAGGGCGGATCCTCCGGCGGCGACGCGATCGATTTCCAGCCCAAAAAGGGCGGAGTCGCCGGCGCGGTGGTGAACCTCGCGACCGGCCATATCGAGGGCGGCAAGCACGGCATCACCGGCGCGAACGAGGCGCGGATCAGCAACGCCGAGGGCGGCGTGATCATCGGCCGCAACGGCTCGGGCATCAATTACGATACCACCGCCGCCGATAACGATGGCTATGTCACCGTCATCAACAATGGCCTTATCAGCGGCCGCTACGACGGCTTCGGTGATGGCGATGGCGACGGTGTCGACGTCGATTACCTCGTCCTTATCCGCAACAGTGGCACGATCGAGGGCGTCGGTGCGGACCTGGTCGAGAATTTCGCTGACGGCGTGGCGGCCGGCGGCGGCGTCATCAACAATCTCGTAGGCGGCGTGATCTACGGTCAGAGCAACGGCATCCTGATCGACGACGGCGATCGCAACGGCGCTTATGCCGAAACTCTGGTTGTGAACGACGGCACCATCTCCGCCGACCTCGGCTATGGCGTGCGCTTCATCGGCACGTTCAACGACACGGTGGTGAACCGCGGCACGATCGCGACCGCGGCCACGATCGCGCTTGATCTGGGGGGCGGCGACGACGTGGTGCGCAACGCCGGCACGATCACGGGGCAGGTGCTGCTCGGCGACGGTAACGATGTCTATCGCGATACCGGCAGCGTCGGCGCGTCGGTCTGGGGCGGCGCAGGCGACGACGTGATCGTCGGCGGCGCCGGCGCGGATTGGATCAACGGCGGCGCCGGCCGCGATCGCCTGACCGGCGGCGCGGGCGATGACGTGTTCGATTTCGACAATCTGCTCGACAGCGGCACGACGATCGCCACCGCCGACCGCATTCTCGACTTTGCAGCCGGCGACACCATCCGCCTCGCGTCGATCGATGCCGATGCCACGCTCGATGGCGATCAGGCGTTTACCTTCGTCGGTGCGGCCGCGTTCAGCGGCACCGCGGGCGAACTCCGCGCGACGGTGATCAACGGCAGCACGATGATCACCGCCGATGTCGACGGCGACAAGGTCGCCGATTTCGGCATCCTGCTGCTCGACATGGCCGATCCGTCTGCGCTCGCCTTCGTTCTTTGATCGACGACAGAGCGGTCGGTGTGGTGACACCGGCCGCCACCAACGCTATCGCGCGCGCATGACCGCCATCACGCCTGAAGTCGTCGCCGAACACGGCCTGTCCCCCGAGGAATACGATCGCGTGCTCAACGCGCTCGGCCGCGAGCCCAATCTCGTCGAACTCGGCATCTTCTCGGTGATGTGGTCGGAGCATTGCTCCTACAAATCCTCGCGAATCCACCTGAAGAAGCTGCCCACGGAAGCGCCCTGGGTGATCTGCGGCCCCGGCGAGAATGCCGGCGTCATCGACATCGGCGATGGTCAGGCCGCCATCTTCAAGATGGAATCGCACAACCACCCCTCGTACATCGAGCCGTATCAGGGCGCGGCGACGGGCGTCGGCGGCATCCTGCGCGACGTGTTCACGATGGGCGCGCGCCCGGTCGCGAACATGAACGCGCTGCGCTTCGGCCGGCCCGATCACCCCAAGATGCGCCACCTCATCTCGGGCGTGGTCCACGGCATCGGCGGCTATGGGAATTGCGTCGGCGTACCCACCGTTGGCGGCGAGGTGAACTTCCACCCCGCCTATGACGGCAACATCCTCGTCAACGCCATGACGGTCGGCGTCGCGGATCAGGACAAGATCTTCTATTCGGCGGCGTCGGGCATCGGCAATCCGATCGTCTATGTCGGCTCCAAGACCGGCCGCGACGGCATTCACGGTGCTACCATGGCTTCGGCCGACTTTGGCGAGGATGCCGAGGAGAAGCGCCCGACGGTGCAGGTCGGCGATCCCTTCACCGAAAAGCTGCTGATCGAGGCCTGCCTCGAACTCATGGCCTCCGACGCGATCGTCGCGATCCAGGACATGGGCGCCGCCGGCCTTACCTCCTCCAGTGTCGAGATGGCGTCCAAGGGCGGCGTCGGCATCGAGCTGATCATGGACGACGTGCCGCAGCGCGAAACCGGCATGACGCCCTACGAAATGATGCTCTCCGAATCGCAGGAGCGCATGCTGATGGTGCTGAAGCCGGGCCGCGAGGCCTTCGCGGAAGCGATATTCCGCAAGTGGGAACTCGACTTCGCGGTCATCGGCCATGTCACCGACACGGGCCGCATGGTGCTGAAGTGGAAGGGCGACACCGTGTGCGACATCCCGCTCGCCCCGCTCGCCGACGATGCCCCGCTCTACGATCGCCCGCACGTCCCCACCCCGCCCGCCAAGGCGCTGGTCAATGTGCCCGAGTGCAAGGACATCGCCGCCGATCTCGTCACGCTGATGGGCTCGCCGGACATCGCATCGCGTCGCTGGATCTGGGAGCAGTACGACCACATGGTCGGCGCCGACACGGTGCAGCGCCCCGGCGGCGACGCCGCGGTGGTGCGCGTCCACGGCACCGACAAGGCGCTGGCGATCACCACCGATTGCACCCCGCGCTATTGCTACGCCGATCCGATCGAGGGGGGTAAGCAGGCGGTTGCCGAAACCTGGCGCAACCTGACCGCAGTCGGCGCGAAGCCGCTCGCCATCACCAACTGCCTCAACTTCGCCAATCCGCAACGGCCGGAGATCATGGGGCAGATCGTCGGCTGCCTCGATGGCATGGCGCAGGCCTGCCGCGCGCTCGACTATCCGATCGTCTCCGGCAACGTCTCGCTCTACAATGAGTCGAAGGCGACCGGCGGCGGCAGCGCGATCCTCCCCACCCCCGCGATCGGCGGCGTCGGCCTGATGGCGGACTGGAACAAGTCCACCACCATCGCCTTCAAGGGCGCGGGCGACGTCATCCTCGCGGTCGGCACCCGCCGCGGCGATCTCGGCCAGTCGCTCTGGCTGCGCGAAGTCCACGGCCGTGAGGAAGGCCCCCCGCCCCGCGTCGACCTCGCACAGGAAAAGGCCACCGGCGATCTCATCCGCAACGCGATCGACCTCGGCCAGCTCTCCGCCGTGCACGACGTCTCCGATGGCGGCATCGCCGTCACGCTCGCCGAAATGGCGCTCGCCGGCAACATCGGCGCGATGATCGACCGCAAGCAGCCGTTCGACTGCGCGCATTCCTTCTTCGGCGAGGATCAGGGCGTCTACATCGTCACCGTCCACGATCACGCGCTGGCCGATTTCCTCCAGGCCGCGCTCGAGGCCGGGGTCGAGGCGGAGCCGATGGGCCGCACCGGCGGCAAGCGCCTGATCTTCGAGCGGCCGAACCGCGACGACGTCGTCACGCTCGACGCGCTGCGCACTGCGCATGAGGGCTTCTTCCCCCGCCTCATGGGCGCGGAGGTCTCGCTGGAGGGCTGACCCGCCCTCCCGCACCTCCCACCACCGGGGATGTCCTACACCTGCATGTTCGCGCTACGTTCCGCGCCATGCAGCCAGCCCTTCCCCCGCCCGAGCGCGAGGCCGAGCGC
Source organism: Sphingomonas dokdonensis (assembly GCF_002197685.1). Classification (GTDB taxonomy): domain Bacteria; phylum Pseudomonadota; class Alphaproteobacteria; order Sphingomonadales; family Sphingomonadaceae; genus Sphingomonas; species Sphingomonas dokdonensis. The sequence goes on along the minus strand of NZ_NBBI01000001.1, from coordinate 631,792 downwards.
AACGCCGACCCGCTCGCCTTCACCCCCGTCCCCCGCCGCGCCCGCCACGATGGCTGGACGGCGGAGCGGCAGCGCGGCTTCATCCGCGCGCTTGCCGAGACCGGATCGGTAAAGGCCGCCGCCCGCCGCATCGGCAAGACCACGGAGGGCGCGTACCAGATGCGCCTGCACCCCGGCGCCGACAGCTTCCGCGCCGCCTGGGAGGCCGCGCTCGCCAGCGGCGTCCAGCGCCTCACCGATATCGCCATGGAGCGCGCGGTGGAGGGCGTACCCATCCCCGTCTTCCACAAGGGCGAGCAGGTCGGCGAGCGCCGCTGGTACAATGATCGCCTGCTGATGTTCATGCTGAAGCACCACCAGCCCGATCGCTACAACACCCCCGCGCTCGCCCCCGGTACCAAGCACGCCGAGACGATCGCGCGCGAGGCGGCGCAGCAATGCCCCGTCTGCCGCGAGCGCGAGGAAACCGCCGCACGCCGCGCCTTCGCCGAGGCGGAGGCCGCCAAGCAGAGCAACGAGGAATTCCTTGTCCACCTCATGCGCACCTATCAGATCAAGGTGCAGGCCGAGCGCCGCGAGCGCCTCGCCGGCGATTGGGCCGCCGCCGATTTCTACCTGCGCCAGCTCAACTTCTTCGAGCTGATCCTCGAAGGCTGCGGCCACCGCATGGACATCATCGACATGCACACCATCGAGAACGGCGAGGAGAACATGTACACCCGCCAGATCAACTGCGGCCCGCTCACCCGCATCCTCGACGACATGCGCCGCAAGATCTGGGAAGCCGCCGGCGAGCCACCCCGCCCGCCGATCGACCTGCGCGAGTTCCTGCCGTACACGAACATGAACCAGCAGGGGGGCACGGCGCGGGAACGCCAGCACGCGCGCGCCGAGGCGCAGCGGCGCATCGCGGCGTCGCAGGCGGTGTGGGAGGCGTCAGCGAGCGAGGAAAAGTGGGCGGCGTTCAAGGCCGCTTCAGGGCGCTAAGCGAAGCTTAGCAACCGTCGCGGAAGCGGCCCCGATCAATAACTGGGATTGAAGGAATCGGAGATGTAGCCCTGTATGCGACGCCAAAGAATCCGGCTTAGCCGCACACCCCGGTTAGGACTTTGACACAACTGCTTTTTCGAGTCAGCCTCTCGATCTATGCTCAGCAAGATCGTGATCAGGAATGTCGGTCTACTCAAAGCCTTCGACACGCCAAATGCGCCGAAGCTCGCAAAGCTCACGTTGTTCTACGGACGCAATGGGCGGGGTAAGTCTACACTGACGTCGGTACTTCGAGCGGCTCGCGACGGCGAGGCGGCGACGGTACTGGGTCGCCAGTCGCTCGGGAACGGCGGGGCGGCACCCAAGGTCGCCCTGATATCTACGGCAGGGAATATTACTTTCAATAACGGCCGCTGGAACACGAGGAGCGCGCCGGTTGAAGTATTCGACACAGCGTTCATCACCGACAACGTTTACGCTGGGGAGCTGATTGAGCTCGCCCACGACCGCGGTCTTTTTTCGATCATCATCGGTGCTGATGGTGTTCGACTGGCGAAGCATCTTGAGAATTTCAACGCCATCGCGAAGAGCTGCGCGACGGCGCTGAAGGAGGCCGAGGTCGCGCTCGCTGATGACGTCCCCTCCGACATGAGCAAGGAGGAATTTTTCGCGCTCGGCCCCAACCCGGACTATGCGAAGCGGCTCGACGCCACCGAGCGCGCTCTTAAGGCAGTCCAACAGGCGGATAAGATCGCCGCCCTCCAGGCGCTGGAGGCAGTGCCATTGCCCAACTTGCCCACCGGCTTCCCTGCCGTGCTCGCCAGCACTGTCGCGGACATTGACGCATCTGCGCGCCGCCGCCTCCTTGAACACTTTAAGCACTTCGGCCTAGACAAAACGGGTGAGGCGTGGATCAGCTACGGCGTCGACCATATTCACGACGACGCTTGTCCTTTTTGCGGCCGCGACGACGTCGACGCCAAAGGTATGGTCACCCTATACGGGCAGATTTTCGGCGAGACGTACCGGGCTCATCTCGGCACCATCACGACCGCCTCGATCGAGTTGGAGGACAGCCTTGGTGAGGACGCCCGGACGGAATTGATCGGCAGCGTCGCCAAGAATGCCGAACGAGCGGCAAAATGGGCCGAATATGTCGAGCTAGGCACGGATCTCACTGACGTGTCCGAGCTCGGGATCCACATCGCGGCGGCCCACAAGGGTGCTAGGGGCTTGATAGATCGGAAGCGGTCATCGCCGCTCGATGTGATCGAGGCAATAGACGAGCTTGCCGCAGTTGGGCGCTCCCTTGGCGCCGCGCGGGAGCTCCTCGACTCGTACAACGCCGCGGTAGCCGCCATCAACGAGGGCACCAAGAAGGCGGTTGCCGCTGCTCCCACGTCCGAGACAGCCGCCACCCTCGCCCGCGACAACGTGAAGAAGCGCATGGCTCGGCACGAGCCCGGCGTTCAGAGCCGGGTCGACGCTTTTTATCGAGCCAAGAGGCGCGACGAGCGGGCACGTCACACCCGCACCAAGATACAGAAGGCGCTCAAAAAGGCGAACGAGGACTCGGCTGCGCACTACCATCAGACCGTGAACCACTACCTAGGGCGGTTCGGCGCCAGCTTCACCATATCCAAGATCACGAATAGCATGCAGGGTAACGCTGGGCAGGCCGACTATGGTCTGCTGATCAAGGGAGAGGCTGTCTCTCGCGGCCGAGGTCGCCCGGCCGACGCGATCCCGACGTTCAGGAACACGCTCTCGGCGGGTGACAAGACGACGCTCGCGCTCGCCTTCTTTCTCGCCAAGCTCGACAGCGACAACTCGCTACACTGCAAGACGCTCGTCGTAGACGACCCCCTGAGCAGCCACGACAGCCACCGGCGCCGGGAGACGGTGAACGCAATCAAGGACCTGTGCGGCCGGTGCCTCCAAGTTATTGTGCTGTCTCATGACGAGTTCCTACTGCGCGAGGTCGAGCGACGCTGTGTGGGCGTCCCATGCGCTGCGTTCCAGATTGACTTCGACGGCGGCGATGAGTGGTCCTCCGTTTCTGCGGTCGACCTCGACAAGCTGTGTCGAGCAGGACACGCCAAGATGATTGAGGAGATTGTGGCTTACGTCGACCACCGTCAGGGGTCCGCCGATAACGTCGTGCTCAAGGTCCGCCAAGTTCTAGAGACCCATTACCGGCGCTCCTACACGGCCTACTTTGCGCACGACCGGAACCTCGGCGGCATCGTGAAGGACATCGCCGACGAAGGCGACTCTCATCCGTGCCACCGAGACCTAAGCCGACTCGACAACTGCAACGACGCGACGTGCGACAAGCACCACGGTGACGACGCCATAGTGTTGGTGAAGAGAGGCGTCGACCCCGACGGTTTGCGAGTGATCGCGGCGGATGCTCTTGAGCTGATCGGAGCGCGACGCCCTGCCGCCACTACGCCGATGACACGCCCTGCTCCTGCCGTGACAGCACTAGCGCCTTAAGCTTTGGGGAGAGTGCTCGTACCGCCCGCCTATCCTCAGGCGTCATCCCCCATTCTAAGAGCAGCAATGAACGCCTCTTGCGGGATGCTCACTGAGCCATATTCCCGCATGCGCTTCTTGCCTTCCTTCTGCTTCTCCAGCAGCTTGCGCTTGCGCGTCGCGTCGCCGCCATAGCATTTCGCGGTCACGTCCTTGCGCAGCGCCGCGATCGTCTCGCGCGCGATCACCTTGCCGCCGATCGCCGCCTGGATCGGGATCTTGAACATGTGGCGCGGGATCAGGTCCTTCAGCCGCTCGCACATGCCGCGCCCGCGCGTCTCCGCGGTGCCGCGGTGGACGATCATGCTCAGCGCATCGACCGGCTCGTTGTTCACCAGGATGCTCATCTTGACCAGGTCGCCCTCGCGATAGCCGATCTGGTGATAGTCGAAACTGGCATAGCCGCGGCTGATGCTCTTCAGCCGGTCATAGAAATCGAACACCACTTCATTGAGCGGCAATTCGTACGTCACCTGCGCGCGCCCGCCGACATACGTCAGGTTCTTCTGGATGCCGCGGCGGTCCTGGCACAGCTTCAGGATGGAGCCGAGATATTCGTCGGGGACGTAGATCGTCGCCTCGATCCACGGCTCGCTGATCATCGCGATCTTGTTGGGATCGGGCATGTCGGCCGGGTTGTGCAGCTCGATCATGCCGCCGTCATGCGTCAGCTCGATCTCGTACACCACGCTCGGCGCGGTGGTGATCAGGTCCAGATCGTATTCGCGCGTCAGCCGCTCCTGGATGATCTCCAGGTGGAGCAGCCCCAGGAAGCCGCAGCGGAAGCCGAAGCCCAGCGCCGCGCTCGTCTCCATCTCGAAACTGAACGATGCGTCGTTCAGCCGCAGCTTGCTGATCGATTCGCGCAGTTTCTCGAAATCGTTGGCGTCGACCGGGAACAGCCCGCAGAACACCACCGGCTGCACTTCCTTGAACCCCGGCAGCGCCTCGGCCGCGGGCCGCTTCGCATCGGTCAGCGTGTCGCCGACGCGCGCCTGCGCCACGTCCTTGATCTGCGCCGTGATGAAGCCGATCTCGCCCGGCCCCAGGTCCGCCAGTTGCTCGATCTTGGGGCGGAAACATCCCACGCGGTCCACCAGATGCTGCGTGCCCGCCTGCATGAAGGTCACCTGCTGGCCCTTCTTCAGCGTCCCGTCGATCACCCGCACCAGGATGACGACGCCCAGATACGGGTCGTACCAGCTGTCGACCAGCATCGCCTTCAGCGGCGCGGTCGCGTCACCCTTGGGCGCCGGGATCCGCTCGACCACCGCGTCCAGGATCTCCTCGATCCCGATGCCCGATTTGGCGCTCGCCAGCACCGCGCCGCTCGCGTCCAGCCCGATCACTTCCTCGATCTCGGCCTTCACCTTTTCCGGTTCGGCCGCGGGCAGGTCGATCTTGTTGATGACGGGCACGATCTCATGGTCATGCTCGATCGACTGGTACACGTTGGCGAGCGTCTGCGCCTCCACGCCCTGCGCCGCGTCCACCACCAGCAACGCACCCTCGCACGCGGCCAGGCTGCGCGACACTTCGTAAGCGAAATCCACGTGCCCCGGCGTGTCCATCAGATTGAGGACATGGCCCTTCCACTCCAGGCGCACTGTCTGCGCCTTGATGGTGATCCCGCGCTCCTTTTCAATCTCCATGTTATCAAGCACTTGCGCCGACATCTCCCGCTCGGAGAGGCCCCCCGTGCGTTGGATCAGCCGGTCGGCCAGCGTCGACTTGCCATGGTCGATATGGGCAATGATCGAGAAGTTACGGATCTTGGAAAGCTCGGTCGCCACGAAATTCTGCCAGCTTGAGTGAGTGCCGCGCGCGTTAGCACCAAGCACGCCAATGCCAAAGCGCCACCTTCACCCACCCGATCACCGCCACTTTCCCGCAACCGGAAAATCGCACGATTAGCCCCTTGCTGCACAAAATTTCGCTGATATAACCCGCCGCCTGCCACCGGCTCCAACCGGTCGGCATCTGGTCGGGGAATAGCTCAGCCTGGTAGAGCACTGTGTTCGGGACGCAGGGGCCGGAGGTTCGAATCCTCTTTCCCCGACCACTTCAATCGCGCAAATACGTCGTGACATACAACCATACACTGGCGCAAACACCGCAGTCGCTGCCGTCTGCGGGATCAGGCCGCTGCCTGCACGGCGCGGAACAGTCATGCTATCGCCGGCACCTCGATCAGTCGCCCGCGTCTTGTCCCTGGCAAACCGCGGTTGACAAAACCGCTGCTGCCGTTCTGTTTGTATAAACGGGATGTCGGGCCACTAGAAGGCTGCAGCGTCGATCGAGATCGGGGATTTGATGCGCGGCGTTGTTGAACAACTGCATGAAACAGAAGGCGTGTACGGCTGGGCGCTGGATCCCGCCGAGCCACAACGCGTCGTCAGTGTCGAACTCTGGGCGGGCACCCTCCGCCTGGCGCAAACCCACACCGGTCTTGATCGTCCGGATGTCTGCTCCACGATCGATGTGGCATGCCGACCAGGCTTCAGGTTCGATGACGACGCGGTGAGCGCGATCACCGATGCTGCTGCACGTGGATATACGGGTGACCTTAGTGTCCGCGTTGCAGGCGCCGGGCGGCTAGGGCTGCAGGTTCCGCCATTGACCCTGGAGATGGTGCGAAAAGAGGCTACGTTTCAACGTAACGACGAGACGCGCTTGCGTGCGACGCTGGAACAGCACCGCGATGCGGCCAGTCCGAAGGCTAATAACATTCAGGCAGGCGGACCCGACCTGCGGATCGGCTATCTCGAGGGAGCCTGGACCAGTCGCACAGGGCGAACCTGGCTCGTCGGCTGGATGATCGACGATGGCGTGGCGGACCGATCGGTAGTTGTCGTCGATACGGCGCGTTGCCCCGCCGGTATCGCCTTCAGCGTGGCCCCGCGCGCCGACCTTGCCGCCGGAGCCAAGGCGTTCGTCGCAGTGATGCTGTCCGAGTGGCAGCTTGATCCCGACCTGCCGCCGCAGATCGTGCTGGCCGACGGCAGCGGACTGCACCTCGAATCCATTCGTAACCGGCCATTGTCAGATGCCGCAGCGATCCTGCCGGTCATTCGCGATACGTTGGGCCGATCGACGGGCAAACATCGCGCGGCCATGCTGGCGCTGTTCGCCGACAACCGCCTGTCGATTGAAGCGCAACCGGTGGCTGAGCGAGTGCAAGTGGACGAAGCAGCGGTGCTCCCGGGGTTCGGCGTTTTCGTGAACGGATGGGCACTCAGCCCGAGTAAGCAGCCAGTCAGCTTCGGCCTGGAAGTCGGCGACCAGGTGATTGACGCCGATGTACCAAGCCAGGGTCGGTTCAACCGACCCGACCTTGCAGGCATCTTCCCGAATGTCGATCAAGCCTTGCAGACCGCCGGCTACGTTTCGTTGTTCCGCTATCCGTTTGATCCAGCGGGGCTCGATCGGCTGGCGCTGACGATCGGCTGGAGCGATGGTACCAGCAGCACGGCAACGATTCCTCCGTTCGCCGTTCGCCTCCTGGGCAAGACCGCCCCCATCGAGTCGCTTTCACGCTTCTATCGCGCCGTGGAGCAGGAGGACTTCTTTCCCGATCTTGCCTATCACGCCGCGCGCGCCGTCCAGGCGCACGCTCGTGAGCTGGTCCAGCATCACGGTCATCCCTCCCGTGCCGCAATCCTGCTAGCTGTCCCGTCGACAGCGGCAGACATCTTCCTGTTGTTCGATCGGGTAAATAGCCACGCAGCAGCCCTGTCGGAGGGCTGGGGCATCGCGTTCATCGCCCGGTCGGACGACCATCGCGGTTTGGTGCTAACCCTGTTCGCGCAGCTGCAACGATCATCCACACGGCCGTGCAGCCTGTTCTTCACGCTGACCGCAGCACCGACGTCCGATGCGATCGATGCAGTCGCTAAAACGCTTTCGGCGGAACGGATCGGCTGGATCGCAAGCCATGTCTCGTTGACCAAGGCGGGGTGGCAAGCCTTCGCCGACGAAACGGAAAGCCTGGCGCTGTTCGAAATCGAAGATCCCGCGGGCGGCCCCTCGCCTGTGCCCGATCTTGACGCGTTCGTGGCCGATCTGTCGCAGTGGCGGCGGATCAGCGGAGCGGCAGTGCCGCAGATCGGCGGCATCCGATTGCCACCGCAACACGGCTCTGCGCCCGTCATCAAGGGTGCGGCATCGCTCCTGCACCCCTCACCTGTCACGCCGTTCACGCGCAAGATCAACGAGGCGATCCGACGTGTTCACGGATAGCGGAAGCAACCGGAGCAACGATGGCTTGGGCCGGATCGCCATCTACAGCCATACGCACCCGTCGCTCACCTCCGGCGGCGCGGAGATCGCCGCTTATGCGCTGTTCCGCGGCCTGCGAACATTGGGTCATGACGCAATCTTCGTCGCCGCCTGCGAAGAGGCGCGGCTCGATCAGATCAGCCTTGGCGCCGATGAATTTGCGTTGCCGGTGCGAAGCGAGTTCTACGATCATTTCTACCACATTGCGCCGCCGGACGTGCGGATGTCGCTTGTGCTCCTGCTGCAAGCGCAGAACGTATCCGTACTGAACGCGCATCACTTCCTGCACATTGGTGTCGGCGCGCTGGCGGATGTGGCGGCTGCCGGCATTCGGGTGGCCTTCACCTACCACGAATATCTCGCGGTCTGTCATAATCACGGCCAACTTGTGACCCGGCCGTCGCAGATGCTATGCGCCGGGCCGTCACCCACGAAGTGCCAGAAATGCTATCCCGACCATAGCAGGCAGCAGTTCGCGATCCGTCAACAACATGTCGCTGGCGCGCTTGATACTGTCGCGGCCTTCATCTCTCCCAGTCGTTTCCTCGCGGATCGGATGATCGAACAGGGCTTTTCGACCGAGCGCTTCACCGTGATCGAGAACGGCGTGGCAACAGGTGCAGCGATGCCCGATCGGCGACACCAGCGTGATATCTGGCGCTTCGGCTATTTCGGGCAGATCAATCCGTTCAAGGGCGTGGATGTCCTGCTCGACGCCTGCGCAATTCTGGCGCGCGATCCTTCGCTGGCATCTCGCCTCCGCATCGCCGTTCACGGTACGTTTGTCGGCCAACCGCACGCATTCGTGGAGCGTTTCCAGGCGGCAGTGGAGGAATACGCCTTCCTATCGTACCTCGGCCCGTACGATAACGGCTCCGTCACCTCGCTGATGGCCGACTGCGACTATGTTGTGATGCCAAGCACATGGTGGGAAAATTCGCCGGTCGTCATCCAGGAAGCGTATCGCGCGCGCCGCCCGGTGATCTGTACCGGCATCGGCGGCATGGCCGAGAAGGTCGTCGATGGGGAAACGGGCCTGCACTTCGCGCGCAACGATCCCGCCGATCTCGCGGATCGGATCGCTTTCGCAGCGGACGAGGCGCTGCACTCCAGGCTTCAGGCGGCGCTACCCCAACCACTCACGCCGATCGACATGGCGGAGCGCTATGCGGCGGTATTTCGTGAGGTGACGAACACTGCCGTCGCTGCGGCGCCGGCCCATTGATCTTCCGCCGCTTTCGGGCCTAGCAGCACGCCATGGCCGCAACGTTACTCAGATTTTTGCTCAAGGCCGCGCTCTGGTTCGTGGGCCTGTCGGTGCTGCTCGTCGCCGTGCTGCGCTTCGTTCCGCCGCCGATCACCTTTACCATGGTCGGCGACCTCTTGGGTGGGCACGCAATCACCAAGGAATGGCGCGCCCTTGACCGAATCGACCCGGACATGGCGCGCGCGGCGATCGCTGGTGAGGATGCGAAATTCTGCTCCCACCACGGTTTCGATTTCGGGGCGATCGCAGGCGCTGCCTATAGCAACGCCAAGGGCAGGCGCATCCGCGGCGGCTCCACCATCAGTCAGCAGACCGCCAAGAACGTATTCCTGATCCAAGGTGGCGGGTATGTTCGCAAGGCGTTCGAGGCGTGGTTTACCGTCCTGATCGAGGCGATCTGGGGCAAGCGCCGCATCATGGAAATGTATCTCAACGTCGCCGAGACCGGCATCGGCACCTATGGCGTGGAAGCCGGTGCCATCCGTTACTTCAACCATTCGGCAGACAAGCTGTCGCCCACCGAAGCGGCAAGGATCGCCGCCGTATTGCCGCTGCCGAAGAAGCGTGAGGCCGTCGCACCCCGCGGCTTCGTCCGGCGCCACGGCAACGTCATCGCCCGCCACGTCGGCGTGGTACGGCGGCAGGGATTGGACGCCTGCCTTCGCTAGCGGTCGGGCGCACCCGCGCTACTCCATTGATCCGCTAGCGGCAGCGCTCGCTAGCTTGGACGACACCGCCACGCCGCACCGCCGTGCTCCGCACGCGCTTCCTTCAGCGGCACCGGTGATTGCCACCAGTGCCGCTGCCGGCATCAGAACGGGAGCTTGAAGCCCGGCGGCAGCGGGATACCGCTCGTCATCTTGGCCATCTCCTGCGACGAGGCCGCATCGGCCTTGGCGCGCGCATCGTTGAACGCGGCGGCGACCAGATCTTCCAGCATCTGCTTTTCGGCAGGCACGATCAGCGTGTCGTCGATCGTCACCGAAAGGATGCGCCCCTTGGCCGTTGCGCGAACCTTCACCAGCCCGCCGCCGGCAGCGCCCTCGACTTCGATCGTGTCCAGCGTCGCCTGCGCTTGGTCCATCTGCTTCTGCACATTCTCGGCCGCGCTCTGGGCGGCGGCGAGAAGCTCGTTGATATCCTTCACGCGTTGTTCCTCTTCTTGGGCCAGTCAATCAGCTCGGCGTCCGGGAATGCCGCCAGCGCGGCCTCCACCAGCGGCGTCGCCAGCACCGCCTGTCGATCAGCCTCTGCAGCGGCGTCCGCCGCCTCCTTCAGCGTCGGCTCTCCCGGCGCATCCAGCAGTGACAACTTCCAGACCGCGCCAGTGATCCCGCGCAACGCCGCCACGGTCTCCGCCAGCGTATCGGCCGCAATCGGGCGCGCGCCGCTGAACACGATCTCGGGCGGCGCATAGCTGACAACGCGTGCGCCGTGCGCCAGTCGCACGGCCAGCAGATGCTGACCGTGGTTCTCCAGCAATGCGACCAACGCTGCGAAGGTCTCAGGCTCCTGCGATGGATCTGATGCTGGCTGTACCGGAGCAACTGGTACCGCGGCCTGCGGCAACGCCGATTGCGCCGACGCCGCAGCACGCGTGCTCGGCATCTCAGAAGGTGCGGCGGCCACCGGCGGCTGATCACTCCGGCCTTCGCTCAAATGTCGAGCAAGCTCGCCAGGATCGGGCAGGCTGCGGGCATGAACCACACGCAGCAACGCCATTTCGGCCGTCTCGATCGGCAGCGCCGCCCGAGCGACTTCATCATGCCCCTTGAGCAACAACTGCCATAATCGATGCAGCAAGGGGAACGAGAGCTTCTCTGCCCACTCACGGTAGGCGTCACGCTCTTCCGCCGGTTGCGCCGGGTCTTCCGCGGTGCCGACCTTGACCAAGGTTACGCCGTGCACCGCCTCCAGCAGGGCGCGCAGCACCCCCTGCGAATCGACGCCGTAGTCATATTGCCGGCGCAAAGCCGCCAGCGCACCCGGCGCATCGCCGCCGAGCAACAACGCAAGCAGATCGCGCACGGCGCTGCGATCCGACAGGCCCAGCATCTCGCGCACGGCTGGCGCTTTCACGCCGCCACCCTCCAGATCGGCATGGGCGATCGCCTGATCCAGGATCGACAAGCCATCGCGTGCCGATCCCTCGGCCGCCCGCGCGATCAGCGCCAGAGCCTCTGGCTCGGCAGTCACGCCTTCCGCCTCGCACACCGCTGCGAAGTGCGCGGCCAATCGCTCGGCCGGGATGCGTCGCAGGTCGAAGCGCTGGCAGCGCGACAGCACCGTCACCGGCACCTTGTTCACCTCGGTCGTGGCGAACAGGAACTTTACATGCCCCGGCGGCTCCTCGAGCGTCTTCAACAGGCCGTTGAATGCCGCCTTCGACAGCATGTGCACTTCGTCGATGATGTACACTTTGTACCGCGCCGACACCGCAGCATAGCGCGACGCCTCGATGATCTCGCGGATATCGTCGATGCCGGTATGGCTGGCGGCGTCCATCTCGATCACGTCGATATGGCGCCCTTCGGCGATCGCGCGGCACGGCTCGCACACGCCGCACGGATCGATCGATGGCCCGCCGTTGCCGTCAGGTCCGATGCAGTTCAGCGCCTTTGCGATAAGGCGCGCGGTAGACGTCTTGCCCACCCCGCGTACGCCGGTGAGCAGAAACGCATGCGCGATCCGATCGCGCCGGATCGCATTCTCCAGCGTGCGGACCATCGCTTCCTGGCCGATCAGCGCCTGAAACGTCTGCGGGCGATATTTGCGCGCCAGCACGCGATACGCGTCGCCGCCGCGCGTTGGCTGAACCGGTTCGTCTAGGCCAAGAAGGGAGTCGGTCATCGCCGTCTATCTAGGCGCGCGAACAAGGCTTGTCGAAGGGAGAAGACCATCCAGGCAGCGCCACGGATCGGCAACTGAGCAGACACGCCACTCTCGATCATCGCTGGGGCATGAGGCGCGGTGGGAGCCGGAACGACCCGCGGCGAAATCGTTGTGGCTGCTTCCGTCAGGATCTGACCAGGTTGGCGACGACCACGTCCGCCCGACTCCCGCGCGCCATATGGCCGAGCGTTTCGCCTCGTTCAAGCCCATCGTGGCAGGCAATTCTCAGGGGATGCGAACGAAAAGGCCGTCAAGCGCCGCGGTGAGCACGATCTGGCACGATAAACGGCTGGTTCGCGCCGCATCTGGCGCCAGATCCAGCATGTCTTCCTCGTCTTCGCTCGCTGCCGGCAACTTGGGAAAGTGCTCCGGCGACACGATCACATGGCAGGTCGCGCACGCCATCTGCCCTTCACACGTCCCCTCCAACGGCATGCCCGCGCGCTGCGCGACGTTCAAAAGCCGATCACCCGGCGACGCATCCGCCTCCACAATGGCGCTGTCCGCAGTTTGAAAGCACACCTTCATGCGGGAAGCTGCTGCGCGTCGGCAGCAGCGATGATCTCGTTCAGCCCTTTTTCCAGCTCCGCCTCGGTCGTGTAGCGCCCGAAGCCCAGCCTGATCGAGGATCGCGCATCGGCATCAAGCAGGCCGATCGCCTTCAGCACATGCGAAGGCCGACCCGATCCGCTCGCACACGCCGATCCGGCGGAGAACGCGACATTTCGGCAGTCGCTCATCAGCCTGTTCACGTCCAGGCCGCGCCGCCGCACGTTCAGGTTGCCGCGATAGCGATGCTCCACCGACCCGTTGATCGTCCAGCCGCGTAGCCGCTCGGTCGCCATGTCCCATAGGCGGTCGACGTGCGCCGTGTCGGCCGCGTGCCGCTCCTTCATCAGTCGTGCCGCGACGCCGAAGCCTACGCACAAGGCAGGGCTCAACGTGCCGGACCGGCCGTGCTCCTGCTCTCCACCATCGAGCAGCGGGTCGAGCGTCACACCATCGCGGATCCACAGCGCGCCGATCCCCTTTGGCCCGTGAATCTTGTGTGCCGAGATTGCCACCATGTCGCACGTGTCGGGCACAGCGATGCGACCATAGGCCTGCACCGCGTCGCATAAGACCTGCGTGCCATGCTGCCGCGCGATCCGGGCAAGCTCGGGCACGGGTTGGAGCACCCCGATTTCGTTGTTGACCAGCATCGTGGCCAACACGCCGGCGCCCTGCCCCAGCACGCGGCGCGCCACCCACAGGTCGATCCGGCCATCCGGTCGCACGGGCAACACGGTCACCTCCCGCCCACGCGCCCCCTCGGCGCGCACCGTGTCCAGCACGGCGGCGTGTTCGCTCGCGATGGTGACGATCGAACCGCGACTGCCCTTCAACGCCCAGTTGAGCGCCTCCGTCGCGCCACTGGTGAACACCAAGCGGCCGCCCTGCGGCAGCAGCGCCGCAATCTGCTCACGCGCCACCTCGATCGTCGCCTTGGCCGCTCGCCCCATTCGGCTGGCCGAATGCGGATTGGCGAACTGGTCCCGCAGCCACGGCACCATCGCCTCGAACGCTTCGGGCGCAAGCGGGGTCGACGCCTGATAATCGAGATAGATCATGCCGCGAGCGTCCGGGCACCACGGGCGATCCGCCGCCATGCCGTGATGAAACGGTCAACGTCATCCACGGTGGTATGCCGTCCGAAGCTCACGCGGATCACCTCGCGCGTATCCTCCGTGCTCCAGCCCATCGCCCGGAGCACATGGCTCGGCTTCAGGCTGCCACTGGCACACGCACTCCCTGCCGACACTGCGATCCCCTCCAGATCGAGCTGGATCAGCTGCGCATTGGCGCTCACGCCCGGCAGCCGATAGCTACCGACAGCGGGATTGCGCGGCGCCTCGTCGCCGACCACCAGCCCACCGGAACGCCGCACCGCATCGTCCAGCTGCGCCCGCAACAGTCCATGATCCGGCTCGGGCTCGCCCAAAGCTGCGGCATAGCCCAGCGCCGCCGGCAAATTTTCCGTCCCCGCACGATAACCTCGTTCCTGACCACCCGTGGGGGTCAACGTAGCAAGATCGCGCACGAGCAACGCGCCGATACCCGGCGGTCCGCCACGTTTATGCGAAGACAAGGCAACGAAGTCGGCGTTGTCGGAGAGCGCCTGCGATGCCGGCATCTGCGCCGCATCGACCAGCAAAAACGCCCCGGCCTGCGCCACGACGGCCGCAATGGCGGCAAGCGGCTGAAGCACTCCCGTCTCGCTATTGCACCACTGAACACAGACCAGTGAGCGCCCCCCGCCCGTGCGTGACGCAGACAACAACTCGGCAAGACGATCCCGATCGATGCGACCATTTCCGTCTACCGGAACTGGCTCCGCACCGTCGCCCGCCGCACGGAACACCGCGTCATGCTCGACCTGCGAAACGAACCGCGTGTCCACGACGCTGCGGCGGAGCGCGATCCACAGCGATTCGCTTGCCCCGCTTGTCAGCAACACCTCTCCCGACCAGCCATAAGCGCGGCCGACGGCAGCCCGTGCCTCCTCCAAGGCCGCCCTTGCGGCCCGTCCTTCGCCATGCGGCGACGAAGGATTCGCCCATATCTCCAGCCCGCGCAGCATGGCGTCGCGCGCCGCAGGGGTCATCGGCGTGGTGGCGGCATGATCCAGATAGAGGCGTTGAGGCAAAACTCGTTCCATATTCGGGTGCGATCCCTATATAGCCCTTCGTTCAACGCGCCACATCCGCGGCACTAAACTGACAGAGTATCGATGCCCGAAGTGATCTTTCCTGGCCCCGAGGGCCGTCTCGAAGGGCGTTTCGCCCCCGCTCCCAAGCCGCGCGCGCCGGTCGCGATGATCCTGCATCCGCACCCGACCGCAGGCGGGACGATGAACAACCACATCGTCCAGGCGCTCTACAAGACGTTCCAACGCCGCGGTTTCGCGACGCTGCGCTTCAACTTTCGTGGTGTCGGCAAGAGCCAGGGCACCTTTGACAATGGCGTCGGCGAATTGTCCGATGCGGCCAGCGCGCTTGACTGGGTGCAGAGCTTCCACCCGGAAGCGTCGACCACCTGGATCGCCGGGTTCAGCTTCGGTGCGTGGATCGGCATGCAATTGCTGATGCGGCGGCCGGAGATCCGCGGCTTCATCTCGATCGCGCCGCCGGCGAACCTTTACGATTTCACGTTTCTGGCCCCCTGCCCGTCGTCGGGCATCATCATCCAGGGCGCCGAGGACGAGGTGGCCACCCCGCCCGCGACGCAGAAGCTGGTCGACAAGCTCAGGACGCAAAAGCACATCACGATCCACCACGACGTGATCCCGAAGGCCAACCATTTCTTCCAGCACGAGATGGGTGAGCTCATGACGTCGGTGGACGATTATCTCGACATGAGGCTGGATCCGAACTCTCCGATCCGGTGACCGTCAGGTCGGTGTGGCGGCCCGTGGCTGCCCACCGGTTGGTTCGAGGTCAGTTCGAAGGGCGTTTCGCAGCCCCGATCACATTCTGATTCATCTTTTCGCGCGCCAGAGGCCATTTGCTTCTGGCGCGCATTTGCATGTCAGTGGTGTAGCCTACTGCGTTGCGCAGGCCTGCGTGTGAAAGACGCTGAGCGAAGCCTACCCTTCACCGTAACGATGCACCCACTGCTCGCGGCCGACCACAAGCGCGCCGGCATGCCGATTGAGGCACACCGGCTGAACGCCTGCGATCAATAGTCCTTGGAATAGCGCAGCTGCGCATTCGATCCGCCGAACGATCCGGCCTGGGTCAGCAGGCTCAGCGATCGGGTGAGTGCGATGGTCAGCTGCGTCGCGGTGAACCCACGCGCATCGGTCACGATCTCCACATAGATGTCGTCGGTCAGATACTTGCCCGCCGCCAATGCGGTGCCGCGACCGGACGCATCGTCCGCACCCAGCACGCGCAGGCGATCGAAACCAGTCGCCGACCGCAGCTTGCCCAGCGGGTTCAGCCCGCCGCCAGAGCCACGCAGCGAGTTGAGCGCAGCGGCCAGCTGGATGGCTTCCGTGGCCGACAAATTCTCCGGGTTGGTGCCGAACAGCAGGCGGCTCAGCACCTCGTCCTGCGGCAGCGGCGGGGTGGAGGTGAAACTGATCTGCGGCCGCTGCCCAGTGCCCGTCACGTTGATGACGAACGTCACGCCATCGTTCTGGGTCGTCGCCCGGATATCGATGTCGGGATCGGTCAGCGCGCCACCGCGGAAGCGGACGCGTCCGCGCTCCACCTCGAAGCGCTTGCCGGCGAACGAATAGGTGCCGCGTACCAGATCCAGGCCGCCGGCAATCGTCGGAGCAGCAGAGGTGCCGCCGATCCGCATGTCCGCTTCCCACTCGCTCTCCAGTCCCATGCCGGAAACGAACAGGCGATTGTCGGCGCGCACGCGCATGTCGAGGCGGAACAGCCCCGGCGGCGATGCCGGCGCCGGCCGATCGGTGATCCGCGCAGGGCGGATGTCGCTCTTGCGGCGAACACCGGTCAGCTCGGGCACTTCGGCCGAGCCTTGACGGATTATTTCGTAGCGCGCCTCCGGAATGGTCAGGTCTGCCTTGATCAACCCGCCATCGCGGCCGTTGGTCACCGATACGGTCCCGCTCACGGTCGCGCCGATGGCGTCCGATTGGGCCAGCTGCGCGTCATCAAGTCGTGCGTCGATCTGCAACGGATACCCAAGGTCGCCTGCCAGGCTCACATACCCCTGCGCCCGGACCGATCCGTCACCCGCCTTCGCCGTCAGGCTGTCGAGCTGCAAGCGGTCGGCCGTGAACCGCGCACGCACCGCCATGTTGGACAGGCGCGTACCGTATGTCTCGTTTTCGTAGATCAGATTGTCCGCCCGGATCATGCCATTCAGCTGCGGAGAGGACACGCGACCCGAGAAATCGGCGGCAACCACCATCGGTCCGGTCAATTGCTGTTCGGCGAGACCGGCGAGGCTGAACAGCACGCTCGACGGGCCATTGTAGCGGATTCCGCCGCTCAATGGTGCCGCCATCAGCTGCGATGCCCATGAGCCGCCACCGCCGACCGGACGCAGGAATGCCTGTGCCCGGCCGATCGTCGTCGCCCCGCGCTTCACCAGCGCCCGCATCTCGCCGCCATTCTGCACCAGCCGACCGGCAACCACTACGTCGACCGGCTGCGACACGCTGGCCAGGCTCGACCGCGTGAAGTTGCTGATCGTCAGGCGGGCATCCGCCTGCGGGAAGGCACTGGAACTGCTTTGCGTAAAGTCCAGGCTGCCGGTCGCCTTGCCGCCCAGCCCGAGGTTCGGGACCAGCGCGTTGGCGATCGACAGGTCCAGACTGTCGAGCCGGAGCTGCGCGGCAAGCCCGTTGCCATAGCTTCCCGCGATCCGCAGTCGCCCCTGGTCGAAAGCGATCGCCGTCGGCGCAAGCCGGTAGCTGCCGTTCGCCGCGGTGATACGCGCCGGATTTTGCGTGGCGAAGTTGATGTTGTTCGCCTGCCCCTTCAGCGCCACGACATACTCGTTTGGCGAAAGGCGCGCGTTGGCTGCCAGTCGGAACGGTACGCTGTTGGATCCGGTCAGCAAGGCCTGCGCCGTGCCGCGCCCGCCGGCATAGTTCACCTTCACGCGTCCGGTCTGGATCACCGTCGGGCCGTAGCGAAGATCGGCTACCTGCGCGTCCGCGACGATCTGCGGCTGATCGTAAAGCACCACGCTTGCCTTCACGATCGCGCGGCCGATCACGAAATCGACATCGCCCGGGATCTTGGCGGCATTCGCCCGCGCATCGACGTCCGCGCGCTGGTACTTGCCTTGCGCGCCGAGCACCGCCGCGCCCGACAACCCCGATCCGGCGAACTGCACCCGGCCTGCGAACGGCCCGGCCGGGGTTTGCACCACACGGCCCGAGAAATTCACACCAGCGAATACCACCCGGCGAATATCGATCGCCAGCTGCGTTCCCGGGTTTACCAGAACGTCGGCGTTGAACGGGCCGTAGGTTGTCCCGCCAGTCGCCGTCACCGCATAGGCGCCGCCGCGCCCGACGATCCGCGCATCCAAATTCGCCAGCCCGATGCCAAGCCCCGGACGGGGCGCGCGAAGGTTGACGACAGGCGCTGTCGCACTGCCCGTCACGCGCGCGAACAAGGGGCCGTATTGCGCCGAAAAGGCATCAGCCTCCACCAGCACGGCGCCGGTGTTCAGATCGTAACGGCCGCTGCCGCGCGTCACTCGGAACGATGGCGCGGTCACGCGCAAGTCGCGGAACGTGACGAGCCCGTCGGTGTCGTAGCCGACATTGGCGACCGCTACGGCATTGCCGCCCAGGAACGTCCGCACGCCATCGTTGAAGATCTCGCGCGTCTGGATGCCCACCCGCCCGATCACGCCGAAGCCGCCGTTCGGCTTGGTCACCAATTTCGCATCGGTATCCAGGTTGATGATGCCGACGCCATCGACACGGAAGTTGTTGACCCGCCCCTTGATCGCGCCGGTGTAGCGCCCCGTCTCCATGTTCGCCGCGATGATTGCCGTCGCGTCGATCGTGTCGGATCGGATACGTAGATTGTCCGAAAGGATCGTCGGCATGTCGATGGCGATGTCGCCTTCGATCCGGGCGTTGGTCGTCAGGCCGCCAAGCGCCGGATTGAGGCCGCCGATCCGGCGTGCGCGCGCCTTCACAGGCACCAGGATGCGCGCAGAGTCCACCCGCGCCAGCCCTTCGGCGTAAAGGTTCTCCACCACCGTGTCGCCAAAGCCGAGCGTTGTCGCGCGCAGCTTGTAATCGATTGTCGGCGTGGCGAATGCGCCGTCCAGCACCGCGCGTGCGAGCACGTCGCGCCCGCGCAAATTCGGCGCAATGGCGCCGGGTGTCAGCAGCCTGGCATCCACGGCGAAGTTGCCGAAGCGGCTGTTCGCAAGGTCGATCAGACCGCCCGCATCGATCGCCAGCGCATCCGACCGCAGCTTGATGCGCGTATCCACGCGCCGCTCTTCCAGCGTGGTGTCGATCGCGACCTGAAGACGCGGCGCGGTGAGCCGCTCGACCGGTCCTTCCAGATACAGGCCGGGCTGGGTCGCGCCGCGAACCGTGATCTGTCCGTTGCGCGCGGTAAGGTTTAGATCGGCCAAACGACCGCCGCCCAGATCGGCAACTGCCTTGCCCTGCCACGACGCCCAGCTGCCGCGGCCACCGATCGTCGCGGTGAGCGGTGCCTTGGTCCCCGCCAGCGAGGAGATGACGCCGCCGACCGGCGCGGCAAGCCGCACGTCGACGTCGAGCTTGTTGTCCTCCGGCACGGCATCAAGCCGCAGCCGCAGGCGGTCGCCGCCAGCCATGCCCTGCCCACGCAGCGCCGCAGCATCGACGCTCAGCTGCGCGCGGCGGTTCGCGATATGCGCCGACCCTTCGATTTTGCCGACATGCCGTTGGCCGGCAACCGGCGGCTCCATCACGAAGCGATCGACGCTCAGTCGATCGATGTCGATGTCGATGTCCGGCAGCAAAGGTGCGTTGGGATCGCTTGGCTGCGGGATCAGCTCCGGATTGCGCGCCATGGTGATCAGCGCGCTTTGCAGGCTGCGCACATCCACATGATTGTTGATGAACGCGAACGGACGCCAATTCACCTCTAGCCGCGGCGACGAGATGAACACGCCCTTGGGATCGCTGACCCGCACATCAGTTAGCACCATGCGGCCGTATAGCGAACCATCGATCCGCCCGACCTTGATGTTGAGCCCGCTCGCCGTCTTATAATTGCCGAGCTGGTCGGCGACGAACCGCCGCCCCGGATCGGTATTGATCCCGAATACGACGACAAGCACCAGCAGCAGCAGACCGGCGATCGCGATGCCGATCCATTTCAGGATGCGCTGCCACAGGGGGCGGTGCGTGGTTTCGATCCGGTCGGGCGCGGTATCTTCGGTCATCAGAACGCCTGTCCGATCGAGACATAAAGGGCGACTCTTCCGTCGCCCTCTCGCGGGTTCAACGGCGTCGCGATGTCGACGCGCATTGGCCCGAAATTGGTGTAAAATCGCCCGCCGATGCCCGCGCCGAAGCGCAGGTCGGAGCCCTTGGGGAAGGTGCTCTCATAAGCGTTGCCGGCATCGATAAACGGCACGATGCCGAAATTGCCGAAGCGGTAGCGCGCCTCGAGCGCGAATTCGTTCAAGCTGCGGCCACCCACCGGGCGCAGATCCCCGATGTCGATCTCACCATCCTCGTTGGGCACCAGCGACGACACCGGCTCGAACGGGCCGAGCCGCTGGAAACCATAGCCGCGCACCGATCCACCGCCGCCGCCGTAATAACGCCGCGATGGCGCAAGATCGTCGCGATCGATGCCGAAGATCGAGCCGGCGCGCGCCCGCCCGGCGATCACCAGGCTGTCGCTCACCGGATAATAGAACGTGCCCTCGATCATCGTGCGGGCATAGGGCCGCACCGAATCCTGCACCGACGTTTCCGGGCTGATATTCACCTTCAGGCGATAGCCGCGCGTTGGGTTGAGCAGGTCGTCGGACGTATCCCAAACGGCCTGCGTCGGCAGCGCCGCGATGCCATAGGTGCGGCGCACGCGCTCGTTCAGATCGAAGTCGAAGACGCGCTCGTTCGTTCCCGTCAGCTCGGCGCCAAACGCATAAGTGAAGCGCTTTTGCCAGATCGGCGTCGAATCATACGCCCAGCGAATGAAAGCCGTGCCGGTGAACGCGTCGAAGGCGTCATAGGTCTGGTGGTTCGCTGCGATGCCCGTCGAAAAGGTCCGATCGCGCCGTCCCGCATTCTGCCGCCGGAGCGTTGCCGAGGCGCCTTGTTGCTGCGTGCCCGCAATCGCCGTCAGGATCAGCGCGCCTTCGGGCGGGAACAGGTTCCGGTGGGTCCACGACCCTTCCAGCTTCACGCCCTCGCCGGTACCGTAGCCGCCACTCCCGGCAAGGCTGCGCCACAGCCCCTTGGATTGGCGCACCAAGAGGTCGACCTGCTCCGTCCCGTCCGGCCCCGGGCGCCCGGTCCGCACCGGCTCCACGCCGACCGTGCCGAACAGGCCCGTCGCCACCAGCGCCTCGCGCAGATCGTCGCGCTTGCGCGTGTCGTACAACTCGCCCTGCTTGAACCGCGGAAAGATGCTGAGATGCTCGAGGTCGAAAACCGCCTCGCCTTCCGTTCGCAACACGCCGAACGAAGAGCGCGGCCCCGTCTCCACCGGCAGCGTGTAATCGCCGGTCAGCGTCTCTTCATCCAGCAGGATGTCGCGATCGCCGATGTCGACAAAGGGGTATCCGCGCTGCGGCAGCACCAGTGCGACATTCGCCTCGGCGCCTTGCACCCGAGCCGCCTCCAGCGGATCGCCGGTCTTGAGCGGAAGCTGATCGCGCACGAGATTGGGTGGCACCGTCGGCCCTGCGACCACGGTGATGTCACCCAGCTTGTAAAGTTTGCCCGGCGTCGCCGTCAGCACGGCGCGCAGGCGCCCCGGCTCGGTGCCGACCGTTTCCAGCGCGGAACTTGCCACGCCGTCGTAATAGCCGATCGATTTCATCAGCCGTACCGCGAGTTGCTCGTCCTCGCGGGCGCGCGCACTCACCTGCGTGCTGTTCGCCGCCTTGCCGTCGCCGTCCTTCAGGGCGGACAAAGACTTGAATTCGTCCTCCAGCCCAATCTCCTTCAGGCCACGCACCGCCATCTCATACCGGATTTCAGGACGGTTCGCCTCGGCGACGTCAACGTCCGTCTCCAGCGGCACGGTTTGCGTCGCGCTCAGGGGCGGCAGCGGCTGCTGCAACTCGACGGCAGTTTGCGGCGCGATCGCGGGCTCACCGGTCACGGGCGCCGGCTCGGCCGTAGCGGGCGTGGCACCGACGGGCGCGGGAAAGGTAGAAGGCGGCGCCTCCGAGAGAGCCGGCATCGGCTCCAACGGCGCGTTCAGGTCGCTCGACAGCGGCGGCAGCGCAGCATCGAACGTTGCGTCGGGAATGATCGGGCCGGCGGCGTCATCAGCGGTGTCGCGTTTAGACACCGCTTCTTTCGGCGCATCAGGCCCTTGCGCCGGCGCCGTACCCGGCTTCGCCATTTGCGCCGTCGCGCCGGACGAAGCAGCCAGCAACGCGACGGCAAGCCAGCGGTGACACCCCGAATTGAAACTCACATCGGCCCCTTTTCAACCGGGACCATCGATATTTCGATCTTGCCCCCGGCGGTTAACGCGCTTCTGCCGCTTTGGTTTCATACCTGACAAAGGCTGTTACCGGCGCGACATGTTGCGACATGTTGAGGCTGGCAAGTCGTCGCAAAAGTGATTACCCGACCACCCACACGGCACGGTGACCCTCGCCGCCCCGTCCTCATCGCACGCTGCGGAGATCACGGTATAATGTTTCGTGCGCCCGGTTGCTGCGAACTAGATCAACAAAAAGGTGAGCAGATTCGGCTCCATTTCCAACCCGCCGCCAGAGCGCTGGCGCTCGCCGCCGCGATGGCGCTGGCGGCGTGCAGCGGCAAGGGTGAACAACCTGAGGGCGGCGGTCCCGGCGGTGGGCGCGGCGGCCCGGTGCAGGTCGGCTTCGTCGTCGTGCGGCAAACCAGCGTCCCGCTGGTAACCGAGCTCGCAGGCCGCACCGTTGCCTATCAAAGCTCGGAGGTCCGCCCGCAGGTCAGCGGCGTCATTCAAAAGCGCTTCTTCAAGGAAGGCACGATCGTCCAACGCGGGCAGCCGCTCTACCAGATCGATCCCAGCCTTTACCGCGCCGCCGTGAATGAAGCATCGGCGAATGTCGCCAGCGCACGCGCTACGGCAGAGGCCGCGCGGGTTCGTGCGGACCGGTTCCGCCCGCTCGCCGAGATCGAGGCGGTCAGCAAGCAGGATTATACCGATGCTGTCGCATCCCAGCGCCAGGCCGAAGCAAGCATCGCCCAAAATCGCGCGCAGCTCGAAACCGCGCGGGTGAACCTGCGCTTCACCACCGTTCCCGCGCCGATCACCGGCCGGATCGGCCGCTCGATCTTCACCGTCGGCGCGCTGGTGACAACCAGCCAGGCCGATCCGCTCGCCACCATCCAGCAGCTCGACCCGATCTTTGTCGACATCCAGCAGTCCGCCGCCGATCTGCTGCAATTGCGACGCCGCATGGCCGCCGGCGGCGTGCTGCCCGCCAACGCCACCGTTCGCCTGAAGCTGGAAGACGGCAGCGACTACGGCGCCACCGGTGTGGTGGAATTCAGCGAAGTGGTGGTTGACCAACAGACCGGCACCGTCACCCTGCGCGCCCGCTTTCCCAATCCCAACGGGTTGCTGCTACCGGGCATGTTCGTTCGCGCGGTGTTTGCCCAGGCGATCGAGACCAACGCGTTCCTGGTGCCGCAGCAGGCGGTATCGCGCGATCCGCAAGGCAACGCCACCGTCTGGCTGGTCGGCCAGAACAACAAGGTTCAGCAGCGCAAGGTCGAAACCGTGCGCACCGAAGGCGCTGATTGGGTGGTGACCGGCGGGCTGCGTGCCGGCGACAAGGTCATCACGCAAGGCACCGCGAACCTCAGTGACAATGCTTCGGTCAAGCCAGTTCCGGCCAATACGCCGCAGCAGCCCAAGCCCCCCTCGCCCGAGCAGCTGAAGCAGCAGCAAAAGGCCAAAGGCAAAGGCGACTGATGTCGCGCATCTTCATCGATCGACCGATTTTCGCATGGGTGCTTGCAATCATCGTGATGATGGCGGGCTTCGGCGCGATCCTGAGCCTGCCCATCGCGCAATATCCCGACGTCGCGCCGCCGCAGGTGTCGATCAGCGCGAGCTATCCCGGCGCAAACGCCGAGACCATCGAAAATTCGGTCACACAGATCTTGGAGCAACAGCTGACCGGCATCGACGGGCTGCTGTATTTCAGCTCGTCGTCGACGTCGCGCGGGTCGGTGTCGATCAACGCCACGTTCGAGAAGGGCACCGATCCTGACATTGCGCAGGTGCAGGTGCAGAACCAGTTGCAGCAGGCGATCACGCGCCTGCCGACGCAGGTGCAGCAGCAAGGCATCCGGGTGCGCAAGTCCAACCCGGACTTTCTCCTGATCGCCGGCGTCTATGACATCACCGACAAGCTGACGAACCGGGACGTGTCGGACCTGATGGCTTCCACCCTCCAGGATCCGCTCGGCCGGGTTCAGGGTGTGGGCGACACCAACGTGTTCGGCTCGCAATATGCGATGCGCATCTGGCTCGATCCGGCGCGGCTCGCCAGTTACCAGCTGATGCCCGGCGACGTGATCTCGGCCATCCAGACGCAGAATACCGAAGTGGCAGCTGGTGAGATCGGCGGTCAGCCGATGCCCAACGAGCAGATGCTGAACGCCACCGTCACGGCGCAGTCACGCCTGCAATTTCCCCAGCAGTTCCGCGATATTCTGCTCAAGACCCTGCCGTCGGGCGCGACGGTGCGGGTCGGCGATGTCGCGCGCGTGGAACTCGGCGCGGAGAACTATAGTGCCGCCAGCCGGATCAACGGGCATCCTGGCGCCGGCATTGCGGTGCTGCTCGCCCCCGGCGCCGACGCCCTCGCTACGGCGGAGCTGGTGAAGGCGGAAATCGCGCGCGTCGCCAAGACCTACCCGCCCAACATCCGCATCGCCTACGCCAACGATTCCACCGACTTCATCAAGCTGTCGATCGACGAGGTGGTGAAGACGCTGATCGAGGCAATCATCCTCGTCGTCATCGTCATGTTCGTGTTTCTGCAAAGCTGGCGTGCGACGCTGATCCCCACCATCGCAGTCCCGGTCGTGCTGCTCGGCACCTTTGCGGTCTTCTATCTTGCCGGCTTCTCGATCAACACGCTGACGCTGTTCGGCCTCGTGCTTGCGATCGGCCTCCTCGTCGACGACGCGATCGTGGTGGTGGAAAACGTCGAGCGCCTGCTCGAAGAAAACCCGACCTTGACGCCGCGCGAGGCGACGATCGAATCAATGCGCGAGATCACCGTCGCACTGGTCGCGATCGCGCTGGTCCTGTCGGCGGTGTTCCTGCCGATGGCGTTCTTCGGCGGCTCGACTGGCGTTATCTACCGTCAGTTCTCGCTCACCGTCATCTCCGCGATGATCCTGTCGGTGGCGGTGGCGATCGTTCTGTCTCCCGCGCTCACCACCACCTTGCTGAAGCAACGGCATGCGAAGGAAGACCAAGAAGAGCCGTCATGGCTCGCCCGACGCTTCACCTGGGTTTCGGATCGACTCGGCCGGGCCAGCGACTGGTTCAACCGCAATTTCGAGCGAGGCACCGAACGCTACGTCGGCTGGGTGCAGCGCGTGGTCGACCGCAAATGGCTGTTCCTTGGCGTGTACCTCGTCGTGGTGGCCTTGTTGGCCGTGCTGTTCCTGCGGCTGCCCACCGGCTTCCTGCCGACCGAGGATCAGGGCGGCGCTCAGGTGGTGTTCCGCCTTCCCGCAGGCGCGACACGCAGCCGCACCGAGGAAGTGCAGCAGTCGGTCGAGCGCTATTTCCAGACCTATGAAAAGGGCAACGTACGCACGATGCTGACGGTCGCCGGCGGCGGCGGCGGCGCGTCGGGCCAGAATACCGGCCGTGGCTTTATCTCGCTGACCGACTGGGCGGAGCGCAAGGGTAAGGAGAACACCGCCGACGCCATCGTCGCGCGCGCCGCCGCCGCATTCCGCGCCTTCCGCGATGCGCAGGTCTTCGCGCTCGTGCCGCCGGCGATCCGCGGCCTCGGTCAGTCCGAGGGCTTCACCATGGAGCTGCTCAACACCGGCGGGCTTTCCACGGAGAAGTTCGCCGCCGCGCGCGACAAGCTGCTGGCGCTGGCGAACAATGATTCGCAGCTTACCGGCGTGCGCCTGAGCGAGTTGCCCGACATCGGCACGCTGCGCGTCAACACCGATGCCCAGCGGATCGCCGCGCTCGGCATTGCGCAGACCGATGTGAACACCACCCTCTCCACCGCCTGGGGCGGCCGCTACGTCAACGATTTCATCGATCGCGGCCGGGTGAAGCGCGTCTATGTGCAGGGCGACGCCGAATATCGCGACGACCCGGATTCGCTCTACCAATGGTTCGTGCGCGGCTCGAACGGGCAGATGGCGCCATTCTCCAGCTTTGCCACCACCAGCTGGTCGCAGGCGCCGACCACCATTTCGCGCTTCAATGGCGTTCAGTCGTTCGAGTTCGAGGGCTCGGCCGCTGGCGGCGGCAGTTCGGGTGACGCGATGGCGCGGATTGAGGAGCTCGCCTCGCAGATCCCGGGCACCAGCGTCGCCTGGGCCGGCATTTCCTATCAGGAACGCCTGTCGTCCGGTCAGGCGCCCTTGCTCTACGGCCTGTCGATCATCGTCGTCTTTCTATGCCTCGCGGCGCTGTACGAAAGCTGGTCGATCCCGCTGGCCGTGCTGCTCGTCATTCCGCTGGGGCTGATCGGCGCCGTCGCTTTCGTCACGCTGCGCGGGCTGACCAACGACGTGTACCTCCAGATCGGGCTGCTCACGACCATGGGGCTGGCGGCGAAAAACGCTATTTTGATGATCGAGTTCGCCGAGCAGGAAGAGAAAAAGGGCGCACGCGTCATCGATGCCGCGCTCACCGCCGCGCGCATCCGCTTGCGCCCGATCCTCATGACCAGCCTCGCTTTCATCTTCGGCGTGCTGCCGCTGGCGATCTCCACCGGCGCGGGCGCCAACAGCCGCATCGCGATCGGCACGGCGGTGATCGGCGGCATGTTCACCGCAACGGTGCTGGCGATCTTCTACATCCCGCTGTTCTTCGTGATGGTGCGCCGCGGCTTCCGCGACGGCATGGCGAAGATGCGCGGCAAGGAACCGGGCTTTCATCCGCCCGCCGACCTGAACGAGCCGCCGGGCGGCACGCCGCACCTGGAGCAATCGTGATGCGCGCCATTCTTCCCCTCCTGCTGGGCAGCGCGCTCGCCGGGTGCAGCATGGCACCCAAATACGTCCGGCCCGCACCGCCAATCCCCGCGTCCTGGCCGACGGGCGATGCCTATCTGCGGCAAAGCGAGGCAAGCCTGCCGAGCGTGACCTACCGCGATGTCTTCCGCGACCCGCGATTGCAGCGCCTGATCGACCAGGCGCTCACCAACAATCGCGATCTGCGCGTCAGCGTCGCCAACATCGCCGCCGCGCGCGCGCAATATCGTATCCAGCGGGCAGAGCTGTTTCCTACGATTACGGCCGGCGGCACCGTCACCCGGCGCGAGATCGGCGCGGGCGCGGCCGGCGGCAATTTCACGGTCGGCGGCACCACCTACCAAACCTCCGTCGGCGTCAACGCCTTCGAGCTCGACCTGTTCGGCCGCGCGCAGTCGCTCGGCGACGCGGCCCTGGCGCGGTATTTCGGGCAGGAAGCGGCGGCACGCGCCGTCCGCCTGACGCTCACCGGCGACGTCGCCAGCGCATGGCTGACCCACGCCGCCGACCAGAGCCTGCTGCAACTCGCCGAAGAGACCGCCGCGATCGCGCGCCGCTCGGTCACGCTCACCCGCGCCCGCGTGGAGGGCGGCATCGCCGCCCGGACGGACCTTCGCCAGGCGGAGCAGATCCTCGCCACCGCCGAGGCGAGCATCGCCAGTCAGCGCACCGCGCTTGCGCAGGATGTGAACGCGCTCCAGCTACTGGTCGGCGACACCGTGGATCCGGCGCTGCTGCCGCCACCGATCGAACAGGCTGCCGCCACGATCGGCGAATTGCCCGCCGGCCTCGACAGCCGCGTGCTGCTGCGCCGGCCGGATGTCGTGCAAGCGGAATATGACCTGCGCGCCGCCAATGCCGAAATCGGCGCCGCCCGCGCCGCGCTGTTCCCGACGATCTCGCTGACGGGATTGTTCAGCCTGGCCAGCACGGCGCTGTCCTCGCTGATCAGCAGCGATTCGCTCACCAAATCGGCAAGCGCCAACGTTGCCTACCCGATCTTCCGCGCGAGTGCGGGTCGCGCCGGCGTCGCGCAGACCGAGGCGCAGCAACAGGCCGCACTCGCCGCATACGAGGGCACGATCCAGGTCGCCTTTCGCGAAGTGGCCGATGCGCTCGCGCGGCGCGGCACCATCACCGACGAGCTTGCCGCCAACGAGCGGTTCGCTGCCGCGGCGGCGGACACCTATCGCCTCGCGCAGGCGCGCTATCGTGGCGGCATCGATCCGTTCCTCTCCTCGCTGGACGCGCAGCGCTCGCTGTTCGCCGCGCAGCAATCGCTGGTGCAGACGCGCCTGATCCGAGCCACCAATCTCGTCACCTTGTACCGCACGCTCGGCGGCGACTCGCAATTGACCGTGCCGGCGACCGGTCAGGCGCCCGCGCCCGTTTTGGTGTCGGAGCCGCAGCCGTAGCGCACGCACCTTGCACAATCCGCCGCCGATCCGCACCTTGCTGCGGCAACATGGCAGTGGGTGAACGCGCATGAACGTTTTTGGCGCACGACGGTCGGGCAAGCGGCCTTCCGCCCTGCTGGGGCTCACCGAGCTGCCGCGTGCGCTGGCGGAGTTCGGCATGCTGCCCTGGGCGGCACCTGCGCTCGCCATGGCGCCGCGCGGCGATGGCCATTCGGTGCTCGTGATCCCCGGCTTCAACGCCTCGGACAGCGCCACGCGCGTGCTGCGCACCTATCTCCACCATCTCGGCTATGATGCGCATGGCTGGGATCTCGGTCGCAATCACGGCCCACGTTCGGTCGGCGAGGAGGGCGAGAAGCTGCTCGCCCGGATCGCGGCGATCCACGATCGCCAGCACCGCCCGATCAGCCTGATTGGCTGGAGCCTCGGCGGCATCATGGCGCGCGCGATCTGCCGCCGTGCCCCGTCACGGATCCGTCAGGTGATCACGCTCGGCGCGCCCTTTGCCGGCACGCCGAAGGACACGCGCGTGTGGCGCCTCTACGAATGGATCAGCGGGCACAAGGTCGACGACGATCTTTCGCTTGCCTATCTGCGCGATGGCGACACGCCACTGCCTGTGCCCTCCACCGCCATCTGGAGCCGCGACGACGGGGTCGTGCCCTGGGGCAATTGCGTCGAGCAACATGGCGTCGCCACCGACAATATCGAGGTGTTCGGCAGCCATTTCGGCCTGCCCGTGAACCCCGCGGTGCTGTATGCGATCGCCGATCGCTTGGCGCAGCCCGAAGGCGAATGGACCCGCTTCGATCGCCGCGGCGCCGTTCGCGCCATGGTTTACCCCAGTTCGGGACATGGCTGAGCGGATACGCCGCCGCTCAGGCAGTATCGTGGGTGTGCCATATCGCCAAAGCGCTCGGAATGGGCGATAAAGCCGCCGATGAACGCCGATGACGACGATCCCCTGCTGCTTGATCGGCAGATTTGCTTCCCGCTCTATGCCGCCAGCAATCTGATCAACCGCCTCTACGGCCCGGTGCTCTCGCCGCTCGGCCTCACCTATCCGCAATATCTCGTCATGCTGGTCTTGTGGGAAGAGCAGCCGCAATCGGTCGGGGCGCTCGGCGCGCGTCTGTATCTCGACAGCGGCACGCTCACGCCCTTGCTCAAGCGACTGGAAACCGCCGGATTGGTCACGCGCCGGCGCGATCCCAGCGACGAACGTCGCGTGCTGATCCGCTTGACCGCCGAGGGAATGGCGCTGCGCGAACGCGCGATCCGCGTTCCCGAAACGTTGATGAACGGCAAGGATCCGGCCGGCATTGATGCATTGCGCGCTGGCTTGCGCGATCTGGTCGACGGCCTGGCGCAGCACGGTGCCACCCGCGCCGCTGAGAACGCGAAATAGCCGCTAGTTCGCTCTCTCGAAGGCGGGAAAAGGCTCGCCAGCGACCTCGCCGCCTTCACCTGCGCGCTTCAGACATCCGCCCGCAAGCGATAGCCGACCCCCAGTTCGCTGCCGATCACGCTCCCGATCGGCCCCGGCGCCTCCACCTTCTGGCGCAGGTTGCGGATCACGATGCGCAGATAGTCGATGCGCGGATCCTCATCGCCGCGCCACGCAGCAGCGATCAGCTTCTCGTGCGTCACCACCCGGCCGACGTGCCGCGCCAGCATCGCCAGGACGTCATGCTCCTTGCGCGTCAGGTGGAGTTCCGCGGCGGCACGCGACACTAACCGACGGTCAAGGTCGATCCGCAAATCACCGGTACAGACGAGCTTGGCCGCCGCAGCGCCGCCATGATGGCGCAGCGCCACGCGCAGCCGCGCCAGCAATTCGTCGGTGTCGAACGGCTTGGTGACGAAATCGTCCGCGCCAAGGTCGAGCGCGGCGACCTTCTCCTCCGTTGCCTCGCGCGCCGAGATGATCAGGATGCGCGTATCGGCATCGCGCCGCAGCAGCGGGATCAGTGCCAGACCATCACGATCGGGCAAGCCGAGGTCCAGCAGCACCGCATCCGGCTGAACGGCCGATGCCGCCGCCAACGCATCGCGTGCGTTTGCCGCTTCGATCACCTCATGCCCCGCCCGCTCCAGCGTGTTGCGTAGCAGGCGCCGAATGGCGGGCTCGTCATCCACCAGCAGGATCTTGGCCGCCATCAGGTGACGCCCTCGGGCGCTGCTTCCCGCACGACCAGTGATGACGGAAAGATCAGGGCGAATGCCGCGCCGCTGCCATCGGGTCGATTGGCCGCCTCCACCGAAAGGCCCATCGCCTCGGCAAAGGCCTTCACAACGGCAAGGCCGAGGCCCGTA
Organism: Sphingomonas dokdonensis; assembly: GCF_002197685.1. GTDB lineage: Bacteria > Pseudomonadota > Alphaproteobacteria > Sphingomonadales > Sphingomonadaceae > Sphingomonas > Sphingomonas dokdonensis. The sequence goes on along the minus strand of NZ_NBBI01000001.1, from coordinate 601,173 downwards.
CCGCCGACCGCGCGATCGGAGCCTTCCAACCGGCGAAACGTCTCGAAAACCTCCGCTTCGCGGCCGGGCGGCAGGCCGGGGCCGTGGTCCAGCACCGCCAACCGGATCTCGCCATAGCGATGGCGCCCCTCGATCACGACCTCGCTACCGGGGTCGCCATACAGGCCGGCATTGTCCAGCAGGTTGAGCAGGCAATGGTGAAGAAGCTGCGGATCGGCCCGGATCAGCGGCAGGTCGGGCGGCACGTCGAGCCGCAGATGGTGCCCTTCCAGCGCCCGCCGCGCGTCGTGCGACGCGCTGGTCACCGCATCGCTAAGGTCGATCGCCTCGATGTTGAGCTTCAGCGCCCCCGCCTCCACCCGCGTCATGTCGAGCAGGTTGGCGACGAAACGGTTCAGCCTGGCGGCCTCCCCCTTGATCGTCGCGATCAGCGTCGGCGTCGCGCCATGCTCCAGCTCGTTCGCCGCGGCGATCACGGCAGTAAGTGGCGTGCGCAGGTCGTGACTGACCGAGGAAAGCAGCGCCGCGCGCAACTTGTCGCGCGTGCGTACCGCATCCACGTCGCGGATCTCCGCCTCCAGCCGCAGCCGCTCCAGCACCAGCGCCGCCTGGTCGATCAGCGCGGTAAGCAGCGGCAGCTGATCGGCCCTGATCGGATCGCCGCCAGTGTCGCGCGCCACACCCAGCACCGCCAAAACGCGGTCGCCCGCCGTCAGCGGATGGAACAGCCACTCTGAAGCGGTCAGCGTGCCCGATCCCTTGCCCGCCGCGACCCCATTGTCGAACGCCCAGGTCGCCGCCGCCATGTCCATGATGTCGACCCGATACTCCGGGCCGGTGGCAGCCTGCACCGCCAGCCCGGCGCCCGCCTGCGGCTTCAGCAGCGCCACCTGCACGTCGAACAGCCGGCGCACGTCGGCACAGATCATCTCCGCCGCTTGTTGTTCGTCGTTCACGCTGCCGGTCTCGCGCAGGAAGCCGGCCAGAATGGCATTGCTGCGCGCACTGGCAGCGGCAAGATCCGCCTGCGCGCGCACCCGCGCGGTCAACTGGCTCGTTGCAAACGCGACGGCCAGCAGCACGAATACCGATACGACATTCTCGGGATTGCTGATGCTCAGCGTGCCGACCGGCGGCAGAAAGACGAAATTGTATGCCAGCGTCGACAGAATGCCGGTGAACAGCCCGGTGCGCAGGCCATAAAGGCTCGCGGCTGCCATCACCGGCAGCAGATACAACATGCCGACGTTGCCAAGGTCCAGCACATGAAACAGCGCGCTGGCGAACGCCGTCACCGCCGCCACCATCCCGCTCGCCGCGGCATAGCCCAGCGTCGTTCCCGGATCGGTTCGCGGGCGGCGGCCGCTCGGCAGCGGTGGCGCTTCCTCGACCATCGGCAGCACATGCACGGTGACGCCCGGCGTTTCGCGCACCAGCCGGTCGACGACCGATCCGTGGCGCAGTTCGAACCAGCGCGAGCGGCGTGATTTGCCAAGGATAAGCTGCGTCGCGCGCGCTTCGGCCAGAAATCCCTTGATGCCGTCGATCACGTTGGTCGCCGGCACGCTGGCCACCGCTGCGCCAAGCTGGGTGGCGAGCGTCATCGCGGTGGCGACGCGCTGGTGCTCCGCCGGCGTGAAGCCGGCGGCGCGGGGCGTCTCGATGAACACGGCCGTCCATGGCGCGCGCAGGCCGTCGGCGACCCGCTTTGCCGCGCGTACCAGCGGCTCCGCGCCCGGCAGCTCGTTGATCGCCACCACGATCCGCTCGCTGCCCGCCCAGGTTCCGCCCAGCCCCAGCGCGCGCACATCCTCCAGCATTCGCGCATCGACCGCCTGCGCCGCGCGGCGCAGCGCCAGTTCGCGCAGCGCCGACAGGTTCGACTTGGAAAAGAAATGGCCAAGCGCGCGCGTCGCTTCCTGCGGCAAATAGACCTTGCCGGCCTTCAGCCGCTCGATCAGCTCATCGGGCGGGATGTCTACGACCTCGATCTCGGCCATCTCGAGGATGCGGTCGGGCACCGTTTCGCGCACGCGGATGCGGGTAAAGCTCGCCACCACGTCGTTCAGGCTCTCGACGTGCTGGATGTTCACGGTGGAGTAAACGTCGATCCCCGCCGCCAGCAGCTCCTCGACATCCTGGAAACGTTTGGGATGGCGGCTCCCGGGCGCGTTCGTGTGCGCCAACTCGTCCACCAGCACCAGCCGCGGTGCCCGCTCCAGGATCGCGTCGAGATCCATCTCGTGCAGCGTGCGCCCTTCATAGGCGCACGCCTGGCGCGCGATGATTTCCATGCCCCGCGTCAGCGCCTCGGTCTCCGCCCGGCCATGCGTTTCGACGATGCCGACCACCACGTCCACGCCGTCGCGTCGCCGCGCCGCGCCCTCGGCCAGCATTTCATACGTTTTGCCGACGCCGGGCGCCGCCCCGAGGAAGATCTTGAACCGGCCGCGCCCCTCCTGCGCGGCCTGGCGCAGAAGGGCGTCGGGATCTGGCCGACGCCCGGATGAAGATAGGCCGGAATTCGCCATTAGCGGCCGAAAACCTCCGGAGACAGGCCGTCAAGCGCCCGGTTGAGTGCCAGCACATTCACGTGCGGCGCGCCCAGCAGCGGCGCTTCAACATGCGCATCGATCAACGCCCGCACCTGCCCCACCGAAAGCCGTCGCGCCGTGGCGACCCGCGGGGCCTGCGCCCGCGCCGCTTCCGGCGACAGGTCGGGATCGAGCCCAGAGCCGCTTGCGGTAACAAGATCCGCCGGCACCGCGCCGCGCACCCCCTCGCTCCGCCGCTTGGCCACGTCCGCCGCCACACGCTCGGCCAGAACGCGCGATGCGGGGCCAAGGTTGGACCCGGACGAGGCAAGCCCGTCATAGCCCTCGCCCGCCGCAGACGGTCGGGTCTGGAAATAGCGCTCGCTGGTGAACGCCTGCCCCACCACCGTTGACCCGATTACCCGGCCAGCGGCATCACGCACCAGGCTTCCGTTCGCCTGCGCCGGGAACAGCGCCTGTCCGATGCCCGTCATCGCCAGCGGATAGACGATCCCCAGCAGCGCAGCGAACAGGATCGTCATGACGATCGCCGGTCGCACCGCGGAGGATAGCTCCTGGCCAATGTTGGTCTTGCTCATGGTCATCTGTCCTTACGCCAGACCGAGGCCGCCGACCAACAGGTCGATCGCCTTGATGCCGATAAACGGTGCGATCAGGCCGCCCAGGCCATAGATCGCGAGATTGCGTGCCAGCAGCGGCCCCGCTGCCATCGGGCGATAGGTCACGCCTTTCAGCGCCAGCGGCACCAGCAGCGGAATGATGAGCGCGTTGAAGATGATTGCGCTCAGGATCGCCGATTGCGGCGTGGCGAGGTGCATGACGTTCAGCACGCCAAGCCCCGGATAAAGCGCCACAAACATGGCCGGGATGATCGCGAAATATTTCGCCACGTCGTTTGCGACCGAAAAGGTGGTGAGTGCCCCGCGCGTCATCAGCAATTGCTTGCCCAGGCCGACCACCTCGATCAGCTTGGTCGGGTCGCTGTCGAGGTCGACCATGTTGCCGGCCTCGCGCGCGGCCTGCGTGCCGGTGTTCATGGCAACGCCGACGTCGGCCTGCGCCAGCGCGGGCGCATCGTTGGTGCCATCCCCGCACATCGCCACTAGGCGGCCGCCGGTCTGCTCCGTACGGATCAGCGCCAGCTTGTCCTCCGGCGTCGCCTGAGCGAGGAAATCGTCCACCCCCGCCTCGGCCGCGATGGCTGCGGCGGTCAGCGGATTGTCGCCGGTGATCATGACCGTGCGAATGCCCATCTGGCGCAACTCGCCGAACCGCTCGCGGATACCCGCCTTCACCACGTCCTTGAGGAAGATCGCACCCAGCAGCTGCCCGTTCTTCGCCACTGCAAGCGGGGTGCCACCCGCGCGCCCAATCTCGTCGGTGATCCGCCGAAGCTCCGTCGCGGCAGCGGTTTGATCCGCCGCGGCATTGGCCTTCAGGATCGAATCTACCGCGCCCTTCTGGATCAGCGTTTCACCGGTTCGTATGCCGGAGACGCGAGTCTGCGCGGTAAAGGGGATCACTTCCGCATCGCTCGGCATCTCACGCTGCAGGTCGAACGCCTCCCGCGCGAGCGCCACGATCGACCGCCCCTCGGGAGTCTCGTCGGAGAGGCTCGCCAGCAACGCCGCTTCCGCCAGTTCGATCTCGCTTGCGCCGCCGACGCTGCGAAACTCGCTCGCCTGCCGGTCGCCGACCGTTATCGTACCCGTCTTGTCGAGCAGAAGCACGTCGACATCGCCAGCCGCCTCCACCGCACGACCCGATTTCGCCAACACGTTGAACCGCACCAGGCGGTCCATGCCCGCAATGCCGATCGCCGACAGCAGCGCGGCGATGGTGGTGGGGATCAGCGTGATCAGCAACGCCGCGAGGATCGCCACCGGAATGCTGCCGCCGGCATAAGCCGCAAACGCCGGGATCGTGCCGACTGCGATCAGGAAGATGATCGTCAGCCCTACCAGCAGCAGCGTCAACGCGATCTCATTGGGAGTCTTCTGTCGCTCGGCTCCCTCGACCAGCGCGATCATGCGATCGAGGAAGCCCTTGCCGGGCTCCACCGTCACGCGGACACGGATTGAATCGGAGATGACGCGCGTACCTGCCGTCACCGCCGAGCGATCGCCGCCCGCCTCGCGGATCACCGGCGCGCTCTCACCGGTAATCGCCGCCTCGTTGACCGAGGCGACACCAGCCACGACCTCGCCGTCGGACGGGATCAGATCGTCCGTTTCGACCAGCACCACGTCGCCGATCTTCAGCTGGCTGGCCGGCACGTCGTCGTAGCGTTGCCCTTCGCCCGTCAGCCGCTTCGCGGTGAGTTCCGCCTTGGCAGCACGCAGCGACGCCGCCTGCGCCTTGCCCCGCCCTTCAGCGAGCGCCTCGGCGAACGTGCCGAACAGAACGGTGAGCCAGAGCCACACCACCAGGTGCAGCTTGAAGCCGGTGGAAAGATCGTCCTGTCCGATGACGAGCAACACACTCATCAGCGCCGCGACGGCGGCCGTGACGAACATCACCGGATTTTTGACCAGCGCGCGCGGGTCAAGCTTCAGGAAAGATGCCTTGACCGCCGGCACGATCAAATCGGCCGTGAACAGGCTTTTGGCGGAATTGTTGGCCATAATGGCGCCCTTTGTCAGAACAGCTGGCCGCGGATCATCGCGAGATGATCGGCGATCGGACCGAGCGCGAGGCTTGGCAGAAAGGTGAGACCACCCAGGATCAGGATGATGCCGATCAGCATGCCGACCCACAGCCCACCCGTGGTCGGGAAAGACCCGGCGCTCTCGGGCACATGCTTCTTCGCCGCCAGGCTGCCGGCGATCGCCAGCATTGGCACGATGACGAAGAACCGGCCCAGCCACATCGCGATGCCGAGCAACGCATTGTAATAGGGGGTGTTTGCGGTCAGCCCGGCAAAGGCGGAGCCATTGTTCCCCACGGCGCTGGAGAAGGCGTAGAGGATCTCCGAAAAGCCATGCGGCCCCTTGTTGAGCGGTCCTGCCAGGCCGGGCGCGAGCATCGACGACAGCGCCGTGAACCCGAGGATTATCAGCGGAAGCACGGCAATGGCGAGCACCGCCAGCTTCACCTCGCGCGCCTCGATCTTCTTCCCGACATATTCGGGCGTGCGGCCAACCATTAGCCCGGCGACGAACACCGCCAGAATGGCGAACAGGAGAAAGCCGTAGATCCCTGCGCCGACCCCGCCGATCACCACCTCGCCAAGCTGGATGTTGAGCATCGGGATCATGCCGCCAAGCGCGGTGAAGCTGTCGTGCATGGCGTTTACCGCGCCACAAGAGGCCGCCGTGGTGATGACCGAGAAGAGCGCACTCGCGGCAATGCCGAAGCGAGCCTCCTTGCCCTCCATGTTACCCCCGGCCACGCCAAGCTGATGCAGCACGGGATTGCCCGCCGCTTCCTGCGCATAGGCGACGCTCACCCCCGCCAAAAACAGGATCACCATGGCGGCAAGGATCGCCCAGCCCTGCCGCGTGTTGCCCACCGCCCGGCCGAACGTCCACGTCAGGCCGAACCCGATCACGAATATCGACAGCATCTGGATGAAGTTCGTCAGCGCCGTCGGGTTCTCGAACGGGTGCGCGCTGTTGGCGTTGAAAAAGCCGCCGCCGTTGGTGCCCAGCATCTTGATCGCTTCCTGGCTGGCGACGGGGCCGAGCAGGATGGTCTTGCGCGCTCCTTCGAGCGTGGTCACGTCCACCACGCCGCCCAGCGTCTGCGGCACCCCGCCGGCGATGTAGAACAGCGTCAGAACGACGCAGAGTGGCAGCAACAGGTACAAGGTGATCCGCGTCACGTCCGCCCAGAAGTTGCCTACCGCGGCTGCCTCTCGACGGGCAAAGCCGCGGAAGAGCGCGAAAGCCAGCGCGATGCCCGTCGCTGCGGACAGGAAGTTCTGGATCGTCAGCCCCAGCATCTGGCTGAGGTTCGACATTGTCCCCTCACCGCCATAGCTCTGCCAGTTGGTGTTGGTGGTGAAGCTCACCGCTGTGTTGAATGCGAGGTCGGGCGACAGGCCGGCCAGCCCTTGCGGGTTACCCGGCAGCACGCCTTGCAGCCGCAGCACAACATAGGTGAGCGCTAGCAGCGCGGTATTGAACAGCAGCATGTGCACGGCATACCGCCGCCAACCCTGCTGAGCGGCCGGATCGATCCCGGCCAGCCGATAAAAGCCGTTCTCGACCGGGCCTAGCACGTGATGGAGCGGCGTACGCCGACCCTCATATAGTGCAAACAGCCACAGTCCGACCGGCTTGGTCAGCGCCAGGAGAACGCCAACGAAGCTCAGGATCAGAGCCCATCCAGCGATGGTCACGACAGCGCTCCTTTCAGAAACGCTCGGGGCGGATCAGCACCGCCACGAGATACAGGAGAAGGCCCAATGCGGTGATCGCCGCAAGCCAGAGATCGAGCGTCATGATCGCGTCCTCACGATTGGTCGCACAGTCGAGCATAGGCGAGCGTCGCCGCCAGCAGCCCGAGAATGGCAAAGATGCACAGCAGGTCATGCATGGTCTGGCTCCGGTCAGAATGCGGCGGTCAGGGCGACGACCAGCGTGCCGTCGGCGATGCTGCCGCGGCCGTCCTGCCCCTTGCTGAAGCTAGGCTGGAGGTACGCCGACTCGCGTTTGCCGATGTCAGTATCGACGTAGGAAAGCCCCAGCGTCACGCTGCGCCAGCGCGCGTCCACGCCCAGCGACCAATCCCAGTAACTGCCGGTCGGCGTTAAGGCTGTCGCGTTCGGCGCTAGGCCGTTCTGCCCGCTGCTGTGCCCGATATGGGCCTTTGCCGTGAATGGGGTCTGGTCAATGGCAAGCGCTGCATCGCCCCAGAGGTACAGATTGTCGTCCTTGGCACCTTTGTCGGTGTACACGCCCGCCGCGGCATCAGCCCCGGTGCGATACCATCGGCCAAGCGCCTGCTGCCTCGGCGCATAGGCGGCGCCAGCGGTCAGCGTGGCCGGGCCGGCAGTGCCGGTCAGCTTCGCATACGGCTCGGCAAAGTCGGTCTTGGCTGCCCCTCCCGGATACATGTACCAGGTAAGCCCGACATCGAGGGCGGCGTTGTTGGCGAGCGCCGCCTTGTAGCCGGCAATCAGATCCAGCTCCATGTTCGCGCCACCGAACGTGCCCCAGCCGGCCAGGTTAGAGGCCCAGACCCCGGCGTAAGCCCCGCTTGCATGGCTGGCCGTGATCCCGCCCTGCACCGCCATGTCGCGATCCGATTGCGAGACGCCGCGGAAACGGTAATCACTAACGATCCCCGCACTGCCGCTGACCGTGATGGTGGCGGGCGGCGTACCCGTTTGCGCCTCCCCTTCGCCAGAAAGCGCTTGCGCCTGCGCCGCACCCGGCAACGCCAGAAGTGCAGCAAATGCAGTATACCTAGAACACGTCATGTTGTCCCTCGTGCCTGGGCGCCGTCGAGATACGAGGGAGCCGTCAGGGACGAGCGATTAGGCGTCTGCGGCGTAGCAATTCGAGCGCGATTCCCGTCAATCGCATATAGCGCGCATAGCATTTGCGCTGCGGCAAACCCTGCGCGCGACAGCCACATCCGGCGCGCCCACTAGGCTCGCCGGGTGCACACACAATCCTGTCATGAACGCTGGCTGGGGCGGCAGGATTCGAACCTGCGAATGCCGGTACCAAAAACCGGTGCCTTACCGCTTGGCGACGCCCCAGCAGAGCGCGCGGACCTATAACGAGCCGGCGCGAAGTGCAATCACCTCAAACGATCGGATGCAGCCAATTGTGCGGATCGGGCGCACGGCCACGCTGCACGGCGTTCAGCCCGTCCAGAAAGCGCTGGGTCGTCTGGCCGGTTCCGCCGCTGCCGATGGTGAAGGCGTAATCCGGTCCGGCGACCTTGCCGATCGGCGTCACGACCGCGGCAGTGCCGCAGGCGAAGCTTTCGGTCAGGCGGCCGCTTTCGGCATCGGCGCGCCACTGCTCGATCGAATACAGTTCCTCGCGCACCGTCAGTCCGGCGTCGCGCGCCAGCGTCAGGATCGAATCGCGCGTAATGCCCGGCAGGATCGTGCCCGTCAGCGGCGGCGTCTGGATCGATCCGTCGTCGAACACGAAGAAGATGTTCATGCCCCCCAACTCTTCGATCCACTTGCGCTCCGTGGCATCGAGGAAGACCACCTGGTCACAGCCGCGGCGGATCGCCTCCTGCTGCGCCACCAGGCTGGTCGCGTAATTGCCCCCGCACTTCGCCGCTCCGGTGCCGCCCGGCGCTGCGCGCGAATAATCGTGGCTCACCCACAGCGAAACGGGCCGCACACCGCCCTTCCAGTAGGATCCTGCCGACGAAGCCAGCACCATGTAGAGATATTCGCCGGCCGGCTTCACGCCCAGAAACACTTCGCTGGCGATCATGAACGGCCGCAGATACAGCGAGCCGCCCTCCACTGCGGGAAACCAGTCGGCATCGGCCTTCACGAGCGCCTCGATCGAGCCGATGAACAGGTCGTCGGGCAGTTCGGGCATCGCCATGCGCCGCGCCGAATCGCGAAACCGCGCCGCATTGGCACGCGGACGGAACAGCGCCACGCTGCCATCGTCATGACGATACGCCTTCAGCCCCTCGAAGATCTCCTGCGCGTAATGCAGCACGGCCGTCGCCGGATCGACCGTCAGCGTCGTGCGAGCGGTGATCTTCGCATCGTGCCAGCCCTTGTCCTCCGACCAGCGCACCAGTGCCATATGGTCGGTGAACACGCGCCCGAACGCCGGATCCGCAATCCGGCCCGCCCGCTCGGTTGCCGGCACCGGGGCGGAATTTGGCTCAAATGCGAACGTCGCGGGGGTGGACAAGCGAAGGCTCCTGAAAGGCGCGACCAGCCGCGCCGTTGAGAGGGTTGCGATCGGGTAGGGCGGATGGCAATGCCGGTCAACATGGCTGCCACTCCCTCCTCCGCATCCCCGCTTTTCCTGCGCGAGCCTGAGATCCGGCGCGGGATCGAACTGCTGTATTTCGGCAGCACGCACGTCACGCGCTCGATCGATCGCGGCTTGGCACGCAAAGGAATGGGCCGGGCACATCACCGCGCCTTGTATTTCATCGCCCGAAAGCCAGACATGGCGGTGTCCGATCTGCTCGCCCTGCTCGGCATCACAAAGCAGTCGCTCGGGCGCGTACTCGGCGAACTCTCCGATCGCGGCTATGTCGAGGCACGCCCCGGCGAGCGCGACCGTCGCCAGCGCCTGCTCCGCCTGACAGCCGCTGGCGAGGCTTTTGAGGCCGATCTGTACAACGCCCTGCGTGAACGCTTCGCCGCCGCTTATTCGGAAGCCGGCCAAGGCGCGGTAAGCGGGTTTTGGGCCGTGCTCGAGGGCCTTGTCCCCGATGAAGAACGCCCCCGCGTCGCCGCACTACGCGGCGATTAGGGCGTTACAATAGGGCCTGCGTCGCAGCTACGTTGCACGACGCACGCTTCACGTCACCTCTCTAGGCGACCACATCAGGGCGACGTCTCGCTTTCGCATATTACGATCACGAAATCCGACGGCAGTTGCTCCGTCGACCAGAGCCGTTGTCCAGGCTGCGTCGGCTCAGCGCTGCAACTGGCAAGCAGGCCCACGAAAGATCGAACAGGTTCCCTCCCCAACTTCTCGAGCCGGGCACCCAGCGTGATCGCACCTTAGCCGGGCTGCTCAGCCCCGCGCCGACGCGGCCAGTTCTACGTTGCGCTGCCGGCTTGCTGCCAGCGTTTCCTGCAACAGGCACTGCAACGCGTCGTCACGATCGAGCACGTTCAGCCCCTCGCGCGTCGAGCCACCCGGGCTCGCCACCCGGTCGGCCAGGACGGCAGGGCTTTCCCCTGCCCCCGCCGCCATCGCCGCAGCGCCCTCGACGGTCGCAAGCGCCAGCCGAGCGGCCTGTTCCGCCGGAAGCCCGAGCGACACACCGGCCGCTGCCAGCGCATCGATGAAGCGGAAGACGAAGCCCGGTCCGCAGCCGGACAGCGCCGTCACCGCATCGAACATCGTCTCGCTGTCGATCCACTCGACGCGGCCTAGTGGCGCCACCAGTGCTTGCGCCATCTCGCGCATGGCGGCGGTCGATTTGGCGGCGTGCAGCGCGGTGACGCCCTTGCCGATCGCCACCGGCAGGTTGGGCATGGCGCGAACGACCGAACCGGCGGGGATCCGCGCCGCCAGCGTCGCTTCCTCGACCCCGGCCAGAATGGAAAGCAGCAGCGCCGGGCGCACGTCGGCAAGGCTGGGCGCCACGGCCTCGAGCAGCTGCGGCTTGACCGCGAGCACGAGCACCTCGGGTGATCCGCCTGCGGGCTCGCGTAATACGCGCACACCATCCGGTACAGCCGGAGCGCCGGGATCGATTACCGTCACTGCGGACGGCGGCATGCCTGCCGCGATCCAGCCGCGCAGCATGGCACCGCCCATGTTGCCGGCACCCACCAGCCACAAGGATTTGGGTTGCGTCATCGCCTCACGCCTCGCCCTGCGTCTCGATCAGCGCCGCAGCGATCGCGTCGCGCGGCGTCTTTCCACCCCACAGGACGAACTGAAACACAGGATAGAACCGCTCGCATTCGTCGATCGCGGTGTCGATCAGGAGCTGCGCAGCCTCCAGCGACAAGGTCGCCTCGTCCTCCGACTGATCGACCAGTGCCGCGTGGCGGTACAAGAGGATGCCGCTCGAGGACCATAGCTCGAAATGCCCGAGCCACAGTTGCTCGTTCACCAAGCCAATCGTCTCGTAGATCGCAGGGCGGGCGTGCTCCGCTACCTTGACGTCGGGAAACGCCAGGAACTGGAGAACGCCGTCCTCCTCGCGCCACAGCGCGCGCAGCTCATATTCGGTCCAGCTACCCTTCATGCGCGCGCTGATCTCGTCCTCATGGCGGTCATAAGACCAGCCATGGGCCGAAAAATAGCTTTCCAGCATGTCGAGCGGTGCTTCGGCTTCGTATTCGATATCGGCTTCGTCGAGCATTACCGCCTTATCGCACGGGAAGGCACCGCGGGCAAAGCGCGGCGTTCAGTTAGCTGTGGACGGATCGACCTGGCCGCGCGCTTCCAGCGCGTCCAGCCGGGCACGTAGCGCATCCGCTTCGTCACGCGCGGCGATCGCCATGGCCTTCACCACCTCAAATTCCTCGCGGCTCACGAAATCGAGGCCGCCGATCCACTCGCGTGCCCGATCCCGCGCCCCGGCCTGCGCCTCGCGACCAACGCCGGCCATGGTGCCGGCCGCGCCGTTCACCAGTTTCACCAGATCATCGAACATCCGGTTTTCGGACTGCATGGGCCAAGCCTTTCGAGAATAAGAATCAGCCAATGACTTGGGAGGTTCGGGCGCTCGGCACAAGGGTCTGCGCATCCGGGTTCGATTGTCCGATGCGCCAGGTGAGCACGCCGGCGAAGCTGATCCACACCATATACGGGACCATCAACCACGCGGCGCGCGGACGGATGCGGCTGAATACAACGGTTGTGGCAATCGCCAGCAGCAGCATCAGCACGAGCGTGATCAGGGCCAGATCGATCCGATGCGCGCCGAAGAACACCGGAGTCCAGGCCAGGTTCAGGCCGAATTGCGCCGCGAACAGGCCGATGGCTAGCCGGCGCAGGCTCGCGCCACGGGCGTTGAGGATCGCGGCCAAGGCAAAGCCCTGCATGATGTACAACAGGCTCCAGGCGACCGGAAACACCCACCCAGGCGGGGTCAGTGCCGGCTTGCTGAGCGACTGATACCACAGGCTGTTGTCCCCCGCCGGCACGCTGCGCCCCGACAGAAAGCCCAGCAGCAGTATCAGCGGTACGCAGATCAGTGCCCACCGCAGGTAGGACATCCGCAACTGCTCTCTAGACGCAACGCCCCCCACAAGCCCTCCTGATCGGTCCCGCCGCCATAATCACGCGCGGCACGGCGCGTAAACGGGTCAATTGACGCGGCGATTGCACCGATGGCTCAATAACGGACAGCCGCTAGCAGGAACTCTACATTACCTTCCGGCCCGGTGATCGGGCTTTCGACCGCACCCTCGACTTGCCAGCCCTTACCCTCGAACCAGCGTGCCACTTCATCGCACACGCGCTGCCGGACCTTTTCGTCGCGCACGACGCCGCCTTTGCCCACTTCTTCCCGGCCGGCCTCGAACTGCGGCTTCACCAGCGTCATCACCCGCGCGTGCGGTTTGGCGAAGTCCAGCGGCACGTCCAGCACCTTGGCAATGCCGATGAAGCTGGCATCGCACACGATCAGGTCAATAGGTTCCGGCACATGCTGCGCGGACAGCAGCCGTGCGCTCGTCTGCTCGTGCACGACCACTCTTTCATCCTGGCGCAGCTTCCAGGCAAGCTGGTTGGTGCCGCTGTCGACGGCATAAACCCGGGCCGCTCCGCGCGACAGCAGCACATCGGTGAACCCGCCCGTCGACGAACCGACATCGATCGCGATCGCCCCCGCGACGTCCCAGCCGAAATGCCGAAGACCATGGTCAAGCTTGATCCCACCGCGCGATACCCAGGGGTGATCACGTCCGCGAACGTCGATGGTCACGTCATCCGGCAGCGACTGCCCGGGCTTTTCCACCTTACGATCGCCGGCGAACACCAGCCCGGCCATGATCAGCGCCTGGGCACGCGTACGCGACTCCACCAGGCCACGATCAACAAGCATCTGATCTGCACGCGCCTTCGCCATGGTCCTCCTATCGCCCGCGCGACCCTTCGTCGCAAGTTGGTCTCAACTCACCTGCCGAACGGAACGCATCAAACGTCTACTCGTGTAGTAGGAGATATAAAGATGGCGGGGTGGCGTTGCCGATTGCCCCCTAGAACAGCGGCAGCGCGCCCTCGCCAATGATGAGGATCGCCGGTCATGGCTCGTCTTCGCTTCGGCCAGATCCCAGCGTATTGACCGAGCCCGGTCTGGGAGGATCAGGCCCCGCTCACTGGCCGACATTGTGAAGCAGGCCCGGGTCGACACACGCCGTATCGACCTTGGCATGTGGGATCGGCCACACCGCAATAGCTGGATCACCAAATTGGGCGCGGCGATCGCGCAGGCGAAGGCGCCTGTCATCCTTGTCGGCCAAAGCCTTTGCTGCCAAGCCATCGCGTGGTGGGCCAGCCTCAGCCCGCAACCGCAGGGCTGGCCAGGCGCCGGCACGTTGCCGGTTGCTCCCGCGGACGTGGATTGGCCGTCCGCCGCGGCAGAGCTGGGCACGTTTGCGCCAGCCACTCGCCTGCCCCTGCCGTTGCCTTCCATTCTGGTTGCCAGCGCGAATGATCCGTGGATCGAGCTCGAAAGCGCACGCAGTCTTGCCAGCTCATGGGGCAGTCACTTCGTCGACGCAGGCCCGCTCGGCCATGTGGATGCGGCTAGCGGGCTTGGTTGGTGGCCGTACGGCCAAAAGCTTCTCGAACGCGCCATCTTTGCGACGGGCGGCGCTCATGGCGAGGTGCGCTCACCGGCTGACGCCCGCGCTGTTCTCGCATGCCCCGCCGTTGCGGAAGAAGAGTAAGCCCTACCATATCGCTGATCCGAACCGCGGGCGCATGATGGCGTTCCGATGACCACGCCGCACCGTCCGCGTCAGTCCTGCGACCCGCTATCCTCCGCTTCGTCAGTGCGTAGCGCGCCCAGCCGTCGCGCCTCCTTCATGCGCCGCCACAGCGCCAGGTTGAAGCACGCCAGCGCCACGACCATCAGCCCTGTAGCTAGGAAAACCTTGGTCCAGCCGCTCACGCGCTGGCCGCGGCGCCGGTCTCGTTCCAGCGGAGCGCCTTCAGCACCGTGCCGACGATCCCCTCCGCATCAAGGCCCGCCTCGGCATATTGCACCTCCGGCTTGTCCTGATCCTGGAACACGTCGGGGAGGCGCAGTGTGCGCAGCTTCAGCCCGCCGTCGATCAGTCCCTCGTCCGACGCCATGGTCAGGACGTGCGCGCCAAATCCGCCGACCGAGCCTTCCTCGACCGTCACGGCGACCTGGTGGCTCGACAGCAGCTTGCGGATCATCGCCTCGTCCAGCGGCTTGGCGAAGCGCAGGTCGGCGACCGTGGTCGACAGCCCCTTGGCCTCCAACTGCTCCGCCGCCTTCATCGCCTCGGCGAGGCGAGTGCCAAGCGACAGGATCGCCACCGTCTTGCCCTCGCGCACGATCCGCCCCTTGCCGATTTCCAGCAGTTGCGGCGTCTCGGGCAGCGGCACGCCCACGCCGTTGCCGCGCGGGTAGCGGACCGCGATCGGCCCCGAATCGTGCGCGACACAAGTGTGCACCATGTGCACCAGCTCCGCCTCGTCCGCCGCCGCCATCACGACGAAGTTCGGCAGGCTGGCGAGATAGGTGATGTCGAACGAGCCGGCGTGCGTCGCGCCGTCCGCCCCGACCAGCCCCGCGCGATCGATCGCGAAGCGCACCGGCAGGTTCTGGATCGCCACGTCATGGACGACCTGATCGTAGGCGCGTTGAAGGAACGTCGAATAGATCGCGCAGAACGGACGCATACCCTGCGCGGCAAGGCCCGCGGCAAAGGTAACGCCATGCTGCTCGGCGATGCCGACATCGAACGAGCGATCCGGATGCCGCTTGGCGAAGCGGTCGATGCCGGTGCCGGATGGCATGGCGGCGGTGATGGCGCAGATGCGCGGATCGCGATCGGCCTCGTCCGCCAGCGCGTCGCCGAAGACGTTCTGGTAAGCCGGCGGCCCCGGCGGCGCCTTGGCCTGCGCGCCGGTGATGACGTCGAACTTCTGCACGCCGTGGTATTTGTCCGACGCGGCCTCGGCCGGGGCGTAGCCCTTGCCCTTCTTGGTCACGACATGGACGAGGATCGGCCCCTCCTCCGCATCGCGCACATTCTCCAGCACCGGGATCAGGTGTTCGAGATTATGCCCGTCGATCGGCCCGACGTAGTAAAAGCCGAGTTCCTCGAACAGCGTGCCGCCCATGGTCATCCCGCGCGCGAACTCGTCGGTCTTGCGCGCGGCATTGTGGAACGGCCGCGGCAGACGCCGGGCGAACTTCTTCATCAGGTCGCGCAGCGACAGGAACTCGCGGCTCGACACGATGCGCGACAGATAGGCCGACAGGCCGCCGACCGGCGGCGCGATCGACATGTCATTATCGTTCAGGATCACGACCAGCCGGTTGCCGGCCGCCTCGGCGTTGTTCATCGCCTCATAGGCCATGCCCGCGGACATGGCGCCGTCACCGATCACCGCGATGGCCTTGCCTGGCTGGTCGGCGATCTTGTTGGCGATCGCGAAGCCCAAAGCGGCCGAAATCGACGTAGAGCTGTGCGCCGCCCCGAACGGGTCGTATTCGCTTTCGGACCGCTTGGTGAAGCCGCTCAGCCCCCCTCCCTGTCGCAGGGTGCGGATACGATCGCGTCGCCCGGTCAGGATCTTGTGCGGGTAGCATTGATGCCCGACGTCCCAGATCAGCCGGTCGCGCGGCGTATCGAAGACATAGTGGATCGCAGTGGTCAGCTCCACCACGCCGAGTCCAGATCCGAGATGGCCGCCGGTCGTCCCCACGGCGGAGATCACTTCGGTACGCAATTCGTCGGCAAGCTGGCGAAGCTGCTCGGGCGCAAGCTTCCGAAGGTCGGCCGGCGTCGACACGGTATCGAGCAGCGGCGTCTGAGGCAGATCGGTCATCCTGCGGGGTTTACTCCAGCGGGTCGATTGTGTCGAATGCTACCGTCTCGGCAACGGCGATCAGCGCGTGGTTCAGTTAGAGTCGCAGTCGGCGCAGCGACCCCGCACCTCGATCACCGGCCGCACCGGCACGAAGCCGGACGCGGAGGCCGCGTCCCGTACGCCGCTGGTCAGGCGATCATCGTCCAGGTGCGTCGTCTGCCCGCAGGTGTCGCAGACCAGAAAGATGCAGTCGTGCAGACAGCCGGGATGCGCGTTCGCGACATAGGCGTTTGCGCTTTCCACCTTGCGCACCAGATTGGTCCCGACGAACAGGTCGAGGATGCGGTACACACTGTTTGCCGCAACGCGGCGCCCCTCGGTTTTCGATACCTCCTCCGCAATATCATAGGCGCTGGCCGGCTTGTCGAAGCTTGCTAGCGCGCCGAATACGCTGGCGCGCATCGCGGTCCATTGCTCGCCGGCGCTCTCCAGCGTTGCCTGTGCAGCGTGCGCGAGATCCGCACCTTGCGGTTCATGGTGATGATGGGCGTTGGACATGATGTGGATTTAGGTCCGACTTGGGCTCGCAGCAAGCGCCGGCGTCCCTGCCGCGCGCACTGAGGATCAAGATGGTTCGCCACAGCCCGACATTCGCCTATGGCGATCCCGATCAATAAGGAGAACCGCCGTGGACCTTGGCCTATCGGGCAAAACCGCCATTATCTGCGCGTCCAGCCAGGGCTTGGGCCGGGCCTGCGCCGAAGAGCTGGCGCGCGCCGGCTGTCGCATCGTGCTGAATGGCCGTGAGCCGGAGCCGCTGGCGCAAACGGCTGCCGCGATCAGTGCCGAAACCGGCGCGACGGTAGCGACGGTTGCCGGCGACATCGGCGATCCGGCCGTGCAGGCAGCGCTGATCGAAACCGCCGGCACGCCCGACATCCTCGTGAACAACAACGGCGGCCCGCCACCGCGCGGCTTTCGAGACGTGGATGCCGCCGCGCTCCACGCCGGGCTCGACGCCAACATGGTCACGCCGATCCGCCTGGTGCAGCAGGTGATCGATGGCATGATCGAGCGTCGCTTCGGCCGCATCGTCTGCATCACGTCCGGCAGCGTAAAGTCTCCCGCCTCCGGGCTGGACCTGTCCAGCGGCGCGCGGATCGGCCTCACCGGTTTCCTTGCCGGGGTGGCGCGCGAGGTGGCCGGCGCGAATGTCACCATCAACTTTCTGCTACCCGGCCTGTTCGCCACCCGCCGCCTACCCGGCGTGATGAGCTTCGCCGCCAAGAGCCAGGGCATCGACATGGAAACGGCCGAGGCGCGTGGGCGCGAGCGGATCCCCGCCAAACGCTTCGGCGATCCGGCCGAGTTCGGCGCCGCCTGCGCCTTTCTGTGTTCGGCGCAGGCCGGGTTCATCACCGGACAAAGCCTGCTGATCGATGGCGGCGCTTATCCGGGGGTGCTATAAAGTACGACTTGTTTGCGCGCCGCGACATTTTCTTGCATGGGCGCGCGCCGAAAGGAACTGATTATGGCCGCCAATTGGGCCCCTGACAGCTGGACCTCGCACGAGGCGCGCCAGCTGCCCGACTATCCCGACGCCGCCGCGCTGACCGCGGCAACCGACACGCTGCGTAGCTATCCGCCGCTCGTATTCGCCGGCGAGGCGCGCAACCTGACGGCGGAGCTGGCGCGGGTTGCGGCGGGTGAGGCATTCCTGCTGCAGGGCGGCGATTGCGCGGAAAGTTTTGCCGAGTTCCACCCCAACAACATTCGCGACACGTTCCGCGTAATCCTGCAGATGGCGGTGGTCCTCACCTATGCCTCCAAGCTGCCGGTGGTGAAGCTCGGCCGCATGGCGGGCCAGTTCGCCAAGCCGCGCTCGGCCGGTACCGAGACGATCGACGGCGTGGAGCTGCCCTCCTACCGCGGCGACAACGTCAACGACATCGGCTTCACCGCCGAATCCCGCATCCCCGATCCCAAGCGCATGGTGCAGGGCTATGCCCAATCCGCCGCGACGCTGAACCTGCTGCGCGCCTTTGCGCAGGGCGGCTATGCCAATCTGGCGCAGGTCCACCGCTGGACGCTCGACTATATGGGGCGCAGCCCCTGGGCGACGAAATATGCCGAGACTGCCGATCGGATCGGCGAGGCGCTCGACTTCATGGCGGCGTGCGGGATCGATCCCGAAACGGTGCCGCAGCTGGCGCAGACCAGCTTCTACACCAGCCACGAGGCGCTGCTGCTTCCCTACGAGGAGGCGATGACGCGGCAGGATTCGCTAACGGGCGACTGGTACGACACTTCCGCCCATTTTCTGTGGATCGGCGACCGCACGCGCTTCGAAGGATCGGCCCACGTCGAGTTCCTGCGGGGCATCGGCAATCCGATCGGCGTGAAGTGCGGGCCGACGCTAGAGCCGGATGTGCTGCTGCGCCTCCTCGACACGCTGAACCCAGGCCGCGTGCCCGGGCGCATGACGCTGATCACCCGCTACGGCCACGACAAGATCGAGGCGGGCTTTCCCAAGCTGCTGCGCGCCGTCACGCGCGAAGGGCATCCGGTGATCTGGAGCTGCGATCCGATGCACGGCAACGTCGTGAAGGCGGCGAACGGCTACAAGACGCGGCCGTTCGAGCGTATCCTCGCTGAAGTGCGCGGCTTCTTCGCCGTTCATCGTGCGGAGGGCACGCACGCCGGCGGCATCCATGCCGAGATGACCGGGCAGAACGTCACCGAATGCACCGGCGGCGCGGTGGACGTGACCGAGCAGAGCCTCGCCGACCGCTACCACACGCATTGCGACCCCCGCCTCAACGCAGGCCAGAGCATCGAACTGGCGTTCCTGCTGGCCGAAATGCTCAACGCCGAGATGGCCGAACGCCGCAAGGTCGCGGCCTGAACGAAAAACGGCACGTGGCGGCTTGACGAGCCGCCGCGTCCCCCGTAGAGGCGCCGCTCCCGCTTGCACGGCCCCTTCGTCTAGCGGTCTAGGACGTCGCCCTCTCACGGCGAAAACACGGGTTCGAGTCCCGTAGGGGTCACCAGCGGCGAAGGTTCAAGACCTTTGCCCTTGCCACAGCAGCCGCAGCGTACCGGCTGACACACTCCCGTATAGAATGTGCCACAACATCGACTCTGCTTTTCTGCATGGCATCGGTTCGCTTCGACCCGCGAGCACACGGCGCTTCCATCGCCACGGATCTCTAATCAACGGCGCACGCCAATTTTCGCGCGAGCCGGAACGCTAGCCGTTCCAACGACTTGTCATGAGACACTTTCTGCAAGGGAATCTCATGACCGATCGCCCCACGCCGCCCCAGGCCGAACAGCAGCAGCCGATGCCCGGCAAGACGGAGGCAATGAACCCGCGGCCCGATCACGGCGAGCATAGCTATACCGGCCACGGTCGCCTGCTCGACAAGCGCGCGCTGATCACCGGTGCAGACAGCGGCATCGGCCGCGCCGTCGCGCTTGCCTATGCGCGCGAAGGCGCCGACGTCGCGATCAGCTATCTCGATGAGCATGACGACGCCGAGGAGACCAAGCGCCTCGTCGAAGACGCGGGCCGCCGCGCGCTGCTGCTGCCGGGCGACATCAGCGATCCGGCCCATGCGCGCAAGATCGTCGCAGACACTGCCGACGCATTCGGCCGCATCGACATTCTCGTGAACAACGCCGCGCACCAGGCGAGCTTTGCGAAGATCGAGGATATCAGCGACGAGGAGTGGCAGGTGACCTTTGCCACCAACATTCATGCGATGTTCTATCTGGTGAAGGCTGCGCTGCCGCACATGAAGGCGGGCGGTTCGATCATCAACACGACCTCCATCAACGCAGAAGACCCGAGCGAACAACTGCTCGCCTATGCGACGACCAAGGGCGCGATCTATAATTTCACTGCCGGACTTGGAAAGATGCTGGCCGACCGCAAGATCCGTGTGAATGCCGTGGCACCAGGCCCGGTCTGGACGCCGCTGATCCCGTCCACCATGCCGCCCGAAGCGGTGAAGTCGTTCGGCAGCAACACGCCGCTCGGCCGCGCGGCGCAGCCGGCCGAGCTCGCTGCGCCGTACGTCATGCTCGCCACTGAGGAGGCAAGCTACATCATCGGCGCCACGATCCCCGTCACGGGCGGCCGCGCCTTTATCTGATCAGGAGCGGGAGCGGGCATCACCACCCGCTTCCACGCACGACAAAAGACCGGGCGGCACGATGCCACCCGGCCTTTTGTGTATCTGCTACCAGCCGATCAGGCCGGCACGTCCGTTCAGGCGAGTGCCGACAGACGCTTGGTCAGACGCGAGAACTTGCGGCTGGCGGTGTTGCGGTGAAGAACGCCGCGCGCCACACCGCGTGCCAGCTCCGGCTGCACAGCCGCCAGAGCTTCGGTGGCTGCCGGCTTGTCACCCGCTGCGAGCGCTGCCTCGACCTTCTTCACGAAGGTGCGGATGCGGCTGACGCGCGCACCATTGATTTCGGCCCGGCGCTGGTTGCGGCGGATGCGCTTCTTCGCTTGCGGCGTGTTCGCCATTTACAGTCCTCGAATATCAGTCGATGAAAAAAGGGCGGCGGGAACACCCATCGCCCTGGAAGCCGCGCCCTTTAACGGCGATCATGCTGTTGGTCAACTCCGCTGGCAGGCCGGACACCAGAATGTGGAGCGGCCGCCTTCGGCATATCGCTGCACGGTGCCGCCGCATCCACAGGGCTGTCCTTCCCGGCCATATACCGCGAATTGCTTGGAAAAATAGCCAAGCTCGCCGTCCGGCCGCGCGTAGTCGCGCAGCGACGATCCGCCCGCCTCGATGGCGGACAGCAGCACGGCGCGGATTGCCTCCACCAGCCGCTCGAGCCGCGCAAGGCTGATGTTCCCTGCCGCCCGCTTGGGAGAGATTCGCGCCAGATACAACGCCTCGCAGACATAGATGTTGCCCAGCCCCGCCACGATCCGCTGGTCCAGCAGCATCAACTTGATCGAGGCCCGTCGTCCGGCCAGCGCCTCCTTCAGCCATTTGGCGCTGAGGTCCGGCCCCAGCGGCTCAGGTCCGAGGGCGGCAAAGGCAGGAAAGGCATCCAGCTCCGCCGTCGGCCAAAGATCGACCGAGCCGAAGCGTCGCGGATCGTTGAGCGCGACGCGCCGCCCCGCCTCCGTGTCGATGACGAGATGGTCGTGCACCAGCAACTCGCCCGGATCGACTCGCCAGCGGCCCGACATGCCCAGGTGAAAGATCATCGTCTGATCGCGATCGGTGTGGATCAGCCCGTATTTGGCACGCCGGCCGAGTGCGGTGATCTCGGCCCCGGTCATCACCTGCCGCAGCTCGGCCGGAAACGGCCGGCGCAGGTCGCCGCGCCGCGGCTCGATATGCCGCACGCGCGCACCCTCCAGAACGGGGCGTAGGCCGCGCACGGTTGTTTCGACTTCGGGAAGCTCAGGCATGTCCGGCCTTTAGCGCGTGTCGCTCGCCTGTCGACGCAGATCGAAAGCCGTGCGTGCTAGCGTCAGAAGCCCTAGCCCCGCCCTCGCCCCGCCGCTAGAGCCGCACGCATGAGCGACACCGTATCCTTCGGCTACGAAGACATCCCCGCAACGGAAAAGACTGCTCGCGTCGGCGGCGTCTTCACCAATGTGGCGTCCCGCTACGATCTGATGAACGATGCCATGTCGGCGGGCATGCATCGTTTGTGGAAGGATCGCTTCGTACGCCGGGTCAAGCCGCGCGCCGGCGAGCAGATCCTCGACATGGCCGGCGGCACGGGCGACATTGCCTTCCGCCTGCAACGCGACGGCGCATCGGTGACGGTTGCGGACATCAATCCCGCCATGCTCGAAGTCGGCGTGAAACGCGCGCAGGAGCGCGGGATTGACGGGCTGGTCTGGACGGAAGCGAATGCGGAGGTGCTCACCTTCCCCGATCGCTTCTTCGACGCCTATACGATCGCCTTTGGCATTCGGAACGTCACGGACATTCCGGCGGCGCTGCGCGAAGCGAACCGCGTTCTGCGGCGCGGCGGGCGATTCTTTTGCCTGGAATTTTCCACCACCACCTGGCCGGGCTTCAAGGAAGCCTATGATGCCTATTCGCATCATCTGGTGCCGAAGCTTGGGCAACTGCTGGCGGACGATGCGGACAGCTACCGCTACCTGATCGAGTCGATCCGCCGTTTCCCGGACATGCCGACGTTCGAAGGCATGATTCGCGACGCTGGCTTCGTTCAGACCAAGGTGGAGCCGCTGCTCGGGGGCCTCGTCGCGATCCATTCAGGCTGGAAGATATGATCGATCCCAGCCGCCCCTCGCGGGGCAGCGGCGAATGACGCACCCTGTCGTTCACACGTGGCGGCTGCTGAAGTGGGGCCGCACGCTGGCACGCCACGGCGCGCTTCAAGGCTTGGAGCACGACACCAAGACCCCGCCCCGGCTGCGGCGCCTGCTGCGCCTGGCGCGGCTTGGCGCGCGCGTGCCCGATCAGCCCCGCTATGCCGACGCGTTCGAGGCGATCGGTCCGGCCGCGGTCAAGCTCGGGCAGACGCTCGCCACCCGCCCCGACATCGTCGGCGACGAGGCTGCGCTTGATCTGCTGCGCTTGCAGGACGCGCTGCCGCCGCTGCCGTTCGAGGTCATTCGCCCGCAGATCGAGGACAGCCTCGGCCGGCCGATCGAGACGATGTTCGCCAGCTTCGATGAAAAGCCGGTCGGCGCCGCGTCGATCGCGCAGGTTCATCGCGCGGTGACGACGGACGGCCGCGCCGTCGCGGTAAAAGTGCTGCGCCCCGGCGTGGAGGCTGATTTCGAGCGCGCGATCGACACCTATGAATGGGCCGCTGCGCAGGTCGAGCCGATGGGCGGGGAGATCGCCCGGCTTCAGCCCCGCCTCGTCATCGCGACCTTCAAACGCTGGACCGCGCGCGAGCTCGATCTGCGCCGCGAGGCAGCCTCTGCCAGCGAACTGGCCGAAGGCATGGCGGCCGAGCCGAATTTCCATGTTCCCGAAATCGATTGGCCGCGCACCTCTGGCAAGGTGCTGACGCTTGAATGGATCGACGGCATCAAGCTGTCGAACCGCGCCGCGCTGGTCGAGGCTGGCTATGACCTGCCGCTGCTTGCACAAACCTTGGTTCACGCCTTCCTGCGGCAGGCGATCGCCGAGGGATTCTTTCACGCCGATCTTCACCAGGGCAATCTCTTCGCGCTCCCCGGCAATCGCATCGCCGCGGTCGATTTCGGCATCATGGGCCGCATCGACCGTCGCGCGCGCATTTGGCTGGCGGAAATCCTCTATGGTCTGATCACCGGCAATTACCGCCGCGTCGCCGAAATCCATTTCGAGGCCGAATACGTCCCCGCGCATCACGACGTTCGCGAATTCGCCACGGCCCTGCGCGCGGTCGGTGAGCCGATGCGCGGCCTGCCGGTGAAGGAAATGTCCATCGGCATGATGCTCGACGGGCTGTTCTCGATCACCCGTGATTTCGACATGGTCACCCAGCCGCACCTCCTGCTGCTGCAAAAGACCATGGTGATGGTGGAAGGCGTGGCGACCGCGCTCGATCCCGACATCAACCTGTGGGAAACCGCCGGCCCGTTCGTGGAGGATTGGATCCGCACCGAGCTGGGGCCGGAAGCCGCGGTGGCAGATCGCATCGTCGCCGATGTGAAGACACTGTATCGCCTGCCCGAGCTCGTCCGCCGGATTGAGGCGCGCTTCCCGGCACCTGGCGGCGCGCCCCCTGCCCCGCCGCTGCGTCAGATCGAGGTGGTGCGTATCGGCGGCGGCTGGCGCTATGCCGCCGTGGCATTCGCCAGCGCAGCTGCCGGGATCGTCGCAACCTGGGCGATGATGGGCTGATCGTGGCGAGAGCCGCCCGGCCGCTTCTGATCGCAGAGCCTTCGCGCTACGCCGGCCGCTCGGCGCGGCAGGCACGCAGGCTGCTCGCCGCACTCGCGCTGGTGCTGTTGATCGCGTTGCTGTCGGGCGGGTCCGGCGCCGCGACCGGGTCGCTGATCGAGATCACCAACGCCGGCGTGGTCGAGGCCATGCGCCACGGCAGCGACTATTACGCTGCTAGCCTCCAGGCGGCCCGGTCGGCCGACGCACCCTCGCGCCTCCTGTTCACCTTCCCTTTGCCCACTCTGGCGGTTCTACAGGCAGCTATCGGCCAGGTCGCCGCCGCTTTGCTGCTGTACGCGCTTGCCATGCTGACGCTATTCGCATGGTGGCAACGACTGCGCAGCGCTATCCCGCGCCCATCCGTGCGCGCCATCGCGGTCGTGCTCGCCGCCGCCGGCATGATCAACGCGCTGCTCGGCGAGTTTGTCGCGGTGCACGATCTGTGGGCCGGGTTGCTCCTCTCACTATCGCTCGCCGCACGCACGCCCCGCCACTGGATCACGGCCGCAGCGCTTGGATTCATGGCCGCGATGATCCGCGAAACGGCCGCTTTATACCTCGGCCTCATGCTCGTCGTCGCACTGCTCGAAGGGCATAAGCGGGAGGCGGCCGGCTGGGCGATCGTCATGGCGGTATTCGCCGCCGCCGTCGCCGTCCACCTTCAGGCGATAGCCGCCGTGATGGGCCCGCTCGGCGACCCGCAATCCGCCGACTGGGCCGGCGCCGCCGGCTTCGGCTTTGCGCTCCATGCGATCGCCGCCTCCACCGCACTGTCGCTGCTGCCATCGGGCGTCGCCGCGCTTCTCGTCGCACTTGCGATCGCGGGCTGGTCCGCCTGGCGCAACCCGCTGGCGACCCGCGTACTGGCCACCACCCTCGCGTTCGTTCTCGTGCTGACGTTCTGGAGCGGCCCGGGCCGCGCGCACTGGGCGTTCCTGATCGCGCCGCTTGTGCCGATCGGCCTCATCTTCGTCCCGGACGCGCTGCGCGACCTTGCGCGCGCCGCGCTCGACAGACGCCGCATCACCGTGACAAGAACGGCGGCATGAGCCGGGTACTTCTGATCGTCGGGGGCGGGATCGCCGCCTACAAGGCATGCGAGATCATCCGCCTGCTGCGCAAGGCGGGGCATGGCGTCCGCTGCGTGCTGACGGAGGGCGGCAGCCATTTCGTCACCGCCATGACGCTTGCCGCCTTGTCGGAGGAGGAGGTCCACACCACCCTTTGGGATCTGAAGGACGAGGCCGAGATGGGCCATATCCAGCTCAGCCGCCAGGCCGATCTGGTCGTCGTCGCGCCCGCCACGGCCGATCTGATGGCACGCATGGCCGGCGGCCTCGCCAACGATCTCGCGACCACCCTGCTGCTCGCCACTGACAAGCCGGTGCTCGCCGCACCCGCCATGAACGTGCGGATGTGGCTTCACCCCGCCACGCAGCGCAATGTCGCGCAGCTCCGTGCCGACGGCATCACCGTGATGGCGCCCGACGAGGGCGCTATGGCCTGCGGCGAGTTCGGCCCCGGCCGCCTGCCGGAGCCCGCCGCGATCCTCTCGCGGATCAAAGCGATGCTCGCCAAGCAACCGCAAGCCGGCACGCCTTCCGATCAGCCGCTCGCCGGCCGCCACATCCTCGTCACCGCCGGTCCGACGCACGAGCCAATCGATCCCGTGCGCTACATTGCCAATCGCTCATCGGGCAAACAGGGATTCGCGATCGCCGGCGCGCTGGCGGCGCGCGGCGCACGCGTCTCGCTCGTCGCCGGCCCCGTCGCCTTGCCGACACCCCCCGGCGTCACCCGCATCGACGTGGAAACCGCACGACAGATGGCTACCGCCGTGGACCAGGCCCTACCCGCAGACGCGGCGGTGATGGTCGCCGCCGTCGCCGACTGGCGCGCCGCGGACGCCGCCGAGCAGAAAATGAAGAAGGAGGCCGGCGGCATCCCCACGCTTCAGCTGGTCGAAAATCCTGACATCCTCGCGACACTCGGCCACAGCGCCGCCCGCCCCACATTGGTCGTCGGCTTTGCTGCGGAAACCGAGCATGTGGTCGATCACGCCCGCGCGAAGCTCGCGCGCAAGGGCGCCGACTGGATCGTCGCGAACGACGTATCAGGCGACGTGATGGGCGGCGACACCAACACCGTCCACCTCGTCTCAAGCACAGGCGTCGAAACCTGGGAGCATATGCCAAAAGCCGCCGTCGCCGATCGCCTCGCCGATCGCATCGTGGCCGCCCTCACCTCGGCGACGCCCGCCTGATCCGCCGCCGTCCGGGCTATTGCGGCCGGAGCGCCACCGCCCGCTCGAATACCGCCTCGAACATCTCCGCGGTCAGTCGCCCGGTATTCTGGTTGTAGCGCGAACAATGATAGCTATCGATCAGCACCCGCCCGTCCGGCATGCGATGCTCGGCAAGATGTCCAAACTTCGCTTTGGGCAATTTGCCGCCCAGCGCCTTCACCGCCGATTGATGCGCGATCTGCCCCAGCGCAACGAACACCGCTGCCTTGGGGAGCGCGGCCAGCGGCGCCTCCAGAAACGGGCGACAGGTGCGGATCTCTTCGGGCGTCGGCTTGTTCGCGGGCGGCAGGCAGCGGACGGCGTTGATCAGCATCGTACCGCGCAGGCTCAGTCCGTCATCCGGGCGCGCATCGAACTGCCCCTCGCTCAGCCCGAACTTTGCCAGCGTCGCATACAGCAGCTCGCCCGCATAATCGCCGGTGAAGGGGCGCCCGGTCCGGTTCGCCCCATGCTTGCCGGGGGCCAGCCCAACGATCACCAGCCAGGCGTCCGGGTCGCCAAAGGCCGGTATTGGCGCATTCCACCAGTCGGGATACTCGGCCTGCAATTCGTGGCGAAAGCTGACAAGGCGGGGGCACAGCGGGCAGTCGCGCGGCGGCTCGGTGGCCGGCAACGGGGAGGATGCGAAGGTCATTCCGGCCCGATAGGCTGCGACGCATGAGCGGCTCAACCTATCTTGTGGCAATCGGCTCAAATCGCCGCGGCCATCACGGGGCACCGCGCGACGAAGTAGCCGCTGCTGTCCAGGCACTGCCAGGGCTGGTCGCCGCAGCACCGATCATCACCAGCGCCCCGGTCGGCCCATCGATCAGGCAGTTCGCCAACACCGCCGCCCTGATCCACACGCCGCTCGAACCCGCCGATCTGCTGGGCGAGCTGAAATCGATCGAGCGCAGCTTTGGCCGGCGCCGCGGCCAGCGCTGGGGCGCGCGCGTCATCGATCTCGACATCATACTTTGGTCTGGAGGCGCCGTCATGGGGCGCGGGCTCACGATCCCCCACCCCGTCTTCCGCACGCGGGATTTCGTCCTGGCGCCGTTGCTTCATCTCGTTCCGCGATGGCGAGACCCGGTTACCGGTCGCACGATCGCGCAATTGCATGCCCGGTTGACCCGCCGCCGCTCTGTGCCTAGTCGCGTCGTCGCTGGTGCGGGTCCGTAGCTCAGTCGGTAGAGCAAGCGACTTTTAATCGAGAGGTCCCGGGTTCGAGCCCCGGCGGACCCACCAGCGGCTTTCTAAGGGCGTGTTTTTGCGCATGTCTTTGGAAGAAAACGGCTTTTCATCCCGTGCTGTGACACATTACTGAGTCACGATGGGTGATGAGACGTTGGCAAGATATCCGGGTCTGTATGCGCGCGAATCCGGCGTGTGGTATGTCCGCAAGCGCGTTCCGGTCGATCTGGTCGGGGTGGAGAAGCGCGCGAGTTTGCGCTTCAGCCTCGACACCGCCGACCTGCGGACCGCGATTAAACGCTACCCCTTCAAGCTCGCCGAGATCGAGTCGCACTTCGACAAGCTGCGCGAGCGCGTGCGGATAATGGGGCCGATCGCGGGCGCGTTGGCTCTCGGCAAGCTGGAACGATTGCGTCACGGGCAGATCGAAGCGGTAGTTTCGGATTGGTGGCGACGTCGCGAAGAGGCGCGCCGGCCCGTCTCCGAAGAGCCGGAGGAGATCGCCGCGATCGTAGCCGACGTGGAGCACGACGCCCGCCATGTCGGTGCGGGAGCCGACTGCATGGTCGTGCGATCGGCGGCGGACCGTCTGCTCGTGGACGCCGGCATCGCGGTTCGCCCCCTTCGCGTCGGCTCGATCACCGCTAAGGTTCCGCAGCCCGACGTCGATCGCGGGTCGACGAGCTACCGCTACCTTTGCGAACTCGTCGCGCGCGGTTTGAGCGCAGAGACGGCGCTCGCGAAGGATCATTTCTTGTCCCGAAGCGACGCGCCCTACGACCCCATCTTCAACCCCGACGTGAGCACGGGAAAGCAAGGATCATTCGTAAACGATCGACGACTTGCTGACTTGTTCGAAGCCTACACCGCCGAGCGCACCGCCCTTCATGGGGAGCAGAGCACCGAGAAGCGCTACGGTTTCGTCTTCCGCATCATGGCCGAGGTGCTTGGGAGCGACAAGTCGGTCTCGTCCCTTACACGAGCCGACTGCGTAAAGGTGCTCACCTTCTTGAAGCGCCTGCCACCTAACGCGAGCAAGCGCTTTCCCGACCTCTCGC
Organism: Sphingomonas dokdonensis; assembly: GCF_002197685.1. Lineage (GTDB taxonomy): Bacteria > Pseudomonadota > Alphaproteobacteria > Sphingomonadales > Sphingomonadaceae > Sphingomonas > Sphingomonas dokdonensis. The sequence goes on along the minus strand of NZ_NBBI01000001.1, from coordinate 572,532 downwards.
TGACGGAGGTCGCTGAATTGGCCGACCAGCAGAGCTTGCCGCGCCTCGCTCCCAACTCGATAGCATCGTATATGCAGGCGCTGGCGGCGGTTCTCAGGTGGGCCGAGGATGCCGGGTGGGGCGTCGCGATCAACATGCGTGATCTGACTGGCTCCCGCGAGGCCACCGTGAAGCGGAGAGGCTTCCGGCCCGAGGAGCTTGAGGGCCTATTCGCCTCGCTCACCCCCTTTCGTCAGGCCGAGCCGGCAAAGTTCTGGGTGCCGGCATTGGCGCTCTTCACCGGTGCTCGTGCAGGAGAGCTTTGTCAGTTGCGGGTCGAGGACGTCGAGGAGGTGGAGGGCGTCAAGTGTCTTAACCTGTCGCTCTTCGACAAGACGGGCCGGCGAGTGGAGGACAAGCGCCTGAAGACGAAGGCGAGCGAGCGCTACGTGCCCCTCCACCCGGCTCTGCTCGACGCCGGTTTCGAGACGTTTGTGCGAGGCGGCAAGGAGGATGAGCGCCTCTTTCCCGCGCTGGAGCGCGGTCCGGACGAGCGCTACTCGCATGGCTTCTCGAAGTGGTTTGGCCGACACAAGAAGCGGATCGGCTTCGACGAGCCCGCTCTCGTGTTTCACAGCTTCCGGCATGGCTTCCGCGACGCTTGCCGGCGCGCCGAGATCAACGAGGAGACGGCGCAGGCGCTGGGCGGATGGGCTTCCGAAAGCCAAGCGGCTCGGTATGGCGACCGTGGGATGGTTCCCGTGCTCGATCGTGCCATCCGAAAGCTCGACTTCGGCAGTTTCACGCTTCCGCAGGCGAAGTGAGCGGCGCGGGTTCAGATGTGCGGTTGCAACCGGTTGCACGAAGGAAAATGCGTCCGTCTCGGAGCCTCGATCGAGAACGGAGAGGGAACTTGCCTCCTCCCCGCAGCGATGTAAGGTTTGGCGAGACGGCGAGTTCAAGGGGTCGATTGTGAAGGTAGCGGGGCTTTTCGCCGGTATAGGGGGTCTTGAGAATGGCTTGGCGCTGGCGGGCCACGAGACCGTGCTCACCTGCGAGATATGGGAGCCGGCAAGGGCCGTCCTCCAGAGCCACATGCCCGACGTGCCGTGCGAAAACGACGTTCGCGATCTCGCTTCGCTACCGTCGAACGTCGATCTCGTGGTTGGAGGCTTCCCATGTCAGGACCTCAGCCAAGCCGGTCTAACCGCCGGCATCTCCGGCGCAAGGTCGGGCCTCGTCGGGGAGGTGTTCCGACTGCTCGACGAGCGCGCGGTACCTTGGGTGGTGCTGGAGAACGTCTCCTTCATGCTCCAACTCGACAAGGGGCGCGGGATGCGCACTCTCGTCGAGGCGTTCGAGGAGCGTGGCTACCGATGGGCCTATCGGGTCGTGAACAGTCTCGGCTTTCTTCCCCAGCGGCGCGAGCGCGTGCTCTTCGTCGCAACCAATACGGAGATCGACCCCGCCACCGTCTTGTTCGCCGACGAGATCTACCCCGAGTTGCCTGGTACCGAGATCGACGTTCGTTCTCACGGCTTCTATTGGACCGAGGGGGTCAGGGGGTTGGGATGGGCGGTCGATGCCGTCCCGACGCTCAAGAACGGGTCCACGGTGGGGATAGCCTCACCACCCGCAATCCTGCTCCCGTGGGGCGATGTCATCACACCCGACATCCGGGACGCGGAGCGCCTTCAAGGTTTCTCTGAGAACTGGACGCAGCCCGCCGAAACCGTCAGCCGCGCATCTTCGCGATGGGCTCTCGTCGGGAACGCAGTATCGGTCCCGGTGGCGCGTTGGCTAGGAGAGCGTCTGGACCGTCCGGGCGACCACGACAGCGCGCGCGAGTTCGCCCTGTCCTCCGCCGGTAGGTGGCCGGTAGCGGCCCGCTTTGACGGTTCACAACGTGTGGGTGTGACGATCAACGGCTTTCCATGTTGGGAGCCTCGCCCGGCATTGGCCGACTTCTTGCGGCACCCTGGCAAGCTACTCTCGGCACGGGCGAGCCGTGGCTTTCTCTCACGGACTGAGCGGGCAAAGCTGCGTTTCGCCGATGGTTTCCAAGATCGTGTGCGAGCGCACTTGCACCGCATGGAAGCGGGCGTCGGCCCGTCGGAAGCGGAATACGCCGTTGCCGCTGAATGACGGGGCCCATCACCGATCCCGAGACCTCGGCGCGGATGGCCGGCATTCGACAAGCCGGAACGCGCATCGAGCAACTCGTCGGCGAGGCTCTCCACGCGGCGCGACACCGCTATCGAAAGAACGTGAAGTCGCTTCCCGGCTCACCCGACTTCGCGAACAAGGCCCGACGATGGGCCGTCTTCGTCAACGGATGCTATTGGCACCATCACACGGGTTGCAAGAAGGCGACGGTCCCCAAGCGCAACACGGGGTTTTGGACCGACAAATTTCGCGCCAACCGAGCCCGCGATGCACGCGCGATCAGAGCACTGCGCCGACAAGGCTATAAGGTCGTCGTGGTCTGGGAATGTGAGAGGGCGATCATCGCCGACCGGTTAGCCCAGGTCCTTGAAGCGGGTCGCGTAGATACCCGCGAGACGTGAGATCATGGTATCGTAGTGGTAGATGTCTCGCGGCGGTGGAGCGGGCGGCTCGGTTACGAGGCGGACAGGGCTGCCGTCGTTCGTCATCTCGATTACCGTGATGGCGAGAGCATCATAGCCGACGTCGCCAACTCTCGACCGCCGGGGAAGCTGTCTTGCCTTTTCGATCGCAAGCGCGGCGGCACGAGGTTGCTTGTGCCGGCTCCACTCCGGGTCGGTTGCGCGGTTTTTCTTGTTCAGGTCAGGGCTTAGGTAGTCCTCCGCGATGTTCACCATTGCGAAACCGACTGCGATGGCTTGATCGCTTGCACCGTGAACCGTCGAATGGGACGAGTTCAACTCGTCGTAGAACCGAGGCAGCGCCTTTTGGTGCGCGGTCATAACCGCCTTCGCCTCTAACGCCATCAGGACCGAGCCGACCGGAGCGCGTGTGAGCGGAGGAAGTGAGCTTAGGCGCTTCGCCTCATCGGCGCTAAGGTCAATCGAGAGGCCGGCTGCCATGTCGGCCAACGTCGCAGATGTCGCCGCACCTCCGGGGGTGCAGAGAACCAGGTCTAGGTTCTTCTTCCGGTCATGTACGAAGTCGCGCATCTCGTGGTTGATCCCGAAATGCACGATGCCGTCCTCGACGTGGCGGCGCAGGAGCGGCGTCGTCAGGAGCAGATCGAACACGATCCCCCAGCAAGCTACCTTGGAGTGGTGGTCGCTTCGGGAGTGATACTGCCAGACGTTGCCGTGAGTGTCCCGTCTCGTTGGTTTCGAGAGCGTACGAACGAGTATTTCCGGACCGAACATGCCTTGCCGCTACCCCCCTCGGCGGGCGAAGCAGGCTCGCAACGCCGGTTGTGTCATCCGAGTAGCGAGGCGGCGAGTCAATCTCGCGTGCCGGCATGAGAGGGCAGAACGCACCCGCGTAGGGGCTTGAGTTTCGACGCGGATTGCAACGGGTTGCAACGGCTACGCCTCCTTCTGGAGCTTGCGCGCGAGCCGGGCTGCCGATTCAAGCCATCTGAGTTGGTCGTCGCCCAAGCCCTCCGCCTCCGCGATAAGCACCTCGTATCGAGGCGCGCCTTCCCCTGTGCCGGCGAATAGGGAAGCGATCGTCACGCCAAGGGCGCGGCTGATCCCGTCGAGAGTGGCAAGAGAGGGTGCCCGAACGCCCCGCTCCAACTTGCGCACCCATTCCTCGGAAGTGCCGGAGGCGTCCGCAAGCGAGGCCTGTGACAAGCCCTGATCGACTCTCAAGGTTCTTATCCGAGCACCGAGTTTGACGCCAAGGTCTGACATCCGCCGGGTCTGACGGTTGGACGGCCTTCTCCAAAGGAACGCATCGTACCGGCAGCCGGTATGATATGTTGAACTCCGCTTCCTCTGCGCTAAACAACGTAGATGAGCTTTCTCCTTTTCGTCCTCGCACAAACCACGACCACACCCGTAGGCCCCGTGCTCGTCACTCCAGAGCAGATTGCGACCGCTCGAAAGCTCCTCGAAGATGGGCTGCGAGATTATCAGGGTAGTCGTTTCCGGAACTTCCGAGCCGTTCGTGCCGCCGACCAACTTGCCCTGTGCGGGGAGGCTAACACTCGGAATGGAGCGGGCGGACTCACCGGTTGGCAGCAACTCGGCGTCGTGATCGAGGGATCATATCAGCGCCTCGTGGACGTAGCTCCGAACGGCTACACCGGATTGGCCGAGTTCACGCGCGTATGCATCGCCCACGCACACAACCCCGCCGCAGGGGATAGAGACGTCGGCCCGGCGGGTGCAATCGAAGGGACGGACGATTTAACCCCGGCCCTCCAGCCCGCAGTGACGCCGGTCGGGTAAAGCGCGAACGAAGTTTTGGCCTCTCTCGGCGGCTCGGTCATAATTCGAGAGCGCGATGGGTCGGACGTTCCACGTGCAGATCAAACGACTCTAAACTTGTAGCTTTTGAGTCAGGTCGGCAAAGTCCCGTCAGTGTGTCTCATAAGATAGTTGACGGACTTCTGCGTATGCCGCAGAATATCAGAGATCTTTTGAGGCAGGTACCACATGAGCCGTATCGCGTACTTCAGGGTTTCGACCGGGAGCCAGAGCGTCGAAGCGCAGAGACAGGCCCTCGGTCAGGCCTTCGATCGTGAGTTCGTTGATGAGGGTGTCAGCGGCGCGACGCTGGCCGCCGAGCGTCCGGGGTTTTCCAAGCTCCTTTCGTATATTCGAGAGGGAGACACGCTTTTCGTGTACGCCCTAGATAGGCTTGGGCGCGATGCCTTGGACGTTCAAGCGACGGTGCGCCGACTACTGGACGCCGGCGTCAACGTCGATGTGCGTGGGCTGGGTGCGATCGGTCGCGGTGCCGGAGAGATCGTTGTCGCCGTGCTCGCGCAGATCGCCGATTTGGAGCGGCAGCGTATAAAGGAGCGCTGCGATGCCGGCAGGGACGCTGCCCGGATTGCACTCTCGACCACCGGCAGAACGCATCGTGGCAAAGCCAGCTTGGGTCGGCCTCGTAGTGCTGATCCGGACGTAGTGGCGGCATGGAGGCGGGCCAACGGAGCCAGCATCAGTGAAACAATGGCCGCGTTTGGTCTCTCCAAGGCGACTGTGTCACGGTATTGCGCAGGTGCCTCGGCCTAGCACGTGGATGTCGTTGTACCTATTGCGAGAGGTCCTGAATATAAGATCGTAGGACGTACAATCGTGACGCATACAACGAACGTGGCCTCTGCCGAGCGCGAGTTCGCGGAGGATCTGAAGTGCCTTTCGGCTGGCGAACTGCGGAAGAAGTACAGGGGCGAGGCAAGCTGCCACGCGAACATGAAGCGGCGTGCGAAGCAAGGGCTGTGCGAGGTCGATCCTGCTTGGGATCAGTTTCGAGGCTTCCTCGCAGATATGGGTCCGCGATTGATCCCTAACGGCAGCATTGAACGGATCGACAACTCCAATCGGCGCTATGGACCCGCCCTGTGCCGGTGGGCAACGAAGGCTGAACAGACGCGAAATCGGGCTAACACACGGTGGGCCAATTATAACGGCGAGCGCGTGACGGTCGGCGAGTTAGCTGAACGGCTGGGCACTCCGTACAGCACGCTACACTCGGCGCTGGAGCGGGGACAGACGGCGGAGGAGGTGGCTCGCCGTCTCGCTTCTAAGAACGCAGGCAGTGGCCTGTACACGCCTCCGTGGGCCGATACGACCGAAAGGCAAATGGCGGTCCAGCGCGAATATGCGTTGTGGCTGAAGACGGTTAAGCGACCCGATCGCCGGAAGCTGGTATCACGCGAGGTCTTCAGCATCATCGTGGCAGCCAAGATGTTCGTGTCCGCGCGACGACGGCTGGAGCAAATGGGCATTCACGAGATTGTTCCGGACGAAGAAAACGACTTCAATGCTCGTGCAGCAAAGGAACTTCGGATTGTCCGTGAGGCTTTGAGCTGGGCACAAGACGCTGGTCGCGCCCTAGCTGCGGCAGACCTAAGATTAGCCGCGCGCCTCTACCCTTTCAATGAAGCGGATCTCGTTCGGCGCGCAGAGTTCTATGAGTGGTTCACCGCACCAATCGACATCTGATTGAAAGTAAGGCTGCGTTGCAACCCGGTGCAACAGCTCAAAATCGCACCCGGTTCTCTCATTTGAAGACGTCGCCGCGTAAGCCACATAACCGGTAAAGGGCCGCAAGTCGAGGGCAAGGACGGTAACGGGACCAGCTTGTCTCTGCTGCTGTCCAGATATGTAACCATTAAAGTTGACTGTCAGTGAACGGCTATGCACTCTCGGGGTAAGAAAGGAGGCACTGTGATGCTCTTATACTCTCCGGGTGACTTGGTTATATTCAGGAAATACTTTGATGCGAAAAGTTGGGGCCTGTGGCCCGGTGATCTACTTGGGATTGCTCACGGCGACGGCGACGGCGTTCTCACGTGCTACCGTCTCGATTGGAGAGGGCGCATCTTCGAGCGTGAGAGCTACCTGCTGTTTAGTGAGGAGGTAAGGCCCGTGCCCGCGCCAACGTTGCCGATGAAGCGATTTCCTCCGCCTTGGGGCGTGTCTGACAATGAGGAGGAGGATCAGGGCTTCATCTGGACGGGGTGCCACGTGGGAACAGCTTAACGTTGCGGTACGTCATCCCGCAGCAATCTATCGAGCCGCCTAACCGCGATCGGCGAACAGTCTGATGATCGAGCGCACGGACGATCCTTCACAAAGCACAGCGAGAATTTGAGCGCGTTTGGCGAGAGGAAGCTTGTTCATGCCATTTCGACATAAACTTCTCTGCTTAGGGCTAAGCGCTATCTGCATGCCGTGCGCCATGCTTGCAATTTTCGACTAGCAAGCATATGCTTGCGCCATAGGGTCAGCAAGCAGGATGGCGTCGATGAAAGATTTTACTCCACAATCGAAGGGCGGGGCCGCCCGCGCAAAGGCGCTCACAAAGGAAGAACGAAGCGCCATTGCGCGTAAGGCGGCAGCGGGGCGCTGGGCCAAGGATTTGCCAGCCGCCGAGTACACAGGAGACGTCGACATCGGAGGCACGAAAATCTCGTGCGCTGTTCTGAGCGACGGAACGAGAGTTTTGACGCAGAGTGACATGATGCGCGCCTTAGGCAGGGCACGCCAAGCCAAGGGACGCGCCTTCTATAAGGGCGACGTCAATCTGCCAGCTTTCATCACTGCACAGAACCTAAAACCGTTCATTCCCGAAGAGTTATATGTGACGTCCAGTCAGGTAGAATTTGTTCTGCCGTCTGGACAACGTGCGTTCGGGTATCGCGCAGAAATGCTGCCGCAGATTTGTGAGGTTTATCTAAAAGCGCGTGACGCTCTCGCCTTGAAGCCCTCGCAAGAGCACGTCGCGAAGCAAGCAGACATCCTCATGCGTGGATTGGCAAAAGTCGGCATCGTCGCGTTGGTTGATGAAGCGACCGGCTTCCAACGGGATCGGGCATCCGACGCTCTAAGCAAGATACTAGAAGCTTTCATCGCAGCGGAATTGCAGCCTTGGGTTAAGACGTTTCCAGACGAATTTTACGCAGAGCTGTTCCGACTGCGTGGGCTGGATTATCCCCATGATACTGTGAAGCGGCCACAGTATTTCGGTTATCTCACCACAGACATAATCTACGATCGTCTCGCACCGGGCGTGAAGGAAGAACTTAGGAAAGCAACGCCAAAAACTTCAAAAGGCCGACTGTCGCAGCACTTGCACCGTCGTTTAACGCCTGACTTGGGTCATCCCAAGTTGCGCGAACACATGTCGTCTGTTGTCACAATCATGAAATTGAGTGACGATTACGATGATTTTCACGAAAAACTGGACCGCCTTCACCCAAAATATGGGGAAACAATCCCATTGGCTCTACCTGCCCCCCAAAGTAAGGGCCTCTAGGTTTTTGCCCACCGCGTAGCCGCCGCGACCTGAGCAATCTCGCGGCGGCGTTCTGGCATCATGCTCGCGACTCGCTTCTTCCCACCCTTGCGCCCCATCTCGGCGGCGGCGCTGGACAGGCCTTCGCGATCGTCCACAATTTCGTCAGTGGCGATCTTACCGATCATCACCGCAAGGCCGATCGCGTCGGCGGGTGCTTCTTTCCGTTTGCTTACTTAGGCATCCCGCACCTTATTATTCCCGAGGATTGCTGAAGGCCGCTCGCGAACGATGAAGGTACCGTTATCGCCGTGGTATGTAATCTCAGTCCCGACCGAGGTCGGCTTCAGCGCCACCACCCGTTCAAGGTTGATCCACAACGTGTCATCGTTGGTGCAAGTGCACCTAACCCAATCTGCCATACTAACTCCATGCTTTGCGCTAAGCATATAAAAGGTGAGTGCCGGATGCCATCGGAGCGGCAGCTAAATTCAAACTGAAACACCACCCATTGTCGAACTAGCTTGGGGGCGAGTGCGCGGTTACGACGCGCCAGCGACATTGAGCCAAGAACACGATGCGCTTCGCCGACGACAGCGGTGATTCAGGTCGGGGAGCCATCGGGGATGGTATCAGATCCCCGCGTCGGCGCACTCTAAGTCGCGAACCTGCCCAAGCGCGCGAAACTGCACCAGTTCAGCCCTTAGCGCCGGCCGTTTCCCGGCAGAACGTGGTGCTGCAAAAACTGCTGCAAACCGGATCAGTGGCAGTGTCGCAAGTGACTGTTTTTAAAAAGAAAAGCTAGCAGGGGGCAGTCTCCCTCCGTCTCCGCCGTTGCAACCAGTTGCAATAGCGTCGGCTGTAGCGGCGATCCTGCTTGTCCACGCAGCATCCACCCGAGCGCGCCGTCTGGAGATCGTGAACTTCGTTGATGATGACCGTCTCTCCGACCTGTCACGTCCTGCTCGACGTTGGAGAGGCGGTCACACGGGGAAGGTTGTCCCATGCCTGCCCTGCCGGTGTTACGAGCGACCGCCGGCTGCGCCCGGTCCCCGTGGGAACCTCGCCAAGATCAAACCCGGAGTCGGCTCACGCGAGCGACGAGCGCTGCGCGTGCGGTATCGAGCGCGATGGGGTTGGTCTTGGACGAACAGAGATGGGCAGGCTTCCGGTTGAGGAAAAAGGCGATCCGCTCGGCGTTGCTTCCGCTGGGGTGAGGCAGTCCCTCCAGTATCCGCGCGCCGTCGATGCGACCGAGCTTGGCGAGGTGCTGGAGCGCGGACGTCACGCGGGGGCCGAGGGGAACGAGAACGGCGTTTCGGAGGAGCGCGAGCTCCGTGCCGGTGTAAGCCTCGAGCCATTGTCGCATCGGCGGCGTCCGCACCATGTCCGGCTGTCCGGACCAGTTCTCGCCGTCCACGAACGCCGGGTAGCGTAAGGCCGACGTGAAATGCGCCAAGTCGGATCGTTCCTCCCAGAGCGTGGACGTCGAGCGAAGGCCCAAAAGACCGTTCACGCCGATGTGATCGAGCATGGCGACGAGATTGGCCCTCATAGGTCCGGAGAAGCTCGCGACGGCTTTGGCGCAGCGGAGGGCGTCCTCTGCCGTGAGGCCGCGCTGGAGCGCCTCCGTGGCCGATTTGAGGGCGTTCGACGCCTGTAGCTTGCCGGGCGTCAAGCCGACGATCGCGATGCGGGCATCACGGTTGATGTGCTCGAACGGAGCGTAGACCAGATCGATTTGGCGGTCACCTACGACCGCACCGTCGATCTTTAGAGAGGGCTGGACGTGAGGATCGGCCAAACCGGAGGGCGACAGGCACGCCATAGCGTCTGCGTAGAACGAGAACAGGTTAGGTGTCATGTTGCTTCCGGGTCAAAGAGAGGAGAGTTCGGAACGGGCCACCCGCCGCCAGCGCGTGGCGGTAACGGTCCCGAAGTTGCCGACGCGGTTCGGCCTTCTCCAGCGAGCGACCTTCATCCTCGACAGAGCGGCGAGGGCGTCGTCATAGTCGTCGAAGGTCTCCTGCCGACCCGTCGCACCGATGGTATATCGCTTTTCGCCAGAGGGACCGCGCCCGCAGGACGAAGGCCCGAACACGGACCCATCGGACGCCTCCGGCACGAAGGCAAACTCGTCAAACTCGTCTTTCTCCGGCTCCATGTCCGAGGTCTGCGTCGCGACGTGTGCGCCCCCCTCCTCTGCGGCGAGATACTCCCGCCAGATAGAGACGCTGAACTCGTGATCGTCCAGCCAGCGCTGGGTCGAGGCGGACGACAGCAGCCCGTCTTCTTCCAGCGAGGGTGAACGCTCCGACTTGGCGTAGATCGCGTTCTGAAGGCGCTTGGTGGCGACCCGGCTAAGTGCCGCGAGTTCATGGACGGTCAGCCTGTCACCCCGGTCGAGCTTGAGGCGCGCTCGTGCTGCGAGGATCGTCCGCGCGATCGTCTCGAACCCCCACGTCCGCGCCTTCGGCCCGAACAGCCCCATAAAGCGCTCCAGAAGGTCGATGGTGCCCTCAACGTAGCTCGGCACGTCTCGCGTCGCGTCTGCCATCTGCGGGAACCGCTCTCCCTCGCGCGAGGGGTCCCACGATGCCAAGATGCCGAAGTAGGCGAAGGCGTGGAGGTCTTGGGCGCGCCGCGCGGCGACGGGAAAGGAGGTGTCGCCGACGATGTTCTTGTCGCAGAACCGCTCCCGCCAGTCCGTCGAAGTGTCGAGGCGGACCTCGATGACATCTGGCTCGCTGGAGGCGGAAGTGGCCTCCTCGATCGCGGCCATGACGAGTGCTGCCCGATCGGGTCCGAACCCGGCCTCGATCATGTCGGCGACAGATGCGAGCGAGCGAACGAAAGTGTCACTCTCCTCCTCCGTGAACGTCTCCATGAAAAGCGACAGCCGTCGCTCGAACTCTACCTTTACATCAATCATGCGGGCACTCCAGGAATCGGTGTTGCCCGTCTACTTCACCTAATCGAACCTGTCAATGCGCGGGCAACAGGGAAATCTGCACTGCCCGTTCGAGAAAGATCTGGCCCACACTCGTGCTTGCCTGCGACACGATCTTGTGACACAAGCGCCCGTCACACACGAGCTAAGTGCTTGTTTTCATAGCGAGTCGGTCGGCTTGGGAGAAAACCCCGGCGGACCCACCAGCGATCCTGATCTTCTTGTCCGCGATCCAAGCGGCCGCGGCTCCAACAACGATTTCGTGCGTTATCAGAGGCCAGTGGGTTGTTCATGCCCATTCGGTTGCGCGTCTTTTCGTCAGTCTAAAAAGGAATTCCGGTCCATGTCGGACTTCATCGAGCCCGGAGTGTCGCGACGCGGCGTCTTGGCCGGCAGCGTGGCCTCGGTCGCCATCGCCAACGCCCCCTCAGGTGCGAATGCTCAGACGCCGCCACGCGCCTCTGAGCCACCCGCCATGCCCGTCAACCTCACGGTGAACGGAAAGAAGCATGCGCTGCGCGTGGACACTCGGACGACCTTGCTCGACACGCTGCGCGAGCATCTGCGCCTCACCGGCACGAAAAAGGGCTGCGATCACGGTCAATGCGGTGCCTGCACCGTGTTGGTGAACGGCCAGCGGATCAACTCCTGCCTCAGCCTTGCCGTGATGCACGAGGGTGACGAAGTCACGACAATCGAGGGGCTCGGCACGCCGGAGAAGCTGCATCCGATGCAGGCCGCCTTCGTCAAGCACGACGGGTATCAGTGCGGCTATTGCACGCCTGGCCAGATCTGCTCTGCGGTGGCGGTGCTGGACGAGATCAAGGCCGGTCAGCCAAGCCATGTGCAGGCCGACGTATCGGCAAAGCCAGCCTTTACGGCTGCGGAAATGCGCGAACGGATGAGCGGCAACATATGCCGTTGCGGCGCCTATTCGAACATTGCCGATGCGATGGCCGACGTTGCGGGGGTGAAGGCATGAAGGCGTTCACCTATGAGCGCGCCAGCGATCCCGCTGCCGCCGCGCGCAGCGTCGCAAGCAAGCCGGGCGCGAAGTTCATCGCCGGCGGCACCAACCTCCTGGACCTGATGAAGATCGAGGTGGAAACGCCGACCCACCTCGTCGACGTGCAGGATCTCGACCTCGACAAGATCGAGAAGACGTCCGACGGCGGGCTGCGCATCGGCGCGCTGGTCAGCAACACCGCGCTTGCCGCGGATCAGCGCATCCGCCGCGATTACGCCGTGCTCACCCGCGCCATCGTCGCCGGCGCCAGCGGCCAGCTGCGTAACAAGGCGTCGACCGGCGGCAACCTGCTTCAGCGCACCCGCTGCCCCTATTTCTACGACACCAACATGCCGTGCAACAAGCGCAAGCCCGGCACCGGCTGCGCAGCGATCGGCGGCTATTCGCGCCAGCTCGCGGTGATCGGCGTCTCGGACAAGTGCATCGCGACGTTCCCGGGTGACATGCCAGTCGCGCTTCGCGTGCTCGATGCGGTTGTCGAAACGGTAAAGCCCGATGGGCAGCGTCGCTCGATCCCAATCGCCGATTTCCACCGCCTGTGGGGCGACAAGCCCGAGCAGGACACGGTGCTGGAACCCGGCGAGCTCATCACCCACGTCACGCTGCCGCGCCCGCTAGGCGGCCAGCATTTCTACGAAAAGGTGCGCGATCGCGCGTCCTACGCCTTTGCGCTCGTCTCGGTCGCAGCCGTTATCCAGCCGGATGGTACCGGCCGCGTTGCCTTTGGTGGAATGGCGCCCAAGCCGTGGCGCGTCGCGGAAGCCGAAGCCTTGCTGCCGCAAGGCGCCGCCGCTGTCACCGCCCGCGCGTTCCAGGGCGCAACGCCGACGAAGGACAACGCCTTCAAGCTGCCGCTCGCCACCCGCGCGCTGGCGTCCGTCATCGCCCAAGCCAAGGCCTAACGCTCATGAAGTTCGAAACCGCCGCGGGCACCAATCCCATCGACCAGATGAAGGTCGTCGGCCGTGCCCATGATCGCATCGACGGTCCGCTGAAGACGAGCGGGCTAGCCCCTTACGCCTATGAGCAGCACGACATCCCCAATGTCGCTTACGGCCACATCGTCGGCTCCAGCGTCGCCAAGGGTCGCATTTCCAGCATCGACACCGCCGCGGCGAAGGCAGCGCCCGGCGTGATCGCCGTGGTCACCGCCGCGGATGCGGGAAAGCTCGGCAAGGGCAAGAACAACACGGCAAAGCTGCTCGCGGGCCCCGATGTCGATCACTACCATCAGGCCGTCGCCGTGGTGGTCGCCGAAACCTTCGAGCAGGCGCGCGCCGCCGCTGCGCTGGTCCGTGTCGATTATGCCCGCGGCAAGGGCCGCTTCGACCTGACCGAGGCGTTGAAGACCGCGCCGCTGGTCGGCGGCTCGGGCGGGCCGAACAGCGGCGAGCAGGCCGTTGATCGCGTCGGCAAGTTCGAGGAGGCATTCGCCGCCGCGCCGGTAAAGCTCGACGCCGAATATCATACCCCCGATCACACCCACGCCATGATGGAGCCGCACGCCTCCATCGCCTCATGGACCGGCGATGAGCTGACCCTCTGGACCTCGAACCAGATGATCGCCTGGAGCAAGCGCGACGTCGCGCTGACACTCAACATGCCAGAGGAAAAGGTGCGCCTGATCTCGCCCTACATCGGTGGCGGCTTCGGTGGTAAGCTGTTCGTCCGCGCCGACGCGATCATGGCCGCGCTTGGTGCGAAAGCGGCCAAACGACCAGTGAAGATTGCGCTTCCACGGCCGTTCATCGCCAACAACACCACGCATCGCCCCGCCACGCACCAGCGCATCCGCCTTGGCGCAAAGAAGGACGGCACCATCACCGCCATCGCGCACGAAAGCGGCTCAGGCGATCTGCCCGACGGCGGACCCGAAACGGCGGTGTCGCAGACCAAGCTCCTCTACGCCGGCGAAAACCGCATGATGGCCATGCGCCTTGCGGTGCTCGACCTGCCAGAGGGGAATGCCATGCGCGCGCCGGGCGAAGCGCCGGGCATGATGGCGCTCGAAATCGCCATGGACGAAATGGCCGAGAAACTCGGCATGGATCCGGTCGCGTTCCGCATCAAGAACGATACGCAGGTCGACCCCGAGAAGCCGGAACGGAAATTCTCGCAGCGCCAGCTCGTCCGCTGCCTGCGGGAGGGTGCCGATCGCTTTGGCTGGAACCAGCGCAATGCCAAGCCGATGCAGGTGCGTGACGGCCCCTGGATGGTTGGCATGGGCGTCGCCTCGGCCTTCCGGAATCACATCAACACCAAATCCGCCGCGCGCGTGCGGCTCGGCCGCGACGGCACGGTGACGGTTGAAACCGACATGACCGACATCGGCACCGGCACCTACACGATCATCGCCCAGACCGCCGGCGAGATGATGGGTGTGCCGGCCGAAGCGGTAACGGTGAAGCTTGGCGATTCATCCTTTCCCGCCGCGGCTGGCTCGGGCGGCCAATGGGGCGCGGCCAACTCCACCGCCGGTGTCTATGCCGCCTGTGTGAAGCTGCGAGACCAGGTGGCACAACGGCTTGGCTTCAACTCGGCGGACGCCGTGTTCGAAAGCGGACAGGTAAAGAGTGGCAATCGCACCGCGTCGCTGAAAGAAGCCGCTGCCGCCGGCGAGCTGACCGCCGAGGATCACATCGAGTTCGGCAAGCTTGGCGACGAATGGCAGCTTTCCACCTTTGGCGCGCATTTCGTCGAGGTGGGTGTCCATGCCTATACCGGCGTGTCACGCATCCGGCGCATGCTGGCGGTGTGCGCCGCCGGCCGCATCTTGAACCCGAAATCGGCACGCAGCCAGGTGATCGGCGCCATGACGATGGGCGTCGGCTCCGCACTGATGGAGGAACTCGCGGTAGACAGGCGCTTCGGCTTCTTCGTCAATCATGATCTCGCCAGCTACGAAGTGCCCGTCCACGCAGACATTCCGCATCAGGAAGTCGTCTTCCTCGACGAGGCAGACGATAAAGCCAATCCGATGAAGGCAAAGGGCGTCGGTGAGCTCGGCCTGTGCGGCGTCGGCGCGGCGGTGGCCAATGCGATCTACAACGCCACGGGCGTACGCATTCGGGATTACCCGATCACGCTGGACAAATATCTCGATCGTCTACCCGAGGTCGCCTGATCGTGACGGCGCTGCCGGGTCAAGGCCGGGCAGCGCCGGACATCTTCTACCGTCGTTCCAACGCCCGACGAACGACGGACAACATCCGCTCAACGATGATGTTCACGCCGCGCGCATTCGGATGGCGACCATCGTCCTGAAAAAGCGCCTGGTTCCCTGCCACGCCTTCAAGGAAGAAGGGATACAACGGGACGCCATGGCGCTTCGCCAGCCGCGGATAGATGCCCTCGAAATTGCGACGATACGCCGCCCCCATGTTCGGCGCGGCGCGCATCCCGACGAATAGCACCGGGATCTCGCGCCGCTCCAGTTCGCGCAGGATCAGGTCGAGGTTCTTCTCCGTCGCGCTCGGCGGCAGGCCACGCAGCATGTCGTTTGCGCCCAGCTCGACCAGCACCAGATCGGGCTTGCGCCCCAGCCCGCGCAGCCCCCAGGCAAGCCGCGCCTGCCCCTGTGCCGACGTGTCGCCGGCTATCCCGCCGTTGCGGACGGTCGCCTTAACGCCAGCGCGCCGTAGCGCCGCCTGCAACCGCACCGGAAAGCCCTGTGATGGCGGCAGGCCATAGCCAGCGGTCAGGCTGTCGCCCAACGCCCAGATCAAAGGTGCCGTGTTGCCTGCTCGGGCCTGCGCCCGGGCCGGCAGGGAACACAGGAGCACGGCGGCAAGCAGCAGTTGGACAGCGACCCCGATCACCCTGTATCCGCGCCTGTGTGACAGCATCTGCTTCTCCTTCGCCCGTCCCTGCGCCTGCTCGCGGCGATAGCATCGTCATCGAGGCACGCAATCTGGCGCTCGCCCTGGGCCGACCACCTGCCCGCACTCAGATCCTGCATGGGATCGATCTCGCGGTGCAAGCAGGCGACAGCGTCGCGTTGCTCGGGCCATCCGGCTCAGGCAAGTCATCGTTGATGGCGCTGCTTTCCGGCATGGAGCGCCCGACCGGCGGCAGCGTGCACGTCGCCGGGCTCGATTTCGATCGGCTAAATGAAGATCAGCTGGCGGTCGCGCGGCGCGGTCGCATTGGCATCATCCTGCAAGCCTTTCACCTGCTGCCGACCATGACGGCGCTGGAAAATGTCGCGGTGCCGCTTGAACTGGCCGGTCGGCCCGATGCCTTCGCTACCGCGCAAACCGAACTGGAGGCGGTCGGGCTCGGCCATCGCCTCACCCATTATCCCGCGCAACTTTCCGGCGGCGAGCAACAGCGCGTCGCTATCGCCCGGGCGCTCGCACCGCGACCGCCGATCCTGTTCGCCGATGAGCCGACCGGCAATCTCGATGGCACCACCGGCACTGCGATCATGGATCTGCTGTTCGATCGCCACGCCCAAACCGGCGCGACGCTGTTCGTCATTACGCACGATCCCAAACTTGCCGCACGCTGCCGCCGCGTCATCTCCCTCGCTGATGGTGCGATCGTTCAGGACAGCGGCGCCGCATGAACAAAGCATGGCGGCTGGCGCTTCGTGACCTGCGCGCGGGCGGACGCGGTCTGTGGCTGCTGCTCGTCTGCCTGTTTCTCGGCACGGCCGCGCTCGCCGGGATCGGCAGCCTGTCTGCCTCTATCACCGCCGCGCTGGACGCACAAAGCCGGCAGTTGCTCGGCGGCGACCTTGAGCTCCGCGTATCGCAACGGCGCGCGACCGTGGAGGAAAACGCCGCGTTCGCCTCTTACGGACGGACATCGGAGACGGTGTCGGTCAACACGATGGCGCAAACGCGCGACGGCGGCGCGTCCACGCTGATCAACCTGCGCGCAGCTGACGCTCGCTGGCCGCTGATCGGCCGACTGGAGCTACAGCCCGGAGCCCTTGCGCCACGGCCAACAGGACGCAACATCGCCATTGCCCCGGCTTTGGCCGAGCGGCTGAATGTCGCGATCGGCAACCAGATCCGCGTCGGCGCCGCCACCATGCGCATCATCGGCATCATCGCCAACGAGCCGGACGCACTCGGCTTCAGCTTCGGCCCTACCGCGCTCATCGACCTCGACGGCCTGGACGCTACCCAGGTGATCCAGCCCGGCAGCCTGTACCAAAGCCGCACCCGCATTCTGCTACGGCCAGGGCTGAACGCCGAACAGGTCGGCGAGGCGCTCACCCGTCGATACCCCAGCGCCGGCTGGAGTGCGCGGACGCCAAGCGACGCCGCCGGCAATGTGAAGCGCAGCATCGATCAGCTCGGCCAGTTCCTCCTGCTCGTCGGCCTGGCCGCGCTGGCGATCGCCGGAATCGGAATCGGCAGCGGCGTCAGCGCCTATCTTGATCGCAAAGGCGCCATGATCGCCACGCTCAAGGTGCTGGGTGCGCAATCCGGCACGATTGCGGCCGTGTTCCTGATCCAGATCGGGTTGGTCGCCGCCATCGGCATCACGGCAGGTCTCGCTGTCGGCGCTGCCGTGCCATGGATCGTCGGCATCCTCGCCGGCAGTGCGCTGCCCGTGCCGCCGCAGCTTGCGCTTTACCCCGCACCGCTGCTGACGGCGGCGGGCCTCAGCCTGTTGGTTGCACTCCTTTTCTCGCTGCCCGCGCTCGCCCGCGCGCGCGCCATTCCCGCCGCCAGCCTGCTGCGCGACAGGGTTGCCGCCGCCCGTCGCCCGGCACCTTCGGTGATCCTCGGCATGGCGCTCCTGCTCGCCGCGCTGGTCGCACTGACGGTGCTGACAGCCAGCGATCGCTTGATTGCCCTGGGGTTTGTAGGCGCAACGGCAGCGCTGATCCTTTTGCTTTGGCTGCTTGGCGGTGGTCTCCGCTGGCTGCTGGCGCGACTGCCCCGCCCCCGCCGCCCGCTGCTGCGCCTCGCGCTCGCCAATCTTCACCGCCCCGGCGCGCAGACCGATCGGCTGGTGGTAGCGCTCGGGCTCGGCTTTTCCCTCTTCGTCGCCTTGGCGGCGATCGATACCAGCCTGTCCAACGAACTGGCCAGCACCGTGCCCGCGAAAGCGCCGCGCTTCTTCGCCATCGACGTGCAGCCCGCCGATGCGGCTACCTTTCGCAACGCCGTGCACGGCGCCGCTCCCACCGCCGCGATAGAGGCCGTACCCTCGCTGCGTGGGTCCATCGTGGCGCTGAACGGTCGCCGCGTCGCCGACATGAAGGCGCTTCCGGAGGGCGCCTGGATCTTGCGCGGCGATCGTACCATCACCTGGTCAGCAACGGTGCCGCCCCGCAACACGGTGGTCGCCGGCAAATGGTGGCCTGCCGATTACAACGGGCCGCCGCTGATCTCGCTTGAGGATCGCGCCGCCGAGCTCCTCGGCTTGAAGGTGGGCGATACCGTCACCGTCGCGGTACTAGGCGTCGAGGTGCCTGCGCGCATCGCGGCGCTGCGCAAGGTCGACTGGCAGGGCATGGGGCTGAACTTCGCGCTCATCTTCTCGCCCGGCTATATTCAGGAAGCGCCACACAGCCTGCTCGCCAGCGTCTATGCGCCGCCCGCGCGTGATGGCGCGATCGCCGCGGGCGTTGCCGCGGCGCTGCCTTCGGTCACCATGCTGCGCACCGGCGACCTCATCGGGCAGGTGAGCGAGCTGCTCGGTCGCATCGCACTGGCCATCCGCGCGGCCGCCGCGGTCACCGTCGCCGCCGGCATCGTGGTGCTGATCGGGGCAATCACCGCATCGGGCCAGGCACGCCGCTACGACACGATCATCCTGAAGCTGCTGGGCGGCAGCCGACGTCAGCTGCTGGCAGGTCAGGCCATCGAATACGGCCTCCTCGCCCTGCTGCTCGGCGCGATCGCGCTGGCGCTCGGCCTAGGCGCAGGCTGGTATGTCGTCACCGGCGTCCTGGAGCTGCGATGGGCACCCGGTCCGCTGGCGATCGCCGGAACGCTGGCGATCCTTATCGTCACCACGATCGCGATCGGCGTCGCGAGCAGCCTGCCGGCCCTGCGCGCAACGCCGGCACAGGGGCTACG
The DNA here is from genome assembly GCF_002197685.1 of Sphingomonas dokdonensis. Lineage (GTDB taxonomy): Bacteria > Pseudomonadota > Alphaproteobacteria > Sphingomonadales > Sphingomonadaceae > Sphingomonas > Sphingomonas dokdonensis. The sequence goes on along the minus strand of NZ_NBBI01000001.1, from coordinate 553,619 downwards.
CAGCAACTGACCCTTTCGCCCTCAGCGGAACTGCCGCGTCAGCCCGATCGTCACCGTGCGCGGTCGCGCAACATAGGTCTGGCCGACCCCGAAATCGCTGGAGCTGATGCGGCTCGGCGCCAGCGCGTCGAAGACGTTGTCGATCCCCAGCCGCGCGCTCCATCGCGCGCGCTGGTACAGGAGATAGCCGTCCACCAGCATGCGCGCCGGCGTGCGCTCATGATAGCGGTTCTGCAGGCTGAAGGTCGAATGCGTGGCGCCGTTCCCGCTCAGCGCCCCGCCCAGCACCCATCGCGCGGTATCGTGCGGTGCATCGACCGACCAGTCCCACAGCACTGCATAGGTCACGCGGGGCACATTGGGCAGATGATCGCCGCGCCGCCCCACGCCCTCGCTGGTGCCCAGCAACGTATCCGCCGCCAGTCGCGCATCGACATACGCTGCGGTGGCCGACGCCCGCAGGCGCGATCCCTTCCACGCCACTCGTGCCTCGCCGCCGGTAATCGCCACACTGGTAAGGTTGGTGTTGTAGACAAAGGCGCCGTTCGGACTGGTGGTGGCGAAGATCGTGTTGCGCCAGTCGATCCGGTAGGCGGAGGCTTCCACCGTCAACCCATCGAGCGACGGTGATTTCGCGCCAATCTCGTAACTCCACAGATGGTCCGCGCGGTACGGGCGCTCGTCGCTGCGCAACGCCGGAGTGATGTTCACCCCGCCGGGGCGAAACCCCTCGGCCACGATCGCATACAGCGTCGGCTTGCCTTCGGCAGACCAGGTAAGCTCCAGCTTCCCGTTCGCCCCTTTCTCGGTGGTGCGCGATGCCCCGCTGGTGATCGCGCCGGTGCCGGTGATGATGTTGGGCACCGGCGTCGTCCCGCTCGCTGCCCGACGATAGCGGTACAGGCGGCCGCCGACGGTGATGGTCAGATGAGGAATGATCCGCTGCCGCCATTCGGCAAACAGCGCCTGCTGATCGAATACCGTCTCGATCAGCCGCCGTCCGGTCAGGTCGAGCGGCTGGATCGTCAATCCCGTGACCGCATCGGCCCGCACGGCGTTGCTCGCCACATCGTCGATGCGATGTTCCAGAAAGGCGCCAGCCGTCCAGCCATCAGACGTCGTATCCGCGCTGTGGAAGCGCAGTTCCCCGCTCGTTCCCGTGACATGCATCGGCTGGTACAAGGCGGCGGGCAACCGTGTTCCGAGCCAGCCTTGGTAGCGGGCACGCTGTTCGTCATCGCACCCAGCCTCGCCAAGGAAAGCGCTATAGCGGGCGCAAGCCGCGGTGCTGCCGCCCTGCCCGGCCAGCACGCGGGTGAAATCCAGCTGCTTCATGATCTGCCAATCGTAATGCGAGGCGGTGGCGACCATCCGAACGGGTCCTGGTGACCAGTGCACCGATGCGGTGAGCAAGCGCAGGCGTTCCTTATTGGGCAGGCGCACCGGCGCGCGCGTGGCGAGGCGCCCCGCTGCCGCGGTCGCCACGCCCGTATCACCGATGCGATTGCGCTGGCTCAGCCAGGTCGCCTCCACGTCGACGCTCTCGATCGGCCGCCAGGTCGCCAGCACACGCTCGCTACGGCGGGTGACGTCGTCGGTGTTCGCGAGCCCCAAGGCCATATTGTCGATGACGCCGCCGGTCCGCCGCCGGCCTATCACCGCGCGGATCGCCAGCGTCTCGGGCACCAGCGGCAGGTTGGCCACCGCGCTCACCGCGGCACTGGGCGCGCCATGCGCCGTGACGCCGGCCTCTGCCGCCACCATGCCATCGAGTTGGGTGACATCCGCCCGTCGGAAGATCGTCCGCAACGTGCCCCCCATCGAACCCGCGCCGTACAGCGTGCCTTGCGGGCCACGCAGCAACTCGATGCGATCGACATCGATCAGGTCGACGTCCGGCGACACCGCGCCAGGGTCGAAGCCGGTCCCGGATGGCGCACTCACCGGGGCTTCACCGAAATAGGTCGCCACCGTGCTCTCGCCGGTGCCCGTCACGCCGCGCACCGACAGTCTTTGCTGCAGCGGCCCGGTGTTGATCGGGTTCAGCGCCGGCGCCAGCCGCGTAAGCCCGCGCAGGTCATAGGCGCGGCGCTCGGCCAGCATCGAACCGGACAGCACCGTCAGGCTCATGCCCGTGCGCCGCAGCAGCGTCGGCCGTCGCATCGCGGTCACCACGATGTCACTGTCGGGCGCCGGCGCAGCGGCGGTGTGCTCCTGCTCCAACACGATCACCCCCGCTTCCACCGCGCGCGCGCGCAGCCCCGTGCCGCGGAGCGCCAGCGCCAGCGCCTGCATCACCGGCAGGTCGCGCGCGACCGCAGGGCTGAACCTGCCCGAAACCAGTGCGGCATCGAACACCAATTGCACACCCGCGGCTGCCGCGATGTCGTGCAGCACACGATCCAGCGATCCCGCCGCGATACGGGGCCGGACGCGCGCGCCCTGTGCCGCGGCGATCGCCGGCTGAACCACCGTCGCCGCGATCACCAGCGCGACACACCGCAAAACTTGCCTGTTGCTTCGCTCGGCCACCCGCCTTCCCCGCAGCGATGATGCCGTCAATTGCGGCATCGCACAACACGCACATCCGCGAGAAATCACGCAAACCCTGCTTGACGAGGTCGCCTGAAGATGATCGACTGCCGGCCGTGCCCTCAGCAAGAAGGGCGGCGGGAGATGGAGAAACTCCAATCCGCACCGGGGGGTCGGTCGCAGTTGCTCAAGGTGAAACCACGCAGCACGTCGGATCATCTGCCTGACGTCCAGGTCACGCAGCTGCTGCCCACCATTCGCCGCTACATTGCGCGCCGCGTCGCTGCTGCCGATGTCGATGATCTCGTCCAGGACGTCGTGTTGCGCCTTCACACCCGCAGCCGCGACACCGCCATCGACAATCCCGCTGCCTATCTCTTCCAGGTCGCGCACAGCGTGCTTACCGATCACGCCCGGCGCAATCAGGTGCGCCACCGTTCCGCGCACCAGACGCTGGAAAATGAGCACCACCCGGTTGAGGTATGCTCGCCCGAGCGCGTCTTGCAGGGGAAGGAGGATCTCGCACGGCTCGTCGCCGCCATCGGTGAACTGCCCGACCGCACCAGACAGGCGTTCGTGCTTCACCGATTCGAGGAGATGAGCTACGCGGCGATCGCACGTCACATGGGCATATCGGTCAGTGCAGTCGAAAAGCATATCATGAGGGCCATTCGCATCCTGGCTGCGGCGATCGGCTGATGACCGACAAGCCGAAAGGAAAGGCCGCCGACGCGGCGGCCGCCTGGTATGCGCGCAGCCACGCGCCCATGATGTCGGCGGAGGAGCGCGCCGCGCTCGACGCGTGGATCAAGGATGATGCCGCCGCCGATCAGGCATGGGCCCAGGTCGGCAAGCTGGATGCACTGCTCGGCGAGGTGGCAAACGACCCGTCGATCAGCGCGCTGCGCGAGACGGCGATAAAGCCGGCCCGTCCACCGGCCGCGCGACGCTGGGTGATCGGCGGCGCGCTTGCTGCTGCGTTGGTCGCGGCGGTCGGGCTGCCGCTGGCATCCACCCTGATCACCGAAGCGCCAAGCGACGCTCCAGCGCCGCGGCAATCCTATGCCGCGACAAACCAGGCGAAATCGATCCCGCTGGCGGATGGCTCCACCATGCTGCTGGACGCGCGTTCGGCCGCGACTGTCTCGATCGGCCCCGTTCGTGCGGTCGCCCTCGATCGCGGGCGGGCGCTGTTCACCGTCGCCAAGGACAAGGCGCATCCCTTTGTCGTAACGGCCAACGGCAACAGCGTGACCGCGCTGGGTACGCAATTCTCGGTCGAGCAGGCCGGCGACAAGACGATCGTTGCCCTGCTCGAAGGTTCGGTGCACGTCGCGACGCATACGGGCACGCGCACACTGCAGCCCGGCCAAAGCCTTCGAGCCGACGCAGCGACGCTGTCCGTTGCCGCCGACGCCGCGAAGGTCGCCGGCTGGCGCGACGGCCGGCTCGATTTCAGCGCGGTGCCGCTTGGCAATGTCGTGACGGCGCTTAACCGCTACGGCACGACACGGATCGTGATCGCAGACCCGGTCCTCGCCCGGCAGGCGTACAGCGGATCCTTCACCACAGATGGCGGCGGTAATGCCTTGGTCGCCGCGCTGGTCGCCACCGGCGCCGCCCGCGTGAAGTCGCGGAAAAACGGCACGATCACGCTCTCGCGCTAGCGCAACACGCGGGGCGACCCGCCCCAAACCCTGCCGCGCGTCTTCTCACCCTCAAAAAAGCGCGCCGCGCAGCCAGAAGGCCGCACGGCACGCTCTTTACGTCCCGCTTATTCCACCACGCCGTTGCGGTAATCCAGCGGCGGCTCACGATCGCCCAGCAGCGCTTCGTAGCGGAAGTCGGCGCCGCGCCGCTCGGCAAACTCCTTTTTCGCCGCCTCGATCGTCGCCGGGTTGCAGAACAGGTCAGCCGCCGCCAACGCCAGCGTCTTGGTCGCCAGCACCGCGCCCTTCACGCCGATGGTAGAGCCCGCCGCCGCGACGTTCTGCCAGCTATGCCCCGCCGAGCCTGGCACGAAGGTTGCCGTCGACAAGCCGACCGTCGGCGTGTTCCAGCTCACATCGGCAACGTCGGTCGATCCGCCGAGCGCATCATCCACCAGCACGGCCGGCTGGATCTGCCCCACCGTCTCGACCGGCGGCGGATTCACCAGCGTCTCCTGGATCTTCTTGCCAAAGGCGATCTCTTCCGGCGTCCAGCTGATCGCACCGGCCGTATGCAGGCTGGCGTCCATCACCTTCATCAGCGCGGCATTGGGCAGCAGCGAATAGACGCCGCCGGTTACTTCCCAGTCCACCTTGGTCTGCGTGCCCATCGCCGCACCCTGCGCCGCCTGCGTCACCCAGGCCCAGGTGTCCTTGACGATCTTCGGATCGACATGGCGAACGTAATAATAGACCTCCGCCTCGTCGGGCACCACGTTGGGCGCCTTGCCACCGTTGGTGATCACATAATGAATGCGCGTGCGGTCGGGGATGTGCTCGCGCAGCATGTTCACCATCGCATCCATCGCCTCGACCCCGTCGAGCGCCGAGCGACCCTTGTCCGGTCCGCCGGCGGCGTGCGCGGATTTGCCATGGAAGCGGAACTTGCCCGAAATGTTCGCCATCGACGGCCCCTGCGCCGCCGAATTGCTGTTGCCAGGGTGCCAGTGCAGCACCGTGTCGACATCGTTGAACAGCCCGGCGCGCACCATATAGACCTTGCCCGAGCCGCCTTCCTCCGCCGGCGTGCCATAAACGCGGATCTCGCCGCCGACTTTGTTCTTCACCATCCAGTCCTTCACCGCGATCGCGGCATAGGTGCTGGCGGTGCCGAAAAGATTATGGCCGCAGCCATGCCCCGCGGGGCCGCCCGCGCTCGCCTTGGTTGGCTGGGCAAGCTGCGACAGGCCCGGCAGCGCATCATATTCCGCCAGCACGCCGATCACTGGCCCGGCACCATTCTTGAAGCTCGCGACGAAGGCGGTCGGCTCGCCCGCCACGCCGGCCTTGATGGTGAAGCCTGCCGTCTTGAGCCTGGATTGCAGCAAGGCGGTGCTCTGCGTCTCCTTGTAGCCGACCTCGGCATATTTCCAGATCGTCAGGGCCGTATCGCTGATCGGCTTTTCGTTCGCGGTCACGTTGCTCAGGATCTGCTGGCTGTCCGCGGCCGGCAGCTGCTGCGCCAGCGCCGGGCTGGCGACGGCGGCCAGCAAGGCCGCGATGGTCATGGATCGTGTCTTCACGTCGTTACTCCCCAATACCCGCTCAGAACTTCTTGGTGGCGCCGATAAAGAAATAGCGGCCGATCACATCATAGTTCTGCGGATCGTAATTGCCCTCGATATCGCCCACCTGCGGCGGCTTGCGATTGAACAGGTTGGTCGCACCCATGCGGAATTGCGTGTTGTCGTCCACGTCGAAACGCGCATTCAGATCGAAGACGTTGTACGTGTCGACCCCGCGTGTCGTGCTGGTTGGCGTCACCACCTTGGCGGAATTGATCATGCTGTCGATATAGCGCCAGCGAAGCCCGATGCTCGCCTGCCCGAGCGAATAGGTGAGCGAGGTGATCGCCTTCCATTCCGGATGCGCCGTGCCCGCGCTGCTCTCTACGCCGATGCCGATCGAGCCGGCATAATCATAGGTCGCCGCGCCCGGCAGTGCCTGGATCTCGAACTTGTCGAGATAGCTCACCGCCGTGTTGAGCGCGATCGTCCCCGCATCGCCGCCGATCCCCAGCGAATCCAGCCCGAAGCGCCAATCGAACTGGATGTCGACGCCCTGCACATTGTATGTGCCGAGGTTCAGCAGCGGCTGCACCGGATTGAGCGGCACGCCCGACGCACCGTTGCGGGTGATCAGCGAGCAATAATAATTGTTCGCCGCATAGGTCGGATTGTTCCCGCCCGAGTTGAAGCAGAACTGGAACGCCTGCGCGATCGACAGCGGCCCCACCGCATCGGTGATCTTGATCTTATAGAAATCCACCGACAGCGACATGTTGCGCATGATGCCGCCGAACGGCGACTGCAGCACCGCACCGGCCGAATAGGTGTCGGCGGTCTCTTCCTGCAAATCCGGGTTGCCGCCGGTCAGTGCGAAAACCTGCGCGGTGCCCAGCTGGTAGCTGTCGATGATCGAGGTCGGCACGCCTTGCGCCAGGCACAGCGCGCGGACCTGCGTGCCGTTGCCGCCCTGCCGATAGGACGAGCGCACGTCGCATGGATCGCCGTTGGTGGTCGTCGGCGTCGCCGTGCCGATGCCGACCGACCCGGTGGAGACCGGCGCGAAGAGCTCGCCGACGCTCGGTGCGCGGATCGCGCGGTTGTAGCCACCGCGCAGCCGCAGCGGATCGAACACCTGCCAGTTCGCATCAACCTTATAGGCATGAACCCCGCCGACCGAATTATAGTCGGAATAACGGTAGCCCAGGTTCACCTCCAACTGCTTGATAAGCGGAAGGTCGTTGAGCAGCGGCACCAGCATCTCACCATAGATTTCCTTGGTGTCGACCGATCCGCCGGCGGGTCGCAGCACGCTGTAGCCCAGAACGTCGCTGGTTCCGTCGGCCTGGTTCAGTGCGCTGTCGGGATTGAAGCCATAGCTGTTGTACCGATAGTCCGCACCCAGCGCGAGGCGCACCTCGCCGGCCGGCAGCGTGAACAGCGCGCCCTGAACGTTGCCCTCCACCGTGCGCTGCTTCAGCTCGTTGGTGTTCAGCGTCCGGCGCGAGATATAGTCGATGCAATCCTGCGACGGCGTCAGGTTGCCAAACGGGTTGAACCCGCCCGAACAGAAATTCGTGCCCCCAGTCGGCGAATACAGCAGGTTGCGCAGCGCGCTCGCGCTGGCGCCGCCGGTCTGCTCGTTCGCGAACTTCGCTTGGCTGGTCGAGCCGTAGACATCCCAGGTCCAGTCCCCCAGCCCCAGCTTGCCCGACAGGCCCGCCGTGATCTGCCACACCTCGTAATCGTAGCTCTGGTAGCGCGGCCCAAGGATGTTGAACGCCTTGTAGAAGGTGAAATCGCCCGCCGGGTTCGGCCGTGAGGCGAGGATCGAGCTGAACGAGCCCGGGATGAACGGGTTCGTCACCGGCACGCTAAGGCCATAGACGTTGGAGGCCAGCGTCGGGTTGGTGATACCGAGCGAAGTGTAGCTGGTGTAGGTCGCCTGGATGAACGCCTTCACCTCATCGCTGACGTCGTAATCGACTTTGCCGAAGATCGACCAGCGATCGAGATCGGATTGCAGCGAGCCGCCATTGTAGCCGAAGTTGATCTGCTGCGAATTTGCGCCTGAGTTGACGATATAGGCCTCGTCACTTTGCGGGTCGCGGAAGTTCAGCACTGGCACGCCGGCGGTGGAGAACAACGTCTGATCGGTGTTGAACCCGATCTGCCCGGTGTAGCGCCCCGCCGCATTGCCGGTCAGCGGACGCGTGCCATATTGCCCCACGAATACGTTGTTGACCGATGCCAGCGTCGGCAGATTGGCGCCGAACAGCACCGTGCCTTGCGGAATGGTCGCCAGCCCCGGCGTGGAGGAGCGGAAGACGTAATAGTCGCGCTTGCCCTGCAGCGCGCGATCACGCTTGGTGTAGTCCACAGAGAGCACCGCGCTGCCGCGATCGTCGGCGAATGACGATCCCATGGTGGCGGTGATGCGATAGCTGTTGCCGTCGCCATAATCGCTGACGCCCGTCTGCCCCGCAATCTCAAGCCCGCTGAACCGCCGCTTCAGCCGGAAGTTGACCACGCCGGCGGTCGCATCCGAACCATAAGTGGTCGACGCACCGCCGGTGATCACCTCGATATTCTCGATCAGCGCTTCGGGAATGATGTTGAGGTCGACCGAGCCGTCGGGGTTGGACGGCTGGATACGCCGCCCGTCGAGCAGCAGCAGCGTCCGCTTCGATCCCAGGCCACGCAGAGAGGCATAGGCCTGCCCGCCGTTCAGCCCGGTCGAGGTGCTGCCGGTATTGCCAGCCCCGAACGATCCGGCGAACTGCGGCAATTGCGTCAGCGTGCTTTCCACCGTCACGCGCCCGGTATTTTCGATTGCCGCGCTGCCAACCGAAACGATCGGCGAATTGGCGACATAATCCGGCCGCGCGATGCGGCTGCCGGTAACGACGATGTCCTCGGACGGCGGCGGCGGCGCGGCGGGGTTCTGCGCCTCGGCAATCGCCTCGGCCGCGGCTGCTGGCGGGTTTTCCTCGGTCGGCACGGAAACCTGAGCGGCGGCCTGCGCGGCGATCAGCGCAATGCTGGCGGTGCCGACGGACAAGAACGTGCGAAGCACGAAACGCTGGTGCATGGCGTGTCTATTCCCTTGAAAGGCCGCCTCGTGTCGGGCGGCTCAAGGGTGAAGACGCGATGGCTTATGTCTCCCTCACCTCGCCGTTGAAATAAAAGTTGCGCAAGGCCCCACGTGCAAGATCAATTCGGTCGAAAGACATACACTTAAAGATACATTATACTATTTCGTTGGTCAGGCTTGCTTTGACATAAGCCTAGACGTTTGCCCGCAAACGGATGCAGTCGGCGAGGCAGACGCTTGGAAGAGCGCCGCCCCGCCGCTTGCTCTTATTGCGCCGACGTGCTCGCCGGCCCGTAGAGGATGCCGTTGAACAGCAGCTTGAACGAGGCATAGGGCTGCGCCCGCTGCGTCACCTCCGGACCCATAGCGAACAGCTTGCCCTGCCCCAGATCGACCGAGGCGACCGCCACCGTGCCGTTCAGCTTCTCCTGCCCCACGGCCCAGCCGCTCCGCAGCGGCGTGGCGCTGTCATACGTCACCACCGGCGTCAGCCCGGCGGTCGGAACGAACGACTGGCTCTCGTCGAAGAACAGGTCGACCTTGGGGGCCATGCCGTAGGCTAGCGGCTTGGTCGGATCGACCTTCGCCGCCAGGATCGAGCCGGGGATGTAGAATTGCTTGTGGTCGAGCGCCGTCACCGTCCCGTCCGGCTTCTTGGTGACGAGTGCCGGCTGAACCGCCGGCGACAACATGCTGGCCAGCGCATTGGCGCTGCCCACGGTGATCACCGTGCCGCCCGCCTTGGCAAAGGCATCGATCGCCGGCACCGACTTGTCCTTGCTCACCTCGCCCAGCCAGGCGCGATAATCCGCCGGAATGTCGGCCGGCTTGGGCATCGAATTGCGATAGCCGCCCGGATAGGCGCCGCCACGCTCCACCGGCACGGTGCCGTCGGCAAAGAGCAATACGTCGTAGTTCGCCTTGAGGTTTCCGGCGTCGAGCGTCTGCGGATAGACCACCTCGAACGGGAATTCATATTGCTCCAGCAGCCAGCGGGTCCACCCGGCCGGCATCACCCCGCCGTAACGGTCCACCAGACCCACCCGCACCGGCTTCAGCGCCGTCTTGGCGCCCGCCGGCGCGCGCGACACGCGATAGGCATCGACGCCGAGCGGCGCCGATTGCGCGATGATCGCGGCCGCCTGCGGCGTCGCCGGGATCCACAGAGCGCCCGGTGCAAAGGTCACGCCGCCTGCCTTGGTCGTCTCGTTCAGCCAAGAAACCGGCACGCCGGCCTTCAGCAGCCGGTTGGTCAGGATGAAGCTGTTGTTCGTCTCGTGCCCAACGACATAGCCGGCAGTGCCGGAGCCGAGCACGCGGCCCGGTGGCGGTGCGAGCTGATCCGCCGTCACGCGGGTGAACGCGCCATCGAACCCGTCAAGGATCCGGTCGAACTGCACGCCCATCTGATACGCCAGCGTATAGCCGGTGATGTCGTACGGCGCCTTGGGCGGGCCGCCGGGATATTCCAGATCGTGCGGGTGGTCCTGCGGCTCGAACATGTCGAGCACGTGCGGGCGATAGGCTTGCGCGGTCTTCACCACATAGCTCCCCGCCGGATAGCGCTTGCCCCCGGCGGTGAACGGCGCGCTCGCCTGCTCGACATCGACGCCCGTCTTCAGCAGCGCGTTGAGGAACGCGATCGTCGTCGGCATGTCGCGCTGCATCGGCGGTAGGACGTAACCGCGCGGGTCACGCTTTGCCGGGTCGTTCAGCACGCTCTTGTAGAGGCCGCTGTCGATCGGCGGCGGCCCGCGGAAATACACCTCGCCGCCTTCGGCCGTCTTGCCCTTGGCCGCATCCTTTGCCGCCTCGACGTCGTTCGGCGTGATCGTCCAGCTGTCGCGCTTGCCGCGCGCGATCGCCTGATCGCCCATCCGCCAGATGTTCATCAGCAGCCGTTCGCGGTTGCGAGCCGCATAATCCATCACTGCACGATCGAGCGAGTTCTGATATTCCAGACTGTCCTTCAGGTGCCATTCCTGCGGCGCGATCGGCAGCGGCTCGTCGTTGCGTGCGAGTTGGTAATCCGGGATCAGCGGGATCTTCTCGGGCGTCGGTCCGCCGATGATCTCGGTCAGCAACCCGATCGAATTGTGGAAGTAGGCGACCGATCGCACCATGCCGTTGTGCCAGGTCGAATAGGGCGCGGCGGAGCGCATGCCCGATCCGCCCTTCTGCTCGGAGACGAGCCGGCTGTGCATCGACGCGCCGACCTCCTGCAGCTCGGTCATCACGATCGGATTGTAGTTATAGTTGAAGGGGTCGCGGAACGGCGGAACGAAGACCACCATGCCCGCCGGCCCGGTCTGGTGCTGGTTGAAGATGATCTGTGGATACCATTCGCGAAACAGGACGCGGTTGACCGCGGTCGTCTCGGGCATCTGCGACATGAAGCTGTCGCGGTTGTTATCGTGCCCGACATACTTCTGGTACAGCCGCGGAATCGTGCGGAACTCGCGATCCTTCGGGTCCTTGTTGCGCATGTACCAATCGGCGACGAGTTGCAGCCCGTCGGGATTGTCGTGACCGAACAGCACGATCGTCTCGTCCAGGATGCGCTTCGTCTCGGCGTCCTCCCCGGTCAGCATCCGATACAGCACATGGATCTGGCTTTGCGTCGTCACCGTCTCGGTTGCGTGCAGGCCGGCATCGATCCACACGATCGCGCGCCCCTCGGCGGCAAGCGTCTTGGCCTCCGCCTCGCTCACGCCCTCCGCCTTGGCGAGCCGCCGTGCGATTTCCTGATAACGGTCCAGCTTGGCGAGGTTCGCCGGCGAGGAAACCACCGCCGTCCACATCGTGCGTCCTTCGGCGCTCTTGCCGATGTCGATCAGCTTCATCCGATCGGACTGCGCAGCAAGCGTCTTCAGATACTTTTCGTACGCATCGTAATTGGCGAGGTAATAATCGCTGCCCGGCTCGGTCGGAAAAGCCTCTGCGGGCGAGGGCAGCGATCCTGCCTTCGGGGTGATCGGATCGGCCAGCGCCGGCATCGCGAGCGCCAGTGCCGCGACGCTGCAGAATAATCCCAGTCGGCTCATCATACCCCCCGTTTTATTTGTCCTTGGCCACATGACGCATTGTCGCGGCCGAACCACACCCGATGTTCTCCGATTTTATTACGTCGGCACAATATCAAAGGCCACCGTCAGCCTGGGCTCGTCACCGGTGAACAGCTCGGTGCCGTGCCAAAGGTAGGATGGGAACAGCGCCAGCATGCCCGGCGCGGGCTGCAGCCGGCGGAACGGCGCCAGCCGCGGCGTGGTCGCGATTCCCGGCCGCCCGAACGCCAGCCACCCCTCCGGCTCGCGCCCCACCGCCTGTGGCAAGGAGACGTAAAAGGCAGACGATAGCCAGCCCTGCGGGTGCACATGGTCGGTGTGAAAACCACCCGGATACAAGCGGATCGACCAAGCACCGGCAAAGCGCCACCCCCCGCCGATCCGCCGCCGCACCGGATCGTCGCCGCTGCCGAGCGCCACGATATGGGCATCGATCAGCACCGGCAGCGTCGCAAACAGCGCCCGAATCACCGGCGTTTCCACTCGCGTCAGGTCAACCTGCGTCTGGCTGCCATGCCGCACCGACTGGCCAAGCGGATGGGATCGCCACCCATGCAGCGCCGTCAGCGCCTCCGCCAGCTCTTCAAGGAACGCCTCACGGCTTTCCCAGCCCGCCGGCACCGGCAACATGCGGCGCGATATCAGTGCCTTATCCTCGCAAAGCGCAGCATGGCGCGGATCGCCGACCAAGCGCCACGCAGTCGCCATCAGAGCAATTGCCGCCTGATCGTCGGGCGCCGCCGCCACTACCCGCTCCGCCAGTTGCGCCGCTTCGACCAGGCGCCCTGCATGCAGCAGCGCCTCCACCGCCGCGCGCCCGGCGTCGATCGAACCCGGCGCGAGGCGCAGCGCGGCGGTCGCATGCGCCAGCTGCGCCACCACGTCCCCGCCCCGCTCGGCCTGTGCTGCCGCCGTCAGCCGCAACGCGAGATCGCCCGGCGCCCGCCGCAGCGCCTTTTCGATCACCGCTCGCGCTTCCGCAGGATTGCCCACGCTGGTGAGAACGGTGGCGCGGACCAGCGCCAGTTCGGCTGTATCCGGCGCAGTGTTCAGCGATCGCAGGGCGTCACTCGGCTCCCCGCTGCGCATCCAGCGCAGCTGCGCCAGATCGCGATGCGCGACGGCATAATCGGCGCGCCTGCGGATCGCCTCCTCGAACGCAGCCTCCGCCGCCGTGACCTCACCCAGCGCCTGCAACGATCGCGCGTGCACCAGCCACGTCTCCGGCGCGTCGCCGCCCTTGCCGAACGCCCGCTTCGTCGCGGCGAGCGCGCCGGCATGGTCGCCAAGGTCGCCCAGCGTCGCCGCCAGATTATGTTCGGCAACCGCGCTGGTCGGCCGCGCCCGCGCGGCCGCGGCATAGGCATCCGCCGCGCCCGCCAGATCACCCGATGCCTTCAGCGCGGCAGCGCGCGCCCCCCAATCCTGCCCGGTCTGCTGGCTCATCGCGCGAACTATCCCGACATGGTCCAGTTGTGGCAACCCACCGCGCGCGCAATCAGCGGTTGACGATCAATCCGCAACCGAGCCGGCGCCCCCCGCCCACGCCTTTGTCGCGGCTTGCAGCACCGACATCGGCATCGGCCCGCTCGCCAGCACCAGATCGTGATAGTCGCGCACGTCGAAGCGGTCGCCCATCGCCTTTCGCGCATCCTCGCGCGCGGCATGGATCGCGTTGGCACCAACCTTGAAGCTACACGCCTGCCCCGGATACACGGCGTAGCGCGTCACCTCGCGATCGGTCGCCTCCGGATGCTCCCCGGCATTCTCCACCATCCAGGTGACGGCTTGTTGCTTGGTCCAGCGGTGGTGGTGCAGGCCGGTATCCACCACGATCCGCGCCGCGCGGAACAGCTCGGACTGAAGATAGCCGATCCGCCCGAACGGATCGCCCTCGAAGAAGCCGATCTCATCCGCCACCTGCTGCGCATACAGCGCCCAGCCTTCGGTGTAGGAGGAAAAGCGCACCATTCGCCGGAACAGCGGCAGCGCCGGCGCGCGGCGCAGCATGCTCGCCTGAAAATGGTGCCCCGGAATGCCCTCGTGATGCGTCAACGTCGGCAGGCGCCACAGCACATGCTCATCGGGCCGGTGGAGATTGATCGAGTACACGCCCGGCTGCCCCGGCGCTCCCTCGGAATAAAAGGCGCCCGGCGCCCCCGCCTCCACCGCCGGCGGAATGCGCCGCACGATGATCGGATCGATCGCCGGATTGTTGAACGCCGCCGGCAACAGCCCCGTCGTCTTCTTGAGATAGGCATCGGCGAGCCCGAGCAGCTTGGTGCGGCCCGCATCGTCATTCGACACGATGAAACGCGGATCGGCATCAAGCGCCTGCATCCGCGCGATCGCGCTGCCCTTAGTCAGTCCCTGCGCCCTTAGCAGCGCGTCGATCTCCGCCGTCAGCGCGCGGCACTGCTCCAGCCCGATGCGATGCAGCTCTGCGGGCGACGTATCGACGGTCGTGTTCGCGCGCACCGCCGCCGCATAATACGCGTCGCCGTCGGGCAGCTTCCACACGCCGGCACGCGCATCGGTGCGGGGCAGCAGCGCCTCCAGCGTCTCGGCCTGGCGCGTCAGCGCCGGCTGGACGCGATTGCGAAAGATGCCGAGCGCCTGCGCCTGCACATCGCTTAAACCCTTGTCCCGCGCCCGCTTCAGCGCCGGCGCGATCAGCGCCGATTGCAGCGGATCGCCATCGCGCAACCCCTTGATCTGGACCACCGTACGCTGGATCACGAAATCGGGCGGGATCACGCCTAGGCCAGCGTCGTGGCGCACGCGATCCGTTTCCTGATCGATCGCCGTCGCAAACGCCGCAAGCCGCAGCAGCCATGCCTCCACATCCGCACGCGTCTCGATCGGATGACGGCTGCCGATGAAGTCCGGCAGCCAGTAATAAGCGCCATTCATCTGGCTGACGACATAAGGGCTCGGCCGCAAATTGCCGTCGACATAGCCATAGCGGCCGAGCAGATCGTCCAGCGTGTCATAAACGAACCGCGCCACCGCATGATCCAGCGCGCTGCGCGATGACAACTGATGCACGTCGATCGCGCCAAGCTGCGCCAACGCCGCCTTGATCGCCTTCTGATCGGCCGCCCGCGCTGCCAGGGAGCGATCGTCCAGCTTCGCACGCAAGCCAGCATTCGCGCCCACGTCGAAATCAGCGCCGGTCGCCTCCTCCGGCGATCGCCTCAGATATGCCTCGCTATGCCGCTGCAGCAGCGCCGCAAGCGCCGCATCCGCGCTTCTCACCTGCGCCCAGGCCGGCACGCCCGTGCCCAGCGCCAGCCCCGCAGCGGTTCCTTCAAGAAAGCGACGACGATCGATCACGCAACACATCCACTTCTTGCTTCGTCAGGTTCAGCCTTGAGCCGGCCAGCAGGCGCACGCAATCGCGATATTGCTCCTGCCAGATCGCTCCGCCTTTCGGCGAGGATGCCGAGTGTCGGTCACTGGCGCAGTTGTGACAACGACATCGAAAAACGATGTTCGTTGCGCACGACGCAACCGACCTTCGCCGGTATTCGGCAGCACAACGCCAGACCGCTACTTCACCAGCAGGATGCGGCTGTTGGGCGGATAGGCCCATTGCAGCCCGCTGTCCGTCACCACGCCATTGTCCTCCAGCGGGATCTTGATCTTGCGGGTCCCCCATTCGGGCACCACGGTATAGACGAACAGCTCGACCGACAGCAGATTGCCGGGACGCAGCGTGTAGGTCATCCGCACCGGATTGAAGTCGGCCATCGACGGCCCCGATCCGTGGCCCAGATCACCCACCGAATGGCTGCCGATCACCACATCGGTCATCTTTGGATCGGCGCTGGGATCATCGTATTTGCCAAGGACGAAGCCCGGCGTCGCCGCCACCTTGCGGTTCACCGCGGCAAGCGCGTCGCCCGCTGTCACGCCAGGGCGGATCTGATCGAGGATCATGCCCCGGATCAGCTGCCCCTTGTCGTACGCGCGTTGTACGCCCGCCGGCGGCGCGTTCTCGCCCGGCTTCAGCACATAGGCCATGCGCTTCATGTCGGTGTAAGCCGTCAGGTAATTCACGCCCCAGTCGACCGTGATCAGATCGCCCGGCTGGATCACGTGATCGCCCGATACCGGCCCGCGAGGCCCCGGCCCCAGAATATAGATGCTTGGCAGACCGAAGCTGTTGCCCAGCCCTTCCTTGTGCAGCTGTTCCATCATCCACCAGGCAACGTCGCCGGTGGTCGTATGGCCCGGCCGGATTACCTCGTTGGATAGCGCACGCTCGACGATGGTGCGCGAATATTCGCCTGCCTTGGCAAAGGCCGCGACGCCGAGCGCGGTGTGTCGCCCGCGAAAATCGGACACGAGCTTCTCCGCCGAGACCATGCGCGCCGACAGCGCCGGCCCGAGCGTCTCGCGCAACTTCTCGTACAGCGAATGGCTGAGACCATCCGCGCTGCCGATTTCCGAGGCCACGTTGATGCCGATCTTATTCGGCTGCCGCGTCTGGACGAAGGCGGCCATCTCGGAAGGCGCGGGACGAAGATCGTAGAGCGGGCATTGATCGAATGCGGCGCCGCCGATGCCGAACGCCGCCCGCTCGATCCGGCCACCACCCCGATCGGTGAAGACGTAATAACCGACATCGCCGATATAGCCGTCACCCAGCAGCATGGCGTTTGGATCGTTATGGCCTTCGCGCCCGGCAACGATCCACATATCGATCCCGTTCTCGCGCATGGCTTGGGGCAGGACAATATCCAGCTTGTCTTTGCGCAACTGGCACAATTCATCCCACCGCCGTTTGGCCTCCTGCGCGGTCGCGGGAACGGCAAGCGCACTGGTCAGCGCAAGAACAACAGCAAGAACGGGTCGCGGCACCATCATCTCCCTGAATTGCGCACCAGACTCCACGATTGCCACATCGTCGCACCCGTGTTCACACGATTGTGAGCTTCGGTCAGCGCGCGATCAGCTCGGGATGATCGTCGTCGCGGTAGATCGCGCCGCCCTTCATCACGAAATCGAGCGTGCGCAGCGCCGAGATATCCTTTGTGGGATCGGCATCGACCGCAACGATGTCGGCATATTGCCCCGCCACGATCCGGCCGACCTGATCGTCAAGCCCCAGCATCTTGGCCGGCCGGATCGTCGCGGCTTGCAAGGCGGCGAGCGGCGTCATGCCCGCCTTCTGATACAGCTCCGCTTCCGCCACCGTTGCAGTGGTGCCGTCATTGGGCTCGAACGGGAACTGGTCGGTGCCCAGCGCCACGTTGATTCCCATCTTGATCGCCTTTTGCAGCATCGCCCAATGATCCTTGCCGGTCGAGGCGACCCGCTCGAGGTACCAGGGCGGTGAGCCGATCTTGCGGTAGAACTCGTAGGCGCCCGGCTGGCTGACCACCATCGTCGGCACCAGCCACACGCCCTGCGCCTTCATTTTGGCCAGCACGTCGTCGTTGAAGTGGTAGCCATGCTCGAAACAATCGATCCCGAACTTCAGCGCCTGCAACGCCGCCTCGGACGATCCGTTATGCGCCGTCACCTTCACGCCGTTGCGGTGCGCCACCTCGATGATCGTGGACAGTTCCGCATCGGTCATGGGCGCGGCCGAAATGCTCCCGTGCGTATCCGAGATGCCGCCAGAAACGGCTATTTTGATCCAGCTGGCACCCCGCTTGATCTGCTCGCGCGCCACCTTGCTGAACGCCGCCGGTCCGTCCGCCTCCAGCGAACCGTGTCCGCCGGTCGGCACGATCAACTCGCCTGCCGATTCGATCCGCGGCCCCACCGCCTGCCCCTTCTCGATCGCGCGCTTCAACATGAAGTCGAGGCCGTGATCCTCCGCGGTCAGCCGTACCGTGGTGACGCCCGCCAGCAAACTGCGGCGCGCATTGTCCGCCATGCGCAGCGCTTCCTCGCCATCGGTCTCGTCGACCAGCGCGTTGCCCTCGGCGCCCGGCAGCTTCAGCCCGAAATGCACATGCATGTTCATGAGGCCGGGGATCAGCCACTTGCCCGTCATCGGCACCACCTTCGCGCCATAGGGCAACGGCAACGAGGCCGCCGGCCCCACACTCAGGATCCGCTCGCCTTGCACCAGGATGATGGCGTTCGGCGTTGAGCGGCCGGTGTCCACGTCCACCACTGTGCCGCCAACCAGCGCGGTCACGGGTGCGCCCTCCTGCGCAACAGCCGCCGTTGCGCAAACGACCGTCAATGCGGCGAGCACGGTGCGCCAGAGCTTCATTTGGTCTCTCCCTGAAGACACGCGAAGACTGCGGCATTCGCCGGCTAAGGCAATGCGCAAACTTGCCCCGAATGGTTGCGCCAAACGCAACGCAAGGCCAATTTCCTTCGATCTAAAGCAATGCTGCATTACGCAAAGCGTGCAATCAGAGTAACTTAGCCGCTGCAGGTGCGAGGCGATCAACTCGGCGCAGCAAGGTTGCTTTCCCGCGCGGAGACGACACGATTGGTGAGGCAAAAAGGGGGGCCGCACATTGCCGAACGAACCACGCCTATTCACGCGTCGCAAGACCCTTGGGTTGCTGGCGTGCGCCACCGCCTTGGCACCGCTGCGCGGTCTGGCTCAGGGTAACGATGGCGCCCGCCTCCGCGCCTTGCTGGAGCGCAGCGCTGCTGCCGACGCCGCGCTGGACCCGCTCAGCGCCGACCGGAGCGGAAACAAGGGCGCACCCCTGTTCCTCGACCCGCTCAGCGACGTCTATGAAGCGCGGCTGCGCGCCGACAAGCAGCGCGACGCGGTCGATCTCGCCACGATCGATCGGACAAGCCTCGGCCCCGTCGATCGCATCGCCTATGACGTTTTTGCGTACAAAACGCAGCAGATGCTGGACCTGCTCAACGCCGGGCTGTTTGCCGTCCAGCGCATGGCACCGCTCAACCCGTCGTTCGGGCTGCAGGTCGAGTTTCCGGACTTTCTCTCTGGCGCCAAATACGAGAACGTCGCCGATTACCAAGATACGCTGAAGCGCTTTGACGGCTTCACCGGATACATGAAGAGTGCCGTCTTGCGCCTCCAACAGGGATTGGCGGCCGGATACATCCAGCCAAAGGTCATCGTTAACAACGTGCTGGCGCAGGTCGATGCGATGCTCGCCTTGCCGATCGAACAAAGCGCCTTCTGGACCGGCATCACCCGCATGCCCACCACGATCCCCGCCGCCGAGCGCACCCGCATCACTGCGGCGTTCCGCGAGGCGGTCGAAGGCCGGGTCTATCCTGCTTACCGCGCCTGGGGCAGCTACCTTCGGGAGACGTACCTGCCGCGTGCCCTGACGGCGCCGGGTCGCGGCGCGATGAAGGACGGCCCCCGACTTTACGCGTGGGAGTTGCAGCGCCACACGACGACGAAACGCAGCGCCGACGACATTCACCGGCTCGGCCGGTCCGAGGTTGCGCGCATCCGTGGTGACATGGAAAAGGTGCGCAAACAGGTTGGCTTTTTCGGCGATTTGAAAGCCTTCTTCGAGCACGTTCGCACCGACCCGAAATATTACTACAAGACTCCGGAAGAACTGCTCGCCCGCTTCAAGGCCATTGAAGCAAAAATTTGGCCCGCCATCCCGCGGCTGTTCCACGATCGCCCAAAAGCACCCTTCGAGGTCCGCCCGCTGCCCGCGCTCGGCGACCAGCGCGGCACCGGCTATTACCGTCCCGGCCCTCCGGACGGCGTCAGCCCCGGCGTGCTGTACTTCAACATGTCGATGCTCAACACGCGCCCGATCCCCACGCTGGAAACGCTGACGCTGCACGAAGGCATTCCCGGCCACCATTTCCAGCTGACGCTCGCGCTGGAAGACGCGGCGTTGCCGCCGCTGCTGCGCCACGGTGAAGTTACCGCTTATACCGAAGGCTGGGGTCTGTATGCCGAATCGCTCGGGCCGGAGCTCGGGATGTTCGGCGATCCGATGCAGTTGTTCGGCCATCTCGACATGGAGATGCTGCGCGCGGTGCGGCTGGTGGTCGATACCGGCATTCACGCCAAGGGCTGGGGCCGCCAGCAGGCAGTCGATTATATGCTCGACAATACCTCGATGGCGCCGCGCGACGTTGCGGTCGAGATCGATCGCTACATCGCCTATCCGGGACAGGCCTGTGCCTACAAGATCGGCGAGCTGAAGTTTCGCGAGCTGCGCGAAACAGCCGGGAAGGAACTCGGCCGCAAGTTCGACGTGCGCGACTATCACCGGCAGGCGCTGAACACCGGCGCGCTTCCGATGGACGTGCTCGACGCCAAGATTCGCGGCTGGATCGCCGCGGGTGGAGGCCCGGCATGAAGCGGCGCCCGCACCGCCGGTTGTTGCTGATTCCCTTCCTCTGGCAGGTCGGCTGCATCCCGCTCGTCAACGACATCGCGTGGCGCCCGTTCTCGCTGCCCTTCCCGATGGTCTGGCAGATGGCCGGCATCGTGGTGACCTCGATCGTCATCGCCGTCGTTTTCTCGATCGACCGCAGAAATCCCGAATTCGCGAACGATCCGGCATGATCCTGGTTCTCACCCTGGCGATTGTACTTGGCACCATGGCGGGGGCGCTGCTCTCGGCACGCCGGCAGGCGAAAGCACGCACGCTTGCCGACTGGGCGGTTGGCGGGCGCAAGTTCGGCGTGCTGATTTTCTGGTTCCTCAACGCTGGTGAGATCTACACCACCTTCGCAGTCCTCGGCATCTCTGGGTTCGCCTGGGCATACGGCGCACCCGCTTATCTGGCGCTCACCTCCGTTTCGCTGTCGGCAACGATCGGTTATTGGCTGATGCCGCTGATCTGGAACGCCGGTCGCCGCCACAACCTGGTTACGCAGGCCGACTTTTTCGCCGCGCATTACCGCGCGACTTGGCTCGGGGTGGTGGTCGGTCTTGCCGGCATCGCCGCGCTGATCGTCTATGTGCAGATCCAGATCGTCGCGCTCAGCCTCATCGTTCGGCTGACGCTCGGACCGGAGGTCTCGCCTGCCGTATCGGCAATCATCGCCGCGATCTTCATGCTCGGCTTCGTGTTCTTCGCCGGCTTGCGATCGGCCGCCTTTGCCGCCGGGGTGAAGGACGTGCTGATGGTCCTGATCGTGATCGGCCTGTGCGCGACCGTTGCTGGCAAGGTCGGCGCCGCGTCGATGCTCGATGTCTATCGCCTTGCGCAGGACAGTTATCCGGGGATCGGCAAGCTGCCTGGGCTGCAACCTAGCGCCGGGCTCGGACAGATCTGGCTCATGACCTCCGCGCTGAATGTCGCGCTCGGCAACTGGATCCTGCCGCATCTGTTCCAATTGTGCTTCTCCGCCGGCAGCGAGGCGACGATCCGCCGCAACGCGATCTGGCAGCCGATCTATTCGCTCTCCTACTTCTTCATCATCCTCCTTGGGTTCGCCGCGCTGCTCGCCGGGACGCAGCCAGCCGGGGGAGACACCAATGCGGTGCTGCTGCAGTTCGTCGCCGACCGTTATCCGGCGTGGGCCGTCGGTATCTTCGCCGGCACAGCCTGCCTGCTGGCGCTGGTGCCGGGATCGGTACTGCTGCTCACCGCCGGGTCGATCTTCAGCCGCAACGTGCTCCTGCCGCTTCGGCCGGGCCTGTCGGATCGCACGACCCTGCTCGCCTCGCGGCTTTCGATGATCGGCTTTGCGGTGGCGGCAGTGTACCTGACGCTGGGCGGCTCCAAGTCCCTCGTCGAGATCGGCCTCTCCGCTTATGCTGCGATCGGCATGCTGGCACCGGGCGTCTACGCCGCCTTCCTGTGGCCCCGTGCGCATGCCCGTGGCGTGTTCCTCGGAATCGTTGCCGGATATTTCGCGCTGCTACTTCCTCAAGCCCAGGCGCTATGGAAAACGCTGCTGCCCGGATGGGAAGTCGGCCTGATCGCCATGGCGGTCAACGCGAGCGTGCTGGTGGTGGTGTGCCTCGTGCTGCCCATACGGCAAGCCAAGGTCGTGGCAACGGCCTAGATTCCAGCCTTGCCGAGCTTTCGACGCACGTACGGCAGGCGGGCGAGTTCCCCCGCCCTTCCCCTCAACTCCAGCTTTTCAGCTTCGCTTCGATCACCGCCAGCAACCGCGCCGGTGCGCCGTCCAACTGCCGCCCCAGTCGATGAATCAGGCTCACGGTGCTATGCTCGATCGCATCGTCGATCAGCGGCCGCGCCACCAGCGAGCCTTCTTCCAGCTCGGCGATGGCGGAGATGCGCGGCAGCACCGTAACGGCGCGGCCGCCCTTGGCCATCTCGCGCATCATCGCGATCGATGTCGTCACCAGCCGCGGCTCCAGGCACACCTGCGCGCGCTTCTGCGCATCGTTCAGCGTCCCGCGGATGCGAAAGCCGCCCGGCGGCAGGCACAACTCGAATGTTGCGAGTTGCGCCACCGTCAGTGCTTCCATCGCTGCGGCCGGGTGATCGGGCGCGCACAGCACCAGCAATGGCTGCGCAACTGCTGCCCGCGTGCGGATCTTGGGCTCGCTGGTGGTCGACAGGATCATGCCGATATGCGCCTCGTCCTCGATCACCATACGGATGATCTCGGCACTGGGGCAGCTCGTGACGGAGACGGCGATGCCAGGGTTCTTGGCCTGAAACGCCTCGATCATTGCGGTGAAGGGCGGGCCAAAGAAGCCCTCCCCGATCGCCAGGTCGATCCGCCCCGTCTTCACCTCGCGCAGCTCCTGAATCTGGTTCAGCAGTCCTTCGCGCCCGGCGATCTGGTTCTTATGATATTCGTAGGCGAGCTGCCCCGCCTCGGTGAGCCGGATGGAGCGGCGCCCGCGTTCGATCAGCGGGATGCCAAGCTCATATTCTAGCTGCGCAATTTGCCGACTGATCGACGACACCGCGACACCGATCTTGTCGCTGGCCAGCCGCATCGATCCGAGATTCGCGGCCTCGTAGAAATAATGCAGTGCGCTGTCCCACATGATGCACCCCCCGGTGATGTGATGTGACAGATTGAAGACTGACATAAGTTGCGCAGATCGCAACATGATTCGTACTTCGTTGCCCCTGTTGCGCCAATCACTTCGCCGTTACGGCTAGAAACAGGGCCGATGCCTGCGGGGGAAATGAACACATGAGCAAGCGATCGCGCGCGGACTGGCGTGGCTATATTCCCGCGATCACCACGCCGTTCGATGCCGAACGCAATCTCGATCTCACCGCACTCGGCGGCTTGCTCGAATGGCTGCATGGCGAGGGGATGCATGGCCTGTTGATCGCTGGCACTACCGGCGAATGGCCCAGCCTGTCCGACGCTGAACGCGCGCAACTCTTCGCCGCAGCGGGTGCGCAGCTTGCCGGAAAGCTGCCGCTACTGGCCGGCTGCACCGCTTACACGCCGCGCCAGGTGCTCGCCCACGCGGAACACGCCGCCGCCAGCGGCTTCGACGGGATCGTCGTCACCCCGCCGCCTTATTACAAGCCGTCCGGCGAGGAGGTCGTCGCCTTCTACGCCGATCTGTCCGCCGCCACGCCGCTGCCAATCTGTGTCTATAACTGGCCGCCAGGCACCGGCATCGACCTGTCGCTCGATCTGCTGAAGCGCATTGCCGCGCTGGAGAATGTCGTTGCCGTCAAGCAGTCGACCAGCGACCTGCGCCGCTTCGTCGACACGTTCTACGCGCTCAACGAGGACGTCCGCGTGTTCGGCCACACCATGGACGAACACGGCCTTACCTTCCTGCGGATGCATGGCGGCGACGGCACCATGGGCGCCGGTGCGGTGCTCGGTCGCACCCATCCCGATTTCTACAACAAACTATGGGCGGGCGACATCGATGGCGCGCGTGCCTGCGGGCTTCAGGATCGCGTGATCCTCGATCAATGGTACACGCCCGAACTCGTCGGCCGCTTTGGCTCCGGACCCGCGATTCTGAAGGCCGCGCTCAACGCACAAGGACTGCCGGGTGGCTACGTCCGCGCGCCGCTGCGTGATGTGTCGGCGGAGGACGCGCTGAAAATCCGCGAGACTCTGGTACAGCTCGGGCGCATCTAAGCGTCTATGGACCGAGCTGACGTGGCGATCATCGGTGGCGGCCTGATCGGTTGCGCCACGGCATGGCGGCTGGCGCTCGCCGGCGCGTCCGTCGTGCTGTTCGAAGCCGGCGACGTGAACACCGGCGCATCGGGCCAGAACGCCGGCTCGCTGCACTTCCAGATCGAACGCCGTTTCCTGGAGAATGGCGACGCGCTCGCAGATCAGGCTGCCGCCATTGTCGCTCTCAGCCGATTGGCGGTTGAGGATTGGCGCAAGGTCGAACAGGACCTCGGTGCCGATCTTCACGTCGCCATACATGGCGGGCTGATGGTGGCGGAAACAGCCGAAGAGGTCGCCCTTCTTGAGCGAAAGGCGGAGCGCGAGCGGCGCGAAGGACTGTCGGTCGAGACGTTCGACGGCGCCGCCGCCCGCGCCATCGCGCCCTATCTGTCGGACCGGATAATGGGCGCCAACTTCTCTAAAGACGAGGGCCATGCCGATCCGAAGGCGATGACACCCGCACTCGCCGCTGCGGCCCGCGGCGCCGGTGCAGACCTGCGCATGCACACTCCGGTCGCCACGATCACCCGCGTCACATCGGGGTTCAGTCTCGGCGGCAACGGCTGGTCGCTTGCCGCCGATCGCGTGCTTGTCGCGGCAGGCGCGTGGACGGCGCCGTTGTGCGCACGTGCGAACCTCCACATGCCGCTATATCCCGTCGCCCTGCTGATGAACGCCACGGTGCGCGTGCCGCCGACCATCCCGCATCTCGTGCAGCATGTCGGCCGCCGTCTGTCGCTGAAGCAAACCCATGCCGGCAATTTGCTGATCGGCGGCGGCTGGCCGTCGCGCCTCGCGCAATCCGCTGACGGCGGCTTCGATCTGTCGCGCAAGCCGGCACTGATCGCCGGTTCGCTATCCGGCAATCTGCGCGCCGCTACCGATGTGGTGCCACAGGTCGCGGCACTGGACCTGTTGCGCAGCTGGACCGGCGTCACCGCCATCTCTGCCGATCAGTTGCCGATCGTCGGTGAGGTGCCGCGCATGCCGGGGCTGTATGTCGCGGCCGGCGGCTCCGCCTTCACCCTCGGCCTAACCTTTGCGCGCCTGCTCGCCGCCGCGATGACCGGCCGCCCCACGCCCGAACTCGACATCGTCTCGCCCGCACGCTTCGAGCATCTTAACGGATTCATGGGATGACCGCGCGCCGCACGGGCCATGATGCGCAGCCGCTGACGCTGATCGTTGACGGCCAGCCGATCGCCTGCACGCCGGGTGAGACGATCGCAGCGGCCATGCTCGCCAGTGGGCAAACCGCCTTTCGCCGCGACACGCAAGGCCGCCCACGCGGCCTGTATTGCAACATGGGCAGCTGCGGAGAATGCACGGTGATCCTCACCGCCAATGGCCGCCGCGTGCGCGCCTGCCTCACCGAAGCTGCCGACGGCCTCGAGGTCACCACCCTTGGCTGAGCCGCTCGCCTTCGATGTCGTCATCATCGGCGGCGGCCCGGCCGGGCAAGCCGCGGCGCTGGCGCTTGCAGATCACGCAATCACGATCGCCGTTATCGACGAACAGGCCCAGGCCGGCGGCCAGATCCTCCGTCAGCCACCCCGGCGCGCCGCAGACTGGTTGCCCGGTCCGAGCTATGCCCCGCTGAAGGATCAGCTCGCCCGGTTCGAGACGCTCGATCGCGTTACCTGGCTCGGCGGCCGATCCGTCCTGGACTGCCAGCCCGGCCGCCTCATCGCGCACGGGATCGACGGCACGCAGCAGATCACCGCCAGCCACATCCTCCTCGCCACCGGATGCCAGGATCTCGCCGTGCCGTTGCCCGGCTGGACGCTACCCGGCGTATATGCTGCCGGCGGCATTCAGGCATTGCTCAAGAGCCAGCACATTCTCGCGGGCGAGCGCATCCTCTTCGCCGGCACGCATCCGCTGCAACTGGTGATCGCGGAACAGATCGTTCGCGCTGGTGGCACGGTCGCCGCGGTGCTGTTCGGCCAGCCGCAGCGCAGGTTGCTCGCCCCCTTGCTCGGCGCACCAACGGTCGCCGCACGTCGCGCACGTGACCTGCTCTCCGGGGGTCGCGCCATGCAGACCCTTCGGCGTGCAGGGGTGCCCGTCCACTTCGGCACCGCGCTACAGCGCATCACCGGCGTCGACCACGTGACCGGCGCGGATACAGGCGCCGGCGCCATCGCGTGCGATGCGGTCGGCCTATGCTACGGCTTTGTGCCGCAATCCGCGCTGCCGCGCATGGCCGGCGCCGCCATGGTCGCGGCGGGACCGGCTGGTGGCTGGCGCTGCACGCATGACGCATGGATGCGAAGCTCGCTGCCGGGGCTCTACGTCGCTGGCGAAGTGACCGGCGTCGCCGGCGCGGCAGCCGCATCTGCCAGCGGCACCATCGCCGGCCTCGGCATCGCGCAGGGTCTCGGCCTCATCACGCCCGCTGCGGCAAAGGCCACCGCACGCCCCGCACGCCGGTCGCTCGAGCAGCACCGCAGCTTTGCCGCCCTGCTCGACACCATCGCCGATCCGCACTCCTATCTGCCGGCGTGCGATCCTGACACGCTGATCTGCCGCTGCGAGGATGTGCCGCTCGCCCCGATCACTCAGGCAATCGCCGCCGGCGCCTCGGTCAATGCGGTAAAGCTCGCCACCCGCTGCGGCATGGGGCTGTGTCAGGGGCGCAATTGCGAACCGACGCTGCTGCGCCTCCTTGCCGACGCTGGTCGCGCGGAGCGCGCCGGCTTTACCGCGCGCTTCCCCGCCCGCCCCGTCGCCATCGGCGACCTGATCGACTGATCGTTGCGGGAGCGGCAACGATGTTTGCGCCACGCCCGCGTTGCCCAGCCGACGAACCGCCAGCAAACTACCGCCTCACCCCAAGGAGTATACCATGAGCGCCGCGCCGCCGAAGCCCCGCTTCCTCTCGGTCGACCATATCTCCTGGACGGTGCCCGACCTTGATGCCGCCGTCGCCTTCTACCGCGACGTGATCGGCGCCGAGGAGCTGTTCCGCATGGGACCGATGGACGCTGCGCTCGTCGAGCCCGCGGCAGAGGTCGAGATCGAAGCCATAGCCGTCGTTTCCGCAACCTGAGCGAAAGGTCCGGGACAGACGCTGACCGGCGATATCCGCGGCCGCGCCTGAAAGGTCGTCTACTTCAGCGCCCAACACGCACAGCGACGATTACCTCCCACTTCCTGCGCCGTCGCACAGTACGCACTCGCCACTGCGCGCCGGTGAGGTGAAGAAAGCGCCGCTGAATGCGAGCGGCATGCTGGGCAAAGTCGTAGAAGTCGATCCGGTGATGCGCCAGCACCAGCCTGCCCCCCGGCCGCAATGCCTGAGCGACGTGGTGCGCGACATCGGCCATCGCAGCCGCAGGAAGATAATAAAGCAGCTCGGCAATGACGATCGCGTCATAGTTCGGCTGCGGAAATGACGCCGGCAGCGCCAGGCGGATCGTACGCGCGCTTGGCCATGCGGCGACTGCCCTGGCCGTCAGCCGCGTGCCCTCCTGCGTCCCCTCCGTCGCGTCGAGCCGGCGCACTCGCGGCGCCATCGCACGGCTGTTCGAGCCGTTGCCGCTACCGAGCTCCAGCACCCGGCCAAGCGGCCCCGGACCCAAGCCATGCAGGATCGCTGCCCGCTTCACCGCCTCGTCGCGGCTGAAGAAGGTGCGCCATGGATCATCATCCGCCGCGAATTTACCGGCAAACCCCTCAAGGCTGATCCGCGTCACCGCCGCTCCTCCATGAAGCACTCGATCGGATGCGCAAAGGCGGCAAGCTCATGTGGCGCAATGGCGAAGCCGTTCGGATCGTCCCTGATCGCGCCTAGCTGCGTGCGATGGACGCGTATCAACGATCGCTTGGCGCTTGCCCCACGTGGCGACGCGACAAGCCACCCACGCGCCCCCAAACGCTGGCGGGGCGGCCAGACCTGATAGCTCAGCCGCCGCGCGCCCGAGCGCCATTGTTGAAGCGCTGCGGCAACCGCTCGATGATCCGGATGCGCGTCACTTGTTGCTGGCCCCACGATCAGGTCGGGACAAGCGCGCCTGAGTGCCGCATGCAGGGCGCGCCGACATTGCGCCTCACGCGTGCCCACTGCCCCATCGGGCAAGCCAAGGAAACGCACCTTCCCGGGCACCACCTCCAGCCGCAGAAGCGCGCGCAGGCTCTCCTGCCGCCGTTCCGCGACCAGCCTGCGGCGCGGCCACTTCAGGCTGCCCGGGTGCGATGCGGCGCCGTCGCTGACCACGATCACGCGCACGTCGCATCCGTTGCCGCGCAGGGCTGCAATCAGGGCAGCCGCCCCGATTATCTCGTCATCCGGATGCGGTGCCACGATTGCCGCGCGGCGCACGCCCGCCAGCGACAATCTCACAGCGCCGGCGCCAGCGCGCCCGATTGCACCGCGCGTCCCACGCGCAGCCGCTGCGCGTCCGGCGCCGGCTGCCGCAGGTAAACCGCCAGGTCGGTAAGCATCGCAGACAAGGGATGGCTGATGAAATGACCGGCCAGCCCCACCGCCTCTTGCGCCAAGGCGATCGCCCGCTGTCCCGCCTCAGCGACGGTCAGGCGGGCCGCAGCCACCCGCGCCAGACGCTCTTCGCCATCCAACTCGAACCAGCTTTGCGCCGTTCCACGCACCGTCGCCGCAGCAAGATCGGCCAGGCAGAACAACTCGGCAAGCCGCGCCGCCTGGAACGGATCGTCGGCTCGACCGGTGGCAACCAGATGATCGCGCACCCGGTCGCAAATGCCCGCCACACCCCCGGCATGGACCGCAACGAACCGCAGGGCACCGCCACTGAAAAACGGTTCGGTGGCGTAAAGATCGGGCGCGCCGATCCGGTCGCCGGCGTCGATCGGGGCGCCATCCCAACGCACCTGATGCGTCTCGGATCGCTGCATTCCCGTGACCCGCCACCATTCCCGGTCGATCGCCGGCTCGACGCGCGATAGATCGAGAAGAGTCAACTGCACGCCGTCGTTGCTCTCCGCCGTCACGAGCGCATGGCTCAGCACGCCCGCTCCGGAAGCGTAGCTTTTCCCACCGGTCAGCCGATTTCCCACCAGACGCAACGGCTCGCCGGCAAGGGCGGCATTCCAGACACCAAGAACGGCGCCGGCGCGCAGTGCGTCGTGCAAACGCGCCACCTGCGCCGCAGAACCATAGCGCTCTACGGTCTGCACCGCATCCACATGGCCTTCGAGCAGGCGCCCGAGCGGCAGGTCCTGGCGACCGGTGGCATAAAGAACGCGGAGGAGGCGCAGATAGTCCTCGCTCGATTGCGGATCGCGAGGCGGATCAGCGTCCCATCCCTGTTTCCGAATTGCCGCCGCGAGCAGCACGCCAACCGCGCTCACGCGGCAATCCCGCACGTTCCACCATCCAACATCGCCAATAGATCTTCCGCCTCACTCAACGTCACCGCGTCACAGAACACCGGTGCCGCCGGTACGATCCGCATCGCGAAAGCCTCCGCATTCGGGCAATCACGCGCGACGCCAAGCACATGATCCGCAGTGAGGCCCAGCCGCTCGCCCACTGCAACCCGCACGGACATTTGGTCGATCATCGCAAACGAACGCCGCGCCACCGCCTGCGCGTGCCATTGCCAGGCGCCACCACGCGGGTCCGATACACGGTTCTGCCTTCCGGCATCGATCGCGCGAAGCGAGCCGGCAAGCCCGCCCGCGACGCGCCCGCTGCGCCGGGACGAGGTTTCCACGCGCAAATTCGCGTCGCGGCGCACGCGAAAGCCGGCGCGCGCGGCATCATCAAGCAACGTCGCATCCTCTCCGCACGGCAACGGTCGAAAGCCGCCAATGCCGCGATATGCCGACGCACGCATCGCTAGGTTCGCACCGCCGCTGAAATGGTGTGTGTTTGCTGCCTCCCACGCAACCGGATCGATCGAGCGCCGAAATCGGTACAGTCGATCATAATATTGCTCCACGCGCGATTGCTCGGGATCGGCCTCCGCATCGGCACGCACGATCATACCGGCAACCACATCCGCCAATGACAACGCCTGGCGCCCTGCCCACACCCAGTCAGGTTGCGGCACCGTGTCCGCATCCGTCGTGAACAATAATCCATCGGCGTCGCCAAGCGCACGAAGCCCCATGTTCATGGCGTTGATACGCGCTGCGCCGGCGTTGGCAGGCTGCCGTTCCGGGCCGCTCCTGACCGTGAGACGAAATGGTAGGGTCGACGCCGACTTCGCCAACAGATCCGCGCTGCCGTCCGTGCAGCCGTCAAGATAGATGCACACCTGCAGTTGCCCCGGCACTATCGCCAGCTCGGCCAGACCAATCAGCAGCTGCGGCAGCATGGCCTCCTCGTCTCGAGCGGGGATGCAGACAATGGCGGGCCAAGCGTCAACCAGATCACATCTCCCCACGCGGGCGCGTGGAAGCCACAGACCGCAGTGCTTCCCTGTCTCTGCCGACGGACCGGCTTCGGCTAGCCCCTATTCGTCGAAATTGATCCAGATCATGCATCTTGTGCCGTGGTCGATCTGCGCTCCCGCGCGTTCAGCGCACGACATCCAGTCAGGCAAGGGTATCGACATGGCGCACGGCAAGAACAAGGACGCAGGTGGCAAGGTAAATGGCGATGCCGCTGCCGGCTACGCCGAGCCTCAAGGCCACGGCGGCGAAACCCACCAGACCACTAGCGACGCGGCCCTGACGATGACCACGGCGCAGGGCGTGCCGATCGCGGACGATCAGAACAGCCTGCGCGCCGGACCGCGCGGCCCGACACTGCTGGAAGACTTCATCCTGCGCGAAAAGATCTTCCACTTCGATCACGAGCGTATCCCCGAACGCGTCGTGCACGCGCGCGGCTATGGCGCGCATGGCGTGTTCAAGCTGACCGACAGCCTTTCCGAATACACCCAGGCCGACGTGCTTGGCACCGTGGGCCAGGAAACCGAAGTGTTTGTCCGCTTCTCCACCGTGGCGGGCAACAAGGGGTCGATGGACGTCGCACGCGACGTGCGCGGCTTCGCCGTGAAATTCTACACCAAGCAGGGCAATTGGGACCTAGTCGGCAACAACATCCCGGTGTTCTTCATTCAGGATGCGATCAAGTTCCCCGACCTCATCCATGCCGTGAAGGCGGAGCCGGATCGCGCCTTCCCCCAGGCGCAATCGGCGCATGACAATTTCTGGGACTTCGCCACGCTCAGCCCGGAGGCTTGGCACATGGTCATGTGGCAGATGTCAGACCGCACGATCCCGCGCTCGTTCCGCACCATGGAGGGGTTCGGCGTGCACAGCTTCCGACTGGTCGATGCGAACGGCAAGTCGACCTTTGTGAAGTTCCACTGGAAACCGCGCCAGGGCCTGCAATCGGTGCTGTGGAACGAGGCGGTGAAGATCAACGGCGCCGATCCCGATTTCCACCGCCGCGATCTGTGGAATGCGATCGAGGCGGGCGACTTCCCAGAATGGGACCTGGGCGTCCAGCTGTTCGACCAGGAAACCGCCGACAAGCTGCCGTTCGACCATCTCGACGCGACCAAGCTGATCCCGGAGGAGGACGTGCCGGTCCGCATCATCGGCACGATGACGCTGAACCGCAACGTCGACAATTTCTTTGCCAACACCGAACAGGTCGCGTTCTGCACCCAGAACGTGGTCCCGGGCATCGACTTTTCGGACGACCCGCTCCTCCACGGCCGCAATTTCTCGTATCTCGATACGCAGCTGAAGCGGCTGGGCGGTCCCAACTTCACGCACCTGCCGGTGAACGCGCCGCGCTGCCCCGTCATGCATTTCCAGCAGGACGGCCACATGGCGATGCGCAATCCCAAGGGGCGCGCGAACTACGAACCCAACAGCTGGGGCGCTGACGGCGGGCCCCGTGAGAACCCGGAGATAGGCTACAAGAGCTTCCCCGCCGAGGTGCAGGGCACCAAGCAGCGCATCCGCTCCGAAACCTTTGCCGATCACTACAGTCAGGCGCGCCAGTTCTTCCTGAGCCAGCAACCGATCGAGCAGAAGCATATCGGCGATGCTCTGGTATTCGAACTGTCAAAGGTGGAGCGCGTCGACATCCGTGCCCGCGCCGTGTCGCACCTGCGCCTGATCGACGAGGATCTGGCCACCACCGTTGCAGACGGACTCGGCCTCGACCTGCCCGAACCCGCCAAGGCTGCCAAGCCGACGCAGGACCTGCCAACCTCGCCCAAGCTCAGCATCCACGCCAACGGGCCAAAGGACTTCAAGGGTCGCAAGGTGGGCGTGCTGCTCACCGACGGGTCGAGCGCGGACCAGTTCAACGCGCTGACCAAGGCGCTGGAGGCGGAAGGCGCGATGTTCGAGGTTGTTGCGCCAAAGATCGGCGGCGTGACGCTGGACGACGGGACCAAGATCGCCGCCAAGCAGAAGGTCGATGGCGGCCCCTCGGTCCTCTACGATGCCGTCGCCGTACTGCCATCGGAAGAAGGCGCCGCCATGCTTGCCAAGGACGCGACGGCCAAGGACTTCGTCGCCGACGCCTTCGCGCATTGCAAGTTCATCGGCCACAATGAAGCGGCCGGCGCGCTGTTCGACGCTGCAGGCGTAACGGACCGCGACGACGGCTTCGTCTCGCTAGACAAGGCGAAGGATGCCAAGGACTTCGTCACGACCTGCCGCACCTTGCGCTTCTGGCCGCGCGAGATGGACGTGGACCTCGACGCCAAGTCGGCTAAAGCCGTCATTTAAAGCAACGAAGGCGAGGACGGCGGCACCGCCGTCTTCGCCTTCGCGACGCTTGCCTCAGCCTGCACAAATGGTCAGCCGTCGATGCGCTCGATGATCATCGCGGGCGCCATCCCACCGAACGCGCATTGCGTGATCAGCGCGTAACGGCCGCCCGACCGCTCCAGCTCGTCGAGCGCCGTGCCGATCAGCATCGATCCCGTCGCGCCGATCGGGTGGCCCAGCGCGATCGCGCCGCCGTTCACGTTCACCTTGGCGCGATCAAGGCCAAGGTCGCGAATCGCCTTTTCCGTCACCACCGCAAACGCCTCGTTGATTTCCCACACGTCGATGTCGTCCACGGTAAGGCCGGCGCGCTCCAGCGCCTTTTTCGCCGCCGGCACCGGCGCGTTGAGGATCAGCGTCGGGCAGTCGCCATGGTTCACCGCCGTGACGATCCGCGCGCGCGCCTTCCAGCCATTGGCCTTCAGCCCTTCCTCCGACGCGAGCAGCAGCGCCGCCGACCCGTCGACCACGCCCGACGAGGTGCCGGCATGATGCACCGGCTCCCATTCCAGGTCGGGATATTTGCGCTGGATCATCTGCTTCATGGTGGTGCCGTCGGGGGAGGCCGCAACGTCGTTGATGGCCACGAAGCTCGGCTTCAGCGCCGCTAGGCTTTCGGCCGTCGTGCCCGGCCGCGGGAACTCGTCCTGATCCAGCGCGACCGTCCCGTCATCGTTCATTACCGGCACGACGCTCCGGTCAAATCGCCCTTCTTCCATCGCGATCGCCGCGCGGCGCTGGCTCTCCGCACCAAAGGCGTCAAGCTCGGCCCGGCCGATCCCCTCCATGCCCGCGATCGCATCCGCCGCGACGCCGACGTGCGAGATCGGATGCTCGTCATATAGCGCGTAATTGCCCTTCGCGCGGCCGAGCTGCGCAAAGGGCGTGCCCTGTTCCCAGCCATCCGCCTCGGCATGGTGGCTCATCATCTCGGTGCCACCCGCGATCACCACATCCTCGAACCCGGCGATGATCTGCGACGCGGCAAATCCGACGCTGCTGATCCCGCCGCCGCAATAGCGGTCCAGCGTCACGCCCGACGCCTGCGTGTCATAGCCGGCATAGAGCGCCGACAGCCGCCCGAGATCGCCGCCCTGCTTGCCGCGCTGCTGGCTGGTCGACCAGATGATGTCGTCCACCCTGGACGTGTCGAGACCGTTGCGCTCCTTCAGCGCCTTCAGCACGGTGGCGCCAAGGTGCTGCGGGTGCAGGTGGGTGAGCGCCCCCTTGCCCGGCTTGCCGCCCCCACGCGGGGTACGCACGGCATCGACGATATAGGCGGTGGTCATGATGGCTTCCTTGATGACGTTCACGCGTGTGGGACGAAGCGGCGCCCGGTCAGATCACCGCGGCGCCATGCGGATCGCGCCATCGAGCCGGATCGACTGGCCGTTGAAATAGGCATTGCGCACCAGTTCCAGCACCAGCGAGGCATATTCGTCCGGCTTGCCCAGCCGCTTGGGGAACGGCACGGATGCGTTCAGATTGTCGAACACCTGCTGCGGCAGCTTGCCGAGCAGCGGCGTGCCGAAGATGCCCGGCATGATCGCATTCACGCGGATGCCCAGGTCCATCAGGTCACGCGCCATCGGCAGCACCATGCCGTTCACGCCGGACTTGCCTGCGCCATAGGCCACCTGCCCGATCTGCGCGTCCTGCGCCGCGACGGACGAGGTCATGATGATCGTGCCGCGCTCGCCATCCTCCAACGGGTCGAGGCTCGCCATGCCAAAGGCGGAGAGCGACGCCATGCGATAGCTGGAGATCAGGATGCCGTCGGTGGCGAAGGCAAAGTCCTCGGTCGAGAAACGGGTGAACTCGCCGGTCTGCTTGTTGCGGCCCACCGTCTTGCCCTTGCGGTTCGCCATCGCGCAATGGACCAGGATCCGTTCCTGCCCGTGCGCCGCACGCGCCTTCTCGAACCCCGCCTCGACCGATTCCTCGCTCATGATGTTGACGTGGCAGAACACGCCGCCGATCGCCTGCGCGACCTCCTGCCCCGCCTCCTCGTTCAGGTCGAAGATCGCGACCTTCACCCCGGCGGCGGCCAGCGCCTCGGCACTCGCGCGGCCGAGGCCCGATGCGCCGCCGGTGACGACGGCGGCGGTATCAGCGGTAATCTGCATCGAACATGTTCCTTTCGAACGGATGATTGGTCAGGCCGCGCGGCGCATCGCAACGGCAGCGCGCCAGAAGCAGGCGGCGGACAGGAAGGAAATGAGCGAGGTGGCGAACAGCGCATAGCGAACGCCCTCCGCCGGGCCATAGCGCGTCGCGAACAGGTCGCTGATCGCGCCCGTCAGCAACGCCCCCAGCCCCAGCCCGCCGGCGTTCAGCACGAACAGGAAGATCGCCGTCGCGGTGGAGCGCGAGCGCTGCTGGATCATTCCCTGGATCGCGGCGAACACCGGGCCGAACCACATGTTCTTGAAGAGCAACGGCACCGCCAGCAACCCGAGGATCGCGAGCCCGCTGCCCATGAAGAACACGGCGGCAAGCAGCGGCCCGGCGATCAGCATGGAAAGGCACGCGACCATCGCATAGCCGCCCGGCTCCTTGCCCGCATAGTAATCGCCCAATCGCCCGCCGATCAGCGTGCCGATCCCGCCCGATACGCCCAACACGATGCCAAGCGCCACGCCGACAAAGGCGAGCGGCCCGGCAAAGCCGACCTGCTCCGCCGCCGCGGTCAGCTCGGGCGTATAATTGCGCAGGAAGAACGAGACATAGAACGCCTGCTGGCCATAACCGACAAAGGCGGTCAGCGCGGATCCGGCACCCAGCCACCAGAACGCCGGCTGCCGCCGTAACTGCGCTAGCACTGCGCTCAGCGGCATCAAATTCGATCGATCGGCCGCCGCGCCGCTCGGCCGCGGGTCGCGCAGTGTGGCAAAGGCGATCAGCGCCAGCAGCACGCCCGGCGCGCCCGCCACCATGAACGCCGCGCGCCAGCCATAGCTTTGCGCGACGATCCCGCCGAGCACCAGCCCGGCCAGCGATCCGATCGGCACGCCCATCGAAAACGTGCCGAGCGCCGTCGCCCGCTTGTTCGCTGGGACACTGTCGGCGATCAGCGACTGCGCCGACGGCGTACACCCGGCCTCCCCGACGCCGACGCCGATCCGCGCCATCAGGATCTGCACGAACGATGTCGACAGACCGCATGCGACGGTGAAGCCGCTCCACACGATCAGGCAGCCGGCGATGATCTTGCCGCGGTGCAGCCGCTCGGCGAGCCGCGCCATCGGAATGCCCAGCACGGTGTAGAACATGGCAAAGCCAAGCCCCGTCATCGCACCAAGCTGCCAGTCGGCCAGCCCCAGATCGCGCTTGATCGGCTCGGCCAAGATGTTGACGATCTGCCGATCAACGAAGTTCAGCATGTAGATCAGCGTCAGCAGCCACACCGAATAGCGGGCAGCCGCCGCACTAGGCAGGTCGAACGGGCGATCGGCCGGCGGCGCGACGCGCTCGGCCTCAGCCTCGGTCACCTCGGTCAGCGGATGCGTGGCGATACTCATGCTGCAACTACTCCGGCCTGGTCCTCGGCGATCAGCGCGTCGCGCAGCCGTCGCTTCACCAGCTTGCCCGCGTCGGTCCGCTCCAGCGTCGGCCGGAACACATAACGGCGCGGCACCTTCACCGCGCTCAGCCCCTCGCGCGCAAACGCATCCAGCCGCGCGGCAAGCGCCGGCTCGTTGGCGACCGGCCATGCGCACGGCTCGATCAGCGCGGTGACCTGCTCGCCCATTTCCGCATCTGGCATTCCGACCACCGCCGCATCCGCCACGTCGGGATGCTCGAGGAGGCGGTTCTCGACCTCCTGCGGATAGATGTTCACGCCGCCAGAAATGATCATGAAATTGGCGCGGTCGGTCAGGAACAGGTATCCGTCCGCATCGACCCGCCCGATGTCGCCCAGCGTCGGCCAGCCATGCTGGTTGTACGCCGCCGCGGTGCGATCCGGATCGTTGTGGTAGCTGAACGGGTTCGGCCGCGCGAAGCGGACCAGCCCCTCGCTGCCCACTGGCAGTTCCTCGCCATCCTCGCCGCAGATGCGGATCTCGCCCTGCACGGCGCGCCCCACCGTGCCCGGCCGCGCCAGCCAGTCGGCACAGGTCGCAACGGTCAGCCCAACCCCTTCGGTGCCGCTATAGAATTCGCCGATGATCGGCCCCAGCCACGCAATCGCCGCCTGTTTCAGCGGCACCGCACATGGCGCGCCGGCATGAAACACCGAGGTAAGCGACGACAGGTCATGCCGATCGCGCTCCGCGTCCGGCAGCGCCAGCATGCGCGCAAGGTGCGTCGGCACCACCTGCGCCACCGTCACCTTGTAGCGGTCAATCGCTGCCAGCGCGGCGGCGGCGTCGAACCGCTCCATCAGGATGACCGTGCCGCCCAGGCGGTGGATCGCCAGGCTCCAGCGCAGCGGCGCGGCATGGTAGAGCGGCGCGGGGCACAGATAGACGCTGTCCTGCGCATAGCCGAAGAAACGCGAGCCGATCTCCACCGCGCGCGGCGCCTGCTCGAACTTGGTCGGCAGCGGCGACTTGATCCCCTTGGGAAAGCCGGTCGTGCCCGACGAATACAGCATGTCGGTACCCGGCGCCTCGTCAGCCACCGGATGCTCCGGACACGCACGGATCGCCGCAAGCGCACCTTCGTCCAGCGCCTCCACCGGACATGGCAGGTGAGGTTCGCCAAGCCGGCCCAGCACCTTGGGCGAAAGTATCGCCAGCCGCGCCTCGGCATCGCGCAGGATGTAAGCCACCTCGCCCTCGGTCAGCGCGGTCGCGATTACCAGATAATGCACGCCGATGCGCTGCATGCCCCACACCAGCTCGTAGAAGCGCGGGTGGTTTTCCGCCATCAGCGCCACCACGTCGCCGCGCTGCACGCCCTTCGCCCGCAGCCAGTGCGCCACCTGATTGGCGCGCGCCTCCAGCTCGGCATAGGTCACCGTCTCACCGGTCGCGGCCATGATGTACGCTGGCTTGTTCGGAGTCTCGCTGGCGAATTGACGCGGGTGCATCGATTGTCCTCGTGTCTTGGGTCGAGAGCTGGGTGGCGGCCGACTTCAATCGCGCACCCAAATCAGCTGCGCTCCGGCTCCACGGCCAAGCCCCGCTGGATGAAATCGAGCGCCGCCGCGGTGTAGCTGCGGACAAAGGCGTCGTCCGATGGTGCGCCGCCCATCAGGTTGCCGAACGGCACGCGCGTGGCGAAGAGATATTGGCAGGCGCCAACGATCAGGAAATAAGCGTGATTAGGATCGATCGGCCGGAATTCGCCGTTCGCCACGCCCGCTTCGATGATCGCGCGCTGCGCCTTGATCAGCGGCTCGACGAAGTTCGCCTTGATCCGGTCCGACCGCTCCGATCCTGACTCGCGGACCAGCCGATTCAGCAAGCCGTTGAGATACGGATGGCGCGCATAGGTGCGGATGATACCGGTAACGTGCAGCTTCAGCTTTTCGGTCGCAGAAAGGTCGAGCTCGATCAATTGCTGCAGCTGCCCCAGCGACTTGCCGGTATCCGCCTCCACCAGCGCGGTCAGCAGACCTTCCTTGCTACCGAAATAATATTTGACGAGCGGCGCCGTCACGCCGGCCTGTCGCGCAATGGCGTGAAGCGACACGTCGCTGCTGCCGCTCGCGATCATCAGCTCACGCGCCGCATCTAGCAGCACGTCGCGCCCTGACGCGCCCAACCGCGTGCCGCCGCTTGGCTGCGCGGCCGTGGGCGGCGCCGGCACGTCGGTTGGTGGTGCGCTACGACTAGCCACGGTCCGTCACTCTCCCTTGCCTACTAGCGATTCTCCATAACCTGCCGATGTTCTTTATGATTGTAAAGCGCCCGTAGGCACAAGTCAGCGGCAGTACATGCTGCGAGCTCATCTCCGCGAAAAACAAGGTGGGCATGCTGCCGTATTTTTGATGCTTGTAAAGCAAGTTATGAAAGAGCATTAAGCCCGCCGTTATCTGGTCATTAAACACGGCGAGTTGACATGGTCACCCAGGTGGCCGGTGTCGAACCCCAAAGTTGGGGCGGCGCAGCGCAACGTATCATTGCCGTGCCAAAGGAGAGGGAAGCCTGTGAAGCTGATCAACATCATGGCCTGCTGTTCGACCATCGCGCTCACGGCGACAGCCGCTGCCGCCCAGACGCAGACGCCTCCTTCCGGTCTCGGCACGGTGCCGGATGCGGCAATTGCGGGTGATGCGGAAAAGGGCACGCCCGGGCAGTCGCAGACGGATGCGCTCGATCCCGCAAGTCAGGCACCCTCGCCCGCCGCATCGTCGACCGATGGCGACATCGTCGTCACCGGCTCGCGCGTCGTCAGCAACGGCTATCAGGCCCCGACCCCGATCACCGTGGTCGGCAGCGAGGACCTGAAGAACTCCGCGCCGAACATCACCGAGGCGCTGCGCCAGCTGCCGCAGCTGACCGGCTCCACCGGCCCCTCCACGCCGAGCTTCACGCCCGGCGGTTCGGTGTCGAGCACGTCGAGCACCGCCAACTTGCGCAACCTCGGCATCACCCGCACGCTCGTCCTGCTCGACGGCCGCCGCCCGCCCGCCTCGGGCGTCACCGGCACCGCCGACATCGCCATGTTCCCGCAGCAGCTCATCAAGCGCGTCGACATCGTCACCGGCGGCGCCTCCGCGGCTTACGGCTCGGATGCGGTCGCCGGCGTCGTGAACTTCGTCCTCGACACCAAGTTCCGCGGCGTCATGGGTGAGGTGCGCAACGGCATCTCGACCCGCGGCGACGGACATAGCTGGGCCGCAGAGGCATCCGCCGGCTTTGGCTTCGCCGACGATCGTGGCAGCGTGATCCTGTCGGGCAGCATCAACGAACAGGATCCGATTGACGGCAGCGCGCGCGATTGGGCGCAGCGCGGCTGGGCGACGATCCCGAACCCCAATTACACGACCACCAATGGCCAGCCGCAGCTGCTGTTTCGCGAGGATGTGAACCTTGCCTCCGCTACCTATGGCGGCATCATCACCGGCGCCCGCCGCGGTTCGACCCGCGTCGGCGCCGGCTCCTTGCGCGACATCCAGTTCGGCCCCACCGGCGCTCAATCGCTCTATCAGCACGG
Organism: Sphingomonas dokdonensis; assembly: GCF_002197685.1. GTDB lineage: Bacteria > Pseudomonadota > Alphaproteobacteria > Sphingomonadales > Sphingomonadaceae > Sphingomonas > Sphingomonas dokdonensis. Next base: position 513,856 of record NZ_NBBI01000001.1, on the reverse strand, counting down.
CCAGTTCTTCACTGGAACCGTTGAGGTCGGCGGCGAAGGCCCGCGCTACCCTGCCGCGGTTGTTTCAGACGTGAACGCCAAGACCGCGTTCGGTCATGCCGAGTTCGATTTCAGCAACAATTTTTCGGTCTTTGCCGAGGGCGCCTACGGCTATTCGAAGACCTTCTATCCGCTCCTGATGCCATATTTCATCGGCAGCGGCGGAATCGTCATCCAGCAGGACAATGCCTTCCTGCCCGCCAACATCCGGCAGACAATGTTGGCGAACGGCTTCACCTCGATCGAACTCGGCAAGCTCGACGGCACCTGGGGACAAAATCTCGTCACCAACACCACCAAGACGTTGAACCTGACGACCGGCTTCAAGGCGTCGTTCGGCGGCATTTCGGTCGATGGCTATTACGAGCATGGCGAATCCCGGTTCCTGCTTGAAACCGATAATCAGCGCATCCTCACCAACACGCGCCAAGCCGCTGACTCGGTCGTCAATCCGGCAACCGGGCAGATCGTGTGCCGCTCGACACTGACGAACCCGACCAACGGTTGCGTGCCATGGAACCCGTTCGGCACCGCAGCCTTCACGCCGGAACAGCGCGCGCATCAGGGCGGCAGCGGCTTTGCCCGCTCGATTGCGAAGCAGGACGTGGTCGCGCTCACCGTGCGCGGCAATCTGTTCTCCACCTGGGCCGGCGACGTCGCTGCCGCGGTCGGCGCGGAATACCGCAACCTTTCGGGCAATATCGAGGTCGACCCGATTTCCTCGGTGATCGGCTTCGGCGCCACCAATCCGCAGGGCTCAGGCGGCGGCTACAATGTGAAGGAAGCGTTCGGCGAAATCCTCGTACCGCTGTTCCGCGGCAATGACTTCCTGAAGTCGATCGATTTCAACGGCGCCGTTCGCCGCACCGATTACAGCACCAGTGGCGGCGTCACGACGTGGAAGCTCGGCCTCACCAGCGAGTTGATCGACGGCCTGCGACTGCGCGGTACCTATTCGCGTGACATCCGGGCGCCCAACATCGGCGATCTCTTCGGTCCGCGCACCCGCAACGTCGCAGCGATCATCGATCCGTTCCGCAACAACGAGGTGACGCAGAACGTCTTCACCTTCACCGGCAGCAACGCGGGTCTAGTGCCCGAGCGCGCAAAGACGATCGCCGCCGGCTTTTCCTACCGGCCTGACTTCCTGCCCGGCTTCGGCTTCTCGGTCGATTATTACAGCATCAAGATTGATGACGCGATCACCACGCTGTCCGCGCAGCAGCTGGTCAATCAGTGTTTCGCCGGCGACCAGAGCCTGTGCGCCCTCACCTTCCGCGGGGCTGACGGGCGGCTCACCGACGTGAACGGCGTCGCGCTCAACATCGCCACGGTGAAGATCTCGGGCGTGGACGTCGATGCCAGTTATTCGACCGATCTGTTCGGCGGCAAGTTCAACCTGCGCGGCATCGCGACCTACCTCGACAATTACACGCAGGAGGCGCGCGGCGTCGCATCGGTCCGTTACGACGGCACCGGCTCCTTCCCTAGCTGGCGCGCAAACCTGCAGGCGACCTACACCTCGGGCGGCACCACCGTCTCTGTGCAGGAGCGTTTCATCGGCGCGCACCGCCGCGTGATCGCACCGATCACGGTGGATCAGGATCGCGTGCCCGAGGTGTTCTACACCAACCTGACGATCCGGCAGCAGTTCGAGGCCGGCGATGCCAAGCCCGAGCTGTTCGTGACCGTGAACAACCTGTTCGACCGGGATCCGCCCCCATCGGACACCAACAACGTGACGCTCGGCACGTCGCGGCAGGTCGATCCGCTGCTGTACGATACCGTCGGGCGCTACATCACGATCGGCGGACGCATCCGCTTCTGATCCCACGGGCAGCGGCGGCCCTTGGTCGCCGCTCCTCTCCTCACCTCGGGGCAAGGCCGATCGGCCTTGCCCCTTTTTGTGTCAGGCGGCGATCGCCTGCGCGACATAGGTGTCGCGCAAGTGCCGCTTCAGCACCTTGCCGATCGGTCCGCGCGGCAGCGCATCGATTAGGCGCAGGTCGGCGACCCGCTGCATCTTGCCCAGCCGCTCGTTCAGCCAGACCTTCAGCCCCGCCGCATCCGCCCCCGGCGCGACGACAAAAGCAACCGGCGTCTCGCCCCAGGTGGCGCTCGGCACGCCCACGACGCTGGCCTCGATTACCTCGCCATGCCCGGCCAGCACCGCCTCGATGTCCGACGGATAGATGTTGAAGCCGCCCGAGATGATCATGTCTTTCTTGCGATCGACAATCGACAGGAAGCCATCCTCGTCCAGCCGCCCGATGTCGCCCGTCCGCTGCCACACGCTGCCGTCCGGTGCGATCCAGCGGCAAGCCGCGGTCTCGTCCGGGCGATTGTGGTAGCCAAGCATCATTGATGGCGACCGCGTCACGACCTCGCCCTGCTCACCCGACGGCACATCGCGATCCGCGTCGTCGAGCAGGCGCAGCTCACCACCGGCCGCGATTGTGCCTACCGTGTGCAACTTGTCGCGGTGTTCATGCGCAAACAGGACGAAACTCGCTCCGCCCTCCGTCATCCCGTAGAACTCGACCAGCCCGCCGGGCCAGCGATCCAGTATCTCCGCCTTCAACGCCGGGGCGAAGGGCGCGGAGGTGCAATATTTCACCCGAAAAGCGCTAAGGTCGGTGCGGTCAAAATCGGGATGCGCCAGCAACCGGCTGCACATCACCGGCACCAGCATCGCATGCGTCACGCGATGCCGTTCGGCCAGCCTCAGCCATTCCGCCGCATCGAACTTGGCCATCAGCACGATCGTGCCGCCCGCCCCGATCGTCTGCACCAGCGACGACAGGGTGGTGTTCGAATAAAGCGGCGTCGCCAGCAGCGTCACGGCATCCGGGCCATAGCCGCGAGCCGCACCGCTTTCGAGCATCCGCGCGCGGTAGACGAACGGCTGCACGATGCCCTTCGGCATGCCGGTGGTGCCCGACGAATAGATGATCGTCATCGGCGCGTCGGGCGGAACCGGCGCATGCGGCACGACGACCGCGTCGCGCTCCAGCCATTGATCGATCTTGCCAAGTTCGACCGTGCGCACCTCTCCCGCGACCACGCCAGCCTTATCGGTGAACAGCAGCTCTGCACCGGAGTCCGCAATCATCGCCGCCTGCGCTTGCGCATCCGCCGACACCGGAATTGCGGCGAGGACGGCGCCTACCCGCGCCGCACCCACCATCAAAGCCAGATAGACCGCGCTGTTCGGCGCGAGCACCGCAACCGTGTCGCCCATGCCGACCCCATCGCGCCGCATGGCAGCTGCCGCCCGCACGCCGAACTGATGGAGCGCCGCATAGCTCAGCACGCCGGCATCGGTGATGATCGCCGCATGCGTTGGCGCCTCCGCCGCCCGTCGCTCGATCGCCCGCGCCAATGTCTCCACCGCTGATGCATTCACCGCCGACTCTCCCTCTTTGTTTTACAGATGGTAAAACCGGTCGCATTGTCCCTTGCGAACGGCGCTGCAGCGTTTTAACGCACATAAAGTAGCGATGACAAGCAAGGCAGGCTGCAGGCCGCCACAGGAGGGAAAAGCTGATGAACCGCGACGATCTGATGTTTCGCGATGGCCTGCTGAAGGATCAGCGTATTCTCGTCACCGGCGGCGGCACAGGCCTCGGCAAAGTCATGGCCGAAGCCTTTCTGATCCTCGGTGCCGAAGTGTTCATCTGCGGTCGCCGCGGCAGCGTGCTCGACGCTACCGCCGACGAACTCACCGCGCAGCACGGCGGCAAGATGACCGGCCTCGCCTGCGACATCCGCAGCCCCGAAGCGATCGAAGAGATGCTCGACCGCATCTGGGCCAACGGCGGCGCACTCACTGGCCTCGTCAACAACGCCGCCGGCAATTTCGTCAGCCGCACCGAAGACCTCTCGATGCGCGGCTTCGACGCCATTTCGAACATCGTCTTCCGCGGATCGTTCGCGGTAACGCTCGCCTGCGGCAAGCGCTGGATCGCGGAGGAGGTGCCCGCCTCGGTCCTGTCGATCCTCGCCACCTGGGTCTGGAACGGCTCCGCTTTCACCGTGCCCAGCGCCATGTCAAAGGCCGGCATCAACGTCATGTCGCAGAGCCTGGCGGTCGAATGGGCCGATCGCGGCATCCGGCTGAACTGCATTGCGCCCGGCACCTTCCCGACCGAGGGCATGTCCGCCCGCCTCCGCCCGACGGAGGGCGGCAGCGCCTTCCGCGACACCGCCGACTATCCCATGGGCCGCGTCGGCCACATGCCCGAACTCGCCAACCTCGCCGCGTTCCTCATGTCGCGTCAGGCCGAATATCTCACCGGGCAGACGATCGCGATCGACGGCGCGCGCTATCTGGCAACCGGCGGCAACTTTTCCTCCATGCGCGCCTGGACCGACGAGCAATGGACGCAGGCGCGCGAGTCCATCTATGCCACCACCGCAAAGGACAAGGCGCAGCGCTCGGTCTAGGTCGGCGTGAACCCCCGCTGGCCGGTGCGCCAGGTGACGACATGGTTGATGGCGGCGACAGCCGATCGCCGCACCAAAGGAGATGGATGATGTTGCAGGGCATTCGGATCGTTGAGCTCGCCAGCTATGTAGCCGGTCCCGGGGCGTGCGGCATTCTTGCCGATTGGGGCGCGGAGGTCATCAAGGTCGAACCACCCGCCGGCGACCCATTCCGCCAGTTCTTCGGCTCGATTGGGCTGGAGGATGCCGAGAACCGCGTTTTCGACAACGACAATCGCGGCAAGCGCTCGGTCGCGCTCGATCTCACCAATGTCGACGATGCCGAGGTGCTCCGCCGCCTGGTCGCCACCGCCGACGTGTTCGTCACCAACACCCGCCCCGCCAGCCTTGATCGTCTGGGCCTGGGCTGGGAGCAGTTGAAGGCGATCAAGCCCGATCTCATCTTCGCCAATTTCACCGGCTATGGCAGCGCAGGGCCCGAGGCCGACAAGCCCGGTTTCGACATCACTGCTTTCTGGGCGCGCTCGGGCCTGTGCTCGCTCGGCACGGTAAAGGGCGGTGATCCGGCGCAACTGCGCACCGGCATCGGCGATCACATGGCGGCGATGGGCCTAGTGGCCGGGATCATGGGCGCGCTGTTCCACCGCCAGCGCACCGGCGAGGGGCAGAAGCTCGAAACATCCCTGCTGCGCATGGGCATCTACGCCGCCTCGTGCGAGCACGCGATCCAGCTTCAGATGAACAAGCTGGCCTCCACCAAGGCGCGGCCTGAGGCGGTCAATCCGCTCAACAACTTCTTCAAGACCGCCGACGATCAGTGGTTTGTCATGGTGCCCCGGCAGGGCTCGGGCGACTGGCCGCGCATTGCGCGCGCGATCGGCCAGCCGGCGCTGCTGGAGGATGCGCGCTTCACCGGCGTGCGCGATCGCCGGGCGAATGGCCCCGCGCTCGTCGCGCTGCTCGACCAGGCGTTCGGCGCAATGACCTGGGCCGAGGTGCAGACGGCGCTCGAGGCCGAAAAGTTGATCTTCGGCCCCGTCCAGTCGGTGGCACAGGCGACGCGCGATCCGCAGGCGCTGGCCGCCGGCTGCTACGTCGATGCGCCCGCCGCCGACGGTTCGGCCATCCGCCTGCCCGCCACACCGATCGACTTCGAACGCCACACGCCCTCAGCGCGCCTCGCGCCGGCGCTCAACGCCGATGGCGACGCGATCCGTGCGGAGCTTGGCCTCGCGGCGTCCAACTGACGAACCGGAGGACGCGGCGGCAAACGCCCGCGTCCTCCGCCCTAACCCGCGATCACCTCGCGGATGCGCGACGCCAGTGCTTCCATGGCGAACGGCTTGGTAATCACGTGCATGCCGGGTTCCAGATGGCCGTGGTTCAGCACTGCGTTTTCCGCATATCCGGTGATGAACAGCACCTTCAGCTCGGGCCGTTGAGTGCGGATCGCATCGGCAAGCTGGCGTCCGTTCATGCCAGGCAGGCCGACGTCGGTGATCAGCAGGTCGATCCGGCGATCGGCATTGAGCAGCTTCAGCGCCGCCGGCCCATCGCCCGCCTCGATCGCGACATAGCCCAGATCCTCCAGCGTTTCGGTCACCAGCATGCGGATCGACTCCTCGTCATCCACCACCAGCACCGTCTCGCCGCCCTGCGCGCGCGGCGCTTCGGACAGCTTGGCCGGTGCCGCGTCATGCTCCGCCGCCTGCGCGTTGCGGGGCAGATAGATCGTGACGGTCGTGCCGGCGCCAGCTTCCGAATGCAGCCGCACCTGCCCGCCCGATTGCCGCGCAAATCCATAGATCATCGACAGGCCCAGCCCGGTCCCGCTGCCGATCGGCTTTGTGGTGAAGAACGGCTCGAACGCCTTGGCGATCACCTCGGGCGGCATGCCCGTACCCGTATCGCTCACCGACAGGCAGACATAGGCGCCCGGATCGAGATCGCGCCCGCGCCCGGACCGCGCATCGACAAAGCGATTGTGCGTCTCGATCATGATCCGCCCGCCATCGGGCATGGCGTCGCGCGCATTGATGCACAGGTTCAGCAGCGCATTTTCCAACTGGCTCGGATCCACCAATGTCGACCCGAGATCCGGCGCTAGCGACGTCTCGACCTGGATCGCCGGCCCAACGGTCCGCCGCACCAGCTCCTCCATCCCGGCAATCAGCGCATTCGCATCGGTCGGCCGCGGATCGAGCGTCTGGCGCCGGCTGAACGCCAGCAGCCGGTGCGTCAGCGCCGCCGCCCGCCGCGCCGCGCCTTGCGCTGCGTCGACATAGCGATCGACATCCGCGCCCCGGCCTTGCGACAATCGCAGCTGGATCATCTCCAGGCTGCCGCTGATGCCGGTCAGCAGGTTATTGAAGTCATGCGCGATGCCGCCGGTCAGCTGCCCCACCGCTTCCATCTTATGGCTCTGCCGCAGCGCCTCTTCCGCCGCGACCAGCTCCGCGGTTCGCTCCGCCACTTGCCGCTCGAGCGATTCCGCAAGCTCGGCCAGCTCCCGCTCCGCGCGCCGCCGCTCTACCGCATCCCGCGTCCGCTCGGCCACCTCGCGCACAAAGGCGACATCATCCTCCGACCAGCCGCGCGGCGCATGATCGTTGACGAAGATCATCGCCACGAACCCGCCTTGCTCGGTCAGCGGCATGTTGATGAACGATCGCGCGTTGATCGCTTCCAGCGCCGCGCTGTTATCGCGGGTACGTGGATCGAGGCGTGAATCGTTCACCACGGCCGTGTCGCCGCGCTTCAGGTCTTCGATGTACGAGCCGTGTTCGCGAAATGCGAGCGTCCCGGCGATCGAACTGACGCCGGGCGCATTCCAGTCCCGCTCGATCGTGATCGTTTCGTTCACCGGATCGACCAGGCCGTAACCCGCGCGGCTGACACCCAGTGTCTGCCCCAGGATTTCCGCCGCGACATAAGAGATGTCGGCGCTTTGATCGAGATCGCGAAACAGCTCGTTCAACCGCGCCAGCGCGCGTCGCTTAAGGTCGGCCCGCTTGACCGTCGTGACGTCCATCGACACGCCGGCAACGCGGATCGGCTGATCGTCCGCATCAAGGAACGGCTGCCCGCGTGACGAGATCCAGTGCATCGAGCCATCTGGCCAGATGACGCGATATTCCTCGTAATGCTCCTGCCGCTGATCGCCGTTCTCGAATACCGCTCGGGCGCGCAGGCGATCGTCGGGATGGATCGCCTCGATCCTGTCTTCATAGGTGAACGGCTGTTCGGGATCACGCCCGAACAGCGCCTTGCACTCGTCCGATGCGGTCAGCGCCTTGGTCGCAAGCTCGAAGCTCCAGGTGCCGAACCCACCGGCCTTCAGCGCCAGCGCCAGTTCGCGGTCGCGCTCCTGCTGCACCCGCAGTCGGTTCGTCACCTCCGCCATGAGCGCCGCATTGTGGCGCTCCAGCCCGGACAGGCGCTCGCGTTCCAGCGTCACGTCGACCTGACTGGCGAAGAAATATACCAGCTTGCCGTCGACATCGAAGACGGGTGCCAGCAACAGGCGGTTCCAGAACGGCTCGCCGTCCTTGCGGTAATTGCGAATGTCTGTTTCTATCGGCTCGACCTTCGCGACCGCATCGCGCAACGCCTGCGTCGTTGCCGGGTCGGTATCCGGCCCCTGAAGAAAACGACAGTTGCGGCCGACGATCTCTTCGCGGGTGTAGCCGGTCAGGCGACAAAAGGATGCGTTGGCAAAAACCACCGGATTATCAGGCAGCCGGGGATTGGTGATGATCATCGGCATGCGTGTCGCACGCACGGCGGCAACGAATGGATCGGTGGCGCGAAGCCCCCCCAACTCCCCCGCAATCCGCTCGTCATCCGCGATGCTTTGGTCGGAAGGGCGATTGCTATGGGTCGGGTCCGACAAAAACGCTCCTTTTCAAGCGGCGCCTGGGCCAGCCTTGCTGCTCACTGCATAAGGCAAATAGCGAAAAAATGTACCAAGAAAACCGGATCAAAGCACGAACGGCGACAGTGTCGCGACCGTCTTCCACAGGCATCGTACCTCGCGCCCCCGGAATTGTCGCGAAGCAGCCGTGTCGGCCGCGATGGCACCTTCGAACCCACCGGAAAGCACACCATAACGATATAAAGATATCTTTATATCGCGCTTGACACACGACGCGAGATGCTGTCCAATCCCCATGTCAAGGTTCCCCGTCCCAGGCATGGCGGCGGGGCTAAGACGGGAAGCCGGTGCTGCTCTTGAGCAAAGTCCGGCGCTGCCCCCGCAACTGTAAGTGGCGAGCGGCGGCTCCATCTCGTGTCACTGAGTGCCCGCACGGCACTTGGGAAGGCCGGAGCCACCGTGATGACCCGCAAGCCAGGAGACCTGCCTTTGACGCGATAACGTTCCTCGGACGGGGGTTCCTCCGGTGGATCGCGCTTGAAGCAGGCGTGCGCGATGCCACCGTCGTTTGCGCCAGGCGAGATCGTGCGCGCTCCTCCTGTGGCCTCTGCCCGTTCAAAGCAGGTAAGGCCAGATGGACAGCAACCTCACTTTCTCGATCAGCAGCATCGCCTTTGACGAACATTACCAACCTGCCGACAACACGCGCATAACCACCAACTTCGCCAATCTGGCGCGCGGCGCCGATCGGAAGGAAAATCTGCGCAACACGCTGCGGATGATTGCCAATCGCTTTAATTCCCTCGTCGACTGGGACAACGCCGCCGGGGACCGTTACGCGGTGGAACTCACCATACAGTCCGTCTCGGTCAACCTTGCCGACGATGCGGTTGTTCAATCCTTTCCGATCATCGAGATGCTGCAAACCACGGTTGTTGATCGCCGCACCAACGAGCGGATCGCCGGCGTAATCGGCAACAACTTCTCATCCTATCTGCGCGATTACGACTTCAGCGTCCTGCTGCTCAATCACCTGAAGGAGAATGCAGGCGGCGGCACTCCCGCCGGGTTTGGCGACCTACATGGCACCCTCTTCAAGCACCTGCTGCAATCCAAGGTTTATCGCGACACCTGCCCGAAGCCGCCGATCATCTGCCTCAGCGTATCAAGCAGCAAATGCTATCATCGCATCGCCAATGAGCATCCGATGCTTGGGGTGGAATATCGCGCGGAGGCTCCCTCCATCACCGACGATTATTTCGCGAAGATGGGCATGAAGGTGCGCTATTTCATGCCGAAACACGCCGTCGCACCGCTCGCTTTCTACCACATCGGCGACCTCGCGCGCGACTACACCAGCCTTGAGCTCGCCAGCACCATCAGCACGATGGAAACGTTCCAGAAAATCTATCGGCCGGAAATCTACAACGCCAATTCGGTCGCGGCCGAACGATACCAGCCCAGCCTGACCTTCCAGGACTATTCGCTCACCCGCATCACCTACGATCGCGAAGAGCGCAGCATGCTTGCGATCGAACAAGGCAAGTTCGCCGAAGATCATTTCATCCGCCCGCACGGCGCGATGCTCGCGCAATGGGCCGCAGCGCGCCCGCTCTGACCGTCTCCGACCGAAAAGGCTTCAAATCCATGACATTGTTGCAGACCACGACCGCGGGCAGCCTGCCCAAGCCCGCCTGGCTGGCCGAACCGAACACGCTCTGGGCGCCGTGGCGGCTGACGGGCGACGACCTGGTCGCCGGCAAGCAGGACGCGCTCCGGCTGGCTGTCGACGATCAGCGCCGCGCCGGCATCCACATCCTCGGCGATGGCGAGCAGACGCGCCAGCATTTCGTCACCACCTTCGTCGAGCATCTCGCCGGCGTCGACTTTGAAAAGCGCGAAACGGTCCGCATCCGCGATCGCTACGATGCCAGCGTGCCAACGGTGGTCGGCGCGGTGGAGCGTCCGCAGCCGGTCTTCGTGGAAGACGCCGCTTTCCTGCGCGCGCAGACCGATCAGCCGATCAAATGGACGCTGCCCGGTCCGATGACGATGATCGATACCCTGTACGACGCGCATTATCGCACCCGCGAAAAGCTCGCTTGGGAGTTCGCCACCATCCTCAACCAGGAGGCACGCGAGTTGGAGGCCGCCGGCGTCGACATCATCCAGTTCGACGAACCCGCCTTCAACGTCTTCTTCGACGAAGCGAACGACTGGGGGATCGCCACGCTTGAACGCGCGGCCGAGGGGCTGCGCGCGGAAACGGCCGTCCACATCTGCTACGGCTATGGCATCGAAGCCAACACCCAATGGAAGAAGACGCTTGGCAGCGAATGGCGCCAGTATGAGCGCACCTTTCCCAACCTGCAGCGTTCGACCATCGACATCATTTCTCTCGAGTGCCAGAACTCCCGCGTGCCAATGGACTTGATCGCGCTGGTCAGGGGCAAGAAGGTGATGGTCGGCGCCATCGATGTCGCGACGGACGCGATCGAGACACCGGATCAGGTCGCACAGACGTTGCGCGCCGCACTCCGCTTTGTCGATGCGGACAAGCTGTATCCGGCCACAAACTGCGGACTGGCCCCGCTTGCCCGCCACGTCGCACGCGGCAAGCTGAAGGCGCTGGCGGACGGTGCGTCGATCGTCAGGCAAGAGCTTCTCTCGTAAAAGGCAGACGAGCCACCGGGGCCGGCGTCGCCCCGGTGGAACAGCCATCGTCGGCAAGCGCTTCAACCTTACCCATCTGGAGCTCACCGATGTCCGAAACCGATCGTCGTACCTTTGTCGCCGGCGCGGCCGCACTGACGGCAGCAACGGCCACTGCTGCCGCCGCACAGGCCAAAAAGGACCCGAAAGCGGCCACTACTGCCGCGGCAGCGGCCTATCCCAAGCCCCCTTTTCCGGTTCAGCGCCAGCCTTGGCCAGGCCTTGCCTCCAAGATGAATCCGCGCCCGGATCATGGCGAGAAAAGCTATCGCGGTTCGGGCAAGCTGGCGGGCAAGAAAGCGCTGATCACTGGCGGCGACAGTGGCATCGGCCGCGCCGCAGCGATCGCCTATGCGCGCGAAGGTGCCGACGTCGCCATCAACTATCTCCCCGCAGAGGAACCCGACGCCCGCGAAGTTATTGCGTTGATCAAGGCGGAAGGGCGCAAGGCCGTCGCCATTCCAGGCGATCTTCGCGACGAACGCTTTTGCCGCACGCTCGTGGAGCAGGCAGCAACGCAACTCGGCGGCCTCGACATCCTCGTCAACAATGCCGCGCGCCAGCAAACGCGCCCCGGCATCGCCGATATCTCCAGCCAGGACTTCGACGACACGATGAAGACCAATGTCTATGCGCCCTTCTGGCTGACGAAGGCGGCACTGGAGCGCATGGAATCTGGCGCTGTCATCGTGAATACGTCGTCTGAACAGGCAGGCGACCCGTCGAAAGATATTGTGGACTATGCGATGACCCGCGCTGCCGTGCTGAACTTCACCAAAGGCATGGCAAAGCAGCTCGCGTCGCGCGGCATCCGCGTCAACGCGGTCACGCCGGGACCATTCTGGACGCCGCTTCAGGTCAGCGGCGGTGCCACGCCCGAGAAGCAACGCACCTTCGGCGAGTCCGCGCCGCTTGGTCGGCCCGGCCAACCAGCGGAAATCGCGGCGCTTTACGTCGCCGCTGCCGATCCGGCGCTCAGCTTCTCCACCGGCCAGGTCTTTGGCGCAACGGGCGGCAACGGCCAACCTGGCTGACGCGCTTCGGTTGCGTGTACAAGCCGCATGGTACGTGACACTTGAAGGTCGGCTTGCAACCTCAGTGTCACGTCACCTCCATGGAAAAGACGCACACATCCACTAATCGGAGTGACCATCAACGCGATCCGTGAACTATTGTCCGGAGAAGAGTGATGGCCAGCCAAGCTGTTTTTCCCCAAGTCGCGCGCGCGCACGGCCATGATATTTCGTTCGGGGCGCCCGCCACTTTGCCTCGTTGGCTGACCGATGATGACGATACCTCGGAAAGTGAACGCCGCCGCACGCGTTATCGCACGATCTTCATCTCCGATCTTCACCTCGGAACTGCCGGCTGCAATGCAACGCTCCTCCTCGACTTTCTGAAAAGTCACGAATGCGACACATTGTATCTGGTCGGCGATATTGTCGACGGCTGGGCACTACGCCGGGGTTGGTTCTGGCCGCAAAGCCATAACGATGTGGTGCGCGCCATCCTCAAGATGGCCAAACATGGCACCCGCGTCATTTACATTCCCGGGAATCATGACGAGCATTTCCGCGACTATACGGGTCTTGAGTTCGGCGGCATCGAACTGCTTGACGAAGACATCCACGTCACTGCTGACGGCCGCCGCCTGCTGGTGATCCACGGCGATCAGTTCGACAATGTCGTGCTTTATCAGCGCTGGCTCGCCTTTCTTGGCGATCATGCTTATACGTTGCTGTTGAAGAGCAATCGGTCGGTAAATTGGGTTCGCCGCAGGTTTGGCCTGCCCTATTGGTCGCTCGCCGCGCACATGAAACGGCGGGTCAAGAATGCCGTCGCCTTTATTTCGCGCTTCGAAGAGGCGCTTGCGCATGCCGCGGCCGAGCGTCACGTCGATGGCGTCGTATGCGGGCACATCCACTGCGCCGAGATCCGCCGCTTTGGCGATATCACGTATTACAACGACGGTGATTGGGTGGAAAGCTGCACGGCGCTGGTCGAAACGGCGGATGGCACGCTCTCGATCATAGACTGGGCAGAGCAGCACCGTGAACAGACCGTCACGGCTCGCCGTGCGCCGGCAATCGTGGCGGTGCCGGCATGAGGATCGCGCTCATCAGCGATGCCTGGGCGCCGCAGGTAAACGGCGTCGTCCGCACCCTCACGGCAACTGCCGACCAGTTGCGCCATATGGGGCACGACGTGCTGCCGATCACACCGGGCGCCTTTCGTACCATCCCCTGCCCCAGCTATCCCGAGATCCGGCTGGCGGTGTCCCCCCGGCGCAGCGTGACCCGCGCGCTGGACCACGCCGACGCAGACGCCATCCACATCGCCACCGAGGGACCCTTGGGCTGGGCTGCACGCCACTGGTGCCTGGAACGCGGCCGGACGTTCTCGACCTCCTTTCACACCCGCTTCCCTGACTATCTCGCGGTTCGCACCGGCCTGCCCACCAGCCTCTTCTGGGGCGCGCTACGGCGCTTCCACCATCCAGCCGCCCGCATCCTGGTCGCGACATCGTCCCTGGAGGCGGAGCTACACGCACAGGGGCTCGTGCACTGCCACCGGTGGAGCCGCGGCGTGGACGTGCAGCTTTTCAGCCCGGAGGGCGCCCCACTGCCCGAGCTTGCCGACCTGCCACGGCCGATCCAGCTTCACGTCGGCAGGATTGCACCGGAGAAGAACATCCAGGCATTTCTCGCGGCGCGCACACCCGGCACAAAGGTCGTAGTCGGCGACGGCCCTTCGCTGGCGGCCCTGAGGAGCCGCTGGCCGGATGCACTGTTCCTCGGCCCGCTGTACGGCGACCGGCTCGCCGCGGCTTACCGCAGTGCCGACGTCTTCGTCTTCCCCAGCAGAACCGATACGTTCGGGCTGGTTATGATCGAGGCGCTGGCGAGCGGCACACCGATCGCCGCCTATCCCGTCCCCGGACCGCTCGACGTCGTTACCCCGAAAGCCGGCGCGCTGCACGATATGATTGAACTAGCCATCTCGGCCGCACTGACCCGTGATCGCGCCACCTGCGCCGCGATCGGCCAGGCATTCAGCTGGGCTCGCTCGACTGAGCAGTTTCTTGATGGACTGATCACACGCGGGGTCGCCCAAGCTGCCTGACGACTTGAGCGCCCAGCTCTGCTGCCCATCAGCTTTCATCTTCCCCAGCGACCTTGATGTCCTTCTTCAACAGGGCGCTAACATAGATGCGCTGAACAAGAACGAAGATCACCACCGTCAGCGGCGCGGACAGCAGCACGCCCATGAAGCCGAACAGCAGCCCGGCAGCAACTACCGAGAACAGCAAAACCGCGGGGGGTACGTTCACCGCATGCTTCTGAATCATCGGCTGCAGAAAATTGCCCTGGAGCTGCTGAACCAGCAGAAACAGGATCACCGTCCACAATGCAGTTGCGGGCGACACGGTAAACGCCAGCAGCACCGCAGGAACCCCCGAGATGATCGGGCCGACCATCGGAATCACATCGAGCAAGCCTGCAATCAGGCCAAGCCCGACCGACGCCGGCACCCCCAGAAGCGTCAGTCCACCCCAGGTAAGTACAGCCACGACCAGCGAGGACACAGCTTGGCCGACCATCCAACCGCGCAAGCCGCGGGATGCGTCATCCAAAGCCGACTCCGCCGTTGCCTCTGCCTGTTGAGGAATTAGCAGCAACAAGCCGCGTCGATACACTTTGGGGTCGCTGGCGATGAAGATGGCGCCGACGAAGATCAGAACGAAGTTCGCGACGCCGTTCCCCACCGTGACTGCATAGCCGCCGACCTGCGACACGAATTTGGAGACATCCCCGGTACCGGTCTGAAGCGCGTCGCGCGCCGGCGCACCGAGGCCTACCCGATCGAGCAATCCGCGTACCTGTTCGATCGCGCGTGGAATGCTGTCGCGAATAGTATCGAACTGACCAGTCAATTGCGTGCCGAACAACGTGAACACGCTGGCGAAGACCGCAAGCAAGGCGACCACCGACAGCGTCAGTGCAAAGCCGCGCTTGATGCCGGTGAAACGTTGAACCGCACCGGTCATGGTGTCGAAAATCACTGCAAGCACCAAAGCGGCGAACACCATCAGCAGGAAGTCGGTCAGCGTCGTCAAAAGCCAGGCGACGCCCAGAACGGCAATCACGGTTACGGTTGTCGCGGCGACCTGCGCTTGGCTGAACGAGCGATTGCGTACCGGCTCGTGGCCGGGCTGGTCGCCCGCCAAGACCGCGCTATTCGGCATGGCCCGGTTCCTCATGTCACTTTTTTGTAGATCGTGAGGCCAAGCACCGCGAGCACGACCGCGATCGCCACGGCAATCCAGAACAGGATCTTCGCCACACCCCACGCGGCCCCGGCAAGACCGCCAAAGCCAAGCACCCAGCAAATCAGCGCGATAACCGCGAATATGGCAGCGCCCTTAAGCACGCGTCTTCCCCTTTTCGTTGCAGCGGCATGGCCGTCAATCGCGAGCACAACGTGGCGGATAGGCGTTAGGTCCGCTCAGACCGATCAGTTCGCGCGGCAAATGAGAACCCGCACAACTTTATTGCGAATTTTCGGTGGCACTCGGTTCCATCACGCCCGCGCGAGCGTTGTGGTTTGGTAAGCTTGCCTGTGAGGACGTTTGACCGCCTATCTACATGCGATCGGAACGGCAGTTCCACCGCTCGACGTCCATGAATTCTTCATCGCATGGGCGCGACGACGGCTGGCCGGAACGCGGGAGGCGGCTTTGTTTGACCGAATGGCGAAGCGTGCCGGCATCACCCACCGCTGGTCGGTGCTGCCGGAGGGTCTGGATCCCACGGCCGCGACGGGCTTGTACGAGGCCGATCGCTGGCCGGGCACCGCTACCCGCATGGCCATTTACGCCCAGGCAGCGCCTGTTCTCGCACTGCGCGCAATCGACGATCTTGCAACAAAACAGTCGCTCGACGGGGTCACGCATCTGGTGGTGGCAAGCTGCACCGGCTTCGTTGCGCCGGGCATCGACCAAATCGTTGCCGCAAAACTCGGCCTGCCGCCGTCGACCGAGCGGACCCTGATCGGCTTCATGGGTTGCTATGCGGCCGTCGCGGCGCTGCGAACGGCCCGGCACATCGTGCGCTCCGAACCGAGCGCCAAGGTGCTCGTGGTGACGGTCGAGCTTTCCACCTTGCATCTTCAAGCGACCAGCGATCTTGAAGCATTGCTGGCCATGCTTCAGTTCGGCGACGGCGCCGCGGCGGCGCTCGTCACCGGCGACCAAAGCGGCTTTGCGCTCGGATCAACCTTCGCAACCACCCTGCCCGATAGCGCAGAGCTGATCCGGTGGGACGTCACCGATCATGGGTTCGCCATGCACCTGTCGGGAGAAGTGCCGGGCAGGATAGCTGCGGCGCTGGCCGATCGGGACTTCGTACGCGCCATCACGGGTGGCACGCCGCCAGCGGACATAGACGGGTGGGCGGTTCACGCTGGCGGCCGTTCGATCCTTGACGCCGTTGAGCGATCGCTTGACGTGCCCGAGCAGGCGTTGGCAGCCTCTCGAGAGACATTGTGGGAGAATGGCAACATGTCGTCCTCCACGCTGATGTTCGTTCTGGCTCGGCTGCTCGATGGGCTGCCCATCCGGCAAGGTGTTGCGCTTGCCTTCGGGCCGGGGCTCGCGGCCGAAGGCTTCCGCTTTGCGAGCGTGACGTGACCCTCGCCACGAGGCTCCACGCCGATGAGTTGATGGATGCCGACGATCTCGATCCCGCCGTTTATGCCGCGGTCGTCGCCGATCTTGCGCGCGTAAACACCGTCACGCTCGCGCCGCGACCTACCCTCGCTTTTCTGGGCCGCGCCGCCCGCGGTCGCTCCCGACTGCGCATCTTGGACGTCGGCTTCGGCGACGGCGACATGCTCCGCCGAATCGAGCGCTGGTCTGCGCGACGGGGTCTTGCCGTCGATCTCGTCGGGGTCGATCTGAACCCGCGCAGCGAAGCGGCGGCACGCGAGCATACGCCCTCAGGCTCATCAATACGTTGGCTCACCGGAGATTACGCCGACCTAGCGGATCAACCATGGGATGTGATCATTTCCAGCCTCGTCGCGCATCACATGACCCGCGAGCAGCTGATCGCCTTTCTTCGCTTTATGGAGGCCCATGCTGCAATCGGCTGGTTCGTAAACGATCTTCTGCGACACACCTTCGCCTATCGCGGCTTTCCGCTGCTGGCGCGCCTTGCCCGTTGGCACCCCATGGTACGCCACGACGGCACGATGTCGATCGCGCGATCGTTTCGACCGGCAGATTGGCAGGAACTGCTGGCCGAAGTCGGCATTTCTGACGCGAGCATCCAGCGCAATTTCCCATTTCGGCTATGCGTCGAACGCCTGCGCTGATCGTCGGCGGCGGACCGGCAGGCGCCAGCCTGGCTATATGCCTGGCGCGATCGCGTATGCCGCACCTCCTAATCGAACGAACGCGCGAGACGGGTGATGCGCTGTGCGGCGGGTTTATGAGCTGGCACATGCTTGCCATGCTCGAACGCCTCGGGATCGAAGGGGCCGCGCTCAATCCGAATTGCATCACCCATGTTCGGCTGCTGACACGCGACGGCATGGCCGAGGCGCCGCTTCCGGCCCCCGCTCGCGCCGCTTCCCGCTTCAGGCTGGACAGCCTGATGCTGGCGCATGCGGCCAAAGCCGGCGCAAGAATCGAGCGCGGTATTGGCGTGCGTGCGATTGACGGAAGCGTCGCAAGGCTTGAGGATGGCGCCGAGATCGACGCGGAAGCATTGTTCCTCGCTAGTGGCAAGCATGACACGCGCGGCCTGGCGCGCCCTGCAGAAGCGCGCGGCGACGATCCGACGCTTGGACTGCGGGTGCGCCTGTTGCCTGGCTCGGCATTGGATCGACTAGTCGGCAACGCAATCGAGCTGCACCTGACGCGCGACGGCTACGCCGGGCTGGTCAGGCAAGAGGATGGCAGCGGCAACCTGTGCATGGCCGTGCGGCGGTCGCGATTGCAGTCAGCCGGCACCCCCGAGAAGCTGCTTCATGAACTTGGCGCCGAACTACCTCTGCTTGGTGAGCGCCTCGCGCTGCGCATGCCTAACAGCCCGATCGATGCGGTGGCGAACGTTCCATACGGCTGGCGCGCGACCACAGCGTTACCGGGCGTCTTTCGGCTCGGCGATCAGGCCGGGGTCATCCCGTCGCTCGCCGGCGAAGGAATGGCGATCGCGACGGCCAGCGGTATGGCGGCTGCGGAGGCCTATCAAAGCGGCGGTTCCGCAGCTGCACAATCTTTTCAGCGGCGCTTCGCCGCTCGATTGCACCGACCGGTCAAGATCGCGTCACTGGCCTGGCATGCGGGCGAGCAACCGTGGCTCGCCGCAATGGCTGTCCACTTGGCACGCCGCGCGCCCGCCCTTCTTCCCCTGCTCGCCCGCGCGACCAGAGTTTGAGGGCGAACAGCGGATCAACAATCTTGCCGCGTGTCACAGCAGCGTCGCATCCTCGTCATGCCGATGACGCCGCAAGCCTCTACTGACCGCCAGGTCATTGGAGGATCTCGTGCTACGTATTCCGCTTTCCGCTGCGCTTCTTACTTCCGCATCGTTCCTGGCCGCGCCCGCATTTGCTCAAGCATCCGTGCAAGACCCGAGTGCCACGCCGACCGAGGACCCGCGCGACAGCAATGACATCATCGTCACCGCGCAGAAGATCGAGCAGCGCGCGCAGGACGTGCCGATCACCATTTCGGCCGTCACGGGTCAGCGCATCAGTGAGTTGGGCGTCGGCGATCTGGACGAGCTGTCGAACTACATTCCCGGCCTGAACATTCAGGAGCAAAGCGCCAACAATCCCGGTATCGTCATTCGTGGCATCACGTCGGACTCCGGCTCGTCGCAGCAGGGGCCACGCGTGACGCTTTATTATAATGGCGTCGACATCTCGCGTTCACGCGGCTCGTACCAGGCGATCTACGATCTTGAGCGCGTAGAGGTCATCAAGGGACCACAGGCGACGCTCTTCGGCACGGCCTCGGCGGTCGGTGCGATCAGCCTGACCTCCGCGCGCCCACGCCCCGGCTTTTCCGGTGCGCTGACAGCAGGCTACGGGAACTTCGATCAGACGTTGCTGTCCGGCTACGTGAACGGCGGGTCGGATGTCTTGGCGGCTCGCGTCGCGTTCGAGTGGAAGACGCGCGACGGCTACGTCAAGAACCTGTCGCCGCGCCAGGAACGCGATCTGTATGCACAGGATCAGCTCGGCATCCGCGCGTCCCTGCGCTACACGCCGACGGACGACCTTACCGTCGACCTGATCGGCACGTTCGACCGTCAGGACAATGGCGGCACACCGTTCATCTCGCGCGCGCTGCCGACGGAGGATGGTCCGGGCAACCCCTTCGGCAATGCGAACCTTGGCGGCTCACCCCTCTCCGCGCAGGTGCTCGGTAACGACCAGCTTGGCCTCAACCGCAAGGTGTACGATGGCAATCTGACCATCAGCTACGACTTTGCCGACAACTGGAACTTCACCACCGTCAATGGCTATCGCAATTTCGACAGCCGTGAGGTGTTCGACGCCGACGGTTCCGCCGCTTGGTGGCTTGAATTCGCCGAGATCGCGAAAGGTTGGCAGGCCAGCCACGAAGGTCGCTTCACCTATGTTGATCCGAGCTGGCGCGCCTCGTTCGGCTGGAACGTTTTTCTTGAAGACAATTCGCAAAACGTGCCTTTCTCGTCTGAAGAAGGCACCTTCATCCAGTGCCTGACACGCGCCTTGCCGCTAGGCTGCGTCAACGCCAGCGGCGTGGTGACGGCGGCACAGGCCACACCCACGCTGACGGGCGGTGCGCTGACGCAGATACCCTATGCCTCGGTGTTCGAAAACCAAGGTAAGAACGACAGCTATTCGGTGTTCGCCGACACCACTTGGATCCCGACGCCAAAGCTTGAGCTGACCGCCGGCGTTCGGGTTCTGATCGAAAAGCGTCGCTCCGGCTATTTCGCCAATGTGCCGGTGCCCGTGCTGCCGGGACTGCTGCCCGCCCCGCTGCGAGCGCAGCTTCTCGCCGGCCTGCCGAGCCTGGCGCTCTCGCTGGTGCCTGGGCAGGTGGATACGGCGGGCCAGACCTTCACTGCCGAGCAAAGCTACGCGGCCGTGCTGCCCCGCTTCAACGCGCTATATCGACTGACACCGGAGGTGAACGTCTATGGCACGATCTCGAAAGGTCGCCGATCGCCGGTCGTTCAGCTGAACGCCGCGCGGGTCGGCGGTCGCCCCGTCGCGAACCGCCAACTGGTGCCGGAAGAAGTCGTCTGGAACTACGAAGGCGGCATCAAGGCGGCGTTAGGCAAGGTGTCCGGGTCGCTTGGCGTCTTCTACCAGAAATACGATGGCTTCCAGGTCAGCGTGCTTCAGCCCAACGGCACCAGCCTTACGCAAAGCGCCGGCACGGCGAGCAATTTGGGCGTCGAGGCGGAGCTGAACGTGAAGCCGACGCGCTGGCTTAGCCTGTTCGGCAACGTCGGCTGGATCGATGGCGGCGTCGACAAGAACAGCAGCTTTGCCCCGCAGTTCTCCGGGGCGCGCTTCCGACTGCAACCAGAATGGCAGGCGGCGGGCGGCTTCACCATCGACGCGCCGATCAGCGACGGCGTTCGGCTGTTCGCCACCCCCAGCATCACGCATCGCAGCACGATCTTTTTCGAACTGCCCAATCGGCCTGAAATCTCGCAGGGTCCGGTGACGCTGGTGAACGTCCGCGCCGGCGTCAGCTTTGGTCAGGATCGCTTCGAGCTATCAGCCTTCTTGCGCAATGCCTTCAATGAGGACTTTCTGCTCGATGCCGGCAACACCGGCGGCAGCTTCAGCGTGCCAACCTTTATCCCGGGCGAGCCGCGCTTCTACGGCGCTCAGCTGACCGCCCGTTTCTGATCGGATCGACTGATGACGGAAAAAACAGGCAAAGCGGTGATGGGGCGGCGTGGCGCCTTGGCACTGATCGGCAGCGGAGCAGCGCTTGCGCTGCCCGCCACGCTGGAGGCGCAGGAAACGCCAGCATCGGCATTCGAGCATGGCGTGGCGAGTGGTGATCCGGCGGCGGACGGTGCCGTGCTATGGACCCGCGTGACCCCCGCGCAGCCGATCGACGAGGTGGCACTGACATGGCACGTCGCGACCTCCGCAGAGGGCAAGCCGGTGAAAAGCGGCCGCGTTCTCGCGCGCGCTGCCGCAGACCATACCGCGAAGGTGGAGGCGACGGGGCTTCAGGCAGGACACGATTACTGGTTCTGGTTCACCACGCCGGCAGGACAGCGGTCACCAACAGGTCGCTTTCGCACCTTGCCCGTCGGCGCGGTAGAGGACGTGGTGCTAGCCGCCGTCTCGTGCCAGCTGTTCCCCGGCGGGCTCTTCAACGCTTATGCTGACATCGCGGCGCTGGATCGGATCGATGCGGTCGTTCACCTGGGCGATTACATCTACGAATACGGTGCCGAGGGATATGGCGGCGACATCGGCAAGAAGCTCGGCCGCCTGCCTGATCCCCCGCATGAGATCGTCTCACTGGCGGATTATCGCCGCCGCCACGCTCAGGTGAAAAATGATCCCGATATGCAGGCGGCGCACGCGCGCGCGGCGTTCATCTGCGTGTGGGACGATCACGAGGTCGCCAACGACGGCTGGGTCGGCGGTGCGGAAAATCATGATCCCACGACCGAGGGCAGCTGGGAGGTACGCAAGGCTGTCGCGATGCAGGCGTATTTCGAATGGATGCCGATCCGCGAGTCCCGGCGCAAGCTCGGGCGGGCAGCGATCTACCGCAGCTTCGAGTTCGGCAACCTTGCGACGCTGGCGATGATGGAGACGCGGCTCCTCGCCCGATCCGAACAGGTCGCACCGAAAGGCAGCGCGCCCGGTCCGGAGCAGTTCGGCGCGGCGCTGGCGCAACGTGCCCGGCCCGACCGCGAGCTGCTCGGCGGGGAACAGCAACGCTGGCTAGAAGATGTTCTCGCCCGCTCGGTTCAGGCCGGCAAGCCATGGCAGCTCTTGGGCAATCAGGTGATCATGGCGCGCGTCGCAGGCCCCGATCCCGAGCAAATTGACGATGGCGGGAAGCTCGCGGCGATGCTGGCGGGCCTTCCGGCGGCATTCCGCGACAGGATGCAGCAGGCGGTTCTGAGCTATCGCGCGGGCCTGCCGTTCAACCTCGACGCGTGGGACGGATATCCCGCCGCCCGGGCGCGCCTGTACGCCAATTTCCGCCGGGCTCGCACGCAGCCGATCGTGCTGTCGGGCGACAGCCATGCGGCCTGGACGAACAACCTTTATGACGATGCCGGCGCGCTGGTCGCGACAGAGTTTGGAGCCACTGCCATCACAAGCCCCTCCTACGGCTCGATTTTGCCGGGGCTTGGCGCCACCCTTGCCGCGACGAACCGCGAAGTGGTGTTCTGCGATCAGAACATGAAGGGCTATACGCTTGTTCGCCTAACCCCTGAGCGGATGGTCGCGGAGCATATTGCCGTTTCCACGATCTTCGCCAAACCGTTCGAGCGGCGCATCGCGTCCCGCCACGAACTTGTTGCAGGGTCCCGTACAGCTCTTACCTGAAGTATAGGTGCTGCGGGGCCGGCACCGATGCTTGCAGCGCATCGGCGCTGGCTGGTCAGCCTGCTGAACGACGTGGAGTCGCGCGCGCACCGTTGCGGCTGAGGTGAGCATCGCGCAGCCCAGCCGCAGCCACTGCTATCAGGCGATTTTTGGCGTCGGGCAGATCATAGTTGAAGCAGTTGTTATTCGTTTTGGCGCCGCTTCGCCTGACGCCCGCGAGCGTGATGGCGAGCGCCCCGGAAAGAAAGTGGCAGCTCCACAATATGTCTTCTGTTCGACACGAAGGCTGCGCTTTTCTCAGCAGGCAGATCAGCCGCACCATCACCGGTTCGAAATAGGCATCGAGCAACGCCTCTCCGCCGGTGCGAGCGGCGGTTACTCGCGCTCCGAGCGCGCCAAAGTGGCGCCAGCCCCGGTCGTCCAATCGCCCGTTCGCGGGTTCGGCGTCGAGGTACGCATGCAAGACGCCCTCGATCGTCAGATCGCCCGCATGTTCCTGCTCATAACGGTTCAAGGCTGCCAGCCGGCGCTCACTGGTCAGCGGTGTGCGCTGATCGAGCACGGCATGGAAAAGATCCTGCTTGTCACGCACGTAATAGCGCAGGAGCGAGCTGTGAACGCCGACGTGCTCCGCAACGTCTTTAAGCATCACCTGATCGATGCCGCGTTGTGAGAAAAGCTCTTCGGCAGCATCCAGGATCCGATCCATGGTTGCATTGTGCTGCTTCGCCATCGGATGATGTGGCGAGGAGCGTTTATCCGTCTTGGTCATGCCAGCCCCGATTTGCAGGCCCGCTGCGCCGCGACAGCGCGGGGCACATATTGACACGTCGAGGTCAGCGTGGGGGCTCGCGTTGCGCGAAGTCTCGGACGAGGTTTCACGCCTGTATGTCGACTACCCGCGTCGCGCTGCTACTGCCACGCTCCATGACGGGTACGATCAAAGCCCCGCACAGCCGTCCCGCTGTCGGAAAGGCCGGCTTGCGATCGCAGGCCGGCCTTGATGGTCTTCAGAACTTGAACCCCGCTGCGATACCATACCGCCGCGGTTCCAACGTGAAAATGTTGGTAAACAGGCCCGAAGATTGATCGGTCAGGTAAAGACCCGTTGTCGCATTGTTGTCGAACAGGTTCTGGATGAAGCCTCGGACGAACCAGCGTTGATCCATGCCGTTCAGCTGAATCTGGGCATTCACCTGCTCGTAACCCTCGATACGATTAATCCGACCGTTGAAGATGTTGCCGTAACTATCCCCGGTGTAGGTGAGGTCGGCACGGGGAACCAGGCTCATACCGTTCGCAAAGTCGAACGTCTTCTGGACACCGGCCGAGAACTTGACCACGGGTGCCTGCGGCAATTCATTGCCCTTCAGGCTGACCCCGATCCCTTCCAGCACCGTAATTGCGCCGGCGGTACCAGCGGATGCGCCGGTCAGCACCGAGCAAAGGCCGAACGCGCCGGTTGCCGCACCCAGATTAGCGTCGCCCGGGAATGCCGCGGGCCCGCGCAGGCCGAGCGCCGAGTTGACCCCGGCAACAAAAGCCTGCGCTGTGGCCGGACCTCCGGCATTGGCACGGACAACGCAGTTCGATCCGTTTCCGATGTCTTTGATGATGACGGTATTCGGATTACCCCCGGAGACGTCCCGCTGATTGATGAACGGTGCGTCCGACGTCACCTTTGTGTTCAGGTAGCTTGCACCGAAGTTGATGGCCCAGCCAGGACCGGGTCGAACGATGGATTCCAGCTCGACGCCCCAGATATCGGCATCGATATTATCGTTGATCGACGTTCTTGCCACAATTCTGCTGAGTTGCAGGCCCTTGTACTTGTAATAGAAGCCAGTAAGATTGAGCGTCAGTGCCCCATCGGCGAACGTATTTTTCGATCCGATCTCGAACGCATTGATGATCTCTGGCTGGAAAGCGTCGGGAACTGTCAGGCCGGGCACCTGCACCGGCGGATTGAAGCCACCCGATTTGTAGCCGCGTGAATAAGACGCGTAGAGTAGATTGTCATCAGTGATCTTGTAATCGACCACGGCGCGTCCGGTAATCTCGTCAAACGTACGTTCACGCACCGCATAGGGCTGGATATCCGCAATCACCGGATCAGCGTCGTACAGCGCAGCGCGCGGCGCATCGAATGCGCTACCGGTCTGTGTGTACGGTACGCCAAAGCTTGCCAGGGTCGAGCGAGAGCGAACGAACTTCTTATCGTTATTGTACCGTGCGCCGAGCGTCAGCTTCAGCTTGTCCGAAAAGTCGAAGTAGGTTTCGCCGAAGATACCGTATGATTTGAGCCGGAACAGGTCGGTGTTGCTGCGGAAGAAAGGCGTCGCGGAGAACTCGGGTGCTCGCCCGGCACCCAGTGCACCGATCGTTCCGAGAATACCGGCCACGTAGTCGATCGCGAACGCGTTGACATAATAGTCGCCGTCCCGAACCTTGGCATCGACGTAAATGCCGCCGAGCAGGAAGTTGAAAATCCCGTCGAAATCAGAGGAAATGATCGCCTCGGCTGACCAATCCCGCGTCCGTTGAACCGAGCGATCATAGGCACTCGGTATCGGTCCGCAGCGGCTGAACCCGCCGTAGACCCCCAAACCCGATTTCTCCGGCAATGAGGTGCACAGATCGCCCTGCGGGCCGTTCGGAATCAGCGCGCGTGCGATCGGCTGGAAATAGGCCGCCGGAAGCCCGGGCAACGCGCCTGCCGCGGCTGCCGACAGCGTGTTGAGGGTCGGCTGAATTAGGGAGCGATTGCTGACGCCAAGGTTATAATCCTGTGACGAGTCAACCGTCGTTTCATGGTAGAAGCCGGTCAGTTGCGCCTTCATCGGCCCGAAATTATGCTCGATCCGCCCCTGCAGCGTCAGTTCATCCGTCTTGTAGGTCGGCGTGAACGCGGTAAATACTTCACGCGGATCGTTCAGCACCGGGTTTCCCGCATAGCCGTCCTGCCCGTAAAGGCTGCCCAGGCCGAAGGCATTGCCGAGTGCTGGGCTGGCAAAGGCGATCGACAGGAACTCGCGGCTACCCAGCGTGCCGGTGAAAGTGGAGTTGGTGTTGGTTCGCCCTCCGTCACGGCGATTGTTCAAGCACCCAAGCACACCGGTCGGATCGGTCTGGCACAATTGCTTCTGAATACGGAGGCGATCGTCGTTTTCCTTGAAGTAAGACGCCAGAAAATCGACGGAGGTGTCGATCGAGGGCTCCCAACGGATGGACCCGCGCACAGAGTACATGTCGCGGCCGTCGATGCGGCTGTTGTTGAAGGTGTTCAGCGTGTAACCGTCGCGATTCAAGTAGAAGCCCGCCAAGCGCACTGCGAGCGTGTCGCCCAGCGGCACGTTGATCATCGCCTTGCCGCGTATCGAGTTGTAATTGCCGTATTCCGCCTCGCCTGAGGCGGCGAAACGATCGGTCCGCGGCTTGGCCGTGATGAAGTTCACCACGCCCGAGGATGCCGAACGCCCGAACAGCGTGCCTTGCGGACCGCGGAGCACCTCGACGCGTTCGAGATCGAAATATTCCGTTTCGAAAATGCGGGTGGCCAGCAGCGGCGAGCCGTTCAGGTGAATAGCAGTCGCCGCGTCGCAGGAAATGCCGACGCACAGATCGCCAATACCGCGGATGGTAAAGCTCGCCCCTGAGAAGTTACCTTTCGAAAAGGTGACGTTGGGCAAGGTCAACTGAAGATCGGAAGCATTGTCGATCTGTTGCGCTTCGAGCGCAGCAGCGGAAAATGCACTTACCGCGATCGGCACTTCCTGCAGCGTTTGCGATTGGCGCTGCGCCGTGACGATGATGTCCGCAGCATATCCTACGTTGTTCGACGATTGGGTAGTAGTTTCTGTTTGCGCCGGCTGTGCGCCCTGTGTTGCCGTTGCATCTGCTGGGGCGGACTGCGCCGCCGCTAGTTGCGGCGAGAGCGCAACGAGCGCCATTGCAGTTGCGCCAAGCAAGCTGGTTTTATGCATTGCAATCCTCCCCAAAGGACCGTGCCGGCTTGAACCAGTCTACGGTTTTCGTTTTGCAATCCAAAGCTGCGCCGCCGATGCCGCGCCGTCAAGCCACAATAATGACAATATTATGGACGTATCCGTCAAAGTCGAAATGGTACGTGACCAACTGCTACAAACAGCTTTTCCCTAAGCAGCGAATCTCATTCATTTAATGGGATTTGTAGAAGCGGACATCATGTCCGGAGCGGTAAGCTTAAGTAGTTATACGCAACCGTAAGCTGTACTTCCCTATGCTGCGTTGCAAGCACCTGTGTGCTGCAGTGCCAGAACGTCCAAATTGGTGATTGAGGGGGCCAAGTGGCAGCCTCTTACAACGGTGCAATGCTACCGTTCCGGCCGCAAACAGCACACTTTTGGCCGCGCCATTAACTGACGCGGCCAGCTTGCTGATCTCGGCAAGACGCTGCCGCAGCGCGGCATTGCAGCAGGTGCGCTAATGCACCTGCGATCAAGCTTTAGGGGGCGGCGACATCCCGATCTCAGCCAAGACGCGTGCGGTATGTTCACCGGGGCTGGGCACCGGATCCATGCGAGCGTCGGTCTGTCCCGGCGGCAGCAGCGCAGGAACAGCGCCGGCCTGCGTCTGCACCTCGCGCCACCGCTGACGAGCAGCCAATTGGCGGTGAGACCACAGGTCGGCCATCTGGTTCACGGCAGCATTGGCGATCCTCGCCGAGTCCAACGCCGCAACCACCTCCGTTGTCGGCTGCTTACCCAACACCGCAGTAATCGTTTCGGCGAGTGCCGCCCGGTTCGTCGAGCGTGCGGAATTGGTCGCGAACAACGGATTGGCGGCCAGCGTCGGCATGCGAAGAACGTTGTCGCAGAACGACGTCCACTCCCGCTCGTTCTGGATGCCGAACAGCACCACGCCGTCGGCCGTTTCGAATGGCCCGTAGGGGTAAATGGTGGCGTGCGCCGCGCCAGTGCGCGGCGGCTGCGGCGCGCCGTCAAAGGCATAATATAGCGGAAAGCTCATCCACTCGGCCATCGCCTCGAGCATCGATACGTCGATATGGCGGCCCTTGCCGGTCCGCCCCCGCTCGATCAGCGCGGCAAGAATGTTGGTATAGGCATACATGCCAGCCGCGATGTCCGCGATCGAGCAGCCCGCCTTCACCACCTCGTCGGGCGTGCCCGTCACCGAGAGGAATCCCGATTCGGCCTGGATCAGCAAGTCGTACGCCTTGCGATCGCGATCCGGCCCGTTCTGACCGAAGCCGGAAATTTCGCACAGGATCAGCCCCGGATGCCGTTCCGCCAGCGTCGCGGCGTCGAAGCCCATGCGCGCGGTCGCACCCGGCGCCAGATTCTGCACCAGCACGTCGGCCTTGGCGACCAGCCGACGCAGCGCCTCCACACCATCTTCGCTCTTCAGGTCGAGCGCCACGCTCTCCTTCGACCGGTTGGTCCATACGAAGTGCGAGGCAAGGCCGTTCACCCGCTCGTCATAGGCGCGGGCGAAATCGCCGGCACCCGGCCGCTCCACCTTGATGACGCGTGCGCCAAGGTCGGCGAGCTGCCGCGTCGCAAATGGCGCGGCGATCGCATGTTCCAGGCTGACAACAGTGATCCCTTCGAGCGGGCGCATGGCTCCCGTCCCTCCCCGTTTGACAATCGTTCGTGGCACGTCGGATGGCGCCCTTTTCCCGCGGAAGGGCGCCGCTCCGCCTTATTTCTTGAACATGTACGTCTTGGTGTTGGTAAATTCGGCCAGACCCTCCTGACCGTTTTCCACGCCCATGCCCGACTGCTTGTGCCCGCCGAACGGCACGTCGATGCCGTGAATGTGAATCTCGTTCACCCAAACGGTGCCCGTCTCCAGCCGCTTGGCGACCGCGATCGCCGCATCGCGATCACGCCCCCATACCGAACCGGCGAGGCCGAACGGGCTGTCGTTCGCCTTCGCGATCACCTCCTCCACATCGTCGAACGCGATGATCGGCAGGATCGGGCCGAACGGCTCCTCCTTGACGATGCGGCTGTCCTCCGGCGGATTGTCGACGATGGTGACGGGCACGAAATTGCCCGCGAGGCTTTCGTCGATCTCGCCGCCCAGCGGCACGGCATAGCCGTTCGCCTTCACGTCGGCGAACAGGTCCTTCAGCTTGCCGAACTGCATCTTGTTCTGGATCGGCCCGAGGCCCGTTGCCGGGTCCATGCCGTCGCCGACCTTCACGTCCTTGGCATAATCCACGAACGCCTTCACGAATGCCGCGTGGATCGAGCGGTGGACGTACAAGCGCTTGGACGCGATGCACCATTGGCCCGAATTGCCGAACGCCGCCCAGAACAGGGTCGGGATCAGCGGCTGCCAATCGGCGTCCGCCAGCACGATCGCGGCATCGTTGCCGCCCAGTTCAAGCGTGATCCGCTTCAGGTTGGTCGAACCCGATGCCATTACCTTCTTGCCGGTCGCGGTGGAGCCGGTGAAGCTGATCTTGGCGATGTCGGGATGCTCGGTCATCTGCTGGCCGAGGTCGTTACCGCCCGACACGATGTTGAGCACACCGGCCGGGAATATCTGCTGCGCGATCTCGCCGAAACGCAACGTGCACAGCGGCGTGTACGGCGACGGCTTCATCACCATGGTGTTGCCGGTGACGAGGCATGGCGCGACCTTCCACAGGCCGAGCAGCACCGGGAAGTTCCACGGCGTGATGGCACCGACGACGCCGAGCGGCGTATGGTGCACCTCCACGACATGCTCGTCGGTATCCTCGATCACCTCAACCGGCAGGCGCCGCTTGCCGACCTCCCGTACCCAGTGGATCGCCGCCTCGACCTCGCCCGTCGCCATCGAGTGGCGCGGCTTGCCCTGTTCCTGCGTAAGAAGCGTGATCAGCTCCTCCTTGTGCGCCTCCAGCGCGTCGGCATAGCGCTCGATCAGCGCGCCGCGCGCGTCGGCGTCCATCGCCGACCAGGCCGGGAATGCGCGCTTCGCTGCCGCGATCGCCGCTTCCATATGCTCGGCCGTGCCTTCGGGCGCCTGCGCCAGCACCGCATTGGTCGCCGGGTTGAAGACGTCGAAGCTCTTGTTGGTCTCGACCAGCTTGCCGTCGATCGACAATGCGTAGGGGCCGGCGAAATCGACCGTGACGGTGCTGCGTTCCAGGGTATCCGCGCTCACGTCTGTTCTCCTAAAGTGATGATGGTTGAGCGATCAGGGTGTCAGGGCCGCACGATCGGCTTCAGCACCCGGCCGGTCTCGGAATCCTCGATCGCCTGGTTGATCTCTTCCAGCGGGTAGAAGCGGACCAGCCGATCAAAGGGGAAGCGACCCGCGCGCCACAATTCGATCAATTGCGGGATGAATAGCTGCGGCACGCTGTCGCCTTCGATGATGCCGCGCACGGTGCGGCCGAACAGCAGGGTGTTCATGTCGAGGCTGGCAGTGACGCCCATGTCGGCCGCGCCGATCAGGCCGCACATGCCCGGAATGCACAGTGCCTCCACCGCCTGCACCAGCACCTTGGCGACGCCGGTGCATTCCAGCGTGAAATCCGCGCCGCGCCCGTCGGTCGCCTTTCGGATCTCCTCCACCGCATCGGCGCTGCCGCCGTTGACGACGTGCGTCGCGCCAAGCTCCCGCGCGAGCTCGAGGCGGGTATCGTGCAGGTCGACGACGATAATCGTGGTGCAGCCAATCGCGGCCGCCGCCATCACCGCGGAAAGCCCGACGGAGCCCGCGCCGAAGATCGCGATCGACGCGCCGGCATGCGGCTTCAGCACGTTGAGCACCGCGCCCGCTCCGGTAGAAATGCCGCAGCCGAGCGGCCCCATCATCTCCAGCGGCACGTCCTTGCGGATCTTCACCGCGTTACGCTCGGTCGCGATGGCGTAGGTGCCGAAGCTCGACTGTGCGAAAAAGGCGCTGCCCAGATCGTGGCCGTGATGGTCACAGATCGCCTGGCTGCCATCCATCCGCGCGCCCTTGAAATTGCGATCGTAGAATTCGACGCAATAGCCCGGCTTGCCCGCCTTGCAGTTCCCGCACGCCCCGCAATGGCCGAAGGCAAGCACGACATGGTCGCCGACCGCGAGCGTGCGCACGTTCTCACCCACCGCTTCCACCACGCCCGCGCCTTCATGGCCGGCGACCAGCGGCAACGGCACGGGATAGCCCTGGTCGCGCACCACCATGTCGGTGTGGCACACGCCGGTACCGACGATGCGGACCAGCACTTCGTCTGCCTGCGGCGCCCCGAACGTCACGGTTTCCACCGCGAGCGGCGAGGCCTTTTCGCGGATGACCGCTGCTTTGCCTTCCTTCATGTGTCGTCCTTCCGTTCAGACCGAGCGGCCGCCGTCGACCGGCAGTTCGACGCCCGTGATGTAGTCGGCGCTGGCGAGGTACAGGGCGGCCTCCGCCACGTCGGCGGGCTCGCACAGGCGGCCGAGCGGGATGGAGGCGAGGAACTTGCCGCGGTTCTCCGGCGTGTCCTCCATGCCCATGAAGTCGGCGAGCATGCCGGTCACGCCCATCACCGGTGCGATGGCGTTGACGCGGATGTTCATCGGCGCGAACTCGACCGCCAGCGCCTTGGACAGGACGTTGGTGGCGCCCTTCGATCCCGCATACCAGCTGAGCCCCGGGCGCGGACGGATGCCGGATACCGACCCGACGTTCAGGATCACGCCCCCGCCATTGTCGCGCATCGCGGGCACCACGGCCTGCACCATCAGGTAGATGCCCTTGATGTTGACGGCGAGGACGCGATCGAACGTTTCCTCGTCCACTTCGAGCGCGGGCTGGTTCTTGTGCGTGTAACCGGCGTTGTTGATGACGATGTCGGGTACGCCGAACCGTTCGGTCGTGGCGGCTACGACGGCTTCGATATCGGCGCGCTTGCTGACATCCGCACGCAGTGCGATCGCCTTGTCGGCCCCGATCGCGTCGGCGACGCCCTGCGCCTTGTCGAGGTTCAGATCGACGATCGCGACCCGCGCGCCCCGGTCGGCGAAGCGGTGCGCCATCGCCTCGCCGAAGCCGCTCGCCGCACCCGTGATCAGCGCGGTCTTGCCGTTCAAATCCATTTCACTCTCCTGGGGAAACTTGACGTGCCGCCGCTCAGCCGTGGTTGAGCACCATCGTCTTGGTCTTGCTGAAATCGTGAAGGGCGGCGAAGCCCTTTTCGCGCCCATGCCCACTCTTGCCGGCGCCGCCGAACGGCAGCTCGATGCCCGCCCCAGCGCCATAGCAATTGACGAACACCTGGCCGGCACGAACCTTCTTCACCATGCGCATCTGTCGCCCGCCGTCGCGCGTCCAGACCGCCGCAACGAGGCCGTAATCGGTATCGTTGGCAAGGCGCACGGCATCGGCTTCGTCGTCGAACGGCAGCACGGTCAGCACCGGGCCGAACACTTCCTCGCGCGCGATGACATTGTCGCGGGGTACCGGGCCGAGCAACGTCGGCTTCACGTAAAAGCCATCGGCGGCGATGCCGTCGGCCAGCGTGCCTTCCGCCAGCACCGCAATGCCGTCCGCCCGCGCCTGATCAAGGAAGCTCTGCACGCGCCCCTGCTGCTTGGCGGTGATGATCGGACCACAGTCGAGATCCATGTCGGGCGCGCCGACGCGCACCTTGGCGAACGCCTCGGCGAGCCGCGCGACAAACGCGTCATGCGCGGAACGCTCGACCAGCAGGCGGCTGCCCGCGGAGCAGGTCTGGCCGCTGTTCTGGACGATCGCCTTCACGATCACCGGGATTGCTGCGTCGAAATCCGCATCGGCAAACACGATCTGCGGAGACTTGCCGCCAAGCTCCAGCGTGCAGGTGATGTAATGGTCCGCGCACAGCTTCTGGATGATCTGCCCGACTTGCGGCGAGCCGGTGAAGGACATGAAGTCGACGCCGTGATGCGCGGCCAGCGCCGCGCCGGCGGTCGCGCCACGCCCGGTGACGATATTGAGCGCGCCTTCCGGAAAGCCGGCCTCAGCGGCCAGTTCGGCGAGGCGCAGCGCACTGGCCGATGCGTCCTCGGCGGGCTTCAGCACCGTGGCGTTGCCGACCGCAAGCGAGGGCGCGAGCGTGCGGCCGAACATCTGCGCCGGGTAGTTCCACGGCAGGATGTGGCCCGTCACGCCGTGCGGTTCGTGGATCACGCCGACGTGATAGCCGGACAGATACGGAATGGTCTCGCCATGCAGCTTGTCCGCCGCGCCGCCGTAGAATTCGAAATAGCGTGCGAGCGCGACGATGTCGGCATCCGCCACGCTCTTGGGCTTGCCAGTGTCCTTGGCTTCGATCGCCGATAGCTCGGCGGCATTCGCTAGGATCAGGTCGCCGAGCCGCGTCAGCATGCGTCCGCGTTCCGTCGCGGTGGTCCGGCCCCACGCGCCGTCGTCGAACGCGCGCCGGGCGGCACGTACCGCAAGATCGACATCGGCATCGCTACTGTCGGGGATCGCGCCAAACGCCTTGCCCGTCGCCGGATCGATCGCCGGCAACGTCGCATCGGTCTGCGGATCCACCCAGGCGCCGCCGATGAAGTTGCGGCTGAAATCGACCTTCATGTCACTCTCCGACTCTGACGCGGTGCACGTCCGGCATCATCTTGGTTACGGAGATAGGCGGAGCATACCATAACGTCTAATAGCGGCTTCGTGCGTTTTCGATTAGATTGAGATATGGAACTTCGACACCTTCGATACGCGCTGGCGATCGCGGAGGAGCGGCACTTCACCCGCGCCGCTGCCCGGCTAGGGATCGGCCAGCCCCCGCTCAGCCAGCAGATCAAGCAGCTGGAACAGGAACTTGGCGTGCAATTGTTCCACCGCCTGACGCGCGGGGTGGAGCTGACGGATGCCGGCAAGGCGTTCATGCCACTGGCGCAGGCGGCGGTGACCGCGGCAGAGCAGGCGGCGCAGGCGGCGAAGCGTGCCGCGCGCGGCGAGATCGGCGCATTGACGATCGGCTTCACCAGCTCGGCCTCGTTCAACCCGCTCGTGCCGCGTATCATCGGGCGCTTTCGCGAGCGCCATCCCGACCTGACGATCCGCCTGGTGGAGCAGACCACCGTGCGGCTGCTGGAGGCGATGGCGGACGGGGGGCTGGACGTTGCGTTCCTGCGTCCCGCGCTTGGCGAAACTGACGGATTGGTGACGCGGCGCTTGCCCGACGAAGACCTGTGGGTTGCCCTGCCGGCGCGCCACCGGCTTGCGGGCCGCACCAGCGTCGCGCTGGTCGATCTCGCCGGCGATCCGTTCATCCTCTATCCGCGGGCCAACGGCCGGCTGCTGTACGACAGCATCATCGCCGCCTGCCGCAACGCCGGCTTCTCGCCACGCATCGCGCAGGAGGCGCCGCAGATGGCGTCCACCGTCAACCTGGTCGCCGCGGGCGTCGGCGTCGCGCTGGTGCCGGAATCGATGCGTCAGCTTCATGCGCAGGGCGTGACCTATGCGCGCATCTCGGGCGACGGCCCCAAGGCGCAGCTCGTCGTCGCGCATCGTCGCGATGGACCGTTGCCGCCGGCGGTGCGCAACTTCATGAGCTGCGTCACCGCCGACGATTAGCCGATCATGCCGCG
The DNA here is from genome assembly GCF_002197685.1 of Sphingomonas dokdonensis. Lineage (GTDB taxonomy): Bacteria > Pseudomonadota > Alphaproteobacteria > Sphingomonadales > Sphingomonadaceae > Sphingomonas > Sphingomonas dokdonensis. The sequence goes on along the minus strand of NZ_NBBI01000001.1, from coordinate 479,620 downwards.
CCGGCGATCAGCTTGGCGCCGCGATAGCCGATCAGGATCGATGGCGCGTTGGTGTTGCCGGTGGTGATCGTCGGCATCACCGATGCGTCCGCCACGCGCAGCCCCTCGATTCCGTGTACGCGCAACTGCGGATCGACCACCGATCCTTCGTCGGTGCCCATCTTCGCCGTGCCGACCGGATGGAAGTACGTCGACACGGATTTCTGCAGAAACCCGCGGTAGCTCGCCGGGCTGTCCGCTGCCGCACCCGGCAGCAGTTCGGCCTTGCGGATGTCCTTGTACGCGTCGCTGTTGCCGATCGCGCGCGCAAGATCGGTTGCGGCCTTCAGCGCCACCATGTCCTGCTCGACCGCCAGGTAGTTGGGATCGATCAGCGGATCGACACGCGGGTCCGCGGACATCACCGTTACCGCGCCGCGCGATTTCGGCCGCATCACGCCGCACAGGATCGCATAGCCATGCTGCTGCTGGAGATTCAGCTCCTTGGTTGCGAAGGGTACGCTGACATAAAGCGCGTTGATGTCCGGCACCGGCTGCGATGGCGCGGACTTGGACCAGAAATACACTTCCGAGTGATTGTAGTTGGTCGGCGGTACCGGCCGCTTCGCCTCGAAGTTGACGCCGGCGCCCAGCACATGGTCCTGAAGGTTACGCCCGACGCCGGTCAGCGCCGCGACTGGTTCGATGCCCAGCTTCCGCAAATGTGCCGGATCGCCGATGCCGGACAGAGTCAGCAGCTTGGGCGTGATGATCGCGCCGGCGGACAGGATCACTTCCTTGTTCGCCCGCACCGTCACCGGCTTGCCCGCGTGAAGATACTGGACGCCGACGCAGCGCCCTTTTTCGATCACCAGCTTCAGCACCGGCGCTTCGGTCAGCACCGTCAGCTTGGCCCCTGCTGCCATCGCCGGGCGCAGAAACGCCACCGCGCTGTTCTGCCGCTTCCCGGCATGGACGGTGAAGTTCACCCAGGCCGGCCCCTCCAGCGTGCCGCCGTTGAAATCCTCCGTCTCCTTGTAGCCGAGCGACTTCGCGCCTTCCATGAAGGCGACCGCGCCTTCGTGACCCTTTGCGGGGTCAGGCCGCGTGACATGGAGCGGGCCGCCGGCGCCGCGCAGCGCGCTTGCCCCGCCCTGCCAGTCCTCCAGCTCCTTGTAATCCGGCAGGACAGCGTTCCAGTCCCAGCCGGTCGCCCCGTTATAGGCCCAGTCGTCATAGTCCTGCGTCGATCCTCGGCAGTAGATCATGCAATTGATGCTGGAACAGCCGCCCAGCCCCTCGCCGCGCGGATAGGGCACCACACGGTTTTGCGCATGGGTCTGCGGCGTGGTTTCGTAGGTCTTGGTAAACGGCGACGCGAGCGCAGCGGGCCATTGCGACGGGTCGGTGACGAGTGGAGTCTGGTCCGACAAGCCAGCCTCCAGCACCAGCACCGACGCGCCGGTGCGCTGCGCCAATTGCCCGGCCAGCGTGGCGCCGGCGGAGCCCGCGCCAATCACGATATAGTCTGCCGCCTGCGGAGCGGCGGCCTGCCGGGTGGATTGCGCCCACGCCTTGCCGCCGCCGATCCACAATGCATCCGCCAGCGCAAAGGCTGCGCCGGCCGCCATCGCGCGGCTCATGAAGCCGCGGCGGTCGATCGCGCCGGCGGCATGGTCGCGCATCGCCGCGTCGAGGCGGCGGGTGTCGAGAATGTTCCTCATCTGCCTCTCCCCTATTCTATCGTCAGAACACGCGCAGCAGGCGGATTTGCCCGCGCACGCCTTCCTTGAAGCCGTTGCGCACTGCGACGTCGGCGCCGACCTGCGTCATGATCTGCCACTTGGGCGTGAAATTGTGCCGCCACGTGCCGAGCAGCGACGTGGTCCGCGTGACGTTGTTCTGTTCGATTCCGTTGATCTTCGTCTCGCCGCCGGTGACATGCATGATGCGGGCGTTCAGCTCGTTGCGCGCGTCGAGCGGGAAGCGTGCAAAGCCCTGGATGCGAACCGTCGCCTTTTGCGTCAGATCGTCGGAGGCCGCACCGGCATCGTCGTTGTTGCCGTAGATCATCACGTCGCCCGAAAGCTCCGCGATGAAGTGCTTGCCGAAACCCTTCGAGTACACCGCCTGAAGCGATCCCTTCCAGCGGTTCTCGCCGAGGTTCAGCGCGCGCGATGCGCGATAGTCGCCGGTCGGGAGGAAGAGATAGGGCGTCACACCGAAGTACGACTGGTGCTCGGCGTCCTCGTGCAGCCACAAGGTACCGACCAAGATCGTGTCGCCGAAGCCGGTGGTCTTGCCCAGGCTCTTGGTCGATCCGCCGCCGGCCAGATGGCCGAATGGCTGAAGCACCTGATAGTCGAAGGTCATGCCGCCGATCTTGGTGAAGCCGACATAGCGCAGGATGGAGATCGCGCTCTCCAGTTCCGCGTCGTCATCGACCTTCTTGCCGTCCCGATACAGCGCACCGGCATTGGCATATTGCAGATAGACGAGGCCAAGCTGCGTGCCGTCCGGCGCCGGCACATAGTCTCCCGCGTCGATCGCCTGCGCGGTCGCAGGCATTGCCAATACCACCGGTCCAAAGCCGATTGTCGCCGCGGCAACCAGCCGCGTCATCGAAATACGAAGCGTCATCAATCCCCTCCCACCGCTTCTTAGCTTTCTCGCTTTGCGAAAAGCCGTAACGATGGGCGTATTGATTGCTTAGAAGGTCCGGTATATCGCCAAATCAGCAATCGTGGTTTCGCCTTTTGCGAAATAAAGGTATCTTTCAAGTCGGTGATCAGAGATCTCGTCACGCTGCGGCTCTTTGTTCGGGCGGCCGAAAGCGGCACGCTCAGCGAGGCGGCCGAACAGTCAAACCTTGCTTTGGCAGCGGCATCGCGCCGCATCGCGCTGATGGAGGAGCGGCTGAATGTTCGCCTGTTTCGGCGAAGCCGTCAGGGCTTGGCACTGACACCCGCCGGCGCGGTGCTGCTCGACCGCGCCCGGATTTTGCTGGAACAGGTACGGTCGATCGAGGGCGAATTGGCGGATTTCGCCGGTGGCATGCGCGGCACCATCAGGATCCAGACCAATCCGTCCGCCATTATCCAGTTCCTGCCCGCCGATCTCGCCGCCTTTGCCGCGGAACGGCCGGACGTGCGGCTCGATCTGGAAGAAAACATGAGTTCCGAGATCGTCAGTGCGGTAAGCGACGGCCGCGCCGACCTGGGCATCATCATCGGAGGCACGCCTGCGCCGCAGCTCGAGACGCTGCCCTATCGCACCGATCACCTCGCGCTGCTGGCACCGCGCGGCAGTCTGGCGGGCCGCACCAGCATCGCCTTTGCCGAGGTTCAGAACCAGGACTTCATCGGCTTGCTCAACTCCACCGCGCTAACTCGGACGCTGGTCGAACAGGCCGCACGCGCAGAGGTATCGCTCCGGCTGCGGATGCAGGTGCGCAGCTTCGACGGCGTATGCCGGATGGTGGAAGCCGGGTTCGGCTACGGCATCCTACCACTGATCGCAGCGCGCGGCTTTGCCGCCTCCATGAAGCTCGATGTCGTGCCGCTGTCCGATAGCTGGGCGACCAGGCGGATGCTGCTGTGCCTGCCAATCGGTACACTTCCGACTTCGCTGGTCGGAACGCTGGCCAGCCATCTGCAACAAACGGCCGGCACCCGCCCGACAGTGTCCTGAGAAGGACTGCACCATGGCCAGATGACCCGTAGCCGGTTGCGGGATGTTACAACGTTTCGTATCTGGTGTAGATCGACGGCAGAGCGGTTCAAGATCGTCGCGTCGCCACCAGCCACATGAGGATCGTTCTTGCTCGTTCGCGCCACTTCGCTTGCCCTGCTACTCTCCACCGCCACCGCGCCGGCTCTCGCACAGGAACAGCCTGCTCCACTGCCACCGACGCTGCCCTGGTCCGGCAAGAGCGAGGCGCTGGTCGCCAAGGCGGGCGATCCCTGGATCACCCCGGCCGAGGCGGCGCGTTTCGAGACGACGCCGCGCTATGCCGAGGTGAAGGCATGGCTCGAGCGGCTCGCCGCCGCCTCCCCGCTCATCACCGTGGAGACGTTCGGGCACACCACCGAAGGCCGCGACATGATCCTCGTGCGCGCGAGCAAGGGGCGCGGCGCGCAGGGTGCGGCGAAGCCCGTCGTGCTGGTGCAGGGCGGGATCCACGCGGGCGAGATCGACGGCAAGGACGCCGGGCTCATGCTGCTGCGTGACATCGCACTGCGCGGCAAAGCGGACCTGCTCGACGCGGTCGACCTGGTGTTCGTGCCGATCTACAACATCGACGGGCACGAACAGATGAGCCCGTACAATTTTCCGCACGTGCGTGGCCCGGCAAGCAAAGGCCGCGACGCCAACGCGCGCAACATCGACCTGAACCGTGACTATGCAAAGCTGGACGCGCCGGAATCGCGCTCGATGGTTGCGCTGATCCGGTCACTCGACCCGATCCTCTATGTCGATTGTCATGTCAGCGAGGGCTTCGACATGCAGTATGACATCACCTTCACCTATGCCGGTTGGGGCACCTATGCGCGGCATCGCGCGACGGCCGACTGGCTGATGGGCCGCTTCGGTCCCGCGGTGTCGACCGCGCTGACGAAGGCCGGCCACACGCCGATCATCTACCCAAGCCCGATCGACACGCGCCAGCCGTCCAAGGGCATTCGCTACAGCCCCGAAGGGCCGCGCTATTCGACCGGCTATGGCGACTTCATCGGCGTGCCGACCGTGCTGGTCGAAAACCACATGCTGAAGCCCTATCGCCAGCGCGTGCTGGGCACGTACGTCCTCCTTGAGGCGGCGCTGAAGGTTGCGGCGACGGATGCCGGCAGGATCGCTGCCGCCAAGGCGCAGGATCGTGCCAGCCGCCCGGCGACGCTGCTCACCCGCTGGACGCCCGCCAAGGAGCCGATCGGCTGGATCGAACGGTTCAAGGGCGTGGCATTCGACACCTATCGGTCCCCCGCATCGGGCCGGATGGAACAACGCTGGCTGGGCAAGCCCGTCACCTTCCGCATGCCGGTCATCGGACAGACCGCGACGGAGACGGTGCGCCTGCCCAAGGCGTGGTGGGTGCCCGCCGCGCAGACCGAGGTGATCGAGCGCCTGCGCCTGCACGGCATCGCGACCGAGACGATCACCGCCCCGCGCCGCCTGACGCTCGACAGCGTGCGCCTGGTCGACCCCGAGGTTCTGCAAGCGAGCGAAGGCCGCTATCCGATCACCGCCAAGTTCGAACACGAAACAGTCGAAGAGGACATGCCCGCGGGCAGCGTGCGGGTGCCCGCGGATCAGCCGCTCGGGCTGCTCGCGGCAGCGCTGCTGGAGCCGGAGAGCCAGGATTCGTTCCTCGCCTGGGGCTTCTTCCCCGAGATGCTCGCGCCCGCCCCGAACACGGACGCGTTCGTGCTCGCCGCGCTAGGCGACCGGCTGCTCGCGACCGACCCTACGGTGAAGGCGCGGTTCGACGCGAAGCTGAAGGCCGACGCGGCCTTTGCCGCCGATCCCGATGCGCGGCTTGCGTGGCTGTATGCCGAGGCGGGCCCCGGGCATCCCTACCCGTTCCGCTACCCCATCGCGCGCGAAGTCGACTGACTGCGGCTGAACACTGACGCCGAACTGATCCGCGACAAACGGCAACAAACCGTAACAATATAACGTCGTTAACTCTGTTGCGCTGCCGCGCACGATAAGTATGGCATGTTGCAACATATCGTTTTCGTCGGCTTGGCGCAGGTCGGGTCGGCGCTCAGGGAGTATCCATGTCCGTTCAGTCCAGCTTCGCCGTGCATCTGCGTTCGTCCGCCCTTGGGCTTGCGCTGATCGTCGGTGCGGCTCCAGCCTTCGCGCAGACGACCGCCACCAACCGCGGCGAACCCTCCGACATCGTCGTGCTGGGCACTCGTAGCTCGATCGACCGCACCCAATCGTCGGACATCGTCACCGAGCGCATGTCCCAGTCCAGCCGTTCGATCGAGCGCGACATCCTGGACGCGGCGGGCACCTATCGGCTGAGCGACGCCCTGGAACTGGTCAGCGGGTTCAGCCAGCAGAACAATCGCGGCGGGGTGATCGACAATTTCGCCGTGCGCGGCTTTCTGGGCACGCCCGATGGCGGCGCCGAATATTACGTGAACGGCTTTCTGGCGAACCGCGGCATGGCGCCGCCGCGCGATCCGGCCACGACCGAGCGGATCGAGGTGCTGAAGGGTCCGGCCGGCGCGCTGTTTGGCGACGTCGATCCGGGCGGGCGCGTCAACATCGTCACCAAGGTGCCGCGATTCACCCCGCACGCCAACGCCACGATCAGCTACGGGTCGTTCGACACCCGCCGGATCGAGGTGGATGCGACCGGCCCGCTGACCGACACGCTGGCGGGGCGGATCGTCGTGGCGGCGGAGGACAGCGACGGCTGGCGCGATTTCGTGACGGTCAATCGGCGCATCGTGTCGCCGTCGCTCACCTGGCAGCCGAGCGATGCGCTGCGCCTGACCTATACGGGCGAGTTCAGCCGCTTCGACACGCCATTCGATCGCGGCATCCCGGCGATAAACGGCGATGCCAACGCACTGCCGCGGAGTAACTGGTACGGCGAGCCGTCGAACGGCCTCACCCGATCGGTGAACGATCAGCATCAGTTGACCGGCCTGGCGCAACTGGGCAGCGGATGGACGCTCAACGGCGGCGTGGTCTGGCGCACCGGCACGCTGAAGGGCTTGTCGGCGGATCAGTCCCGCATCGTCGGCACTGCGCTGTGGCGGCAGCGCCGATCGCGCGACTTCAGCGTGGACGATCTGTCGGCGCGGCTCGAACTGGCGGGGCAGATCGGCCGGCATCGTGTCAGCGCGGGGATCAAGGGCTATCGCTTCCAGTATCAGGAGCGCTGGCTGCGCATCAATCCATCCGAAGCGGCGCCCTACGCCGTCGACCTGTTCAACCCTGTTTATGGCGCGGTGGCGGCGCCGCTTCGCCCGTTCACTAACAACGACGAAAACCGCTGGGTCGGCACCTTCTACATTCAGGACATGTGGGAAGTCACCGATCGCCTGACGCTGGTCGGCGGTGCGCGTATCGACCCGTACCAGCAGAAGATCGTCAACAACAACAGCGGCGTGACAGGACGTAACATCGACGAGCCCGTCAATTTCCGCGTGGGCGGCCGCTACCGGTTGACAGATGCTGTGGCAGTTCACGCGAACTGGGGCGAAAACTTCTCGTTGAACACTGGCACGGACCGCGACGGCAATGGCTTCGGGCCGGAGACGGGACGCGGGTATGAAGTGGGCATTGCCGCAAAACTGCCCGGCATTGATGTAGCTGCAACCTGGTTCGACATCCGTAAAAAGGACATCCTTACCACCAATCCGCGATACCCGGACTTTCTCGCTCCCGTTGGTAGCCTCGTCAGCCAAGGCATCGAACTGGATGCCTCGGCGCGTTTCGGGCGTCGATGGCAGATCGTTGCCAATTACGCTTGGCTAGATGCGAAGGCGGATGATGAGGCCTTTCCGACGCCAGATGTGCTGAACGTACCGGAGCATTCGGGCACCTTGCTGGTCGTGCACCGTATCCCCTCGGCGCGCGGCGAATGGCAGCTGAGCGGCGGCGTCGCCTATGTCGGGGACCGCACCGGCGCGGTGACACTGAACCCGATCATTCTCCCCGCCTATGTAAAGGCCAAGGCCGCGATCGAGGCACCGGTGACGGAAAACCTGCGCTTTCGGCTGGAGGCCGACAATCTGTTCGATCAGCGATACGCCGCCAGCTCCTACAGCGCGCTGTGGATCTACCCGGGCGCGCCGCGCACCATCCGGGCGTCGCTCCGCTTCGAGATTTGAGGACCCAATTCCATGAGCCACGACATTTCGAACGCGCCGAACGCGATCCACATCCAGGACCTGACGCTCTCTTATGACGAGCATCGCGTTCTGGACGGCCTGACGCTGCACGTGCCGGCGGGCAGCATCACCGCATTGCTGGGCGGCAATGGGGCGGGCAAGTCGACCACGCTGTCGACGCTGCTCGGCTTCGTGCGCGCGCAGTCGGGAACGGTGCTGGTTGCGGGGATCGATCCCGGCGTGGCGCCCGACGCGGCGCGGCGGCGGATCGCCTACCTGCCGGAGAATGTGGCATTGTACGAACATCTGACCGCGATCGAGAATGCGGACTATCTGCTGGCGCTGTCGGGTGATCGCAAGGATCGCGGCGTCATCACCGATGCGCTGGCCGCGGCAGGGCTTCAGGAACGCGCCTGGGACCAGCGGCTGGGCGGCTTTTCGAAGGGCATGCGGCAGAAGGTCGCGATCGCGGTCGCCCTGCTGCGCGAGGTGCCGGTGCTGCTGCTGGACGAGCCGACGTCCGGACTGGACCCGCGCGCCACGGCCGACTTCAATGCGCTGGTGCGGGCGGTGCGCGATCGCGGCACCGCGGTGCTGATGGTGACGCACGACCTGCTCTCCGCCGCGGACGTGGCGGATCGCATCGGCTTCCTCGAAGGCGGCCGGATCGTCGAGGAGGTCGCGGCGAGCGGCACCGAGCGGTTCGACGTGCGTGCGCTGCACGCCCGCTTCGCCGTCGCGTCGAAGCGGCTTGCGGCATGAGCGTGACCCGCCTCATCGCCCGCGACGAATTGCGCCTGATGGTGCGCAACCGGGTCGCGGTGATCGCCTTTGCGCTGCTGGTGTTGCTGACGTTGGTCGCGGTGCTGAGCTCCTGGTCGCACCAGCGCGGCAACGCCGAACTGCGCGCGCGGCACCAGCATGAGGCGGAACATGCCTTTGACGCGCAGCCCGATCGCCACCCGCACCGGGTGGTCCATTACGGCCATTTCATCTTCCGCCCGCTCGGCCCCCTCGCCGCCTTCGACCCCGGCGTGGACGCGTTCACCGGCAGCAGCATGTTCCTGGAAGGGCACCGGCAGAATACCGCCAATTTCGGCGACGTGCGCCAAAGCTCGCTGCTGGTCCGCTTCGGGCAGCTGACCCCGGCGTTCGTCCTTCAGGTGGTGGCGCCCCTGCTGCTGATCTTCCTCGGCTATGGCGCTTTGGCGCGCGAGACGGAGCGCGGCACGATCCGCATGCTGATGTTGCAGGGCGCAACGCGCGGCCAGGTGGTGCGCGGCAAGCTGATGGCGCTGGGCGCGGTGGCGCTGCTGACGGGATTGCCGGCGATGATCGGCTTTGTCGCGCTTGCCGGGCAGCCAGGGGCACTTGCGCTGCCGATGGCGACCATCGCGATCGGCTATGCGGCCTATCTGGCGCTATGGGTGGTGCTGATCGTCCTGGTGTCCGCCGCCGTTCGCCGCAGCCGCGACGCGCTGCTCGCACTGGTCGCGCTGTGGACGGTCGCCGTTGTGCTCCTGCCACGCGTCGCGCCCGACGTGGCGAGCGCCGCGGTGCCGCTGCAGAACCGGTTGCAGACCGATGTGGCGATCGCCCGCGACCTGCGTACCATGGGCGACAGCCACAATCCCGACGACCCCCATTTCGCCGCGTTCAAGCGATCGGTGCTCGACCGCTACGGCGTGACCCGCGTCGAGGACCTGCCGGTCAACTACAAGGGCCTGCTCGGACTGGAGGGGGAGCGGCTGACCACGACCCTGTTCGATCGCTATGCCACCGCCAGCTATGACGCGCAGCGCCGGCAGAACGCGCTCGTCGAGGGGATCGGTCTGCTGAGCCCGACCATCGCGCTCCGGTCGCTGTCGATGGCCGCAGCCGGCACCGATTTCGCCGGGCATCGCCGCTTCCTCGAACAGGCCGAGGCATATCGCTACGCGCTGGTCCAGCGGCTGAACAGGATGCAGGCGGAAGACGTCAGCTATGCCGACGATACAGCCGTCGACGCCGGTGCCGACCGTCGCAAGCGCGTGTCCGCCACCGCTTGGCAGCAAATGCCCGACTTCATCTACACGGCACCGAGCGGTGCGACACTGGCGGCTGGCGCGGCGCCGGGCCTTGCCATCGTGATCGGCTGGCTGGCGCTCGCCGCCGTCCTGCTCGCGCTCGCCACCCGTCGTCTGGGAGCCCGTCGATGAGCCTCGTCCGCTACGAATTGCGCCTGCTGCTCCGCCAGCGGCTCACCATCGTCGCGCTGGCGCTGCTCGGCGTGCTGACGATCGCGGCGCTGGTCAGCGGCATGGCGGAGGTCGCGCGGCAGCGCGCCGCCATCGCCGCGGTGCCGGCCGCCCAGGCGGAGGATATCGACGCGGTCGCCGATTACGTCGACCGGACCAAGGATGCCGGCAGCGCAGCCTATTACAGCTTCCACCCGACATGGGATGCACCCGCACCGCTCGCCTTCGCCGCCATCGGCATGCGCGATGTCGCGCCCTATATTCAGCGCGTCCGCGCGCTTGGGCTGGAGGCGCAGATCTATGACGGCGACACGTTCAATCCGGAGCTGGCGCTGCCCGGCCGCTTCGACTTCGCCTTTGTGCTGGTGTTCCTGTCGCCGCTGTTCGTGATCGCGCTGTTCCACGATCTGGTGTCCGGTGAGCGGGAGGCAGGGCGGCTCCGTACGCTGGAGGCGCTGCCGCATGGCGGTCGGGCGCTGTGGCGCCGCCGCACGTCGCTGCGTCTGGCGCTGCTGTGGGCGGTGCTGTCGATCCCTTTCGTCGTCGCCGCCGCGATCGAAGGCGTGTCGCTGCCGGTGATTGCGATCGTGGTGCTGGTGACCGCCGCTTATCTGCTGTTCTGGGTGGCGCTTGCCGTGCTGATCGGGCGGCTGCGCTGGAGCTCGGTGGCGAATGCCGCCACGCTTGCCGCGGCGTGGCTGGTACTCGTGCTGATCGTCCCCACGCTCGGCCATGTCGCGATCAACGCCGCGGTGCCCGTCGCGCAGGGCGCGGAGATCGCGCTCGCCCAGCGTGAGGCGGTCAACCACGCCTGGGACGTGCCACGCGAGAACACCATGCGCCGTTTTTACGCCAATCATCCCGAGTGGTCGGATTCGGCACCGCTCGGGCCGGAATTCCACTATAAATGGTACCTCGCCTTTCACCAGAACGGTGACGAGAGCGTGGCGAAGCGCGTGGCCGCGTACCGCGCCGGGCTGGAGGCGCGCGACGCTGCCGGCCGGGCGCTTGGCTGGGTACTGCCGTCGGTCGGCGTGCAGGGATTGCTCACCCGCCTCGCCGATACGGACCTGCGCGGCCGGCTCGCCTATCAGGACCGGGTACGCGATTTCCACGCGCGGTTGCGCGCGTTCTACTACCGCTACCTTTTCCGCGACCTGCCGTTCGGCAAGGCGGATTTTGACCGCGCGCCGGTATTTGAGGACGTGCCCGGGCGCTGAATGCAGCGCGGGCCGCTTGCTACGCCGTGCGATCGATCATGCGGCGTAGCCCGTCCACCGCGATTGCCGCACAGGCGGCGAGCAGCACGACGTCCTTGATCAGGAACTGCCCGGTTCGACCGAGAAAAGGCGCGTCATAGCCGCTCTCCCAAAAGGCCGGCGCGCCGATGGCGAAGCTGAGCGTGATGTAGAAGGTGGCGACGCCCATGAGGCCGCCGACCAGCCCGGCGCGCGTCGACCATGCGCCGGCCGCGATCATCGCACCGGTGGCAAGCTCGATCGTACCGATCACGTTGCTTGCGCCGCGTTCGCCCAGCAGCGGGTACATCCAGCCGAAGAGCGGATAGCTGGCGGCAAGCGTCGCCACCCCTTGCGCCTCATAGGCCGCGAATTTGGCGGTCCCGAACAGGGCGAAGATCAGAACAAGTGTCCAGCGCAGCCCGGCAGCCACGCCACGCTCGTACATACCGATATTTGCGTTCATCGTTTCACCCTTCGCGGCGGTAGTTCGCGACGGGCAGGCGAGCGGTTACACGATCATTGCGTTGGTGGACGGCAGGGCCGCTCGCTACCAGCGCAACAGGCGCGGGCCGAGCAACATGCCCAGCAGCGTCGCCAGTGCGATGCCCAGCGTGTACCAGGTCAGCACGAACAATGCGGACACCTCCGGACAATGGAGGCAATAGACGCTCGCTGCCGATGCACCGGCCGTCAGCCCGGCGGCAGCGCCGGCGGCGCGCAGCCGGGTCGGCGCTAGCCGGCGGAACGACCACAGCAGGCCAACGAAGATCGGCAGGGAGAATAGGAGCACCAGGGCGGGACACGCTAGCCAGCTCTGCCCCAGCCACATAGACAGCCAATCGGCGGGGGGCGTGCGCAGAAGCTCGATCAGCCCGACACAGGTCAGGAGAATCACGGGAATAATCGGCAGCCACAATCCGTGCAGTCTGCCGGTATCCGGTCGCGCCAGTTGAACCGTCACGGCCAGCGCCGCTGCCGACAGCGACAGCGTATAGCCCCACTTCAGCCAGTACGACGCGTGATGAACCGCAGCGGCGAGGTCCGCGCGTGGCCCAAGCCACAGGATTACAAGCACCGCGGACATCGCCGCACCGCAAGCGACGCCCATGGCGAGACGCGCACTCGGCCGCTCAGGTCGCATTGGGCGACTATCCTGCGAAAGCTTCAGGATCAGATCGTCGGTGTTCACCGGCAGGCTCCTGGCACTGCGCGGGGCGCATGGTCGCAGATCATCAAACATCCCTGCATCGTAAACTCTACGTCACGCCGCCGCCGAGCCATCGTCGGCGATACGGGCTGGAACGCCCCTTTATGCCCATAGGCGAGCGATACGCATCCATTCGATCGCGAGTGGCATCAGGTTACAGCTTTGGCCGGTCGCACAGGCAAAGATCGAGTGTGTCACGCCGCGTAACCTTATTCCCGCTCGGGCGAACTCCGATGCGACGACGCCAAGTCGTCGCCATATCGAATGGAGTACACCCTTGAAGCACCTGATCCTGATGAGCCTCGCCGCGCTGACCGTCGCCGCGCCGGCCGCTGCGCAATCTCAAGACGCCATGGCGACACAGGACAAGATGGCGAGCGACCACATGGCGCCGAAGATGACCGCGGCGCAGGCTCGCACCGCCAAACGCTGCATGTCGCTGTCCGCAGCCGCAAAGGCCAAGGATGCTGCTTGTCGCAAGCTCGCCCATGCACAGCCTGATGCGATGATGGCCGAAGATGCGATGGCGCCGCACTGAGGACCGCTGCTCCGCCGGCGTACGCATCGGTTGCGGCGCTGGCGGGCGCGACAACCCATCCGTCACCCCCGACCACCATGCACGGGAAGTCCCCGTGATCGACCTGACGGCGCAGGCTGCGTCGAAGCGTTCGCCTGAACCGCTCGCGGCGAAAGGCGGCGACCTTGCCTATAAGCATCGCCTGCCGACCCGGCTGTGGCATTGGACAAATGCGCTGGCGGTGATCGTCCTGCTGATGAGCGGGCTCATGATCTCGAACGCACATCCGCATCTCTACTGGGGACTGTTCGGCGCCAATTTCGACCAGCTGTGGTTCAACCCGCCGCGATTTCCCGGCTGGACGACCATACCGTCTACCTACAATCTGGCGCTGGCGCGCACGTGGCATCTGTTCTTCGCCTGGATCTTCGCATTCGGGCTGCTTGCGCACATGGTGATCGGCCTGGCCAACCGTCACATACAGCGCGACCTGACGTTTAGGCGCGCCGATCTTTCACCTGCGCATCTGTGGCAGGATGTGAAGGATCACGCCCGGCTGCGGTTCCCGACGGGTGCCGCCGCGCTTTCATACAATGTCATCCAGAAGATGACCTACGTGGCCGTCATTTTCCTGCTGCTGCCGACGATGATCGTCAGCGGGCTTTCGCTGTCGCCCGGCTTCAACGCCGTCATGCACTGGCCGCTCGATCTGGTGGGCGGACGCGCCACGATGCGGTCGCTCCATTTCATCGCCGCCGGGCTGATCGCGGCGTTCATCGCCGTCCATGTCGTGCTGGTGGTGCTTGCCGGTCCTTACAACGAAATCCGGTCGATGCTGACAGGCTGGTTTCGCGTGCCGCCCGGCCCAGTCGAACCGGCAGTCGCTCGCGAGCGCTGGGCGCCGCGCATCATTGGCCAGTATTTCGCGCGAGTCGAACGCACGGCGCAGGAGGATGCGGCATGAGCGGCGGGATCGGGCGCCGCGCGCTGATCACCGGCGCCGTCGCTGGCGCGGGCACGTTGCTCTCCGGCTGCGACCGGCTCGGCCGTGACGAACGGTTCCAGCGGCTGCTGCGTACCGGCGAAGGCGGTAATTACGCCGTGCTGCGGTTGCTGCAGGACCGCACGGCCCTGGCGCAGGAATTCCGCCCGGATCAGCGCTCACCCGTATTCCGGATGAACGGCGTCCGGATGCCCAATGGCGACGATTATGCCCGTCACCTCGCCACCGGCTTTGCGGATTGGCGCATCCCGGTGGAAGGTCTCGTCGCGCATCCGCAGGCGTATAGCATGGCGCAATTGCGCGCGATGCCGTCGCGAACGCAGATCACGCGGCACGATTGCGTGGAGGGCTGGAGCGCGATCGGCAAATGGACCGACGTGCCCCTGAGGCTGCTGCTTGATCGCGCGGGTGTCAGCCCGCAGGCGCGCTTTGTCGTGTTCCACTGCGCCGACCCGCAGTCGAACGGGACGATGTATTATGAATCGATCGATCGGATCGACGCGGCCCACCCACAGACGATCCTCGCTTGGGCGCTGAACGACGAACTGCTGCCACCGGGCAACGGAGCCCCGCTGCGGCTCCGGGTTGAACGGCAATTGGGCTACAAACAGGCGAAATACGTCCAACGTATCGAGCTGGTGTCGAGCTTGGCCGGGATCAACGGCGGCAAGGGCGGCTATTGGGAGGATGTGGCCGGCTATGAATGGTATGCCGGCCTCTAACCGGGCTTTGCCGCGCCGCATCTGGGCGCGGCTGGCAGGGCACCGCAATGGCGCCGATCGCCCTCAATCTGCGGTGCCCTGCCGCTGGATCAGGGCGGTCATGCGGGCAAGGCCGCGATGGATGTTCACCTTCACCAGCGACTGCGATTGCCCGGTCCGTGCAGATGCCTCCTCGATGCTGTAGCCCTGCAGCTTGACCAGCCGGATCACCGCCTGTTGCGCCGGCTTCAGCTCACCCAGCAGCTGGTCGAGCACGGCTGCGCTTGTCACGGCCGTCTCGTGATCCCCGATCGCCACGTCGTCGTCCAAAGCAGCCGTGTGCGTCCGCGTCATCGAGCGCAGCCGATCGATCCACTTGTAGCGCGCGCGATCGCGACCAGCCACGGTTTGAACGGCCGCGCGCGATCATACGTGTGCCGCTTGTCATGGATCGCGATCAGCGTGTCCTGCACCGCATCCTCCACCTGCGCGGGCGGCAGCCGACGCACGTAGAACCCGGTCAGCCAATGACGCAGCTCGCCGAGCAAGCGACGGTAGGGGCCGCCCTGCCCGTCCTGTGACGCGGCCATCAGCTGGCCCCAGTCACTGCCTTGCGACACGTCGGCGGGCATGCGCGCGCGTCTTCAGCCCTTCGCGGCGCCGATGATCGCCCCGCCGCTGCCGTCCTGCAGCAGCACGGCGGTGCGATAGGCATCACGGCGAACGGGCAACACGAAGCTTGATGCCTTGCCGGTCCAGCTGCCAATCTTCACCAACTCGCGCACGATGTTTCGGTGTGGCAGAGTGCGCCCGCCGTTCTCGCCGGCGCGGATCGGCACCTGTACGGTGCGCGGGTCATATCGCACCAACCACACGGTTGCGGGGCGTACGGCGCGGCCGCTTCCGATCTGCGCCCGGCCGCCCGCGATCGTGACGGACGGGCCCTTGATGCTGGTTTTGGCGATCAGCTCGACGAGCTGGGCGCGGTTCGCACCCACCACGTCGCCTTTACCATCGACGAAGACCTGCGGAGTCCAGACGCGGTCCCGCCCGCGCCTGTGGGCATAGTCCCACTGCCGCGCGGTGAACTGCGCCGAGGCGAACGTGTCCTTCCAGCCGAGCTTGTCCCAGTAGGTAACGCCGTAGGACAGCGCCAGGACATCGGGGTTCGCAGCAAGTGCATTGACGTTCGCCGCAGCCGGCGGGCAGCTGGAGCAGCCCTGGCTCTGGAACAGCTCAACCACGGTGAGGCGACCCGCCTGATTGGTCGGCGCTGATTTGCCGGTGCGCTGCTGCGCGGACGCGCTGGGTTGTACGGCGATGGTCAGGCCGACGCCGCCGATCGCGAGAGCGCCGGCCAGGGCAGAAGCATGAAGCGGTTTCATGGGCGAACTCCGTGTCGCATGATCTCAGGCCCGTTCCTGCAGTAAAGCCCGGCAGTGCCGGATCCGCCGGGAAGTTCGGCTCGGCCCACCGAGAAGTTACAGTGATGCGCCGGCCTTTCCCACACGCAGCGTCGATCAGATCGCCGTCGACCATGCGGTGATCCGGTCCGGAAGCTGATCCAGCACGGCGCCTCGATCTTTCGATCCGTCCCGGTCAGGATGGCGGCGCCGACGAGTAGAAGCAGCACGCCCAGCACGACCTTGCCCCTGCCGCCCGCCGTCATCAGCCGCCCACGCCACCGCGCCAGCATGCCACGAGCGGCAACCGCGATCAGGAGGAGGACGGTAGCGATACCGAGCCCGAAGGCGAGCATGACGGCGAACACTCCGCCCAGATCCCGGCCCTCCGCGGCAAGCGCCACCGCTGCCCCGAGCGTCGGGCCGACGCACGGCGCCCAGACAATGCCGAGCAACGCACCCACCGCCGCCTGGCCCCACAAGCCGGCCCGCGGCGCAAGCGCATCCTGGCGGCGGGTCGCCCAGGCAGCCAACGGTGTAGCCAGCCGACCAAGCGCATCCTGCGCCCGTTGCGACAGGAGAAGCACGCCGGCGAGGCACAGCACCACCGCCCCGGCGGCACGCACCGCCAGCGTGTCTATGCCTAGCGCCTGCCCGAACGCCGCCACGACGAACCCGGTCGTGGTGAACGCGACCACCAGCCCCGCGGCGAGCGCGAGCGGTGCCAGCCGGTGCCGCCGCGCCGCGGACGAAAGAACGATCGGCACCAACGGCAGCACACAGGGCGAAAGGATCGTCAGCGCGCCGGCAGCATAGGCCAGGACGGGTTGGAGAACGCCGGTCACGCTGCGTCAGGCGATCGCACCGCGGATCACCGCGTTAACCTTTGTGTCGTCCGTTTCATGCGCGATGCGCCCGGTTTCGCGTCGTCCGCGAAAGGCGATCAGGGTGGATTGCTGCGTTGCGCCGAACCGCCGCCAGAGTAACTTTTGCGTGTCATAGTCGATGCGAAAGACCTGCATGGCCCGCATCGCCGGTTCCGCCGTCAGCCGCTCGATCGTCTTCTGCTGCTGGCGGCATACCGGACACCATGGCGCGTGCACCCAGATCAGGATCGGCCTTCCCGCCTTCTGTGCCGCATCGAACGCGGCCTGATCGAACGCCTGGACGGCCGGCGCGGCCGCTGCCGGCGCTATCAGCACCGGAAAGGCTGCCGTCAGCGTGGCAACGGCGATGATCATGGGCATGCGACGCATCGTGAGAACTCCGGCTGGTGTAGGTGCCAGCGGGGTTCGACCTAAACGCCGCCGTCGTTACACTCCCAGCCGCCAAGGCAATCAGCAGGTTGCCTGCCCGACTTTTCACGCCCGCTACACGATTGGTAAATAAAACTTCTTGCGCCGTGCGTCCAAACTTCGCTGTCGAACGTATCGTCGGTAGGCCCGTACGAAGAGAAGCAACCCCGAACCCTCGCGGGCCGATGGGAGGTGCCAAGTGACGACGCAACAGGACCAGGTGATCGAGGCGTTCGAGGGACGCGCCGATCGGCGACGCGATCGTCGCGCGTTCTTTACAGCCGCACTAGGCGCCGCTGCCGCGGGTGGAGCATTCGTCTATGCCGACGCTGCCAAAGCGCAGACGCTCACGGACGCGGATGTGCTGAACTTTGCGCTGAACCTCGAATATCTCGAGGCGCAATTCTACCTCTATGCCCTCAACGGCAGCGGACTTTCCTCCAGCCTGACCGCCGCCCCGTCCGGCAGCGCGGGCGGTACCGTCACCGGCGGTGCCAAGGTTGACTTCACGGGTGACCCGCTGGTCGGCGCCTATGCGCGCGAGATCGCCGCCGACGAGGAAGCGCACGTCAAGTTCCTGCGCAACGCCTTGGGTAGCGCCGCGGTGGCGATGCCCAACATCAACATTTCGGGCGACGCGTCCGGCCCGTTCACCGCCGCCGCGCGCGCCGCCGGCGTGGTCGGCGCCACGGAAACCTTCAATCCGTATGCCAATCCGAACAATTTCCTGCTCGGCGCCTTCATCTTCGAGGACGTCGGCGTCACCGCCTATAAGGGCGCAGCGCCGCTGCTGACCAACAAGACCTTCCTTGAGGCAGCCGCGGGCATTCTGGCCGTAGAGGCTTACCATGCCGCAATGGTACGCACGACGCTCTATACCAAGGGCATCAGCGCGCTCGTGGACGCGACCGAGAAGATTTCCAATGCCCGCGATTCACTCGACGGCAACCCGACGGAAGATCGCGTGCGCGGCATCGGGCCGGACGACGATCAGGGCATTGCACCTACCGGCAGCGGCGCGACGCTGACGTCCAACATCGCCCCGTTGAACGCAAACGGCCTCGCGTTCAGCCGGACGACCGGCCAGGTCCTCAACATCGTCTATCTGAATGCGGGCAGCGCAACGATGGGCGGGTTCTTCCCCAATGGCGTGAACGGCAACATCCGGTCGACGACCTGAGCGCGACGATGCGCTCACGACCTCTTTCACGCTTTTTCCGGGACACAGATCATGATTGACCATCGCAAGGCTCTCGACATCCTCGCCGCATCGGACGCACGGCGCGCGGCGCGCCGTCGCTTTATCAAGGTTGCCGGCGGCAGTACGCTGGCGCTCTCCGGCGCGACGTTGCTCTCCGGCTGTTTCGACGACGACAACAACGACAACATCATCCCGCCGACACCTGTTCCTTCACCTACGCCCACGCCGACCGCAGCGCCGGTGACCGATGCCGACATTCTCAATCTCGCGCTCAACCTCGAATATCTGGAAGCGCAATTCTATTCGTTCGCGGTAAACGGCACCGGCCTTGCCGCGGCGCAGACGGCGAGCGGCGGCGGCGCTGCCGGCGGCACTGTCACCGGCGGTGCCAGGGTCGATTTCTCGGGCGATCCGGTCGTCGGCGCTTATGCCCGCGAGATCGCCGCGGACGAAGTGGCGCACGTCGCTTTCTTGCGCAACGCGCTGGGATCGGCAGCGGTGGCCATGCCCAACATCAATATCTCGGGTGACGCCAACGGTGCCTTCACGGCAGCCGCCCGCGCCGCCGGCGTGGTTGGCGCCAACGAGACGTTCAATCCCTATTCCTCCCCCGAGAACTTCCTCCTCGGCGCGTTCCTGTTCGAGGACGTGGGCGTTAGCGCCTACAAGGGGGCGGCACCGCTGCTGTCGAGCAAGATCTATCTGGAAGCCGCGGCAGGCATCCTCGCGGCCGAGGCGTATCACGCCGGGCTGGTCCGCACGGTGCTCTACGCCAAGGGCATGTCAACGGCAGCGCTGGTGACGGCGACCACCAAGATTTCCGATGCGCGCGACCAGCTCGACAAGAATGGCGACTCCGATCAGGGCATCGCCGGCGCCAACGGAGCATCGAACATCGTTCTCGCCGATGGCGATGGCATCGCCTACAGTCGCAATAGCCAGCAGGTGCACAACATTGTGTACCTCAACGCCACTGGCGCAAATCGTACGGGCGGCGGTTTCTTCCCGAACGGAACGAACAACGGCAATGCCAGCCTGCGGGTCGGCCTGCCGTCCTGATCTGCGCATAACCGCTGAAAATCAGGTGGCCGGCTGATGAAGCCGGCCACTTTTTTATTGGCATAACCGAAGGCGCCCGGTCCCCAATCAGATACGCGTCAGCGACCCGGTCGCAACCACCGGCCCGGTCGGCGTGCTGGCGGGCGATCCGCCTGGCGGCTCGATCGAGATCGCCAGCGTTGCCCCGGTGGCCAGTGCCGCACGATCAGCGGCGCTCAGCGAGATTGCGGTGGTGCCGGTCGCGTTCAGCAGCCCCAGCGAATGCGGCACGCCATCGGCACCGATGCGCCACAATTGCGCAACCTTGTTTGTCGGCACCGCAATCTCGGTCGGCACGCGGACCTGGCCACGGCCGGCGTCGAACAAGGCGGCGAACGCTTGGCCCTGCTTGGCATTCGCGGGCACCATCGCCGCGGCGAAGGTGACCGGTGCCGGCATCTCACGGCTAGGGGCGGGCGAAGGTGCGGGAGACGGCACGGTGTCGATCCGGGTCGCGATCACCAGCGCGAGCGAAGCGGCGAGCGCCGACGCAAGCCCGGCCGCCCATTTCCACGGCCGAGCACTGGCGGTGCTTTCCATCAAGCGCCGCTCGATCCAGGCAGGCGGTGTCACATCCGGATAGGCGGCGTAAAGCACGGCGAAGCGCGTGCGCCAGGTTTCCACCTCTTGCGCGAAATCCCGCTCGTCCAGCGCACGACGCAATGCCGCCGCGCGCTCCTCCCCGTCGAGAAGGCCAAGCGCCAGCTCGGCGGCGGTCGCGCTATCGTCAGGCGTCAGCGGCATCGAGGCAATCCCGCAATTTGATGAGGCCACGGCGCACCCAGCTTTTCATGGTGCCAAGCGGCACCGCGACACGCGCTGCCAGTTCGGCATAGGTCAGGCCCTCGAAGAAGGCTGTCCGGATAACGTGCGACTGGTTCGGCTCAAGCGTGCCGAGGCAGAAATGCAGCAACCGCTCGCGCTCGTCGAGCAGCAACGCATCGGACGTCAGGGGTGCCGGATCGGCGACTGCCTCAAGCGTCTCGGTCGGCGCGGTGGGTCGCGCATTGGCGCGGCGCCAGTCGATCGAGCGATTGCGCGCGATCGTCGCCAACCACGCGATCGCGCTGCCGCGCGCGGCATCGAAGCCATCGGCGCGGGTCCAAACGGTTAGGTAGACGTCCTGCAACACGTCCTCTGCGGCCTTTCGTTCGCCACAGATACGTAGGCAGATGCCAAAAAGCTTCGACGCCGTCATTTTATACACCAGGCGAAAGGCGCGGGGATCGCGCTGCGCTGTACGACGCAACGCATCGCTCAGTCGCGCCCTTGAGATATCGTCCACGGATCCCCCTTCACCGCTTGCTCGCGAGCCTGTGCTTGTGGAGCAAAAGCATTGAACGCGAAAGGGCGACAAGCCGCGGCCACTCACCGACAAGTGCGTGCACACGACAGGACCATGAATCAAATCAGGCGATTTGCGGCCATGATGCATGCGCCGGCTACTAAGACGAGTCCTGGCGCGCTTACCGCGATGCCTTGGTGCAATGCGTCCCAGAGAAAACGAAGGTGCGCAGTGACGCTGGCGGCCGCAGGGTCGCTGGAGCTGACCGGAACCTCGCGACGTGGGGTCGAGGCTTGAGGTTAGGGAGCAGAGCGCCGCGCTCAATAGAAAGCTGAAGGCAAAGAAAAAGGGGCGGCTCTCGCCGCCCCTGTATCCTCCTGCTTTCCCAAAGGGAAAGTTGGCGCGCCCGGAACGATTCGAACGTCCGACCCTCAGATTCGTAGTCTGATGCTCTATCCAGCTGAGCTACGGGCGCGTTGGAGTGGCGCTGATAGAAGGCACTTTCGGATTGCGCAAGAGCGTTGCGGCCGACTTTTGCAAAAAGTATGCACGGACCATGATTTCTCGCGCTTTCCTGCCAATGCTCGCCCCCGCTTTCCTGATGGTGGGCTGCACGACACCCGCCGCTTATCCTTCCCTGCTGCCTCGGGCCGCCGAATCACAGGCCCTGACGGAGCCGGCGCCTGCCGCGCCAACGCCACCTGCTGCAGACCCGGCGCTGGATGCGACACTGGCCGATATACAGCGGACGCTTGCTGAGCAGACCGCTGCGTTCGACGCGGCAAGCGGGCGCGCCGAAGCGGCCGTTGCCGCCGCGCGCGGCGCGCCGGCCGGAAGCGAAACCTGGCTTGATGCGCATGTGGCGCTGGCGGCGCTGGACGCCTTGCGCGCCGCAACGTCGGAACTGGCAACCAGAGTGGATGACCTTGCCAGCGAACGCGCGCTGGCGCTGCAGCCCGACTATTCCGCGCTGGATACAATGGCGGATCGCGTCCGGGTAGAGGTGCAACGCCAGGCGGAGCAGATCGCCGCGCTGCAAGGACGCTTGGCGCCAGCCTGACGCGTTCGGCTCACAACGGCCGCAGCGCACCGTTACGCAGGTACATGGCGGTGATGGTGATCTCCGTCACGCCATGGCCAACGCGCACCGCCGTAACCTTGGGCGACGGCTTGCGGCCCAGGATGAAGTCCAGGATCGTCACCTTCGGATCGCCGGACGCGCCGCCCCCGTCCGAGCGATCGGTGTCGCCATTCCCCGTCACGTCATGACGAAAGTCGATCGCATAGGTACCCGGCGCGGTCACGGGCATGCAGACGCGCACCGGGCCACTTGCGGGCGCCGGCACTTCGACGCGCGTCAGCCACCCCTTTTTCTCGAACCATGTTGATGTCGCACCACCAAAGGTACGCACCCGCAGATTGCCGGTTCGGCTCTTGAGCCCAATCACGTTCACCAGGATCGCGGGGGCACTGCCGGTGCTGCAGCGCGCGGCATACGGCCCAAGGATCCCCGTTCCGCCTTGCGCGGCAGCCGGGGTAGTCAAAACAAGAGAAGCAAGGGCAAGCATCGACAAGGTCTTCATGCCGCATCTGTTCGCAGACGGTGATGGCGCAACCATGGCAGAGCGGCGCGAAAACAAGACCATGACGTGTCAATGTGTCTGTTGATGTGACAGGCGATCGCGCGCTGGCATACGCAAGCCGGCGATGGTGGGCGCTGACGGGTTCGAACCGCCGACCTACTCGGTGTAAACGAGCCGCTCTACCAGCTGAGCTAAGCGCCCCCTCGCGGGAGAAAGCCCCTTAAGCGCGACCGGTGCGGCGCACAAGGCTCCTGTGCAGCCCGCCGCCGCTGGCCCCCGGTCACGGAAGCAGGATCAGACGACCGGAAGGCCGAGTGCCTGCGCCATGGCGGCATAGCGACGCATCGCATCGAGACCGCGATCGGTCAGCGACATAAACGCGCGACGCCGGTCGAACGGATCGGGACGGCGCTCGAACATGCCGGCCTCGGTCAACCGCGCGATCCAGCGCAGCGCCGTTGTCGGTGCGACAGCCGCGGCGATGCACAGGCTGGAGACGGATACATGCGCGCGCTCCAGATGCGCGGCATAAAGGTCGAGCATCATGTCCCACGCCGGATCTTCGAACAGACCGGGGCCGACATAGCGATCACGCAAACGTCGTGCACGGACGATCTGCCGGATATCGGCAGCGGTGATCGGATGCTCACCGCCCGGCTCGGAGGCGAAGTCCAGCCCCACTTCGGCAACAACAGCGGCACGGGCCGGCTCATCGTGCTTTGACAAGCGGGCGAGAACATCTGCGATCCGCGCCACCTCTGCGTTCAGCCGCGCCAGCCGTGCCGCCTCGTTTTCGCTGACGCGGTCATGCATGGCGAGGTTGGAAAAGCCCTGCGCCACGGCGATCGCGCCGATCCAGTCGCCGGGGCTCGGTTCGCACAGGATCTGATGTCGCGACATCATCAGACCCGCGGCGGTGACATCGATCTGATCGGACCCGATCGCCACGACGAGCGCCAGGTCACGTCCGGCCGCCAGGCCATCGAGCCGCGACAGCGAGCGGGCCATTTCGTCATCTGATACCTCGCGGGCATCGACCAGGACGAGCGGCCGTGATGCGATGCCCGCAATCCGCTGCACCGCCTCGCCGAACGGCGCCGTGGTGACGACACGCCCGCCTGCGAGCATCACGGCGGCGCCTGCCCCGGCGCCGCCTGGTGTTTCCTCTCCAACCTCGTTGATCAGCACCGCATCGAAGCGTGCGCTGATCTGGGTCTTATAGTCTTCGTTCAAGTGCATGCATCACTCCGATCCGAATCGAACCCAAGTGTGCCCCGCCCCAGGTCCCATCTTGATCTAACATCCAAAATGGGCGGGCATACATGCTAAATCGTCTTTTATATCCGAATTGGATCGACGACGATCAATCCAAGGATTTGACGATCTCCTCGACCATCTTCTTGGCGTCGGCAAGAAGCATCATAGTGTTGTCGCGGTAGAAAACTTCGTTATCCACGCCGGCGTAGCCGACACCGCCCATCGAGCGCTTGATGAAAAGGACCGTCTTGGCCTTTTCTACGTCGAGCACCGGCATGCCGTAAATCGGTGAAGTCTTGT
Source organism: Sphingomonas dokdonensis (assembly GCF_002197685.1). GTDB lineage: Bacteria > Pseudomonadota > Alphaproteobacteria > Sphingomonadales > Sphingomonadaceae > Sphingomonas > Sphingomonas dokdonensis. The sequence goes on along the minus strand of NZ_NBBI01000001.1, from coordinate 455,457 downwards.
CGGTTTTCGCAGCCGGATTTGTCACGTCGTTGGCACCGATGACAAAGGCGACGTCTGTCTGGGAGAATTCGGAATTGACATCCTCCAGCTCGAACACTTCGTCGTAAGGAACATTGGCCTCGGCCAGCAGCACGTTCATGTGCCCCGGCATACGGCCGGCCACCGGGTGAATGGCGTATTTTACGCGAACACCGTGCTCCTTCAGCTTATCCGCCATTTCGCGCAAGGCGTGCTGCGCCTGCGCGACCGCCATGCCGTAGCCCGGCACGATGATGACCTGCTCGGCCTGGCTCATCAGGAAGGCGGCATCCTCGGCAGAGCCACGCTTCCACGGACGATCGATTGCCGCACCGCCGCCGCCGCTCGGGCCGGCCTCCGCACCGAAGCCGCCCGCGATCACGCTGATGAAGCTGCGGTTCATTGCGCGGCACATGATGTAGCTGAGGATCGCGCCCGACGAGCCGACCAACGCGCCGGTGATGATCATTGCGGTGTTATGCAGCGTGAAACCCATCGCTGCGGCCGCCCAGCCCGAATAGCTGTTCAGCATCGACACCACGACCGGCATGTCCGCGCCGCCGATCGGAATGATCAGCAGGAAACCGATGGCGAAGGAAAGCGCCACAACGATCCAGAAGTCGAGCGGCGACTGGGTGAGCCAGAAGGAGAAGGAGAACCACAGGATCATCAGGGCGACGCCCAGATTGATCGCGTGGCGCATGGGCAGCATGATCGGCGCACCGCCCATGTTCCCGTTGAGCTTCAGAAAGGCGATGACCGAGCCGGAGAAGGTGATCGCACCGATCGCGACACCCAGGATCATCTCGACGCGGCTGACACCGTGGATCGCGGCAAAGGGCGCGCCGATCAGCGGCGTGACGATGTCGGCGATGCCGAACGCGACCGGATTGAGGAACGCAGCAATCGCCACCAGCACTGCGGCCAGACCGACCAGGCTGTGGAAGGCAGCGACCAGCTGCGGCATCGCCGTCATGGCGATCCGGCGCGCGGTGACCACGCCGATCACGGCGCCGATGCCGATCGCGGCCAGTATTTCGAACACGGCCAGCGTATCGACGCGCTGCATCAGTGCCGCATAATCATAACCGGCGACCTCGCCGACGGCGAGCACCGGCACTGTCGGCACGTGGGTGACCAGCGTGGTGACCACCGCGATCGCCATGCCGATCATGCCATAGCGATTGCCACGGCGGCTGCTTTCCGGGCTGGAAAGCCCGCGCAGTGCGAGGATGAAGCACACACCCGCTATCAGGTAGGCGAGCGCTACCCAGGGATTGTCCGCGACGTGTTCCACTATCCTCTTCCCCCCTTGTTCGTCATCCGGCGCCTGCCGGGTCGCCCGGCGACAGGCGCAGCTATGCGGCCTGCGGCGCCCGGTTCGTCACCGTGCGCCGCGATTCGTCAGTGCTTGGCGACCGCCGGCCGCTCCTTCTTCTTGTACATTGCCAGCATGCGCTGGGTGACGGCAAAACCGCCGAAGATGTTGATGCTGGCCAGCACCACGCCGAGCAGGCCCAGCCATTTGGCGCTCGGCGAACCGCTCGCCGCCGCGGCGATTAGCGCACCAACAATGATGACGCTGGAGATCGCGTTGGTCACCGCCATCAGCGGAGTGTGGAGCGCCGGCGTGACCGACCAGACCACGAAATAGCCGACGAAACACGCCAATACGAAGATCGACAGGATCGCGATGAAGCTCAACTTCCCCTCCCTTTCAAACCGCGGATGGTGAGAATGCTGAGACACGCTCGCACGCTCATCCAGCGCCTCAACATTTGCCGCCCGCCCGATCATGCATCTGACCGTACGCGGGCGTGCAGGACAGCATCAGCCGGCTGCCAGCAGCCGTTCGTTGACGACCTTGCCATCCCTGGTCAGCCGCACCGCATCGCCAATTTCCGCGTCCAGCACGGGCCGCCCCTGCTCCTTGTCCCAGAAGGCGGACAGGAAGTTGAACAGGTTGCGGGCGAACAATGCCGACGAGTCTGCCGCGAGGCGCGAGGGCACGTTGCGATGCCCGACGATCTTCACGCCATGCTTGACGACGATCTCGCCTGCGACGGCGCCCTCGACATTGCCGCCCTGCTCCACCGCCAGATCGACGATGACGCTGCCCGGCCGCATGGTCGCGATCTGCGCATCGCTGATCAGCCGCGGCGCGGCGCGCCCCGGGATCAGGGCGGTGGTGATGACGATATCCTGCTTGGCAATATGTCCGGATACCAGCTCGGCCTGCGCCTTCTGGTATTCCTCGCTCATCTCCGTCGCATAACCGCCCGAGCCTTCGCCCTCGATCCCCGCGACATTCTCGACGAAGATCGGCTTGGCGCCGAGCGACTGGATCTGCTCCTTGGTGGCGGAGCGCACGTCGGTGGCCGATACCTGCGCACCCAGGCGCCGAGCGGTGGCGATCGCCTGTAGCCCGGCAACGCCGACACCCATCACGAAGACCTTGGCCGCCGATACGGTGCCCGCGGCCGTCATCATCATCGGAAACGCCCGGCCATATTCCGCCGCCGCATCCAGCACGGCCTTGTAGCCCGACAGGTTCGATTGCGAGGACAGGATGTCCATCGATTGCGCACGCGTGATGCGCGGCATGAATTCCATCGCCAGCGCCTCAAGCCCGGCAGACGCATAGGCATCCACCCGCGCCCGATCGCCGAACGGGTTCAGGCCCGCAGCGATCCATGCGCCCGGCTTCGCCCCGGCGAGCGAAGCCGGCTCCGGCCCCTGTACGCCAAGGATGATGTCCGCCCCGGCAATGGTGCCGACGCGGTCGGAGACGGTGGCGCCGGCATCGCGATACGCCTCGTCGGCGATCGATGCGCCAGCGCCGGCGCCAGTTTCAACGGCCAGATCTGCGCCCAGCTGAATGAACTTCTTCACCGTCTCCGGTGTTGCCGCCACCCGCCGCTCGCCGTCCGCCCCCTCTTTAAGGACAGCGATCTTCATGGCTCAGGCGATCAGCCAGATAACGAAAGCGGCGAGCAGAATGCAGGCCAGCGTGCCCCACTTCAGCATCGCCATCACGCGATCGTAAGTGGCGGCATGCGCCTTCGTGACACCGCCGGTGGTACCATGGTCAGCCATAGCGTTCCTCTTTCCCCAAAAGCCTTGTGTAGCGTCTTAGTCCGCTCGACGGCCACCCCTCAAGCCTGCTTAAGCCTGCTTTTACTTGCACGGCCTAAAGCAGGACGCGGGATGGAACAGGACCACAGATGACGCGCAACGGGCAGCGCATGCTGATGCTGATAGATGACGAGCCTGCGCAGCGCCGCCTGGTGGCGGCGCTGGCGGCGCGTGGCGGCTGGCGTACGATCTTTGCGGGCGATGCCGAAACCGCGATCGCCATGCTGGGGACGCAGGACGGCATGCGCCTGGATGCGATCCTGTTCGATCAATGGGGCGAGGATGCCGACGCCTCCGTGCTGATCGCCGAGCTGCGGGCCCGTCGCCCGGCATTGCCGGTCCTGGTGGTCACCGCCAACGGATCCGTCGCACATGCGGTGAGCGCCATGCGCGCCGGTGCGACGGATTTCCTGGTGAAGCCGCTCGCCCCCGAACGGCTGCTGCACGCGCTGGACGCTGCGGTAGAAGGCACCGCCGCAGGCGAGCTGCGCCCGCTGACCGAGAAGATCCCGGCGATGCTGGGCTTTGACGAAATCGTCGGATCGGAGCCGCAATTCCGCGCGGCACTGGCGATCGCGGCAAAGGCCGCACGCGCGCGCGTTGCCGTGCTGATCGAGGGCGAAAGCGGCGTCGGCAAGGAAGTGGTGGCGGAGGCCGTGCATGCCGCCAGCCCGCGCGCCAAAAAGCCGATGCTGACGGTGAATTGTGCCACCCTGCCCGCCAATCTGATCGACAGCGAATTGTTCGGCCACGAACCGGGCGCCTTCCCCGGCGCCTTCGATCGAAAGGTCGGCAAATTCGTGGAAGCCGATGGCGGCACGCTCTTCATCGACGAAATCGCCGACATGCCGCTGGAGACGCAGGACCGGCTGTTTGACGCGATGCAGACCGGGCTGATCCATGCGCAGGGCGGGCGCCACCCACGCGAGGTGGACGTGCGCGTGGTCGCCGCCACCAACAAGCGGCTGACCGAAGAGGTGGAGGAAGGCCGGTTTCGCGAGGAGCTGTTCTTTCGGCTGAACGTCGTGCCGGTGACGATCCCGCCGCTGCGCGAACGCGCGCAGGATATTCCGGCCCTCGCGCGGCATCTGCTCGCCCGCATCGCGCTGCAGCCGGGCTTGCGCCAGCTAGGCATCACCGACGATGCGCTGGCCCTGCTGGTCGATTACGATTGGCCCGGCAATGTGCGCCAGCTGCAGAATGCGCTGTTTCGCGCCGCGGTGCTATGCGAGGGCGATGCGCTCACGCGGGCCGACTTTCCGCAGATCGCGTCGCTCGATGCCCGCCGCGTGCGCGTGCCTCAGCCGCAGCATATGTCCACCTCTGGCGGCGTGACGTTGTTCCACGCCGACGGCAATCTGCGCGCGCTGCAGGAAATCGAGGCCGACGTGATCCGCCTGGCGATCGGCCATTACCGCGGCCGGATGACGGAGGTCGCGCGGCGGCTCGGGATTGGGCGCTCGACCCTGTACCGCAAGCTCAGCGAACTCGGGATCGACAGCGCGGCGTAACGCCGGCCGCTCAGGCGCTCGGATCCTTGCCGCCCGCGCCGGTTGGCACCGAGAGCGGATCCTCCTCCGCGTCATCATAGCCGAACGTCGCCCAATCGGCGCCGTTCTCGGCTGCGTCCGGCATGCCCTCCGCCATCATCGACTGCTCGCCCGGCGCCGTGTGGCAGCCATGAAGATACGCCTTTGCGATCAGATTGGCGGATATCGGCGCGGTGATGAACAGAAATAGAGTGATCAGCAGCTCATGCGCGGTCCATACCCCGCCATGGACCGGGAAATAGACCACCGAGGCGACAAGGCAGCTGCCGACGCCCAGCGTGGTCGCCTTGGTCGGGCCGTGCAGCCGGCTCATCAGCGACGGCAGCTTCGCGAGCCCCCAGCTGCCGATCAGCGCGAAGCCGCCACCCAGCAGGAGCAGCCCGGCGATTACGGCATCGGCGATCACGGTGACAGTCATTCCACCACGTCCCCACGCAGGAGGAACTTGCAATAGGCCGCCGTGCCGACGAACCCGACCATCGCCAGCAGCAGCGCGGCCTCGAAATAGGTGGTCGTCGTCTGCTGAATGCCGATCAGGATAATGAAAGCGATCGAGTTGATGACGAGGGTATCCAGCGCCAGAATCCGGTCTGCCGGGGTCGGCCCGCGGAACAGGCGGAACAGGTTGAGCAGCATGGCAAGCGCGATGCACCCCATGGCGATAATGAGGGCGGCGGCGATCACCGGAAAATCTCCAGCAGCCGACGCTCATAGCGTGCCTTGATGTGCGCGATCTCCGCATTGACGTCGGCCACATCCAGCGCGTGAACCAGAAGGTGGCGCCCGTCGGTCGATATGTCGACCGAAACGGTACCCGGCGTGAGGCTGATCGTGCCGGCCAGTAGGGTGATCGCCTCGGCGGAATGCAGCTCGAGCGGAATGGCGAGCCACCCGGGCCGCAGATCACGATTGCGGCGAAACAGGATCAGGCGCGCAACGTGGAAGTTTGCGACGATGATGTCGCGGATCACCAACAGCACGAACCGGAGCAGCGGCAGCTCCCACCGCATCGCCGGGCGGTCGGGCCAGAAAGCCGCGGTATAGACAGGGATAAGCACCGCAAAGAAAGCGCCAAGCAGCAGGCCGCCCATGCTGAACGAATTCAGCATCAGCATCCAGATGAGCAGCAGCATGGCGGTGAGGCCGGGGTGCGGCAACAGGCGCTTCATGAGCCCACCCCGCTCGCTGGCGGCAGCACCGCGCGCGCATAATCGGCCACGTCGAAAATCTGGTGGCTCGCTGCCTCCATATAGGCGGTCACCGGCCCCGCCGCGACGGTCAGCAGCACCATGAGCGCCAGCAGAAAACCAGCCGGCGCGGCCTCCTTAAGCGGTAAGGCCCGTGCGCCACTCGTGCCTGGCGACGGTGGCGCATCGCCGCTGCTCTTCCAAAACAAGGTGCTGCCGGCCCGCGCGAAGCCGATCACCGCAACAAGGCTGGTGATCAGGATCGCGGCCCAGATCGCCGGCCACCACGACGACGAGAGCGTCGCCTGCAGGATCAACAGCTTGCCGATAAAACCGGACAGCGGCGGCAGCCCCGCCAGCGCGATCCCGCCGGCGAAGAACAATGCCGCCAGCACCTGCTGGCCGCGATAGCCCGGCGTGACGACGATCGCGTCACCTTCCGTGCCGCGCCAGCGAATCAGAAGGTCGGTGACCAGGAACAGGAAGGCCGCGGCAAGCGTGGTATGCGGCAGATAATATAGCGCCGCCGCCATCGCCCTTTCCTGGAACACCGCCACGGCAACGAGAAGGATTGCGGTAGAGCCGATCAGGCCGAAGGCGGTCATCACGCGCAAGTGGCGCGCGGCGAGGAAGCCGGCAAAGCCGAGGATCATCGTGCCAAGCGCCGCCGGGATCATGTAGCGGCCGGCCGCACCCGCAAAGATCAGCGGGCCGGTGCGGATGATCGCATAAGCGCCCACCTTTGTCATGATCGCAAACAGCGCCGCGACCGCAGGCGCGGTGCCGCTGTAAGCGCGCGGCAACCAGAGGTGCAGCGGCAACAAGGCGGCTTTCAGCGCGAACACCGCGGTGAGCAGCAGGCCGCCGGCGCGGAACAGCCCTTGATCGCCAATCGGCAGGGCGCTTGCGCGCACCGCCATGTCGGCCATGTTGAGCGTGCCGGTCACGCCGTAGAGCAGCCCCAGCGCGATCAGGAACAGCGTGGAGCCGACAAGGTTCACGATTACATATTGCACGCCTGCCGTCAGCCGCCGCGCCCCCTGCCCGTGCAGCAGCAAGCCGTAAGACGCGATCAGCAGCACCTCGAAAAAGACGAACAGGTTGAACAGATCGCCGGTCAGGAACGCGCCGTTCAGCCCGAGCAGCTGAAACTGAAACAACGGGTGGAAATGCCAACCGCGCCGGTCGAGGCTGGTCAACGTCGCATGAATACTCACCGCCAGCGCCAGCGCCGCGGTGAGCACGAGCATCATCGCCGCCAGCCGATCGAGCACCAGCACGATGCCGAACGGCGCTGGCCAGTCGCCAAGCGCATAGATTCCGATCTCGCCGGTCGCCGCCTGCCCCAGCAGCACGAGGTCGATCGCGAGCAGCAGCGCGGTCGCGCCGATCGACACGCCAGCCCCGATCCACCGGCGCCGACGCCGGAACAGTAGCGAGAGGGTAGCGGCAAAGGCAGGCAGCAGCACCGGCGCAGCGATCAGCGCGCTCATGTGCGGTTCTCCCGATCGAGGAGATCGGGATCAGGCGTGCCGTCGACCTGATCGGTCCCCGTTTCCAGGAAGGTGCGCAGCGCGAGCACGAGTGCCAGCGCGGTCATGCCGAACGAGATGACGATGGCCGTGAGCACCAGCGCCTGCGGCAGCGGATCGGTATAGACGGCCACGCCCTTGGCGTAGATCGGCGGCTTACCCACCACGAGCCGACCCATGGCGAACAGGAACAGGTTGATCGCATAGGACAGCATGGCGAGGCCAAGCACCACCGGAAAGGTGCGAGCGCGCAGGCACAGGTAGATGCCGCCGGCCGTCAGCGCACCGATTGCGGTCGCGACAAGAAATTCAATGCTCATGGACGCGCGCCCCGCAATTTCGCAGGGTCGATATCCATCGGGCCATCGTCCTCGACCGGCTCCTTCTGCGCCCGCTGCGCGATATGGCTGAGCTCGGCCAGCGCCAGCATCACCGCGCCGATCACGGCCAGCGCGACCCCGATGTCGAACAGCATCGCGGTCGCCAGCTCGAACTTGCCGACGATCGGCCAGCTGACATAGCCAAAGGCGCTGGTGAACAAGGGCGCACCGAAAACCAGCGAGCCGACCCCGGTCAGCGCCGCGATGATGACGCCAAAGCCGATCAGGGCATGTTCGTCGATCTGTCGCCGCTGATCCGCCCACTCGAATCCCGATGCCATATATTGCATCAGCAGCGCGATGGAGACGATCAGCCCCGCGATGAAGCCGCCGCCCGGCGCATTGTGGCCGCGCAGGAAGACATAAAGCCCTACCATCAGCGCCAGCGGCAGCAGAAGCCGCGCGGCAACCGCGAACATCATCGGGTGGCGCTCCGGCGAGCGCGGCAGATCGGCGATCCACGCGCGCAGCCGCTGCCCCGATACGCCGCGCGCGGCCGGTTGCAGCAGCGCAAAGATGGTGAGCGCGGCGATGCCAAGGACGATGATCTCGCCAAAGGTGTCAAAGGCGCGAAAATCCACCAATGTCACGTTCACGACGTTGGTGCCACCACCGCCCGAATAGCTGTTTGCCCAGTGAAAGGAGGAGATCGGGTTGCGCGGCTCGCGGGTCATCACCGCCCAGGCAGCCAAGCCGCTGGTGACACCACCCGCAACGCCCAGCACCAGATTGCGAACCCGTTCGGGATTGCTGGAAAGCTGCACCGGCTGCTTGGGCAAGAGATTGAGCGCGAGCAGCAACAATAAAATGGTGACCGTTTCTACCGAGATCTGCGTCAGGGCGAGATCGGGCGCCGACAAGTGAATAAACGCCAGCGACACGACCAACCCGATCACGCTGATGTAGATCAGCGTGACGAAGCGTTGGCGGGGAACCAACGCGACCGCCGCCGTCGCCGCCATCAACAGGCTCCAGGCGATGATCGCGATCGGCGGCGCCGGCAGCAATTCGCGCGTCCCGGCCGAATATCCGCCGTACCAGATTCCCTCCACGCCGATCGCGACCGCAAGCAGGAACAGCAGCGCCAGTTGGCGTTGCAGCGAGCCGTCGTGGACGGTGTCGCTCAGCCATCGTGCGGCCCGCACCAGGCGCTCGATGCCGGCCTGAAACACTGGCTTTGCTTCGAACAACGGCAGCGCAGCCCACGCGCGCAGCAGCGGCGCATATCGCCATAGCAGGACGACGCCGGCAGCCACCGCGGTCACGCTCATCACCAGCGCAGGGGTCACACCATGCCAAAGCGCAGGGTGAAAGCCCGATGCCGTACCGCCGGTGATATCGGCTGCCGCCGGCACGACCAGCCAGCCGGTGAGCACCGCCGGAAACAGCCCGACCAGCAGCGTCAGCGCGACCAGCACCGCCGAGGGCGCCCATAGCCCGAGCGGCGGGTCATGCGGCGCGGCCGGATAGCTGTCACGCCGCGGGCCGAAATACAGATGCACGATGAAGCGCAAGGAATAGCCGACGGAGAGCGCAGCGCCGATGACCGCCAGGGCCGGCACGAACCAATGCGTGCCCAACCACGCCGTATGCACCGTCTCCTCGAGCATCATTTCCTTGGAAAGGAAACCGCCGAATGGCGGCAGACCCGCCATGGAGGCAGCCGCGATCGTGCCCAGCGCCGTTGTGATCGGCATCAACCGCGCAAGGCCGCCCAACAGGCGAATGTCGCGCGTGCCTGCCTCGTGATCCACGATGCCGGCGTTCATGAACAGCGCGGCCTTGAAGAGCGAATGGTTGAGCAGGTGAAAGATGCCGGCCAGCGCCGCGGCCGGCGTGCCGAAGCCGAAAAGCATGGTCATGAGGCCAAGCTGGCTTACCGTCGAATAGGCCAGGATCGCCTTCAGATCATTTTTGAACAAGGCGATCGCCGCGCCGACCACCATGGTGACGAGCCCGGTCGTGCCCACCAGATAGAACCACCAGTCGCTACCCGACAGCACCGGCCACAGCCGCGCGAGCAGGAACACCCCGGCCTTCACCATGGTGGCCGAATGGAGATAGGCGCTCACCGGCGTCGGCGCCGCCATCGCGTGCGGCAACCAGAAGTGGAACGGGAACTGCGCCGATTTCGTGAAGCAGCCCAGCAGGATCAGCAGCAATGCCGCCGGATAGAGCGGCGAGGCTCGCACGATGTCGCCGCGCAGCAGCACGTCCGCCAACTCATAGGAGCCGGCGATGTGCCCCAGCATCAGCAGCCCGCCGATCAGCGCGAGTCCCCCGCCCCCAGTTACGGCCAACGCCATGCGAGCTCCCTGTCGCCCGTCGGCCGTATCGCTGCGGAAACCGATCAGCAGAAAGGAGGAAAGGCTGGTCAGCTCCCAAAAGACGAGCAGCAGCAGGATGTTGCCCGATAGCGAGATGCCCAGCATCGCGCCCTGGAACAGCAGCAGCAGCGACAGGAACTTGCCCATCGGGTCACGCGGCGAAAGATAGAAGCGCGCGTAGATCACGATCAGCAGCCCGATGCCGAGGATCAGCGCAGCGAATAGCAGGCCAAGCCCATCGAGGCGCAGGCTGAGATCGAGGCCGAGCGCAGGCACCCAAGGAAGGCGCAGCGCATCCGGCGCACCCCCGAGCACGCCCGGCGCGATAAAGATGAGCAGGCCAAGCGCAGCGACCACATGCGCCACCGCGATGCCGGCGTGCACATCACGGCTTGCGCGCGGCGACAGCGCCAGCCAGCCGGCACCCAAGAACGGCAGCAATGCCAGCAGGATCAGATGCAAGCCGCGCTCCCCGGCATGAACCGGTCGCGTTCAATGATCTGGTCTTGTTCCGGCGTCCCGCTGGCCTTTGCACGGAACAAGCAATGTCGAATCATCAGGGCACGGTTCTCCAGCGCTGGCGGCCCGACCAACGCACGACCTGCCCAATCAGACGCGGGATCGGGCACCCACCGCGGTTATCGCGCCCCTCACCCCGATCTGCAAGCACAAGCTGGCTCAAACGCGCATGGTGCGCCGACACAGGCCACGCGCCTCTCATTTGAGGCCGAATACATCACGTTTGACCCCAGAAATAGACGCAAACAAGGCCGGTGGTCGGCAGGCCATGGCCAACGGTAGCACCAGATCTTGGCCCATTTCTCACCCGGCTCGTCCGCACCATTACGGAATGGCTTACACCGAAATTGCGGTTATCTCATATGGCGGGTACCGCACAGGCAGCATAGAAGCGCACCGTCAATGATGTCACAGGTGTCGTTACCATCATGTTGCATGATCCTGTCGCGGAATGCAGGTCCGAAGCAAATGCCGGAAAGTCGACGATGGACGACAAGCTGAACGAGGGCACTCCAGCGCAAAGCGAAGCGCTTGGACGACAGGAAGTCGTCCGACAAGCCGCTGTTTACGCGTCGGGCGTCCTGTCGATGGCGGACAATCCGGCATTGCAGCAACTTGTTGAAGAGGCAGCACAATACTTCTGCGTGCCCATGGCGGCCGTCTCCATCATTGATCGCGATCGGCAATGGTTTCCTGCCGGCCATGGCCTGGACGTTACGGAAACTGCGCGAGAGGTCTCGTTTTGCGACTACGCGATCAAACAGGCCGATGAAATACTCACGGTGCTCGATGCGAGGTACGACCCGCGTTTTCGCGACAACCCAATGGTCACCGGACCGACTCACGTCCGCTTCTACCTGGGCTGCCCGCTGCTGGACGCTAACGGTCGGGCGCTTGGTGCCCTATGCGTCATCGGCGTCGATCCCCGCGCGCATGTCAGCGAAGAAGAATATGCCCGGCTTCGCGCACTGGCGAGCGAGGCGACCCGCATCATCACGCACCACCAGCTCAGCCCGGTCGACCGTACCACCGCACTGGATACGATCGGCAGTCAGATCGAAGACCTGATCCGCAGTGGGGACGAAAGCCTGGTCACCGATCTGGACGCCATGCTCCGCCGCCTGGAGCGGCAGGAAGACAGAGAGCGTCGACGCGGCAAGTAGCCAAGCGTTTCAAGCACCATTGTAGCACGCCTCCGTCAAGTCGTGGACACCGCGCCGCGTCCGTGTCTCGATTGCAGACGATTGAGTTAATGCGGCAATCTCCCCAACCACTTAGGTGAACTACCTAGAGCCAAGGTTTAGTGCCGTTAATCTAATGTGATCCAGGGTTTGCCTCCAAAAGGTGCAAGCACCTCTGCCCAGGAGGAACTCTGATAATGTCGCCGAATAAGATGCTGATCGAGGTTGGACCCGCGCGAACGGCGCCCATTCCGGCTGCCGACACCGTATTCTCCCATCGCTGCGCGACATACTGCACCACTAACCGATTTGCCCGGTCATGATCGCTCGTTCGCAGTTCGCTAACGCCCAGCCCTATGCAGGCCGTAGCATCGTTGCAGCACCGCCGATCTTGGAAGCGATGAGGCAGCGCGTGCGCATCATCGTAGAGGATTGCCGCGATCTGATGGCCCTAACACAGGCGACCCTGATCCAAGTTTCGCGGTATCGCGCGGAACGGCCGCGCCTATCGCTCTGGAACGCGCAATATGCGGCCGACCGAGGTCTGCTTGCCTCGTACGGTGCCGATCCTGCCACCGCCGCCTGGACACGAGACATAGAGGAAATATCCGCCGCGCTTATCGATCACCTGGCAAGCAAATGGTCGCCAACCTGCACGCCACCCCGGATAGGTTTCATCACCGACGGGACGGGTCTTGGCATGTCGACGGATGATCCCTGCCCGTCACGACCCGGCTGGCTGCTGCGCCAGCTAAGCGGCGAATGCGCGCTGACCTGCCTGCTGCCGTTTGCCGGGGGCACACCATGGCCGTTGATTCACCCGATTAATCGCGCTTCACCGGCGCACTAAGTGCGCGCCCATTTCACGATGCTACGCCCAAGCTACGCTGGGCCGGGCGGCTGCGCTTCAGCGGTGATCGCTATCAGCGGTGATCGCTATCAGCGGTGATCGCTATCAGCGGTGATCGCTATCAGCGGTGATCGCTATCAGCGAACCTCAACAGAAGCGCTCAGTCAAAATAAACATTCGACGTCACGGAAGATTGAATAGCAGCTGCTAATCGTAGCCATTCTGGACCATTACCTCGTGTAAAATACATAGATGTATTTCGTCCATATTATCAGGCGCATAAGCCAGTAAGCTGGTTATCGCATTTTCACCGTTCAGGTGATACTTGATCCGGCATGATCATCCGGGATCATCTTCGAATCCTACCGCAACGGTCCTCTGCGACCGAAGCTCAAGATCATCACTCTGCGGGGATTGCTCAAAAGGTAAAAGCAGCAGGGTTTCGGGCACAAGTGCGCACGCAGCAACTGAGTCACTCCAGCTACGCTATCGCGGTTCTGTGCACGTGGCTTGGCTTTATTCTCGCGGCGCTTCCGTTGTGTGGCTGGCTAATCGACAGCCGGTTTCTTGCCCGTCTTGTTGTCGGTTCGCAGCCAACCTGGCCGCTCGTCAGTGTCGGCTACATTGCGTTGGCGGCCAGCTTGTTGGCCACGATCATGACCAAGCAACGATTGGCGATCGCATTGATCAGCATACCAGCGTTGTTTGGCATTGCCGCGGTCATCAAGCACGTGCTGAACATCGGTCCACACTTGGATCATTTCGTGTTGCGGGAAAGTATCTCTCAATCCCAAGCGCCAGTGGCCGGGGCGCCCGGTTACCACGCCGCAATCACCTTTCTTCTGCTCACCACCGGCGTCGCGCTTGCCAATCTCCACGGTCATCGGAGCGGCCGGATTATGTCGATCCTCGCTTCTCTAACACTCGGTTTCAGCACGCTTTCAGCGTCTCTAATCCTTCAGGGTGCTGGCCGGATCGACACGGACTGGGGACCGCTCGTCGGCTCGCTGCCGGCAGCGTTGAGTTCTGCGTTTCTGTCCATTGGCCTGCTCGCCTGGCGAGCCGAATCCGGTTGGAGCGATCTGATCAACAACGAAGGCGCCGAATGGCGAGCGATGCGTCTCGCCTTCCCGGTGGCGCTGACCGCGCCTACCCTCATTTTGACATTGCGGTTTTGGCTGATCCGTTCTGGCACCTTGGCTCCGCTACCGGCTGAGTTTCTGAGCCTCGGCCTCACCGTGCTGGTTGTCAGCGGCATGCTGTTCTGGTGCGTGAACATGGTGATACAGGAACGTGCGTCGGTACAGGAATTCCGATCGGCGCTCGACTCCACGGCAGTTGCGCTCACCGATCCCGACGGCAGGATTTTGCACTGGTCGCGGGGCTGCGTCGATCTTTACGGCTGGACTGCGGATGAAGCGATCGGCCGCCACAAACGCGATCTGGTTGCCCCCGGCGTTTTTCCTTCCGCCCAAGACCACACCGATGGTCACACAGAGTTGGTGGAGATCAGCCGCGATGGGCGAGAGTTGCGCGTGTTGCAGCAGATACGGCGGCTGGAGCGGCGCGGCACGGACGCGATGCTCGTGATGTCGATGATCGATATCACGGAACGCACGCGCGCGCAGGACGCCTTGCGTGAGAGCGAAGCGCGGCTTGCGATGGCCGTGGACGCGCACGGCATCGGCATCTTCGATTGGGATGTAAAAAGCGGCGTTATCGACTGGTCGGCCGGCGCCGAGGAGCGGCTGGGACTAGAGGCGGGGTCGCTGCACGATTACGACCAATGGCAGGCGCTTGTAGATCCAGACGATCTTGCCACCATCAACAACCAGATCGACGACGCCACTAGGACGAAGGCCGATCGGTTCGGCTTTAAGTTCCGGATTAACCAACCCGATGGATCGATGCGATCGATCGAAGGATCTGCGCGCGCTTTCTACGACGAGGCTGGCGAACTCATACGCACGCTCGGCGTCAACGTCGACGTTACGCAACGGGAGGAGCGCGAAGCGCGCTTGCAGGCGCGCGAAGCGCAGCTCGTGTCGGTTCTGGAAACCGTGCCGGACGCAATGGTGGTGATCAATGATTCAGGTCAGATCCTCTCCTTCAGCCGCACGGCCGAACAATTGTTTGGCTATTCCGCCGAAGAGGTGATCGGTCGGAACATCTCTATCCTGACCCCCACCGAGCATCAGGATAAGCACACAAGCTATTTGACCCGATACCTCACCACAGGCGACAAGCGGGTTATCGGAAACAACCGCCTGTTGACCGCGATCGCCGCCGATGGGCGCGAAATCCCGATCGAGCTCAGAGTTGGCGAGGCCATAGCGGCCGGTGAGCGTCTGTTCACCGGCTTCATCCGCGACATCAGCCAGCGCTTGGACAATGAGGAACGACTGAACACATTGCGGTCGGAGCTGACCCATCTGTCGCGATTGGGAGCGATGGGGGAGATGGCCGCCGGGCTTGCGCACGAATTGAACCAGCCGCTTGCCGCGTCGGCAAACTTCGTCGCCACCGCTTCACTGTTGCTTGAGGAAGACGCGGAGTCCGAACAGGTCCGCGAAATGCTGGACCAGGCGCGGGCGCAGGTGCTTAGGGCAGGCGACATCATCCGCCGCCTGCGCGATTTCGTATCGCGTCGCGACTCAGAGGTGCGTGCCGAGCGCGTGGATGACACTTTGCGGGATGCGGTGGCGCTTGTCCTTGTCGGCCAGAAGCAGCTTGATGTGACGGTCCGCTACGAGCTCGACCCGACTGCAGTCTTCATGTTCGCGGATCGCGTGCAGATCCAGCAAGTTCTGGTCAACCTGCTCCGCAATGCATTGGAAGCGATGCGCAGCGCCGACGTGCGACATATGAACATCATGATGCAAAGCAACGTCGTCGACCCGGAAACGGTTGAGATCGCGATCAGCGACAATGGTCCCGGATTGCCAGCTGACTTCTTTCAGGAAAACCATGCACCGTTTTTCTCGACCAAGGGAGAAGCTAGCATGGGTGTGGGCCTTTCGATCAGCCGTCGCATCATCGAAGCACATGGCGGCGAGCTTATGGGTGAAAACATGCCGGAGGGTGGCGCAAGGTTCCGCTTTACCGTTCCGATGATCAATGAAACGGAGCTTGAGCTTCCCTGATGCGCACCATCTACATCGTGGACGATGACGATCCCGTCCGGGCCTCCCTGCAAAGCCTTCTCTCTGTCCGCAAGAACTTGCTGATCAGAAGCTTTCGCTCCGGCGATCTGTTTCTGGAGCAAGTGGAGGAGCTTGACCCCGGCGTTCTACTGCTCGATTTCAATATGCCGGGGAGCAACGGGCTAGACGTTCTGCGCGCCTTGCGCCCCTTCGGCAATCGCTTCGTGTCCATCGTGCTGACCGGCAAGGGGAGCATCGATGTCGCGGTTCAGGCGATGAAGATCGGGGCCGTGGATTTTCTCGAAAAGCCGTATGATCCGGTGGTCCTGCTGCAGTTGATCGATGCGGCCTTCGTGCAGCACGAGCAGCAGCATGCGATGGAAGAACGCACCGCCCAGGCTGCCTCGCGCATCGATGCGCTGTCTCCGCGCGAGCGAGACGTGTTGAAGGGCCTGATCGAAGGGCGGTCCAATAAGGTTATCGCATTCGAACTGGAGCTAAGTCCACGTACTGTGGAGATCTATCGCGCCAATTTGATGCAAAAGCTCGATGTGCGAAGCCTCTCGGATGCACTGAAGATCGCCTTTGCGGCCGGCATGTTCCCAGACGCTTGAGCGCGGGTGCCGCGCTTCTCTGCCTGCTGATGGCAGTGCGGCTAAGGCGAGAACTCAACTCCGTTCGAGCGAACGAGGCCCCTATATGCTCAGCGTCAGGTCGAAATAGCCGTAGCGGCTGTCGCCGCGGTAAGCCACATTTGGCGCGTCCCTGAGGAATCGCCCTTTCACAAGCCACACCGCCCCGCCCTCCGCGCGCAGCCGGCGCGGGATGATCCAGTGGCGGACCCGCCCCTCGAATTGAATGCCCGCCCACCGACCGGAGTGGCCGCTGCGATCCTGCACACCCGTGGCCGCGAAGCTGTCAACGGGTGAGTGAAGCCATAAGGCGCGGGTCATGAAAGCGCCGTCGGTCCGCTTGGATGGCGCCACCTCCACGCGCGCGCCTGCCGACACGATATTGGATCGCGTCACCGCGCCATAGAGCGATGTCGGGCCGAAATCGCCTCGAGGGCCGCCGAACAGGGGATCGAACCGGCTCCATTTGTCCAGATCGCGATCGTCACCCGTCGCAAGATCGAAGTGAAGCGAGGGCCGAACCGCCCCATGGCCAACGCCTCTTCGCCCGATCTCGGCATGGATCAGGTACGCCTCAGCACGAAGGGTACGCAGGTCGTCCGGCCGCGCCGTTGCGCGCACATGCCCTGTTTGCCGGATCAGCTCGACTTCGAAATCGAGCTTGCCGGGCGCGGGCGGGCGTGCTGTTCTTACACCAACAACGGTAAGGTGGCGATCACGCGTCGGAAAGCCCGGTGTGTCATGTTCGTTCAGACGCAGCAGATAGATCTCGCCCGCCGCGCCCGCACCAACCTCGGCTTTGGTGAAGCTGAGACCCGATAAGACCAAGGCGTGGCTGAAATGGTCCAGCCGCGTCTTGTTCGACAGTATCTCTTCAGATGTGTTTGGCAGGCGCACGCCGGGCATCGTCCAGAACGCCATTAGCTGATCCTGCCCGAGGCCACTCCACATCAACTGAGCGCCAACGAAGCTGTTAACGCTATTAGCAAATTCTGGCGTCGCGATCTGCCGCCCGGAGCTGAGCTCCATTGTAAAGCGTCCAGCGGTCAATGATGTTGTGCCACCCACCGCAAGCATCGGCCCAAGATCAGCGGCCAGATAAGCCTGCACTGGCTCCAGACTGTTCACCTCCGCGACGCCAGCCGTGGAGTTCCGCCGTTCCCCCGCCGCGCGTGCATCGCGCAACTCCCCGCCGACACGAACGACGCCGGTTTCATATTCGGCGAAGACGATGGCACGGTGCGACCACATGAAATCATGTGTGGGGCCGACTGCCCGCGCCTGACCGTCGAGCACCTCGACCCTCGACCGGTACGAACTTTGTATCGTCAGCGCTTCCTGAGGCGAGGATCCGCTAGGCGCCGCCTCCTGAGCACTGGTAGGCGCAGCGCTGAATGCCAGTAAGAGCACAGCACCGGCGGTCCGCAGCCCCGCACCGGAAAGCTTCCTATTTACCAAGACCTGTTCTCGGTTGACGCGCAGGCGCAGCACGAAACCTCATAGCCGTTGCCCCCGCACCGCGTAGCGATCCCCCATCTCGAGGCATCGTCGATCGCGATACGTATGTCATGCAGCAACAAGAGACGCCACAACGTTGGGCCAAACGGTCGCGTGCGAAATCTGCTGCGATCAGCCAGCAGCGGTCGAGGACAGAGGCGCTGACTTTAACATACGCCTCCGTCGTTGCCGCTGCTGCCACCGGCGACCGACACGCCACCGCCAACCAACATGCACCAGCGCATAGCCAAGCCCGGCTACGACAAAGGCTAGAAACACCAGCCCTGCCGCGGTCGGTGCGGCAATATCGAACAACCACGTCGCCATCGCGGGCCGAGGCGGCGAACCGGCCGGATGGACGCGACCTGCACCGGTCAGGCTGCACCCAAGGCGGTAGGCAAGAAAATATATCGGCGGAAAGGTCAGCGGATTGGTAACCAGCGTTGCACCCGCAGCGACAAGGACGTTTGCCCGCGCGGACAGTGCCAGCAGTGCCGCCACGACGATCTGTCCAATCGGCAGGATCAGCCCGGCGAACAGACCCAGCGCCAAACCACGCGCTGCCGACCGCCGGTTCAGGTGCCACAAGGAGGGATTGCTGAGTCGATGCGCAAAAGGACGCAACCAGCGATTTGCCAGCAACCGCTCGCGATCAGGCAATCTTGAAGAAATCCAGCGCACGCTAACCGACCTTTACGCGACACCGGCAGGTAACAGCTGCGACGTTACCGGTCCATGAACTGCGCAGCGATAAAGAACGAAAGGCACTGGTGCCCGAGACGCCTCGATCAGGGCTCCAAGCCAAGCGCGCCACGGTCCGCCGTCGCCGCTGCCAACTCGGCGCGGGCGGTGGCGATCCGCGCCTGCGCGTCGATCAATCGCACCCGCGCGTCGTTAGCGGTTTCCTCGCGCTGGTTGACCAGGAAGAAATCGCTGGAGCCGAGCTCGAAACGACGGCGCTCGGCATTGGCGAGTCGCTCGGCCAACATCCGCTCCTGCTCCGCGATGGTGGCGAGCCGCTCGGCCGCACCGACGTTGATGGTGATGCCCTCGACTTCCGTAGCGATCTGATCGCGCAGAAACCGGCTTCGCGCCTGCAACGCATCGATCTCGGCTTGCGCCTCTGCCAGTCGCCCGCGTGCTGCCCTGTTCTGTAACGGGATGGAGAAGCGAAAACCAACCGCAGCCTCCAACGGTGTGCGAGAGCGACCACCCAGCCCTTCGTCGCCGACATCCTTGCCGACCTCCCCACGAAGGTCGAGCCGTGGGCGCAAATCGTTCCGCGCGAGCGCCAGCTTGGCGCTGCCCTGGTCGATCTTGGCCAGCAGCACCTGCAGATCCGGGCGTCGCTGGGCGAAATCGGCCACCGCAGCGGCCACAACGCCGGTCAATGCCGTTGCGTCGGCCGGCAGTCGATCGGCCTCGACCAGAACAGGTTCACCGGCTGAATTACGATAATAGAGCGACAGCGCGTTTGCCGCTGCTTCGAAATCGCCCTCTGCCCGCACCACCAGCGCCCGGCGCCGCACCAGGTTCTGGTCGTTCTCCGCCAAAAGGATCTCTGGCCGCGCCCCCAATTCGACCTGCCGAGCAATCGCGCCGCGCCGGCTTTCGGAAAGGTTGAGCAGATCGCGATAGGCGGCAAGGCGTAGCCCCGCCACGACCCAGTTCTGGTACGCGTCGATCGCCCGCCGCTGCACGCCGATCGCCACCGACTCCCGCTCGAACCGCGCGATGTCGATGTCGGCGGCCGCTACCGTTTGGCGGGTCCGTCGTTCGTCCACCAGCCGGTCACGCAGCAGCGAATACAGGGCGCCGACCTTCACCTCCCCAAGTCGATTGGTGTAATTCTCGTCCTCGTAGATCGGGAAATCGCCGCGGCTGACCCGGTACCCGCCATAGACATAGCCACCATTGCCCGTCAGCGGACGGGTCGCGCGGCCTGCAACGACCGTGCCGTCATAATAGCCCAGCGCGCGCGATCGCCCGTCCACCTCGAACACGGTATCGAACGCGCCTGCCGCGCTCAGCGCGCGCCCTTCCGCCGCCCGCTCACGCGCTAGCGCTTCCACGATCTGCGGCGCAGCGCGCGCGGAAACGCGGAGCACCTCGTCTAGCGTCAAGGCGCCCTCACTGACGCTCGGCGCAGCAACGCGTGCTAATGTCTGCGCCTGTGCGCCACCCGGCAGACCGATAATGGGCACCGCCGCGATCAGTGGCAATGCAATTAGCAAGCGCATCATTTCGGCCGCTTCGCCTTTGTTACCGCCGTCTTCTCATCCTCCTTTGTCGTCGTGCTGCCATCCACTCCGGTGTTCCCGAATTCGATGGGGAAGTCGTTTAGCTGACGCCACAGCTCGTACCCGACCGAAACCGTCTCGCCCTGGACCCAGCCTTGCACCTTGCTGCCCAGCCGCACGAAGCGCTGTTCGGGCCACGCCGGCTTGTTGGGCGCTGGCTCGACCAGAATGCGGAACAGCCCTTGCGCATTGGCCGTCGGATCGATCGTCCGCACGCGCCCGTCGAAATAGCCATAAGCGATCGACGGCCAGCCGCTGAGCTGGATCGCCGGCCAGCCTTCAAACTCCAGCCGTACGGGACGCCCCGGCCGAAGCAGCGGTACGTCGCGGCCGTTCATCAGCAGCTCCACCGCACGCTGGACCTGCTCGGGCGCGACCACCGCAAGCACGGTGCCTGCGGACACCAGACCGCCGCCCGCAGCAGCGTTCAGATTCTGGATCCGCCCAGTACGCGGCGCGCGCACTAGCTGGGCCGACTGCCGATTGAGTTGAACATCGATCCGGTTCAGCTTTGCACGCGACTCCGCCAGCTTCGCAGCCGCATCGGCCACCTTGATCTGCGCTTGCTCATAATCGCGCCGCGCGGCCAAGCCTTCGGCCAGCAATTGCCGAGTCCGGCTGACATCGATGCTTGCGACCGATTGCGCCTGTCGCACCGCCGCGATCTCCGCCTCCACCTGCGCCCGCTCGGCTGCAAGGCGGGACAGGAAGTTCGGGTCAAGATCGACGATACGGGCGATCGGCGCCCCTTCTTCGACATGCTGGCCGTCCTCGACGTACCAGCGCTCAACCCGCCCAGGCACCAGCGCTGTCACGTCCTGTGCGCGGTCGCTCGGGTTCAGTGCCACCACCTGTCCACGCCCCTGCGCCGTTTGCAGCCACGGCACGAAGAAGAGGATAAACACGGACGCAGCGATGCCCAGCAACAGCAACCATCCGATCACCACCCCGACGCGTGGCGGGCGGAGCGAAGCGAGCGTGCGGAAATGGCCGATATGTTCAGGCCGATACGGCATGGCTGCCCTCCTGCCCGGCGACGTGGCGCAGATCTTCTGCACTCTCGCAGCGGCATTGCTTGCGATGACCCAGATAAAGGTAACCGCCAAGCGCCAGATCCTGTGGGCGGCTGGTGCAGACCAGAACGGTCGTACCGTGCGTCTTCAGCAGGCTTAGCGACGCTGCCAGGCGATCGGGCGTAAGCAGGTCGTAAAGGTGTCCGAGGATCAGTAGCTTGGGCCGCAGCAACACGGCATTGGCCAGCTTCAGCGCCATCACTTCGCCGACGCTGAGCGGATAGCCAGACGAGGCAAGCTCGGTATCCAGCCCCCGTGGCAGGCTCGCGATCCGCCGGTCCAGCCCCACTGCCTCCAACACCGCCATCATTTCGCGATCATGTTCGGCGGCGGAGGCGAGCTGGAGATATTCGCGGATCGTCACCTCCACGATCGTCGAGCGTTCCAGCACGGTCACGTCGGAGCGGAGGTGGTACATATCCAACCCACCCAGATCCGCGCCGCCGATGCTGATGAGCCCCCGCTCGGGATGATTGTGACGCTTCAGCAGCAGGGAAAGGCGATGCTCAACCCCAGGCTCCGCCCATGTCACCAACTGTTCCCCGGCGTTCACCGAAAACTCGAAGTGCGCCCCGTCAAAGTCGACATCGGTCAGCCGCACCGCACCGTCTCGCGGGCCACCGCCCCCCTGAACCAGCGGCTCCTGCGGGATGTCGAACAGCAACGACAGTTCTTCCGAACTCGCCACGAGATCGTAGAAGGTGTCGAGATACCAGCCAAGCTGCGAGATGCCGTAGAACACGCCTGAAAGGATCAGCTCTGCGGCGACAAGCTGGCCTAGCGACAATTGCCCGCGCAGGATGAGGGTGCCGCCAAGCAACAGCAGCGCGGCGCCCGCAAAGGCGTAAATCAGGAGAAACGCCACCGTTTGCGCGAAATGGTACCGGAAATAGCGTCGATGCGCTCCGACATAGGCGGCCGTCATCACTTCCGACCGGTCCATCGCAAAGCCAAGATGACGCGCCGATTTGTAGAAGCCGTTCGAGCCGCCGACGCTTTCGAGCCAACGCGCCGCGGCGTGCTTGGCATGGCTAAGCGCCACCGCCCCGGTAATGGCGCCACGACGCCAGATCATCCAGACCAGCAGCATGGTGAGCACCAGCACCACGTTAAACGCCAGAAAGAACGGGTGATAGAAACTGGTGATCGCCAATCCGACAACCGCCTGCAGCACGATGGTGAAGCCGCCGATCACCAAGCTCGGAATGGCCTTTTGCACCACCACCATGTCGAAGAAGCGGTTGAACAAGGCATTGCGATTGGCATCGGCGAAGAAGGGGTTTTGCGCGTGAACAGCGCGCACCGTCACTTCGGCGACCACGCGCGAGAAGATACGGCGCTCGAATGTCGCCATTACCCAGACGCGTAGCGCACTAAGCCCCGCCACGATCAGCAACAGCAGCAGCAACACGCCCGAAAGCGCCCACAAGGGCGCTGGAAGCGCCGTGTTGGCCACACTATTGATCAGCAATTGCACAGAGATAGGTGTCGCCAGGGCAAGCAGGCTGATCGCAACAGTATAGACGAGTCCGAGACGCACATAGGCGGCGTCCGGGCCGATAATTTGCGCGAGCCATGCCGCCGCCTGCCGAAAACCTAGACGTTCCGCAGCCACCAACCACTCCTTTTCAATCCGGACCTCGTCGCTGCCCGGACGACAGACGCTAGCTGCCTCTGCTCGTACCTTCCAATCGTTGACGAGTTTGTCACGAGCGGCAACCGGGTCGGCTGCACTTCTCCTTTACGCGCGCCTCTGCCTCGACGCGCGTGTCTTGCCAAGTGCGGACCGTTTTCGTGGCCGTTTCATTTCATTGCCGAGCGGTGCGGCACGTGCTTAGCCGCCGGACAGGCACTAGCGGGCGTCGCACCACGACAGCGGTGCTTGCTCGATCGCGAAAGACTGGCGGCCGCTCAGGCCGCCAGCACAGGCTTTATTCGGCCGCCTCTCGGGTGCCGGCCGGCTCTTTCCACACCAGCTTCGGCCTGCGTGCGGCCAGCGTCTCGTCGAGCCGGCTGCGCGGGGCGAAGTGCGGCGCGGTCTTGAGGCTCTGGTCGCCCGCCATGGCCCGCCCTGCCACCGAGCGCAGCGCGCCGATGAACTGATCGAGCGCGGCCTTTGACTCCGTTTCAGTCGGCTCGACCAGCATCGCGCCATGGACGACCAAAGGGAAATACATGGTCATCGGGTGGAAGCCCTCGTCGATCAGCGCCTTGGCAACGTCGATCGTCGAGAAGCCTTCAGGGAAGCCTTCGTCGGAGAAGATCGCCTCGTGCATGCACGGGCCGGAGAAGGCGAACGGCGCGTCGAGCGTGTCCTCAAGGCTGCGCAGGACGTAGTTGGCGTTCAGCACCGCGTCCTCGGCAACCTGGCGCAGGCCGTCGGCGCCGTGGCTGAGAATGTAGGTCAGCGCGCGGGTGAACATGCCCATCTGGCCGTGAAAGGCGGTCATGCGGCCGAACGTGTCGGGATGATCGTCGCCCGCCGTCTCTTCCTCGATCAGCGCGATATGGCCGTCCTTCATCCGCGCGGTGAAGGGCAGCGGACCGAACGGTGCGAGCGCCTCCGACAGCACGGTCGGGCCGGAACCCGGGCCGCCGCCGCCGTGCGGGGTGGAGAAGGTCTTGTGCAGGTTGATGTGCATCGCATCAACGCCAAGGTCGCCCGGCCGCACGCGGCCGACGATCGCGTTGAAGTTCGCGCCGTCGCAATAGACATAGGCGCCGGCCGCGTGGACCGCGTCGGAGATCGCCTTCAGGTCACGCTCAAACAGGCCGCAGGTGTTCGGATTGGTGATCATCACCGCCGCCACGTCCGGCCCGAGCCGCGCCTTCAGCGCCTCGGTGTCGACGCGGCCTTCGGCCGTCGCGGGGATATCCTCGACGGTGAAGCCGGCGAAGGCGGCGGTCGCGGGGTTGGTGCCGTGCGCGCTTTCCGGCACCAGCACGACCTTGCGATGGCCCTCGCCGCGCTTCTCCAGCGCAGCCTTGATGCACAACATGCCGCACAGCTCGCCGTGCGCGCCTGCCTTCGGGCTCATCGCGACGCCGTGCATGCCGGTCAGCTCGATCAGCCACACCGCGAGTTCGTTGATGACGCCGAGCGCGCCCTGCACCGTGTCGACCGGCTGGAGCGGATGAACGTCGGCGAAACCCGGCAGCCGCGCCATCTTCTCGTTCAGGCGCGGGTTGTGCTTCATGGTGCACGAGCCGAGCGGAAACAGGCCGAGGTCGATGGCGTAGTTCTGCCGGCTGAGGCGCGTATAATGCCGCACCGTTTCCGGCTCGCTGAGGCCCGGCAGGCCGATCGGCGCCTTGCGGGTGAGATTGCCGAGCCGCGAGCCGGCGACATCGCCTGCCGGGAAGTCGACGCCGGTCGTCTGATCGTCGCCGATCTCGAAGATCAACGCCTCTTCCAGCATCAGCGCCTTGTTGCCGGTGAAGGTGGCGCGGGCGCCGCCTTCATTGGCCTGCGGCGACGTGGGCTTCCAGCCGCTCTGGTTGATGGTCATGCCAGCACCTCCTGAAGCGCGGTGGCCAGCGCCTCGATATCCTCGTCGGTCACGGTTTCGGTCACCGCCACGACCAAGCCATTCTCCAGCGCGCCTTCGCCCGGATAGAGCCGACCGAGCGATACGCCGGCGAGCACGCCGCGATCGGCGAGCGTGCGCACCAGCGGCCGCGCCTCCTGGCCGAGATCGAGCGTAAATTCGTTGAAGAACGTGTCGTTGACGAGGCGCACGCCCGGCACCTTCGCTAGGCGATCGGCGGCGCGGCAGGCCTGGGCGTGGTTGATCCCGGCCAGCCGGCGCAGGCCAGCCTCGCCGAGCAGCGTCATGTGGATCGAAAAGGCCAGCGCGCACAGGCCGGAGTTGGTGCAGATGTTGCTGGTCGCCTTCTCGCGGCGGATGTGCTGTTCGCGCGTGGAGAGCGTCAGCACGAAGCCGCGGCGGCCGTCGGCATCCACGGTCTCGCCGCACAGGCGGCCCGGCATCTGGCGGACATATTTGTCCTTGCAGCCGAACAGACCGACATACGGCCCGCCGAACTGAAGGCCGACGCCGATCGACTGGCCCTCGCCCACCACGATATCGGCATCCATCTCACCCGGCGACTTGATCGCGCCCAGCGCCACCGGCTCGGTGACAACCGCGATCAGCAGCGCCTTCTTGGCGTGACAGGCATCGGCGAGCGGCCGGAGATCGGTGATGCGGCCGAGGATGTCGGGATATTGGACGACGACGCAGCTGGTGTCATCATCGATGCTGGCGATCAGCGCGTCGACATCCGTCTCTGCGGTCAGTGCAGGGACCGAGGTTTCGAGCGAGTCGCCGGTGTATTTCGCCATCGTCTTGGCGACGGAGACGTAATGCGGGTGGAGACCGCCCGACAGGATCGCCTTGGCGCGCTTGGTGATGCGACGCGCCATGCCGATCGCTTCCCAGCAGGCGGTCGAGCCATCGTACATCGAGGCATTGGCTACGTCGGTCCCGAGCAGGCGCGCGACCTGCGTCTGGAACTCGAACAGCATCTGCAGCGTGCCCTGCGCGATTTCCGGCTGATAGGGCGTGTAGGCGGTCAGGAACTCGCCGCGCTGGATCAGGTGATCGACGCTGGCGGGGACGTGATGGCGGTACGCGCCGCAGCCGAGGAAGAACGGTGCCTCGCCCGCGGACAGATTCTGCCGCGCGAGCTTCGTCATGTGGCGTTCGACGGCCAGTTCGCTGGCATGGGCGGGGAGGTTCGCGATGGGGCCGGACAGTCGCGCGGCTTCGGGCACGTCGACGAACAGATCGTCGATCGAGCCGGCGCCGATGACGGCGAGCATCTCGCGGCGGTCGGTGTCGGTAAGCGGTAGGTAGCGCATCATCTGTTACTCCGGCCGGCAACCGCTCGCGGGCGTCACCCCGGCCGCGTGCCGGGGTCCACTTCGCGGCTTGGACAAGGTCCAAGATCCTCTAGCCGCTCGGCCTGCGGCACGATGGATGCCGGGACGAGCCCGGCATGACGGATGAGATCAGAGCTTGGCGACGAACGCCTGATAGGCGGTCTCGTCCATCAGCCCGTCGAGCTCCGACGCGTCCGATAGCGTCAGCTTGAAGAACCAGCCCTCGCCTTCCGGATCGGTGTTCACCAGGCCCGGCTCGTCGGCAAGCGCGGCATTGCCCTCGATCACCGCGCCGGACACCGGCGAATAGACGTCGCTGGCGGCCTTGACGCTTTCGACCACGGCCGCCTCGTCGCCCTTGGCGAGCGACTTGCCCGCTTCCGGCACGTCGACGAACACGATGTCGCCGAGCTGACCCTGCGCGTAATCCGAGATGCCGACCGTGCCGACATCACCGTCGACGTCGATCCACTCATGATCCTCGGTGAAATAACGGCTCATCTTACTTCGCTCCTCGGACGTAGCGGTGGGGGACGAATGGCATGGAGGTGACGGTAGCGGCGTGGACCTTGCCACGCTGCGAAAGCTGGATGCGGGTGCCCGGCGTCGCCATCGCGAGCGGAACGTACGCCATCGCGATCGGTGCCCCCACGGTCGGAGCGAAGCCGCCCGAGGTGACGTTGCCGACGGTGTGTCCGTCCGCATCGATCACGGTCGCGCCCTCGCGCACCGGCTGACGCCCGTCGACCAGCAGGCCGACGCGCTTGGTGGCGGGGCCGCTCTCGCGCTCGGCGAGGATGCGCTCGGCAGCGGGGAAGCCGCCTTCCTCGCGGCGGCGCTTGAACAGGGCGAAGCCGAGATCCGCCATCACCGGCGTCGTCTCCGGCGAGAGGTCATGGCCATAGAGCGGCAACCCCGCCTCGAGCCGCAGCGAATCGCGCGCGCCAAGGCCGATCGGCTTCACTTCGGGCTGTTCGAGCAGCGCATCGGCGAACGCCTCGACGCCCTCCGCCGGGATCGAAATCTCGAAGCCGTCCTCGCCGGTGTAGCCCGAACGGCTGATCCACAGGTCATGCCCCTGCCAGGTGAAAGGCGCGGCCTGCATGAACACCAAAGCATCGACGCCCGGCACCAGCCGCACCAGCGCATCCACTGCCTTGGGGCCCTGCAGCGCCAGCAGCGCATGATCCTCCATCAGGTTCAGCGTGATGTCGTCCGGCAGATGATCGAGCATGTGCGCGATATCGTCATACTTGGTCGCGCCGTTGACGACCATGTAGATGCGCTCGCCATCCTCGTCGGCCGGCAGGCGGGTCAGCATCAGATCGTCGAGGATGCCGCCGCCCTCGTCGAGCAGCAACGAATAGCGTGCGCGGTTGAGCGCAAGGCCGGCGATGTCGGCGGGCATTATCGCCTCGAGCGCGGGCTCCAGCCCCTCGCCGCGGAAGGTGATCTGCCCCATGTGGCTGACATCGAACAGGCCGGCGCTTTCGCGCGTCCACAGATGCTCGGCCATGATGCCTTCATACTGGACCGGCATCCAATAGCCCGCGAACTCGACCATCCGGCCGCCGCGCGCTCGATGCCAGCCGTCGAGCGGCAGCGTCATGGTTTCGATGATTACGTCTTCGTCGTCGTGATCGCTCATCGCGGATCGTCCGTCTTCAAGGGCGATCGTCCGCCATTGCTGGCGAAACGAACCGAACCCCCTCTGTCACGGAACCTGAGAGCTTTCGCACGAGGACAGGCCCGCGCTTACACCTTCGGTGGGCCGCGCCGTTTGGCGAAGCCGCTTTCCAGAGCGTCGATGGGTATGCGCGGTCCCTGCTGCCTGAGAGATTCCGGGGTGGTTGCTCCTTCGGCGGCGGCTGGGGCCTGAAAGGCCGTCCGCACTCTCCCGCGCGCCCACGCCGGTTGCCCGGCATCGACATTTGCGCCTGTGGCGGGGTGCGCGGGGCGAGTCAATCGCTCAACGCGCTGCCGATCGCTCCTGCGCCGAAAGGTGGTGTTCGCGATAGTCGCGCGCCTCTTCGCTCATCGCGATAGAGCGGACCATGGCGATCAACGTCTCACGATCCGGGCGGTCGTGGATCATGCCGCAATAAGCCGTTAGCCCTGCCGGGTCCGGCGCGCGCCCAAGCACGGCATGATAGCAAACATCAACCAATGCCTGAGCATCCGACGCGCCGTAAGACAGCGCCTTCGCCACCGAACCCTCAGCCTCACGCTTGAACGGCCTCGACATGTCGATTCCCCACCAGAATGGCTCATTCTAGCGGAAGACCTACAAGCAGCGAATAGGTCCGCGACGGATGTTTACGAATTATTTACCAAATCGAGACGCGAGCAACGGCTGATCATCGCTGCGCGTTGTATCGCAACTGATCCTGCGTCAGCTGAAAGCCGACCAGCGCCTCGAAGCTCGCCGACAGCACCGCCTGGCGCACCTCCGGCGTCGACAATGGATCGACGGCTGCGTCCTGGTCGCCTGCCTTGCGCTTGCGCGTCAGTTGCTCACGCACCGAGTCGGGCAACGTCGCCGCCGCACGATTGACGTTCGCGTTCGCCTGGCCCGAGACGCTCGCAAGCGCCTGCCCCGGCTCAAACCGCAGCGCCACGGCGCCGACGCGCTTCGCCACCACCTGCGTGCCGCCACGCACCACCGTGATAAAATAAGGCAGGGTCACCTCGCGCGGTCCGTCGGTACGCGTGCGACGGCCGCGCACGTCGAAGCTGACCGTGCTGACCACTTCGGCCCCGCTTTCGTCGCAGGTGGCGCGCACGTTGGTCATCACCGCCGTCACGTCGATCGCGCTGGCGTCGCGGCTCGTGGCCGGATCGAACAACGTGATATCGCCGGTGCCGCTCGGGATGCCGACCACCGGGCAAGCGGACCGAACTGCCGTGATCCCCACCCCGCCATCAACCGAGATTTCGCCGCTTTTGGCGCACCCGCCGGCAAGCAGGAGCAGGGCAAGCGGGGCAACGGTGATGCGAAAGGACACGTGACGGACACCTTATACGATACGGCCGCGCTCATAACCGCCTTCCGTGTGGGCAGGCAATCGCGTAAGCGGCGGGGATGACCGACAAGCCTGCGCTCGAACTGCTGATCGCCGCTCCGCGCGGCTTTTGCGCCGGAGTGGACCGCGCCATTCGCATCGTCGAACTGGCGATCGAAAAGCATGGGGCGCCCGTCTTCGTTCGGCACGAGATCGTCCACAACAAGTTCGTGGTGGACTCGCTGAAGGCAAAGGGCGCCGTTTTCGTCGAGGAACTCGACGAAGTGCCCGATGGCGCGCCGGTCGTCTTTTCGGCGCATGGCGTGCCCAAATCGGTACCCGCCAATGCCGAGGCACGTGGCCTGGAGTATCTGGACGCCACCTGCCCGCTCGTTTCCCGCGTGCATCGTCAGGCAGAGCGGCTGGTCGCCGCCGGGCGGCATATCCTGTTCATCGGCCATGCCGGTCATCCCGAGGTGATCGGCACCTTCGGCCAGGTGCCCGAGGGATCGATGACCCTGATCGAGGACGTGGCCGATGCCGAGGCGTTGCAGCCGACGGATCCGGGAAACCTCGCCTTTCTTACGCAGACGACGTTGTCGGTCGACGACACTGCGGAGGTCGTCGGTGTATTGCAGCGCCGATTTCCGGCGATGCAGGCACCGCGCGGTGAAGATATCTGCTATGCCACCTCCAATCGTCAGGCGGCCGTCAAGGCGATCGCCGGTGCTTGCGACGCGGTGCTGATCATCGGCGCGCCCAATTCGTCCAACTCGGTCCGGTTGGTCGAGGTGGCCGAACGTGAAGGTGTCCGCGCGATGCTGATCCAGCGAGCTGCCGATCTCGACTGGGCGTTTCTCGAGGGTATCGGCACACTTGGGGTGAGCGCGGGCGCGTCCGCCCCGGAACTGCTGGTGCGCGAACTCGTCGATCTGCTCTCGACCCGCTACGACGTGACGGAGCGCGAGGAGGAAACGACACGCGAGACGGTGGCGTTCAAGCTACCCCGCGCGCTGGATGCGGCGGCCTGACCGGCCGTTCGCACGCGACCGGCTGATCGATACAGGAGGAGTGCCGGAGAGCCGGCACGGGGAGCGCTAATGGCGGTGTACACGCATGTCTCGGCGGAGGCGCTCGCAGCCTTTCTCGCGCGGTATGACGTTGGCGAGCTGATATCCGCCAAGGGGATCGCCGAGGGGGTCGAGAACTCGAATTACCTCGTGGACACGACGTTGGGTCGTTTCATCCTGACACTCTACGAGAAGCGTGTGGCGGCCGACGACCTGCCGTTTTTCATGGCGCTGCTCGATCATCTCGATGCCAAGGGGCTGCCGGTGCCGCCCGCCATCAAGGATCGCGAGGGGCGCGAGATTCAGGAGCTGGAAGGTCGCCCGGCGTGCCTCATCAAGTTCCTGCCTGGCGTGTCACTATCGCATCCCACGCCGGCGCAGGCGCTCGCTGCCGGCGACGCGATGGGCGCGATGCATCGGGCGGTCGCGGATTTCACGCCGACGCGGCCGAATACGATGGGCATCGATACGTGGCGCCCGCTCTTCGAACGCTGCGGACGCAGTCTCGACGATATCGCAGCGGGCTTGCACGACGATCTCGCTTCCGCGCTGGAGGCAGTGGAAGCGAACTGGTGCGGCGCGGACTTCGATCGTAGCGCAATCCATGCCGATCTCTTCCCAGACAATGTGCTGATGCGCAGCGATCAGGTGTCCGGGCTGATCGACTTCTATTTCGCCTGCACCGACATCCGCGTCTACGATCTGGCGGTGATGCATACCGCCTGGTCGTTCGACGCCAAGGGCGAGAACTTCGACGCAAAGGTCGGCGAGGCGCTGATCGCCGGCTACGAGCGGCACTTTCCCCTGTCCG
The DNA here is from genome assembly GCF_002197685.1 of Sphingomonas dokdonensis. GTDB lineage: Bacteria > Pseudomonadota > Alphaproteobacteria > Sphingomonadales > Sphingomonadaceae > Sphingomonas > Sphingomonas dokdonensis. Next base: position 424,365 of record NZ_NBBI01000001.1, on the reverse strand, counting down.
CATTCGAGCGCGCGCAGTTCAACACGCTGGCGAGCGGCGCCTGCATCCGCTTTGCGCTGTCGCGCGCCTGGGACTGGCTGAACAAGCCGGCGGACGCGCTGGTCGTGCGCAAGGACCCGCTCGCCTACATGCGGCGGCTGAAACATTACGATGCGGAGCTGGTGAAGCGTTCGGTATGAGTGAGTTGAGCAAGGTCGAGGCGTTCACCGATGGCGCGTGCAAGGGAAATCCGGGGCCGGGCGGCTGGGGCGCGGTGCTGCGCATGGGCGAGCATGAAAAGGAGCTGTCCGGCGGCGAGCCGCTGACAACCAATAATCGCATGGAGCTGACTGCCGCGATCGAGGCGCTGAAGGCGTTCACGCGCCCGTGCCACGTGACGCTTTACACCGACAGCCGCTACGTCATGGACGGGCTGACCAAGTGGATCCATGGCTGGCGCAAAAACGGCTGGAAAACGGCCGACAAGAAGCCGGTAAAGAACGCCGAATTGTGGCAGGCGCTGTTGGATGCGAGCGCAAGGCACCGCGTCGAGTGGCAGTGGGTAAAGGGCCACGCCGGCCACCCTGAAAACGAGCGCGCGGATCGTTTGGCAAGCGACGCCGCCGTGGCTGCGGGACGACGCGGCTAGCCCTGCGCCGAACGCCGCTCAGCTGTTGCTGAAACGATCGGGCGCGTATCGCTCGACGTCGATCGTTGTATCGAGCGGCGACGGGCGGCCGAGCAGCAGCCCCGCGCCGATCATCGCTGCGGCTGGTGCGGTTTGAATGCCGAACCCGCCCTGCCCCGCAAACCAGAAGAAGCCTGGCGTTTCCGGCGCAAACCCATAGACCGGCAGGCGATCGGGCGCGAAACTGCGCAGCCCCGCCCATTTGCGCTCCACTTGCGTGATCCGCCAATCGACAGCTTGTTCGAACCGGTCGATTGCAATGGCGACATCAAGCTCCTCAGGCTGAACGTCGCTCGCGTCCGCCGGTGTTTCGTCGTGCGGGCTGAGCCACAGCCGCCCGCCCGCTTCCGGCTTGAAGTAGAAATTACCGCCGACGTGCACGACATGCGGCATCGTCGTAGCCGGCGCGGGATCGGTTTTCAGCTGCACCATGGTGCGACGATAAGGCTGGATGCCAAGCGGCGACGCCCCGGCCTGAAGCGCCACCTGATCGGCCCACGCGCCCGCCGCATTGACCAGCACGCGAGCCTCATGAACACCGCCACTGGTAGTCAGCCGCCACTGACCATTCACCCGATCGGCGCGCTCAAGCGCAGCCCCGAGCAACAACGTCGCCCCGGCGCGACCCGCCCGCGCCAACGCGTCCGCATGTAGCGCCGCCACGTCGATATAGGCGCAGGTCGGCTCCATGATGCCGATCGTCCACCCTTCCCGCAGGCCATGCACGTGATCGCGCGGATCGACCGGCATCAGCGGCACGCCGCTCCCGGCGAAATCGGCCAGGAACGCGTCAGCCGCCGCCGCATCGGCAGCCCGCCCGATGTGCAACGACCCAAGCGGATCGAGGAAGCCACCGGTGCGCAGCCGGTCGCCCGATGCGGTGGTCAGCGGCTGGATGCCCGGCCCACCATAGGTTTCGGACCAGAAAGCGGCCGATCGCCCCGTGGCGTGGTAGCCGGCGACATCCTCTGCCTCGATCAACAGAACGCGAGCGTCGCTGCCGATCTCGGCCGCCAGCGATGCACCCGCCATGCCTGCGCCGATGATCGTGATATCGAAAGTCACGGAACGCGTGTCGCCAAGAATTGGTCGATCGCTGCCAAGGCACGGTCGCGCACCACGTCGGTCTCGCGCAGGATTTCGTGTGCGGACTCGCCGCCGAATCGGCGAACCTCGCTATGAGGCAATTGCCGTGCGACCTGGAGCGCCGCTCTGGGATCGACCAGACCGTCCTTTTTCGCGACCAGCATCAGGATCGGCGTTGCGAGCGTTGCCAGCCGCGAATCGGCACGCTGAGCGCGCGTCGAGGCGAACGCCTGCACCAGCCAGGACCAACTCGGCGGCCCCAATTTGATCGCGGGCTCCTGTTCATACCACCATTGTTCGTCGGCATAACGGCTCGCATCGCTCGTCAGAAGCTGCTGCCGCTGCCGTCTGCTCGCCGGTCGTTCGTTGCCCTTCCACGCCGCCCGCGCAGGGTCACCCAGGCGGCGCATCAACTGCGCCAGCCACTCGCCAGCGCGTGCGCCAAGCGGCGACTTCAGCCCCAGCATCGGTGCGATCAGAACGGCGGCGTCGGGCTCTATGGCCCCCTCCAGCAGCGCCTGAAGGACCAAATGCGCGCCCATCGAATGGCCCATCGCGACGCGAGGACTCGGCGCGTCCCAATCCTGCCAAACGGCCTTCAGATCGGCAATGAACGGTGCAAAATCATCGGCATGCCCGACATGCGGGTCTGGTGCCAGGCGACCCGACCCGCCCTGTCCGCGCCAATCGAACGCGGTGATGGACCAACCCGCGCGATGCCAATGCTCGAAAGCCTCGAGATATTTCTCGAACACATCGCCGCGACCGGCCTGAAACAGGATGCCGCCGCGGCCATTGCCCGGCCAGTCGAAGCGGCGAAGCTGCCACCCATCGGGGGTCGACCAGCGCGCAACAGTCGCGTCGGCCGGGATGGCTCGGCGGATCGGGGCGGGTGTATTCATGGCAAGGCGGCTTGGTTACGGTTTCATAAGCCATTCCGTCTAGTGCTCGCGCTCCATGGGGTGGATATTTCTTTCCTGGGCGCTGCCTGTGATGCTTGGCCTGCTGTTGCTATCGGCCGGCATCGAGGACGCCCGCGTTCGCGAGATCGCCAATTGGAAGAACGCCACGATTGCGCTTCTGGCGCCCTTGTGGTGGCTGGCGATCGGGATCGCGCCATGGCCCGGCATGATTATCCAGCTGGGCGTGGCATTGGTCGTGCTGGCGCTGTTCTGCGTCGCGTTTCACTTCGGGCAGATGGGTGGCGGCGATGTGAAGTTGATCGCCGCACTGGCGCTCTGGATGCCGGTGCTGGCGCTGATCCAGCTGATCCTGGTCATGTCAGTTGTCGGCGGCCTCATCACGCTGTTGATGGTCATCGATCACCGTTTGAGCAAAAGAAGCGGAAATCCCGAGATCCCTTACGGGGTAGCAATCGCAATCGCGGGGCTTTTCGCCCTGCACGAACCGCTTCTTAACCACTTTGTCTAATCATACGCCAGCAGGGGCAATACTCGCCAGCGCTGATGCGAAAGGCACGATGATTCATGGATAGTCGCAAGGTCATATTGCTGGTGGGCGCGTTGATCGTCGCAGCGATCACTGCCTTCATGGCACGCTCGCTCATCATGGGCACCAGCGCGCCGCAGGCCAGCGCCCTGCCGGGTGCGCCGGCACCGGTGCCGCTCGGCCCGAAGGTGCTGGTCGCCACCCGTGCGCTGCCGATCGGCACGATCCTCGATCCCGGCTCGGTCAAGTTCCAGCCGTGGCCTGCGGAGCTGGTCGAGGGTGCGTACTTCCAGGAGGGTGCGCAGTTCGACATGCGCAACGTGCTGGGTACGGTCGTCCGCAACGCCATTACCGCTGGCCAGCCGATCACGCAGGGCGCCTTGGTGAAGCCCGGCGATCGCGGATTCCTTGCCGCGGCGCTCGGGCCGGGCATGCGCGCCGTGACGGTGCCGGTGTCGACGCAATCATCCGTTGCGGGCTTCGTCTTCCCGGGCGACCGCATCGACCTGCTCCTGACGCAAAGCGTCGAGGGTGGCGGCGACGGCCCACCGCTGCGCGTCGCGGAAACGATCCTGCGCAACCTGCGCGTACTCGCCACCGATCAGCGCACCAGCCAGGAAAAGGACGAGGCCGGCAATACGGTGGTCCACACCTTCTCCACCGTGACGATCGAGGCCACGCCGAAGATCGCCGAGCAGATCGCCGTTGCACAGACCATGGGCACCATCTCGCTCTCCCTGCGCTCGATCGCGGACAATGCCGCCGAACTGGAGCAGGCGATCGCCTCGGGTGACGTCTCCGTCCCCGATGGCGCCGACCCCAAGGCTGAGCGCGCCATGATGCTGAAACTCGCCAGCACGCCGCAGGCCGGCAACCCGACCTATGCGGTGGGCGCCGATGTGTCGCGCTTTCAGCGCCGCACGGTGCCGGGTCGCACGCAGCAGTCGATGATGCCGAGCGCGCCGTCCATCTCGCCGGCGCCAGGTGCCTACCCAGGCGCGCCACAGCCGGTGGTTTCCGGCCCGGTGGTTCGTATCGCGCGGGGTAACAACGTGACCGAAGTGCCGGTCGGGGGGAAGAACTAAGATGCGTGCTCCTTCAAAGACGCGCCGCTGGTCGGTCGCGCTGGCGCTGAGTGCCGCCACGATCGCCGTGATGCCGGCCGCTGCCCCTGCGCAGACTGTCGCCTCGGCGGGAACGACGCTTCAGGTGGCGACCAACCGCGGTCAGCTCATCAACCTGTCGCGTCCGATGAGCGACCTGTTCGTCGCCAGCCCGGACATCGCCGACGTTCAGGTCCGCTCGCCGACGCAGCTTTACGTCTTCGGCAAAAAGCCCGGCGAGACGACCATCTCGGCCACGGCAAAAGGCGGCGCGGTGGTCTATGCCGCCACCGTTCGCGTCGGCAACAACTTCGACTCGGTCAGCCAGATGCTGTCGATGGCCATGCCGGAAGCCCAGATCACTGCTACGACGCTGAACGGCATCGTGCTGTTGACCGGCACCGTCGCCAATCCCGATGACGGCGCCGAGGCCGAGCGGCTGGTGCAGGCATTCGTCGGCGACGGCGCCAAGGTGGTCAGCCGCCTGCGCACCGCCACGCCGCTTCAGGTCAACCTGCAGGTGCGTATCGCCGAGGTGACGCGCAGCTTTGTGAAAAACATTGGCGCGAACCTGACGACCATCGATGGTACCGGCGGGTTCAAGTTCGGCGTCGGCAGTGGCCGACCGCTGGGAAGCATCACCACCAGACGAGACCTTCCTTTTGGTGTCGGTGGGACGGTGCAAGGCTTTGCAATCGACCCCACGTCGATCGTTCGTCTGCCTGATGGCTCGATTGACCTAACTGCTCTCAGGATCACGCAACAACCTGGTACATCCATCACACCGGGCAGCCAGCGCAGCACGATTGCGGGCCTTGGCAAGCTGCTTGGCCTCGACATCGCGGGCGCACTCGATCTGGGCGAGCGGATCGGCCAGGTGACCAATCTCGCCAATCCGAACCTGACCGCGCTGTCGGGCGAAACCGGCACGTTCCTGGCTGGTGGCGAAATCCCGATCCCAATCGCACAGGGCCTTGGCGCCGTCGGCGTCGAGTACAAGCAATATGGTGTCAGCCTCGCCTACACGCCGACAGTGCTGGGCGACGGCCGCATTTCGCTCCGCGTTCGCCCGGAGGTATCGCAGCTGGATTATTCCAACTCGGTGACGATCGGTGGCACGCAGGTGCCAGGCCTCACCACGCGTCGAACGGAAACCACCGTGGAGCTCGGCTCGGGCCAGAGCTTCATGATCGCGGGGCTGCTGCAGAACAACCACAACAACTCGATCGACAAAACACCCGGCGTTGGTGACGTGCCGATCCTGGGTGCACTGTTCCGGTCCAACGGTTTCCAGCGCAACGAGACCGAACTGGTGATCGTCATCACCCCGTATCTCGTTCAGCCGGTGAACGGCAACGACATCAAGCTGCCGACCGACGGATACAAGGCGCCGACCGATGTGGAGCGGGTTCTGCTCGGCCAGCTGTCCTCCGGGACCAGCGGCGGCAAGCGTCCGACGCCGACGATGGAGGCAGCACCGCCTGCGACCCCCGCGATCGGCGCCACGGCGCCGCTCGCGCCCGCAGCCGCCGTGCCACTTCCCTCGGCAGGCGCTGAGGAAAAGGTCGCGAACGCAGGCAGCGGCAAAAAGACCAAGAAAGCCGCAGCGCCCGCGCCGGGCTTCTCGTTGAACTGATGATGACGGTGAGGAACAGCAACATGCTCAAGCACTCTCTCCTCCTCGGCATCGGCCCTGCCCTGCTGCTGGCTGGATGCGGCGGCACGCAAAATCGCGGGCTGGAGTCGGTCCACCAGCCGGTGGTCTCGCGCGCCGATTACGCCTTCGACGTCGGATCGGGCCCAGGCGGTCTGGCGTCCGGCGAGGCGCAGCGTCTCGCCGCCTGGATGGCCTCACTGAAGGTTGGCTATGGCGATCGCATCGCCGTTGACGACCCATCACGCGATCCCGCGACGCGTGCGGACGTCGCGGCTGCCGCCGCGCGGTTTGGCCTTCTCGTCTCAGACGAGGCGCCCGTCACGCCAGCGCCGATCGCCCCGGGCACTGCGCGGATCGTGGTCAGCCGCGCGCACGCCTATGTGCCGGGTTGCCCCGATTACAGCCGCATGTACGAGCCGAACTACAACGCGCACACGTCGTCCAATCACGGCTGCGCGGTAAACTCGAACCTGGCGGCGATGGTCGCCAGCCCGACCGATCTTGTGCGCGGAGAAGGCGCTGCCAGCCCCTACGATCCAGCCGTCGCAACCAAGGCGATCGATCGCTTCCGCAAGGCCGAGCCGACCGGCGCCGGCGGCACGGCGGTGCGCGCCGAAGCGACCGGCGGCGGCAGCTCGGGAGGCAAATAACATGAACGCACCATGGAAACCCGCGGGCGCGGGCAATCGCGAACCGTTTGTCGCCTATGTCTGCGATGAAAACAGCGCAGAGGCGCTGCGCCCGATCGTCAGCGAAATGGGCTGGTCCGCCGAAAAGGTGAACAAGGGCGGGCTGCGCAATGCCGTGCAGTCGCTTTCAGTATCCGCCTCGCCGCAAATCCTGTTCGTCGATCTCGCAGAGTCGGGCGATCCGCTCAACGACATCAACTCGCTGGCCGAAGTGTGCGAGCCGGGCACGATCGTGCTCGCTTCGGGCCAGGTCAACGACGTCAGGCTGTATCGCGATCTCGTGTCCAGCGGCATTCAGGATTACCTGCTGAAGCCACTCAACCCGGACATGCTGCGCGACGCCTTCAGCCATGCGCAGCTGCTGCTGAACGCGCCCAAGGTGGTGGAGACCGCAAACGAACACCCACATTGCTCGGTCGCCGTCATTGGCACGCGTGGCGGTGCCGGCGCGTCGACCATTGCGACATCGCTCGCCTGGATGATGAGCGATCGCGAACGGCGCTCCACGGCACTCCTCGATCTGGATGTGCATTTCGGCACCGGCGCGCTGGCGCTCGATCTGGAGCCAGGTCGCGGGCTGACCGACGCGATCGAGAATCCGAGCCGGATCGACGGGCTGTTCATCGAGCGCGCCATGGTGCGCGCATCCGAAAAGCTTGCCGTCTTGTCGGCAGAAGCACCGATCACCGCACCGGTCGTAACCGATGGCGGCGCCTATCTCCAGTTGCAGGACGAGATGCGCGCCGCATTCGAATGCACGGTGACGGATCTGCCGCGCCACATGCTCGTCAGCCACCCGCAGCTCATGCACAAGGCACAGACCGTGGTGGTCGTAACCGAGCTGACGCTCGCCGCGGCGCGCGACACCATTCGCCTGCTGTCATGGCTGAAGTCCAACGCGCCCGAGGCGCAGGTCATGCTGCTCGCCAACAAGGTGCAGCCGGCCGCGCAGCTGGAAATCAGCCGCAAGGATTTCGAAACATCGATCGAGCGAAAGATCGACTATGTCGTGCCCTTCGATCAGAAGCTCGCCGCTCAGGCCGCCAAGCTTGGCAAGCCGCTGGCGGAGACCGGCAAGGCATCCAAGACGATGGGCGCGATCGGCGATCTCGTGAAGCACCTGTGCTTCATCACGCAGGATGAAGCGGACGGCGGCAAGGCGCGCAAGCGCGGCAAATCGGGCGCTTCGCTGATGAGCAAGTTTGCCGATCTTAAAGGCTTGATGCCCAAGAAGTCGGCAAAGAGCTGAACAGCGCCACCCGGATCGCAGGAGAACGGAACCCGACATGCCCCTCACACCGGTGATCACCCTGGCGATCGGCGCGCTCCTGACCCTGGGGCTGGTGATCTTTGCCTTTGCAGGCCCCTCGCCTCAGCGAGTCGCGGCGCGGCGCCTCGATACGGTGCGGCAACGCCATACGGCGGCACAGGGCGACCTGGTCGAGGCGCAGCTGCGCCGTATCACCGGGCGCGGTTCGACCAAGGCCGATCGGGCCGCGATGCGCTTCCTGCCGCGGCCGGAGGAGCTGCAAAAGCGGCTGAACATGACTGGCAAGCAATGGACGGTAGGCCGCTATGGCGGCGTCACGCTCGGCATTGTTGTCGCCGCCACGCTGTTGCTGTTGTTTATCGGCTTTCCGCTCCTGCTAGCGCTTCTCCTGGGTTTGGCGGCGGGCGGCGGCATTCCGCACTTTGGCGTCAGCTATGTCATCGGGCGCCGGGTCAAAGCCTTCAATGCCAAGTTCCCCGACGCCATCGAACTGTTGGTACGCGGCCTGCGCTCCGGTCTGCCGATCACCGAGACGATGGCCGTTGTTGGCAGCGAAGTGAGCGGGCCGGTCGGCGAGGAGTTCCGGACGGTTGCCGATAAGATGAAGATCGGTCGGTCCATGGATGTGGCGCTGCAAGAGACGGCTGATCGGCTGGGCACCGCCGAGTTCCAGTTCTTCGTCATCACCATTGCCATCCAGCGCGAGACCGGCGGCAACTTGGCAGAAACGCTGCAGAACCTTGCCACCGTTCTGCGCCTGCGCGGTCAGATGAAGCTAAAGATCCGCGCCATGTCGTCGGAATCGAAGGCATCGGCAATGATCATCGGCGCCCTTCCCTTTATCGTCTTCGGCCTCATCTGGTTCGTCAACAGTTCGTACATGCAGAACTTCTTTGTCGACGAGCGCCTGATGGTTGCTGGTGTCGGTGGCCTCATCTGGATGAGCATTGGCGCTTTTATCATGGCCAAGATGGTCAATTTCGAGATCTGATGATGGAACCGACGCAAGGACCCACCATACTCGGCGTGGACGTGATCTGGGTCGCGACCGTGCTCGCTGCCGTCGCCGCCGCCGCCGTCTTTGTCGCCATCTACGCTGCCGTCAGCGTGCGCGATCCCATGACCAAACGGGTCAAGGCGCTGAACGAGCGTCGCGAGCAGCTAAAAGCCGGCATCACCGCATCGACCAGCAAGCGTCGCGCAAAGCTGGTCCAGAAGAGCGAAAACGCAGATCGCATCCGCCAGCTGCTGGAATCGCTCAAGGTTCTTCAGGACAGCCAGCTCAAGGAAGCGCAGACCAAGCTGCTGCAGGCCGGCATTCGGAAGAAGGAATGGGCGGTCGGCGTGATCTTTGGCCGCATGATGCTGCCGATCGTGCTCGGCGGGTTCATGCTGTTTCTGGTCTATGGCACCGACAATTTTGCCCATTGGTCGGCGCTGAAGCGCTACATGGTCGTCGCCGGCACCTTTATCTTCAGCTACAAGGCGCCCGACATCTATCTGAAGAACAAGATTACGAAGCGGTCCGACGCAATCCGCAAGGGATTGCCGGATGCGCTCGATCTTCTGGTGATCTGTGCCGAAGCCGGTCTGACCGTGGACGCCGCATTCCACCGCGTGGCAAAGGAATTGGGCAAGGCTTATCCGGAACTCGGCGACGAATTCGCGCTTACCGCGATCGAGCTTGGCTTCCTCACCGATCGACGGCTTGCCTTTGAAAACCTGGCAAACCGCGTCGCGCTGGAGGAGGTGAAGGGCATCGTCACCACGATGGTTCAGACCGAGAAATACGGCACACCGCTAGCGAGCGCGCTCCGCGTGCTCTCGGGTGAATTCCGGAACGAGCGCATGATGCGCGCCGAGGAAAAGGCGGCTCGGCTTCCAGCAATCATGACCGTGCCGCTAATCCTGTTCATCCTGCCCGTGCTGTTCGTCGTCATTCTCGGCCCGGCAGCCTGCTCGATCAGCGACGCCTTTATCGGTGGCAACTTCTAGAAGCCGCGCGCGAGCGGCGGAACGCGCGCCGTGAACCATCGTTAAACCTGCGTAACAGGAGGAACGCGATGCTTTTCACGACGCCGACGCAATGGATCGCACTCGCCATCACCCTGATCGCCGGATGGCTCTTCGGCCTCGCCAGCCATCCGGGTGGGCGCAAGTGGAAGCAGCGCTACGCCGACGAGCGCGACGTCCATGGGCGCACGCGCAAGGATCTGGACGCCCGCCTTGCCGAGCGTGAGGCGCGAATTGCCGAACTGGAGCGCGACAATGAGCGCCTTTCCCGCGCGGCACCGGTAGCGAGCGACACGATGACGACCGACCGGCATGCGATCGGGCGTGAGCGGATGGCGCAAAGCGCGGCTCGCCCCGCCGGTTCGACGCGGGCGCGCTGGTTCAACTGGCAGAACCGCGTCGGCACGAACGGCTAGGATAAGTGGCGCGCGGCTGCGCGGCAAAACGGGTGGTCCGCCCGTCGCAAATGCGCGATCTGACAAATAAAAACGGTGAGTGAAGCGGCGCTTCACTCACCGTTTTCGCTGTTAAGCCGGAGTCAGGCCGGAGCTTGGCTCAGCCGCGCGCTTTGAGCGCCGCTTGCGCCGCAGCCAGCCGCGCGATCGGCACGCGGTAAGGCGAGGCCGACACGTAATCGAGGCCGACGCTTTCGCAGAAGGCGATGGAAGCCGGGTCGCCGCCATGCTCACCGCAAATGCCCAGCTTGATGTTGCTGCGCGTGGCCCGGCCGCGCTCGGCCGCCAGCTTGATCAGCTCGCCCACGCCTTCCACGTCGATGCTGACGAACGGATCCTTGGCGTAGATCCCCTGCTCCACATAGGAGCCGAGGAAGCGGCCGGCATCGTCGCGGCTCACGCCCAACGTGGTCTGCGTCAGATCGTTGGTGCCGAACGAGAAGAACTCGCCAGCCTCGGCGATCTCGCCCGCACGCAGCGCGGCGCGCGGCAGCTCGATCATCGTACCGACGAGATATTCCACCGTCTTGCCACGCTCGTCGAACACCGCCTTGGCGGTGCGATCGACCACGGCCTTCATCAGCTCCAGCTCGCGCTTGGTCGCGACCAGCGGGATCATGATCTCCGGGATCGGTGCCTCGCCCGACTTCTCGGCGACGTCCAGTGCCGCCTCGAAGATGGCGCGCGCCTGCACCTCATAGATCTCGGGATAGGTGACGCCCAGGCGGCAACCACGGTGGCCGAGCATCGGGTTGAACTCGTGCAACTCACCCGCACGGCGCTTCAGCGTCTCGACATCCACGCCAGCCGCACTCGCCACTTCGGCGAACTCGGATTCCTCGTGCGGGAGGAATTCGTGGAGCGGCGGATCGAGCAGGCGCACCGTCACCGGTAGGCCAGCCATCACCTCGAAGATAGCCTGAAAGTCGCTGCGCTGCTCCGGAAGCAGCTTTTCGAGCGCCACACGGCGGCCCTTCTCGTCCTCGGCCAGGATCATCTGGCGCACGGCCGTAATCCGGTCCGCCTCGAAGAACATATGCTCGGTGCGGCACAGGCCGACGCCCTCCGCGCCGAAATCGCGTGCCGTCTGGCAGTCGAGCGGCGTTTCGGCGTTGGCACGCACCTTGAGGCGACGGACCTCGTCCGCCCACACCATCAGCGTGCCGAAATCACCCGCCAGTTCAGGCTGGATCGTCGCTACTTCACCGGCCATCACCTCGCCGGTGGCACCGTCGATGGTGAGCAGGTCGCCCTCGCGCACTTCGCGCCCCGCAATGCGCGCGATCTTCGCCTTGGCATCGATGGAAAGCGCGCCAGCGCCGGACACGCACGGACGCCCCATGCCGCGCGCCACCACGGCGGCGTGGCTGGTCATGCCGCCACGCGCGGTGAGGATGCCCTTCGCCGCATGCATGCCGTGGATGTCCTCGGGCGAGGTTTCGGTGCGCACCAGGATCACCGCCTTGTTCTCCGCGGCCCACTTCTCGGCGGTGTCTGCGTCGAAAACGGCTGCGCCCGAAGCGGCGCCGGGCGATGCCGGCAGGCCCTTGGTCAGCACATCACGCGTCGCCGACGGGTCGAGCGTCGGGTGGAGCAGCTGGTCGAGCGCCTGCGGATCGACGCGCAGGATCGCCTCGTCGCGGGTGATCAGGCCTTCCGCTGCCATGTCGACCGCGATCTTCAGTGCCGCCTTCGCGGTGCGCTTGCCCGAGCGGGTCTGGAGCATCCAGAGCTTGCCCTGCTGCACCGTGAATTCGATGTCCTGCATGTCGCGGTAGTGCCGCTCCAGCTGGTCGAAAACGGCGGCGAGCTCGGCATAGGCGTCGGGCATCGCCTCTTCCATGCTGAGCGGCTTGGCGCCGGCCTCTTCACGCGCGGTCTTGGTCAGATACTGCGGGGTGCGGATGCCGGCGACGACGTCCTCGCCCTGCGCATTGATCAGGAACTCGCCGTAATAGGCATTGTGCCCGGCGGACGGATCGCGGGTGAAGGCGACGCCAGTCGCGGAGGTATCGCCCATGTTGCCGAACACCATTGCCTGCACGTTGACCGCGGTGCCCCAGCTGCCGGGAATGTCGTTCAGGCGGCGATAGACCTTGGCGCGATCCGACTGCCACGAGCCGAACACGGCGCCAATCGCGCCCCACAGCTGATCGTGCACGTCCTGCGGGAACGGCTTGCCCTGCTGCTCGTCAACCAGCCCCTTGAACTCGGCCACGAGCGCCTTCAGGTCGGCCGCCGACAGCTCGGTATCGAGCGTGAAGCCCTTGTCTTCCTTAGCAACTTCTAGCGCTTCCTCGAACGCACCATGGTCGAGGCCGAGCACCACGTCCGAATACATCTGGATGAAGCGGCGATAGCTGTCCCAGGCGAAACGCTCGTCACCGCTTGCGCTGGCGAGGCCCTCGACCGTCTGGTCGTTCAGGCCGAGATTGAGGACGGTGTCCATCATGCCGGGCATCGAGACGCGGGCGCCCGAGCGGACGGAAACGAGCAGCGGATCGGCGGGATCGCCGAACTTTTTGCCGGTGATCCCCTCGATATGCGCGATGCCCTCGGCCACTTCGCGGCGGACGCTGTCGGGGAAGGTTTCACCCTCCTCGTAATAGCGGGTGCACATGGCGGTGCTGATGGTGAAGCCCGGAGGCACCGGCAGGCCGATCGAGGCCATTTCGGCGAGGTTTGCGCCCTTGCCGCCCAGGAGGTTCTTATCCCCGCTGCCGCCGTCCGAAACGCCGCCGCCGAAACGATAGACGTATTGTGCGTCCGCCTCGTTCTTCGCCGCAGTAGCCATGGGTTATCGCCTCCCTGAAACTCGTTATTGCGCCGCAACACACGGCCGGGCGCCCGATTGCAAGCGCAAACCGGCGCCTTTGTAGATGTAACCGTTTACCCGCTTATCCCTCGATCCGCGAGAAATCCGCAACGCCGTGAACGGCTGCCCGAACCCGGGCCAGAAGCGCCAAACGGCCGGCTCGCTTGGCAGGATCCGCATCGTTCACAGTGACTTGATCGAAGAACGAATCGATCGGTGCGCGCAAGGTTGCCAGCGCCGCCATCGCTGCCTCGAAATCTTCGTTGGCGATCGCTTTTGCCGAGGCGGGTTCGGCCGCATCCAGTGCGGTGACCAACGCAGCTTCGGCCTGCTCCCGGCGATAATCGGCCTCGAATGGCGCGGTGTCGGCCTGATAGCTTTCCTTCTTCAGGATGTTCGCGGCGCGCTTGTATCCGGCGAGCAGATTGGCGCCGTCCTCGGTGCCGACGAACGACTGCAGCGCCTTCACCCGCGCGAGCAGGCGGACGAGATCGTCCTCGCCGCCGAGCGCGAACACCGCGTCGATCAGGTCGTGGCGAACGCCGGCTTCGCGCTGCTGCACCTTGAGGCGATCGGCGAAGAAATCGAGCACGTCGTTGTTGGCGGTCCGCGACAGCGGGAAGCGCAGGCCATTGTCGAGGATCAGTGCGAGGATGCCCAAGGCCGAGCGGCGGAGCGCGAACGGATCCTTGGAGCCGCTGGGCTTGAGATCGGCACCGAAGAACTGGGTTATGCTGTCCAGCTTGTCCGCCAGCGACACCGCGACCGTGACTGGCGCGGTGGGCACATCATCCCCCTGCCCGACCGGCTTATAGTGGTCGCGGATCGCTTCTGCGACTTCGGCGGGCTCGCCCTGTGCGGCGGCGTAATAGCCGCCCATCAGGCCCTGGAGCTCGGGGAATTCACCGACCATGCCGGTGACGAGATCGGCCTTGGCGAGGCGCGCGGCGCGTTCGGCCAACTCGGGATCGGCCCCCTTGACGATGCCTTCCTCGGCGAGCCAGCGGGCGAGCTTCGCCACGCGATCCACCTTGTCGGCGACGGTGCCGAGCTTTTCGTGGAAGACAATCTTTTCGAGCTTCGTCGCCTGGTCGGCGAGCGGCACCTTGAGATCGGTCTCGTAGAAGAAGCGCGCGTCGGAGAGGCGCGCGGCGAGCACCTTGCGGTTGCCCTCCACGATCCGCTCGCCACCGTCCGCCGCGTCGATGTTCGCGGTGCAGACGAAGGCGTTGGCAAGCGAGCCGCCCGCATCGCGGCAGACGAAATACTTCTGGTTCACGCGTGCGGTGAGCTGGATCACCTCGGGCGGCACGTCGAGGAACGCCTCGTCGAAGCGTCCGAGCAGCGGCACCGGCCATTCGGTGAGGCCGGCGTTCTCGCTGACCAGCCCTTCGTCCTCGATCAGCGTGAGGCCGGCCATGTTCGCGGCCATCTTGGCGCCGAGCGCGATCGTGGCGCGGCGTTCGTTCTGGTCGACGATGACGTGGCAGGCGCGCAGCTTTTCGACATAATCGGCCGCGCTGCCGATGGTGATGACGCCGGGGTGGTGGAAGCGGTGGCCGACCGTCGCCGCGCCGCTTTCGACGCCGGCGATGGCGCACGGCACCACATCGTCGCCAAACAGCGCGATGATGCCCTGCAGCGGGCGCACCCAGCGCAGGCTCTCGGTCGAAATCGAGGCATCGCCCCAGCGCATCGACTTGGGCCAGGGAAAAGCGCGGATGATCGTGGGGATCACCTCTGCGAGCACATCGGCGGTGGCGCGGCCGGGCTTGTCGATCACGGCGAACAAGGTGGCGCGGCCCTTCACCTCGCGGGTCTGGAGCGCGTCGCGCGTCAGGCCGGCCTTGCGCAGGAAACCTTCGATGGCAGCATCGGGCGCGTCCGCGGGCGGCCCCTTCAGCTCCTCGCTTACCGCCTGGGTCTCAGCCGGCAGATCACGGGCGATCAGCGCGAGACGGCGCGGCGTCGCGTAGGTGACGAGTTCGGCGGCCTTAAGCCCGGCCTTGTCGAGTTCGGCGGCGAACAGGCGGGCGAGATCCTCGCGGGCCTTGTCCTGCATGCGCGCCGGGATTTCCTCCGAGCGCAGTTCGAGGAGGAAGTCGGTCACGCCATCCACCCGTTCTTTTCCATATACGCCGTGCAGGCACCCTTCGCGAGATCGCGGACGCGGCCGATATAGGCCTGACGCTCGGCGACGGAGATCACGCCGCGCGCGTTCAGCAGATTGAAGATGTGGCTTGCCTCGATCGCCTGCTCATAGGCCGGGATCGGGAGCTTTGCTGCGAGACAATTCTCGCATTCGGCCGCCGCCTTTCGGAACAGGTCGAACAACGTGTCGGTGTCGGCGACCTCGAAGTTCCAGGTCGACATCTGCCGCTCGTTTTCGAGGAACACGTCGCCGTAGGAAACGCCGGCGTCGTTGAAGCGCAGGTCGTACACATTGTCGACGTTCTGAATGTACATCGCCAGCCGTTCGAGCCCGTAGGTGAGCTCGCCCGCAACCGGCTTGCAGTCAAAGCCGCCCATCTGCTGAAAATAGGTGAACTGGGTCACCTCCATCCCGTCGCACCACACTTCCCAGCCAAGGCCCCAGGCGCCCAACGTGGGGCTTTCCCAGTCATCCTCGACGAAGCGGATGTCGTGGCGGGTGAAGTCGATGCCGATCGCCGCGAGGCTGCCGAGATACAGCTCCTGCAGATCGGGCGGGCTCGGCTTCAGGATCACCTGATACTGGTAATAATGCTGCAGCCGGTTCGGGTTCTCGCCATAGCGGCCGTCGGTCGGGCGGCGGCTGGGCTGGACGAAGGCGGCATTCCACGGATCGGGCCCCAAGGCACGCAGCGTCGTGGCGGGGTGAAAGGTGCCCGCGCCCATGCGCATGTCATAGGGTTGCAGAATGGCGCAGCCCCGCGCTCCCCAATAGGAATGGAGGCGCAGGATCATGTCCTGGAAGCTCAATGGCGCGTCTGTTGAGGTGGCGTTCATCGCGGGGCGGGCAATGGCGGATGGCTCGCCAACAGGCAAGGGCCGCGCTAGGCTCGTGCCGCCTCGATCAGGAAGGTTGCCCGTTTCCGTGTTTCGACCCTTTACCCCGTTGTTCGCCGCGCTCGGCCTTGCCTTCACCCTGCCCGCCTGCGCGCAGCCCGCGCCGGTTGCGCAGGCGCAGCAGGACGCCGACCCCGCGCTATGGGTGGTGCGCGACAAGGATACGACGATCTATCTGTTCGGGACGATCCACGTCCTGAAACCCGGCCTGTCGTGGTTCGACGAGGCGGTGAAGAAGGCGTTCGACCGCTCGGGCACGCTGGTGCTGGAAATGGTGGAGCCCGATCAGGAGACGCAGCAGAAGATCGTCATTTCCAAGGCGTTTGCCAAAGGCGGGCCGCCGCTCACCGAAAAGCTGCCCGAGGACAAGCGCGCGGCATTCGTGAAGGCGCTGGAGGACAACAAGCTGCCGGTTGCCCAGTTCGAGCGGATGCAGCCGTGGTTCGCCGCGATCAGCCTGTCCGTGCTGCCGGTACAGAAGCTCGGCTATGATGCCGGGAACGGGCCGGAGGGCGTGCTGACCAAGGCCGCCAAGGCGCAGAAGAAGCAGGTGATGGGGCTGGAAACGTTCGAAGGGCAGATGTCGATCTTCGATTCGCTGTCGGAGAAGGCGCAGCTCGACCTGCTCAATTCCACCGTCGAGGAATTGCCCAAGGCGGGCGAGATGATGGACCGGATGGTGACGGATTGGGCGGCGGGCGACCCCGACGGGCTGGCCGAGACCATGAACGAGGGGCTGAAGGATTCGCCGGAGGTCGGCAAGGCGCTGCTCGCCGATCGCAACGCCAAATGGGCCGCGTGGATCGCCGAGCGGATGCGCACGCCGGGCCGCGTCTTCATCGCGGTGGGCGCCGGCCATCTGGCGGGGCCGCAGAGCGTGCAGGCGCAGCTCGGCAAGTACAAGCTGAAGGCGGTGCGTATAAAGTACTAAGCCGCGCGAGGATTGCTTTTCGCGCCGCGCCTCGCTATGCGCGCCCGCTTCCGGCCATGGTCATCCCTGGAGGCGTGGCGCGGAAGGACACACATGAGTTTCGGAGAATAACGATGAGCGACCAGCTGACGCTCGCAGCCGAGACGCGTGACCGGGTTGGCAAGGGAGCCTCCCGGGCGCTGCGTCGTGACGGCCGCGTCCCCGCCGTGATCTACGGCCAGAACAAGGAGCCGACCTCGATCCACCTCGAGGAGAAGGCCCTGGTGAAGGCACTGGGCACCGGCCACTTCATGAACACCGTCGTGATGCTGAACGGCGAGCGCACCCTGCCCAAGGACGTGCACTTCCACCCGGTTACCGATCGTCCGGTTCACGTCGACTTTCTGCGCATCGGCGCGCACTCGACCGTCACCGTCGCGGTGCCGGTGGCGTTTGTCGACGAAGATCTGGCGCCGGGCATCAAGAAGGGCGGCGTGCTGAACGTGGTTCGTCACGAGCTGGAGCTGGTGTGCGACGCGGCGGAAATCCCGTCGGAAGTCACCATCTCGCTGAAGGGCCTGGAAGTGGGCGAATCGCTCCACATTTCGGCCGTGACGCTGCCCAAGGGCACGCAGTCGGCGATCGACGATCGCGACTTCACCATTGCGACGGTGGTTGCACCGTCGGCGCTGAAGTCGGCCGAGGGCGACACCTCGACCGAAGCGACCGAGACGACCGACACGGCCGAGGACGCGTCGGACGCGTAATGTCGTTCGGTGCCGCCTGGGGCGGCACGGTTTCGCGGGCGGGAGGCGGCAACGCCCCCCGCCCGTTTTCGTTTGGGCGCCAATGACACGCCAATGTTACGCCAGTGACACGCCAATGATACGGATGGATCGGTGATGCAGCTATGGGTCGGCCTGGGCAATCCGGGCCCGCAACATGCGATGCAGCGACACAATGTCGGCTTCATGGCGGTCGATGCGATCGCCGAGGTGCATGACTTCGGCGCGACGGCGAAGAAATTCCAGGGCTGGGTGCGCGAGGGGCGGCTGGGCAATCAGAAGGTGCTGCTGCTGAAGCCCGCGACGTTCATGAACGAGAGCGGCCGCAGCGTGGCCGAGGCGCTGCGCTTCTACAAGCTGGGCGTCGAGGTGCTGACCGTCTTTCATGACGAGCTCGACCTTGCGCCGATGAAGGTGAAGGTGCGGATGGGCGGCGGGCTGGCGGGGCACAATGGGCTGCGCTCGATCGACCAGCATCTGGGACCAGAGTTTCGGCGCGTGCGGCTGGGTATCGGGCATCCGGGGCACAAGGACCGCGTGACGGGCCATGTGCTCGGCAATTACGCCAAGAGCGAAATGGACCCGCTGAGCGACCTGCTCGGTGCGCTGGCGGCGGAGGCACCGACGCTGGCGGCGGGCGATGACGTGCGCTTCATGAACGACGTGGCGCTTAGGCTACAGGGCTGAGCGCCCCTTCCCCATCGCGGCCGCGCGCAGTATCGCGCAGGGGCCATGCTGTTTTCGCCTGACACCTGCCCGCGCCTCGTGGTGAAGATCGGCTCGGCGCTGCTGGTCGACCCGGCGGGCGCGGTGCGGCGCGACTGGCTGGCGGGCATCGCTGCCGACGTCGCCGCGCGTGCCGGTGCCGGGCAGCAGGTGGCGATCGTTTCCTCCGGCGCGATCGCGCTGGGGGCGCGTCGGCTCGGCCTGCCGCGTGGCGGGCGAGCGAGCCTCGAGGATGCGCAGGCGGCGGCGGCGACCGGGCAGATCGCGCTCTGCCAAACCTGGGCGGAGGTGCTCGGCGAGAACGGGCTGACCGCGGCGCAGATGCTGGTGACGCTGGACGATCTGGAGGATCGCCGCCGTTACCTCAACGCCGCGGCGACGCTGGGGCGGCTGCTGCAACTCGGCACGGTGCCGGTGATCAACGAGAACGACAGCGTGGCGACCGCCGAGATCCGCTTCGGCGACAACGATCGGCTGGCGGCGCGCGTGGCGCAGGCGGCGGGCGCGGATGGCGTGCTGCTGCTGTCCGACATCGACGGCCTTTACGATCGCAATCCGGCGCAGCCCGGGGCGGTGCACATCCCGGTGGTCGCGCAGATCGACGCGCGGGTCGCCGGCATGGCGGACGTCGGCTCGGCATCGGGCATGGGATCGGGCGGCATGGTGTCAAAGATCGCGGCGGCGCGGATCGCGACGGGGGCCGGCGTTGCGCTGGCGATTGCGTCGGGGCGGGTCGACCGGCCGCTGTCGACCGAGGCGCGGCACACGATGTTTTTGCCGGAGAAGCGCGCCAGCGCCCGCAAGGCTTGGCTGGCGGGGCGACTGACGGCGAACGGCGTCGTCACGGTGGACGCGGGCGCGGCGCAGGCACTGGCGGAAGGGCGCAGTCTGCTGGCGGCGGGGGCGACGGCGGTGTCGGGCGATTTCGCGCGCGGCGACGTGGTGACGATCGCGGGGCCGGACGGGCCGATCGCGCGCGGGCTGGCGGAATATGACGCGGGCGAGATGCAGCGGCTGCTTGGCCGGCGCAGCGAGGAGCAGGAGGCGCTGCTCGGCTATGCGCCGCGCGCAGCGCTGATCCACCGCAATCATATGGCGCTGCTGTGATCCTGGCGCTGACCGGCGGCACCGGCTTTGTCGGCCGGGCGACGATCGATGCAGCGCTGGCGGCGGGGCATCAGGTCCGGGCGCTGACGCGGCGGCCGCAGGCGACGCGCGAAGGCGTTGTCTGGGTGGCGGGGGCGTTGGACGATGCGGCAAGCCTTGCCGCGCTGATCGACGGCGCCGACGCGGTCATCCACATCGCCGGCGTGGTCAACCCGCCCGACAAGGCGGGGTTCGTTGCGGGCAATATCGACGGGACGCGCGCGGTGATCGCGGCGACGGGTGTGCGGCGGCTGGTGCATGTGTCGTCGCTGTCGGCGCGCGAGCCGCAGCTATCGGTATACGGCTGGTCGAAGCGCGAGGCGGAGACGATCGTGGCGGAGAGCGCCAGCGACTGGACGATCGTGCGCCCGACCGGCGTTTATGGCCCCGGCGATACCGAGATGCGCGACATGTTCCGGCTCGCGCGGCTTGGCCTTGCCTTTCTGCCGCCGCCGGGGCGCGTGTCGCTGATCCATGTCGCGGACCTGGCGCGATTGCTGGTCCTGCTCGCCGAGCGGCCGGGCGCGGAAGAACTATACGAGGTCGATGACGGCGAGACGCTGACCCATGCCGATCTCGCCGCCGCGATCGGCCGCGCGGTGGGACGGCGCGTGCTGCCGATGCATTTGCCGGAGGCGCTGATGCGCGTTGCCGCTCGGCTGGATCGCACGCTGCGCGGCGACGGCGCCAAGCTGACGCTCGACCGGGTCGCGTATCTGAGCCATCCCGACTGGACCGCGCGAGCCGATCGTCGCCCGCCGGCAAACCTGTGGGTGCCGCAGATCGCGCTCGACCAGGGCATGGCGCAGACGGCGCGGTCTTACGCCATCGCACGATGACCACGCTTCCGCCGCATTCGATTGGCACCTTCGCTGCTTGCAGCTAAGGACCCGGCATGAGCGACCGCGATAGCATCTTCGACACCGTCAAGGCCCAGATCGAACCCTTCAACAAGAAGGGCGTGACGGTCACCGAGGCGACGACCTTCCAGGGCGATCTCGAATGGGATTCGCTGACCGTGATGGATTTCGTCGCGGCGATCGAGGACGAGTTCGACATCATCATCACGATGAACATGCAGGCCGAGATCGAGACGGTGGGCCAGCTTGCCGATGCGGTCGCCAAGCTGAAGAACTGAACGCCCGTTTCACGCCGTGCGCGGACATCGCCCGCATGGCGCCCGTGGTGAAATGACACGACCCGATTTGAACGGTTGGGATTAGACAAGACATGACCGAAACCGGCCTTCAGGCTGAAGCCCTGCCCGCTGAGCCCGCCACCGTGGCGCCGGAGCGTGACCTGTTCGACAAGTTCGCGCCGCTGATCGCGGAACGGCAGGCGCTGCTCGATTCTGGCGTGCGCGATCCGTTCGGCATCGTGATGGAGGAGGTGAAGAGCCCCACCGTCGCGGTGATCAAGGGCCGCGAGACGATCCTGCTCGGCACCTACAATTACATGGGCATGACGTTCGATCCCGACGTCATCGCCGCCGGCAAGCAGGCGTTCGACAGGTTCGGCAGCGGCACCAACGGCAGCCGCGCGCTGAACGGCACCTTCCACGATCACATGGAAGTCGAGCAGGCGCTGCGCGACTTCTATGGCATGTCGGGCGCGATCGTCTTTTCAACGGGTTATCAGGCGAACCTGGGCGTCATCTCAGCCATTGCCGGCAAAGGCGAGTATATCATCCTCGACGCCGACAGCCATGCGTCCATCTATGACGGCTGCGCCATGGGCAATGCCGAGATCGTCCGCTTCCGCCACAATTCGGTCGAGGATCTCGACAAACGGCTCGGGCGCCTGCCCAAGGAGCCGGGCAAGCTCGTCGTCCTCGAAGGCGTCTATTCGATGCTCGGCGATATCGCGCCGCTGAAGGAAATGGTCGCCGTCGCCAAGAAACATGGTGCGATGGTGCTGGTCGACGAGGCGCATTCGATGGGCTTCTTCGGCCCCAATGGCCGCGGCGTGTATGAAGATCAGGAGCTGGAGGATCAGGTCGATTTCGTGATCGGCACCTTCTCCAAGTCGGTCGGCACCGTTGGCGGCTTCTGCGTGTCGAACCATCCCAAGTTCGAGATCCTGCGCTTCGTCTGCCGCCCTTATATCTTCACCGCCAGCCTGCCGCCGGCGGTGGTCGCGTCCGCCACCGCCTCGATCCGCAAGCTGATGCACGCCAAGGACAAGCGCGCGCAGCTGTGGGCGAACACCCGGCAGCTGCATGGCGGGCTGAAGCAGCTCGGCTTCCGCCTGCCGACCGATACGCCCGAGTCCGCCATCGTCGCCGTGATCCTCGACGATCAGGAAACGGCCGTCCGCATGTGGCACGGGCTGCTGGAGGCCGGGCTGTACGTCAACGTGGCGCGGCCGCCGGCAACCCCGGCGGGCATGTTCCTGCTGCGCTGCTCGGTCTGCGCGGAGCATACGCCCGAGCAGATGGCCAAGGTGATCGCGATGTTCGAAGCCGCCGGCCGCGCCACCGGCGTGATCGCCTGAACCGCGCGCCGGCACCGCTTCCGCCGAGTCGTCCCATCTGATAGTCCCATGCCCGTGATCGCGGACAAGGCTGCCGAAGCCCCCAGGGCGCTGCTTTCAGCCCGGCGCACCATCACGCTTATCGTGATCGGTGTGCTGGGTATCGGCGTGCTCGTGGCGCTGATCCTCGCATTGGGCGAGGCGAACCGGCAGCGCGACCGCGCGGTGTCGCTGCAATCGCACAGCTATGACGTGATGATCCTGGCCCGGACGCTGTCGGGCACGATCGCACAGTCGGAGGCGTCGCTCGGCCGCTACGTCATCTCCGGGGACAAGCAGCTCGGCCAATCCTATT
Source organism: Sphingomonas dokdonensis (assembly GCF_002197685.1). Lineage (GTDB taxonomy): Bacteria > Pseudomonadota > Alphaproteobacteria > Sphingomonadales > Sphingomonadaceae > Sphingomonas > Sphingomonas dokdonensis. Next base: position 401,719 of record NZ_NBBI01000001.1, on the reverse strand, counting down.
TCGATGATTGGCGACGTGCCGGGGACCAGATCCAGCGACTGTCATCGCTGACGCGCGACGACGCTGCACAGCAGCAACGCGTCGCCCGCCTGCGATCCGCCTATCAGAAGCGCGGCGAGGAACTGTCGCTGATTGCGCTGTCCACCACCTACGGCAAGAACCAGCAGGCGCTGTCCCGCTATTATGCCGCGCGGCAGGCGCCGGCGCTGGATCAGATCCGCACCGTGCTTGACGAGATCATCGCCGGCGAGCGCGACGTGCTGATCCAGCGGACGGCAGCGACCATGGCGCTGGTGACGCGATCGACGAGGGCGGCGTTCGTGTTTTCCGCCTTTGGCGTGTTGCTGCTGCTGGGCGCGCTGGTGCTTGGCTGGATGACGGTCCGTTTATTGACGGCAGGCGCGCAGGCGCAGGCGGAGGCGGATGCCGAGCGCGCCAGAGCCGCCGAACTTGCGGTCGCTGTGCGCGAAGCGACCGATGAGTTGCGCGCGCAGGAGGCGCGGCTGCGGCAGGCGCATAAGATGGATGCCATCGGCCAGCTGACCGGCGGCATTGCGCACGATTTCAACAACATGCTCGCCATCATTATCGGCGGGCTCGAACTGGCGCAGCGGTCCGCCGCGGGTGCGGCCGGCGACGCCGGGCGACACATCGAGAGCGCACGCGAGGGCGCGCTGCGTGCCGCAGAGCTGACGCGCCGCCTGCTCGCCTTTGCCCGCGAGGGACCGATCGACCCGCAACGGGTGCCGGTCGGCACGCTGCTCGCCACCATGCGCGACTTGATGGACCGGACGCTCGGCGACGGGATCACCGTCGAGATCGTCGACGAGACAGCTGGTGCCTGCGTCCACGCCGATCGCGTGCAGCTGGAAAACTGCATCCTGAACCTGGCGGTGAATGCGCGCGATGCCATGGACGGGCGCGGATTGCTGACCATCACCACGCGGCTAGAGCCGTCGGACAATGGCGAGCTGGTGACGATCGCGGTTCGCGATACCGGCTGCGGCATGGCGCCCGAAGTGGCGGAACGCGTGTTCGAGCCGTTTTTCACGACCAAGCCGATGGGCAAGGGCACTGGGCTCGGCCTCAGCCAGGCATTTTCGTTCACGCGGCAACTGGGCGGCGACGCCATCATCGACACGGCGCCTGGTGCGGGCACGACCGTCTGCCTGCGCATTCCGCGCGACCTCGGAGAGGCGAGCGAGCCGGCGCACGACCAGCCCGAAGCGATCGAGCAACCCGCCACCGGATCGCTCAAGATTCTGGTTGTGGAGGATGATCCGCGCGTCCTTTCCGCGACCGTCGGTGCGCTGACCGAACTCGGCCACACCGCCCTGCCCTGCCCCGACCCCGCGCAGGCACCGCAAGCGCTCGAAGAACACGCCCCCGTCGACCTGATCCTCAGCGACGTGCTGATGCCGGGGCAGACCGGGCCGGAGATGATCGCCGCGCTCGATCGGCAGTACGCGGCAATCCCGGTGCTCTTCGTCACCGGCTTTGCCGGCGAGACCCGCGATCCGGAGCATTTCGGCGGGCATCACGTGCTACGCAAGCCGTTCACCCTGGTCGGCCTGGAGCGGGCCATTGCGGAGGCGATGGCGCGGCAGCGCACCGGCGACCTGCACAGCCTGGCGGCCGAATAGCGCCAGGGCGCCAGGGTGACGGATCGTTTGCCGCTACGATCGGTTCAACGCTGCGCTGCCCCGCGAACAGGCGTTGTCTTCGGACGGCGCGTTCAGCAAAGGGGGTGGCGAACGCCGTCCGCTGGCCTATACCGGCCACCCATCCGCTAGATTGAGCTGCCAGCCGCCCGCATGAAATCGATCGACCGCTACATGGCCCGGCTGATCGCGCTGCCGCTGTTCTCCACGCTGGTGATCTCGGCGATGCTGCTGGTGCTCGACCGGATGCTGCGCTTGTTCGACTTTGTCGCGACCGAGGGTGGCCCGGTAAGCGTCGTGTGGCAATTGCTGGCCAATCTGCTGCCCGAGTATCTCGGGCTCGGCATTCCGATCGGGCTGATGCTGGGCGTGCTGATGGCGTTTCGTCGCCTTGCCACTTCGTCGGAGCTCGACGTGATGCGCGGCGTGGGAATGAGCTACGGCCGGCTGCTGCGCGTGCCCTATATGTACGCAATCGGCCTCGCGCTCATCAACCTGGCGATCGTCGGCTTCATTCAGCCGCGGGCGCGCTACGCCTATGAGGGGCTGCGGTTCGAATTGCGCACCGGCGCGCTGGGCGCCTCGATCAAGGTCGGTGAGTTCACGCATCTGGGCGATCGCCTGACGCTGCGGATCGAGCGGAGCCGCGACAAGGGACGCGAGCTGTCGGGCATTTTCGTGCGCGCCGAAACGCCCAAGGGCGACCGGATCAGCGTGACCGCGCAGCGCGGGCAGTTTTTCGCGACCGACGATCCCAACACGATCATCTTTCGCCTGACCGACGGGACGCTGATCCACAATCGCGCCAACTTCCCGACGCCGCGCGTGCTGACCTTCAGCGCGCACGACCTGCCGATCGACCTGCCGAAATTCGAGCAGTTCCGCGCGCGCGGCGGCCGGAACCTGGAATATACCCTTCCCGAGCTGGCGCGGATCGGCATCGGCGGCGGCAATGCGGAGCTGCGCGACGGCAGCCAGGCGGAGCTGTATTTCCGGCTGGCGGAGGTGCTGATGATGTTTCTGCTGCCGCTGCTGGCGGTGGCGCTGGGCGTGCCGCCGAAGCGCTCCACCTCCGCGCTTGGCGTCTTCGTGTCGATCGTGATGGTGGTCGCCTATCACAAGGTGAACCAGTACGCCGCCTCGATCGGTGAGCTTGGCCGCATCGACCCGTTCGTGGCGCTGTGGACGCCGTTCGCGATCTTCGCCGCGCTGATCATCTGGATGTATTACACCTTGGCCTATGTTCCCGGCGGACAGCCGATCGGTGCGCTCGAGCGCGGCGCCAGCAAGGCGCTGAAGGCGATCACCCGGTACCTGCCGGGGCGGCGGTCGCGGAGCGCCCGCGCATGATGGGTTTCTTCCCCTCGCGCACCGTCGCGATCTACATGGGCAAGATGTTTCTGGTGCGCACGTTCGGCATTCTCGCCGGGCTCGTGCTGGTGCTCCAGGCGCTCGACCTGCTCGGCGAATCGGGCAAGATCCTCGCGGTGCCCGGCAATACGGACGCGCAGGTGTGGCAATATATGTCGCTGCGCGTGCCGCAGATCATTGCGCGGTTCCTGCCCTTTTCGGTGCTGCTCGGCACGATCCTGACGCTGATCACCATGAACCAGAACAGCGAGATCGTTGCGCTGAAGGCGGCGGGCATGTCGGCGCATCAGGTGCTGGCGCCGCTGATCACCGCCAGCATCGGCATTGCGATCGTGAGCTTCGCCTTCAACGAGCGCGTCGTGTCGCGCTCCACCGCCACGCTCGCGCAATGGCAGCGGGTGAATTACGGCACGATGCCGATCGACCGGGGCGACCGCGCCAACGTGTGGGTGCGAACCGCGGACGACCTCATCCAGGTGGACCAGATCGCCGGGCGCGCCGACCAGGCGCAACTAGGCGGGATCACCTTGTACGAGCGTGACGACGGGCTGTTGCGCGCGATCGTCACCGCACCGCGCGGCCGGCGCAGCGGCAATGGCTGGGCGATCGGGCCGGCACGCCGCTTCGACGTGGCGAGCGGCAAGATGACCGATCTTGGCACCATCATCGTGGCGCGGGGCGTCACGCCCGATCAGTTCACGCTTTCCACGGTCAATGCCGACGGGCTGTCGTTCAGCGCGCTGAACGAGGCGATCGACGATCTGGCCGCCGCCGGGCGCCCGACCAAGGCGCTGGAAGGATCGTTGTGGCACAAGCTGTCGGGGCCGTTGTCCTCGGTGCTGATGCCGCTGCTGGGCGCCGTCGCCGCATTCGGCATCGCGCGATCGGGCAAGCTGTTTATCCGCGCGGTGATCGGCATGGCGCTTGGCTTTGCCTATTTCGTTGCCGACAATTTCGCGCTCGCGATGGGCAATCTGGGCGCTTACCCGCCGTTCCTAGCGGCGTGGGCGCCGTTCCTCCTGTTCCTGCTGATCGGCGAGGCCGTGCTGCTGCGGACGGAAGAATGAACCTGCGGTAGAAGATTGGCCGGCCGCTATTCGCGGCGGGCGCTGAAGTCTATTCACGTGCGTGGAAGCGGCACCGGCCCGCTACCCCACCTGGCCTTCCTTCCGGGATAAACTGTGGGGGAGCGGGCCGGTGCCGCCGCCGATCCAGCGTTGCTTGATTAGACCTTAGCGGCAGACCTGATCAGCGCGGCAGCATGGTGCTGCGCGCGATCTTCGCCACCAGCCCCGGCATGCCGGCGTAATTCGCCTTGTAGTAGGGCGAGCTCTTGTCGAGCACGCCGCTGAGGCGGCGGTGCGCCTCGCCCAGCGCGTGATACGGCAGGCCCGGCAGGAGGTGGTGCAGCGCATGGTAGCGCAGACCCACCGGCGCCCAGAGCGCGGGCAGCGTCGAGGGCGGCGGCACGTTGACCGAGTCGAGGTATTGCGCGGTCACCGTCATCGCCTCGCCCTCGTTCTCCCACAGGTGCGCGACGAGGGTGCGCAGCTGATTGACCACCGCCACGGCGGACGCCACCGCCATCATGATGGCAAAGGCGCGCAGCGAGAGCGCGCCCGTCACGACCAGCGCGATCAGCGACATGGCCCAAAGCGCACAGGCGGTCTCGATCAGGTTCCACTGCTTGGCGGCCTCGCCCTCCGGCATGCGGCGGCGGAACTGCGGATTGATCGCGAGCGCCGAATAGCGCTCCACCACCACCTTGCGCAGCCCGGGCACGATCACCGACAGCGGCGAGAGGATGCCATAACGGAAGACCAGCGCCACCGGGGCCAGCGCGGCGACCAAGACGAACAGCGGCAGCGACCACGGCTTCATCAGCGCCAGCGGCAGATATTCGGGATCGTCCGAGGTGCCGTAGCGGGTGCGCGCGTGGTGCAGATTATGCACCCCTTCGTACATGAAGGAGGGCACCAGCATCGGCACGCCGATGAACACATTATAGCCGATGCGGAAGCCGGGCAGCGAGGCATGCTTCACGTGCGTTAGCTCGTGAATGAAGCTCATGCCGCGGTACAGCGCCAGCATCGACACCACGCCTGCGATCAGCGTGAGCCAAAGCGGACCCGCCGCTATCGCAACGCCGAGCGCCGCATAGCCCAGCGCCGCCGACGCGAGGAAGTCGCCCCAATAGACGGCGGGGCGCGGCGCGTTGAGATCACGCGTCAGCTCGGCCGCCGCCTTCAGCATGGCGCGATCGTCGGCGATCGGCGCGCGCGGTGCGGCTGCGCCGCTGGTGCGGGCAAAGGTCGTGGTCGTCATGGGGATGTCCATTGCACGAAGATAGTGGCGACTTGGTGGCTTCAACACCCTTGTTACACGCGGAAAAGCCCGCTCGCCATGATCGCTCCAGGCGATTACAGGGCGGATCATGGCAGGCTCCCTTTCCATCCGTCCCGTGCAGACCAAGCGCGATCGCAAGGCATTCGTCGATCTGCCGTTCCGCCTTTATCGCGACGACGCCAATTGGGTGCCGCCGCTGAAGGGCGAGGCGCTGGGGCTGATCACGCCCGAGAAAAACGGGTGGTATAGCCACGCCAAGGCACGACTTTTCCTGGCGGAGCGTGACGGCACGGTGGTCGGGCGCATATCGGCGCATATCGATACGCTCGCGCTGGAGATGCCGGCGGACCAGGGCTTCGGGCCCGGCACCGGCCAATGGGGCCTGATGGAGGCCGAAGACGAGGGGGTGTTCACGGCTCTGCTGGCAGCGGCGGAGCAGTGGCTGCGCGATCAGGGGATGACGCGCGTGCTCGGCCCGATCTCGCAGTCGATCTGGGAAGAGCCGGGGCTGCTGATCGAAGGCTATGACCATGCGCCGACCGTGATGATGGGCCACGCCAAGCCCGAATATCGCGGCTGGATCGAGCGCGCCGGTTATCAGCCGGCAAAGCAGCTGATGACCTATGAACTGGACATCACGCAGGAATTCCCGCCGATCGTCCAGCGCATCATCAAGTCGGGCGAAAAGAACCCGCGGATCACCGTGCGCGAGGTCGACAAGTCGCGCTTCGACGAGGAGGCGGCGATCATCCTGTCGATCCTCAACGATGCGTGGAGCGACAATTGGGGCTTCGTTCCGCTGACCCCGCCCGAGATCAAGGACGTCGGCGTCAAGCTGAAGCCGATCGTCTTCAATGACCTCATCCGCATTGCCGAGCTGGACGGCAAGCCCGTCGCCTTCATGATCACCCTGCCCGACCTCAACGAACCGCTTGCCAAACTGAACGGCTCGCTGCTGCCGTTCGGCTGGGCGAAGCTGCTCCTGTGGCTGCGGCGCCCGCAGGTGCGCACGATGCGCGTGCCGCTGATGGGGGTGGTGAAGGAATTGCAATCCTCGCGCATGGCGAGCCAGCTTGCCTTCATGATGATCGAATATATCCGCCGCGCCTCCGTGACGCGCTATGGGGCGACGCGCGGCGAGATCGGCTGGATCCTTGACGACAACCAGGGCATGCGCTCGATCGCCGAGACGATCGATAGCCGAGTCAACAAGGTGTATCAGGTGTACGAAAAGGCGCTGTGACGCGCCTTTTCAGTGCGATATCGGTGAGACTGGCTGGCGCTGGCTGAGGTTCGCGATCGGGGCGATCGGCCCCTTTTCGACGCGAACCCCAGCGCCTCCACCTTTCTTTTGTTACCAAGCTTACCCCCTTGTGCCCCCGGGGGAGGCATTCAGCGCTTCGCGAGCGGATCGGTGCCCTGCGCAATCCAGAGGGCGCGCGACTGGCAGTAGCGGCGGGCGGAACCCGGGCCGGTGACGGTATCGACGACGCAGACGCGGCGCATGTCGGCTTCGGGATTGATCGAGCGGAGCATGCCCTGCTCGGCCGCGGCGGTGACGGGCGCGGGTGACGGCGCAGGCTCGGGAGCAGCGGTGCCGAAAGCGAGGGCGGCGGCGAGAGCGATGATCGTCATGGCAAAGGTCCTTTCAGGTCCGGCAGCGCCCTAGTGCGTTGCCACCAGACCTATTGCAGGGGCCGTGCCAAACGCTCTCACCACGTGGAATCAAGGACTTAGGTTTTCGCGCCGTGTGGCCATCACTGATCTTCGGTGAGCTTTGCCAAGACGCGGCGGATCTTGCCGAATATCAACCGTTCGCAATCGAACACGCCAACAAGGCGCGTCCGCGGGCGAACGTCTTTTGACTGTCACATGAGATTTACACGCCACGCTCTCACGCGGCGGCCGTGGCTGCTAGCGCAAGCGAACCCAGGTGGGCGCGTGATCGCTCGCCTTCTCGCGCCCGCGATATTCCTTGTCGACGCCAGCATCGATCAGGCGATCGGCGACGGCCGGCGACAATAACAGATGATCGATGCGGAAGCCGGCATCGCGCTGCCACGCGCCCGCCTGATAATCCCAGAACGTCCAGATGCCACCGCCCGGATGGCGAACGCGCAGGCTGTCGGTCCAGCCCTGCGCGAGCAGCGCACGGTAGCCAGCGCGGCTTTCCGGCTGCATCAGCGCATCGTCCGCCATCGCGCGGACCGAGAAGGTATCGTCGTCGTTGGGGATGACGTTGTAATCGCCCGCGAGAACCGCCGGCACCTCGGCGGCGAGCAAGGCGCGTGCGCGCTGCGACAGGCGCTCGATCCAGCGTAGCTTGTAGTCGAATTTCGGGCCGGGCTGCGGATTGCCGTTGGGCAGGTAGATCGATGCGACCGTCAGCCCATCGACCTCGCATTCGAGATAGCGGCTGTGCTCATCCTCCGGCTCACCTTCCAGCCCGCGCTGGCGCTCCACGGGATCGGCGCCGCGCGCGAGCACGGCGACACCGTTGAAGCCCTTCTGCCCGTGCCAGCAGGCGCCATAGCCCGCATCGCGCACATCCTGGATCGGAAAGGTTTCGTCGCTGGATTTCAGTTCCTGCAGGCAGACGATGTCGGGCTGCTGCTCGGCGAGATATTCCAGCAGGCGCGGCAGGCGCGCCTTGATGCCGTTGACGTTGTAGCTGACGATTTTCACGCCAATGGCATTACACCGAGAAGCTGGTGCCGCAACCGCAACCCGATGCGGCGTTCGGATTGTCGACCTTGAACGCCGCACCGCCAAGCGATTCGACGTAATCAACCGAGGCGCCGCGCACCAGATCGACGCTCACGTCGTCCACCACCAGGCGGACACCATCGGTTTCGGCGATAACGTCGCCGGTTTCCGGCGCGTCTGCAAAGCCGAACTTGTACTGAAAGCCAGAACAGCCGCCGCCCTCCACCGAGAGGCGCAGGATCGCCGGCTTGTTCTGCTTCGCCGCGATGGCGGCGACGCGCGCCGCGGCGGCGGCGGTCAGGGCGATATCGGCAGCGAGTGTAGCCATGCTGCGGAGATAAGCCTGCCCTACCCTGCCCGCAACCCGCGATCCACTCGCGGGTTCGGGCGACTGGGATCAGTGGCCGGTCGCATCCTGCGCGGCCGGGCCGGTGGTCGACACGGGGATCTCGCCAACCGAGCGATCCTGTGCGGCGAGCAGATAGTCGGCCGTGGTGAGGAAGGGGATCGGGTTTACGGCGGCGCCGTCGATGCGGACCTCATAGTGGAGGTGCGGGCCGGTGGAGCGGCCGGTCGAGCCCATCAGGCCGATGATCTGGCCGCGGCGGACGCGCGCATTGTCGCTGATGATGATCTTCGACAGGTGGCCGTAGCGGGTGGTGATACCCTTGCCGTGGTTGATCTCGATCAGATTGCCATAGCCACCCTGGCGGCCTGCATGGTTCACCACGCCATCGGCGGTTGCATAGATCGGCGTGCCGGTCGGGCCGGGAATGTCGACGCCGGCATGCATCGCCGCGGTGCCGCGGAACGGATCGCTGCGCACGCCGAAGTTGCTGGTGAAGCTGAGGTGCGCGACCGGCTGCACCGACGGGATCGAGATCACGCCCTGTTCCAGCGTGTCGAGCTTCTTCCACGTCATGAATAGCGAGCGGAATTGCGCATCGGCATTCAGGTCAGCAGCCGCCTCGGCACTTGCCGCCGGGATCAGCGGACCACCCATCGCGGCCTGCTGCTTGCGGCCCTTCACGAGCCGCTCGGGCCGCAGCCCGCGCTCGCGAATTTCCTGCGTCGCATGCTGGTAGCGCGCCTGCAGCTGATCCAGTGCGACATTGGCGAGCAGCGCCTGGCGCTGTTCCACCTTGCCGAACGGTGCCAGCGCGAACGCGGCGAGACGATCGCCGGTCGGGTCGATCTTCAGCGTGGCCAGCGCCAGCTTCTTTTCGTCACCCACGCCGGTCAGCGCCGCGGCGAGCAGCGCCTGGCGCTGCTCAAGCCGCGAGGCATGCTGCTCGGCGCTCTTGCGGATCGTCACCACGCGCGTCTGCATGTGCGCCAGCTTGCGCTCCATGCTGGCCATCCGCTGCTCGTTGTGCGGCGCCGCGGTCAGGCCGGCAGCCGATGCCGCCTGCGTGGTTGCGGTCGCGGCACCGTAGCCGGCAAAGCCGACCACAACAGCCGCCGCACCGACAAAGGCGCTCTGCGCACCGCGTCCCAGGCGCATCCGGCGAACGGAGCGCCCATCGTGGAAGACGACGTTGCGTGGCGAAAAGAGCAAGCGGGCGCCAGCGGCAATGCGGTTCACCGGCGCGGAAAAAGAATTGGACATCAAACCCCGAGCGAGATCGTTGATACGGCAGCAGTGACGCGCAAGCGCCACGTGCTTGAATCTAAACAGGTCTGGTTCGCGGCCCCCCGCTCCCCGGACAAGGATCACTGTCTCGATCTGGAGATATTAGGCAAGGGCGGCGTAATATTCCCGCGTCAGGCCGGCAGAGTCGCGCGCCGAGTCGTTGAACGGACCCTTCACCACGCCGCGAAACTGCGTGCCGATCAGCAATTGCCAGTGTGCGGACGGAATCAGCCCGCGCTCCTTACAGCTCGCCTCGAACCATTTGGTTCCAAAGCGAACATGCCGGATTTCGTCGGTATAGATGCGCTGCAGGATGCGCGCGCTCGCCGTGTCGCCAGCCGCGTTGAACCGCGCAACGGTGGCTGGCGTCACGTCCAGCCCACGTGCCTCCAACGCCATCGGCACGACGGCGAGCCGCGCCAGGGCATCGTCTGCCGTCGCGCGTGCCGCCTCCCACAGGCCCGCATGCGCCGGCAGCGCGCCATAGTGGCTGCCGAGCGCGCGCAAGCGCCGGTCCAGAATGGCGAAGTGCATCGCCTCATCCGCCCCGACCGAGAACCAATCGTCGACGAACGCGCGCGGGAACTGCGCGCCGAACCGCGCCGCCATGTCGAACGCGAGGTCGATTGCGGCGAACTCGATATGCGCCAGCGCGTGCAGCAAGGCGATGCGGCCGCGCGCCGACCCGCCCTTGCCGCGCTTGGGCATCCGGTTCGGTGGCAGCAGCTCGGGCGCAGGTGGCCGTGCCGGCTCGTCGGGCAGCGCCGCGTCGAACGCATGGTCGATGCGGCCCAGCCGCCAGTCGCGCGCCGCCTGACGTGCCGCCTTCACCTTGTCCGCCGGATCGGCAGCCTCCAGCACGCGGCATGCTGCCTGCGCGACATCGGTCACAGGAGCGCCGTCATAGGGCGCGCGCTGCCTCCAGCACCGCGGCGGCGTGGCCGGGCACCTTCACCTTGCGCCATTCGCGCGCCAACCGCCCCTCGCGATCGAACAGGAAGGTCGATCGTTCGATGCCCATGTAGGTGCGGCCGTACATCGACTTTTCCACCCAGGTGCCGAACGCTTCGCAGGCCGACCCGTCCTCGTCGCTCGCCAGAGCCACTGCCAGATCGTATTTGGCGATGAACTTCTGGTGCTTGGCCGGGCCATCGCGGCTGATTCCGATCACCGACACACCGGCGGCGGTAAATTCCGCGGCGAGCGCCGAGAAATCCTGCGCCTCGCGGGTGCAGCCGGCGGTATCGTCCTTGGGATAAAAATAGACGACCATCGGCAACGGCCGGTTTCTCAGCCGCAGCGTGCCTCCATCGGGCGCGATCACCGTCACATCAGGCAGCATGTCCATGGGTCACTCCTTTCCACGCGGCGGTAACCTCCGCGCGCGCGCTGTCCAGTGCGGCGACAACCGCCGGCCAATCGTCCAGCCGCAGCGCCCGGGCGATCAGCGCGCGGGTGGCCGGCATCTCGGGCTCGGTCGCGTCCGGCGCCACCAGGCGCAGGATCACGATGAGCCGCGTCAAAAGATCATGCGCCGCCACAAGCGACGGTGGCAGATCAAGCGCGCGCAATGCCTCGCCGAGATTAGGATCGAAGCCGCTGCGCATCTGCAACTGGCACACGTGCGCGGTGAATTCGAGATCGACGAGCCCGCCCGGCAGCAACTTGGCGTCGAGCGGGCCGGCGGGCGGCTTGTGCGCCGCCATGTCGGCGCGCATCTTCACCGCGTCCTCCGCGACGTCGCGCGCGGGTCGGTTGCCGCCCAGCACATCAACGATGATCGCCTGCAACGCAGCGCGGGCCGTCGGGGAGCCGAAGACGGGGCGTGCACGGGTCAACGCCATATGCTCCCACGTCCAGGCGCTTTCCCGCTGGTACCGCGCGAACGATTCGAAATTCACGGCGAGCGGGCCTTGATTGCCCGAGGGCCGCAGGCGCGTGTCGATCGGGTATAATGGCCCGGCCGCGGTCGCGACGGACAAGGCAGCTGTGACGCGTTGCGCCAGCCGGTTGAAATAGAGCGTGGCGCCCAGTGGCTTGGCGCCGTCGGACTCCGTCGCGAAATCGCCGGTAAACAGGTAGATCAGGTCCAGATCCGACGCATGGGTGAGCGCCCCGCCGCCAAGTCGGCCAAGCGCCAGGATCACAAGCTCGCTATCGGGCACCCGGCCGTGCGCACGCGCGAACTCATCGCCCGCAGCCTGCGCCAGCACCTCGATCGCGGCTTCGGCCACGCGCGAATAACCGGCGGCGACATCCAGCGGATCGGCAGCGCCGGCAATGATCTGGGCGCCAAGCGCGAAGCGGCGATCCGCCACGATGCGGCGGACATGATCCAGCTGCGCCTGGTAATCGCTGCCCGGCTTCAGCCGCATCTGCGCCGCGAGCGTCCCCACCTCCGGCACGGGATCAAAGGCGGAGGCGTCGATCAGGCCGTCCAGCAGGTCGGGTCGCCGCGCCAGTTCCTCCGCCAGCGTGGGAGCATGGCTGAGCAATTGCACCAGCAGCACGCACAGCGCCGGCCGCGCCTCCAGCAGGCGGAAGATATTGACCGCACTGGGCAGCCGCTCGAACAACCGATCCAGCCGATTGAGCGCCGCTTCCGGCTCGGGCGCCTCGGCCAGAGTTTCGATCAGCTTCGGCAGCACCGCCTCCAGCGCGCTTTGCGCCGCCGCGCTGCGCAAGGCGGGATAGCGCGCCGCCCGCCAGCTTCGGATGCGGGCGAGCGCAACGTCGCTGTTCGTGAGGCCGGCATCGGCCAATTGGCCGGCCAGAACCTCCGGATCGCTGGACAGCGCCGCCGACCCGGGTGCCGCGAGACGATCGAAGATCGCTGCCACGCGCGTCACATGCGGCTGAAGATGGCGCAGCAGCGCCGCGCCATCGTCTCGGCCGTCGAGCTGCGCCACCTGATCCAGCGCTGCGCCGGTCGGCAAGGCATGCGTCTGGCGATCGTCGATCATCTGCACACGATGCTCGGCGGTGCGCAGGGCGACATAGGCGTCGCACAGGGCGGCTGCTTCGTCCGCATCGATGCGTTTTGCGGCGGCGAGTGCCGCAAGCGCGGCGCGCGTGTCGCCAACGCGCAAGCTTGGGTCGCGGCCGCCGTGGATCAGCTGGTGGATCTGCGCGAAAAACTCGATCTCGCGAATGCCGCCGCGACCGCGCTTCAGATCATAGCCGGGACCGAACTTCTGCCCCTGCGAATGGTGGTCGCGGATGCGCCGGGTGATTTCGACGATCTCGCCCACCGCACCAAAATCCAGGCTGCGTCGCCAGATGAACGGCTGAATCGCCGCCAGGAACGCGCGGCCGAGCGTCATGTCGCCCGCTGCGGGCCGCGCCCGAATGAACGCCGCCCGCTCCCACGGCAATGCTTGCGACTCGTAGTAGACGATCGCCGCATCGATCGGCACCGCGATCGGGCTGACTTCGGGCGTCGGCCGCAGCCGGAGATCGACGCGCAGCACATAACCATCCGCATCGCGCGCCTGCAGCAGCTCAATGACGCGGCGGCCGATGCGTACGGCGGCGTCCACCGGCTCCTCATTGGGGCGCGTCGGCAACGTGCGCGGATCGAACAGGAAAATGGGGTCGATGTCGGAGGAATAGTTCAGCTCCCGACTGCCCTGCTTGCCAAGGGCGATCGCGACGAAGCCGGCCGGTTCGGCATCCGGCGTGCGCTCGAGAATGGCCGCGCGAATCGCCCGGTCGAGCGCCTGGTCGGCAAAGTCGGTCAGTCGATGCGTGACATCGGTCAGATCGAAGACACCGGCGAGATCACCCAGCGCAACGTGAAGCGCGAGACGACGACGCGTCAGACGCAAGGCGCGCCCGACCGGCAGATCCGTTGGCGCGACCGGCAATTCCGCTATCGCAGCCATGTCCGGCTCGCCTTGCCGATCGAGTAGATTGGCGAGGAAGGGAGCATGAGCACGCGCCCGGGCAATCGCTCCCGACAGATCAGAAGAACTAGTTTTTTTTCTTGACAAACAGCCCACCGTCAGAACGACATTGAAACCTAATGGTCTATCTGTCCGTTCTAGTGGCTATGATGGGACATGAACATCACCACCCGAAGCGCACGACCGGCGGCTATTATGTCCCGCGTCCACGCGCGACCGATGCGATCGGCAAGACGCTGCGCGAAGCCTTCCGCGAAGGTGAAACCGTGCCGGGGGAGATGCACAGGCTCCTGTCGCGGCTAAACTGAACGCTGGACGGCCGCGACCTCAGCGGTCGCGGCTCAGCTCATCCACCTCGTCCATGATCTCGTCTAACGTGGGCTTTACGCTGGCGATCGTGTGATCGGTACGCGACGTCATGTCGCTGCCGCTCATCAGCGCCTCCAGCGCCACGCGTCCACGCGCCACGCGACTCTTGATCGTGCCGACGGCGACGCCGCAGATCTCTGCCGCCTCCTCATAGGCGAAACCGCCAGCCCCCACTAGGATCAGCGCCTCACGTTGGGGTTGCGGCAGATGAAGCAAGGCGCGTTGCATGTCCGCCAGTTCGACGTGCTTGTCCTGGCTGGCAGGGGCAGCGAGCAGGCGGTCGGCCACGAGATCGTCCCACTCGCCCTTGAAGCGAGCGCGCCGCATCTGCGACAGATACAGGTTGCGCAGGATGATGAAGGTCCAGGCGCGCATGTTCGTGCCGGCTTGGAAGCGCTTGCGCGCGGCCCAAGCCTTCAGCAGCGTTTCCTGCACCAGATCGTCCGCCAGATCGCGATTGCCCGACAGCGACCGGCCAAAGGCGCGCAGATGCGGGATGACCTGCGCCAGCTGCTTTTTGAATTCCGGATCGGACAGGGAAACGTGCTCGACCGATACCTCATCGGCCGCGTCGATAGCGCGCGGTTCACTTTCGGTCATATCGTGTCGTTCGATCCCCGCACCGGCGTGTTCCGGCGTTCCTTGCGCAAGATAGGGTTCACTGGCGCGCTTTGCCAGCCGCTCCGTCAGCATCGCGTGACGCTTACTGCCGTGCGAAGAGAATGAAGGCGAAAATCACCACAACAAGGATGAGGGACATGGGCAGGATGTAACGCGTCATATGCGGCGTGCTGCCAGCGCGCGCTTCATCCGTCGTTACTTCGATGTGCTCGTTTTCATTTGCCATGTTTGCTCAACCCCTCACCCTCGTTTTGGCTCCGTATCGATTTACGCGACCGGTGCGGTCGATTGATCGAAGAACAGTGCCTGGCTGATCGCCGCCTTCACGGTGGAACGCTGGAACGGCTTGGTGATGAGGAACGTCGGTTCGGGCCGCTCGCCCGTCAGCAGGCGCTCGGGAAAGGCGGTGATGAAGATCACCGGCACCTGGAACTCACCAAGAATGTCCTTCACCGCATCGATGCCCGAACTGTCGTCTGCGAGCTGGATGTCGGCCAGCACCAGGCCGGGACGATCTTCCATCGCCAGCGCCACCGCCTCGTCGCGCGTCACCGCCACACCCGTCACGTCATGGCCGAGATCGCGAACGATCGTCTCGATATCCATCGCGATGATCGGCTCGTCCTCGATGATGAGGACGCGCGCACGCGTCTGCTTCTCGATTTCGGACAGGGCTTCCGAGACCAAGGACTCAACTTCGCCCGGCGTCGTGTCCACCAGATAGGCCGCGTCCTCGACAGTGAAGCCTTCCATCGCGGTCAGCAGCAGCGCCTGGCGCGACAGCGGAGTCATGCGAGCGAGGCGCGCGCGCGCGATCGCCTCCTGATCGTCGACGTCGCCGGGATCGGCCTGCTCATCGTCGTTGGTCGAATTCCAGATCACCTGAAACGTGCGGTAGAGGCCGAGGCGCGGATCGACATCGCGCGGAAATTCCTCGGGCGCGGCCACGATCGCCTCAAGCGTTGCGCGCACATATTTGTCGCCATGCGACTGGCTGCCGGTGAGCGCCCGCCCATATCGACGCAGGAAGGGCAGATGCGGGGCGAGCTGTTGTCCAAGCGACATGAGGCGGAACGACTCCCAATAAATTAAAGCGTGGTGTTTGGGCCCCACGCCGTGATTGATCAACTTAACCGACAAACCCCCGCGGGCGCCCCACCTACAACGATGGCGCGCCCGACGACTCAATTCGTCGCCGCAATGTGGAACCAACGAGCGGCTTTTTGGTTTCACCGTCGTCAGCCTCGATCAACAGGCTGGCGCTGCAGGCCATATCGGGCCAAGGACACGGCATCGTCGCGCGTAACGGGTGGTTCAGGGGGCTTTAGCGTTGGTTTCGGAAAAGGAAGCGCCGAAAAAGCCGGTCAAGTCGAAGGGCGGCACCGCTGTCCAATCGAAGGACCGGGACATGGGCGCCGCGCTGCGGTCGATCTATCAAAAGACCATTGATGAATCCGTGCCAGACGATCTGATGTCCCTTCTTAGCAAGCTAGACTAGACCTTACCTATGTCCACTCAGGCGCCGGCCGAGTCGCGCGCTGGCGCTTTATCGTCCCCGTTGTTGATGCGTTGGCCAACGGGCGCGAAGATACTCGTCATCATCTCCCTTGCGCTGCTGCCGCTGGCAATCATCGCCACCTTTGCCACGCTGCGCATCACGCAGATCGCCGACGCCGAGGCGCGCGCGAGCCTGCGTGTCGCCTCTGCCGAAAGCAGCCGCGCGATCGCGATCGAACTGATCGGCGACATGACCGCTCTTCGCGTGGCGGTCGACGCGCTGGAAAGCGATCCGCTCGACACGCCAAGCTGCGCACGCGTCCAGGGCGTGTTCGCGCAGCAGGCGTTCAACGGTGCGCGCTTTGCCGTCTTTGACCGCCGCGGGCGTTTGTTGTGCGGGGTGAACTTTGCCAACGCGCTGCCGGTCGCGCGAGCGGCGCGCAATTCGGCAGTCGCTGCACAGATCGTTCCGCAGAGCGGCCTTCTGCTCGGCGTGGTCGGGCGTTCGGCCAATGTTGCGGCGTCGGCGTTTTTCCCGAAGGACTTCATCGCCGAGCTTAGCCGTCCGAGCGGGTTTACCCCGGCCTATGCCGCGCAGTTGCAGCGGCAGGACGAGGAGCTTATCCTCCAGCCGCTGACGCGCGAGACCGCATTCGAACGACGCGAGAGCAACGTAACCGATCTTGGCATCGGCGAGTTGTCGCTGGCCATGCAGGTGCGATCGGCGCCGATCACCTCACCGCTCGTCATCGCGCTGCTCCTGCCCATGGTGATGTGGGCGGCAGCGGCCGGGATTGCCTGGTTCGTGGTGGATCGTCTGCTGATCCGGCCGATGCGACAATTGCGCGCGCATGTTGCCGCGTTCACGCCGGGCATCGAACCCGACGCTGACGTGATCCGCGCCCTCCCCGCACAGGAACTGCGCGAGCTTGGCGAAACGTTCCGCGGCCTGACCCGCACGGTGGCGATCCACGAGGCCGGCCTTGCCGAAGGGCTGGTGCGCCAGACCAAGCTGACCCGCGAGGTCCATCACCGCGTAAAGAACAATCTTCAGGTCATCGCCTCGTTGATCAACCTGCACGCCCGCGGCGCTCGCTCGCCAGAAGCAGCACAGGCTTATTCTTCCATCCAACGGCGTGTGGACGCGCTGGCCGTGGTCCACCGAAACCATTTTGCCGAGATGGAGGAAAACCGCGGACTCGGCTTGCGGCCGATGCTGGGCGAGCTCGCGTCGAATATTCGTGCGACGGCGCCCGAGGGCATACAACTGCGTATCCAGCTCGATGCCGATCCGTTCTTCGTCTCCCAGGACGTTGCCGTCGCCGTCGCGTTCCTAGTGACTGAGCTGATCGAGCTCGCCATTATCTGCGATCCCGCAGCGCATGTGCGCGTGTCGGTGAAGGATACCAGCGCGGCCGACAAGGCTGTCCTGCGTGTCTCCTCGCCCGCCCTCATCGATGGGCCGCGCTTGCAGGAGGGACTCGCCGCGCGGTTCGGCCGGGTGATCGAGGGCCTTTCGCGACAGTTGCGTGCGCCGATCCATCACGATCCGCTGACCGGCGCCTACGAAATCGCTGTCGCCGTGATCGGCCGCGATTGAGCGGTTCGGAAGGGCAAACGCGCGTTAACCACCTTTGCGAAAAAATCCGCTGGTGGGTTGGAACTGCTGGTTAAATGTGACGTTCTACACTTCGGATAGCGACCTTATGCCCCCCCGCTCTCGCTATCCACGACATAGGCCCGGAAGCGTCAACCCTCCCCCCCCCCGGTGACGCTTCCGGGCCTTATTATTTCGGGGCTCTCTTCATAACGTCCATGGAACGAACCTCCGCATCGCGCATTTGCGATCAAGCATCTCAGTTATGCTTACAGGAGGACGTATGAAGAAGATGATGGGTGTGCTGGCAGTTGCGGGTGCCTTGCTGATCAGCGCATGCAACACGGTCGAAGGCGTCGGCCGCGACGTTTCCTCCGCCGGCAACACGGTCGCCAAGACGGCTGACGACGCCAAGTAAGGTTACGTCTGAATCGATAAGCAGAACGGCGGGGGCGATCACGGTCGCCGCCGCCGTTTTCTATTCTGCGGTCGCCTGCCCGCGCTCACGCGAGCGTTTACGCTCCGTGAACCAGATGCCGATCAGGGCGAGTTCGTACAGGAAGCAAAGCGGTATCGCGAGCAGCAGCTGCGACCCGACATCGGGCGGCGTCAGCACGGCCGCGATCGCAAAGGCACCCACGACGGCGTAGCGCCGCGCGGAGACGAGCTGCTGGCGCGTCACGACCCCGCCGCGCTCCAGCAGCATCAGCAGCACGGGCAGCAGGAATGCGACGCCAAAGCCGAACAGGAACTGCATGATGAACGACAGATAGTTGCCGATCGCCGGCAACGCCTCCTGGTTCACGCCCCCGACGTCTCCCTGGAAACTGAGCAGGAAGTGCAATGCCATCGGCACGGCCACGTAATAGGCCATTGCCGCGCCGCTGATGAACAGCACGGGGGTAGCGAGCAAAAAGGGCAGAAGCGCGCGCTTCTCGTTGCGATACAGGCCAGGCGCGACGAACTGCCACAGCTGGTTCGCGATGATCGGGAAGGACGCCATCATCGCCGCGAAGAAGGCGACCTTCACCTGGACGAAGAACGCCTCGAAGATTTCGGTGTAGATCAGCCGCGTCTGCCCGGCCGCAAGCAGCGGCTGGACCAGAAAAGAGAAAATCGCCTCGGCAAAATAATAGCAGACGAAAAAGGCGATCACGAGCGCCGCCAGGCAGTACAGCAGCCGTCGGCGCAGCTCGATGAGGTGGTCGAGCAGCGGCGCGCGGCTGGCGTCCAGTTCGTCGGGCGTGCTCACGACGCAGCCTTGTCCTGCGGCAATTCGGCGGTCGGTGCAGGCGCAGGGACGATCGCTGGCTGTTCAACCATCGTCGCTTCCTCATCAGCCGGCGCGGTGTCGGAAGGAGGCGCCGACTGCGTCGGCTCGGGCGCGGCGGACGTCAGCACCGGATGCTCACGCATGATCCGCTCATTTTCCTCTTTCCACTTTTTTTCCATTTCGGCGAGTTCCGCCTCACGGACCATTTCGTCGAAACCGGCTCGGAACTGACGCGCCACGCCGCGCGCCTTGCCGACCCAATAGCCGAGCACCCGCAGTGCCTTTGGCAGGTCCTTCGGGCCGATGACGACGAGCGCCACCAGCGCGACGACCGCCATCTCCGAAAAATTGAAATCAAGCATGCGCCGCGCCGCCTTCGGCAGAAGTCAGATCAGCGCGCGACCTTGTCGTCATGCACGACGGTTTCGGACGCGGGACGCGCCGCCTGCTGCGCCTCGATCCGCTGCGCCGGCTTCGCAGGCACGTCATCGTCATCCTCCGACATGCCCTTCTTGAAACTCTTCACGCCCTTGGCGACGTCACCCATCATGCTCGAAAAACGACCGCCGCCGAGCAGCAGGATCGCAACAATGGCCAGAACAAGAATGTGCGGGAGACTAAAGCTACCCATGAAGATTCTCCTGTAGTCACGCCCATCTAGGCGTCATCGTCGGGCTTTTCCACCGCGAGTTGTTCAATCGCGAGATCAACCGGCTCCAGCAGCCCTGCGGCGCGCAGATCCTCGATGCCCGGCAGGTCGCGGCGCGACTCCAGGCCAAAATGCACCAGAAAGGCCGGTGTCGTGCCGAATGTGAGCGGTCGTCCGGGCACCTCGCGCCGCCCCGTCGGCCGTATCCACCCCGCATCCATCAGCACGTCCAGCGTTCCCCTTGAAATCTGCACGCCGCGTATGGCCTCGATCTCGGCGCGCGTGACCGGCTCGTGATAGGCGATGATGGCAAGCGTCTCGGTCGCCGCGCGGCTCAGCCGACGCACTTCCTCACGCTGCCGGCGAAGCAGATGGGCCAGATCGCCCGCCGTCTGGAACAGCCACCGATCACCCCGCCGCACCAGTTCGATGCCGCGCCCGGCGTAATCCTGTGCAAGCTGCTCCAGCGCCTCGCGCACATCGCCCTGCCCGACGTGCGCCCGGATCGTGTCGATCGACACCGGCTCGTCCGACGCGAACAAGACCGCCTCCACCGCGCGCAGGAAATCGCTTGGGGGGGTCACACGGGCGCGCGCAGGTACAGCGGCTCGAACGGGGCACGCTGGTTCAATTCCACCCTGCCCTGCCGTGCGAGCTCAAGCGCCGCGAGGAAGCTGGAGGCGAGCGCCGAACGGCGCAGCGCCGGCCCGGCATGATCGGGCAGGAACCGCTCAATCGCCGTCCAGTCGATCGCCGTGCCGATCAGCGCCGCAATCCGCGCAATCGCCGCGTCCAGCGTCATCACCTCGCGGTCATGAACAACATGCATCACCGGGCGAGTTCGTGCGCTGACCTGGCCATAGGCCGACATGAGGTCAAAAATGCCCGCCGACCAGCGCGCCGTGCGCGCGGTGTGGAGACCTTCGGGCGCACCGCGCGTGAACACGTCGCGGCCCAGCCGGTCACGCGCCATCAGTCGCGCGCCAGCCTCCCGCATGGCGGCCAGTCGCTCCAGCCGCAGCTGCAGGCGCAGCGCGAGTTCCTCGGGGTCGGGCTCCACCTCCGGATCGCGCGGCAGCAACAGCGCCGATTTGAGATAGGCCAGCCACGCCGCCATCACGAGGTAATCCGCCGCCAGTTCGAGCTGAAGCGTTCGGGCGCGCTCCACATAGACGAGATATTGCTCGACCAGCGCCAAAATGGAGATCTCGCGCAGATCCACCTTCTGCGCCCGCGCGAGGCTGAGCAGCAGGTCGAGCGGCCCTTCCCACCCGTCGAGATCAAGCGTCAGCTGCTCTCCGCTCACGCCGCCAGCGCGAGCAGCGCGTCGCGCTTGGCGATCAGGGCCGCGAAATCGGCGTCCTGCGCAGTCACAGCGCCCGCAGTCACAGCGCCCATCGCAGCATTCAGCCGCTGCCGCGCGCGTGGCGTGATCTCATCCAGCCGCTCGGCAATGGCGATCATCTCCGGCATCCGCGCCCAGCAATCGAGCACCACGTCGCAGCCGGCCGCGATCGCCCCCGCCGCCTTGTCGGCGGGTGTGCCGGACAGCGCCTTCATGTCGATGTCATCGCTCATCAGCAGGCCGTCGAAGCCGATCTGGTTGCGGATCACCTCATCGATGACGATGGGGGACATGGTGGCCGGTCGCTTGCGATCCCACGCCTCGAACACGATGTGGCTGGTCATTCCCATCGCCGCATGGGCAAGCGCCTGGAACGGGGCAAGATCGCGCTCCAGTTCCGCCGCACTGGCCGTGACGGTCGGCAGCAGATGATGTGAATCGACGAGGGCACGGCCGTGACCGGGCATATGCTTCACAACGCCGACGATCCCCGCCGCCGCCAGCCCTTCCAGCGTCGCGCGTCCCAGCGCGCCCACGCGCATCGGCTCGCTGCCGAACGCGCGAATGGTGATCGCATCGGTCGTATCGGGGTGGATCACGTCAAGGATCGGGTGGCAATCGACCGTGATGCCCACCTCGGCAAGCATCATGCCCAGCGCGACGGCATTCGCGCGCGCCGCCTCGATCGCGGACATGGGGGCGATCTCGTACAGACGATCGAAGTCCGGGCCGGCCGGAAATGCCGGCCATTCGGGGGGCGCCATCCGGGCGACACGCCCACCTTCCTGATCGATCAGGATCGCGACGTCGCTTCGCCCTTCCAGATCGCGCAGCGAATCGGTGAGCGCGCGCAACTGCTGGCGATCCATGCAATTGCGCTTGAACAGGATGTAGCCGGCGGGACGCGCTTCGGCGAAGAACGCACGCTCCTCGGGCGTGAGAGTGGGGCCGGACAGGCCGAAAATGACGGGCTTCATTCTTGCGACGCTAGCGTAAGCGCGGCCGCTTTTCACCACCCGCTTTCACCCGCAGCGCGGCGAAAGCGGATGGCATGCGTCAGCTGGTGACGAAGCACTTCTCGCCGGCAACGGCCAGCCGTCCACACAGCTCCGCGGCCGCATCCGCGCTGCCGGCATTCACCTTCAGGCGATAGACCTTGCGCCCGTTCACGTCGGCCGACTGCACCGTCTTGCCCAAGGTGGCGAGGTAGGCGAAGCGCTTGGCCATCGCGCTCCATGCGGCATTGGCCGCGGCCTCGCTCGGGAAGGCGCCGAGCTGCACCAGCGAGCCGCCGGAGGCGACACCCGGCACGGCTTTCTTCGGGGCCGACATGGGCGCCTTGGCGGTCAGGCGGCCGGCCGCTCCGGGTACTTCCGCCACCGTGCGCGCGCTGCCGCTGTCGACCGGGGCCGCGGCGGGCTTCGCGCGGCGGCCGTCGATCGGCGCTTCCGGCACGGCCTTCAGGTCGATCGACGACGGGGCATTCGCGCCCGCACTCGCCGCGATCGCCGAATCGCCCTCGCCTTCGACGCGCAGGCCGCCGGGATCGTCCGGCCGCACCTTGTAGTCGCCCTGCGGCGCCGCGATCAGCTCGCCGTCGCCATCGGGGGTGCGCTGCTGGAAGCTGAGAATGGCGAAGACGATGGCGGCAACGAGTGCGAGACCCACCACCACCAGCACGCCGACGCGCAGCAGCCCCGGGCCCTCCGGCTCGTCAGGCTCGACGGTTTCCAGCCACGGAAGCCGGTCCTCGCCCCTCAAGTCGATCTCGTCGCGCGCCATGCCTTACATCTCCGACACCGCCTCCACGCCCATGATGGAGAGGCCGTTGCGAATAATTTGCCCGACGCCTTCCGCCAAGAACAGACGCGAGGCGGTGAGCGCATGATCGTCGGGTAGCAGGAAGCGGCGGTCGGGTCGATCATTCCCGACATTCCACAATGCGTGAAATGCCGCTGCCAAGTCATAGAGGTAAAAGGCAATTCGGTGCGGTTCGCGTGCTGCCGCAGCGGTCTCTACCACCCGCGGGAACTGCGCGGCTAGCTTCACCAGGCCGAGCTCCTCCGTATCAAGGCGGGACAGGTCAACCGCGCTCGTGTCGATCCCGGCTTCGGCCGCCCGCCGGCGCAGCGACGCGACGCGCGCATGGGCATATTGCACGTAGAAGACCGGATTGTCCTTCGACGCTTCCACCACCTTGGCGAAATCGAAGTCCATTTGCGCGTCGGACCGGCGGGTCAGCATCGTGAAGCGGACCACGTCCTTGCCCACTTCGCGCACCACATCGGCGAGCGTCACGAAATTGCCCGCGCGCTTCGACATCTTCACCGGCTCTCCGCCGCGCAGCAGGCGCACCATCTGCACCAGCTTCACGTCGAAGCGCGTCTTGCCCTCGGTCAGCGCGGCAACGGCAGCCTGGATCCGCTTGACGGTGCCAGCATGGTCGGCGCCCCAGATGTCGATCAGCTCGTCCGCGCCCTGCGCCTTCTGGAAGTGATAGGCGAGGTCGGCGCCGAAGTACGTCCACTGCCCGTTCGACTTCTTGATCGGGCGATCCTGATCGTCGCCGAACTGGCTGGAGCGGAACAGCGGCAGCTCCACCGGCTCCCAATCTTCGGGCGTCTCGCCCTTGGGCGCCTCCAGCGTGCCGTCATACACTAGGTCTCGCGCGCGCAGCCACGCCTCGGCAGCCTCGGGCTTGCCCTCCGCCTGCAACGCGGCCTCTGACGAGAACAGGTCGTGATGAATGCCCAGCAAGGCGAGGTCGGCCTTGATCAGCTCGAGCATCGCGGCAACGGCGCGGGTGCGGAACAGCGACAGCCACTCGCCCTCGTGCGCCGCGACGTAGCGGTTGCCGAACTCCTCCGCGAGTTGCTTGCCGACCGGCACCAGATAGTCGCCGGGATACAAGCCCTCGGGGATCGCGCCGACGTCCTCACCCAGCGCCTCGCGGTAGCGCAGGTGCACCGACCGGGCGAGTACGTCGACCTGCCCGCCGGCATCATTGACGTAATATTCGCGGATCACGCGATGCCCGGCGAATTCCAGAAGTGCGGCCAGAGCGTCGCCCACCACCGCGCCGCGGCAATGACCCATGTGCATCGGGCCGGTCGGATTGGCGGACACATATTCGATGTTCACGCTGGTCGGCGCGGCCACGATCGTGCGGCCGTAATCCGCGGCGCCATCCATGATCGCCGACAATTCGGCGCGCCAGCTATCGTCGGTGAGCCGCAGGTTGATGAAGCCGGGCCCGGCGATCTCGACGGCGGCCACTTCGTCGCGCTGCTGCAATTCCGCCGCGATCTTTTCCGCCAGCGCGCGTGGGTTGGTCTTTGCCGCCTTGGCCAGCACCATCGCCGCATTGGTCGCCAGATCGCCATGCGTCGCATCGCGCGGCGGCTCCACCGTCACGGCGCGTCGATCGATACCGAGGGCCAGCACACCGGCCGTTTCCAAGGCGTCGAGCGCCGCGTCGATATGCGCGGCGAAGCGGGAGTAGAGCGTCATGGCAACCAATCGTGTTCGTGAAGCCGCGCGCGATAGACCAATGCAGCGACATCGACAAATCACCACGCGATTGCATTTCCTGCAACCGCGAAAAGAACTTTTGCGCTCGCCTCGCCGCACCGCAGCACATAATGCTGCATCTGCGAACAGATTAGATCTTCACCACGATCTCACCCAAGGATTGTCCGATGCGCAAGCTGATCACCACCGCCGCCCTCCTCGTCGCCGTTGCACCGCTCGCAGCCCAGGCCGAAGCGGAGAAGACCTTCCAGCACGAGAACCAGACCTACGTCTACTCGACCAGCGAAGGCCGTGGCGGCGCCACGATCATCACGGGCCGCAAGGTCGGCGGCGATCGCTTCCGCCTGGTGCTGAACGGCCAGCGCGTGCGTGGCACGGTCGGCGGCACGCCGGTCGCGTTCCAGGCGCCGCAGAGCGGCTCGGTTCAGGTGATGACCGCCAACTAAGTTTCTGAGAGTTCCCTCTCTCGAAAGCGCGAGCCGCCCGCGTCCATACGGATGCGGGCGGCTTCTGCATGACGGCTAGTTTCTCGTCAGGCGACAAGGCCGCTGATGGGGGCGCGCTTGCCGAGCGCCGGGAACAACACGGCGCCGGTCCGTTCCGGATCGAGGCCGAAATGCCTCGACAGCGCGCCGGAAATCACGTCATCGAGGCGCATGGTCGGCCGTAGATCGCGCTGCTCATACAATTGGGCCGGCGCCAGGCCCGGCCAGTCGGCCAATACCCGCCCGCCGCGCACGTTTCCGCCCAGCAGCATGGCCGCCGCCGCCGTCCCGTGATCGGTCCCGCCGGTGCCGTTCACCGCCACGGTTCGGCCGAATTCAGTGGCGACCAACACCAGCGTATCCTGCCACACCGGCCCCAGCCCGATGCGCAAGGCGTCGATCATCGTGTCGAGCCGGGTCAATCCGCCGGCCAGCCGCGCGCGCTGTGCACCATGCGTGTCCCAGCCGCCGGTTTCGATCATGGCGATCCGTGCGCCGTCGGCCGGCAGCAACAACTGGGCCGCCAGGCGGCCGTTGGCGGCTGCTTCCCGGCCGTTCTCCTCCGCTTCGTCGCCCGCCAGACCGCGAATACTCATCGCTTCGCTCCACAAGGCGTGCAGCTGGGCGTCGCCCTGATAGAGCATCGTGACGCGTTGCAGCAGATCATCGGAGGCGTCGGGGAGCACCGAGGGGGCATAGCTCGCCACCTCATTGCTGCCCCGCAGCGCCACCGGCATGGTTGCAGAAACGGCAATTGCCCGCGCCTCATCATGCGGCAGCAAGCTCAGCAGCCGATTCAACCAGCCGTCGCGAACCTGATAGGCGCTGTTGCCTCCCGTCTCGAGCACGTTCTGGCCGTCGAAATGCGACCGGTCGCGATAGGGCGAGGCGACGGCATGAACGAACAGCGCCGAGCGCTGCCGATAAAGCCCCGCGGCTTTGGGCATCGCGGGATGTAGGGTGAATAGTGCGTCGAGCTTGGCGCCCGTTGCCGCATCCTCGGCAAAGGCATGCCTGATGGCCGCATAGGCCGGGTCGCCGACGGGCATCACCGTACCGACACCGTCAGCAGCCCCGCGTTGAATGATGAAGACGAAGCGGCGCTGCGTTGCCGCGCGCGCAAAGGCCATGCGCGACATGGCGCCGGCGCCAATCGTCGCCAGCGCGCCGCGGACCAGAAAGGAGCGCCGATCCAGCATGGGCTATCTCCGCATCATTTCAGGGGCAACAAGGAGAAGCGCCAGCGCCTGGCCGGGGCTTTCCGCTCTCTTCAGCGCCTCGGCGGTCGCGGCGCTTACCGACCCAGGAAACAGGCGCGACGCCAGGTCCCTGGCGTCGACCGGACGGCTGCGCGTGGCGAGTCGTTCTGCCGCCTCCACACGGCGCATCAGTGCGTCAGGCCCTGCCCAGGTCGCCGCCACATCGTCGAACCCGCTCGGCTGGCCGGGACGCCAGACGCGCTGCCCGAGCTGCTCCTGCAACCCGACGGCCGAGCCGCTGTCGGACAGGTTTGCGCTCAAGCCGCGCAGGACAGCGATCGACCATTCCCAAGGGGTGCGAAACTTCACAGGTTCCGCCGACCATGCCTCCGGCGAGGCGATGATTGCGCGGTAAACGGTCGGCAGATCGCCGCCCGAGCGCAGAAAGGCGGCCTCCAGCCGGCGCACCATGGCCGGTGGCGGGTCATCACCGGCGAAATGCCGGGCAAGTTTGGCCGCGATATGGCGTGCCGTGGCCGGATGGCGCGCAAGGGCTTCCAGCACCGCCTCCGCCTGCGCCTCGCCATCCTGAGGATAGGTCTGGCCGAGGATCGTTCGGGTGCCGGGCTCATGAAGATCCGGGAGAAATTCAAAACCGCCGGTGACGGCACGCGCGCCGATGCGCCGGCCGATCCCCGGCACCGTCCAGCCGGTGAGCGCCCGCGCAAATTCGGTTACGTCGGCCTGGTCGTAACCGGTGCGCACGCCAAGCGTGTGTAGTTCGAGGATTTCCCGTGCGAGGTTTTCATTGATCCCGCGCTGACGGGCGGCCACGCGCGGTCGCTGGCCAAACGCGCTACCAGGACCGATCGAGTCCGCCTGATCGAGATAGAGCAGCATGGCCGGATGACGTTCGACCGCTTTGAGCATGTCGACGAACCGGCCCATGACGTTCGGCCGGATCGCCTCGAACTCGAAAGCGCCCGCGAGCGCGACGACCGGCAGCTTTTCCGCCGAAACGGCGAAGTGATTGGACCAGAAATGAACCAGCCGCTCGGCAAAGGGCGTTGGCGTGGCAAGGGCGGCGGCAACCCGCGCGTTGACGGCCTCGACATAATGAAGCCGCAGCCCGCCACGCGCGCGGCGGCGCAGCGCGATGGCGGCGACGTCTTCGCCATCGTCGCCCGGCTGCGTCTGATCCGCATCATTCCCGCGTGGCCCGGGCTTGCTCTTTCGGACCAGTCGCGCCTGAGCCTGGTAGTCGGCAATGTCGCGCAGGATGGTGGAGGTGTCTGCCACGCCGGCGATGGCGCGCGGGTTCGGCTGAAAGGCGGCGATCTGCGCGGTAACCCAGTTGCGACTTGCGCCGGCAGTCGGATCGCCGTCTCGGTCGTCCGGCGATGCGCCCAGACCGAACCGGTTCAGCGCGATCGACCGCTCATCCACGGCGCACCCGGAAGGGGAAGTCGGCGGGATGGGTCCGCTGTGGAGAGGCGCTCCCGCCGGTACGGCGCACAGGTGAGCGCCCTTGCTTCATCTACCGTGCGCCCACCTCGACCGTGTCGCTGATCGAATGCTTCGGCTCGGGCGACAGGGTCCGCGACAGCGTCTCGAATGTGCCACCGTCGATCCGGATTTCATTGAACGCCGGCGGCGACGACCGAAGACGCTTCGACAAGGTTCCTGCGCCGATCATCCGCACCGTCCGATTACCACACTGAACCGCTTTATCGAAAGGATCGTGAACGTGGCCTGACAGCACGGCATGGACGCCCGCGTCCGCAAAGGCGGCGAGCGCCTTGTCGCCGTTGCGCGTCTTCGCGGTGCCGCGCGTCCCGCCCTCGATCAGCGGGTGATGGCCGGCAACGAAAATCAGATTGCCGTTCGGCGCTGCTTTCACGAGGCGCAACGCATCTTCCAGTGCATCGGAACTCACGTGACCTTTCGACCAGTTCCAGCGCCATTGCGCGCGCGCCGTGGTCTTCAGCGGTACGATCGAGACTCCCGGCAGATCGAGCGGCTTCTCGATCAGCCGCTCAGCGGCACCGTAGCGTTTGTAGGGGCTGAACAAGCGGCGCAGCGGATCCCAATAATAAGGGATGTCGTGATTGCCGACCTCGATCGTCACCGGCACGCCGAGCGACATCAGCCATTTCCCGCCGGCATCGAACTCGCGCGGCTTAGCGCGCATGGTGAGGTCGCCGGTCATGATAACGGCGTCGGGCGCCTCATCCGCGACACAGCGGGCAAACCAATCGAGGGCTTTCGGATCTTCCGCGCCGAAATGCACATCACTGACGTGAAACAGTTTCATCAACACGCAAACGCGCTGCCCGCCAGAAGGTTCGCAGGCAAGCTCGCGCGCGACCGCGCGATCACATGCGCCGGTGCTTGCCGCCGTAATGCGAGCCGATGTAGCCACCGATGCGGGCCATTTCGTCGGCCGCATTGCGCGCCGCCTCGGCACAGCAGGGGAATGGATCGCGTTCGGCCTGGCTGGCGCGCATGGCGACACGCTCGCACAGGGTTTCAATATCGGCGCGGGTCAACACGTTCTTTTCGCGAAGCAAGCAAAGCAAGCTCTGCAAGATCACCAGTGTTTCGTCGCCCGTGCGCTCTTGCGGCATCATCGGCTCTCTCCTCTTCCTATCTACGGAAGAGTATCCGAATCGTTCCGACTTGCAAGGCCGTGGTTTTCCTAGTTGAGCCCGCCACCCAGTGAGCGGTAAAGCTCCACAAGATTGCTGCCGCGGGCAAGTCGCGCCTGAATCAATTGCTGCTGTGCAGCATAAGCCGTGCGCTGTGCGTCGAGAGACACAAGGAACGAGTCGACGCCTGCCCGGTAGCGCGCCTCAGACAGTCGAGCTGCAACATTTGCGGCGTTCGCGCGGGCATTTTGCGCCGCCACTTGCTCATCGATCGTGCCGCGCTGGGCAAGCGCATCGGCAACTTCGCGAAAGGCAGTTTGCACCGCGCGCTCGTACGTCGCCACCGCCACTTGCTGCGACGCCTTGGCATAATCGAGGTTGGCCGCGTTTCGCCCGCCGTCGAACAGCGGCAGACCGATCGTCGGGGCGGCGTTGTAGGTAAAGCTGCCGCCGGCAAACAGCCCGGACAGCGCGGTCGAGATAGTGCCAATGGTAGCCGTCAGCGAGATGCGCGGGAAAAAGGCCGCGCGCGCTGCGCCAATGTTGGCATTCTCCGCGATCAATTGGTGTTCCGCGCGCAACACGTCGGGGCGGCGCAGCAGCACGTCAGACGACACGTCGCCGGGGATGGCGTCGCGTGTCAGCGGCGCGGCACCGAGCCCCTGCGGCAACATCGCCTGGGGGACAGTGGTGCCGACGAGCAGGTTCAGTGCGTTCTGGTCTTGCGCCAGACGGGTCTGCAGAACGGCGATATCGTTGCGTGCGGCCTGATAGTTCGTCTCCGCCTGGCGCGCCGCCAGTTCGGAGGCGATGCCGATGCGGAACTGCGCGCGGGTCAGCTCGAGCGATTGCTCGAATGCCTTCAGCGTCTCGCGGCTGACCCGCAGTTGCTCCTGGTCCGAAGCCATGGTCAGCCACGCCGTCGCGATCTCCGCGATCAGGCTGATCCGCGCTGACCGTTGCGCTTCCTCCGAGGCGAAATATTGCTCAAGCGCCGCCTGCGACAAATCACGGACGCGGCCAAACAAGTCCAGCTCGAACGCGGAAAAGCCGGCGTTGACCGAGTAGAATTCGAGGTTCGACGAAGCGCCACCTGCGCCAACGGCGCCTCCAGTCCCTGCCCCCGCACCGGCCCCCGCTCCTGCGCCTGCGCCTGCGCCTGCGCCTGCTGCTCCACCGCCACCGAAGATGTTGTTGGTATAGGTACCGGAGCCGGAAATGCTGGTGTTCGGGACGCGGTTTGCTCGTTCAACGCGATATTGCGCGCGTGCCTGCAAGACGTTTCCGGCGGCGATCCGAAGGTCACGATTGTTCGCCAGACCCGTCTCGATCACCTCACGAAGACGTTGATCGAGGAAGAAATCACGCCAGCCGATCCGGCTGACATCGGGCGCATCGCTTGGCGCCGACGGATAGACGCCACCTTGCGGGAGTGCCGAGGGTACGGCACCGATCGGCCGGTCATATTTGGGCGCCAGATTACACCCCGCCAGCGCAGTCGCGGCGACCAGCGCGGCGAGAACGGAACGGCTGCTCATGTCGATCATGCTCCTTGCGGCGCGACCGGATGGTCGCCCGCGCCGTCAGCGTCCCGCGGTTCGGCGGGCAACGGCTCGTAATTGTTCGTGTTCTGATCGCCGCCTTCGTCCTTACCGTGACCGAACAGGCGTGACACCACGACAAAGAACATCGGCACCAGGAAGATCGCGAGCACGGTCGCCGACAACATGCCACCCACCACCGATCGGCCGATGGCGTTCTGACCGCCCGCCCCTGCGCCGGTCGAGATAGCGAGCGGCAGCACGCCGAAGACGAACGCAAGGCTCGTCATCAGGATCGGTCGCAGTCGCAACCGCGCCGCCTCCACGGCCGCATCGAACGGCCGCATGCCCTCCGCAATCCGTTCTTCGGCGAACTCCACGATCAGGATCGCGTTCTTCGCCGCCACGCCGATCGTCGTGATCAGACCGACCTGCAGGTAGATGTCGTTGTTCAGCCCGGTCAGCGTTGCGGCGAGCAGCGCGCCGACGACGCCAAGCGGCACCACCAGCATCACGGCGATCGGCACGGACCAGCTTTCGTACAACGCCGCCAGGCAGAGGAAGACGATCAGCAGCGACAAGGCGTAGAGCGCCGGCGCCTGGCCGCCCGAGAGGCGCTCTTCGTAGGACAGCCCGGTCCATTGCAGCGCCGTGCCCGGCGGCAGCTTGGCGTGCATCTCCTCGATCGCCTCCATCGCGCCGCCGGTGCTGACGCCAGCACCGGGCGAGCCTTGGAGCTGCATCGCCGGCTGCCCATTGTATCTGGTCAGCTGGACGGGCGCATTGGCCCAGGAAATGGTGGAGAATGCCGTGAACGGCACCATCTGCCCGTCCGCGCCGCGAACATAGAAACTGGCGAGATCCTCGGGCCGCAGCCGGTACGGCGTATCAGCCTGCAGATAGACGCGCTTCACGCGGCCGCGATCGATGAAGTCGTTCACATAGGCGCCGCCCCATGCCGTCGCGATCGTCGAATTGATGGACGCGAGATCGAGCCCGAGCGCGCGCGCCTTGTCCTGATCGATATCGACCTTCAGCTGCGGCGCATCCTCAAGGCTCAGCGGCCGCACCTGTGCGACACGCGGATCCTGCGCGGCCATGCCGAGCAGCATATTGCGCGCCTGCGTCAGCCGTTCGTGACCGATGCCGGCCGTGTCGACCAGCTGCACGTCGAAGCCGGTGGCGTTGCCAAGTTCCTGAACGGCGGGCGGCACCAGCGCGAAGATCATGCCGTCCTTGTATTGCGAGAAAACACCCATGGCGCGGCCGGCGATCGACTGTGCCTTGTTCTCCTCGCCTTCGCGTTCGTCCCACGGCTTCAGGCTGACAAAGGCCAAGCCGGCATTCTGCCCCTGACCGGAAAAGCTGAAACCGTTGATCGTGAACACCGACGCGACGCTGGGATCGCTCAGGAAGTGATTGCGGATCAGATCGAGGCCCTTGTCGGTTCGCGCGGAGGTGGCGCCTGCCGGCCCCTGGACGAGCGCGATCACCGTTCCCTGATCTTCGTCGGGCAGGAAGGCGCTGGGCAGGCGCATGAACAGGAACGCCATGCCTGCGACGATCAGCACATATACCAGCATGGATCGCTTCCAGCTCCGTGCGGTGCGCTTCACGCCCTTCTCGTACCGGTTCGTGCCCTTTTCGAACGTCGCGTTGAACCAGCGGAAGAAGCGCGCGACTATGCCATTGCCCTCGCGCTGCTTGGGATCGTGCCGCTTCAGGATGGTCGCGCACAAAGCCGGGGTGAGGATAAGCGCGACGAGCACCGACAGGACCATCGCCGATACGATGGTGATCGAGAACTGCCGGTAGATCACGCCGGTCGATCCGCCGAAGAACGCCATCGGCAGGAACACCGCCGACAGCACCATGCCGATGCCGACCAGCGCGCTGGAAATCTCGTCCATCGACTTTCGTGCGGCGTCCTTGGGGCTGAGCCCCTCGTCGACGATGAGTCGCTCGACGTTCTCCACCACCACAATCGCGTCATCCACCAGCAAGCCGATGGCAAGCACCATGCCGAACAGCGTCAGCGTGTTGATCGAGTAGCCGGCGACCGCCATCACGGCGAACGTGCCCAGCAGAACGACCGGAACGGCGATCGTCGGGATGATCGTGGCGCGCCAGTTCTGCAGGAACAGGAACATGACGAGAAAGACGAGCACGACCGCTTCGACCAGCGTGTGGACGACCTGCTCGACCGACAGCCGCACAAACGGGGTCGTATCGAACGGATAGACGACTTTGACGTCGGACGGCAGCTCCTTGGCGATCGATTCCACTTCCGCCTTTACCGCATCAACGGTCGCCAGCGCATTCGCCCCCGCTGCCAATCGCACGCCGAAACCTGCCGCCGGCTTGCCGTTATACTTGCTGTCGAAGCCGTAGCTCTCCGAGCCAAGCTCCACACGCGCGACGTCGCGAAGCCGAACGACGGCGCCGTCCACGCTGGTCTTCAGGCGAATGGCACCGAATTGCTCGGGCGTTTGCAGACGCGATTGCACCGAGACGGTAGCGTTCAGCATCTGCTCGGCGGGCGCCGGCTGCGCACCGATCTGCCCGGCCGAAACCTGCGCATTCTGCGCGCGTACCGCCGCCGACACATCGTCGATCGTCAGCTGGAAGTTGTTCAGCTTAAGCGGATCGACCCAGATGCGCATGGCGTATTGCGAGCCGAAGACCTGCAACTCGCCAACGCCCGTCACGCGGCTGACCGGGTCGCGCATCCGCGCAACCACCATATCCGCAAGGTCGGTCGCGTCGTGCGACCCGTCGGCCGAGTAGAGGCCGACGATCACAAGGAAGCTGGCGGCGGACTTCTGCACCTGAATGCCCTGCTGCTGCACTTCCTGCGGCAGCAGCGGCGTGGCGGCCTGGAGCTTATTCTGCACCTGCACCTGCGCGATGTCAGGATCGGTGCCCTGCTCAAAGGTCAAGGTGATGGTGAGCACGCCGGCCGACGACGACGAGGCCGAAAAGTACCGTAGATTGTCGATGCCGCGCAGTTGCTGCTCGATGATCTGCGTGGTGGTCCGCTCGAGCGTTTCGGCGTCGGCGCCGGGATAGGTCGCGGTGATCGAAACCGCCGGCGGTGCGATCTGTGGAAATTGCGCCACGGGAAGCGAGCGGATCGCGATCACGCCCGCCAGCATCATGACGATCGCGATCACCCATGCGAAGATGGGTCGATCGATGAAAAAGCGTGCCATGTTGCCTTACTTCGCTTGCGCCGGAGCGCCCTGCGCCCCCTGCCCCGGCGCGCCGGGCTGCTGAGGCTTCGCATTGGGGTTCCACGGCTGCGGCGTGACCGGCATGCCCGGGCGAAGCATGCCGCCGCCTTCCACGATCACGCGATCGCCTGCCTTGAGCCCCGCGGTGACCAGCCAGTTCTCACCGATCGTGCGCGGCGCGGTAAGCACGCGCTGTTCGACCTTGTTCCCCTTGCCCACGACCATGACCGTCGGCTGGCCCTTTTCGTCGCGCTGAACGGCACGTTGCGGCACGAGCAGCGCGTCGGGCTCGGTGCCCTCCACCAGCTCGGCGCGAACGTACATTCCCGGCAAGAGCAGGCTGCGCGGATTTTCGAAGATCGCACGAATGGTCTGAGTGCCAGTTGCAGGGTCGACGGTCACGTCCGCGAACTGCAGCGTCCCCTCCGTCGGATAGATCGACCCGTCCTCAAGCCGCAGGCGGACACGTGCGGCACCACCGCCGCGCGACAGATCGCCTGCCGCGATCTGCTGCCGCAGCCGAAGCAGGTCTGTGCTCGATTGCGGCACATCGACGTAGATCGGATCGAGCCGCTGGATCGTCGTCAGCGGCGTCGCCTGGCCAGAGGTGACCAGCGCGCCGGTGGTTGCCGATGCGCGCCCGATCCGGCCTGAAATCGGCGCGCGAACGGTGGTGCGCTCCAGATCGATCTGCGCGGTGCGAAGCGCCGCCTGCTGCGCGGCGACATCCGCCTGCGCCTGCTGTGCGGCGGTGATAGAATTCTCATATTCCTGGCGGGAGATCGCGTTGATCTTCACCAGTTCGCCGTAGCGCCGCTGAAGCGCAGCGCTGGAGGCGATGGCGGCGCGCGCACGCGCCAGCGCAGCGCGCGCGCTCGCCACCGCCGCGCGGTATGGCTGCGGATCGATGCGATACAGCGCCTGACCGCGGCGGACCTGATCCCCTTCGCGGAACAGCCGCTCCTGGATCAGGCCATTCACCTGCGGGCGCACTTCCGACGTTTCGTACGGGGTCGTCCGGCCGGGAAGAGTCGTCGTCAGCGTCACGGCCTGCGGCTGAACGGTGACAAAGCCGACCTGCGGCGGGCCGGCCTGCTGCTCCGCTTGCTGCGCCTTTTCGTCCTGACCGCCACATGCGGACACAGAAGCCAGCAGGAACGCCGAAAACGCGACCCTCTTGAATGACATATGGTTCTCTGCGATAAGTGAGTGATCGTTCACTCACATTTGCTGCTACTGCGAACAACGGGTGTCGTCAAGCAGGGGAGAAGGATCATCGAGAGGAGCTGCACCGCTCCAGCGGACCGACGTATCGGGCGGGCGAACGCGCGACGTGAGAACTTGATCCAGGCTGCGCGGGCGGCTTTTTCGGCGCATGGTTTTCATGGGACGGGCGTGGCGCAGATTGCGCAGGCGTCGGGGATCGCCGTGGGGCAGATCTATCGCGATTTCGCCAACAAGGAAGCGATCGTCGCGGCGATCGTCGAGCGCGATCTGGAAGAGTATCTGCACGAAAGCGGGCTGTGCGCAGCAGGTGCGACGGGCGACCCCGAAGCTGTGCGGCAGTGGATCCGCACCTTTGTCGCTTGCGAGAAGAAGCCCGATACCGGGCGACTGGTTGCCGAGATCATGGCGGAGTCTTCGCGCAACGAACGCGTCGCGGAGATTACGCGCAATCTGCAACAGCAATTGCGCCGAGAACTTACCGCGGCCCTGCAACTTCTGGTGCCGGTCAATACCGATCCCGAGCAGCTGGATCAGGTCGCGGAGATGATTCACACCATCTCGACCGGCGTTTTTCACCGCCGCGTAATCGATCCGGAGGACCCGGGCCCGGCCGTTATTGATACGCTGATGGCCTGTATCAACGCATCAATAGATCAGCTGCGGCCGCCCTCCGGAGAAAAACGGCCAGCCGTGCGCACGCTTACCGCTGCACCCTGATCCCGATCCACAAGGTACGCGGCGTGGCCCGCTCGATCACGCCGGCGCCGCTGATCCCCGCCTCGACCCGTTCGTCAAAGACGTTCTCGCCGCGCGCCTCCAAAGCGATCCCGCGCACGAGCGGCACCGCGAGATAGGCGTCCAGCGTCGTTGCTGGGGCAAGCGCGCGGCTGTTCTGATCGTCCTCGAACTGGCGGGCGATGTGCCGTGCCGTGGCGGACGCCGTCCAGCCCGATTGCTGCCACCCCAAGGTCCCCGACACCTGATCGAGCGGCGTTTGCGCCGGCCGAAGACCGTCAAGCGCGCTTGCGACTCCGGATGCCTCCACCTGCGGATCGACGTGGCTCCACGAGGCGAGCGCGAAGATCGGGCCGGAACGCCATT
The DNA here is from genome assembly GCF_002197685.1 of Sphingomonas dokdonensis. Lineage (GTDB taxonomy): Bacteria > Pseudomonadota > Alphaproteobacteria > Sphingomonadales > Sphingomonadaceae > Sphingomonas > Sphingomonas dokdonensis. Next base: position 365,781 of record NZ_NBBI01000001.1, on the reverse strand, counting down.
GCGCGTCGACCTCCAGCCCCGTCGACTCAATCGCATCGAGGTTCTGCCGGGCGCGATAGCTGCCCGCGACAAAGCCGACACCCGGGAACGTGCCGGGGCCGCTGCCCAAGGTTACATTGGAGATCGCATTCTTAAGCCGGTTCCAGAACACCGTTGCGCTGAGCGTCAGCGTACGCGTCGGCGTGATGGTGACGCCGCCATCGACGCCGGTCAGCCGCTCGGGCTCCAATGCCGCATTGGCGGCAGTGGCATCGGCTCCGACACGAAACGGTCGGTACAATTCGTTGAGCGTCGGCAAACGCCAGCCGCGATAGCCGCTCGCGCGAAAGGTCACCGCCTCGGCGGGGGCGAAGGCGGCGCCGACGCGGCCGGTCCATTCGGTGCCATGCCGGTCCGCAAACGCAGCATCGGTGAGCGACGCGCCGCTTGCCAGCGTATATTCGCGCAGCCGGCCATCGGTGATGCGCCAGCGATCGACGCGGCCGCCCAGCGTCAAGGTGAAGGCGCCTGCTTCCGCCGAACCGTCAACGAACAGGCCAGCGGTGCGCGTGCTGCCGCCGGCGATGCGCCGCCGGGTCGGCTGGCCGGCGACATAGGTGTAGTTCTCCTGCGTGCGCCCGGTGAGATCACGGATGTCGGCACCGATCCGCAGATCACGCCCCTCACCCACCGGCGGCACGATCTCGAACCGCGCGCCCAGCCCGGTTGCGGGCGTGTTGTACTGATCCAGCGCCTGCGAGACGCTCTTGCGATCGGCGGATACACTGGCGAATTGCGAGGCAAAGGCGCGCGTCTGGAGATAGGCGAGCGCCGAGAAGCCCCAATCGCCACGCCCGACCAGCCGAATGCTGGCGTCGGCACCTTCGCTGCGATTGGCAGTAAAGGCGGTGCCGCGATCGCGCGTATCGGTGAAGCCGCTGACATTGGCGTGCAGCTCGGTATCCGGCGCGACGCGCAGGACACCGCGAACGGCGGCCGATGCCTGCTCGAACGCGGCCGGGCGGTCAGCCGCCCCGCGAGACGCGGCAAGTGTGGGGACGAAGCCGTCGCCGCGGCTGTACGCTGCGGACGCGGTGGCAAAGCCCCCTTCCCTGACCAGCGCGCCGGAGCCTTGCGCGTCGACCGAGTCTCGGCTGCCGTAGGAGGCAGAACCGAGGAACGCCGGCTGGCCGGTCGGATCGGCGCTTTCGAGCTCAACCGTGCCTGCCAAGGCGCCCGGCCCGAAATAGCCGCTGCCGCCGCCGCGCGTCACGCGGATGCGGCCGATCCGATCGCTGGCATAAGCGGGAAATGGCACCCAGCCGCCGAAGGGATCGGCCTGCGGCACGCCATCGAGGACCAGCAGGGCGCGGCTCGACGCATTGCCGCCGATCCCGCGTAGCGAGATGCCCTGGCTGGTCGGGTTCGCCGAGCGCGAGTCGGAGCGGCGAAACTGCTGAAGGCCGGCAACGTCGGAGAGGATGGTCTCCAGCCGATCGCTGGCGTTCGCTCTGATCCGCGCGGCATCGATCGTTACCACGCTGGCGGCGCGATCACCCGGGCGATCGTCAAGGCCGCGCCCGGTGACGACGATGTCGGGCGCCGTTTGTGCGGCAACCGGCGCGGCGATCACCATGAAGCCGATTGCGCCGACACGGCCGATCACGCGCGAACCGCCCGTCACGGAAGCGAACTTACACCGATACACTTGCGACAATTCCTTCAGGCCACTGCCGGCTCGACCGCCGAGAGCGTGTCGGTGAAACGGCGACGCCACCAGATCACGTCTTCCTGGCAGACATTGTCGTACATCTTGCGCCAGCGCGCTTTCCGCTCGTCGAGCGGCATGGAAAGCGCCTGTTCGATGGCGTCTGCCATCTCATCGGGGCTGTAGGGATTGATGAGCAACGCCTGATCGAGCTGCTCGGCGGCGCCGGCGAACCGCGACAGGATAAGGACGCCGGGGTCCTCGGGATCCTGCGCCGCGACAAATTCCTTGGCGACAAGGTTCATGCCGTCACGCAGCGGGGTGACGAGGCCGACGCGCGCCGACCGGTAAACGCCGGCAAGAACATCGCGCGGCAGGCCGCGATTGACGTAGCGCAGTGGTACCCAGTCGATTTCCGCAAAGGCGCCGTTGATCCGCCCCGATAGCGCGTCGAGCGAGGCACGGATCTCCTGATAGCTCTGCACGGTTGCGCGCGAGGGCGGCGCGATCTGAAGCAGCGACACGTTCATCCGCGCGTCGGGCCGTGTTTCGAGGAAGCGCTGGTACCCGTGGAACCGCTCCTCGATCCCCTTGGAATAATCGAGCCGGTCGACGCCGACGATCAGATTGCGACCGTCGATGCTCTCCGCCATGCGGCTCAGCGTCTGCGCCGCGACCTCGCCATTGGCGCCGGCGATGAACTCGCGCGCGTCGATGCCGATCGGGCAGGCAATCGCCTTGATCGTGCGCCCGCCCACCGTGACCTCATCGTTCGGCCCGACCGTGCCGCCCATCTCGCGCTCGACGTAATCGTGGAAGGTTTCGAGCCACTCGCGCGTCTGGAAACCGATTACGTCATAGGCGAACAGCGCCTCCACCAGCCGCTTGTGCTCGGGCAGCGCGATCAGCAGCCTGGTGGGCGGCCACGGGATGTGGAGAAAGAAGCCGAGCCGGTTCTTCACGCCCTGCTGCCGCAGCAACCAGCCGAGCGGCACCATGTGATAATCGTGGACCCAGACCAAGTCGTCGGGCTCGATATGCGGGCTGATCACCTCGCTGAACAGGCGGTTCACGCGCTCGTAGCCGCCCTGGAAGTCGCGCTCGAACTCGGTCAGGCCGAGGCGATAATGGAACAGCGGCCAGAGCGTGCGATTGGCGTAGCCGTCGTAATATTCCTCCACGTCCTGTTCGGGGAGGTCGATCGTCGCCGATGTGACGCCATCATAGGTTTCGAAGCGCAGATCGCGACCGTTGCCCGTTTCGCCGGACCAGCCGAACCAGACGCCATCCGCCTCGCGCAGCGCCGCCGTCAGTGCCACGGCGAGCCCGCCCTGCGCGCTGGGCTGTTCGGCAGTGGGCGCCGATACGCGGTTCGAGATGACGATCAGGCGGCTCATCGTATCGCGCTCCATGGTTTGCTGAGCAGGACGGCACAGTTGATCACGCCGACCAGCGAATAGGTTTGCGGGTAATTGCCCCACAATTCGCCCGTGACGGGATCGATGTCCTCCGACAGAAGGCCGGCCGGGGTGCAGCGCGACAGCATCTCTTCGAACAATTCGCGCGCATCGGCATCGCGACCGGTGAAATGCAGCGCCTCGATCAGCCAGAAGGTGCACACGTTGAAGGCGGTGTGCGGCAGGCCGAAATCGTCCTCGGTGGCGTAACGCAGCATGTGCGAGCCGCGCCGCAGCCCACCCTCCACGGCGTCCAGCGTCGACTGAAAGCGCGGATCGTCGGGTGCGAGGAAGCGCAGGTCGAGCAATTGCAGCAGGCTGGCGTCGAGATCGTCGCCGCCGAACGTGGCGGACAGGCGCTGCGTCTCGGGGCGCCAGGCGGCTTCCTCGATCCGCGTGCGCATCTGGTCCGCACGGTCGCGCCAGAAGATCTCGCGTTCGAACAGGCCGAGCACCTGCGCGGCATTGGCGAGCCGATCGCACGCCGCCCAGCACATCGCCGCCGAATAGGTGTGCACATGGCTCTTGGTGCGCAGCTCCCACAGGCCGGCGTCGGGCTTGTCGAACTTTTCCCAGGCGCGCTCGCCGACCGGCTCCAGCGCCTCGAAGTCTTCCACGCCGGCGACGCGCAGCAGGCGGTGATCGAAGAACGCCTGGGCGTTGGAGAGCACGATCTGGCCGTAGGCGTCGTGCTGGATCTGCTCATACGCCTGGTTGCCGACACGCACCGGCCCCATGCCGCGATAGCCGTTCAGCGCGGGCGCCTCGCGCTCGACCAATGTCGCCTCTCCGCCGACGCCGTAGAGCGGCTGGATGTGGCCGTTTTCGGCATTGTCGACGATGTTGCGGAGGTATTCGAGATAGCTTTCGAGCACGTCGAGCGCGCCCAGGCGATTGAGCGCCTGCACGGTGTAATAGGCGTCGCGCACCCAGCAGTAGCGGTAATCCCAGTTGCGCTGCGAGCCGGCGTGTTCGGGGATCGAGGTGGTGAGCGCGGCGACGATCGCGCCGGTTTCCTCGTGCTGGCACAGCTTCAGCGTGATGGCGGAGCGGATCACCGCCTCCTGCCATTCGTGCGGGGTGGCGAGGCTGCGCGACCAATATTGCCATTCCTCGACCGTGCGATCGAGCATGTTCTCCAGCGACATGCCGATGTCGTCGGCGAAGCTCTCGTCCGGGCCGAGGAAGAAATAGAGCGGGCGCTCGACGCGGAACATGCGCTCGTCCTCGATCCAGCCGACCGGCGCGGTGGTGGACAAGCGCATGACGCCGTTGTCGAGGAGGTAGCGGATGTGGTTCGAGCCGCGCGTCGTCTGGGCCAGCCGCTCGCCCCAATTGGTGGCGGGGCGCAGGCGCACGCGCACGCGCGGGTTGCCCGCCACCGGCCGCACGATGCGGACATAGGCGACCGGGCGGTATTTGCGCCCGTTGCGCGCAAAGCGCGGGCAGAAATCGATCACCTCGATGGCGTTGCCACGATCGTCCTCGTGCCGGGTGACGAGGATGGGCGTGTTGCGGATATATCGCTGCGTCGTCTCGCGCTTGCTGTCGATGTCGATTTCCCAGAAACCGAACGCATCGTCGCCGGCGGGCGGCTTATCGTCGAGCAGCGAGCAAAAGGTCGGGTCGCCATCGACGCGCGGCAGGCAGCCCCAGACAAAGCGGCCGGCGCGGTCGACCAGCGCGGAGACCTGGCAATTGCCGATCGGCCAGAGATCCATCGTCGCGGTCATGCCATCTTCCCCAACCAGGCGCGTACCGCCGCCACATCGTCCAGCCGACACGAGGCCGCCGTATCGCGCATCGGGCCGACCAGGACGCCCTTGCCGTTCATTCCTTCCACCGCGGCGAAGCCCGCCTCGTCGGTCACATCGTCACCGGCGAACACGGGCACGCTGCCGGCGAACCCCTCATGCTCGAGCAATGCTGCAATGCCGCTCCCCTTGTCGTGGCCGCCGGTCCGCAGCTCGACCATCATCTTTCCTTCCTGCAGGACCAGATCGTCCGTGCCGGCAAACCGCTCCGCCACCTGCAGCGCCTCCGCGGCGCGGCCGGGTGCCATGCGATAATGCGCTGCGACGCCCAGAGATTTCACCTCGATCACTACCCCCTCGTCACCGGCGAACGCCGCGCGAAACGCCTGCTCCGCCTCGTCCAAGGCGGCCGGGCGATACTGCGCGATCTGTTCGCCGCGAAGCGCCAGCTCCGCGCCATGGCTGCCGACCACCGACAGCCCAGGAACCGCCTCTCCCAAGAAGGCGTGGATCTGGGCCACCGATCGTCCACTCACTAAGGCGACACGACCATCAAAGGTTCCCATCAGCCGTTGGAGCACGTCGACCAGCGCCGCATCCACCACCACCGCGTCGGGCCGGTCCACCAGATCGACCAGCGTGCCGTCGAAATCCAGGAGGAGGGCGTGCCCCGTTGCGGTGAGCACGGGTGGCGGCGGAAGCGTGAAAGCCATGGTCATGCGGCGCCTCTAGCGCCCCTTCCCGCGCGCGTCAGCGCCCGACATGCTGGTGCCGCGCCTCCAACTCTGCCATCATCGGCACAAACACAGACGATGGGGCGGATAGTCGATGTTCCTCAACTTCCTTGACGAGCTGCGCGTGGCCGGCATTCCGGCGAGCCTGAAGGAGCATCTGCTGCTGCTCGAAGCGCTCGACAAAGAGGTGATCGAGCGCACGCCCGAAGATTTCTACTACCTCTCGCGCTCCGTCTACGTGAAGGACGAGGGGCTGCTCGACAAGTTCGACCAGGTGTTCGCCAAGGTCTTCAAGGGGATCGAGACGAGCTTCGCGCAGCAGGGCGCGGAGATCCCCGAGGACTGGCTGAAGGCGATCACCGAGAAGTTCCTGACGCCCGAGGAGATGGAAGCGATCAAGTCGCTCGGCTCGTGGGAAGAGATCATGGAGACGCTGAAGAAGCGTCTGGAGGAACAGCAGAAGAAGCACCAGGGCGGCAACAAGTGGGTCGGCACCGGTGGCACGTCGCCCTATGGCAATTCGGGCTACAATCCCGAGGGCGTGCGGATCGGCGGCGAATCCAAGCAGAAGCGCGCGCTGAAGGTGTGGGACCAGCGCGAGTTCAAGAACCTCGACAACACCAAGGAGCTGGGCACCCGCAACATCAAGATCGCGCTGCGCCGGCTGCGCAAGTTCGCGCGCGAAGGTGCGGCGGACGAGCTGGACATCGACGCCACGATCGACGGCACGGCGCGGCAGGGCTGGCTGGACGTCCACATGCGCCCGGAACGTCGCAATGCGGTGAAGCTGCTGCTGTTTTTGGACGTCGGCGGCTCGATGGATCCGTTCGTGAAGCTGTGCGAGGAATTGTTCTCCGCCGCCACCAGCGAGTTCAAGAACCTGGAATTCTACTATTTCCACAACTGCCCGTACGAAGGCGTGTGGAAGGACAACAAGCGCCGCTTTGCCGAGCGGACGCCGATGTGGGACGTGCTGCACAAATTCCCGCACGACTACAAACTGGTGTTCGTCGGCGACGCGTCGATGAGCCCGTATGAGATCACCCATCCCGGTGGATCGGTGGAGCATTTCAACGAGGAATCGGGCGCGGTGTGGATGCATCGGCTGACCACCACCTATCCGGCCGCGGTGTGGCTGAACCCGGTGGCGCAGGCGCAATGGGGCTATTCGCAATCGGTGAAGGTCATCCGCGAGCTGATGAACGACCGGATGTACCCGCTGACGCTCGCGGGCCTCGACGACGCGATGCGCGAGTTGACGCGCAAGCGGTGATGGAAATGCGCCAAGTCGCTTAAGCGGCTTGGCGCCTATCAGGTCCGGCAGCGCTCCGCCGGCGTAATAGAGTCAGCGCGGACCGCGCCAGATGCGGACGCGCGCGTTCGGCTTCACGCCGCCCTGATGCGCGGGGCAGCGGGCGTATTTGAAGCTCTTGTCCATGCAGATCCACACCTCGTCCAGCCATCCCTGGCGATCGGTGGTGATCTTCATCATGTCCGCACGCATCCCCGGATTGACGCGCGCGATTGCCGTCGCGAGCTTGCCGGCGGACAGCGGCTGGCGCGAGAGCGCGACCATGTCGGGGTAGCGCAGCTTGGCAAAGAGGCTGGTCGATTTGGCGAAATAGCTGTCGGGCGTTTCGCCGGCCATGCAGGTGCCGTGCTTGGCCCATTCGTGCTGAAGCAGCTGTGCTGACGGCGTGGAGCAGATGTTGGCGCGAATGGTGCGCTCCGCCAACAGCGGCGTCGCCTTGCAATATTGCGGCCACTCCTTGCCGATCCCGTCGGGCCACAAGCCATGCAGAACGAAGCCGAAGCGATTGGCGTCGCCGCACTGGAAACGCGAGCGCGCCGCGCGGTCAGGCTGGCGGCAATGCTGCGGCGACCAGCTGATCGCCAATGTATAATGACCGATCGGCAACAGGCGCTGCGGCTCGCGCTCGCTCGGCAGATCGGGGCGCACCGTCATCATGCTCGCATCGGGTGCGGTGCACTGATATGCCTGCGCCGAGGCGACACCCGGCACCATCGCGATCGCCAGCCCAATCCACCGCTTCATCACCATCACCTTTTGATCTTCGCTCCCGCGCCTATCGCTGGCGCGCGATGAACCGTCCCTGTCGCACGATCGCTGTGTGGCCACCACGCGAGGCGCCAGTCACGCGGCGCGCTGAACCCCAAGCGCATCTATCATGCAAGCGCGAAATCGAGCCCGATATCGGCCGCCGGCGCCGATTGGGTGAGCCGGCCGACGCTGATGAAGTTCACGCCCGTCTCGGCAATGGCGCGGATCGTGTCGAGCGACACGCCGCCCGACGCCTCCGACGGCAAGCGCCCGTCGATCAGCGCGACCGCCTCGCGAAGCATCGGCGGTGGCATATTGTCGAGCAACAGCCGCGTGGCGCCGGCGGTGAGCGCCGGCTCGATCTGGTCAATGCGATCGACCTCCACGATGATCTCGGCCACACCGGCGGCCCGGGCGCGGCGCACCGCCTCCGCCACGTCGCCGGCCACCGCGACATGGTTGTCCTTGATCATCGCCGCATCCCACAGCCCCATGCGATGGTTCTGCGCGCCGCCCATGCGCGTGGCGTATTTCTCGAGCAGGCGCAGACCCGGCAGCGTCTTGCGCGTGTCGAGCAGGATGGCGCCGGTGTCCTCGATCCGATCGACATAGCCGCTGGTCATGGTCGCGATGCCGGACAGGTGCTGGACGGTGTTCAGCGCCGATCGCTCAGCGGTAAGCAGGGCGCGTGCCATGCCGCCGATGCGCATGAGCGCCGTGCCGGCGGGCACCCGCGCCCCGTCCTCGACCAGTTGCTCGATCGTTGCCGCGGGATCGAGCTGGCGAAAGAACGCGGCGGCGATTTCCAGCCCCGCGACGGTGATCGCGTCACGGGTCGCCATGACTGCATCGAAGCGCGCATCCGCCGGGATGACGGCTTCCGACGTGACATCGACGCCCGGTCCGAGATCCTCGCGCAGCGTTGCGGCAACAAAGGCGGTCGTGTCGAAGCCCTGGATCATGGCAGCGACTCCTCGGGCTGCACGCCCCACAGACGGCTTGCCTCAACAAAGCCCGCCTGCCCCGCCACGTCGAACCGGCACCAGCCGCGCGCGCACTGGCTGATGCGGCCCACCACGCCCGGCTCGGCGCGCCAGAGCACGCGCGCACCGAACGCGGGCTGTTCGCGCAGCTCGGTGACGGCGCCCTGGACGATCGCGGTGCGCGTGCTGCTGACCAAGGTGCCGAGCATCCAGCCCTGCTCGCCCGCGGGATCCTCGACCTTGCGCCATTCCTTGAACACATCCACGACACGCACCGGCAGATCGCGGCGCACGTACAGCCAGGTGGCGGGATAGGACCGGCCCGGGCCGGAGCGCATGCGCGCCTTTCCGGCGCCGATCGAGGCGAAATACGGGGGCTTCGGCTTGTCCTTGCCCGCCTGTGCCGCGCCATCGCCGGCCACGAGCGCAACAAAGACAGCGAGCGTCGTCAATCCTGCCGTCCACCGCCGCATCGTCATCCCCTGTCAGCCTCGGCCTGCTTTGCCGCACGCGAGCTAACGCTTCAACCGATCGTTGACGCCCCTGCCTTGCTTCGTCACAGCAAGACCATGGTCGATAGCCGCCGATGCCCCAATCCCCGGGTTGTTGTGACCCGCGAGCTGCCCGACGCCACGATGAACCGGCTGGAGGCGCTGTTCGACACGGTCAACAACCGTGCCGATCTGGCGATGTCGCGCGAGCAGCTGGCGGCGGCGATGGCGGATTGCGACGTGCTGGTGCCGACGGTGGTCGACAGCATCGATGCCGACCTGATCGCAGGCGCGGGCGAGCGATTGAAGCTGATCGCGAATTTCGGTGCGGGCGTGAACCACATCGACCTGAAGGCCGCGCGGGCGCGCGGGATCATCGTCACCAACACGCCGGGCGTGCTGACCGAAGACACCGCCGACATGACGATGGCGCTGATCGTTTCCGTGCCGCGCCGGCTGGCTGCGGGCGAGAAGCTGGTGCGCTCGGGCGAGTGGAAGGGCTGGAGCCCCGGCGGCATGCTGGGCCACCGTATCGGCGGCAAGGCGCTGGGCATCGTCGGCATGGGCCGGATCGGCCAGGCGGTGGCGCGGCGGGCGCGGGCGTTCGGCCTGTCGATCCACTACCACAACCGGCATCGCCTGCCCAAGGTGGTGGAGGCCGAGCTTCAGGCGCAATGGCATCCCAACCTCGATGAGATGCTGGGCGCGATCGATATTCTGACGATCCACACGCCGCTGAACGCGGACAGCGCAGACATGATCGACGCAGCGCGCATCGCGCTGCTGCGGCCGCATGTCTATCTGATCAACGCCAGCCGCGGCGGGATCGTCGACGAGGATGCGATGATCGACGCGCTCGAAGCCGGGCGGCTGGCCGGTGCGGGACTGGACGTGTGGACGCACGAGCCGCGGATCGATCCGCGGCTGCTGGCGCTGCCCAATGTCGTCATGACGCCGCACATGGGATCGGCGACGTTCGAAGGCCGGCTGGCGACGGGCGAGAAGGTGATTGCCAACATCCGCATGTGGGCGGATGGACACCGGCCGCCTGACCAGGTGCTGGAAGGCTGGGCGTAACCTGAACTTTCGTTAATTTACGTTGCCGAGGGGAACGGCTGCGGCGGCGCAGCATTTTTCCGATTGTTCAAAAACTCGGAGAAACGATCATGAAGAAGGCGATCCTTCTGCTGATGCTTGGCGCCACCGCGGTTTCCACCTCGGCCTGCTCCACCTTGCGTGGCGCGGCGATCGGCGGCGCGGGCGGTGCCGGTGTGGCCGCGGCGACGGGCGGCAGCGTGGAAAAGGGCGCGGCGGTCGGCGGTGCCGGCGGTGCGGTGGTCGGGACGATCGTCGACAATTGAGCCGCGTGGCGCAGGTGCCGCTCGCCTGACGCGGGCGGCACCTGCCACGATCAATCGCCGGTCAGGATGCGATCGACGAGTTGCTTCACGGTGGGCACGAAGCCGTTGGAGTAGAACGGATCGCGCTTGAAATTGTACGCGGCGTGGCCGGCAAACATCAGGTTCGCCTCCGTATCGCCGCCGTGGGCGATCTCCTGCAGCGTCTTCTGAATGCAGAAGCTGCGCGGATCGGCGAGCCGGCCGGTCGAGTTCGTCTCGGTATCCGCCCAGCTCGAGAACAGGCACTGGCTGAGGCAGCCCATGCAATCTGCCTGATCCTTGCGGATCTCCGCCTTTTCCTGCGGCGTGACGAACACCAACGTATTGTCGGGCGTCTTCAGCGCATCGGTGAAGCCGTGGCCGAACCATTCGCGCGCGCGCAGCAGGTCGCCCTTGGTCACCCAGAAGTTCTTGCCCTTCACGCCCACGTCGAGCTGGAAGACGTGGTCGCCCGCCTCCTGCGTGGAGAAGGCGATCTGACGCTCCGAGCGTGCCTCAAGGCTGCGCAGGAACGGGTTGCGCACGGCAGACGAATAGAAGCCGGTCGGCGAGAAGCGATGCAGGAGGACGTCGCCCTCCTCGATCGTCATCAGCCGTTCCTTCCACTCCTGCGGGATCGGGCTTTCCTGCGTCAGCAGCGGGCGCGTGCCGTATTGGAAGGCGATCGCGCCGAGCTCGGGATTGTCGATCCAGTGGTTCCAGTCGCGCAGGTACCAGACGCCGCCGGCCATGATGATCGGCGTGGTATCCGGAATGCCGCCTTCACGCATCGTCTCGCGCAGCGCCTTCACACGGGGATAGGGATCCTCGGGTTTCAGCGGATCTTCGGCGTTCGACAGGCCGTTGTGACCGCCGGCAAGCCACGGATCCTCGTAGACCACCGCGCCGAGCAGTTCCGACACCTTGGAATAAGCACGCTTCCACAGCGCGCGGAAGGCGCGGCCGGAGGAGACGATCGGCAGGTAATTGACGTTGTGCGCCGCGGCGATCTCGCTGAGCTTGTACGGCATGCCCGCGCCGCAGGTGACGCCGGCGACCAGACCCTTGGTCCGCTCCAGCACGCCCTGCAGCACGCGCTGCGCGCCGCCCATTTCCCACAGCACGTTGATGTTGATCGCGCCCTTGCCGCCGGCGATCTCCCAGGCGCGCTGCACCTGCTGCACGGCGCCCTCGATGGCATAGGCGATCAGCTCTTCGTGGCGCTCGCGGCGCGTGGCGGCGTGATACACCTGGGGCACGATCTTGCCCTCGGGATCGTAGCTGTCCGCATTCACCGCACTGACGGTGCCGATGCCGCCAGCCGCGGCCCAGGCGCCGGCCGAGGCATGGTTCGTTGCGGCAACGCCTTTTCCGCCCTCCACCAGCGGCCAGACTTCGCGGCCGTTGTAGACGATGGGCTGAAGCCCCTTGAACACGGCAGATGCCACGACTTTGCTGTACCTCCAGTGAAACGGATAAGGCGCTCTAGCGAGAAAGGTTGCGCGGGGCGAGGAAATTACGCCCCGTGGGCGAGCACCCCCGGTCGGCCAAGCGCGGATTCGTAGAGCGCGGCGTAGCGATCGATCATCTGGCGCTCGTCAAATTCGACCTGCGCCTTGCGACGATTCGCCTCCCCGACCGAGCGACGCAGATCGGGATTGGCGATCAGCGACTGCATGGCATCGCGCAACCGCACCTCGCCGTGAAATTCGGTGATGAAGGGCCGGTTCTCGGGCGCGACCATCGCCGGGACATCGCCGACCGGCGGGGCGACGATCGGCAGGCCGGCGGCCATCGCCTCCACCACCGAGATGGGGAATTGTTCGGAGCGCGATGACAGCGCGAGCATGTCGAAATGGCCGAGGAAGCGGTACGGGCGGTCGAGAAAGCCCGGCATGACGAGTTGGTCGTCGATGCCCATCGCCAGCGCCGCCTGCTCGATCGCGGCGCGCTCCGCCCCCTCACCCACGATCACCAGGCGGAAGCGACCGGAGAGGCCGCCGGCAGCGCGGACGAGCGCCGGCAGATCCTTGACCGCACGCAAGCCGGCGACGGTGCCGATCACCACTTCCTTGGGCTTGCGCACGAAGCCGGGGATCGCCTTTGGCTCCGGTGTGGCGGTGTAAAGGCCGGTGGCGATGCCGTTCACGATGCGGTGGACCTTGGCGCGTGGTTGCTTCCAGGTTTCCAGCGCGATCCGCTCCAGCGTGGTGGAGGGCACCGCCAACCCATGCGCCGCGCCGAGCGCCAGCCGGCGGTAGAGATTGCGCTCGCGCTTCAGGCCGGCGGCCTCGTCCTCGTTGAAGCCATCCTCGTGATGGACGACCGGCGGGGTGCCGCGGCCGAACACGCGGCGCGCCATGACGCCGTCGATCGCTCCCCAATTGTAGGTCAGCACCAGATCGAAGCGGCGCATGTACTTCGCGATCGCCTCGTAGCGCGCGAGCGAGGGCCGGCCCTGCAACGGCGGCGGGTTCTGCGCGATCTCGTACTTCACACCCTTGGCGATCCGCTCGCGCGCGCCGTAGCGCCCTTCCATGCCCGATACGATCGTGTGGCGCGCGCGATCGCCGAACGCGTTCATCAGCCGCGTGGCGCGCGCTTCCTTGCCGCCCAGATCGAAGGTGGAGTGGAGGTGAAGGATGTTGATCGGCTGGGGCATCGGATCAGCGGCTTAGCCTTGCGAATGTTGAGGATGTCGAGGCGCCGGCGCGATCAAAACGCGGTGCGGAACTTCGCAAAAATGACGCACATATAAAAAGCGGGCGCGGTGCAAAGTTTCGAGCGGAGGGCGCAGCGCGGTCATGGCTGCGCCCATGGCACAGATGGCGTGTCGTAGGACAGGGGCTGGCGCGTATCAGGGCCGGAACGCATCCTTCGGCACATGGGTGATCCGGCAGGCGAGATCGGCCTCGCCGCTCGCCACGATCCAGTGATCGCCCGCGTCAACGATGCCGGTCGTGAAGACGACGTTGTCGAGATACATCTGGTCCTTGAGCGGCTCGGTAAGCGTGGGATTGGGCTCAAGCAGCGGCGTGTGCTGGGTCGCGAGGGTGCGCCACGGCTCGTCTTTGTCGAGCAGCGTCCAATAGGTGCGATAGATGCCGACGACGCCCGATGGCTCGACACCGTGCCAGAGGGTGAGCCACCCTTCCTGGCCGTCCACCGTGGTCAGCACAGGCTGCGCACCGCCGCCCATGCGCGCGGTGGCGGTGGTGGCGGCATGGGGGCGGATGCCGGGGTGGTCGCTCGGTTTCCAGTGCAGCGCGTCGGGGGACGAGGCGAGGTTGATCGAGGGGCCGGCGCGCCAGTCGCTGCCCGGCGGATAGGCGAAATAGAGGTCGCCCAGCGGGCGGGTCTGCGCCCAATATTTGCCGCCGATCTGCCCTTCGAAGATCAGCATGTCCTTGTTCTGGTGATCGAGGACGATGCCTTCGAGCTGCCAGTCCACCGCATCGGCGCTGGTGTAGAGCGTGGTGGAATGCCGCTCCGGGCTGACCGAGCAGCTGGTCATCAGATAGCGCGTCCCCACGCGACTGATCCGCGCGTCCTCGACGCCGTAATTCTGGTAGCTTGCGCGCGGCGCGATCGCGCGATCGTAATGCACCGCCTCGACGCGACGCCCTTCGGGATCGAGCTCGACGGGGAGCAGCCAGGACAAGGAGGTGAGCGCCATCACCTTCCACCCGCCGCCACGCATCATGAACTTGCGCGGATCGGCGGTGTCGACGAGCTGGAGCGGCCAGGGGTCGAGCGTGAAGCCGCCCCCCGCATCGCTGGCCTCCCAGCGGATCGCGCGAACGTGGCCGTCGCGCGTCGGATGGCGCAGCGCCTCGGCAATCCGCACCATCAGGAGAAGGTTGCCGTTGGGCAGCCGCGTCATGCCGGGATTGAAGGCGCCGAGGACATAGGTTTCCTCTTCGAGCTGCCCGGCGAGCGGCGAGCGCGACAGGTCGACGTCGCCCGGCGTGAAGACCAGATGGTCGAGCGGAAAGGTCATTCCTCGTCCTGCATGCGCGGGGAGATCGTCACCTGCTGCACCACCGCGCGGCGCGGCTGGGTGAGGAGGTAATGGACGCCGACGGCGATATCCTCGGCGCGCAGCATCTCTTCCTTGTTGATCCGCTCGACCTGATCGATGTCGTCCTTCACCATGTCGCTGCCGGTGAGGCCCGGCTCCACCAGCGAGACGCGCACGCCCTTCTTGCCCAGCTCGCGGCGCAGCGCGATGGCAAAGCCCTGGATGCCATATTTGATGCCGGCATAAACGGTGGAGTGCGCGCCGAGGACATAGGCGCTCATCGAGCCGACGAGCACGATATCGCCCTTGCCCTCCGCATCCTTGCCATAGGCGCCCATCGCCTTGGTCGCCTCCTGCGCGGACAGGAGGTAGGCGGTGAAGTTGCTGCCGATGGTGTAGCGCAGATCGGCCTCGCTCATTTCCGAAATGCCCTCGGCACCGCGCGCGGCATTGATCACCGCGACGTCGAGACCGCCGAGATACTCAGTCGCCGCCGCGAACAGGCGGGCGACGTTGCTTTCCTCGGCGAGGTCGATCGCCATGCCGTCACCCTCCCCCACCTCGCGGATGCGGGCGAGCGCATCCTGCAGATGCTGTTCGTCGCGGCCGCAGACAAAGACCTTCGCGCCCTCGCTCGCCAGCAGCACGGCGGTGGCGCGGCCGATGCCGGTGGTGCCGCCGGTCACCAGCACGCGGCGGCCGGCAAGCGGGGTGGTGGCGGTATGCGCGTCGGATCGGTTAATCATGAAAGCTCCCGTTGGGCGGCAAGCCTTGTTGACGCCTCAGGCGCTTGGCGGTTCCCCGGCGCGGGCGAGCAGCCGGTCGATCGCGCCCTGCACCGCCGGCTCGCTCAAGGTCGGCGCGTGGCCGATGCCGGGCAGCGTAACGAGCTCCGCCTCCAGCAGGGCGGCGACCATCCGCTCGGCCACAGCGGCGCTGAGAATATCCGATCGGCCACCGCGCACGATCAGCACGGGCGCGGTGCCGAACGCCGCGAGCGCGCGCCACATTTCGGGGCCATATTGATTGCCGGGCACGCGAAACGGCTCGGCGATGCGCGGGTCGTGATCGATAACGATGCGGCCGGCATTGTTGAGGCGATAGAGCCGCTTGGCCATCGCCAGCCAATCCTCGATCCCCCAATCGGGATAGCTGCCGCCGTGCGTTTCCTGGATCGCGCGCGCGGCGTGCATCCAGGTGGGCCAGTTGCTGGAGCGGGTGACGTGCCCGCGCACGCGAGCCAGGCCGATCGGGTCGACCTCCGGCCCGACATCGTTCAGCAGCGCGCCGGCGATGCGGCCGGGCATCATGCCCGCGAGCAGCATGGCGACGATGCCACCGAGCGAGGTGCCGATCACGACGAAGCGATCGATCTGCTGATCCGCGAGCAGCGCGGCGATGTCCTGCGCATAGGTGAGCGGGACGTAGCTCATCGGATCCTTGGCATAGGCGCTTTCGCCCCGCCCGCGCAGGTCGATCGCCAGCACGCGGTGCCGCCCCGCGACGCGCCGGGCGAGCGCGTCGAAATCGCGCGCGTTGTGCGTCAGGCCCGGCAGGCAGAGGATCGGCGGCGTGTCAGCCTCGCCCGGATAATCGCGGGCGTGCAGCCGGAGGCCATCGTTCGACCACCAAATCACATCTTTCCAGGCGGTCATGCTTGCACCTTTGCTCAGCCGGTGCCCATATCCACGCATGGCGTTCGACCCGCAAGCTTACCGGCCCGAAAGCACGATCCTGTCGCTGGGCGATCCATTCTACGATGTCGTTGAGGCGGCACGCTTTCCGCAAACGACCATAAAGTATCGCAACGATCGCGCGGCGGCCGAGGTCGGGCTGGACGGGCTGGACGACGAATCATGGGCGGCGCATTTTGGCCGGTTCGAGCCGCTGCCCGGATCGCTGCCGCAGCCGCTGGCGCTTCGCTATCACGGGCATCAGTTCCGCAGCTACAGCCCCGATATCGGCGATGGTCGCGGCTTCACCTTTGCGCAGCTGCGCGACCGCGCGGGGCGGCTGATGGACCTTGGCACCAAGGGTTCGGGCACGACGCCGTGGAGCCGCTTCGGTGACGGACGGCTGACGCTGAAGGGCGCGGTGCGCGAGGTGCTGGCAAGCGAGATGCTGGAGGCGCTGAACGTGCCGACGTCGCGCAGCCTGTCGCTGATCGAGACGGGCGAGACGCTGTTTCGCGAGGACGAGCCCTCCCCCACCCGCGCCGCCGTGCTGGTGCGGCTGAGCCACGGGCACATCCGCATCGGCACGTTCCAGCGGCTGGCGTTCGAGCGCGACGCGCAGGCGATGCGCCGGCTGGTGCGTTATGTCATGCGCGAGCTGTATGGCGAGGACAGCGACGATCCGGTGGCGCTGCTGACGCAGGTGGTGGAGCGCTCTGCGCGGATGACGGCGGCGTATCTGGCGGCCGGCTTCGTTCACGGTGTGCTGAACTCGGACAATATCAACGTCACCGGTGAAAGCTTCGACTATGGGCCGTGGCGGTTCGCGCCGAGCTGGGATGCGGGCTTCACGGCGGCCTATTTCGATGCGGACGGACTGTATGCCTTCGGCCGCCAGCCCGAGGCGGTGCATTGGAATGTGAAGCAACTGGCGGCGTCGCTCCGACTGATCACCAGAGCCGACCCGCTGATCCACGCGATCGACGGGTTCGCCGCGGCTTATCAGCCGGCCTTTACGCAGGCGATGCTGTGGCGGCTGGGGCGGCGCAGCGCCTCGCCCGATGCGGACTGCGCGCTGGTGCAGGCGACGGAAGCCGCGCTGCTGGCGACGCAGACGAGCATCGACCAGTTCTTCTTCGACGCCTTCGCCCAGCCGCTGCCCGACAGCTATGGCGCGGCATGGGATCGGGTGCGCACGCTGTTGGCCGCCGCGCCGCCGCGCGCCGACCGCTCGCACGATTATTGGGCGGGCACGCCCTGCGCCATGCCGATCGACGACGTGGAGGCGATCTGGGCGGCGATCCGCGATGCGGATGATTGGGCACCGTTCCATGCCAAGATCGCCGCGATCCGCGCGATGGGCGCGGCGCTGCGCTGAAACTTGTGTCGCCCGACGAATGTCCATAACGCCAGTTATCGTTTGTTGAGGGCATAATGTGAGCGACATCATCTCCTTCGAGCCCGCGACCGGTGCCGAATTGTGGCGCGGGACGATCGGAGACGTGGATGCCGAGGTCGCCGCGGCGCGTGCCGGCTGGTCGACCTGGGCGGCGCGGCCGCTGACCTATCGCATCGAGACCATGCGCCGCTTCGCCAATGTGGTGCGCGCGAGGCACGACGATTTCGCCGAGGTGATCGCGCGCGAGACGGGCAAGCCCTTGTGGGAAGCGCGCACCGAGGTGGACACGGTGATCGCCAAGGTGGACCTGTCGGTTTCCGCTTATGCCGATCGCACCGCGCAGCGCCGGCTGGACGCGCCGATGGGATCGCGCATGGCCTTGCGCCACAAACCGCATGGCGTGCTGGCGGTGCTGGGGCCGTACAACTTCCCAGCGCATCTGCCCAACGGCCACATCGTTCCCGCGCTGATCGCCGGCAACGCGGTGGTGTTCAAACCATCGGAAAAGACCCCGGCGACGGGCGCGTTTCTCATCGATTGCTATCGCGGCGCCGGGGTGCCCGAGGAATGCATCCGGCTGGTGCTGGGCGGGCCAGACGAAGGCCGCGCGCTGGCGGATCATGACGGGATCGACGGGCTGCTCTTCACCGGATCGGCGCGCACCGGCATCGCGCTGAACCGCGCCTTTGCCGAGAAGCCCGAAAAGATCCTGGCGCTGGAGATGGGCGGCAACAACCCCATCGTGGTGTGGGACACGCCCGACCTTTACGCCGCAGCGATCCTGATCATCCAGTCGGCCTATACCACCGCCGGGCAGCGCTGCACCGCGGCGCGGCGGCTGATCGTGGACGAGAAACTGTACGAGCCGCTGATCGAGCAGTTGAACGGCCTGCTCAACCGGCTGATCGTCGGCGCGCCGCATGACGACCCTGCACCCTTCATGGGGCCGGTGATCGACAACGAGACCGCCGACCAGCTGACCGAGAGCTTCCTCGCGCTGCTGATGCGCGGCGGGCGGCCGGTGCGGCATCTGGAGCGGCCGGATGCGAGCAAGCCGTTTCTTCTGCCGAGCATGATCGACATGACGAGCGTGAGCGATCGCCCCGACATGGAGCTGTTCGGGCCGATCCTGCAGGTGGTGCGCACCGCGACATTCGACGAGGCGATCGCGGAGGCGAACAATACCCGCTACGGCCTGTCCGCCTCGCTGATCAGCCAGACGCCGGCGCTGTACGACCGTTTCTGGGCCGGCGCGCGAGCCGGCATCGTCAATTGGAACCGACCGACCAATGGCGCCTCCTCCGCCGCGCCGTTCGGCGGGATCGGCTGGTCGGGCAACCATCGGCCGAGCGCCTATTATGCGGCGGATTATTGCGCCTATCCGGTGGTCTCGAACGAGGCAGATGCGGCACGCGCCTCGATCGGCATCGGGCTGCGCAACGCCTGAGCCGATCGGCGCGGCTGCAACCTGAAGCCGCCTTTCGGGGTTGAGCCGCCATGCGAACGATCGTTTCCACCATCGCCCTTGGCCTTGCGCTGGCCGCCTGCTCCTCCGAACCGGAGGCCGGCAATGCCGCCGCAGCGCCCGAGCTGACGCAAAGCGTCCCGCCCACATCGACCGCGCCGGCGCCGTCACCGGTGGCCAGTCCCTCGCCCGCCGCCAGCGCGCCGGCCGCCTCTGACAAGGTGCTCGCGCTGGAAGGCCTGGGCGATCTCAAGATCGGCGCCGCCGTGCCGCAGGGCAGCAGCTGGGCTGAGCGCGGCGCGCAGATCCCGGGCGGATGCCGCACGGTCAGCTCGCCGAAGTACGAAAGCGTTTATGCGATAGTGACTGACGGCAAGGTACGGCGCATCACCGTTAGCAAGGGATCGGACGTGAAACTGATCGAGGGGATCGGCCCCGGCGCGACCGAGCGGGAGGTGCGGCAATGGTTCGGCGGCTTCCGCGCCGAGCCGCACAAATACGAACCCGCGCCCGCCAAATACCTCACCGCGCCCAACGCCGCGAGCGGCGATCCTGCGCTTCGCTTCGAGATCGGGCAGGACGGCAAGGTGAGCGCGATCCATGTCGGGACCATGCCGGTGCTCGGCTATGTCGAGGGGTGTGCGTGAGCACGGTTCAAGGCCGGGTGGCATAGCAATCCTACGGCATCGGCAAGCATCGCTCGGTTGATGCCGAAGGGCGGCAGGGCCATCTTTCCGGTCATGACGAGCCTTCTCGATCCCGACGCGCGTGGCCGCGTCATCCTTGTCGGTGCGGGCCCCGGCGATCCGGGGCTGCTGACGGTGCGTGCCGTCGGGGCGCTGAAAGAGGCCGACGTGGTGGTGCACGATGGTCTGATCGACCCGCGCGTGCTGGAGATCGCGCCGGCGACCGCGCACCGCATCTCGGTCGCCAAGCGGCGCGCGCGGCATACTTTGCCGCAGGAGGCGATCAACGCGCTGATCGTCGCGCATGTCCAGGCGGGCAGCGTCGTGGTGCGGCTGAAGGGCGGCGATCCGTTCATCTTCGGCCGCGGCGGCGAGGAAGTGGAGGCGGTGCGCGCCGCCGGCCTGCCCGTCGAGGTAATCCCCGGCGTCTCCGCGGCGCTCGGCTGTGCGGCGGAGGCGATGCTGCCGTTGACCCACCGCGACCATTCCAGCGCGGTCAGCTTCGTCGCCGGTCAGTGCAAGGGGCTGACCGAACAGGATTGGGCGGGCCTCGCCGGCCAGGGCCGCACGCTGGTGATCTACATGGGCGTCGCGACGGCGGATGCGATCGCCGACAAATTGATGGCCGATGGCGTGGCGCCCGACATGCCGGTCGCGGTGCTGGAGAAAGGCACGCTGCCGGGTCACCGCGCGCTCCGGACGCTGCTGGCGGATCTCGGCCCGATGGTGGCGCGCGAGGAGGTGGCGAGCCCGGCGATCATCGTCGTCGGTGAGGTGGTCGAACTGTCGGACGCGGAAGACAAATTGGTGGCCTGGGCACGGGCGGCGGAGAGCATGAACGGATGAAATTGCTGACGGGAAACGATCTGGTGACGGGCGACGTCACATGGTGGACCGGCCAGGGCTGGTCGCGCCATGTGGAGGACGCAGTGGACGTCGGCGATCGCGGCGAAGGGATCGCCAAGGCCGAGGAAGGCGCGCGCCGCGTCAACGTGCCCTATGTGATCGACGCGGTGGAAACGCCCGAGGGGCCGCGGCCGGCGCATATCAAGGATCGGATCCGCGCGCTGGGCCCGACGGTGCGCCCCGACCTCACGTTGAAGCCGGCCGATCCCGAGGCGGGCAGCTGGGTGATTTGACCTTCGGTCTCGCCCGTTGGCGGCGAGGGACAGGAAGACGAGCATGTATCAGTACGACCAATATGATCAGTCGATGGTGGACGCCCGGGTCGAGGAATTCCGCGACCAGGTGAAGCGCCGCCTCGCCGGCCAGATGACCGAGGACCAGTTCAAGCCGCTGCGGCTGATGAACGGCCTCTATTTGCAGCTGCACGCCTACATGCTGCGCGTCGCAGTGCCCTATGGCACGCTGAGCAGCCGGCAGATGCGGATGCTGGGCCACATCGCGCGCAAATATGATCGCGGCTACGGCCATTTCACCACGCGCCAGAACCTCCAGTTCAACTGGATCAAGCTGGAGGATGCGCCCGATATCCTCGCCGAGCTGGCGACGGTGGAGATGCACGCCATCCAGACCAGCGGCAATTGCATCCGCAACATCTCGTCGGACCAGTTCGCCGGCGCCGCCGCGGACGAGGTGACCGATCCGCGCCCATGGGCCGAGCTGCTGCGCCAGTGGAGCACGTTCCACCCCGAGTTCACCTACCTGCCGCGCAAGTTCAAGATCGCGGTGATCGCGGCGGCGGAGGATCGCGCGGCGATGCGGCTGCACGATATCGGCATCGAGCTGCTGCGGAAGGACGGCGTGCTGGGCGCGAAGATCTTCGTCGGCGGCGGCATGGGGCGCACTCCGATGATCTCGCACGAGATCCGCGACTTCGTGACCGCGGACGAGCTGCTGAGCTATCTGGAGGCGTGCCTGCGCGTGTACAATCGCTACGGCCGGCGCGACAACATCTACAAGGCGCGGATCAAGATCCTGCTGCACGAGCTGGGCCCGGACGAATATCGCCGCCAGGTGGAGGAGGAATTCGCCAAGGTGAAGACGCTGGGCATCGACCCGCCGGTCGCCGAGTTGGAACGGATCAGCGCCTTCTTTGCGCCGCCGGCTTTCGAGACGGGCCTCAGCGACGTGGTGGACCGCAGCGATCCCGATTTCGCGGTGTGGCTCGACCAGAACGTGAAGCCGCACAAGCAGCCGGGCTATGCGATCGTCAACATCTCGCTGAAGCCCGTCGGCGGCATCCCGGGCGATGCGTCGGCCGACCAGATCGACGTGATGGCGGACCTTGGCGAGCGATATTCGTTCGACGAGCTGCGCGTGACCCATGCGCAGAACATCGTCCTGCCGCATGTGCGCAAGGCGGACTTGTATGCGGTGTGGCAGACGCTGACCGAGGCGGGGCTGGCCGAGGCGAACCTCGACCTCATCAGCGACATCATCGCCTGCCCCGGCCTTGATTATTGCAGCCTTGCCAATGCGCGCTCGATCCCGCTGGCGCAGAAGATTGCCGAGCGGTTCAAGGATCTCGACCGGCAGCGTGACCTGGGCGAGCTGAAGCTCAAGATCTCGGGCTGCATCAACGCGTGCGGCCACCACCATGCCGGGCACATCGGCATCCTGGGCGTCGATAAGAAGGGCAAGGAAAACTACCAGCTGTCACTCGGCGGATCGGGAGCAGAGGACGTGAGCCTCGCCAAGATCACCGGTCCCGGCTTCGACGAGGATGGCGTGGTGGATGCGATCGAGCGCGTGACCGATCGCTTCGTGCAGGTGCGCGAGCCGGGCGAGCGCTTCCTCGACACCTATCGCCGGGTCGGCTTCGAGACGTTCAAGGAGGCGATCTATGGGTGAGCGCGCCTTCGTTGCGGCAGCCTTGGCCGACAGCATCATCACGGAGACGACGCATGGCTGATCTTGCCGGCGATACCGACAATCTGCTGCGGTTTCGCGATGACGAGGCGCATGACGAGCCGGCGATCACGCTAGACTCGTTCCTGAACGGGCAGACCAATGCCGGTGCGGTGCGGCTGGAGGCGGGCGACGATGCGCGCGCGCTGCTGCCGTCGCTGGAGCAGCTGGCGCTGGTGGAGGTGAGCTTTCCGAGCTTTCGCGACGGGCGCGGCTATTCGGCGGCGCGGATCCTGCGCGAGGCGGGTTATGCCGGCGAGCTGCGCGCGGCGGGCGACGTGCTGGTCGATCAGATCCCGCACATGCGGCGCTGCGGGTTCGACAGCTTTGCGCCCGAGGCGCCGGTGGATAGCGAGACGCTGAAGCGGAGCCTCGATCGCTACGATCACCATTACCAGCGCGCCGCCGATGCCGCGACGCCGATATGGAAGCTGCGTCATGGCTAATGCCGCGCGCCGCCTCGACATGATCGACATCGCGCCCGCGTTCACCAGCGCGGATGCGGCGGCGATGGAGGCGCGCTTCAGCGGCGTTTCGACGCAGGATATGCTGGCCGAGCTGCTGACCGGCGAGTTGAAGGGGCGGATCGCGGCGGTATCGTCGTTCGGCACCGAATCCGCGGTGCTGCTGCACATGGTGGCGCAGGTCGACAAGGACGTGCCGGCCGTCTTCACGAACACGCAGAAGATGTTCGGCGAAACGCTTGAATATCGTGACGAATTGTCCGAGCGACTGGGCCTGACCGACCTGCGCGTCTTCCGGCCCGATCCGCGCATCCTGGCGGCAAAGGATGCGACGGGCCTCCGCTGGTCCTACGATCCCGATGGCTGCTGCGACATTCGCAAGGTGGAGCCGCTCCGCCGCGCATTGCTGCCGTTCGATGCCTGGATTTCGGGGCGCAAAGGGTTCCAGGCGGCGACCCGCGCCGCCCTGCCCCGTTTCGAGATCGACGACGGGCGGCTGAAGCTGAACCCGCTGGCCGATTGGGACAAGGACCGGCTGGAGGCGTATTTCGCCGAGCACGAGCTGCCGCGCCATCCGCTGGAGGCGAACGGCTATCCCTCGATCGGGTGCAAGCCGTGCACGTCCAAGGTGCTGCCGGGCGAAGACCCGCGTGCTGGGCGCTGGCGCGGCTGGGACAAGGTGGAATGCGGCATCCATGTGCCGGAGACGCCGGGGGAAGAGCCGGCGTTCTGAACTGGGTGCGTTAGTCGGCGATCAGCGCTGAACGTCATGACCGGCTTTGTCTCAGCATCCAGGGTTGCGCGCGCCCCCCATCGTCGAGTTTGCGGAACGGTGGCCCCCGGCACGAGGCCGGGGTGACGAGTTGTTTGTGGCGATCTTGCGGGCATCATGCTCGACAGTGAGCGCGGCGCCATGGATCCCGGATCAAGTCCGGGATGACGGGGGGTGTTTAATAACCGGCGTAGTCGCTGAAACGGGTGACGCTGGGGTCGAACTTCATCGTGACCTTGCCGGTTGCGCCGTGGCGCTGCTTGGCGATGATCAGCTCGGCGAGGCCGAACACGCGCTCCATGTCGCTCGCCCAAGCTGCGTGATCCTCGAAGATCTTGGCCGCGTCGCCCTCGGTCGGGCGCTTCGGCTCCTTGGCGGCGACGTAATAATCCTCGCGGAATACGAACCAGACCATGTCGGCGTCCTGCTCGATCGAGCCGGACTCGCGAAGGTCGGAGAGCTGCGGCCGCTTGTCCTCGCGCTGCTCCACCGCACGGCTGAGCTGTGACAGCGCGAGCACGGGGACGTGCAGATCCTTCGCGAGCGTCTTCAGACCGCGGCTGATCTCGGAGATTTCCTGCACGCGATTGCCGTCGCTCGACTTGCCACTGCCTGACAGGAGCTGGAGGTAATCGACGATAACCAGGCCGATTTCATTGTTGTGACGGCGCTGGAGCCGGCGCACGCGGGTGTGCAGCGCGCTGATCGACAGGCCGCCGGTGTCGTCGATGAACAACGGCAGGCTTTCGAGATCGGCGGCGGCGGCGGCGAGCTGGTGGAACTCGGCACGGCTGATATCGCCGCGGCGCAGCTTTTCCGAGGTGATGCGCGATTGCTCGGCCAGAATACGCGTCGCGAGCTGGTCGGCAGACATTTCGAGACTGAAGAAGGCGACCTTCGCGCCGATCGATTCGCTGGGCGCGATCCCCGCCTTCATATCGGCCATCCAGCGCTGCGCGGCGTTGAAGGCGATGTTGGTGGCGAGCGAGGTCTTGCCCATGCCGGGACGGCCGGCGAGGATCATCAAGTCTGACCGGTGCATGCCGCCGATGCGCGAATTGACGGTGTCGAAGCCGGTGGTGATCCCGGATACCTTGCCGCCGGAATTGAGAGCCGTTTCCGCCATCTTCAGCGCGACCTTGGTCGCCTGCGCGAAGCTCTTGATCGCATTCTCGGTGGTGCCGTCTGCGGCAACTTTGAACAGCTCCTCCTCGGCAAGCTCGATCTGCGCGCGCGGGTTCACCTCCTCCGAGGTGTCCATCGCGCGATCGACCAGCGTGCGCCCGACGGTGACGAGCGAGCGAAGCATGGCAAGGTCGTAGATCTGCTGCGCGAACTGGCGCGCGCCGATGAGGCCCGCGCCAGACCCGGTAAGCTGCGCGAGATAGGCCGGGCCGCCGAGCTCGCGCATCCCCTCGTCAGCCTCGAACATCGGGCGCAGCGTGACGGGCGTGGCGAGCATGTCGTTCGAGCGCAGGGTCTTGATCGCGGCGAAGATGCGGCCGTGCACGGGCTCGAAGAAATGCGCCGGCTCGATCCGGTCGACCACGTCGTCGGCGAGGCGATTGTCGATCATCATTGCGCCGAGCAGCGCGGCCTCCGCCTCGACGTTGCGCGGCAGCTGAAGGGGTTCGGCCGGGGCCGGGTGCGGAAATGCCAGAGTCGCCATGATCCGACCGCTTCTACCGCCCCCCGGGCAAAACGGGAACCGCCAGCACCTGTGGATTACGAGAATTGTCGCGGCGCGCTTTGATCTCTATCGCGGGACAATGGCCGATCCGCGGATCATCGACATCGAACTGGACGAGCGCACCATCCTGTGGCGCTCGGCCGATGTCGAGCAGGAGCGGCGGATCGCGATCTTCGATCTGATCGAGGGCAATCACTTCGCACCGCAGAAGCACTATGCCGACGGCTATGCCGGGCCCTATCGTCTCGCCTTGTCGGTCGAGGAAGGCCGGCTGGTCATGCAGATCAAGCGCGAGGACGGCAGCCACCTGGAGGCGCTGATCCTCGGCATGGCACGTTTTCGCCGGCCGATCCGCGACTATTTTGCCATTTGCGACAGCTACTTCCAGGCAATACGTCAGGCGACGCCGCAGCAGATCGAGACCATCGACATGGCGCGGCGCGGCATCCATAACGAGGCGGCCGAGCTGCTGATCGAGCGGCTTAAGGGAAAGATCGAGGTTGATTTCGACACCGCCCGCCGGTTGTTCACGCTGATCTGCGTGCTTCATATCAAGGGTTGATTGCTTGTGGTTGCGGTGAGGCGTTTCCTCCTGATCTTTGCCGTGCTCGCGGTTCTAGGCGCCTTTGCGTGGCGGCAGGCGGTGCAATGGCGGCCGGCCAGCGAGACCTATGCCGTGCAGGGCGTGGACGTCGGCGAAGCGGATGGCGTGGTCGAGTGGAACGTCGTGGCCGGCGGCGGCGCCGATTTCGCCTATGCCAACGCGACCTATGGCGCGCGCCACCGCGACGCGCGCTTCGAGGATAACTGGCAAGGCATGGCAGGCGCCGGGCTGCGACGCGGCGCGGTGCACGTGTGGTCGCTGTGCGAGCCGGGCGTCGATCAGGCCAATGCGTTCAACACCATGGTGCCGCGGACCGACAATGCACTGCCCGTGGCGATTGACTTCCATTTCGACGAGGGTTGCACGATGCGCCCCGAACGGCAGGCGTTGATCGACGACGTGAAGCAAGCCGCGACGCTGATCGAGGCGCATACCGGCAAGCCGGTGCTGCTGCGCGTCTCGCGCGATTTCGAGAACGAATACGAACTGACCGCCGCGGTGCCCAGGCCAGCCTGGGCGATCGGCAATTTCTTCAAGCCCGATTATACCGCGCGCGCCTGGCGCATGTGGCGGGCGAGCGACGTGCGCCGGATCGACGGCGTCATCGGCCCGGTAAACTGGAACGTGGCAGCATCATGAACGACGAAACGACACGGCTGATCGCACAGGCCCGCACCGCCGCGCGCCATGCCCATGCGCCCTATTCCGGCTTCGGCGTTGGGGCAGCGGTGCTGCTGATCGACGGATCGGTGGTGCATGGCGCCAATTTCGAGAATGCCAGCTACGGCCTGTCGCTGTGCGCGGAGACGGTGGCGCTGGCGACGGTCAACGCGCAGGGACGGCTGGCGGACGTGGTGGCGATCGGCGTCGTCGGCGGGATGATCCGCGACGGGGCGATTGCGGGCGAAGATGTGGTGCGGCCGTGCGGGCGATGCCGGCAGGTGATCAACGAGGCGGCGCAGATCGGCGGGCGCGATGTTCGCGTGCACTGCGCCGGTGCCGAGGGCGAGGCGGTGAACAGCTATCTGCTGTCGCAATTGCTGCCGGATGCCTTCGGGCCGGCGGATCTGGGGATTGGCGCCAAGAAGTAGAGTGATCGCTATTAGGCGACGATAAACGTCGTCTTTCCGGTTTCGAGCACTTGCGTGCGCCCCCTCCCAACGCCGGGTTCAGGTGGGAACGCATTGCAATAGCCGCTGCATGCGCCGCCTTCAGCCAGAAGTTACGGCTGGCGCGTTCGCGAACGGCCGGATGCCGGGACGAGCCCGGCATCACGACGCTTCGTTTGTGGCGCGTCAGCCGAGCGCGTTGGCGCTGGCGTCTCCAATGTCGTTGCCGCCGTCGACGTTCAGGATCGTGCCGGTGACGTATTTCGCGGCCGGGCTCGATAGCCAGAGCGCCGCCTCGGCCACGTCCGCCTTGGTGCCATAGTCGCGTAGCGCTAGCTTGTTCTTGATCTGCTGCTCACGTGCCGGGTCGCCGCCGAGGCGCTTCATGCCTTCGGTGTCGCCGATCGGGCCGGGCGATATGCCGTTCACGCGGATGCCGGCGGGGCCCCATTCGAGCGCGAGGCATTTGGTGACCATGTTGACGCCGGCCTTGGCGGCGCAGGCGTGGATCTGGAACGCAGACGGGTGCACCGCCTGCCCTGCGGTGATCGCGATCAGCGAGGCGCCCGGCTTGGTGAGGTGATCGTAGCTTGCGCGGAAGACGTTGAAGGTGCCGAGCAAGTCGATGTCCACCACGGTCTTGAAGGCATTGGCCGAGAGCTTCACCGCCGGCGCCAGGAAATTGCCCGCCGCGCCGGAGACCAGCACGTCGATTGGGCCGAACCTGCCCGTTGCCTCGGCATAGGCTTTCTCAAGACCCTCATAATCGCGCACGTCGCAGGAAATGCCGATGGCTTCGGCGCCGGTGTCGCGAATGCCCGCCGCGGCGGCTTCGATCTTTTCCGCGCTGCGGCTCAGCACCGTTACCTTGGCGCCGGCGCGCGCGAAGCTGTGGGCGATTTCCAGATTGATGCCACTCGATGCGCCAGCGACGAACACGTGCTTGCCTGCATAGTCTGCGCTCATGCCTCTCCCTTTCGTACCATAACTATAGTTACGGTGTGTGGATGGCGCGATCCGGGGCGCAAGGCAAGAGGCGGCCTTGCCGCCGCGATAGTGGCCCGCTAGCGAACCCGTTCCGGGAGCGGGAACGAAAAGGTGCAGTCTTTGGAGCGTGCAGCCCTGTCGTGGGACGATGTTGACGCGCTTGCCGCGGAAATCGTCGCGGCTGGCGTGCGTGCCAACCTGCCCTTCGTCGCAGCGCAGAGCGATCTGGGCGATGCCGCGCCGATGGCGGACCGGGACGGGCATGCCTATGCCGAGCGGATGCCATGGGTGCCAACCTCGCCCGGCTATTGGCGCAACCGCAGCCTGGCGCTGCGCTCGACCTTTCTCCACGCCGCACGGATCTTTGCCGAGCCGATCTGGTATGCCGACGGGCAGATGGGGTCGTGGCGCGGCACCAATGCGCTCGCCGGCGTGGATTGTTCGCATATCGACCAGGAGTTCGGCTTCTCCGCCGCACTGATCGCGCCGGTGCATCTGGCGGGCGGCCAGGTCGGCACCGTCCTGTGGGTGGCGGTGGAGCCGGTCGACATCGCCGGTGTCTTTGCGCGCTATGCCGAGCCGATGTTTGCGCTGGCCTTCCGCTTTCTCGCCGCGCACACCGAATTGACGACGCGCCGCGCGCAGATGCAGCCGAGACAGCTCTCAGCGCGCGAGGCGCAGTGCGTGCGCTGGGCCGCGGCGGGGAAGACCAATGCGGAGATTGGCACGATCCTGACGCTCTCCGTCTCCACCGTCCGCTTTCACCTGCGCAATGCGGCGGAGAAGCTGGGCGCGACGACGCGCGCGCGGATGATCCAGATCGCGACGGGGCACGGTTTCCTGGGGCCGCACGCCTGACCTGACAGGAGCGTCAGGTGCGCGCCAAGGCGCGAGCAGCGCACGGTACCGGGCATGGAAAGCCTGAACAGCGCCGACGCGCGCGCCTTTCGCGACGAGGTGCGTACCTTCCTGGCGGAGAAGCTGCCCCCCGAGCTGCGGCGCGGCGCGCGGCGTGGCACCAGCGTGTTTCTGCATCCCGATATCGCCGACGCCTGGCAGCGCATCCTGCACGCGAAGGGCTGGGCCGCACCCGATTGGCCGGTGGAATATGGCGGCACCGGCTGGAACGAGATCCAGCGGTATATCTGGGCGGAGGAATATGCCCGCGCGCACGCGCCCGGCCTGTCGCCGATGGGGCTGAAGATGGTGGCGCCCGTCATCATGCATTACGGATCGCCCAAGCAGAAGGCGACGCTGCTGCCGCGCATCCTGTCGGGCGAGGATCGCTGGTGCCAGGGCTATTCGGAGCCGGGATCGGGATCGGACCTTGCCTCGCTGAAGCTGCGCGCCGTTCGTGATGGCAACGATTACGTGCTGAACGGCTCCAAGATCTGGACCACGCATGCGCATTTCGCCAACCGCATGTTCTGCCTGGTGCGCACCAGCAGCGAGGGGCGGCCGCAGACCGGCATCACCTTCCTGCTGCTGGAGATGGACACGCCGGGCATCACCGTGTCGCCGATCCATACGCTGGCGGGCGAGCATGAGTTCAACCAGGTATTCTTCGACGACGTGCGGGTGCCGGTGAGCGGCCGGCTGGGCGCGGAGAATGACGGCTGGACGGTGGCCAAGCACCTGCTGACCTTTGAGCGCGGCGGACGCTACGCGCCCGGGCTCGCCGCCACGCTGGAGATGGTGCGTGAGGCGGCCGAAGCGACCGGGTGGCTGGCGCATGAGAGCAATCGCGAGCGGCTGGCGCGCGAGGCGATCGCGGTGGAGGCGCTGCGCGCGATCGAGCTGGCGAGCCTGGAAGGCCGCGGACCGAGCGATGCGGTGCGGCCGTCGATGATGAAGGTGCTGGGCACCGAAGCCTCGCAACGGATCGACCTGCTGGCGCTGGAGATCGCCGCCGAATGGCAGGGCTCACTCGACGATGCGCCCGATGCGATCGCGGTGGCGATGCCCAAGTACCTCAACAATCGCGCGGCTAGCATCTATGCCGGCTCGAACGAGATCCAGCGCGACCTGATCGCGCGGGTGGTGGTGGATCAGGCGGCCTAGTTCCGCCTGCCTCTCGGCCAGCGTGCCGGCATTTGCCAGTGATCCCGTTCAGGCATAGGGCTGCGCCTCTATGGGAGAGCGTGAAGCTGCTGTGGTGGCTTCTGACGCATTGGCTCTGGGGATTGAGTGATGGGGCAGCGCGGACGGATCGCGGCCATGATGCTGGGCATTGCGACGCTGCCACTGCCCGCGCATGCGCAGACGGTTGAGGAGCTACAGCAGCAGATCGACGAGCTGAAGGCGCAGCTGCGCGAGCTGATCGCTTTGCAGAAGGCGCAGGCTCCCGCTGCACCAGCGGCGGCAACAGCCAGCACAGCCGAGAAGCCTCCTTTCGTCGCCGCGCCGCCTGTTACGCTGCCGGCGGCGGTGGCGCAGCAAGGCGCCGAGCAGTCCGCGCCAACGCCTGCTGCGTCTGTCGTAGCGGATGCTGGCGCGACCAAGCGGCGACCGTGGTTCCAGAAGATCGGCCTGCGCGGCTATACGCAGCTGCGGCTCAACGAGATCGTTGCCGGCGATGCGACGGCACCGGCGGGTCGGTCGCGGCTGCGCTCGCCGGGCGACAGCGGGATCACCGACCAGGGCAATTTCACCTTTCGGCGCATTCGCCTCGTGTTCTCGGGCAATGTGACGGACGATGTCGCCTTCTACTTCCAGCCCGATTTCGCGAGCGCAGTGAACGACCAGTCGAACGGCGAGCGGCGCGAGGGCTTTGCGCAATTGCGCGACGCCTATGTCGACTGGTTCCCGGATCGCGAGCGGCGCTTTCGGCTGCGGTTCGGCCAGTCAAAGGTGCCCTATGGGTGGGAGAACATGCAGTCTTCCTCCAACCGGCTGACGCTGGATCGTTCGGATGGGATCAATAGCGCGATTCCGTCGGAACGGGATCTCGGCATCGCCGGCTATTACACGCCGGCGGTGGTGCAGCGGGTGTGGGATCGCCTGGCGGATGACGGGCAGAAGCTGTTCGGCAATTTTGGCGCGTTCGGCGTCGGCGTGTTCAACGGCCAGGGCGTCAACCGGCCCGAGCGTAACAACGGGCTGATGACCGTGGCGACGGGTACGTGGCCGTTCGCACTGGATGAGCTGGGCAGCGCGTTTCGCGGGCAGGTGCTGGAAGTGGGCGGTGCGGTGATGCGCAATCGGGTGCGGCCGGAGGTGCGGACCGGCGGCGTAAGTGCCGCAAGCTTCAAGGACGACCGCGTCGGCGTTCACGCCATCCTGTATCCGCAGCCGGTCGGTGTGCAGGCTGAGTGGAATTGGGGCCGCGGCCCGGAGTTCGATCCGCTGATCGGCGCGATCACCACGCGCGATCTCGACGGCGGCTATGTGCAGGGCATGGCGCGGGTGCGCAACAGCCCGCTCGGGCCCTTCATGCCGTATGTGCGATGGCAGCGATATCGCGGCGGGTGGAAGGCGATCACCAACGCGCCGCGGCTGGAAACCGACGAATGGGAGATCGGCATCGAATTCCAGCCGATCGACCCGCTGGAGCTGACGATCGCCTTTGCCGACATGACGCGGCGCGAGGCGGACGAGCGACGGATCGGCCGGGCGGAGGGCCAGGTGATCCGCACGCAATTGCAGTGGAATTACTGAGCCGACGGCCGCTGTCGACGAGCCGTTACGCGGCGTAGCGGCGCAGATGGGCGCGTGCGGTGCCGTCGCCCTGCGCGAGCACGCGGGCGCGGCGGAAATAGCCGCCGAGGCGCAGCTCGGCGGTGAGGCCCATCGCGCCGTGGATTTGGACGGCGCCCTCTCCCACCAGCCGTGCGGCATCGTCGCAGATGACACGGGCCGCAGATACCGCGCGGGTGCGGGCGGCTGCATCGTCGTCAAAGGCGACGATCGCTAGATCGGTGATCGCGTCGGCCTGTTCCAGGATCATCGCCATGTCGGCCATGCGGTGGCGCAGCGCCTGGAAGGAGGCGATCGCCACGCCGAACTGCTTGCGCTCCTTCGAGAACAGCGCCGCATCGCGCAGCATGGTGCGGCACAGACCGACGATCTCGGCACAATGCAGCACCGTGAGCGCGTCCTCGGCCCAGGCGCGCTCTTCATCATCTTGCGCGCCAGTCAGCGCCGCTGCCGGGGCTTCGGCGCGCGGCCCCGCCTCACCGCGGGCGCCGAGCCGGGTTGCGACCCAATGCTCCGCCCAGGGCATAACGACATTGGCGCGGCCGAGCGCTGCCGCGACGACTGCGGCATCGCGCAGGTCGCTGCCGAGCCCCTCTTCTTCAGCCGGGATACCGAGCGCGACGAGGCCGGTCGCATCGACCGCGCCCTGCCAGTCGGTGTCGTCCGATAAAGTAGAATCGAGCATTTCGGCGAGCATCCGCTGCTCGTCGGTGCGTGCGAAGCTGGTCAATTCACTCTCCGTTCGTGGCCCGCCCAGAAGGGCTCGCGCAGGGTGCGGCGCAGGATCTTGCCCGACGGATTGCGCGGCAGCTCTGCGATAAATTCGACGGACTTCGGACATTTGAAGCCGGCGATCCGCTCACGCGCATGGGTGATGATCGACGCCTCGTCGCACGTGGCGTCGGGCTTCAGCACCACCATCGCCTTTACCGCCTCACCCCATTTGGGATCGGGCACGCCGATCACCGCGACGTCGGCCACCGCAGGATGGCCGTAGATCGCGCTTTCCACCTCGGCGGGATAGACGTTCTCCGCGCCGGTGATGATCATGTCCTTGATGCGATCCTGGATGAAGAGATAGCCGTCCTCGTCCAGAATGCCGGCGTCGCCGGTGCGCAGCCAGCCGTCACCGATCAGCGCCTTGGCGGTCTCCTCGGGCTTGTTCCAGTAACCGCGCGTGTTGTTGGGGCTGCGGATCGCGACCTCGCCGATCTGGCCGGGGGGCAAGGTGTTGCCGTCTTCGTCGATGATCTTCAGCTCGACGCCGGGTAGCGCCTTGCCCGCCGCCGTCATCTTGTGCTCGCGGCCCGGCAGGTGGTCCTCGGGCGGCAGCGCGACGATCGAGCCCCATGTCTCGGTCATGCCATAGACCTGCACGAAGCCGCATCCCATGCGATCGACCGCCTGTTGCAGCAGCGGGAGCGGGATCGGGCTGGCGCCGTAAGACAGGGTTTCGATCGAGGAGAAATCGGCGGTCGCTGCTTTGGGGTGCTGCAGCATCAGGCCGATCGCAGCGGGGACCAGGAACAGGCGGCGGACGCGATGCGCAGCGATCGCGTCCATCACGGCGCCGGCGTCATACTCGGCGTGGATGATCAGCTCCTGCCCGCTATTCACCGCGCCGAGCGCCACGCCGACGCCGCCGATATGGCCGTACGGCATGGCGATGATCGTGGTGTCGCCGGGATTGGCGAGCAGCCATTCGATGTTCGCCTCGATCTGGTTCTTGCGCTGGCGGATGCCGTTCCCGTGGCTGAGCATCACGCCCTTCGGTGCGCCGGTGGTGCCCGAGGTGTAGAGCTGGAGCACCACATCGTCATCGCTGACGCTGACGGGTGGCGGTGCGTCGCTCTGCGCGTCGCGCCAACGGGCGAAGCCGTCATCCATGACGATCACCTGCTCGGCCGCGAACGGGCGCACAAAGGCGGGGTCAACGAAAAGAACGCCGGCCGCGGAATCGTTGAGGATGGCATCCACCTCGGCTGGTGCGAGCCGCCAGATCACCGGCACCAGCACCATGCCGGCGCGCGCGCTGCCGAGCGCGAGCTCCACCGCCCAGTCGCTGTTCTTGCCAAGATAGGCGACGCGGTCACCCTTCTTCAGCCCCATGGCGAGGAGGCCGTTGGCGATCTGCGTCGCATGTCGGTCAAAGGTCGCGTAATCGGTGACGCGATCCTCGAAGCGGAGCGCGACCTGCTGCGGGCGCTCCGCCGCGTGCCGGGCGAGCGCGTCGCCGAAGGTCGTCGGCAAGTCGGTCATGCTGCTATGGCCCCTCTCTCTATCCTCGACGCTGTGCGGCGGCAGTCGCGTTCTTTTCGCGCGTTCCGCCGACCTAATCCGCGTCATGTTGGCATCGCCGTTGCCAGCATTCCAACGATTTTCGACAGGCGCGGTGCGTGTCGGATCCGCTGTATCAGCGCTGGCTAAGGGTAAATCCTGACACCTGTGCCAGGGCCCGCGCGCCTGGGCACCGATGCGGCGGCTTGAGAATGGAGGGTGAGCACGGTGGCGGCGCTGTCGAGCGCTGCCGTTCTAATAACGGGTTCAAGGCCGATCGATGCCTGATCGGCATTGGTGATCCGAGCGCCCGCTCTGCGGACCGGCAGAGCGGGCGCTATATCGACGAACTATTCCTTCGCGTCGCCGCTGCCCGGCTCCGCCATGCCGCGGTGAAGCTGCGCCAGCGTCGATTGCGGCACGACGCCAGAGGCCAGCACCTGCAGCTTGTTGGCGACGCCGGAAACGATGTGGCCCTTGCCGGCCATCAGCGCGTCCCAGCCATCCTGCGCAACCTTGGCCGGATCGGCCTTCTTGCTTTGCCCCACCGACGTGTCGAGCATGTCGGCGCGGGCAAAGAACTCGGTCTCGGTCGCGCCGGGCATCAGCGTGGTCAGCGTGACGCCGTCCGCGTCCTTCAGCTCGTTTCGCAGCGCCTCGGTGAAGTTATCGATGAACGCCTTGGTCGCATTGTAGATCGCGTTGAAGGCACCGGGGATGTAGCCGACGATCGAACCGGTCACGAGCACCTTGCCGCTGTCGCGCGCCACCATGTCACGCAGCACCTTTTGCAGCAGATACACCGTGCCAGTGACGTTGGTGTCCACCGAGTGGCGCCAGTCGGCCACGCTTTCGTCGAGGAACGGGCCGCCCTTGCTGATGCCGGCGTTGGCGCACACCAGATCGATCTGGCGGCCGTTCGCGGCGGCGAGCATCCGGTCGACCCCGTCGATGGTGGACAAGTCCGCCTCGACCGATTGCACGTCGGTGCCGAATTGCTTGAAGTCGCGCGCGGCGGCGTCGATCAGCGGCTCGTCGGCGACGACAATCAGATCATAGCCCTCGCGCGCGGCGATGGTGGCGAGCTCAAAGCCGATACCGGTCGATGCGCCCGTTACGATGGCGAGTTTGCCTGCCATGTCCGTCTCTCCTCAGATGTCGAGTTCGACGCGCTCAAGGCCGGGCTTCAGCACCACCTTGGTCACTTCGTTCTGCTTGTCGTGGAACATGCGATAGCCGTCCGGCGCGTTTTCGAGCGGCAAGGTGTGGCTGATGAGGAAGGTCGTATCGATCTTCCCTTCCATGATCGCATTGAGCAGCCCGGGCAGATAATGCTGCACATGGGTCTGGCCTGTTTTGAGCGTCAGCCCCTTTTCCATGAACGCGCCAAGCGGGAATTTGTCGACGAAGCCGCCGTACACCGCGGGCATCGAGACCCGCCCGCCCTTGCGGCAGGCTAGGATTGCCTGGCGGATCGAATGGGTGCGATCGGTGCCGAGGAACAGCGAGGCCTTGATCTGATCGACCACATTGTCGACGAAGAAGCCGTGCGCCTCCAGCCCGACCGCGTCGATGCAGGCATCGGGGCCGATGCCGCCGGTCATCTCAAGCAACGCCTCGTAGGTGGCGGTTTCCTCGAAATTGATCGTCTCGGCGCCGAAGCGGCGCGCGAGCTCCAGCCGGCGGGGAAAATGGTCGATCGCGATGACACGCGCGGCGCCCATCAGAAAGGCGGACTGGACGGCGAACAACCCGACCGGGCCGCAGCCCCAGACCGCGACGGTGTCGCCCGGCTCGATCTCGGCATTTTCCGCCGCCATCCAGCCGGTGGGCAGGATGTCCGAAAGGAACAGGACCTTGTCGTCCTCGACACCATCGGGAACGACGATCGGGCCGACGTCGCTGAATGGCACGCGGACATATTCCGCCTGCCCGCCCGCATAGCCGCCGGTCATGTGGCTGTAGCCGAACAAGCCGGCCATGGGTTGGCCGTACAAGGTCTGGGCGATGTCCTGATTGTCGGCCGGCAAGCCATTGTCGCAGGCCGAATATTGATGCTTGCCGCAATGGTAGCAGGAACCGCACGAGATGGTGAACGGCACGACGACGCGCTGGCCCTTCTTGAGCGTCGACTTGGCGCCGACCTCGACCACCTCACCCATGAATTCGTGGCCCAGGATGTCGCCCGACTTCATGGTCGGAATGTAGCCGTCGTACAGGTGCAGGTCCGAGCCGCAGATCGCGGTGGACGTTATCTTGATGATCGCGTCTCGCGGATTGAGGATCTCGGGATCGTCGACCGTGTCGACGCGCACGTCATGCTTGCCGTGCCAAGTGAGCGCGCGCATCAGTTCTTCCTCTCTTCCCGCTCGCGGCGGTTGCGGGCGCCGGTGGCGACCTCGCCGGTTTCCATCAATTGCTTGAAGCGGCGCAGGTCGCGGCGCGCCTGGATCGCGGGTTCGCGCTGGAACATCTTGGCGATCACCTTTCCGATGAGGCCGGCGGGTGGATCGTAGAGGATCGTGGCGGTGACGATCGTGCCGCGGTCACCCTGCGCATCGCGAAAGTCGATGCGGCCGCTGTTGGGCACGCTGGCGCCCTCTTCGGAGGCCCAGGCGATGAATTCGCCCTCGGCTTCGTCGGTGATCGCCGCCGTCCATTCGACATGCGTGCCGCCCGGTGCCTTCACCGTCCAATGCGAGCGGCGGTCGTCGAGCACGTCGATCCGCTCCACATTGTCCATGAAGCTGGGCAGGTTCGCGAAGTCGCGCCAGAAGGCGTAAAGCTCGGCGCGGGGGCGGTTGATGGTGACGGTACGGCCGATCAGTTGATCGGGGTCGCCCTGCTCGGGTGTGTCATAGTGCTGCGTCGCCGCGTCGATCGCAGCGGCGTGATGTTTCGATGTGGAGAGCGGCGCATCGTCCGCGCGCACGGGATCGATCGTCTCGGCCATTTCATCCTCCTGATGAATGGCCCTCCAACGATGCCGGTCGCGCGTCCGTTCCGGTCACTATGATGCAAGTTAACCGGAAATCAGAGTTTCCGCGTGTCGATCGCCCTTTTCCTGTGCGCCCTACCGCCGGCGCGGGCGGTTGCGATCGCGCGAAAGGGCGCCGGAGATGCTTGCCATCATCGTTTCATACTGGCCGGTGCTGAAGCCGGCCGCGAAGAATGCGCGAAGCTCGCTGGTCGGCACCTGAAAGCTGTGGTGCCAGGCGAGCACGGCCATGCGCCGCAGCGCCTCGAGCCGGGTGTCGGCAAGCCGGCGATTGCTCTGGCGGAACAGCACCGCCATCGCGCTCGACAAGCGGCCAGGCGCACGGAGCGAGGATAGACTA
The DNA here is from genome assembly GCF_002197685.1 of Sphingomonas dokdonensis. Lineage (GTDB taxonomy): Bacteria > Pseudomonadota > Alphaproteobacteria > Sphingomonadales > Sphingomonadaceae > Sphingomonas > Sphingomonas dokdonensis. The sequence continues at coordinate 328,182 of NZ_NBBI01000001.1, read as the reverse complement.
TCGTTGCGCGCCAGGGCGACCACCGACCATTCGAGCGCGCTGAGCCGACCGGCAGCGGCGTGGCTGTCGTCGGCGGCGGTGCTGACCGGCGGCGCCACGGGGGCAAGCGCCGCACCGGCAGGCAGGCTTTCGGCGAGGGGGTCGAAGTTGAGATAGGCCATGCTGCTCCCTTTCCGTTGCGCACGCCCCCGCAGCGAGGAATCGCATGACACGACTACCCGCGAAGACACGCGATGATTTTCATGGCGAGTACCGTGGGTGATCGGGATCACCGCTGCGCCCGAACCAGCGATCGCGGCACCGCATTCCGTGGCTGCCGCTTTCTATACCAGATGGTATATTGGCGCAGCAGCAGAGCGTCAACCGCTTTTCGTACCGAGCGGTATGCTTTTTCTTTCCTGTGGCACAATCGGGCGGTTGCAGGCGCGCCGGAGCGCTATCGCGCTAGCTTCGGCTGGTACGAAGCGGCCTGCCACCGGCCGGGCCGATCCGTCAGTTAACGACTCAGGATAGCCAGTCCGGCATCCCGCGCTGATTGCGGATTCCAGCCCACCAACCGGCCATGGCGGCCTTCCACTGGGCATGAGCGCCGCGGCGCCCGAAGCGCGCCCACGCGAGCAGAAAGGCAAGCGGAGCGGCGACGAGCAGGCGCGCCGGCGCCGTATCGCGCACGACATGGAGCTTGTTGCGCTCATCGAGATAGACCGGCAGCCGCGGCCGATGATGGATCCGGGCGGCTGAGCCGGTGGTGCCGCCCTGGCCGTGGCATATTCGCGCGCCCGACGCGAAGCCAAGGCGCATGCCGCGGCTGCGGGCGCGCAGGCACCATTCGATCTCCTCCGCGTACAGGAAATAATCGTCGCGCATCGGCCCCGCGACGGCGAGGAAACGCGGCCCGATCAACATGCACGCACCGAGCAGATAGTTGGTAAGCGCCTCGACGCGTCGGGGATCGACCGGCGCGTCCAGTGCCGTGCCGATGCCGATCGATTCGGCGCGCGCGAGCCACGGGTTCCAGCGGCCGCCCAAAGCCTGGATACGGCCATCGGGATGATAGAGCGTGCCGCCTACCGCGTCGCAATCGCCGCGCGCGAGCCGATCGACCAGCGCCTGCAGCGCGGCGGGCTCCGGCGCGGCATCGGGGTTCAGAACCCACCATGCCGCGGCATGCGGGCGCGCCGCGATACAGGCGTTGAGGCCGCCGGCATAGCCAAGGTTGGCACTCTGATCGAGCAGCGTCACCGCCTGCCCGCCTGGCAGCGTTGCCGGGAGCGAATGCGCCAGGCGCGCGCGCGCGGCGTCGCCGCCATTCTCACAAAGCACGACCTCGAACTCGGTGAAGCTGGATCTGCCGACGGCATCGAGGCAGCGCGCGATCAATGCGGGATCGCGAAAGGATACGATGCAAACCGCGATCGGCGTCACGCGCGTGCGCTCACGAGGCGGCGCAGGCCATCGCCGAAGCGCCAGAGCCGCAGCCGCGCGAGCGTCGCGACGCCGCGTGCCCGCTCCAGTGCGCCGGCCAGGGTCGGACTGGCGATGATCCGCGGGGCATGGATCAGGATCGATGCCGGCATCGCAGCCGTCGCGAGCAGCCAGCGAAACCGACCGCGCGGCGTCATCAGCATGTTGGCATAAAGCTCCGCGTTCAGCCGCTGCCATTTGACGAGCAGCGCCCCCCAGTCCGCCCGCGCCGGATGGGCGACCTGTGCCCCTGGCGCATAGCCGATGACATAGCCGAGCGCGCGCGCCCGCAGGCACCAATCGCGATCCTCCGACATACCGACGTGAAACGGGCCGGTCGCGGCATGCACGGCGCGATGGCAGAAGAGATTGGCGGTGACGGAAAAGCCCTCGCGCTCCACGTAGCGGCGATTGTTGAAGGCGAAGACCGCTTCATACGCTTCCGCCCCCGATTTGCCGCTGCCGGCGAACAGCAACGTCACCGCGCCGCCGACGAGATCGTGATGGTCGAGCGCAGCGACGCCGTTGGTGAGCCAAGCCGGGCCAGGCACGCAATCGGCATCGGTGAAGGCGAGCAATGCCCCGCGCGACGCCGCTACGGCGGCGTTGCGTGCGGGGCCGGCGCCGCGCGCGGCCGCGATCACCAAACGTGCTCGTCCAGCGATGGTCGCGCGCACCGCCGCCTCGCCGCACGGGCTCATGTTGTCCGCCACGACGATCTCGAAACGCTCGCGTGGAAAGGACTGCGCCTCCAGCGCGGCGAGGCATCGATCCAGCCCGGCAAGATCGTTGAAATGCGGGATGATGACGCTGACGTTTGGCATCGCGCTCAGGCTGCCGCCGCCATGCTGGTCCACGCGCGCAGCGACCCGCTGGTCGGATGATAGGCGAGCGCCGGATTGTCCCTGACCAGTGTGCGCAGGGCGACCAGATCGAGCTCCCACCAGCGGCTCTGCTCCAGCGCCGCCTGCACGTCGCGCGGGAAGCGTTCGCGCAGCACGCGGGCCGGGTTGCCGGCAACCACGGCATAGCGCGGCACGTCGCGCGTGACGATCGCACCCGCGCCGATGATACTGCCGCGTCCGATGCGGCGGCAGCCTGGAAGGATGATGGCGTGGTGCCCGATCCAGACATCGTCCTCGATCACTTGTGGATCTTCATAATGGATGTCGGCATCCACCACGCCGAACTTGCGCTCGTACAGGGCCGGGTGGGTGGTGATCGCCTCGATCGGGTGGTTGATCGGCGCGGATCGCGCGGTCTTCGCGATCGAACAATAGCGACCGACGACCAGCGGCCCCGGCATGCGCCACTGATCGAAGCAGCCGTAGCTGTACAGGCCGACGTCGACCCGATGCCGCTCACGGAACCAGCGGCGCAACGGCTGGCTGGTGAACGGATCGCGCTGCCAACGCCAGATCCTTGCCCGTTCCATGGCCCGTGCCGCCACGCTCAACATCGCCGTCCCCCGCTCCTGCCTGCCCGCTGATAGCGGAAAGACCGGGCGCGCCGCGGCTAGCACATTCGAAATGGACCCAGTTTCACCCGCGGATTGCCAGCGCAGCCAGAACCAAGGTCCCGACAATCGCGGCGAGCTGCACCGTTCGCCAATCAATCAGCCCGACCGCGTCGGGATCGTGCCGCCGGGTCCGCCGGTGATCGCGCCACGCCGCGCCGGCGGCGGCCATCGCGCAAGATGCTGCCGCCCCGACCAGCATCGCTTGCGTTGCCATTCTTCTGCCTCCACACCCGCACCCATGACGTGCCCCAAGGGAGAGAGATAATGCGCACCATCGGCTTTGCGACCGTTCTGATCGTTTCCGCCGCAGCGGTAAGCGCCCAGCCCGCGATGCAGGCGCAGCCCAAGCCCTCCGCCGCGATCACGGCGGCGGTGCGTAGTGCCCAACGCAGCGACGTGAACCGGCAGCGCGACGAGTATCGCCATCCGGCCGAGACTCTCGCGTTCTTTGGCGTGAAGCCCACCGACACGGTGGTGGAGTTCAGCCCCGGCGGCGGATGGTACACCGAGATCCTGGCCCCGCTGGTCAAGGGCAAGGGCCGCTATGTCGCGCTGGTGAACGAACGCGGCAAGGCAGGCGCGGAGAAGATGCTGGCAAGCAAGCAGGCATGGTTCGGCCCGACGACGGTCGCAACGATCGATGGCGCAACGGGCAAGAGCAATGTGCCGGCGGGCAGCGCCGATGTGGTGCTGACGTTTCGGAACGTGCACAACCTGCTGATGGGCGATGATCCGGCAGTGGCCGCGCGCACCTTTGCTGCGTTTCACACCATGCTGAAGCCCGGTGGCACGCTGGGCGTCGTCGACCATCGCTTGCCCGAGACGATGGACACCGCGCTGGAGAAGAAGAGCGGCTACAGCAAGCGGTCAACGGTCGTTCGGCTGGCGCAGGCGGCCGGCTTCAAGCTGGTCGGCGAAAGTGCGGTGAACGCCAATCCGAAGGACACGCACGATCATCCGGCCGGCGTGTGGACCCTGCCGCCGACCTTTGCGCAAAAGGATGCCGATCGGACCAAATATGCCGCGATCGGCGAAAGCGACCGCTTCACGCTGAAGTTCGTCAAGACCAAGTGAGGCACGGCGCGGTAGTGAAGACGGCCGACGAGATGGACCTCATGCGCGAGTCCGGCCGGCTGCTGGCGTCCGTGTTCGAGATGCTCGACACGCAACCGCTGGCCGGGCTGTCGACGCTAGCGGTCAACGATCTCGTCGAGCATTTCATCACCGATACGCTGGACGCCCGACCGGCGAGCAAGGGCCAATATGGCTATGGCTTCGTGCTGAACTGCTCGATCAATCATGTGGTGTGCCATGGCGTTCCCGACGAGAACGAGATCATCCGCGACGGGGACATCATCAACCTGGACATCACGCTCGAAAAGAACGGCTTCATCGCCGATTCGAGCAAGACGTACATGGTTGGTGAGATAGCACCTGCTGCGCGCCGGCTGGTACGGGTGGCGCAAGAGGCGATGTGGAAGGGCATTCGCTCGGTGCGACCCGGCGCCCATGTCGGAGATATCGGCGCCGCGATCGAGCGGCATGCCAAGAAGAACGGCTATTCCGTGGTGCGCGAATATTGCGGCCACGGCATCGGCCGCGAAATGCACGAAGAGCCGCAGGTGCTGAATTTCGGCAAGCCCGGCACGGGCCCGATGCTGCGCGAAGGCATGACCTTCACCGTCGAGCCGATGATCAATCAGGGCAGCCGCAAGGTCACGACCGAGGCCGATAGCTGGACGGTCGTCACCGCTGATCGCAAGCTATCGGCGCAGTTCGAACATACGGTTGCGGTGACGCATGACGGCGTCGAGGTGCTCACCCTGCGGGCCGACGAGCGGGCGCTGGGTACCGTTCGCGCCTGATCGCTGCCGCCTCGCCCTGCGCGATGCGGCTAGCAGCACCGTCAGCCCGCGAGTTTGTTCACCTTGTCCTGCAGCCGCGCCAGTTCCGCCTTGAGCGACGCGATCTCGTCATCCTTGCTGCCGCCGGCGGCGGCAGGTGCCGTAGGCGTGGCGGGCTTGAACGCGCTGGTCGCCGCTTCGAATACGGCCATGTTGCGCTTGGCCATCTCGGCGAACGGAGAGCCGGCAAAGGCGCCCTCGACCGCGGATTTGAACTGCGCCTGATTGTGCCGGAAGCTGTCCATCGATGCTTCGAGGTAGCCGGGCACCATCGCCTGCATCGAATCGCCGTACATGGCGATGAGCTGACGGAGGAAATTAACGGGCAGCATCGGCTGGTCGCCGCGCCCCTCTTCTTCCATGATGATCTGCGTGAGGATGCTGTGGGTAATATCCTCGTCGGTCTTGGCGTCGACGACCTTGAACTCACGTCCCTCGCGCGTCATCGCGGCGAGATGCTCGAGCGTGATGTAGGATGAGCTTTCGGTATTATAGAGGCGGCGATTGGCGTATTTCTTGATGATGATCGCGCCCTCTCCCGTGTGCTGCTTCTTCATCGCGATGCCCCGCTTATGATTTCATCCCGCGCTACAGCATCTGTTTCGGCGCCGCAACACGGCCCGCGGCCCCTCCCCCTGTTCCTCGACATGCTGCGCAGCGAAACCGCAGCATCTGAGCTGCGACGGGCGCAGACCTTGGCAGGCCTGCGACGCTATCAGGAGGCGCCGCGGGTCGGCCGAAGGATGGCGAAGGCTGCGCGGCGCCAAGGCCGGGCGCGATTGCGCGATTATGGCGGCGCGGGTCGGCCGGTGATCTTCGTTCCGTCTTTGATCAATCCACCCTTCATCCTTGACCTGATGTCTAACCGCTCACTGGTGCGGTGGATGGCGCAGCAGGGCTTTCACGTCTGGCTGCTCGACTGGGGCGAGCCGCAACCGGCGGACCGGGCGATGGATGTCGCCAATCACGTTGCGCAACTCCTGCTCCCGCTGCTGCGCCGCTTTCCACAGCCGCCGGTGCTGGTCGGTTATTGCCTGGGGGGCATCCTGAGCATCGCGGCGGCGGCAGTCAGCGATTGCGCCGGCGTGGCAACGATCGCGTCGCCTTGGCAGTTCGACGGCTATGGCGCGGCACGCCGCGATATCGGCGCCCTTTGGGATGCGGCGAAGCCTGCGTGCGCCGAGCTCGGGCTCGTGCCGATGGAGGTCCTGCAGACCGGCTTCTGGCGGCTCGATCCGGCGCGCACGATCGCCAAGTTCGAAGCATTCGCCACGATGCCCGACGATGCGGCGGCGATGTTCGTCGCGATGGAGGATTGGGCGAACGGCGGCGCGCCGCTGACCTATGCGGCAGGCGCGGAACTGTTCGAGGGCATGCTGCTGGCTAATGCACCGGGGGAAGGACGCTGGCAGGTGGCGGGTCGCACGATCGATCCGCTGGCGCTTGCCTGCCCGACGATCGAGTTCGTCTCCTTGAACGATCGGATCGTTCCCGCGGCAACCGCGGTCGGACTTGCCGATCGACGCGACCTGGGTGCTGGCCACGTCGGCATGATCGTCGGCAGCCGCGCGCAGGAGCAGCTCTGGGCGCCACTGCGCGACTGGCTCGCCGCCCTACCCTGACCCTAGCGCCAGACGCGATCGAAGCGGCGGCCGAGACCGGTCAGCAGCTCATATTGCGAGACATCCGACGCAGCCGACGCGCGCGGCAGGTCGGGATCGAAGGCGACCCACTCGCCCTCCGCTATGTCCACGCCGGTGACGTCCAATGCGGTCAGATCCATCGACACACGGCCGATGACGGGTACGGCGACGTTGCCGACGAAGGCCGTACCACGATTGGAGAAGGCGCGGCGGTAGCCATCGGCATAGCCGAGGTTGACGACCGCGACATCGCTATCCCGCTGCGCCGTCCACGTGAGATTGTAGCCGACTCGGCCGCCGGCCGGAACGCGGCGACGCTGCAGCACCTCGGCTTCGATCGTCACCACGGGGCGGATCAGCCCCGCCAACCCTTCGCTTGGAACGGCGCCGTAGAGGGCAACGCCCGGCCGAGTGAGATCAAAGGCGAAGTCGGGGCCGAGCGCAATCCCGGCTGAATTGGCGAGGCTGACCCGGCGCGCGCCCGATCGTTCGGCGATCGATGCGAGGGTGGCGCGTTGCTGTCCGTTGATCGGCGCACTCTGCTCTTCGGCGGAAGCGAGGTGACTCATCAGCACATCGACCGGGAGTCCCGCGAGCAGCCCCGCGGCGATATCCTCCGGCGCGATGCCTAGCCGGTTCATGCCGGTATCCACCATGACGTGGCACAGCCCGGCGCCTGCCGTGCGCCAGCGCTGCACCTGCGCCGTCGTGCTCAACACGGGACGCGCCGCGAGCTGATGCACCATCGGCATGTCGGCATCGCGAACGCCATGCAGCACCGAAACCGAGATGTCGGACCGGTCGAGCGAAGCCGCCTCCGCCCAGGTGGCGACGAAGAAGTCGCGGCAGCCTGCGTCCGCCAACCGCGTGACTACCGCGTCTGCGCCCAGTCCATAGCCATCCGCCTTGACCGCCGCGCCGCACGCTGCGCGGCCGCTGAGGCGGGCCAGGGTTCGCCAGTTCTCGACAAGTGCGGCGCCATCGAGCCGCAGGCGATTGGGTCCGTTCATCCGCCGCCGGATAGCGGCCGCGCCTCGCTTGCGCCACCATCACCCGCCGCCTTGTCCCGTGCCGCGCGCCAAAGCGACGCGCGGCACGGGTAAGCGCATCAGTCCTTCAGGCCAGCGGGGACGATGCCGCCATTCTTCTCAAGCTCGCGCATCACCGCCTTGTGAAGCCAGATGTTCATTTCGGCCGAGCCGTCCTTGGCGCCGGTGTAGCCGAGTTCGGTCGCCAGTTCCTTGCGGTTCGCTAGGCTGGAATCGATGTCGAGCAGCTTCATCAAGTCGACGATCGACGTGCGCCAGTTGAGCGTCTGCCCCTGCTTCTCGGCGCGCTCGGACAGCACCTTTTCCACATCGACCGGCGCTGCGGCAGGGGCGGCAGCGGGCGCCTGTACCGACGGAGGCGCCGCAGGCGTTGCCGTCGGGGTCGGACGCGGCGCGGCGCCGGGAGCAGGTGCCGCTTGCGGCGCAGGCTTGCCGGAGAACTGCCCGCCGAGCGGCCCACGATCGCCGAAGATCGCCTTCTTAATGGCGCCAAAGATACTCACATCACTACTCCCGTTGATGGATGGTGATGGGCAAACGCCAGATGCGCGCAATGGTGCCGACGATCAGAGCGGAGCTATATCGATAATCTCGATCGCGTCGGCGCGGCCATTGAAGGCAACGAACTCGGCCGTCGTCGCACCCATCATTGCGCGGACCAGGGGCGCGGAAAAGGCGAGCTGCCCGGCGGCCGGATCGGCCTCGTCATCGCCGACGATGCCGATTTCCTTAACTGTGCCATTCAGGCGGAAACGCACGCGGGTGCCGAACGCCACCTCATCCTCGGGCGGCTCGGGCGCAAGGATCGCGGTAGCGCGCCGCGTTTTCCAGTAGCGCAGCCAACGCGCGATGTCCTCGCGGCCAAGCTCGTCCGCGGCGGCGAGGTCAGCCTGCAACGCGGCAATTTTCTCGTCGATCAGCGCACGGCCGCGCGGGGTGACGAGATTGGGCCCGGCCGGCAGCGGCACCTCGAAGCGCGGCTCCTTGTGTTCCTCATCGCTCTCACGGCGGAAGGCGACGCTCACGACCCGCCCTGCCCGGATGCCTGCGCGGTCTTGATGATGGCGGAGAAATCGAGACTGCCGTGCTCGGCGGCGAACGCTTCGTAAAGTTCGGTCGAGCGGGTGCCGAGCGGCAGGTTGGCGCCCGCTTCGGCCGCAGCGGCCATGGCAAGGCGCAGATCCTTCAGCATCAGCGCGGCGGCGAACCCGCCCTGGTAATCGCGATCCGCCGGGCTTTCCGGGCCAACGCCGGGCAGCGGACAATAGCTGGTCATCGACCAGCTCTGGCCGGTCGCCTTGCTGGAAATGTCGTAGAACACCTGCGGATCGAGCCCAAGCTTCTCGGCGAGCGCAAAGCCTTCGCAGGTCGCGATCATCGTGCCGGCAAGAATCAGGTTGTTGCACATCTTGACCGCCTGCCCCGCGCCGCTGGCGCCGGCGTGGATCACGGCCTTGCCCATGTCTTCCAGAAACGGCTGCGCGGCGGCAAACCCCGACTCCGTGCCGCCGACCATGAAGGTGAGCGTGCCGCCGTTCGCCGCGGCGATCCCGCCCGAGACGGGTGCGTCGACCGCCTCCAGGCCGCGGGCCTGCGCATCGCTGGCGAGCTGGCGCGCGGTGGCGACGTCGATGGTCGAGCAATCGATCAGGATCGCGCCGGGCGCTGCCTTGCCGAACACGGCATCGGCATAGACCTGTGCGACATGCTTGCCGGCGGGCAGCATGGTGATGATCGCCTCGGCACCCTCGATTGCCTCTGCGGCATCAGCGACCGGCAGGCAGCCCGCCTTTTTCGCACGATCGAGCGCGTCCTGGCTGAGATCAAAGGCGCGCACGTCATGCCCCGCCTTGGCAAGGTTCGCGGCCATACCCCCGCCCATATTGCCCAGACCGATGAATGCAACTCGTGCCATGTTCTTCTCCTTGAAGCCCCTCCACCTTCAGCGGAGGGGTTGGGGGTGGGATGTCTCAGTCTCACCAAGACTACCGATCGAAGCGGCCACCCCGCGGATCGCCTCCCACCCCTACCCCTCCCCGGAAGGGGAGCGGCTAGGGCCCTGGATTACCGGCCCTTCCAGACGCCGGGACGCTTCTCGATGAAGGCGGCCATGCCCTCGGCCTTGTCCTCGGTCGCCGTCAAGATCTGGAACAGGCGACGCTCGGTCAGGATGCCCTGCGCGAGGTTCGTCTCGAACGCGGCGTTGACCATTTCCTTGTTCACCATCGCGGCCATCGGCGGCATGCCGGCGATAAGTTCGGCAGTCTTCAGCGTCTCTTCGAGCAACGAGGCGAGCGGCACCACCTTGGCGACGAGGCCCGAGCGTTCGGCCTCGGCCGCGTCCATCATACGGCCGGTGAGGCACATTTCCATCGCCTTTGCCTTGCCGATGGCGCGGGTCAGCCGCTGCGAGCCGCCCATGCCGGGTGCGACGCCCAGCTTGATCTCCGGCTGGCCAAACTTCGCGGTATCGGCGGCGTAGATGAAGTCCGCCATCATCGCGAGCTCGCAGCCGCCACCCAGCGCGAAACCGTTGACCGCCGCGATCCACGGCTTGCGCGTCGCCACCACGCCGGTCTGCCAGCCGGCGAAGAAATCCTGCAAAAAGAAGTCGGCCGCCGCCATGTCGGCCATCTGCTTGATGTCCGCGCCGGCGGCGAATGCCTTTTCGCCCGAGCCGGTGAGGACGAGGCAGCGCTGGCCATCGTCCTTGTCGTACTTGCCGAACGCCGCAGACAGATCGGCGAGCACGTCGCTGTTCAGCGCATTCAGCGACTGTGGGCGATTGAGCGTGACGAGCGTGACGGCACCGCGCTGCTCGACGAGGATGTTGGCATATTCGGTCATCAGTCTCTCCGTTCGTGGTCGCGGGCGCTGGTCCGGCGTGACGATGTGGTGTTGATCAGGCGGGCGTCCATGCCTCGGCTTCGGGGAGCGGCGCGAAGATCTGGTCGATCACATGGTCGCTGACGCCGTCCGGCGTTGCGGGATCCCACTTGGGTGCATTGTCCTTGTCGACGATCACCGCGCGCACGCCTTCAAGAAAATCGTGGCGCTGCACCACCCGTGCGCCGACGGCATATTCCTGGCGCATCTCGTCCTCGAAGGTCGGCATCGACTTGCCGTCGAGCAAGAGCTTGAGGCTGACCTTCATCGTTTGCGGCGACTTGGTCTTGAGCGTCGCGAGCGTGGCGTCGGCGAACTCTCCGCCGTCCGCCTCAAGCGCGGCGTAGATATCCTCCAGCCTGTCGAAGGCGAACAGGCGGTCGATCTCGGCCTGCTTGTCGAGCAGTGCGGCCGCGCCCGGCTTGGTGGACAGCGCGTCCAGCGCCTCGGCGATCGCGGCGGGGTCGGCGGTGATGCGGCGCTTCGCCTCCTCGACCTGATCCGCCGGCAAATAGTGCGTGGCGAGACCGAGCGCGAACGTTTCCGCGCCGTCGAGTCGATGGCCGGTCAGCGCCAGATATTGGCCCATCCGCCCCGGCAGGCGCGAAAGATACCAACCGCCGCCGACATCGGGGAACAGGCCGATGCCGGTCTCGGGCATGGCGAACTTCGTGTTCTCGGTGGCGACGCGATAGGTGCACGGCTGCGAGAGACCGACGCCGCCGCCCATGGTGATGCCGTCCATGAACGCCACGATCTGCTTGGCGTAGGTGAACAGCCGGTGGTTCATGCGATATTCGGTGTGGAAGAACTGGCGCGCCTCCGCCCCGTCCTTGGCGCCGCTCTCGGCCAGCATGCGGATGTCACCGCCGGCGCAGAAGCCTCGACCCTCCGCGTGATCGATGATGATCGCGCGCACATTGTCGTCGCTGCGCCATGTTTCGAGTGCCTCCAGCACGCCGACGCACATGGGCGTGGTGAGCGCGTGGATCGCCTTCGGGCGGTTCAGCCGGATGCGGCCGATCGGGCCTTCGACGCTGGTCAGGAGGTCACTGGTCATTCGCAAAATTCCCGAAACTCACGCACATGAGAGAAGATAAAGACGGTCGTTTCGCAGGCGATCCTATCTTCTCTCACATGAGCCGCGTGTAGGACAGTTACTGGCGCGTCAGTTCGCGGCCGACGATCATCCGCATAACCTGATTGGTGCCTTCAAGGATCGAATGCACGCGCAGGTCGCGCCAGAAGCGCTCGATCGGGTAATCCATCAGATAGCCGTAGCCGCCGTGGAGCTGCAGCGCGCGATCGACCACCGAGGATCCGGTGTCGGTCGACAACCGCTTCGCCATGGCGGCAAAGCGCGTCTTGTCCGGCGCATTGGCCGTCACCTTCGCCGCGGCGACGTAGAGCAGGTAGCGGGCGGCCTGAAGCTCGGTATCCATGTCGGCGAGCGTGAATTGGGTATTCTGGAAATCCGCGATCGGCTTTCCGAACTGCTGGCGATCCTTGGTATAGGCGATCGCCTCGTCGAGGCAGCGCTGTGCGCCCCCGAGCGAGCAGGCGCCGATGTTCAGGCGGCCGCCGTCGAGGCCCATCATCGCGAAGCGGAAGCCCTCGCCCTCCTGCCCGACGCGGTTGGCGACCGGCACCTTCACGTTATCGAACAGCACTTGGCGCGTGGGCTGCGCATGCCAGCCGAGCTTGCGCTCGTTGGCGCCGAACGAGACGCCGGGCATGTCCTTGTCGATGACGAGGCAGGAGATGCCCTTGGGCCCCTCCGCGCCGGTGCGCACCATCGTCACGTAGACTTCGTTCTCCCCGGCGCCGGAGATGAACTGCTTCGACCCGTTGACGATGTAGTGATCGCCCTCGAGCCGCGCGCTGGTCTTCAGCGCCGCCGCGTCGGACCCGGAGCCCGGCTCCGTCAGGCAATAGCTCGCCATCTTGTCCATGGTGACGAGGCTGGGGAGATAACGGCCCTTGAGATCGTCCGAGCCGAAGCGGTCGATCATCCACGACGCCATGTTGTGGATCGAGATGAAGGCGCTGGTGGCGGGGCAGCCATAGGCCATCGCCTCCATGATCAGCGCCGCTTCGAGCCGGCCAAGATTGATGCCGCCGCTTTCCTCACTGACGTAGATCGCCGCAAAGCCAAGCTCGGCGGCGGCCTTGATCGTCTCGCGCGGAAAGATGTGCTTTTCGTCCCATTCGGCGGCGAACGGCGTGATCTGGTCCGCGGTGAAGCGCCGGGCGAGCTCCTGGATCTCGCGCTGGTCGGATGTGAGGTCGAACTGGTCAGTCATCGGAAGGGCCTTAACGGAAGACGACGGTGCGCGCACCATTGGCGAGGACGCGGCGCTCGGCGATCCAGCGCACGGCGCGCGCCAGAACCTGCGCCTCGATATCGCGGCCGATCGCGATCAGCTCCTCGACAGTGGCGCGATGATCGACGCGCTCGGCGGCCTGTTCGATGATCGGCCCCTCGTCGAGGTCGGTGGTTACGAAGTGCGCGGTGGCGCCGATCAGCTTCACCCCGCGGGCATGCGCCTGGTGATAGGGCTTGGCGCCCTTGAAGCTGGGCAGGAAGCTGTGGTGGATGTTGACGCAGCGCCCGGCGAGCGCGGCAACGAGGTCGGGCGAGAGCACCTGCATGTAGCGCGCGAGCACCATGAGCTCGGCGCCGGTGGATCGGAACAGGTCAACGATCTGCCGCTCCTGCGCCGCGCGGTTCGCGGCGGATACCGGCAGGTGGTGGAACGGCAGCCCGTGCCATTCCGCGAGGCCGCGCAACGTTTCGTGATTGGAGACGACGGCGACTGGATCGATCGGCAGCGCACCGATCGACCAGCGGTGCAGCAGATCGTTCAGGCAATGCGACGTGTTGGAGCAGGCGATCACCACCTTGGGCCGGTAATCGGCGGGCACCAACGTCCAGTCGAAGCCGAAGGCTTGCGCGACCTCGCTCAGGCGCTCCCGCAGATCGGGGCCGGTGAACACCAGCCGCATGAAGAAGCGCGCGGTGTCGAGATCGGCATATTGCTGGCTGTCGAGGATGAACCCGCCGGCCTCGGCCAGACGCCCGGTAACCGCCGCGACGATCCCCGCGCGATCCTGGCACGAGAAGGTGAGGATCCAGCTTTGCTCTGCCATCACGCGGCGGCCCTCTGATACCGGAGCGCGCCGCGCGGGGATAGGTGCCTTGCCGATCGCATGGGCATCATCCCATGGTCGGGATGACGAACGCATCCTGGATGCGGCTGGGGCCGCCATCCTCGCTGCCGCGCGGCAGGTCCGCCGAGCCATCGGGCCAGCGCTGGGTGATCGTCTTCACCTTGGTCCAAAACTTCACGCCTTCCATGCCGTGCTGGTTGGTGTCGCCAAACGCCGAGCGCTTCCAGCCGCCAAAGGTGTGATAGGCGACCGGCACCGGAATCGGCACGTTGATGCCGACCATGCCGACGTTGACGCGCGCGGCGAATTCGCGCGCGGCGTGGCCGTTGCGCGTGAAGATCGCGACGCCATTGCCGTATTGATGCTGGCTCGGCAGGCGGACCGCCTCGTCGAAATCCTTGGCGCGGACGATCTGGAGGACCGGGCCGAAGATCTCTTCCTTGTAGCTCTGCATGTCGGGCGTGACGTGATCGAACAGCGACGGGCCGACGAAGAAGCCGTCCTCATGCCCCTGCAACTTGAAGCCGCGACCGTCGACGACGAGCTCCGCGCCTTCGTCCACACCGGTCTGGATCCACTGCTCGACGCGTGCCTTATGCGCGGCGTTGATGACCGGGCCGTAATGCGCCTCGGCATCAGTGGAGACGCCAACACGCAGCGCCTCGATCGCCGGCAGCAGCTTTTCGCGCAGCGCCACCGCGGTCTTCTCGCCAACCGGCACGACAACGGGGAGCGCCATGCAGCGCTCGCCAGCGGAGCCGAAGGCAGCGCCCGACAGATCAGCGACGACCTGGTCGAGATCGGCATCCGGCATGACGATGCCGTGGTTCTTCGCGCCGCCCATCGCCTGAACGCGCTTTCCGGCGGCGACCCCGCGATTGTAGACGTAATGCGCGATGTCCGACGAACCGACGAAGCTGATCGCGCCGATCGCCGGGTGATCGAGGATCGCGTCAACCATTTCCTTGTCGCCGTTGACGACCTGGAAGATCCCCTCCGGCATGCCCGCTTCGCGCATCAGCTCGGCAAGGCGCACCGGCACCGACGGATCGCGCTCCGACGGCTTCAGGATGAAGGCGTTGCCGCAGGCCGTCGCCACCGCGCCCATCCACAGCGGGATCATCGCCGGGAAGTTGAACGGCGTGATGCCCGCACCGATGCCGATCGGCTGACGGGTCGAATAGACGTCGATGCCGGGGCCGGCGCCCTGCGTATATTCGCCCTTCAGCACATGCGGGATGCCGCAGGCGAACTCGACGACCTCAAGCCCGCGCTGAATGTCGCCCTTTGCGTCGGCGATCACCTTGCCGTGTTCGGACGAGAGGAGATGCGCAAGCTCGTCCATGTTCGCTTCGACCAGCGCCTTGAACGCGAACATCACGCGGGCGCGGCGCTGCGGGTTGGTCGCCGCCCAGCCCGGCTGTGCCGCCTGCGCCGCGGCCACCGCGCGATCGAGATCGGCCTGGGTGCCCAGCGTCACGCGCGCCTGAACCTTGCCAGTGTTTGGATCGAACACGTCGCTGCTGCGGCCGCCTGCCCCGCCCGTTCCGACGATATGATGATCGATGACGCGCATGCTCACTCTCCGGATAAGTTGCGCGGCTTTTACGCTCATGGTGTTTCTGCATACAAGGGCGCGAATTCGCAGCCGCGAGCTGCGATTTTGCATGCATCAATCGTTCGTGCGAGGATTGGCGCGCCATGCAGAATTGGGACGACCTGCGCATCTTTCTGGCCGTCGCGCATGCCGGGCGGGTCGCCGCGGCCGCGCGTGCCTTAGGCATCGACACGACCACCGTCGGCCGGCGGCTGCAGCGGCTGGAAGCGGCAATCGGCCAGCCACTGTTCGAATCGGTCGCGGGCGAACGGCGGCTGAGCGATGCGGGGCAGAAGCTGCTCGATCATGCCGAAACCGTCCACGCGGCGATCCTTGCCGCCTCCGAGGGCGAGCACAGTGGCGGGGTGGCAGGCCATGTACGGCTGAGCGTCGCCGAGGGACTGGCGACCAACGTGCTGGCGCCGCGACTCGACGATTTCACGGCGGCGAATCCGCTGATCCGGCTGGACCTCATCACCGCGTCGGGCTTCCTCGATCCGTCCAAGCGCGAGGCGGACATCGCCGTGATGCTCGCCCGTCCACGCAACCGGCAGCTGATCGCCACCCGCCTTACCGACTACCGCCTGCGCCTCTACGCCGCGCCGGCCCATCTGGCGCAGCACGGCACGCCGGCCACGGCACAGGCGCTGAAGCAGCATGTGCTGATCGGCTACGTGCCCGAGCATATTCATGCGCCCGAGCTCGATTATCTGTCGGAGGTGCATGACGGGCTGGTCGCCCGGCTCAGGTCGACCAGCATCAACGTGCAGCATGCGATGGTCCGATCGGGCGCGGGGATCGGCATCCTGCCCGATTTCGTTGCGGCAAAGGACCCGGGGCTGGTGCCGGTGCTGCCGGAGGTGATGCTGGCGCGCGCCTTCTGGCTGGTCACGCATGCCGACGGCCACAATGCGCCGCGCGTTCAGGCGGTGACCCGCTGGCTGCGCGATGCAACGGCGGCTATCATCTGACCGTTGGTGGCGTGCAACAGGAGATGACCTTGACCGACAGGCGCGAACCGCCGCTGGAGCCACTGCCGCCGGGCATGCCGGATCCCGATGCCCCCGCGGTGTTCGTCGATCGACCGGAGCGCGATCCCGCCAGCGGGCGACACCTGATCTTTGTCGCGATCGCGCTCGTCACGATGCTGCTGTTCTGGTGGGGCGCCTGACCGCGATCACGCGGGCACGGCGACCTTCACGACCTCGGGGAGGATGGCGTCGAGCAGCAGCATCCCCTGCTCGGTGACGCGCAGCCGATCGCCCTCGCGCCGGATCAGATCGGGCAAGCGCGCGACCGCACGGCTATCCACCAGCGCATCGGGCGTCGTGCCCGCGAGCGCGGCGATGCGCGCGAGATCGACGCCTTCGCGCAGGCGCAGCCCCATCAGCAACGCCTCCGACGCCTGCATCTCGGGCGCGAGCGGCTCCTCCGCCTCCAGCCCGTGGCCGTTGCGCTCGACGGCGGCGAGCCAGTTTTCCGGCTTCTTGCGGCGCACGGTGGCGAGCCCACCGCGACGGCCGTGCGCGCCCGGCCCGACGCCGGCGTAGGTCTGGTAGCGCCAGTACGCGAGATTGTGGCGGCTTTCCGCGCCGGGACGAGCGTGGTTGCTGATCTCGTACGCGGGCAGCCCGGCGGCGGCGGTGATCGCGCGGGTCGCCTCGAACAGGTCGGCGGCGGTGTCGCCGTCGGGGATGGTCAGGCGGCCGGCCGCGGCCTCGGTATGGAAACGCGTGCCGGGCTCGATCGTCAGCTGGTAGAGCGACAGATGTTCGGTGCCGAAGGCGAGCGCGCGCTCCAGCTCGGCGGTCCAGTCGGCGAGTGACTGATCGGGGCGGGCGTAGATCAGGTCGAAGCTGACGCGCGGAAAGACTCGCTGCGCGATCGCCAGCGCGGCGAGGCTTTCGTCCACGTCATGCGCGCGGCCGAGGAAGCGGAGCGCGTCATTGTCGAGCGCCTGCAGCCCAAGCGAGACGCGGTTCACGCCGGCGGCGGCCAGATCGGCGAAGCAGGCGGCCTCGACCGACGACGGGTTGGCCTCCAGCGTGATCTCGATGCCGGGCGCGAAGCCCCAGTGGCGTTTCGCCGCGTTCAGCACCGCTGCGACGGTTTCGGGCGGCATCAGCGAGGGCGTGCCGCCGCCGAAGAAGATCGAGGTCAGCCGGTGGCCGGGCAGCACTGACGCCTCGTGTGCGAGGTCTGCCAGCAGCGAGTCGCGCCAGAGCTGCTGATCGACGCTGGTGCGGACATGGCTGTTGAAATCGCAATACGGGCATTTCGAGACACAGAACGGCCAGTGGACGTAAAGCGCCAGAGGATTGTCGGGGATCATGATCGTGCCGATATGGCGGCGATGACGCTGCGACGCCACCTCCTCGCTCTCACCCTGTTGCTATCGGCTTGCGCGCAAGGGCCCGAGCGGGTGGTAGAGCAGAGTCCGACGACCGTGCCGGCGCCGCGCGGATCGGCGCTGCTGCGGCAGGTGATGCTTGACGGGCAGAACCGCGTACGCGCCGAGGCGGGCGTCGCGCCGCTGCAATGGGACGAGGCGCTGGTCGCCAGCGCGCGGGCCTATGCCGAGGAGATGGCGCGGACCCGTCGCTTTGCCCACGCCGAGCAGCCGCATGGGCCGACGCGCGAGGGCGAGAATCTGTGGACCGGCACGCGCGGCGCCTATCGCTTCGAGGAAATGCTGGGCCATTGGGCGGCGGAGGGGCGCGACTTCGTCAATGGCGTGACGCCCGCGTTCAGCCGCACCGGCAAATGGCAGGACGTGTCGCATTACACCCAGATGATCTGGCGCCGGACCACGCGGGTGGGCTGCGCCATCGCATCCAACCGGCGCGACGATTATCTGGTGTGCCGCTACAGCCCCGCCGGCAATGTGGTGGGCGAGCGCACGCTCTGAGGCAGTCCGCTCGCCAGCCTAGTTAGAAGATGCTTGTCAGAAGACCGCGGCGACCATCTGATTGAACGCGTCGGCGCGGTGGCTGATGGTGTGCTTCTCGTCCTGATCCATTTCGCCGAAGGTTTCGCTGCGGCCGTTGGGCAGGAACATCGGATCGTAGCCGAAGCCCTTGTCGCCGCGCGGCGGCCAGACGAGCGTGCCGTCGACGCGGCCTTCGAACCATTCGACATGGCCGTCGGGCCACGCCAAGGCCAGAGCGCAGACGAAGTGCGCGTCGCGAGATGCGTCGTCGATCGCGGCGACCTTGTCGTTCACCAGCTGCATGGCGAGGCCGAAATCCTTGCTCTCGCCCGCCCAGCGCGCGGAAAAGATGCCCGGATCGCCGTTCAGCGCCTCGACGCACAGCCCGCTGTCGTCGGCGAGCGCCGGCAGGCCCGAGAGGTCCGCCGCGGCGCGCGCCTTCAGCTCCGCGTTCATGACGAAGGTGGTACCGGTCTCCTCCGGCTCAGGCAGATCGAGTTCCTTGGCGGAGACAACATCCAGCCCGTGCCCTTCAAGCAGGGCGGCGATTTCGCGCACCTTGCCGGGATTGTGGCTGGCGATCACCAGCTTGCCCGGTTGGAGCTTACGGATCGCCTGCGGCTCGCTGCCCTCGCCGCTCATGCGCGGATCGCCCGTTCCTGCGCCGCGAAGATCTCGGTGCAGCCGATCCGGGCGAGGCGAAGGAGGCGAAGCAGCGCTTCCTCGTCATAGGTCGCGTGCTCGGCGGTGGCCTGCGCCTCGGCAATGTTGCCGTTTTCGAGCAGCACGAAATTGCCGTCGGCGTCGGCGTTTGAGTCCTCGTCATAGTCGAGGTCAAGCACCGGATTGCCCTGGAAGATGCCGCAGCTGATCGCGGCGACCTTTTGCGCGATCGGATCCTTCTCGATCTTGCCCGCCTGCATCAGCCCGTTCACGGCGAGGCGCAGCGCGACCCAGGCGCCCGAGATCGAGGCGGTGCGCGTGCCGCCATCGGCCTGGATAACGTCGCAATCGAGCACGATCTGGCGCTCGCCCAGCGCTGCCATGTCGGTGACTGCGCGCAGCGAGCGGCCGATCAGGCGCTGGATTTCCTGCGTCCGGCCCGACTGCTTGCCCTTCGCCGCCTCGCGGCTGCCGCGGGTGTGGGTGGCGCGCGGAAGCATGCCATATTCGGCGGTGACCCAGCCCTGCCCCTTGCCGCGCAGGAACGGCGGCACCCGTTCCTCGACGCTGGCGGTGACGAGTACCTTGGTATCGCCAAAGCCGATCAGCACCGAGCCTTCGGCGTGGCGGGTGAAGTTCGGCTCGATGGTGATGGCGCGCATCTGATCGGGCGCACGGCCGCTGGGACGCATGATAGTGACTCCTGATGCCGCTCGGCGGGAACCGGAAAGCGCCACGCGCTTTTTTGCAGGCGCGTGGCAATCATCCGGATGACACCCCGGCGAGTTGCGTTGATTTCTGCCGGCCGTAGCCGCTGGATGATTGCCGCGCCAGTATGCGCAGCCTAGATTTGAGCCGTGACCGCTTCCCCGCCGATAACCGAAATGTCCGACCGGGCGCGCGACATCTTTCGCCGCGTCGTCGATGGCTATCTGGCGAGCGGGCTGCCGGTCGGCTCCAAGACGCTGGCGCAGGCGGGGCTGAACCTTTCCCCCGCCTCGATCCGCAGCGTGCTGGCGCAGCTGGAGGACGCCGGGCTGCTCGCCGCGCCGCATACCTCGGCGGGGCGAATGCCGACCGAGCTTGGCCTTCGCCTTTTCGTGGATGGCATGATGCAGGCGCTAGAGCCCTCCGCGGAGGAGCGCGCGACGATCGAGTCGCGCGCCGGCCTCGGCGGCCCGGTGGAGGAAGCGCTGGCGGCCACGACCGCTGCGCTGTCCGGCCTGTCCGCCTGCGCGGGGCTGGTGATGGTGCCCAAGCACGAACAGGTGCTGCGCTCGATCGGCTTCGTGCCGCTGTCGCACGGCCAGGCGCTGGCCGTGCTGGTGAGCGAGGACGGCGGAGTGGAGAACCGCGTCGTCGATCTGCCGCCGGGCGTCGGGCCGAGCGCGCTGATAGAGGCGGGCAATTACATGTCGGCGACCTTGTCCGGGCTGACGCTGGCGGCGGCGCGGGCGCGGATCGATCGCGAGCTGGCGCAGGGCCGCGCAGCGGTGGACAGCGCGGCGCGCGCGCTGATCGAGCGTGGCATCGCCGTGTGGAGCGAGGATGGCGAACGGCGCCCGGTGCTGATCGTACGCGGCCAGGCGCGGCTGCTGGACGATGCCGCGGCGGCGGACCTCGACCGGGTACGCGACCTGCTCGACGACCTTGATGGGAGGCAGGAGGTGGCGGCGCTGCTCGATTCGGCGCGCGCGGGCGATGCGACGCGCATTTTCATTGGCGCGGAGAACAAATTGTTCGCGCTTTCGGGCTCCTCCGTCATTGCCAAGCCCTTTCGCGGCAGCGACGGGCGGGTGGTCGGCGTGGTGGGGGTGATCGGGCCGACGCGGTTGAACTACGCCCGTGTCGTGCCCATGGTGGATTTCACGGCCGCAACGCTCGCCCGGCTGATGGGTTGAGCGGCCAGCAATGACAGGGAAACGATGACCGATACCGAAGCGAACACCCCCGGCACCAACGGCGGCGAGGATCTGCGCGAGGAAACCGCCGCTAGCGCCCCCGAGGTGGCCGAGCATGACCGCGTGGCCGAGCTGGAAGGCCAGCTGGCCGAGGCCAAGCAGCAGACGCTGTATGCGCAGGCCGAGATCCAGAACGTGCGCCGACGCGCCGAAAAGGACGCCGCCGACGCGCGTGCCTATGCCGCGACGTCGTTCGCGCGCGACGTGCTGAGCGTGAACGACAATCTGGAGCGCGCACTGGCGGCGATCCCCGCCGAGCTGCGCGAGGACGACAAGTTCAAGGGGTTGGTGACCGGCCTGGAAGCCACCGGCCGCGAGCTGACCAGCGTGTTCCAGCGCCACGGCCTCACCAAGATCGAGGCGATGGGCCAGATGCTCGATCCTAATCGCCATCAGGCGATGGTGGAAATGCCGTCGGACGCGGAGCCGGGCACGATCGTGCAGGAAATGCAGTCCGGCTGGATGATCCGCGATCGCCTGCTGCGCCCGTCGCTGGTGGGTGTGGCGAAGAAGCCGGGCTGATCGGGCGCCGTTCGTTACGCTGCGCGCCTGCCTGATCGCTGCGCGCAGCGTTCTAGCGCGTGGCCACCACGCCATCGACGAGATTGGCGGCGAGCAAAGGTGGTCGCGGGCGGACCTGCGATTGCACCTGCGCCAGCCATCGCGCGGTCGCATCGTGCGCGGCGCGGGTGAGCGACACGCTCTCCTCGGCCGTTATCAAGGCCAGTCGGATCGGCGCGCCGGCCGGTAGCTGCGCCACGCGATCGATGTCTGGATCGATCACGACAGCAATCCTTGGATACCCGCCGGTGGTCTGATGGTCGGCGGTGAGCAGGCTCATTCGGCCATCGCCATCGATCTGGAGCGCGCCGCGAACCGCCGGTTCGCTCGGCATATCGACCCTGAGCGGTGGCAGCGGCGGGCCGTCGAGCACAAGCCCCATCCGATCGAAGCGCGCGCTGGCGGCGAAGCGCGCGGTGTCGAGCTGGCCGAGCTTGTCGGGCGCGAAGAAGCGGTGCTGCGGCCCGAGGATCGCGCGCGCGACGTGGATCGGCTGCGCCTCGGGTGGCTGAGGAATGGTGAAGGAGGCGAGGTCACCGCGCGCGTCTTGCACGACGAGCGACATGCCTGCCGCGATCCGACCGCCGCCGAGGCCGGCGAGGAAGTGCGTTGCGGTGCTGCCGAGCCACGCGGGCGCCTCGATCAGCCCGGCGACGGCGACATAGCCCCAGTTGCCACCCGCCTCGCGGATGCGGCAGCGCGCGCCGGGCGGCAGCGTCACCGCGCACCAGCCGCCGATCTCCACGCCGTCGACCTCTGCGGTAACCGCGCCGGTGATCGCGATCGACAGCGGCTGGCCTTCGGCAACCAGCGTCATGCCGCCAAGCGAACATTCGATCGCGGTGGCGTGGCCGCTGGTGGCGGCGACCGCTGCCGCATAGGCACGGCGATCTACGGGGCCGGAGGGCGGCACGCCGAAGCGCCGCCAGCCGGGTCGGCCGGCGTCCTGCAGGCTGGTGAGCGGCCCGGCGGCCTCGATCCGCAGCCGCGCCTCAGCCATGGAGCGCTGCCTCGCTGATGCGGGTGAAGCGGACGCGGTCGCCGGGTTCGAACAGGAAAGGCTTTTCGGATCCGGCGTCGAGCACGCGCGCGGGCGTCTGGCCGATCACCCACCAGCCGGTGGGCATCTCCAGCGTCGTGATCAGGCATTGCGGACCGGCGACCATCACGCTGCCGATCTTGTGGCCGCGCACCGCTGTCGCCTTGCGCGGGAGTTGCAGCGCGTCCGGCACGCCGCCGAGATAGGCGTAACCCGGCGCGAAGCCGTACATGAAGACGCGATAGTCTCCGGCGAGATGCGCGGCGATCACCGCCTCGGTCGACAGGCCGAGCGTGGCGGCGACGGCGTCGATGTCCGGGGCCGCGTTGCCTTCATAGCAGACCGGGATGGCGTGCGTAGTGGCCGCGGCAAGGTCGGCGGGTGGGACGTCAAGCGATTGGAGGTGCTGCGCGACGGCGGTGTGATCGGTTAGGAGTGGATCGAAGACGATCAAGAGGCTGGTATAGGCTGGCGTCGTCTCGAGCAGCCCCACGGGTGGCTGCGCAGACAAGGCCCGGTCGAGCGCGATCACGCGGGCGAATATGTCGTCGTCAATCGCGCCGCCGAAATCCGCCAGCACGGCGCCGCTGCCAACGGGGCGGAACGTGGGGGCAGTCATGCGGGTGCGATAAAGGGCGCAATCGTCAGGCCACGCGCCTCCAACGCGGACCGCACGCGCTGCGCCATTGCGACGGCGGCGGGATTGTCGCCGTGGACGCAGATCGAATCAACGGCGAGGCGGATCGCGCCGCCGTCGATCGTCGGCATTAGGCCACTGTCGAAGAACGTGATGAGGCGCTCGGCAGCCGCATCAGCGTCGTGGATGACCGCGCCGGGCGTGCCGCGCGGGGCGAGTTGGCCGGCAGGTGTGTAGCCGCGATCGGCGTAGATCTCGCTGAAGACGCGCAGCCCTGCATCGTCGGCCGCTTGCTGTAGACAGGTGCCAGAGATGGCGAGCACGGCCAGGTCGCGGTCGATGGCGCGCACCGCACGGGCGATCGCCGCCGCGACGTCCGGCTCGGCAGCGGCGACATTGGCGAGCGCGCCATGCGGCTTCACGTAGCGCACGGGGTGATCGGCGAGCGCGGCAATAGCGAGCAGCGCGCCGGTTTGCGCCGCGACGAAACGCTCGACCTCGGTGGTCGTGGCAGGCATGCGGCGGCGGCCGAAGCCGGCGAGATCGGGGTAGCTGGGGTGTGCGCCGACGCTGACGCCGTTCTCGCGCGCCAACGACAATGTGCGGAACATCGTCTCGGGATCGCTGGCGTGGCCGCCGCACGCGACATTGGCGCTGGTGACGAGCGCGAACATCGCGGCGTCGTCACCCATCGTCCACGGGCCGAAGCCTTCGCCCAGATCGGCGTTGAGATCGATCGTTGCCATGCGCGCCGGCCTAGCGGCTCGTGCCCCGCCTGTTCAAGCGCGGGCGCGCGTCAGAGCGACTGGCCGTCGTCGATGTCGATCACCGAGCCGGTCACCATCGCGCTTGCATCGGAGGCGAAATACAGAAGCTGCGGGTCGAGCACGTCGATCGGCATGAAGCGGCGGCGGTGCCAGCCGGCGATCTGCTTGGCGCCGCCCTCGCTTTCGAACCAGTCGCCGGCAATTTCCGTTTGAATGTAGCCGGGTTGGATCACGTTGACGTTGATTCCCTGCCGCACCCACTCGCGGGCCAGATTGCGGCCGAGGTGCGCGACGGCAGCCTTGGAGGCGGCATAGGCGCTGTCGCCATGGCCGGTGACGTGTGCGGTGATCGAGCCGACCAGCACGACGCGGCCGCGGCCGCTGTCGCGTGACCCAGCGGCGATCATGCGCCGGGCGCCTTCGCGCGCCGTCAGCAGCACGCCGGTGAAATTGGTGTCGATCGTCTGGCGCAGCTTCGCGGGCTCGACATCGACGGTGCGGCCGCCGTTTGCGACGCCGGCGTTGGCGATGACGGTATCGACGGTGCCGAAATGCGCCTCGGCGGCATCAAAGGCTGCGGCGATCGAGGCTTCGTCGGTGACGTCGATGGCGATTGGCAGCGCCTTGTCACCCAGCTTAGCCGCGAGTGCTTCCACCCGATCGACACGGCGTGCGCCGATCACGACCTGCGCGCCGGCAGCAACAAAGATTTCCGCGAAATGAGCGCCGAGGCCCGACGATGCGCCGGTGATGAGCGCGGTGCGCCCGCTAAGATCGAAAGCCACGCATCCTCCCCGATTGCCCGTTCTTGCGCCCTGTGGCGCCGAACGGTGCGATCGGGCGAAAGCTGGTGACCCCTACGGGAATCGAACCCGTGTTTCAGCCGTGAAAGGGCCGCGTCCTAACCGCTAGACGAAGGGGCCAGCGGGGGGTGCTGCTAGAGGGGGTCTTGGCAGCTGTCAATCGCCGCGGCGCCGCTTCGCCGCTTTTTCTTTTCCGCTACTTGGGCGTCAGTCGGCCCAGGCCGCATCGTCGATGTGAAGCTCGGCGGAGGGGCGCTGTGCCCAATCGTCGATCTTGGCGCGACCAGCGAGCCACAGCTTGCGGTGCGAGGCGGCGCCGAGCAGCGCGACGCCAAGCGGCGTGTCGGCGGCGCGGAATGCCATCGCCTTCAGGCTGCAACCGTCATCGCCCGCGACGATCGCACGGACATGGCCGTTGCCGACCACGTCGACCTTGATCGGCCGCACCGGTCCGATCGCGACGCGCGGGCTTGGCCAACCCATGCCATAGGGGCCGCCCGTCTCCATCGCGGTGACCAGATCGGGGGTGACGCCGCCGGGGGCGTGGACGGAATCGACCAGCAACGCGCGGTCCGCCACCGCCGCTGTCACGCGATCGCCGAGCAGGTTCTCGAGGAAATCGGCGAAAGCCGGCACCTGTTCGGCCGCAATCGTGAGTCCGGCGGCCATGGCGTGACCGCCGCCGGCCACGAGCAGCCCGGCTTCCTTGGCGGCGAGCACCGCCTGCCCGAGATCGACGCCGGGGATCGAGCGGCCGGAGCCCTTGCCGACGCCGGCCTCATCAATCGCGATCACGATGGCGGGCTGGCCAAGCTTTTCCTTCAGTCGGCCCGCGACGATGCCGATGACGCCGGGGTGCCATGACTGGCCGGCAACCACGGTGACGCGGCGGCCGGAGGCGTCGCTCGCCTCCGCCTCGGCCTGCACCGCGGCCTCGATCGCGCGGCGCTCCTCGTTCAGCCGGTCGAGCTCGGCGGCGATGCGGCGTGCTTCGGCCGGATCGCGCGTGGTGAGCAGGCGCAGGCCGAGGTCGGCCTGGCCGACGCGGCCGCCGGCGTTGATGCGCGGGCCGAGCGCGAAGCCGAGATCGGTCGCGGTCGGCGCGCGGGTGAGCCGCGCAGCCTCGATCAGTGCGGCAAGGCCTATGTTGCGGCGGGCCGCCATGACCTTCAGCCCCTGCGCCACGAAGGCGCGGTTGAGTCCGCGCAGCTGCGCGACATCGGCGACCGTGCCGAGCGCGACGAGATCGAGGAGGTCGAGCAGCTTGGGCTCTGGGCGGGCGGCAAAGAAGCCGCGACGGCGCAAGGTGCGCAGCAGCGCGGCGCCGAGCAGGAAGGCGACCCCGACCGCGGCGAGGTGGCCGTGCGCGGCGCCCTCCCCCTCGTCTAGACGATTGGGGTTCACCACGGCATGCGCCAGCGGCAACTCACTGGCGCATTGGTGGTGATCGACGACGATCACGTCGACCGGCGCGGCGCGCGCCGCGGCGAGTGCGTCGAATGCCTGTGCACCACAATCCACCGTGACGATCAGCGAGGCGCCCTCATGCGCCAGCCGCGTCATGGCGGCAGCGGTCGGGCCATAGCCTTCGAGCAGGCGATCGGGGATGTAGCCCCGCGCCTCTACTCCGAGCGCGCGCAGCAGCAGGATCATCAGCGCCGCCGAGGTGGCGCCGTCGACGTCATAGTCGCCGAAGATCGCGATGCTCTCGCGCCGCTCGACCGCGTCGGCCAGCCGATCGGCGGCGGTATCCATGTCGCGGAAGATCGACGGATCGGGCATGAAGGCCCGGATCGAGGGGGTGCGGTGATCGTCCAGCGCCTCGCGCGTGCAGCCGCGCGCGAGCAGCAATTGCGTGACGAGATCGTGTGGCGCCAAATTGTCCGCAGCGGTCGCGCGCCATCGCCACGGCTGGCCGAGGATCGAGCGTTCGACGCCCAGAACGTGCATCATTCCGCCATGCCCGGCGTCCAGGGCGCCTCGCGAAACCATTTGGTGATGATGTACTTCACGCCTTCGCTGACCGCCGTTCCCTCGTGCAGCGTCGCGGTGTTCGGGCTACCGTCAGCGTTCATGTTGTTCCAGGCGAGCAAGGTGCCGCGCTTGGGCTTCACGCGCACGCCGGCCTGCGGGAACCAGGTCGCGCCGCCCTCCTCCACGTCGTTGAGGAAGATCATCGCGGTCCACACGCGCTGCCCGCCCGACGCCTTCATCGCCGGCCAATAGGTCTCGCCTTCGTGGAAGTAATCGTGATGCGCCTTGAAATACTGGCCGGGGGCATAGCGCTGACCTTGCATCGTCTCGCCCCAATCCGGGTCTAGCCCGAGCAGGTGCGCCAGCCCTTCGTCGATCGGACGGATATCGGGCGCGCGGCGGTTCATGTCGCAGCTTTCGGAGGTGCGAAAGGTGGTGTCGCCATGGTCGGAGAGAAGCGTCGAGGGGCGACGGTTCGCATCGATCATCGCCACCAGCCGCTTGCACGTCGCGACATCGAGATAGTTGGGGATCTTCCACGCCGCGGCCTGATCGGTCGGGAGCTTGATCGCGCGCGAGTCCGCATCGAGGCGGGCTGCCACTGCGCTGCCGAGCCGGGCGCGGTGATCGGATGGGTGACCGGGAACGCTGGAGATCGCCATGCGGGCCTATTTGCGCGCGCTGGCGCGGAAGACAAGGTCTTGCGCCCTGCCCCACCCTCGCTCGTCGAGCCGTGCGAAGGTGGGGAGCTTCTGTTGCCCGGCGCTCCCCGTGCCGCTGGAATCCGCTTCTGTTGCCCGGTGCGGTCCAACCGCGCTATTTTGGGATAACCTTAGGCCGTTAAGCCGTCAGGTTACGCCGCAATCGCGAGTGCTTCGTTATCGTTGGCACTTGTGTATGGGCCGTCGCGGTGGTCCCATTCCGAGCAAAAGCCAGTGTCTTTCAACACACGTCGATCCTGGTTCGGCCCCGTCAACGATCCTGCTGAAAGCAGAAGCGATGGTGGAGCCGCCGGGTACTGCCCCCGGGTCCGCTGTGCCTATTCTTCACCGGCGTTTATCGCCATAGCCGTGGGGCAAGCCCCGCGAGCCCGACCGATATAGGCGCGCGCGCAGAAAGTTGAAAGGGGCGCCTTTCAGTCGCCATAATGCGGGTGCATATAACAGAGTATCATGCTTACCCAGCGTTCCCGTTATGCCCTCCGCTCGATGATCTTCCTCGCCACCATGCCCGCTGGTGGCCCACCCATTCCGATGAACCGCATCGCGGCCGAGGCAAACGTGCCGCGCAAGTTCCTGGAACTGATCCTGGCCGATCTGCGCGATGCCGGCCTGCTGCACAGCCAGCGCGGCAAGATGGGCGGCTATGTCCTTTCGCGGCCGGCGCATCTTATTTCGCTGGGCGAAGTGATCCGGGTGATCGAGGGGCCGCTGGCGCTGGTCCCTTGCGTCAGCCGCACCGCCTATCGCCCGTGCAAGGATTGCAAGAGCGAGGCGGATTGCGCGATCCGCCATGCCATGGCGCGGGTGCGCGACGAAACGGCACGCATCCTCGACGGCACCAGCCTGGCAGATGCGACGGCGGAGGAAATGGCGGCCGCCTGAGCCGCCATTTACAGAAAAGATGCGCGTCAAACCTTAGGGCGCGCTTTCAGCTCGTCGCGGATCTCGCGGAGCAGCGCGATGTCGGTCGGCTCTGCCTTGGGCTCCTCGGCCGCCTGCGCCTTTTCATGTTCGAACAGCGCAACGGCGCGGTTCACCGTGCGGATCAGCATGAAGATGATAAAGGCGACAATCACGAAATTGACCGCCTGGGTGATGAAGGCGCCATAGCCGAGCAGCGGCACGCCGGCCTTTTTCAGCGCGACATAATCGGTGGAGCCTTGCAGCTTGGCCGGCACCTCGCCCAACACGATGAAGTAGCTGGAGAAGTCCAGACCGCCGAAAAGGGTGCCGATCACCGGCATCAGCACATCCTCGGTCAAGGACGTGACGATCTTGCCGAATGCCGCCCCGATTATCACCGCAACGGCGAGATCGAGCACGTTGCCACGCGCGATAAATGCCCTGAATTCCTTGAACACCGCCCATCCCTTTCTGTTGACGGGCAGCGTAATCGCGGATTGCCCCTTCGCCAAGCGGCGCAACTGTCCTATATGCGTGACACAGTAACTGGAGAGCCAAGCCCATGACGTTTCGCCCTGTTGTCCTCCTTGCGCTGTCCGCCAGCCTTGCCGGCTGCGGCATCAACAGCGTGCCGACCGCCGAGGAAAACGTGAAGGCGCGCTGGGCCGATGTGCAGAACCAGTATCAGCGCCGCGCGGACCTGATCCCCAATCTGGTGTCCACCGTGAAGGCGGCGGGCGCGCAGGAGAAGGAGATCCTGACCGAGGTGACGCAGGCACGCGCCTCCGCCACGCAGGTGCAGGTGTCGGGCGACGACTTGGACGATCCGGCCAAGATGCAGGCGTATCAGCGGGCGCAGGCGGGGCTGACCCTGTCGCTGCAGCGGCTGCAGGAGGCCTATCCCGAGCTGAAGAGTCAGGCGAATTACACGACGCTGATGAGCCAGCTGGAGGGCACGGAGAACCGGATCACCATCGCGCGCAACGATTACAATTCGGCAGTGCAGGCATATAACACGCGGATCCGCACCTTCCCCGACGCGATCGGCGCCAAGATCTTCTATGGCGCGGAACCGAAGGTCCCGTTCGAGGCGACGACGCCGGGCGCCGATACCGCGCCCAAGGTGGATTTCGGCAGCTGATCGTCGCGATGCGCGCTTCGACGGACGTCAGGGCGGCTCGCATCGCGCAGCCGCTCGACCGTACCGCATGGTGGCGGGCATGGCTTGTTGCCTTGCTGATTGCGCTGCCCTTGCTGCTGGCGCTCGCCGTGCCTGCGGGTGCGCAGACCTTTCCCAAGTTCACTGGCTTCGTAGTGGATGCGGCCAATATCCTGCCGCCCGAGGTCGAGGCGCAGCTTACCAGCAAGCTCGAGACGGTGCAGCGCGATACGAAGCGGCAATTAGTGGTCGCCACGGTGCCGAGCCTCGAAGGCTATCCGATCGAGGAATATGGCTACAAGCTGGGCCGCGCCTGGGGCGTCGGCCTGAAGGACGTGAACAACGGCGCGATCCTGCTGGTGGCGCCGAACGATCGCAAGGTTCGGGTGGAGGTGGGCTATGGCCTCGAACCCATCCTGACCGATGCGCTGACCAGCGTGATCATCAACCAGCAGATCCTGCCGCGTTTCAAGGCTGGCGACATGGCGGGAGGCGTGGTGGTGGGCGCGGACGCGCTGGAGGCGCAGTTGCGCGCCTCGCCGGAGGAGGCGCAGGCGCGACTGGAGGCGGCGATCAAGGAGTTCGACGCGAGCCAGCCGCGGCAACGGCGCAGCGGAGGCGGCGGCATTCCGCTAGGCCTCGTGTTCTGGGGCATGGTGGCGCTGTTCGTGTTTCTGTCGCTCGCCCGGCGCGGCGGGGCCAAGGGCCAGCGGTATCGCGGTGGTGGCGGCAGCGGCCTGGGATCGGTGATCCTGTGGAACGTTGCCGCGAACATCGCGAGCGCGGCGTTGCACAACCGCGATGACGACGATTGGGGCGGCGGTGGCGGCTGGGGCGGCGGCTCCGGCGGCGGTGGCTGGGGCGGCGGCGGCTTTTCCGGCGGTGGTGGCGGCTCCTTTGGGGGCGGCGGCGCCTCGGGGAGCTGGTAATGCGCCTGTCCAAGGAGGATCATGCCAAGGTCGCCGCGGCGGTGGCGGCGGCGGAGCGACACACCGACGGCGAGATCGTGACGATCGTCGCGCGCCGGTCGGACGCTTACCATGACGTGGGGCTGCACTGGGCGGTGCTGGCGATGCTGCTGGTGCTGGCGCTGCTGGCGACCTTTCCCGGTGCGGTGGACGCCGTGCACCTGCTGACCGGCGGGGAGTGGAATGAGCATGTCTCCACCGGCGTCGCACTGACGGTGGCGACAATGCTGTCAGCGGTGACGTTTCTGCTGGTCCGCTACCTGCTCGCGATTCCGGCGCTGCGCATGGCGCTGACACCGGGGGCGACCAAGACGCGGCGCGTACATGCGCGCGCGCTGACGCTGTTTCGTGCCGCCGCGGAGCATCGCACGGCGGCGGCGACCGGCGTGCTCTTGTACCTCAGCCTCGATGAACATCGCGCCGAGATCGTGGCGGAGGCGGGCATCCACGGCCGCGTCTCCGCCGACGTATGGGGCCATGCGATGGCTGCGCTGCTGGAGGCGGTGAAGGACCGCCGGCCGGGTGACGGCATGGCGGCGGCGGTGGCGGAGATCGGCGTCGTGCTGGCCGAGCATTTTCCGCGCAGCGCCGGCAACCCCAACGAACTGCCCGACCGGCTGATCGAGCTATGACCGACGAGACGACCGCGGCCGAGACGATGTGGGAGGGCCGCTTCATCAAAATGGTGAAGCAGGGCAAGTGGGAATATGCCTCGCGGTGCCGGGGGATCGGTGCGGCGGTAATCGTGGCGATCACCGATGCCGACGAGGTGATTCTGGTGCAGCAATATCGCGTGCCGCTGGGGCGCGCGTGCCTGGAGCTGCCGGCCGGGCTGATCGGCGACGTCGAGGCGGGCGAGCCGTTGCAGGACGCCGCGCGGCGTGAGCTGGAGGAGGAAACCGGCTATCGCGCAGGCGTGATCGAGCCGCTGGGGATCTTCCATTCCTCGCCAGGGATGGTGAGCGAGGGCTTCACGCTGGTGCGCGCGCGCGACCTGGTGAAGGTGGGGCCGGGCGGCGGCGATGCGGAGGAGGACATCGTGGTGCATGTCGTGCCACGGGCCGACCTGCCCGCCTTTGTGGCGCAGAAGCGGGCCGAAGGATTGGCGATGGACGTCAAGCTGCTGTTGCTGCTCGCGGATACGCTGTTGGCCTGATCTGCCGCCGGCGACCAGCATGGGACAGGTGCGTGGGTGGCGGCGCGCTAACGACCCTTCCCCCGCCGCCCGCTCATGGCTATCTCTTCGATCATGCGCAAACACATCCTGATCGTGCTTGGCCTGATCGTGCTGGTCGGCATCGGTATCTTCGTCTGGCTCAGCTGGCCGGACAAGGCACGGCTCGACGTGGCGGAAGTTACCGGGCAGCGGCCCAAGATCACCAGCCCGCGTAGCCAGATGATCCCGACCGTAAACGTCGCCGATGCGGTGGGCTGGCCCGCCGGGGGCAAGCCGCAGGCCGCCGCCGGGCTGACCGTGGCACGCTTTGCCGATGGCCTCGATCACCCGCGCTGGATGTATCGCCTGCCCAATGGCGACGTGCTGGTGGCGGAAACCAACTCGCCGCCGCGCGGGCGCAGCTTCGTCGACCGGGTGATGGGCTATCTGATGGGCCGCGCCGGTGCCGGCGTGCCGTCTGCCAATCGCATCACGCTGCTACGCGATGCCGATGGCGATGGCCGCGCCGAGTTCCGCTCGGTCTTCATGACCGGGCTCAACTCGCCGTTCGGCATGACGTTGTTCGACGGGCAGCTTTACATCGGCAACACCGATGCGCTGGTGCGCGTACCCTACACCGAAGGCGCGACCAAGATCGACGCCAAGCCCGAGGAAGTGATCAAGCTGCCGGGCGGCGAGAACCATTGGGCGCGCAACGTGATCGCGGCCGAGGACGGGCGCACGCTGTACGTATCGGTCGGCTCGGCCTCGAACATCGGCGAGAAGGGCCTCGATCTGGAGCGTCGGCGCGCGAACATCCTGCAGGTCTGGCCCAACGACAAAAATTCGCGCGTCTATGCCGCGGGCCTGCGCAATCCCAACGGCATGGCGATCAACCCGCAGTCCAAGCAACTGTGGACGGTGGTGAACGAGCGCGACATGCTGGGTTCGGATATCGTGCCCGATTACCTGACCGCGATCGAGCTGGGCGACCATTTCGGCTGGCCCTGGTATTATTGGGGCGGCTATCCCGACAAGCGGGTGGAGCCGGCCAATCCGCAGCTCCAGCAATATTCGAAGCGCCCCGATTATGCGCTGGGGCCGCACGTCGCCGCACTGGGGCTCACCTTCGCCGGTGACGTGAAGCTGGGCGATCGGTTCGCCACTGGCGCGTTCATCGGTGAGCATGGGTCGTGGAATCGCGTGCCGCCGTCGGGCTACAAGGTCGTTTTCGTGCCGTTTACGGAAAAGGGCTGGCCGCAGCCGGGAGCGAAAACGATCGACGTTCTCACTGGCTTCCTCAATGCCGATGGCGAGGCGCAAGGCCGTCCGGTGGGCGTGATCGGTGACAAGACCGGCGCGATGCTGGTGGCGGACGATGTCGGCAACGTGATCTGGCGGGTGACCCCGACGCAGCCCGCCACGCCGGCGGCTGCGGCGGCGACACCGGCGCGCTGATTGGCTTGCCGCGGCACAGGCGATGTGGGGCGCCCCCTACCTCTCGCTGCCGAGACAATGAAGGCGGCGACACCGGGCAATCAGATCGCTAATTGGGCGCCATGTTTGGTCGCCTGATTCCCGCTCTTGCCGCCGCTTCGTGCGCGGCGCTGTCGCTTGCCGCTTGCGCCGCGTATCCCGCAACGCCCCCTGCCCTGCCGCCCGCCACGGCGCCGGCGCCCTATGCGGCGGCGAGCGCGCAAACGGAGGCGCGGGCGCCGGTCACGATCCTGGTCAGCATCGACGGGTTCCGCTGGGACTATCTGACGCGCGGGATAACGCCGAACCTGTCGCGGCTGGCCGCGGGCGGCGTGTCGGGGCCGATGCGGCCGTCCTTTCCGTCCAAGACGTTCCCTAATCACTGGACGCTGGTGACGGGGCTGCGTCCCGATCGCCACGGTATAACCGCCAATTCGATGGAGGATCCCGCCCGTCCCGGCGAAACCTTCACCATGGCCACCGAAGATCCCTTCTGGTGGAACGCCGCCGAGCCGATCTGGGTGAGCGCCGAGCGCGCGGGCATCCGCACCGCATCGATGTACTGGCCGGGCTCCACCGTTGCCTGGGGCGGTACGCGCGCGGCGGAATGGCCGAACACGATCACCGGTGGCACGCGGCCGAGCGATTGGCAGGCATTCAGCCAGCAGATGCCAGGCGAGAACCGCGTGCGGCAGGTGATCGACTGGCTGCGCCGACCGACGGCGATCCGCCCGCGCTTCGTCACCACCTATTTCGACGTGGTGGATACCGAGGGGCATCGCGCCGGGCCGGATTCGCCCGAAGTGCAGGCGGCGATCGCCGAGGTCGATCGCCAGATCGGCGAACTGGTGGCGGGTCTCGCCGACCTGCGCCAGCCGGCCAATCTGGTGATCGTCGCCGACCATGGCATGGCCGCCACCTCCAGCGAGCGGGTTGTGCCGCTGGATCGGATCGTCTCGGCAAGCGACGCGCGGATCGTCGAGAGCGGACCTTATGCCACCTTCGAACCGCTGCCGGGGCGCGAGGGGGCGGTCGCGGCGGCGCTGCTGAAGCCGCACCCGCACATGGAATGCTGGCGCAAGGAGAATATCCCTGTCCGGTTTCATTACGGCACTAATCCGCGCATCCCGGCCTTTTTGTGCCTCGCCGAAGATGGCTGGGAGCTGCTGAAGACCGCGCCGACCCAAAGCTATGCGCGCGGCACCCACGGCTTTGATCCACTCGGCCCCAGCATGCGGGCGCTATTCATCGCCAATGGTCCGGCATTCGCGCACGGACGCCAGCTGCCGGTTTTCGACAATGTTGCGGTGACGCCGCTGCTTCGCACATTGCTCGGCCTGCCGGGCGACCCTAGGCTGGACGGAACGGACGCGGTGTTTCGACCCGTGCTGCGCCGATAAGGGGAGAGAGCATGCAATATTTCGAAGATATCGCCGTTGGGGCGAAGGCGAGCTTCGGTAGCTATCATGTGACGCGCGAGGAGGTGATGGACTTCGCCTCGCGCTACGATCCCCAGCCCTTTCACCTGTCGGACGAGGCGGCGGCGCAGACGCATTTCGGCCGCATCTCGGCAAGCGGGTGGCATACCTGCGCGATGGTGATGTCGATGATCGTCGCCAATTTGAAGAACAACAAGCAGGCGGGCCTTGGTTCACCGGGTGTCGATGAACTCCGCTGGCTGAAACCGGTATATCCGGGCGATACGCTGCGCTGCGAAACCGAGGTGATCGAGAAGCGCCAGTCGCAGTCGCGGCCCGAGATGGGAATCTTCAAAAGCCGCATGACGGTGTTCAACCAGGACAACGTGGCCGTCATGTCGATGATCTCGAACGGGCTGATCGCCACTCGGCCGACCAGCTAGGCCGGCCGAGCAACGCTCAGCCTGCTATTACCGCGGGCGGTTGTTGCCGCGCGGTTCTGCGCCGCGGCCGCCGCTGCGGTTAAAGCCACCACCACGGTTAAAGCCACCACCACGGTTGAAGCCGGGGTTGCGGTTCACGCCCGGCATACGCGTGGCGCGCGGCTGGCGTGGCGTACGGATGCCGTCGGCGCGGTTCTCTCGGCGAAGGTCGCGATAGTCCTGCCGGACGTCACGACGGAACTCGCGGCGGGCGTCGCGCCGCCCTTCGCGGAACTGCTCGCGGTTGATCGCACCATTGCGATAGTCCCGGCGGTTATCGCGCAGGTCGCCGCGATAGTCACGACGCTCGGCACGATAATCGCGGCGGAAGTCGTTCCAGTTGGCGCGCGCGCCCGGGCGGTTCCAGCCGGGGCGCGACTGCCAATAGCGCTGCTGCGCGTTGTTCCAGCGATGCGGTCGACGGAACCGGTCGTACACGTACACGCCGGTGCCGGGATAATAGAAGTCGTTATACCAGCCGAAGGTGTTGCCAAAGCCAACGCCGCCGTATCCCGGCGCGCCATAGCCATAGCCGCCCCAGCCGGCGTCGGCATAATAAGGATCGGCATAATAGCCCGAGCCGTAGCCAAGCGAAGCGCCGCCATAGCCGTAGCCATCGGTGCAGGCCGCGGTGCCGAAGGCGAGGCCGCCGAGTAAAGAGATCAGTCCGAGGCGCTTGAAGATCATCGTCCAACTCCCGCACAATGGAGAAGCGGCCGTTACGCGCCGCGGTGTTTTCAGAACGAGATCAATAAAGCGAAGTTCCTTAATGGCCCTGGAACGAAACCAGCGCGCTTACCTCTATACCGTCTTCGCGCAGCCGGTCAGCACCGCCAAGATCCGGCAGGTCGACGACGAACTGCGCTTGCGTCACTGTTGCGCCGGCTTTGCGCAACAAGCGGATGGCGGCGCGTGCCGTGCCGCCGGTCGCGATCAGATCGTCGACCAACAGGATGGTCGCCCCGGGCGCGCACGCATCGGCATGGATGGCGATACGATCGGTGCCATATTCCAGCGTATAATCCTCTGCGATCGTGGCGCCCGGCAACTTGCCATCCTTGCGGATAAGCAGGACACCGGCCTTCAGCGGCACCGCCAGCGCCGCAGCGAAGAGGAAGCCGCGCGCCTCGATGCCGGCGACGAGATCCACCGGTCCGTGCGTCGCAGCCGCCATACGCTCGATCGCGGTTGCCAAGCCTTTTGCATCGAGCAGCAGCGTGGTGATGTCGCGAAATTCGATACCTGGCTTGGGAAAGTCCGGGATGGTCCGGATGAGTGCCTTCAGATCCTCGTTGGCGTGGCCAAGATCGTCGCGTGCCGTGTGAGGCGGCTGGCTGTCGCTGCTGGTCATGGAATGGGTCATGCCCTGCGAGCCCGTGCCGGGCAACCACGTCGGCTGGAAACCACCACGCGAGTGAGGCGCAACGAAAAGGCCCCGCTCGCGGGCTGCGAACGGGGCCTTGTTCTAAGCCGTCAGATCGACGTGCGGGCGATCAGTGCTTCACGCCCCGCCACACGTTGCGATACGCCCCGATCGTCAGGAAGACGAAGATCGCGAGGAAGATCACCGTCGCCAGACCCGCGCCGTGACGCGATTCGAGGTTCGGTTCGGCTGTCCAGGTGAGGAAGGCGGCAACGTCGTTCGCCATCTGCTGCTTGGTCGGCTGCGTACCATCGTCATAGGTCACCTGCCCGTCCGACGTGAGCGGCGGCGGCATGGCGATGTTGAGGTTGGCGAAATACGGGTTGTAGTGCAGCCCCGTCGGCGTCTTGGCGTCCGGGAACTTGCGCAGCAGCTCGGCCGGCTGGTTCTGATAACCGGTCAGCAGCGAAGCGACGTAGTTCGCGCCATCGTGACGTGCCTTGGTCATCAGCGACAGATCGGGCGGCAGCGCGTTGTTGTTCGCGGCGCGTGCGGCCACTTCGTTCGGATACGGGCTCGGCACGCGATCCGACGGAATGTTCTTGCGCGTCGCGGCTTCGCCCGTGTCCGGGTTCACGCTCGGCTGCTCGATCGGCCAAGCCTGAGCGAGCGCCTTCACCTGGCCCTCGCTGTAACCGAGCTGCTCGAAGTCGCGGAACGATACGAACTTCAGGCTGTGGCAGGCGGCGCAAACCTCCTGATACACCTTGAGGCCACGCTGCAGCTGCTGGCGATCGAACTTGCCGACCAGGCCCGCCGACGGAAGGTGGGCGTCCTTGGGATGCAAGTGGAACTCGTGTTCCGCGGTTTCCGGCGCCGGATCGGAGATCGCGGTCGAAACCGTCCCGAACAGCGCGATGCCGAGCACGAACACGAAACCCGCGCCGATCAGGAGTGCGATGGTACGAACCATTTTCTTCTATTTCCCCGTATCGGCTCAGTGCGCCAGCGCGGTTTGGGCAGGCGACGTCCCGCCATGCTTGGCGAGCACCGCTTCGGTGATCGAATTCGGCAGCGGGCGCGGACGCTCCGTACGCGAAACGAGCGGCAGGATGATCAGGAAGTGCGCGAAGTAATATGCCGTCGCGATCTGACCGATGATGACGTTGCGTGCCGATGCCTCTGCACCACCGATATACCCCAGGATCAGCACGTCGACGAGCAGGACGACGAGGAACCAGCGATAGGTCGGGCGATAGTTGGCCGAACGCACCGGCGACGAGTCCAACCACGGCAGGAAGAACAGCAGCAGGATCGAGCCGAACATCGCCAGCACGCCCCACAGCTTGCCCGTCAGGATGAAATCCGCGGTGAAGCTCTTCAGGATCGCGTAGAACGGCAGGAAGTACCATTCGGGCACGATGTGCGCAGGCGTCGAGAGCGGATTCGCCTCGATGTAATTGTCCGGGTGACCCAGCAGGTTCGGCGAGAAGAAGATCAGCGCGGCGAAGATCAGGAAGAACACCGCAACGCCGACACCGTCCTTGGCCGTGTAATACGGGTGGAACGGCACCGTGTCCTGTTCGCCCTTCACGTCAACGCCGGTCGGGTTGTTCGAACCCGGGATGTGCAGCGCCCAGATGTGCAGGATGATGACACCTGCGATCACGAACGGCAGCAGATAGTGCAGCGAGAAGAAGCGGTTCAGCGCGGCATTGTCCGGCGCATAGCCGCCCAGCAACAGGATGCGGATCGGCTCGCCAACCAACGGAATGGCCGAGAAGAAGCCAGTGATCACCTGCGCGCCCCAGAAGCTCATCTGGCCCCACGGCAGCACGTACCCCATGAAGGCGGTGGCCATCATGAGCAGGAAGATCACAACGCCGAGCAGCCACACCATCTCGCGCGGCGCCTTGTACGAGCCGTAATAAAGGCCGCGACCGATGTGGATATACACCACGGCGAGGAACATGGAGGCGCCGTTGGCGTGCGCATAACGCAGGAACCAGCCGCCGTTCACGTCGCGCATGATGTGCTCGACCGAGCCGAACGCGACCAGCGCGTTGGCGCCATAATGCATCGCCAGCACGATGCCGGTGACGATCTGGCACACCAGTGCGACGCCGGCGAGCACGCCGAAGTTCCAGAAATAGTTGAGGTTGCGCGGCACCGGATAGCCGGCGCCGACAGCGTTGTAGACGAGGCGCGGCAGCGGCAGCTTCTCGTCCATCCACCGCATCAGCGGCTGCTTTGGCTCATAATGCTTGGCCCAGGGAAAGCTCATCTCGTGCTACCTCAACCGACCGTCACGACAGTGTCGGACGTGAATGCGTAATCGGGAACGTGCAGGTTGCTCGGTGCAGGACCCTGGCGAATGCGACCGGCCGTATCATAGGCCGACCCGTGGCACGGGCAGAAATAACCGCCGAACGGCCCCTTGTTCTCGCCCTCGCCCGCGCCCAGCGGCACGCAGCCGAGGTGGGTGCAGACGCCCAGCGTGATGAGCCAGTTCTTCTTGCCGACCTTGGTGCGCTCTTCCAGCGTCTGCGGATCGCGCAGCGAGCTGACCGGCACCGCATCGGCCTCCGCAATCTCCTTGGGCGTCAGATTGCGCACAAACAGCGGCTGCTTGCGGAAGGTGGATTTGATCGCCTGCCCCGGCTCGATCTTGCTGATGTCGACCTCGGTCGTGGATAGCGCGAGCACGTCCGCCGACGGGTTCATCTGATTGATGAGCGGCAGAACGATGACGCCTGCGCCGACACCGGCCCAGGCCACGGCAGCGATATTGATGAAATCGCGGCGACGGGGATCATGCCCGTCCTCTTCATGACGGGCGGGATAATCGCCCGGAGTAACTGTGTTGTCGACCGTCGCCATTCACCAACCCTTGTCCAACCGGCCCCGGCGGGGAGCGCAAATGGAAAGAGCCTCCCCCGACGCCCGCCTGAAAACCCCCCTTTACCCGCGGGGTCGGCGGGTTGATAGCTGCGCACCCCCGCCCTGCCAATGGTGATTTTTGCCTTGGTTCATCCAGCCTTCATCCCGTTGGCGATGCTCGGGCAGGATAAAGGGCACCGATGCGCATCGCTTT
This sequence comes from Sphingomonas dokdonensis, assembly GCF_002197685.1. Classification (GTDB taxonomy): domain Bacteria; phylum Pseudomonadota; class Alphaproteobacteria; order Sphingomonadales; family Sphingomonadaceae; genus Sphingomonas; species Sphingomonas dokdonensis. The sequence continues at coordinate 288,874 of NZ_NBBI01000001.1, read as the reverse complement.
GTTTGAGCCGGACATCGCCGGAAACGTCGGAACCATCGTGCGAACAGCCACATGTTTCGGCACCCCCGTCGACCTGATCGAGCCGATGGGCTTCCCCTGGAGCGACCGTGCATTTCGTCGATCGGCGATGGATTATGCCGGCTCAGCGCAGGTTACCCGCCACGCCGACTGGCAGGCTTTCAATGCCGCGCGGCACGGCCGGCTGATTCTCGCTACCACGCGCGGCGCCGTTGATCTGTGGGCGGCACGCTTTCAGCCCGATGACGTTCTGCTGTTCGGCAGCGAGAGCGCCGGCGTGCCCGACCATGTCCATGCCGCGGCGGATCTGGCGGTGCGCATCCCGCTTCAACCGGGCTTTCGCTCGCTCAACGTCGCGGTGAGCGCGGGCATCATGCTGGCCGAATCACTTCGACAGACAAGCGGCATGCGAGCGATCCCGTGAGAGGCCGAGGCTGACGTAGCGGCGATCGGCATCTCGACAGCCGGACCTGCCAGCCCGTATCAGCCCGCCATGATCACGCTGGACACCGAGCAAACCGTCGCCCGCACCTGGTTCGAGGAACTGCGCGATCGCATCTGCGCCGAGTTCGAGGCGATCGAGCGCGAGGCCGGGTCGACGGCCGCGTTCGTGTATACGCCGTGGGACCGCCACGACAGTTCGGGCGCGCCCGGCGGCGGCGGCGTGCGCGGGGTGATGAAGGGTCGCGTCTTCGAGAAGGTCGGCGTCAACGTGTCCACGGTGGGCGGCCGGTTCGAGGGCGAGTTCGGCAAGACAATTCACGGCGCGGCCGAGGATCCCAGCTTCTTTGCCACCGGGATCAGCCTGGTCGCGCATATGGCGAACCCGCATGTGCCGGCGGTGCACATGAACACGCGGTTCTTGGCGACTACCAAGCGGTGGTTCGGCGGCGGGGCGGATCTGAACCCGCCGCTGCCGATCGACGAGGACACGGACGACTTTCACGCCACGCTGAAAAACGCCTGCGACGCGCATGATGCCGCACATTACCCGCGGTTCAAGGAATGGGCGGACGAGTATTTCTACATTCCGCATCGCAAGGTGCATCGCGGTGTCGGCGGCATTTTCTACGATCACCTCGAGGGTGACTTCGCCGATAACTTTGCCTTCACCCAGGATGTCGGGCGTGCGTTTCTCGACGCTTATCCGCGAATCGTGCGTCGGCGCATGAACATGCCCTTCACCGATCAGGATATCGCGCAGCGCAACGAATGGCGCGGGCGCTATGCCGAATTCAACCTGGTGTATGATCGGGGCACGTTGTTCGGTCTGAAGACGGGCGGCAACATCGATGCGATCCTGATGAGCCTGCCCCCAGTCGCGACATGGGCCTGACCGCGGTTCCCGACGACCAGCTGGCGACGATCGTCACCACGCTGGAGATGACCCGCAAGCCGCCGTTGCGGCCGCTGCCGCCCTCGCCCTTTCGGCTGAACCGCTGGGCACGGCCGAGCGCCGACGCGTACCGCGCCTTGTTCCGCCGGATCGGCGCGCCGTGGCTGTGGTTTTCGCGGCTGGCGATGCCGGAGGATGACTTGCTGGCGATCATCCACGATCCGGCGATCGAGATCTATGCCGCCACCGATCCGAGGGGGATCGAGGTGGGCATGGTGGAGCTCGACTTTCGTCATGACGCTGCGTGCGAGCTATCCTATTTCGGCCTGATCCCCGAGCTGGCGGGGCATGGCCACGGGCGCTGGCTGATGAGCGAGGCGATGGCGCGCTGCTGGCGCCCCGGCGTAGCGCGCGTCGTGGTGCATACCTGCACGCTGGACCATCCGTCGGCGCTAAACTTCTATCGTGCACAGGGATTTGTCGCGATCAAGCGCACGGTCGAGACGTTTGCCGATCCGCGGATCGCCGGGTTGCTGCCGGCTGATCTCGCGCCTCACATCCCCTTGCTGGCGAACCGCCGGTAAGTCGCTACGCCGAGCATCAGCAATCCGACATTGTAGATCGTACCGGCGCCCGACAGGAGCGCCGCGACCAGCGCGATCAGGAACGGATTGTCGTGCCCGGGCTGACGCAGCCAGGCATCGAACGAGAACAGCGGGCTGATCGCCAGCCATTGCGCCATAAACAGCATCACCACCGCGCCCAGCGCCGCCCAACCGACCGGCGCCGTCAACCGCCAGCTGCGGCCGAGTGCGCGTGCGGCGCTCTGCGCGCTCTCCCCTGCCACGACCGGCACGGCCGCGATCAGCCGCGCCTGCAGATACAGGCCGGGCAGGATGAAAAGCCACATGCCAAGGCCCACCGGAATGGCGACGAGCAGGTTGAGCAGGACGAACCGCCCAAGACGGCGCATCACCACGGCGAGGCTTTCGTTCACCGTCAGGCGGCCGGGCACCACGAGCAGCACGGCGATGGCGGCGAGGCCCACCATGCCGACCACATCCGCCAGCAAATACCAGATGGCGTTGCCCTGCCCCCAGATCGACACCGCCTCCACCCAACGTGTCATCACCGCTTCGTCGGACGGCTGCGCGGGCAGCGGCGGCATGGGATCGCACAGCAGCTGGACCGCAAGTGCCGGCAAGAAAATCAGCGCGCCGGCCAGCGCGAGCACGAGTTCGGCCTCCCGCCGGAAGACGGCCCAGCCATCCGCCAGCAGGCGGGCAAAGGTAATGGTCATGCCGGGTCGTGCGCCTCTTGCGCGGCGAGGTAGAATTGTGCCGCAAAGACCGCCTGTAGAACGCTGAACGCCGCGGTGACCAGCGCCGTCGCCAAAGCAACGGCCAGCGCCACGACCGTTGCGCCGTTACTGCCGGCAAGCAAGCGTGCGACGATGCCGATCACCGACGTCGCTGCCGTCAGGACCACCAGGAACACCACCACGTAAAGGATCAGCACGCCCATCAGCTTCATGCCCGTCCCGCGGGTCAGGACGAACGATCGCCGGATCGCACCGACGCCGCGACGTTCGTTCACGATCACCGCGCCCAGCGGCACCAGCCGTGCAGCAACCCACAGCATCACGGGCAACAGCACCAGAAAATACAGCAAGCCAAAGCCGAGCAGCACGAGGTTCACGCCCTCCTGCGAACCGGCCAGTCGCGCCTGCGCCAGATCGAAGCGCGCCATGCCCAGCAGCACCGCACCGGGCAGAACCGCCAAGCCAAATGCCAGGCCAACGACCAGCGACACGCCGATGAACGGGCCGAGCCGGGCGCGCCCAGCGGCGAGCGCCGCCTCCCGATCGACCGCCGGATCGCTCGCCACCGCCGTCATCGCGATCATCGCCATCGACGCGGCGAGGAATACGATCAGCGACACCGCCAGCTGCGCAGATCGCAGGCCGAATGACGTACCCTCGACCGTCTCCAATGCCGCCTGGACGACCGGCGGGACGATCATCAGCAGAAACGCCAGGGTCAGCAGGATGCCGAGCCGCCCTGCAATCACGCGCATCGTGCGATCCCAAATCTCGCCAATGCTGATCATGGTCTATCTTGCCTATATTTCATGGCCGGGACGCTACCCGATCGGGTGGCAGCTTGCCAATCGCCTCCGCCCGCCACATCTGCCGTTGGGTGACCGACATCCACGATATCGAATGGCGGACGAGCCCTGGGCTGACCGATTATGCCGCAGCGCTTGCCGAAATGGAGGCGCGGGCCAACGCCGTTTCGGCGGGCAGTGCGGGCGAGCTGGTCTGGTTGCTGGAACATCCGCCGGTTTATACCGCCGGCACCAGTGCCGATAGCGCGGAGCTGATCGACCCGCGCTTTCCGGTGGTCGCGGCGGGACGCGGCGGACGGTACACCTATCATGGGCCTGGTCAGCGGATCGGCTATCTGGTGCTGAACCTCGCCAAGCGCGGGCGCGACGTGCGCTGCTACGTCCATGCGCTGGAAGGCTGGGTGATCGCCGCGCTGGGCGAAATGGGCATTTCCGCTTTTCGCGCGCCGGGCCGCGTCGGCATCTGGACGCATGATGCAAGCGGGCAGGAGGCGAAGATCGGCGCGATCGGCGTGCGCGTGCGCCGCTGGATCACCATGCACGGCTTCTCGGTGAACCTGTCGCCGGACCTGTCGCACTTCGGCGGGATCGTGCCGTGCGGCCTCGCCGAATACCCCGTTACAAGCGCGCAGGCGCTGGGCGCGAGCCATGCCATGGAAACCTTTGACGCCGCGCTGGCGTTAACGTCCGGCGCTTTCCTCGATAGCCTTACTTGTGAGCGTGAAAACGAGGCTTGAGGGGGCGGCGTTCTGTGACTAATATCCACTCTGATTTGGGTATTAAGGATCCGTCCGCCGTCCAAATCCACTTTCTAGGGAGCTTTCCATGCGTGCTATCTCGAAGATCCTGGCTGGTTCGGCCATTGCCGCAGCTGCACTCGCCGTTTCGGCTTGCGGCTCGCAGACCGAAACCACGGTCGACAACACCACCATCACCGACATGAACGCGACCGAGGGCATGGACACCATGACCGACAACATGACGGCGGTTGACGGCGCAATGAACGACGGCATGATGGCGAACGACACCATGATGTCGAACGACATGATGATGATGAACTCCACGAACGCGATGTAATCGTCGCTTCGATTTATCGGAGTTCAAGGGGCTGCCCGGGCGACCGGGCGGCCCTTTTCGTGTCTGCCGCTCGTCGTAGCGCCCGAATGTGCGATCGAGATGACGAACGGTCTTGGCGGATTCCGAGAAAACGCGTATGAATCCCGCACGTTGCGTCGGGGGAATATCATGAGAATGGTTGGGTTGCGGTTCGTCGGGCTTGGCTTGGCAGCAGCCGCGATGGTGGGATCGGCACCTGCATCCGCACAATTTTTCATGAAGTCCAAGGATTTGTCCGGCACTGTTGTGCGCGGGGATGAACCGGGCATCGCGCAGCCGCTGCCGGGCGCGACCGAAAAGGAAGTAAAGGCCGGGCTGGCCTGGACGCTGCGCGCGGCGCTGAACGTCGCGGCGCTGCAATGCCAGTTCGAGCCGACGCTGCTTGCCGTGGACAATTACAACGCCGTGCTGACCGATCATCGCGCGGAGTTGAAGGACACCTACGACACGCTGACCGCCTATTTCAAACGCACCAACGCCAGCGCCAAGGCCGGCCAGTCGGCGCTCGATCAGTTCGGTACGCGTACCTATTCCAGCTTCAACGCCGTGTCGTCGCAGTATAATTTCTGCCAGACGGCGGCGAAGATCGGGCGTGCTTCGCTCTACACGCCGCGCGGCAGCTTCGGCACGCTGGCGCAGGAAAAGATGCGCGAGCTGCGCAACAGCCTGTCGCCATGGGGCGAGCAGTTGTTCCCGCGCTCGTTCCATGCGAGCTCGCGCGTGCCCAACCTCGATAATGTTTGCTGGTCAAAGCGCGGCGAGTGGCAGACGAAAAAGTGTGGCGCACTCGATTTCCCGGAGCCGATCGCCGCTGTGAGCCTCGCGCAACGCTGATCTGCTGCGGCCGGCGCGAATACGCACCAGCCGCCTAGACCGCGCGCTTTTCAGAACGGCGGGTGCAGGGCGCCCGCCCCCCTCGCTCGTGATCGCCTAGTCTACCGCCACAAAGGCGTTTGCCGCGCGATCTTTGCGCACTCGCAGTCCGTCAAAGATCGTCCCGTTCATCGCGATCCACACGCCGGGTGCGGCGACTTGCGCCGTCGCAAGCGCCATGCCGAGGTTGAAGGTCGCATCGCTCTCGGCGAAACGCGCCGGCGCCAGTGCACCGACCAGCACGATCGTCTTGCCCCGAAGCCCGGCCAGCGCCTGCGCCGTATGCGTCATCGTATCGGTGCCGTGCGTGATGATGACGCGGCGCTCGGGCGCATCCGCCACCGTCTGAGCGATCAGCGCACGGTCGTCATCGGTCAGTTCCAGACTGTCCTTTCGTAGCACCTCGGCCACGCGATACGGCAGCTTTACCTGAGCGGTGCGAAGCACGCGATCCACCACGCTTTCGCCGATCTGATAGGTGCTCAGCGCATCGAAATAGAGCTTGTCGATCGTCCCACCGGTGGTGAGGATCAGCACGTCGGACACGGCGGCATTCTCCTTTGCTGCAACGACGCGCGCCATAGCGTGTTCGCCGCCGAGCGAAAGAGGGAGCCGTCAGGCCGCGATGCGTGCTCGCGCCTCGGGGTTGGAGAACTCCAGGCTGTTGTCGACCGAGCCAAAACGCAGCGCCATCACGTCGAGCGCGTAGTTCTGGTTGAGGCGCCAGGGCTTCTTGTTGCCCTGTTTCGGCAGGCGGTCGGCGACGCGCTGGATGTAGCCGGAGCTGAAGTCGACGAAGGGCTCTTCGGTGATCGCCTCATCGCCGACGCGCGGCGTGATCTGGCGCATGCCGCGCTTCTTCATCGTGTTGAGCAGGCGGCACAGGTACATCGCGACAAGATCGGCCTTCAGCGTCCAGGAGGCGTTGGTGTAGCCGAAGGTGAACGACAGGTTCGGGATGTCAGAGAACATCATTCCCTTATATTGCAGGGCCTTGCCAAGGTTCTTTTGCTCGCCGTCGACGATCGGCTCGATGCCGCTCAGCAGCTTCACCTCAAGCCCGGTGGCGGTGACGACCACATCCGCGGGCAGTTCCTGGCCCGACGCGAGGCGGATTCCGCCGGGTGTGAAGCGATCGATCGTGTCGGTGACGACGCTCGCCTTGCCGGCCTTGATCGTGTCGAACAGGTCGGCGTCGGGGACCAGGCAGAGGCGCTGGTCCCAAGGGTTATAGCGCGGCGTGAAATGAGTGCCGACGTCGTAGTCGGGACCGAGATGCTCGCGCACGCCATCGAGCAGCTTCTGCTTCACCTTTTCCGGCTGGCGCCGCGTCATGCGATAGAAGATCATACCGAAAAGCACGTTCTTCCAGCGCGTTACGCCGTAGGCCGCCTTGCTCGGCAGCTTGGCGCGCAGCCAATTGGCGAGCGCGTCCTGGCCTGGGCGGGAGACGACATAGGTGGGCGAGCGCTGCAGCATGGTGACGTTGGCGGCGGTTTTTGCCATTTCGGGGACCAACGTGACGGCGGTGGCGCCGCTGCCGATCACGACGACGTTCTTGCCCGAATAGTCGAGATCCTCCGGCCAGAATTGCGGGTGGACCAGCCTGCCTTCGAACACGTTTTGGCCTTCGAAGTGCGGGGTATGGCCTTTTTCGTAATCGTAATAGCCAGAACACATGTGGAGGAACGAGCAGGTGAAGGTGGTCTCGCCGTCAGGCCCGTCCACCCGGACCGTCCAGCGCGCATCGGGGGTCGACCATTCCATGCCGACGACGCGATGGCCGAAGCGGATGTGGCGATCGATGGCGCCATCGCGCGCGGTGTCCTCGATATATTCCTTGATCGAGGGGCCGTCGGCGATCGCTTTCGCCTTGGTCCACGGCCGGAAGTTATAGCCCAGCGTATGCATGTCGCTGTCCGAGCGGATGCCGGGATAGCGGAAGAGATCCCAGGTGCCGCCGATCGCCTGCCGCGCCTCGAGGATCAGGTAGCTGCGATCGGGGCAGCGCTGTTGCAGATGATGCGCCGCGCCGATGCCGGACAACCCCGCCCCGACGATGATAACGTCGACATGCTCGCTCATGGACGATCCTCTCTTTTGCGCGAGCCTAACGCATCGAAAGAGGTCGGGAAAGAAGCGAACTTACCCTTGTGTCAGTAATTCGCCGGTCAGAGCGTCCAGATCATGACATTGGCGACCAGCACGATCGCCATGACGATCATCAGCCAGCCGCGCTTCGCATCGCTGCCGGTGCGGATCAGCCAGCCGCCACCCAGCACGCAGGCGAAGGCAGCGAGCATGGCGATGGCTGGCGCGGCGTTGGCGATCATATCCATGGCGCGGCTCTAGCGCCGACGCCGGCATCGGCAAAGCCGGCGACCTCCGCCGTTTGTCTGCCGGCGTTCGTCAGCCGGCGATTGCCAGGGCGTAAGCCGCAATGTCGACGTTCCCGCCCGACAGGATCACCGCGAGGCCCGGTGCCGGCGCGACATGCCCGGCCAGCACGGCGGCAAGCCCCACCGCCCCGCCCGGCTCGACGACCAGCCGCAGGCGCTCGGCCGCCCAACGCTGCGCAGCAGCGATTTCTGCCTCCGACACCGCCACGCCGGTCGCATCGCGGCGCGAGAGCACGTCGAAGGTGAGCGGCGACACTTGCTTGGTCATCAGCGCATCGCAGCTGGTGGGCGGGGGCGAATCGCCGACCGGTAGGATCCAGCTTGCCTCCAGACTGCGGCGCATGTCGTCCCACCCCTCGGGCTCGGTGACCGTGATCGCGGCATCCGGCAGCGCCAGCGCCACACCTGCCGACAGACCACCGCCGCCGCAGGGCACGACCACATGGCGCGGCGCGCCCAGGCCCGCCGCCTCCATCTGCGCGGCAAGCTCGATCCCGGCCGACCCCTGCCCCTCGATCACCCAGGCGTCGTCGAAGCTGGGCACCAGGGTGGCGCCGCGTGCCTCGGCCAGCCGCGCCGCGATCTGTTCGCGCGACTCCGTATGGCGATCGTAGCTGACCACCTCGGCGCCGAGCGCCAGCGTCCCCTCGACCTTTGCGCGCGGCGCGTCGGCGGGCATGACGATGATCGCCGGCATGCCGAGCCGCTTGGCCGCCCAGGCGACCCCCTGCGCGTGATTGCCGCTGGAAAACGCAACCACGCCGCGCGTGCGTGCGTTGGGATCAAGAGCGGTCAGTCGGTGCCATGCGCCGCGTATCTTGAACGCACCGATCGGCTGTAGCGATTCTGCCTTGAAGGCAACGGGTACGCCCTTGATTTCCGCGGTGAAAAGCGGCGTTGGTGGAAGAATGGCGGCGACCTTTGCCGCCGCGTCGCGCACCCCGGCGCGTGTGGGTTGTCGTACAATTGTCACGGCCCGTCCTTGCCGCAATTTCGGGCGGCCGAAAACACACTTTACACGGGGGGTCGCCGACCCTAAGTGCGCGCCTCCGCTGCCCCATGGGACTTCCACCGCAAGGCAGTGATTTCGTCAACTGAAGACCGGGGCTTCGTCCCCTGGCATTGGAGGTCCCTTGAATTGCACCAGGAAGATCGCGCGCTGGGGCTAGCGCCCCAAACGACCGATACCCGTGACATGGTCGCGGGCGCCATCGACATCGCACAGGGCAAGCCGGTTCAGCCGATCACGCTCGTGCGTCCACACGCTGCGGCACGCGCTGCTCGGTTCTTCGTGGAGAAGTTCCCGGGCCGCTCAATGTATGCCGTGAAGGCCAATCCGTCCCCCGAGCTGATCCAGATCCTCTGGGACAACGGCATCACGCATTTCGACGTCGCCTCGATCGCCGAGGTGCGGCTCGTCGCACGCACGCTGCCGGACGCCACCTTGTGCTTCATGCATCCGGTGAAGGCCGAGGAAGCGATTGCCGAGGCGTATTTCACGCATGGCGTTCGGACGTTCAGCCTCGATTCGCTCGAAGAGCTTGAAAAGATTATGCGGGCGACGCGCAATGCGTCGGACCTGACGCTGTGCGTCCGGCTGCGCGTGTCGTCCGAGCACTCGAAGCTCAGCCTCGCGTCGAAGTTCGGCGTGGCACCGCACGAAGCGAAGCCGCTGCTGTTCGCCGCCCGCCAGGCGGCCGATGCGCTCGGCATCTGCTTCCATGTCGGCAGCCAGGCGATGACGCCCGAAGCCTATTCGGACGCCATGGAGCGCGTGCGCGCAGCGATCGTGGATGCGGCCGTGACGGTTGACGTGATCGACGTAGGCGGCGGTTTCCCGTCGTCCTACCCCGACATGGCGCCCCCGCCGCTGGAGCATTATTTCGAGACGATCCACCGCGCGTTCGAGAGCCTGCCGATCAGCTATTCGGCCGAGCTGTGGGCGGAGCCGGGCCGTGCGTTGTGCGCCGAGTACAGCAGCGTCGTCGTGCGCGTGGAAAAGCGCCGCGGCAACGAGCTGTATATCAACGACGGCGCCTATGGCGCGCTGTTCGATGCGGCGCATATCGGCTGGCGCTTCCCGGTGACGTTGCTGCGCGAGCCGCAGTCGACCGTGCGCGATCATCCGTTCTCGTTCTATGGCCCGACCTGCGACGACCTCGACCATATGGCAGGCCCGTTCCTGCTGCCGGCGGACGTTCAGGCCGGCGATTATGTCGAGATCGGCATGCTGGGCGCCTATGGCTCGGCGATGCGCACGGCGTTCAACGGCTTCGGATCGGACGAGACGGTGATCGTCGAGGACGAGCCGATGGTGTCGCTGTACACCGAGGTGGAACGCGAAGCCGCGTCCAACGTCGTAAAGCTGTAACCGACTGCTTACATTGGAATAGACGGCGGTGCCCTGACGGGCGCCGCCGTCCCTACGGGTTTGCGCGTCCCCTCGAACGACGTGTGCCATCATGTGGGAGCAACCCATGACCGACACCCTCACGAAGACCGCGGCGGCGAATGCGCCGATCAACGACACCCGCAAAGCGGAACTGCTGTCGAAGCAGGTCAAGCACATCGACATCAAGAGCTTCGACGCGCGCCCGATCGTCGATGCGATGAGCGACATGAGCTTCACCAGCCGTGACTTGGGCCGTGCGACCAAGATCTACAACGACATGCTGGCCGACAAGGACTGCACCGTCGTCCTCGTGATCGCGGGCTCGACCTCGGCCGGCGGCTGCATGGACCTGTATGCGGAGCTCGTTCGCAACAACATGGTCGACTGCATCGTCGCCACCGGCGCGACCATCGTCGACATGGATTTCTTCGAGGGCCTGGGCCACAAGCATTATCAGGCGCTGGAAGTGCCGGATGACGACACGCTGCGCTCGCTCTACATCGACCGCATCTACGACACCTACATCGATGAGCAGCAGCTGCAGGATTGCGACTTCACGATCAACAAGATCGCCGAGTCGCTGGAGCCGAAGCCCTATTCGTCGCGCGCTTTCATTCGCGAGATGGGCAAGTACCTGGTCGAGCACGGCAAGAAGGACAACAGCCTCGTCAAGCTCGCCTATGAGCATGACGTGCCGATCTTCTGCCCGGCGTTCGTCGATTCGTCGGCCGGCTTCGGTCTGGTGAAGCATCAGGTCGATGCCGCCAAGGAAGGCCGCCCGTACATGGTGCTCGACGCGATCGCCGACTTCCGCGAGCTGACCGAGATCAAGATCCAGGCGGGCACCACCGGTCTGCTGATGATCGGCGGCGGCGTGCCGAAGAACTTCATTCAGGACACGGTGGTGTGCGCGGAGATCCTCGGCCACGAGGATGTCGAGGTGCACAAGTATGCGGTACAGATCACCGTCGCCGACGTGCGCGACGGCGCCTGCTCGTCCTCGACGCTGCAGGAAGCGGCATCGTGGGGCAAGGTGAACACGGGCATCGAGCAGATGGTGTTCGCGGAAGCGGGCTCGGTCATGCCGCTGCTGGCGTCCGACGCCTATCACCGCGGCCATTGGAAGGATCGCGCCAAGCGCGGCTGGGCGAAGCTGTTCGCCTGATTGTATTGGAGCGGGGCGGCGTGGCTGCCCCGCTCCTACTCGCGCCCGCGCCTCCGTTGCGCCGCGCCGACATGCGTGACAGCAGATCGCGGTCGCGCTAGCCTTCGTTCATGATCTCCTTCGCGCTTCTCCAGCCTGCCGTTGCGCTGATCGGCTGGACGCTCGTGATGCTGGGCTGGATGCTCGCGACGCGGCTGCCCGCGATGCGGCGCGCCGGCATCCGCATGGGTTCGCTGGTCGGCTCGCGCGCTGCCGATGCGGACCGCTCGCTCCCTGCAGAGGCGCAGTGGAAGGCGCACAACTACAACCATCTGCTCGAACAGCCGGTGCTGTTCTATGCGCTGTGCGGCATCCTGACGCTCGCCGGACGCGCATCGCCGGTCGCGATCGCCTTGGCCTGGGCCTATGTCGCGCTGCGGGTGGCGCATAGCCTCGTGCAGGCGACCAGCAACCGCGTGAAGCCGCGCTTCATCCTGTTCGCGGTGTCGAGCGGGTGCCTCGTGCTGCTGACGCTGGTGGCCGGCCTTGCGGTGATCCGCGCGGGCTGAGCGTCGGTGGCGCTCAATCGGCGGGGCGGCGCATCGACCAGAAGCGGGGGCCGCCGCCGGGGACGGTCCATTCATCGGTCACGGCGAAGCCCAGCGTCTGGTAGAAACCGAGGTTCCGCTCGGTCGCGGTCTCCAGATGGGCGGGAAAGCGCCGCGCGACGCGGTTCAGGCCGGCGCGCACGACGGCGCCGCCAAGCCCCCTGCCCTGTGCTGCCGGATCGCAGCCCGCGAGGTGCAGGTACCAGAAGTCGCCCGACGGCATGTGCGCGTCGACCGCGTTGGCCAGCCGCAGCGCGCGCGGCAGGTTCGCGCCAAGCGCCCGCCAGAGCGGCCATGCGCGCCGCAGCATCGTGGCGATGCCGGTGGTCGGCGCGCCCGGCGGGCGCCACAAGGTCGCCGCCTCGCCGTTCTCCGTCATCAGCCGCATGCCCGCCGCGTCCTCGTCGAACAGCAGCGCGAACAGGCGCGGGAGCCTAGTCGCGCGATCGGCGGCATCGGGGAAGATCCAGCGCATCGCCGGATCGTCGGCAAAGGCGCGGCCCAGCATCGCCGCCACGCGCGCCCGCTCCGCGCCGCCGGCGAGCCGAACGATCGTCATGGCACCACGGTGGTGAACAGATAGGCTGCGAAGATCACCAAATGCACCGCTCCTCCCAGGATCGTCGTTCGTCCGGTCCCGAGCGACAGGGTGATGGTGAACAACGTCAGGATCAAGAGCGTGATGCTTTTCGCGCCGATACCGAGCGCCAGCGGCAGGTCGAGTACCAGCGAGACGATCGCGACCGACGGGATCGTCAGCCCGATCGTCGCCAGCGCCGAGCCGAGCGCAAGGTTGAGGCTGGTCTGGAGCCGATTGCGCTTGGTCGCGCGATAGGCGGCGAGCCCCTCGGGCGCGAGCACCAGGGCGGCGATCACCACGCCGACGATGGCGAGCGGCAGCCCGGCGCCGAGCACCGCGCGCTCCACCGTTGCCGACAGCCCCTTGGCGAGCAGCACGACGCCGACCAGCGCAATCAGCAGGAACACCAGCGCGGTCGCAGTGGTCGCGCCGCTGGGTCGCCCGGCATGCGCGTCGGCCGGCATGTCCGCGTCCGGCAGGAAATACTCCCGGTGCCGCACCGTCTGGACCAGCACGAAGATGAGGTAGAGAAACAGCGACACGATCGCGACGAACACCAGCTGCGCCGGAGAGTAGGTCGGCCCCGCGGCGCTGGTCACGTAATTGGGCAGCACCAGCGACAGCACGACCAGCGCGGTGAGCACGGCAAGCGCCGCACTGACGCCGTGCAGGGTGAAGCGTTGCTCGCCGTGCCGCAGCCCGCCCGCCATCAGGCATAGGCCGACGATGCCGTTCAGGATGATCATGATGGCTGCGAACACCGTGTCGCGGGCGAGCGCGGAGGCGTCACCAGCGTCCGAAAGCATCAGGCTGACGATCAGCGACACCTCGATCACCGTGACCGCGATGGCGAGCACCAGCGTGCCGAACGGCTCGCCGACACGGTGTGCCACCACCTCGGCATGATGCACGGCGGCGAGCACCGCGCCCATCAGGATCGCGGCGGCGGCAAGGGTGCCGACCAGCGCCATGTCGTACAGCGATACCGCCACGGCGACCGCGGACAGGAGTGGGAACAGGAGCGTATAAAGCGGCAGGTCTAGCCGCTGGAGCAATGCTCGCTTGCTTGCCGGTGGTACGATGCCGTCGACCATGTCGGGCTGTTCGGTCATCCAATCTCCTGGCTGGTGGTGACGGTGAGGTAGCGACGACGCCGAACGATGCCGCGCCGCCTTGCTTGAACAAAAGAAAACGGGCGCCGGTTTCCCGACGCCCGCTTCGTTCGTCCGGCGGCCGGAAGCGTCAGGCGGCGTCGACGCCCGACTTCTTCTTCTCGGCATAGACGCGGATCGGCTCCTTGCGGCCGTCGACCACGTCCTTGTCGATCATCACCTCGTCGACCGAATCCATCCCCGGCAGGTCGAACATGGTGTCGAGAAGGATCGCCTCAAGGATCGAGCGGAGCCCGCGCGCACCCGTCTTCCGCTCGATCGCCTTCTTGGCGACCGTGGTGAGCGCATCGTCGGTGAAGCCGAGCTTCACCTCCTCCATCTCGAACAGCTTCTGATATTGCTTCACCAGCGCGTTCTTCGGCTCGCTCAGGATCTTCACCAGCGCGGTGACGTCGAGATCCTCGAGCGTCGCGATCACCGGCAGACGGCCGACGAACTCGGGGATGAGGCCGAACTTCAGCAGATCCTCCGGCTCGGTCTGGCGCAGCACCTCACCGGTGCGCTTTTCCTCGGGCGAGGCGACATAGGCACCAAAGCCGATCGACTTGCCCTGCAGGCGATCGCCGATGATCTTTTCCAGACCCGAGAAGGCGCCGCCGCAGATAAACAGGATGTTCGTCGTGTCGACCTGCAGGAATTCCTGCTGCGGATGCTTGCGCCCGCCCTGCGGCGGCACGGAGGCGGTGGTGCCTTCCATCAGCTTCAGCAGCGCCTGCTGCACGCCCTCGCCCGACACGTCGCGGGTGATCGACGGGTTCTCGGCCTTGCGGCTGATCTTGTCGATCTCGTCGATGTAGACGATGCCGCGCTGCGCGCGCTCGACGTTATAGTCGGAAGCCTGGAGCAGCTTGAGGATGATGTTCTCGACATCCTCGCCGACGTAACCAGCCTCGGTCAGCGTCGTCGCGTCCGCCATGGTGAACGGCACGTCGAGGATGCGCGCCAGCGTCTGCGCCAGCAGCGTCTTGCCGCAGCCGGTCGGGCCGACGAGCAGGATGTTCGACTTGGCGAGCTCGACGTCGGCACCCTTGGCGCCGTGGTTCAGCCGCTTGTAGTGATTGTGCACCGCGACCGAGAGCACGCGCTTGGCCTGCTTCTGCCCGATGACGTAATCGTCGAGAACGTCGCAGATTTCCTGCGGGGTCGGCACACCGCCGTCCTTCTTGGACACGAGCGCCGACTTCGTTTCCTCACGAATGATGTCGTTGCACAGCTCGACGCATTCGTCGCAGATGAACACCGTCGGGCCGGCGATCAGCTTGCGCACCTCGTGCTGCGACTTGCCGCAGAAGGAGCAGTAGAGCGTGCTCTTGGAGTCACCGCCGCTGAGCTTTGTCATTCAATCACATCCTTTTCGGCCAGGCATGGTAACCCGGCCGATCTTGATCCGGCAATGCCGGAAAACGCGCAAACGGTGATCAGGCCGCCGCCGCCGCGTCGTCGGCGGGCGCCGGCCGCTTGTCGAACACCTCGTCGATCAGGCCGAATTCCCTGGCCTCGTCCGCGCTGAGGAACTTGTCGCGATCCATCGCCTTCTCGATCACCTCGATCGGCTTGCCGGTGTACTTGGCATACAGCTCGTTCATGCGATGCCGGATGCGCAGGATTTCCTTGGCCTGGATCTCGATGTCGCTGGCCATGCCCTGCGCGCCGCCCGACGGCTGGTGGATCATGATGCGCGCGTTGGTCAGTGCCACGCGCATCCCCGGCTCGCCCGCCGAGAGAAGGAAGCTGCCCATCGAGGCGGCCTGGCCGATGCACACCGTGCCGACGCGCGGCCGGATGTAGTTCATCGTGTCATGGATCGCCATGCCCGCCGTGACGACACCGCCCGGCGAGTTGATGTACATGAAGATGTCCTTCTTCGGATTTTCCGATTCAAGGAACAACAGCTGCGCGGTGATCAGGCTGGCCATGCCGTCCTCGACGCCGCCGGTCACGAACACGATGCGCTCGCGCAGCAGGCGGCTGAAGATGTCGAACGAACGCTCGCCACGGTTCGACTGCTCGATCACGATGGGAACGAGCCCGGCCTGCGTCTGCTGCATGCCGACCCCGGCGCGCGCCAGGGCGCCTGCGAAGTCGCCGGTCTCGAACGGATTGTGCATGAAAAAATCTCTCTTATGCCTCTAGGCCACCTATGTCGCGCGCTCGGCGTGCGACTTCAAGTGGGCCGGTTTAGTTGGCGCGGCCAAAGAAGGTGTAACTAAGCGCCACGCCGCCCGACAATTGATTGCGATCACCGAAGCGCCGCACCACCGGCGAGTCGCCGGCATCATCGATGAGCCGGTCGTACTTGGCGTAGGTGGTGATGCCCCAGTTGCGGCTCAACTGCTTCAGAAAGCCGGCATTGACCCCGACCGCGTGGATCCCGCCCGAAGGGCGAAAGCCCGGCAGCCCGGAGCCGGCGACCGCGTCAAGCGGCACGCCGAAATAGGCGCGCTGGTACTTGCCGTTCGAGAAGGTGACGCGCGGACCGATCGAGAACAGCCATTCGTCGCGCTCGCGCGCTATGTAATCGACCCCCGCCATGCCGATGAGCCCCTTGTGCCCGCCGATCCCCTGGCGCAGTTCGACACGCCCGCGGATCGGCACCGCGCTTGCCGTATATTGCGCGAACCCGCCGACTTCGACGGTAAAGCCGACGCGCGGCAGCCCGGGTATGTCGCGCGTGCGGCGCGATCCTTCAAAACTGAGCGCCGGGCCGAAGGCGAAACCATTCGAGTTGACGATCGAGATGCTGGAGCTTTCGTCCGCGGCCTCGAACGGGAACGGCGTGTCGCCGCTTACTCGGCTGAAATCGAGGAACGGTCGCACCACATGGCCGTCCGCGCCGGGATAGCGCGGGACTAGCTGCGGCCCCAGCGCGACACGGGTGCGGCGCGGCTGCTCCTGTGCCGTGGCGCCGGTCGCCCAAGCCGCAGCGAGGACGAGAAAAGCCGCCGAGCGGCCGAAGAGCGATGATGCCATAAGCGCAGCGTAAGCCAGTTGTTTGATCGCGCCTAGCGGCTTTAGCGCGCCTGCGGCGCGGGGTAGCCGAGATAGGCCAGACGGCGCACCTCAAGCCGGCCACGCACCACCGTGTCGAGGATTAGCCCGGCGAACAGCGACAGCGCGGCAAGGATGGTGAGCCCGGTGGCGAGGATCGCGGTGGGGAAACGGGGCACCAGGCCGGTCTGCGCATAGGTGATCGCCAGCGGCACCGCGAGGATGATGGCGAGCAGCAGCAGCGCCGCGCCAAAGGCGCCGTAGAACCAGAGCGGCCGCTCGATGCGATAGAGCGTCGCGATCGTGCCGAGGATACGCCAGCCGTCGCGATAGGTGCTGAGCTTCGACACCGACCCTTCCGGCCGCGCGAAATAGGGCGTCTCGACCTCTCCGACCGGCATCTTCAGCTCAAGCGCGTGAACGGAGATCTCGGTTTCGATCTCGAAGCCGACCGACAGCACGGGGAAGCTCTTCACGAACCGCCGCGAGAAGACGCGGTAACCGCTTAGAATATCGGTGAAGCTGCGTCCGAAGAGCTGCGCGAGCATGCCGGTGAGCATCGCATTGCCGAGGCGATGACCGCGGCGATAGGCGGCGGCGGCTTCGCCCACGCGGCAGCCGACCACCATGTCGAGCTGCTCCTCCAGCATGCGGTTGACCAGCGCCGGCGCAGAGGCCGCGTCATAGGTCGCGTCGCCATCCGCCATCACATAGACGTCGGCATCGATATCGCCGAACATCCGGCGCACGACCGCGCCCTTCCCCTGAATTCGCTCGGTACGGACGATGGCGCCGGCAGCACGGGCAACCTCTACCGTTCGGTCACGCGAATTGTTGTCGTACACGTAGATCGTCGCGCCCGGCAAAGCGGCGCGGAAGCCCGCCACGGTCTGCGCAATGGCCGCCTCTTCGTTGTAGCAAGGCAGCAGCACGGCGATTGTCGGCTCACGCACTGGTTCGAGCAAGGTCGGGTCCTTCCGTCGCCCCGCAGGATGGTCCTGCGGGCGCACTGCTTCGCGCAGCCACTAGCCGGAGAGTCTTGCGGAAGGGTGGATGCCGACACAAGCCGCGCGACGCCACCTTCCGAAAGCACGACACCCCGGACCTGGTCCGAGGTGCTGCCCACCGCGGGGCAGCACCTCTTTCCCGATCCGGGGTGGCAATCGGCGATACGCCGCGGCGGTTAGCCCTCGGTCTTGGGCGCCGCCTTCTTGGCCGGAGCCTTCTTCGCCGGCTTGGCTTCCGCCGCGCCTGCCTCGTCCGTCGCGGCGGGCTTGGCAGCCGCCTTCTTCGCAGCCGGCTTCTTCGCCGGCGCGGCCGCTTCCTCGCCGCCCTCGGCCGGCGCCTCGGCTGCCTTCTTCTTGGCGGCCGGCTTCTTCGCCGGCTTCACCTCAGCCTCGCCCTCGCCCGGAGCCGCGGCTTCGTCGACCGGTGCGTCGTCGGCCTTCTTCTTGGCCGCCGCCTTCTTCTGCTTGGGCTTGTGGTTGTCGTGATCGTGATGGTGCGTGCCGGTCGCGAAACCGTCCTCGCTCTCGATCGCGGCTTCCAGCTCCTCGCGGGTCGTCTCGCGCTCGGTCACGTCGGCCTTGTCGAACAGGAAGTCGACGACCTTGTCCTCGTACAACGGCGCGCGCAGCTGAGCCGCCGCCATCGGATCCTGCTGGACGTACTGGATGAAGCGCGTCTGGTCCTCGCCGCGATACTGCTGCGCGGCCTGACCGATCAGGCGGTTCATTTCCTGCTGGGTCACTTCGACGCCGTTGGCCTGGCCGATCTCGCTCAGCAGCAGGCCGAGACGGACGCGGCGCTCGGCGATCTTGCGGTAATCGTCGCGCTCCTTCTCCATCTCCTCCATGGCCGCCTTGGGATCGGGCTCATGGGTAGCCTCATGCTCCAGCTGCTGCCAGATCTGCGAGAATTCCGCCTCGACCATCGACGGCGGCACCTCGAAATCGTGGCCCGCGGCGAGCTGGTCGAGCAGCTTGCGCTTCATGTGCGTGCGGGTGAGGTTGTTGAGCTCCTGCTCGACCTGACCGCGAACCAGGCCGCGCAGCTGCTCCAGGCTCTCGAGGCCGAGGTTCTTGGCCAGATCCTCGTCGATCTTCGCCTCGCCGGCCGTCTTCACCGACTTGATGGTGAGATCGAAGGTCGCGTCCTGACCGGCGAGTTCCTTGGCCTGATATTCCTCGGGGAAGGTCACGGTGATCTGGCGCTCTTCGCCGGCCTTGGCGCCGACGACCTGATCCTCGAAGCCCGGGATCAGACGACCCGAGCCGAGCTCCACCGCCATGTCAGTGCCGGTGCCGCCGTCGAAGGCGACGCCGTCCATCGTCTTGCCGACGAAGTCCATGGTGACGAGGTCGCCGGTCTGCGCGGCATAGCCCTCGTCCGTGTCGTTCCAGCTCTTGGTCTGGTCCGCGAACTTCTGCAGCTGCTCGTCGATCACCTCGTCGGCAGCCGGGACGACCAGCTTCTCGAGCTTCAGGTCGTCGAGCGCGGGTGCGGGCACCTGCGGCAGCACCTCCAGCTCAACCGTCAGCTCGGCGTCCTTGCCCGGCTCATAGCCCTGGCCAAGCGCAACGGACGGCTGGATCGCCGGACGCAGCTGCTGCTCGGCGATCAGCGACTGGATGCCTTCCTGGATCGAGGTGTTGAGCGCTTCCTGCATCAGCGCGGGGCCGTGCATCTTGCGCACGATGTTCGCCGGCACCTTGCCGGGGCGGAAGCCGGGCATGCGCACCTGCGGCGCGACGCGCTTCAGCTCCGCATCGACGCGGCTTTCGATCTCGGCCGCCGGGATGGTCAGCGTGTAGGCGCGCTTCAGGCCCTCGTTCAACGTCTCGACAGTCTGCATCTTCGTGCCTTCAACAGAAAATTTCGTGGATGGTGCCTGTCCGCGGGCACGCCGCGGATGACTGGTGCGGGCGAAGGGACTCGAACCCCCACATCTTGCGATACTGGAACCTAAATCCAGCGCGTCTACCAGTTCCGCCACGCCCGCAAAAAGGCACCGTCGGTCGCGGGCCTCTATACCGCGCCGCGGCTCCCCGCAAGCATTGCCGGCAACCCGCATGCTCGCCCGCGCGTTATTCCCGCAGAAGAGGACAAAACATCATGGCCACCACCCCACCGCCCGAGCAGCCGGTCCAGCCCAGCCAGCCCCCCGAGCCTGCCGCACCGCCACCTGAAGTCGCCCCGCCGAGCCCGGATGTGGATCAGCCCGCGCCGGCATCGCCGGGCACCGATCCGGCGCCGGTACAGCCGAGCGCCTGAGGCGCAGGTTCACTTAGTACGACGGGAGCGACGACAGGCCGGCAGACCAGCCCGGCGCTGTCGTCAGCTTGCTGCCGCGCTGTCCGCCTTGCCCGGCAGTTCGCGGGAAAACAGGCGAAAGCCGCTCGGTAGCTTGCGGGGGCGCGATCCCTCGCAAACGTCCTCGATGACGCGGATCGCCGCCAGCAGGTCGCGCGGCGCATAGGGCTTGATGAGGCACCCCATCGCCATGCCCTCGGCCTCCGGCGGGCAATGGCCGGTGACGATCATCACGGGCACGCCATGCTCGCCGGCAACGCGCGCCACCTCGAGACCGCTGCCGTCGGCAAGGCCGAGATCGGCCAGCACCAGATGAATGTCGCTCGCCTCGTTCAGGATCGCCAGCGCGTGCGCCACCCGATCAACGGTGGCGACGATTTCATAATCCTGCTCACGCAGCAGATATTCGGTGTCAAAGGCGACCAGCGGCTCGTCCTCCACCACGAGGAGCCGAACGATCGACCGTTTCCGCTTGCCGAAGATCATTATCTGCGTTCCGCGCTGTTCGTTACGACCGTGGCCCCGTGAACATAACGCGTCTGTCGCCGCTCGGACGCAAATAATTTCGCGCCTGCGGCATAACCGATATATCAGGCGCGCCATGTCGAGTTCTTCGCGCGCCCAATCGCCGTCGCAGGCGCCCTTGCACCGTATCGCCAAACTGCTCGCCCGCGCCGGCGTCGCCTCGCGGCGGGAGATCGAACGCATGATCGAGGAGGGGCGAGTCGCGCTGAACGGCGCGCCGGTGGAAACGCCCGCCACGCTGCTGCCGTCGCTCGATGGGGTGACGGTGGACGGCAATGCGGTCGCCGCGCCCGAGGCCGCGCGGCTGTTCCTGTTTCACAAGCCGACCGGCGTGCTGACGACCGAGCGCGATCCGCAGGGCCGCGCGACGATTTACGATCGCCTGCCCAAGGGGCTGCCGCGACTGATGCCGGTCGGCCGGCTCGACCTCAACACCGAGGGGCTGTTGCTGATGACCACCGACGGTGGGCTGAAGCGCCAGCTGGAGCTGCCCGCAACGGGGGTGGAGCGCGCCTATCGTGCGCGGGCCTATGGGAAGGTGAGCCAGCCGCAGCTCGAGGAGCTGATCCACGGAGTCGAGATCGAGGGCGTGCGCTATGGCTCGATCGACGCAAATATCGAGCGGCGCACGGGCGCGAACCTGTGGATCGAGCTGATCCTGAAGGAAGGCAAGAATCGCGAGGTGCGGCGCGTGCTGGAACACCTCGGCCTGCAAGTCAGCCGGCTGATCCGCACCCGCTATGGCCCGTTCGTGCTGGGTGACCTGTCGCCCGGGCAGATCGGTGAGGTGCGTCATCATGACGTGGAGGCATTCCAGGCCGATCCGACGCGGCGCGAACTGCCGCAGCCGGCGCGACGGCGCGGGGTGGCACCGGTCGCGAGCGAGGCGCCGCGCGAGGTGGGGGGATTGCCCGCCGGCGCTCGTTTAGCGCCCAGCGGCGGCAGAGGGGCTGTCGGCGATGGGGCGAAAGGTCAACGACCGGCGGGCAAAGGCCGCCTGAAGCCGGCCAAGGGTCCGCGGCAACGCGCCGACGGCTCGCTCGCCGTGCGCGACGGGGGCGGCCGCACCGAACGGTCCCGCTCGTTTCGACAGGATCGCGGCGAGGAGGCGCCCGCTTCGGCTAGTCGTGCGGGGCGCACCGCGGGGGCGGATAGCCCTGCCCGGCCCATGCGAACCGGTGATGCCACGCGCACCGATCGGCCCATCAGGTTGGCAAGCCCGGCACGTTCCGGTGATACCGTGCGCGGTGACCGGGCCACCCGACCCGGCGGAGCTGCGCGATCGGGCGGGGCGGCTCGCTCGGATGGAGCGGCACGTTCGGACGGGCCTGGCCGCTTCGAGAAGCCCGATCGGCCGAGTGGCGGCGCCCGCGCGCGTGACCCCAACCGCACCGGCGCCCCCGGCCGGCGCGATGGGGCGCCACGTCCGCCGCGTCCGACCAAGCCGCGCGGCAGCCGCTGATGCGCATCATTGCGGGGCAATGGCGCGGACGGCAGCTTGTCGCGCCCAAGGGTGACACCACGCGTCCTACCGCCGATCGCACGCGCGAGGCGCTGTTTTCCATGCTGGTGAGCCGGTTCGGCACGATGGAAGGGCTGGCGGTCGCGGACCTGTTCGCCGGATCGGGCGCGCTGGGGCTGGAGGCGCTGTCGCGCGGCGCGGCCTCGTGCCTGTTCGTGGAGCAGGATCGCGCGGCGCTCGATGCCTTGCGCGCGAACATCGCCGCCCTGTCTGCCCCGAACACCGACGTGCGCGCCGGTAGCGCCATGTCGCTGGGGCCGGCGCGCGCGCCGCTCGACCTCATCATGATGGACCCGCCGTATGGCACCGGTGCCGGCGCGGTGGCGCTGCACAAGCTGGCGCGGCTTGGCTGGGCAGGACCGGCAACGTGGGTAAGCATCGAAACCGCCCGCAATGAGCCGGTGACGGTCGACGGCTTCGTCGAGGACGCGTCGCGGATCTACGGCAAGGCGCGCCTGACGCTGCTGCGGCTCGCCTGATTCACCCGCTGCCTGCCGCCACCCGGCGGCAGCACGATTAGGGTTGAACCACCACCGCATGCGTGTTCGCACGCGGGCGGGCGAGGAGCAGCGCGACGAGGCTCAGCCCGGCGGCGACGCTGGCGTACCAGCCAACGGCGTTCAGCCCGACATTGTCGGCGAGCGCCTGCGCGAACAGCGGCGTCAGGCCACCACCGAGCACGCCGGCGATGTTGAACGCCATCGACGTGCCCGTGTAGCGCACCCGCGGCGGGAACAGGCCGGGCAGCCACGCGCCCAGCGGGCCATAGACGAAGCCCATCAGCAGCAGCGCGAGCGACAGGTAGATGAAGACGAGCCCGAGCGAGCCGGAGCCCAGCATCGGCCCGAGCAGCGGCCCGGCGAGCACCACGCACACACAGCCGCCAGCGAGCACGCGGCGTTCGTCGAAGCGTTTGTCGGCCAGCCATGCCGAGCCGTAGATGCCGACAGCCATGAACAGGATCGCGCCAAGCTGCACCAGCAGCATCGATTGCATCGAATAGCCCAGCGTCTTGGTGCCGTAGCCGAGCGCGAAGGCGGTGCTGAGGTAATAAAGCGCGAAGCAGGCGATCGCGCCGATCGTGCCCGCGATGGTCGCCCAGCCGTGATGGCGCACCAGCTCGGCAAAGGGCACGGCGGGCGGCGGCGCTTCTTCCAGTGCGGCGGCGAACTCGGGTGTTTCGGTGAGCTTCAGCCGGATCCACAGGCCAAGCCCGACCAGCAAGGCGCTGATCAGAAAGGGTATGCGCCAGCCCCAGTCGCGGAACTGGTCTGGCGTCAGCCACAGGCCGAGCAGCAGGAACAGGCCGTTCGCCGCGATGAAGCCGGCCGGCGCGCCCATCTGCGGCGCGCTGCCGAACCGCGCGCGCCAGCCCGGCGGCGCGTTTTCCACCGCCAGCAGCGCCGCACCGCCCCACTCCCCGCCCAGTCCGAATCCCTGACCGAAGCGCAGCAGGCACAGGATCAACGGCGCCCACCAGCCGGCATCGGCATAGGTCGGGAGAAAGGCGATCAGCGTGGTCGAGACGCCCATGGTCAGCAGGCTGGCGACCAGCGTCGATTTACGCCCGATGCGATCGCCGAAATGCCCGAAGAACGCCGCGCCGATCGGCCGCGCGAAGAAGGCCACGGCAAGTGTGGCGAAACTGGCCATCTGCTGCATGCCGGGCGCGGCGACGGGAAAGAAAATCTGGCCGAACACCAGACTGGCGGCGGTGGCGTAGATATAGAAATCGTAGAATTCGACACCGGTGCCGACGAAACTCGCCAGCAGCACGCGGCGGGGAGAATTGGCGCTGGTCGGGATGCTCGTCATGCCTCCCTCTCCCCCCGTCATTGGCGCGCGTCAACATGGCCGCCGCGCAACAACATGGTCGCGCCCGGACACAAAAGGGCAATATCGGCGGCGTATATGATGGCCATCGGCGCCAATCCCCCCCGATCCGGCCCGATCACCGGGGCGCACGCGCCCGGTATTCCCTGAACTGCGGGGCGGCTGCCAGACCGGGAGCCGCCCCGTTTTTTGTGCGCCAGTCAGGCCCCGCGTGTCAGTCCACGCCGGGATAGGTCTGAAAGGCGGGAAGATCGGCGATGCCCGGTGCCCAGCCAAGCCGCTCCTTGACCATGATCTGTGCGCCCGGCGGCTGGCTTTCCGGATCGTCGAGCGTGCCTGATTGAATGTCGATGATTCCCGGCAGCACCTCGGGATTGCGATAGAACAAGCCGGTGCCGCACGCGCCGCAGAACTCGCGCGTGCCGTGCTGCGACGAATGGTAGCGAGCCGTCGCGCCGTTGATCGTCACCCGGTCCGCTCGCCACGCGATCCATCCCACCATCGGCGCCCCTGACCACCGCCGGCAGTCGCTGCAATGGCACACGGCATGATGCTCGGGCGGCCCGTCCGCCGACCAGCTGATTGCACCGCAATGGCACTTGCCCGTCGTTGCCATGACTCTCTCCCACTTGTTTCTGCAATGTTCTCATTGTTCAACCGGGGCAGCAAGACATAGTTTGGCGAACCCGAGCGCCTTTCGGGCGATGTCCGTGAGTGAACTGCGGGCGCGCCAGACGTCGTAATGGGAGCGGCCGGTTGTCGCCTCGTCGCTTGCCCCCGCCGCGCTCGTTCCCTACCTGTTCGTACGTGACCGATACCCAGCTTGCCGACCCGCCGTACCTTCGAGGCCTCAATCCGCAGCAGCGCGAGGCGGTGCTCACCATCGACGGCCCCGTGCTGGTGCTTGCCGGCGCGGGCACGGGCAAGACGGCCGCGCTGACCGCGCGGCTTGCGCACCTGCTGTACACCAGGCGCGCGTATCCAAGTGAGATCCTGTCGGTCACCTTCACCAACAAGGCGGCGCGTGAGATGCGCGAACGGGTCGGGCGGCTGGTGGGCGATGCGGTGGAGGGGATGCCGTGGCTCGGCACCTTTCACGCGATCGGCGCCAAGATGCTGCGCCGTCATGCCGAACTGGTCGGGCTGCAGAACAATTTCACTATTCTCGACACCGACGATCAGCTGCGCCTGCTCAAGCAACTGATCCTCGCGGCCGACATCGACGAAAAGCGCTTCCCCGCGCGCAGCCTCGCCGGGCTGATCGACGAGTGGAAGAACAAGGGGCTGACCCCGCGCGAGGTGGATGCGGGCGAGAGCGAACGCTATGCCAACGGGCGCGGCGGCGAGCTATACGAGCAATATCAGGAGCGGTTGCGCGCGGTGAACGCCTGCGACTTCGGCGATCTGCTGCTGCACGTGCTGACGATTCTGAAGACCAATCGCGAGGTACTGGCGCAATATCAGCAGCGCTTTCGCTACATCATGGTGGACGAATATCAGGACACCAATTCGGTCCAGTACCTCTGGCTGCGGCTGCTGGCGCAGGAGCGGCGCAACATCTGCTGCGTCGGCGACGACGACCAGTCGATCTATTCCTGGCGCGGCGCGCAGGTCGAGAATATCCTGAAGTTCGAAAAGGATTTCCCCGGCGCCAAGGTGATCCGGTTGGAGCAGAATTATCGCTCGACGCCGCATATCCTGGGGGCGGCCGGCGGGGTGATCAACAACAACTCGGGACGCCTCGGCAAGCAGTTGTGGACCGAGCTGGACGCGGGCGAGAAGGTCCGCGTGATCGGCGTGTGGGACGGGCCGGAGGAGGCGCGCCGCGTCGGCGACGAGATCGAAAGCTGCCAGCGCGCGGGCAAGAGCCTGGACGATTGCGCGATCCTGGTGCGCGCGCAGCACCAGACACGCGAGTTCGAGGATCGCTTCATCGCGATCGGCATGCCCTATCGCATCGTCGGCGGCTTCCGCTTCTACGAGCGGCAGGAAATTCGCGATGCGCTGGCCTATCTGCGCATCGTCAACCAGCCGGCGGACGACTTGGCGTTCGAGCGGATCGTCAACACGCCTAAGCGTGGCCTGGGCGACAAGGCGATCGCCAAGCTGCACATGCTGGCGCGCGCCGAGCGGCTGCCGCTGAGCCTTGCCGCCGCACGCATCCTCGATACCGACGAGCTGACGCCGCAGGCGCGCCGCGCGCTCGGCAATTTCGTCGGCGACGTGGCCCGCTGGCGCGACATGGCGCGCGAGCTGCCGCATGCCGAGCTGGCGCGCCAGATCCTGGATGAATCGGGCTACACCGCGATGTGGCAGGCGGAGAAATCCGCCGAGGCGGCCGGGCGGCTGGAGAATCTCAGCGAACTCGTCCGCGCGATGGAAGAATACGAAAGCCTCGGCGCGTTCCTCGAGCATGTCAGCCTTGTCATGGACAACGAAGGCGCGCGCGAGGATCCCAAGGTCACCATCATGACGATCCATGCCGCCAAGGGGCTGGAATTCGACACGGTGTTTCTCGCCGGCTGGGAGGAAGGACTGTTCCCGTCGCAGCGCGCGCTGGACGAGGGCGGCACGCGCAGCCTGGAGGAGGAACGCCGGCTCGCTTACGTCGCGATCACGCGCGCGCGACGCCTCGCGGTGATCCTGCATGCCGCCAATCGCCGCATCTACGGCCAGTGGACGAGCTCCATCCCGTCGCGCTTCGTCGGCGAGTTGCCGGCCGATCACGTCGACAGCGAGACGACGATGAGCGGCGGCGAGAGCCTGTGGCGTGCCAATTGGTCCGAGCGCGCCGATCCGTTTGCGGATGTCGGCCGCGGCAAAGGGCGCGGGCCGGGGTGGCAGCGCGCCGCAGGTACGTTGGGCGGCAAGCCCGGCGGCGAATGGCAGAGCCGCACCTTCAATCGCGAGCCGACCCGCGTGGTGGAAAGCCGCGCGCCGTCGATCAGCCTCGGCAACAAAGGCCGGTCGGACCTGTCGGTCGGCCTGCGCGTGTTCCACCAGAAGTTCGGCTATGGCACGATCGAGAGCATCGAAGGCAACAAGCTGGAGATCGAATTCGAGAAGGCCGGGCACAAGCGCGTGATGGACAGTTTCGTCACCCTCCCCTGACCGCCAGCTTTACCTGTCGGGACGGAGCCGCAATACAGGCGGCATGAGCATGACCCGCGCCGATGCCGAACACCTCGCCAGACAAGGTGTGGAGGCGCTGCGGCGCGGCGACGGTGCGAGCGCACGCGCGAGTTTCGAGGCAATCGTCGCGGCGCGCCCGGCCGATTTTCCGCTGCCGTGGCTGGCATTGGCGCAGGCCTGTCGATTGAGCGCCGACACCGCGGCAGAGACCGACGCGCTGCAGGCGCAGCTTAGGGAACAGCCCCGGCATATCGCGGCGCTGCTGCTGATGGGCGACCGCAAGCGGCTGGACGGCGACGATCGCGCCGCCTCGAATTTCTACACCGCGGCGCTGAACCAGGCGGCGGTGAGTCGCGACGTGCCGCCATCGCTTCACCCGCTGCTGCGCCAGGCCGAGGCGTTCAAGCAGGACACCAATCAGCGGTTCACCGCGCATCTCGAAGCGGCGATCCCCGCCGCGCCGCCCGCGCGCGTCGCGCAATCGCTCGATCTGCTGCTCGGCCGGCGCGACTTGTATCAGCAGCAGCCGAGCATGTTCTATTTCGAGGGGCTGCCGCAGCGCGCCTTCTACGATCGCACCGATTTCGACTGGGTGGCCGAACTGGAAGCGGCGACCCCGGCGATCCGTGCGGAGCTGGAGGCCATTACCGAAGGCTTTGCGCCTTATGTCGAGGGCAATCCAGATCGGCCGCTGCCCAACAATCCGCTGCTGAACGATCCGGCCTGGGGCGCGCTGCACCTGTGGCGCGGCGGCGAGATGGTGGCGGCAAATGCCGCGCGCTTTCCGGCAACGATGGCGGCGCTGGCCAAAGTGCCGATCCCGCAGATTGCCGGCCGCTCGCCGATGGCGCTGTTCTCGCGCCTGACGCCCGGCACGCACATCCAGCCGCATCACGGCCTGCTCAACACGCGGCTGATCTGTCACCTGCCGATCATCGCCCCGTCGGGATGCGGCCTGCGCGTCGGTGCCGACGTGCACGAATGGCGCGCGGGCGAGCTGGTTATCTTCGACGATTCATTCGAGCATGAGGCGTGGAACCGCGGCAGCGAAACGCGCACCGTGCTGCTGTTCGAGATCTGGAAGCCGGAGATCGATGCGGACGAGCGCGCGGCGCTTACCCAATTGTTCGAGGCGATCGATGCCTACGGCCCGCCGATGCTCGATCAGGGCTGATCCGGGCAGTCAACTGCGCGGCTTTGTTCAGGAACGATTTCGCCGAGCAGCCGTATCCCGCCTTGGCCCATTCACGGGCGTGGAGAGACCCATCCCATGCTTACCCGTCGCATTGCGATCGCCCTTGGCCTGGCGGCAGCCGCCCTCGGCACGCCGGCCGTCGCCCAGTCCGCTGCCGATGACGCGCGCTTCCGCGCGGCGCAGGAGCGGTTCGATCGCGAGCTGGAGGTATTTCGCAGCGAGTTCGATCGGTACCAGTCGGTGCGCCGGGTGCCGAACGCCGGCTACCGCGATCCGCGCTGGGACGACGGGCGGACCGCGCCGCCGCTGCCGCGCGGCGGCTATGACGATCGCGACGCCTATGACGACGATTCGAACTGGCGCGACGAAGGCGATTACGATCCGACGCGTTATTATCGCTCGGGCGGGCAATATCAGGAGCGCGTGCTGGCGCCGACCGACCGCGTCTATTCGGGATCGGACGGGCGCTATTATTGCCGCCGGTCCGACGGCACGACCGGCCTGATTGTCGGGGGCGCGCTCGGCGGCGTGCTGGGCAACGTCATCGACGGTGGACGCAGCCGCGTGGTCGGCACCCTGTTCGGCGGGGCGGCGGGCGCGCTGGCCGGCCGTGCGGTGGATCAGAACAGCCAGGTCCGCTGCCGGTGAGCGATGCGGCCGTCCTTATTGCGCGTCATCGCCTGGCGCCGCACCCCGAGGGCGGCCATTACCGCGAAACGCTGCGCCTGCCCGCCCCGCCCGGCGAGCGATCACCGATGACGGCGATCCTGTTCCTGCTCGATGTGGGCGAGCGGTCGCACTGGCACCGGGTGGATGCGGCGGAGCTGTGGCTGTGGCATGCCGGCAGTCTGCTGGTGCTGCACATCGAGGAGGATGGCGTGATCACCACGCATCACCTCGGCCCGGACGCGCCCCAGGCGCTGGTGCCGGCGCATGGCTGGCAGGCCGCCGAAGCGACCGCCGGCTGGGTACTGGTCAGTTGCGTGGTGACGCCGGGGTTCGACTTCGCCGGGTTCGAGCTGGCGCCGCCCGGCTGGTCGCCGTCAGCCCTCGATGGCTAGCAGCGTCACGCCCTCGTACCGCTCATCCTTGGGATTGAAGAGCTCGCTGCGGGTGAAGCGGCGCGGCGTTACGCGCATGCCGCCGAGCCCGGCGATCTTGAAGGCACCGATTTTCGGCTCGCGCGGCGGCTTGCCGTCCCGCTCCAGCGTCAGGGCATCGACGTAGAACTCGCCATGCTTGGTATACACGACGTGCGGCGCCAGCGTGACGGAACCGCGGTTGTAAGTCGCCGCAATCGCCTGCTGTTTCACGATCGCTTCGAAAACGGTCGGCATGCTGACGGGCGGCGTTGCTGGCGCGTCGACCCGATCTTCGTCGGTGTTCAGCTTCATGTTCACCGGCTTATCCATGCTGCTGCAGTGCAGCAATAACTGTTTTGCGCAACGATGCGTTCCCGAAATGCATTCGCTGCCAGACGCGGAAAGGGCGCGGCCGCTCGGCTATCGCGCCGCGCCGGCCGACCCGATCAGCTTCTGCGCGAAATAGGTCATCTGCAAGGCCTGAAGCCGCGCGCCCTGTGCAATATCCGCGTCGCCCGAATGACCCCCGGCGGTATCCTCGTAGAAGAGGTACGGCAGGCCATATTCTTTCATCCGCGCGGCGAATTTGCGGGCGTGCTGCGGGCCGACGCGATCGTCCTTGGTCGTCGTCCAGATGTACGGCTCCGGGTAGCGACCATCCTTGCGCAGCGCATGATAGGGCGACATTTTGGCGAGGAATGCGCGCTCCTCGGGCACCGAGACGGAGCCATATTCGTCCACCCACGACGCACCGGCCGCGATCCCTTCGTAGCGCAGCATGTCGAGCAGCGGCACCTGGATCGTCACCGCGCCCCACAGCTCGGGATGCTGGGTGAGCTCCACGCCCATCAACAGCCCGCCGTTCGAGCCGCCGTAGATACCAAGCTTCGACGCACTCGTGATGCCGCGTGCGAACAGGTCGCGCGCGATGCTGGCGAAATCGTCAAAGATCAGCTGCCGCTTGGTCTTGCGCCCCGCCTCATGCCACGCCGGGCCGAACTCCCCGCCGCCGCGAATGTTGGCGAGCACAAAGGCGCCGCCACGCTCCAGCCACAGCTTCCCCGTGATGCCCGAGTAGTATGGCGTGTTCGATACCTCGAAGCCGCCATAGGCCGTCATCAGCGTGGGCGTGCTGCCGTCCTTTGGCGCGTCCTCGCGGTGCACGACGAAATAGGGCACCTTTGTCCCATCCGAGGAGCGCGCCTCGAACTGCTCCACGACCAGGCCGCTGACATCGAAGCGCGGCGGCAATGATTTGACTGCTAGCGGCGCCGTGCTGCTTGCCGCATCGAACGCCATCAGCCGGGTCGGCGTGGTAAAGCCCGATACGGCGAGATAGCCGCGGTCACCCCGATGCTCGGCAGTGACCAGGTCGACGGAGAGATTGTCGGGCAGATCGAGCGCCCGGCCACGCCATCCCGCACCTTCCGGCGTGAACACCATCGCACGGCCACGCACATTGTCGTACACTGAGGCGATCACCGCATTGCCGGTTACCCGCACGTTGCTGCGATCGATCGACTGGCGCGGCCCGGCGGCGAAGATGGTGGTCAGCTCGCCCGCGCCGCGCATCGCATCCGATAGCGGCAGGGCGGCAAGCGCGCCTTCGGGCACCTTGCCCCACGGTTCGCTCGTCCTGACGATCAGCCGGCCGTCCACCAGACCGTTCACGTCCACCCGCTCGGGCAGCGGCACCTTGGTCGCCTTTGCGCCATCCCACAGCAGGATGTCGGACGTGAAAAAGGTTTTCGCGCGCGTGATGACCACCGCGCGATGGCCCTGCGCGTCCATCTCCACCGAGGGGAAGACGCCAATGTCGTCGGTGGTGCCACGATAGATCTCGCGCGCCGCCGCGATCGGCTCGCCGCGCTTCAGGATCTTGACCACATAGGGATAGCCCGACTTGGTCAGCGTCCCCTCGCCCCAGTCGCGCGACACGATCAGCGTGTCGGCATCGATCCAGTCGGCATTCTGCTTGGAGGCGGGCAGATCGAAGCCGCCGTCGACGAACGATCCCGTTTCCAGATCGAACTCGCGCAAGGTGGTCGCGTCCTCGCCGCCCTCGCTCAGCGAAACAAGGCAGCGCTTCTCGTCGGGCTCGCGGCAGACCACGCCCTTCCACACCCACTTCTTGCCCTCTGCCTTCGACAGGGCATCGAGATCGATCAGCGTCGTCCAGTTCGGTTGCGCATGTGCAAAGTCGGCCGCGCTGGTGACGCGCCAGATGCCCTGCGGATGCGCCTTGTCGCGCCACAAGTTGAAGATGCGGCTGCCGATGATCTGCGGCATCGGAATGCGATCCTCGGCCGAGGCGATCTCCAGCGCCTCCCGATGAAAGGTGTCGTAGCGCGGGTCGGCCTCCAGCCGCGAAAGCGTGCGCTTGTTTTCGGTTTCCACCCAGGCGAGCGGCTTGGCGCCCTCGCGGTCTTCGAGCCAGATATAGGGATCGTCAGTCACCGCGGCGATTTGGGCGCTCGCCGTCGATGCCGCAAGCGCTCCTGCCGCTGCCATCGCAAACCACCACCGCTTCATGTGCCTTCCCCGTTCGATCGCCGCGATCGATGCCCGGTTGGCGAGGGCAAGGCAAACCGATCCTGAGCAACGGGGCGTCGACTCGCTTGCCCCGGACGCCGGCTTCCTTCAGGCACGAACGGATGTCGGACGGTTTGCCTCTTCCGCGTCGCTTTCTGGCGATCGCATCGCTGGGCTGCGGCTCCGCGCTGGTCATTATCGATGGCGGCATCGCCAATGTCGCGCTGCCTACCATCGCGCGCGATCTGAATGTCGCGCCAAGCTCGGTGGTGTCGATCGTCACCGTCTATCAGGTGATGCTGGTCATGCTGCTGCTCCCGTTTGCCGGTTTGGGCGAGCGGATCGGATTGAAGCGCACGTATCAGGCGGGGCAGATGATCTTCGCGGCGGCGACGCTGCTGTGCTTTTTCGCCAAGAGCCTACCCTTTCTGCTGATCGTGCGGGCGGTGCAGGCGATCGGCGCGGCGGGCGTGCTGAGCGTTTCATCGGCGCTGATCCGTCAGACCTATCCTGCGAGCCAGCTTGGCCGGGGACTGGGCATCAATTCGGTGATCGTCACCAGCTCGGCCGCCGCCGCGCCGACGATCGGCGGGCTGGTCCTGGCTGTGGCCCCGTGGCCGTGGGTATTCGCCAGTTCGCTGCCATTTGCGGTGATCAGTATCGCGCTGGGCCGCGCCCTGCCCGATCCGAAGCCGGGGCTGACGCAGCTCGACCTGATCGGCGCGATCATGTGCGCGGGCATGTTCGGGCTCATCATCGGCGGCGCGGAAAGCCTGGTGCATGGCGACAGCCCGGTGGTGAGCGGCGCGATCATCGCGACCGGCGCGACGCTCGGCTGGTTCTTCGTGCGGCGCGAGCTTGGCGCGCCGGCTCCGATCCTGCCGGTGGATCTGCTCGCCCGTCCGATCATCGCGCTTTCCGCGATGGGCAGCCTGACGGCGTTCACCGCCTCGATGACGCTGCTGGTCTCCACCCCGTTCCGCCTCGCCGCGCTTGGCTTCACCCCGACGCAGATCGGGGCGTGTATCGCGCCCTGGCCGCTTACCAACATGATCGTCGCGCCGCTCTCGGGCTTCCTGTCCGATCGGGTGCCGGCCGGTATTCTTGGCGGAATCGGCATGGCGGTGACGCTTGTGGCGCTCAGCTTGCTCGCCACCATGCCGACCGACCCGAGCTACTTCGATGTCGCGTGGCGCATGGCGCTGTGCGGATCGGGCTTCGGGCTGTACCTGCCGCCCAACGCGCGCCTGGTCGTCGGGTCTGCGCCGCGCCAGCGCGCCGCCGCGGCCGGCGGGCTTGTCTCCACCGTTCGGCTGACCGGTCAGACCATCGGCGCGACGCTTGCCGCCGCGCTGCTCGCCGCCGGCATCGGATCGGGTGCGGTGCCGCCGCTCGTCGCCGCCGGGCTCGCGCTGGTCGCCGGACTGTGCAGTATCGCCCGGCTGCGCCCTTCGATCCGCCGTCCCACGCTCACCGAGTTGCGCGACGAGGTGCCCACGATGCGCCAGACGCGCTGATCCGGCACCGATCGCACGGAACGCGGCCTTGCCGCTGCCGTTCTTCCAGTCTCACCGACCGGAGTTGATCATGCCTTACGTCAAGACGCGCGATGGCGCCGATATCTTTGTAAAGGACTGGGGCGAAGGTCGCCCGGTCGTGCTGGTGCACGGCTGGCCGCTTTCCGCCGACAGCTGGGATCCGCAGGCCGTGGCGCTGGCGGAGGCCGGCTATCGCGTGATCGCCTACGATCGCCGCGGTTTCGGGCGATCGAGCCAGCCGTGGAGCGGCTATGACTACGACTCGCTCACGGACGATCTGGCCGACGTGATGAAGGCGGCGGGCGTCGAGCAGGACGCCACGCTCGTCGGCTTCTCGATGGGTGGCGGCGAAGTGGCGCGCTACATGAGCCGGCACGACGGACGCGGCGTCAACGCTGCCGTCCTGATCAGCTCGGTCGTGCCCTATATGCTGAAGACCGAGGATAATCCGCATGGCGCGCCCGAGGCGGACCTGCTCGGCATCGCCGATGGCATCCGCGAGGATCGGCCGACCTTCTTCCGCACCTTCTTCAAGGATTTCTTCGGCGTCGGCTATGTCACCAGCCCGGTGAGCGATGCGATGCTCGACTGGGCCTGGCGCCTAGCGATGCAGGCATCGCTGCGCTCGACGCTGGAATGCGCGAAAAGCTTCAGCTTCACCGACTTCCGCCCCGATCTGCCGGCGTTCCGCGTGCCGACGCTGGTGATCCACGGCACCGGCGACAAGACGGTGCCGATCGACGCCACCGGGCGCCGCGCCGCCGAGGGGATCGGGATGAGCCAGCTGGTCGAATATGATGGCGCACCGCACGGCCTGTTCGCGACCGAAGGCGACCGGCTGACCAACGATCTGCTGACGTTCCTCAGCCAGTAAGACATGCCTACGATCCGGGGCGTCGCGATGTCGCTGGCGCCCCGGATAACGACCTCACGATTAGGCGGCGTTGAGGCGGTGCGTTGCCATGGCAAGGTAATCCGCCCGGCAGGCGTCGGCCACGGCGGCAAGCGCCGGTGTGAGCGGTTGCGGCTCGCCTTCGGGTGCGCCGAAGCCAGTCGACGTTTCCACCCGACCATACCAGTGCGCCGCCCACACGCCGTCGTCGGCGTGGCGGCCCGGCGCCCAGGACAGCATCGCCGGATCCCACGTGATCCCAAGCGCCGCGCAAAGCGCAGACAGCGTACCCGCCGGATCGCGCAGCACGTCCGCCGAGTCGATGACCGGCGGGGCTTGGCCGATCCGGTCGGCCACCCGATCGAAGAAGGCGCGCTGTGCCGCGACACCCAGATCCTCGGGCGTCACCGTCTCCCGCTTGGCCGCATAGGAGGCCGCCATCCGCGCAGGATCGCGGATCAGAAAGGCGTGCACCACGCCGCGCAAATCGTCGGGCGCGATCGAACCGACCATGTGGTGCGGCATATGCTTCTGATACCACACTGGCTTGCCACCCGGCGCCAGCCCCGCCAGCGTCGCTGCCACCGACTGCCAGTTGCAATCCATGCTGGCGACCACCGCCTCGCGCATCGGGTGATCGGCGCCGCTATGCTTCAGGAAACAGCCGTAGAACGGCTCGTCGCTGACCGCGCAATCGGCGCGCGCAGAGAAGCTGCGCATCATCGCCGTCGAGATGTTGCGCGGGCCGGACCACATGGCGATGCGCAGCGGCTCGCCGGCGCGAGGAGACGCGGCGTTCATGCGAGTTCCCGCGTTACCGCCTCGCGGTACAGCTGCTGGAGGCGCGCCACCATCGGGCCACGCTCCGTCCCGATCACCCGCCCGTCTATCGTGCCAATCGGTGCCAGCCCGGCGAAGGTGCCAGTGGTGAACGCCTCGTCGGCGCCGTACACGTCGGTCAGCGAGAAATTGCGCTCATAGGTCGGGATGCCGGCCGCACGCGCCGTCTCGACCACGATGCGCCGAGTGATCCCGTCGAGGCAGTAATCGCCGGTCGAGGTCCACACCTCGCCATTGCGCACGATGAAGAAGTGCGTCGAGTTGCAGGTTGCGACAAAGCCGTGGGGATCGAGCATCAGCGCCTCGTCCGCCCCGGCCTGTGCGGCCTGGATGCAGGCGGTGATGCAGTTGAGCTTCGAATGCGAGTTGAGCTTCGGATCCTGCACGTCGGGATAGCCGCGACGGACGTGGACGGTGAACAGGTTCAGCATCCGCGTGGCGGTGCCTTGCGCCGGCGCCTTCCATTCGGGGATCAGCACGATTGTGGCGGGCGAGATCACGACGCGGGGATCCTGATATGGCGTCGACCGAATGCCGCGCGTCACCATCAGCCGGATGTGAACGCCGTCGCCCGTCATCTGATTGGCGTCGAGCACGCGGCGCAAGCGACTGACCATCTCATCGCGCGTGATGCCGATATCGAGCATGATCGCCTTCGCGCCCGACCACAGCCGATCGAGGTGGCGATCGAGAAAGGCGATCTTGCCGTCGTAGACGCGAAGGCCCTCCCACACGCCATCGCCCAGCATGAAGCCAGAGTCGAACACCGAGACCTTCGCCTCCGGGCGGCGGAACAGCTCGCCATTGACGTCGATCAGCACCTCGTCGTTGCGCGGATCGGGCGTGAAGACGTGCGTGCCGGTGGCGTGATCGGTCATGGTCGCTCCCTTGTCGGTCGATTGCCGCCACAATCGTGCTGAGGACGGCGGCTGCTTTGCTGCAGCTCAGATATGCAGCGCCTTGCCGTAGGCACCCAGAACGGCCTCGTGCATGGTTTCGCTGATCGTCGGGTGCGGGAACACCGTTTCCATCAGCTCCGCCTCGGTCGTCTCCAGCGTCTTGCCGATGGTGTAGCCTTGGATCATCTCGGTCACCTCGGCGCCGATCATGTGCGCGCCGAGCAGCTCGCCCGTCTTCGCGTCGAACACCGTCTTCACGAAGCCTTCCGCCTCGCCCAACGCGATCGCCTTGCCGTTGCCGATGAAGGGGAAGTTGCCGACCTTCACCTCATAGCCGGCTTCCTTGGCCTTCGCCTCGGTCAGCCCGACGCTGGCGATCTGCGGGCGACAATAGGTGCAGCCCGGGATGTTGCGCGGGTCCATCGCATGCGGGTGACCGCCGGCGATTGCCTCGACCGCGATGACACCTTCATGGCTCGCCTTGTGCGCGAGCCACGGCGGCGCGGTGATGTCGCCGATCGCCCAGACGCCCTCCACGTTGGTGCGGCACATGGCGTCGGTTTTCAGGAAGCCGCGCTCGTCCATGTCGACGCCCAACTCCTTGAGGCCGATACCTTCCGTGTTCGGCACGATTCCGACCGCAACGATCACATGGCTGAACTCAGCAGTGGTTTCCTTGCCCGCCTTGTCCTTCAGCTTGGCCGTCACGCCGTTCGCTTTCACGTCGAGCCCGCCGATGCTGGCGGAGGTCATGATCGTCATGCCCTGCTTCTTCAGCGCCTTTTCAAGGTGCGCCGAGACGTCGGCGTCCTCCACCGGGACCAGCCGGTCGAGCATTTCGACCACCGTCACGTCGGCGCCCATGTCGTTGTAGAAGCTGGCGAATTCGATCCCGATCGCACCCGAGCCGATCACCAGCAGCTTTTTCGGCATCTCGGGCGGGGTCATTGCGTGGCGATAGGTCCACACGCGCTTGCCGTCGGACTTGGCGAACGGCAGCTCACGGGCGCGCGCGCCGGTGGCGACGATGACGTTCTTATAGCCGATCTCGGTCGCCTTGCCGTCCTTATCGGTGACGGTCAGCTTGCCCTTACCGTTCAGCTTGCCCTCGCCCATGTGCACGGCGATCTTGTTCTTCTTCATCAGGTGCGTGACGCCCTGATTGAGCTGCTTGGCCACTCCGCGCGAACGCTTGACCACCGCTTCCAGATCAGCCGTGATGCCCTGCGCGGCGAGGCCGTAATCCTTGGCATGACTCATCAGGTGAAACACCTCGGCCGAGCGCAGCAGCGCCTTGGTCGGGATGCAGCCCCAATTGAGACAGATGCCGCCCAG
The DNA here is from genome assembly GCF_002197685.1 of Sphingomonas dokdonensis. Classification (GTDB taxonomy): domain Bacteria; phylum Pseudomonadota; class Alphaproteobacteria; order Sphingomonadales; family Sphingomonadaceae; genus Sphingomonas; species Sphingomonas dokdonensis. Next base: position 251,484 of record NZ_NBBI01000001.1, on the reverse strand, counting down.
CAGCTCGCGCTCGACGATCGCGACCTTCAGCCCGAGCTGCGAGGCGCGGATCGCCGCGACATAGCCGCCCGGTCCGGAGCCCAGGACGACGAGATCGTAAGTATCTGCCACGTATCAGTTCCTTGGTTGGCGCGCCGCTCGCACCAGCGCGGGCACGCTCATCGCCAGCAACGCCAGCATCGTCAGCAGGCAGACCGGCTCCAGCGAGCCGGCGCCCTGTGGGTAGGACCAGATCGCCGCGCGGAAGAGTACAAGCGTCAGCACCAGCCCGAGGGCCAGATGCAGCAGCTCGGCAGCAACCGCGCGGTTCATCTCAGGCCAGCATGCCCAGCGGGTTTTCGCACAGCGCCTTGAACGCCTGCATCAGTTCCGCACCGTCAGAGCCGTCGATCGCGCGATGGTCGAAGCTGCCCGTCGCGCTCATGACGGTCGCGATTCCCAGTGCGTCATCAATGACATAGGGGCGCTTCTCGCCCGCACCGACCGCCAGGATCATGCCCTGCGGCGGATTAATTACCGCGTCGAATTGCTTGATCCCGAACATGCCCATGTTGCTGATCGAGGCGGTGCCGCCGGTGAATTCTTCGGGCTTCAGCTTCTTGTCGCGGGCGCGGGCCGCCAGGTCTTTCATGCGCGTGGAGATAGATGACAGCGAGGCGGTGTCGGCTTCGGTGATCACGGGCGTGATCAGGCCCTCCGGCGTCGACACCGCGACCGAGATGTCGGCACGCTTGAAGGTGATGAGCTCGTTGGGCGTGTACATCACATTGCACTTGGGCACCTGCACCAGCGCAACCGCCAGCGCCTTGATCATCAGATCGTTGACCGACAACTTGACGTCGCGTGCGGCGAGACTTTCGTTCAGCTCGGTGCGCAGCTTCAACAACTTGTCGAGGCGGACGTCGACGGTGAGGTAGATGTGCGGCACCTGCTGCTTCGACTCGGTCAGGCGGCGCGCGATCGTCTTGCGCATGTTGCTGAGCTTGGTCGTCTCGTGCGGGATGTCGGGCACGGCAGCGGGGGCGGAAGTGGCCGCGGGCGCGGGGGCGGCGGCCGCCCGCTGGCTCGTTTCGGCCTCGCCGCGCGGAGCGGCGGCCGCCTGGTCGGCAGGCGCGGCCTCGACGTCCGCCTTGACGATCCGACCGTTCGGGCCGGAGCCGGTGAGCGCCGAAAGATCGACGCCCTGCTCCGCGGCGATGCGGCGGGCGAGCGGGCTGGCCTTTACGCGATCGCCTTCAGCGCGCGGTGCCTGCTGCGACTTTGCCGCAGGCCTGGTCTCGGGATTGTCAGGGGCGACGGGTTCGCCGGTTTCGCGATCGACCGGTGCGTCGACCTGCTCCTTCTTGGGCTCAGGCTTGGCTTCGGCCTTCGGCGCTTCCTTGGCGGGCGCTTCGCGCTTCGGCGCGCTGCCCTCGTCTTCCCCGTCGAGCAGCATGATAACGTCGCCGACCTTTACGCCGTCGGTGCCCTCGGCAACGACGATCTTGGCCACGACGCCCTCGTCCACCGCCTCGAACTCCATGGTGGCCTTGTCCGTTTCGATCTCGGCCATCAGGTCGCCGGCCTTGACGGTGTCGCCCTCCTTGACCAGCCATTTCGCCAGCGTTCCCTCCTCCATCGTGGGAGAAAGCGCGGGCATCTTGATTTCGATCGACATGAGGGTCCTCAGCGGTTCCTGGGGGAGCGCCCGTCTCTTGCGCCGAGGCCTTGCGCGGTCAACCCCGCAGGCGGATAAGGGCGAATTGAACCGGGGGCGGTTAATCACACAATGCGCATCTATCTGACGGTTATCGACGACGCACCCGAAGCGGAGATCGCGCTGCGCTTCGCCGCGCGGCGCGCCGTGAAGACGGGGGGCGGCGTCGAGATCCTGGCACTGGTCGAGCAGGGCGAGTTCATCGCATTCGGCGGCGTGCAGGCGACGATCGAGGACGAGGCGCTGCGCCGGGCGGAGAGCCTGGTTGCGAAGGCCGCCGGCACGCTGATGCAAGAAGCGGGGCTGCGCCCATCGATCACCGTGCGCCAGGGCGACGGCCCCAAGATCATCCGCGAGATCATCGCCGGCAATCCGCAGGTGGCGGCGCTGGTGCTCGGCGCCGCGCCGGAGGGCGCGCCGGGCCCGCTCGTCACCCATTTCGCCGGTCAGGCCGGCGCGCTGCCGGTGCCGCTGATGATCATTCCCGGCAACCTCGATCGCGACGCGATCGACCGGCTGAGCTGAGGCGCCGCCCTCGCACCCGAGCGCGGCGCCGACTGGTCAGCGCCGCCGGCGACGTCCCGACGAATAGCTCACCTCTTCTTCCCAGCTTTCGGTCGGCTGGGCGGCCGGCATCGGCTGGCTGGTCACCGTGACGGTAACGACGCTGGGCGGCGGATAATAATAGCCGTTGGCGTAATAGCCCTGCGACGTCGCCGGCGTGGTGGTGGTGACGACCCGGGCGCCGTTGTTGACCGTGACGACTGGCGGCGGCGCCTGCCAATAGCCCGGCGGCGGCGGCATATCCTCGCCCGGCAGCGGCTCGGGAACCGGCGGCAGGGCGCGTACCGCCACGGCGGGCGGGTAGCCGGCGAGATGCGGGGGTGGTGGCGGCACGGCAGCGCCAGGCGGCGGATAGCCGGCACCGGGAGGCGGCGGCGGCGGGTAGCCGGCGCCGGGCCTGGATGGCGCTGCGGCGAGGCGGGGCGGAGGTGGCGGCACCGCGGCGCCCGAAGGCGGCGGGGGTGGCATCGCTCCCGCATGCGGCGGTGGCGGATAGGCAGCGCCGGGACGTGCGGCTGCCGGCAGCGGCGGGCGCGATGGGACGAGCGCGCTTGCCACCGCCACGCGATCGTCGACCGCCAGCACCGGCGGCGACACGCGCGCCGCCGGCACCTCGGGCGGGCGCGCATCAGTGGCACTCGCCGCGCGAATCACGTCACGCTCGCGGCGCGGCGGCGGCGCATAGGGCGCGCCCGGCCCACCCGGAACGCTTGGTGCAGCAGCCACGCGGGTCGCACTCGCGGATCCTGCAGCGCCGCCCCAATCCTCGCGATAGGCGTAATCGGTGCCGGGCGCGTCGAACTTGTTCCAATCGACGCCGCCGATCGTGTCGTGCACGACGCCGCGATCGTCGATCAGCACCGCATCGTCATAATAGCGCGACCAGACATAGTTGTTGATCGGCGGCGGCAGATCGAAGCCCGACCAGTTGGCGACGCGAAACTGCGGCGCGGCCCAGAAGGCGGGGAGCGTCCAGCCGCGCAGCGGCCGCTGGTACGCGCGCCAGCCGCCCGGGGCGCGGGCACCGGCCCACCACCGCCCATCGATGCGGCCGCCCCATTGCGGCGCCCGCGTCGCAGCACCCCGGCCGGCGGCGAGGCCCGGGCTGCCGCCAGCCGGACCCATCGGCCGCTCGGCGGCGCTCACCGTCGCCCCGGTAAGGCCAAGCACCAGCATTGCCGCTGTCGATCGCGCTCGCATCGACCATTCTCCCTGCTGTCGAAACTCGTCATCCGGCTTTGCCGTGTCTGCCTATCGCATGACCAGCCGTTCGGGTTGCCCCCGAGCGCCGGCATGTCCCGGAATGACGCAGGGAGCGGCGCCTCGCTAGGCGATGCGCGCGGCCAGAAGGGCCGCGATCGCCTCCCCGCCCCGCGCATCCTCCGCATCGAAGCGCGCGGGCGTGGGGCTGTCGAGATCGAGCACGCCGATCAGCCGGCCATCGTGCACGATCGGCACCACCAGTTCCGATGCGCTCGCCGCGTCGCACGCGATGTGGCCGGGGAATGCATGAACGTCGGCGACCAGTTGCGTCTCGCGAGTCGCCGCCGCCGCGCCGCACACGCCGGCGCCCAGCGCGATGCGGATGCAGGCGGGCTTGCCCTGGAACGGCCCGAGCACGAGCTCGCCATCGACCATGCGGTAAAAGCCGGCCCAGTTGAGATCGGGCATATATTGCCAGAGCAGCGCGGCGGCATTGGCCATGTTGGCGATCGCATCGGGCTCGTCACCGGTCAGCGCGTCGAGGGCGGAAAGAATGTCGCGGTAAAGCTCGGCCTTTTCGCCGGCCTGAATGTCGAACTGGAACATGCGCGGCGATGTAGGCGCGCGGCGCCGGCGAAGCGAGCGTCATCCTTCATGCGGCGATTACCTTTGCCATGCTAGGGCGCGGCTATGTCGCAAGAAGCCGTTCCCGCGCCACGCCAGCCTGCCGATCCGCGCCCCGCCTCTGCCGTGTCGCATGGCGTGGGGATCGCAGGTCTGGCGGGGGTGATCGCGTGGATCGTGGTGGCGCGCACCTATGGCATGGACGGGCCCTACGCGGCGCTGGTCAATCTGCTCGCCTGCGGGCTGCCGATGGTGCTCTGGTCGCTGCTGGTCGACAAGGTGCATCGCCGCGCCTCGACCGGCATCGACTGGTCGCTGCGGCGGCCGTGGCGTGAAACGATCGACATCAGCCTGATCAAGCTGGTCGGGATATGGGCGACCTGGGCCGGCATTGCGCTGATCTACGCCACCGGGCGGTTCTACTGGGTGGGCAATTTCAGCTTCGCCATGTGGTGCTTCATTACCGCGGCGCCGGTGCTGTTCGTCCTGTCGATCCCTTATGTCCTGTGGATCGACCGTCGCCTGGTGGAGCCGCGCGACGGGGCCTGGGCGCTTGGCGCGTGGATTACCAACACCAGCCGCGCCGAGCCGGAGGCGATCTATGCGCATCTGCGCGCCTGGGGGGTGAAGGCGTTCTTCCTCGCCTTCATGCTGGCGATCGTGCCGCCGGGCTTTGGCGACTTCATCCGCACGCCGACGTTCGGCATCCTGCGCGATCCGGTGGCGCTGGCCAATTGGCTGATCACCTTCATGTTCGTGATCGACGTGGCATTCGCGACGGTCGGCTACATCCTCACCATGCGCCCGCTCGACGCGCATATCCGCAGCGCGAACCCTTATGCCGCCGGCTGGGCCGCGGCGCTGATCTGCTACCCGCCGTTCATCCTGATGGATGCGGGCGGGCCGCTCGATTACCATCCCGGCACCGCCGAATGGAGCCAGTGGCTGTGGGGTCATCCGGTGCTCCTGAGCATGGTGGGCGCGCTACTGGTGCTGCTGACCGGCATCTACGCCTGGGCGACGGTCGCGTTCGGCTTGCGCTTTTCCAACCTGACGCATCGCGGCATCCTGACCCATGGCCCCTATGCCTGGTCGCGCCACCCGGCATATCTGACCAAGAATTTGTTCTGGTGGCTTTCCACCGTGCCGATCCTTTCCACCGGATCGCTGGTGGATGCGGCGCGCGCGACGCTGATCCTCGCGGCGGTCAGTGGCGTCTATTACTGGCGCGCGCGGACGGAGGAGCGGCACCTGTGCGCCGATCCGGTGTATCGCGAGTATAGCGCGTGGATGAGCCGCCACGCGCCCGTGCCGCGCTTCTTCCGCTGGGTGGGCGGGCGCTGATCTAGCCGCGTACCTGCCCGGTGCCGCGGCCGATCCATTTGTAGGTCGTCAGCGCCTCCAGCGCGACCGGACCGCGCGCGTGGAGCCGGCCGGTGGCGATGCCGATCTCGGCGCCGAGCCCGAACTCGCCGCCGTCGGCGAATTGCGTGGAGGCGTTCCACAGCACGATCGCCGAATCGACTTCGGCCAGGAAGCGGTCTGCCGCGCCATTGTCCTCGGCGACGATCGCGTCGGTATGGCCCGAGCTGTGCCGCGCGATATGCGCAAGCGCGCCGTCCAGCCCGTCGACGATCGCCACCGAGCAGATGGCGTCGAGATATTCGGTGTCCCAATCGTCCGGCTTAGCCGAAGCGACGGCGCTGATCGCGCCCACGCGGGCATCGCCGCGCACCGTGCAACCGGCATTGGTGAGCGCCTGCACCAGCTGCGCGGGATGCGGAAAGGCGGCGTCGATCAGCAGCGTTTCCATCGCGCCGCACACGCCGGTCCGCCGCATCTTGGCGTTGACCACGATCGCCCGCGCCATGTCGCGATCGGCGGAGGCGTGGACGAAGACGTGATTGATGCCGTCGAGATGCGCGAGCACCGGCACACGCGCCTCCGCCTGCACGCGCGCGACCAGCCCCTTGCCGCCGCGCGGGACGACGAGGTCGATCGCGCCCTGCGCCGCCAGCATCGCGCCGACCGCCGCGCGATCGGTGGTGGCGACCTGCTGCACCGCCGCTTCGGGGAGGCCCGCGGCGGCTAGCCCGGCGCGGAACGCCTGGTGGATGGCGGCGTTGCTGGCGCGCGCCTCCGATCCGCCGCGCAGTATCGCGGCATTGCCCGCCATCACGCACAGCGCGGCGGCGTCGGCGGTGACGTTCGGGCGGCTTTCGTAGATGATGCCGATGACGCCGATCGGCACGCGGACGCGCGACAGCTGGAGGCCGTTGGGGCGCTCGGCGGTGTCGATCACCTGCCCCACCGGATCGGGCAGCGTCGCCACCATCGCGACGCCCGCCGCCATCACGGCGATGCGCGCCTCGTCCAGCCGCAGGCGATCGAGCAGCGCCCCGGACAGCCCCGCCGCCTCGGCCCGCGCCATATCCTCGGCATTGGCGGCGAGGATGGCGGGCCCGGCGGTGCGCAGCGCCTGCGCGGCGTGGCAAAGGCCGGCGCGGCGCTGTTCGGTGGAAAGCCGCGCCAGCTGGAGCGCGGCGGCGCGCGCGTCAGCGGCCATGCCGGCGATCATGGCGGTGCAATCCTCGGGCGCGGTGCGGTCTTGCGGGTCGAGCATAAGCCGCTCGCTAGCATGCAGGGCCATCATCACCGAATCAGCCATTCTCCGCTGCGCTAAAGCCGCGCTGGAGGGACTGAAAGCGGCGCGGCGGCACCCTATATCGGGCGAATGAACCAGTCCCTTGATCGTCGCGCGCTGATGCTGGGTCTTGGCGGTACCGCCGTCGCTGCCCTGGTCGGCGCCTGCCGCGCCTCTCCGGCGGTTGCGGAAACCTTTCCCGTGCAGCTGAGCGAGGCGGCGTGGCGCAAGAAGCTGTCGCCGCAGGCGTTCAACGTGTTGCGCAAGGAAGCAACCGAGCGGCCCTACTCCAGCCCGCTGAACAACGAAAAGCGCGCTGGCACCTTTACCTGCGCCGGCTGTGCCAACCCCTTGTTCTCGTCAAAGACCAAGTTCGAGAGTGGGACCGGCTGGCCCAGCTTCTGGGCGCCGCTGAAGGGCAGCGTGGGCACGCGGCGCGACGTGAGCCTCGGCATCCCGCGCACCGAGGTGCATTGTGCGCGGTGCGGCGGGCATCAGGGCCATGTCTTCGATGACGGGCCGCCGCCGACCGGCAAGCGTTATTGCATGAACGGGGCGGCGATGAACTTCCGCCCGAGCTGAGCCGATGTTGCGGCGATCGGCGACTTAGTTGCCGACCGTCGATTCGCCGACGGTGACGGCACCGCGCACCGGCACGGCGGCGGCCGAGGCGATGGCGAGGTTCGCGAGCCGCGTCTCGTCCGCTTCGTCATCGGCATTGTCGACCATCATCGGCTCGCCGCCATCGAGACGATCGCCGTAGATGAAGCCGTTGGTGGGATAGTTGGAGGTGCCCAGCCCGCCCTGCGGCGCGTACCAGACCTTTACCAGGCTCCAATCGCCGGCATCCGACACGTCGATGGCGCGCACGTTGCGCTCGACACCGCCGCGGCGCGACCAATTGGCGTGGGTCAGCAGCACTTCGCGATCGCTGACGATCTGGCTGACCATGGCGACGTGGCCAACGCGCATGCGATTGGTGGAGCGGAACGAAAGAACAGCGCCGACCTTTGGCGTATTGCCACGCTCATACCGGCCGGCTGCCTTGCCCCACCAAGTATTGGCGTTGCCGTGGATCTGAATGCCAGAGATTTCGCGAGCATAAGGCGCGCACTGCCAGAACTGGGCATTTGCTGCGGTCGCCGTCATCAGGCCGCACGACACAACAAGCGCGAAACGCGCACCTAGATTCTTCAAATTCACTGCGACCCCCCGGTCATCGGATGTTCGTCGCAGCTCTGCTACGAAGGGCGCGCGAAGAAACCAATAGCGCCGGGAACCAATTCCGATGAACGGTGTTGCGACGCCGACGAAGCGTCGACGCCGCTGATTTTCTAAGTACTTATACGTTAGGGAACGGGATCGACGCGCTCCGAATCAAGCGCCTGCATGCGCAGCGCCTCCAATCGCGCGGTGTGTTCGGCACGGCCGAACGGAAAGGCGCGGTACAGCGCGGCCGCGACCAGCGCGAGCGCGGTTGCCGCGACGATATAGATGATCGTCAGGCGATCGAGCACCGCCATGGGCACCTGCCCGGGAATCGCCTTTTCGGGGAAGCTTGCCGCCCACAGGATGAGGCCGGTCACGAAGATGCCGACGCCGCTGGTGCACTTCTGAATAAAGAAGCCGCCGGCGAAGAACACGCCTTCGGACCGGCGCCCGGTGCGTTGCTCCGAATCCTCCACCACGTCGGCCATCATCGACGCGCCGAGGATGTGCGCGGTAACGCTCGCCGCGGTGCCGAGCGCCAGCATCGTGAATAGCAGCGGCAGCATCGCCGGGCTGCCGACTTCGGGAAACACGCCCGCCAGCCGCAGCCAATAAGGCGCAGTGCCGACAATGATCGCCAGCACCGCGGCCGTCGAGGCAGCCTTCGGCTTGCTGGTCGTCTGGCCGATGCGCGGCGCCACCACGAACGCGACCAGCACGCCGCAGAACAGCACGATGCTGAGCGGCACGAAGGTCGGCATCGTCACGCCAAGGATGGTCACCGTCGTGAAGCGCCAGACGTAGGTGTAGAGATAATTGGAGATCGCGTAGGTGACGCCCTGGTTCGTATAAACGAACAGGCCCGCCGCCATCAGGATCAGAAACGCCTTGTTGTGCAGCGTTTGCAGCAATTCGGCGAAGTTCTGCCGAATGCTCTGCTTCTCGATCGTCGGCGCGGGCAGGTTCGGGATCTCGCGGTGGGTGCCCATCGCGGAGGTGAGGATCGCCACGCCCATGAACAGGGCGCCCGCGATCGCGAAACCCTTATATCCCTCGCGATTGAGCAGCCCATTGGGCATCTCGGGCGTCGGCGTGAGGAAGACCCAGTAAGCGGCAATCAGCATCACCAGCCCGCCGGCCCAGCCGAACAGATAGCGATACGCCATGATGCGCGTCCGCTCGTCGTAATCCGAGCTGAGCTCGGCCGCCATCGCCTGGCTCGGCACTTCATAGGCGCTGACGGCGCTGCGCACGAGCACGGCCACCGCGAACAGCCACCCGAGCGTCGCCGCCTCGGAGGTTTGCGGCGGGTTCCACAGCAACACCCAGCCGAGCATGATCGGCAGCGCCGACCCATAGAGCCACGGGTGGCGCCGCCCCCATTTGGACCTCGTCCGATCGGACAGGACACCGACCGTCGGATCGACAAAGGCGTCGATGATGAGCGCGCACATGATGACGAAACCGACCGTCGCGGCCGGCACGCCGATCACCTGATTGTAGAACAGCAGCAGGAACGTGCCGAAGCCCGAATCCTTCACGCCATAGGCCGCGGCGCCGAAGCCGTAGCTCGCCATGGTGCCGTTGCGCAGCCGCCGGCTGGCGGGCGCCGATCCGACCGCGGCCGCACTTGCGAGAGTGGCGTTCATTGCAATGCCTCCAGTGCGGCAAAGAGCCCGGGCTGATCGGGATCCCAGCTTTGCCGGGTGCCGATCGTGATGCCGCCGTCGACCACCAGATGCGTGCCGGTGACAAAGGCGGCATCGTCGCTGAGCAGGAAGGAAACCGCCGCGGCGATATCCTCCGGCCGGCCGGCACGCTTCACCGGCTGCGCGCCCGCGGCGACATGCGCGATCACCTGATTGGCGCGCTCGAGCTGCTCGGCGGGCACCTCAAGGTGACGGGTGAAGATGTTGGTGGTGATGAAGCCGGGGATGACGGCATTCACGCGAATATTGTGCTTGGCGAGATCCGCCGCCGCCATTTTCGACAGGTGCAGAACGCCCGCCTTGGCCGTGGAATAGGCGGTCGGCGCATAGCCGGTGCCCAGCGCCGACACCGAGGAGGTGTTGACGATCGACCCGCCGCCGCGCTTCGCCATCAGCGGCGCGGCGTAGCGGATGCCAAGCGCCACCGATCGCAGCAGCAGCGACTGGGTGCGATCCCAATCCTCCGGCGCGATCTCGTCGATCTTTTCCGGCGCGCCGCCCGCGCCGGCATTGTTGAACAGGACGTCGAGCTCGCCCGGCGCCTCCATCAGCGCGCGTATGTCGTCGGCGCTGGTGACGTCGCATCGCTGAAAGTGGATCTTGCCGTTGGAGGTGCTGGCAAGCTCCTGCCCGCCGGCCTCGTCGATGTCGCCGATCCAGACCTCGGCACCCTCCTCGGCCAGTCGAATCGCGGTGGCGCGACCGATGCCCGAAGCGCCGCCGGTTACAACGGCACGCTTACCCGAAAAGCGCATCCTCTCGTCCAATCATTTCTGTTTTCGGCAGCATAGTATGGCGCATCGGGTCGTCAATCATAACCTGTTCGAAAAAGCGGTAGGCCGCTTGTCGTGCGCCATCAGCGCCGCTAGCCGGCAGGGAAACATGGAGGGATACCGATGAGCCTGAGCAATCTTTTCAGCCTGGAAGGGCGCACCGCGCTGGTCACCGGCGGCAGCCGCGGCATCGGCAAGATCATCGCCAAAGCGTACATCGAGCAGGGCGCGAAGGTGTATATTTCCTCGCGCAAGGCCGCGGCCTGCGAGGAAACGGTGGCCGAGCTTGGCCCCAATTGCATCGCTTTGCCGCAGGACGTCTCCACCGTGGAGGGCTGCCGCGCGCTGGCCGCGTCGCTGGCCGAGCGCGAGGATCACCTCGACATCCTCGTCAACAATGCCGGCGCCGCCTGGGGCGTGCCGTTCGAGGAGTTTCCGGAAAGCGGCTGGGACAAGGTGATGGACCTGAACGTCAAGTCGCCGTTCTTCCTCACCCAGGCGCTGCATGGCCTGTTGAAGACCAACGCCAACCATGACGCGCCGTCCAAGGTGATCAACATCACCTCGATCGACGGCATCCGCCTCAATCCGTGGGACACGTACAGCTATCACGCGTCCAAGGCGGCGCTGATCTATCTGACCAAGCGGATGGCGGCGCGGCTGATCAAGGATGGGATCATCGTCACCAGCCTGGCGCCGGGCGCCTTTGCCAGCGAGATGAACCGCGCCGCGCGCGACCATGGCAATCAGGTGGCCAAGGGCATTCCGATGCGGCGGATCGGCAATTTCGAGGACATGGCGGGCGCCGCGATCTTCCTTGCCAGCCGCGCCAGCGATTATGTCGTCGGCGATACGTTGGTGGTCGACGGCGGCGTGGTGAACGCGGCGCTCGGCACCAGCCTGGAGGCGTAATCCGGCAAATGGAACGGGCGGCGGAGCCGGTGGCCCGCCGCCCTTCCCCGATGCAATCAGTTGATCGCGCCGATCACCAGAACATGTCGTGGATCACGTCCACCACCTCGCCGGAATACAGGTCCACCAGCAGCGCATCGTTGTAATAGCGCACCCAGCGAAGGTCATCGCCCATGTCCGGCAGGCGATAGGAATAGGGATCGTTGATCCAGTAATTCTGGCCGAACAGCGACGATGACAGGATCACGCCGACCGAGAAGCGGCGATAGCCCTGGTTCCAGCCGTATGGCGCATAATAGCGCGGCAGGCGAAAGGCGTTGCGATTGGTCGCACGCCAGCGTGCCCAGTCGTAGCGCGAGTCGCGCCGCCAGTCGCGGTTCCAGTTGGTGCGCCCACGGTCGGACCAGCGGTTCTGGCCGCTCCAGCCCTGCCGGCGATTGTCCCAGCGGTCATGGTCGTTCCAATCGGCGCTGCTGCGCGACCAGCGGCGCTGGCCATCATCGCGGCCCCGGTTCTGGTCACGCCGCACGGCGTCACGCTGGCGATTGCGGCTGTACGTTTCACGGGTGACGACGTTGCCGCGCGGGTCGCTTCGTCCCGCCCAGCGATCGGCGCCGTCGCGGCGCTGCTGCCGCAAATCGCGACCGGCGTCCGGCTGCGGCCGATCGCGGCGCTGCGCCCAACCTGCCCTGCCCTGATCGCCTATGCCTTGCTCGGTCGAGCGCCGCCACGTCCGCTCGCCGCCGTCGGGCGCCTGCCGAGCCGGCCCGCGCTCCTGCATGGTGGTGGAGCGCTGCCATGTCCGTTCGGCTCCGCCCTGCGCCTGACGATCGGCACCGCGATCAGGACGGTTGCCACGCTGCCATTGGCGCTCGCCACCGCCGGTGGGCGCGGCGCGCTCCGGACGATTGCCGCGCTGCCAATCGCCGCGCTCGCCACGCTGCTGCTGTTGCTGCTGCGCGCGATAGCCCCAGCCACGTCCGCCGCCACGCTCCTGCGCCATGCCAACGCCGGGCACCAGCGCCGCCGCAGCCATCAACGCCGCCACGAATTTTCTGCCCATCTGCTCTACACTCCACCGCCGGCGCACGAGCCGGCCCCGATGATGCAGGCTGTATGCGCCGATCGGCAAGAATGATGGCTGAATGCGCTTGTCAGCAACGCGAAAGGAAGGCGGCGCCGGTGTGTGACCGGCCGCCGCCTCAGACGACGCCCGCCAGCCCCTTCGCTTTGGCATAATCCGCCTTGCCGTTGGGCGCGCGCAGCGATTCGCCGGTGGCGACGATCAGCTTGGGCAGCTTGTAGCCGGCAAGCTTGGTGCGCAGCACGTCGCGCGCCGCGCCTTCGTCGAAGCCGTTGGCGGATTGCACCACCGCCGCGACCGCCTGCCCCCATTTCGGATCGGGCATGCCGAAAACGAGTGCGTCGTCGACCCTGGGGCAAAGCTTCAGCGCTTCCTCCACCTCTTCGGGGAAGATCTTCTCGCCCGCCGAATTGATGCAGGCAGAGCCGCGGCCGAGCAGGATGACGCTGCCATCCTCGGCCACCTGCGCGAAATCGCCCGACACGGTGTAGCGCGCGCCGTCGATCATGCGGAAGGTGCGTGCGCTCTTTTCCGGATCCTTGTGATATTCCACCGGATTGGGCGGGCCGAGCACGACCTTGCCGGTGACGCCGGAGCCGGGCACCACATCCTTGTCGTCGTCGTCGAGCACGCGGCAGCGCGGGCCGACGACGAACTTGGCGGTCTCCACCGTGCCGTCCCTGGTGGTGAGCGACACACCCATGCCGATCGCCTCGGACGAGCTGAAATTGTCCTGGCAGGTCGCCTCGGGCATGTGGCGGATGAGCCCATCCTTCACGCCCTGCGTCCACATGACGCCCGACGAATTGATGAGCCGCATCGAGGAGACGTCCCAGCGGTCCGGCTGGGCCTCCAGCGCCTCCAGGATCGGCCGGGCGAAGGCGTCGCCCACCACCACCAGCCGGTTCGCCTGCCAGCGGTCGATCGCGTCGAGCGCCTCCTCCGCCTGAAAGCTCTTGCTCGGCAGCGTCGCGACAAAGCCGCCGGCGAGCAGCGAGCCGTAGGAGGTGAGCAGGCCGGTGCCGTGCATCAGCGGCGGGCCACAAACGGTACGCGGATAATCGGGGTTGGCCGCCACCGTCGCCGCAGCTTCCTCTACATTGGCCGGCACGGGAAGCCCCGCTGCCGCCGCCGCGCCATGCGCGATGAGGTTCAGATCGGCGTGCGTCCATACCACGCCCTTGGGCATGCCCGTGGTGCCGCCGGTGTAGATAAAGAAGCGGTCCTGCGGATCGCGGTCGATCTCGACCGGCGCGCCATCGCCGGCGGTCAGTTCTTCAAACGCCTCGGCAAACGGCGGCAGCTCGGCCGGCGTGCCGCCGATCTCGACATAGCTGCGCACGGCGGGCGAGCGATCGACCACATCGGCAACGCAATCACGCAGGCGTGCATCATAGACCAGCACGGTAGCGCCGCTGTCCGCCAGGATATAGGCCAGCTCGTCGGCAACGTAGCGATAGTTGACGTTGACGTGCGTGCCGCGCGCCTTCCAGCACGCCATCAGCGCGACGAGGTAATCGGCGGAATTATACGCGTAAAAGGCGAAGCGGTCGCCCGGCTGCAACCCGCGCGCGATCAGCGCGCGCGCCAGATTGTTGGACCGGGAGCGCAGCCCGTCCCAGTCGATCACCTGATCGCCATGGGCGAGCGCGACACGGTCGCCGGGGACGGCGGCCTCTACCGCCTCGATCAGGTCACCGAAGTTGAAGCTCATGCCGCTTGCTCCGCTGGCGGCGTCGTCGTCTCGGCCGGCTTGGTCTTGCCCCAGAATTCGTCGCGCAGCAGCCGCTTGTAGAGCTTGCCCGTGTCATGGCGGGGCAGCTCGGCACGGAACTCCCAGCGGCGCGGGCATTTGACGTGGCTAAGGTTCGCACGGGCGAAGTCCGCCAGCTCGGCGGCGAGCGCCTCGTGATCGGCGGACATGTCGCGCGGCTGGATGACCGCCACGACCTGCTCGCCCATTTCCTCATGCGGCGCGCTCACCACCGCGACGTCGGCAACCTTGGGGTGCGTGACGAGCAGATTCTCGATCTCGGCCGGGTAGATGTTCACCCCGCCCGAAATGATCATGAAGCTCTTGCGATCGGTGAGGTAGAGATAGCCCTCCTCGTCCATCCAGCCCACATCGCCCAGGGTGGTCCAACCCTTTGCGCTGGTGCTCTCCTTCGTCTTCTCGGGATCGTTGTGATAGCTGAATGGCGCCGCCCCGGTCGGGTTCAGCTCAGTCACCGGCGCCTCGAAATAGATCGCACCCTCGGTGCGCGGCGGCACCTCGTTGCCGTCCTCGTCGCAGATGTGGGTGATCGTGGTCAGGTTCTTGCCGACCGATCCCTTGTGCGTCAGCCATTCGGGCGAGAGGATGTTGTGGAAGCCGTTGCCTTCCGTCCCGGCGTAATATTCGCCGATGATCGGCCCCCACCAGTCGATCATCGCTTCCTTGACGGGGACCGGGCATGGCGCGGCGGCGTGCCACACCGCCTTTAGCGAAGAAACGTCATACTTCCTGCGCGCCTCTTCGGGCAGCTTCAGCATGCGGATGAAGTGCGTCGGCACCCATTGCGCGTGCGTCACCTTGTACCGCTCGATCGCCTCCAGCGCCTTTTCGGCATCGAAGCGCTCCATCACCACGACCGTGCCGCCGAGCTGCTGCACCGCCATCGACCACCGCAGTGGCGCGGCATGATAGAGCGGGGCGGGCGACAGATAGATCATGTCGGGATTGAAGCCGTACAGCCCCTGCCCGATCATCATCAGCGGCGAGACGTTTTCGCCATAGGGCTCTTCCGGCAACGCAAAGCGCACGCCCTTTGGCTTGCCGGTCGTGCCCGAGGAATAGAGCATGATCTGCCCCGGCGACGGATCGGCGATCGGCGTGGTCGGCTGCTGGGCACAGGCGTCTTCCCAGCTTTTATACCCATGGATCGTGCCGTCGACCATGAAGCGATCGAGATCGTCGATCAGCGGTAGCAGCGTCTCGGCACAGCCGGCGGTGCCCTTTGACGCTACGAACGCGCGGCAATCGCCGTCGCGGATGATATATTCCGCCTCGCTCGCCATCAGCTTGGACGAGATGCAGGTGAGATAGACGCCAGCGCGCTCGGCCGCCCAGGCGACCTCGAAATAGCGCGGCGAATTGTCCATCATCATTGCCATCGCGTCGCCGCGCTTCAGGCCGAGCGAGCGGATCAGATGCGCACCCTGGTTCGCGCGCGCGTCAAGCTGGGCGAACGTCACCGTCTCCCCCGTACCGGCCATGATGAAGGCAGGCTTGTCGGGCGTGGCGGCGGCGTGTTTGTAGGGGTGCGTCATCATTCTCTCCGCCGCGGCGGGCGCTGTCGGCCCGCTCGCGGTTCAACTTCTGCTTGGATCAGGCGGCCAGGCGTTCGACGATGATCGCCGGCGCCATGCCACCTGCGGCGCACATGGTGACGAGGCCGTAGCGCTTGTCCTGACGCTCCAGCTCGTCGACGATGGTGCCGATCAGGATCGATCCGGTCGCGCCGATCGGGTGACCGAGCGCGATCGAGCCGCCGTTCACGTTCACCTTCTCGCGTGGCAGGTTGAGATCGCGGATGAACTTCTCGGACACGACGGCAAACGCCTCGTTGATCTCGAACAGGTCGATGTCCTCTACCGTCAAGCCGGCTTTGCCGAGCACCTTCTTGGCTGCCGGCACCGGTGCGTTGAGCATGAGCGTGGGATCATCGCCGACGTTCGCCATGGCGACGATCCGCGCGCGCGGCTTCCAGCCCATCTTCTCGGCATATTCCTTCGATGCGAGCAGCACGGCGGCCGCGCCATCGACCACGCCCGACGAATTGCCGGCATGGTGGAAATGCTGGATCTCGAGATCGGGATATTTGCGGTTGATCTGCTTGCGGAAGGTGTCGCCGGACTTGTTGTACGGCATGTCGGCCAGCGCCGCGAATGACGGCTTCAGCGCGGCAAGGCCCTCGGCAGTGGTCTGCGGGCGCGGGAATTCGTCATGGTCGAGCACGACATTGCCCTCGTCATCGACCACTGGCACGAGCGACTTCTTGAAGCGGCCTTCCTGGATCGCGACGGCCGCCTTCTGCTGGCTTTCGAGGCCGGCGCGGTCGAGCTCCTCGCGGGTGAAGCCTTCCTTGCTGGCGATCGCATCGCCGCAAATGCCCTGGTGCGACTGCGGGTGATTGATGTTCAGGCGCTCGTTGCCCGAGCCCATGCCGAGTGGCGGCTTGCCGCTTTCCATGTCCTCGGCGCTCATCGCCGCGGTCAGGCTCATCATCTCGGTACCGCCGGCGATCACGAGATCTTCCATGCCGCTCATGATCTGCGCCGCGGCGAAGTTCACCGCGGTGATGCCACCGCCGCAGAAGCGGTCAAGCGTGGTGCCCGACGCCTTCACGTCGTAGCCGGCGTCGAGCGCCGCCATGCGGCCCATGTCGCCGCCCTGCTTGCCGCGCTGCGAGCTGGTCGACCAGATGATATCGTCGACCTCTTCGGTCTTGATATTGTTGCGCTCTTTCAGTGCCTTCAGCACCGTTGCGGCGAGATGCTGCGGATGCATGTGCGCCAGCGCGCCCTTGCCCTGCTTGCCGATGCCGCGCGGCGTACGAACGGCGTCAATGATGTAAGCGTCAGCCATTGCCTAACAAACCTCTTCCAAGAATCCCCACCCAGACCGGCCCTTTACCGGCGCGGATTTCCGGCATAACCTTCGTTATGGTAGAAGGGATGTCAAGCGTGCAGCCAGTAGTTTCGGGATCAACCGCTCCGTCGCGAAGCCCGGACCTGACGCCGCGCGATTGGCTGGAGGCCGGGCAGTCGCTGCTGCGCCGCGGTGGGCTGCGCGCGCTGAAGCTGCGGCCGCTCGCGGAGGAGCTGAAGGTTTCGACCGGCAGCTTCTATCACCACTTTCGCGATTTCGACGATTATCAGGGGAAGCTCGCCGCCTATTTCGCCGAGGATCAGGTCAGCGACCTGATCGCCGCGTTGCGCCGTGCGACGCCCGATCCGATCGGGCGCATCCGCCTGCTGGGGCAGACGGTGCGGCGGCGTGGATCGTCGCGGATCGCCGTTGCGATGCGCGCCTGGGCCGAGAGCGATCCGCGCGCCCGGATCGCGGTGGAGCGGCACGACGAGCTGATGCTCGATTTTCTCGCCAGCTGCCTCACCGACATCGGCTTCTCGCGCGGCGAGGCGGAGGTGCGCGCCTATGGTCTCATCACGCTAGGGCTCAGCAAGGTGCATGCCCCGCACCTCGATATGGCGAGCCTGTTCGATTCGCTGCTCGACATCATGGTGAGCCGGCCGTGAAGGCGCTGGTCGTCTCTGCGCTGTCGCCCGACCTGTCCGGCACGGCGCTGATCGACGTGCCCGAGCCGCAGGTGGCGCCGGGCAAGGTGCTGATCCAGGTGAAGGCCGCCGCGCTCAACTTCCCCGACCTGCTGATGACGCGCGGCGAATATCAGCTGAAGCCGCCGCTGCCCTTTTCGCCGGGGATGGAGATCGCCGGCGAGGTGATCGAAGGTGACGGGTTCGAGCGCGGCGAGGCGGTGGTCGCCGGTACGCGGCTCGGCGGCTTCGCGGAGCGCGTGCTGGTCGATGCGGCGGCGGTTCGGCGCAAGCCCGCGCACCTTACCTTCGGCGAAGCGGCTGGCGTGGGCGCCGCTTACTTGACCGCTTATGTCGCGCTAGTGCGGCTCGCCAAGGTGGAGGCGGGCGAATGGGTCCTCGTGCACGGCGCCACCGGGGGCGTGGGGCTCGCCGCGGTCGATCTTGCCATCTCGCTCGGCGCGCGGGTGATCGCCACGTCGCGCTCGCCCGAGAAGCTCGCCCTTCTGAAAGAGCTTTACCCGGTCGAAGCGTGCCTGCCGGCGAGCGGCTTTCGCGAGGAGGTGAAGGCGCTCACCGGCGGCGGCGCGGACGTGATCTACGATCCGGTCGGCGGCGACGTGTTCGACGAATCGGTCCGCGCGATCGCCTTTGGCGGGCGGCTGTGCGTCGTCGGCTTCACCTCGGGGCGCATCGCGACGGTTTCCACCAACATGCCGCTGATCAAGGGCTTTTCGGTCGTTGGCGTGCGCGCCGGCGAATACGGCCGTCAGTTTCCCGACAAGGGCCGCGAGAACCAGGAGGCGATCTGGCGCCTGGCGGCGGAGGGCAGGATCCACCCGCGCGTGCACGCCGAATATGCGCTGGCGGACTGGCGCGCGGCGTTCGAGGCGATGGAGCGCAGCGACATGGTGGGGAAGATCGTGCTGACCCCATAAGCGCAAGTCGTCTGGCAAAGCCGGCGCAAGGTCGGCTAACATCAGTGTCGATAACGAAAGCCGTGACGAAGCGGCAGATTGACCAATATTGGAGAGAGAAATGGCTGGTTTCGATTACGTCATCATCGGCGGTGGTTCGGCCGGCTGCACGCTCGCCGCGCGGCTGAGCGAAGATCCGGCGGTCAGCGTCTGCCTGCTGGAGGCGGGCGGCGCGAACAAGGAAATGCTGGTGCGCATGCCTGCCGGCGTCGGCAGCCTGATCAAGGCGAAGGGCAAGCACAATTGGGGCTTCTGGACGGAAGCCGAGCCGCATCTCGACAATCGCCGTCTCTGGTGGCCGCGCGGGCGTGGCCTGGGCGGCTCGTCATCGATCAACGGCATGGTCTATACCCGCGGCCACCCGCAGGACTTCGATGAATGGCGCCAGCTTGGCCTTTCCGGCTGGTCGTGGGAGGATGTGCTCCCCTATTTCCGCAAGCTGGAGGGGCATCACCGCAAGCATGAGCTGCACGGCGCGGACGGCCCGCTGACGATCTCGGGCGGCGAAAGCGACAGCCCGTTCCACGATGCGCTGATCGAGGCGGGGCGGCAGGCGGGCTATCCCGTGACCGAGAATTTCAACGGCGTCGAACAGGAGGGCTTCGGCCGCTACGACCTGACGATCGCCAACGGGCAGCGCTGGTCGACCGCGGCGGCCTATCTGCGCCCGGTGGTCGAGCGCCGGAATCTCACCGTCATCACCGACGCGCGCACCAAGGGTGTGGTGGTCGCCGGCGGGCGCGTAGTCGCGGTGGACTATATCAAGGGCGGTGCGATCGAGCGCGTCGAGGTGGATGGCGAGGCGATCCTGTGCGCGGGCGCGGTGCAGAGCCCGCATATCCTGCAGCTTTCGGGGATCGGCAATGGCGCGGCGCTGCGCGACGTCGGCGTCCGACCGGTGCACGATCTGCCGGGTGTCGGCGAGAATTTGCAGGACCATCTCGACATCATCATGAGCTGGTACAGCCGCGGGCTGAAGACCGCGTTCTCGAATACCAAGGGGCTGCGGCAGCTACGCGTCGGCCTGGAATATCTGACGCGCGGCACGGGGCTCGGGCGGCAGCAATTCCTCGAATCGGGCGCATTCGTCTGCTCGCGCGAGGGACTGTCGCGCCCGGACGTGCAGATCCACGGCGTCCTTGCGATCATGAAGGATCACGGCAAGACGCGGGTAAAGGCGGACGGCTTCTCGCTGCACCTGTGTCAGCTGCGACCCGAAAGCCGCGGCCGGATCGCGCTCGGCTCGACCGACCCCACCGCCGATCCGCTGATCTACGCCAATTACCTGGCGAGCGAGGTCGATCGCCGGGTGATGCGCGATTGCGTCCACATCGGGCGCGAAGTGGCGTATCAGCAGGCGCTCGATCCGTATCGCGGCGCCGAGTTCGCGCCGGGCCGCGAGGTGCAGTCGGACGCGCAGATCGATGCGTGGATCCGCGCCAACGCCGAAACCATCTATCACCCGGTCGGCACCTGCAAGATGGGCACCGATGGCGACAAGATGGCGGTGGTGGACGAGCAGCTGCGCGTTCGCGGGCTGACCGGGTTGCGCGTGGTGGACGCATCGGTGATGCCGACGCTGGTGGGATCGAACACCAACGCGCCGACGATCATGATTGCGGAGAAAGCGGCCGATATGATCCGCGGCGTCACTAAGGCGGCTGCGCTCGCCGCCTGAAACGCGAAAGGCTCTCGCCCGATCCGAGCGAGAGCCTTTCGTCGTCATCACAGCCGCGCGATGAACCGCATCGCGCGGCTTCGTGCAGCTTACTGGAGCAACGCGGCGACGCCGGGCAACTCGCGCCCTTCCATCCATTCGAGGAACGCGCCACCGGCGGTCGAGACGAAGGTAAAGTCGTCCGCCACATTGGCATGGTTCAGCGCCGCCACCGTATCGCCGCCACCGGCGACCGACACGAGCGTGCCGCCGATCGTCAGCGCCGCGGCGGTCTTCGCCAGCGCCACCGTCGCCTTGTCGAACGGCGCGGTCTCGAACGCACCAAGGGGACCGTTCCACACCAGGGTGCGACAGTTCTTCAGCACGTCACCCAGCGACTCCACGGCCGCCGGGCCGACGTCGAGAATCATCTCGTCCGCCGCCACTTCGTGGACGTTGACGGTGCGCGTCGGCGGGTTCGCCTTGAACTCCTTGGCGACCACCACGTCATACGGCAGATGCACGGTGCAATTCGCCCGGTCCGCCGCGTCCAGGATTTCCTCCGCGGTGTCGGTCAGATCGTGCTCGCACAGGCTCTTGCCGACATCGACGCCGCGCGCGGCGAGGAACGTATTCGCCATGCCGCCGCCGATGATCAGGTGATCGACCTTGGTGACGAGGTGCTTCAGCACGGCAAGCTTGGTCGACACCTTGGCGCCGCCGACCACAGCCGCGACCGGATGCTCCGGCTCGCCCAGCGCCTTTTCCAGCGCCACCAGTTCCGCCTCCATGGCGCGGCCGGCAAAGGCGGGCAGCTTGCGCGCGAGCCCTTCGGTCGAGGCATGGGCGCGGTGTGCGGCTGAGAAGGCATCGTTGACGTAGAGGTCACCCAGCGCGGCGAAACGATCGATCACCGCCGCGTCATTCTTTTCCTCGCCGCCGAAGAAGCGCGTGTTTTCCAGCACCGCGATGTCGCCCGGCTGGAGCATGGCGACGTTGGCCGCGTCGCCTTCCCAGTCGATGTAGCGCACCGGACGGCCGAGCACGGCTTCGTACGGCTTCACGATCTGCGCCAGCGACAGGTCCGGGCTGGGCACGCCCTTTGGGCGGCCGAAATGCGCCAGGACGAGCACGATCGCGCCCTTGTCGGACAGTTCGGTGATCGTCGGCACGGTGGCGCGCAGCCGGGTGTCGTCCGTCACCGCGCCATCGTTGAACGGGACGTTCAGATCCTCGCGGACGAGGACGCGCTTGCCGTGGACGTCTCCAATGTCGTCGAGCGTTCGGAATGACTTGGCCATGTTTCCTCGATCCTGATCTCATCGCCGACGGCAATATGGCCGCCGTGCACCACCATCGTACAAACGCCGCCGCGCCAATCGCCCGCGAGCGCCGCCTTCAACCCGTCGGCCAGCGCTTCCATCCGCTCGCACGGATCGGTTTCGCGGGTGATCTCCAGCACCACGTCGTCGCCGATGCGCAGGCGGACGCCGGCGACCTGCGGCAGATCGAGCCCCTCGACCAGCAGATTGGCGCGTCGCTCCTCCCAGGGCAGCGAATGGCCGACATCGGCCATTGCCGCCTCCCAGTCCCCACGCTCGATCAGCGTGACCTGGCGCTTGTAGGGCTTGCCCTTCATGGCACCGCGGTAATCCCCCGCGATGCCCGCCTCGCACGTCACCTCGGCCGCCTCGATCACCTGCATCGGTGATTTCGGAAAGGCATGGCGCGCGATCCCGGCGAGGCGGCCGATCGGCATTACCCCAGCTTCGCCATCGCGGTGGCGGTGTCGACCATGCGGTTGGAGAAGCCCCATTCGTTGTCGTACCAGCTGACGACGCGGACGAGCTTGCCGTCGATCACGGCCGTTTCCAGGCTGTCGACGGTCGACGAATAGGGCGTGTGCACGATGTCGATCGACACGAGCGGCTCGTCGGTGAAGTGCAGCACACCCTTCATCGGGCCTTCCGCCGCCGCCTTCAGCAGCGCGTTCACTTCCTCGACGCTGGTGTCGCGGCCGGGGGTGAACGTGAGGTCGACGAGGCTGCCGTCCGGCGTCGGCACGCGGATCGCCGAGCCGTCGAGCTTGCCCTTCAGCTCCGGCAGCACCTCGCCCACGGCGCGCGCGGCGCCGGTGGTGGTCGGGATCATGCTCATCGCCGCGGCGCGCGCACGGCGCAGGTCCGGGTGGATCTGATCAAGGATCTTCTGATCGTTGGTATAGGCGTGAACGGTGGTCATCAGGCCGCGCTCGATGCCGACCGAATCGTTCAGCACCTTGGCGACCGGCGCCAGGCAGTTGGTGGTGCACGAGGCGTTGGAGACGATCGTGTGGCCGGCCTCCAGCTTGTCGTGGTTCACGCCGTACACGACGGTCAGGTCGACATTCTTGCCCGGTGCGGAGATCAGCACCTTCTTGGCGCCGGCCGCGATGTGCTTTTCGCACGAGGCGCGGTCGGTGAAGAAGCCGGTGCATTCCAGCACGATGTCGACGCCCAGTTCCTTGTGCGGCAGGTTCGCGGGGTCGCGCTCGGCCGTTACGCGGATGCGCTTGCCGTCGATCACCAGATCGTTGCCGTCGGCCTCCACGGTGCCGGGATACTTGCCGTGCACGCTGTCGCGGCTGAACAGCCAGGCATTGGACTTGGCATCGGCCAGATCGTTGATCGCCACCAGCTCCAACTCGCTGCCACGCTCCAGCAGAGCGCGCGCCACCAGGCGGCCGATGCGCCCGAACCCGTTGATCGCAACCTTCGTCATCTCGACCGATTCTCCCCTGAATCCCGAATATCTCGCGCGCCTTTGCGCGACGGATGCGCTGCGCGTCAACCGCAGGTCGGGCAGGACCGGTCGCGCAGGGCTTGCCGATCCGCCGGCGCGATCCTAATCCCGATGCATGACACAAAGCGACGCTGTGACGCGGATCGACGCCGCGATCAGGCGCATCGAAGAAGCCATCAACCACCGCGCGGCGGATCACGACGCCTTGCGCCAGCGCCACGACGCGCTGCGCGGCGAAGTGGTGCGCGTGATCGCCGATATCGACGGAATGGCCGGTGCAGGCGAGGCGGCAGGCTTGCTTGGGGAGCAAGGCTGATGGCGCGCGTCACGCTGGACGTCGGCGGCACGCCGTGGGTGGTAAACACGCGCGATGGCGGCGAGGACGAGGTGCGGCGGCTCGGCGCGATGCTGGTCGAGCGCTGGCCCACTGCCCTGCGCGCAGCCGGCGACGGCGGGGTACCGCAGGCGCTGCTGCTCACCGCGCTGATGCTGGCCGACGAACTGCGCGAGGCCAAGGAACAGGCCTCCGCCGCGCCGCGCGACGGCGTCGATCCGGCAGAGATGGACTCGGTGGCGCTCAATTGGGTCGCCGATCGCCTCGAGTCGCTCGCGCAGGCCCTTGAGCATGCGCCCTCGAGCGACTAGATTGGTGGCGACGGGTACTGCCCGGTACGAGCCCTTATTATCCCTGAGGCTATTCATCATCCAAAGGGGGCTGTCCCTGCCCGGGCCCTGGCCCGACGTACATGGTCCCCACCTGACGTACTGTGCGTCAGTGGATATCCCGGCAAACGGCCATGGCGGTCCCGTCACCCTCCCCGGCCGCTGAGAAGCGCGCGGTCCGCGCCACCGCGCGATCGGCACGGCAAGCCCTTGCCTTGCCGCGCCCGGTGATCGCGCCCGTCCCCGCCTTCACCGCCTTGCTCACCCCCGGCATGGTGGTCGCGAGCTATGTGCCCGTCGGCGCCGAGGCGGATCCTGGCCTGCTGGCCGATGCCGCGCGTGCGGCCGGATGCCACATTGCCCTGCCGCATGTCGTCGATCAGCCGACCCCGCTGCGCTTCCTTGCCCGGGGTGAGGAGGCGCCGCTCGTCTCTGGCCCCTTCGGCCTGTTGCAGCCCGCGCATGATCGGGAAGAACTGGCGCCCGATCTGATCCTGGCGCCGCTGGTCGCATTCGATCGTGCGCTGGGGCGGCTTGGCCAGGGCGGCGGGCATTACGATCGCGCGTTCGCCGCTTACCCGGCGGCGCGGCGCATCGGGGTTGCCTTTTCGGTGCAGGCGGTTGATCGCGTGCCGACCGACCCGTGGGACATGCCGCTCCACGCCATCATCACCGAACGCGAGTGGATCACCGCATGAGCCCGTCATGGCGCAAACCCGCCGGCATGATCGCCATCCTGGTGCTCATCACCCTTTGGTGCGCGCTGATCGTCAGCTTCTCGGGCACGGTCGGCGGCTGGCACTGGGCGGCGCAGATGGTGTTCTATGTCATTACCGGGATCATCTGGATCACGCCACTGAAGCCGCTGCTACGCTGGATGGAGACGGGCCGCTGGCGCTGACGCCGCGGGCTTGATGTTCTGCATTTGTTCGCGCAGAACCATCGCATGGCTGCGACTCGCAAGAACGGCACATCGCCCGGCCGCGCGCATCGCGGCGCCACCAGCAACGCGGAAAGTACCCGGTTCAACCTGCCGAGCCGCGAGCTTGATGGCGATTGGCTCGATGCACGCGCCGCGATCGACGGTGAGCCCGTACCGGTCCGCACCACCGTCAGCCTGCTCAAGCCCAAGACGATCATCAGCTACAACAAGTCGCCCGACGTCCCGTTCGATCGCAGCATCAACACGATGGTCGGCTGCGAGCATGGCTGCATCTATTGTTTCGCACGCCCGAGCCACGCCTATCACGATCTCTCGCCCGGCCTCGATTTCGAGACCAAGCTGTTCGTAAAGCCCGACGCGGCCGTGCTACTGCGCCGGGAGCTCGCCAAGCCGGGCTATCGCTGCGCACCAATCGCCATGGGGACGAACACCGATCCGTATCAGCCGATCGAGGCCAAATGGCGTATCACGCGTGAGGTCATCGAGGTCTTGGCCGCCTGCGACCACCCGCTGATGATCACCACCAAATCCAATCGCGTGCTGCGCGATCTCGATCTGTTGGTGCCGATGGCGCAGAAGGATCTGGTCGGCGTCGCCATCTCGATCACCTCGCTCGACCCGCGGATCGCGATGACGATCGAGCCGCGCGCCCCGCATCCCGAGCGGCGGCTGGATGCGGTGCGCCAGCTCAGCGAGGCGGGCGTGCCGGTGTATGTGAACATGGCGCCGGTGATCCCTGCGATCACCGATCACGAGGTGGAAACAATCGTCGCGCGCGCAGCCGCCGCTGGTGCGCGCGATGTGTCCTTCATCCCCGTTCGGCTGCCGTGGGAGGTCGCGCCGCTGTTTCGCGCGTGGCTCGACACGCACTTTCCCGAGCGCGCGGGCAAGGTGATGGCGGCGATCCAGTCGTTGCGCGGCGGCAGGGACAATGATCCGGGCTTCTTCTCGCGCATGCGCGGCCAAGGGCCGTGGGCCGATCTGTTGCGTACCCGCTTCGACATCGCGCGTCGTCGCAACGGGATCGAACGGGTCACCGGACGGATGCAGTTGCGCACCGATCTGTTCCGCCCGCCGGCCGGCGGGCAAGGCGAGTTGTTCTAAAAGCGGGTGGCGGCGCCGACGAACAGCACGGCGCGATCCGCCTCACCGCTGAAGCCGATGCGCGTGCCGGCATCGAGCAGCAGATCCTTGCGCACAGCGACCACGAAGCCGACAGAGGCGATCGCCTGATAGCGGCTCGCGCGGCCTGCCTCTGCGCCTTGCGGCACCAAGCCGACATATTCGACATAGCCGCTGACCGGCCCGGCAATGTCGTGGCTGATGCTGGCGCTATGGATCAGGTCGAGGCCGTAGCCCTGCTTCTCCTCGCGATAGACCAGATCGCCCTCGATCATCGCGCCGAGCGAGAAACCGCCGGGCAGGTCGGTGGCGAGCGGCAGGATCAGCCCGGCCTCGACATGATCGTTGGACAGGCCGCCGGTGCCGGTCGGCAATTTCACATAGGGCATGACGCCAAGCGCGACGCCCTGACCGTCGTTGCCCTGCAGATTGATCTTGAGCCGGATCAGCGTCTCGTCGCCGAAACCCTGATCGACCGAGCCGTCCGCCTCGACGCGCTGATACGGCGTGAACAGCAG
This sequence comes from Sphingomonas dokdonensis, assembly GCF_002197685.1. Lineage (GTDB taxonomy): Bacteria > Pseudomonadota > Alphaproteobacteria > Sphingomonadales > Sphingomonadaceae > Sphingomonas > Sphingomonas dokdonensis. The sequence goes on along the minus strand of NZ_NBBI01000001.1, from coordinate 225,089 downwards.
TTCCACGTCCATGCTGTTGGACAGGCCGAGCTTCAGGTTGACCGGCAGCGCATCCAGCGTGCGGCTGCGATCGCGGGCGAGAGTATATTCCGCGGCGCTCAGCTCGATCTGCACATGCCCCGCGTCGACCGTGAAGGGCCCTTCGGTGACGCTGGGCCGGTCGGGGTTGAACGCGCGAAGCTCTGACGGGGGCGCGGGATCGGACAGGCCGTAGGCGCGCGTCGGGCCCGGCTCCTCCTGCGGTGCGGGCGTCGCGGCTGCGGCGAGTGCGACGATTGCGGCGATCATCGTCACCCGACCAACGCCAGCCGCGTTTCGGATTGGCGAAGTTCCACCGCCGTCACGCCGGGCAGATCCTCGATCCGGTGCACCAGTTCAAGGTCGAGCAGGAAATCGCGCCCGAGCAGCAGCTTCGCCTCGCCATCGGGCAGCGCGACACGCACGATCACCTCGCCGCGCGCATTGCGCTGATGCTCCAGAAGGCCGGCGAGCTGCGGCATCGCGCTCGCCTCGGCGACGCACACCTCGACCACCAGCCGAGCCTGCGAGGCCAGCGTCTCGAACGGCTGGATACGCTTCACCGATACGCGCGGCGTTTCCTCGCCCGGCCGGCGATCAAGCTCGACCGTCGCCAGCCCACAGCCACCGGCGCGCGCCGCTTCCTCCAGATCGGCGGCCACCGCATCATCGAAGCAGGTCGCGACGAACTGGCCGCTCTGATCGCTCAACGTCGCCATCATGTAGCGCTTGCCGCGCGCCGAGGTGCGCCAGCGCGCGTCCTCGACCAACACCGCCATGGTGGCGCCGGCGCGGGTGCCGTCGTCGGGGATCGCGAGTTCGGCCAGCGCGGTATAGAGCCGCGCGCCATGGCTCTTCGCCAGATGCGCATGCCGATCGACCGGGTGCGCGGAAAAGTAGAAGCCGAACGCCTCCTTCTCCTGCTCCATCCGCTCCGACATGCTCCAGCGCGCCGTGCCGGGGATCTTGATCGCGTCGCCCGCCGGCTCGGCATCACCGAACAGGCCGCCCTGCCCGCTGACGCGCTGGTCATGCGTTCGCGCAGCGACCGCAAGGATCGTCTCTGCCACGGCATGAACGCCGGCGCGGTTGTGCTCGATCGTGTCGAAGGCGCCGCCCGCCGCCAGCGTTTCGAGCTGGCGCTTGTTGATCAGCCGGGGATCGACACGCGCGGCGAAATCGTCGAGCCGCGCGAACACGCCACTCGCGTCGCGCTCCGCCACCAGCTTCTCCATCGCGCCCTCGCCCACCGATTTCAGCGCGGCAAGCGCGTAGCGGACCGCCGGCCCCTCCTCGTCCACCTCCACGTTGAAGTCGGCCAGGCTGTGGTTGATGTGCGGCGGCAAGCAGCGGACGCCCAAGCGGCGCATGTCGTCGCAGAAGATCGCCAGCTTGTCGGTCTGGTGAATGTCGTACGCCATCGAGGCGGCGAAGAATTCGTGCGGATAATGCGCCTTCAGCCATGCGGTCTGATAGGCGAGCAGCGCGTAGGCGGCAGCGTGGCTCTTGTTGAAGCCATAGCCGGCGAACTTGTCGATCAAGTCGAACAGCGCATTGGCGCGATCGGCCGGGATCTGATGATGCTCGGCGCAGCCGGCGACAAAGGTCGCGCGCTGCGCGTCCATCTCCGCCTGCACCTTCTTGCCCATTGCGCGGCGCAGCAGATCGGCGCCGCCGAGCGAATAGCCCGCCAGCACCTGCGCGGCCTGCATCACCTGTTCCTGGTACACGAAGATGCCGTAGGTTTCGGCCAGGATCGGCTCGAGCAGCGGATGTGGGTATTCGATCGCCTCCGTGCCCTGCTTGCGGCGACCGAACGACGGGATGTTGTCCATCGGGCCGGGTCGATACAGCGAGACGAGCGCGATGATGTCGCCGAAATTGGTCGGCCGGACGGCGGACAGCGTGCGCCGCATCCCTTCCGATTCCAGCTGGAACACGCCCACCGTGTCGCCCTTCTGCAGCAGCGCGTACACCGCTTCGTCGTCCCAGGTCAGCGCGTCGAGATCGACGCTGATCCCGCGTTTCTCAAGCAGTTGCAGCGCACGCTTCAAAACCGACAGCGTCTTCAGGCCGAGAAAGTCGAACTTCACCAGCCCGGCGCCCTCGACATATTTCATGTCGAACTGCGTGACGGGCATGTCGGATCGCGGGTCGCGGTACAGCGGGACGAGCTGCGCCAGCGGCCGATCGCCGATCACCACGCCGGCCGCGTGGGTCGACGAGTGCCGCGGCAGGCCCTCCAGCTGCATCGCGAGATCGAGCAGGTGGCGGACCTGATTGTCGTTGGCGTATTCGCGGTGCAGCTCGGCCACGCCATCGATCGCGCGCTTCAGCGTCCACGGGTCGGTCGGGTGATTGGGCACCAGCTTCGCCAGCCGATCGACCTGGCCATAGCTCATCTGCAGCACGCGGCCGGTATCCTTCAGTACCGCGCGCGCCTTCAGCTTACCGAAGGTGATGATCTGCGCAACCTGGTTGCGGCCGTACTTCTCCTGCACGTAGCGGATCACCTCGCCGCGCCGCGTTTCGCAGAAGTCGATATCGAAGTCGGGCATCGAGACGCGTTCCGGGTTGAGGAAGCGTTCGAACAGCAGGCCCAGTTGCAGCGGATCGAGATCGGTGATCGTCAGCGCCCACGCGACGGCCGAGCCTGCGCCCGAGCCACGCCCCGGCCCCACCGGAATGTCCTGCGACTTGGCCCATTGGATGAAGTCGGCGACGATCAGGAAATAGCCGGGAAAGCCCATCTGGATGATGACATCCAGCTCGAAATCGAGCCGCTTGCGATATTCCTCCTCCCAGCCGTGGGGCAGCGGCTCGCTGGCCAGCGCCGCGATACGCGCCAATCGCGCGGTAAGCCCTTCGTGCGACCGCTCGCGCAGCATCGCCGCCTCGCCCTCGCGATCGCCCGCAAGGCTGGGCAGGATCGGCTTGCGCTTGGGCGCGGCGACGGCGCAGCGCTGCGCCACCACCATGGTGTTGGCGATGGCTTCGGGCAGATCATCGAACAGGCTGCGCATCGCGTCCGCCGGCTTCATCCATGCGTCGGGCGAACTGCGCGGCCGATCCTCGCTTTCCACGTACGTCGAATTGGCGATGCACAGCATCGCATCATGCGCCTTGGCAAAGGTATGTTCGGCAAAGCAGCACGGGTTGGTGGCGACCAGCGGCAGCCCGCGATCGTATGCGAGGTCGATCAGCGCCTGCTCGGCCTGTTCCTCGATCGCGTCACCACGGCGCACCAGTTCGACATAAACCCGGTCCGGGAACAGCGCCGCGAGCCGATCGGCATAAGCGTGCGCCCGCGCCGGCTGGTCCTCGGCGAACAGCCGCGCCAGCGCGCCCTCGCCCGCGGCCGTCAGCACAATCAGCCCGTCAGTGAAACGCGCGAGCGTTTCCACGTCGACATGCGGCGGCAGGTCGATCGGCCGATCGAGGTGCGCCGCGCTCACCAGCTCGCACAGATTGTCATAACCGCGCTCGTTCTGCGCATAGAGCGCCAGCCAGTCGACGATCGGCGCCACGCCATCGGGCATGTCGGGCCGCGCCACGCCCAGCATCGTGCCGATGATCGGCTGCACGCCCTCGGCAAACGCCGCGTCGGAAAACGCCATGGCCGCATAAAGCCCGTTGCGATCGGTCAGCGCGGCGGCAGGGAAGCCCAGCTTGGCGGCATGTTTGGCGATCGCCTTCGGCTCGATCGCTCCGTCGAGCATCGTGTAGGACGAGAAAATACGAAGCGGTACGAACCCGGAATGCGGCATCTCCCCTGCCTACGCCGCAGCGCTTGATTCGACCAGCGGAACTGCGCCGACATCCGGTCCGTTTCGCGGCAAAGCGATGGGAGCTGTTGCCATGTCAGACACGAACGCCGCCACCCCGCCCACCACCGGCGCCGGATGGGGCTGGATCATCGCTTATGGCGTGATCTCGGCGCTGTTCGGGCTCGCCGCGCTGCTGTGGCCGTTCCCTGCCACCGTCGCCGCGACGCTCCTGATCGGCATCGCCTTCAGCATATCCGGTATCTTTTCGCTGATAGCCGGGCTCCGCGGCACAGGCGCCGAAAGCCGCGGTTATGCGATCCTGCTCGGTGTGCTGTCGATCATTGCCGGCGTCGTGATGGTGGCGCAGCCACTCACCGGCGCGATCTCACTCACGGTCATCGTCGCGGCATGGTTGCTGATCCGCGGCGCGCTGGAGATCGTACTGGGGCTGCGCATGAAGCGGCGGCGCTGGCTGATGCTGGTGCTGGGCGTCGTCAACATCCTGCTGGCGCTGATGATCCTCGCCACCGTGCCTTTCTCGGCGCTGACCCTTCCCGGCTTTATCCTGGGCGTCAGCTTCCTGTTCGGCGGGGTGACGGCGATCATGGCCGGGCTGGATCACCGCAGCGGCTCGGCGGCCTTCACCTTTCCGGCCTGACCGCCCGCGCACGCGGTCAGAGCAGCTTTTCGATATGCTTGCGGATGTCCTCGGGCTTGGTCGTCGGCGCATAGCGATCGACGACCTCGCCGTCGCGGTTCACCAGAAACTTGGTGAAGTTCCACTTGATCGCCTTGGACCCCAGCAGGCCCGGCGCGTCGCTCTTCAGCCGCTCGAACAAGGGATCGGCGTGGTCGCCGTTGACGTCGATCTTGGCGAAGACGGGAAAGGTGACGTCGTAGGTCAGCGAGCAGAAGTTCGCGATCTCCGCCGCATCGCCCGGCTCCTGCGCGCCGAACTGATTGCAGGGAAACGCCAGCACCTCGAACCCGCGCGCGCCATAATCGCGGTGCAGCGCCTCCAGCCCCTCATATTGCGGGGTAAAGCCGCATTTTGAGGCGGTGTTGACGATGAGGAGCACCTTGCCGCGATAGTCGGCCAGCGCGGTCTCGCCGCCATCGGCGGTCTTCACCTTGAAATCGGTAACGCTGCTCACCGCCGGTCTCCTCGATTGACCCGGCGACGATAGGCGACCCGTTCGATTGCGCGCAAGGTAAATGCGCGCACCAACGCGGTCAGGTCAGCACGCCCTCGTGCAGCCGCACCACGCGGTCCATCTTGGCCGCCAGCCGCTCGTTATGCGTCGCGATCAGTGCCGCCGACCCTTCCTCGCGGACTAGCCGCAGGAATTCGCCCAGCACGCGATCCGCCGTGCTCTCGTCGAGGTTGCCGGTCGGCTCGTCCGCCAGCACCAGCGCGGGGCGGTTCGCCAGTGCGCGCGCCACTGCGACACGCTGCTGCTCGCCACCCGACAACTGGCTCGGCCGGTGCGTCAACCGATGGCCCAGCCCCAGCGCAGTAAGCAGCGTGGTCGCGCGTGCCTCCGCCGTCGCCTGCTCCGCGCCGTGGATCAGCTGCGGCAGCACGACATTCTCCATCGCGTTGAAGTCGGGCAGCAAATGGTGGAACTGATATACGAAGCCCAGGTGATCGCGGCGCACCACCGTGCGGCCCGGCGCATCGAGCTTCGCCGCCTCTTCGCCGGCGATCCGTATCGACCCCTCGAAGCCGCCCTCGAGCAGGCCCACCGCCTGCAGCAGCGTGGATTTGCCCGAACCCGATGGTCCGAGCAGCGCGACGATCTCACCCGGCGCCACCGCCAGCTCCACCCCGCGCAGCACGTCGATCGTCTCGCCGCCCTGCGTGAAGCTGCGCGACAGGCCGCGCGTTTCCAGAACGGGCGTCCCCGTCGCAGTCACCCCGGCCTCATTCATAACGCAGCACCTGAACGGGATCCGTGCTCGCCGCCTTGTACGCCGGATAGACGGTCGCCAGCAGCGTCATCAGTGCGGTGATCAGCACGATGGCGACGATCTCCACCGGATCGGGCTTGGACGGCAGCTCGGTCAGATAGCGGATCGAGGGATCCCACAGCTCCTGACCCGTGACGAACTGGACGAAATTCACCACCACCTGCCGATAGAACAGGAACACCGCGCCCAGGATCAGCCCGGCGATGATCCCCAGCGTGCCGATCGTCACCCCCACCGTCATGAATATCCGCATCATGGCCCCGCGCGTCGCGCCCATGGTGCGCAGGATCGCGATGTCGCGCGTCTTGGCACGCACCAGCATGATCAGCGAGGAAGCGATGTTGAACGCCGCGACCAGGATGATGATGCACAGCACGACGAACATCGCCACGCGCTCCACCGCCAGCGCCTCGAACAATTGCGCGTTCATCTGCCGCCAGTCGCTCACCACGGCGAAGCGGCCGACCTTTTCCGCGAGCGGCGCCAGGATCTGGCCAACCTTGTCGGCGTTCACCGTGTCGAGTTCGATCATGCCCACCGCATCGCCGAGCAGCAGCAGCGTCTGCGCATCCTCCATCGGCATGATCACATAAGCCTTGTCGAAATCGTACACGCCGATCTCGAACACCGCGGCCACCGTGTAATTGACGTAACGCGGTACGGTGCCGAACGGCGTCGTCTGCCCGGCGGGATTGATCAGCGTGATTTCGGAGCCGACCGTCGCACCGAGCGATTCGGCCAGCCGCGAGCCCAGCGCGACGCGGTTCGACCCCGGCGTCAGCGAACTGATCGTACCCGCGATCACCTTGCTGCCGATCGTCGTGTTGGAGCGGAGGTCCTGCACGCGCATGCCGCGCACCAGCACCGCCTCGACACGGCCATTGTAGGTGGACATCAGCGGCTGCTCGACCAACGGCACCGCGCTGGTGACGCCCGGCGTCGCCTGCGCCTCGCGCACCACGTCGCGCCAATCGGTCAGCCGCCCGCCGATGCCCTGGACGACCGCATGGCCGTTCAATCCGACGATTTTGTCAAAGAGTTCGGCGCGAAAGCCGTTCATGACGCTCATCACGATCACGAGCGCCGCCACCCCCAGCATCACCGCCCCGAGGCTGAAGCCAGCCACGAGAACAATGAAGCGCTCGCCGCGCCCGGGAAGCAGATAGCGCCGCGCGATCATTCGTTCGTAGCGCGACAGGATCATGGCTCAGCGTCTATCGAGGGCCACGCGGGCTGGCAACGGCGCTGTTGCGTAATAAACACAGCGATGCCGCAATCGGTTTAGCTCCCGTTCATTTTCGTGGACGCCTCGCTGATCATTACGTAGCAATACTGTCACTGGCACACAGGCAAAGGCCGTGGTTCGGGGAAAGCTTCCAGTCCCGCCTGATAAATCAGGCGCGTGGACGGAGGCACAAGGGGGCTGACGAGCAATCGTCACGCAGGCGCCCGGGTCGGAAACGATCCGGGCGTTTGCTTTTCTACCTTCGCTTGATTTGGATCATCACGATTGTTGCTTTGGCGATGCGGCAAAAGCCGTGCCGGATCGTTTTTCGATCTACCATCACAGGCAATTGGCATGAACGGCAAGGCCGCTATCCTTATCATCGATCTGCTCAATACGTTCGATTTCGACGGCGGGGATGCGCTAAAGGAAATCGTCGCCGAGATGGTCGCGCCGCTGCGTGAATTCCGTCAGCAGGCGCGCGCGGCGAAGGTGCCGGTGATCTTCGTCAACGACAATTACGGCCGCTGGCATGACGAGCCCAGCCAGCTGATCGCCTTCGCGATCGCGGGCAAGGGCGGCCACGTGATCCGGCAGCTTGCGCCCGAGCAGGGCGACTATTTCGTCATCAAGCCCGAATCCTCTGGCTTCTACGCCACGACGCTGCCCGCGCTGCTGCCGCGATTGGGCGTCTCGCGGCTGGTGGTGATCGGGGTGGCGGCAGACATTTGCGTGCTGTTCACCGCGGCCGACGCGCATATGCGCGAATACGACCTGTGGGTGCCACGCGACCTGGTCGCCTCGCATCATGACGAGCGGGCTCGCTGGGCGCTGGAGATGATGCAGAACGGCATGAGCGCAGAGATCCGGCCCACCAGCGAGCTTTCGCTGGCCGACTGGCTCGCGACCACGCCCAAGGTGCGCGCCGGGCACACGGGCTGAGTTGCCGCCGCCGCAGCGGCATGCCACGGTCGCCCGCAATGAACCGGCTTTCTCCTGACGAAGACGACGCCCGCTATATACGCCGGTTGTTCCTGACGCTGGGCGTCGGCGCGCTGGCCGCGGCGCTGTATTTCACCGGCGACCTCCTGATCCTCGCCTTTGGCTCGATCCTGGGCGCGATCGTCATCCACGCCCTTGCGGAGATCTACGAACATCGCCTTCGGCTATCGGCCAAGCCGGCACTTGGCGCCGGCATCGTAACGGTACTGGCGATCATCGTCTTTCTCGGCTGGCTCTTCGGCGTCGAGTTCCGCACCCAGGTCAACGTGCTGGTCACGCGTCTCCCGGGCATCGTGGCGGAGCTAGGCGCGCAGCTGTCGACCTCGCCGGTCGGCGCAAAGGTAGTGGATGCGGTGCGTGCCGCCTTTGCCGGCAGCCGCGTCGCGCAGGATATCGGCGGCTTGGCGCAGGGCGCGGGACAGTTCGTGCTCAACGCGCTGCTCGTGCTGGTCGGCGCGATCTTCTTTGCCGTCGATCCCAAGATCTACGAGCGCGGCTTTCTGCTCCTCATGCCGCCATCGAAGCGCGCGGTGATGGAGGATGCGCTGCTCGACACCGGGTCGACGCTGCGGCTCTGGCTGCGCGCGCAGCTGATCCAGATGACGACGATGGGCGTGCTGGTCGGGCTTGGGCTGTGGCTCGTCGACGTGCCCTCCGCCCCTGCACTCGGCCTGCTGACCGGGTTGAGCGAGTTCATTCCCTATGTCGGCCCGCTGGCCGCCATGGTGCCGGCCCTCGGCCTGGCGGCAACCAAATCGCTTCACCACGTCCTGCTGACCGTGGCCGTCTTCGCCGTGGTGCGCGTGGTGCAGACGAACTTCATCACGCCCTTCGTCACCAGCCGGGTGGTCGCCATCCCGCCCGCCGTTACCCTGTTCGCCATTCTTGCGATCGGAGCAGTATTCGGGCTGTTCGGCCTGTTCTTCTCCGCCGCCATGCTGGTCGTGATCTACACGCTGGTGCGCAGCCTCTACCTTCGCGACACATTGGGCGAAGATATTCCGCGCGCGCGCCATCGCACCTTGTTCGATTCAGCGGGGACGCCGAGAGATTAATTATGTGAATGGACGATTAAGCGTCTGTTTACCTTTTACGTTCATTTGTGCTTTGGTTAATGGATCGGTTGGGGCGTGACGGGGTGCCGCACATGCTCGCAAACGGGAGGATGACGGATGCGCGTGCTGCTGATCGAGGATGAGCCGACGACCGCCAAGGCAATCGAACTGATGCTCTCGGCCGAGAGCTTCAACGTCTATTCGACGGACCTCGGTGAAGAGGGTTTGGACCTCGGCAAGCTGTATGATTACGATATCATCCTGCTCGATCTGAACCTGCCGGACATGCATGGCTATGACGTGCTGAAGAAGCTGCGCGTCGCGCGCGTTTCCACGCCCGTGCTGATCCTGTCGGGCGTCAACGAAATGGAATCGAAGGTCCGCTCCTTCGGCTTCGGCGCCGACGATTACGTGACCAAGCCGTTCCACCGCGAGGAACTGATCGCACGGATCCAGGCCGTCGTGCGTCGCTCCAAGGGCCATTCGCAGTCGGTGATCCGCACCGGCAAGCTGTCGGTCAATCTGGATGCCAAGACGGTCGAAGTCGACGGTGCGCGCGTCCACCTGACGGGCAAGGAATATGCGATGCTGGAGCTGCTCTCGCTCCGCAAGGGCACCACGCTCACCAAGGAAATGTTCCTCAACCACCTGTACGGCGGGATGGATGAGCCGGAACTGAAGATCATCGACGTCTTCATCTGCAAGCTGCGCAAGAAGCTCAGCATGGCATGCGAGGGCGAGAATTACATCGAGACCGTCTGGGGCCGTGGCTACGTGCTGCGCGAACCCGACGAGGTGGCCGCCAAGGTCGCCTGACGCCGACCCGCTTGGGGGGTCAAGGCCGCCGGCGCTCGGGGGGTTCGCCGCGGTTGTTTCACGAACTGGCAGGTCGCTTGGGCGGCCATGGTGCCGGCTGCTTGCCCGGTGCTGCGACGATCGGTCGTGGCAGCCGCCGGGTCGCGTCGCACCGCTGCCATCCCCCGCTTACGACTGAAGGGGGGAAATATGATCAAGATCCTTGTTATCGCCGGCATCACCGCCGCCGCTTTCGCCACCACGCCGGCGCGCGCCGCGCAGGAACCCAATGCGGCGCCTGTGGCCAACCCGCGTTGCGAGGGCAACGCATGCCTTCGCCGCATCGCCGCAAGCTGCACGATTGATCAGGCCCGCCGCTCGGCCCGGCCATGCCAGCAATCCGCCAGCGACATGGAAAAGCTCGGCCGGGAACAGCTCGATCAGCTGATCGCCAGCCTCAACTGATCGCCTGAATTTTATCCACGTACGGGGAAGCGGCACCGGCCCGCTCCCCACCCGGCCTACCGATCAGAATACGCTGAGGGAGGTCGGGTGGGGAGCGGGTTGGCGCCGCCTCTGATCCAGTGTTGCTGGATCAGGCTCTAAGCGCCCGTGCGGTGCGCGGTTACCAGCGCCTGCAGGTGCGCCTGCAGCGCCGTCGCATTGACCGCCCAGGTGAAGCGCTCGGCATGGCGACGCACGGCCTCGGCAGACGGCGGCGCCTTCAGCACATCGGCGATCGCGTCCGAGAAAGCACCCGCATCGCGCGCGACGACGCGCCCCGCCTCAGGCGCGGTCACCACCTCGCCCGCGCCGCCAGCGGCCGTGATCACGATCGGGGTGCCGCACGCCAGCGCCTCGACCCACGCATTGGCCAGTCCTTCGGACTGCGAGGCGAGCGCCATCACATCCGCCGCCGCGATCAGCCGCGGCAGCTCTGCATGCGGCACGCTGCCGAGCAGGCGAACGCGCGTGCCCAGACCGCCGCGCGCAATGGCGGCCTCGATCCGCCCGCGCGCCGGCCCCTCGCCCGCGATCAGCAGCGACACGCCCGGCAACCGCGCGACGGCCTCCACGACGATCTCATGCCCCTTGCGCTCGATCAGCGCGCCGACCGAGATGACCAAAGGACCCTCTACGCCGAGTTGCGCCTTCGCCGCGGCGCGATCGACCGGCGCGAAGCGGTCCAGATCGACGCCGGTGTGATGCACGCGGATCCGCTCCGCCGGCATGCCGATCGCGACCATGTCGTCGCGCATCGCACCCGACACCGCGAGCAGGCCGTCTGCCGCCCGACCGGCCTGCGTCACCTGCGCCGCGGTCGCCGGCTGCCGCCCCCAATGGTGGATGTCCGCGCCGCGCGCCTTGATCGACACCGGCACGCCATAGCGGCGGCCAAGCGCCACCGCCGCCGGCCCGTCGGGGAAGAAAAAGGAGGCGTCGATCACGTCGAAGGCGAAGTCCTCGCGCAGCCGGTCCATCACCGGGATCAGCGCGCGGGTCAGCGCCGCGACATGAAACCGCCCCTTCGTGCCGGGCAACGCGGCAAAGCGCGGCCGTTCGACATCCAGCCCCTTCCACTTTTCCGCGCGCGGCAGCGCCGCCAGCGTCTGAAAGCGCGGCATAAGGCGCAGCGGCCACGGCGGCAGTCCCACCGGCGCGACGACCCGCACCGCAATGTCCGACTGCGCGGCGAGGCCCAACGTCTGCCGCTCGACGAAGATGCCGAAATTGGGTCGGCTCGAATCGGGAAAAAGGCTGGAAAGCGTGAGAACGCGAAGCATGGCCGCCGCTGTAGCCGGTCGCTGGTTAAAGCGGCATGCTGCAAAAAGCGGGACAAGCCGATCATGGCATCACAACTGACCTGCTGCTAATCGCCCATCCATGGCGCACGCGCATCACGGACACGGGCACGATCACAGCCACGAAGGCGGCGGCCACCATCATCCGGCGCCGCCCGACCGGTGGGACCGCGCCTTTGCGATCGGCATCGGGCTGAACCTTGCCTATGTCGCGGCGGAAGCAGGCGCCGGCTTCTGGACCGGCTCGGTCGCGCTGCTCGCCGATGCCGGGCACAATCTGTCCGACGTGCTCGGGCTGGCGGTCGCCTGGGCCGGCGCCGCGCTTGCGCGCACGCCGCCGTCCAAGCGATTCACCTATGGGCTGAAGGGATCGACGATCCTCGCCGCGCTTGCCAACGCGCTGCTGCTGCTGGTGGCGCTGGGTGCGATCGCGCTGGAGGCGGCGCAGCGCCTGACGGAGCCGGCCAGCGTCCCCGGCCTCACCGTTTCGGCCGTGGCGGCGATCGGCATCGTCATCAACGGGCTGACCGCCTGGCTGTTCGCGCGCGGACGCGAGGGCGACGTCAACATTCGCGGCGCTTATCTCCACATGCTGGCGGATGCGGCGGTCTCGGCCGGCGTGGTGCTGGCGGGGATCGGCATCTGGCTCACCGGCTTCGGCTGGATCGATCCGGTCGTCAGCCTGCTGATCGCCGGGCTGATCTTCTGGCAGACCTGGGGCCTGCTGCGCGAGACGGTGGAAATGAGCCTCGCCGCCGTGCCGCGCGCGATCGACTATGATCGCGTGCAAGGCGCGCTGGCCGCCCTGCCCGGCGTGGCGGCGGTGCACGATCTGCACATCTGGCCGATGTCCACCACCGAGCCGGTGCTCACCGCGCATCTGCTGATGCCGGCTGGGCATCCGGGCGATAGCTTCCTCGCCGATGTGCAGCACATGCTGCACCACGATTTCGGCATCGGCCACGCCACGCTGCAGGTCGAGACGGGCGCCGCGCCCTGCGTGCTGGAGCCGTCGAGCGCCGTCTGACCTCGCGCCTCAATGCCCGGTGGTGCGCGACCACAGGTTCATCACCAGCACGCCCGCGACGATCAGCGCCATGCCGATCACCGCCGGCGCATCCAGCCGCTGCCCCTGCACGATCCAGGCGATCGCGGTGATCAGGACGATGCCGACGCCCGACCAGATGGCATAGGCGATGCCGGTCGGCACCTCGCGCAAGGTCAGCGACAGGAAGAAAAAGGCGACCAAGTAGCCGATCGCCATCACGATCGTCGGCACCGGCCGGGTGAACCCGTCCGACTGCTTCAGAAACGACGTGGCGATCACTTCCGCGACGATCGCAATCGCCAGATAGGCGTAACTTACCACGCGATCGGCCGCAGCGTGATCAGTAAACGCGCGCCACCGCGAACTCGACTGCCTCGATCATCGCATCCTTCGCCGTGCCGTCGGCAAAAGGCGCAATGGCCTCAATCGCGCGCTGCCCATAATGCCGCGCCCGCGCGATCGTGTCGTCTACCGCACGGGTGGAGCGCACCAGCTCGATGGCATGCGCGAAGTCGGCATCGCTGTCGCGGCGGCCCTCGACGGCATCCTTCCAGAACTGTCGCTGCTCCTCGCTGCCGCGCGCATAGGCGAGGATCACCGGCAGGGTCATCTTGCCCTCGCGGAAATCGTCGCCGGCGTCCTTGCCCATCGTGCCGGCGTCCGACGTATAATCAATCGCGTCGTCGACGAGCTGGAACGCGATGCCGAGATTGCGGCCATAGGCATCGAGCGCCGCCTCCTCGCTCTCCGGCCGATCGGCGACCACCGCCGCGATCCGGCACGCCGCGGCGAATAGCGCCGCGGTCTTTGCGTTGATGATCTCGAGATAGCGATCTTCGCCGAGATCGACGCGCCGCGCGGCGGTCAGCTGGTTCACCTCGCCCTCCGCGATCACCGCACTGGCATTGGACAGGATCTTCAGCGCGCTGAGGCTCCCTGCCTCCACCATCAGCTCGAACGAGCGCGAAAACAGGAAGTCGCCGACCAGCACGCTTGCCGGATTGCCCCAGATGATGTTGGCGGTGCGCTTGCCGCGCCGCAGGTCCGATCCGTCGACCACATCGTCGTGCAGCAGGGTCGCGGTGTGGATGAACTCGACCGCCGCGGCGAGGCCGTAATGCCGGCCGCCATCATAATTCAGCAGCCGCGCGCTCGCCAGCGTCAGCATCGGGCGCATCCGCTTGCCGCCGCTGCCGATCAGATGATTGGCAAGCTCGGGGATCAGCGGAATGTCGGATTGCATGCGATCGACAATCGCGGCGTTGACCTGATTCATGTCGTCGGCGACGAGGTGAATCATCGGATCAAGTGACGGCTGATGGCCGGAAAGGCGTTGGACGGTGGCGCTCATCTCCAACTGCCTCTACGGACGCAGGCGCTAGGCCGCAATGGGAGGGCGCGAATGGCGGACGAGGTGTTGAGGGGATATCGCAAGAGCATCGACAATATCGATGCAGCCCTGGTCTGTCTGCTGGCTGAACGGTTCAAGGTGACGCAGGCGGTCGGCCGCTACAAGGCCGAAGCCGGCCTGCCCCCGGCCGATCCCGGCCGCGAGGATCAGCAGATCGCCCGATTGCGCGCGCTTGCCGAGGAGGCGGAGCTCGACCCCGAGTTCAGCGAAAAATTCCTCCGCTTCATCATCGACGAGGTGATCCGCCACCATCGGCAGCTGCAGGGCTGACGCCTGCCCTCCTTCTGCGCGCGACAGAAAGAGGGCTGCGCCAATCACTTGCCGGTGAAATTGGCGGTACGCTTTTCGAGGAAGCTCGCCATGCCTTCCTTGAAGTCGGCGCTCTGGAACAGCGGCAGCAGCTGCAGATAGACGTGCTGCACATGGGTATCGAAGGTTTCTTCCATCCCCATGCGCATCAGCCGTTTCGCTCCCTGCACCGCCATTGGCGCATTGGCGGCGATCTCCAGCGCGATCTCGCGCGCCCGGTTCGCGACCTGATCGGCGGGCACCACTTCGTTGACGAGGCCCTCTTTCAGGCAGTCGGCGGCGCTCAGCGTGCGGCCGGTGAAGATGATCTCCGCCGCCTTCGCCCAGCCGAGCATGCGCGGCAAAAACCAGGTGCCGCCCGATTCGGGCAGGATGCCACGCTTCACGAACGCCGCCGCCAGCTTCGCCTCCGCCGCCATCACGCGAATGTCGCAGCCCAGCGCCATATCCATACCATAGCCTGCCGCCGACCCATTGAGCGCGGCGATCACCGGCTTGTCGAGCGCGTGAAGCACGGTGGGCGGCGTGTTGCGCAAGTCGATCGTCGCGCCGAACGTGGCGGAGGAAGAGCCGATCCCCTCGCCCTTTTGCGCGGCATTGAGGTCTAGCCCGGCGCAGAACGCGCGGCCCGTGCCGGTCAGCACGATCACCCGCGCCTCCTTGTCCTCGCCCGCGCGCACCAGCAGGCGCGTCAGCTCGTCGAGCATCGGCCCGGAGATGGTGTTCATCCGCTCCGGCCGGTTCAGCGTCAGCGTCGCGACGCCGTCGGACACCTCATAGGTTACGTCTTCGCTCATTCTTCCTCTCCCCTCACGCGGCCCGCGCCAGGCGCGCGACCGTGGCTTCATATTCCGCCATCGTCTCGTCGAAGATCTGCGCGATCGGCTTCACCTCGCGGATGCGGCCCGCCACCTGTCCGGTAAGCGCGATCCCCGCTTCCAGATCGCCGCCGAAATACACCGCCTGCGTGTCGGCGAACTCGCCAAAGATATTGGGCGTCCCCTCCTTCTCGATCCGCGTCGTCCGATCGGTGCGCAAGGCACGAAGCGCCGGGCCCGGCCCGCTGCGGTTGAGGAACACGGTATCGGTCGCGTCGGCCTCGACGATCGCCGTTTTCCAATTTTCATGCACCGGGCATTCGGCCGACGAGAGGATGCGCGTGCCCATCAGTACGCCCTCGGCACCGAGCGCAAACGCGGCCGCCATCGTGCGCCCGTCCATGATCCCGCCAGCCGCGACGACCGGCACGTTCACCGCCTCGACCACCTGCGGCACCAGCACCATGGTGGAGACGTCCTTGGCGTTCTTGAACCCGCCGCCCTCGCCACCCTCGACTATCAGGCCGTCGACCCCCGCCTCCACGGCACGCAGCGCGCCGGCGAGACTGGGGACGACGTGAAACACCGTCAGACCCGCCGCCTTCAGCATGCCGGTATATTTCATCGGATCACCTGCCGAGGTGGTGACGAAGCGAATGCCCTGATCGATCACGAACTGGACGATGCCCGGATCGCGCACGAACGCCTGCGCGACGTTCACGCCGAACGGCTTGTCGGTCAGTTCGCGCATCTTGATGATCTCGCCGCGTACGGCCTCGAGATCACCCGAGGAGGTTTCGATGATCCCCATGCCGCCGGCGTTCGACACCGCCGACGACAGGTGAGACCGCGCGATCCATCCCATCGCCGCCTGAATGATCGGCTTCTCGATCCCGAGCATCTCGGTGACGCGCGTCTTCAGCGCCATTCGCCCTCTCCCGATTCCCTTTATTTGAAGATCGGGTTCGCACGCTCAGCGCCTTGGCGCCAGCCCCTTTCAAACAGTGAGTGCGAGCAGCGCGAACGTCGCCAGCCAGTGCGTCCCCATGTAATCGTCCGCCAGATGCGGCAGGCTGGCGGCGAGATGATCGTCCGCCGCTTCGCGCGCGACTGGCGCGATCGGGTGCGCCGATAGCGCGGCTGCGATCGAGCGCCAGCACCATGCGCGACTGAGGTTCAGCCCGTCGAGATGCGCGATCTTCCCGTCGCTGCGATCGGACACGGTGGCGGGCGTGAACAGGCTTTGCGGGCGACCGGCGACGGCGTCGGGCAGGAAGACGTCGAACCAGCCGGCAAAGCCGTCGCCCAGCACGCGGCTCATCAGCAGCGCCTCGCTCAGCGCAGAGGACAGGAACTCGTCGCCGCCCGGCTCCCACGCCTGGCAGCCGCGATCCTCGCCGAACCAGTCCCGCGCGCGCGCGTCGATCAGCCTCACCAGCGCCGCATCATGGTCGCATGCCCAATCTCGCGCGAGCGTCAGCGCAAAGGCGGTATTGAAATGCGTACCGACGCGGATCGGATACGTCAGCTTGGGCAGATGCTGGCGGAACCGCTCGGCAAAGGCGCGCGCCAGCGGTTCCAGCGCCGCGCCCCAGCCCGCATCATGCCGCGCCGCCTCGCCATGCAGCGCGAGCGCCCACGCCCAGCCATACGGCCGCTCGAACCCGGCGGCATAGGGCCGCGCCAATACCGCCAGTTCGCCGGTCACCTTATCCGCCACCAGCATCTCGTCCGCGCGGCGGCGGATCTCTGCGGCTTCGGGCAGATCGGGGAACAGCCGCGCGATCGTCAGCAGCTGCCACCAACCGTGAACGCAGCTGTGCCAATCGAAGCTGCCGTGGAAAATTGGGTGGATCTCATGCGGCTCGCGCAGATCGTCCGGCCCGGTCAGTACCTGATCGAGCTTGAAGGGATAACGCTGGCCGACATGTCCCAGCGTGAGCCGGGCAAAGCCGGCGGCGACATCGGACGTCAGGGTCATGCAACGATCCACCACAACAAGAGCACATTGAACACGAGCAGCGGCAGCGCGGTCGGCACCTGCGCCCGGATCACGCCGTTGCGATCCTTGAGCTCGAGCAGCGCGGCCGGCACCAGATTGAAGTTCGCCGCCATCGGCGTCATCAGCGTGCCGCAGAAGCCCGCCAGCATGCCGACCGCCGCGACCGGCGCCGGGTCAGCGCCATAGGTCTGCACCAGCAGCGGGATGCCTACCGCCGCCGCCATCACCGGGAACGCGGCAAAGGCATTGCCCATCACCATGGTGAACAGCGCCATGCCCAGCGCAAACGCCAGCACCGCGCCCAGTACGCTGCCCGCCGGGATCGCCAGCCCCGCCAGCCGCCCGACCACCTCGCCCACGCCGGAAAGCGCGAACACCGCGCCAAGGCTCGCCAGCATCTGCGGCAGCACGGCGGCCCAGCCGATGTCGTCCATCAGCCCGCGTCCGGCACGAAACGGCTCGGCCGGCGCCGGCCGGAGCCAGGCGTAGCACAGCGCCAGCGCCAGCAGCACGCCCACCGTCAGCGCCACCAAGGTCGCCTGCTTGCCGTCGAACACCGCCGGAAATTGCTTGAAGACGAAAGTGCCGATCAGCGCAGTCGCCGGGATCACCAGCGCGGGCACGAACACCATCGCGCCGAGCGCCGTCGGCTCGGGCGCAGCGACGCGGCGCCTCATCCGCCCGCTCGCGGCGATCGCCACAAGCGCCAGGACGAGCACGCCATTGCCGATGTCGCCCAGCCAGTCGCCGAGAAGGAAGCTCGTCGCGATCAGCCCGTAGAACCCGGTGTTGGCCCAGCGCCGCTCGACGAACGAGAGGATCGCAAAGGCGAGGAACGTGACCCCCGCGACAAGATAAACGAAATTCAGCCCGATCATACGCGGCGCGCCTTGCGATCAAGCCACATCAGCCGCCCGCCGTGAATGACGAAGGCGGCGATCGCGGTCGGGATCGCCCACACCGACATGTGCAGCGGCTCGACGAAGATGCCATACCCTTCCAGCACGCCCTTCATCAGCAGGATCGATCCGATCGCGATGAAGATATCCTCGCCGAAAAACAGCCCGATGTTGTCGGTGGCTGCAGCCATCGCCTTCACCCGCTCGGGATCATGCGCCTCCCCCGCCGCCGCCTCCGCCATCGGCGCGATCAGCGGGCGGACGGTCTGCGCCGGCCCAGCGACCGACGTAAGCCCCAGCGCGGCGGTGATCTGGCGAAAGCCGAGATACGCCATCAGCAGCCGCCCCGTCGTCAGCCCCTTCAGCCCGCCGACCAGCGCACGCGCCCGCGCCTGTAAGCCGTTGCGCTCCAGCAGGCCGATCACCGGCAGCACGATATAGATGGCGGTGACGTAGCGCGTATCGTTGAACGCCTTGCCGAACGCCGCAAGGATGGCGAGCGGATCGATTCCCGCAGCAAGCCCGGTGACAAGCGCGGACGCGGCGATCACCAGCATCGGGTTGAAGCGCAGGAGAAAGCCGAGCGCGATGATCGCGATGCCGGCAAGGACCAGCATCTAGCGCGTCCCCCGCGCGTCACTCCGCCGCCGTCCCGGGCACCGCCATGTCATGGAAACCATCCGCCGATCTGTGCGGCAGCAGCGATGCGGGGACAACCCCGAAGCGGCGAAGTGGTTCGGCAGGGTGGGTACGTATCAGTCAGGTTCAGCAATCCACCGAGCATTATGACTCGTGAGACCGGATCGAGAGAAAGCGGCCAGTTGCAGCCGTTCATTAGGCCGCCGCTGTTCCTGTACGCGGTCGCTCGATCATCCAAAGTGAGAGGAACTCAGAGGAAGCGAGCGGCAGGTTCGCATGCCTGCAATTAGCCTTCGCACCTAAAACGGCGGATCGCCTTCCCAATCGATCGCGTCGAGTCCTGTTTGAACCTCTTCCTTCGTGAACACAGCCAGCAATGACTGCTTGCGCTCGGGATCGATCTTTTGGTCGAACTTGACAATCAAGCTCTGATAAAACTCCCGAACGTCCTTGTCTGAGCCTATCCACCTGATTTGATTGTTTTCCAGTCCAGCGGTGAGTATCTTATCTGCATCGTCCCAAGTAAGCGCATCTACCAACACCATTAGCTGCGCAATAGCAACGTGAGTGGCCGCGAAGAACCCTGCGTTCACGAGCTGGTCTATTGCGTCAATTTTTTCAACGTCAACTGCGAGCTTTATTGTTGGAAAATGAGCGTTGAAGAATGGTTTAAGCTCCGTGTGCAGAGTCAGCTTTCCGTTCTTCTTCTCCCTCCACTCATCAACTAGGAATGCATGCGCGGCACCCTTTTCAAGAGGCGACTCGAAGTCACCATCCTTGGAGACAATGTGCAGATCTGCTCCATCGGGCACGTCACGCAGCAATGCCTCCCAGTGGATCTGATCGCCGAGTTTATCTGGCTTGCCAGGAGGGTTGCCTCGCAAGCGCCTGTCCAACGCCGCGCTGATCAGCTTGTTGTCGATCTTCTCAGGTGGCGCGGCTTTTATCACGTCCGCAAACAACTTGTCGGCGGCCAGAGCCTTGCTTTTAGCTTCCTCACGGGAGCGAGCGATCATGTCGTTCCGCAGCTTTTCGAGCTTCTGCATTGCTTTATCATAGTCTGCCATTTCCGGGAAGCTGCGCATGTAGCGCGGCACGCTCTTGGACACTCCGGAGCTGGTAAAGGCCGCGAGAGACTCCTGTAATTTCTTCTCACGGTTTCGGTAAAACTCATCTACTAGCTGGTGGCTAGTATATAGCTTAACCTTGTCTTTGTTTATTACCGCAATAAGCTTGCGAAGCTGTTCGAGATCGTCGCTTGTGAATGCGTAAAATGCTAGCCAAGCATTAGTGTCGATAAAGACGTGGAGATCAGCCATGCACCCCTTTATAGTGGCACACATAAGTTGGTCCACCACTTGACGATCGGTCGATTAGCAATCCGTCAATCCCAGACCTCAAAGACCAGTGCTGAAGCCGGTTGCTAGCCCCTCAACACTCGGCACAGCGCAGCAATGCGGGACTGGTTCGCTTCGCGCGTGATCGCCGCCTCGGGGGCGCCGTCGAACCCGTGGATGGCGCCGGGCCAGATGTGGAACTCGGTCGGCACGCCGGCGGCGAGGAGGCGCTGGGCGTAGGCGATGTTCTCGTCGCGGAAGAGATCGAGGCTGCCGGTCGCGATGTAGGTGGGCGGCAGGCCGGCGAGGTCCTCCGCGCGCGCCGCGGCGGCGTAGGGCGAGACGGCTTCCCCGCCCGGTGCCACGCCAAGCATCGCCTGCCAGCCGAAGCGGTTGCTGTCGCGGTTCCAGATGAACTCGCCGGTCAGCGGGTCGCCGTCGATCACGCCGGTGCGGTCGTCGATCATCGGATAGAGGAGGTGCTGGAACGCGAGGCGATGTTCGCCGCGGTCGCGTGCGAGCAGCGCCAGCGCGGCGGCGAGCCCGCCGCCCGCGCTTTCGCCCATCACGCCGATCCGCGCCGGATCGATCCCGAGCCGCGCGGCATTGGCGAAGGTCCAGGCGAGGCCGGCGTAGCAATCCTCGATCGGGCCGGGGAATGGCGTTTCCGGCGCAAGGCGGTAATCGACCGAGACGATGACGCAGCCGAGCGCCGCGACCATCGGGCGCAGGCGCGTGGCGCTTCCCTCCGACGTGCCGAGCACGAAGCCGCCGCCATGCATGTGGCAGATGCCGCCGGCGCCCTGCACCGGCTTCACGGGGCGGAAGATGACGAGGCCGAGGTCAGATGCGCCCTCCGGACCGGGCACGCTGATCCGCTCCATGACCACGCCGTCATCGTCGGCGGGCGGCGGCGGCGCGGGCCAGCCGCGCGCCTGCTCCAGCACCTCGGCCGACATGGTCACCGCCGGCCACAGGTCGAGCAGCGGCAGCAGTTCGGGATCGACCAGATGCCGCGTACTCATGACGCCCTCTCCTGTAGCTGCTGCGCCCTTATGCGGGCTGAAGCAGACCTTCCTTCGCGATCTTTTCGCGCCAGACGAGCGGCGCGAGCTGGTGGACGTTGTTGCCCTCGCTGTCGACCGCGACCGTGACGGGGAAGTCCTCCACCTCGAACTCGTAGATCGCTTCCATCCCGAGATCCTCGAAGCCGACGACCTTCGATCCCTTGATCGCGCGGGCGACGAGGTACGCCGCGCCGCCGACCGCCATCAGATAGGCGCTCTTGGCGTCCTTGATCGCGTCGGTCGCCGCCGGCCCGCGCTCGGCCTTGCCGACCATCGCGAGCAGGCCCTGGTCGAGCATCATGCGGGTGAACTTGTCCATCCGCGTCGCGGTGGTGGGGCCGGCCGGACCGACCACTTCCTCGCCGACCGGATCGACCGGGCCGACGTAGTAGATCACGCGCCCCTTGAACTCGACCGGCAGCTCCTCGCCGGCGTCGAGCATGTCCTTGATCCGCTTGTGCGCGGCGTCGCGCCCGGTCAGCATCTTGCCGTTCAGCAGCAGGCGGTCGCCCTGCTTCCAGCCCTGCACCATCTCGGGCGTCAGCGTATCGAGATCGACGCGGATCGCGGCCTTGTCGGGCGTCCAGTTGACCTTCGGCCATTCTTCGAGCTTCGGCGTCTCGAGGTACGCCGGCCCGCTGCCGTCGAGCGTGAAATGCGCGTGGCGGGTGGCGGCGCAGTTCGGGATCATCGCCACCGGCTTGCCCGCGGCGTGGCACGGCGCGTCCATGATCTTCACGTCGAGGATGGTCGACAGGCCGCCCAGGCCCTGCGCGCCGATGCCGAGCGCGTTGACCTTGTCGAAGATCTCGATGCGCAGCGCCTCGATATCGTTCTTCGGGCCGCGCGCCTTCAGCGGGCCCATGTCGATCGGCTCCATCAGCGCCTTCTTGGCGAGCAGCACGCAATGCTCCGCCGTGCCGCCGATGCCGATGCCCAGCATGCCGGGCGGGCACCAGCCGGCGCCCATCTGCGGCAGCATTTCCAGTACCCAATCGACGATCGAATCGCTGGGGTTCATCATCTTGAACTTGGACTTGTTCTCGCTGCCGCCGCCCTTGGCCGCGACGTCGATCGAGACGGTCGCGCCCGGCACCATGTCGACGTGGAGCACGCAGGGCGTGTTGTCCTTGGTGTTGCGGCGGGTGAAGGCGGGGTCGGCGAGCACCGAAGCGCGCAGCTTGTTCTCCGGGTGGAGGTATGCGCGGCGCACGCCCTCGTCGACGATCTCCTGCATCGAGCGGCTGGTATCGTCGAGGCGGCAATCCATGCCCCATTTGACGAACACGTTGACGATGCCGGTATCCTGGCAGATCGGCCGGTGGCCCTCGGCGCACATCCGCGAATTGGTCAGGATCTGCGCGATCGCATCCTTCGCCGCCGGGCCCTGCTCCGCCTCATAGGCGTCGCCCAGCGCGCGGATGTAATCCATCGGGTGATAGTAACTGATGAACTGGAGCGCATCGGCAACGCTCTCGATCAGGTCTGCGGCGCGGATCGTCGTGGTCATGGACCCGAGCACTATGGCGCGCTGGCGGTGAGTGCAACCGGTCTGCGAACCCGGCAGCGTGGCGACCCCATCGACATTGCGCGCGCGATCAACGGCGGCGGCTCCCTGCCCTGGTGATCTCTGGCGAAAACATCCGTTTATAAACACTTTGCCAACCCTCTTGGCCTACGCCGGACGCATGGGTTCCGTTCGCCTTTCTGTATCCGATGCGCCTGTTCCGTCCGCGCGTCTCACCGAAGCACTGGGATTGGTCCCGCTCGATGACGATGCACTGCGCGACGCAAGCTGCACGCGGCTGAAGGAAACCGGCACCTTGTGGCCGGTGGTGGTGGCCGGTTTGCTGCTCGGGTCGATCGGGATCGCGAGCACGCTGGCGATCTGGCACGCGCCGGTCGCGCTCGCCACCGGACTGGGGCTCGCGATGGCGGTGATCGGGCTGTTCACCTGGGGCGTGCTGCGCTTGCCCGCCGCGCAGGAGCTGGCGTCGCATCACCGGATCATCATGCTCGCCTGCAGTGCGGCGGCGCTCGCGATTGCATTGTCGCTGCAGCTTTCTCTGTCGCCGTCCCTGCCCACCGGCCCGCTGCGTGTCGCGGGGTTCGTGCTGGGCATCGGCGGCATCGTGCTGACTGCGATCGCGCTGCATCCGGTGCGCGCGGCGTCATTGGTGTTCGCGGTGACGCTGGCGCTGATGGTGCCGGTGTCCGCCGGGATTGGCCTCGCCGCGGTGGCGGCGGTGCTGCTCGCCGCCTTGCTGGCGATCGGCATGGGCCGGGTGGCGATGCGCGACCTGGAGCAGATCGGCGTGCACGAGGCGGAGGAGCGCGAGCGGCGGCTCACCACGCGGCTGGTGCAGGAATATGAAAGCCACGGCACCGGCTGGTTCTGGCAGACCGATCGCGCCGGGCGACTCAACTATGTCAGCGCCAAGGTGGCACGCGAGTTGACCGCGATCGGCATGGCGCCGCAGGGGCAGCGGCTGGTGGACGTGTTTCGCGTCGATTCCAGCATGGCCGATACCGAGCGAACGCTCACCTTTCACCTGTCCGCACGCTCCAGTTTCTCCGACTATTCGGTCGGCCCCGCGTTTGAAACCGACGCGGATCGGTGGTGGTCGATCTCCGGCCGGCCGATGCTGGACGATCTTGGCCGCTTTCAAGGCTTCATCGGCTTCGGCTCCGACCTGACGGAAAAGCGCCGTTCGGAAGCGGAGATCACCCGGCTTGCGCTGTTCGACAGCCTCACTGGCCTCGCCAATCGCCAGCGGTTGCGGCTGTCGCTCGATCAGGCGCTCGCCACCGCGCAGGGGCCGAACACCACCACCGCGCTGTTCCTGCTCGACCTCGATCGCTTCAAGGCGGTGAACGACACGCTCGGCCACCAATGCGGCGACGAATTGCTGAAACAGGTGGCGCAGCGGCTGACCCGCACGGTGGAGGATGCCGGGCTCGTCGGCCGGCTGGGCGGCGACGAATTCCAGGTCGTGCTCCCGCGCGAGGGCAACCGCGATCGCCTCGGCACGCTGGCGCAGCAGATCATCACCGCCCTGTCGCAGCCGTTCTTCATCGCCGGCTCGTCGCTGTCGATCGGCTGTTCTATCGGTATCGCCATCGCGCCCGAACATGGCCAGGACAGCGAAACGCTGATCCGCAACGCCGACCTGGCGCTTTATGCCGCCAAGGCCGACGGCCGCGGCGTTTCGCGCTTCTTCCGCGACGAGATGCTGGCCGGCGCGCAGAAGCGCAAGCGGCTGGAGGACGACCTGCGCCGCGCGCTGGGCGAGGAGGAATTCCACCTCGTCTATCAGCCGGTCGTTTCCACCAAGGATCAGCGCATCGTCGGTTACGAGGCGCTGCTCCGCTGGGAGCATCCGACGCGCGGCCTCGTCAGCCCGGCCGATTTCGTGCCGGTCGCCGAGGAGTGCGGCATGATCGAGGCGATCGGCGAATGGGTGCTGCGCACCGCCTGCGCGGAGGCCGCGAAATGGCCGGCGCAGGTGCGCATCGCGGTAAACGTGTCGCCGATCCAGTTCGCCAATCCGGCGCTGCCCGCGATCGTCACCAGCGCGATCGCCTCGTCCGGCATTGCAGCGTCGCGGCTGGAGCTGGAGATCACCGAAAGCGTGTTCGTCAACGACGACGCCTTCTCCAGCCAGATGTTCAAGACGCTGAAGGGCATCGGCGTCCGCCTCGCGCTCGACGATTTCGGCACCGGCTATTCCTCGCTCGGCTATTTGCGCAAGGCACCGTTCGACAAGATCAAGATCGACCAGAGCTTCGTGCGCGGCGCGATCCAGGCGGGCAATCGCAACGCGGCGATCATCAAGGCGATCGTCACGCTGGCCGATACGCTGGGCATGGAAACGACCGCCGAGGGTGTCGAGCAGCAGGACGAGATCACCTTGATTCGCGATCTCGGCTGCAGCCACATCCAGGGCTTCGTCTATGGCCGACCGGCGCGGGCGGAGGATGCACGGGCACAGCTCGCCAGCGGCGGTGCAGACGCGGGCGGTGCCAAGCCCGTCGGCCACCGCGTCAGCCGGGCGGCGCGCGCCACCGTGCTGCGCTCGGCCAAGCTGGAGATCGGCGGCGAAAGCGGCGAGGTGCGCATCCGCAACCTGTCCGCCACCGGGGTGATGATCGACGGCGTCGACTTCCCGGACGAGGCGATCGGCGCCGCGGTGCGCATCGAGCTGGTCGACAACGAGATGTTCCCCGCCACCATCCGCTGGATTTCGGATGGGCGGGCGGGGCTCGAGTTCGCCCGCCACTTCGACATGGAAAGATTGTCCCAGCCGCCCGCCCGCGTCACGCGCCGCGCCGGCTGAGCCGCGCGCGCGGCGATCCCGCGCGCGCCATATATGGTGCCCGAGCGCGGCGGCGGCATTGCGCCCCGCCCGCCACCTCAGACATTCCGGAAAATATTTTTGCGGCGCGCGATCCGCCTTGCAATTCACGAACCCCGCGGAAGTCCACGCGTCGCCGCACGCGCACCCTGCCGAACCGCATCCCCCCTGCGATGAACCGATCGGCCAACCGCGCGATTACCCTCTTGCCTCCGCGCGCCACCTGCCACAATCTGTGGGGGTATTGCACAGGGGCAGGCGCTAGCGCTGGTAGAATGAGACCCACGATTACCCATATCGTGGGCGGGGATTGCGCCGCTTTGCGTGGCGCTTCGGTCACTTTTTGTTCTCATCCAGGCGCCTGATCCGGTATGACACGGGAGCACGCCTCCCGACTCGAACAAACAGGTGGAACGGTGGCGATGGACTTCAGGGACGCAAACGAGGCGAGCATGGCGACCGACACTCTGGACAACACGGCCTCGGCCGAAGCGGACACGACCGATGCGCCCGCCGGTGCGGCGCGCAAGCCCTACCCGCTCGACGTCGATCATTCGCGCGACGCGCTGCTGACCGATTTCGGCAAGGAGACGCTGCAGGACCGCTATCTGCTGCCGGGCGAATCCTACCAGGATCTCTTTGTCCGCGTCGCCAGCGCCTATGCCGACGATGCCGCGCACGCGCAGCGCATCTACGATTATGTCTCGCGCCTGTGGTTCATGCCGGCGACGCCCGTGCTGTCGAACGGCGGCACCGGGCGCGGCCTGCCGATCAGCTGCTACCTGAACTCGGTGCCCGACAGCCTGAACGGCATCGTCGATACCTGGAACGAGAACGTCTGGCTGGCCAGCCGCGGCGGCGGCATCGGCACCTATTGGGGCAATGTGCGCGGCATCGGCGAGCCGGTCGGCCTCAACGGCAAGACCAGCGGCATCATTCCCTTCGTGCGCGTGATGGATTCGCTGACGCTCGCGATCAGCCAGGGCTCGCTGCGCCGCGGCTCGGCCGCCTGCTATCTCGACGTGTCGCACCCGGAGATCGAGGAGTTCCTCGAGATCCGCAAACCGTCGGGCGACTTCAACCGCAAGGCGCTGAACCTGCACCACGGCGTGCTGATCCCCGACGCCTTCATGGAAGCGGTGCGCGACGGCGGCGAATGGGAGCTGAAGAGCCCCAAGGACGGCGCCGTGCGCGGCAAGGTGGACGCGCGCGCGCTGTTCCAAAAGCTGGTCGAGACGCGCCTTGCCACCGGTGAGCCGTACATCGTCTTCGCCGACCATGTGAACAACACCATGCCCAAGCATCACCGCGATCTGGGCCTCAAGGTTTCCACCTCGAACCTGTGCAGCGAAATCACGCTGCCGACGGGCAAGGATCATCTGGGCAACGATCGCACCGCGGTCTGCTGCCTGTCGTCGCTTAACCTCGAGACGTGGGACCAGTGGAAGGACGACAAGCAGTTCATCGAGGACGTGATGCGCTTCCTCGACAACGTGCTGCAGGATTATATCGACCGGCACGAGCCGGGCATGGAGCGCGCGGCCTATTCCGCGGCGCGCGAACGCTCGGTCGGCCTGGGCGTCATGGGCTTCCACTCGTTCCTCCAGGCGCGCGGCCTGCCGATGGAAGGCGCCATGGCGAAGAGCTGGAATCTGCGCATCTTCAAGCACGTCAACGCGCAGGTGAACCAGGCGTCGATGACGCTCGCCGCCGAGCGTGGCCCCTGCCCCGACGCCGCCGACATGGGCGTGATGGAGCGTTTTTCGTGCAAGATGGCGATCGCGCCGACCGCTTCGATCTCGATCATCTGCGGCGGCACCTCGGCCTGCATCGAGCCGATCCCGGCCAACATCTACACGCACAAGACGCTGTCGGGCAGCTTTGCGGTCAAGAACCCGTATCTGGAAAAGCTGCTCAACGAAAAGAGCAAGAATTCCGAAGCCGTGTGGAGCTCGATCCTCGAGCACGGCGGGTCGGTGCAGCACCTCGATTTCCTCAGCCAGGAGGAAAAGGACTGCTTTAAGACCAGCTTCGAGATCGATCAGCGCTGGCTGCTCGAACTGGCGGGTGATCGCACGCCGTATATCGACCAGGCGCAGTCGCTGAACCTGTTCATCCCGGCGGATGTGGAGAAATGGGATCTCCTCATGCTCCACTTCCGCGCGTGGGAGCTGGGCATCAAGTCGCTCTATTACCTGCGCTCCAAGAGCGTGCAGCGCGCCGGCTTCGCGGGCGGCGTGGAGGCCGACAACACGATCGAAAAGCCCAAGTTCGATTTGGGCGAGACGACCGACTACGACGAATGCCTCGCCTGTCAGTAAGCGGGCACACCCGGATTGCCGAAGCAATCCGGGAGATGCCGCGGCGGGCAGTGGCGCCGGCATAGCCGGCTCCGTCTGACGGCGCGGCGCGGGCGCTGCCGCTTACCTCGTGAGCCGGCAACATCATCGGCTTAGCGCGATCAGCGTCTTTCGGCAGTCGCCACCATGTCCTGCGCGACGATCCGGAGCTCTATTTCATGACGGCCATTCTCTACGGCATCCCAGCCTGCGACAGCGTCAAGAAGGCGCGCACGTGGCTAGACGATCACAAGGTCGCCTACCGCTTTCACGATTACAAGAAAGCGGGCGTGGATCAGGCGGCGCTTGAGCGCGCGGTCGATCGGCTCGGCTGGGAAAAGGTGCTCAACCGGCAGGGCACCACCTTCCGCAAATTGCCCGAGAGCGAGCGCGCCGATCTTGACCGCGCACGGGCGATGGCGATCATGCAGGCGTATCCGTCGTCGATCAAACGCCCGCTGCTCGAACATGGCACGGTGATCGAGGCCGGCTTCTCCGCCGATCGCTACGCCACGTTGCTTGGCTGAGCGCGCGGCCGGCGATACCGCAAGCTGCCGGCGCGACATCGCCTTGACAGCGCGCCTTGCATGCAGAACATTACACGAACACGGCGGTCCGATGGCCGGTTCGGCGCGTGGCAACTACATACCAGATGTTGAGCGACGCGCGCGATCCGATCGCTACATCTGGTCTTTTTGGCGTGGTGCGGACGGCCACTCTGCGCTATTCTGATTCGCGATCGGCCGTGCTGCGGTGCGGGCTCCCGAATCGGTGAAGCCGGGTTGATCGTTTGGCTAGGAGCGAGCGGATGAAAGGCACGACACGTCGATACGCCCCTGCGCCGCCAGGCGGCGTGGCGATGGCTGTCGGAAATGATTGCCGCCGCTGCGTCGCGCGCGCCGGTCGATCCGCCGCGCGCTCGTCCCGATATGCGAACGGGCAGCGCCGGCGTCCCGGCACTGCCCGCATGATCGGCCGTGATGGCCACCCTGCCCCCTTTACGGGAGCAGGCGCT
Organism: Sphingomonas dokdonensis; assembly: GCF_002197685.1. Classification (GTDB taxonomy): domain Bacteria; phylum Pseudomonadota; class Alphaproteobacteria; order Sphingomonadales; family Sphingomonadaceae; genus Sphingomonas; species Sphingomonas dokdonensis. The sequence continues at coordinate 196,215 of NZ_NBBI01000001.1, read as the reverse complement.
GCATCACTCGGCGTCTTCGAACATGTCGACGGCGTTCTGCGCCGTTGCGCTCAGCCGCACGGTGTCGCCTTCAATCTCCGCCACCAGGCCGGCCGGCAAATAATGATGCTTGGCGCCCTTCCCGTCTTCGGTCGAGGGGCTGTCGTTCTTGGTCAGCTTGATCCGCTCACCCTCGACATGGTCGACCGTGCCGACGTGAACGCCGTCGGCGCCGATGACCTTCATATGCTCTTTGATGTTGCTGTGGTCGTGCATTGCGGTTCTCCTTTCGGGTTGGCAACACAACGACACATCGCGGCTTTGGATGCATACGGGGTCGCATTGTGACGCGGCGCAACGAAACGGCGGGGTTGCTGCGTGGTTGGCGGACGGCGGCGTCGGGCATTGCGCTCGCGCTGCTGCTCACCGCCTGCGCCACCCAGAGCGCCGGCACCGTCGCCCAGGCGCCCGGCACGCCGGGGTTCCTCCTCGGCCTGTGGCACGGCTTCATCTTCCCCGTCGCCTGGGTGCTCAGCCTCTTCATGCGCGATGTCGCGATCTACGCCGTGCCCAACAACGGCGGATGGTACGATTTCGGCTATTTCGTCGGCATCGTCTTCCTGGGCGTCGGCGCGCGCAAGACACGGACCGTCTATGTTTCGCGCCGGGTGGGCTGATGACGTGGCAGATCCTTGCCATGTATGCCTTCGCGCTCGCCTTCGCGCTGGTCGGCGCCGGCCTGCTGCTCGCGCTCGCCCGACCGCGCAGTGCGGGGCAGGTTTATGCCTTTCGCATGATCGGCATCATGGCCCTCGCCGGCGGCGTCGTGCTCGCCATGAGCGCCACCGCCATGTGGCAGTGGAGCACCGGCGGATGACCCCGCCTTTATGCCCGACACGCATCACGTTCATGAATTTTGCCAATTACCGTTCGGAGTAACCCATGCCCCTCCTTCAAGCCTCCAAGCAGTACAAGCCGTTCGAATACCCCTGGGCATTCGAATATTGGAAGCGTCAGCAGCAGCTTCACTGGCTGCCCGAAGAAGTGCCGCTGGGTGAGGATTGCCGCGACTGGGCGCAGAAGCTGACCGATCACGAGCGCAACCTGCTGACGCAGATCTTCCGCTTCTTCACCCAGGCCGATGTCGAGGTGCAGGATTGCTACCACGAGAAATACGGCCGCGTGTTCAAGCCGACCGAGATCAAGATGATGCTGACCGCGTTCAGCAACATGGAAACGGTGCACATCGCGGCGTACAGCCACCTGCTCGACACGATCGGCATGCCGGAAAGCGAATATGGCGCGTTCCTCGAATATGCCGAGCTGAAGGACAAGCATGATTACATGCAGAACTTCGGCGTCGACAGCGACGAGGATATCGCCCGCACGCTCGCCATGTTCGGCGGCTTCACCGAGGGCGTGCAGCTGTTCGCCAGCTTCGCGATGCTGATGAACTTCCCGCGCTTCAACAAGATGAAGGGCATGGGGCAGATCGTCAGCTGGTCGGTGCGCGACGAGAGCCTGCATTGCGAGGGCATCATCCGCATGTTCCACGCCTTCTGCCAGGAGCGCCAGTGCCTGACCAAGGCGGTGAAGGACGATATCGCAGACGTGTGCCAGACGACCATCCGGCTCGAGGACAATTTCATCGACCTCGCCTTCGAAATGGGCCCCGTCGAGGGGATGAAGCCCAAGGACATCAAGAAGTACATCCGCTACATCGCCGACTGGCGGCTGGGGCAGCTGGGCCTGAAGCCGATCTACATGATCGACGAACACCCGATCCCGTGGCTCACGCCGCTGCTGAACGGCGTGGAGCACGCGAACTTCTTCGAAACCCGCGCGACCGAATATTCCAAGGCCGCGACCAAGGGCCAGTGGAACGACGTGTGGGATTCGTTCGACAAGCGGCAGAAGGCCAAGGTCGCCCCGGCCGCGAACGAGGACCCGAGCGACGACGGCGACATGTTCTCGCGCGCCGGCGTCGCGGCGGAGTAAGCGCTCAAGCACATGGCGGCGCGTTGGCATGACGAGGTGTCGACGCGCCGCCACCTCTCCAGCGGCTAGTTACAAACGCAACTATCTTGAAGCCGGGTGACGCCATGCTATGTCCTGTTCATGGCTGATACATCACCCGCCACCCCGCCTGCCGGCGTCGCCGCCGACTGGACGATCCCGCAGGATTGGGCGCACTACACGCCCGAGGATCACGCCACTTGGGACACGCTGTTCGCGCGCCAGGCAAAGCTGCTCCCGGGCCGCGCATCGGACGCATGGCTGCGCGGGCTTGATGTCCTGAAGCTGTCGAAACCGGGCATTCCCGATTTCGAGGAGTTATCCGATCGGCTGATGAAGCTCACTGGTTGGCAAGTCGTCGCCGTGCCGGGCCTGGTGCCGGACGACGTGTTCTTCGACCACATGGCCAACCGCCGCTTCGTCGCAGGCAATTTCATCCGCCGCCCCGATCAACTCGACTATCTGCAGGAGCCCGACGTCTTCCACGATGTCTTCGGCCATGTACCGATGCTCGCGGATCCGGTCTTTGCCGATTACCTGGAAGCGTACGGCCGCGGCGGACAGCGCGCCATGCAGCATGACGCGCTGAAGTATCTCGGGCGGCTCTATTGGTACACGGTCGAGTTCGGCCTGATCGCGGAACCAGACGGGCTGCGCATCTATGGCTCAGGCATCGTGTCGAGCTATGCCGAAAGCCGCTTCGCGCTCGACGATCCGTCACCGCACCGCCTGAAGTTCGACCTCGCCCGCGTGATGCGCACGGATTACCGGATCGACGATTTCCAGCAGAATTACTTCGTCATCCCGAGCTTCGACGAATTGCTGCGTGCCACGGTCGAAACGGACTTCGCGCCGCTGTACGAGCAGATCAAACAGCAGCCCGAAATCGCGGTGGCGCAGATCGTCAGCGATGACGAAGTGATCACCCGCGGCACGCAGCATTATGCCACCGCAAAGACCGGCGCGCACGGCTGATCCCAGCCGTGCGCCCCCGGCTCAGATGTCCAGCGCCCAGCCGTCGCGCCCCTTGGGGTCGGGCGGGCTCTGCGGTACGAAGCGGTCGGCGCCGGCGGTCAGGCGCAAGATCGTCCAGTCGCCGCGGCGATCCAGTGTGTCGAGCGTGACGCCGCAAGCGGCAAAGGCAGCCACCACGGCCTCGCGCTGCGTTTCCAGCAGGCCGGCGAGCAGGATCCTCGCGTTCGCATCGGCAATCGCCGCCAGTTCCGGAGCCATCGACACCAAAGGACCCGCCAGAATATTGGCAATCACCAGATCATACGGCGCGCGCGCCGTGATCGCATCGTTCAGCGCGCCGTCCGCGACGATCAGTTCGACACCATCGACCTGATTGGCCGCAGCGTTTTCCCGCGTCACATCGACGGCGGCGGGATCGATGTCGGTCGCGGTGATGGCGGCGTCGGGCCAGAGATGCGCCGCCGCAAAGGCCAGCACGCCCGTACCGGTGCCAACGTCGATCACGTTGCGGAAGGACCTGCCCGCCAGCCCGTCGAGCATCGCTAGGCAGCCGCTCGTCGTCGCATGATGGCCTGTCCCGAATGCACGCCCGGCGTCGATCAGCAGGGCACGCCCACCTTCAGGCGCCGCAGTCGGATGGGCGCTGGTGTGCACCACGAAGCGCCCTTCGCGGATCGGCTCCAGCCCCTCCTGCGACATGGCGACCCAATCCTGCGGGCTGAGCGCCGTAACCTCGGCCGGGGTACCCGCGGCACTCGGCACCAGCGCGCGCAGCGCCGCCAGCATCGCGTCGCTCGGCTCGTCTTCCATGTAGGCGTCGAGCCGCCAGCGTTCGACATCGTCCTCCACCTCTTCGGTGGTCATCAGCACCGCGTCGATCGCCAGGTCGTCCGCGGCATCGATCGCCTCGGCCTCCGCACGGGTGCACGGCAGGGTGACGCGCCAGCTGTCAGCGGACATAGCTCGCCCCGTTCACATCGAGCACCGCGCCCGTCATCGAGGCCGGCGCATCGAGCGCCAGCCACCGCGCCATCTCCGCCACCTCGTCGGGCATCGCGACGCGCCCCAGCGGAATATCGGCGAGCAGCTTGTCCCCGCCGCGGCTCGCCAGATACTCGTCGGCCATGCCGGTCATGGTGAAGCCGGGGCAGATCGCGAAAGCCAGAATGCCTTCCTTCGCATAGCCACGCGCGATCGTCTTCGTCATGGCGACCATACCGGCCTTGGCGGCGGCATAATGCCAGTGCGCCGGGCTGTCGCCGCGATAAGCGGCGCGGCTTGCCACATTGACGATCCGCCCCGGCACACCGCGCGCTTGCCAGTGGCGCACCGCCAGGCGGCACAATTCGGCAGAGGCCGTGAGATTGATCCGCATGGTGCGCTCCCACCCTGCCAGCCAAGCCGCATCGTCGCCGTCGAGCGGATTCGCCTCGAACACGCCGGCGTTGTTGATCAGCACGTCCACGCTGCCGAGCTGGTCCAGCGCCTCCTGCCACAGCGTCGCAGCCGCGCCGGGCTCATCAAGGTCCGCTGCGACGAGGCCATCGATCGCACGCGTTGCCTGGCCGACAATTGTGGCAGCGGGCGCGATCGCCGCGCGAATAGCAGCGCCGATCCCGCGCGATGCGCCGGTAAGAAGAATGTTGGTCATGCCCTCGCCATAAGGGGCCTTGCGCCCTGGCTCAATTCATCGCGGGAGCAGTACCGTCTCTTTGCGTCAGGCGACCTGCGCGCTGAATGTCACGGCGGCCGTGCGCAGCGTACTCAGCCGATCGTCAATGGCGGCAAACTCGGCATCCAGGATCTCGAAATCGCGCGCAAATGCCTGCCCTTCCTGCATAATCGTCGCCATGTTTCCGGCGGTGGCGTCGGCTGCCAGCGCGGTCTGGTCCACCGCAGCGGTGATCGCCGTCACGGTCTGCCCTTGCAGCTCCATCGCGCGCCGAATGCTTCTGGCGGAACTCTGCACCTCATCGATGGTGCCGCGAATGCCGTTATTGGCATCAACGGTGACGCGTGCGGCATTCTGGATCGCGGCGATCTGGGCCGCGATATCGTCGGTGGCGCGCGCCGTCTGGTTGGCAAGGCTCTTCACCTCTTGCGCCACCACCGCAAAGCCGCGTCCCGCATCACCCGCGCGCGCCGCCTCGATCGTGGCGTTCAGCGCTAGCAGGTTCGTTTGACCGGCAATGTCGCGGATCAGCGCCAAGATCGACTCGATCGACTTGGCATGGTCGCTCAGTGCCTCGCTGACGCCGACGGCGCGGTCCGCCTGACCGGCCGCCCGGCTCGCGATCTCTGCCGCGGCCTCCACCTCGACGCGCGCGTCCTGGATCGCCCGGATCAAGCCAGCCGCGGTCGATGCCGCGTCGCGCATCGCCAATGCCGATTGTTCGGACGCGGCGGCCACCTCGGCCCCGCGCCCAATGATCGCACTTGCCGACGATGCTGCGGTCGTGGCTTGCGAGCGCACCCGCTGCCCCAGCGCCGCCGCCCCCTCGATTGCACCCGCGATATGCTCGTGAAAGGCCTGCGCCTGCGCGCTGCGCTGCGCCGCAACTTCCCGTTGCACGATGTGCGCCATGTGCGCTGCCATAACGTCAGCTTCGATCAGCGCGAGCCGCTGCACCACATCCGCGCAGCGCCGCATGCGCGCGCAATCGCCGGCGATCCGGGTTTCGATCAAGGCCAGCGTTCGGGCATGGGCATAAGCCAGCGACGTCAGCAACACCGCCAAGGGCACGCCCGCCTCATAGGCCGCATCGGCATGTTTGGTCGCCGCGATATACCAGGCGTCGTCGAACGGCGCGGCGTATTTGATTTCCACGTAACGGGCGCTGCGGATCCGCTGCCGCTCCAGCCAGCTTTCGTTATCCGCCGACGATACATGCCGGGCCGCTGCGCCGCCCAAGTAATGCGCCCAGAATTCGGCAGAAATCTGGTAACAATCCGCCGACGACAGGAGTGCGGTGATGTCGCTGGCGGCAGCGCCTATGTCGCCGTCCCAATCGTAATTGCGAACATGCGCGGCGAATGAGCGGGTCGCACCATCTGGTGACGCCACCTCCGCCAAGACACTGCTGACCATCGTGATTTCTCCTGCACACCGCCTTGGCAGCGTTCGTATTTTTTGGTGTCGTTCAAACGGCCACGCGGGCTGCGAAGTCGCCCGCCCGGCCACTCAGCGCGCCCAGCCGCCCGGCCAGCCGATCGAAGCCGGCACCAAGGGCGTCGATCTCCACCGCGACCCCATCGGTATCGCTGTGGATCGCCGCGATCGTGCCCGACATGGAATCGGCGGCAAGCGCGGTTTCGTCGACCGCCGCGGTGATCGCCGTTACCGTCTGCGCCTGCGCCTCCATGGCGCCACGAATGCGCGTGGCGGAGGTCTGGACCTCGTCGATGGTGCTGCGAATACCGGCATTCGCCTCGACGGTGACGCGGGTCGCCGCCTGAATCGCCCGGATCTTGGCGGCGATATCGTCCGTGGCGCGCGCCGTCTGGTTGGCGAGGCTCTTCACCTCCTGCGCCACCACCGCGAAGCCGCGGCCCGCGTCCCCGGCTCGCGCCGCCTCGATCGCGGCATTGAGCGCGAGCAGGTTGGTCTGGCCGGCGATCTCCCGGATCAGCCCCAGGATCGATTCGATCGACTTGGCGTGATCGCTCAGCGCTTCGCTGACGCCCACCGCCTGATCGGCCTGCCCGGCCGCGCGCGTCGCGATCTCGGCCGCAGCTTCCACCTCGGCGCGCGCATCCTCGATCGCGCGGATCAGGCCGGCCGCGGTGGCCGCCGCATCGCGCATTGCCAGCGCGGATTGTTCGGCCGCGGCCGCGACTTCGCTCGCTTTGCCCAGCACGCCGCGCGCCGACAGCGAAGCGGTGGAGGCTTGCCCGCGCAGTTCGCTGCCCTCAAGCGTCGCCTCTTGCGCCGTTGCCGCGATGCCCTCCTGAAAGTCGGCCGCCAGCCTGTCGCGGGCCACCTGCGCGCTATAGGTGCGATATTCGGCGAACAGCGCCACCGTGATTTCACCTTCCAGCGCCGACAATTGCATCAGCGTGTCGACATACGCCGCCAGGCGCGGGTCGGCGGCACCGCACCGCGTCATCAGAACGTTAAGCGCCGCCCGATCGCTTGCGCTGATCATCGAAAGAAGCGCCAGCGGCGACACCTCCGCCTTGTAGGCGGCGGCGACCGATCGCTCGATCGATTCGATCCACGCCACGCCTTCGGTGTCCAGGAACCGGTTACGCAGGAACTCGCAGCCGATATCGATCATCTTCGAAATTTCGTGTGCCGCCCAGCCCCGCCCGTTATCGAAAAAACGTTGCCACTGCTGCCAATAGGCTTCCGCGATCGCGCGCACGTCCGGCTCGATCAGCCGCCACACGTCGCGGCTCGCCTGCCGCATCGTTCCATCGAAGTCGAACACGCGCAATCTGGCCTGCAGATCGATCGTGCGGGCAAGCGCGCCCGCGGTTGGCAATTCGACGGGCAAGATCTTGCGCTCCGTGGTTGACGTGGCACCCTGCTACCAAGCCATTGGTTAAGTCGTGGTTAGAGACATGGCTGCCTGACCTGCGATCGATTCGCAGTAGACCGCTCGCGCTTGCAACATCGGCGCATGGGTTTCATAGACCGCCCCAAATCGTCGGCTCACCGCAGGAAACGCAAGCTTTGGCCACCAAACCAGCCCGCCCGAAAAGCCCGCATCTGTTCAGCGGCCCCATGTCGCTCCACTACAAATGGAGCCCTGCCATGACGGTGTCGATCATGCACCGCGTCACCGGCAGCGGCATGGCGACGGTCGGCGCGTTGCTGCTCGTCTGGTTCCTTGCCGCGCTGGCGTCGGGCGATGCGGCCTATGCCACCTTCCGCGACGTGTTCACGCTCAGCGACGGGCGGCTCAACATCATCGGCTGGGTACTCGGCGTCGGCCTCACCTTTTCGCTGTTCCAGCACATGATGAGCGGCATCCGCCACCTCGTCTTGGACACCGGCGCGGCGTTCGAGCTGAAGCTGAACCAGAACCTGGCGCGGCTCACCTTTGTCGGCTCCACTGTGCTGACGCTCGCTTTCTGGCTCTACGTGGGGACCAAGTAATGGGTTCGGGAACCTCGATCGGCCGCGTCCGCGGCCTGGGCAGCGCACACGCCGGCCCGCATCACTGGTGGCACCAGAAAATCACTGCCGGGTCCAACATCCTGCTGATGAGCTGGCTGCTGATCTCGCTCGCGCGCCGTCCGGGCTATGATTACGGCGCGATGCGCGAATGGATGTCGACTGCCTGGGTCGCGGTGCCGATGCTGCTGCTGGTCCTGTCGGTTTTCTATCACTTCCGCATGGGCCTGCAGGTCGTGATCGAGGACTACCAGCGCGACGAGCGCCGCGTAGTCGCGATGGTCGCGCTCAACCTGTTCACCGCTGCCGTCACCGGCACCGCCATCTTCGCGATCCTCAAGATCGCCTTCGGAGCGAATTGATGCCCGCCGCTTACCAGATCATCGACCATACCTATGACGCGGTCGTCGTCGGCGCCGGCGGCTCCGGCCTGCGCGCCACGATGGGCATCGCCGAAAGCGGCCTGAAGACCGCCTGCATCACCAAGGTGTTCCCGACCCGCAGCCACACGGTGGCGGCGCAGGGCGGCATCGCAGCGAGCCTGGGCAACAATTCGCCCGATCACTGGTCGTGGCACATGTACGATACCGTCAAGGGTTCCGACTGGCTCGGCGACCAGGACGCGATCGAATATATGGTGCGCGAGGCACCGGCTGCGGTGTACGAGCTGGAGCACGCCGGCGTGCCGTTCAGCCGCAACGACAACGGGACGATCTACCAGCGCCCGTTCGGCGGCCACATGCAGAACATGGGCGAAGGCCCGCCGGTGCAGCGCACCTGTGCCGCGGCCGACCGTACCGGCCACGCCATGCTGCACGCGCTGTACCAGCAGTCGCTGAAGTATGATGCGGACTTCTACATCGAATATTTCGCGCTCGATCTCATCATGGAGAATGGCGCCTGCCGCGGCGTGATCGCGCTGAACATGGAAACGGGGCAGATCCACCGCTTCCGCGCGCACTCGGTCGTGCTGGCAACGGGCGGCGGCGGCCGCGTGTACCAGTCGGCAACGTCGGCACACACGTGCACCGGTGACGGCAACGGCATGGCGCTGCGTGCCGGCCTGCCGCTGCAGGACATGGAGTTCGTGCAGTTCCACCCGACCGGCATCTACGGCGCGGGCGTTCTCATCACCGAGGGCGCACGTGGCGAAGGCGGCTATCTGACCAATTCCGAGGGCGAGCGCTTCATGGAGCGTTACGCGCCGAGCGCAAAGGATCTTGCCAGCCGCGACGTCGTGTCGCGTTCGATGGCAGCGGAAATGCGCGAGGGCCGCGGCGTCGGCAAGGACAAGGATCACATCTTCCTGCACCTCGATCACATCGATCCCAAGGTGCTGGCGGAGCGTCTGCCGGGCATCACCGAGACGGGCAAGATCTTCGCCGGCGTCGATCTCACGCGTCAGCCGCTCCCCGTTACGCCCACCGTCCACTACAACATGGGCGGCATCCCCACGAACTATCACGGCGAGGTCGTCCAGCTAAAGGACGGCAACCCGGACGCGGTGGTCCCCGGCCTGTTCGCGGTCGGCGAAGCGGCCTGTGTGTCGGTGCACGGCGCCAACCGGCTGGGCTCCAACTCGCTGATCGACCTTGTCGTGTTCGGCCGGGCGACCGGGCTGCGCCTCAAGGAAACGCTGAAGCCGAACACGTCGCACAATCCGCTGCCCAAGGGCTCGGAGGAGATGGCACTCGCGCGTCTCGACCATTTCCGCAACGCCACCGGGGGCTCGCCCACTGCGAAGATCCGCGCCGAGATGCAGAAGACCATGCAGCGCCACGCCGCCGTGTTCCGCGACAGCGAGCTGCTGGCCGAGGGCGTGACCAAGATCGACGCGATCTACAAGTCGATGGAAGACATCGGCATTACCGATCGCTCGCTGATCTGGAACACCGATCTGGTCGAGACGCTGGAACTCGACAACCTCATCAGCCAGGCGGTCGTGACGATGCGCGGCGCGGAAAACCGCAAGGAAAGCCGCGGCGCGCACATGCACGAGGATTATCCGGAGCGCGACGACGCCAACTGGATGAAGCACACGACCGCCACCTTTGAGGGCTGGGGCGGCAAGGGCGGCCGGTGCGAGCTCGGCTATCGTCCGGTGCACGATTACACGCTCACCGACGACGCCGAGTACATCAAGCCGAAGAAGCGCGTCTATTAAGCCCTGAACGACGTGGGCGGCCTCACCAGATCGCGCGGCGCGGTGATCGCGCGCTGGTGGCGCTCGCGCGCGTCCGGCAAGGTGCATCATGCCGCGGTGGTGGAGCGGATCGCGGCCGAATCGGGCTGGTCCGGCTCCTATCTGTTCGCGATCCTGATCTCCGCCGGCATCGCGGTTCTCGGCCTGCTGCTGCCGTCCAGCGCCGTGATCATCGGCGCCATGTTGATCTCGCCATTGATGCTGCCGATCATCGGGCTCGGCTTCGGCATCGCCACTTTTGACCTGACGGAGATCCGCCGGGCGCTATCGGCGCTGCTGCTGGGTGCGCTCGTCGCGGTGGCGCTTTGCACGCTGATCGTCGTCGCCTCCCCGATCCAGACGGTGACGTCCGAGATCGCGGTCCGCACCCGGCCAAATTTGTTCGACCTGCTGGTCGCGCTCCTGTCCGCGCTCGCCGGCTCCTATGCGGTGATCAACGAGCGGTCGACCACCGTGGTGGGCGTGGCGATCGCCACCGCCCTGATGCCGCCGCTCGCGGTCGTAGGTTTCGGCCTTGCCACCCAGAATTGGACGGTGCTGGGCGGCTCGCTGCTGCTGTTCATCACCAACCTCATCACCATCGCGTTGACCGCGGCAACGGTGGCGCGCCTCTATGGCTTTGGCGCGCATCTCTCGCCCACGCAGACCCGGCTGCAAGGCACGCTGATCGTCGCCGGGCTCGCGGCCCTTGCCGTGCCCCTTGGCCTCGCGCTGAAGCAGATCGCGGTGGAAAGCTTCGCCCGGCGTCAGATCCGCGAGGCGGTGCTGCAACCGTTCAGCCCTGACGCACGGATCAGCCAGCTCGACATCGATTTCGATCGCAAGCCCGCCGTGGTGCGCGCGGTCGTACTCACGCCAACGATCGTGCCTGGCGCCGACGCCAAGGTGATCGCCGCGACCCGCGCGGCAGTGCTGATGCCGCTCGACCTCCACGTCGATCAGGTCCGCGTGGGGATGGAAAGCGGCGCCGGCGAGGCAGCGCAGATCGCCGCAGCACAGGCCGGGGACAATCGGGCAACCGTGGCGCGTGACGCCCGCAACACGGTTGCAGAGCGCGTCAGCCTGCTCGCCGGCGTGCCCGAAAACATGGTGCTCGTGGATTCCGATGCGCGCCGGGTCGCGGCGCGGCTGGCGCCGCTGCCGGGCGCCGATTTCGCCACCTATCGCGCGGTGGAGCAGCGCGCGATCACCGCCTCGCCGAACTGGTCGGTGACGTTGAGCCCGCCCGATGGCTCCCTGCTCCCGGTTGCCATCGAAGATGACGTGCCGGACGCCGACGGGCTGGCGCTGGCGATCTGGGCAGCGCGCCGGCTCGATCGCGGCATCACGGTTTCCGGCCCGGCCGCCGCGCGCGACGCCGCCGTCGAGCAACTGACAGCGCAAGGTATTCGCGCCACCGCCGGCGCCGCGCGGCGCGGCACGACCCTGACGCTCGAATGGACCGCGCCTCAGGCCGAGGGCTGAGCCGCAATCGCCGCGCGTACCAGCGGCATGCGATCGTTGCCGAAGAACATGTCATCGCTGCCGACAAAGATCGTCGGCGAGCCGAAGCCGCCGCGCGCGATCAACTCGTCCGTATTGTCGCGCAGCTTCGCCTTGATTTCGTCCGTCGCGATAGCCGCAAACAAGGCCGCGGCATCCACCCCGGTCCGCGCGACCACATCGGCGATCACCGCATCGTCCGAAATGTCGCGGTCCTCGGTCCAATAAGCGTGAAAGGCGGCGCGCGCGAAATCGACGCAATCCTGCCCCAGCCAGCAGCAGCCCCGCATCACCTTGACGCTGTTGACCGGAAAGACGGTGGCAGGAAAGTTGATCGTCAGGCCTTGCAGCCGCGCCCAATCCTGCAAGTCCTTCAGCATGTATCGCGCCTTGGCGGGCACGGGGTTCCTGCGGCTCTCGTACACACTGCCGTTCACCGCATTGAAGACGCCGCCGACGAGGATCGGCCGCCATGCGATGTCGGCACCCATTTCGCCGGCAAGCGTCTGGATGCTTTCAAAGCCGAGCCACGTCCACGGGCTGGAGCAATCAAAGAAGAACTCGATCATCATCGTCACTCCCCGTCCCTCTCGGTCGCATCGTTCCTGATCCCCATCATCACCCGCTTCGCTTCGGCAGTGATCTCCTCGGGCCGCGCCATCCGCCCCACCGCCGTTCCGGCCTTCACCGCCGGCCGCTGGCGGACCGAGGCGAACCAGCGCGCGACATGCGGGAACGCGGCCATGTCGATGCCCTGCGCCTTGTGCGTGATGATCCATGGGAAGCAGGCGATGTCCGCGATGCTGTAGTCGGCGCCGGCCACATAGGCGCCCGTCCTGGCAAGCTGCCGGTCCAGCACACCGTACAGCCGGTCAGCCTCGCGCGCGTAGCGATCCATGGCATAGGGCAGCCGTTCCGGTGCATAGAGGCGAAAGTGGCCGTTCTGCCCCAGCATCGGCCCAAGCCCGGCCATCTGCCACATCAGCCATTCGGTCACCATCGTGCGCCCGCGCAGGTCGGTCGGCAAAAACCGTCCCGTCTTTTCGGCCAGATAGAGCAGGATCGCGCCCGTCTCGAATACGCTGACCGGCGCACCGCCGCCCGGCAGGTCGTGATCGACGATCGCCGGAATGCGATTATTCGGGCTGATCGCCAAGAATGCCGGCCGAAACTGCTCCCCTGCACCGATGTTCACCGGCTTCACGGCATACGGCAGGCCGCATTCCTCCAGCATGATCGTGATCTTCCACCCGTTCGGCGTGGCGGCGAAATGCAGGTCGATCATGCGGGCCTCTCCTGTTGCCGCAGGCTAGACGCCGGGATCGTGCGCAATCAAGCGATTGACAGACCGCCGCGCGCGCTTTGTGATGCGCGGCCGGGGGGTGCTTGCCATGAAGAGGCTGCTGACAATCCTGCTGACCATGATGGCGGGGGCAGCCCCGGGGCAAACCTATCATCCGCCCGAGCACACCCGGCCAGTCCCGCTTGTCAGCAGCGCTGGCGAAAGCGGTCTCCTGGAACTGGCCGATCACGGCGGTGCGATCGAGCATGATCGGGCGCCCGGCTGGCAATTGGCGGAACACCGCCGCCTGTCAGACGCCCTCACCGGCCTCGCCCCACAGCGCAAGGGCGTGGTGGACGCCTATGTGCTCGCCGCAGCGCTCGATAGTGATCCGGTATTCGGACGCGAGGCGCGCGAAGCTGGACGGGTGCTCGCACGCCGCTACGATGCGGCACGCCGCACCATGGTGCTCGCCGGAACGGACGGCACCGCGGACAGCGCGCTGCCGATGGGATCGCCCGCCAATCTCGAGGTGGCGCTTGCCCGCATTGCCGAGGTGATGGACCCTGCCGAGGACGTTCTGGTCCTTTACATCACCAGCCACGGCGCGCGCTTCGGCCTGGTCTACAACGACGCCGATCAGGGCTTTGGCGCAATCGCGCCACGCCGCCTGTGGAGCACGCTGTCGCACCTTGGCATCCGTAACCGACTGATCCTGATCAGCGCCTGCTATGCCGGTGTGTTCGTGCCCATGCTGTCCAGCGACACCACCGCGATCGTCACCGCGGCGTCGGCCGACCGCACGTCGTTCGGCTGCCAGTCCGACAATGACTGGACGTTCTTCGGCGACGCGCTGATCAACCACGCGCTGCGCAAGCCGCAGCCGCTCGCGGCGGCCGTGCAGGAGGCGGTGGAGACGATCGCCGGCTGGGAACGGGACGCCGCGCTCGAACCGTCCAACCCGCAGGTGGCGATCGGCACGGGGGCGGCGCGCTGGCTTGCCGCACTCGACGCGCATGCCCCTGCGGCAGCGACCAGTCCGGTGGGGCGACCAGCCAATGCGGTCCTCACCACAGCGGCGCGCTGACCCGACAGCGCACCACGCGACTATTTTCGCGCGAAACGGGAACCCCGGCCGTCCCGCCGGGTTCGCCGCGCCATGACGAACAGCAACGCCACCGACTATCCGCTCCTCGCCAATCCGCACATCCAGCTGCACGGCGTGGTAGACGATGCCATGTACAACACCTTCAACAGCCAGCTCGCCAATGCCACCGGCGATGGGCCGCTAGTGGTGTCGATCACCACGTTGGGGGGCGATCCGGAGATGGCACGCGCCATGGGCGACACGATCCGCCTGCTGCGCGAGTATAGCGGGCGCGAAACGCTGTTCCTCGGCAAGGTGGCGGTCTATTCCGCCGGCGCGACCTTCATGTCCGCCTTCCCCGCCGACAAGCGCTTCCTGACGCGCGGGTCGCGGCTGATGATCCACGAGCGGATCATGAACTCGACGGTCAACCTGTCCGGCCCGCTCAACACGCTCGCCCCCGTGCTGCTTGCCAAGCTGAACGAGATCCAGGATTCGATCCGCATCCAGGACGAGGGGTTCGCCGCGCTGGTGAAAGGCACCAACGTGTCGCTCGACCATCTGAAAGCCAAGGCGCCGTCGAACTGGTATATCGAGGCGGAGGAAGCACGCGATCTCGGGCTGGTGCTCGACATCATCTGATTGTCGCGGAATACGTCGCTTCCATTTGCGACCTTGCCCCCGGTTATGTATCTGGGGCGCAATCGTGCGCGGGACGGGTTCTCGTCCCGGCGCTGTCCAAAAGAAAGCGGGACCGTACCATGGCCGAATTCACCCTGCCGGCAAACAGCAAGATCAAGGGCGGTCGCAAGATCCCGTCGGCCGAACCCGGCGGCACGATGCGCAACTTCAAGGTGTATCGCTACGACCCAGACAGCGGTGAAAACCCGCGCTACGACACGTTCGAGGTGAACCTCGACGAATGTGGTCCGATGGTCCTCGACGCGCTGATCAAGATCAAGAGCGAGCAGGATTCGTCGCTGACGTTTCGTCGTTCGTGCCGCGAAGGCATTTGCGGCTCCTGCTCGATGAATATCGACGGCAAGAACGGCCTCGCCTGCACCACCGCGATCGAGGACGTGAAGGGCGAGATCAAGATCACGCCGCTGCCCGCGATGGACGTGATCAAGGACCTGGTGCCCGACTTCACGCACTTCTACGCACAATATGCCTCGATCCAGCCGTGGCTGAAGACCGTCACCCCGCCGCCCGCGGGCAAGGAGCGGCTCCAGTCGCCCGACGACCGCGCGAAGCTCGACGGGCTGTATGAGTGCATCCTGTGCGCCTGCTGCTCGACCTCATGCCCCAGCTATTGGTGGAATTCGGACAAGTTCCTCGGCCCGGCGATCCTGCTTCAGGCGTACCGCTGGCTGGCCGACAGCCGCGACGAGATGACCGGCGAGCGGCTCGACGAGCTGGAGGATCCGTTCCGCCTGTATCGCTGCCACACCATCATGAACTGCGCGAACGCCTGCCCGAAGGGGCTGTCGCCCGCCAAGGCGATCGCGGAAATCAAGAAAATGGAAGTAGAGCGCGTCCTCTGACGCGGCGGAGGAGTGGCGCCCTGCCCTCCTCCCCGTTCGTGCTGAGCCTGTCGAAGCACGTCCCATAGACGGTGTCGTTGATGACCCGTCCTTTGACGAGCTCAGGACGAACGGTTTGATGATCGAAAAGCCCGAATTCCACTACGAGGATCATCCCGACCACCCCGGCTGGAAACGCTGGGGCCTGAAGAATTCGGATCGCTACAACACCTTCCTCGGTGACATGATGGTGCGGGTCGAGGACGGCACCTGCCGCGTGCGGATGCTGCCCGAACGCCGCCATTCCAATTTGGGCAATAACGTGCACGGCGGCGCGATGCTCGGCTTCATCGACGTCGCACTGTTCGCCGCGGCGCGCAGCTTCGGCCTGATCGCGGCTGGCACGGCGGTGACGCTGGATCTCAACACGCACTTCATGGGCGCCGGGCGGATCGACGAGATGCTGGAGGCGCGAGTGGAACTGCTGCGCGAAACGGGACGCCTGCTCTTCATGCGCGGCCTGGTGGTGCAGGACGCGGGGCCCGTGGCCGAGTTCTCCGGCACGATCCGCAAGCCGACGAAGAAGTAAGCCTCGCCGCCCCTGCCCGTCATGCCGGCCTTGTGCCGGCATCCAGTGTGCCGCAGGAGCGGCCCCGCCGGGTTCGCGGCACCCTGAATGCCGCGACCAGCCTGGCATGACGAAGGAAGAACGGTGGCCGCAGTCCTACAAGCCTATGAAGCCCTGATCGCTGGCGGCGAACTGCGCCCCGACCCCGAACAGGCCGCCGCCGCCGCGCGGCTCGACGCACTCGCCCAGGAGCTGGAAAACCCGCGCACCACGGGGTTCTTCCGCAAAAAGGTAGTGCCCGCGCGCGGCATCTACATGTGGGGCGACGTGGGCCGCGGCAAATCCATGCTGATGGATCTGTTCTACGCCAACGTGAATGTCGCGCAGAAGCGCCGCGTCCATTTCGGCGAATTCATGCTGGAGGTGCACGAGCGGATCGCGGCCGAGCGGCGCAAGGAGCAGGGCGATCCCATCCTCCCCGTCGCCGCCGCGCTGGCCGAGGAAGCACGCCTGCTCGCGTTCGACGAGATGATCGTCAACAACTCGCCTGACGCCATGATCCTCTCGCGCCTGTTCACCGCGATGATCGAAGCAGGCGTGACGGTGGTGACGACCAGCAACCGCGTGCCGACCGATCTCTACAAGAACGGTCTCAACCGCGAGCATTTCCTCCCCTTTATCGCGCTGATCCAGGATCGGATGGACGTGCTCGCGCTCAACGGCCCGGTCGATTATCGCCGCGACCGTCTGGGGCAGCAGAACACCTGGCTGGTGCCCAATGGCCCCGTCGCGACCGCCGAACTGTCCGCTGCCTTCTTCCGCCTTACCGACTATCCACCCGAAGATCGCGAGCATGTGCCAAGCGAGGAGATCATCGTTCAGGGGCGCACATTGCGCGTGCCCAAATCGCTGAAGGGCGTCGCCGTATTCAGTTTCAAGAAGCTATGTGGCGAGGCGCGCGGCAGCGCCGACTACCTTGCGGTCGCCCGTCGCTTTCACACCGTGATCCTCGTCGGCATCCCAACCCTCGGCCCGGAAAACCGCAACGAAGCCGCCCGCTTCGTCAGCCTCATCGACGCACTCTACGAGCATAAGGTGAAGCTGCTCGCGGCTGCCGACGCCGAGCCGGACGCCCTCTATCCGGCCGGGGACGGCCGCTTTGAGTTTCAGCGCACCGTCAGCCGGCTTGAGGAAATGCGCTCTGAAGAATATCTCGCCGAGGGTCACGGCACCGGCTGACACTCGCCTATTGCTATTGCGAACGGATATCTTTTAAAAGCCTTCTTTCGGGCTTTAGTGGCTTGTGCCGGTCGCCCAAAGGGCGTACCCGACCTCTCCAATCACGACCTCACGTTACGGAAAGGGGATTGGATGGCCCGCAAGAAGATCGCGCTTATCGGCGCCGGCAACATCGGCGGCACGCTCGCGCACCTGGCTGCCCTCAAGGGGCTCGGCGATATCGTCCTGTTCGACGTGGTCGAAGGCGTGCCGCAGGGCAAGGCGCTTGACCTGTCGCAGTGCGGCCCGGTCGAGGGCTTCGATGCCACCATCATCGGCTCGAACGACTATAAGGACATTGCTGGCGCCGACGTGATCATCGTCACCGCCGGTGTCGCCCGCAAGCCCGGCATGAGCCGCGACGACCTGCTCGGCATCAACCTGAAGGTGATGAAGGCCGTCGGCGAGGGCATCCGCGACAACGCGCCCGACGCGTTCGTGATCTGCATCACCAACCCGCTCGACGCGATGGTCTGGGCACTGCGCGAATTCTCCGGCCTGCCGCACAACAAGGTCGTCGGCATGGCCGGCGTGCTGGACTCGGCGCGCTTCAGCCACTTCCTGGCGGAAGAGTTCAAGGTCTCGGTCAAGGACGTGAACACCTTCGTCCTCGGCGGTCACGGCGACACGATGGTGCCGGTGCTGGAATATTCGACGGTGTCGGGCATCCCCGTTGCCGACCTGATCGAAATGGGCTTCTCCACCAAGGAGAAGGTCGACGAGATCATCAAGCGCACGCGCGGCGGCGGCGGCGAGATCGTCGCGCTGCTGAAGACCGGCTCGGCTTACTATGCCCCGGCCACCAGCGGCATCGCGATGGCCGAAGCGTATCTGTACGACCAGAAGCGCATCCTGCCGGCCGCGGCACACCTGACCGGCCAGTACGGCATCGATAATCTGTACGTCGGCGTGCCCGTCATGATCGGCGCCGGCGGCGTCGAGAAGGTGGTCGAGGTCAAGCTGTCCGACGAGGCCAAGGGCAACCTTCAGGTATCGGTCGACGCGGTCAAGGAACTGCTCGTCGCGTGCAAGGGCATCGACGAGAGCCTGGCGTAAGCTGCTGAATTCTACACCCGGCGATGGCGTGGCCACCGGCCAGCCGTCGCCGGGTTGATCATACGGAGACGACATGAGCATTCTCGTCGACAAGAACACCAAAGTCATCACCCAGGGCATGACCGGCAACACCGGCAGCTTCCACACGCAGGCCGCGCTCGATTATGGCACGCAGATGGTCGCCGGCGTCACCCCCGGCAAGGGTGGTGGCACGCACCTCGGCCTGCCGCTGTTCGACACGGTTGCTGAGGCAGTGACCAAGACCGGCGCCGACGCCAGCGTGATCTACGTCCCGCCGCCCTTCGCCGCGGATTCGATCCTTGAGGCGATCGATGCGCAGGTGCCGCTGATCGTCTGCATCACCGAGGGTATTCCGGTGCTCGACATGGTGCGCGTGAAGCGCGCGCTCTCCGGCTCCAAGTCGCGCCTGATCGGCCCGAACTGCCCGGGCGTGCTGACGCCAGGCGAGTGCAAGATCGGCATCATGCCGGGCAACATCTTCAAGAAGGGCTCGGTCGGCGTCGTGTCGCGCTCAGGCACGCTGACCTATGAGGCGGTGTTCCAGACCTCGAACGCGGGCCTTGGCCAGACCACCGCAGTCGGCATCGGCGGCGATCCGGTCAACGGCACCAACTTCATCGACGTGCTGGAGTTGTTCCTCGCGGACGACGCGACCGAGTCCATCATCATGATCGGCGAAATCGGTGGTTCGGCCGAAGAAGAAGCGGCACAGTTCCTGCGCGACGAAGCGAAGCGTGGCCGCAAGAAGCCGATGGCCGGCTTCATCGCGGGCCGCACGGCGCCTCCGGGCCGCCGCATGGGCCATGCCGGCGCGATCGTGTCGGGCGGCCAGGGCGGCGCCGAGGACAAGATCGCGGCGATGGAAGCTGCCGGGATCAAGGTGGCGGCAAGCCCGAGCGAGCTCGGCTCCACGCTGCTGTCGGTGCTGGGTAAGTAACGTAACGTCCTCTCCCCTGAACTGGGGCGAGGATACGAAGCCTAGGCAACTCGTTGCTTAGGCGAAGTTGGAGAGGGGTCGAGCGAGCCGAACGGCTGGCACGGTTTCTGACGAAACCGCCCGCCCCTCTCCCAGCTACGACTGAGGCCATGCTGGCCTAAGTCTGCGCAACCCTCTCCGCTCCTGCGGACGGCGAGGGATTGGAGTTGGCAATGGGCTACGAAGGTCAGGATTTCTCGGACATCGCAGGCGGCGTGTCGCCCGCGTTCATCGAAGCGCTCTACACGCGCTTCAAGGCCTCGCCCGACAGCGTCGAGCCGGGCTGGCGCGGGTTCTTCGAGGGGCTGGAAGGCGGCACCTCGGGGCCGAGCTGGCGCAACGAGCGCTGGCCGCTGTCCACCACCGATGATCTGACCGCCGCGCTCGATCCGACGCAGATGGAGCCGGCGCCCAAGCCGCAAAAGGGCGGCAAGCCCGCCGCCCCGGCCGCCGCAGCCCCCACCCCCTCGCAGGACGAGATCCTGCGCGCCGCCGGCGATTCGATCCGTGCGCAGCTGCTGGTGCGCACCTATCGCGTGCGCGGCCACCTTGCCGCCAATCTGGACCCGCTCGGCCTCAACACCATTCGTGAGCTGCCGGCGGACCTCAAGACGGAATATCACGGCTTCACCGATGCCGACATCGATCGCCCGGTCTACATGGGCGGCACGATGGGACTCCAGTGGATCACCATCCGCGAGCTCGTCGACATCCTGCGCGCCAATTATTGCGGCAACGTCGGCCTCGAATACATGCACATCGCCGACGTGGAGGAGCGCCGCTTCCTCCAGGAGCGCATGGAGGGCAAGGACAAGGCGATCGACTTCACCGCCCAGGGCAAGAAGGCGATCCTGAACAAGGTCATCGAAGCCGAGCAGTGGGAAAAGTTCCTCGGCCGCAAGTACGTCGGCACGAAGCGCTTCGGGCTTGATGGCGGCGAGGCGATGATCCCGGCGCTGGAAAGCGTCATCAAATACGGCGGCGCGGCCGGCGTGAACGAGATCGTGTTCGGCATGGCGCACCGCGGCCGCCTGAACGTGCTCGCCAACGTCATGGGCAAGCCGCTGCGCGTCATCTTCCACGAATTCGCCGGCGGCTCGGCCAACCCGGACGACATCGGCGGGTCGGGCGACGTCAAATATCACCTGGGCACCTCCACCGACCGCGAGTTCGATGGCGTGAAGGTCCACATGTCGCTGGTTGCCAACCCGTCGCATCTCGAGGCGGCGGATCCGGTGGTGCTCGGCAAGGTGCGCGCGATCCAGACGATCGCCGGCGACCTTGAGGATCATTGCAAGTCGCTGCCCGTGCTGATCCACGGCGATGCCGCCTTTGCGGGCCAGGGCATCGTGTGGGAGTGCCTCGGCTTCTCCGGCATCCGCGGGTACAACACCGGCGGCTGCGTCCACTTCGTCATCAACAACCAGATCGGCTTCACGACCAGCCCGCAATTCGCGCGCTCGTCGCCCTATCCGTCGGACGTCGCGAAGGGCGTCCAGGCGCCGGTCTTCCACGTCAACGGCGACGATCCCGAAGCGGTCACCTTCGCCACCAAGATGGCGATCGAGTTCCGTCAGAAGTTTCACCGCGACGTCGTGATCGACATGTGGTGCTACCGCCGCTTCGGCCACAACGAGGGCGACGAGCCCGGCTTCACCCAGCCGCTGATGTACAAGGCGATCCGCAGCCATCCGCCGGTCAGCGAGATCTACGGCAAGCGCCTTGTCGAGCAGGGCGTCGTCGATCAGGCGTGGGTGGACGACAACGTCAAGCAGTTCACCACGCTTCTCGAGGGCGAGTTCGAGGCGGGCGCCAGCTACAAGCCGAACAAGGCGGACTGGTTCGCCGGCCGCTGGTCGGGCCTGCACGCCCCGGCCGATGCCGAGACCGCGCGCCGCAGCGTCGAGACCGGGATCGAGCAGAAGCTGTTCGATTCGATCGGCCGCACACTCACCACCGTTCCCGACGACCTGGCGATCCACAAGACGCTGGCGCGCGTGCTGGATGCCAAGCGCAACATGTTCGCGACCGGCCAGAATTTCGATTGGGCAACCGGCGAGGCGCTCGCTTATGGCTCGCTCCTGTCGGAAGGCTATGGCGTCCGTCTGTCGGGGCAGGATTCGGGCCGCGGTACCTTCTCGCAGCGGCATGCCGTGTGGATCGATCAGAACACCGAAAAGCGCTACGTGCCGCTGTGGAACATCGAGCACGGCCAGTTCGAGGTGCTCGACAGCCCGCTCTCCGAGTACGGCGTGCTCGGCTTCGAATACGGCTATGCGCTCGCCGATCCGAAGACGCTGGTGTTGTGGGAGGCGCAGTTCGGCGACTTCGTCAACGGCGCACAGATCATGATCGATCAGTTCATCGCGAGCGGCGAGGCAAAGTGGCTGCGCGCCAACGGCCTCGTGATGCTGCTGCCGCACGGCTACGAGGGTCAGGGTCCCGAGCACAGCTCGGCACGCCCGGAGCGGTTCCTTCAGCTGTGCGCACAGGACAATATCCAGGTCGCGAACTGCACCACGCCGGCCAATTACTTCCACATCCTGCGCCGGCAGATGCACCGTCCGTTCCGCAAGCCGCTGATCATCATGACGCCGAAGTCGCTGCTGCGGCACAAGCTGGCGGTGTCGAGCACGGCGGACTTCCTCGGCAACTCGCATTTCCGTCGTATCCTGTCGGACACCAACGGTGCGCCGGACGAGGCGACCAAGCGGCTCGTGCTGTGCACCGGCAAGGTCTCCTACGACCTGATCGAGGCACGCGATGCGGCTGGCGACACGGGCACGCAGATCGTCCGTATCGAGCAGCTCTACCCCTTCCCCATCGAGGCCCTCGCTAAGCGTATCGCGCGCATGCCAAGCCTGGAAGAGGTGGTCTGGGCGCAGGAAGAACCGCGCAACAACGGCTATTGGTTCTTCGTCGAACCGTTCATCGAGGAAGCGCTGGGCGAGGCCGGCTGCGCGGTGAAGCGGCCGCGCTATGCCGGTCGCGCGGCGGCGGCATCGCCCGCCACCGGCCTGATGAAGCGACACCAGGCCGAGCAGGGCGCGCTGATCGCCGACGCGCTCGGCCACAATGTCCGCGAGGAAATCCGCCGTACCCGCGGTGCGGACACGTCGAAGAAGGCCGGCACGCCGGCGTCGTAACGCACAGCGTAGCTGGCCGTCGGCAGCGATGGTCGGCTACGGAACAGAAGTAACCACGCGATGCGTTCTCCCCGAGGCGTCTCGCAACTGGACCCCGGCCATCGCCGGGGAACAAGGGAAGCGAAAAGATGGCAACCGAAGTTCTGGTCCCCACGCTGGGCGAATCGATCACCGAAGCAACGCTGGGTGAATGGCTGAAGCAGCCGGGCGATAAGGTCGCCGCGGACGAGCCGATCGCCAGCCTCGAAACCGACAAGGTGTCGGTGGAAGTGCCGAGCCCCGTCGCGGGCGTGATGGGCCAGCATGCCGTTGCCGTGGGCGACACGGTGCAGGTCGGCGCGATGATCGCCACGGTCGAGGCCGGTGACGGCGCTCCCGCCGCCACGCCCGCGCCACAGCCCGCCGCCACCGAAAGCCCGAAGGGCGATGCGCCCGCCGGTGACCAGCCTGCTCCCGCGGCGGGCGGCTATGGCAACCACGGCGCGACGCCGGTCGACAGCAACGCGCCCGCCGCGCTCAGCCCCTCGGTGCGTCGCGCGGTGCTGGAGCATGGCGTCGACCCGGCAACGATCAAGGGCACCGGCCGCGACGGCCGCATCACCAAGGACGATGTCGCCGCCGCCGCCTCGTCGCGCCCCGCCAGTGCACCGTCCGCTCCGGCCGCGACGCCAACCCCGTCGGTCGCCGCCTCGACCGGCCGCAAGGAAGAGCGCGTGCGCATGACGCGCCTGCGCCAGACAATCGCCAAGCGCCTGAAGGAAGCGCAGAACACCGCCGCGATGCTGACGACGTTCAACGACGTCGACATGAGCGCGGTGATCGAGGCGCGCGCCAAGTACAAGGATCTGTTCGAGAAGAAGCACGGCGTCCGCCTCGGCTTCATGGGCTTCTTCGTGAAGGCCGCGACCATGGCGCTGAAGGACATCCCGTCGGTCAACGCCTCGATCGAGGGCGACGAGATCATCTACCACGATTATGCCGATATCTCGGTCGCGGTGTCGTCGCCCGGCGGGCTCGTCGTGCCGGTGATCCGCGATGCGCAGGACCTGTCGGTCGCGGGCATCGAAAAGACGATCGGCGATTTTGGCAAGCGCGCCAAGGAAGGCACGCTGAAGATGGACGAGATGAAGGGTGGCACCTTCACCATCTCCAACGGCGGCGTGTTCGGCTCGCTGATGTCCACCCCGATCATCAACCCGCCGCAGTCCGCCGTCCTCGGCCTGCACCGCATCGAGGATCGCCCGGTGGTGGTGAACGGCCAGGTCGTCGTCCGCCCGATGATGTACCTCGCGCTCTCCTACGATCACCGCCTGATCGACGGCCGCGAAGCGGTGACTTTCCTGGTCGCGCTGAAGAATGCGATCGAGGACCCGACGCGCATCCTGATCGACCTGTAAGACGGCCGGCGTCTTTTCGCCGTGCATTTCATAAGGTCCCGCTGGTGCATACACCGGCGGGACCTTATCATTTCGGCATGCTGAAGCCGACCTTTCGCCCGCTGCTTGCGTCGCTGACGCTCACCCCCGCGCTCGCGGTGGCCGTCCCCTCGCTCGCTCAGTCTGCCGCTCCGATTACAGAGCCGGGCGCGATCGAGCGGATGAAGCCGGGCCAATATCTCTGGGCGCCGCAGATCGCCCCCGCCGGCCCGGTGACGATGATCGTCAGCCTCAAGAAGCAGCGCGCCTATGTGTACCGCAACGGCGTGCCGATCGGTGTCACCACCGTCTCGTCTGGCAAGAAAGGCCATGCCACGCCGACCGGCGTGTTCACGATCCTGCAGAAGCAGGTCGATCACAAGTCGAACATCTACAACGGCGCGCCCATGCCCTATATGCAGCGGCTGGCGTGGGACGGCATCGCGCTGCACGCCGGCGCGCTGCCCGGCTTTCCCGCCAGCCACGGCTGCGTTCGCCTGCCGCTCGCCTTCGCCAAATCGCTGTACGGCGTCACGCAACTCGGCCTGACGGTGGTCATCACCGACGAAGGCCTGGTGCCCGAAGTCGCCCCCGCCCCCGATCCGCTTGCCGCACCGCCCGCGGACGGCCACCGAAACCCCGCGCCCTACACCTGGAACCCGCAGGCCTCGCCCACCGGCCCTGTGTCGATCATCGTCAGCGGCCGCGACCGCCGCGTCGTCGTGCTGCGTAACGGCAAGCAGATCGGCGCCGCACCGCTGATGCTGCACCAGCCGATCACCGCAACGCAGGCGTTCAACCTCCGCGCGATCGACGCCGCCGGCGCGCACTGGACCCGCCTGCCCCTGCCCGGCAGCCCCGCTACCGCCGCCGGGAGCGAACTATCGCCGGAAGAGCGGACGAGAGGCCATCTGCCCGACGGCTTCCGGCAGAAGGTGGAGGCAATCCTCACCCCTGGCGCCACCATGCTCGTCACGCGCGAGACGCTGGCGACCAGCGGCACCGGCAGCAGGCTTGCGGTCCTCGTCGCCGACCCCAAATAACCGCCGGCGCCCGCCTCGCGGCGCCACCACGCGCGCGTCCTTGCGCGCAGGAGTTACCATGCAGCCGATCATCTCGATCAGGGGTCTGGAAAAGACCTATGCGTCCGGCCACCAGGCGTTGAAGGGCGTGGATCTCGACATCAACCGCGGCGAGATCTTCGCCCTGCTCGGCCCCAATGGCGCGGGCAAGACGACGTTGATCGGCGCGATCTGCGGCCTGGTCACCGCCACCGCCGGCACCGTGACGGTGGACGGCCACGATAACGTCCGCGCCTATCGCGAGGCGCGCTCGCGCATCGGCCTCGTGCCGCAGGAACTCAACACCGACGCGTTCGAGCCGGTCGGCGCGACCGTGCGGTTCAGCCGCGGCCTGTTCGGCCGCTCGCCCGACCCCGCGCTGATCGAGCAACTGCTGCGCGACCTGTCGTTGTGGGACAAGCGCGACGCGATCATCAAGGAACTGTCGGGCGGCATGAAGCGCCGCGTGATGATCGCCAAGGCACTGTCGCACGAACCCGAGATCCTGTTCCTCGACGAGCCCACCGCCGGTGTCGACGTGGAGCTGCGCCGCGACATGTGGAACATGGTGCGCAAGCTGCGCGAGCGCGGCGTCACCATCATCCTCACCACCCACTACATCGAGGAGGCAGAGGAGATGGCCGACCGCATCGGCGTGATCGACGGCGGCAAGCTGATGCTAGTCGAGGAGAAGCACGCGCTGATGAAGAAGCTCGGTCGCAAGGAGCTCACCGTCCAGCTTGCCGAGCCGCTCGCCGCCATCCCGCCCGAACTCGCCGACTGGAAGCTGGAGCTGATCGCCGATGGCCGCGAGCTGCGCTACGTCTTCGATCGCCATGCCGAGCGCACCGGCGTGCCCTCGCTACTCGCCAGGATGCGCGATCTCGGCATCAACTTTTCCGATCTCAATACGCACCAGAGCTCGCTCGAAGAGATCTTCGTCGGCCTCGTCCATGGAAAGCGCGCCGCATGAACTCCCCCCATCTGGCTGCCCCACGCTTCAACTGGCAGGGCGTCTGGGCGCTCTATCGCTTCGAGATGCACCGCTTCCGCCGCACGTTGTGGACTGGGCTGGCGGTACCGGTCATCACCACCTCGCTCTATTTCATCGTGTTCGGCTCCGCGATCGGCTCACGCATGACCGAGGTGAGCGGCATACCCTACGGCAGCTTCATCGTGCCCGGCCTGATGATGTTGTCGCTGTTTCAGGAAAGCACGTTCAACGGCGCGTTCGGCATCCACATGCCGCGCTTCACCGGCACCATCTACGAACTGCTCTCCGCACCCATGTCGGCATTCGAGACCGTGCTGGGCTATGTCGGTGCGGCGGCGACCAAGGCGATGCTGGTGGCGGCCATCATCCTCGTCACCGCCAATCTGTTCGTCGACGTTCAGGTCGAGCACCCGGTCATCATGCTGGCCTATCTCGTCCTCGTCGCCTGCACCTTCTCCTTGTTCGGCTTCGTGCTGGGCATCTGGGCAAAGGGGTTCGAGCAGTTGCAGGTCATCCCGCTGCTGATCGTCACCCCCCTCACCTTCCTTGGCGGCGCCTTCTACTCGCTCGACATGCTGCCCGAGCCGTGGCGCACGGTGACGCTGTTCAATCCCATTGCGTACCTCATCAACGGCTTTCGCTGGACCTTCTTCGGCCAGGCGGACGTGTCGCCGCTCGCCAGCCTTGCGGTGACCGCGGCCTTCTTCGCCATCTGCCTCGGCACGGTCTGGTGGATCTTCCGCACCGGCTACCGCCTGAAGAACTGACGCCAATCATCCTCCCCGTCAGCGATGGGGAGGATGCTAGCCATTGCGCCGCTCTCCCTAACCGGCAACAAGCACGACAAAGTTTCGGGAGATACCAATGCGCCGCCCCCTTGCCCTGCTGCTCTTGCCGCTGCTGCCGCTCGCCGGCTGCGCCGCGCCCCTTCAGACGTCGAGCCAGGCCGCTGTCACCGCGCAGCCGGGCGCGCAGGACGCCGCGCTGCTCACGTTCCTCGACACCGCCTTCGACGCGCAAACCGCGCTCAGCCCGGAATCGCAGACCTATCTCGGGCTGAAGACCAACAACGACCGGCTCGACGATTACACCCCGGCCGCCGCCAAGCGCGCGCTCGAGCTCAGCGAAAAGCAGCTGGCCGAGATGCATGCCCGCTTCAAACCCGACCAGCTTAGCGAGAGCGGACGCGTCAGCTACCGCCTGTTCGAGCATCAGGTAGAGCGCGCACGCGAGGCGTACCGCTTCCGAAAGCTGCGCTTCCCCGTGTCCACCAACGGCAGCCCCGCCGGCGACATCCCGGTCCTGCTCATCAACAACCACAAGGTCGACAGCGTTGCGGACGCCGAGGCCTACATCGCCCGACTGCGCGACGCGGAGCGCGTGATGCGCGAAGTCACCGCTACCATGCGCGATCAGGCCGCGTCCGGCATCATTCCTAACAAGGTGAACTTCGCCCCCGCGCGCGCCGATGCGCGCAAGGTCGTCACCGGCGCGCCGTTCGACAGCGGGCCCGATTCGACGCTGATGGCCGATTTCCGCAAAAAGGTCGCCGCGCTCGACGCGCCCGCCGCCACCAAGCAGAAGCTGCTGGCCGATGCCGCCGCCGCGCTCACCGGCCCGTTCAAGCGCGGCTACGACCTGCTGTTCGTCGCGCTCGACGAGATCGAGCCTAAGTCGAAGGGCAATTTCGGCGCCTGGAACCTCCCCGACGGCGCCGCTTACTATAACGATCGCCTGAAGGACGAGACCACCACCAATCTCACCGCCGAACAGATCCACGAAATCGGCCTGCAGCAGGTCGCCGCGATCCGGCAGGAGATGGAAGCGATCAAGAAGCAGGTCGGCTTCGCCGGCACGCTGGAGCAGTTCTTTGAACAGATCCGCACCGATCCGAAGTTCAAATATCCGAACACCGACGCTGGCCGCGATCAGTACCTGAAGGACGCCCGCGGGGTGATCGCCTCCGTCATGGCCATCGCCCCGCGCTACTTCCACGTCCTGCCCAAGGCACCGCTGGAGGTGCGTGCGGTCGAGAAATGGCGCGAGGGCACCGCCCCCACCGCCTTCTACAACCCACCCTCCGCCGACGGATCGCGGCCGGGCATCTATTACGTCAACCTCGTCGACATGAACCAGACGCAGAAGGTTCAGGTGGACGCCATCGCCGCGCATGAGGGCGCACCGGGTCACCATTTCCAGATCGCCCGCCAGATGGAGCTGACCGGCTTGCCCAAGTTCCGCAAGTTCGGCGGCTATGGTGCCTATATGGAAGGCTGGGGCCTCTATTCGGAGCGGCTCGCGGACGAAATGGGGATCTACAAGGACCCGTACGCCCGCTTCGGCATGCTCTCGCTCCAGGTCTGGCGCGCGATCCGGCTGGTGCTCGACACCGGCATCCACGCCAAGCGTTGGGACCGCGACAAGGCGATCGCCTATTTCAAGAACAACAGCTCGGTCTCGGATACCGACATCGCGCGCGAGGTGGATCGCTACTTCAACTGGCCCGGACAGGCGACCAGCTACATGGTCGGCATGCTGAAGATCAAAGAGCTGCGCCAGAAGGCGGAGCGCGAGCTCGGCCCCAGGCTCGACATCCGCGATTTCCACGAGGCCGTGCTGAGCCAGGGCGCCCTCCCACTCGACGTGCTCGAGGAAGAGGTGAACCGCTACATCGCCGCCAAGAAGGGCTGATTGTTGGCGCAGAGCGCGCGCCGTCGTTCGCCGGCGCGCGCTTTCTTCTACCTGCCGTGGGCTCCGGTAAGGGTCGCAATCACATCGCGTTGATCTCCGCGATCAGCGCCGGCAGCGCGCCAAGGCTCGCCAGCCGGCGATAGCGCGGCTGATCGACAGGCTCCGCCGCATGCTCGTGGCTCCACGCCAACGGCTGCGGGACGAACGCCGCCCATGCCCCGGCGGCCAGCGCGGGATGGATATCGGATCGCAGCGAATCGCCCGCCATGATCGCCTCGGCCGGATCGACGCTGCGCCGCGCGAACAGGCGCTGGAACGTCTCCACCGTCTTGTCGCTCACGATCTCCACCGCGGAAAAAAGGATTCCGAGCCCCGAGGCGGCGAGCTTCATCTCCTGATGCAACAAGTCGCCCTTGGTCAGCAGCACCAGATCGCCAAGTTCGGCGAGCGCCTCGATCGTGTCGCCAACGCCATCCAGCAACTCGACGGGGTGTTGCAGCAGATTGCGCCCCGTCTCCAGGATCCGGGCGATCGCCTCCACCGGCAGATCCGCCCCCCCAAGCGCCAGCGCCGCCTCGATCATCGACAGGGTAAAGCTCTTCGCGCCATAGCCATAATGCGCCAGGTTGCGTTCCTCGATCGTCGCCAGCGTCGATCGCGCAATCCCCGCTTCGGCAAAGGTGGCGAGCAAGCCGGTGAACGCCTGCTCGGCAACCTCGAAGTGCCGCATGTTGTGCCACAACGTGTCGTCGGCATCGAGCAGGATGAGCTTGATCGGCATGGCCTATGTCTCTGTCGGGAAGATCGAGTGCGCCACCTACCGCGCGGCCCGTCCTACCGGCAATACAACCCGGGCCAGCCCACTTCGCATTTGGATTGACGGCGCGGCCCCGACCATGGCAGTGCGCCTCCACGCGCCGTGATGGGCGGGTGTAGCTCAATGGTAGAGCAGAAGCTTCCCAAGCTTACGACGAGGGTTCGATTCCCTTCACCCGCTCCACTGTCGTGGGCGCCATTTTCCGCACATTGACCGTGAGCATGGGGCGGCCGGCCCTGATCGGCTTGCGCTTTCGCCCGAGGGCTGGGAAGGCGCGGCGCCCGGATGGGCCACACAGCATAGAGATTTCAGATGACGTCAGGCCGGAAGAAGATCGAGGTTCAGATCCTGGACGCGCGGCTGCGCGAATGGGGGCTGCCACGCTATCAGACGGACATGGCCGCCGGCATCGACCTGCACGCCTGCATCGACGAGCCGTTGGTGCTGCAGCCGCAGGCGCCGGCGGTGCTAATTCCGTCGGGCATGGCGGTGTTGATGAACGATCCGCAGATGGCCGCGCTGGTTCTCGCGCGCTCCGGGCTCGGCCACAAGAAGGGGCTGATCCTCGGCCAGTCGGTCGGCCTGATCGACGCCGATTATACCGCGCAGATCTTTGTCAGCGCCTGGCTGCGTACGCCGCCAGGCAGCGAACCTTTCACCATCCAGCCGGGCGATCGTATCGCGCAGCTTGTGTTCGTACCAATCATCCGCCCCGAGCTCGATTTCGTTGATACGCTGAGCGCCACCACCGCGCGGGGCGGCGGCGGGTTCGGCTCCACAGGCTTAGCCACCAGCTGACCTTCACCGCGCCGCACGCCCGTGCGTTACCGGCGCAGAGCGGCAAGCCACGCGCTTGCTGGACGCATAGCCGCCACGCCCGATAGGATGCCGGCCATGCGCACATCGGGGATCACCGAACCATGATCGCACTCTCCCTCCTGCTGGCTCTAAGCCAGACACCCGCCACCACTGGCGGCACCACCGATTTCGTTGCGCCCGGCACCGAAGCGATGGTGCCGCCGAGCGATTGGTCGCACCTGCCCGAACTGAGCCTGCGACAGCCCCGCCCTGCCGCCAACGCGCTGGCCGCCTTTGTGCGAAACGAAGTGCAGGCCGGCCGGTGCAGCGGCAACAGCCCGCTGCGCATCGACCTTGCCGTGCTCGTCGCGCCCGATGGGCGGCTGCGCGGCGTGCGGCCGAATGCGATCGGCTGCCCCACGGTTGAGCAATATGCGTCCGGCCTCGTCATGCGCATGGCGCGTAGCAACGTCGCGGCGCCACGCGCCGATCAATGGTATCGCACCGCGCTCACCTTCGCATGGCAGTGACGCTCGGCGAGGAGGAGCGCGCGCGCTACGCCCGGCAGATCATCCTGCGGGAGATCGGCGGGGGCGGGCAGCGGCGTCTGAAGCAGGCGACGGCGGTGGTGATCGGCGCCGGCGGCATCGGCTCGCCGGTGATCGCCTATCTGGCGGGCGCCGGCATCGGACGCCTCGTGGTAATCGACGATGACGTTGTCGATCGCTCCAACCTGCAGCGGCAGATCCTGTTCGGCACCGCGGACATCGACGCGCCAAAGGCAGCGCAGGCCGCCGCCGCCGTGGCGCGGCACAACCCCCATGTCAGCGTGGCGCCGATCACCGCCCGGATTACGGCCGACAATGCCGCCGATCTGATCGCGGGCGCCGCCGTGGTGGTGGACGGTTGCGACAATTTCGCAACCCGCCTCGCGGTCGCCGACGCGGCGCTTCGCCAACGCATTCCGCTCGTCTCGGCGGCGGTCGGCCAGTTCGAGGGGCAGCTGGCGGTCTATCGCGGATGGGAGGCGGACAAGCCATGCTACCGCTGCCTCGTCGGCGATGCCCCCGATCGCGACGAGGCGACCTGCGCCGAACAGGGCGTGCTCGGGCCGGTCACCGGCATCCTCGGCAGCATGGCCGCCCTGGAGGCGATCCGCGCGGTCGCGCCCTTCGGTGAGGATCCGGCCGGGCGGCTGATCCTGCTCGACCTCCTCGACCTGCGCTTCCGGAACATCCGCGTGCCCAAGGATCCCGCCTGCCCCGCTTGCAGCAAAGGTGACATGGTTAGCTAGGCATTAACCATTATGCTGTCAGCTGACGCCCGAAAGGGACAGCATGACGGTCATCAACACCAATGGCGCAGCGCTGCGCGCGATGAGCGCGACGCGCACCGCCGACATCAGCCTCGCGACCGCGATGGAGCGCCTGTCGACCGGCAAGCGGATCAACAGCGCCAAGGACGATGCCGCGGGCCTTGCCATCGCCTCGGGCATGACGGCCCAGATCATGGGCATGCGCCAGGGCATGCGCAACGCGGTCGATGGCGTCTCGCTGGTGCAGACGGCGGAAGGTGCACTCGATGAAGTGACCAACATGGCCCAGCGCATCCGCGAGCTGACGATCCAGTCGCTGTCCGGCACCTACAGCGATGCTGACCGTGCGAACATGCAGACGGAAGCGAGCGCCTTGGCGCGGCAGATCACCCGCACGATGGGTGATGCCACGTTCAACGGCAATCGGCTGTTCGACACCAACCTGTATTACTGGCACCAGGACACGCCAGCACCCGATCGCAGCGTCAAGTTCGATGTTCAGGCCGGCGCCAATGCCGCGGACAAGATCACTGTCAGCATCGAAAATACGCCGCTCACCTTTGCGCGGGATAGCCTGCACCCGCTGCAAACACCGGCCGGCTATCCCTCACCCGCCGAGCATCTCATCACCTTCAACGACTATGTTTCAGGTGCGCGGCGCGCCGGCGTGCCGATCGGCAAGGACGATATCGGCACAACGGTACGCCAGGCCACCGGCGACAGCTGGGCCGATACGTCGCGCTATCTCGTCTACGCCGCCCACGCCGAATTCTCGCTGGAGGAAGAGTTTGACATCTCGAACGTCTATCGCGCGCAGAATGCGCTGGAGCGGGTCGACACCTTCATGACCGACATCACGCGGGTGCGCGCCGGCCTTGGCGCGGCGGCGAACCGGCTGGAATCCACCGTCAGCAATCTCACGACCACCAGCACCAATCTGCAGGACGCCCGCTCGCGCATCGAGGACGCCGACTTCTCGCAGGAGACGACCAACCTCGCCAAAGCGCAGATCCTGAAACAGGCCGCCACAGCGATGCTCGCCCAGGCAAATCAGAGCCAGCAAGGCGTGATGAAGCTGCTCGGCAGCTAAGCCGCAGGTTGGGCGACTAGCTCAGCAGCGTCTGCGCGAAGGCGCGCACCGACGGCCCGATATCCTCGCGCGCCAGCGCCAGCGCCAGGTTCGCCTGGATGAACCCCGCCTTGTCGCCGCAGTCATATCGGTCACCGGCGAAGGTATAGCCGTGGAACGGCTGCTTGCCGATCAGCTGCGCCATCGCGTCGGTCAGCTGGATCTCGCCGCCCGCGCCCTTCACCGGATTGTCGAGGATCTTCATCACCTCGGGCTGCAGGATGTAGCGCCCCGGCGTCATCAGGTTGGACTTGGCGGTGCCCTGCTTGGGCTTTTCGATCACCTCCAGCACTTCGGTCAGCGGTCCGTCGACCGCGCCGGGCGTGATGATGCCGTATTTGTCGGTTTCTTCCGGCGCCACTTCCAGCGCGCCGATCAGATTGCCACCGACGCGGTGATAGGCTTCCACCATCTGCGCCAGGAAGCCGGGCGTGCCGACCATCAGCTCGTCTGGCAGCAGCACGGCGAACGGCTCGTCCCCCACGATCTCGCGCGCGCACCATACGGCATGGCCCAGCCCCAGCGGCTCCTGCTGGCGCACATAAACGGGCGATCCCGGCGTCTGCCGGATGTTCTCGATCAGCGCGAGCGACTTGCCCCGCGCCTTCATCGTCGCTTCCAGCTCGTAGGAGATGTCGAAATGATCTTCGAGCGCCCCCTTGCCGCGCCCGGTGACGAAGATGATCTGCTCGATCCCGGCCTCCAGCGCCTCTTCCACCGCATATTGGATCAGCGGCTTGTCGACGACGGTCAGCATTTCCTTCGGCATCGACTTGGTGGCCGGCAGGAATCGCGTGCCGAGGCCGGCGACCGGGAAAACGGCTTTGCGCAGCGGCTTGATCGACGACATCGGTTGAACTCTCCCCAAGGCGTGGCCCGCGCCGGCCTTAGCCAGCGAGACCGTTGCGGCAAAGCATCAATCGCGTAGAGCCGCTTAGGCCGTCCTTAATCGCTACTTGCTAGGCCGCTGCTCATGAAAACGCTGGTTATCTTTGGAACGCGACCCGAGGCGATAAAATTGTTCCCCGTCGTGCGGGCGTTGCAGGCTCGCGCGGGGCTTGAAGTGCGCACCCTCGTGACGGCGCAGCATCGCGGGCTGCTCGATCAGGTTCTCGCCATCGCCGGCCTCTCGCCCGACGTCGACCTCGATCTCATGGAGCCGGGACAGACGCTTGACCGCCTCACCGCGCGCCTGCTCACCGGCATCGGCGATGTGCTCGACAAGGAGCGGCCCGATCGCGTGATCGTGCAAGGCGACACGGCAACCGCGATGTGCGGCGCGCTGGCGGCTTATTATCGCAAGATCCCCGTTGCGCATGTCGAGGCCGGGCTTCGCTCGGGCGACATCTATCACCCCTGGCCCGAGGAGGTGAACCGCCGCATCGTCGCGCCGATCGCCGATCTTCACTTCGCACCGACGCAGACCGCCGCCGATGCCCTGGCGCGCGAAAACGTGACGAGGGGCGTCCACGTCACCGGCAACACGGTGATCGACGCGCTGCACTGGACAGGCAATCGGATCGCCGCAGAGCCGCAGCTCGCCGGCCAATTGGACGATCTCGCCGCCCGCTTCGCCGGCAAGCGTGTCGTACTGGTCACCACGCACCGGCGTGAGAATTTCGGCGACGGCATGGCCGCGATCGCCCGCGCCATCGCGCGGATCGGCGCACGCGAAGACGTCGCCGTGATCTTCCCGATGCACCCCAATCCCAATGTCGCCTCGGTGATGGAGACGGTGCTCGGCCAGCACGCCAATGTGGCGCGCATCGACCCGCTCGATTACCCGCATTTCATTCGCGCGCTCGGCATGTGCGACTTGGCACTCACCGACTCGGGCGGCGTGCAGGAGGAAGCGCCCGCGCTGGGCAAACCAGTGCTGGTGATGCGCGACACGACCGAGCGACCCGAGGGCGTCGTTGCCGGCACGGCCAAGCTGATCGGCGCCGACGAAGACCGGATCGTTTCCGAAGTCTTCACCCTTCTCGACAACAAGGCTGCCTATGCCGCCATGGCGCGTGCCCACAATCCATTCGGGGACGGCCATGCCAGTGCGCGGATCGCGGGGATCATCGCTGATGAAATCGGATAACGAACTGAACGTCGTCGTGCTTGGGCTGGGCTATATCGGCCTGCCGACCGCCGCCGTCATCGCGCGCACCGGCGCGCGCGTTCTGGGCATCGACGTGCACCAGTCGGTGGTGGACACGATAAATTCCGGCCGCGTCCATATCGAGGAAGTGGATCTCGACGGCCTCGTCTCGGGCGTCGTCTCGCGCGGCCACCTGCGCGCCTCGACCCGGATCGAGCCGGCCGACGTCTTCGTCATCGCCGTGCCCACGCCGTTCAAGGACGATCGCTCCCCCGACATCGCGTATGTGCTGGAGGCGGCGACCAGCCTCGCGGCGGTGCTGAAGGCCGGCGACACGGTGATCCTCGAATCCACTTCGCCCGTCGGCACCACGGAAAAGGTGCGCGACCTCCTGGCCCGCCTCCGCCCCGATCTGCGCGCCCCCGGCATGGGCGACGGCGCCGATTATGCCGTGGCCTATTGTCCCGAGCGCGTGCTGCCCGGCCGCATCTTGGTCGAGCTGATCGACAATGATCGCGTGATCGGCGGTATTACCCCGCGCTGCGCGCGCAAGGCCCTCACCTTCTATCGCCGCTTCGTGCGCGGTGCCTGCGTCACCACCAATGCGCGCGCGGCGGAGATGACGAAGCTGACCGAAAACGCCTTCCGCGACGTCAACATCGCCTTCGCCAACGAACTCAGCCTGGTCGCCGAGACGATGGGCGTCGACGTGTGGGAGGTGATCCGGCTCGCCAATCGTCACCCGCGCGTGAACATCCTTCAGCCCGGCCCCGGCGTCGGCGGCCATTGCATCGCGGTCGACCCGTGGTTCCTCGTCGCTGCCGATCCCGCCAACACCCCGCTGATCCGCACCGCGCGCGAGGTGAACGACGGCAAGACCGATCATGTCGTCGCCAGCGCCGCCGCGATGATCGAGGCGAACCCCGGCGTGCCGGTCGCTTGCCTCGGTCTCGCGTTCAAGGCGAACATCGACGATTTCCGCGAAAGCCCGGCGCTGCGCGTCGCCACCGCGCTCGCCGAGCGGTTCGGCAGCCGCGTTCGCATCGTCGAGCCTTATGCCAGCGAGTTGCCCGAGGCGCTGGCGAAGACCGGCGCGACGCTGATCGACATCGACACCGCGATCGAGCGCTGCCCGCTGATGATCGTGCTGGTCGATCACGACGTGTTCCGCTCGGTGCCGCTGGAGGAGCGCGCGACCAAGCAGGTGCTCGACACCCGCGGCATCTGGCCGGATCAGCCCTCCGCCCGTTCCACCCCGTTGCGCATGGCAAGCTGATCGACCGGGATATTGCGGCTGCGAGTAGCGTTGGGTAAGGCGACAATCTTTCCCAACAATCCGGCCGCTTATGCTTTCGCGCCTTTTCCCGCGCCGTCGCCCCGAACCGATCCAGGCCGAGCTGCCGGCCGGCCGACGCATCTATGCGATCGGCGACATCCACGGCCGCCTCGACCTGCTCGACGCGCTGCTGGCGCAGATCGAGAAGGACGATGCCGCGCGGGGCGGCGCGCAGACCGGGATCATCTTTCTCGGCGACCTGGTTGATCGCGGCAGCGATTCGGCGGGTGTCGTCGATCGTGTCCGCACGCTTTGCGCCGAACGCCCCGACACGCGCTGCCTTTCGGGCAACCATGAGGAAATCTTCCTCGGCGCCTATGACGGCAACGGTGATCTGATCCGCCTGCTGCTCCGCGCTGGCGGGTTCGAGACGCTGGTCAGCTACGGCCTCGATCCGCAGGCGATCGATCAGGCGAGCGTCGCCGAACTGGCCGAAATGATGGCCGGGGCGATCCCCGGGGCAGACATCGCCTTTCTGCGCGGGCTCGACGACTATCTGGTCGAAGGTGATTATCTGTTCGTCCACGCCGGCATCCGCCCCGGCGTCGCGCTGGACCAGCAGAGCACCAACGACCTGCGCTGGATCCGCCAGCCCTTCCTCGACTTCTCCGGGAACCACGGCAAGCTGGTGGTGCACGGCCACACCATCACCGACGATGTGGATGAGCGTGCCAACAGAATCGGGATCGACACTGGCGCCTATCGCACCGGTCGACTCACCGCTTTGGGGCTGGAGGGGCAGCATCGCTGGTACCTCAATACGGACGAAATATCTCAAGTTGCGGCAGAATGATCGAGATTGGCGTTGAAATGCTGCAACACAGCACCGATTTGCTGCAACACCTACCGGCATAGTGCGGTATATGGATTGCGTTGCGACCGCTTCTCTGGCAGGGCGTCGCGACGGACAAAAAAGGGAGTTCGTGATGAAGCTTCGTAATTACATGGCGGCCGTTGCCGCTGCCTCGCTCGCTGCGGCTCCTGCCGTTGCTGCTCCGACTTCGGCTGCTAAGCTGTCGCGCGCCAGCGCTCCGGCTGCCAAGGGTGAAGAAGCTGCTGGCGGTGGCGTGATCGTCGCTGTTCTGGCCGCTGCTGCTGTGATCGCGGGCATCGTGATCATTGCTGACTCGGACGACGACGCCGACAGCAACTGAGCTTTCGCTCAAGTTGAAGGAAATAGCGGCCAATCGGCCGCTATTTTTTTGCCTGCTTCACGAGAGCTGGAGCCGACGGTCCGATAGGGATCGCGCGCGACGATCGTCTTAAGATTGTGCAACTGGTCAAGCGCTGCACATCCAGCGTCTACGTGATGTCCGGCCTCCCGTCCGCCGTACGGAGCCGACAAGCGGCGCCGAAGACAGCAGCGCTGTCCGCACCTGATCGGCGCCGGTTCTTAAAACGCAGATGATGCGGCGAGCGACGGCGGCGCACCGTCACGGATCGCCCTACGCGCGGACCTAAGTCAGCAACGGCCGGCTTTTGGCTGCACCACCCGCCGCCGCAGCCGACGCTAAGCGCCACCTAAGAAAACGGCGGAGAAGGTTTCCCCTCCCCGCCGCCTCGCGATCAGTTGCTGTCCGAATCGTCGTCGTCGTCGACGACAAGGTAGATGCCACCCGCGACGATCGCCGCCGCCAGGATTGCCGGAATGATGCCGCCGCTAGCGGCCTTCTCCGAATCGGCCACCGGCGTCGCGGCCCGTACCGGCGACAATGCCGCCGCGCTGTTGGCGGCACTCGCCGCCACCGGCGTCAGCGCGATCGCGCCTGCCGCCAGGCCACCAAGAAGCTTCGAAATCATACCCCTTCTCCTTCCAAAAGATCCGTGTGAGGTCGGCACGGCCGTAGCCGTGACCCTTACCAAGCGACGAAGCGATCAGTCTGTTCCGCTGCATTGCCGCAGAACAGCCGCCACCACCCGCCGCCGATCGACGTTCAGCCCGCGACGACCAGCTTCACCAGCATGCCCGGACGCAGCGTTTCCCCATTGGTCAGCCCGTTCAGCGTCACGAACCGGTCCCGCTGCAGCGTCGGATAGTCCATCTGCCGCGCCAGCGTGTCGATCGTGTCGCCCGCGCGCACCGTGTGGATGCGGATGCGCTTGCCGCGGACCGCCTTCACCTCGGCGTCAGTCATGGTGGTGAAGCTCGCGAGCAGCGGCTCGAACGCCGCCACGCCGGCGCCCGATGGCGTCACCAGCGTCCACAGATAGGTCGCCCCCGCGAGCGGCATCGCGATCACCGTGGCGTCCACGCGCTGCCGGTTCGCGGTTGCGCTGACCGTCGCCACCGCCGCCTGCCGGCCATTGACGCTGGTGGCGCGCACCTGATCCGCCGAGACCTGCGCGCCCAGCGCCTGGAACCGCTGCACCACCGCCGCCGACAGATCGCTCGTGCCGCGCGGCGCCGCACTCAGTTGCGCCTGGCCACGCGCGCCCTGCACCGTCACCGCCTCGGTCGAATTGTTGATGCGATATCCCGCGGGTGCAGTGAACTTCACCCGCATCGCCGGCTGGCGAAACACCTGCCCGTCGATCACGCCCTGCGCCGGATCATCGTCGTAGCGCATGCCGTCCAGCATCCGCAGGAACGCCACGTCCTGCGTCTGCTGTGCACCGGCACGGCGCGCCTGTTGCGCCAGCGCCCGCGCCCGCGCGACGCGATCCGCGCTCGACGGGTGCGTGCTGAGCCAGGTTGGTGCGGCGTTGGCGTCGCTGCCGGACGCGCGCGCGGTCAGCGCGGTGCTCGCGCCCAATTGCCCGAGGATCTCGGGCGCGGCATAGGGATTGTAGCCCGCGCCCGTGACATAGCGCACGCCCAGCCCATCGGCCTGATATTCCTGATCGCGCCCGTATTTCAGGCCGTAAAGCTGCGTCGCGCGCTGCGCCCCGGTCGCCACCAATTGCCCCAGCGCCGAATTGCCCGCCGCCGCCCCGACAATCCCCGCCAGAACGCCGCCGATCGTCGAGGTGCGCTGCCTACCGGCCGAGTGCCGCGCGGCGACATGGCCCACCTCATGCCCCATCACAAAGGCAAGCTCGTCCTCGCTGTTCATCAGCGCCAGCAACTGGCGGGTGACGTAGATATAGCCGCCCGGTATGGCGAAGGCGTTCTCCACCGGCGAGTTGAGCAACTGCACGGTGAAATCACCCTGCGCATTCGACAAGCCCGATTGCACCGCCACCTTTTTGCCGACCCGCTCCACATAGGCAGCCTGCGGCCCGTCGTAACGCCCGCCGAACTCCGCCACGAGTTGCGGATTGGCCTGCATCCCCTGCGCACGATCCGATTGCGAGATCGCTCGCGCGGTCTGGGCGGTAGCAGCCACCGGAGCCAGGGCCATTGCGGCGCTGGCGGTCATCAGGGCAATCGTGCGCAAACAGGCTCTCCTTGCGGCTCCACTCGGCAGACCCGCCGATCGGGCCTCCTGCGTTAGACGCGGCAAGGGGGAGATATGTTTCACGCCCACTGCCTCAGGAAAACTACACCACCAGCCTCTTGTACGATTCGTTTAGCACGCTAACTAACGCTGCGTGCCCGATCCTCAGATATACCGTGAGTTTGCAACTCGCATGAGCCCGGTCACGCGAGCCTGGCACCGCTTGGCCGACAGCGTGCTTGCCGAATTCTCCATCTCCAACTCCAGCGGCTGGTGCCTCACCCACCTCTCGCGGCTGGGGCCGGACACGCGCCAACGCGAACTGGCGGAGGCGATCGGGATCACGCCGGCATCGCTCACCCGCACGCTGGCCGATCTTGATCGGCGCGGTCTCGTCGCGCGACAGGCCGATCAGGGCGATCGCCGCGCCAATCACGTCCGCCTTACCGACGCCGGTGTCGCGCTTGCACAACAGATCGAGGCGCGGCTGACCGCGCTGCGTGCGGAGCTGCTCGAAGGATTGCCCGAAGCCGATATCGCTCTGATGGTGTCGATGCTCGATCATATCGCCGGGCGGATCGAGCAGCGGCGCCTCCGGGCATGACCCAACGCTATGGCATCCCGGCGGCGCTCTTTTCGCTCAAGTCGTTCGCGGCCGCGATGCTCGCCACGTATCTGGCGTTCTCGATCAATCTCGATCGACCCTATTGGGCATTTCTGACCGCGTATATCGTGGCACAGCCGCTCGCCGGCGCCGTGCTGTCAAAGGCCCTGTTCCGGATCATCGGCACCTTCGTGGGCGCAACGGCGGCGGTCGCCATGGTGCCACC
This sequence comes from Sphingomonas dokdonensis, assembly GCF_002197685.1. Taxonomy (GTDB): domain Bacteria; phylum Pseudomonadota; class Alphaproteobacteria; order Sphingomonadales; family Sphingomonadaceae; genus Sphingomonas; species Sphingomonas dokdonensis. The sequence continues at coordinate 155,652 of NZ_NBBI01000001.1, read as the reverse complement.
GCTGGTGAACAGCCCGGAGCTGCTGACGCTGGCGATCGCGTCATGGCTGGGTTTGTGCGTCTTCGTGTCGCTGCTCGATCGCACGCCGCGCTCTTACATGTTCGTCCTCGCCGGCTACAGCGCGTGCCTGATCGTGCTGCCGAGCGTCGAGACACCGGGCGCGATCTTCACCATCGCCAGTCTGCGGGTTCAGGAAATCACCCTCGGCATCCTGTGTGGCAGCCTCGTTCACGGGGTCGTGCTGCCCGGGTCGGTCACACGTTTCCTGCTTGGACGCGTGGCGTCGATCCTGGTCGATGCGGAGCGCTGGTCGCGCGATCTGCTCGCGCTGGAGCCACGCCCCGATCTCGATGCCGAGCGTCGCCGGCTGGCACAGGACGTCAGCGAGTTGCACCAGCTCTCGATCCATCTTCCTTTCGAAACCAGCAGCCATGCGCCGCGCGTTCGCACCGTTCGTGCGCTGCAGGACCAATTGTCGCTCTTGCTCCCGCTCGGCGCCGCGGTGGAGGACCGGCTGCGCCTGCTGCAGGCGGCGCCCGGCGGGCTGTCCGCCGATCTCCTCGCACTGCTGGCGGACGTTCGCGCGTGGCTGGCCGCCCCCGCCACCGATCACGAGACGCGCACGGCGCAGGCCGCCGCGCTGCACGGCCGCGCCGCCGCGATTGAGCCGTCGGTCAGCGCGCACAGCGACTGGCGCGATCTGCTGCGGCTCAGCCTGCTGGCGCGGCTCGGAGCGCTCATCGATGCGCACCGCGACTGCCGCGATCTTGTCGATCAGATGACCACGCCAAGCTGGATGCCCGTCACCCCGCGTGCCGGCGAACTTCTCGAGGGGCGCCGCAATCGCGAGCTCCATCGCGATTATGCCGGCGCCATGCGCGCGGCACTGGGCGCCTTTCTCACCATCCTGATCGGGTCGGCGCTATGGATCGTCAGCGGGTGGCAGGACGGCGCCACCGCGGTGATGCTGGCCGGCGTGTTCCTGGCGCTGTTCGCGGCGAGCGACGATCCGCTCGTGCCGCTGCGTGGCTTCCTCCTTGGCACGCTGGTCGCAACCCTGCTGGGCGCATTCTACGGCTATGCCGTGTTGCCGCGGATCGACGGCTTTCCGATGCTCGTCGCTGTGCTGGCGCCGCCGCTCCTTGTTCTGGGCGCGCTGATGCACAGTCCGCGCTATGCCGGGATCGCGCTGCCTACCTTGCTCGGGCTGGGCAGTCCGGCGATCATCGCCAGCCGCTATCAGGGCGCCTTCGCCCCCTTCGTTAATGGCGCCATCGCGCAGCTCGTCGGTGTCGCCTTTGCGATCACCATGGCGCGGCTGTTGCAAACGGCCGGTGTGGAAAAGGCGATCCGGCGGACGATCGCGGCGGGATGGCGTGATATCGCACGGCGTAGCGACGCGAGCGGCCCGCCCGATCTGCGCGGCTGGATCAATCGCATGCTGGATCGCGTGGCGCTGCTCGCGCCGCGGCTGGCGTTGCAGGGTCAGCGCGACGGCACGCCGCTCTATGACGCGCTGCGTGATCTGCGCACAGGTGCCGCGATCGCCGAGTTGCGACAGGTCCGCCTGGCCATGCCGCCGATGGACGCAGCGCCGCTCACCGACGTGCTGCGCGATGTGGGCGCTTATTACCGCAATCTCGATCCCGCGGCGCCTGCACCCGCCAATCCGGCGCTGCTCGGCGAAATAGATGCAGCGTTGGCGGCCTATGCCGCGGCCGATGCGCCGGCCGTCCGCCGCGACGCCGCGCTGGGGCTGGTCAGCCTCCGGCGCAACCTCTTCCCCGAGGCGCTGAGCTATCGCGGGGTCGCGGCATGATCGGCGAGATCGCAATCGGCGCGGTATTCGTCCCCACGCTGCTCGTTGTCGCGCTTCTGGCGCTGCTGCTGACCGCCCTGCTCGTTCGCGTGGCCAGCAAGGCCGGCCTGTATCGCTTCGTCGCCTACGGCGCGCTGGTGGACGTCTGCCTTTTCATCTTCGTCTTGGCGGCACTGGCCGTCCTCTTTCCTCTGCTTGGCGTACATTTGTGATCAAGATACCTTCCGCAATCGGCCGCAGCGCCGCCACCATCGTCATCGTCGTGCTGGCCGTGTTCGTCGCATTATGGCTCTGGCGCCATTACGAGCGCAGCCCATGGACCCGCGACGGGCGCGTCCGCGCGGACGTCGTGCGCGTGACGCCCGACATCAACGGCCTCGTCACGGAGGTCGACGTGCGCGACAATCAGGCGGTCCGCGCCGGCGACCTGCTGTTCGTGATCGACAAGCCGCGGTACTCGCTGGCGGTGACACAGGCGGACGCCGCCGTGGCCAGCGCGCGCGCCACACTGGCGCAGGCTCGGCGCGAAGCGCAGCGCGACCTCGCGCTCGGCGATCTGGTCGCGGCCGAGGCGCACGAACAGAATGTCGCGCGCGTCGCCACCGCCCAGGCCGCGCTCGCCCAGGCGCTCACCACGCGCGAGGCGGCCCAGCTCAACCTGACGCGCACCCGCGTCACCGCCTCGGTCAACGGCACCGTCACCAATCTCGATCTTCACCCCGGCGATTATGTCGCCGCCGGGCAGCAGGCGCTGGCGCTGATCGATCGCGACAGCCTGCGGGTCGAGGGCTATTTCGAGGAAACGAAGCTGCCGCTGATCCGCATCGGCGCGCCCGTCACCGTTCACCTGATGGGCGAGCCGCGCGCGCTGAAGGGCCGGGTCGAAAGCATCGCCTCGGGCATCAACGACGCGACCCGCAGCAACGCCGGCAATCTTCTGCCCACCGTCGAGCCGACCTTTTCCTGGGTGCGGCTGGCGCAGCGCATTCCCGTGCGCATCAAGCTCATCGACGTACCGCCGGAGATCCGCCTCATCAGCGGGCGCACCGCCACCGTCGACATCCAGCCGGTGGCAGGGTGATCGCGATGCGCCGATCCGCAATCGTCGGGCTCGCCGCGCTGCTGGCAGGATGCGCCACCGCCGGACCCGATTACCATCCGCCCGAACATTCCGTGGCCACCGCGCCCGCCGCGACCGGCGCGTTCGTCTCCGCCACCGGCAGCGCCTTCTCCCAGGCGGACCTGCCCGATCATTGGTGGCGGCTTTATGCCGACCCGCGGCTTGACGCGCTGGTCGAACAGGCGCTCGCCGCCAATGCCGACCTGCGCGTGGCCGACGCCAATCTCGCGCGGGCCGACGCGGTCGTGCGTGAGGCCGCCGGCAATCGCGCGCTCTCGACGGTGCTCGGCAGCAGCGACACGTTGGCGCGGCCAGCCGGCACGGGAGAGCATCTGCCCGGCGTGCTCGGCTATCAGCTCGGCATCACCCTCGCCTATCCGCTCGACGTGCGCGGCAAGCTGCGTCGCGCGATCGAGGCAAGCCTGGCCGATCGCGATGCGGTCGCGGCCGCGCGCGACGCGGTGCGGATCAGCGTCGCCGCGGCCACCGCAAAGGCTTATGCCGATGCCTGCGCCGCCAATTACCAGCTCGCAGTGAACCAGCGCGTCGTGCGCCTGCAAGCCGCAACGCTGGACGCGACGCGCCGCCTGCAACGCGGCGGGCGCGGCACGGCCTTTGATGTCAGCCGCGCGCAGACGGCGGTCGACAGCAGCCGCGCCGCCTTGCCCGGCCTCGCTGCCCGGCGGCAGGGCGCCTTATTCCTGCTTGCCACCCTGCTCGGCCGCCCGCCCGCCGACTATCCGGGCGATGTGGCACAATGCGCCACTCTGCCCCGGCTTACCCGCCCGATGCCGGTGGGCGACGGCGCCGCGCTGATCCGGCGCCGACCCGATATCCGCCAGGCCGAACGCCGCATCGCCGCCGATACTGCGCGGATCGGCGTCGCCACGGCCGATCTTTATCCGCAGGTCAGCCTGGGCGGCAGCGCCAGCGTGGCGGGCCCGCTCAATCAATTGGGGTCTGGATCGTCGTTCGGCTTCGCGCTCGGCCCTTTGATCAACTGGTCGTTCCCCAACCGCCCGATCGTCCGCGCCCGGATCGCGCAGGCCGATGCGCAGGTTGCCGCGGACCTCGCCGGCTTCGACTCAACCGTGCTCACCGCGCTGCGCGATACGGAAACCGCGCTCGAAACCTACGCCCGAAATCGCGACCGCGCGGCGCTGCTGACCCGCGCCAGAGACGACGCCGCGCTATCCGCCAAGCAGGCGGGCACGCTGTTCCGCTTCGGCCGCGGCGATTTCCTGTCCCTGCTCGATGCCCAGCGCAGCCAGGCGCAAGCCGAAGTCGCCGCCGCCACGGCGACCGCGCAACTCGCGGACGATCAGATCGCAGTGTTCCTGGCACTCGGCGGCGGCTGGAGCGAACCCACGAACCAGGCGCAGCGCCGCCTACCAGCGGGGGCGGGCGGAGAAGAAACCAGCGATCGGTGATGGCGCACCCGACAGGATTCGAACCTGTGGCCTCTGCCTTCGGAGGGCAGCGCTCTATCCAGCTGAGCTACGGGTGCCAGAAAGTTGCGCCTAGCAGCGCATGGCGGTGGGCGCCAGCGGTTTTACGCGCTGGCGCTCCCACGCCGCGCCATCGGCTTACTTCGCGAGCGTCACCGGCTGGAACGGCGCCAGGCCACAGCTCGCACCCGCCATCGGCGGCGTCTGGCTGAACACGGTGATGATGTCCTGCGCGCACAATTGGCTAAGCGACGTCGCATAGCTGAAGCGCCGCTCGAAGCCGAGGTTGGGGCAGGAATTGGGCAAGGTGACGCGGTAATAGCGGTTGCCGTTCACCCGAAAGTCGATGATCCGGTCGCTGCGCACCAGGCTTTCGCGAATGTTGCGGATCGGGATGCAGCTTTCCGCCTTGCCGGTCGGGGTCGCGGCGGGCACCGCGTTGCGGTCACGCGCGGCGCCGGGTGCCGCAACGGCGGCAATGGCGAGCGCGGCGGGGAACAGGATACGCATTCTACCTCTCCTTATGGCCCCCGCCGTGACTATAGCGCCGCCATCACTCGCCGGCGAAGGCATTCTTCAGGCGCGAGAAAAACCCCTGGCTGGCGGGGCATTCGTCGCCCGTTTCGGTTTCGCGAAATTCCTCCAGCAGCGCGCGCTGGCGCGTCGACAGCTTGGTCGGCGTCTCGACATCGATCTGCACTACCAGGTCGCCAAAGCCACGGCCCTGCAGCACCGGCATGCCCGCGCCGCGCTGGCGCAATTGCTTGCCCGACTGGATGCCCGCGGGGATGCGCAGCTCGTGGTTGCGCCCGTCGAGCCCCGGGATCGTCAGCGATCCGCCCAGCGCCGCGGTGGTGAAGCTGATCGGCGCGCGCGCGAACAGCGTCGTCCCTTCGCGCTCGAACAGGCTGTGCCGCTTCACATGGAGGAAGATGTAGAGGTCGCCCGCCGGCGCACCGCGTGCCCCCGCCTCGCCCTCGCCCGTCATGCGGACGCGGGTACCCTCGTCGACGCCCGGCGGGATTTCGACGCTCAGCGTCTTGGTACGCTCGATCCGCCCATCGCCACGGCAATCGGGGCACGGATCGTCGATCACCTGGCCCGAGCCGTTGCAGACCGGGCAGGCGCGCTCGACCACGAAAAAGCCCTGCTGCGCGCGCACCTTGCCGTGCCCGGCGCAGGTGTTGCAGGTGTGCGGATGGCTACCCGCGCGCGCGCCCGAGCCGTGGCAGGTGTCGCATGCTGCCGTCACATCGACGGTGATCTCCGCGGACTTGCCGTGATAGGCCTCCTCCAGCGTGATCTCCATGTCGTAGCGCAGGTCCGCGCCGCGGCGCACCTGCTGGCGGCCACCCGCGCGGCCGCCCATGAACTCGCCGAACACGCTTTCGAAAATGTCGGAAAAGCCGGAGAAATCCTGGCCGTGCCCGCCACCACCACCGCCGCCGTTGCGGAACGCGGCATGGCCGTAGCGATCGTAGGCCGCCCGCTTCTGCGGATCCTTCAGGCAGTCATAGGCTTCGCTGACCGCCTTGAACTTCGCCTCTGATTCCTTGCACCCGGCGTTCTTGTCCGGGTGATACTTCATCGCGAGCTTGCGATACGCCGTCTTGATCGTGCCGGCATCCGCCGTGCGCTCGCATTCAAGCAGCTCGTAATAATCAACTTCGGTCATTCAGCGCCCCCGCGCGCATGACGAACGGGCCGCCCTCCCAGGGGTGGGAAGGCGACCCGCTGCATCACTTACGCCTTCTGGTTGTCGTCGACTTCCGAGAATTCGGCGTCGACCACATCGTCGTCCTTCGGCGCCGCATCGGCGTCGGCGGTCGGGGAAGCCTCAGCCTGCTGCTGCTTCTCGTAGATCGCCTGACCAAGCTTCATCGCGACCTGCGCGAGCGCCTGGCTCTTCTCGTTCATCGCGTCGGGGTCGCCGCCCTCGACCGCTGCCTTGGCGGCATCGATCGCGGACTGGATCTCGCCCTTCAGCGCCTCGTCCACCTTGTCGCCATTGTCGGCCAGCTGGCGCTCGGTGGTGTGGATCAGGCTCTCGGCGTTGTTCTTCGCCTCGGCACCTGCCTTGCGCTTCTTGTCTTCCTCGGCGAACTGCTCGGCTTCCTGCACCATCTTCTCGATGTCGCTGTCCGACAGGCCGCCGCTGGCCTGGATGCGGATCTGCTGCTCCTTGCCGGTGCCCTTGTCCTTGGCGCTGACGTTCACGATGCCGTTGGCGTCGATGTCGAACGTCACCTCGATCTGCGGCACGCCGCGCGGCGCCGGCGGAATGCCGACGAGATCGAACTGGCCGAGCATCTTGTTGTCGGCCGCCATCTCGCGCTCGCCCTGGAAGACGCGGATCGTCACGGCACCCTGATTGTCGTCAGCGGTGGAGTAGGTCTGCGACTTCTTGGTCGGGATCGTGGTGTTGCGATCGATCATGCGGGTGAACACACCGCCCAGCGTCTCGATGCCCAGCGACAGCGGGGTTACGTCGAGCAGCAGCACGTCCTTCACGTCGCCCTGCAGCACGCCCGCCTGGATCGCCGCGCCCATTGCCACGACTTCGTCCGGGTTCACGCCGGTGTGCGGCTCCTTGCCGAAGAAGTTCTTCACCGCTTCGCGCACCTTGGGCATGCGGGTCATGCCGCCCACCAGCACCACTTCGCTGATGTCGCTGGCCTTCACGCCGGCGTCGGCGAGTGCCTTCTTCATCGGCTCGATCGTGCGCTGGATCAGGCTGTCGACCATCCGCTCCAGGTCGGCGCGGCTGATCGTCTTGACGAGGTGCTTCGGCCCGTTCTGGTCGGCGGTGATGAACGGCAGGTTCACCTCGGTCGATGCCGCCGACGACAGCTCGATCTTCGCCTTCTCGGCCGCTTCCTTCAGGCGCTGCAGCGCGAGCTTGTCCTTGGCGAGGTCGATGCCCTCGTCCTTCTTGAAGCCCTCGGCGAGATATTCGACGACCTTGTTGTCGAAATCCTCACCGCCGAGGAAGGTGTCGCCGTTGGTCGACTTCACCTCGAACACACCGTCGCCGATCTCCAGGATCGACACGTCGAACGTGCCGCCGCCAAGGTCATAGACCGCGATCGTCTTGCCATCCTGCTTTTCGAGGCCATAGGCCAGCGCCGCCGCGGTCGGCTCGTTGATGATGCGCAGCACTTCAAGCCCTGCGATCTGGCCGGCGTCCTTGGTCGCCTGGCGCTGCGCGTCGTTGAAATATGCCGGCACGGTGATGACGGCCTGCGTCACGGTCTCGCCAAGATAGCTCTCGGCGGTTTCCTTCATCTTCTGCAGCGTGAAGGCGCTGATCTGCGACGGCGAATAATCCTTGCCGCCGGCCTGCACCCACGCGTCGCCATTCTGGCCCTTCACGATCGTGTAGGGAACCAGCTCGGTATCCTTCTTGGTGATCGGATCGTCGAACCGGCGACCGATCAGGCGCTTCACCGCGAAGATGGTGTTGTCGCCGTTGGTCACCGCCTGGCGCTTCGCCGGCTGGCCGACCAGCCGCTCGCCATCCTTGGCGAAGGCGACGATCGACGGCGTGGTGCGCGCGCCTTCCGCATTCTCGATCACCTTGGGCTTGCCGCCCTCCATCACCGCAACGCAGCTGTTGGTGGTCCCAAGGTCGATACCGATAACTTTTGCCATGAGTGCTCTTCTAGCCCCTGCCTGAAACAATTTGAGTGAACAAAAACCGTGCTGCTTCGCCCCGTTACGGCGACGGAACAGCGTTGACGAAGCGCGATATAGGTGGCGGTTCGCACGCCGCAAGGCACCTGCCCCGCTTGCCGCCGGACGCATCGCGGCGTAGCGCGGCGCGACTGTTTCGGTTTGGGAGAAAGCCATGTTCCGCGCCATCCCCGTGCTCGCGATCGCCGCCGCAGCCCTCACCGCCTGCGCGCCCGAGAAGCAATTGTCCGTCACCGATGCCTGGGTGCGCCTCGCCGCCGTCGAAGGGCGCCCGGCCGCGGCCTATTTCACGATCAACGGCGGGCCGGAGGATCGCACCCTGGTCAGCGTGCGCACCGACATGGCGGTCCGCACAGAGCTGCACGAAAGCAAGATGGCCGAGGGCGGCGGCATGACGATGGATGCCGTGCAGCAGGTGCCCGTGCCCGCGCTCGGCCACGTGCGCTTCGCCCCGGGCGGCAAGCATGCCATGCTGTTCGGGCTCAATCCGGCGGTAAAGCCGGGCAGCACGCTCACCTTTATCTTCACCTTCGCCGATGCCACGCGCATCCAGCAGACCGCCCGCGTCATCGCCGCCGGTGATCCGCCGCCCACCGGCAAATAGCCCGCCAGACACATTTTGCGGCAAATGGCTCACCGGCCCGCAACATCGGGTCGGCAACAATCCCCGGCATGGCCAAGCTTGGAACATGGAAGACCGGGGCGATGCGGCGGCTTGAGGGGCGCACCCCGCGGCAGATCGCCGCGCTCACCCTCAAGACCATCCGGCACAAGGTGCGCAGCTTCGGCCCCGCCGCCGCCCGCGCGCGCCGCGCCGACCAGGCGTTCGATCGCCGCTGGGGCACCGACACCGGCGGCCTGATGAACTTGTCGGCGTTGAACGTCGCGCGCGACCGCGCCCTGCTCGGCAACGGCTATCAGGCAAGCAACGGCGTTGCGCTGGAGCAGGCGCTGGCGGTCGCCGGCATCGATCCGGCGCGCTTCACCTTCATCGATTACGGCTCGGGCAAGGGCCGCGTGGTGCTGATCGCCGCCGCCACCGGCTTTGCCCGCGCGATCGGCGTCGAATTCGCGCCCGAGTTGCACACGGTTGCACTCGCCAACGCCGATCGCTTCCTCGCCGTCGGCGGCGCGCCCCAACGCTGCGAGATGGTGCTGGGCGATGCCGGCGCCTACGATCCGCCGGCGGGTCCGATCTTCGCCTATATCTACAACAGCTTCGGCCCCGTGATCCTGCGCGAAGTGCTCGAACGGCTGGAGCAGCGCGCCGCCGCCGGCGAGGAGATCATCGCCGTCTACGTCAACCCGCGCCACCGCGAGGCGTTCGAGGAAGGCGCCCGCTGGCACGTCATCGCCGACCGCGAGGATTGGGTGCTCTACCGCCCGGCCGCCACGGCGCACTGATCGCCGCCGCTGGATCGCCGCGCCGGACCACCTACGTAGAGCGGCAATGACTACCCGGCCCCTCACCCCCGGCGAGAAGGATCTCGCCCGCTCGGTCTATGGCGACGCGATCGACCTCGCGCCGGTGGAGATCTGCCGCCACCGCTGGTTCCCGTTCCAGCCGCGCCACGTCGTCATGGCCCCGCGCGGCCGCATCCATTTCCACCCGCACGGCGATCTCTACCGCGACGATTTCGCCAGCGCCCCGCTCGGCGAGCAGGGCCTGTTCATCCATGAAATGTGCCACGTCTGGCAGCACCAGCGCGGCATCTTCCTCCCCCTCGCCCGCCATCCCTTCTGCCGCTACCATTACAGCATCAGGCCCGGCTGGCCGCTCAAGCGCTACGGGATCGAGCAGCAGGCCGAGATCGTCCGCCACGCCTTTCTCCTGCGCGCCGGCGCCCGCGTGGTCGGCGCGCCCGATCTCCAGACCTACGACGGCATCCTCCCCTTCGCCCCGCGTTGAGCGGAACCCGAGGGCGCTTCGGCAGCTTACCTCATCGACGACAGATCGAGGAGGTGGTGGAATGAACAGGCGCAACGCGGCGATCGCCGGCGGTATCGTGGCCGGGGTGGTGACGACGGCGGCCATGTGGGCCGGGCGGCGCACCGGCGTGCTCGGCAAGACGCTGGACCGCGACGCGGTGGACTGGATCGACAACACCACCGGGTCGCGCGACGCGATCGGCGACACCGGCACCAGCCTGGTCGAGTTCGCCAATCACCTCGGCGCCAGCGCGGCGTTCGGCGGGCTGTATGCCAAGGTACGCGAATGGGCGCCCGACATGCCGCCCGCCGCGCTCGGCGCGCTGTTCGGCACCGCGCTCTACGTCGTGAACATCGCCGGCATCGCCCCCCTGCTCGGCATCACCGAGGGTGAGGTGGAGGCCGGCCCGCGCAAGGCGTCCGAACGCTGGGCGCTCCACATCCTGCAATCGGTCGTCACCGCGCTGGTTGCCGAGCAATTGGCCGACGAGCGGGACGAGGCCACCGCCTGACCCGCTCCACGGGGGCGCCCCGGCCCGTGCCGGGGCGCCCCGACCGGCTTACTTCAGCAGCACCAGCTCTTCCGCCATGGTCGGGTGCAGCGCCACCGTCGCATCGAACTGCGCCTTGGTCAGCCCCGCCTTCACGCAGATCGCCGCCGCCTGGATGATCTCCGGGCAATCCGGCCCGATCATGTGGATGCCCACCACCCGGTCGGTCTCGGCATCGCACACCATCTTGTACAGCGATCGCTCGTCGCGCCCCGCCAGCACGTTCTTCATCGGGCGGAAATCGGACGAATAGACCCGCACCGAGCCGAGCTTCTGCCGCGCCTCGCTTTCGGTCATCCCCACACCCGCGATCGGCGGGTGGCTGAAGCACGCAGCGGGCACGCAATCGTAGTCGACGGTCGCGCCGCCCTTGCCGAACATATTGTCGGCGAACGCCTGCCCCTCGCGGATCGCCACCGGGGTCAGCTGGATCCGGTTCGTCACGTCGCCCAGGGCGGAGATCGACGGGCAGCTGGTGCGGAACTCGTCGTTGATCGGCACCGCGCCCTTCGCATCCACCTCGATCCCGGCGCGCTCCAGCCCTAGCCCCTCGGTGTTGGGCAGGCGACCGGTGGCATAAAGCACGCAATCGACGATCACCGGCTCCTCCTGCCCGATCATGTGCACTTCGAGGCAGCCATCGTCCTGCTTCACGATCTTCTCGAACGTCGAATCGAAGCGGAAATCGAGCCCCTTCATCATGCTGATCTGGAGCAGTCGGTCGCGGATCTGCAGATCGTAGCCGCGCAGGATGTCCTTGGACCGGTTCATCACGATCACGTGCGCGCCAAGCTGGTGGAAAATGCCCGCGAACTCGTTGGCGATATAGCCCGCGCCCGCGATCAGCACCCGCTTCGGGATCGCATCGAGGTGGAACACGTCGTTGGAGGTGATGCCATGCTCGCAGCCGGGAAACTCGGGCACATGCGGCCGCGCGCCGCTCGCCACCAGAATGTGCTTGGCGCTCTTGGTCGTGCCGTCCGCCAGCGTCACCTCGTTCGGCCCGGTGATCGTCGCGCGCTGGTGGATGATCTCGACGCCGTTCGATTCCAGCGTGGTCGTATACGCCTGGTTGATCCGGTCGACCTCGGCCAGCACGTTTTCCTGCAGGCACTTCCAGTCGAACGCCAGATCGTCGGGCACGCGCCAGCCAAAGCGCTGCGCGTCCTTCAGGTCTTCCGCGAAATGCGCGCCATAGACGAGCAGCTTCTTGGGCACGCAGCCGCGGATGACGCAGGTGCCACCGACGCGATGCTCCTCCGCCACCGCCACCCGCGCACCATGCGCCCCCGCCACACGCGACGCCCGCGTGCCGCCGGAGCCGGCACCGATGGTGAACAGATCATAGTCGAAATCGAGCATCAAACAGAACTCCGGGACAAACTCGGTAATGGTGCAGACGTTGCTAATCGGAGCGCGCCTGCATCCTAGCCTTTTGCGCCTCGACGGTCTGCCGCAAACACGCCTCGACCACAGCGCGCTTTGTGGTCATTCCCGTTGCGGCAAACAACTCCTGCCACTCCGATTCCTCGAGATCTACCGTGACCGTCCTAAGCCCTAGACGGCGACGACGTTCCGTGGAGCGGCTGACCATTTCCTTATTCCAACCCGGCGCGCCGGATCAGATCGGTGGTGGAGGGGTCGAAGTCACCCCCGCCCTTTGCCGCCGCCTTGGCCATTTCCTTGCCCAGCTCGACGCCGAACTGGTCGAACGAATTGATCCCCAGGAGCACGCCGTTCACGAACACGCGATGCTCGTAGAAGGCGATCAGCGCCCCCAGCGTGCGCGCGTCGAGCATGTCGAGCAGGATCGTCGACGACGGCCGATCGCCCGGGTAGGCGCGCGCCGGATCGTCCGGGTTGGCGCGCCCCTTCATCAGCGCGGCACCTTGCGCAAAGGCGTTGAGCAGCAACTGGCGATGATGCTCCTCGGCCAGCGTGTCGCCCGCCTCGATCACCGCTAGGAATTCCACCGGCACCAGATGCGTGCCCTGGTGCAGCAGCTGGAACACCGCATGTTGCGCGTCCGTGCCCACGCCGCCCCAGGTGATCGGCGCGGTCGGCCGGCCCACCGGCTTGCCGTCCACCGTCACGCCCTTGCCGTTCGATTCCATCTCCAGCTGCTGAAGATAGCTCGGCAGCAGCCGCAGCCGCTCGTCATAGGCGAACGGCGCGCGCGTCTCGCAGCCGCGGACCTGCGTGTAATACAGGTCGGCGAACGCCGCGAGCACCGGCGCATTCTCGTGCATGGCGGACAGGCGGAAATGCCGGTCCATCTCCGCCGCGCCTTCCAGCAATTCGGCGAACTGGTCCCACCCCAGCTTGATCGCCGCCGGAAAGCCGATCGAGGACCACAGCGAGTACCGCCCACCCACGCCTTCGGAGAACGGCAAGATGCGCGTTTCGTCCACGCCCCATTCGATCGCCTTCTCGGGTGAGGCGGTCAGCGCGATGACGCGGCCATAGGGGTCCTCGACGCCATGTTCCTGCATCCAGCCAATCGCGCTGTCCGCATTCATCATCGTCTCGGTCGTGGTGAAGGTCTTGGATGCGACCACCAGCAATGTCGCGGAGGGATCGAACCGGTCGAACACATCCTCCAGCGCCACGCCATCGACATTGGAAACGATCGCGACGTCATACCGCTCGCTATCGCGCCCCAGCGCATCGACCAGCAGGTCGGGGCCGAGCGCGGAGCCGCCGATGCCGACATGCAGCACATGGCGCACCGGCCCGAACGCCTCAGCCTCGATCGCGTCGATCAGCATCCGCATCCGCGCATGGTAATCCGCCGCGCGCTTCACGCTTTCGGGACTGCCCTCGCCGCGCTCGGCGGTGTGCTCCACCGGACGATCCTCGGTCACGTTGACGTGCGCTCCGCCGAACATCGCTTCGCGCTTGCCGGCGAGATCGGCCTCTTTCGCCAGCGCCTCGAACGCCGTCACCGCCTCGGGCGTCAGATGCGTCTTCGACAGGTCGAAATGGATGCCGGCCACGTCGAGCGAGAGCCGCGACAGCCGCTCGGGATCGTCGGCAAACAGCTGTTCCAGGCGTTGCTTCGGGAGGGCCTCGATCGTCGACCAATCCGTCATTTTCTCTATCTCCACGTGTCACAGCAGGGCTGGTGCGGCCCGATCGTTACGCTGCCGCGATAACACGGAAAGCCGTCGGTGCCACAGACATGGCACGAACAGGAACACACGGGTGATCGTTCCCCGGCTTGACGCATCGCGCGGCATCGGCGACGCCGCCGATCATGGACGAACAATCCCCCGCCCCGCCGGCGCCCCCCTCCACGGCCACGACGAGCAGCCCGGCCAAGCCGCGCTCGGAGGCCAGCGAGACGATCCGCTTCCTGCTGAAGCTGGCGCTCGTCGTCTGGCTGTTCCGCAGCTTCGTCATCGCGCCGTTCTCGATCCCCTCGGAATCGATGCTGCCGCGGCTGCTGATCGGCGACTATCTGTTCGTTTCGAAATGGAATTACGGCTATTCGCGCTGGTCCATGCCGTTCGGCGTGCCGCCGATCTCGGGCCGTCTGTTCCCCGGCACGCCCGCGCGCGGCGACACGGTGGTGTTCCGCTCGAAGGGCGATGACGATCACGACGTCATCAAGCGCGTGATCGGCCTGCCCGGCGACACCGTCCAGATGCGGCGCGGTCAGCTGTTCCTGAACGGTCAGGCGATCCCCAAGCAGCGGATTGCCGACTTCACGGTGCCGCTCTCGCCCAATTTCGATGAGCGGCATTGCGACACCCGCTTCATCCAGCAGACGTCGCAAGGTGCGATCTGCCAGATCCCGCGCTTTCGCGAAACGCTGCCGGGCGGGCGCAGCTACGAGGTGCTCGACCAGCGCTACATTCCCGATGCCGACGACACGCAAGTCTACACCGTGCCGGCGAACAACGTGTTCCTGATGGGCGACAATCGCGACGATTCCGCCGACAGCCGCTTCCCGTCGGCGGAAGAGGCGCTGCCCGGCCAGGCGCAGGGCATGGGCTTCATCCCGCTCGATCGCGTGCAGGGCAAGGCGGTGATCGTCTTCTGGTCCACCGATGGCTCGGCCAACTGGCTGCTGCCGTGGACCTGGGTGACGGCCGCGCGCTGGAACCGTATCGGGGGCGGCTTTGACTGATCTCGCCGCCTGGATCACGCGCAACTTCGATCACGCGCCGGCGGACATCACGCTGTGGGAACGCGCGCTCACCCACGCGAGCCGCGGCGAGGCGCATTACGAGCGGCTTGAGTTCCTCGGCGATCGCGTGCTCGGCCTCTCCATGGCGGAATGGCTGTTCGAGTTGTTCCCCGACGAGCCCGAAGGCGCGATGTCGAAGCGGCTCAACGCGCTCGTCACCGGCGCCGTCTGCGCAGACATCGCGCGCGCGATCGGCGTGCCCGCCCATCTGCGCCTCGGCAAGCAGGCGCGCGACGATGGCGCGAGCGACAGCGACAATATTCTCGGCGACGTTATGGAGGCGCTGCTCGGCGCCTTGTACCGCGAGGGCGGGCCCGGTCCCGCGCGCGCCGCCGTGCGCCGCTTGTGGGCCGATCGCATCCACGCCGGCTCGGCCGCGCCGCAGCACCCCAAGTCCGCGCTTCAGGAATGGGCCGCCGCCAACAATCGCAAGCCGCCCGTCTATGAGGTCGTCGACCGCTCCGGACCCGGCCACGCGCCGCGTTTCACGGTAAAGGCCGCGATCCCGAAGCTCGCCGAAACAGAGGCGCAGGGCAGCAGCAAGCAGGAGGCCGAAACCGCCGCCGCCGAGGCGCTGCTGCGCGAGGTCCGCGTCGCACCGGCGAAGAAGACCCGCAAAAAATGATGCTGGCCAGCACATGAGTGTCCACGGCCGATTTTCTCCGGTAAAAGGCCGCGCGTGATCCGCAAGCATCCCCTCCGTGGCCAGGCTGCCCCGCTTCTCACCCCCATTTTCCTGCGCGCCGCGGCAATGAGCGCGCGCGCACCGTTGAAGGAATTCGCATGACTCGCTGCGGCCTCGTCGCCGTTCTAGGCGCCCCCAACGCCGGCAAATCCACGCTCGTCAACGCGCTGGTCGGCCAGAAGGTGGCGATCGTCAGCCCCAAGGCGCAAACCACCCGCACCCGCCTGCTCGGCGTCGCGATGGAGGATGACGCGCAGCTGCTCCTCGTCGACACCCCCGGCATTTTCGACCCCAAGCGCCGCCTCGACCGCGCCATGGTCGCCGCCGCCTGGGGCGGTACCGAGGGCGCCGACGTGCTCGCGCTGGTGGTCGATGCAAAGGGCGGCCTCGGCGCCAAAGTCACTGATATTGCAGAACGAATCGCCGAACGGCCCGAGCCCAAATTCCTGGTGCTCAACAAGGTCGATCTAGCCGACAAGCCGAAGCTGCTGATCCACGCCGAAAAGCTGAATGCGCAGGTCGATTTCGCGCACACCTTCTTCATCAGCGCCGCCACTGGCGACGGCCTGCCCGAGCTGAAGCGCGCGCTCGCCGCCGCGATGCCCGACGGACCATGGCATTTCCCCGAGGATCAGGTGTCCGACGCCAGCGAGCGCATGCTCGCCGCCGAGGTCACCCGCGAGCAGCTGTACCTGCAACTCCACGCCGAGCTTCCCTATGCCGCGACGGTGGAAACCGAAAAGTTCAACGATCGCGAGGACGGCGCGGCCGAAATCCACCAGCAGATCCTGGTCGAACGCCCGACACAGCGCGCGATCGTGCTCGGCAAGGGCGGCGCCCGCATCAAGGAAATCGGCGCCCGCGCCCGCGCCGAACTTGCCGTGCTGCTGGATCGGCCGGTCCACCTTTACCTGCACGTCAAGGTGAAGCCCGGCTGGGACGAGGACCGCGGCGTTTACCGCGACATCGGCCTCGACTGGGTGGACTAAGCCGCCAGCAGCGCGTCCACCCACGCCGGGACGAGCACGCTGGCCGGGCCGAAGCGGCTGTCATCGAACCAGTCGCTGCCGGCCGAAGGCTCCAGGTTCAGCTCCAGCGTTTCCGCGCCATAACGCCGCGCTAGCTGCACGAACCCCGCCGCGGGATAGACCGCGCCCGAGGTGCCGATCGAGACGAACAGATCGCACCGCGACAGCGCCGCCTCGATCGCCTCCATCTGATACGGCATCTCGCCGAAGAACACGATATCGGGCCGCATCGCGGGCGCACCGCACGCGGCGCAGCTTGTGCCCGGCGGCAGCGGATCGGGCCACGGCGCCCGCTCGTCACAGGACGCACACAGCGCCGATCGCAGCTCGCCATGCATGTGCAGCAATCGCTTCGCGCCGGCGCGCTCATGCAGATCGTCGACATTCTGCGTCACGATCAGCAGTTCGCCCGCCCACGCCGCATCAAGCCGCGCCAGCGCCTCATGCGCAGCATTGGGCGTGACATCGTTCAGCGCATCACGCCGCAGATCGTAGAAACGGTGCACCAGCGCCGGGTCGGCCGCCAGCGCCTCGGGCGTGCACACGTCCTCGACCCGATGCCCCTCCCAAAGCCCGCCCGGCCCGCGAAAGGTCGCAAGGCCGCTTTCTGCAGAAATACCTGCACCCGTCAGGATCATGATGCCACGTTCGTCGTTCATGTGAACGGGCATAAACCAGCGCGTCTTCGTTAGCGACGATGATCCATGTCTTCCTCTCGACGCAGATGATGTCGGGCGGTATCGAGGCGCGACACAGGCGATAAGGGTTAACGCATGACCGCGATCGGCATCTACGGAAGCGCGGGGCGGATGGGTCGCGTGATTGCCACCATCGTCCCGGACGAGGGCGCCTCGGTGGCAGGGGGCGTCGACGTGCGCGAAGATCCGGTACCGCTCGCGCACGATGCCGACGTTCTCGTGGATTTCTCCACGCCGTCGGCATTGGAGGCGCATCTCGCCGCGGCGACGGCCGCCGGCACGCCGATCGTCATCGGCACCACCGGGCTCAGCGCCACGCACCACGCGCTGATCGATCGCGCGGCGGAAAGCGTTGCGGTGCTGCAGACCGGAAACACGTCGCTTGGCGTCACCCTGCTCGGCATCCTGGTGCAGCAGGCGGCGGAACGGCTGGGGCCGGAGTGGGACATCGAGATCGTCGAGATGCACCATCGCCACAAGGTGGACGCCCCCTCGGGCACCGCGCTGCTGCTCGGCGAAGCGGCCGCGCGCGGGCGCGGCACCACGCTGAACGAAGAGCGCGTGGACGGCCGCGCGGGTCTCGTCGGCGCCCGCACGGAAGGCACAATCGGCTTTTCCTCGCTGCGCGGCGGCACGGTGGTGGGCGATCATCAGGTCGTCTTCGCCGGTGAGGGCGAGCGGATCGAGCTGGGCCACCGCGGCGAGGATCGTTCGATCTTCGCGCGCGGCGCGGTGAAGGCCGCCTTGTGGCTCGCGGACAAGCCCGCCGGCCGCTACGACATGGCCGAGGTGCTGGGCTTTTGAAAAAAGCCGACGTTTTCGAATTCTTCCGTCGCCTGGCCGAGGCCAATCCGCATCCCGAAACCGAGCTAGAATCGGGCAATAGCTACCAGTTGCTCGTCGCGGTAGTGCTGTCCGCACAGGCGACCGATGCGGGCGTAAACAAGGCAACGCGCCGGCTGTTCGCCGAGGTCGAAACGCCCGCGCAGATGCTCGCGCTGGGCGAAGACGGGCTGAAGCAGCACATCAAGACGATCGGCCTGTTCAACAGCAAGGCAAAGAACGTCATCGCGCTCAGTCAGGCACTCATCGATCAGCACGGCGGCGACGTACCCGCGAACCGCGACGCGCTGGAAAAGCTCGCCGGCGTCGGGCGCAAGACGGCCAACGTCGTGATGAACTGCGCTTTTGGTGCGGAAACCTTCGCGGTCGACACCCACATCTTCCGCGTCGGCAACCGCACCGGCCTGGCCAAGGGCAAGACGCCACTCGCGGTCGAGCTGAAGCTGGAAAAGGCGGTGCCCCAGCCTTTTCGCCTCCACGCGCACCACTGGCTGATCCTGCATGGCCGCTACATCTGCAAGGCGCGGCGGCCGGAATGCTGGCGCTGCCCGGTCATCGACCTGTGCGCGTTCAAGCCGAAGACCCCGGCCCCGCCCGTCAAGCCGTCGAAGGCCGCCGATCAGCCCGGCCTCGGCTGATCCGCTCGCCCCCGATCAGGAGGCGAACACCGCCTTCATGCGCTTGCGCAGCCGATTGGGCATGAACCGGCGTGCGAAATTCGCCTGCCGCCCCGCCTTGCCAACGATATACTCGCGGTCGCGCCCGTGTGTCGCCTGCCACACCACGTCCGCCGCTTCCGCGACGGTATAGACCGGCGACTGGCCGATCGCGTCGCGAATGGTACGGTTGCTGCCCTTCGATCCGGCATCGAGGATCGGCGTTTCGACGAAGAAGGGCATCACGCACGATACATCGATACCGTGCCGGGTGAACTCCGCATCCAGCGCCTCAGACAGCCCGCGCACCGCATGCTTGGTCGCCGAATAGACCGCGAGCCCCGGCGACCCGACGATCCCGGCCACCGACGCGACATTGACCAGCCGACCCTTGCTGGCCTTCAGATAATCCAGCGCGGCATAAGCGCCGTTGATCACGCCCTTCACGTTGATGTCGACCTGAAGATCGGATTCGTCCGGCGTCACCTCCTCGAACATGCCGTATCGCGCGATGCCGGCGTTGTTCAGCAGCACGTCGATCTTGCCGGCATGCACCGCAAAGGCGCGCAGTGCCTCGGCCCATTGCGCCCGGTCGCGCACGTCGAGCGGCACGGTGAACGCGCCCAGCTCCTCCGCCACGCGGCGCATGCCGATCTCGTCGATATCGCCGATCCCGACCGTCCAGCCTTCGCGCGCGAACCGGCGTGCGGCGGCAAGCCCGATGCCGGACGCGCCGCCCGTGATGAAGATCGCCTTGCTCATCCACCCTCTCCCGTGATGGCGATAACCGTGGTGGCGCATCGTGCGTGCGCCATCCCCGGCTTGCCGCCTGTTAGTATTGCCTAGCCTGCGCGTACCTCGCGGAACGGAATCGTGCGGTCGATCTCCGGCTCTTTCGGGAGGCTCAGCACACGCTCGCCGATGATGTTGCGCTGGATCTGATCCGTGCCCCCGCCGATCGAGGTGAAGTACGCGTTGAGCGACAGGAAATTCGCATCCTCCGCGCGCGGATGATCCGGCCCTTCCAGCAGGCTCTCCGGCCCGAGCAGCATCGTACGCACCCGCGCTTCCTCGTGCAGGATCCGGCTCATCGCCAGCTTGCCGAGCGACATGATCGGCGACGACGTGCCCTGCGCCAGCTCCGCCTTGGCGCGTGCGGTATTGAGCTTGTTCAGCACGCGCCAAGCGATCACCTGCGCCACGTCCTGCCGCACCACGGCATCGTCGAGCCGCCCGGCTTCGCGTGCCAGCGCGAGCAGCGCGGTGTCACCCTTCGGCTCGTCCGCGCCCGATCGCGGCCCGCGCGCGCCATCGCCCATCACCGATCGTTCATAGGCGAGCGCGGTCTGCAGCACGCCCCACCCGCCGTTCAGCGGCCCGAGCAGATTTTCCTCGGGTATGAAGGCGTTGTCGATGAACACCTCGTTGAAATGCGCCTCGTCGGTGATCTGGCGCAACGGGCGCACCTCCACCCCCTGCTGCTTCATCGGCAGGAAGAAGAAACTGATCCCGCGATGCTTGGGCACGTCCCAATCGGTGCGCGCGATCAGCATGCCGTAATCCGCCACCCGCGCGCCGCTGGTCCACACCTTCTGCCCAGTGACGCGCCAGCCGCCATCTACCTTGTCGGCACGCGTGCGCACCGCGGCCAGGTCCGATCCGGCGCCAGGCTCCGAATAGAGAAGGCACATACCTACCTCGCCGGCGAGCAATTGCGGCACGATCTCGCGCTTGAAGCTATCGGTCGCATGCGCCAGCGCGGTGTTCGCCCACAGGTTCGATCGGTCCTGCCCGGCGCCCGGCGCGCCCACCTTGGCAAAGGCACGCTCGACGATCTTCGCCTGATCGTTGGACAGCCCCCGCCCTTGCCACTCGCTCGACCAGCGCGGCACGGCCCACCCCGCATCGCGTACCTTAGCCAGCCATTCGCTGCGCGGATCGCGACCGAAGCTCTCGCTATGCGCCGGCACGCCCTTCCAATGCGCCGCCAGCCACGCCTCTACCTCACCGCGCAGCGCCTCGTCGCTCATGCTCATGCCTGCGCCTCCAGTGCTTGAATATACCGCTCGCGCCAGACCGCGCTGTCGCCGAACAGCTGCGCGCCCGAGCGCGCGCGACGAAGGTAGAGATGCGCCGGATGATCCCACGTAAAGGCGATCCCGCCGTGCATCTGCACGCCATCCTTCGCCACCCGCACGAAGGCATCGGCACAGGCGAACGCCGCCAATGCCACCGCTGCATCGACCGTCGGCGCGTCCTCCGCCAGCTGCCGCGCCGCATCGCGCGCCGCCGAGGTGGCGGATTCGCTCTCCAGCAGCAGGTCCGCCGCCATATGCTTGATCGCTTGGAAGCTGCCGATCGCGCGCCCGAATTGGTGGCGATCGGTGGCGTACGCGACGGTGATCTCCAGCATCCGCCGCGCCCCGCCCGCCTGCTCGCCCGCCAGCGCCACCATGCCAAGGTCGCGCGTCGCCTTCACCCGCGCCGCATCCCCGATCCGCGTCGCCGGCCCGTAAAAGGCGACATCGGCCATCCGCCGCGTGCGATCGAACACCGGCAGCGGCGTCACCTCCACGTCGCCGCGCTCGACCGCGAAGACGCCATCGTCGCTCGCCACCACGATCACATCGGCAATCGCCGCATCGGGCACGAAGCGCGCCGTGCCGCTCAGCCGATCGCCATCCAGCCGAACATCACTGCGTCCGGTCCAGTCATGGCTGCCGGCGAAGGCGACCGCGGCGATACGTGAGCCATCAGCAACGCCCGGCAGATCCGGCGCCAGCGTCGTCGCAAGCGCGGTGGAGATGAGCGGCGCGGGCAGCAGCGCCGCGCCCGCCTCCTCCATCACCATCCCCAGTTCGACCGGCCCCAGCCCCGCGCCGCCCGCAGCTTCCGGGGCGACCAACCCGACCACGCCCAGGTCGGCGAGCGCCCGCCACAACGCCGGATCATGCCCGCTCTCGCTGTCCATGATACGCCGCACGTCCGCCTCGGTACAGCGATCCGCCAGCAGCCGGCGGACGCTCTCCACCAGCGCCGCGCGATCATCCGCATCGAGCGCCGCGGCCGACATCGGCGGCCGCACCAGCGTGTCGGTCATGCCGCCTGCTTCCCGGTCTGCGCCTGCGCGCGCCGCTCGCCCTTGGCGATCTCCTTGTGCAGATCGGCGACATAGCGGGCGAAATCGACCTGGATCGTGTGCCGCTGCGACTTGTAATAATCGCCAAGCTCGCGGTCCTCGTCCTCCTTGGTGATCCGCTCCATCTCCGCAACGGACGGCAGCGCATACCGCCCGGTCATGAACCCCGCGACCAGCTTTGACTGCTGCTCTGCAAAGTTCACCAGCGTCGGCAGCGGCTGCGCCAGCCCCATGAAGAACAGGTCGTGGATGCCGGGGATCACCATGCGCTTGAACAGCGGGAAGCGGTTCTGCGCGTCAGGCAACAGCTTGGGATCGTCGAAGAACGGGAAACTGATCCGATAGCCGGTGGCATAGATGATCGCGTCCACTTCCTCCACGCTGTCATCGCCGAAGCGGACGCGCGTGCCCTCCAACGCCTTGATATTCGGTTTGAACTTGATGTCGCCGCAGCTTGCCCGCGTCAGGAACTCGCCCGAGACGCTGGGGTGCGCGTCGAGCGGCTCGTGATCGGGCTTCGGCAGGCCGTAATCCTCCATCCGCCCGACCAGCTTCTTCACCGCACGCCGCGCCAGCGCCTTGCCGATCTTGCGCGGGATCCAGCTGGGCATGGCCGATTTGTCCATCGGCTTGCCACCCGCCATCTTGGGCAGCACCCAAACACCGCGCCGCGCCGAAACCCACAGGTTTTTGGCGAGGTGCCGCTGCGACAGCTCGCTCGCGACATCCATCGCCGAATTGCCCATGCCGACCACGACGACATTCTTGCCGCGCAGATCGACCGGATCGTACGGATCGCGATAGCTGTGGACGTGAAAATGCGGGTTGTCGAAACTGCCGGGATAGCTCGGCACATTCGGGTCCCAATGGTGCCCGTTGCACACGAACAGCGTCTCGTACTCGCGTGTCTCGCCGGTCGACAGCGTCACCACCCAGCCGCCGCCCGCCTGCCGCTCGGCCTTGGTCACCTCGGTGTTGAAGGTGATCAGCGGGCGCAGACCGAAGTGATCCACATAATCGCGGAAATATTGCCACAGCTGCGCGTGGCTCGGAAAATCGGGCCAGTTCGCCGGGACCGGATAATCCTCGAACGCCAGCCGCCACTTCGACGTGTCGATATGCAGCGACTGGTAGCAGGCCGACTTGCCGTTGGGATTCCGAAAGTACCAATTGCCGCCGATATCGTCCGACATCTCGAAGCAATCGAACGAAATTCCCTCGTCTTTCAGCCGCTTTGCGGTCGTGAAGCCCGAGCATCCCGCGCCGATGATACAGGCGCGCTTCCTCTCCGCCATGTCCTTCTCCCCGGCTGCCCTCTTCCCGCAGCCATAACGAAAGTTATGATGGCCCGAAGCGCGCACCGAATCAACCGGGCCGCACAGGGGAGAGGAACATGCGGTTCAAGGACAAGGTGGCGCTGATCACCGGCGGCGGCTCGGGCATCGGTGCGGCAACGGCACGCCTGATGGCGGGCGAAGGCGCAACGGTCGTGGTTGCCGATCTGGTGAGCGAGGCCGCACAGGCGATCGCCGACGAGATCGGTGGCCATGCGCTCACCGTCGACGTCGCGGATCGCGCGGCGGTGGAGGCAATGGTCGCCCAGACGGCCGAGGCGCATGGCCGCATCGACATCCTGGTCAACAATGCCGGCATCGGCTGTTTCGGCCGCACCCCCGATCTGGAGCCGGAAACCTGGGAGCGCGTGATCGCGATCGATCTCAACGCGGTCTTCTACGCCTGCCGCGCCGCCATCCCGCACATGACCGGGCGCGCCAGCGCGATCGTCAACACCGCCTCGATCTCGGGCCTCGGCGGCGATTATGGCTTCACCGCCTATAATGCCGCCAAGGCGGGCGTCATCAACTACACCCGCAGCCTCGCGGTCGATCACGCACGCGAGGGCATTCGCGTGAACTGCCTGTGCCCCGGCCTCATCGCCACCCCGCTCACCGCCAGCGCAAAGACCATCCCCGGTCTCGAAGCCGGCTGGCACGACACGATCCCGATGGGCCGCGCCGGCACCCCCGAGGAGATGGCCGAGGTGATCGCCTTCCTCGCTTCGGACGCGGCCTCCTACGTCACCGGCGCCGCGTTCGTCGCCGATGGCGGCCAAACCGCCTGGACGGGGCAGCCCAATCTGTACCGCTACGCCGCAGCGGCGGCCGAGAGCGCGGTCGCATGACACCAAGCTGGCACCCGCCGGCCGACAGCGGCATCACCATTCGGGAGGTCGCCGCCAACGGCCACAGCTTCGAGGTGGCGGAAGCCGGCAGCGGTGACCACCTGGTCCTGTGCCTCCACGGCTTTCCGGAGCTCAATTTCTCCTGGCGCCACCAGATGCCGCTGCTCGCCAGCATGGGCTATCGCGTCTGGGCACCCAACCAGCGCGGCTATGGCGGGTCCTCGCGTCCGAAGGGCGTCAGCGCCTATCGCGCCGACCAAATCGTGGCGGATGCCGCCGCGCTGTTCGACGCCAGCGGCGCCACTAAGCTGACGCTCATGGCGCACGATTGGGGCGGCGCGATCGCCTGGCTGTTCGCGATCTGGAAAAAGCGCCCGCTCGAGCGACTGGTGGTGATGAACCTTCCCCACCCCGCCTGCTTCGCCGAGGCGCTGAAGCACGGCCCGCAGCGCAAGCGCAGCTGGTATGTCGCCTTCTTCCAGCTTCCGTTCCTCCCCGAATGGTCGCTCGGCCGCAACGACGCGCGCGGCATTCGCGAGGCGTTCCGCGGCATGGCGGTGGACAAGAGCCGCTTCCCCGACGACGTGCTCGACGTCTACGCAAAAGCCGCGCAGCGCCCAGGCGCGCTGACCGCAATGGTGAACTGGTACCGCGCCGCCCTGCGCAATCGTGGCGCGCTCGACACCGGCGACGGCAAGGTCGACGTGCCCACGCTGATCGTCTGGGGCGAGGAGGACAAGGCGCTCGGCCTCGAAACGCTCGACGGCACCGACCGCTACGTCAAGGATCTCACCATCCGGCGCCTGCCAGACGTGTCGCACTGGGTACAACAGGAAGCGCCCGAAGCGGTGAACGCAGTCATCGAGGAGTGGCTGCCGCACGCTTGAAGCGCACCCGCTTGATCAGCGCGGCTTGGGCGTCGTCACCAGACAATGCCCGCTGCCCGTCGCCAGCACGTGCCCATCCTCGCTCCACATGCGCACGCGCCCGCTGATCAGCCCGTCACCCGAAACATCGCTATCGGCCTCGCTCAATAGCCAGTCGCCCGCTGGCTGGCGCCCGTGAAAATATACGGTGAGATCGAGCGACGGCGCGAGGTACGGCGCAGTCTCTGACAGGCGGTGCCAATGCCCGGGCCAGATACCCAGGTCGATCAGGAGCGCGGTGCGCATCGCATCAAAGAACAAGTCGTCGGCGCCGTCAGCCGGCCATTCGCGAAAGCGCATCCAGCGATATTGTTTCGGCACCGGCGCCGGCGGGTCGCTGTGCAAGCGGAAGTGCACCGGCCGCCCATCCAGATTGTTCCAGAAGCCGTTCGTCTTGATCCCGCGCTCGGCAATGATGGAATCCTGATCGCGCAGCTCCGTCGGCCCAGGGACCGCGGGAAACGCCGGCGTTACCGCAATCGAAGGCTCGGCCCGCGACGTCGTCCAGACCTGCGCCAGAAACACCGGCTTGGCGTCCTGCGACAGCGTCACAGCATACAAGGCCGAGGCACCTTCCTTGATCGCGTCCACACGCACGTCGAGCGTGCCCCAGCGCGCCACGCGAACGAATTGCCCGGTGATCGTCACCGGGCGATGCCCGGGCAACGCGCGCTCGCGGACGGCGCGAAGCGCGATCGCCGCAATGTAGCCGCCCGCCGGCCCCCAGATCTCCCAATCGCGATCCAGCGTGACGACATAGCCGTCATCGCGCGGCACCAGCGTGGTCGCCGCTACCAATCCCCCCAACCGTGTTCCTCCTTAGGCCATCAGCGCGAGCGCATCGCAGTCGATCGCCTGCGCGCATCCGCCGCGCGCCATGGCAAGGAACATCGCGTCCCCCCGCTCGGTCCGCTTGGTGGAGGCCGACGCGAACACCGCCGTCGACACACCGGACAGCAACGTCAGCCGATAATCGCGATCCAGGTCGTCATAGCCGTACTCCCGCACGCCATAGCCGCGCAGCTGCTCCAGATAATATTCCAGCAGGTGCCGCTCATGCTGCCGCCGGTCCTCGATCGACAGCGCCAGCCCCAGGAAATAGGCGACGTCCACCGCGCCCAGCCCGATCGACGGCGATTGCCAGTCGAGCACCGCCAGCGGCACCTCGCCGCCACGCGCGTCGAACAGCATGTTGTCGAGCCGGAAGTCGCCATGCGTCAGCGTGAAGCTGGTCGGCTGCAGCACCGGCGCTGATCCCAGCAGCGCGCCATAGCGGTCGCAAACCGCCATATATTCGGGCTCCAGCACGCCGTCATAGCGGCGGTGGAATTCGGCCAGACAGTCGGGAAAGACGTTGACCACGAAATCGCGCGCGCCGCTGGTGTCGAGAAACGCATGATCGCGCAGGCTGGCATCGTTCCAGCGGGGGCCGTGCAGCGCCGCCGCCTGCTCCATCGCCCGCTCGGCATCGGCCAGGTCGCACCCGGTCAGCTGGTTGCCCGCGCGTGCCGGCGTCAGATCCTCCATCAGCAGCGCAAAGGTGCCGTCCGCCGGATCATGCTCGATCGAGACGCACTTGGGCGACCGCACCGCCACCGTATCCGCGACATGGCGGTAGAAACCCACCTCGCGCTCGTACAGGCCAAAGCCGGCGCCGGTCTGGCGGCTGGTCGGATCGGTGCTCGCGAACTTGCCGACGAACGACCCCGGCGCGCCCTCGTCCTGATCATAATCAACGACGAAGCGGATCGAATCGCCCAGCATTCCGACGCCGACCGGCGTCGCCTCCACCGCCGTCACCCGCGCCGCGCGCAGCACACCCGCATCGCGCAGCCGCGTCGTCAGCCACGCTGCGTCAACCGCGCTCGATTCCAGATCGGCCGCCATCAGCAGCCCCCATCGCAGCGGATCACCGTGCCCGTGACGAAGCTGGACGCTGGACTGGCGAGATAGAGCGCACTCGTCACGATCTCCTCCGGGCGGCCGGGGCGCCCCGACGCGCTGTCGGTCGTCTCGCGCGCTTCCTCGGTCCACGCCTTCGAAATGTCGGTCAGGAACGGCCCGGCGGCGATCGCATTCACGCGCACCTTGGGCCCATATTCATGCGCCATGCTGGAAACCATCGCGTTCAGCGCCGCCTTTGCGCCGGCATAAGGCACCACCATCGGCGTCGGGCGCAGCGACGCGATCGAGGACGTCGCCAGGATCGCCCCACCGTCGCCCTGCGCCATGCGATGCGCGATGTTCGCCATCAGGCGGAACGGCCCCTTGAAGTTCAGCCCTAACACGCTGTCGAACAGCGCCTCGCTCACCTCATGGCTCGGCACCAGCGGCCCCATGCCGGCATTCGCCACCAGAATGTCGAGCCGGCCGAACATGCCCCAAGCGGCATCGGCCAGCCGGTCCATCTCGTCCCACTTGCCCGCATGCGCCGGGATCGCGGCGGCGCGGCGGCCCTTCGCCTCGATCTCCGCCACCACCGCCTCGCACGCCTCTGCCTTGCGGCTGGAGACGATCACGTCCGCACCGGCATCGGCAAAGGCGAGCGCCATTTCCCGGCCCAGCCCGCGCGAGCCCCCGGTGATCAGCGCGACCTTGCCGGTCAGGTCAAACAAGGGGTGCGGCTCGGCCATGCATCGTCTCCTGCTGTCGCCGATCGTAAGCCGGCTGACTTACCGGCTGTTATGCCGATTGCGCCCGACGCTGCAAGTCGCCGCCTGCCTCCCTATCTTCAGCGGTGATGGGACGCGTGAAGCGCAAGATCGCCCTGGCCGAGGCAGCGGCGCGGATAGACGCGCCGATCGCTAACGATTGCGCGCTGTGCCGGCGCCCGCTCGGCAAGCGGGTGGAATGGCATCACGTCGTGCCCAAGAGCCAGGGCGGCACGGCAACGTCGCCCGTTCACCCGATCTGCCACCGCGCGATCCATGCCGCGGTCGACAACAAGACGCTCGCTCGCTTGGCCGACATGGAAGCCGTCCGCGCGCTGCCCGCCATGGCGCGCTTCCTTGCCTGGATCGCCAACAAACCCGCGGACTTCCACGCCCCCACGCGCCGCGCGCGTTAGGCGTCGCTCGCCAGCAACGCATCGGCGCGCACCAGCGAGCGCAGCGCCAGCCCCGCCGCGCCCGCGCGCTCCACCGCCAGCCGCGTCGGCGCAGAAATGGTGGCCAGCATCGGGCAGCCCGACAGCACCGCCTTCTCGACCAGCTCGAACGAACAGCGCGAGGTGAGCAGCGCAAAGCCGCCGTCCCACGCCTGCCCCGCGAGCAGCATCGATCCGATCAATTTGTCGAAGGCATTATGCCGCCCGACATCCTCGAACGCCGCGCGGATCTCACCCTCGCGTGAGCAAGCGGCGGCGGCATGCACCGCGCCCGTTTCGGCGTTGAGCGGCTGGTGATCGCGCAGCGCGTGATAGGCGGCGAACACCGCCGCGTCCTCACCGCTCCAGCGCGCCGCCGCCGGCAACGGCCGCAACGCCTGCGCCAGCGTCTCCACCCCGCACAGCCCGCACGACGCGTCGGAGGCACGATGCCGCACCCGATCCGCGATCCGTCCGGCAACGCGCCGCGCCAGCGTCACGCGCACCAATATGCCAGCCTCCGCCTCCGCCACGTCGATCGCGCGCAGATCATCGCGCCCATCGATCAGCCGCTCGCTCAAGGCAAAGCCGGCGGCAAGCTCCTGGAGCGCCGCCGGCGTCGCCATCAGCACGGCATAGGCCAGGCCGTTGCACTCGATCGCGATCGGCACTTCATCGGCAAGCACCCGCGATACCGGCGCTGGCTGGCCGGTCGCGGGCACCCTGATGAACTGATGGCCGATCGCCGCCGGCCTGGTTGCACCCGTCATGCGCGGCACCGTGGCGCGCGCATGATCGGGGAGCAAGCCATCAGTCGGCCAGCTCTTCCTCCAGCGCCGCGACCAGCGCGCGGTTGAAGGCAGGAATATCGTCGGGCTTGCGGCTGGTGATCAGGTTTTCGTCGATCACCACTTCCTCGTCGACCACGTCGCCGCCGGCATTTTCCAGGTCGGTGCGCACCGATGGCCAGCTCGTCACGCGGCGGCCGTCCACCACGTCCGCTTCTACCAGCAGCCATGGCGCATGGCAGATCGCCGCCACGATCTTGTCGTCGTCCATGAACTCGCCGACGATCGCCACCGCGCGCTCTTCCATGCGCATCTTATCGGGATTGCCGACCCCGCCCGGCAGCAGCAGCGCGTCGAACTCCTCCGTGTCCACCTGATCCAGCGTCAGGTCCGGCGTGATCGTGCGCGTGGGATCGCTGTCGTTCTTTACGCCCTGGATCGGATCGGTCTTGATCGAGGCAAGCGTCACCGTGGCGCCGGCATCCAGCAGCGCTTGGCGCGGGTCGAACAGTTCGGCATCCTCGAATCCGTCGGTGGCAAGAATAAGCACGCGGGCTTTGGAAAGGTCGGCCATGTCGCGAAAAACTCCGATGAGAGGTTCTCCCCACAACCGGCGGCGCCGCCGCCCGTTCCGGAACCGCTGCGACGGTCTGCGCATTTTCCGGGGCATGTGGAGGTTCACCAGTGGCGTCGACCAAGATCGTTTATCACGATGACGAGGAGCCCGGGATTACCCGGAAGAAAATGCGCCATGGCTGGGGCTATTACGACACCGACGGGCAGCGCATCACCGATCGCGACGAGATCGACCGGCTGAACGGCATCGGCCTGCCCCCCGCCTATCGCGATGCCTGGTTCTGCCCCGATCCCGAGGGCCACATCCAGGCGGTCGGCTGGGACGAAAAGGGTCGCAAGCAATATCGCTACCATCCCGAATTCCGCGCCGCGCGCGAAGATGAGAAGTATAATCTGTGCGCCGCCTTCGGCCGCTCGCTGCCCAAGCTACGCCGCCGCGTCGAGGCTGACCTCAAGCTGCGCGGTCACCCGAAGGAAAAGACGATCGCTGCGGTGGTCAAGCTGCTCGACACCGCGCACCTGCGCATCGGCAACGAGACCTATGCCAAGAGCAACAAGAGCTTCGGCGTTACCACGCTGCGCGATCGTCACGCCCAAATCCGCGGCCGCACGCTGAAGCTGCAATATCGCGCCAAGTCGGGCAAGCTGCGCCTGCTGACCATCACCGACGGCAGCCTCGCGCGCTTCGTGAAGCGCTGCCAGGATTTGCCCGGGCAGAAGCTGTTTCAATATCTCGACGACGCCGGCGAGGCGCGGCCGATCACCTCGTCGGACGTCAACGCCTATATCAAGGAAGCGATGGGCGAGGATTTCACCGCCAAGCACTTCCGTACCTGGGGCGCGAGCGTCATCGCCTTTCAGACGCTGGCCGCGGCGAAGAAGGACATCAGCCTCAAGACTTTGCTCGCCCCCGTTACCGAACAGCTGGGCAACACGCCTGCGATCGCGCGCAAATCCTATGTCCATCCGGCGCTCATCGCGCTGATCAAGGATGGGCAGGACGCCTTTCGCGCGGCGCTGCACCTGCCGCGCACCACGCGCTGGCTCAGCCGGGCCGAGCGCGGCTTTATCGCCTTTCTCGAAACCGGCGAAAACAACGGCGTCAAGGAAGCGGCCTAGCCCGCGCATCGCCCCCGGCATCGCAGCCGGGGTCGACAGCGCCGGACCGCGCCGGGCATGAGTCCGGCGAAAACGGCATAGAAGGATCGAATGACAGCAAAGAACAGCACGGCGCCGATAGCCAAGCTTTCCGGCGAGGACGTACAGGAACAGTTTAGGACATTCTGGGTCTCCAGCATCGACTGGTTCAGCGCCCACTGGCTCCAGATCGTGATCGCGCTTGCGATCGGCGCGGTGATCGCCACCGTCCTGTTCTGGCTGCGCGGGCTCGGTCCGCGGCTCGCGGGCCGTTCCAAATCCGGCATGGGCTGGTCGGCCATTCTCGGTCGCGCGATCCAGCGCACCGGCACCTTCTTCATCGTCATGGCGTCCGCGCAACTCGTCGCCGGCTACGCCGATCCGCCGGAGATCGTGGCGAAGACGATCAACTTCCTCTTCACGCTCGCCGCGGTCTTCCAGGCGGCAATCTGGGCGCGCGAGCTGATCCTGGGCGCGATCGAGCATCGCACCCATGCGGAGAATTACTCGGGCGAGGCGCTGATGAACGCCATGGGCCTCATCCGCCTTCTGGTGACGATCATCGTGTTTGCGATCGCGCTGGTCGTCGTGCTCGACAATCTCGGCGTGAACGTGACGGGCCTCGTCGCCGGTCTCGGCGTCGGCGGCATCGCCATCGGCCTCGCGGCGCAGGGCATCTTCGCCGATCTGTTCGCCGCGCTCGCGATCATCTTCGACCGCCCGTTCCGCCGCGGCGATTCGATCACCTATGACAGCAGCAGCGGCAGCGTGGAGGAGATCGGCCTCAAATCCACCCGCATCCGCGGCATCGACGGCGAGCAGCGGATCATCTCCAACCGCAATCTGCTCGACAAGGAGATCATCAACAACACGCAGCGCGATCGCCGCCGCACAAAGCTGGCGATCGGCGTCGCCTATGAAACGGATCGCGACACGCTCGCGCGCCTGCCGCAGATCTTCCAGGAAGAGGTGGAGCGCGCCGGCATGATCTTCGTGCGCGCCGGCTTCGTCGCGTTCGGCGGCTCGTCGATCGACTTCGAGCTGCAATTCGATTCGCCCTCGGCCGATTACGAAACCTCGTATCGCGCCCGCCACGCGGTCGGTCTCGCGATCCACCGGCGCTTCGACGCGGAGAACATCTCCATCCCGTTCCCCACGCAGACGAACTATACCGCCGCGCCGGACGGGTCGCTGATCATGCCCTATCCCGATGCCCCGCGCCCACCCGCGGATCAGGCGCGCACCGGCGGCTAATCAGCTCAGCAGGGCGTGCAGCAGGTGGATCGCTTCGGTCTCCCGCCGCACGCCCAGCTTGCCGAACAGCGCGCGCAAATGGCTGCGCAGCGTTTCCGCCCCGATCCCGCGACGTTCGCTTATCTGCGCCCTGCTATGCCCCTGCCGCAGCAGCATGGCGATCTCCGCTTCGGCAGCGGTCAGGCCATAATCGTCGCGCAGCAGCTTAAGGTCGCCGTCGGTTGCCGCCGATTGCCGCTTCGCCGTCAGAATGGCGAAGGGCGCAAAGCCCATGTTCCAGGGACGCATCGGCAAGCGGTGCAGCTTCAGCGTCAGCAAGTCCGCCCCGCTCGCGCCGGCGTGCTGCGGCACGACGACACTCGCGGCCGCCACGCCTTGATCGCGCACCGCCTGCGTTGCCGCGGAAAGACGCCGCGCGATCTGCGGCATGGGCGATGACACACGCCCCTCCACCAGCCGCAACGCGCCGCGCGTCAGCAGATCCTCCGCCGCGCGGCTCAGCGCGCGCACGTGCATCCGCTGGTCCAGCACGAAACACGCAACGTCCATCGCGTCGAACGAGCCGGCCACCAGCTTGCAGCCGTCCTGCTCCAGCGCCACTTGCAGCGATGCCGCGACCCGCGCGGCGGCGCTGAATGCCGCGAACATCGCGCGCGTTGCCGCGTCGGTTGGCCCTTCGCGTGCCGAGCGGAGCAGCGAGAATCCGATCAGCCCGTCGGCGCCCGCCACCAAGTTGGTCTGGCATCCGTTGGGAATGTCGAGATCGCTGCACAGATCAAGATAAGCGTCACCGGTCAGCCGGGGTCGGAGTGCAGCGTAGCTGTTCTCCCACACGACATCGTGCGGAGCAGCGGACAGGCCGGCAGCAACGCGATAGTTGGTCGACGGCAGCATCAGTTCGGTTCGATCGGCGGCGGCATGAGCCGAAGCATCCATGCCGTTCACCCAATTGAAGCCGACATCGAAATCAGGCCCCACGCCTACGATCTGAGCATGCCGTGATCGCGTTTCCTCGGCGACATGCTGCAACACATCGAGCCAGCGCGCCGGCTCGATTGCTGCCTCCAGAAAGTGGTTCGCTATCCCCCGTGGCTCGGCCACCATCCGCGACTCTGTTGTTTCAACAGATCGTTATCGCGCCAATGATGGTGAAGAAAGCGAAAGCATGATCGGCGTGGTTCCGCTGCCTCTATTTGGGACTGAACACCTTGTTCATGAAAGCATTCGCCGCCTCACCGAACGCATCGGCAACGCGCGTGGGATCGATGCCGGGCGTGCTGCCGCCGCCCTTGCGCGTGCTTGCGCCCGGATGGCAGGCGCTGCCCGACGAACCGGGCTGCCGGCTCTGCCGTGCCGCAGCCGCCGCGGCGAACGTCGCCGCCATAGCGAGCCCCGACGCCAGCGCCTGCCGGCCCTCGGGGCTGCTCGCCTTTGCAATCAGGGCCTCACCGGCACGGCGCGCCTCCTTGGGCACCTTCATCCCGCCGATTTCCTTGGGGATCCGAAATCCGCTCTTCTTGCCCTTCTTCGCCATCGCCGTCCTGCCTCAAGGTGTGTCGCCTACATAATACACATGCGGCGCACTTCAATAGTCGCGCACCTTGCCGCGCCCGGCCTTCACCGCGCCACGCCCCTTTTTTGCGTCCAGCCGCTTGGTCTTGGCCGCGCGGCTCGGCTTGGTCTTGACCCGCCGCGCCTCGCGTTCCTCCGCCTTGGCGAGCAGTTCCGCCAGCCGCTCGCGTGCGTCGGCGCGATTGGCCTCCTGTGTGCGATAACGCCGCGCGGTGATCACCAGCGCGCCGCTGCTCGTCATGCGCGATCCCGCCAGCAGCTTCAGCCGGCGATACGTCTCCGGGTGCAACCCCAGGCGAAACACGTCGACGCGCAGCTGGCACGCCGTCGCCACCTTGTTGACGTTCTGCCCGCCCGGCCCGCTGGCGGCGAGGAAGCGCTCCTCCAGCGCGTCCTCGGGCACCTCAACCATCGAAGCCCACGTGCGCAAACCGCGCCGGCCACGGCGCCTCGGCCGCCGCATCGGGCTTGCCCGCGCGCGGCACGCTCAGCGCGGCGGCGTGCAGCATCATCCCCGCCTTGTGCGACCGCCCATATGTCGGGTCACCCAGCACCGGCACGCCCAGCCCCTCCAGCGCGTGCACGCGGATCTGGTGCGTGCGCCCCGTCGCGGGGCGAAACTCCACCAGCGCCAGCCCGTCCTGCACCTTCAGCACCTGCCACGCGGTACGTGCCGCCTTGCCGGCGGGGTCGTGGCGCATCCGCCAGCCCTGCTCGGCCGACGACACCTTGCCCAGCGGCAGGTCGATCTCGCCCGCCTCGCCCTCCGGCACGCCATCGAGAACGGCGAGGTATCGCTTCGTCACCGCCCCGGCCTCGAACGCCTGCTGCAGGCGCGCATGCGCCTTGGGATTGCGCGACAGGAGCAGACACCCGCTCGTATCGCGGTCCAGCCGGTGCACCGCCTGCGGCCAGCGGCGAAAGCCGAAGGTGAGGTTGGATAGATGGTTTTCCAAACTGATCGCGCCGTCACGCGGCCGATCGACCGGCAGGCCAGCCGGTTTGTCGATTATCAACGCCTCGCCATCGAGGAAGAGCACATGGTCGCCGATCATGCAGCGGCCCTTGCCATCCCGCGCGCAGCATGGCCAGTGTCGCGCCGATGCGCGCCCTTTTTCCCCTCATCCTCCTCATCGCCGCCACACCGGCGCAGGCCCAGCTGTGCAATGGCAACAGCATTCCGTTGCAGCCGGACGGGCGGGCCCTGGGCCACCTGCCCTACGGCGATGCCGCGCCCGGCACGTTGGTAACGGTGCCGGGGGATCTCGCGATCAACACGTGCAGGCTACGCCCCGAAGCCGCAGCCGACCTGCAACGGCTGATCGCGGCCGCCGCCGGCGATCGCGCGGTCGAGGGGCGGCTGTATGCTTTCTCCTGCCACCGCTCGCTCGCCTATCAGCAAAGCACCTTTTGCCGCACGCGCGAAAGCGACAGCGGCGCCGATCGCGCGATCTCCGCCGCGCCGCCGGGGCATAGCGAGCATGCCACCGGCTATGCGCTCGATTTCACCGTCCGCCCAGCCGACGGCTGCCCCGATGCCGAGGCGTGCATGGCCGCCAAGCCCGCCTTTCGCTGGCTCGCCGCCAACGCGCCCCGCTTCGGCTTCGAGATGTCCTTTCCCGCCGGCAACAAGCAGGGCGTGAAGTGGGAGCCATGGCATTGGCGCTGGGTCGGCACGTCGGCCACCGCGCCCGGCGCCGCGCGCGCCCGCTTCCTGTTCGCCCGCGCCCGCCGGGACTTTGCCGCCAATCCGGCGGTCGATCCCGTCCCGGTGATCGTACCGCCACCCGTCGTGCGCACGATCGCCCCGCCCCCGGCCGACACGGGCAAGCGCAAGAAAAGGCAGCGCCGCAAGAACAAGGCCGAACGCTGACGAAACCGTGGCCCAAACGCACGATCGCGGCCCGCCAGCGAACCGGCGAGCCGCGACCGTCAGGTACCAGCTAGAAGATCAGGCGCTCAGCTTGGCCGCCGTCTGCGCG
This sequence comes from Sphingomonas dokdonensis, assembly GCF_002197685.1. Lineage (GTDB taxonomy): Bacteria > Pseudomonadota > Alphaproteobacteria > Sphingomonadales > Sphingomonadaceae > Sphingomonas > Sphingomonas dokdonensis. The sequence continues at coordinate 120,349 of NZ_NBBI01000001.1, read as the reverse complement.
ATCCGCTTGCCCTGATAACGCGCACCGCCCAGGTCGATGTCGCTCGGCTGACGGCTGCCGTCGCCACCCGCCAGCGTCGTCGCGCCATAGGGCGAGCCGCCATGGATCGCTTCCATCGTCATCTGGTCCTTGAAGCCGTAATCCAGCCCCACCACCGTCATGCCGAAATGCAAGAGGTTGGTGATGATCGAGAACAGCGTCACTTCCTGCCCGCCATGCTGGCTGCCGGTCGAGGTGAACGCGCCGCCCACCTTGCCGTTCAGCGCACCACGCGCCCACAGGCCACCGGCTTGATCTAGGAATGCGGCCATCTGGCTGGGCATGCGGCCAAAACGCGTCGGCGCGCCGATGATGATCGCGTCGTAATTTTCCAGCGCGTTCACGCCCTCGATCTCCGGATGCGATTCGTCCTTCTGGAAACCAGCCGCCTCGGCCACTTCCTTGGGCGCCGTCTCGGGCACGCGGCGCACGTCCACCTCGGCGCCGGCCTCGCGCGCACCCTCGGCAAAGGCATCCGCCATCTTCGCGACATGGCCGTAGGACGAGTAATAAAGAACGAGAACCTTGGTCATTGCTGTCTCCTGCTGTTCAGCCCGCACGGGGCAACGCATTGATCGATGGTAGCGCTCCGTCCGATCGGGACGGAGCGCGCGTCATTCATTCGGCATCGACATTCATTCGGCATCGACAAGGACGAGCTCGGCATCCTCGCTCGCGACGATCTCATAGTCTCCACCACGCAGCGCCACGCCGTCGCGTGTGCCGATCGCGGTACCGTCCACCGTCACCGCACCCGTCGCGGCGACCAGATAGGCATGCCGCCCCTCGCCCACGCGGTACGTCACCCGCTCGCCCTGCTGCAGCGTCGCGCCGAGCACCCGCGCATCGGCGCGGATCGGCAGCGCATCGCCATCCTCGGCAAAGCCGCTCGCCAGCGTCACGAACCGGCCCGATCGATCGCCCTTGGGAAACGGCTTGGCACCCCAACTCGGGGATCCACCGCTGCTGCGCGGATGAATCCAGATCTGGAACAAGGTGGTGGGCTCGGCCTCCAGGTTATATTCGGCATGCCGCACGCCCGAACCGGCGCTCATCACCTGCACGTCGCCGGCACCGGTGCGGCCGCGATTACCCATCGAATCCTGATGCGTGATCGCCCCGCTGCGGACATAGGTGATGATCTCCATGTCGCTGTGCGGATGCGGCGGAAAGCCGTTCTGCGGCGCGATGGTGTCGTCGTTCCACACGCGAATGGCGCCCCATCCCATGCGGGCAGGATCGTGGTAACTGGCGAAGCTGAAATGATGCCGCGCGTCCAGCCAGCCGTGATCGGCATGGCCAAGGCTGCTGAAAGGCCGGACGTCGATCTGTGTGCGAGTGTCGGTCATGGTGAACCTTTCCGTGTGTTGCGACGGAGATAGGTCGACCCGTACCGCTCATAAACAGAAACGATTGAAACGGATTGTTTCACCTTGTAAGTAGCGCGCCAGACCAACCCTCCAAGGATCGTTCGATGCGCCTGCCCGATCTCGAAGCCTGGGCGATCTTCGCCACCGTGGCGGAGCATCGCTCCTTCACCGCCGCCGCCGAGGCGCTGGGGCTCAGCAAGGCGACCATCTCCAAGGCGATCTCGCGGCTGGAGGCTGATCTCGGCCAATCATTGTTCCACCGCACCTCGCGCCGGCTCGCACTGACCGAGGCGGGCAAGCCGCTCGCCGATCACGCCGCGCTCATTCTCGCCTCCGCCCACGCCGCGGAAGAGGCGGCGCGTGACGGGGCCCAGGCACCCGCTGGCCGCATCCGCATGGCCGCACCGATGACCTTCGGCGTCAGCAACATCGCGCCCCTGCTCACGCGCTTCCTCGCCGAACATCCCGGCATCGAGGTCGAGCTGCACCTCTCCGACGCGCGCGTCGACATCGTCGCGGAGGGGTTCGACGTCGCGCTGCGCATCGCCGACCTGCCCGACAGCTCGCTGCGCGCGCGCCGCTTGTGCTCGATCCAGTCCTACCTGGTCGCCGCGCCCGCCTATCTCGCCCGCCACGGCACGCCGACGCACCCCGGCCAGCTCGGCGAGCACCACCTTCTCGGCTACACCAATCTTGTCGGCCCGTGGCGCTTTCGCGGCCCCGGCGGCGCGGAAATCTCGGTCAAGGCGCAAGGCCCGCTCGCGGCGAACAGCGGCGAGGCGCTGGTGCCCGCGCTGGTCGCCGGCCTCGGCATCGCCCGCCTCCCCGCCTTCATCCTCGGCGACACGCTGAGCGACGGCGCGGTGGTCGAGATCCTGCCCGACTGGCGGCCCGAGCCGATCGGCCTGCACCTCCTCACCCCGCCCAGCCCGCTGCGCCCCGCCCGCGTCGAGGCGCTGATCGCCTTTCTCAGCGACCATCTGCGCGACTGAGGCGGCGCGCGATCAGAACTTCGCCGACAGCGTCACGCCATAGGTGCGCGGATCGCCCGGCTGCCCCACGATCAGCCCGGTCGAGCCGGACTGCGTCGCCAGCAGCTCGAAATAATCCTGATCGAACGCGTTGCGCAGCCACGCAAAGACGTTCAGTCCGTCGTCGTTCTTGAAGCCCAGCCGGAAGTTCGACAGCGCATAGCCATCGACGAAGGTGTAGCGCGACGGTGACGGGTTGGATGAGAAGCGCGAGCGATAGCTGCCGTCGTAGCCGAGGTACGCCTGCCCCGACACGCCGCCGATCGCGACCGGCACGCCATATTCCGCGCCATAGCTGAACGCCCATTTCGACACGCCCGGCAGCACCTGCCCGGAAATATCGCACGACCGCGGGCTGATCCCGCCCGGCGTCCCCGGCGCACTCGCCGCCTGCCCCGCGCCGGCCGTCGTACCACCGGACAGCTCGGGCGGGCATGGCGCGTCGGTGAAGCGGACGTATTTGGCGTCGGTATAGGCGCCGTTGGCATACAGGTTCAGGTTCGCGATCGGGCGAAAGGCGCTGTCCACCTCCACCCCGCGCGTGCGCACCTTGCCGGCATTGGCGAGATAGCCGCGCAGCACGCCCACCTGCTGGTTGTTCACCGTTGCCTGATAATCGTCGATCTCGGTCCAGAAGGCGGCAATGTTCACCGTCGCGCGGCGATCGAGGAACTGCGTCTTCAGCCCCAGCTCGAAATGGTTCACCTTTTCCGGATCGATCGTCTGCACCGCCAGGATCGGATTGTTCGCCGCGTCGAGGGGAAGGCCCGACAGGTTGATGCCGCCCGATTTATAGCTGCGCGCATAGGTGGCATAACCATGCACGTCCCGGTCGATGTCGTACGACACGGTGATGTCGCCCGAGACGTTCCAGTTATCGAACGACGGCGTGTAGCTCTGCGGCGCCAGCACGCCGCGCTGGTCGCTGGTCAGCGGCGTGCCGGTGCCGTTGGTCACGACGGCAAGATACGACCCTTCCTTTTCGTCGTAATTGACCCGCAGGCCCGGCGCGATCTCCAGCCGATCGGTCGGCCGCCACGTCAGCTTGCCGAACACCGCCGCCGACGTGTTCTTGAACCCGATCTCGTTGCGCGAGGTCAGCCCGTCGAGCACCGCCGGGTTGCACGCCGCGGCGGTCGGCGTCGCGCAGCCGTTCGGGCCAAAGGGCGGATTGCCGGGATTGAGCAGGAAGCGGCTCGCCGCCGACCCCTGCACCTGCTGCCCCTGTGTATCGAGCGTCTGGTAGAAATAGAACGCGCCGACCGTGTACTCGACCGGCCCCTTGGTATCGGAGGCAAAGCGCAGCTCCTGCGTGAACTGGCTCTGCTGCGACGGGTTCGCCGACACCGGCGTGATCGGCAGGCCGATGAAGTCGCGGTCGTTCGACGGATCCCAATGCCAGAACCGCCACGCCGTCACCGACGTCAGCGTCCCCCCTCCGAGCTTCCAGTTGACCAGTGCAGAGGCGCCGCCCAGCTCCTGCTTGGCGCGCAAATCGCTATCCACATCGGTCAGCCGATCGAACGCATCGGTCGACGGCGGGGCATAGCCGAACGCAGCAGCCAGAGCGGCATATTGGCGCGCCAGCGGCCGCTGCGTGGCGCCCACCCGCGCATAATATTGCACGCAGCAATTGGGGTTCTGCCGGTTATAGTCGGCGTACAGCGTCACATCGAGGTTGGGCGCCGCCTCGAACAGCATCTGCCCGCGCAGCCCGATATTGTCCTGGCTGTTCTGCCACTCGCGCTGCCGCACATTGTACACGGTGCCCCGCCGCGTGGTGACCGAACCCGAAATGCGCGCCGCCACCACATCGTTCACCAGCGGCCCGGACAGCGAGAACTTGCCCTGGAAGAAGTCGTAATTGCCGCCTGTCACCTCGGCGCGCGCTTCGGTCTCGAAACTCGGCTTGCGGGTGGTGATGTTGATCGCGCCCGCCGTCGTGTTCTTGCCATATAGCGTGCCCTGCGGCCCGCGCAGGATCTCGATCCGCTCGGTATCGGTGAAGTCGAACGTCGCCGAGGCGATGCGGCTGTAATAGACCTGGTCGACATAGATGCCGACGCCCTGCTCGATCCCGTCGTTGGTCAGGCCGAACGGCGCGCCCAGCCCGCGCACGTTGGCGGCGGAATTGCGCGGGTTGGTGGAATAGAATTGCAGGGATGGCTGTAGCTGCGTCAGCCGACCCACGTTGTACGTGCCGGTTTCCGCCAGCGCCTCGCCCCCGATCACCGACATCGCGATCGGCACGTCCTGCACCGTCTCCGCCCGCCGCCGCGCCGTCACCACGATGTCCCCGCCCGCCTGCTGCGCCGGCCCGAGTCGCCCGAGATCGACGGCTCCATCCGGCTCCGTCGCAGCAGGCGCCGACGCCGGAACCGCCTGTTGATCGGTCGGCGGCGCGGCCGCCTGGGCGAGAATAAGGGCAAGCGTAAGCGACATGATCCGTCCCCTTCGATGACGGACGCAATCTCCTACTAAGCCGGTAGGGAATCAATACCCTATCTGTTCAGGGGATATTGCTTCAGCCTCTTGAAAAATGCCTTGACCGCCCCAGATTTCTAGGCGTGCGGCGCCACGTACGGGTCGCACAGACGGCACCGTGGCCCTGTGCACGATGCCGCTTTTCAACTCGCTCACCGGAGGAATTGAAGATGCGTCTGGATCTTACCCCTTATCGCCGTTCGACCATCGGCTTCGATCGTCTGTTCGACCTCATCGAGGCGAACGCCCGCTCGTCGTCCGAGAATTATCCGCCCTTCAATCTCGAGCGTCTCGCCGAGGATCGTTACCGCATCACGCTCGCCGTGGCGGGCTTCTCGCGCGACGAGATCGAGATCACCGCACAGCAGAATCTGCTGCTCGTCGCGGGCAAGAAGGACGACAAGGCGACCGGCCCGAACTTCCTGCATGTCGGCATTGCGACCCGCAGCTTCGAGCGCCGCTTCGAACTCGCTGATTTCGTGTTCGTCGAGGACGCCCGGCTGAACGATGGCCTCCTGGTCGTCGATCTCGTCCGCGAAGTGCCCGAGGCGATGAAGCCCAAGAGCATTTCGATCAAGACCGGCCAGAAGCCGACCGTGGTCGAGGACAAGCGCGACGAGAACGAGGCGCAAGCCGCCTAACCGCTCGGCGCCTCTTTGCTCCCTTTCGAGGCGTCGTGGGGCGTCCGGGCCGACAGGCCCGGGCGCCTTCGTCTTTGGGGAATCTCTCGCCTTCCCGGTTCTCACGTCCGTCACCTCGACGGCACATACGATCGAGGTTGCTGCCAACCTCCGCTATCGCTAGCTGTCTTACATGAGCAATACAGTTAGCGTGCTGCGCCGGGGAGTTCGCGTCGGCATGGTCGCGGTGATGGCTGGCGCTTTGATGGGCGCCGCCAAGACGAGCAACGCGCTGCCCGACATGGCTAGTACCCTTCGCGAACAGCACGTGGAAAGTGCGTCTGTCGCCGTGATCCGCAGCGGGCGGATCGTCTCGACGGGAGCTTGGGGCATGGCTGGCCCCCGTCGTCCGGCCACGGTCGCCACGCCCTACAATCTCGCGTCACTGACGAAGCCGCTGACCGCGGAGGTCATCCTGCGACTCGCATCAGCCGGCAAGCTGTCGCTTGATGAGCCGATGGATCGCTACTGGAGTGACCCCGACCTGTCGCGCGATCCCCGGCGGATGAAGCTGACAGTCCGCATGGCGCTGAGCCATCGCACGGGGCTGCCGAACTGGCGTGATGCGAAGGGGCTGGCGTTCGATCATGATCCCGGCACAACCACCGGCTATTCGGGGGAAGGATATCAATATGCGGCGCGCTACGCCGAGCGCCGCACCGGCCAATCCTTCGAGACGCTCGCCGCCCGCTGGCTGTTCTCCCCCGCCCGCATGCGCGCCTCGGGCTATGTGTCGGCGCAAGGCGAAACGGTGCCGATCGCCGTGCCATTTGATGACTCAGGCAAGCCCCTGCCGGTTGAGCCGGTTATCCGCTTCAATGCTGCCGATCTGGCGCACGCGACCGCACGCGATTATGCCCGCTTTCTCATTGATGCCCGCGACGACCGCGGGCTTGGCGCATCTTTAGCGGCGGAGCGCAGCAAATCGCAGGCCGACCTCACGCCCGAAATGTGTGCCGGGTCGAAAGCGGCCACCTGTCCCCCCTGGACCGGCTTCGGGCTGGGCTGGCAGCTCCTCGGCTTTCCCGATGGCACGACGATGCTCCACACCGGCAAGGATCCAGGCGCTTTCACCTTTGCCGCAATTGACCGCGCGAGCGGTAACGGCATCGTCATCCTGACCAACAGCGACAACGGGTGGCGGGTCATCCTGCCGATTCTTGAACGGACGGGCAGCGATCCAAAGCTGATCGCCTTTCTCCGCGGCCAGATGAACTGACAGGACCATGGTCATGATGACTGCGACCGCCGTCGCGCAGCTTTGCTCGCGTTACCCGTGCCGTTGCCAGCCGATCCGTTGGCGACCGAAATCGGCGTGCTCGATGCGAAGGTGTTCGACGCCTACAACCGCTGCGACCTGCCGACCTTCTCCGGCTATTTCGATCCAGAGGTCGCCTTTTACCACGACACCGGCGGTGCCACCTTTGAGCGCGACGCGATGGTCGACGGCGTTCGCCGATACATTTGCGGAAAGGTGAAGCGCGAGCTGATTGCGGCAACGTTTCGCGTATATCCGATCAAGGATTATGGTGCCGTCGAGGAAGGCGAACACCGCTTTTGCGACCTGGCGACGGGACGATGCGAGGGGGTCGCCAGATTCGTGATGGTGTGGGCGAAGCAGAACGGCGCTTGGCGGATCACCAGCGTCCTAAGCTACGGACACCGCCCCGCGACGACTTCGGAGAAGCGGCGCGCCACCGACTGAGCGCGCGCGAACTGCCTGCCGGCTGATGACCCGTCGTAAGACGATGGGTCCCGATGAGCGCAGATGGCCGGCGAGCAGGTTGAGCTTTCCCGAGACCGCCAGTCGGGAACCAAAACACGGGAAAGCTCGCGCTGTACGAACGATCGGCCTCGGCCGCGCGTGCCATCTTCTCAATGATCATAATTGGGCGGGAGCGGAACGACCGCTTTTGAGATGAGCAGCTTCGATGCGAAATGGCTGGCAGTGGGAGGAAAGCAGACGTTGCTTGCGCCTGCAAGTCCATCGGCAACCTGTTAGATAGCTGCTTCTGCCGCGAATCGCTCACACGTCGGCCCGCCGCGAGATCGCGACTGTAATCAGTTGACGAAACACTCGGGATTGATAGCCGGCAATTTGCCGATTTTCGGCCGCGCATACCAGTAACCCTGATGGTATCGCACGCCCAGATTGCGCAGTGCCGATGCTTCTTGCGCGTTTTCTATTCCTTCCGCGACGACAAGCGTGTTTAGATCTTCGCACATATTGACGACAGCACGCACGATTGCCTGACGACGATGGTCGCCGTCTATTCCGCGCACCAGCTGCATATCGAGCTTGATCTCGTCGGGGCAAAAGCTTGCAAACATATCCAGGCCGGAATGTCCGGCGCCGAAATCATCGATTGCGACGGTAAATCCGATTTTCTTGTAGGTGTCGATGATCGACGACACGTGCTCAGGCGAGCCCATTTGCTCATTTTCAGTGAACTCGAAGATCAGCCTGTCGGTAGGCAAATCCACACTACGAGCAGTGGCGAGCGTCAGCTGGATACATGCGAGGGGCGAGTAGACTGCGTTTGGCAGAAAATTGATCGAGAGCTTCGCATCGCTCTGCATTAGCCCTGCTTCAACGGCCATCTCGATTGCTTTGACCCGACACGCCTGATCGAATGAGTAGCGATTGGCTTCGTTAACACCCGAGAGGATCTGATGCGCGCCAGCGCCGGCGACGCCTCGAACCAGCGCCTCATAAGCGAAAACCTTTCCGGCTGCGACGTCTACGATTGGCTGGAAGGCCATCGTGAAGGGCAACTCGAAATCCGAGCCATCGCGACAGCCGCTGCAAAGACGTTCCATTCTCATGGTAAACAGATAAGGCACGCGCCCCTAAAACATTGTGAATAAGGCAATAGCCTAGCCGGCATTGATCCGCCCCCTTGCAGTTCGAGCGCGTTGACCGAGTGCGATCCGGCGAGAGGGCCAAACTCCCACAACCATTATTGCCCGCGAACCATCAGACTGGCCGGTCATCCGACGTCTTCTGCTCGTTGAACAAGCGGCCGCTTTCGGGAGCGTTGGCGAAGCCGGCGAGTGACGGTTTTGGGGCGTTAGCGGCCGGTCCGCTTCATGAGTTTGCGGCCTAATCCCGCCACGATGCACAGATTTATGCGCCCGCCGACCCGCCCCATTCCGCCGGCAGCGCCATGGCCAGCGCCGCGACATGCATCGCCTGCACGATCCCGCCGCGCCGCCCGACCGCCACCGCCTCGGCGACCGGCAGCGCCACCAGCCGCAGCCGCTCGGTCGGCTCGTCCTGCGGCTCGGCCAGCTTCGTCACCCCCGTCGCCAGCAGCACGAAGCAGCGGTTCGACTGGTTCGACGGATTGGGTGCCAGCGTCGCCACCAGCCGCCAGTCGCCGCCGCCATAGCCGGTTTCCTCCAGCAGCTCGCGCTGCCCCGCGGCGATCGCGTCCACATCGCCCGGATCGACCGCGCCGGTCGGCAGCTCGCGACTCGTCACGCCCCAGCCGTGGCGATATTGATCCACCAGCAACAGGCAGCCATCGGTGTCGATCGCGACGACGATCGCCCAGTCGGGATATTCGGTCACGAAGAACGGCGCGATCCGTGCGCCCTCGGCCGTCACGCAATCGTCCGCGCGCACCCGCAGCCACGGATCGTCGATCACCAGCCGCGAGGCGACGACCTGCCATGGCGGCAGATCGCCCTCGCCGAAATCAGACAAGCCGGCTCTGCTTCACCGCCGCGCCGATGAAGCTGGCGAACAGCGGATGCGGATCGAACGGCTTGCTCTTCAGCTCCGGGTGGAACTGCACACCGACGAACCACGGATGATCCGGCCGCTCGACGATCTCGGGCAAGGTGCCGTCGGGCGACATGCCGGAGAAGACGAGGCCGCCCTTTTCCAGCGCGTCCTTGTACCCGGTGTTCACCTCGTAACGGTGACGGTGCCGCTCGTGGATCGTCGTGTCGCCATAGATCGACGCAACGACGCTGTTGCCGGCGAGCTTCGCCTCATAAGCGCCCAGCCGCATCGTGCCGCCCAGGTCGCCCTCGGCCTCGCGCTTCTGCAGCCCGTCACGGCCCATCCATTCGGTGATCAGGCCCACCACCGGCTCGGTCGTCGGGCCGAACTCGGTCGACGACGCCTGCGAGATGCCGGCGAGGTCGCGCGCGCCCTCGACGCACGCCATCTGCATCCCGAAGCAGATGCCGAAATACGGGATCTCCCGCTCGCGCGCGAAGCGCACGCTGGCGATCTTGCCCTCCGCGCCGCGCTCGCCGAACGCGCCCGGTACCAGGATCGCGTCGCACGGCTCGAGCTGCGCGGCGATCTCGGCATCGTCATTCTCGAAGATCTCGGCGTCGATCCAGCGGACGTTCACCTTCACGCGGTTGGCGATGCCGCCATGCACCAGCGCCTCGTTCAGCGACTTGTACGCGTCCTGCAGGCCGACATATTTGCCCACGACGCCGACGGTCACTTCGCCTTCCGGGTTGGTCAGGCGATCGACGATCTCGGTCCAGCGCGACAGGTCGGGCGCGGACGACGGCGTGATGCCGAACGCGCGCAGCACCTCGGTATCCAGCCCCTCGCCGTGATATTGCAGCGGCACCGCATAGATGCTCTTCGCATCGAGCGCCGGGATCACCGCCGTTTCGGGCACGTTGCAGAACAGCGCGATCTTCGCCCGCTCGGATGGCGGCAGCGGCTGTTCGCAGCGGCACACCAGCACATCGGGCTGCACGCCCAGCGCGGCGAGCTCGCGCACCGAATGCTGCGTCGGCTTGGTCTTCAGCTCACCCGCCGCCGCGATATACGGCACCAGCGTCACGTGGACGCTGATCGCATTGCCGCGGCCCACCTCGTTCTTCAGCTGGCGGATCGCCTCGATGAACGGCAGCGACTCGATATCGCCCACCGTGCCGCCGATCTCGCACAGCACGAAATCGAGGTCGTCGGTCTGGTCCTTGGCGAACGCCTTGATCGCGTCGGTCACGTGCGGGATCACCTGCACCGTCGCGCCGAGATAATCGCCGCGCCGCTCGCGCTGGATGATCTGCTGATAGATCCGGCCCGAGGTCACGTTATCGCTCTGCCGCGCCGCGACGCCGGTGAAGCGCTCGTAATGGCCAAGGTCGAGGTCGGTTTCCGCCCCGTCGTCGGTCACATAGACTTCGCCATGCTGGTACGGGCTCATCGTGCCCGGATCGACGTTCAGATACGGATCGAACTTGCGGATACGCACGCGATAGCCGCGCGCCTGGAGGAGCGCCGCGAGGCTCGCCGCCATGAGACCTTTGCCAAGCGAGGAGACCACGCCGCCGGTGATGAAAATGAACCGCGCCATGGGGATATCGGATTAGCCTCGAACAAGCATGGTACACAAGCGCCCGCGTCGCCGCGGGCACCACGAAAACCGGCGAACCGGGTAAAATTAGCGGGCGAGCGGCACGCCGTTATCGGCCGGCGCCATCTGGTTCGCCGCCGCCGCCGCTGCGGCCGCTTCCGCGCCGGAGAGTGCCGCGTCGTCGCTCTGCGGCTGCGGCGCCGTCTGCGCCACGGGTGCGGTCCGCTCCAGCGAGGTGTCGACATTGGTGCCGCCGCGATTCGCCGCCAGCACCGCCAGCGTGATCGACATCAGCACGAACAGCGCCGCCAGCACGGAGGTGGCCCGCGTCAGGAAATCCGCCGCGCCGCGTGCGGACATCAGCCCCGACGGGCTGCCGCCGCTGGTCAGCCCACCACCTTCGGACCGCTGCATCAGGATCACCGTCACGAGGGCGGCGGCGATGATCGCCTGAACGACGAGAAGGAAGGTAAACATGCTGAACTCGATATTGGGCCGGCGCATGCCAGCGGATGCGCGCACATAGGGCCCAGCGGCCCTGCGATCAACTGCCCGGCACGCGACCCACAACCGCCGAACAACCTTAACGGATTTCGTGACAGTTCTGAAACCAGCGGCGCAGGCGGACGTTATCTCTCGCGAATGGCACGCATCAGCGGCCCTGTATCCGGATGACGCAACGTGGCAATTTTGGCGAATTCCGATCTCAGTTCCTGGATGAACACCCTGGTGGATTATGTCCGCTCGGGCGAACCGGATCTGACCAACCGGCAAATGGCCCTTCTGCTGGTGGTATATCTGAAGCCCGGGCCGCATACGGTGCGCGGTCTTGCGCGCATTCTCAATGTTTCCAAACCGGTTGTGACACGCGCCTTGAACAGGCTCGGTGCGCTCGGCTATCTGCGCCGCCAACGCGACGATAGCGACAAGCGCAACATCTTCGTCGCGCGCACATCCGAAGGGGCAACATTTCTTGAGGAGTTCGGCCATTTCCTCGGTGACGGCGACCAGCCCGTCCCCGCTCGTGCCACCGCGTAAGACGTTCGCGCTGGTCGGCCGGTCGCGCGTGCTCGATCCGGCGCGCTTCGCCGTGCGCGGCGATCTGGCGGACGTCCGCCTCGCCGATCAGGTCTTCGCCCCGCATTATGCCGCCCCGCTCCCGCGCGTCGTCGCGGTCGAGGCCCCCTTGCGCGCCACCCGTGCCGCGGACGGCGACACGCTCGCCACGCTGGCGCCGGGCGATTCGTTCGAGCTGCTCGACATTACCGGCGAACTCGCCTGGGGCGTCGCGCCCGCCAGCGGCCTGGTCGGCTATGTCCCGGCAACGGCGCTGCGGGACGCCGCATGACCGCCAGCGTCTTCATCGACGGCGCGGCCGGCACGACGGGGCTAGAGATCCGCGAGCGGCTCGCCGGCCGCACCGATCTGGAGCTGGTCACGCTCGCCGACAACAAGCGCAAGGACGCCGCCGCCCGGCGCGACGCGGTCAACGCCGCCGATGTCGTGATCCTGTGCCTGCCCGATGACGCTGCGCGCGAGGCGGTGGCGCTGATCGACAATCCGCGCACCCGCGTGATCGACGCGTCCAGCGCGCATCGCGTCGCCGCAGGCTGGACCTATGGCTTTCCCGAGCTCGGCTTCGACGTCGCCGGCGCCGCCCGCGTCTCCAATCCCGGCTGCTATCCCACCGGCTTTCTCGCGCTCGTCGCCCCGCTGGTGCGCGCCGGGCTGCTGGTTGCCGACACCCCGCTCGCCGTACACGGCACCTCGGGCTATTCGGGCGGTGGCAAGGCGATGATCGCAGAGTTCGAAAGCGGCGCCGGCTCCGCCCACCGCGCCTATGCGCTCGGCCTCGGCCACAAGCATGTGCCCGAAATGACGCAGCACGCTCGCCTCACCGTGGCGCCGATCTTCATGCCCTCGGTCGCGAACATTCACCGCGGCATGGTGATCGAAGTGCCGCTCCACGCCGCGCATCTCGCCGCCGGCACCACGCTCGATCAGGTGCGCGGAGCCCTGAGCGATGCCTATAGAAACGCGCCGCTGGTCCGCGTCGCGGCCGATCCCGCCACGCTAATCCGGATCGAGGATGACGCCGGCACCGATCGCATGACGCTGCACGCCTTTGCCAGCCCCGACGCCGGCCAGTTCCGCCTCGTCGCCACGCTCGACAATCTGGGCAAGGGCGCGTCGGGTGCCGCGGTGCAGAACCTCAACATCATGATCGGCGCCGATCCGCTCGCGGGGCTGGTGCACTGATCCCCTCGCCCGACGGGCGCGATCCGCTTCGGGCGCGGTAGCGACAACGCAGAAGGAGGAGCCCCCATGCAGCGCAATCCGGTGGGTAAATTATTGTTGTTCGGCGCGACGGGCGATCTGGCGCAGCGCATGCTGCTGCCCTCGCTCTACGGCCTCCACGCCGACAAGCTGCTGCCCGAGGATCTGACGATCACCGGCACCGCCCGCTCAGAGCATGACGACGCCAGCTTCCGTGCCTTTGCGAAAGAGGCGCTCGAGGAGTTCCTTCCCAAGGATCGCAAGGACGCGGACGCAATCGCCTCCTTCCTCGAACGGCTGCAATATCAGTCGCTCGATGCCACCACGCTGGAGGGCTATGACGTGCTCGCCCGCAAGGTCGGCGACGTGTCGGGTGGCCTCGCGATCTTCCTCTCCACCGCGCCGTCCTTGTTCGAAAGTGTGATCCGCGGCCTCGAAAGCGCCGGGCTCGCCGGCGAAACGGTGCGCATCGGCCTCGAAAAGCCGCTCGGCTACGATCTCGCCTCCAGCCGCGAGATCAACGATTGCGTCGCCACCGCCTTCCCCGAAGAGCGGATCTTCCGCATCGACCATTATCTCGGCAAGGAGACGGTACAGAACATCCTGGCGCTGCGCTTCGGCAATTCCTTCTTCGAGCCAGTGTGGAACGCGCAAGGCATCGACAACGTCCAGATCACCGTCAGCGAGACGGTCGGGCTGGAGGATCGCGCCGGCTATTACGACGGCGCCGGCGCGCTGCGCGATATGGTGGCGAACCACATCCTGCAGCTCGTCGCTCTCATCGCGATGGAGCCGCCCGCGCGCTACGACGTCACCGAGATCCGCGACGAAAAGGCCAAGGTCTTCCGCTCGCTGCGCCAGCTGAAGCCAGAGGAAGTGCCGCAGAACAGCGTCATCGGCCAATATGTCGGCGGCGCGGTGAACGGCGAGATCGTCAAGGGTTATGACGAGGAGCTCGGCAAGGATTCGAACACCGAAACGTTCGTCGCCTTGAAGGCGCATGTCGACAATTGGCGCTGGCAGGGCGTGCCGTTCTACCTGCGCACCGGCAAGCGCATGCCCACCCGCCGCAGCGAGATCGCGATTCAGTTCAAGCCGGTCCCGCACTCGATGTTCTCGGGGCGCGGCGGCCTGCTCCAGCCCAACATGCTGGTCATCCGCCTCCAGCCCGAGGAATATATCCAGCTGCTGGTGATGGCGAAGGAGCCGGGCCTTGATCGCGAGGGCATTCGCCTGCGCGAAGTGCCGCTGAACCTCAGCCTCGATGCCGAATTCGCCGGCAAGCGCCGCCGCATCGCCTATGAGCGCCTGCTGCTCGACCTGATCGAGGGCGACCAGACGCTGTTCGTCCGCCGCGACGAGGTGGAGGCGCAATGGACCTGGATCGACGCCATCCGCGAAGGATGGAAGGCGAACGACATGAAGCCCAAGCATTACAGCGGCGGCACCTGGGGGCCTGCCGCCTCCATCGCGCTGACCGAGCGCGACGGCGTCACCTGGCAGGACGATTGAACAAACCCGTCATGCCGGCCTTGTGCCGGCATCCACCGTGCCGCGTATCGCCGGCCGGTGGATATGGGACGGGTGGATGCCGGCACTTCGGCCGGCACGACGGAGAAGAACATGAGCGAAGAAATCGAATGGTGGGAATATGACGACGCACAGGAGATGGCGGAAGCCGTCGCCGGCGACGTTCAGTTCATTATCGAAAGCGCGATCGAGGCGCGCGGCGCGGCGGTGATCGCGCTGTCGGGCGGCAAGACCCCGATCCCGATCTATCAGAAGCTCGCCGCCGCGAAGCTTGACTGGAAGCGCGTGACGATCGTGCCGACCGACGAGCGGATCGTGCCGCTGGGCGATCCGCTCAGCAACGTGACGATGATCGGCAAGATCTTCATCCCCAAGGGCGCGCGCGTGATGCCGATCGTGCCGCAGGCGACCGACGACTATAAGGCCGCCGGCCGCTCGGCCGATGCGCTGATGCAGGATCTGCACTGGCCGCTCGACCTGTGCCTGCTCGGCGTCGGCGCCGACGGCCACACCGCCTCGATCTTTCCCGGCCCGGATTTCGACGAGGCACTGAATGGCCCGCGCGAGCGCCGCGCGCTCGGCGTCATGCCCGAGGAACTGCCCGCCGAAGCACCCGTCGCGCGCGTCAGCCTGTCGCGCGCCGGCATCATCTCCGCAAAGGCGCTGATGATCGCCGTCACCGGCGCCAAGAAGCGCAAGGTGCTTGAAGACGCGATCGCGCAGGGTGCCGGCTCTGCATATCCGATCGGCCGCGTCCTCGCCGACGCCGAACTGCCCGTCGACATCCACTGGGCGGAATAGGCGCTCAGGATCGCCCACCCAACACCGTTCGGGCTGAGCCTGGCGAAGCGCGTGTCCGCAAAGACACGCCACCTTCGACAAGCGCGGGCCGAACGGAGTAGAGTATCCCCATGCCGTTGAACCCCATCGTCTCCGCCGTCACCGATCGCGTGATCGAACGCTCGCGCCTCGGTCGCGCGCGCTACCTCGACCTGCTGACGCGGGAGCGCGACCAGTGGATCGGCCGTCCGATGCTCGGCTGCGCGAACCTCGCGCACGCCTATGCCGGTACGGAGGAGGATCGTCCCGCGATGAAGGCGGGCGACGGCATGAACATCGGCATCGTCACCGCCTTCAACGACATGCTCTCCGCGCACGCCGTCTATTACCGCTACCCCGAACAGATGAAGGTCTGGGCACGCGAGATCGGCGCGACGGCGCAGGTCGCCGGCGGCGTGCCGGCGATGTGCGACGGCGTGACGCAGGGCTATGCCGGCATGGAACTGTCGCTGTTCAGCCGCGACACCATCGCGCTTTCCACCGCCATCGCGCTCAGCCACGGCACGTTCGAGGGCGCGCTGCTGCTCGGCATCTGCGACAAGATCGTCCCCGGCCTCCTCATGGGTGCGCTGCGCTTCGGCCACCTGCCGATGCTGCTCGTCCCCGGTGGCCCGATGCCCTCGGGCCTGCCCAACAAGGCCAAGGCCGCGGTGCGCGAACGTTATGCCAGTGGCGAGGCGAGCCGCGAGGAGCTGCTCGACAGCGAAATCGCCGCCTATCACACGCAAGGCACCTGCACCTTCTTCGGCACTGCCAACACCAATCAGATGATGATGGAGGTGATGGGCCTTCACGTCCCCAACGCCGCCTTCGTCAATCCGGGCACCAAGCTGCGCCAGGAGCTCACCCGCGCCGCCGTCCACCGCGTCGCCGAGCTCGGCTGGCGCGGCGAGAACTACCGCCCGATCGGCCATTGCGTCGACGAACGCGCGATCGTGAACGCCGCGGTCGGCCTACTCGCTACCGGCGGTTCGACCAATCACCTCCTCCACCTTCCCGCCATCGCCCGCGCAGCCGGCATCGTGATCGACTGGGAGGATCTCGACCGCCTCTCGCGCGCCGTGCCGCTGATCGCCCGCGTCTACCCGAACGGCGCGGCGGACGTGAACGGCTTCGAGGCCGCCGGCGGCATGGCCTTCGTCATCCGCGAGCTGCTGGCGAGCGGCCACCTCCACGGCGACATCCTGACGGCGGGCAGCGACAGCTTCGCCGACGCCGCCGCCAAGCCGACGCTCGACGGCGACACGCTCGCCTGGCGCGATCCCGGCCCGAGCGGCGACGACACCATCCTGCGCACCCCCGCCGACCCCTTCGCCCCCGATGGCGGCATGCGCATCCTCGCCGGCAACATCGGCCGCGCCTGCATCAAGGTGTCCGCCGTCGAGCAGGACCGCTGGATCGTCGAGGCCCCCGCCGCCGTCTTCTCGGATCAGGCCGAGGTGCTCGCCGCCTTCCAGGCCGGTCAGCTCGACCGCGACGTCGTGGTCGTGGTCCGCTTCCAGGGTCCGCGCGCCAACGGCATGCCCGAGCTGCACAAGCTCACGCCCCCGCTCGGCGTGCTCCAGAACAAGGGCTACCGCGTCGCGCTCGTCACCGACGGGCGCATGTCGGGCGCCTCGGGCAAGGTGCCCGCCGCGATCCACGTTTCGCCCGAGGCCCTGCCCGGCATCGACGGCGCCGGCGGCGCGATCGCGCTGATCCGCGACGGCGACCTGATCCGCGTCGATGCGGTGAACGGCACGCTGGAGGCGCTGGTCGACCCCGCCGAATGGGCCGCGCGCACCCCCGCCGCGGCCCCGCCCGCCGCCAGCGGCTTCGGCCGCGAGCTGTTCGGCATGTTCCGCGGCCTCTCCGACGAGGCCGAACGCGGCGCCTCCGCCGTCCTCGCGGGCGCCGATCTGTAATCTCCCTCTCCCCACTTGTGGGGAGAGGGCCGGGGAGAGGGGCAGTCAAAAGCGCCCGGCACTGCCCAACCCCTGAACGAACGCGGGAGTACGTAATGGAATTGGTTTCGGTCGATCTCGGCGGCACCCACGCCCGCTTCGCCATTGCTGAGGTGGCGGGCGGCCGCGTCGTCTCGCTCGGCGAGCCCGTCACGCTGAAGACCGCCGAGCACGCCAGCCTGCAGACCGCCTGGCAGGCGTTCGAAAAGAAGCTCGACCGCCCCGTCCCAAAGGCCGCGGCGATCGCCGTCGCCTCGCCGATCACCGGCGACGTCATCCGCCTCACCAACAACCCCTGGGTGATCCGCCCCTCGCTCATCCCCGAGCGGTTGGGCGCCGACACCTATACGATCATCAACGATTTCGGCGCGATCGGCCACGCCGTGGCGCAGCTGCCGGAGCAGGATTTCGACCACCTCTGCGGCCCGGACATGCCGCTCCCCGAGAAAGGCGTCACCACCGTCTGCGGCCCCGGCACCGGGCTCGGCGTCGCTCAGGTGCTGAAGACCGGCGCCGGCTACCACGTCCTCCCCACCGAGGGCGGCCACATGGATTACGCCCCGCTCGATCCGATCGAGGACGCGATCCTGCGCCGTCTCCGCCGCACCTTCACCCGCGTCTCGACCGAGCGGATCTGCGCCGGCCCCGGCATTGTCGCGATCTACGAAACGCTGGCCGAAATGGAGGGCCGCTCCGTCCCCTCGCACGACGACAAGACGATCTGGACCGAGGCGCTGGAGGGTACCGACTCGATCGCGCTCGCCGCGCTCGACCGTTTCTGCCTCGCGCTCGGCGCCGCCGCTGGCGATCTCGCGCTCGCGCATGGCGCCAATGGCGTGGTGATCGCCGGCGGACTCGGCCTGCGCATCAAGGACAAGCTGATCCGCTCCGGCTTCGACCAGCGCTTCGTCGCCAAGGGGCGCTTCCAGTCGCTGATGGCCGGCATCCCGGTCAAGCTCATCACCCATCCCCAGCCCGGCCTCTTCGGCGCCGCGGCCGCCTTCGCCCAGGAGCATACCGCGTGACCACCATCGCAGACATCATGCGCACCAGCCCGGTCATCCCCGTGCTGGTGATCGACGACGCCGCCACCGCCCGCCCGCTCGCCGAGGCGCTCGTCGCCGGCGGCCTGCGCGTGCTCGAGGTCACGCTGCGCACCCCCGCCGCGCTCGACGCCATCGCCGAGATGAAGCAGGTGCCCGGCGCGATCGTCGGCGCGGGCACCGTCGTCTCCACCGATCAGTTCGACCAGGTGGCCAGGGCCGGCGCCGAGTTCATCGTCTCCCCCGGCCTCTCCGAGCGGCTGGCCGATCCGATCATCGCCAGCGGCATCCCGTACCTTCCCGGCATCGCCACGGCGGGCGACATCATGCGCGGCCTCGACCTCGGCCTCACCCACTTCAAGTTCTTCCCCGCCGAGACCTCCGGCGGGCTGAAGGCGCTAAAGGCGCTCGCCGCCCCCTTCTACCAATGCCGCTTCTGCCCCACCGGCGGCATCACCGAAGCCACCGCCCCCGACTGGCTCGCCTTCGACCCCGTCCTGTGCGTCGGCGGCAGCTGGATCACCACCGGCACCCCCGCCGAGATCGAAGCCAAGGCCCGCGCTGCAGCAGCCCTGCGCAGCTGACCAGCACCAGACCGCGCCCCCGCCACCTTCGTCATCCCGGCCCCGCGCCGGGATCCAAGGTCCAACGAGCGCTGCGGCTGATTGTCTAAAAGCAAGCGGCAGCCATCAGCCTCAAAACGAGCCAGCTTGCAAAATCACGCCACGGCGAAGGTCGCGAACGCATAACCTAGCGCTCGGCCCATGGGCTGAATGACCGATATTGCGTGGAAAGCGGACATGTCGCAGCTAAAGTGCCTTCGTGAATTATGCTCTCATAATACTGCTCGCTACCTTGCAAAGCTCGGCGGTAGAGGTCTGGACAGGCGGCGATGATGGGCTGACCCAACGCTTTGCGAGCCTTTTCCGAACCACAACTCAGCAAATACAGACGAACGATCGCAGCCATCGGATACGAGCCGTTGTCGAGCAGATTACGCCGAGACGACGCGGCAAGGTCCATGTCGTTGTGACCTTCCACCGCGAGGGTGAGCGTATCGGGATTATCCGGTGCACTGCCATTGAGGACAATCTCGCCCGCTGCGCCGCACGCGCCAGTGCTGCTGCCGAGCGCCTTATCGCCAACGTCCAGTAATGGGCGTTAGCGGCCTGTCCGCTTACGAGTGCCTCCAGCACGATCGTGAGCGGCCGGCCTTGGGAGGATTGCGGAACGACATCTTTGCGGTGAGCTATTGTGATTAGCTGCGGTCAGGTGAACCGGCCTCGAAAAGGCTAGCGCGTATCATCGGCCTGCCTGTAGCACCATTTGGAACAACCTCGCCTGCCAGACGCACGACGACTTGGACGTTGCCGGACCCATCCTCACGCGCTGACTGCACGATGCGGTCATAATCCCGATCGACGCTATCATTGCCCGTGGCGAACCCGACGCCGGGGCATCCGCGCCCGGACACCGAAGCTCCGCATTCAATGCAGCCGTCTTTGGCCTTGTGCGCGAAGAGGACAGCGGACCCTTCGACCTTATCGCCAACAACTACAGTCCAGCGCCTATCAGCAGCGAGTTCGACCAGCTTGGAACCGCAGGACGCCAACGCGACAAAGCATAACAGCGAGGGACGGTAGGACGGCATTTCGTGATGGTCACACAACTGCCCGATGTTCGCTAGTGGGCGAAAGCGGATGGTCATCTGTGGCTATGCTAGCCGGCCTAGAGCGGCGAGGGCAGGTGTGAGTACGGCGTAAATGACGACCGCGATCCTCATGCTATTTGGGTAGCCCCGCCGTGCCAAGAACCATCCGAACAGTAATGGCAAGGTGAGAAGCCCGAGCATCAGGGGAACGCTGACGTGACGGGGGTAAGGATGCTTCTCCGCCCTGATTGTGCCGGGATCATCGAGCATACTCCTTCCTACTCACGAAGACTTGACATCCGCACTTGGGCGTAAGCAGACGGGCGCTTTTATGAGTCTACGTCCTAGGCAATCACAGCGGTCATCGCGTTACGCCCTCAACGTCGCAGCCCTGCAATTGGCCCGACCTTAGCCGGAATAAGCGATCGCCCGCCGTTCATATCGCAGCCAGCCAGCCGCGCGGGCAGCCAAGGCCGCCGGCACGACACGTCAGATCACCCGCGCACCCCAGCAGCGCGGACCATCCCCTCACCGCCACAACCCTGCCACTACCAGCCCCTATTCCGCCGCCTCGCTCCCGATCAGCTTCGTCAGCGGCCGCGCGCTCTGTTCGCTCACCGGCGGCGCCTCGATGCTCTTGCCCGCCGTGTCGATCTTCAGCGCCTCGAAGCGGCGCGCCTGTGTCAGCACCTGCGATTCCAGGCTGCCGACGAACTGGTTGTACGCGCCCATCGCGGTGTCGAGGTTCTTGCCGAGCTTCGCGACATGCCCGCCCATCACCGACAATCGCGCATACAGGTCCTTGCCGAGCTGCGCGATCTCGCGCGCCTGTTCGGCCAGCAGCTCCTGCCGCCACACCGCCGCGACGGTGCGCGCGATCGCGATCAGGTTGGTCGGCGTCGCCAGCAGCACGCGGCGCTCGAAGGCATAATCCCACAGCCCCGCATCATGCTCCAGCGCGGCGGAGAGGAAATGCTCGCCTGGCACGAACATGATGACGTAATCGGGCGCATCGTCGAACTGGCTCCAGTAATTCTTCGCGCCGAGGCCATTCACATGCGCGCGCATCGCCGCGGCATGCGCGGTCAGCCCCGCCGCGCGCTCGGTCTCGTCTACCGCGCCGAACGCATCCTGATAGGCGTTGAGCGACACCTTCGCGTCGATCACCAGCGACTTGCCGCCCGGTATCCGCACGATCACGTCGGGGCGCAGCCGCCCGCCCTCGCCATCCGACACCGACACCTCGGTCGCGAAATCAGCATGTTCGGAAAGCCCGCAGCTTTCCAGCACGTTGCGCAATTGCTGCTCGCCCCAGCGGCCGCGCGCCTTGGGCGCGTTGCGCAGCGCGTTGACCAGCTTCGCCGCCTCGCTGCGCACGCTTTCCTGCCCGACGCGCATCTGCTCGATCTGCCCGCGCAGCTCGCCAAAGGCGTCGCGCCGCTCGGCCTCCACCTTGTGCACGCCCTCTTCGTAGCGCTGCAGCCGCTCGCTCACCGGCTGGAGCATCGCGCGCAGGTTTGCGCCCGCCACTTCCTCCGATTCGCGAAAGCGCTCGTTCGCGCGCTGGAGAAAGCGGTCCTGCGCCTCGGCCAGCAATTTCTGCCCCACCTGGCTGAATTGCGCCGCCAGCGCATCCTTTGCCTCGCGCAGCTCGGTCAGCCGCGCATCGAAACCGCGCGCCTCCGCCTCCAGCCGCGCGACGTCGCCGCGCGCCGCGTCGCGATCGCTGCGCAGCGCGGCCAGCTCCTGCCGCAACGCGTCAGCCGCCTTCGCCCGTTCCTCGGCGCCCGCCAGGTCGACGATCGCGCGCTTGAACTCGTCGCCCCGCGCGTCGCGCTCGGCGCGGATCGCCGCCACCTGGCGCTGCGCCAGCCACCAGCCGACCGCCAGCCCGAGCAGCAACGCAACAATGACAACCATGCCGACGATCGGATCCACGCTTCCTCCTCAAGAGAACGAAGCGCGAACCTAGCCGCCCCCAACACGCACGGCAAGCGCCGTCAGGCAGCGTTCTTGCGCGCCTTGGCCAGCTTCTTCAGCAGCATGTCGCGCTTCAGCTTGGTGATGTGGTCGATGAACAAGACGCCGTTCAGGTGATCGATCTCATGCTGCATGCACGTTGCGAGCAGGCCGTGCATGTCCTCCTCGTGCCGTGCGCCATCGAGGTCGAGCCACGCAACGCGGCACCGCGCCGGCCGCTCCACTTCGGCATATTGCTCGGGGATCGACAGGCACCCTTCCTGATAGCGCGACATCTCCTCGGAGACCGAGACGATCTCCGGGTTGATGTACGTCACCGGATTACGCACCGCTTCGGGCTTTTCCTCGTCCTCGCTCTCGCGCTCCTGCAGGTCGATCACCACCACGCGCCGCGCCACGCCCACCTGGATCGCGGCGAGGCCGATGCCGTGCGCGGCATACATCGTCTCGGTCATGTCGGCGGAAAGCTGGCGCACCGCGTCATCGATCGTGGCGACGGGTTCGCACATCAGGCGAAGGCGGGGATCGGGGATCTCGACAATAGGAAGAACGGCCATCCCGCGCAGATATTGGCGTGCCGGTTGTGAATCAAGCGTGGCCGCCCCTGCTCGCCGTCAGCCCACCGGCCGCCGCGCGCGCAGCGCCTGCGCCAGCGTGCCCTCGTCGAGATAGTCGAGCTCGCCCCCCACCGGCAGGCCATGCGCCAGCTGCGTGATCCGCACCGGAAAGCGCTCCAGCCGCTCCGCGATGTAATGCGCGGTCGTCTGCCCCTCCAGCGTCGCGTTCATCGCGAGCACCACCTCGTCGACGCCGCCGCCCTCGATCCGCTGCACCAGCCGGTCGATCGAGAGGTCCTCGGGCCGCACGCCCTCCAGCGCCGAGAGCCGCCCGCCCAGCACATGAAAGCGCCCCGGAAACAGTCTGGAGCGATCCAGCGCCCACAGGTCCGCCACTTCCTCCACCACGCACAGCGCCCGCGCATCGCGCCGGGGATCGACGCAGATCGCGCACGGATCGGTCGTATCCACATTGCCGCAGGTCGAGCAGGTCGCCAGCCGCTCCTCCACCGCCTGCAACGCCGCGAGCAGCGGCACCAGTGCGCCCTCGCGCTTTTTCATGAGGTGCAGCACCGCCCGCCGCGCCGATCGTGGGCCCAGGCCGGGCAGCCGCGCCAGCGCGCCCGTCAGCGCCTCGATCTCCTGCGATGCCATCGCGGGAACAGATAGGGGGTTGCGTACGCTCGCGCCAGCGCGTTGAAGCGCGCCCCATGCGGATCGTCTTCATGGGAACGCCCGACTTCGCCGTGCCCGCGCTCGACGCGCTGGTCGCGGCCGGGCACGATGTCATCGCGGCCTACAGCCAGCCGCCCCGCCCCGGAGGCCGGCGCGGCCGCGCGCTGGTGCCCTCGCCCGTCCACCAGCGTGCCGAGGCGCTCGGCATCGCGGTGCGCACCCCCGTCTCGCTGAAGAATGTCGAGGCGCAGGCCGACTTTGCCGCGCTCGACGCGGACGTCGCGGTGGTCGCCGCCTATGGCCTCATCCTCCCGCGCGCCGTGCTCGACGCGCCGCGCCAAGGCTGCCTCAACATTCACGGCTCGCTCCTCCCGCGCTGGCGCGGCGCCGCCCCGATCCAGCGCGCCATTCTCGCCGGCGACGCCGAGACGGGCGTCGGCATCATGCAGATGGAGGCCGGGCTCGATACCGGCCCCGTCCGCCTCGAGGGCCGCACGGCCGTAGCGATAAAGACCGCCGGCGAGCTGACCACCGAGCTCGCCGCAATGGGTGCCCGCCTGATGGTCGAGGTGCTGGCCGACCTACCGGCGCACCCGCCCGTGCCGCAGCCCGAGGACGGCATTACCTACGCCGCAAAGATCGCCAAGGACGAGATGCGCCTCGATCTCGGGCAGGACGCGGCCGCGGCCGAGCGCCAGATCCGCGCCTTCAACCCGCCCGGGGCCTGGCTCGAGATCAACGGCGAACGCCTGCGCATCCTCGCCGCCGAGGTGCTCGACGCACCAGCCGCCCCGCCCGGCACCGTCATCGACGACCAGTTCACCATCGCCTGCGCCAGTGGCGCGATCCGCCCCACTTCCGTCCAGCGCGCCGGCCGGGGCGTGATGACCGTCCCAGAGCTGCTCCGCGGCTTCCCCATCTCACCCGGCACGCATCTGTGACGCGCTTCGCGCTCACCGTAGAGTTCGACGGCCGCCCCTTCATGGGCTGGCAGCGGCAGGATCACGGCCCGAGCGTGCAGCAGGCGATCGAGGACGCCACCTTCGCCGTCACCGGCGAG
This sequence comes from Sphingomonas dokdonensis, assembly GCF_002197685.1. Taxonomy (GTDB): domain Bacteria; phylum Pseudomonadota; class Alphaproteobacteria; order Sphingomonadales; family Sphingomonadaceae; genus Sphingomonas; species Sphingomonas dokdonensis. The sequence goes on along the minus strand of NZ_NBBI01000001.1, from coordinate 95,853 downwards.
CGCACCGCCGTCCACGCCGCCGGCCGCACCGATGCCGGCGTCCACGGCGCCGCGATGCGCGCGCATCTCGACATCACCAAGCCGATCACCGCCTTCCGCCTCGGCGAAGCGCTCAACGCCCGCCTGCGCCCCAACCCGGTCGCGATCCTCGCCTGCGAGGAAGTGGCGGACGACTGGCACGCCCGCTTCACCTGCACCGGCCGCGCCTACGAATATCGCATCGTCAATCGCCGCGCGCCGCTGACGTGGGAAAAGGGCCTCGCCTGGCAAGTCGCCCAGCCGCTCGACGCCGCCGCGATGCACGCCGCGGCGCAGCTCCTGATCGGCCAGCACGATTTCACCACCTTCCGCTCGGCGCATTGCCAATCGGCCAGCCCGCTGAAGTCGTTGGACGTGCTGAACGTCACCCGCAGCGGCGATCGCATCGAGGTGGTCGCCGAGGCGCGCTCCTTCCTCCACCATCAGGTCCGCTCGATGGTCGGCTGCCTCGCACTGGTCGGCCTCGGCCGCTGGTCGATCGCGGACATGGGCGACGCGCTCGCCGCCGCCGACCGCGCCCGCCTCGGCCTCAACGCGCCGCCCGACGGCCTGTTCTTCATGCACGCCCGCTACCCGGATTGAGCGCGGCTGCCGCTCGGTTTCAACAAAGAGAGCCGTTCGTACTGAGCTTGTCGAAGTACGTGCCCAGCGTACCAGCGCTTCGGACAGGCCCTTCGACAGGCTCAGGGCGAACGGGTGGATAGAACCGTTCGCCCGATCTAGTACCGCCTTCCGTCAGTCAGCTGCTCCTCGGCGAAGGCCGGGGCCCAGTTGCGGGACATTGATGGTGAACGCGGCGCGTCGTTACATCTGCCTTCCCAGCTGGACCCCGGCCTGCGCCGGGGAGGCGACTACCGCCTCGCTCAATACGCCAGCGCACACCCATCGGCGCGCATCTCGCTCGCCGCGGCATACACCCGCGTGTCGCCATCCATGCGATGCTCGACACACTCGTACCGGCCGAAGCCGCCATCGGGATCGCCCAGCTTCCAGCCCATCGCCGCCAGCCGTTTGCGCGTCTCGGCCGGCACGCCGCTTTCCAGCCGCAGCCGCCCCGTTGGCCCCAGATCGGGATCGTCCTCGCCCATCGATTGCGACGAGCCCTCATGGTGCCAGCGCGGCGAATCGCCGGCAGACTGGATCTCCAGCCCGTAATCCACGCGGTTGACGATGATCTGCGTCTGTCCCTGCGGCTGCATGTCACCGCCCATCACGCCAAAGCTCATCCAGGGGTCGCTGCCGCGCGTCGTGAAGCCCGGAATGATCGTCTGGAACGGCCGCTTGCCCGGCGCATAGATATTGGGGTGCCCGTCCTTCAGGCTGAACAACTGCCCGCGATCCTGGAACATGAAGCCGAGCCCATCGGCGACCAGCCCCGATCCCATGCCGCGGAAATTGGACTGGATCAGCGACACCATCATCCCGTCCTTGTCGGCGCAGGAGAAATAGGTCGTGTCGCCCTGGCTCGGCGCCTGCCCCGGATACACCGGCGTCAGGATGCGATCGGGCCGGATCAGCTTGGCGCGCTGGGCGGCATAATCCTTGGAGATCAGCCAATCGACCGGCACCTTGGAAAACTTCGGATCGGCATAGAAACGCGCGCGATCCTCATAGGCCAGCCGCTTCGCCTCTGCCTGAAGGTGGATCGACAGCGCGGATTGAAAGCCCGCGCCCTTCAGGTCGAAATGCTCAAGGATGTTGAGCATCTGCAACGTTGCGATGCCCTGCGTATTCGCGCCCAAGGCATGAACGGTGGTGCCGCGATAATCGGTGCGGTTCGGCTCGATCCATTCGGAGCGATGCGCCGCCAGATCCTCGTAGCGCAGCCAGCCGCCGATCTTCTTGAAATAGCGGTCGATCGTGCGCGCGATCTCGCCGGTGTAGAAGGCGTCGCGGCCGCCCTGCGCGATCGCGCGCAGCGTGCGCGCCAGATCGGGGTTGCGAAACACCTGCCCCGCCTGCGGCCCCTTGCCGTCCGCCATGCCCCAGGTCTTCAGCGCATTGGCGGTCTCCTCCACGCCGTTCCCCGGCCGTGCGAAGTTCACCAGGCTGCGGCGGATATAATAAGCGATGATGTCGGGCACCGGCGTCCCCGCCTCCGCCATCGCGATCGCCGGCTCGAACAGCGCCGCCCACGGCAGCTTGCCGTAGCGCTGGTGCATCGTCCACCAGCCGTCCACCGTGCCCGGCACCGATACGGTGATCGCCCCCAGCGGCGGCAGCACGCCGTTCTTGGCGCGCGAGCGCACCGTCTCCAGCGACAGCCCGCGCGGGCTCGCCCCTGATCCGGCCAGCCCCACCACCTTCTTCTGCTTGGGGTCCCAGATCATCGCGTAAATGTCGCCGCCGATCCCGTTGGCGGTCGGCTCCAGAAAGCCGAGGCAGGCGTTGATCGCGATCGCGGCATCCACCGCCGATCCGCCGCGCCGCAGGATGTCGATCCCCGCCTGCGTCGCAAAGGGGTGCGCCGTGCCCGCCGCGCCGTTCATGCCATAGACTGCCGTGCGCGAGGCGAAGCTCGCCCCCACCGGCCGGTCCCCGGCATGCACGTCGGGCCGGATGAAGCGGTCTTCGCCGGCCGCCCAATGCCCCGGCAGATCGGCCGCCGCCTTGGCGGTCGCCGGCTGCGGCGCGCCGCCCTGTCCCGGCCCCTCGGCTCCCTGTGCTCCGCCGGCTTGCTGCGCACGGGCAAGGGTCGGCGCCATGGCAAGCGCGGGCAAGGTGGCGACAAAGGTCCGACGACGCATGGAAAGGCTCCTCTTTTCACGCCCTTGTCGCGGCTAATCGCCGCATCGACAAGCACGCCTTGCCCGTTGTCGGCGAACCTTTCCGCCTTTGTGCGTTCTTTTATGAAAGGGAGCCGCCGATGAACGTGATCAATATTCTGCTGCGCCGCGTGCAGGAGCTGGCCGCCGAGTTCATCCGCCTCCTGCCGCAGCTTTCCATCGCGATCTTCGTGATCGGCGTCACCTACATCCTCGCACGCTTCGCGCGCCGCTTCGCCGAGCGCCTGCTCGGCCGCACCGAGCTGCGCGGCTCGCTGGTCAATCTGTTCGAGACGCTCATTGGCGTGCTCATCTGGGTCGTCGGCCTCCTGATCGGCGCCTCCATCGTCTTTCCCGGTGTCACGCCGGCGAACATCCTCGCCGTGCTCGGCCTCGGCTCCGTCGCCGTCGGCTTCGCCTTCAAGGACATTTTCGAGAATTTCCTCGCTGGCATCCTCATCATGCTGCGCAAGCAGATGCGCATCGGCGACGTGATCGCGTGCGAGGATGTCGAGGGCCGGGTGGAGATGATATCCTTGCGCGACACGCACCTGCGCCACCTGTCCGGCGAGATCGTGATCGTCCCCAACGCCTACCTCTTCAAGAACCCGGTCACCGTCGTCACCCAGCGCGCCATCCGCCGCCACACCGTCGACGTCGGCGTCGCCTATGACGTCGATCTCGAGGCCGCGCGCGATGTGATCCTGGAGGCGGTGAAGAGCTGCGACAGCGTCGCGGCCGATCAGAAGGTGGAGGTTTACGCCAAGGAGTTCGGCGACAGCAGCATCAACTTCCTGGTGCGCTGGTGGGCCGGCTCCAAGCCGGTCGACGCGCACGTCAGCCGCGACCAGGTGGTCCGCGCGATCAAGCGTGCGCTCGACGATGCCGGCATGGAAATCCCGTTCCCCTATCGCACCCTCACCTTCAAGGAAGCGCTGCCGATCAAGCGCAGCCAGGCCGAAAACGGCGCCGAAAACGACGACTGATTTCGACCTGGCCACGTCGCATGCATGCGTGGCCGATCTTCTCCGCAAACAGGCCGATCATCTCCGAAGGCAGGCCGCTTCATGGTGGCGTGCGGCCGATCGTCACCCCCGGTGGAACGAAGCACCTGCCTCGCGCAATCCCCTGCCATGACGCTCACCGATCTCGCCACCCGCACCTACAATCACAGCTTCCGCCTCGACCCGATCGTCCGCAGCCTGCTCGACACCGATTTCTACAAGTTGCTGATGTTGCAGCTAATTCACTCGCGCCACCCCGACGTTGAGGTCACCTTCTCCCTCATCAACCGCACCCGCACCGTCCGGCTCGCCGACACGATCGACGAAGCGGGCTTGCGCGAACAGCTCGATCACGCCCGCACCCTGCGCTTCACCAAGCAGGAACTGATCTGGCTCGCCGGCAACACCTTCTACGGCGTCGAGCGAATGTTCGGTCCCAAGTTCCTGGAATGGCTGGCGGACTTTCAGCTCCCCGCCTACGATCTACGCGTCGTCGACGGCCAGTTCGAGCTCAGCTTCACCGGCCCCTGGGCGGCCGTCACCATGTGGGAGATCCCCGCCCTCGCCATCGTCAACGAGCTCCGCTCCCGCGCCGCCCTCCACCACCGCGGTCGCTTTGCCCTCGACGTGCTCTACGCCCGCGCGAAGGCGCGGCTTTGGGAAAAGGTCGAGCGTCTGCAAGCACTTCCCGACCTTGTCTTGTCGGACTTCGGCACCCGCCGCCGCCACGGCTTCCTCTGGCAACGCTGGTGCGTCGAGGCGCTGAAAGAAGGCCTCGGCCCCCGCTTCATCGGCACCTCCAACGTCCGCCTTGCCATGGACGCCGATCTCGAAGCGATCGGCACCAACGCCCACGAACTCCCGATGGTCGCCGCCGCGCTCGCCGATACCGACGCGGACCTCGCCCGGGCACCCTATCAGATACTCTCAGAATGGCAGGAAGATTATTCGGGTAACCTGTTGATCGTACTGTCAGATACCTACGGCACCGCAGCCTTCCTGCGCGACGCGCCGGACTGGGTAGCGCGCTGGACCGGCTTCCGCCCCGACAGCATGCCGCCGATCGAGGGCGGCGAGCAGATCATCCGCTGGTGGCAGGAGAAGGGTGAAGATCCCCGCACCAAGCTGCTGATCTTCTCCGACGGTATGGACATCGACAGCATCGAGGCGACCTACCACCATTTTCACGGCCGTGTCCGCATGAGCTTCGGTTGGGGCACCAACCTGACCAACGACTTCCGCGGCTGCGATCCCAGCGGCGACGACGCCGCGCTCGCCCCGCTGTCGCTCGTCTGCAAGGTTACGCGGGTCAACGGCCGTTCGGCGGTCAAGCTGTCCGACAACCCCGCCAAGGCGACCGGCGATCCGCACGAGATCGCCCGCTACCGCCGCGTCTTCGGCACGCCCGACCAGTCCGCGCGTCCCGTGCGGGTATGACCCCGCTCAGAAGCTGCGCGGCATCCCCAGCACATGCTCGCCGACGAAGCTCAGGATCAGGTTCGAGCTGATCGGCGCAACCTGATAAAGACGCGTTTCCCGGAACTTGCGCTCGACATCATAGTCAGCCGCAAAGCCGAAGCCGCCATGTGTCTGAAGGCACGCGTTCGCCGCCTTCCACGACGATTCCGCCGCCAGATGCTTAGCCATGTTGGCCTCAGAACCGCACGGCTGGTGCGCATCGAACAGCCGGCAGGCCTCGTATCGCATCAGGTCCGCCGCCCGCACTTCCATATACGCCTGCGCGATCGGAAACTGCACGCCCTGGTTCTTGGCGATCGGACGGTCGAACACGATCCGCTCCGACCCATATTGCACGGCGCGCTCGACGAACCAGTATCCGTCGCCGATACATTCGGCCGCGATCAGTGCACGTTCCGCGTTAAGTCCGTCCAATATGTAGCGGAAACCCTGGCCTTCTTCCCCGATCAGGCTATCGGCGGGCAGCTCCAGATCGTCGAAAAAAACCTCGTTGGTCTCGTGATTGACCATGTTGCGGATCGGCCGGATCTCCATACCCTTGCCGATCGCCGCCTGCAGATCGACCAGGAAGATCGACAGGCCATCCGCCTTCTTCTTCACCTGATCAAGCGGTGTCGTGCGTGCCAGCAGGATCATCAGGTCGGAGTGTTGAATGCGGCTGATCCACACCTTCTGCCCGTTGACGACATAGCTGTCGCCGCGCCGCTCCGCCCGCGTCTTCAGCTCGGTGGTATTGGTGCCCGTCGTCGGCTCGGTCACCGCCATGGATTGCAGCCGCAGCGCCCCGCTGGCGATCTCAGGCAGGAAACGTTGCTTCTGCGTCTCAGATCCATGCCGTAAGAGCGTGTTCATATTGTACATTTGCCCGTGGCAGGCACCCGAATTGCCACCCGCGCGGTTGATCTCCTCCATGATGATCGACGCTTCGGTCAGCCCCAGCCCCGCCCCGCCGTAGCTTTCGGGGATCAGCGCCGCCATCCACCCTGCCTTGGTCAGCGCCTCGACGAATGCCTCGGGATAGGCGCGCTGGTCGTCCACCTCGCGGAAATAGCTGTCGCCAAATTCGCGCACGAGCGCGCGAACGGCGTCGCGGATCTCGGGAAAATCATTGCGAGCGGCGGGGATCATGCACGAACCTTTCTGATCGGCTGCGGCTGTTTTTGGTCGAGCGCCGCGATGTCTGCGGCCAGTTGGCGGAGCGCGCCGGCCAGATCGGCGAACTCGCCATCGGTGCGCGACCCGGCGAACACGGAGGCGGAGACGCACAGCCCGTGCGCATCGTCGGGCAGCCCCACCGCAATCGAGGCGATGCCGGCATAGCTCAGCCCATCGTCCACGCCATAGCCCTGCGCGACTGCCTCGGCGACCTGCGCGGCATAATCCTCGAACCCGATCGGTCGCTGCCAGCGCACCGCGGCGAAGCGCCGCGCCAACTCGTCGCGCCCGACACGTTGTGCGGCCGCCAACGCCCGTCCAACGGCGCCGCTGCCGATCGGCTGGCGCTGCCCCTCTTCCATATGGATCCGCGTGGCGGCGACGCTCTGCCCCAGCGCGACCAGCTGCAACCGATCGCGCCCGGTTACCCGCCACAAGCCGATCGGCGCATGCCACACGCGCGCGGCGCGCTCCAGCAACGGTCGCGCGCGCGCTACCAGCCGCGTCGAGCGATCAAGATCGCTTGCGGCGATGTCCGACCATGGCGGCGACAGCGCGTATCTCTTACCGTCGCCCAGCGAGAGCACCCCCTCGCCGACCAGCGTGCGCAGCAGCCCGAGGCAGCTCGACGGGCTGATCCCGCAGCTCGCCGCCACTTCCGACAGCGTCAGCGCCCGCCCGTCCGCCAGCGCACGGACAATGGCAAACGCCTGAACGACGGAGGGCACCGGAGAACTCATGCCTGATCCATAAACTTCATTGGACTGAAACTGCAATGCGCCATCTTGAAATGAGTGCTCGTGCGCCGTAACCCGTCATCCAACAGTTTCGGGAGGTGGAGCATGGGCATTCTCGACGGCAAGGTCGTGGCCGTCACCGGCGCAGGCCGCGGCATCGGGCGAGAAATCGCCCTGTTGTGTGCGCGTGAGGGCGCCGCGGTGGTGATCAACGATCCGGGTGTCGGCGGCAGCGGCGAAGGCGGCGAAGCGGGCCCTGCCGAGCAGACCGCGGCGGACATCGTCACCGCCGGCGGCAAGGCCGTTGCGAACCTCGCCAGCGTCGCCGATCCTGCCGCCGCTGCCACGATCGTCGAGGATGCGGTGAAGCAGTTCGGCCGCATCGATGCGGTGGTGAACAACGCCGGCATCCTGCGCGACTCCATCTGGCACAAGATGAGCCACGAGGATTGGCGCGCGGTAATCGACGTTCACCTCAACGGCGCGTTCAATGTGTCGAAGGCCGCCACGCCGTACTTTCGTGAGCAGCAGTCGGGCAGCTTCGTCCACTTTACTTCGACCAGCGGGCTGATCGGCAACATCGGCCAGGCGAATTATTCCGCCGCCAAGGCCGGCATCATCGGCCTGTCGCAATCGATCGCGCTCGACATGGCGCGCGCCGGCGTCCGGTCGAACTGTATCGCGCCCTTCGCCTGGAGCCGCATGACCGCCTCGATCCCGGCCGAGACGCCCGAGGCGAAGGAGCGGGTCGCGCGCCTCCAGACGATGAGTGCCGACAAGATCGCGCCGCTCGTCGCCTTTCTGGCGTCCGACCTGTCGAAGGACGTCAGCAACCAGATCTTCGCCGTGCGCAAGAACGAGATCGTTCTGTTCTCCAAGCCGCGCCCGATCCGCTCGATGACCAAGCTGGAAGGCTGGTCGGCGCAGGCGATCGCCGATGAGCTGATCCCCTCCTTCCGCCCCAGCTTCGCGCGGCCTGACGAAGTGTCGGCGCACGTCTTCCCCTACGATCCGATCTGAGGTTCCCACGCATGAGCACGCTCAATCCCGGCATGGATGCCGAAACGTTCGACCAGTTCATCGACCAGCTGCGCCGCTACGTGCGCGATCGGCTGATCCCGGCCGAAAAGGACATCCTCGAAACCGATCGCATCCCTGCCGACATCTTGGGCGAGATGCGCGACATGGGGCTGTTCGGGCTGACCATCGCCGAGGAATATGGCGGCGCGGGGATGAACACCTATCAGTACACCCAGACGATCCGCGAGCTGGCCTATGCCATGCCCTGCTTCCGATCGATCATCTCGATCACGGTCGGCATGGTCAATTCGGCGCTGCGAAATGGCGGCACGGAGGAGCAGAAGGCCAAGTGGCTGCCGCAGATGGCCGAGGGCATGGTCACCGCCTTCGGCCTGACCGAGCCGGGCTCGGGCAGCGACTCCGCCGGCATGCAGACCATGGCGGTGAAGTCGGGCAACGGCTGGGTGCTGAATGGCACGAAGCGCTACATCACCAATGCGCCTGACGCGAAGATGGCCGTCATCATGGCCCGCACCTCGAAGGAGGCGTTGCCCAAGAACGCGCACGTTTCCGCCTTCATCGTGCCGATGGACACGCCAGGCATCACCGTCGGCAAGTCCGACAAGAAGATGGGCCAGGCCGGCACGCATATCGCCGACATCATCCTGGAAGACGTGCAACTCCCTGCCGACGCGTTGCTCGGGCTTGAGGAAGGCAAGGGCTTCGTCACTGCGATGAAGAGCCTCGACAACGGCCGCCTCTCGGTTGCCGCGGCATCGATGGGCTATGCCCGCCGCGCGGTGGACTCGGCGCTGCGCTACGCCAGCGAGCGCAAGGCGTTCGGCGAGCCGATTGCCAATTTCCAGCTGATCCAGCAGATGCTCGCCGAAAGCGACATCGAGATCTACGCCTCCGAAACCATGCTCGCCGACTGCGCCCGCCGCGTCGATGCGGGCGAGCCGGTGTTGCGCAAGGCAGCGGCGACCAAGGTCTTCGCGTCCGAATCCTGCGGCCGCATCGTCGATCGCGTGGTGCAGATCTATGGCGGCGCGGGCTATCTCGCCGAATATGATGCCGAGCGTTTCTTCCGCGATGCGCGCATCTACCGCATCTACGAGGGCACGACGCAGATCCTGCAATTGCAGATCGCCAAGCACATGCTGCGCGAGTTCGCCGCCGGAGTGAATTGAGATGTACAACCTCCTCCCCGGCCTGACCGTGATCGAGGCGTCGTCGTTCGTCGCCTCGCCCACCGCAGGGCTCTATCTCGCGCAGATGGGGGCGGAGGTGATCCGCGTGGACCAGATCGGCGGCGGGCCAGACTTCCGCCGCTGGCCGGTCACGCAAGGCGGCGACTCGCTTTATTGGGAAAACCTCAACCGCGCGAAGAAAAGCCTCGCGCTCGATCTCGGCCGACCGGAAGGACGCGAACTGCTTCAGGCGCTGGTGCGGGCGACCGGGCAGTTCGTCACCAACTTTCCGGTGAAGGGCTTCCTCGCACACGACACGCTGGCTGAGGGTCGCCCGGACCTCATCACCGTACGCGTGATGGGCTGGGCGGACGGCAGCCCCGCGCTCGACTATACCGTCAACAACGCCGTCGGCTATCCGTTGCTGACCGGCGCCGGGCCGGAGCCGGTCAACCACGTTCTCCCCGCATGGGATCTGCTCACCGGCGCCTATGCTGCCTTTGCGCTGATGGCCGCGCTGCGCCGACGCGACGCGACTGGCGAGGGTGGCGAGATCCGGATCCCGCTGTCCGACGTCGCAATCGGCACCGTCGCCAATCTCGGTGGCATCGCGGAGGTAATGAACACCGGCACCGATCGCCCGCGCCTCGGCAACACCGTCTTCGGCCTGTTCGGGCGCGACTTCACCACGCGCGACGGCAAGCGCACGATGATCGTCGTCGTCACGCATCGCCAATGGGCGAACCTCGTCGCCGCGCTGAACCTCGGCGACGCCATCGCCCGCATCGAAGCGGAGCGCGGCGTCAGCTTCGCCAAGGACGATGGCCTGCGCTTCACGCACCGCGACGCGCTGTTCCCACTGTTCGAGGCGGCCATATCGGCGCGCGACCATGCCGACCTCGCCGCCGCGTTCGACGGGGGCGGCATCGTGCACTCCGCCTACGGCACCATGGCCGATGCCGTGCGCGATCCCCGGCTGGTCGGCGAAAACCCCATCTTCGGCACTGCGGCGGACCCTAGCGGCACCCGCTACCCCGCCGCCGGCGCCTTCGCCACCATGCCCGCGGAGGAGCGCCGCCCGCCTGCCCCCGCGCCGCGCAACGGCCAGCATAGCGAGCAGGTGCTCGCCGACACGCTCGGTCTGTCCTCGGGCGAAATCGCGCGGCTGTTCGACGCCGGCATTGCCGGCGGTTCTGGGCGATAATCACATAACGATTGCTGCTCGGGCGGCTGAACGGTTGCGCCTCACGGAAAACAGGTCAATCATGATGGCCTAATTTTCCGCAAAAAGAGTTGTTTGTGACCAAGCACTTCCTCCTCGCGCTGATCGCCACCACCACCCTTTCCGCCCCTCTCGCCGCCCAGGACAAGCCCGACGCCAAGCAGCCGCCCGCCCGTAGCCACGCGGAGGTGATGAAGGCCGAGGCAGAAGAGGCATGGGCCAAGGCGCCGGTCGAGGAAACCGAGACGCGCACCCGCGACAGCGTCACCATCAACGGCAAGCGCTACAATTACGTCGCCTCCGCTGGTACGCTGACGACCCGCGACAACGAGGGGAAACCGACCGCCTCGATGTTCTACACCGCCTACACGCTCGACGGAACGAAGCCGGGCACGAAGCGGCCGATCACCTTCCTGTTCAACGGCGGCCCCGGCTCGCCCTCCTTCTGGCTGCGTATGGGCTCCTTCGCCCCGATCCGCATCCGCACAACCAATCCCGAATTCGTTCGTCCGGCGCCCTATGATGTTGACGCCAACCCCTATTCGCTGCTCGACAAGACCGATCTCGTCTTCCTCGACGCAATCGGCTCGGGCTATTCGCGTCCGCTCGGCGATGCGAAGCCCGGCGATTTCTACGGCGTCGACGAGGATGTCGACGTCTTCGCCCGCGCGATCATGCGCTATGTGACGAAATACGGCCGCTGGATGAGCCCGAAGTTCATTCTGGGCGAAAGCTACGGGACGCTGCGCGCGGGCGCGCTCGCCTATCAGCTGCAGGATCGCGGCATGGCGCTGAACGGCGTGATGCTGCTCAGCTCGATCATGAACTACGGCTATCGTCAGCCGGGGCTAGATCAGGTCTATCTGAACTATCTGCCGAGCTACGCCGCGACCGCCTGGTACCATAATCGCCTGCAGAACCGCCCGGCCGATGTCACCACGGTCGTCGCGCAGGCGCGCGCCTTCGCCACCGGCCCGTATATGAGCGCGCTCGCCAAGGGACAGCTGATCTCGCCGCAGGAGCGCGACCAGGTCGCGGAGCAGATGAGCCAGCTGATCGGCATCAGCCCGGAATTCATCAAGCAGAACAACCTACGCATCGATCTGTCGCGATTCCGCAAGGAGCTGCTGCGCGGCTCAAACCGCACCGTTGGGCGCTTCGACTCACGCTACCTCGGCATCGACACCGATGCGGCGGGCGACAGCCCCGAAACCGATGCATCGTCCGACGCCATCTCGGGCGCGTACATCGCCTCGTTCCAGGATTATCTGCACTCGAAGCTCGGCTATCAGACCGACCTGCCGTATCGCCTGTCGGCCCGCGACGGCGCGGGGTTCAAGTGGAACTGGGCGCACAAGGCGCCAGGCGGCGGCTACGGCAGCCAGAACAATCCCAACACCGCGGTCGATCTCGCCGCCGCGATGCGCACCAATCCGTACCTCAAGGTGCTGTCGCTCAACGGCTATTACGACATGGCGACGCCGTTCTTCGGCACGGAGAACGATCTCGGTCACATGATGCTGGATCCGACGCTCCAGCCGAACCTGCGCTACGCTTATTATCCCGCCGGCCACATGACCTATCTGAACCCCGATGCGCTGCGTCAGATGAAGCAGGATCTCGCCGGCTGGTATGACGAGGCGGTGAGCGATGCCCGCTCATCCACCCCGCCCGTGCCGCCATCGAGCCAGCCGGGCACCGCAACCGGCGAAACGCCGAACTGACGGCATTAACAGCGAGCGGCGGCGTGTTCCTGCAACGCGCCGCCGCTCGCGTCGGCCACGACGCCGCGATAAACACGCGCTTCTGCCACCGCAGCGGAGCGCCGGAATGAAATTTCACCAGTACAGCCTCGATCTGGCATGGACCGGCAACACCGGTGAGGGCACGCGCAGCATTGCCGGCTATGCGCGTGACCACCGCATTTCTGCGCCGGGCAAGCCGCCGATCCATGGCTCGTCCGATCCCAGCTTCCGCGGCGATCCGGCGCGCTGGAACCCCGAGGAACTGCTCGTCGCCTCCCTGGCGGCTTGTCACAAGCTCTGGTATTTGGGGCTATGCGCGGGTGCCGGCGTGGTTGTCGAGCGTTACGGCGACCAGCCGACCGGCGTCATGGTCGAGGAAGCGGACGGCGGCGGCCGGTTCGACAGCGTCACGCTGCGCCCGCATGTTCTGGTATCGGCCGCATCGGATATCCAGGCCGCGTTCGCCTTGCACGATCAGGCGCACGCCTTGCGCTTCATCGCGCGCTCGGTGAACTTTCCGGTGCGTCTCGAGCCCGTGGTGACGGCGTTACCGCACGGCTAACTGTTACGCCGCGCAGTCCAACGGACGAGCTCGCAACGGCGTGCCACCAGCGGATGACACGCCCTATTGCGCAAAGCTCAGTCCTTCTTGGCGGACAGATGCTTGCTCAGATGCTTGTTCATCTCGAACATGCTGACCGATTTCTTGCCGAAGATCTTCTCCAGCTTGTCATCGGCATTGATCTGGCGACGATCCTTCGCATCCTGAAGATCGTTCTTCTTGATGTAGTCCCACACCTTGCTGACGACTTCGCTGCGCGGCAGGTCGTCCTTGCCGACGATTTCGGCAAGCTCGGGCGATGGTGTCACCGGCGCGGTGATGCCGCCGCGTGCACCGCCGGCGGGCTTGCCCGTGGCTTTCACCTTCTTTTCCGCAGCCTTGGTTTCGTCCTTGCCACGCTTTTCTGCTGTTCGGGCCATCACGCTCTCCTCGCTTCCGCCACTATCAGCCTGTTTAAGCCACATGGCTAGGCGAAGTTCCGCCGCCCTGACTCTTATCTGTTGCGCGCGACCGCCGGCACCCGCCCAATCACTCATGGTCTGCCCATTCCGCAATGATGCGGGAACGCCGCGGCCCGCCGCCCGTTCGAGCGGACTTGCCATCGTGGATGCTGCCCCTGGAATGTCCCAAACGCCCCATGCGAACGCTTCCACCCTGCCGCCGTTCGGCGATCTGCCGCCATCGCCGATGAGCATAGCGGAAACCGCCGCGGCGATCGCCCCGCTTCTCGCATCGAAGGACGTGATCGTCGCGGTGGCGGACGAGACGCGCGCCATTGCGCTCACCCGCATGCTGGCGGCCATGATGCCGGACGCGACCGTTCTGTTCTGCCCGGGCACCGATGCGCTGCCGGGCGACGAGGCCCCGCCCTCCCCCGCCAATGTCGGCCAGCGCGTCTCGGCGCTCCGCGCGCTGCGCCAAACGCTGGCGGCGAAGAAGCGCCCGCATGTCGCGCTGGTGACATCGGGCGAGGCGCTGGCGCGCGCCTATCCCGCTCCCGATTCTTTTGACGTCAGCCCGCCGTCGGTTGCGGTGGGCGAGCCTTGCGATCTTGCTGCCTTGCATGAGGAGCTGATCGCGCTCGGCTACTTCGTCGACGAACGCGTGGACGAGCCGGGCGAGGTCGCATTGCGCGGCCAGGTGTTAGACATATTCCCCGCCGACGTGGAATCGCCGTTGCGGATCGAGGCTGCCGATGGCGTCGTCACTGGCCTGCGCTTCTACGATCCCTTCGACCAGCGCAGCATCGACGATGTGGTCCGGCATGAGCTTGGCCGCGTGGCCGAGCCACCGCTGGGCGACACGCGCGTCACCTTGCTCGATCACCTGCCAGACGCGGTCATCGCCATCACCGATCGCGCCGACGAGCGCCGGCGACGGCTGCTGGCGCTGAGCAGCGACGCGGCCAGGCGTGGCAGCCGACGCGCTGCGCGCGACATCGTCGATGAGGCAAGCTGGGCCAAGGCGCTGGATGGCCGCAGCACCGCGCCGCTCGAGCCTGAGGGTGAATCGCCAGCCCGTTTTGTCGAACAACGCTCCCCGCTCGCCGCCTTTGCCAAGGTCGCCAGGCAGGCGCAGGCGGATGGCGACCGGCTGGTGCTGCTCGGCAGCGAGCGCGACCTGCGCTTCCTCACGCGGCGGGTCGAAAAACGCGTCGAATCGGCGGCGGAGCTTGCCCGCGACTGGCCGGCGATCGCCAAAGCACCCGCCGGCACGTTCCTCACGCTCGCCGCGCCCGCTGATCGTGGCTTCCGGCGCAAGGGCGTGCTCGCCGTCGCCGCGGCCGATCTGCTCGGCAGCCGCGCCGATCGACAGGATGGCGCCGCAAACCGCGTCGATCTCTCCTTTGTTCAGCTGTCGGAGATCCGCGTCGGTGACACCGTCATCCATGAGGATCACGGCATCGGCGTCGTCGCCGGCATCGAGCCGCTGCCCGGCGCAGACGGCTCCGGCGGCGACACCATCAAGCTCACCTATGCCAAGGACGCCGTGCGCCTGGTGCCCGTCGCCGAGACGGATCGCCTGTGGCGCTATGGCGCGGAGGACGATGCCGTCACACTCGACACGCTCGACGGCCGCACCTGGCAGGATCGACGCGGCGAGATCGCGGTGGCGATCGCCGATACCGCGCGGCAGTTGACGCAGCTCGCCGCCGAGCGCGAGGACCACACCGCCCCCGTGCTCGATCCCTCACCCGCCGCCTATGAACGGTTCGCCGCCGGCTTCCCCTTTTCCGAGACCGCCGACCAGCTCACCGCGATCGAGGCGGTGCGCAGCGATCTTGCCTCCGGGCGGCCGATGGACCGGCTGGTCATCGGCGACGTTGGCTTCGGCAAAACCGAGGTGGCGCTGCGCGCCGCCGCAATCGCTGCGCTCGCCGGCAAGCAGGTCGCGCTCGCCGCGCCCACCACCGTGCTCGCGCGTCAGCACCTCGAAACCTTCACCGCCCGGTTCGAGGGTACAAAGATCGCGGTCGCCGGCCTGTCGCGCCTGTCCAGCGCGGCGGAAAAGCGCCGGGTCAAGGCCGGGCTGGCCGACGGCTCGATCCAGATCGTCATCGGCACCGGCGCCGTCGCGGGCAAGGGCGTCACCTATCCCGATCTTGCGCTCGTCATCATCGACGAGGAGCAGCGCTTCGGTGCGGCGGACAAGAAAAAGCTGCAGGATCTCTCCGCCGGCCACATCCTCACGCTGTCGGCCACGCCGATCCCGCGCACGTTGCAGACCGCCCTCGTTGGTCTGCGGCAATTGTCGGTGATCGCGACCCCGCCCGCGCGCCGCCAGCCGATTCGCACTGCCGTATCCGCCTTTGCGCCCGCCACGCTGCGCAGCGCCCTGCTGCGCGAGCGGGCGCGGGGCGGGCAGAGCTTCGTCGTCGTGCCGCGCATTGCCGACATGGCGCCGCTCGCCGAACAGATCGCCAAGCTGGTGCCCGAGCTCGAGCTGCTTCAGGCGCACGGCAAGATGCCCGCCGCTGAAATAGACGAGACGATGGTGCGTTTCGGCCGCGGCGACGGCGACGTGCTGCTCGCCACCAACATCATCGAGGCGGGGCTCGACGTACCGCGCGCCAACACGATGGCGATCATCCACGCCGATCGTTTCGGCCTCTCGCAGCTGCACCAGCTGCGCGGCCGCGTCGGGCGCGGGCATCGCCGTGGCCAGGTCCTTCTGTTCACCGACGCCGATGACGCCATCTCGCCGCGCACGCTGAAGCGACTGCGCACGCTTGAGGCGTTCGACCGGCTCGGCGCCGGCTTTGCGATCAGCGCACGCGATCTCGACATGCGCGGCGCCGGCGACCTGCTGGGCGATACCCAGGCCGGCCACATGCGGCTGATCGGCGTCGAATTGTATCAGCAACTGCTCGAAGACGCGCTGCGCACCGAGCGTGGCGAAACGGTGGAGCGCTGGACGCCCGAACTGCACCTCGGCCTCGAAGGGCGCCTTCCCGAAGACTGGATCCCCGAAGAGGATCTGCGCATTACCCTCTACGCCCGCCTCGGCCGGCTGCGCAGCGATGCCGACCTCGACGCGTTTGAGGCCGAGCTGGAGGATCGCTTCGGCGACCTGCCGGAAGACGCCGCGCTGCTGATGGCGGTCGCGCGGGTGCGCGAGCGGGCGCGCGGACTGGAGATCGCCCGCATCGATGCCGGCCCCGCTGCGATCGCGCTCACCCCGCGCGCAAAGAGCAAGCAGGCTGCACAGATCCCCGGCTTGATGGAAAAGGACGGTCGCCTGCTGCTGAAGGAGGCATTGGACAGTTCGTCGGATCGGTTGGAGCGACTGACCGCGTTACTCGCCTGAGGCAGCGCTACGTCCGGCTAGCCGCGAATGGGGTGTCGTCGTACCGGCACCCACCTAAGATGCAGAGAGGCGCCGGTCTCGTGGCGACAGCCCGGCGGCCGCCTCCCCGCTTATCATCTGCTTATGCCTTCTTCAGCGCGTCCGGCTTGTGGACCGCTTCCTTGCCTGTCTTGTCGCTCTTGACGCGATATTGCGGCTCGTCCTTGGTGGCTTTCACTTCGTGGCCGCCGACCTTCGTGGTGCTCGTCACCTTGCGCACCACCTCGCCTTTCGTCTCACCCTGCGGCGTATTCCATTTCACGTGATCGCCGGCCTTCAGCGTCTTGGTCATCGCTTGATCTCCGCGCCGGTTTTCAGGCCGGCCTTCCGCGCCCGACCCTGATTAGCCGGATGCGAGATGGAAACGCGCGGTTCTCCGGGCCGGTTGCTGCTGCCTCTACGGGCACTTTGCACCGCGTTCAGCACAAACGCGTGGGAACGTCATCGCCGCCGGCCGGTTCGTTACGGTGATGATCCGGAGGACGAATGGCCGTCACCAGCCAAGCAATAGCTAACCGACATGAAGGGCGCGACGCCGCGCAGCCATGGGCGATCCCGCCTGGCGGGTGGAAGGAAGTCGCCGTGCGCGCCTGGAAGGAAGCGGGGCAGGATAATATCAGCCTCGTCGCCTCGGGCGTCGCCTTTTGCGGTATCCTCGCTATGGTGCCGCTGCTCGGCGCGATCGTGCTCAGCTACGGCCTCATCGCCACGCCCGAAACGGTGATCGATAATGTGCGTGCGCTCACCCAACTGATGCCGGCCGATGCCGCGCGGCTGATCGGTGAGCAACTGGCGAATGTCGTATCCACCTCGGACGGCAAGAAAGGCTTCGGCCTGCTCATCGCGCTCGCCATCGCCCTGTACGGCGCGATGAAGGGTGCGACGGCAGTCATCACCGCACTCAACATTGCGTATGACGAGGAGGAGACGCGCGGCTTCGTGAAGCTCAACCTGCTGGCGCTCGCCATCACCGCGAGCGCGGTCGTCAGTGCGGTCGTTGCGGTGATCGCGATCACGATGATGGGCGCGCTGGAGCACCTTTTCCCCGCCTTGCCCGGTCCGCTGCTGGTCGTCAGCAAGATCGTATCGTACCTGGCGGTGGCCGCCGTCGGCGCCGGCGTGGCGGCAACCTTGTACCGCTTCGCCCCCAATCGGGAGGGCGCGCGCTGGGTCTGGCTCACCCCCGGCTCCGTGCTTGCCGCCTTGTCCTGGCTGCTCATGACGCTCGGCTTCGGCATCTACGTCGCCAATTTCGGCAGCTATGATGCCACCTATGGGTCGCTCGGTGCCGCCGTTGTGCTGCTCACCTGGCTCTACCTGTCTGCCTATGTTCTGTTGCTCGGTGCCGAGTTCAACTGCGAGCTCGAGCGCCAGACCGCACGCGACACCACCACCGGCGCGCCGCTCCCGATGGGTACGCGCGGTGCCTTTGCCGCCGATACGGTGGCAGGCGGCACCGATGCCGATCCGGCGACAGACCCCACGGGCCGCTCGGCGCAGCCGCATTCGCGCCAACCCACCACCGGGGCGGCGCGCACCGAGCTGACGCTCGGCCGCAATCTCGATCGCGCCGTTCGCTTCGGCACGATCGGCAAGGTCGGCCTGATCCCCTCCGTGTTCGCCACGCTTGGCCTCACCCTGCTGGGCAAGCGGGACAAGGCGGCGCTCGGCATCACGCTGATGGCAGCGGCGGGCGGACTCAAATGGCTCACCCGTCCAGCAGCACCCTCGATGGCATCCCCCCCGGAGCCGCCCCGCCCCGCGCCACCGAACCGCTTCTGACCGCAGCAGCCGCCGATCGGGCGACTGGCTCAATCGTCGTTGTGCGCCGCTACGATCGCCCGCGACACATTGCCCATCAGCCGCATGCGGGCAGGGATTGGCTGCCGCGTGCTGGCGATCATCACTGCCACGGCATAGCGGTGGCCATCCGGCGCCACGAGCAGACCGACGTCGTTATAGCCAGTCGACAGGCTGTTCAGGTCCTGCCCCGTGCCCGTCTTGTGCGCCAGCGACCAGCCGGGCCGAAGCCCGGATTTCAGCCGCAGCGGCCCCGTCTTGCTCGCCCGCATCAGTGATAGCAGCTTGTCGGTCGACGCCGGCTTCAGCAACTTGCCCTGCGCCAGCAGCGCGATACCCAGCGTCACGCCATTGGCGGAGGCGCCATCGATCGGATCGGCGAGATAGCGGTCCAGCGCCTTCTTGCGCGCAGCATAGCTCATGGCCGCACGCGCCTGCAGGAAACCCCAGCCGCCCGCCCATTCTGGCCGCCACGTCAGCCCCGCCGTGCGCGCCTGGAGCAACCGCTCACCGGGACCGAAGGTGACGCCCCTGACGCCCTTATCGGCCAGCATCCGGCGCACGGCCTCGGGGCCACCGACACGCCACAGCAGCACGTCGTTCGCGGTATTGTCGCTGCGGGTCATGGCGCCGCTCAGCAGCGCGCCCACCGTGGTGCGATAGCCATCGCCCTTTACCAGCGGGCGGATCGGCTGGTGAAAGACGGTCAGGTCTGATCGGCGAACCGTGACGGGATCGTCCAGCGTCAGCCGCCCTTTCTCCACCGCGTCCATCACCGTGATGCCGACCCACAATTTGCTGACGCTCTGCTGCGGCCGCGGCTTGTCACCGGCCCACGCGACCACCCAGCCGTCATCCACGTCACGCACGGAAATGCCGACATCCCCATCGAAGCTTTGCCCCAGCGCCTGTACCGCATTCAGCAACGCCGCCGGCGCCTGGGGCCGCTCGGGGGCCGGCCGGGGCGCCGGGCGCGGCGGCGGCGGACGTCGTACCACTGGCGGCGGCGCAGGCGCGGCGACCGGCGGCGCGGCGGGCACGCAAGCGGCAAGAATGCTCGTTGCGATAACCGCACCGAGCGCATTAAGGAACTTAACGGACATGAGCCTCCCTTTGCCCACCTGCTAGGGATCTGGGATCGCAGGAGAAAGGGCGTCCGCTCCATCCACCGCGAAAGGAGCGGCGTTCATCGCACGCGCGCTTTTCGAGCCGCTCGGCGCGACGATCGCGCGCTGTGGACCGACACAGAAAATGGGTCCGTCATGCTACGACCGCGCAACCAACTGGTTTTGAGTACTCTTTATCGGACATTATGTCCGAAAATAAACCCGTAATTGTGTCTGGCAGAGGAACTTTCGTACCAGCTCGCTTCTTCTTACCCCAATCCTCTCTCAGCCGGATCAACTTGCCGTTATCAGCAGAGCGGATTTGGCAAGTGCTTCTGCCCTTGTTTCCACTTTGGGAATTTTCGTAACGCAGTTGAATAATTAGGTTCTTGCCAGATGACGGTTAACCAAGGAAAACGAACCTCCTCCTGAGCAGTAATCAGGACAAAGTGTTCGGATTCTAACCGTTGGTGAACGTCAGCATCGTGTAAGTCCCTACTACTCCCCCTGCTTACCTTCCGATAGAAAGAGCTATGACTGACAAGCCTGATGACGACAGCACCCTTCTTGCAACTGAACTGACCATCGCGTGGCTCGCCAATCCGAACACGCGCGTCGATGTAAACGATGTGCCGGCGGTCCTTGCCTCGCTCTACGATGCGGTCCGCAACCTCGGAAAAGCACCGGAGTCCGACGACGCTGAGCCGGTCGACGCGCCCGAGCACAAGCCGGCGGTCAGCGCCCGCAAGTCGCTCGCCGACCCCGAATTCATCATCTCGATGATCGACGGCAAGAAGTATCGCAGCCTCAAGCGTCACCTGAATGCGAACGGCCTCTCTCCCGACGAATATCGCCAGCGTTACGGACTCAAGTCCGATTACCCGATGGTTGCGCCCGGTTATTCGGCCGCTCGTCGCGAAGTCGCCAAGAAACTGGGCTTGGGCCGCAAGCCCGGCACGAAGATCACCAAATCGGGCAACAAGGCCGCTTCTGCGAAGAGCGGACGCGCGGCACCTGCCGAAACGGCCGATCTCGCCGATTGATTGAACGGCAAGGCGGGGTTTGGGCGCCAGCCGCGCAAACCCTGCCCCGCCCTGCTACGGCTGCTGCGTCCGCCGGATCTTCGACACGTCATAACCGAGCGTCCGCGCGCGCTCGCGCAGCATGTCGACCGTCGCCTCGCCCGGCTTCTTCTCGCGTGTCAGCGCCCAAAGATAGCGGCCGGACGGTTCGCCGACGATCGACCAGGCATAATCGTCGTCATGATCGAGCACCCAGTAATCGCCGCTGATCAGCCCGAAGAACGTCACCTTCAGCTTTGCGTTGGTGGCCTGATCGACCACCTTTGCTTTGCCGGTTGATGATTTTTCCTGCCCGCCGAGCCCGCCCTTGCGGCCACGATTGACCACACGGATCGATCCGTCGCTGTTGCGGAAGTAATCCGCCGTCACAGCCTCCATCCCCTTTTCGAACGGCGCCTCGTAGCGGAACTGTTCGTACCAGCGGCCGAGATACCGCTGCAACTCGACCGGCTTGGCCGGCTCGGGCACCGCAGCATTGCCGCGCTGCCGCGCTCTGGCAACGGCCAGCCCGCCGACGATCAGCGCCGGAATACCGATCGCCGCAACGGCGGTGACTTTCCTGTTCATCGCACATCCTTTCCCGCAATTGCCCGCGATGTGCAGGCGACTTGCCCATCCAACGCGTGAAGGCGGCGCGATGTTGCTGTTGACGCTCCCGACATCGTGGGTGACGCTACGGCATGGATCTCGCGCTTTCCCCGGCCGAACAGGCCTTCGCCGCGGACATTCGCCGCTTCTTCAGCCAGGAATATCCGCAAGACGTGCTCGCGCTCGTGCGCGACGGACGAAAGCTGACACGCGACGATCACGTTCGCTCGCAGCAGGCGCTGAACGCCAAGGGATGGCTTGGCGTCGGCTGGCCGGCCGAGCACGGCGGTCCCGGCTGGACGCCGGTCGAGCGCTATCTCTTCGAACAGGAGCTGGAGCTCGCCGGCGCGCCGTCGATCATCCCGATGGCGGTCATCTATATCGGCCCGATCATCTGCGCGTTCGGCACGCCCGAGCAGCAGGGCCGCTGGCTGCCCGACATTCTCGAATCGCGCGCGATGTGGGCGCAGGGCTATTCCGAGCCGGAGTCGGGCTCCGACCTGGCCTCGCTGCGCATGAGCGCGGTGCGCGACGGCGACGATTACGTGCTGAACGGCACCAAAATCTGGACCTCGGGCGCGCATTGGGCCGACTGGATCTTCTGCCTCGTCCGCACCGAAAAGTGCGAACGCAAGCAGGACGGCATTTCGATGATCTGTGCCGACATGCGCACGCCGGGCATTACCGTCCATCCGATCATCTCGATCGACGGCGCGCACGAACTCAACCGCGTCGAGTTCGACAATGTGCGCGTGCCCGCCGCCAACATGATCGGCGAACCGGGCAAGGGCTGGCACTATGCCAACGTCCTGCTCGCCGCCGAGCGCGTCTCCTATGCGCATATCGGCCGCAAGCGCGCCGACTTGGCCGAGCTCCGCCGCGTCGCCGCCACCATGCCGGGCAGCGTTGCGGCAACCATGGCGGACGAGCCGCTGTTCGCCCGCCGCGTCGCGCTCGCCGAGATCCGGCTGAACGCCGTCGAGATGTCGGTGCTGCGCGTCCTGTGCGGCGATGCCGCCCCCGCCGCCGTTTCCGCGCTCAAGATCGCCTGCACCGAGCTGGCACAGGAGATCACTGAATTGTGGGTCGAGCTCGCCGGGCGGGATCGCGCGATCGTGGCCGATCGCACCCGCGCCGATTGGCGCGACGCGGCGCCCGAGGCCGCGCCCTTTGCCGTGCCGCGCACCGCCTCCTACCTTTTCGAGCGCGCCCAGACGATCTACGGCGGCGCCACCGAGATCCAGAAGACGATCGTGTGGCGCGCACTCGATCGCGCGAACGCGGGGATCGCCCGGTCATGATCAAGCTCACCTTCTGGCTCCGCCGCCACGCGGATCTCTCGCTTGAGCAGTTCCAGGCCTATTGGCGCGATCACCACGCCCCGCTGGTGGCGGAGGTCGCGCCGCTGCTGCGCATCCGCCGCTATGTGCAAAGCCACAGCTTCGCCGATCACCGGCTCGCCGGCACCGCCGACGCGCGCGGCGCCACCGTCCCGCCCTATGATGGCGTCGCCGAGCTGTTCTGGGACAGCATCGATGATCTGGTGGCGGTGAACGACAGCAAGGATGCGCGCGACGCCGGTCGCCGCCTGCTGGAGGACGAACGCAATTTCATCGACCTGGCGCAATCGCCCCTGTTCTGGGTGCGCGAACATCACATCGTCTGATTGACCGGCAACGGCCAGCACAGCCCCAAGGAGAGGCGGCATGGATTTCAGCTTCACACCCGAACAGGAACAGCTACGCGCATCGCTCGCCGCCTATCTGCGCGATCATCACGATTTTGCGGCGCGGCAGGCGGCGGTCGCATCCGAAAGCGGCCGCAACACCGCGCTGTGGCACGGTCTTGCCGACCAGCTCGGCCTCCTCGCGCTGGGTGGTCCCGACGCGCCTGATCCGTTCGACCTGCTCGTCGTCATGCAGGAACTCGGCGTCGCGCTGGTGACCGAGCCGTATCTGGAATCCGCCATCACCAGCGCCACGCTGCTGCGCCACAGCGGCACGCAGGCCGCCGCCGCGCTGTTGCCGCGCATCGCGTCCGGCGCGGCGGTGGTGGTCCTCGCCGACACCGAACGCGGCGCCCGCCTCGGCGCCCCACCGCACCACACCCGCGCGGACCGTAGCGGCGACGGCTGGCTGCTCGGTGGCGCCAAATCGACGATCATGGCCGCCCCTTGGGCGACGACCCTGCTCGTCACGGCCCAGACGGCCGACGGCACCGCCGTCTTCGCCGTCGATCCACACAGCGACGGCGTCACAATGTTCCCCTACCGTACGATCGACGGCCGCCGCGCCGCCGACCTTCGCTTCGACGCGGTCGCCCTCACCGAAGCGCAGTTGGTCGCCGCGCCTGACATCGCCGCCACCGCCATCGAGCACGCCACCGACGCCGCAATCGCCGCCCTCGCTGCCGAGGCGCTCGGCGTCACCCGCCGCATCCTCGACGATACCATCGCCTACACGCGCGACCGCCGTCAGTTCGGCCAGTCGATCGCCGGCTTCCAGGCGTTGCAACACCGCATGGTCGACATGTTCATGAAGATCGAGGCCGCCACCTCCGCCACCTATCTTGCCACCATGAAGCTAGGCGCGCCGCCGCGCGAGCGAACGCTCGCCATCTCGGGCGCCAAGGTGCTCGTCGGCGAGGCCTGCCGCTTCGTCGGGCAGAATGGCGTGCAGCTCCACGGCGGCATGGGCATGACCGAGGAGCTCGCCGTCGGCCACTATTTCAAGCGCGCCACGGTAATCGAAGGCCTGATGGGCACCAGCGACGATCACCTAGCCCGCTACATGGCCACCGCCGCCACGCCGCAGCCTGCCGCCGCCTAGCATCGGCATCCCCCGCGCCGAGCGCAAAATCTCGCCCGAACCTCACGGCCCCATTGACGACCACCGACACCGGCTTTATTTACAGCCGTGTCAGTAGGAGTCGATGAACATGGCCGCTAAGCTTCCCCCATTCCCCGGCAGCACCGGCCGGCGCGACTGGAACACCGCGTTCGACGCGATCAAGAAGCTGCTGAACAACGGCGATGATACGGTTCAGGTCTTCCGCATCATGCGCGCGCTGAATGTCGGCAGCACCGAATGGGGCTATGCCAAGCTGCTTGGCACCGAAGAAGGCGGCCGGATCGCGCGCGAACAGGCCGAATTGTCGGAGCGCTTCTCCGATCGCGCCTGGGTTGACAGCTTCGCGCCCGGCACCGTCGGCGCCGCCTATCGCGATTTTCTCGACAGCACCGGCTATTCGGCCGACGGCCTCGTCGCGGTCAGCCGCGAAGGCAACGATAACGTCGAGGTTGATCATCCCTATGCGTGGTTCGGCCGCCGCACGCGCGACATCCACGACATCTGGCACGTGATGACCGGCTACAAGGCCGACGAAAGCCTCGGCGAAGCCGCGCTCGTCGCATTCAGCTATGCGCAGGTCGGCGGGGCCGGCTGGGCCTTCATCGGCTCGGCCGCCGCGCTCAAGAGCCTGCGGATCACCGGCAGCACGCTCTTCGCCCGCGCCGTGATGGAGGGCTATCAGCGCGGCAAGGCGGCCAAGTGGCTCGCCGGCGAGGATTATCTGAAGCTCATGCACGAGCCGCTCGGCGCCGCCCGCAAGCGCCTCGGCCTGACCGAGCCGGTGCTCTACAAGCGCGCGCAGGCAGAACTCGGCGACGAAATGGCCTCGTATCTCAGCCAGCGCCGCGAAGAAGCCGTCGCCGAGCCGGAACGCCTCGCCGCCTGATCCTGCGCCGGGAGGGAGGTCAGCCCTTCCTCCCGCGTGCTCCTTGTCCCGGCAATCGCTGCGGATCGTCTCTCGACGCCGCTCACGGCGTTGTTCCACGCGCTAACCTTGTGGCGGCGTGGTCGCAGTGGTCGGTGCATTTCCTGCCGCAGGAGCCGACAGAACAGGCGCCACGACCATATCCTCGCTTGCCGCGGGGGCGGACAGAGCGGGTGCGACGACCATGTCCTCGCTCGGCATGGCCGCCGGTGCAGCGGGTGCGACGATTACCTCTTCGTCGGATATCGGCGCCGCCGCGGCGGGCGCGCCAACCGCGACGTCGGCGGGCGCAGCAGCCGGCGCAACACCGGTGGGCGCAACACCGGCGCCGCCCGGCGATGCGACTGCGGCCGGCGGGGGCACCACGACCGGAATGGCGGTGGTTTGCGCTGCCGGCGGTGCCTTCACCACCGGCTGATAATAGTCGCGCCAAGCGTCATAGGCGGCATAGAATTCGGTAAACGGCCGATCCAGCCGCAGCAGCGACGCGCGGGCAAAGGCGGGCAGATCGGCATCCGCAACCTGCCCGACCTGCGCCACCTCCTCGCGGGCTATCGCGCAAAAGGCTTTCCGCATCGCGGGCTGTGCGTAGAAATTGTAGATGCGCGTCTGGTTGTCGTCATAAACGCGCTGCCAATCGCCCCAACCGGTCGTCTGCCATTCCTTGATATAGGCTTGGTAGTAACGATCGATCACTGCGGCGCGCGTGTTGATCCACGCATTATAGGGCTCGATCACCCCGCCACCGGCCTGGTCGCAGCCGAGCGCGGCGACGTTCAGCGCGTTGCGCAAATGCCAGACCGCGGCCTGATCGGTATTGTCGAGATTGGGCGTGATATACCGGCCGTCGGCACGCTTGGGCGCGCTCTTCATGCCGATATAGCCACCGGCCGGCATCGTCGGTGGCGGCGGCAGCGTCGCCACCACCGGCGGCGGCTTCACCGGGGCAGGCGCCGTGGCGCAGCCGGATACGGCCAGCGCCAATCCGCCCAACAGGCCCCAGCCGACGGTCGCGCGCATCGTCATCGTCTCACCCACATCATGCATCGCCGCGCGCTTAGCGGGCTCTAGCTGAATGTCACAAGAATGGCGGACGGCCTCGTTCCCCGCCGCGCTCGCACCTATGGGTGCGGCCGGTCGGGCAGGCGTCGCCGATCCAGCCGAATGCAATAACCTTGGCATCATGAGGTGCCTAACCGCTACCCAAGGGCAAATGATCCGGCGCTTTCGCATCGGGTGCCGAGATGAAGCGTCGGCTGAATCACGCCACGTCTTCCCCGCTTCCAGCGCTGCTCGCCTGACGCGGCCGCGCACGGCCGGAAACCAGCCACTTTCGCCCAGGGTGAACCCACAGTAGAGCCGCGCGTGATGATCCGCCGGCTCGTGCTGACCCATGTCCGCAACCATGCGGCGCTGACGCTTGCCCCGGATCCCGGCTTCGTCCTGCTCACCGGCCCGAACGGTGCAGGCAAGACCAATGTGCTGGAGGCAGTGTCGCTGCTCGCGCCCGGCCGGGGCCTGCGGCGCGCCACACTGGGCGAGGTTGCCCGGCGCGACGGTCCGGGCGGGTTCGGCATTGCCGCCACGCTGGACGATATGACCGAAATCGCCACCGGCACGCTGGCCACCTCGCCCGAGCGGCGCGTGGTGCGGATCAACGGCGCGGGCGCCGCCGCCAATACGCTGGCCGAGTGGCTGTCCGTGCTGTGGCTCACCCCGGCGATGGACCGCCTGTTCGTGGAGCCGGCGAGCGAGCGGCGGCGCTTCCTCGATCGCCTGACGCTCGCACTCGCCCCGGCGCACGCCACCGAGGCCAGTCGCTACGACGCCGCGATGCGCGCGCGCAACAAGCTGCTGGCAGAGCCCTATCCCGATCCCGAGTGGCTCACCGCGCTCGAGGGCCAGATGGCACAGCATGGCGCCGCGCTCGCCGCCGCGCGCGCCGATACCGTCGCCGCGCTTACCGCACGGCTCGACCAGACAGTGAGCGGCGATTTCCCGCGCGCCTTCTTGTCGCTCGACGGCTGGCACGACGATGCCGACGCGCTGCTTCACGCCTTGCGCAGCGGGCGCGCGCGTGATGCCGCCGCCGGGCGCACGCTGGTGGGCCCGCACCGCGCCGACCTCATGGTGCGCCACGTCGACAAGGACATCCCGGCCGCTCAGGCCTCTACCGGCGAGCAGAAGGCGCTGCTGCTCGCCATCGTCCTTGCCCACGCCGATCTCGTCGGCGAACGCCGTGGGCAACCGCCGATCCTGCTGCTCGACGAGGTTGCCGCGCATCTCGATCCCGACCGCCGCGCCGCATTGTTCGCCCGCCTCGCCCACCATCCCCAGGTGTGGATGACCGGCACCGAGCCCGCCCTTTTCGCCGCGATCGACGACGCCGCGACCCGCATCGCGCTCGGCTGACGTCGCCCGCCACGGCTCGCCGCATGGGGCTGGACGGCCCCGCTGCCAACGCTACCATCGCGGCATGGAGAGAACCCCACCGCGACCGGCCCAGGCCGGCGAGTGGCGGCTTGGCTGGCCTGTGGTCGCCGCCGCGATGATCGGCATCGGCACCGGCCCCGGCCTGTTCCAGAACCTGTCGAGCCTGTTCATCGCCGGCCCGGTCGAGGAGTTCGGCTGGAGCCGCGGCGACATCGCCACCGCCGCCGGGCTCGGCCTGCTTGGCGGGCTGACCGTGCCGTTCTTTGGCCGGCTGGCCGACCGTGTTGGGGTGAAGGCGATCATCATTCTCGCCATGCTGCTGCTCGGGCTCGTGTACGCCGGCATGGCCTCGCTCAGCGGCCCCTTGTGGCAATATCAGACGCTGATCTTCGGCTTGGCGCTCACCGTGCCGGGCACCAGCGCGATCGTGTACGGCAAGCTGATCGCGCAGCGGTTCGAGGCGCGCCGCGGCATCGCGCTCGGCGTCGCCACCTCCGGCATCTCGATTACCTCGCTGGCGCTCGCCCCCGTGCTGGGCGTGATCATCGCGGATTATGGCTGGCGCGTGGGCTTCGTTGCGCTGGGCGCCATGGTGGTCGCGCTGGCGCTCCCCGCGATCCTCTTTCTCCTGCGGCGCGAGCGCACCGCCCCGACCCGGCCCGACCCCGACGATGCCGCCGCCGCCGTGCCGGTAGAGGGCATGACGGGGGCGGAAACGCGCCGCGACAGCCGCTATTGGCGGCTCGGCGCCACCGCTGCGCTCATCAACATCGCCAGCGTCGGGCTCGTCACCTCGCTTGTCCCGCTCGGCACCGATCGCGGGTTCACGCCCGCCGCGGCCGCGCTGCTCGTCACGTCCTTTGCCGCCAGCCAGGTGGTGGGGCGCCTCGTCATGGGCGCGCTGGTCGATCGCTTCCGGCCACAGGCGACCGCCGCCGCCTTTGCCGCTTTGTCGGCCCTCGCCTTTGTCGGGCTGCAACTCCCCGCGCCCGGCCTGCCGCTGATGCTGGCCTTGGTCTTTCTTGCGGGCCTCATGAACGGCGCGGAGCATGATCTGCTGCCCTATCTCGCCACCCGCCTGTTCGGCCTGCGCGCCTTTGGCGAGCTATACGGCCTGCTCGTCATGATCGGCCTGTTCGGCACCGCGACCGGCATCACCGCCTTTGGTCGCCTGCATGACAGCACGGGCAGCTACAGCGCCGCGCTCGGCATGGCGGCGATCGCGCTCGCCCTCGCCGCGATCCTGTTCCTCAGCCTGCGCGAACGCCCCCTCCCGCTTGTGCAGGCGCACGCCCACCCGGCCTGAGCGCGCATGCCATTTCGCTTTCGTTACACCGCGTCGGTGCCTATATACTCGGCATGGCAGAACAGCAGAATTCGAACGACTACGGCGCCTCCTCGATCAAGGTGCTGAAGGGCCTGGACGCGGTGCGCAAGCGGCCGGGCATGTACATCGGCGACACCGACGACGGCTCGGGCCTCCACCACATGGTGTTCGAGGTCAGCGACAATGCGATCGACGAGGCGCTGGCCGGCCATTGCGACCGGATCGACATCACGCTGAACTCGGACGGCTCGGTCAGTGTCACCGACAACGGCCGCGGCATCCCCACCGGCATCCACCCGGAAGAGGGCGTGTCGGCGGCCGAGGTCATCATGACCCAGCTTCACGCCGGCGGTAAGTTCGAAAACACCTCGAACGACAATGCCTACAAGGTGTCGGGCGGCCTCCACGGCGTCGGCGTCTCGGTCGTCAACGCGCTGTCCGAATTCCTCGATCTCACCATCTGGCGCGACGGCGAAGAGCATTACATGCGCTTCGCATTCGGCGATGCGGTCGCCCCGTTGAAGGTCGTCGGCCCGGCGGAGGGCAAGAAGGGGACGCGCGTCACCTTCCTCCCCTCGCCCGCCACCTTCAAGATCACCGAGTTCGATTTCGACAAGCTCGAACACCGCTACCGCGAGCTCGCCTTCCTCAATTCGGGCGTCCGCCTGTTCCTCACCGACGCGCGGCACGAGGAGCCCAAGACCGTCGAGCTCTATTACGAGGGCGGCATCGCCGCATTCGTGAAGTGGCTCGATCGCAACAAGGCCGCGCTGTTCCCGGAGCCGATCGCGATCAGCGGCCAGCGTGACGACATCGGCATCGACGTCGCCCTCCAGTGGAATGACTCCTACTACGAAAACGTCCTGTGCTTCACCAACAACATCCCGCAGCGTGACGGCGGCACCCACCTCGCTGCCTTCCGCTCGGCGCTGACGCGTACGCTCAATGCCTATGCCGACAAGTCGGGGATGCTGAAGAAGGAGAAGGTCAGCCTCACCGGCGACGACATGCGCGAGGGCCTCACCGCGATCGTCTCGGTCAAGCTGCCCGACCCCAAATTCTCCTCGCAGACCAAGGACAAGCTGGTCAGCTCCGAGGTCCGCCAGCCGCTCGAAAGCCTGCTCGCCGACAAGATGGCCGACTGGCTGGAGGAGCATCCGCAGAACGCGCGTCAGATCATCCAGAAGGTGATCGACGCCGCCGCCGCGCGCGAAGCCGCGCGCAAGGCGCGCGATGCCAGCCGCAAGACGGTGATGGGCTCGATCGGCGGCCTGCCGGGCAAGCTGCACGATTGCCGCGAAAAGGACCCGGCCAAGTCCGAGCTGTTCATCGTGGAGGGCGATTCCGCGGGCGGCTCGGCCAAGTCGGGCCGCAACAGCGAATATCAGGCGATCCTGCCGATCCGCGGCAAGATCCTGAACGTCGAGCGCGCGCGCACCGATCGCATGCTCTCGTCAAAGGAGATCATCTCGCTGATCCAGGCGATGGGCACCGGCATCGGCCGCGACGAGTTCAACCTCGACAAGCTGCGCTATCACAAGATCGTCATCATGACGGACGCGGACGTCGACGGCGCGCACATCCGTACGCTGCTGCTCACCTTCTTCTATCGTCAGATGCCCGACCTCATCACCGCCGGGCACCTCTATATCGCGCAGCCGCCGCTCTATAAGGCGACGCGCGGCAAGGCGGTGGAATACCTCAAGGACGAGGCCGCGCTCGATAATTACCTGGTGCGCAACGGCACCGCCGGCACCACGCTCGACGGCGTCGGCACCGGGCAGCCGCTCTTCAACCTCGTCGAGCACGCCCGCCGCATGCGCACGCTGATGCGCTACGTGCCGCGCCGCTACGATCCCGTTATCATCGAAACGCTGGCGCTGGGCGGCGCGCTCGATCCGCAGGTATCGGCCGACGAGCGCGCGCAGCGGCTCCAGCAAGTCACCCGCCGCCTCGACCAGGGCGATCCCGAGGCGCGCTGGACGGCGCAGATGACGCCGGAGGGCGGCTTCCACTTCCAGCGCTTCTGGCGCGGCGTGACCGATCATCACATCGTCGAGGCCGCCTTCGTAGCCTCCGCCGAGGCGCGCAAGCTCCACACCCTCGCCGCCGAACACGCCGACCTCTACGACCACGCGCGCAAGCTCGTGTCGCTGAAGGCCGCCGAACGCGCCGAGGAGCCCAGCCCCGACACGACGCTCGACGGCGCGATCGAGGACAACGACGCCGACGAGACGCTGGTGATCGGCAAGGGCGAAACCCTCGTCGCCCGCCCATCACAGCTGCTCGAAGCGATCCTCGCCGCGGGTCGCAAGGGCCTCGCGATCCAGCGCTACAAGGGCCTCGGCGAAATGAACGCCGAGCAGCTCTGGGAAACCACCCTCGACCCCAACAACCGCTCGATGCTGAAGGTCGCGATCGACCAGGCGGACGTCGCCGACGAGATCTTCACGCGGCTGATGGGGGATGTCGTGGAGCCACGACGCGAGTTCATTCAGGAGAACGCGCTGAGCGTGGCCAATCTGGACGTTTGATGATCATGGTAGGGACAGCGTTGCGCTGTTCCTACCCCTAGTCGGCGGGTAACTTACTGATACCCAGAGTCCGTTCGATTTGCTTACAAAGGTTTTTTAAACCGCGACTATCGCTCGGTGTCTTTGAAACAGTCAGACTTTTCAAGCCGACGTAGCCGTTCTGAGGCTCAAGCCTGACGTGCTTATTGTCAGATTTAGCCCTGTACCCGTGCCTCTCAAGCAAACTTGTCACCTCGTTTGCTACCCGTTTCGGATCCTTCGTAGCGCGAGATAAGTCGGAAAGCAGCTCGTCTAAAGCAGGGGACCGTGGGGTGTGTTGAACGATTTCCTCCCAAATTGCCAAGGAACGTTCATCTACACCGCTTGTTTCTGCTGCAAATATAGCTGTATAAACAGCAAGCCTCACGCGATCTATAATCTCTCCGGGATAGATCTCTTTTGCCACACTTCCAAGGAAACCCACATTTGATATATCAGGCTGAGTGATGGTGATCGCGACAGTAGCTTGTCTATTTATTTCTTCTTTAAGCCGACGATTTTCGTCTTGAAGGTCCTCCAATTGCTTTGAAAATCCCTCAAATAACTCCTCTGCATCAACTTGTGATAAAGAGTCCCGAAGTGTAGCTCGCTGAGCTTTAAGAGCATGTTCTTGAAAGTCAGTCCAGTCCCAACCACTTGAAGGCATGTGCGCCCTAAGATCGGTTGCGGCGCTTCGTACCAACTCGAAAAAGTTATCTGCACCCTCAAAGTAACGGTCGGTAAAAAACCGACGAATAAAGCCATGCTGCGGGAGTGCTATCCCTATCGCGCCCCATAGATATTTTTTCCGTCGCTCACATCTCGTAATTTAAACGAGAAAGTTCGACTCGGCTCCACTACGACATGCGCTACCCCACCAAGATCGTAGGCGAGTTTTTCTATTTCGTTTTCAGATAAACGCCATTCTTCAAAACCGATCGCAGAGATGTACACGATAGGTAGCCATTGGCTACCAGTACCAGAAATTATTGCCTCAGCGAGGTCTAGATCTTCTGCACTATCTTCAAGCCAAAGGGGTTCATCGCAGACCTCAATCTGCCCATCGATTCCGCCCCACGAGCCCTTCAGCAGGCCCTTGATAAGATATGGCTTCTTAGGAGACTGAAGGACAGCGCCAGGTCGCGCTGCAAGACATTGCGTTCTTAGTCGAACAACATCATCCCCACTCTGCTCTAGACTTCGCTTCAAAACGGCTTCAGTGCGCCAAATTCTGCCTTGCTCATCAGGCATGTCGTGACGAAAGCCAATCGCATCCCAGTCGTCACCACGCCGAAGCTCACGCATCCGCAGTTCTTCACCGCCTTTAGCGGTTAAAAATACGTTTTCCCCGTCGAGTTCCCGTTCCGAAGATGCAGCTAAAATCTGACTATGCCGCATTCCTCGTAGCCAAGCAAAAACCTCAGCAGCGAACGCAGCTTTGTTGTTAGATTGCTTTACCGGAAATTCAGTGGCAAATGGCAGCATAAACTTACTTCGCCTTAATCCCGCACGTGTGTCAAGAACGTGTGCTTAACCGCCGGTGAGGCGCGCACGCGGCTACGGGAAGCTTGGAGCACAATGCCCCATCTACAACCCTGTCCTACAGCGCCTCCCCGTGGGATAATCATCGTCGTACGTTGCATCGCCACGCGGCAGTTCAAGAAGTAAAGAATGAAACTCAACACGCTCAGAATAAACACTGTATATGCGTCAACATTGTCAACTTCCGCGCCCCGCGGTCTGCGCCACCGCAACGCCGCATTTCCGATTGCGCGCATGATGCGCTATCCAGCGGCTCGCTAATCCGCGCTTCGTAACAGCCGAGACAAACGCCATGCCCGCTTATCGCTCCCGCACCACCACCCACGGCCGCAACATGGCGGGCGCGCGCGGCCTGTGGCGCGCGACGGGGATGAAGGACGAGGATTTCGGCAAGCCGATCATCGCGGTGGTCAACAGCTTCACGCAATTCGTCCCCGGCCACGTCCATCTGAAGGATCTGGGCCAGCTGGTCGCGCGGGAGATCGAGGCAGCGGGCGGCGTTGCCAAGGAATTCAACACCATCGCGGTGGATGACGGCATCGCCATGGGCCACGGCGGCATGCTCTACAGCCTGCCGAGCCGCGATCTGATCGCCGACAGCGTCGAATATATGGTCAACGCGCATTGCGCCGATGCGATGGTCTGCATCTCCAATTGCGACAAGATCACGCCCGGCATGCTGATGGCGGCGCTGCGCCTCAACGTCCCCGCGATCTTCGTCTCGGGCGGCCCGATGGAGGCCGGCAAGGCCGACATTCGCGGCCAGACGGTGGCGCTAGATCTGGTCGACGCGATGGTCGTCGCCGCCGACGAGGCATACACCGACGAAGAAGTGCAGGTGATTGAGCGATCCGCCTGCCCCACCTGCGGCTCCTGTTCGGGCATGTTCACCGCCAACAGCATGAATTGCCTGACGGAGGCGTTGGGCCTGTCGCTTCCCGGCAACGGCTCGGTGCTCGCCACCCATGCCGATCGCGAGGCGCTGTTCCGCGAGGCGGGGCACACGATCGTCGATCTGGCCAAGCGCTGGTACGAACAGGATGACGCCAGCGCGCTGCCGCGTTCGATCGCCAGCTTCGCCGCGTTCGAAAACGCCATGAGCCTCGATATCGCAATGGGCGGCTCGACCAACACGGTGCTCCACCTGCTCGCCGCCGCCTATGAGGGCGAGGTGGGCTTCACCATGGCCGACATCGATCGCCTGTCGCGCCGCGTGCCCTGCCTGTGCAAGGTCGCGCCCGCCAAGCAGGACGTCCACATGGAGGACGTCCACCGCGCCGGCGGCATCATGGCGATCCTTGGCCAGCTCGATCGCGCCGGGCTGCTCGATACGAACCTGCCGACCGTGCACGCGCCGACGATGGCCGACGCGCTCGACCGCTGGGATATCAGCCGCACCACCAGCGACAGCGTGCGCCAATTCTACAGCGCGGCGCCCGGCGGCGTGCGCACCACCCAGGCGTTCAGCCAGAACAACCGCTGGAAGGAGCTCGACACCGATCGCACTGCCGGCGTGATCCGCGATGCCGAGCATCCCTTCTCGCACGATGGCGGGCTGGCCGTTCTTTACGGCAATCTCGCGCCCGAGGGCTGCATCGTGAAGACCGCCGGCGTCGACGACAGCATCCTCACCTTTCACGGCACCGCGCGCGTGTACGAAAGCCAGGACGCGGCAGTCGCCGGCATCCTCGGCAACGAGGTAAAGGCCGCTGACGTCGTGGTGATCCGCTACGAAGGGCCGAAGGGCGGGCCGGGCATGCAGGAAATGCTGTATCCGACCAGCTATCTGAAATCGAAGGGGCTGGGCAAAGCCTGCGCGCTCATCACCGACGGGCGTTTCTCCGGCGGCACCTCGGGTCTGTCGATCGGCCACGTCTCGCCCGAAGCGGCAGAGGGCGGGCTGATCGCGCTGGTCGAAACGGGCGATCCGATCGTGATCGACATCCCCAACCGCGGCATCCGCCTCGACGTCGACGACGCCGCGCTCGCCGCCCGGCGCGAGGCGATGGAGGCGCGCGGCAAGGCGGCGTGGAAGCCGTTCGGCCGCAAGCGCGCCGTCTCTCCCGCGCTGCGCGCCTATGCCGCCATGACCACCAACGCCGCCCGCGGCGCGGTGCGCGACGTCTCCCAGGTCGAGGAAAGCTAGGCCGGACGGCCCCAGCGGCGCCGGCCAAGCCACTGACCGGGGCGGCACTTCTCCCGGCCCCGCGGCACCCACGCGGCGCTCCGGCGTTCAGCAACGATGCCGCCTTTCAGCCCGCCCGCGCCTGCCGCCCTCGAGACGACACCACCGCTGGCCGCAACGCCGCTCGCCCCGCCTCGGCCCAGGCGCCTGCAGATGCTCGATGCCGCGCTGGAGGGCGCATGGCGACGCGGCTGGGCCGAACGCCCTACCCTCGATCCCGAGGGCCTGCTCCGCAAGGCCGCGGGCCGGACGGCGCCGCCGCCCGATGACCCCGACAACGGCTGGCGCACCCGCCTGGACGCGCTGTGCCACGACCTCGAAACGGTCGCGCACCTCACCCCGCTCGGCCGCACCATCGCACACGGCCAGCTGGTCGCCGCGCTGCGCAACCGCCGCCGCCTCCACGCGCTCTGGCGCCGGCACCCGGAGATCGCGGACCAGCCGATCCACGCGCCGATCATCATCGTCGGGCAGATGCGGTCGGGCACTACTCGCATCCAACGTCTCCTCGCCTGCGATCCCCGGCTCGCGTTCACCCGCTTCTTCGAGAGCTGGAATCCGTTGCCACAACGGCCGGGTCGCGCGTGGCTCGACGATCGCAAGATACGCGGGCGGCTTGCTACTATGAGCGTTCGCCTGCTCAACCCAGCATTTGGTGCGATCCACCCCACCCACTGGAATGACGCGGACGAGGAAATCGGGTTGCAGAGCGTCTCGATCTTCGGCTCCGCATTCGAGGCGCAATGGCGCGTCCCCGCCTACACGGCCCACGTAGAGGCAGATGATGGCATCATGGCTTATGCCGAGTTCCGGCGTCTGTTGCAGACGCTGGCATGGCTCCGCCGCGATGATGGGTCGCGCCCCTGGATCCTGAAGGTGCCGCAATTCAGCCAGGATCTCCCGGCCGTTCTTCACACCTTCCCGGACGCCCGGCTCGTTTGCCTCAGCCGCGATCCACAGGCGGTAATCTCCTCTTCGGCCTCGCTGGTCCGTAATCAGATGACGATCCAATCCGCGCGCGTCGATCCCAGGTGGATCGCGCGTGAGTGGACACGCAAGGTCGCGTTACGCACACGGCGCACGACAGAGGTGGTCGCGCGTAGCGAAGCCTCAAGGGTCGAGGTTCGCTATCACGAGGTCGATCAGGATTGGCGCCGTGAGATCCAGCGGATCTACAAGATGATCGGCATCTCGCTGCCCGCCACGGCCTTGGCCCGCATGAACAATTACATGGCGGCGGCGCGATCGGATCGGCACGTCAAGCACCGATATCCGACCGTCGCTATGGAACACCGATCGTCATGCCCAAGCGAACCGAGCGTCCCGGTGCCGGCAATCCCAGCTGCGGCATAATCAGCGCGTCGAATAGGTTGTCGCCGCGCACAAACAGGTCAACGGCGGTATCTGCGGCCATGCTGATGCGCTGACTGAGCCGAAGGTTCACCGTGGCCGATCGCGGCAAGGCAACAAGCGCACCGTCGGCGTCGGCCGAATAGGCGCGCCCGGTGTACATCAGCTCGGCCAAGGCGCCGAAGCCAGTTTGCGCGCGATAGTCGGCGTACAGCCGCGCGAGCACGTCGGGCTTCTCCGCCAGCCGATCGGTCTGTCCGGCGGGGACAGCCTTGCGGCGGGTGTGGGCATAGGTGGCGCTGCCGCCGAGCGACCAGGCGGGCACGGGACGCCACACCGCCACCGCCTCCACCCCCAGCACCTGCGAGCCGGGCAGGTTGATGCGCTGCCGCAGCCGGCCGACCGTGCGCTGGTCGATCGTGCCGTCGAGATCCTGCGCGAAGCCGACGAGCGACAAATCCCAGGCATCGCTGCGCCATTTGGCCGCCAGCTCGGCGCTGACGATCCGTTCGGGCTGAAGATCGGGATTGATGAGGAAACGGTTCAGCGCCTGGCCGAACAATTCGCGCATCGTTGGCGCGCGGATCTTGCGGCCCAGCGCGACGCGCAGCCGCCATGCGTCATCGGGCGACCAGACCAGCCCGGCGCGGCCCGTCCAGCCTCGTGCCGCGCGGATTGCCGGCTTGTCGCCAGTGTCGAGATAATCGACCCGATCGTAGCCGACGCCAAGCTCCGCGTTCAGCCCGTTGGCGAGCGGGGCCGAGGCATCCAGGCCAAGGCTCGCGTTCCGCTGGCGATAGCGGATGAAGCCCGGCATCACCGCCGGTGGCGCGCCATTGGTGAAGGCAAGGTCGCGTTGGTGGTGCACCGAGCTGAGCAGATTGCCCGACGCCACCAGTTGCAGCGCGCCGATCTGCTGCGTCAGCAACAGCCGCCCGCCCAAGGTGCGATCGCGGTTGCGCTCCTGCGCGTCGCGGATCTGGTAGGAAACGTTGGTGTAGCTGTCGATCGTCTGGTCGAACCGCTGGTACCAGCCGATGAGATCAAGCGCGGTAGCCGGACCTAGCGTGAACAGCGCATCACCGGACACGAGGGTGTGCCGCACGTCGGGATAGCGCCAGAAGCGCGCACCGCTTGGCCGGTCGCTCTCGGGCGCGATCCCCTTGCTCGCATCGACGTGGAAGGCGGTGAGCGCCAGCCGATGGCCGCCCATCTTGGTGGCGACGCGGGCGAAGACGCTGCCAAGCTCGCGATCGGTGTTCGTGCGGCGCTCCTCGCTCGATTGCGAGAAGGGCAGCATGGCGTCACTCGACAACGGATCGGCATCGCGTGTCGCATAACTGCCGCCGAGCAAAAGATCGGTGTCGGTCCACGCCAGCGGCAGCGTCGCCTGCGCCTCGCGCAGCCCCGCGCTGCCGGCCATGACGCGCGCGGTGGCGCCACCTTGGCGGCTGGCGGTGAAGCTGATCGCGCCCAGCGCATTGACGCCGTAACGCGGGGCGAGCGGTGCTGCCGCCACTTGCGCGCTGCCGGCGAGCGCGGCGGGGAGCAGCGACAGATCGAGCCGATTGTCCCACGGCACGTTGATCGCCGCGCCATCGTAGAAGATCGCCACCTGCCGCTCGGCCGCGCCGCGCACAAAGGCGATCGCCTCGCCGCGCGAATTCACCGGCACGGCGACCGAGGGCAGCCGGCGCAGGATCTCGTCCGCGGCGTTGGCACCGATCAGGTCGATCGCGCGCGCCTCCAGCACGCGGCGCGTCTCGAACACGGTGGGCGCGCGCGCCTGTGGCAGGGCAACGACGATGTCGCCGGTGGGGTCGGTTGCGTCCTGCGCCGTGGCGGGCGTGGCGGCCAGTGGCAACAGGGCGAGGCAGGCGGCGGTGACGATCGGACGGATCAGGGAAACTCCTGTTCGGAAAACATGGTGGGGCCTGGTGTTCAGGCGGTGCCGGCGATCTCCGCCTGCAAGCGGCGCGCGACGATGTTGGGCGAGGCCGCGCGGCGGGCGAGCAGCCGGTAGAGGACGGGGATCAGGAACAGGGTGATGGCGGTGGCGATCGAGACGCCGGCGACGATCACCACACCGATCGCGGAGCGCGCACCGGCGCCGGCTCCGTGGCTGATCGCCAGCGGAACGGCGCCGAACACCGTCGCGATCGACGTCATCAGGATCGGGCGCAGGCGGCGCACGGCGGCCTCACGGATCGCGGGCGCGAAATCGGCGCCGCTGTCGCGCAGCTGATTGGCGTATTCGACGATCAGGATACCGTTCTTGGCGGCGAGCCCGACGAGCATAACGATGCCGATCTGGCTGAACAGGTTCAGCGTCATCCCCGCCAGCGCAAGGCCGATCACGCCGCCGCCGGCGGCAAGCGGCACGGTGGCGATGATCACCGCGGGGTGAACGAAGCTTTCGAACTGCGCGGCGAGCAGCAGGTAGATGATGAGCACGGTGATGCCAAAGACGAGCCAGATGGCATTGCCGGTCTGCTTCAGCGACAGGCTTTCGCCGCGATAGCCGATCGCCTGCACCTCCGGCGACTTGCGCGCCTCGCTTTCCAGAAAGGCCAGCGCCTTGCTGAGCGAATAGCCGGGCGCCAAGCCGCCCTGGAGCGTGATGGCGCGCATCTTGTTGAAGCGGCCAAGCTCGCGCGCGGCGGCGGCCTCACGCGTGCGGACCAGATTGGACAGCGGGACGAGCGCGCCCGAGCCCGAGCGCACGTACACGCTGGCGAGCCGCGCCTCGCGGTCGCGATCGGCCGCGCCGGCCTGCACCATCACGCGATATTCCTCGCCGCGATCGACATAGGTCGAAACGCGGCGCGACCCCATGACGGTCTGCAGCGCCTGGCTGACGTCATCGACCGAGACGCCGAGATCGCCGGCGCGATTGGCGTCGACGTCGATCAGCAACTGCGGCTTTGCCTCGACATAATCAGCGTCGAGATTGACGAGCCCGGGATTATCGCGCGCGGCGGCGAGGATGCGGTCACGCGCGCGGGCGAGATCGGCATAGGAGGTGCCGGCGATGACGAAGCCGACCGGCTGGCCGCGCCCCCGACCGAGCGAGGAGCGGACGTTGGCATTGCCGCGGATCGCGGGAATGTCCTGCAGCGCCGCCGTTACCTTGCGCGCGACCGACTGCGATTCCTCGGTCCGCTCCTCCCACGGTTTCAGAAAGACGCTCATGCTGGAGGCGTTGAAATCCTCCGCCATGCCGTAAGCCAGCGGCAGACGCGTGTTGAAGCCACGGATCGGGCCATCCTCCTGCGCCAGCCCCGCGACCTTCTGCTCGACCAAAGCGGCATAGCGGTTGAGCTCGGCGAAGCTGGTGCCCTCGGGCGCGTTGACGCGCACCTCGATGACGCCGGTGTCCTCCGGCGGCACGAGTTCGGTATCGAGCCGGGCGAACAGCAAGCCGCAGCCCGCGAGGAACAGGGCGACGACGAGAATGACGGGCGCGGGACGGCGCAAGCACGCGTCGAGCGCGCGGCCATAGCCGCGTTCCAGCCGGCCGAAGATGCGGTCGATCGCCTGCGCCAGCCGGCCACTCTCGCCGCGCTGGAGCAATTTGGACGAAAGCATCGGCACCAGGCTGAGCGCAAGCACGCCCGACAGCGCAATGGCGGCGATCATCGCCACGGCGAGTTCGCGAAACAGGAGCCCGGTCTGCCCGGCGATGAACATGACGGGCACGAACACCGCGCACACCACCGCTGTCGTGGCGACTACGGCAAAGCCGACCTCGCGCGTGCCGCGATAGGCGGCAACCAACGGCGTCTCGCCGGCCAGAATGCGATGGTGGATGTTTTCCAGTACCACGATCGCGTCGTCGACCACCAACCCGATGGCGAGCACGAGGGCGAGCAACGTCAGCAGGTTGATCGAATAGCCAAAGGCCCAGAGCACCGCGAAGGTGCCGAGCAAGCAGATCGGCACGGTGATCGCGGGGATGATCGTCGCGCGTCCGCTGCCGAGAAACAGGAAGATCACGATGACGACGAGCGCGACCGCCTCCCCCAAGGTGCGCCACACTTCCTTGATCGCACGGTCGATGAAGAGCGAATTGTCCGATCCGAGCTTCAGCATCACCCCGGCGGGAAGATCGGGCTGGATCGCGGCGATCAGCGATTTGACGGCGTTCGCCACCTCCAGCGTGTTCGCCCCCGACTGACGGATGATGCCGATGCCAAGCGCGGTCTGCTGTTGAAAGCGAAAGGCGGTGTACGGGTTTTCCGGGCCGCGCTCGACCTTGGCCACGTCACCGAGGCGGACGAGATAGCCGTCGGCGCCGCGCCCGACGACCAGCGCGCGAAAGGTTTCGGGACTGGCGAAGGCGCGATCGACGCGCAGCGACACGTTCTGCGCCGAGGATTCGATGCGGCCGGCGGGCAGTTCCACATTCTGGCGCCGCAGCGCGTCCTCCACATCGCGGGGCGTGAGGCGGTAGGCGGCAAGGCGACCCAGATCGAGCCACACGCGGATCGACGGCCGCGCCTGGCCGACGATCTGCACCTGCGCGACGCCGTCTATCGTGGACAGGCGGTCGGCGAGCGAGCGTTCGACATAGTCGGACAACGTCATCGCATCCCAGCCGGGCGCCTGCACCACGACATACATCATCGGCTGCGCATCGGCGTCCACCTTGCGCACCTCGGGCGGCAGTGTCTCGTCGGGCAGGTCGGCCAGCGCGCCGGAAACACGGTCGCGCACATCGTTGGCGGCGGCATCGACGTCGCGCGTCGGGCGAAACTCAATGGTGATGTCGCTGCGGCCGTCGGTGGAGCGCGAGGAGATCGTCTCGATCCCTTCGACGCCGGCGAGGCGCGCCTCTAGCGGCTGGGTGACGCGGCTTTCCACCACGCTGGCGGCGGCACCGACATAGCTGGTCTGCACCGATACGACGGGCGGGTCGATCTCCGGAAACTCACGCACCGACAGGTTGAGAAAGGCAACGAGGCCGACGATCACGATCAGGATCGCGCCGACCGCGGCGACGACGGGACGGCGGACCGAAAGGTCGGAGATCATCATCCCGCGCTGGCCCGCGCGCCGTTCACCCGTACCTTTACCCCGTCACTCACCTTGATCACGCCTTCGGTGACCACGCGCGCGTCGGGCGCCAGCCCGCGCACTTCGACAAAGCCGCCGTCGCGCGCGCCCGTCGTCACCTTTGTGCGGTGCGCAACGCCCTTGCCGTCGACCACAAAGACATAGCGTTCCGCCCCGTCGCCGAGCACGGCAAGCTCCGGCACGGCCGTTGCGTCACGCTCGCCAACCAGCACGCGCACCGTCAGCAGCATGCCGGGTTTCAGCCGGTTGCCGGGATTGGGCAGCACCGCGCGGATACTTGCCGCGCGGGTCGCGGGATCGATCACCGGGTCGATGGAGCTGACCTGGCCGCTGAACGGCAGGTCGGGATAGGCCGCGGCCTGCGCAGAGACGCGCTCACCGACGCGCAGGGTGGCGAGCGCGGTTTCGGGCACGGTGAAATCGAGCTTGATGCGCGAAATGTCGCTGATGGTGGCGATTGGCGTGCCGGCGGAGATGATCGCGCCGCGCGAAATGTCGCGCTGCGAGGCGAAGCCGGAAAAGGGCGCGCGCACGATTCGGTCGGTTATCTGCGCGCGCGCGGTGTCGGCGTCGGCGCGCGCGCGCTGCGCCAGCGCGCGTTGCTGATCGAGCGTCGCCGGCGTGACGAAGCCGCGCTCGCTCAGCGCGTTCATACGCTGGTATTGGGTAGTTGCCTGCCGCTCGGCCGCCACCGCACCGGCGAGCGAAGCGCGCTCCTCGGCCTGTGCAAGGGTCGCGATAACCTGACCAGCGCGGACAAAGCCGCCATCGGCAAAAGCGATCCGCTCGATCCGTTCGGTGACCGGCGACGACAGCGTGACCTGCTCGTTCGCGCGCGCGGTGCCGACCGCCTCCACCTCGTCGACAAAATGGCGCGTCGCTGGCGGCGCGGCGTTCACCAAGGGCGCGGCTTTCGCCTTGGGCGCGCCGTCAGATCCGCCGCAGCCCGCGAGCACAAGGGGCAGCGCGGCAGCCAGCAATCCTCGCGTTAATCCTGTCCCCACTTCCCTGCCCCGCCCGTTTTCATGCGGCAAGGTGCGACCGCTTTCCAAGAGACAATCACGATTATCCGCTTGGCGCCAATAGCTTTTGCGATGGGCAGCCATAACAAAGCCGACATGCCGCAGGCGCGCATTCACGCCAAATCCGCGCAATCATGCAAAAAGCGATTGGCAGGCCATGCAGCAGTGTTATCGTTTCGTCATAAAAGAGATTCGGGAGCGGAGAGGGTGCGGAACGGCACACACGGTTTGACCGGGGGGTTGCCATGAATCTGCGACATATCGAGGTATTCCACGCCGTCTATTCCGTGGGGTCGATCAGTGGCGCCTCACGGCTGCTCAACGTGTCGCAACCGTCCGTCAGCAAGATCGTCAAACATGCCGAGACGCGGCTTGGCTTTCCCCTGTTCACGCTGGTCCGCGGGCGGCTGACGCCGACCGACGAGGCGCATATCCTGTTTCGCGAGGTGGACGATCTGCACAGCCGGATCGACACCTTTCAGCGGGCGGCGCGCAACCTGCGCTCAACCTCCGAAGGGCATATCCGCGTCGGCGTGCTGCCCTCGCTGGCGCTGGCGGCGACGCCGATGGCGATCGCGCGCTTCCGCCGCAAGCTGCCGCTGGTGACGTTTGACGTGGCCGCCGTCCACCACGACGACTTTCGCGAGGCGCTGATGTCGCGCGAATGCGATTTCGTGATCGGCCACCATCCAACAAGCGATCTGGAGATCACCTCCATCCCGCTCGGCACCGGCCGGGTCGGGGCGCTGTTCTGCGCAGGCATGCTGCCGGCCGAAACCGACTGTGTTTCGCTCGACGAATTGCGCCAGCATGAGGTGATCGGCTTTGCGCCCAGTGTCGCGATTTCGGAACTGATTGGCCCGATCGTCAATGCCGCCACCGGCGGCCGCCCTACGCTCACCGTTCGCTCCGTCTACATCGCCGCCGCGCTGGCGCGCAGCTGCAGCGGCATTGCCATTGTGGACGAATATACCGCACGCGCCTTTGTCGATGATCGGCTGCATTTCCGACCGATCACCCCGGCCACGCAGTTCGGCCTCCATGTCCAGCATCTCGCCAGTCATCCGCCGTCACGGCTGGCCCGTTCCTTCGTCGATACGCACCGGGCCGTGCTTGCCGACGCAGCCGACATGGACTGGCAGCAGGTGGAATGCGCAAATGCTATGGTGCGCCACCAACACTGAATGGTCTTTTCCGATTTCTTCGCCGCGCCGGATTGGATAGCGTAAGCGCATCAAGGGCGGGGATTTTTCGACGGCGGCATCGCCGCGCCCCGCCCGTCCATCATGCCGGCGGTTGGGCATTCCTGAACCGCCCGCGCCGGCGGCCCAGGAGTGCCTGAATGAACCTCGCGCAATTCGCGCGCCGGCGATATACGCCCGGCGTCACCGCCATCGAGCCGATGCCGCACCTCAGCCGTTCGCTGGGCGGCGCCACGCTTTACATCA
The DNA here is from genome assembly GCF_002197685.1 of Sphingomonas dokdonensis. GTDB lineage: Bacteria > Pseudomonadota > Alphaproteobacteria > Sphingomonadales > Sphingomonadaceae > Sphingomonas > Sphingomonas dokdonensis. Next base: position 51,804 of record NZ_NBBI01000001.1, on the reverse strand, counting down.
AGCGTGACGACCAGCTGGGCCTCACCGCCGGCGGCAACAAGACGCGCAAGCTGGAATTTCTGGTCGCCGATGCGCTGGCGCAGGGCGCCGACACGCTGATTACCGTTGGCGCGGTGCAAAGCAATCACTGCCGCCTGACGCTGGCGGCGGCGGTGCGCGAGGGGCTGAAGTGCCGGCTGGTGCTCGAGCAGCGCGTACCGGGCAGCTATGATCCGGCGGCATCGGGCAACAATTTCCTGTTCGACCTGCTCGGCGTCGAGGCGGTGACGGTGATCGAGGCGGGAACCGACCTGCAGGCGGCGATGGAGGCGGTCGCAGCCGATCTCGCGGCGCAAGGGCGCAAGGGCTACATCATCCCGGGCGGCGGCTCGAACGCGCTCGGCGCGCTGGGCTATGTCGCCTGCGCCGAGGAAATCCTGCAGCAATCCTTCGAAATGGGCGTGGCGTTCGACCGGATCGTGGTGGCGAGCGGCAGCGCGGGGACGCATGCCGGGATCGTCGCGGGGATAATCGGCAACAGCGCCGGTATTCCCGTCACCGGTGTCAACGTGCGGCGTCCGCGTCCAGAGCAGGAGGGCAATGTTCACAAGCTCGCCTGCGCCGTGGCGGACCTTGCCGGCGTGGTGCCCGAGGTGCCGCGCGATGCGATCGTCTGCCTCGATGATTGGGTGGGGCCTGGTTACTCCATTCCGACACCCGAGATGGTCGAGGCGGTGCGACTGTTCGCCAGCCATGAGGGCGTGCTGCTCGACCCGGTCTATACCGGCAAGGCGGCGGCGGGACTGATCGGCCTGGTTCGCTCGGGCGCGATCGGCGCGGACGAGACGGTGCTGTTCATCCACACCGGGGGCGCGCCCGCGCTTTACGCCTATCAGGGAATCCTGAGCGGGGCGGCGTCCGCCTGATGCCAAAGGTGATCGGCGTTCTTGGCGGCATGGGGCCGGCGGCGACGATCGACTTCATGGACAAGGTGCTGCGTCATGCCCAGGCCCATGCCGCGCGCGAGCAGGATCTTGTCCGCCTGATCGTCGACAGCAACCCGGCGCTGCCCGACCGCAACGCCGCGATCGCCGGCACCGGCCCCTCCCCCGCGCCCGGCCTTGCCGCCATGACGCGTGGGTTGGAGACGGCGGGCGCGGACCTCTTGGTGATGCCGTGCAACGCCGCGCACGCCTTTGCCGATGCGGTGATCGGCGCGACGCGGCTGCCGTTCCTCCACCTGATCGAAGAGACGGTGGCGGCGGTGGTCAGCGATTATCCGGCGGCACGGCGCATCGGCGTGCTGGCGGTGAACGGCGCGGTGCAGGCGCGATTGTATGAAGATGCGCTGGCGGCGCGCGACCTTGCCCCGGTCACGCCGTCGGACGCGGAGCGCGCAGGCTTCATGGAGGGCGTGTGGCAGATCAAGGCCGGCAATCTCGACGCCGGTCGCCTGCTGCTGTGTACGGCCGCCGAACAGCTGATCGCACGCGGGGCAGACGTGATTATCGCCGGATGCACCGAAGTGCCGCTGGTAATCGGGCCTGACGACCTGGCCGTCTCGGTGATTGATTCCACCGACATGCTGGCGCGACGCGCGGTCGCGCACGCCTATGACGCCGCAGCATAACGCATCGTTATGGGGCCAGGAACAGTCGGAAAGAAGGCGCGCACGATAGGGACTCGCCACGCGCCCGATCACCGATAGCATGGTCGCTTGACGGGTTCATGACGCCACCGCGCCGGCGCGAGCGCTGCAGGGGTCGTCGGCAAGGGGGAACGCATCGAATGACCAAGCTGATGATGGCAGCGCTGCTGGCCGCCGCGACCCTGCCAACCGCGGCGAGCGCGCAGGATTTCGACGCGCAGGCCCGGGCGCTGTTCGCGAGCAAGAAGTTCGCAGCCGCCAAGGCGAGCATCGCCGCCGACCACGGCCGCATCGTTGAGGACGTCGTCACGCTGACCGAGATCCCCGCCCCGCCCTTCAAGGAAGACGCGCGCGGCAAGGCATTTCTGGAGATGCTGCGCGCCGAGGGCCTGAGTGACCTGACCACCGACGCGGTCGGCAACGTTTATGGCACGCGCAAGGGCACTGGCGGCGGGCCGCTGATCGTCGTCACCGTGCACCTCGACACGGTTTTCCCGGAAGGCACCGACACCAAGGTGCGCCGCGAGGGCAACATGCTCTACGCGCCCGGCATCGGTGACGCGACTTGCGGGCTGCCGGTGCTGACCGCCTTTATCCGCGCTATGAAGGCGGCCAATTATAGCACCAAGTCCGACATCATCTTCATGGGCAATGTCGGCGAGGAAGGTCCCGGCGACCTGCGCGGGACGCGCTATCTGTTCAGCAATAGCCCGCTGAAGGACAAGATCGGCTATTTCATCTCGCTGGAGCCCGGGCGGGCCGATCGCATCACCAACGCCGGGATCGGATCGAAACGCTACAAGGTGACGTTCACCGGCCCAGGCGGCCATTCGCAGGGCGATTTCGGCATCGTGAACCCGGCCTATGCGATGGCCAATGCGATGGTCGCTTTCGGCAAGATGACCGTGCCGAAGGAGCCGCGCACGGTGTACAATGTCGGCATCGTCGAGGGCGGCACCTCGGTGAACTCTATCCCTTTCTCCACCGCCATGACGATCGACATGCGCTCGACCGGCAAGGCCGCGCTCGACGCCGAGGAGCAGCAGTTCCTCTCCTTGCTCAAGCCGGCGGTCGACGCGGAAAATGCGGCGCGCTCCACCGCGAAGGGCAAGATCGGCTATGACCTGAAACAGGTCGGCGATCGCCCGGTCGGGGCAACGCCGCTCGATGCGCCGATCATTCGGATCGCCGCCGCCGCCAGCAAGGCGGGTGGGTTCTCGCCGACGTTCGGGGCGGGTTCGACCGATTCCAACATTCCGTTCAGCATGGGCATTCCGGCCGTGACGCTCGGCTCGGGTTTTCAGACGATGCGTGCGCACTCGCTGGAAGAGGCGATGGTGGTGGACAAGGACAAGGACGTCGCCAGCATGTCCGCCATCCTCGCCACGCTGCTGCTGCTGGCGGAGGCGAAGTAGCGGCGAGCTTCTGCGGTTTTTAGGTTCCACGGGTTCAGGGGAGACAATCCGATGCGTGCATTGATGCTGACGGCGACGGCCCTTTCGATGACGATGAAGCCGCTGGTGATGGCGCCAAGCGCTGCGATCGCGCAAACGCGGCCGATCACCGACCCGGCCAGCGTGTTCAAGGCCAAGCCCGGATCGGATTATTTCCTCGCCAATTACACGCAGATCAGCGCGTGGCTGGAAAAGGTCGCGCAGGAAAGCGACCGCATGAAGCTGGTCAGCATCGGCAAGACCGCCGAGGGACGCGAGCAATATATCGCGATCATCTCCTCGCCCGAGAACATCCGGCAGCTCGACAAATACCGCGGCATCTCTCAGCAGCTCGCGCTCGCCAAGGAGCTGACCGATGCGCAGGCCAAGACGCTGTCGGAGCAGGGCAAGGCGGTGGTGCTGATCGACGCCGGGCTGCACGCCACCGAAGTGGTGAATGCGCAAAGCCATGTGCAGCTGATCCACGAGATGCTGACGCGCAACGATGCGGAGACCACCCGCATCCTGAACGACACAATCGGGCTTTACGTCTTCGCCAATCCCGACGGGCTGGAACTGGTGGCGAACTGGTACATGCGCCAGCCGGACAAGACGAAGCGCAACAGCAACGACATTCCGGTGCTGTACCAAAAGTACATCGGGCACGATAACAACCGCGACAGCTACGCCTCGACCCAGCCCGAGACGACCAACATGAACCGGCTCGCCTATCGCGACTGGTATCCGCAAATCCTCTACAACCAGCACCAGACCGGCCCGGTCGGCACCGTCGTGTTCATTCCGCCGTTCCGCAATCCGTACAATTTCAACAACGAGCCGCTGGTGATCGCGGGCACCGACGCGGTCGGCACCGCCATGCACGAGCGGCTGCTCGCGCAGGGGAAGGCGGGGTCGGTGTCGCGTTCCGGCGCGCCTTATTCGACGTGGTTCAACGGCGGTATCCGCACGATCGGCTATTTCCACAACCAGATCGGCATCCTGACCGAGATCATCGGCAATCCGACGCCGATGGAGATCCCCCTGGTCCCGAACAAGCAAATAGCCGGGCAGGACGCGTACATGCCGATCGCACCGCAGACATGGCATTTCCAGCAATCGATCGATTACGTGAAGGAGATGTCGCGGGCGATCCTCGACTATGCCTCGCGCAACCGCGAGCCGCTGCTTTACAATCGCTATGTCATGGGCCGGAACCAGATCGCGCTGGGCAGCGAGGATAGCTGGGTGGTGACGCCCAAGCGGATCGAGGCGGTGAAAACGGCGGCCGAGGCGATGAAGAAGGACAGCGGCGGCAGCGCGCTCGACGATCTGGTCGGCTATGACACGCGCGAGATCGCGCCATCGTCGCTGTACAAGAAGGTGGTGCAGGATCCGAAATATCGCGCGCCGCGCGCCTTCGTGCTGCCGGCCGACCAGCAGGCCGACATGCCGACCACGGTCGCGTTCCTCAATGCGCTGATCAAGACCGGAATCGAGGTGGAACAGGCGCCGGCCGCCTTCAGCTATGGCGGCAAGCGCTATCCGGCGGGATCCTATGTGGTGCGGTCCGACCAGGCGTTCCGCCCGCACGTGCTCGACATGTTCGAGCCGCAGGATCACCCGCAGGATTTCGCCTATCCTGGCGGGCCGCCGATCCGGCCGTATGACATCACCGGCTATACGTTGGCGTATCAGATGAACGTGCAGTTCGACCGGCTGCTCGACGGCGCGCCGACGCATTTCCCGCTGGTCAGCGAGGTGATCGCAACACCGCCGGCCGGAAAGATGACCGGCACTGGCGGCGCGGGCTATGTCGTCAGCCACGCGACAAACAACAGCTTCATCCTAACCAATCGCCTGCTGAAGGCGGGTGCGCCGGTGTATTGGCTGAAGCAGGGCGTGTCGGCTGGCGGCGCGCAGCTGGCACCGGGCGCCTTGTGGATCCCGGCGGGCGGCGCGGCGAACGGCATCGTGCAGGGCGCGGTGCAGTCGCTCGGTATCGATGCGGTGCAGGTCGCGGCCAAGCCGACGGGCGCAACGGTGAAGCTGAAACCGGTGCGGATCGGCCTAGTCGATCACTACGGCGGCTCGATGGCGTCGGGCTGGAACCGCTGGATCTTCGAAAAGTATGAGTTCCCCTATTCGGTCGTGTACCCGCAGGAGCTCGACAAGGGCGGATTGAATGCGAAGTATGACGTGCTGGTATTCCAGTCCGACGTGCTTGGCCGTGAGGGCCGCCCGCCGCAGAAGCAACCCGCCGCCGCGGACCTGCCGGCCGAATGGCGCATGGCGTTGGGTAATGTGTCGACCGAAAAGACGGTGCCGCAGCTCGCCTCGTTTGCCAAGGCGGGCGGCACGGTGATCGCGGTGGGCAATGCCACGCGACTCGGGCCGGAGCTCGGCTTGCCGGTGTACAATGCGCTGGCCACCGTGGACGCGAGCGGCAAGCGCACGCCGCTGCCGGGCACGAAATTCTACGTGCCGGGATCGGTGCTGCAGGCCAAGGTCGATCCGACCGATCCGCTGGCCTATGGCGTGCCAGCGACGCTGGACGTGTTCTACAACAACAACCCGACCTTTGCCTTTGCGCCCGGAACGCCGGGCGTGCGCCGCGTGTCGTGGTTCGCCAGCGACGATCCCGTCCGCTCCGGCTGGGGCTGGGGGCAGAAGGCGCTCAACGACACCGCGACGATCGTCGATGGGACGCTGGGCAAGGGCCACGTCTATCTGCTGGCGAACGAGGTGACGCAGCGCGGCCAGCCCTATGCGTCGTTCAAGTTCCTGTTCAATGCCGCGCTGTACGGCCCGGCGCAGACGGGCGCGGGCGCTGGTACGGCGGACGACTGAGGTGTGAATGCAGCCTCCTTATCCGGGGGCCGCTTATTCGATCAGGGGTCCGTCCTCGATAGAGGGCGGGCGTATCTGTTTGTGGCAATCCGCTTGCGACACAGGGCGTCCGGCCCCTTTGATGCTTCCAGGCGGATACGTCGATGCATGATTCCCGATGCCAGGGGTATGCCGATGAGAGCGATGCCGATGAGAGCGATGCCGATGAGCGCGTCAGCCGTGCCGAGTGGCCAGCCGTCGAGCAGCGCTGCACCGTAAACTATGATGAAGAATACGGCCCCGGTCAGCGCCGCCAGTTCCGTGATGCGTGATGGCGGCCTGACATGATAGCGCTGGTGGGCGAAGCGCCAGAACATCCCGCTCATGAAGGCTTGCTCACTCGCATCGCACCATGTGATGGCAGAACGGTTGGCCGCTGTCCTTGCGCCACATGGAGAGCCCCTTCACCACCCGCTGCTTGCGCGGTCCTTCTCCGCGTGCCGGGGAGGCAACTTCTGAGCCCTCCCAATGCGCCGCACGGGGAGGGTCCATCAAACCTTAGCTTTCCTCTTCGTCGTCGGTCGTGTCGGCGACATCGAGCCGGGCGCCGTCGGTGCCGGTGCGAAACTTGCCGAGTTCCGCTGTCGTCACGGGGCCGAGCACCCGGTTGATCTCGGCCGTGATGCCGTCGATCTTGCCGCGCAGTTCGGTGTAGCGTGCCGCCGCGTCGGGCGGGACTTTCTGGTCCGAGGCGTTGGTCTGATTGTACAGATACGTCACATGCGTCTGCAGGCGCGGCTGGATGTAGCGGATCTTGGGCGTGATCAGGCGATCGGCAATCCCGTCCAGCGCCGCCTTGCGCGACGGATCGGGATTGGCCGCCAGCGCCTGCGTCACGCGCGATACGGCGAGATTGGTGTCGTGCACCAGTGCCAGCACGCGGACGTTGTGATCGTAGAGCGCCGTCAGGTCCGCCACGGTGATGCCGGATGCGAGCACGCGCGGATCCTCCCGGATCACCAGTGGCTGCGTTGTGGTGACGCCGCCAGCGGTCATCTCGACGGTATAGTCGCCCGGGGGCACCATCGGCCCGGTCGGACTACGCGTCCCTGGCTTGGCGCCGGGCGCCTCGCCCGATTGGCGCAGATCCCAGATGAAGCGGTTCATGCCCGGCGTGGCAGAAAGCTTTGCCGGGTAAGTCGGACGATAGCGGCCGACATCCTCGTCCCCGCCGCCCCCGCCGCCCGCCTTGTCGGCCGGGCCTTCGCTGGTGAAGCGCCGCAGCACCTCGCCCTGCGCGTTGCGGAAGGTGAGCGTCACCGGCGTGGTTGCGGCCAGATGGTAATCGATCTGCGCGCCGGGCAGAATATAATCAGGCCCCTTGTCGGAATCATAGCCCTTGTCGCCCGATGCGTTCACGCGGATCGCGGTGGCGGGCTTGTAGAGCCGGGTGGCGTTCACGCCGGTCGTGGGCAGCTGGCGCAGCGCGCTCAAATTATCGAGCACGTAGAAGCCGCGACCCTGGGTGGAGAGCACCATGTCGCCATGCGCGAGCCGCAGGTCGGTGATCGGCACGACCGGCAGGTTCTGCTGAAAACTCTGCCACCGCTTGCCACCGTCGAACGACACGTAGAGGCCGAATTCGGTGCCGGCATAAAGCAGGCCGGGTCGCTCGGGATCCTCGCGCACGACGCGCGTCGGCTCGTCGGCGGCGATGCCGTTCCGGCCGTCGGTGAGGCGCGTCCAGGTCCGGCCGTAATCCTTGGTCGCGTAGATATACGGCGCGAAGTCACCGAGCAGATAGCGGTAGATCGCGGCATAGGCGGTGCCGGGATCGCGCACGCCGGGCTCGATATTCTGCACGCGGCCACCGGCGGGCAGGCCCTTGGGCGTCACATTCTGCCATGATGCGCCGTTATCCTGCGTCACATGGATCAGGCCGTCGTTGGAGCCGGCCCATATCACGCCTGGCTTCACCGTGCTCTCACGGATCGCGTACAGCGTGGAATAGACCTCCTCGCCCGTCGCATCGATCGTGATCGGGGCGCCCGAGGCCAGTTGCTTGTCGGCCGGGTTGGCCGTGAGATCGGGGCTGATCACCTGCCACGTGACGCCGCCGTCGCGCGAGCGGTGCACGAATTGCGAGCCATAATAGACGGTGTCGGGTTCGACCGGCGACACCTCCATCGGGGCGACGCGCTGGAAGCGATACTTCAGGTCCTTGGGATCGTTGCCGTAGAGCGACTCACTGCCGATCCAGTAGCGTTCCTCATTGCCGTTGGTGCGCATGTCCATGCGGCTGAACTGCCCCTTGCACCCGCCCCACACCATGTTGGGCTCGTTGAGCTTGGGGATGATCGGGCCCGTCTCGCAGCCCGGCCCGATGCGGAAATCCTGTCCGTTGCCGAGCGACAGGGAAGGCGCGATGACCGTCGTATTGTCCTGCTGCGCGCCATACAGCCGGTAGGGGAACTGATCGTCCACCGCGACCTGATAGATCTCGGCAGTTGGCTGGTTCGCTTGGCTGCTCCACGTATCGCCGCCGTCATAGGTGACGTTGGCGCCGCCGTCGTTCGCCTGCACCATCGTCATCGAATTGGTGGGGCTGATCCAGGCGTCGTGATTGTCGCCGTGCGGCACGGGCCGGGTGGCGAAGGTCTTGCCCCCGTCCTTTGATTCGAACCAGCCCTCGTTCCCGACGAAGACGTGCTCGGGATCGTTCGGGTCGACGGCCAGGGTGGTGTAATAGAATGGGCGAGTCACGAGCTTGGCGTCGCCGTTGACCAGCCGCCATGACGTGCCGGCATCGTCGGAGCGGTAAAGGCCGTGACCGGGCTTTGCCTCGATGAGCGCCCATAAGGTGTTGGGTGCCTTCGCGCTGACGCCAACGTTGGAGCGCCCGAAGAGGCCAGTCGGCAACCCGCCGCCAAGCTTCTGCCAGCTGTTGCCGCCGTCGGTCGATTTGTAGATACCACCGTCCGTGCTGCCCGAAATGATCGACCAGGGCTGGCGCAGGCCGTGCCACATGCTGGCGTAAAGGACGCTGGGGTCGTCCGCCTGAAACTCGAGGTCCGCCGCGCCGAGCTTGTCGGACAGGAACAGCACCTGCTTCCAGGTCTTGCCGCCGTCGCGCGTGCGATAGACGCCGCGCGCCTTGGTATATTTGAACGGATCGCCGGTGGCGGCGACGAACACCTCGTCGGGGTTGGTGGGGTTGATACGCACGGTGGCGATCTGGCCGACATCCTTCAGCCCGATGAACTGCCACGTTTTCGCGCCATCGACCGACTTGTAGATGCCCTTGCCGATCGAGACGTTGCTGCGGATCTTTGACGATCCGGTGCCGGCATAGATGATGTCGGGATTGCTGTCCGCCACCGCGACCGCGCCGACCGGGCCGACGCTGATCTGCCCGTCGGTGGTGTTGACCCATGTCACGCCGGCGTCGATGGTCTTCCACACACCGCCGCCCACCGTACCCATGTAGAACGTGCGCGGTTGCGAGGGCACGCCGGTGACGGTGGTGACGCGCCCGCCGCGCCACGGGCCGACCTGACGATATTTGAGCGCGGCCCATTGCTTCTTGTCGTAGGTTTGCGCCGTCGCAACCGTCGCTGTGCCGTATCCGGCCAGCATGGTGCCGGCCGCCAGCAGCGCCACAAGATGTTTCATCGCAAACCCCCTTTATTCTAGCGTCGCGCAGCCACGATCGGGCGGCGCCGCCTGGCTATTCAGCAGATGCCATACGCGCGTTCTTTGCAACGCCCAGCTGGCGCGGACTTGTTTTGTAACAATAAAGCTTTCAAGTAAAACAGCCGGTGTCCAGCAGATCTGATGATCTGCCGGCCACCGACCATGCACGTAGTTCGCCTGCTGTCAGATATCGAAGCGAACACCGATCCTGAAGGATCGACCAAGAAAGTCATAGAAGGTCTGGTTTATACCAAGATCGACGTTCGATGTGTCCGACGGACCCTTTCCGACTGGTGCGGGATCACGATTGAACAGATTGGCGATGCGCAGATACAATTGGCTCTTCACCTTTCCGATCGGCACATCATAGGCGAAATAGGTGTCGACATAGAAGGCGCCGTCGATGTGATTGTCGGCGATCGTGCGATTGATCGTGTTCGACGCCGGGCAGGCGCTGGCGCATTCTACCCAGTTGTTGTTGTAAACGCCGGCGCTGATCCCGCGCCCGATCACCTGCATTGAGAACGGCTCGAGCGCATAGCCAAACGTCAGGCGGTAGGTCCATTTCGGCGGACCGTTGCCGCCGTTTTCACCCACCGTATCGGTCGGCGCCTGCACACCGTTCGATTCCGACGCCTCAAGGTAGCGCGTGGCGATACCGCGAAAGCTGACCTTGCCGCCCAGCGATCCGGCAATGTCGGCGAGATCGAAGCCGTAGCTCAGCTCAAGATCGATGCCGCGCGCGCGATTGGACAGAAAGTTGTACGGGCTGTTGGCGATCAGATATTCGCTGACGCCCGCGCCCGGCCCGGTGGCGTTGGTGAAGCCGTTGGTGCCGTAAGCAATCGTTCGTGCATTCTGCCCCGTGCCGATGATCGCCTGCAGACGATTACACAGCTCGATATTGCCGGTGAAGCAACGATCCACGATGTCCTGCGGCCCCAGGGTGCCGATCGCGCCGTTGATCTTGATGTCGTAATAATCGACCGACAGGCCGAGCCCGGGCACGAACGAGGGCCGGTAGATGACGCCGAGGCCCCACGTATCGGCTTTTTCCGGCTCCAGCGTCAGATTGCCGGTCACCGTTTGCGTGTAGCGCACCGCGACATTGTTCTGCCACGGATCACCGATCGAATTGGTGTTGCGCGCGCCGCCCTGGAATAGCTCTGACAGGTTGGGCGCGCGGATGTCGCGCGACCGCGTGACGCGAAACCGCAGATCCTCGATCGGGGCAAAGCTGAGCCCCGCCTTCCACGTCACCACATCGCCGGATTCGCTGTAGCTGGTGTAACGCGCCGCGCCGTTGAACTCGAAACTCCAGGGTAGCGACACCAACGTCTCGAGATAGGCTTCGGTCACCGTGTACTGACCAAAGGTCGCGGTGAAGTTGCCCGAATACCAACCGGAGGCATATTCCGGCGGCACATAGCCCGAGATCTTCTCCTTGCGACTTTCCACGCCAAAGGCGAGACCGATCGGCTTCAGCCATGGATTGTCGACATTGGTGCTGAAGTTCAGCGAGGCGACGTCCTGCTGCAACCGGCGATCACCATAAGGCGTGCCCATGATGTAATCGACCGCCGCCTGCGAGTTGACGCCGATCCCCATGCGGTTGAACGGCACGCAGCCCGCCGCCAGCGGATTGGTGCTGCCGTCGCGCGTGGCGCGGCACACGATATTGCCGGATGCATCGCGCACGGCATCCTGCGCGAAGCCCAGTTTCACGCGATTGGCAGCGACCAGCGCCTCCTTCGCGTTCATGATGCCGCGCTGGTAATAGCCGTCCCATTTCCAGTCCATCGACAGGAGGTCGAAACTGCCCTCGAACCCGACGAGGTAGCGCTGCACCTCGCGATCGTAATTGCTTTCGCGCGTCGGGATGTCCTGGTTCCAGGTGCCGAGCGTAAAGCCAGCGCCGTTCAGCTGCGAACGCACCGCCGCAGGGATGAAGGCATTGTCGCCCAGGATCGACACGTTCGCCTTGTCGGTGTGATACCCGCCCCAGCTGTGCTGCTTGCTTCGATTGTACGACAGCTCGGTGAACAGCTGAAAATTGTCGAGCACGTCGAAGCTGAAGCGCCCGAAGACGCTGGTCAGCTTCTCCTCGGGCTGGATCGCGGTGGCATAATATTGCTGGCTCAGCTGCCAGTCGCCGCCCACCGTCCATGGCAGGTTGTTCAGCCGGTTGGGGCCATAATCATAGCGGTTCACCGTTCCGCCCTGGCCGAAATAGGTGCCGCGCAGCGGGCCGGAGGTGATGATGCCGCCACCCGTCGTGGTGTTCAGGCCCGACTTGTAGGCCACCATATATTCCGGCTCGCCATTGCCGGCGATGTAGCGCGGGTTCTGGATCAGGTGGACGCCGCGGTTCTTCCAGTCACGCGGTCCGGCGCCGAACACGCCGCCACGCTGCACGTAATTGCCGCTGAGCAGCGCACGCCCCCGCCCCTCGGCGAACTCCATGCCGCCCGTCAGCGTCGCGCGATAGCTGACATCGTCGCCATAAGTCGTCTCGCCATAGGCAAACTCGCCCTTCAATCCCGTATATTCGCGATCAAGGATGAAGTTGACGACGCCGGCGACGGCATCCGAGCCGTAAACCGACGATGCGCCGCCGGTCACGACCTCGACGCTTTTCACCAGCCCTTGGGGGATCGTGTTGACGTCAACCGTCCCGGTGGCGAGCGAGCCGACCGAGCGATGGCCGTCGAGCAGCACCAGCGTGCGCGTGGTGCCCAGCGATCGCAGGTTGATGGTGTTGATGCCGCCCGCGCCGCCGCTCAGGTTGCGCTGCGTGTTGGACGGCGAGACGCTGCCCGCCACCGACGGGATCTGATTGACGAAATCGGCGACGTTGGCGGGGGCGGACGCCTGGATATCGGCAAGCCCGATGACGGTAACCGGGGTCGGCGCATCATAACCGTTGCGTACGATGCGCGATCCGGTGACGGTGATGGTGTCGCTTTCGCCCTCCGGCACGGTATCGGGCGTTTCGGCCGCCTCCACCTCCGGGCTCAGGATCGGTGACACCGACGGCGCCGCCGGTGTCGGCTGCGCATCCTGTGCATAGGCGGCACTCGCCCCGGTCAGCAGCAGCGTGGCGATCAGCGCACGGCGGGATCCCAAGGCAATCGCCTCCGATCCGGGCAGACGCCGCCTGGCGCCGGAATGATAGGCGGAACGCAAATTGGCACGCATGATGACCCCCCTGTTATGGTCGTTCAGCCTCCTGTGCGGCGGGATGCGTGATGCTGGCGCTCAGACGCTCTATGTCCGGCGTCGCGCTTGCGCTCGCCGGCCCGCATTCCCCGATACAAAGGGCTATCAGGTCGACTTGGTCGGTCAAGCAGATGAAAAGCACACGTCCATGCTTATCGAACGTGCGGCCATAACAGAGTCTTATGGATCAACTCTTGTCATCACGGCCGATAGAATAACATCCACAACTTGCCTAGTGTCGTTTGTAACGATGTACTTGGAAAGCGCAGCCTTACTGGCATAGCTATTGGCTATGCCATGTACCATATTTTGTGGAACGCGGACATCGTCTTGCACGTGACGGGCGATGAACCGCTGTCGCGCAAAGGACCAAAGGAAGCGACACATGGCAACGGCGTCTTGAAACATGCTGTCGCTATCATGCTGAAATCAGGCATCGCACCGGCGCAGGACCGGCGAGCGTTTGCGTCCGCGATGAGGCTCGCATTCAGAGGCGCTGCAGCGGCTGTCACAATCAACCAAGAGGTTGGCATAAGATAGTGGACCGCGGCCGGCCGATACTCGCGCGTGGGAGGTTACAAACGATAAGGTGGCGAGGCGGAGGTTAGGTTAAGCCTTCGTCATGGACGAACGGCTCCTCGAATCGCTTAGCCCACAACAGCGCGAATGTTTGCGCATGGTCTGGCAGCAGCTTTCTTCCAAAGAAATCGCGCTTCAGCTCGGCATCTCCAAGAACACCGTCGACGGGTACATCGCCGAAGCGGTGACCCGCCTGGGTGCGCGCGATCGCCGCCACGCCGCCCGCCTCTGCTTCGGCGTGAGCCCCCCTGATTTGATGGGGGGTGACCCGGCGCGGGTGGATCGCGCCACCGTTTCTGATGTCGGGCTGGCCGACGGAACCTCGACCCCGAGCGAACCTTGGCGTCGATGGCTTCCGTTTCGAACAGGAGCCCATAATGACCTTCACCCACTCGCCCGATTGCTCTGGATCTTCGTCATCGCGGCAATCGGCGCAATCGGCTTCGGCGCCCTCGCGTCCGGCGTTCACCTCATCAACGAGCTTGTCCGATGAGCGTCGCACGCTGGCTGTGCTCGCCGTGGCAGACCAGTTGCGCCGCTTCGAAGACCTGCTCGACCAGGCTTTCTCGGCCGGCGGCGAGTTGGCTCAGGCGCTGGTCGAAGCGCGTGTCTCGCACGAGGTATCCGCCGTTGTCGGGCACAAGGTGTTTCAGGCCGTCGCTGAGGCCCAACTGGCCATTACGACTGCGCGGGGGCATGCAGTCGCGGGGCATCGCCTCTTGGACAAGGTCGCCGAGGCGTTTCATATCGATCCGAGTATGTACAGCGATACCGCCAAGCCGCCCGTGGCGCTTTTCGAAGGCGAACCGCGAGCAGCCATGTGAGCAAACCGGCTGATGACTGCCACCGCGACCGCCATCTGGATCGTAAGATCGCTCATCTTCCTCGTTGCCGCCATCCCGACGTGCCTGTTCGCCGTTCGGCGGGGCGGCAGCCCGGAGCGGATCGTCGCTGCGCTGATCTGTCTTGCGGTTATCGCAACCAGTCTGATCCCGCCTCACACGTGGCGCGGCGTCGTGGCACCGTTGCTGGTAATCGATGCCGTAATGCTGGCTGGTCTCGTCGGCGTGGCGTTGTTCGCCGATCGGTTCTGGCCCATTTATTTCGCCGCGGTGCAGCTACTGACGGTCGGCGTCCACGGTGTCAGGGCATACGATGCGTCCGTGCTGCCGAGCGTCTATGCGCGCTTGGCGGGCGAACTGGCCTATTTGACGCTGGCCATCCTCGCGATCGGCACCTGGCGCCACGTCAAGCGAGGACCCGAAGCGGACTGGTCGTGGCAGGTCGGCGATGAGTGCCGTGCGACTGATGCGCGGTGACGGCGCGTCGGCGGAAGCGCCCAGCTACCTCGACAAGGCAATCGCCATCGATTCACAACGACGTCGACGAGCGCAGGTTTTCGATGGCACGCCGATCGTTCTGGAAGAGCCGGCTTGGGACATCCTGCTGCAACTGTTCATCAATCATGAGCGTGCGGCCGAGATGACGGTACAGCTGGCGAGCGAAGCAGGGTTGGTTCCACCATCGCACAGCCTTCGCTGGATCGATATTCTGGAGGCTCAAGGGCTTGTTCACCGCTCTGGCGACGAGCAACTGCCGTTGGAGCAAACCATCGGGCTGACACTGACCGCCATGTCGAAAATTCTGCATTTTCTGGATTACGTTTAGAAACTCGGCACATCAGACGAATGTCGTGCAGCGTACTGTCGAAGGGTTATCTTACATCGCGCGAGATCACCCTTTGCCGATTAGTCGACGTCCTGCCCCGTCCTGCCTCCAGGCGGCGGTCAAAATCGGTAGAGACGATCTTCAACCCGCGTAACGCCGCAGCGATCGCCGGCACGTCGCCCGGCTCCACCAGCACGCCGTTCTCATCGTCGCGGATACAGTTGGCGACGCCGACCGAGCGGAACGACAGCACCGCCTGCCCGCTCGCCATCGCCTCCGGGATCATGTTCGAGAAACCCTCGGCATAGTTTGGTGACACGAACACGTGGTGCGCGCGGTACAATTCCGGCACCGCGTCGTAATCGGCATAGCCGGTGAAGGTGACGCGATCGTCGAGCTCCAGATCCGCCGCGATCACCTGCACCTCGTCCACATCGGGGTCGATGCCCGAAATCGTGCAATGCCACGCACCCGCCACCATAGGCAGGGCGTGCAGCAGGTCGAGCACGCCTTTGCGGCGATCCACACGGCCATGGTAGAATAGGCAGACCGGCCCGTCGCGATGCGCGGCCCCCGGCGTAAACCGCTCGGTATCGACCGCCCCGGGCACGATCGTGAAACGGTCCAGCGGCGTGCCCAGCCGCTCATGCGCTTCGCCCGCGAAACTCCTGCCCCCCCGATCAGCAGCGCGCCGGCATGGTCGAGGACGCGCTCCATCGCGAGCCGGTGCGTGTCGCAGCACGAGCCGACCCAACGTCCGTCCCCGCCCTAAATCGATACGACGCACGGCACGCCAAGCGTCTGCGCCGCGAGCAACGTCCCCCAGAGAGGCCCGCGCCTACATTTCAGTATCGAACTGGGAAGCGTGCGGACTCAAGGGACGAGTGCAGCGTCCGCCCCCTGCCCTATACACCATCTATGTGGACGGTGTTCCAATAGATTACGAGAAGCTCGCCGACGGCGCCTTCGGCTTCGTTTATCGGCGCTAGCGGGTGCCGCTGGTTGGCCGCGGATAGCAACTATCCGCACCCACCCTCACGACAAGAGTGCTATTTTCACATAATCTCATTTTGCCTGCAAAACGCAGCTGTTCACGGGCAATTATCCATGACGATTTATGACATTCGTGAAAACATCTTCATAGTACTTAATCAGAAGGATACCTGTCTGAGTGCTGCTTCACTGCAACACCCTGACCACACCTGCCAACTCGTCGTCAGAAGTTAACCTTGATAGACCCACGGATCGTGCGAGGTTCGCCAAGAACGCAGCGGAGCACTGATGATCCGTCGGACACAAGACCAAGCGCTCCCGCTTGCACCTGCCCGAACTTGGTGACGCAATACCCCTTGTCCGTCAGATTCTCCGCCGAAAGCGCCGCTTCCCAACGGTTGTCAGGTCCGGCCAGCGACAGGCGCGTGCCGAGCAGGGCGTAGCCAGGCTGACGCCCGTCAGGGTTGCCGTCACCTGCGATGCCCACGTCCACGTCGCTGGTGAAGCCCACATGGCCGTTGATGTTGAAGTTATAGCCCCCACCCAGTTCTCCGGTGTAGTCGATCGCCCCGGTGCCCTGCCACTTGGGCGAGTACGGAACACGATAGCCCGTTAGATCCTGCGGCCCGGACCGACCGGGACGAGGCGGCGCATTCTGAAAACTGGTGTATTCCGATGCCAACCGGGTACCTGAGAAGGTCAGGGCTAGTCCGCGCGCAGGACGGACGGCAAGGTCAAATTCTACGCCCTGCTGCCGAATAGAACCAGCGTTACGCACCAGATAGAAGGTACCATTGTAGCTGCGAAGCTGGAAGTCTTCGATGTCCATACGGAACAGCGTGGCGTTCACTGTCACCTTGCGGTTGGCGAACTGGGTCTTGGCGCCTATCTCGTAATTGGTCACCGTTTCCGGTTCAAACACACGATTATTGCCAAGTACGCTACCCGTACCGGTGTCAAAACCCCCGGATTTATACCCCGTGGAAACAGTGGCATAAAGCATTATGTCGCGCGCGGGCCGGTAGGTTGTATTTATCCGATAGGTCAATTTTCCGCCCGAGAACGCCAAATCGTTCGCGTTATCTGGTACTGTTCCTGTATAACTTGGGTTCGCTCGGACAGCCAGCAGCGTACCTGTCTTGTCATCGTGGGAATAGCGCAGCCCCCCGGTGATATCCCAGTCGGGCGTCACCTTGAATGTGCCCTGCCCGAATGCCGCATAACTTTTGGTGATCTGGTGAAATTGCGTTGTGGCCGCCTGTTGCTGTGGTCCGGCCCGACAAGCGGCAAGCCGTGCTGGCGCGGTATTGCGAACGAAGATATCGCACCAGCCCGGTGCGAGATTGAAGTCAGTGTCGATGTCGTAGCGTTCCCGAAAGTAATAGACGCCGAACACAGCGCTGAGCCGGTTTTCCGCGGGCGTGAGGAACTGCAGCTCTTGCGAATGCGACCGGCTCAGGTAATTGGCGCTGCGCCCGAAAAGAGCGGCCGGCGTGAAGGTGATGTCGTCTTCGCTCTGAGCATTCTTCCATTCGCGGTAGCCGCTGATCAGCCGCAACGTCGAAGCGCCGACATCCAGCGCAAGGTCGCTGGCCCCTCCCCATTGTCGGTCATCGAGATCGCCAGTGGTGAGTTGGCGTACCCCATAGCTGTAGGTAGCATCTAAACGCGGCACCAAGCCGTTCAGACGTTGATTGAAATTAGCCGCAAACGTCGGCGTTACGGTGGCGGCATCGACCGTTCCCACCGCCACACCGTCGCCGTCCTGCTTCTGATAGTCGCCGCGCAGCAACCAGGTGAGCGTCGGAGTGATCTCAGCCTTCATTGAGCCGCGAAGCGAAAAGGTATCGTTGCGCCCGAAGCGTTTGCCTGTATCCAGATTATGGCCATAGCCAAGAAAGCGATCGTACAGCGCTGACACCCGGAACGCCAAACTGTCTGAAGCAGGCAGATTTACCATGCCGATCGTACGAACCCGGCCGTAGTTGCCGATCTCACCAAAGGCAGAACCTTCAAAATCCCGTGTCGGCTCGGCAGTGCGGATGTTAACGGCGCCAACCGACGCGTTACGGCCGAACAGCGTTCCCTGAGGCCCGCGCAACACCTCCACGCTGGCCACGTCATTGAGCCCGGCGAGCAGCGGACCCGGCCGCGCAATGTACACGCCGTCGACATAGGCGCCGACACTCGGCTCAATTGCGGAATTCCCCGGAGATCCGATACCGCGGACCGACAAACGCGTATTGGCTAGCTGCCCAGACCGGAATGCATTGAAGCTTGGCGCGACGCGACCGATGTCTTGCACTGACGTGATGTTCGCCTTTACCAGGCTTTCTGCCGGCAGCGCGGTTAGAGAGATCGGCACGCGCTGCGCACTTTCGCTGCGACGCTGAGCGGTTACGATGATCTCACCGGTATCTTCGGGCGTGGGTGTCGCGGCGATCGCTTCAACGCCAGGCTGCGCTGCTACAGGCATTTCCTGCGCAAAGACCGCTGTGGACAGCGCCACATTGCTTGCTGCCGCGAGAATTGCAGCGCGTATTGTTTTCATCCGGACCTCTCCTGCCCATTTATTTTTTTCCGACGGTCGGCGCCTTTATGTCCGTAAAAAGGGCGAGGCTTGCAACGCATCGAGGTAATAGCCACAAGCTATAATGCTGCTCGTCATCGGTCGCGCAGCAGCCTATGACCGTCGAATGCAGCTTCGACACCTCGAACAGATCGTAGCCATCATCACGGCTGGAGGCTTCAACGGCGCCGCTCGTGTACTTGGCGTGTCACAGCCGACCCTGAGCAAGAGCATCGCGCGGCTGGAAAACGAATTGGGCGTCGCACTCTTTGAACGTGCGGCGGACGGCGCACGCGCCACACCCCATGGCACTTTCATTGCGAAGCGCGCCGAGCCATTGTTGCGTGACATCGCCGCGCTCGAACGTGAGATACGCCAGCGTGCTCGCGGCGAAATGGGGCAGCTCACGATCGCTGTCGGGTCGGCGACGATTATCAAGCCGTTGCCGCAGGTGCTTCGACAGCTCGCGGTCCGCTTTCCGAATCTGCAGACCCTCATTCGCCGGATCGACGGCACGGAGGCGGCGCGTGGTGTGCATGACGGGCGCCACGACATCGCTTTCACGATGCGTGAAAATGCTGAACCTTTCCCCGATCTGATCCGGGTGAAGGTATTGGAGTCACGAGTCGTCTTACTGGCTCGCCCCGATCATCCATTGGCCGGGCGCGGACTGGTGACGCCCGACGATATACGGTCCTATGCCGTTGCGGCACCGATAGAGAGCCCGCGATTTATGCAGTGGGTGTCGCCTCTGACTGAAGAGGAGCGTCGACGCATGCTGGCGCTGATCACCAACGACCTGGCGCTTATATGCGAGCATTGTGCAACGACCGACACGATCGCACGTGGGCCGCGCATGGCCTTTGATGCCGCACTTGCGGCGGGCACGTTGGTGGAGCTGCCGTTTGCGGAACACTGGCCATATGAATGCTGGATGCTGACAACAAAGGGCTTGTGGACTCTGCCGCTGGTGCGCGAGGTCGCCGATTTGGCGCGCGCATCGCTATAGCCGCGCGGCATCACTGCGCCGAACTTTCGTCGGGAAGCGGGATCCGCATCGTTCCGCTATTCCATCCGACAGATGACGTCAGGGGAAGATCATGCGGATCATGTTGGCGGTCTTGGCAATGTGCATCGCACCTGCCGCCCACGCACAAGCCGGCTGTACGGCCGCACCCCGGGGCGCCACGGTCGATGCGGGACGCGGTGTTGTAATCAGCGTTCGAACGGTTGGGGCCGGCCGCCCCTTGGTCATGCTGCCCTCGTTGGCGCGTGGCAGCGCCGATTTCGATGAAGTGGCAGGCCGTCTTGCAAGCCGCGGCTTCATGACCATTCTGCCAGAGCCGCGCGGGATCAACGGTTCGAGCGGACCGGCGCCCAAAGATCTCTTTGATCTTGCAGAGGACGTTGCCGCGGTCATCAACAAGCTCTGCCGCGGGAGGGTCGACCTTGTCGGCCACGCCTTTGGCAATCGCGTCGCACGTGCTTTCGCTACCGCGCACTCTCAGATGGTTCATCGCCTCGGGTTGCTTGCTGGCGGAGGTGAAGTGCCTCTGACGCCGGACATTTCCGCTGCGCTTTCAGATTCGGTGGCGATGGGCAAAACGCCAGATGCTGCGCGCCTTGCGGCCCTTCAACTCGCTTTCTTTGCAAAGGGCAGCGATCCCAGTCGTTGGCTGGCAGGCTGGTATCCCCACATACTTCAGCAACAAAGCTTTGCCGTTCGCCACACCCCTGCCGAACGCTGGTGGAAGGGTGGTGGTGTCCCGACACTGCTCATCCAGGCAGACGAGGATCCGATCGCACCGGCTGCAAACGCCGCTGCGCTGAAACGCGACATCGGTGACAAGCTCACACTGATCACGCTCAGCCATGCCAGTCATGCGATTCTGCCTGAGCAGCCGGAAGCAGTCTCAGAGGCACTGGCCGGCTATTTCGCACAGCATATGGATACGCCAACCTTGCAGCAGGTCGTTGATCGCGCCACCTACGGAAAGGGCGTGCAACCGTGATTACACGACGTTCTGCCCTGACTGCCGCCGCAGCGACGCCAGTCGCGCTGCTTGCCCGCGCCGCGCCACCTGACATCGCTGCCGATCTGAACCGCTACATCGACTTCGGCTCCAAGGCATCTGGTGGTGCCGGCGATATCGCGAGCGGTGAGTGGATCGCCGATGAGCTGCGACAGGTCGGCTTTGCCGTGTCACGCCTGCACTTCGACGCACCCTTTTTCGAGCCGCGTACCGCGACGCTGGCGCAGGGCGGCAGAACAAGCCAAGTCATTCCTCAAGCGGTCGTCGTACCGACCGGGCCGCAGGGCGTGACCGGCACCCTGGTTCGCGTTGATCCGCGCATAACGCAAACCGTGCCACGCGGTGCGGTTGCGTTGGTCGACCTTCCACACCAGCGTTGGTCTACCGCAACAGCTCCGGCAGTGCGCGAAACCGTTGCCAAGGTGGCAGGCGATGGCGCCGTCGCGGCGATCCTCATCACCAATGGGCCGACCGGCAAGGCAGTCGCCCTCAACGCGCCGGCGGACAAGCCGCTTTTCCCCATTCCTACCGCCTGCCTAGCACCTGATGACGCACCGTACTTCCTTGCCGCCGTCGATCGACCCGCAACGCTGACGCTTGACGGCGAGAGCGGAAGACGCCCCGCCTTTAACGTGCTTGGGCGGCTCGATCGTGGAGCGGCACGGACGATTGTCGTCTCGACACCAAGATCGGGCTGGTTCACTTGTGGTGGCGAACGCGCGCCGGGGATCGCCGTCTGGCTTGACCTGATGCGCTGGGCGCCAGGTGCGCTGAAAGGCGTAAACCTGTTCTTCACCTGCAATAGCGGCCACGAATATGAGAATGCCGGGTCCGAAGCGCTGGTCGAGCGCGTTGCTCCCCGGCCCGACGCCGTTCCCTTATGGCTTCACCTTGGTGCCGCAGTTGCCGCGCGTGACTGGCAGGAGTTTGGCGGAACGCTTCGCCCTCTGCCTTCCGCTGATCCGCAGCGCCTGTGCGTGGCCACAGCGGCCATGACAAGAAAAGCCAAAGCTGCCTTTGCAGGGCTGCCCGGCTTGGAAAGCCCGCTGAAGATCGAGGGGGCGGGCATCGGTGAGACCGGCACGATTATCGCCGCCGGTTACACGCGCACCGTCGGCCTGCTTGGCGCCCACCGCTTTCATCATACTCGGGAAGACCTCAAGCAGACCGTAGATGCGGCGCTGACCTGGCAGGTCGCGGCCGCATGCCGTACGCTGCTCACGCAAGCGATATAGGCGCGGTCTCCACAGGTACTCGCCGCCTGCCCCCTTGCCGTCGGCTCAGGTATTGTACCGTCGTATGCAGCGAAACCCGATGTGGCTTGTGCTTGTATCAATTGCTTGCGGATGACGCGCTGCCGGGCGGTAGCGCTGGCAATAATTCGCCGCACACAGGTGTGATCCACCTTTTAACACCTTGCGCGGAATGCGCGCGCCAACATCATCGCCGAAGCTTTCATTGCGGCGACCCCCGCGCGGGTTAGGAAACGAACAACAGTTTGTCGATCGCTTGCGACCGGATAGCTGGTGACGAGGAGCGTACCAATCGTCGGTCCACTCCCATACGTTGCCGATCAGATCGTAGAGCCCGAAGCCATTGGGCGGAAAGCTGCGCACGGGGGATGTTCGCTCGAACCCGTCGAGTAGCTGATTGGCGAACGGAAACAGCCCCTGCCAGTAATTAGCCATCATGACGCCATCGGGGGCGAGATCGTCTCCCCAGGCGTAATCGGCAGCCGCCAGCCCCCCTCGCGCCGCAAACTCCCACTCCGCTTCGCTGGGCAGCGACTTGCCCGCCCAAGCGGCATAAGCCTGTGCATCTTGAAAGGCGACGTGAACTACCGGATGATCGTTCAAGCCGTGGATCGTGCTTCCGGCGCCTAGCGGCTGGTGCCAGCTCGCACCCGGACGAAAACGCCACCATTGCGAAGGATCGCCCAAGTCGACAGGTCCACTAGGTTTTTCAAACACCAGTGATCCGGGTACAGCCATGCTCTTGTCCATGCCCGGAAAGTTGGCAGGATCTGGGGCAATTTCGGCAACGGTTACATAGCCGGTTTCGTTGATGAACTTCTCGAAGTCGGCGTTGGTTACCGGCGTCTCATCGATGGCAAAGGGATCAACCCGCACGCGGCGCACCGGCGCCTCTTCAGGATAGAAGCGCGCGGACCCCATCAGGAACGTTCCGCCATCCAGTTGAATCATCGACAATGCCTTATCTGCAGCAGAAACAAGCTAATCGATGCGCCGCTAGATCAGCAGACATCGGGAAAGATCGGCAGCGAGGGTTAGTCGATCTTCTTGAAGCGACGGCAATAGCCCAGGTGAATAGCTCTGATAACATCGTGTTCGTCTGCTCCTGCGGGTAGCGTGGCCCAAACAGAACGGGGAGTGCGCGATGAGAAGGCTTGCAGCGGGTATCTCGGCTTTGGCGCTCGCCGTAGGCGCCGTGGGCGCATCTGCGCAGGACAGGCCGGTGGACGGCTTTCTTGCCGCTACCAAGCGCGTGGCGCCTAACAGAGAGCCGATCATTGATCATCCAAAGGATCGCGCCGCCGCCGCCGCCGCGCTGAATAGTGCCAAGGCGCGCTTTGGCCACGCGCCGAACATCGTCATGATCCTGATGGACGACGTGGGCTGGGGTGACATGGGCGCATTTGGTGGCGGGGTCGCTGTGGGAAGTCCGACCCCCAATCTTGATCGGCTCGCCGCCACTGGCCTGCGACTCACATCTGCCTATTCGCAGCCTTCGTGTACGCCAACCCGTGCCTCGATCCTGACGGGGCGGTTGCCAGTGCGCACGGGCTTGTTGAAACCGTATCTACCAGGCGAGAATAACGAGGCGGCGGGCCTGAATGGCGAGACCACCTTGGCACAGCTACTCAAACAAGCGGGATACACCACGCAAGCGGTCGGCAAGTGGCACCTGGGAGGCGCGCCGTCTTCGCAGCCCCAAAACGTCGGTTTCGATCAATACTACGGCATCCTGACATCATCTGACGATTATACCGCCTGGCGCGAGCAGTGGCGCAATCCCGATCTTGTGAACGATCCCGATCGCCGCGCTTGGGCGGCGGATGGAGAAATCATGGGCATCGTTTCTGGAACCCCAGGGATTACAGCAACGCTTGCATTCCCGATTGACCTCGACTCAGTCAGGTACGTTGACGAGAAGCTAACGGATCACGCGACCAAATTCATTGCCTCCCGAAAGAACGAGAAAAATCCGTTTTTCCTTTATTTTGCAACGCGAGGTGCACATTTCGACAATTATCCGCATCCGCAATTCGCTGGAAAGTCGCCGGGACGCTATCCCTACAAAGACACGATCGTCGAACTTGACCATCGCGTCGGTCAAGTGGTCGAGGCGCTGAAACAGTCGGACCAGCTCGAAAACACGATCATCATGATCGCGTCGGACAACGGGCCCATGGCGGAAACATTCCCGGATATGGGTACGACGCCGTTCCGTTCTGCCAAGGGGTCGATTTACGAGGGCGGCGTGCGCACGCCCATGATCGTATCGTGGCCGGGCATGATCGCTCCCGGTCGGGTGTCGGACGGGCTCTTCGATCTCATGGATGTATTCGCCACCAGCTTGTCGCTTGCCGGGCGCGCCGATTTGATCCCTACCGATCGGTATATCGACAGCATCGACCAGACCGGGTTCTTGCTTGCGCCGGAAGGTCAGACGGCACGTCGGGTTGAATATTATTGGGCGACCAACGTCTTCATGGGGGCGCGTGTTGGCGAGTTTAAATATCTCGTTCGCGACCAATCAACTGAGAGCGACGACAGCTGGCCGCGATCAAGCCCGTTCTCGGCTTCCTTCACCTCTCCGATTTACGGCGGCAAAATGTTCGACCTCTACATCGACCCAAAGGAGGAGCATGCGCTGGCGCCGCTCAAGCAGCCGCAGATCCCCGTGCTGAAGAACGCGATCAACGCGCATCTGGCGACGTTCAAGAATTATCCGCCCAAAGTGCCCCTTCGGTGATCTACTAGGGTCAGGACTCGTTGATCACAGCCAAGATGACGGTGGCAGCGAGGGCGATGGCGGAGAAGGTGACGCTGGGGCAGCGGTCGTACCGAGTGGCGACGCGGCGGCGGGCTGCCGGTCGCCCGAACATGATCTCGATGCGACTGCGGCGCCGGTAGCGGCGCTTGTCGTACTTGACCGGCTCGTTGCGGGATCTGCGTCCCGGGATGCAAGGTTGGATGCCTTTCGCATTGAAGAGGGCATGGAGCTTCGTGTTCGTGCCACCTTTGGTGCGGTCGATTGAGCGTCCGAGATCCCCCTTTTAACCCGCAGGCTCGATGCCGTGCGGTGCGCCATCAGGTAAGTGGCGTCTATCAAGAGGGTCTTCGCCTCGGCATTCGCCGAAGCCAAACCCTCCATCATCCGGGCGAACACGCCGCGCTCGCCCCGGTGCTTCCAACGATTGTAGAGCGTCTTTTGGGGGTCATAGGCGCTGGGTGCGTCGCGCCAGCGCAGCCCACTGCGATTGACGAAGACGATGCCGCTCAGCACCCGCCGGTCATCAACCCGAGGCTTGCCGTGGCTCCTGGGAAAGAACGGCCGCCGGCGCTCTACCTCCTCGTCCGTCAGCGGAAACAGGTCGCTCATTCCGGTCTCCTCAAGAAGCCTGGATCAGATCGAGACGCTCACATCAAAGGGTCCTTACCCTATTAATGGGTCAGCGCTGCCGGCAAAGGCGGCGAGGATACGCTGCATCTCGGCCGCGCTAAGCAGCGTCGGGCTACCGATCGCGAGCGTGCCCCCGATAGACCGCCGCCTGTTGCTCGATCTCATCGGTGATCGCGAGCGCGGTGCTCAGGTCGCTGCCGAGCGCGATGAGGCCGTGATTTGCCATCAGGCAGGCGCGACGGCCGTCAAGCGTGTCGACTACGCCGCGCGCCTGTTCGTCGCTGCCGAAGGTGCCACAGGGCGCAAGCGGGATGCTCGCGCCCCCGCCTACCGCGACCATGTAGTGCATCGAGGGAAGCTCGCGTCCGGCGCAGGCGAGGATCGTGGCGCGGCGGGCGTGGCAATGAACGATCGCCTGCGCGTCGGCGCGGCTGGTATAGACGCCCATGTGCATGCGCCATTCGCTCGACGGGCGCAGCGATCCGGGCGGGCTGCTGCCGTCGGTAGCCGATCAGCCCGAAATCGTCGAAGAAGCTGGAATAATCGAAATGGATCGTATCGGGCGAGGCGCACGGGGGAAGCGCAGTGGTGAGCTTGGCCGTCAGCTTGTCATCAGCCTGACCGAAGGCGGTCGCCAGCTGTCCAAAAAACGATGGTGTTTCGGGCATAACAGGCTCAGCAAGCGCGCCCGATCGCCTTCCTCAATTTTCTGCGGTCGTCGCCCGCGCCAGCACGGTTGCCAATTCCTCGATCGAGTAGGGCTTACGCAGCAACTCGAACCCGCGAGTTCCTTCCTGCGCCAGCACATGGCTGTAGCCGCTGGTGAGGACAATCGGCAGGTCGGGATGAAGCACGGCCACCTCCTCCGCCAGTTCGATCCCCGACCGTCCCGGCATGACAACGTCGGTGAACATGGCATCGTAACGGTTGGGCGATGCCTTCAACTCACCCAAGGCAGCATCCGCGTCGGCCACCCAATGCGAACCATAGCCGAGCTCGGCCAGAGCCTGGGTCGCAAACTCACCGACTTCCTTGTTGTCCTCGACCACGAGGATGCAGGATCCTTCAGCCAAGGACTGCATCGGCGTCTGCGACACCGATACCTGACGCTCCTCGGCCGTCGTAACGGGCAGGTAGAGCGTGAAAGTCGTCCCGATGCCTTCCTCACTTTGAACCGCCACGTCGCCAAGCGACTGTTTTGCAAATCCGAATACCTGGCTGAGGCCCAGACCCGTTCCGTGCCCGACCCCTTTCGTCGTGAAGAAAGGCTCGAAGATCTTCTCGATCTGGTCGGCCGCGATCCCGCTGCCTGTATCGGCAATCGAGATGGCGACCTGAGGTCGCTCTATCGGTGCGTGCTTGCGGATCGCCGGAATGCCATTCGTAAGCCGCACTGCGATTACTAGTTCGCCTTCACCATTCATCGCGTCGCGCGCATTGACCGCCATGTTCACGATCGCTGTGTCGAACTGGCTCGGATCTGCCAGCACGAGTGCAGGCGTTTCAGGCAGATCGTAGTGTGCCGTGACGCGCGAGCCAGTGAGAGTGCGCAGCATCTCCTTCAACGCATCAATGTTCCGCCCGACGTCGATCACCTGCGGTTGCAGCGTCTGCCGGCGTGCGAAGGCGAGGAGTTGTCCGGTAAGCTTGGTAGCACGATCTGCGGTATCGGAGATGGCGTCGATATAGCGTGTGCGCCGCTCATCGCTGAGGTTCGGCCGGCGCAGCAGGTCGACTGACCCTCGAATGACCGTTAGCAGGTTGTTGAAGTCATGGGCCACGCCGCCAGTGAGCTGGCCGACCGCTTCGACCTTCTGCGACTGCCGCAGGGCATCCTCGGTTTGGCGCAGCGTCTCCTCTCTATCGCGAGCGGCGGTGACGTCTCGGCCGATTGCAAAGACTTCCCCGTCGTTCAACGCGGCGACCCACGACACCCACCGATACGACCCGTCCTGGTGCCGAATGCGGTTAGTAAACAGCGGGAGCCTGCCGTTCTGCGCCACCTTCAGCGCAGCCTGCGTGGGTCCAAGATCGTCGGGGTGCGCTAGGTCGGTTGCCGCCAGACCGATCGTCTCCTGCTCGGCATAACCCAGCAGCGACGTCCATGCGGGGTTGACGCGGCGGTAGGTGCCGTCTGCCGATATGATGACCAGCAGGTCTGGGGACGTCGTCCACATGCGCTCGATCTCGGCGGCCCCTGCCCGAACCTGTCCGGCAAGGTCTGTCGCTTCATTGCGCAGCTTTCGCTCGATCGTCATACGATCGCTTTGGTCCAGCATGGCGCCGATCATCCGGATCGGGTTGCCGTCCTCGTCGCGCAGGACGTACCCACGGTCACGAACATCGGCGTAGCTGTCGTCAGCGCGCCGGAAGCGATACTCGTCGGTCCAGTCGGTATGGTTGCCATCGATTACGGCATGGATGCTGGCGTTGATGCGCGCTCGATCATCGGGATGGATGTGATCCAGCCACCACTCGCCAGTAGGCTCGATATTTTCAAGCGCATGGCCGAACCGCTGTTCAATCGCTTCGTTCCAGGTCACGTGGTCGCGAACGAGATCCCAGTCCCAGATCGGGTCGTTGGTCGCTCGGTTCGCATAGCGCAGCCGCTGTTCGATCTCGCGTAGTCGAAGCTCGGCAGTTCGTGCCTGCGTCACATCCTGAACAGCACCGGCGAGACGCACCGGCTTGCCCGCCTGAAAATAGGTCTGTCCGCGCGCTGCTAGGTAACGCAGCTTGCCGTCCTCAATGCCGATCGTGCGGTAGTCCGCCTCGAACCGCCCGTCGCCCTTCGGATCGTTCGATGCCTCGACCGCCGCATCCGCGCCAGCCCGATCGTCTGGGTGCACACCCTTCAGGAACGCTTCTTCATAGGACACCGGCGCGTGGGGCGAGAGGCCGAAGAGCGCGCGGGTCGTCTCGTCCCATGTCAGCTCGCCGGTTTGAGGATCAAAGTCGAACGTGCCGAGCCGGGCCGCCTCGGTCATGACACGGGCGCGGTCGAGCGCGATCCCCAACTCGGTCTTGGTCTGATGCTCGGCTGTGATGTCTCGCACCGCTTTGACGTAGCCAAGCGCACGTGCGCCCTTCAGCAAGGTCATTGCCCCATGCGCATAGAAGCGGCTGCCATCCTTGCGCAGGTGCCACCGTTCGTCGGACGCACGCCCTTCCGCCCGCGCGACCGAAAATTCCCGGTCGGGGATGCCGGCAGCACGATCCTCGGGCGTGAAGAACCGGTCGGCCGGACAGCCGATCATCTCTTCGGATGTCCAACCAAAAATATACTCGGCGCCCTTGCTCCAGCTCGTCACGATACCGTCGACGTCCATCGCAATGATTGCATTGTCGATCGCCGAGTCGACGATCGCCTGATGACGCTCGTCCGCCTCCTGCCGGCGAAGTTGCGCTTCATCCACCGCCAGCGCCTGATCGCGCTCGGCGATCGCCTGCCGCGCTTCGATCAGCTCGACAACCTGTTCGGCCAACATCGTCAGTGCGTCGGCCTGTACCTCGGTCAGCCCGTTCGGTCGCGGCGCGGTATCGATCGCGCACAGGCTGCCGAGCGCATGGCCATCGCCCGTCACCAATGGCGCGCCGGCGTAGAAGCGGATGAGCGGCGAGCCGGTCACCAGCGACATGTCAGCGGTGCGCGGGTCGGCGGCCAGATCCTCAATCTGGAAGACACCGAGTTGCTGAATGGCAAGCGCGCAGACGGACGTGTCGAGCGCCGTCTGATCCACCGTAACGCCGCCTTTAGCCTTGAACCATTGTCGATCGACGTCCACTAGACTGACGAGCGCAATCGGCACCTGGCAGATGCTCTGAACCAGCGCGATGATACGGTCGAACCTGCCATCCGGGGCTGTATCTAATATGCTATGCCGCCTGAGGGCGGCGAGCCGATCGTCCTGGTTCGTTGCCGGCTCAGGATGCAAAGCGTTGTTGTCGACCACGGCGCTGCCCTCACCAATCTGGAGAGCGCGGCCATAAGGCACCGACGTTTCTCCGGATCGACGGCCACCGCGAGGTACCAAATTCGATCCATTTTGTAACGTATTCGCTCGTACATCACTGCGCGATCGATCTAAGCCGTATCATTTCACATGAATGAAGCCATGATAGGGATGCTGCTCCGCCCACTGCGCGGGCAGACGCCTGCGGTGTTTGCTGTCCCATAATCTGTTCCCCATCGCGTTTTCCCGAAGCCATCGGTGAAGACGGAGAAACGGGAGAGCCCCGACCATCGTCGGCGGCGCGTCTGAGAATGGTCATCGGCACGGTGGGAGAGCGTGACGATCTACCCGGCGGGTGAACGCGGGCCCGAGGCGGAGGTGGTCGCGAGGACCGCCGACCTCATTGCATATGCCGCCAACAAGAACAGCCCCGTCGCGGTGGCGACAGGGGCTGTTCTGTAACGTTGGTTGCGGGGACAGGATTTGACCGCTGCGGAACCCGTTTCCGGCTTAACGATTCAGGACAGAACCAACTGCGTCGGCGGCCTTCAGAGCAATAGTAGAGGTTGTGTTGGCTCGACGCTTTTTGCACGTGTCCCAAACTACGTCTTGATGCACCGCATTGTGCTTGTTTGCCGAGAGTGGCGTCTTGGTACGATGCGGGTCGGATCAACTAGATGAGGTGGGGAGTGTCGTTCCTGCGCCCCGCATGGATCAACCGTGCCAGTCGTGCACCGGGTTTCTCGGCAAACCTGAGCAGCCCCCACTGGGTGGTCCGGGCTGATTGTTAGTGCATTATGGTCCCCGCCGCTGTTGCCGGTCGCAGGTGGAGCGAAGCGGAACTGGAGGGCTGGCGATGGCGGTGTCGCCGCTTCCGGGGCCGGTGGTCGGTAGCCGAGGCTGCTGTGCGGTCGGACAGTGTTGTAGTGACGCCGCCACGCCTCGATCAGCACCTTGGCTTCAGCGACGCTGTAGAAGATCTCGCCGTTCAGCACCTCGCGTCGCTAGATCCGTTCCACCCGCTTATGGCTCACCGACCAACCCGCCGTATGCAGCAGCACCGTCACCCGACGATAGCCGTAGCGCCCGTACTGTCTGGCAAGGGCGATGACATCCTCGGCGAGCGCTAGCTCGTCATCTGCCCCGGTCGGCACTTTGCGCTGCGTCGACCGGTGCTGCCCGAGCACGCGGCATATTCGCCGCTCGAATACATCCAGCACCTCCCGCACTTGGTCGATGCATCGCCGACGCCGTGCGAGGCTCAGAAGTTCTCCTTGGCCGCATCCTGCAGGATGAGCTTGTCCAGCGTCAGGTCCGAGATTGGGCGGCGCAGCCGGGCGTTCTCCCTCTCCAGATCCTTCATCCGCCGAGCCTGATCGGTCTTCAGGCCGCCATATTCCTTGTGCCACCGATAATAGGTCTGCTCGCTAACTGCGATCTGCCGGCATGCCTCGGCGGTCGTGCCGCCCTGGCCTCGCACGATCTAAACTTCGTGCAGCTTCCCGATGATCTCTTCGGGCTTGTGCTTCTTGGCATGCATTCGGAGTCCCTTCCTTGGCACAGACTGTCATAGTCGATGGACCACTCAGAAGAGGGGAGCTAGTCGCAGTCACGCACATAAAAATACCGCCTGGTACAAATAGGCGGTTGACGCAGCGCAGCACGATTTCTATACCGTATGGTATCGAACGAGCGCCGCTTTGGTGCTCTGATCCATGGGGCGCTGTTATGCTTCCTTGTTCTTTCGGCGCAACCCGCGGGACGTAATCCGCGCGGCGTTCCTGCAATGTCAATCCTGTGATGGTCGGCCGCGTTGGCGCGCGGCGTCGATCGCTCCTGCGCGCTCTTGTCGCTGATCCGGGTCGCCGGAGGGTGGCCTGCGTCCGCGTCTGAAAAGGGGAATTTCATGGCCTATCTCGCATTCGACGAAAACGGTGCCGTCCAGCAGTCCGCCATGACCGATCGCGCGACGGACGCTCGCCTGTCCGCACTGGAGTGGGCGGTTGTCGTACTCGCGCGCCGCGACACGCTGGCGACGCTTCGTGAACCCGGTCGCCTGTCGATGGCGCTCGGTAATCTTTTCGGTCGAACGCCGAACCCCCGGCTGGCCGATCCGAAGCTGGAAGCGCTTCGGCGACTCGCGGTGTTGTCCTGGCATGACCTGGTCGCGGTGCCCGCGCAGGAGATCGCGGCCTTTCTCGCGGCCGGCTTCACCAACGCTCACTATCAAACCCTGCGCGCCAGCATTCGTGCGGCGACGATCAACAAGGCTCAGCGTGCATGAACATGCATTATAAGTTCGAGGCGGCGGCCGAGCCGCTCGTGGCGGCGCGCAAGCGCCCCAAATGGCGTGCCGGCGCACTGGTTGCCGCGCCGGTGCTGGTCGCACTAGGCGCCGCCGCGCTGCTCAACCGCGAACAGCCGGCGATCGCCGCCCCGCCGCCGCCCACCGTCACCGTCTCGGCGCCGCTGGTCCGCTCGATCACCGAATGGGACGATTACGTCGGCCGGTTTGAGGCGAGCAAGTCGGTGGAGGTGCGCCCGCGCGTCTCCGGCGCGATAACGGCAGTTCACTTCACCGACGGTGCGATCGTAAACAAGGGGCAGCTGCTCTTCACGGTCGATCCGCGCCCGTTCACCGCGGCGCTGGCCGAGGCACGCGCCGGGCTCGCCACCGCGCAAAGCGACGTGGCACTGGCCCGCGCGAACCTCGACCGCGCCAACCGGCTCGTCGCCGACGAGGCGGTATCGAAAAGCGACCTGGACCAATTGGGCGCCCGCATGCGCGCGGCCAATGCGGCGCTGGCCGCCGCGCAGGCGCGGGTGCGTGCGCGGGCGCTCGACGTAGAATTCACGCAGGTGCGCGCGCCGATCGGTGGCCGCGTCTCGGACCGGCGGATCGATGCCGGGAACCTCGTCGCGGGCGGCGATACCAGCGGCACCCTGCTGACCACGATCAACGCGCTGGATCCGATCTATTTCACCTTTGACGGATCGGAAGCGCTGTTCCTGAAGACGAAGCGCGCGCAGGCCGCCGGCGCCGCCGCGTCGCCGGTCGAGATCAAGCTGCAGGACGAGGGCGCGTATCGCTGGACCGGCCGGCTGGACTTCACCGATAACGGCCTCGACCCGCGATCGGGCACGATCCGCGGGCGCGCGGTGCTGCGCAACGCGGACATGTTCCTGACGCCGGGCATGTTCGGCAACATGCGGCTGTCGAGCGGCGGGACGGTCTCGGCGCTGCTGGTGCCCGATGCCGCGGTGCAGACCGATCAGGCGCGCAAGACGCTGCTGACCGTCGCGCGCGACGGCACGGTGGCGGTGAAGGCGATCGAGCTCGGCCCGGTGGTCGACGGGCTGCGCGTGGTGCGCAGCGGGCTGGCGGCGGGCGACCGCGTGGTGATCAGCGGCACGCAGATGGCGATGCCGGGCACCAAGGTGAACGTGCGCGCCGGGCGGATCGCGCCGGTGCACGAGGCGCCGCCGCCCGGTGCCGGCGGAGTCGCGATGGCCGGCCAGGCGACCTTCGCGGCCAGATAAATCCCTTCCTCCCGTTCGTGTCGAGCGAGGTCGAGAGACGTTGCGTGCCGTTCGCGGCATGTCCCTCGACTTCGCTCGGGACGAACGGATCAGCAGCTTAGTTCCGGCTTCGGCCGATCCCATCCATCCTCGTTTCCGGGGAGCATGCCATGCGCCTGTCGCGCTTCTTCATCACCCGCCCGATCTTTGCCGCGGTGATCGCGGTGATCATCACCATCGTCGGCGGCATCGCCTATTGGGGCCTGCCGGTCGCGCAATATCCCGACATCGTGCCGCCCACCGTCACCGTCACCGCCACCTATCCCGGCGCCTCGGCCGAGACGGTCGCGGAAACGGTCGCCGCGCCGATCGAGCAGGAGATCAACGGCGTCGACAACATGCTGTACCAGTCGAGCCAGTCGACCGGCGACGGCGTCGTCACCATCACCGTCACCTTCAAGATCGGCACCGATCTCGATGCCGCGCAGGTGCTGGTGCAGAACCGCGTCGCGGTCGCCGTGCCGCGGCTGCCGACCGAGGTGCAGCGGCTGGGCGTCGTCACGCGCAAGACGTCGCCCGACTTCCTGATGGTCGTGAACCTGATCTCGCCCGACAACTCGCTCGATCGCGGCTACATCTCCAATTACGCGCTCACCCAGGCCCGCGACCGGCTCGCCCGCATCGACGGGGTCGGCGACGTGCGGCTGTTCGGCAGCCGCGATTATGCCATGCGCGTGTGGATCGATCCGGGTCGCGCCGCCGCGCTGAACCTGACCGCGGGCGACATCGTTTCGGCGCTGCGCGCACAAAACGTGCAGGTCGCCGCGGGCACATTGGGCCAGCCGCCGTACAGCCAGGGCCACGCCTTTCAGCTCAACGTCGAGACGCAGGGCCGGCTTGTCGATCCCAAGCAGTTCGGCGACGTGATCGTGCGCACCGATGCGGACGGGCACCAGGTGCGCGTGCGCGACGTCGCCCGCGTTGAGCTCGGCGCGCAGGACTATAATTCCAACACTTACCTGTCGGGCCAGCCGACCGTCATCGCCGCGGTGTTCCAGCGTCCGGGCACCAACGCGCTCGCCGCCGCCGAAAAGGTGACGGCCGAGATGGAGACCATGTCCAAGTCCTTCCCGAAGGGGCTGGCGTATCGCGTCATCTACAACCCGACCGAATTCATCGCGCAATCGGTGGATGCGGTGATCCATACCCTGTTCGAGGCGATGATCCTCGTCGTGCTCGTCATCCTGGTGTTCCTCCAGAAGTGGCGTGCGGCGATCATCCCGATCGTGGCGATCCCGGTGTCGCTGGTCGGCACGTTCGCGGTGCTGGCGGCGTTCGGCTATTCGCTCAACACCTTGTCGCTGTTCGGGCTGGTGCTGGCGATCGGCATCGTCGTCGACGACGCGATCGTGGTGGTCGAGAATGTCGAGCGCAACCTCGCCAACGGGCTCACGCCGCTGGAGGCCGCGCGCACGTCGATGGACGAAGTGTCGGGCGCGCTGGTCGCAATCGTGCTGGTGCTGTGCGCGGTGTTCGTGCCGACGCTCTTCCTCACCGGCATGTCGGGCGCCTTCTACCAGCAGTTCGCGGTGACCATCGCGACCGCGACGATCATCTCGCTGATCGTGTCGCTGACGCTGTCGCCGGCGCTCGCCGCGATCCTGCTCAAAGGGCATGAGGCGGAGGCGCGGGGCAACCGCGTCACGCAGGCGCTGACCCGCGCCGGCGATTGGTTCAACCGCGGGTTCGAGCGGATGAGCGAGCGCTACGCCCGCCTCACCGACAAGCTCGTCCGGCGGCCCAAGCGCATGATGCTGACCTATGCCGGTCTCATCGCCGCAACGGGCGCGGTGTTCTGGGCAACGCCGACCGGGTTCATTCCCGCGCAGGACCAGGGCTATTTCTTGACGGTGGTGCAGCTGCCCGCCGGCGCCTCGGTCGAGCGCACCGACGCGGTGGTGCAAAAGGTCGCCAAGCGCATCCTGCCGCTCGCCGGGGTGAAGGGCGTGGTGATGCTTGCAGGGTTCGACGGCCCGTCGCAGACGCTCGCGCCCAACACCGCTGCTGCCTACGTGCCGCTCAAGTCGTTCGAGGAGCGCGCCGAGCTTGGCGTCACCTTTGCCGGCATCATGGACAAGGTGCGCGGCGCCACCGCCGACATCGACGAAGCGCGCATCCTCGTCATCCCGCCGCCGCTCATCCAGGGTATCGGCTCGGCCGGCGGCTATCGCATGATCGTGCAGGATCGCGAGGGCGGCGATTATCGCAAGCTGGGCGAGGAAACCGGCAAGCTGCTCGCCAAGGCAAACCAGACGGAAGGGCTGGCGCAGGTCTTCACCTTCTTCGACACCGCCACGCCGCGCATCTTTGCCGACATCGATCGTGCCAAGGCCGACATGCTGGGCGTGCCGCCCGAGCGGGTGTTCGAGGCGCTCCAGGTCTATCTCGGCAGCGCGTTCGTGAACGACTTCAACCTGCTCGGCCGCACCTATCGCGTCACCGCACAGGCCGACGCGGCGCACCGCTCGACTCCGGCGGACATCGCGAACCTCAAGACGCGATCGAACAGCGGGGCGATGGTGCCGATCGGATCGGTGTCCACCTTCCAGGACCGCACCGGGCCGTATCGCGTCACGCGCTACAACCTGTTCCCCGCGGTCGAGGTGGATGGCGAAACCGCGCCGGGCTACTCCTCGGGCGCGTCGCTGGTGGCGATGGAGAAGATCGCCGCCGAGACCTTGCCCAAGGGCTATGGCACCGAATGGACCGGCATCGCCTTTCAGGAAAAGGCGGCGGGCAGCACGGCAGGGATCGTCTTCGCGCTGGCGGTGGTGTTCGTCTTCCTGGTGCTCGCGGCGCAGTACGAAAGCCTGTTCCTGCCGCTGTCGATCATCCTGATCGTGCCGATGTGCCTGCTCGCGGCGATGATCGGCGTGAACCTGCGCGGCATGGACAACAACGTGCTGACGCAGATCGGGCTGGTCGTGCTGATCGCACTTGCCGCCAAGAACGCGATCCTGGTGGTCGAGTTTGCCAAGCAGGCGGAGGAGCAGGACGGCCTGTCGCCGGTCGAGGCGGCGGTGCGCGCGGCGCAGGATCGGTTGCGCCCGATCCTGATGACCAGCTTCGCCTTCATCCTCGGCGCGGTGCCGCTGCTGATCGCCAGTGGGGCAGGGGCGGAGCTGCGCCAGGCGCTGGGCACCGCGGTGTTCTTCGGGATGATCGGCGTCACCGGCTTCGGGCTGATCTTCACCCCCACTTTCTATGTCGTCTGCCGCGCGCTGGCGGAGCGGGTCGGACAGCGGCGTGCGCGCCGTGCCGCTGATCCCGCCCTGCTGCCCGCCGAATAAGGAGCATCCCGATGTTCACCCGCACCCCGTCCCGCTGGCTGGCAAGGCTGGCGACCGCCACCTCCGCGCTTGCGCTCGCCGCCTGTGCGAGCGGCCCCGATTACGCCCGGCCTGCCACGCCTGTGTCCGCAGCGGCACCGTTCGTCTCGGCCGGCACCGCCGTCACCACGAGCGCCCCCGCCGACGATTGGTGGCGCCTTTACCAGGATCCGGTGCTCGACGGCCTGATCGCCGACGCGCTTGCCGCCAACACCGACGTGCGCGTCGCCGTTGCGCGGCTCCAGCGCGCCCGCGCGAGCCTCAGGGAAGTCCGCAACGATCGTACCCCGCAGGCGACGCTTGGGGCCGGCGCGACCTACAACCGCTTCTCGCAGGTGCAGCGGCTGCCGGGCATCGACAGCGAAAGCTGGCTGATCGATGGCGGGCTGGACGTTTCCTATGAGGTCGACCTGTTCGGCCGCATCGCCCGCAACGTCGACGCCGCGCGCGGCGACGTCGGCGCGGCGGCGGCGGACGCGGATGCGGTGCGCGTCTCGGTCGTCGCGGCAACCACCCGCGCCTATGCCGACGCCGCCGCCGCGGCCGAGCGGATCGCGGTTGCCGAGCGCATCGTGGCGCTGCTCGACCAGTCGCTGCGCGTCACCGAACGGCGCGTCGACGTCGGCATGACCACGCCGCTCGACGCGACGCGTATCGCCGCGCTGCGTGACCAGCGCCGCGCCGACGTGCCGACGCTCGCGGCGGAGCGGCAGGCCGCCTTGTTCCGCCTCGCGACGCTGACCGGGCGCACGCCGCAGGACCTGCCGCCGATCGCCGCGCAGCGCACGCAGACGCTGCGCCTCGATCAGCCGATCCCCGTCGGCGACGGCGCCGCCCTGCTCGCGCGCCGGCCCGACGTGCATGCGGCCGAGCGCCGGCTCGCCGCCGCCACCGCGCGGATCGGGGTCGCCACCGCTGACCTCTACCCGCGCATCACCCTAGGCGGATCGATCGGGCAGACCAGCACGGGGCTGGGCAATCTGTTCGGCGCCGGGCCGCTCAACTGGCTGCTCGGCCCGCTGCTGAGCTGGCACGTCAACCAGGGCCGCGCCCGCGCCCGCATCGCCGGGGCAGAGGCCGACACGCAGGCCGCGCTCGCCACGTTCGACGGCACCGTCCTTACCGCGCTGGAGGAAACCGAAACCGCCCTGTCGGCCTATCAGCAGGCGATCGCACGGCGCAGCGCGCTCGCGGAAGCGCGCAGTGCCGCGGAGCGCGCC
Organism: Sphingomonas dokdonensis; assembly: GCF_002197685.1. Classification (GTDB taxonomy): domain Bacteria; phylum Pseudomonadota; class Alphaproteobacteria; order Sphingomonadales; family Sphingomonadaceae; genus Sphingomonas; species Sphingomonas dokdonensis. The sequence goes on along the minus strand of NZ_NBBI01000001.1, from coordinate 14,436 downwards.
GCGCGCATCACCCGCGCGCAGCGGCGCGAGGGGCAGATCGACAGCCTGTCGCAACTCGATGCCGAGCGCACCTTTGCCGACGCGGAGGCGGCGCTCGCGCTGGCCGATGCGCAGATCACGCGCGCCCAGATCGACGTCTTTCGCGCGCTGGGTGGCGGCTGGCGCTGACCGAGCAGCGGTATTCGCCAACTGACCGCTCGGCAGCTTGACTCTTTGCCGCAAACTGGCCCGCCAGCGTGACAAGCTCGTTTAACGCCGCCGACGAGCAATGGCGATTGGGATGATAAACTGAGCCTTCGGCTCAAGAACCCCTGGTGCAACGTCAGCGCTGCCAACCGCAACCGGAAGCCTGCGGCTGCGGCGGCCAACGAGATGTGGTCGATGAACTTCGTCTCCGACGCCCGTTCGAAGGTCGCCGGTTGCGGGCACTGACCGTGGCGTTCATGCGTGAGGCGCTGGCGATCGACGTCGACCAGGGCATCTACACGAAAGGGTAGTCGGCATTGGCCTGCCGCCTCAGGAATACGGAACGCACTCGCTTCGGCGCACGAAAACGTCGATCATCTACAAGGCCACCGGCAATCTTCGCGCCGTTCAGATCCTCCTTGGCCATGCCAAGATCGACAGCACTGTGCGGTACTTGGGCGTGGACGTAGAGGATGCTCTGGAATTGGCCGAACGCACGGAGGTCTGAGCAGACCCACAATCGGTCTCGCAGCCCCGCTGCCGGGCTCCGGAACCAGACCTTCGTTCAGCATCGGGCAGCCGCTCGGGCTATCATCGCGCGCACGACGAGGATGTGGAACGGGTGGATTGCGCGAAGATACAGGCGGCCGAGTCGGTTGTGCGTGCGGGCCGCGGTGGTGGCGATCAGCATCGACCCATGCGGTCCGGCTTGGCGCAGGAGCGATAGCCGGAAGTCGAGGTGGCGGTCGTCCTCCCCGAGCACGATCTCATCGGCGCTCTCGCTCAGAATGGGGAAGAAGTCGATGTAAGCTCGATCCGGTCGCGCGCGGCGCAACTCGCCGGACGTTCGCACGCCAAACGGCGTAACCGCGGCGTCGCTCACCGCCATCAGCGCCTTGAACCAGAGCGGCGGCGCCCCGAGCGCCCGCTCGGCGATTGCCCGCATCGTTGCACCATCCGCCGGCGCGTGGACGCCATAGCTGTCCAGCAGGTCCGCACCCGCGTGCCAGCCGCTGATCGCACTGGCAGTCGGGGGCTCGACGCGCTGGACGGGCCAACCGCCAAGCACGTCAGGCGCCGGACTGGGTGAACAGAGCCGCAATCTGATTGAACGGGCCGAGATGGACAACCTGCCGGTCGAGCAGCCCCGCCTCTACCATCGGCAGCGCGTCGACCGTGCCGTGAACTGCCTCTGCTGAGGGCAGCTCGTAAATCAGGGTGAGCACCTGCGGATCCTTGGAAAAGTAGAACTCGCGCAGCTCGTCACCAACATACGACGCCCAGACTGCCTCGACTTCCCGCACCATGTGCGGCTTGAAGTCGTCAGGGGTCTTGCCGCGAGCGGGGGTGAGCAGGACAAGGAACTTCATGGACGATCTCCAATAAGTTGGGTCAGGCAGCAAAGCTCGTCGAGCGCGACAGCGCGTCCCACGCCTTGATCTCGTCCCGCATGGCGTCGAGCTTCTGATCGACTAACCCGAGCGCGTCTTCGCCGAGGAACAGGCGTACCGGCGGGTTCTCCGCATTGACCAGCGCCAGCAGCGCCTGAGCGGCTCGAGCCGGATCGCCCGGCTGGTTGCCGCTCTTGGCGTGCCGTGCGGCGCGGATCGGGTCCATCACCGCGTCATAGTCGGCGATGCTGCGCGGCGTGCGATCCATCGAACGGCCCGCCCAGTTGGTTCGGAACTGTCCGGGTGCGAGCGCGGTGACCCGGATGCCGAACTCAGCGATCTCCTTGCCGAGCGCCTCGGAGATGCCCTCTAGCGCAAACTTGCTGCCGCAGTAGAAGCTGATTCCCGGCATGGTAATGAAGCCGCCCATCGAGGTCACGTTGACGATGTCCCCCCGCCGGCGCTCACGCATGCCGGGGAGCACAGCCTTCATCATCGCCACCGGTCCGAACACGTTGGCGGCAAACTGGCGCTGGAGATCGTCGATAGATGACTCCTCGAGCACGCCCTCGTGACCATAGCCGGCATTGTTCACCAGCACGTCGATGGCACCCGCCCGCCGCTCCGCGTCGGCGACAGCGGTGACGATGGCGCCGTAGTCGGTCACGTCGAGCACCAGCGGGAACGCCCGGTCGCGCGCGGAAGCGGCGAACGCTTCGGCGTCGGTCTCACGCCGCACTGTTCCTACGACTCGGTGGCCGGCGGCAAGCGCGCCCTCGGCAAAGGTGCAGCCAAGGCCGGAGCTGACCCCGGTAATGAGGAAGGTCTTTTGGGTCGAGGCACCCATGGTCTAGCTCCTAGACGACAACTTCAATATATCATGATATAGATAGAGCCATGAATGAGAGCAAGAGCGATAGGTCATTGGTGCGGGGTGAACCGGTACGCCTGCGCGTGATCGAAGCAGCGGAGCGGCTGCTGCGCCAAGGCAAAGCGGAGTTTTCGATGCGTGAGCTCGCGGCGGAAGCCGGCGTCAGCTTCGCGACGCCGTTCAACCAGTTCGGCAGCAAGGCGGCGATCATGCACGCGATCTCCGCCCGGCGGGTCGAGCTGATGAATGCGCGCTTCAGGAAGGCCGCGCCGCCCGGCGACGCTCTCGACCGCGTGCTCGTGGCGGTCAACACAGCGGTCTCGGTCATGCTCGAAGAGCCAGTAGTGAACCGATCGGTGATGGGGTGGATCGGCACCGCCAGCCCGGCGGCTGGCACCGCTTTGGCACGCTCGGAAGCCTTCTGGGCGCTTGCGCTCGCCTTTGGCGACGGGCTCGCGCCCGCGGCACGCAAGCAGGCAATGCTAACGCTTCCTCGGCAGCTCGCCTTCGGCTTTCGCGGCGTCCTCTCGTTCTGGACCGCCGGCGAGCTCGCCGATGATGATCTCGCCGCGCGCGCGCGTGAGATGGCTGTAGCGATCCTACTGGGAGTGGTAGACGGGCAGCGGGAGTCGATCGGCAGCCCGGCGCAGCAAGAACCCGAATGAGACCGGAAAGCGAACCACAGGCCGGTCGCTCCGCGATGCGTTCAGGGCTGTTGTTCCTCAGTCTAAGAGAGCGCCCCGACCTTGGCGGCGTCTCTACTTCAAGCAAGCGCATGCCAAGCGGTCAGATGCCACCCTTCCTCATCTGGCAGCTACAAGCGCCTGCCGATCTTCCCGTACCAACCCGGCACCACTCGCTTAACGCCTTTAGCTAAGCAGCCGTGAATTGACCCACTTTCGGTCATTCACCCACGCCCTTCCGCCACCCGAAACCTGCCTCTCGTTCATGGATCGGCGAAGCCGTTCGGCTCATCGATAGACAACCTCTCACTCATCAACACCGCTCATCAAATCTCACCTTGCGCATATTGAAGAAAGCGGTACGTTGAATAACAGCCCGCCGTCGGAGAGCGAGTTTGGGTATGGAGAGAAAAAACGCTGCAAGCGGTCTGCCAGGAGCAGCGCCGCTCGATCGTCGAACGAAGTTGCTGTTCGGCATGGGATCGCTTGCGGAAGGCGCGCAGACGGTCGCCTTCGGTTCGTACCTGCTGATCTTCTACAATCAGGTGATGGGCGTGCCCGCGGCAACCGTATCGGCCGCGTTGATGGTGTCGCTGCTGGTGGATGCGATCAGCAATCCGGTCCTGGGCCATGTCAGCGACAACATGCGCTCACGCTGGGGTCGCCGCCATCCGTTCATGTACGCGGCGGCGCTGCCGACCGCGCTTTGCTTCTGGCTGATGTTCAACCCGCCGCAGGGTTGGAGCAACGACGCCCTGTTCTGGTACATCCTTGCCGTCGCGACACTCGGACGGCTGTCGATCAACCTGTACGAACTGCCATCGGCAGCGCTGACACCCGAACTGTCCGACGATTATGACGAGCGTACGTCGCTGATGACGTGGCGCTATTTTTTCGGTTACGTCGGCGGGCTCGGTATCGCCACCCTGCTGTTTTTCGTGCTGCTGCGCCCGACGTCGGCGCATCCGGTGGGTCAACTCAATCCGCAAGGCTATCACCAGCTCGGCATCGTCGGCGCGGTGCTGATCTTCTGTGCGATCCTGCTCTGTGCCTGGGGCACGCAGGCCCGGGGGCGTGCCGCGCCGCAACCGCCGATCCGCGCGCAGCAATCAGCCGGACAGCATGTCCGCGAGCTGCTCCGCACGCTCAACCATCGCGGGTTTTTGGCCTTGCTGGCGTTCGGCATCCTGAAATTCTCCGCGATGGGGCTCTACGCCTCGATGGCCGTGTACCTCGGCACCTATGTGTGGGAGCTGACCGCCAAGAGCATGGGCCTGCTGGCGTTCGATGGCGTGATCGCGGCGCTGGTCGCGCTGTTCGTCGCGCCGCGAGCGGCAAAGCGCTTCGGCAAGCGCGCGGTCGCGATCGGCGCGGCGGTGCTAGGCGCGACGTTCGGGCTAACGCCGCTGCTGCTGCGGCAGCTCGGGCTGTTCCTGCCCGTCGATCCGGAAGGGCCGCTGGTGCTCACCCTGTTCGCGCTCGCCACGATTTACGGCATGTTCTCCGCAACCTCGCAGATCATGACCAGCGCCATGATCGCCGACGTGGTGGAGGACAGCATGGTCCGGACGGGGCGCCATGCCGCCGGCACGTTCTTCGCCGCCAATGCCTTCATGAAGACCTGCACCAGCGGCTTTGGCGTGCTGGGCGCGGGGCTGCTGCTCAGCCTCGCCGACTTCCCGGCCAAGGCGGTTCCGGGCCAGGTGCCGGCGGCGGTGATCGATCGGATGGTGGGCCTCTACATCCCGGCGATGGCCATGCTGTGGGCGATCGCGATCGTGTTTCTCTCTTTCTACCGGATCGACCGCGCGCGGCACGAGGAGAACGTGCGCCGCGTGCGCGAGAACGGCGTGGTCGAGGACCTCTCGGCGCGTGCCGGCGAGCCGGCCAAACTATCACCGGCGATCCTGCCGACCAGCTGACCATACTACGGCGATCCCTGGCCGGGCCTTACCGCTATCCGGCCCCAAGCCAACAAACACGGTACTCGCCCCAGAGTGAGGCCGATCAAGGAGATGATTATGCGGCTGCGTTCCTGCCTGCTCACAAGCGGCGCCCTGCTGACCATTCTGTCACCCCTGCCTGCCCTCGCCCAGGTCGGTGATCTGGCGGTACCACCGGCCGGAACGGTACCTGCTCCCGCGCCCTCGGTGACACCGCCGCAATCGACGGCGGTTCAGCCGCCGCTCGACGATCGCGTCGCCCAGGACATCATCGTCACCGGCTCGCTGATCCGCGGGCAGAAGGAGGATGCCGCCCTGCCGGTGGATGTGATCACCGCCGGCGAGCTCCAGCGGCAGGGCAGCCCGAGCGTCGTGGAGCTGCTGAAGGCGCTGCCGGTCGCGAATGGCACGCTGGGCGATTCGAACCAGTTCGACAATCGCAGCCAGGGCGCCGAAGGGATCGCCAGCATAAACCTGCGCGGGCTGGGACCGTCGCGCACGCTGGTGTTGCTCAACAGCCGCCGGCTGGTGCGCGCCGGCAACGGCGTTCCGACAGTGGACGTCAACCTTCTCCCGCTCGCCGCGATCGGCCGCATCGACATCCTCAAGGACGGCGCTGCCGCCACCTACGGATCAGATGCGATCGCGGGCGTGGTCAATTTCATCACCAATCGGTCGCTCAAGGGGCTGGTGGTCAGCGGCGACTATAAGGGCATCCGCGGGTCCGGTGGCGATTGGACCGCAAGCGCCGCCTTCGGCCACAATGAAGGGGCGCTGCGGGTGCTCGCCTCGTTCGGTTATCAGCATCGCAGCGAGTTGATGGTCACCGACCGTGACTTCGCGATCGGGCCCTACACCAGCAGTCCCGAGAACGGATTCACTCAAAGCGGCAACCCCGGCGTGTTCCTGCCGGTGTTCGGCAATGGCCAGGCAGCCGGCGGTTTACGGCTCGACGCCGGCTGCGTGCCGCTGGGCGGGGTCGCGCTGGCGAGCAACGGCGTACCCAACCAGCGGTGCGGCAATCAATATCTCGGCTTCAACGCGCTGACCGATACCGAGGATCGGCTGCAGGCGTATCTGGAGGTCGGCGTCGACCTGACGCCGGACGTCGAGCTGGAGGTGACCGCGCTATACGGCTGGTCGCAGGTGCCGCACCAGCGCAGCTCGCCGTCCTTCACGATCCTGCAGCGCCCTTCGCCCTATACGTTGCCCGCCGCGTTCGGCGCGACGGCACAGCCCGGCTTCTTCGTGCCGACCAGCAACCCCGGCTATGCCGCTTATGCTGCCGCCAACCCCGGAAGCCTGCCGACCAGCGTGTCGAGAATTCCGGTCGCTGGCGCGACCTTCCCGGCCTTGCTGTTCCGCCCGTTCCTGCTCGGCGGCGCCAATGGCGTCGACAGTTCGGGCTGGCGCGAATCCGAATCGATGCGCTTCACCGGCGCACTGACCGGCGCGTTGAGCGATGCACTTAATTTCGATGTCTCCGGCATGTTTCATCAATATACGCGCCAAACGTCGAACCTCGACACGATCGTCGATCGAGTGCAGCTGGCGCTGCGCGGCTTCGGCGGGCCCGATTGCAACCGCATCAGCGGCGCGGCGGGCACCAACGGATGCCAGTTCCTCAATCCCTTTTCCAACGCCATCGAGCGCAATGTCGTTACCGGCGTCGCCAATCCGGGCTACAATGCATCGGTCGCCAACTCGTCGGCGCTTTCACAATGGTTGTACGAACGGTCGCGCACCACGACCAGGACGCGGTTGTTCGTCGGCGAGGCATCGATCAGCGGCCGTACGCCGCTGACGCTGCCAGGCGGCGATGTCGCGTTCGCGGTCGGCGGGCAATATCGCCGCGAGACCTATAATTCGATGCAGGGCGCTTTCAACAACCTCGAGATCAATCCGTGCCGTGACACGCCGATCACCGGCAACGTCACCTGCTCGCCGCAATCCGGGCCGCTCGCCTATCTAGGCTCCAGCCGGCCGCTCGCCGTCAACGGCGACGTATATGCGCTGTTCGCCGAGCTGCGTGCGCCGATCTTGAACACGCTCGATCTGCAGCTCGCCGCGCGGTACGAGGATTATGGCGGCGGGGTCGGCTCGACCTTCAATCCGAAGGCGACGCTGCGCTGGCAGACGACCGACTGGCTGGCCTTGCGCGGCTCGGTCGGCACTACGTTCCGCGGCCCGCCCGATACGCTGCTACAGGACGGCTACGTCACCTCGTTGCAGGTGATCGGCAATTCGTCGCGCGCGGTGCGCGTCTATAACAATCCCAATCTACGCCCGGAAAAGGCCACCAACTATTCGGCCGGTGCGATCGTCAAGCTCGGCGGCGTGAGCCTGAGCGTCGACTATTTCCGCTACGAACTGACCGACCTGATCGTCGCCGATCCGGTATCCGGCATCACCAATGCCTTCTTCGGTGCCAGCGGATCTGCGAATTGCAACAACCCGGCCTTTGCCGCGCTACGCGCCCGCTTCGCCTTCGACGGCGCGTGCGCGATCAACAATGTCGCGCGGCTCGACACCTTCTATCTGAACGGCGCGAAGGTGACCAATTCCGGGCTCGATATCCTGGCCAATTATGATCAGGAGGACGTGCTCGGCGGCAGGCTGGGATTGGGCGTCACCGCCACCTATGTCATCGATTACAAGATCAGCGATCAGGTGGTCGAGGGCGTGCTGGTCCAGCCGACGTTCGATGCGGTGGGCAAGCTCAATTACCAGACCAGTGCCTATCCGATCCCGCGCTGGCGTGGGCAGGCCTATGCGCAATTCGGGGTCGACGGAATAGATGGCCGCTTCACCTTCAACTATGTCGACAGCTACGTCGATCAGCGCACCGCGCCGTTTGCGCCGCGCGTCGAACTGCCGGGCGCGCCGGTCATCGCGCGCGGCAAGAAGATCGGCGCTTGGTCAACGGTCGATTTCACGCTGCGGGCGGAGCCGATCGAGGGAACGACGATCAGCCTGTCGGTGCTCAACATCACCGATCGCGATCCCAGCTTCGCGCGGCTCGACCTCAATTATGATCCGTTCACCGGCAATGCGCTTGGCCGGCAGTGGAAGATCGGCGTGACGAAGAAATTCTGAGCCGCCGAGCGGGCGCGCTTACGCCGCGCGTGCGGCATCCGACAGTAATCCATGCGCGAAGATCGCCGCATAGGTCGCAACGGAGCGCTCCCGGCCCAGCCGCTCGGCCCAATCGTGCAGATCGACCGCGCGATTGAGCATCGACATCAGCCACTGGCTGGCGATCAGCGGATCGACGGCGGTGATCGACCCTTCGGAAATGCCGTCGATGATCATGCCGGCGAAGCGGCGCGCGAGGATATTCGACTGCGCGATCACTTCGCCGCGATGCTCCGCTGGCAGGGCAGCGAGCGCAGTGGTGCGCATCAGCGGGCCGTCGCTGAAGAATTGCACCTCGATCAGCGCGGTGATGGCGCGCGACAATTGATCCCACATCGTACCGCCGGCTGCCTGGGCGTCGTCTTGTGCGCGCGCAATCGTATCGTAGCTGCGGCCAAAACAGGCGAGCACGAGATCGTCCTTGCCCTCGAGATGGTGGTAGAAACTGCCCTTCGTGACGTTCAGTTCGGATGCGATGCGATCGACCGACGCGCCGCGATAGCCATCGCGGTTGATGAGCCGGGTGGCGGCGCGCAGAAAGGCGTCGCCATCCACCTCCGAGCGCCCGGCCGACGCGGGTGCCGGCGAGAAGGACATGGTGGCAAGCGCACTGCCGAGCGGGGCCACGCCGTGCTCCCACAGCTCGAACATGCGCCGCTCGACGCGGTCGAACTCCTCAACGGCATGCAGCCGCAGCCACACCGGCTGCCACAACACGCTTTCCAGTACAACATGCGCGCGCGCCGTGTTCACCGCCAGTTCCGCCGGCGTCGCGGTGGGGCCGAACCAATCGCGCATCCCGCGCAGCACCGACTGGTACAGCGCGCTGGTTTCGCCGCGATAGGGCTCCGGCAGAGAGTTGATGCCGGTCAGCACGGTCATCGGCCGATCCTGCCCCAGCAGCATGCGCCGATGCGACACGAACACGAGATGAAGATAATGGCGCAGCCGCGCGCGCGGATCCGGACGCGTCGCGGCTTCCGCCACCTTGGCGGCGATCCGGCCCAGCGTTTCGACGTAAGCGGCGTGAGCCAGCATCTCCTTGCGCTTAAAATAATAAGCGACGCTGTTCTGGTTCATGTCGACCAGCGCGGCGACATTGGCGAACGTCATGCCCTTCAGCCCATGCTGGTTGATCAGCGTAGCGGCCGCATCGATCAGGCGATCACGGCGCGCCTGGAACTTGGCGGTCTTGCTTTCGAGGGCGGCGGTTTCGGTCATGTCGGCCCGCGCTAGCACAATCCCCCGCGATCGTCATGGCAACCCGATTGTGCTCGCCCCTCAGCTATGCAAAACAGGAACAAAGAAATCGGTATGGCAAGGAGAGTGGGCATGCAGAACGAGTGGACGGGTTCGGTGGTTATCGTAACCGGCGCAGCCTCTGGGATTGGGCGCGCAAGCGTCACCGCCTTCACCCAAGCCGGCGCAACGGTGATCGCGAGCGATATCGCGGACGGCGTAGAGGCCGTTGCCGCCGAAGCCCCGCCGGGCACTTGCACCGCGCTGCGCGGGGATGCCGGCGACGAAGCACATGTCGCCGCGCTGATCGCGCAAGCATCGCGCCACGGCACGCTGCGCGGCTTCTTCGCCAATGCCGGGATCACCGGCGGGCTGGTCCCGCTGAGCGAGGCGGATTCCGCGCAATGGCTGGAGGTGCTGCGCGTTAACCTGGTCGGGCCGGCGCTCGCGATCAAGCACGCCGCCCCCGTAATCGGCACTAACGGCGGCGGCGCAATAACATGCACAGCGTCGGTAGCCGGGCTGCGCGGCGGCGCCGGACCGGCCGCGTATTCGGCATCCAAGGCTGGCGTGGTCAATCTGGTGAAGGTCGCCGCGCTGGAGTTCGCCGGTACCAAGGTGCGGATCAACGCGATCTGCCCGGGGCTGATCGAAACCAACATGACCAAGCGGCGTATCGACCAGGCCCGGGCCGCCGGCTTCGGCAACATGGTCGGCTCGACCAACCTATCCCGCCGCCCCGGACAGCCCGACGAGGTCGCCGGACTGGCATTGTTCCTGACCTCGGACGCGGCGTCCTTCATCAACGGGCAGGCGATCGCTATCGATGGCGGACTTACCGCCGTTCACCCCCAGACTCCGCGCCCGGCCGCCGCCCAAGCGGCCGCCGCCACGATCTCGCGACCAACTCAATTGAACTGAAACAAAGAACTCGGTATGGTTTGAGATCGATGATCTGACCGGAACCTTGCTGTGCGCAGACGATGCGTTCCGGGGGCACATTGCGGCGAGGGATGGGAGTGGGATGATGGATGAAATCGGCGTCGACGTCGTCGTTGTTGGCGCGGGCCTTTCGGGGGTCAGCGGCGCAGCGTGGCTGGCCAAGAAGGCGCCGCGGAAAAGCTATGTGGTGCTGGAAGGGCGCGACGACGTGGGCGGCACGTGGGATCTGTTCCGCTATCCCGGCATCCGCTCGGACAGCGACATGCACACCTTGGGCTTTTCGCTGCATCCCTGGCGCGACAAGGATGCGATCGCCGCCGGTGGCAAGATCAAGGATTATATCGCGGCGACGATCGACCGGTTCGGCATCCGCCCGCACCTGCGGCTTGGACACCGCGTGATCAGCGCCGACTGGTCGAGCGACCGTGCTCGCTGGCGCGTCTGTGCCGAACGCAAGGATGGCACCCGCGTCGTCTTCGCCGCTCGATACCTCTATATGGGATCGGGCTATTACGACTATGATAAGGGCCACGCGCCCGTGTTCGAAGGTCAGGAGGATTTCGCCGGGCAGGTCGTTCATCCGCAATTCTGGCCGGAGAGGCTGGATTACACGGGCAAGAATGTGCTGGTGATCGGATCGGGCGCGACGGCCGTGACGCTGATCCCGACCATGGCGCAGACCGCCGCGCACGTGACCATGCTGCAGCGCTCCCCGAGCTACATCGTCGCGCGGCCGGGACGCGACAAGCACGCCAATCGGCTCAAGACGCTGCTGCCGCATAACCTGGCCGGCATCGCGGTGCGATGGAAGAACGTGCTCATGTCCCGCAAGATGCGCCAGCGGATGATGCAGGATCCCAGCAAGGCGCGCCCGATGCTGATCGGCATGGCCAAGATGTCGCTGCCCAAGGGGTATGACATTTCCCACTTCACCCCGAAGCACCAGCCGTGGGAACAGCGCATCTGCCTGGCGCCCGACGGCGACTTCTACAAGGCCATCCACCGCGGCAAGGCATCGGTGGTGACCGACACGGTCGACCGCTTCGTGCCCGAAGGGGTGAAGCTGGCGTCGGGCCGCGTCCTGGAGGCTGACATCATCGTCACGGCGACCGGCCTGAAGCTGCTGCGCGGCGGCGGCGTTGCGCTAAGCGTCGACGGCGAGCCGGCGAACCTCAAGGATACGGTGATCTACAAGGGCGCAATGTACTCCAACATCCCGAACTTCAGCCTCGTGTTCGGCTATACGGGGTCGTCGTGGACGCTGAAGGCGGATCTGGCGGCGCGTTACATGGTGCGTGTGCTAAAGGAGCTCGATCGGCGCGGTGCGGATATCGCGGTACCGGCGGCGCACGTGGCGTCGATGAAGACGACATGGATGCAGACCTTCACCTCCGGCTATGTCGTGCGCGCGCGCGACGACATGCCGCGGCAGGGCATCGAGCATCCGTGGCAGGTTCACCAGGATTATGTCACCGATCGGCGTATCATGCTGAAGGAGCCGATCGCAGACGGCGTGCTCCGACTCGTCAAGGCGGGGCAGCCGTGGCGTACCGCGGCGCCGATGGCGTTCGAGGCCGCCGAATAGCCGAACGTACATGGGGATCGGGCGGGGCAGCGACGCCCCGCCCCTTTTCGCGCCTCAAGCCAGAGCAGCGTAAACCATGGTGCGAAAATCGCGGCGCACGGGAATGCTGGGCACCGGCATCTGTTGCGTCATCAGGATCGCATGGATCCGCTCCACCGGATCGATGAAGAACTGCGTCGAATAGATCCCGCTCCAGAAATACTCGCCCGCAGAACCCGGCACCATTGTACGCGCGGGATCGACCGTCACGGCCACGCCGAGGCCGAAGCCAGGGCCGCCCGATCCGGAATCCGCGATCGGCGCGCGCGCGATCGTGGCAAGATCGGCACCGCCGGGCAGGTGATTGCGCGTCATCAGATCAATCGTCTTGCGCCCGATCACGCGCGCGCCGTCAAGTACGCCTCCCCCCAGCATCATCGCGCAAAAGCGGTGATAGTCACCGGTCGTCGATAACAGGCCGCCGCCGCCCGCCTTCAGCAGGGGCTCTCGCGTCGCGCGGCCATCCGAGCCGCGATCGATCACCTTGGCACCCGCCGGGGTCATCATCCACGCATCGGTGAGTCGGTCGACCTTGTCGGGCGGGCAGTGGAAGAACGTGTCGTCCATGCCGAGCGGCGCAAGGATCCGGCGCTGCAGCACCGTGTCGAGCGTGGTCCCTTCCAGCCGCGCGACGACGATGCCCAGAACGTCGGTCGATACCGAGTAATTCCACGCGGTCCCCGGCGCGAACTCCAGGGGAATTTGCGCCAGCGCGGCGACGAACGCATCGTCGTCCCGCTCCCCGCCGGGCGACAATAGCCGGGCCGCGCGATAAGCGGCATCGACGTTGGTCCGGCTGAGAAAGCCGTAGGTCAGCCCCGACGTGTGCCGAAGCAGGTCGATCATGCGCATCGGCGGCGCCGGTCGCGTGATCCACGGCACATCGCCGCCACCGCTTTCGAACACGCGAAGATCGGCGAATTCAGGAATCACATCGGCGACCGGATCGTCGAGCGCGACACGCCCTTCCTCGACCAGCGCCATGAAGGCAACCGCGGTCAGCGGCTTGGTCATCGATGCGATCCGGAAAATGGCATCGTCGCGGAGCGGGGTACCATCCGACCGCGCCGTTCCGGCGCCGGATCGGTGAACAATCCGGCCCTCGCGCGCGACGAGCAACTGCACATGGGGCAGCATGCCGCGATCGATATACCGGGTCCGAAAATGCGCGGCCAGGCGGCGCAACCTGTCTTCATCGAAGCCGTCCATACTCACCATACCGAGTCCACCATTGCCGTAGATCACACGTTGACTAATCCACTCCTGAGCGGTGTAAAGTCGCAGCGACCATTATCTTGGGAGTGCGTACCGGTATCTGCAATCGAAAAGGTAGCAGACGGGTGGCCGGCCTTGTCGCTGGATCGAGGCACCGCCCTGCTCTGCGGCTCAGACGGATCGCACGAGATCGCACGAGATCGTGGATGCGGTGATCGACGGGGTCCGGACGCCGGTCTGGAAACATGCGCCACACACGCTCACCCATCGCGCCTCGCACGCTCGCAGCCATGGTGAGCAGACGTTCGTGATCCTTGAAGAGGACCGGATCACATGCCGCATGATTCCGCGCGGTGGCTGCGCTTGCGCAGCATCTGGAGGCGCGGAGCGTCGCCCCGGGCGACCGGGTCGCACTGGCGATGCGCAACCTTCCCGAGATGAGACATTCAAGTATGGTTCTCAGCGGCCATCTGGTGCCGCGATTGTCTTGCTAAGGTTGAGCAGTAAGCTGTGACGACTCAATCATAAGAGCCGCGGCAACGCAGATGTCACCTGTCAACGCTCATGGAGAGGGTGACGTTCTACTCAGACGGCGAGGATGGCGCTGAGGCCGAGTTGGTGGCGAAGGTCTCGGATCTGATCACCTGGGCCACGAACGACAACGCCGCCTCGAAGGGCGGCGTGTCGTGCTCTATAATGGTGGTTGCGGGGACAGGATTTGAACCTGTGACCTTCAGGTTATGAGCCTGACGAGCTACCGGGCTGCTCCACCCCGCGTCACCGTATGTGGTCCGTTTGGGGAAACACGAACGCCTCCGCGTTGTGGCGGAGGCGACGGTGTGTCCTTGTTGGACGGACGTTTGTGAATGGGTTCGTTTTACGTACAACCGCAAGCTGCAATGCCTGGCGACGCCCTACTCTTCCATCGCTTAGGCGATAGTACCATTGGCGCAGTCGGGTTTCACGGCCGAGTTCGAGATGGGATCGGGTGGGACACCGACGCTATGGTCACCAGGCAATGAAGCTGGCGGTTGTACGGTTCTAAAATCGATGCACACTTTACGATGTGTAATGGTTGTTTCTGGCGTCTGACTTGATCATCGCAGCACCAACGCTGTTGTTGATGGTGGAACTCTCAAGCGCGAATAGGACGATTAGTATCGGTTAGCTCCATGCGTTACCGCACTTCCACATCCGATCTATCAAG